>CAVOQE010000011.1:0-191382 GCA_963698275.1 uncultured Alphaproteobacteria bacterium | reverse complement strand
GACCGGGATACTGGAAGGCGAGTTTGCAATCAAGTGCGAATTCGACGCAGCAGTCATGCAGGCGGAAATAACACTTGCTTTGGTATACACTCCATTAAACAAACGGCCTGCTCCGGGAGAAGAGCAGGCCGTCGGGTGCTGTGCCGCCTTGAAATTGTCAGACAGAAATTGTGTCAGGCGTTCAATCGAACCCCCTGTTGCTCTAGAAACTCCAGCGCATACCACCGGTCACGGAGTGATCGGCATAGTTGGGGCCGGCAACATCTATCTCACGATAGCTATAGCCGGCATCCAGAGTGATGTTCTGGGTCATCTGGAATGCAACACCACCGGTGGCTGTCCATGCGAAACCCTCATCATCAGACGGTGAACCCGCGCCTGAATAATCAACGAAGCCATAGCCGGCACCAACGCCCACATAAGGTGTGAACCCCATGGAAAGCGGCACATCGACATAGGCGTTCCACAGTATTGTTGTGGCGCTTACATCGAAATCACCCGCGTCATGGTCAAAGGCATGATCGGCCCGCAAATCGGTGCGAAAATACTGGTTGATCTGATAACCAACACCACCGCCGGCAATCGCAGAACCGCCATCATCGAAGCCGGAGATATCAAGCCACGAAAATCCGGCATCACCACGCACATACCAGCCTGACACATAGTTATCGTCCGGCTGCACATAAGGTGCAGGCGCCGGCTGTGGCGTATCAATATCCGCAGCAATTGCAACCGGCGCCATAAGCGCCACCATGGCTGAGGCCAAAAGGCCCTTTTTCAAAAAATGTCTCACCTGTAACTCCTTCTCCCCGATACTCTAGGGGTATCCCTGCATTGTAGATGTTCATGCCCGATCTGTTGTTGCCCAACAGGTCATGAAACATGCACATCCGCCCACTCGCGTGAGATAAGGATTTACAGGATCAAGGTGTCTGTTTGCAGTCGTCATTGCGGCATCAAAACGACGTCTTGCCAGGGTTGTCAAAATCACGCCAAATTCGCGTCGTTGCGACACGTTTGGGTTACACACCCTTAACCATCAACCAGAAAACAGGCCCGCATGTCTGGTTCCGCCGCCGGAATCCTGAGCATGCGAGCCGTCATTTTCCCAAGATCAGCATGGCTTCAACTGATCACATGTTGCTTTGAGCGAAACCGGGGGCCTGGTGCGCAGATCTGCCTCCGTGACACCGGTTACCAGGCTGATCCGCCGAAATGATAACGCAGGCCCACTTTGACTTCATGGCCCTGAATATTGTCAACGCTGATGGCTCCCTGATCAGCAGGAAGTGCAGTGGTATCAATACCTGAAATAACTTCGCCGAGATCAATATACCGGTAGGCCAGATCAAATTTCAGGCTCGAAGTAATATCGTAGGATACGCCGACCCCGACATGATAGGCGAAATCATATTCGCTGCTTCCTGCCGCACCTGCCGGAGCCACCAGCCCGGAAATCTCATTCTTGGATGCACCGATGCCACCGCCGACATAGGGTGTGAAACCGGCATAGTTGGTGATGTCCCAATAAGACGATACAAACACATACTGCGATCCGATTTCTGCATCCAGGGAGCCTGGAAACGCATCGGTCAGAGATGATTTCAGATGCACGCCACCGGTAATTTCAATGCGCAGGCTGCTGGCGACCTGACAACCGACACCGCCTTCGAAGAACCCGCCGGGGTCAATGGTCGAATTGATGGCGGTAGTGGTTGTGCCGCCACCGCCATTGTCGAAACCGGCGCCAATGGGCTGAATGACTGTCGGACGTTCATATAACGTCACGCCGCCGTCAACGCGGGCATACAGACAACTCCACATGCCGCCGAAACCTTCATCCGGCAACCGGCCGTCATAGTCAGCGGAGTGGGCTGCCCCAGCCATGCCCAATCCCAGTGCAGCGAAACACACTCTCAGCAGCGTGCGACCCATCATTTGTACTCTCCATTCACTGAACGCTTCTCATGGTTGAGAAGCAAACTTGCCAATCGCCGTTCAATCCCGGTTTCAAATTCCGGATACCGTCTGGACCAAACCTTCAATGGAGATAATTAACCAAACCGCTTAAGAACCTCTTAAGCATGTTCGCAGTTTTTTGGGGGAGTTCGAGAAATACGGAAAAACCCTGCAAAACAAGGGTTTTGCAGGCGGTCACACCAGCCTGAAAGCCGGTTTTTTTAATGCCAAGGGGCCAGCCGCTAGGCAGCGTGACGCTGAACTTCTGCGACGATGTCGTCCACGACTGAGGTCACCAGATCGGCATTGTCGCCTTCCGCCATCACGCGGATCAGCGGTTCGGTTCCAGATTTTCGAATGACCAGCCTGCCCGAATTGCCCAGTTTCTGTTCCGCTGCGGCTATCGCCTTTTTGACCGGGTCCTGCTCCAGCGGCTTGCCGGCACCATAGCGGACATTCTTCAGCACCTGCGGAACCGGCTCGAACATCCGGCAGATTTCGCTCACCGAACCGCCGTTCTGAACCAGTACCGCCAGCACCTGAAGTGCTGCGATCAGACCGTCACCGGTTGTGTTGAAATCCGACAACACCACATGACCTGACTGCTCGCCGCCGACATTGAAACCGCCTGAGCGCATCCGCTCCACCACATACCGGTCACCGACCCGGGTGCGCTCAAGGCTCAGGTCATGAGAGGCCATCAGGCGTTCAAGGCCAAGGTTGGACATGATGGTGGCAACCAGTCCATCGCCGCGCAGCAGGCCCTTTCTGTGCCAGGAGGTCGCAATCAACGCCATGACCTGGTCACCATCGATGACATTGCCGTTTTCATCAACGAGAATGCAGCGGTCGGCATCACCGTCCAGCGATATGCCGATATCGGCACGCATCTTGCGCACTTGCGCTGCCACTTTCTGCGGATGCGTCGAACCGCACTCGTCGTTTATGTTGAAGCCGTTCGGCTCAACGCCCACCGGGATCACTTCCGCACCCAACTCCCACAAGGCTGTTGGAGCCACCTGGTAGGCCGCACCGTTGGCACAGTCGACGACGACGCGCAGCCCATCAAGTGTCAGTTCCTTGGGAAATGAGCTTTTGACAAATTCGATATAGCGCGCCTGGGCATCTTCAATTCGCTTGGCGCGGCCTATGTGCTCAGGTGCTGCCAGTGAAATGGTTTCGGACGCCAGCACCAGTTTCTGGATTTCGTTTTCCTGATCATCAGACAGCTTGTAGCCGTCCGGGCCGAATATCTTGATGCCGTTGTCATGATACGGGTTGTGTGAAGCCGACAGCATGACACCCAGGTCAGCCCGCATTGACCGGGTCAGCATGGCAACCGCCGGGGTTGGAACCGGCCCGAACAGGAACACATCCATGCCGGTAGACAGGAACCCGGCGGTAAGGGCCTGTTCTACCATATAGCCGGAAAGCCGGGTGTCTTTTCCGATCACCACGCGATGCCGGTGACTGCCGCGCCGGTAAAGCGCGCCTGCCGCCATGCCGATTTTCAACACCGTGTCGGCCCGCATGGGATAGCTGTTGGCTTTGCCCCGCACGCCGTCGGTGCCAAAAAATTCCTTGTCCATTTAACAATCCCTGCAAGATGTTCATCTCAGACTTAGATCAGGTTTATGGGTTATATTGAACCCATGTTGCTCCAGTGTCCTTGATGGCGCACCAATGTACCCAAACTTCCGTTAAAACCAAAATAACCCGTCGGCGTTTACAAGTCCTGGTGCTGAGCCGTTGTTGCTTGCCATATACTCAATGCATGGCGCGTCGCCGGCACATCATGCACGCGCACGAACTGCATGCCGGACATGGCACCCAGCAAGGCCGCTGCCGCAGAGCCTGTCTGCCTGTTGGCAGCCACCTTTTCGCCTGTCACAGACCCGATGAAGCCTTTGCGGGACGCACCGAGCATGACCGGCACGCCAAGACCGTGAAACAGCGCCAGACCGGCCATAAGCTCCAGATTGTGGGCAAAGGTCTTGCCGAAACCGATACCGGGATCGGCAATGATCAGGTCGCGCGAAATACCTGATGCCACAACCGTTTCAATGCGCCTGTGCAGCCAGTCATACACATCCAGCACGACATTGTCGTATTCCGGGTTGTGCTGCATGGTCTTGGGATCACCTTGCGCATGCATCAGGCACACCGGCAAGCCTGATGACGCAGTTACATTCAGCGCATCGGTGTCATAGGTCAACGCGCTGACATCATTGATCACGGCAACGCCGGCCCGTGTCACCTTTTGCATGATGGCGGCTTTGCGGGTGTCACACGACACGGCCAGCCCGTCCGCCACGAGGGTGCTTATGACCGGTTCAATCCGGCGCCATTCCTCCGCCTCATCCACAGGGTCGGAGCCAGGGCGGGTGGATTCACCGCCAACATCGAGGAGCACCGCACCGGCTCTTGCCATGGCTCTGGCGTTCTCAATGGCCTTGTCGGCATCCGCATTGACACCGCCATCGGAAAAACTGTCCGGGGTCGTATTGACGATACCCATGATGTGACATGCATCCATGCCAAGTCCGGCAACGGGTTTGCGAGGTGCACTCAACCGGCTTACCCAGCCTGCCACATCATGATCACGCGACGCCTTGAGGGCAGCCGTTTTGCGCGGCGTCCAGCTTGTGCCGCGATCTTCGCTTACCAGCGCCATGGTCCAGCAGATCTGCCCGCCCGCCAGGGGCAGGCCGGCACCGGCTTCAATCGCCAGTGCCGCGTCCGGACCGTATACCAGCCCCGCCGGGCGAACATACAAACTGGTCATGCTGAAAACGCCCTAACCCGTGAAAAATGCTGGTCTATAGAAAAACCGGCCGGACTTTCCCGTCAGGAAAAGTCCGGCCAGCAACTAATATCTACCGAAAAATCAGGTCTGCGGTTGCGGCTCAAGTTCGCCGGAGCCTTCATCACCCTTTTTCTTCTTGGTCACCGGAACCGATGATCCGGGCTTTGCCTTGGGCTTGGCATTGTCGTCATCATCGCGCGACGGCGGTTTACCGTTCAGCAGGTCGGTGATTTCGTCACCCGACAGGGTTTCGTATTCAAGCAAGCCCTGCGCCAGTGCCTCGAGATCCTTCTTCTTCTTGGTCAGGATCGTGCGGGCTGTCTTGTAGCCGTCATCCACCAGCCGCTTGATCTCACTGTCGATCTTGCGGGCGGTTTCTTCCGACACGTTCTGGGTTCTGGCCACGGAGTGCCCGAGAAACACCTCTTCCTGGTTGTCGCCGTAAGACACCATTCCGAGTTCTTTGGAATAGCCCCACTGCGTGATCATGGCCCGGGCAAGCTTGGTTGCCTGGTCAATGTCGGACTGCGCACCTGAGGTCACATTGTCGGCGCCGAAGGTCAGCTCTTCAGCCACGCGACCGCCCATCATGATGGCCAGGCGCGACGTCATCTGCTTGAACTTCATGGAATAGCGGTCGCCTTCGGGCAACTGCATGACCATACCCAGCGCACGGCCGCGCGGAATGATCGTTGCCTTGTGAACCGGATCTGCCGCCGGCACATTCATGGCAACGATGGCATGACCGCCCTCATGATAGGCAGTAAGACGTTTTTCTTCCTCGTTCATGGCCATGGAGCGGCGTTCCGCACCCATCATGACCTTGTCCTTGGCGTCCTCGAAATCGGACTGTGTCACCAGGCGTCGTGAACGGCGCGCAGCAAGCAGGGCTGCCTCATTGACAAGGTTGGCAAGATCGGCGCCCGAAAACCCCGGCGTACCGCGTGCAATCGTCTTGGCATTCACATCCGGTGCCAGCGGCACATTGCGCATATGAACTTTCAGAATTTTCTCGCGGCCTTTCACATCCGGGTTTGGCACGACAATCTGCCGGTCAAAACGTCCCGGGCGCAACAGTGCCGGGTCAAGAACGTCCGGACGGTTGGTAGCAGCAACAAGGATGACACCCTCATTGGCTTCAAAACCATCCATCTCGACCAGCAACTGGTTGAGTGTCTGTTCGCGCTCGTCGTTACCACCGCCAAGGCCAGCGCCACGATGACGCCCGACGGCGTCAATTTCGTCGATGAAAATGATGCAGGGTGCATTTTTCTTGGCCTGCTCGAACATGTCACGAACACGGCTCGCACCTACGCCAACGAACATTTCCACAAAATCCGAGCCTGATATGGTGAAGAAGGGCACATTGGCCTCACCGGCAACGGCACGCGCCAGCAAAGTCTTGCCGGTGCCGGGAGGACCGACCAGCAGGGCACCTTTGGGAATCTTGCCGCCAAGACGCTGGAACTTGTGCGGATCACGCAGGAACTCGACAATCTCCTGAAGGTCTTCCTTGGCTTCATCCACGCCTGCAACATCTTCAAACATCACCCGGCCGTGGCGTTCAGTCAGCAGTTTGGCTTTTGACTTGCCAAAGCCCATTGCCTTGCCGGAACCGGCCTGCATCTGACGCATGAAGAATATCCACACACCGATCATCAGCAGGATCGGGAACCATGACAGCAGCATGCCCGGGAATGCGCCATCGCTGTTGGCGGCCTGGGCACTGATGTTGACACCCTTCTCGCTGAGCGTCGTGACAAGATTGGGATCATTCGGCGCAAAGGTCTCAAACGCCTTGCCGTCATTAAGTTTGCCGGTAATCTGATCGCCCGCAATGGTGACATCGCGAACCGTGCCGGCTTCCACCTTCGCAATAAATTCCGAATAGGTCAGGCTGTCGGCCCGGGTCGAGCTGCCGGGTTGTTGAAACAGGTTGAACAAAGCGAACAAAAGCATCGCAATGATCACCCACACGGCGAAGTTGCGGAAATTACCCACGGGCACTACATCCTTTCAGGAATGTGTCGGGATGGCTCAAACACAACAAGTGCCACCCGGATAGAAGATCTCGGTTAGACCTAACATAGGTACGTCTTTATCCTTTGCCAAGATTAACTCGGTCAGGATAATTAAGTTTGAGCCGTTTTAGCGCCCGCAATGAGGTGGAACATGACATTTTGTTGATCTTGCGGACCAGGTTGACGTCCCTCACCCGGCATAATCACCTGATTTCCCGCAGAGATTGCCACCGGAAGTCCTTGCCAGACGAAGTCCGGAACGAGTTTCGGCCTCACCGGCAGCAGTTTTTCGTCCACATCGTGCAACACCATCAGTTCAACCGGATCGGCGCCCCGGCTTGTTGAGATATGGTAACGCCGGTCCCAATCGGCAACGCATTGTCCCGGTTCAATCCGTACCGGCGCTTCACTGATCCGCTCGCCTTCGCGCCCGATAATGAACTCGGCAGACCTGCGCACAATCCGGCATCCGGCAAATGTCCTGGCCTTTCCCGTCCCCGCCTGCATCCAGTCGAGCAGGCTTTCCGCACCCGCCAGGCTTTGCGCCATACCGCCGCCATAGGTTCTGGTCGCTGCCAGCAGGCATCGCAGCTGAATTTCGTCCGGAGCCCGAAAAAGCGGTTGCCGCATGATACGCGCAAAACCGGATACCTCGTGGATCACCACATCCCGGCTCAGCGCGTCTGCTGCATGTGCCAGTGCTGCGCGCGCGCGCGAAAGCCGGCGCGACGAGCGTGCCAGCCCGGCACAGCTCACCCCTTCCTTCTCCAGCAGTTTGAGTGCGTCACGCACCCGCACCCGCTCATATGCAGTGTCACGGTTGGTTGGGTCTTCCACCCAGCTCGCGCCTGCGCGTGACAATGTTGCGTGCAACCGTGCGCGGGTAATCTCCAGAAACGGGCGGACAATGGTCAGGCCGTTCAACTCGGTCTTGGGTTGCATGGCGGAAAGGCCGTCGACACCTGCGCCTCTTGCCAGGGCCATGACAAGGGTTTCAGCCTGATCATCAAGCGTGTGCGCGGTAACCAGCACCGCTTGCAGCTGCCGGCAAACGTCTGCCATCAGTCCATAGCGCGCTTCACGGGCAGCGGCCGGCACACCGGTCTTCGGATGCGGCCCGTCCCAGCGCAGTTTCTGCCCCGGCAATCCCAGCAACGACGCTTCGCGCATGACAAAATCAGCTTCCGCTGCCGCTCCCGGCCGCAATGCGTGATCAACGGTTACAACATGAACATCTGATCGTGCCTGAGGGTCCAGACCGGCGTTCCAGCGCGCAACCAGCCGCATCAGCGCCATTGAGTCAGCCCCGCCCGACACAGCCAGAACAAGGCCTGTATAGCCTGTCAGATGCCGGGAAAACAGGTCTGCTGCTTCGCAATCGTCAATGACCCCAGGGTCCGGATCCATTAATCAGCTACACCCGGCTCGCTGCATTTCTTTGAGCGACGAGTTGCGCAACGAGGCCTGCTTGCCGAATTTCTTGTTGACCTCGGCAAAGGTGGAACACGCCTTCTTTTTCTGTCCCAGCTTGTTCAGCGACATCCCCAGCTTCAAAAGGTTTGAGCCACGCTTGTCGCTGTCGGGAAAATTCTGATAACCCGCCAGATAGCTCTGGGCGGCCTGTTTCCAGCTTCCTTGCGCATAATAGGCTTCACCGAGCAGGAACTGGGCATCATCGGCCAGTTCATGTTGCCGGTGCCTGGTCACAAATGAGCGAAACCCGGAAACAGCGCCGGAGAAATCCCGTGACCGGTAGCTGGACTGGGCCTGCTTGAACAAGCCGTCAGCGCTGGTTTCTGCCAAATCACCACTGCCGCTTGACCCTGCGCCGAGATTGCTGCCACCCGCACTGCCGTCAAGCAGCGCAGTTTCCACTTTTTCCGGTGCCAGCGAAGGACGGCCCTGCGCATCGAAGCCCGGTTCCTCAACCGGCTCCGGCTGATAGGCTTGCGGGCCCTGCTGAAGCTGGTAGCGCGGCTGACCCTGAAGTTGCTGCTGCTGGGCACCGGCCAACTGGCCACCACCGATCGGCGGCAACGCCTGCGATTGCACGCCCTGAACCTGGCGGGGTTGATTGTTGGTCTGCTGCCATTGTTGTTGTACTTGCGGCTGTAATGGCTGTGCTTGTGGCTGCAATGGCTGCGCCGGCGGCACATAAGTCGGTTGCGCCGGTGCCGCAGGCACTCCTTGATCGTTGTTGAGATTCAGCGTTCCGAGCACCTGGGGTCCGGACGCCAGTCCACCGCGCGGAATTTGCCCGCCTGCCGACGGGGCACTTTCAATCTCGACCGATTGCTCAAACTGGCCGTAATTTGGCGCCGGTGCCACCTGCCCCTGGTCCCATTGTCCGGATTGCTGCTGGGGCGCGATTGCCGTCGCCACCTGCCGCTTCTTTTTGAACAGAAGTCCCTGCCGTTCCAGTTCACGCAGACGGTTCAGTTCGCGCTGCATGTCATATATCTGTTGCGCCATTGCATTCATCTGCGCCGACAGCTGCTGCAATTGTGCCTGTATCTGCACATTACCGCCGCCACCGGCGCTGGCCCCGCCGCCGCTGCGCACTTCGGCTTCCAGCCGTATAATCCGGTCATAAAGCGAATTCCATTGATCCGATTGCGCGAATGCGGACCCCGCCGGCAAAACAGCAAGTCCCAGCAACGAGATTGCCAAAGAGCGTTTGAGCTGTTTGATCATGAATGCAGTCCCTCAAGCGAATTAGTGTGCCGATGGATAAGACTTGTAACGGTGTCCGACTGATTTCTCAATCCGAGTTTGTTTGCGTTACAAATTCACATCCGTTCAATTTGCCCTTTAAATCCGGTCAAACTTGGACGCGAAGCCGTTTTCCGGCATGTATACAGAAAGGCCCGCGGATGCACCGCGAGCTATTCAGCATAAACAACTGCCCAATGACCAGGCCTCAACCAGGTGATGCACCGCCGGTGATGGCGGTCACTGCGCGGCGGTTTTGCGCCCAGCAACTTTCAGCATCGCAAAGCGCGACCGGGCGTTCCTTGCCGTAGGCAAGCGTGGCGATACGCTGCGCCGATACGCCCTGTGATATCAGGAATTCGCGGGTCGCCGTGGACCGGCGGGCTGACAGCGCGATATTGTACTCCCGCGTGCCACGCTCATCGGCATGGCCTTCGACCTGAATGGTCACATTCGGATACTGGTTCAACCACTGGGCCTGACGGCTCAGGGTTTCCATGCCTTCAGGCGTCAGTGTGGTCTGATCTACCAGGAAGTAGATGCGATCACCGACATTGACGATGAAGTCCCGTTCAGAACCCGGTGCAACCTGGGTTGCGTTGTTGGGACCTTGCGAAAGCAGATCAGGTTTTTCTGATTTCGAACAACCGGCCAGCACCAGCATCCCTACGAATGCCAGGGCTACCTTGCGGCCTGCAATATTGCGAAACATTTATCCCACTCCTTGTGGCATCCATTTATCCACCCGCTTGTTGCAAAAGCCAACCCCACCAGGCTCAAACGCAACGCGGAAAACTCAAGATGAGCCGATCGACCCTTGTGATGGCCGGTCTGCACCACCGGTTATGGCGGTCACCGAACGGCGGTTTTGCGCCCAGCAACTTTCAGCATCGCAAAGCGCGACCGGACGTTCCTTGCCATAGGCAAGCGTAGCGACACGTTGCGCCGACACGCCCTGTGATATCAGGAATTCCCGGGTCGCCGTCGACCGGCGGGCTGACAGCGCGATATTGTATTCACGCGTGCCGCGCTCATCGGCATGGCCTTCGACCTGAATGGTCACATTCGGATACTGGTTCAACCACTGGGCCTGTCGGCTCAGGGTTTCCATGCCCTCCGGCGTCAGCGTCGTCTGATCCACCGGGAAGTAGATGCGATCACCGACATTGACGATGAAATCCCGTTCAGAGCCCGGTGCAACCTGGGTTGCGTTGTTGGGGCCTTGTGAAAGCAGATCAGGTTTTTCTGATTTCGAGCAACCAGCCAGCACCAACATCCCTACGAATGCTAGGGCGACCTTGCGGCCTGCGATATTGCGAAACATTTATCCCACTCCTTGTGGCATCCATTTATTACCTGCTTGCTGCAAAGCCAGCCCCACCAGACTCAAACGCAACGCGGCAAATTCATGACGGGCCAATCGACCCTTGTGATGGCAGATTTATGGCAATACCTGCCAATATCTGTCCAGTATGCAGTTCACTTTCCGTTTATCTGAGAAGAGGCGACCACGCTGGATCAGATGCAAATGTCGGCGTCTGTACCGGGCGCTCATTATAGCCCGTCAAGTCCACCGAAAACATTTTTGCACCCCCGTTTTCACCTCCCGATTCCCGGAAGAACATGATTACCCTCCCATTGGGCGACCATGTTGGCCCCTCATTATGGAAACCTTCGGTTAATATTCTCTCACCAGAACCGTCAGGACGCATGACACCGATGGAAAACCGGCCGCCGCCAAACCGGGTAAAAGCAATATTGTCACCGCGCGGCGACCATACAGGGGTCGAATAGCGTCCCTTGCCATACGAGATGCGCTGCTGGCCGGAGCCGTCGGCATTCATAACATAGATTTGCTGTCCGCCGTCACGATCACTTTCAAACACGATGCGGCGGCCATCCTGCGAATAAGACGGTGCGGTATCAATGGCAGCCGTATTGGTCAACTGGCGCAGCTGCCGGGACCGCAAATCCATCTCGTAGATGTTGGAATTGCCGCCTTCCTGCAGGCTCATGATCACTTTTTGTCCATCCGGCGAAAACCTCGGGCTGAAACTCATATTGGGAAACTCGCCAACCACTTCGCGCTGGCGTGTGTCAATATTGTACAAATAGACCCGCGGCCGGCCGCCGGCGAATGACATATAGGTTATCTCCTGCGACGTTGGCGAAAACCGGGGTGTCAGCACCAGGTCATTGCCATTGGTCAACTCGCGCCTGTTGAACCCGTCCTGGTCCATGATGGTCAGGACTTTCTTGCGCTGGTTCTTCGGCCCGCTCTCGGCGATATAGACGATACGGCTGTCAAAATAGCCTTCTTCCCCGGTCATCGCCTTGTAGATGGCATCAGAGATCAAATGCCCGATACGGCGCCAGTTCTTCTGCGTCGTGACAAACTGCAGGCCAAGTATCTGGCTCTGGCCATACACATCCCACAAGCGAAAGTCAGCCCTGATCCGGCCATCACCCAGGATGACAGCCTGCCCTGTGACAAGGGCGCGCGCCTGAATGGTCTGCCAGTCGACGAACCGTGGCTGGGCGTTAAAGTCCACCACCTGCTGCAGATACGAGTTCTGCGGCAGCGGCCGGAACAGGCCGGAACGTTCCAGATTGTTGCCGATGATGGTGGTGATATCTATGCCATACTGTTGCGACTGGGGATCAGCGCCACCAAAATTCGGCAGCGCGATGGCGATCGGATCTACCTGTCCCTGGTTGATATCAACTTCCAGCACCGCATGAGCAGGCAGCACCAGCCCGGTCCAGATCAATACTGCGGCCATAGCCCGTTGCAGGATTGCCAACGACAAACCGCTTGTTTTTACCGTCTCTAATATCATCAAGTTTTCCTGCTCAATTCAGCCCGACCATTACACTGGGATCAAACTTCATTCTGATATCCGACCACAAACTATGGGTCTCTTTGGGCATTCTGTCGTATGGCTGGCACTGGATCAATGCAGCAAGGGCTGAACGCGCTGCCGCTTGCGCTGCCGGATGATTTGTCACCTGCTCGACCAGAGGTTGAGCCGTCAGGTTGCCGTTTATATCAAGCTGGAAGCGCAAGGTTACGACCAATCCGGCGGCATCACGCGCACCTGCCGGAATTGACCAGCACTGGCCTACCCGCTGGCGCAGCCAGTCAAGCGCGGTTGCCGTTACCTGCCGATCGTCACCACTCAGGTTCTGCAGACCCTGCAACGGCGTTCCGGTATCGGTTTGATCGCTGGGTGCAGCCTTTTCCTCATCAGTCTTGTTGAGCAAGGCCGCGATATCATCCACCTTGAACTCTTCCTGCTTCTTCTTGACAATTTTCTTCGGCGGCTTGGGCTTTATCCGGGGCTTGGGAACCGGTTTGCTCTCAGCTTTCTTGGGTTCTTCGACCGGTTTCGGCTCGGGTGCGACGTCTTCGGTTTTCTTTATCAGTTCTTCCAGCGGAGCCGGATCGGGCGGTGTCGGTTCCGCCTGCTTCGGCTCAGGCTCGGGTTCAGGCTTGGGTTCCGGCTCAGGCTGGGCTTGCGGTTCACGTGCAGCCTGTTTGATTTCCTTTGCCGGCTTCGGCTCTGGACGGTCGATCTTTTTCTCGACCTTCTGAACCTTGGGCTTGTCCTGCGGCTCAGGATCCTTCTTCACCTCTTCGGTCGTCTGGTTGGCCCGTTTGGCCACATCCTGAAAATCCTCGATATTGACGGCAATCGGCGGCGGTTCGGGAATATTATGCTGCTCCGGCGACGGCAATACCACAACCGCCATCAGCAGGATGGCAGCGTGTACCGCAAAGGACGTCAGCAAACTCCAGTTGATCCGCATATGCTTTCGTTCACCTACAAGGGTCCTGACCCGAGGCCCTAGTTCTGAGGGTTGCTTAACAGGTCGATGCGCCGAAAACCACTCGCGTTCAATTCACCGATCACCTGCATCACCAGACCGTAATTCACCCCCTTGTCACCCCGGACCCGAACACGCTGGTCCTTGGTTTCGGCCTCTGATTGCCGACTTTCTGCAATGGCGGTCAATTTTGGCGCCAGTGTGTCGGCGGTCACTTCGGTGTCACCGATATAGATCTTGCCGTCCGCATCGATTGAGATGGTGATCGGATCCTGCTTTTCACCCGGCGTCTGCTCTGCCTTGTTTTCAGGCAGGTCAATCGGCACCGACACATTCAGCAACGGTGCCGCCACCATGAACACGATCAGCAGCACCAGCATCACATCAACAAAAGGTGTGACATTGATTTCGCTCATCGGCGCGAATCCGGACGAACGCCGGCGCCGTCTGCCGCCGCCGCTGCTCCCGCCTACCAATCCTCCGGCCATGGTCTCTCCACTGTCTTACCTGACTGCTTGCGCTACACATGCGCTCGTCAAGCTGGCGCGAAATGATCGAGCCAAATTCGTCTGCAAAATTCTCCAGCCGTGCAGCAATCTTGCCGATGTCACTGGAATACTTGTTGTAAAACATCACCGCCGGTATCGCCGCCAGCAGTCCGAGTGCCGTTGCAAACAGCGCTTCTGCCAGACCCGGTGCGACAACCGCCAGATTGGTGTTCTTGGATATGCCGATCGCCCGGAACGAGTTCATAATACCCCACACCGTGCCGAACAGCCCGATAAACGGTGCCGTCGATCCCACTGTCGCCAGCACCAGCAGCCGCTGTTCCAGTTTCGACATTTCCTTCTGCAATTGTACGTCCATCACCTTGTTGATGCGCATCTGCACACCGGCAAATCCTGCCCGCATGGCCGAATCCTGCGACCGTTTCCACTCGCGCATGGCCGACATGAACAACGCCGCCATGCCCTTATTGTTGCGCGGACCCAGCGTCAGGTAAAGGTCTTCCAGTGACTGGCCCGACCAGAACAACTGCTCGAACTTGTCCATCGAGGCTTTCATCTTGCGCACAGCCAGCCATTTTTCAAAGACAATGCCCCAGCACAGGATCGACGCGACAACCAGGCCGATCATGACCAGCTTGACCATTGGCGACGCAATCAGGAACAGATTGAACAGCCCGAACTCATCGGTCTGCGCCGCAAGGTCCCCCACTTTGACTTCCATGTTGTGCCTGCTCTAATTCACGCGCCCACCCAATCAGGCGACAATAAATGATTCTCTATAATCCGGCGGGCTTCAAAAGCCTGTTCACTATGTCGAAACTGCGGCGTTGAAACCCACACAAACACGTCACCCGCTTTCACAGGCACTCAACGCTGGATTAGTTAACAGAAGGTTACTTTCAACACCATCAGTGCATTCACGCTTGCGACATTGCGCGCATTATTGCAGGTGGAATCCGTTGTGGCCGCCCCGCGATGTTGACCACCGCAAGAGTTACGTCGGCTTCAAACAGCACCTGATCGCCAAGCTTCACAGCCTGAACCAGAACAAGCTTTGCACCCGATGCCCGCCTGAGGCAGGTCTCTACACGCACCACATCATCGATACGTGCCGATGCCCTGAAATCGCACTCCATGCGCCGCACCACGAAATGCATATCATCGCCGGCAAGGTCCGTGTGGTGTACACCGGCAAGGCGCAGCATGTCAGACCGGCCACGCTCGCAGAACTTCAGGTAGTTGGCGTGATAGACGATGCCCGAAAAATCAGTGTCCTCGAAATAGACACGGATATCGAGGTGATGCACGCCGTTTTCAAGGTAACCGGACAAGGACATTTCTACCCGTCATCCTCGAACAGTTCCACCTGTCTGGTCGCCAGCAGATCAGGCGTCGCGAGGCCTAAGTGCTTGAACGCATGCGGGGTCAGAATTCGCCCGCGCGGTGTGCGGTTCACGAAGCCCTGCTGAATCAGATAGGGCTCGATGATCTCCTCAATGGCATCGCGCGGTTCCGACAGGGAAGCCGCAATGGTCTCAATCCCTACAGGCCCGCCACCGAAATTGATCGCGATGCATTTCAGGTAGCGATGATCCAGCGCATCCAGGCCGAGACTGTCCACTTCCAGCCGCCGCAAGGCCTTGTCGGCAGCCTGCCGGTCAACCTGCACGGTTCCATCGACGGACGCAAAGTCCCGCACGCGCCGCAGCAGCCGCCCGGCAATACGCGGGGTGCCGCGGGCCCGGCGGGCAATTTCAAGCGCACCGTCCTCGGTCATGGCCAGGCCAAGCACCCGGGCGCCACGTGTCACAATGTCGAGCAGTTCATCTTCTTCGTAAAAATTGAGCCGCACCGGTATGCCGAACCGGTCCCGCAACGGCGTGGTCAAAAGCCCCGTCCGCGTCGTCGCACCGACGAGGGTAAACTTGGCCAGGTCAATGCGGACCGAGCGGGCTGCCGGCCCATCCCCGATTATCAGGTCAAGCTGGAAATCCTCCATCGCCGGATAGAGAATTTCTTCCACCGCCGGGTTAAGCCGGTGGATCTCGTCGATGAACAGCACGTCGCGGTCTTCAAGATTGGTCAGAAGTGCGGCCAGATCACCGGCCTTGGCGATGACCGGGCCGGAG
Organism: uncultured Alphaproteobacteria bacterium; assembly: GCA_963698275.1. GTDB lineage: Bacteria > Pseudomonadota > Alphaproteobacteria > Rhizobiales > Aestuariivirgaceae > Anderseniella. The sequence continues at coordinate 175,418 of CAVOQE010000011.1, read as the reverse complement.
GTGGCCTTGAAGTTCACCCCCAGTTCGCGCGACACGATTTGCGCCAGCGTGGTCTTGCCGAGGCCCGGAGGTCCGGCGAACAGCACATGATCCAGCGCCTCACCGCGATTGCGGGCCGCTTCGATAAACACTTTCAGATTGGACTTGGCCTGGCGCTGGCCAATGAATTCATCCAGCACCTGGGGCCGGAGATGAGTGTCAAACTCATCCTCGCCGCGCTTGTCGGGTTCAATGAGGCGATCGTTCACCGCGCCAACTCCTTCAGGCCCAGCCTTATCAGGGTTTCGGTTGCCGCTTCCTCTCCGGCCTCACGCATGGCGGCGGACACTGCCGCGCCTGCCTGTGACTGCCCGTAACCGAGATTGACCAGTGCCGAGACGGCTTCTGCCGCCGCGGTTGGCCGGGGTGCATCGAGCGCGCCTGCTACCGCTGCCAGGGCTGCATCACCGCCGGCAAACGCAGGTGCCTTGTCTTTCAGTTCAGTGACGATGCGCTGCGCCAGTTTCGGCCCCACGCCGTTGGCGCGCCCGACCATGGCCTTGTCACCCAGCGCTATGGCATTGGTCAGTTCAGCGGTTGTCAAAGTGGACAGCAGGGCCAGCGACACCTTGGTGCCGACACCTTGCACACTGTCGAGCAGGCGGAACCAGGCGCGTTCGCTTTCCGAGGAAAACCCGACCAGCCGGATCGAGTTTTCCGACACCAGCATCTCGGTGTGCAGCACCGCCGCCTCGCCGACAGACGGCAGGGCAGCCAGCGTCTTGGCGGAACACGCCACGTGATAGCCGACACCGCCTACATCCAGGATGACATGATCATCGCCATACTCATCCACGATACCCTTAAGCCTGCCGATCATCCTGCTGCCCTTAAAGCTGCGGCCAGTGACGCCGGCCCGCGATGTTGCGCATGACATATCGCAATCGCCAGCGCATCGGCAGAGTCTGCTGAATTCGGCACACACTTCGGCAGCAGTATTTTCACCATTGCCTGGATCTGGTGCTTGTCGGCATGGCCTGCCCCGACCACGGTTTTCTTCACCAGGTTAGGCGCATACTCGGCCACCCGCAAACCCGCCTGGGCCGGCACCAGCATGGCGATACCGCGGGCCTGCCCCAGTTTCAACGTGGCGCGTGCATCCTTGTTGACAAAGGTTTCCTCCACCGCTGCCTCATCCGGTTCAAACCCGCCGACTACCTTGGTGAGTTGCTCATACAACTGCATCAGCCGGTCCGACAGCAGGGCCGTTGCATCAGACTTGATGGTGCCGTCGGCCACATAGGAAAGCCGTGTGCCCTGCGCAGTCACAATGCCCCAGCCGGTGTGTCTCAAGCCCGGATCAATGCCGATAATGCGAATCGCCTGTGTCATGAAAGCCACCCTACCCGGCCTGTGCGGGAAGTGGCAAACCCATGTGTTCGCATGCCCCGCATAACTCGAGACAACCCGTCGATGATTTGTGCTATCTGGCCTCCGGCGGAGCTGAGGTGATCGTCGACGAGAATGTCATTGCAACTACCAGCACACGCGTGGCGATCGGCGAAGTCACTTACCGCACTGCTGGTCCGGCAACGGCGACCGTGCAGGTGACGGAAGCGATGCAATTGCTCCGGTTCAACGCCGACGAACTGCGCGCGTTCGTCCAGAAAAACGAAGACATCGGCGCCATACTCGAGCAGAACATGGCCAATCATCTGCGCTCCAAACTGGTCTCCATGTCGGAAACAGCCATCAGGAAACCTGCACAAACCGCCGGGAATTCGGCGGCAGCCTAGATCCGGACCATTCATACACCTGCGCGGCGGCAAACGCTTGCGTGGCATTTAACACAGACCCGCCACCTGTGGTTGTGCTGATTTGTCGGTACCGAACACACCTCAAACAATCCGTTCGTGTAGCAGAAAGATCACTTGGAAGGTGGCAATCGATGCAGGAACTGCTAGCCGATATACAGGAACTGCTCGCACAAATAGATGTATCAAATGCCATCGGCATCGTCGGAGTGTCGCTCTATATTGCCAACTACACGGCCCTGCAGACAGGATTCGTCCGCGGTCAGGGATATGTCTATCCCACTGTCTGCCTGATCGCAGCATCCTGTGTGCTGGCAAGCCTGATGCAGGATTTCAACCTGTCGTCCGCGGTTATTCAGATCACCTGGATTGCCATCTCCATTATCGGCATTACCCGCATGTATGTCCTGGGTGTTACCTCACGTTTTTCCGGACACGAACGCCTGTTCCTCTCTCACATGGCGAGCGGGCTGGCAGAACACCGGGCCCGGGTTCTGCTTGATACGGGCATGTGGCTGGATGCAACGCCAGGTACAGTACTCACGCGGGAAGGCCAGCCGGTCGATCATCTCAGTTTTGTGGCAAGCGGAACCGCCAATGTGATTGTGAACAACAAGACCATCGCCACGTCTGGCGCGGGCATGGCCATCGGAGAGATAACCTATCTGTCAGGTGAGCCTGCGACCGCAACCGTCGAGGTCGTACAACAAATGCACCTGATCCGGTTTGAAGCCGAAAAACTGCGCACCTTCCTGCAAAAGAACCAGGACATCGCCGCCATACTTGAGCAGAACATGGCAAATCACCTGCGGTCGAAACTGGTTTCCATGTCGGAAACAGCCAGCCAGGCACCGGCTCCTGCGTCAGCGAAATCGGCTGCTGCATAAGGCGCCATTCAGATTCTGATTGAACTAAAAGATGACCCATCCCAACAGGCATACGCCAATGATCAATGTCACCAATGAGAGCCAAGGCTTGCCAGCGTAGTACTCTGCGAGACATGACTGTCGCAAAAGTGCCATCCCAATAGGCCTACGCCAATACTCATTCGCATGAGAGCCAAGGCTTGACAGCGTTACTCTCACGACATGACTGTCGCAAAACACAAAAGCCAAACGGCAGTTAACCAAAGCGGCACATCAAATTCGCCAAGAAAACCGAGCAAATTCAAGACCGCAACGAAAGAACCTCCAAACACAAAAACTCGTAAAGTATTGCGCCAGATTGGGTGTTTCGGTCGGTTTTCCGTGCCGTAAATAAACACCGCGAAAATACCGACCAGAAACTCAAAAACGTCAGCCAACTATGGCAACTCCTGTTACAGTTTGGCCCCCTGTCCCCAGTCTCTTTACTTAAAGTGACCTTTCGAACACCAGACTCCTGGGATTCTTCGGGTCTGTCCACCCGACATTCCTGGAACAGACCAGCCCACATCTGCGCGTATCCAGCTCTGATTTGAACTTTGCGGTGCCCTGCATGGCACTAAACGACATGGGTGTTTTAGTGAGCAGTTTCAACGAATACCCAACCCGAACAATTCTTTAGGGTTAACCAGTTCGTCGTTTCGCCCGACAAGGCCAACACATGTTGGAAGTCCGGTGTAAGGGGACAACGAAATACAGCAGCAAATCCTGCTGCCTAGGGCGCGACGAACCGGTCGTCCGGCACCACGGCAATCGGCGCCAGTTCCACCAGGAAGTCTTCATGCCCCAGACCCGCGACCATGATGGACGTGCTGGTGGGGGCATGGTCTGCATCCAGAAATTCGCCTCGAACCTGCTGGATCAGCGGCAACTGCGAACGGTCGGTGTAGTATGTCGTGACCGCAATCAGATCATCCAGCCTGCCGCCGACGGCGGCCAGCAGCTTCTCGATATTGCGAAAACAATGGCGGGTCTGTTCGGCAACATCGCCTTTGCCGACAATCTGCTCGGTCTCGTCCCAGGCCACCTGCCCGGTGAAATGGATCACTTTTCCTTCGGGTTGCACGACCCCCATGCTGAATCCGCGCCCGCGCGCCGACCAGACACCGTCTGCCTCAATTGTGGTTTTCATTGCCTGGCTCCCTCATCAAGTTGAGCTGTGATCCATGCCGCAAAAGCCTGCGCCGCCTCGCCTGCCGGACCGGCAGCGTTCACCCGCATGTAATAGCTCCACCGGCTGGGTATCGACAAGGCAAACGGCCGGACCAACTGGCCGCTTTCCAGAGACGCGCGCGCCGTCAGCGCATCGCCGAGTGCAACGCCGTGACCGGACGCTGCCGCCATCTGAACCATCGGCATGTCGGAAAACACCAGCCCTCCGCGCGGATCAACCTTGGTGGCCCCGGCTGCCTCCAGCCAGCGCTGCCAGTCCACATGGGTGACCAGATGTAAAAGGCGCATGCGGTTCAGGTCCGATGGTTTTCGCAGGCCCGGCTCCGCACTCAACGCGGACGGCGCACAGACCGGAAACAGCGCCACCTGTGCCAACAGGTCCGCCTGATCGCGCAACTGTGCCTCATCGCCGAAAGCAATCTGTACATCTGCTGTTTCATCGGCGATGTCGCCCAACACGCGCGCCGCTGCGACATGTATGTTGATGTCCGGAAACTGATCCGTGAAAGAACCGATCCGGTCCGCCAGCCAGAAGGTGGCAAATCCCGGCGGGGCCACCACCTTCAATTCGCCCGACAAGGCTGGTTCATCGGCTGCTGCACGCGACATGATATCAAGCGCACGCCGGGCCTCCTGGGCATAGCGCTTGCCACGAACCGTCAGGCGGATACCACGACCATCTGGTTCGGATATGGCAAACCCCAGATCATCTTCCAGCCGGCGCAGCATGTGGCTCACCGCTGACCGCGTCAGCGACATTTCTTCCGCTACAGCACCTGCCGATCGCAATCTGTCCAGGGCTTCCAGAGCCCGCATCGCCTTTACCGGCGGCAACCGATTGAATTTGCTCATGACAACGCCCGATCACTGACAAATAAACGTCAACAATAGTGCGAAAAAATTCACTTGTATGTCAAAATTTGTCACCTCATCATGGTCGGCAGCCACAAGGACCGATGAGAGACAAATTTCATGGACGCTGAATTTTCCCGCCGCAAACTGCTGGAACGCGATCACCTGCGCGCGCTGTACGAACGCTCCGATGCGCGCGGCCTGGTGCAGGCCGGATCGCATTTCGGCGCAATAGCCATCACCGGCTACTGCTCTGGCAGACCTGGGGCACCTGGATGGCCGTGCCGGTATTCATGGTCCACGGCATCCTCATCAACTTTCTCTATGCCGGGCAACATGAACTGAGCCACGGCACCGTGTTCAAGACCAAATGGCTGAACGAATGGCTGGGCCGGTTGATCGGGTTCGTGATGATATACCCGCGTGACTTCGACAAGATCCAGCATTTCGCCCATCACCAGTACACCCAGAACTGGGAGAAGGACGGCGAGCTGGTTCGCGAGCCCTACACGCTGTCGTCCTACCTGTTGTGGTTCTTCGGCCCGACCTACTGGTATTCACGTATCCGCCGCATCTTCCGGTTTTCGCTGGGCATCGTCACCGAACCCTACGTCTTCAAGACTCAGCATGATCTGGTCATAAAGGAAGCCCGCATTTCGCTGCTGGCCTATGTGCTTGTTGCGGCGGTTTCCATCTACCTGCAGTCATGGGCAGCAGTGATATTGTGGCTGGCCCCGATGATGACAATGAAGTTCGTGCATCAGCTACAGAACACCATCGAGCACCTGGGCCTCAGCCATGAAGACAACACCCTCATCAACACCCGCTCGACCGATACCAACCCGCTGATGAAGTGGATGTGCTGGCAGATGCAGTACCACACCGCCCACCACACATTTCCCTCGGTGCCGTTCTGGAAACTGAAGGAACTGAACGACGAGATCGAAAGCAAGCTCGGTCATGAAGTGAACCGCATGGGCTATATCGAGTTCCAGCTTGAACTGATCCGCAAGCTGTCCGGCGGCAAGTCGGAAGCCGACTACCCCATGAACGAGGTCTGGATTACGCGCCGCAACGGCACTCTTGATCGGGTTGTCTATGACTAAGCCTGAAAGACCGGACCTGCAGGTCTACCAATCCCTGTGGGCCATGCAGCCGCATTCGCCCGATGGCGTGAAACTGCTGCTGGCAGAGGTCTGCGACATGGTCGCGGCGGAAGGCTTTTCCGGCATGGCCATTGATCTTGGCGCAGCCGACGTCCAGACCGCTCATGACGTGCGCCCTCACCTTGAGCGCAACAACCTGACGCCGCTGATCGTGGCGTTTCCCAAGACGGTTGAATCCCTGCGCGACACGCTGAAAATGTCCAAGGATTTCGGCTCGCCGTTTGTCGACGTCATCGGCCAGGTGTTTCCACTGTCGGTCGAAGGCGGTATTCCGGTCATCCGCAAGTGGATGGAGATGGCGGACGAGATCGGCATTCCGGTGCAGTTCGAAACCCACCGCAACTGCATCACCAATGACCTGTTCTACACACTGCAACTGCTCGACGCCGTGCCGGAAATGCGGCTGTGCTGTGACCTGTCCCACTACGTCGTGGACCGAGAGTTCTGGTATCCCATTTCAGATGACAACCAGGCCCTCATCCAGCGCTGCATTGAACGCTCCGACAGTTTCCAGGGCCGCGTGGCATCGCGCCAGCAGATCCAGCTGCAGATCAATTTCCCGCAGCACCGGAAATGGGTCGAGGTGTTTGAAGACTTCTGGCGCCGCGGTTTTGACGGTTGGCTGAAACGCAATCCGCAAGGCTCGCCGATTTTCCTGTGCGAACTGGGCCCGCCCGAATACGCCATGACCGGGCCGGACGGCAAGGAGATGTCCAACCGCTGGGACGAAGCAAAACAGATGCGCGACACGGCAAAACGCATCTGGGCGGAATCCTGTCAGGCGGAAACAGGCTGACTTCCAGGCTTTCCGCAATTGCCGTTTCCTCATTCACAGTGCTAGCTTTCCTCCGGGGTTAGGCTGGGGAGCAAAACCTGGAGGAAACATGCATGCCTGAAACGCAGCAGACAAAGGTCGTCAAGGCCTGGCTTGAGCAACTTGAAACCGCCCTGAAAGCACAAGATACAGACGCCGCAACCGAGCTGTTCGGCGAGGACAGTTACTGGCGCGACCTGGTCTCGCTGACATGGAACATCAAGACCAGCGAAGGCCGTGACGACATTGCTGCAATGTTGAAGGCAACTCTCGGCAGCGCAAAACCGCAAAACTTCCAGATTGAAGGCGAAGCCAACGAGGCAGACGGCGTCATCGACGCCTGGTTCACCTTTGAGACCGCAACCGGGCGCGGCAAGGGCCTGGTGCGGCTGATCGACGGCAAGGCATGGACCATGCTGACGTCGCTGCAGGAGCTTAAGGGGTTTGAGGAAGCCAAAGGTGCCAACCGGCCCAAGGGTGTCGAACACGGTGCCGGCAAGGGACGTCTCACCTATGCCGAACAGCGCGAGAAAGAAGCCACAGAGCTTGGCTACAAGACACAACCCTATTGCCTGATCATCGGCGGTGGACAAGGCGGCATCGCGCTTGGCGCCAGATTACGGCGGCTTGGTGTGCCCACCATCATCATCGAGAAAAATGAACGCGCCGGTGACAGCTGGCGCAAACGCTACAAGTCTTTGTGCCTGCATGACCCGGTCTGGTATGATCACCTGCCGTATCTGCCGTTTCCCGATCACTGGCCGGTGTTCTCGCCCAAGGACAAGATCGGCGACTGGCTGGAAAGCTACACAAAACTGATGGAGCTGAACTACTGGTCAAGCACGGTTGCAAAGTCAGCGTCATATGACGAAGCAGCCGGTGAATGGACCGTTGTTGTCGAACGCGACGGCAGCAAAGTCACACTGAAGCCGAAACAGCTCGTGCTGGCGACCGGCATGTCGGCTGTGCCGAACGTGCCGAAGCTACCTGGCCAGGACATCTTCAAGGGCGAGCAGCAGCACTCCAGCCAGCATCCCGGACCCGACGCCTACAAGGACAAGAAGGTCGTTGTAGTCGGCTCCAACAATTCGGCGCACGATATTTGCGCCGCCCTGTGGGAAGCAGGCGCCGACGTTACCATGGTACAGCGCTCATCCACCCACATCGTCAAGTCTGAAACCCTGATGGACGTGGCCCTGGGTGCACTGTATTCGGAAGAAGCGGTCAAGAACGGCATCACCCACGATGTGGCCGATCTGATCTTTGCGTCCCTGCCCTACAAGGTGCTGCCTGCCGTCATGGCGCCGCAGGTCGATGAAACCAAGAAACGCGACAAGGCGTTTTACGACCGGCTTGAGAAAGCAGGCTTCGACCTTGATTTCGGGGCAGACGACACCGGCCTGTTCATGAAATACCTGCGCCGCGGCTCCGGCTACTATATCGATGTCGGCGCATCAGAACTCGTGGCGGACGGCAAGATCAAGCTCGCCAAGGGCCAGGCTGACCATCTCACCGAAACATCCGTGGTGCTCGACAGCGGACAGGAGCTGCCTGCCGACCTGGTGGTCTATGCAACCGGCTACGGCTCGATGAACGGCTGGGCCGAGAGACTGATCTCCAAGCAAGTGGCCGACAAGGTCGGCAAGTGCTGGGGGCTGGGGTCGGACACGCCCAAGGATCCGGGCCCGTGGGAAGGCGAATTGCGCAATATGTGGAAACCGACGCAGCAGGAAGCCTTGTGGTTCCACGGTGGCAACCTGCACCAGTCGCGCCACTATTCGCAGTTCCTCTCACTGCAGCTCAAGGCCCGTCATGAGGGGCTCGACACACCCGTATACGGCATGCAGGAGGTGCATCATCTGAGCTGACGAAAGCTTGACCGCCTAAACCGGCCCGCCGAAACGAGCATCTGTATGACGACCAGGCAGGTTCCCGTCATGGATATCTCCCACCTTTCCGGCGGGCCTCAGGTTTTTCCGTTGGCGCAATCTATAACGGCCTTCGTCAAATCAATCACACGCCTGGCGCGATCCGGGTCCTGGTACGGCTCCTTTGCACGTACCCAGTCGGTCCATGCTTCCAAAGTGAATGCTTGTCCGGTGCGTTGTCTGTGCAGTCGATCAACGTGCTTGAAGTACTCTTTGACCTTGTCGGGTTTACCCAGTTGCAGGTATGACCGGGCCAGAACCAGATAACTCCATGTCCCTTCCAGTTCAGTGAACCGGCCCAGAACTTCCACGGCGCGATCGGGTTGACCATTTTCTTCATAAGCCCACCCCAGAAATTCATCATACCACTGCTCGTGATAAGGGTGCAGCCTGATCGCCTGGTTGAGGTTCATGATTGCCTGTTCATAGCGCCCGGTCAGAATGAACAGCTGCGCCATTTCAGCAAGCAGTCTGCAATCGCCCAAGTTCAGCTCACGAGCCAGATTATAATGGTGCTCGGCACGAGCATAATCCTGCTTGATGAACAGATATGCCCAACCGAGAATCCATTGCCCCAGGTGCAGATCCGGTTCGTTTTTGACCGCTCTGAGCGCATGTTCAAATGCCTGACGCCCGGACGCCTCGTAATCATCTGAATAGTCCCAGTCAAATTCGATGGAGTGCTGCCAGGCAAGCCCGGCAACAGCCGGCCAGTATGGCGGGTCACTCATGGCAATTGTTTTTTCGAACTTCTCTTTTGCCAGCCGGCTCCAGTCCCTGCCCTTGTCCCACGGCGGCAGGAGTGATTTGTGGAAACAGTCTCTTGCCCTGAGATAGTGGTCATAAACCGTAAATTCCTTGGGCGCCTTGACCACCTGCCGTTTCAATTCCGCCTTGGCGATCTGACCGGAACTGGTCATCAAGGATGCAGCAATTGATCGTGCAATTTCATCGACAACTTCAAGCAGATCGGGATTCTTGCGGTTGTACCGGCTGGTCCAAAGCTGGATTCCGGTGTCGGCCTCGATGAGTTCCGACGTGACCCGGATGCGGTCTTCACCCTGCTGCAGGCTGCCCATCACCAGGTAACGCACACCCAACTTGCCTGCCACATCACGCAGATCATGATGATGGCCGCTGAAAGTGAAGCTCGATCCGCGATCTATTACAAAAAATTCCGGCGACATCGAAAGGTCGAAAATCAACTCTTCGGTCAGCCCATCGACCAGATATTGGTTTTCCTTGTCAGGCGACAGATTCACAAATGGAAGAATCGCCACGGACGGACGGTCACTTAACGGTGCACGCGACGGTGGAGCAGCCGGGTTGAACGGTTCTGCTTCCTTGCCCATCTCGAAGCTCGAACGGTAAACAGTGATAGGCTCGACAATGTTCTTGAGGCGCTGCTTGCCGATTGACTCGAACGTCACGCCTATTTTGGCCCGGACTTCGCGAAACACTTTCTCCGATATGCAGATACCATCCGGTTCCGCCAGTGCTTCCAGCCGGGCCGCGATGTTCACGCTATCGCCGTAAATGTCATTGGGTTCAACAATGATGTCGCCATAGTTGATGCCGATGCGCCAGCGAAGCTTTCTGTCCGACGGTAAATCCTGATTTTGTCTGATCAGTTGGGCTTGCAGTTCCACCGCGCAATTGACGGCGGCAATGACACTGGGAAATTCCACCATCACGCCATCGCCAGTGGATTTCACGATCCGGCCCGAATGAGCGGCAACCTCGGGATCAACAATAACTTCGCGCTGCGAAATCAACAACTCATGCGTACCGGCTTCGTCTACCCCCATCAACCCGGTATAATTAGCAACGTCCGCAACCAGCACTGCGGCCAGCCGGCGAACAGACTTTGCCTTGATCATTACTCGTTCGTCTCCCCGAACAGCTCAATTGAACACGCATAGGTTTTGATAAACCGTCACTTGGTCCCGGATCAGTTGGATTTTCTGATTCAAACAAACAAAAAACCATAAAACTGATTGTTTCCAAAGTGCTAGAGCAACTTTACGGGTTCAGTTGAACCCAAGCCGCTCTAGGGGGCAGATTTGCCGTTCTGGGCCCTGTCGACCAGTTTTTTGAGTATGTCCCGCTCGCATGTGAGAAACGTCTCCCATGTCTCGGTATAGCCTTTGGTCCGGTTGGTAGCTTTGACATACTCCTCAACCTGACTCATTTCCTCGGCTAAATCTTTTACAAGTTCCTGGTCATCTGTCTTTACAAGCGACCTGTTCGTCTGGCACCGATCACCCAGAAACCTCACCCAGCTGTCCTTGATAAACTGCGCCTGATTGGTGAACCCGCTGCTGTCAAATTTTTTGACTGCCTCAATCATGTACTCCAGCAGTTCGGCCTCATTCTCCAGTGTTGTTTTAACTTCCTTCGCAGTCATCCCGCTCTCCAATTCGCCACATATAACTATTTCCGTCCCAAAGGCACCTTACCCGGGAAATAATTGCAATCAAGCAAGTTTCTTGACGACGCGTTAGCGACGGAAACATGTCTGCTTCCCGATAAGGCCTCTTGACGTGATCAAGGTCCCGGAAACACACTCGCTGACGCATACTCACAACAATCGGAATCCGCATGTCTGATCTTTGGAAAAAGCCCGCCACCGAAATTTCCCAGCTCATCCGGCTGGGCGCCGTTTCGGCAGTAGAGGTCACCCGTGATGCCCTTGCCAGGCTGGATGCGGTCAACCCTGCCATAAACGCCGTTGTGCAGTTCATGCCCGAAGAGGCACTGGCAACTGCGGCGGCCACGGATGAAGCTGTCGCCCGGGGCGACCGTCTGCCATCTCTCGTCGGCGTTCCGGTCACCGTAAAAGTCAATGTCGATCAAAAAGGCTTTGCCACCACAAACGGCCTTCGCCTGCAGAAAGACCTGGTGGCGGCACAGGACAACCCGGTGGTGGCCAATCTGCGTGCTGCCGGCGCCATTATCATCGGGCGCACCAACACGCCGGCATTTTCGCTTCGCTGGTTTTGCCGAAACTCGCTGCACGGCCATACCAAAAACCCGTTGAACCCGGCCATCACGCCGGGAGGTTCATCAGGCGGGGCCGCAGCCGCAACGGCGGCAGGTATCGGTTGCATCGGTCACGGGACGGACATCGGCGGATCGGTGCGATACCCGGCTTATGCCTGTGGCCTGCATGGCCTGCGCCCGACCCTGGGCCGCGTTCCGGCGATGAACTTTACCGGTGCTGAGCGTCATATCGGCGGACAGTTGATGGCGGTCTCGGGCCCTTTGGCCCGTACCATCGGCGATGTACGGCTGGGATTTGAGGCCATGGCTGCCCAGGACCTGCGTGATCCCTGGTGGGTACCGGCTCCGACCACCCTGCCCGAACAACCCAAACGCGCCGCCCTCACAATCGCACCTGAAGGCATGAAGGTTGACCCGGCCGTTGAAACCGCCTTGCGTGATGCAGCAAACAGGCTGACTGACGCTGGCTGGCAGGTGGAAGAGGTAGAGTGCCCGCCGTTCAGGGAACCGGCGATGCTGCAGGCGACATTATGGCTTGCCGAGTTCCGCCGTGGTGCAGCCGATGCCGTCAAGAAGGAAGCCGATCCGGACGCCATGTTTGTCTATGAACAGATGGTACGCCTGTGCCCGGAACCGGACATGAACGGTATTCTGGATGCCCTCCAGCGCCGCGCCACCCTGACGCGCGACTGGCAGATGTTCCTGGATCGCTATCCGGTGCTGCTGTGCCCGGTGTCAGGCGAACTGCCGTTTCCCGATCTGCTGGATATTCAGTCGCCGGACGCATTCGACCGGGCCATGGAAGCGCAACTGACCCAGGTCGGTTTGCCGCTGATGGGCCTGCCGGGCCTCACCGTGTCCACCGCCATGACCGAAGGCAATATCCCCGTAGGCGTCCAGCTGATTGGCGGGCGCTATCGCGAAGACACCCTGCTGGCGGCAGGCGAAGTCATTGAAGCAGGCGGCGTCCCGGCGCTTCCTGTTGATCCCGCAGCCGGCTGAATGAACAAGGCAGAGCAGTTTTTCTCGAAGGGCTGGTGCGCGTTCGAAACCGATCCGGCCGTAAAGAGCTGGGTGGAGTTCGCCTTGCCTGCCGCCCGAGCCACTCTGGCTGACCCTGCACAGGAACAGTGGACACGTTACCAGGGCACCTGGTTTGCCGGTGTCAATGCACTGCCGAACGACGCCTCAGGCCGCCTGCCGCACGGACCGCGTTTGGCAGGCAAGGCCATTGACTTCATTGCCACTGAGCTTGCCCTGCCCCGGTTCAACTGGGACCAGGCACAGGTCTCCATCTGTTATCCGGGATACCCGCAGCCGATGGAGGGTGAAACCGAAGGTCAGCACAATTACCGCAGAAACCGCGACGCCGCCCATGTTGACGGCTTGCGCGGCATCGGCCAGCCAAGACGACGGTTTCCGGAAGAAGGTCACGCGTTCGTGCTGGGCATTCCCATGGTGGAGGCCAGCCCCGACGCTTCGCCGTTTGTGATCTGGGAAGGGTCACACGAGATCATGCGGCGCGCCTTCGTGTCCGTGTTGGACAATATGCCACCGGCCGACTGGGCCAGGGTTGATCTGACTGACATTTACCAGCAGGCCCGCAAACAATGCTTCGATGAATGCCGGCGCGTCGCCATTCATGCCCGGCCCGGCGAAACCTATCTGGCCCACCGCCTGTCCCTGCATGGCGTGGCACCGTGGGGCGAGACCGCGTCGGCAGGTCCGGACGGCCGCATGATCTGCTATTTCCGTCCCGAACTGCCTGATCGCGCAGCGTGGCTGTCGTTGCCATGAACTTTGTCAGGCTGCCGTCAGCTTGGCCATCACCTCGTCAGACACCTGGAAGTTTGAAAACACGCTCTGCACATCCTCATCGTCGTCAAAGGCCGCCATCAGCTTCATCAACGTGCCGGCCTTGTCTTCATCAAGGTCCGTGTTGGTCTGCGGTTTCCATACGATATTGACCGAGTCTGCCTCGCCGAGATCCTTTTCCAGCGCGGAGGACACATCGCCGATGTTTTCAAATGTACAGATCACCACGTGACCATCAGCATCTGACGAGACATCATCAGCGCCTGCTTCGATGGCTGCCATCATGACGGTGTCATCGTCACCGGCTTCCGGCTTGTAGACAATCTCGCCGACCCGGTCGAACATGAACGATACAGATCCGGTTTCCCCCATATTGCCGCCGTGCTTGGTGAAGTAGGAGCGCACAGCCCCCGCCGTCCGGTTGCGATTGTCGGTCAGTGTTTCGACGATCACGGCCACGCCACCGGGTCCGTACCCTTCATAGCGGATGGACTCATAGTCTTCTGCATCGCCGCCCTGCGACTTGTTGATGGCACGCTGGATGTTGTCCTTGGGCATGGACTGCGACTTGGCGTTCTGGACAGCAAGCCGGAGACGGGCATTGGAGTCCAAGTCAGGCCCGCCCATTTTGGCGGCAACGGTAATTTCCTTGGACAGTTTTGAAAACATTTTTGCGCGCACGGCATCCTGGCGGCCCTTGCGGTGCATGATATTTTTAAATTGTGAATGTCCGGCCATGGCCTTCATCCCTTCCAGAAATGCAAATCGGCTGAATTTTGTCGCTTCCGTCTAGACCAGCAAGCCCTGTGCTGTCCAGATGCACACATATGATCCAGGGTGTGTAGCCGAAGCGGTTTAAACTTGAATCAAAACCATTTACCGGCTGTTAGAGGTTAACGCGCCACAGTTCACTTCCTGAAAGACACGAGCAACATGGGGTCACTTGAACCCATAAAATTGCTCTGACACTTTAGAAACTATCAGGTCTAGATTTTTGGTTGAGTTAACCAAAAACCATCCTGATCTACGGCAACGGACGGCATAAATTGAAAACGGCAGACAAACTGGACCGCCATATTTGCGAAACGGCGGATATGGCCCGCTCGGCGATGGCATCATTGCTGACATCACTGCATGGTGTTGCGCACAATTCAACGCCCGGCGATGCGCTGAAGACGGCAGGGGCCATGCAGGCAACTGTTCACCGCATGGAAGACGCCATGTCGGCGGCCCGGCACCTGATGGATGACGGAGACAAGGCATCCGCCAGTGTTGATTGCGCACGTGTCATGGCTCTGTCGGACTACGCCGAGCGCCTGGCCAAACTGCGCACTATCGCTGCACAGATCGAGGCCAATACCAAAGAAGGCAGTTACTGATCCTGCGAAGCCCAGTCCGGCAGGGTTTCCTGAAGCTGCCCGCCGACGCGGACACCGCCAATTCTGGTGGCAAGCCCGGTTGTGTCATCGGTTTCCACCACAACACCGCACAGTGTTGCCGGTCCCAGGGCAGGAGAAAACCTGCCTGACGGAATACGGCGGGTAAACCTGTTCAACGGTTCAGTCTTGTCCATCCCGATCACACTGTCATAGTCTCCGGTCATGCCTGCATCCGTCTGGTAACCGGTGCCACCGGACA
This sequence comes from uncultured Alphaproteobacteria bacterium, assembly GCA_963698275.1. Classification (GTDB taxonomy): domain Bacteria; phylum Pseudomonadota; class Alphaproteobacteria; order Rhizobiales; family Aestuariivirgaceae; genus Anderseniella. Next base: position 160,313 of record CAVOQE010000011.1, on the reverse strand, counting down.
GAATATGCGTGTCAGCGGTCGGCACATGGGTATGCGTGCCCACCACCAGTGACGCCCGGCCGTCACAGAAATGGCCCATGGCCATCTTTTCCGATGTCAGTTCCGCGTGCATGTCGACGATCACCGCATCGGCCGCCTCGCCCAGCGGGCACGCATCAAGCTCCTTGTCCACAGCGGCAAACGGGTCACCCAGCGGCTCCATTTTCGCAACGCCCATGACATTCATCACCAGAACACGCTTGCCCGACGCGGTTTCAAACAGATTTGCTCCTTTACCCGGTGTGCCGGCAGGATAATTCACCGGCCGGATAAGCTCCGGCGCACGCTCGATAAATACCAGAGCCTCACGCTGGTCCCAGGCATGATTGCCCAATGTCACCACATCGGCGCCGTGATCACGGAATTCGTTGAAGATATCTTCGGTGATGCCAAAACCGCCAGCAGCGTTTTCACCATTGACCACGACAAAGTCAGCCTTCAGCCGCTCGCGCAATCCGGGCAGGTGCGAGGTGATTGCGTTACGCCCTGCCCGGCCCACCACATCTCCGACAAACAACAGTCTCATTTCAGTTTCCCGGGCTTGAGCGGGCCTTTCTCGGTCAGGATCCAGTCAAGCGGCTGATCATGATCACCGCGTACAACTGCGTCCACCTGTTGTGCTGAATAGGCAACACCAATGGCAATTACCGGTTTCATGGCCCGCAGTTTTTCCAGCGTGCGATCATAAAACCCGCCGCCATAACCGAGCCGGTAGCCGGAGATATCGTACGCCAGCATCGGCACCAGCAGCACATCCGGATCGACGACCGGCGACCCGTCAGGCGGAACAGGGATGCCCCAGCGGCCGGGAACCGTGGGTTCACCCGGAGCCCAGACCCGGAACTCCAGGGGTGTATTATTCGCAATCACCACCGGGACGCAGGTCTCACAGCCGCGCGCACCAAGTGCGCTGAGCAAGGCCCGTGTATCAATCTCGCTAAGGTATGGAATGAAACCGGAAACGGTTTTGCCCGTCAGTTCACCGGCGAAATCCAGTCCGTGATCGACAAGGGACTGGGCCGCACGGGCCTTCAACAGCTCATGCGCAGCCTTACGGACATCGCCTGCCGCCTTGCGCGCCAGCTTCTTTTTGTCTGCAATGGATTGTCTATCTTCCATGATGCGTGGCTCTTATACCAAAGGAAGTGATTATTGACCCATTTGATGGAGTCAAATCCGTTCACTCTGGCAGGCGTGGTGCGCAGCGCGATGCGGTGCATCGGGCAAGCGCCGCAACGCACCAGATGGACGGATTTGGCCCACCAGAGGCCGGTTTTTCGCGCCCACCGGACGTCGTTATGCTCCACTTGTGGTCAGCCAGACCAAAGCGTGAAGCATGCCTAGCCGGCAAACGCGAAAAATCGGTCAAATGAGTCAATAATCACTTCCTTTGGTATTACAGCTTCATAGGCACGTTGTCACCTGCAGAGGCGATACAAACTTGCCTCTTTAAAACTGCCCTGACAGCGCGTACATATAGCTCCAGACGGGCTGCCCGGTGCGTGATGGTGTTACTATTCTCTGGGGCCTATAAGATCTTCCAAGGGAGCTGTCTCTGTTTCAGACCGTGGTCTGCGACACGCGGCGCCCACCTACAACAGTAGGGACCCGAGATCTTGAACTCCCACGGCCTATGGTGGCTCGTCGCTTTTTTTAATACCACCTGTCGGGCATCGATTGTTTTCTGCGGGCAATGAAATCCAGCAGAGCCTCGTCGACGCCGGCATCAATTGGCGGAGCCTCGTAAGTCGACAGCATCGTCTTCCAGCGTTCATTGGCGCGCTGTTCCATGGTCAGGCTACCGGCTTCAGACCATTGCTCGAACGACGAGGTGTCTGCAAGATCTGACATATAGTTCGCCGTCTCAAAATTGCGCAACGTATGAGCGGTGCCGAAAAAGTTGTCGCCCGGCTGGTTTTCCAGAAACGCATCTGCCGCAAGAGAGTTATCGTCAATCTCGAGACCGCACATCATTTTCAACATCATGCCGCAATGATCGATATCCATGACGAATTTCTCATAGCCCAGCGTCAGCCCGCCCTCCAGCCAGCCGGCGGAATGGAAGATGAAATTCGAACCGGCCAGCACGCCGGTCAGCATGGAATTGGCGGCTTCCTGCATGGCCTGGCCGTCAGCCACTTTTGACGCACACAATTGACCGCCACAGCGCAAGGGCAACCCGAGCCGCCGGCACAGCTGGCCAATGGCAAATGTCGACAAGTTGGCTTCCGGCGTGCCGAACGTCGGCGCGCCGGTTTTCAGGTTCATGGTGGTGAGAAAATTGCCGTACACCATGGGTGAGCCCTTGCGCACCAACTGGCTCAGCGCAATCCCGGCCATGGCTTCTGCATGTGACTGCGCCAGCAGGGCCGGCTGTGTCACCGGCCCCATCGCGCCGCCCAGAATGAACGGTGATATCACGCATGACTGGTTGGCCCGCGCATAGGCCTTCAGCGCCCCTGTCATGACATCATCATAAACCAGCGGCGAGTTGACATTGATGTTGCCCTGAATGACGCAGTTTTTCTGCATGTACCCGGCACCAAAAACAATACGCGCCATTTCAATCGAATCTTCCGCCCGCTCAGGCGCAGTCACTGCCCCCATGAACGGTTTGGTTGAATAGCGAAGATGGGCATAGACCATGTCCAGATGGCGCTTGTTCACCGGCACGTCGACCGGCTCGCACACCGTGCCGCCTGAATGGTTCAGGAACGGCGACATGTAGGTGAGTTTTACGATGTTGCGAAAATCTTCCAGCGTCGCATAGCGCCGTCCGCCGTCAAGATCACTGACAAAAGGCGGCCCGTAACTCGGCATCAACACCACATGATCACCGCCCAGTACAATTGCGTTGGCGGGATCGCGGGCTTCCATTCGAAAGCTCGCCGGTGCGGTTGCGCACAGGCTTGCGGCCAGTCCCGGTTCGAACCGCACCCGTTCTCCGGTAACCTCGGCACCGGCCCGGCGAAACAGTGTCAGGGCTTCTTCGTCGCCCCTGAATTCAATACCGACCTCCTTCAGTATCCAGTCGGCATGGGCCTCGATACGGTTTAGGGCTTCTTCGCCGAGAAGCTCATAGGTTGGAATCTTGCGGGTGATAATCGCCGGGCTTCGAACCGTGTCTGCTGCAGCCCTTCTTTTGGCATGGCCGGCCCGCCCACCACCGCGTGAGGCGTGAGCGCGTTGTTTCGCAGCATCTGGCATGCGGGCATCCAAACAGAGTTGTTCACTGCCTGAATGACACACCACGGCCCGGGACACGCACAAATCAAATTATTTGCTCCAGTTGTGCAAAAAAATTACACGGCTGGATGCGTTGGCTATCAGATGAAATTCTGAAGTTTTTGTTAGTGTCGCCGGAAAACTCAACTTTGCCGGGCAAGCCTTGAAACCTGTTCCAGGCGTTTTGCCGCAGCTTCGATCCGGTCTGCCGCGTCGGTTTCTCTCTGCTTGGATTGTTCAATCGCATCGGTACCGGTCTTGTGGGCACCTCTTATCTCGCCGGACAGTGCCTCGACACGCTCCAGGGCTTCCGACAACTGGTCCGCAATGATAAGGCCCGCCATCACCAGCAGGCGGATATCGCCCACTTCACCGACGCCAGACTTGATTTCCTTGACCTGGCTATCCAGCAGCTTGGCCAGGTCCGTCAGGTGGTCTTCCTCGCCATCGGCACATTCCATGCTGAAAGAACGATCGTTTACGTTGATGACGACTTGTCCCATGTGTTCAGGCCTCTTCGCCAATTACGGTTCTAACGCGCGCCATCGCCAGCTCTATTCGCCTGGCCGCCTGCCGGCTGGCCTCGGTCAACTCTTCCGCCCGCGCGCGAACCTCATCCAGTTCGCTGGCGAGCCGGGCCCGATCATCCTTGAGCGCCGAGGCTTCGGTATTGAGTTTGGTTATTTTGCCCTGATTCTGCTCGGATTGCGCCCACGCGGCCTCAAGCTGGCGCATGGCCTGTTCAAAGTGCGCAATTGCCTTATCCAGCTGAGATGTAGACGCCATAGCTGTATTCCCCGCAACCTGACGTATCGTTACCCGCCGTTCGTCAGTGCCAAATCCCTCCGATACTGTAGGGGTTTACCGGCAATACCGTCAACAGCACATTAAACCGGTTGTTGGCAAGCATCTTTATTCACAGTATGCACAGCTACGGCAGTGCGGCCACAGTGCACCATTGACTCCAAATGCCGGAGTGCTATTGGTGGCGCCGAATTTCAACGGTGGAAAAGAGACATATGACACCGGCTAACCCAGCCGCCGCATCCGGCACGTCCAGCGCCGCAGCGGCCACTCCCGAAGATATTGCCAAGTTCACCGAAATGGCGAATGCCATTCGAGCGCTTTCCATGGACGCGGTTCAAGCTGCAAATTCCGGTCATCCGGGGTTACCGATGGGTGCTGCCGATGTGGCCACGGTGCTGTTTGCGCACTATCTGAAGTTTGATCCGCAAGCCCCGAACTGGGCCGACCGGGATCGCTTTGTGCTGTCGGCAGGCCATGGTTCCATGCTGCTGTATTCATTGCTGCACCTGCTCGGTTATGAAGACATGACCATAGAGGAGCTGCAGAACTTCCGCCAGATCGGGTCGCGCACCGCAGGACATCCCGAATTCGGTCATGCATCGGGCATTGAAACCACCACCGGGCCGCTTGGCCAGGGCCTTGGCAATGCAGTTGGCATGGCCATTGCCGAAGCCCATCTTGCCGCCCGCTTCGGCGACGGCATCGTCAACCACAAGACTTATGTGCTGGCAGGTGACGGTTGCCTGATGGAAGGCATTTCGCAGGAAGCCATTACTCTTGCCGGCCATCTCAGGCTGAACAAGCTCATCGTCCTGTGGGATGACAACCAGATATCGATTGACGGACCGGTCAGCCTGACAGACTCAACCGATCAACTGGGCCGGTTTGCGGCATCCGGCTGGGACGTCATGCGCGTCGACGGCCATGACTACACCGAAATCGCCAATGCACTGTCTTCGGCGCAGACCGCAACCAAACCAGTGCTTATCGCCTGTCGCACCATCATTGGTTATGGCTCACCTGCCAAACAGGGGACGTCGGGCGCTCACGGTGCACCGCTTGGTGCCGATGAAGTCAAGGCGGCCCGCGAACAGCTCGGCTGGACCCACGAACCATTTGAAATCCCAACATCCATCAGGGACATGTGGCGCATTACCGGCTTGCGCGGCTGTCGCGAGCGCAAGGCCTGGGAAGACCGTGTCACGGCCATGCCGTCCGGCGAAAGGGTCGAGTTCGACCGCCGTACCGCCGGCACCCTGCCGGAAGACCTGCATGAAACCATCGTAGCCTACAAACAGCAGCTCGAAGAAGCCCCCGCTCCGATCGCGACCCGCAACGCGTCTCAAAACGTACTTGAGGTTATTAATTCGGTCGTGCCGGAAACCATGGGCGGCTCCGCTGACCTGACCGGTTCAAACAATACCCGCACCAAGGCGATGCTGCCGTTCACCGCCGAAAACCCATCCGGCCGCTTCATTCACTGGGGCATTCGCGAACACGCCATGGCTGCTGCCATGAACGGTATGGCCCTGCACGGCGGTGTGATTCCCTATTCCGGCACATTCATGGTGTTCACCGATTACTGCCGTCCCGCCATCCGCCTGTCTGCGCTGATGGGACAGCGGGTAATTTATGTCATGACGCACGATTCCATCGGCCTGGGAGAAGACGGGCCAACCCATCAGCCGGTCGAACACCTGGCCGCTCTTCGCGTAATCCCGAACCTCAATGTGTTCCGTCCGTGCGACGCGGTTGAAACCGCCGAATGCTGGGAACTGGCACTGCAGGCAGACAGTACCCCGTCCATCCTCGCCCTTACCCGTCAGAAGCTTGAACCCGCACGTCTCAAATTCAAGAAAGAAAACCTGTGCGCCCGCGGCGCCTATGACGTGCACAGCGATGACGATGCCAAGGTGGTGATTTTTGCCTCGGGCTCCGAAGTCGAGATCGCCATGCAGGCATCGGCCAAACTGGCGGAAAGCAAGATTTCATCCCGGGTTGTGTCAGTGCCGTGCATGGACCTGTTCCATCAGCAGGATGCCGACTATCGCAAACTGATCACCGGTGACGAACCGGTCCGCATCGCCATCGAAGCCGGTGTACGCCAGGGATGGGATCAGCTGATCGGTATTGACGGCACCTTTATCGGCATGTCCACCTTTGGTGCATCCGGGCCTTACGAAAAACTCTACGAACACTTTGGCATCACCGCGGACGCCGCCGTACAGGCAGCTCTGTCCGGTCTCGAAGCCAGCGCCTGAAGACCAGATACCTGGCAGGAACCGCAATTCACCATGACCACCTTCAGGACACTCGATGATCTGGATGTCAAATCCCGGCGTGTGCTTGTCCGGGTGGACCTCAACGTTCCGATGCAGGATGGCAAGGTCTCAGACGCTACCCGCCTGCATGCCGTCTCCCCGACCATCCTTGAATTGTCGGACAAGGGTGCAAAAGTCATTCTGCTGGCACATTTCGGCCGGCCGAAGGGAAAACCGGTGGCCGGGATGAGCCTGGCGCCAATCGCGGCCGCGCTGGCCGACGTCCTTGGCCGGCCGGTGCTGTTTGCTGCTGGAGATCCAGGCGAGCTGTCAGATGGTCAGATCGTGCTGATGGAAAACACCCGCTTCAACGAAGGTGAAGAGAAAAACGACGCGGCTTACGCAAAATCACTTGCATCGCTTGGCGATATCTACGTGAACGACGCATTTTCAGTTGCGCACCGTGCGCACGCATCCACTGAAGGAGTTGCCCGGCTGCTGCCGGCTGCTGCCGGCAGGTCCATGGAAAAGGAACTGTCTGCGCTTTCAGCCGCACTGACCGACCCTGCCCGCCCTCTGGTCTGTGTGGTTGGCGGCGCCAAGGTTTCCACCAAGCTTGAATTGCTGGGCAATCTGTCGAATATGGCCGACACCATCATCATCGGCGGTGGCATGGCCAACACATTCCTGGCAGCCAAAGGTATTCCCGTCGGCAAGTCATTGTGCGAACACGACATGGCCGCCACAGCACTGGACATTCTGCAACAGGCCGAGGCAAACGACTGCCGTATCGTGCTTCCCGTGGATGCAGTTGTGGCGAAGGAGTTTGCCGCCGGTGCAGCCAGCCGGATCGTGCCGGTCAGCGAGATTGCAGAAGACGAAATGATGCTGGACGTGGGTCCTGCTTCGATTGCCGAAGCTGCCGCTGTCTTTGACAGTGCTGCTACACTGGTCTGGAATGGACCTTTTGGCGCATTTGAAATTGCGCCCTTTGATGCCGGTACTGTTGCAGCCGCTCAACACGCGGCCAAACTGGTAAAAGCCGGCAAGCTGGTCGCGGTTGCCGGTGGCGGCGATACAGTAGCGGCATTGAACCATGCCGGTGTGGCAGATGACTTTACTTATGTATCCACCGCAGGTGGGGCATTTCTTGAATGGCTTGAAGGCAAGGCGCTACCCGGCGTCGAAGTATTGCGAACAGCCTGAACGGTCATTCGTTTGCGAAGGGGCACAGACTGATATGAAACAGACACTCGAAGACATTGCGAACGCCATGGTTGCACCCGGCAGGGGCATTCTTGCTGCAGATGAAAGCACCGGCACCATCAAGAAGCGGTTTGATACCATCGCCGTTGCATCAACCGAAGACAGCCGCCGCAACTATCGCGAAATGCTGTTTTCTGCCAAGTCGGCCATGAAGAAGAACATTTCCGGCGTCATCCTGTTTGATGAAACCATTCGCCAGTCATCAGCCAACGGCAAACAGACGCTCGTTGAAATGATGCAGGCCACAAACTCCATTCCCGGCATCAAGGTTGATGCCGGCGCACACGACATGGCCGGCTTCAAGGGTGAGAAGATCACCGCCGGTCTCGATGGCCTGCGTGCCCGCCTGAAGGAATATCACAGGCTTGGTGCCCGCTTTGCCAAATGGCGCGCCGTTATCGATATCGCTCCCGGCACACCGACTTACGGCTGTATTCGTGCCAATGCCCATGCACTGGCGCGCTATGCCGCCCTGTGCCAGGAAAACGGCATCGTCCCGATTGTCGAGCCCGAAGTGCTGATGGATGGCCCGGTCGCCGCGCACTCCATCGAGCGCTGCTATGATGTTACCGAGCGGACCCTGAAAATCGTGTTCTCCGAACTCTATGAAGCCCGCGTCAATCTTGAAGGCATTGTGCTGAAACCGAACATGATCGTGCCCGGCAAAAACGCCGCCAAGCAGGCAAGTGCGGTGCAGGTTGCCGACATGACGGTGAAATGCCTGAAGGCTTGTGTACCGACCGCCGTTCCTGGCATTGCCTTCCTGTCAGGCGGCCAGTCCGACATTCTGGCAACCGAGCATCTCTCGCTGATGAACTCGCGTCACGATGTGCCGTGGAACCTGACATTTTCCTATGGCCGCGCCCTGCAGGCAGCAGCGCTCAAGGCCTGGGGTGGCAATCCGGCAAACGTCAAGGCGGCACAGGCAGCCTTTGCCCATCGCGCCGCCATGAACGGTCTTGCGTCAAAAGGCAAATGGACCAAGGCGGCGGAGAAGGCCGGGTAGGTCTCGCGCCCGTGCGAACCTCCCGCGTCATCCACATAGTCTCCGCCCATGCCGAAGGTGAAGTGGGTGACGTGATCGTCGGAGGCGTTGCCCCGCCGCCCGGTGAAACTCTGTGGGAACAGCGCGCTTTCATCGCCAGCGACCAGACACTTCGCAATTTCGTGCTGAACGAACCGCGCGGCGGCGTATTCAGGCACATCAACCTGCTGGTACCGGCAAAACACTCAGATGCGCAGTTCGGCTTCATCGTCATGGAACCTGAACATACGCCGCCCATGTCCGGTTCAAACTCCATCTGCGTATCATCCGTGCTGCTCGATACCGGGCTGGTTGAAATGACGGAGCCGGAAACCCGGTTCAATCTCGAAGCCCCCGGCGGCCTTGTCGCCGTGACGGCTCATTGCGAGGCCGGCAAGGCAAAATCCATCACCGTGCGCAATGTGCCGTCGTTCGCCGACAAGCTGGATGCGAAGCTGGAAGTGGAAGGCCATGGCACGCTGAGCGTCGACACCGCATATGGTGGAGACAGTTTCGTTATCGTTGACGCGCCTGCTCTGGGTTTTTCCATCCAGCCGGATGAAGCAAGAGACATCGCAACGCTTGGGGCAAAGATCACCAGAGCCGCCAACGAGCAACTCGGTTTCACCCACCCCGGCAATCCCGACTGGTCGCACATTTCTTTCTGCCAGGTCGCCATGCCGCTGGAAGATGATGCCGGTGTGCCGTCAGGCCGCAATGCGGTTGCCATAGATCCCGGCAAGCTGGACCGCAGCCCCTGCGGTACCGGGTGCTCGGCCCGCATGGCGGTGCTGCATGCAAAAGGACAACTGGATGCAGGAGACCGCTTTGTGGGCCGCTCCATCATCGGATCACGGTTTGACTGCCGGCTGGAGAGTGTGACCAGCATCGCCGGACATCCCGCTATCGTGCCCAGTATCAGGGGCCGGGCCTGGGTCACCGGCACGCACCAGGTCATGCTCGATCCCGAAGATCCCTGGCCCGAAGGCTACCGTCTCTCTGACACCTGGCCGGTGAAGCTTTAGACCCGGATTGCGACAAATCCGGCGACATTGAGATTCAAACCCATTTGCTTGCCCGGGCAATCCCGCTATCACTGGGCCGCATTGCATCCATCCTTATCGAATTGATTCGCCTCATGAGCAAACAACCTGCCGAAAATCTGCCCAATTGCCGCCTCTTCCTGATGCCACCGTCAGGCATGGATGCTGACATTATCGCGGCAAGCCTCACAGCCGCAGCAGGTGCAGGCGACGTTGCCTGTCTGGTTCTGCCCGCAGATAAAGCTTTAACGGACAAGGTCATGCCGATCGCACAGCAAAATGACATCGCCGTCCTGATTGTGGATGACAGCCGCTTTGCGGCTTACGAAAAAGCCGACGGTGTTCACATCACCACCAGCGTTGACGACGCAGTGTCTGCACACAAGACACTGGGCCGCAATGCCAGCGTTGGTTTTGTGGCATCCGGTTCGCGCCACGCCGCCATGGAGGCCGGTGAGACCGACATCGACTATATCGCCTTTGATCTGGCTTCTCCGGCAGGCGTGGATCTTCTCACCTGGTGGGTACCGCTGTTTGAAGTGCCGTGCGTTGGACTGGGCGCGCTCGACGAGGCCGCCTGCCTGGACGCAATTGCCGCAGGCGCTGATTTTGTCATGCCGCCCGCCGCCATGTGGGATTCCGCAGACGAGGCAGCACGACTTGGCCGCGCTCTCACGGCTGCCGGGAACAGGAGCGCTTCATGAAGCTGTTCCTGACCGGTCTGCTGGCGGCTTCCCTGGTGTTGTCGATTGCAGATGCCAATGCCCAAACCAGCAAGCTTGCCCCTACCTTCAAGGAGGCGGCAGCTCTTTATTCTGATGAGAACTACCCTGCCGCCTACGAGATTGCCGTTCCGCTGGCAACCAAGGGTGATGTCAAGGCGCAGCTCATGCTCGGCGAAATGTACGAGCTTGGCCGTGGCCAACAAATCGACATGGCCAACGCGCTGCAGTGGTATGAAATGGCTGCGGCGCAGGATCATACCGGTGCCATGTTCCGGATTGGCATGTTGAACCTGACCGGGCAAGCAGGCGCCGCAGACCCGGCGAAAGCGCGCAAATGGCTGGCCAAAGCCGCTGCTGCCGGTCATATGGAGGCCAGCAATGAACTGGGTCTTATATACTATCAGGGCAACGGCGTTCTGGCCGATCCCGTTCTGGCCGCCAGACACATTCGCAAGGCAGCGGATGCAGGTCTTGCCCAGGCACAGTACAATCTAGGTCTGCTGTACGTGAACGGCGACGGTGTCGACAAGAACCTGACAACGGCCAGTATCTGGTTTCAAAAGGCTGCGGTGCAGGGCTTGCCGGAAGCTGCGCTTGACTATGGCCTGATGGTTTATGGCGGTGATGCGGGCTTGCGCAAGGATTACAAGATCGGCGCACAATGGCTGCTGGTTGCAGCCAATGCCGGCAATCCGGACGCGCAATTGTTCATCGCCCGTATCCTGGCTGCCGGGCGTGGCATGACAAAGGACCGCGTCGAGGCCGCCAAGTACTATACCCTGGCCAGGCAGGCCGGCAGGACAGACGCCGATCTCGATGTGATGATGTCCAACCTGTCTTCACCGCAACTGGGCGATGCAGAACGCCGCGCCCGTGTGTTCGCCGAAGATCTCAAGAACAAGCGCCTCAATGCAGCCGACGGCAAGACCGACCGTAATGGGTGAACCCCTCGCCTACATGCAGCGCACGCGTGACTGGTATCTGGCACTGGGCTACGGCAACCCTTATGAATGGGCGCACAACGAAGATGTACCGTTTTCGGGTCTTGGCCGCCCGATCTCAAAGTCTCGTGTCGCACTGGTAACAACCGCTGCACTGTTCAGCCCCGGTGCAGGCGATCAGGGCCCCGGTGCGCCCTATAACGGGGCGGCAAAGTTTCACCATATATGGTCCCATCCGGTCAGCCCCGCCCCCGACGTGCGCATCTCCCACATTGCCTATGACCGCACCCACACAACAGCTGAAGACCCGCGCACCTGGTTTCCCCTGGACGCCTTGAAACAGGCTGAACAATCAGGACGCATTGGTTCCCTCACGACACAGGTCTACGGGTTCCCCACCAATAGGTCGCAACGCACGAACATCGTGACAGACGCGCCTCAGCTGCTTGAGGCACTGGCCGACGAAGGCACCCAGGCAGCCGTCCTGGTTGCAAATTGCCCGGTATGTCATCAGTCGGTTTCGCTCGCCGCACGGCACCTGGAAGCCGCAGGTATTGCCACCGTCGTCATGGGGTGCGCGAAGGATATCGTTGAACATTGCGGTGTGCCGAGATTTGTATTTTCGGATTTTCCGCTCGGTAATGCGGCCGGCAAACCGTTTGACGAGGAAAGCCAGCAGTTCACCCTCGGGCTGGCGCTGAGCGCGCTGGAGATCGTGTCACGCCCGCGCACCACACTCGTATCGCCACTGGAGTGGACAGCAGGTGACGACAGCTGGAAAGACGATTATTCCAATCCGGCCAGGCTCTCACCCGAAGAGCTTGCCCGCCGCCGCGCAGAATTTGATGCAGCCAAGCAGGTGGTTACAAGGTAGGGAATTGACGCTCGCGGTGGGACAGGTCCCGCAGACCCAATTGCAAATGTGTCATCCTCGGTCCTGTGCCGAGGATCCAAGAATGCAGCAGCAGGTTGAAATCGATGGATCCTCGGGACAAGCTCGAGGATGACAAACTGTGGGGTGGCTTGTTTTATTTCGCTCACGCCAGCAGCCTGCGGCTGCGCTCCGCTAGGGCGCACTTCGTGCGGCGGCCGGTCGGCCTTGCCTCAGCACTTCGTGTTTCGGAAGGAGTTCATCACAAGGGTTGTTCAGGGTCGTAGAACGGCCCGCCGAAGGCGGATAAGCTGTTCGACCACCAAAACACAACTAGGCCCGACGGGCCTCGGGCCGGTCAGGCCCACCCATGCGGAGCGCAGCCGCAGGCTGCTGGCGTGAGCGATATAACCTTCAATATTCGACCAGCAAAACACTCCACTCAAAAGAACCAATTCCAGATCAACGGCAGCAGAATGGCTGTTGCAAGCGCGTTGAGCCCCATCGCCAGACCGGAAAACGCACCTGCCACCTCGTTGACCTGCAGGGCCCTGGCGGTGGCAATGCCATGGCTGGCGGTGCCCATGGCAAGACCGCGTGCTGCCCAGTCTTTGACGCCGATCGTGTCCAACACAACCGGGCCCAGCATGGCGCCTGCGATGCCGGTCAGGATTACCAGCACTGCGGTCAGCGACGGCAATCCTCCGAGTTGTTCCGATATGCCCATGGCAACCGGCGCTGTTACCGATTTCGGCGCCAGGGACAACAATGTATCGGTGGAACCGCCAAGCAGGCTTCCAATGGCAAGTGCTGTCAGTATGGCGGTCAGGGAGCCCGCCAGAACGCTGGACAGGATGGCCAGCGCAGACCCTCTAACCTTGTCAAATTGCCTGTACAGCGGGATCGCAAGCGCGACCGTCGCCGGTCCCAGCAGGAAGTGCACAAATTGCGCGCCTTCGAAGTAGTCCTGATAGGCGGTGCCGGTTATCACCAACATGGTCACAACCGCAATCACTGACAAAAGGACCGGGTTCAGCAGAGGGTTCCTGTTGGCCTTTTCATAAATCCACGATCCTGCCTGGAAGGCCACCAGCGTCATCGTCAGGTGCAGCAAAGGGCTTGCCGACAGATAGACCCAGACATCGCGCAGGCCGGTCATGATGCCTGCTTTCCGGACAGCCACCGCATCATCAGGGCGGTTACGATGATGGTCGCAACCGTGCTTGCCAGCAACGCCACTGATACCGCAAGCCAGTTGTCCTCCAGCAACCGGAAATGGAGCATCACGCCAACACCGGCGGGTACAAACAACAAGGACAGATGGCTCAGCAATCCGTCAGCGGTTCTGCCCATGGCCTGTGAAACGCCACCGCGCACCATCAGATAGATAAAAAGCACCACCATGCCGATGACCGGACCGGGTACCGGCAGTTGTAAACCGCCCGATGCCAGCTCCCCGGCAAGCTGGCACACAAGAATAAGGGTCAGTGCATTCAACATGAAAAATCCCACCTCAACATTCAGCCATGCTCAAACAGACTGCTTGTCATGCAGGCCGTCAAGCCCACTGGCCAACCCGGCCATGCGCTGCTACTTCCTGTGCTCATGTGGACACCTGAAATACTGGCGCTGATTGCCGTCACCTTTGTTGCTGCCGGTTTCGTCAAGGGCACCATCGGGCTCGGATTGCCGACCGTGACGCTGGCCGTGCTGACGCTGCCACTCGGCCTGAAAACCAGCCTCGCTGTTATTGTCATACCGCTGATGGTCACCAACCTCTGGCAGGCCCTGACCGGTCCGCATCTGAAGGAGATTATTGCGCGCTTCTGGCCGTTTCTGTTAACCGCCATCGTTGGCGTCTGGATCGGAATTCAGGTACTGGCGGCGGCGCGGTCCGACTACATGGTCGCCATGCTCGGCATCATTCTTGTTCTCAACTCGCTGATCTCGTTCACCGGTTTCCGCACACCTGCGCCGGCGCCGGAGCGCGAAACGTTTTGGTCGGTCATCTGTTCGGCACTGGGCGGATTGATGTTCGGCATGACCGGCAATTTCATCGTGCCGGGTATCTTGTTCCTGCAGGCTCTCGGCATGCACCGCGACATGCTGGTCCAGGCGCTTGGCGTGACCTTCGTGACCATTTCCACAACCCTGGCGGTTTCCCTCACCAGCCGTTCCTTGATGACCGCTGATCTGACAATCATTTCAATCATTGCCCTGATCCCGGCCTTCTTCGGATTGTGGCTCGGCAGACGTTATCGCTCGTCCATCTCCGAAGACCAGTTCCGCAAGCTGTTCTTCATCGGACTGCTTGTCATCGGCTGCTGGTTACTGCTGGGAGCGGTTCGCAACCTGATGACCGGTTGAGGTTTCAATCCTCAACCCGAGTCGCTGCGTTACTTCAGATGGGCAGCAGTGCCGCGCGCAATGTCTCACATGGCCTGTCTGAACAGCGCCGCATAATCTTCCGCAGATACCTTGCGCGGGTTGGTGCGGTGGGCAAGGTCAGCCAGGGCGTGCGGCACAAAATCCTCGATCATGTCTTCGCTCACCCCCATGGCATCCAGTCCGGACGGCAGGCCGATGTCTGCGTTCAATTCTTCAATTGCAAGCGCAAGGTCAGCGCCTGCAGCCAGTCCCATGGTCGCGCGCAGGCGGTCATACTTTTCCTCACATCCCGGTTCATTGAACCGCAGAACGGCCGGCAGGATCACCGCATTCAGCGTGCCGTGATGCAGGCGCAGGTCTTCACGCCGCCCGATGGCATGGCTCATGGCGTGCACCGCGCCCAAACCCATGGTGAACGCATGCGCGCCTTCAGTGGACGCCATCATCATCTCCCAACGGGCATCCCGGTCCGAGCCGTCCTTCACCGCCTTGGCAAGGTTGCGCCATCCGCGCCACAACCCGTCAAGTCCCACCCCGTCTGCCGGCGGGTTCACCGTCGGGGTCAGAAACGCCTCTATGCAGTGGGTGATGGCATCCATACCGGTCGCCGCGGTCAACAATGGCGGCAGGCCCAGTGTCAGTTCGGGATCACATATGGCAACGCTGGGGATGAATTTCGGATTGCCGAAGGTCAGTTTGCGGCCGTCTTCCATGATGATGACCATGCCAAGAGACACTTCAGAACCGGTGCCTGACGTGGTCGGGACGGCAATGACAGGTGCTATGTTCTTGACCAGCTTGTTGCCGCCGCGCAACGGATCAAACTGGCTCAACGGCCCGCCGGAACCAGCCAGCAGCGCGACTGTCTTGCCAAGGTCCATGGCAGAGCCTCCGCCCAGCGCGACAACACCGTCACAACCTTCTGCTTCATAGACCGCGAACGCCGCCATAACGGCGCGTTCGGTGGGGTTTCCCGGCGTGTCGTCAAACACCGGTGCGGCTGCGCCGTCACTCATCGCGCCGACAACCGTATCCAGAATGCCGGCAGCAACGATGCCCTTGTCGGTGGCAATCAGGGGGCGCTTTATGTTTTTGCGGTCCAGCGACCTCTGTAACTGGGAGATCGAACCATGGTCAAAATGGGTGGTGGTCAGAAACGAAAGAACAGGCATGCCGGCAGCACTCCAGGCTCTAGGGTCAGGACCCTAGTGAGTTGACTTTATCATACGCACAATCGCGACTTGCAGTGTCCGCGTCAATTATAACTGCCACTTTCCGCTACCCATTATGTGCCAGCCCTGCTAAACCCCGGCCAACCTGATGGCATCAATCGCCGTCAACTGACCCGTTCTTTGAAAATTCCAGGTATCTCGAATGAAAATCAATGGCAATGAAATCAAGCCCGGCAATGTGCTGCTGCATAATGGAGACCTCTATATTGCGGTCAAGGTCGGCCACGTAAAACCCGGCAAGGGCGGCGCTTTTGCACAGGTCGAGATGAAGGGCATCGTCAACGGCACCAAGCTGAACGAGCGCTTCCGGTCGTCGGAAACCGTTGAGAAGGTCCGCCTTGAGCAGAAAGACTTTCAGTTCCTGTATCAGCAGGGCGACATGCTGGTGTTCATGGACAATGAAACCTACGAGCAGATCGAATTGCCGGAAGAATTTGTCGGTGAGCGGACAGCTTTCCTGCAGGATGGCATGATGGTTACCGTGGAAACCTATGAAGAAAAGCCGCTGGGTATTTCCCTTCCCGATTATGTAACCCTTGAAATCACCGAAGCTGACGCAGTGGTAAAGGGTCAGACTGCGTCTTCATCCTATAAACCGGCATTGCTGGAAAACGGCCTCAAGGTCATGGTGCCCCCGTTCATCGGCACCGGTGAAAAGATCATCGTCGACACCAATGAGGTGACCTACGTTCGCCGCGCATCCGAAGGTTAATATCGGACCATGCCAGCTTCCCCCCTCATTACCGTCATGACCGGCGCTGCCCGCAAGGCAGCACGTGCCGTATCGCGAGATTTCGGTGAGGTTGAAAATCTTCAGGTATCGCAAAAGGGCCCCGCCGATTTTGTCACCCGCGCTGATCGCAAGGCTGAAAAAATCATCGTTGAAGAGTTGAAAAGAGCGCGCCCGAAGTGGGGGTTTCACCTGGAAGAAGGCGGCGAGATCGCCGGCACCGACGGCCAGCATGTCTGGGTGGTGGATCCCATTGACGGCACCACAAACTTCATTCACGGCATTCCGCATTTTGCCGTCTCGATCGGCCTGACCCGTAATGGCGAACCGGTTGCGGGCGTTATCTACAACCCGATTGCCGACGAGCTTTTCGCCGCTGAACGCGGCGGCGGCGCCTATGTGAACGACCGCCGCCTGCGCGTATCCGGGCGTCGCGATATCTCGGACGCCGTTATTGCCTGCGGTATTCCACATCGCGGACGCGGTGATCATGCGGAATTTCGCCGTGAACTTGCCCAGGTACAGGCAAAAGCCGCCGGCATTCGCAGGGCCGGAACCGCATCGCTTGACCTTGCGTGGGTGGCGGCTGGCCGTCTCGACGGCTACTGGGAACGCGGCCTGAAGCCCTGGGATATCTGTGCCGGCATCGTCATGGTGCGTGAAGCAGGCGGTTTTGCTGCCGACATCGATGGTGGCCCCGATGTCATGAACACCGGCGACATCATGGCCGGCAATGAATACATGCAGTCGGAGTTGAAAGCCTGCATCAAGGCGGCACGTTCCGGCGAGTAGCGAAGTGCCGCAAAACCTCCACAAGCGTCAACTACCTTCGCTCGCTGCGGGTGCAGCATATCCCGTCAAAGTTGCGCACGAACTTGCGAAAATCAAGCGCAGCGGCAAAGCGATAGAGTTCGGTTTTGAGGCTAGCGAAACCTGATTCGTTGCAGGGAAACATGGGTTCAATCGAACCGATGTTGCTCTAGCACTTTGAAAGCGATCAGGTTTATGGTTTTTGGTTGATCAAACCAAAATCATCCTGATCTAGAGACGTGACAAGGTTGAATCTTTGGCTACACTGCGGATAAATTTATGCTCGGGAAGGACATGAGATCGGCATGCTGGCATCGGATCATCTGAAAGTCTTGGAACTGCCGCGGGTATATCTCGTCCGCATGGCGGTTTTCACCATTCTTATCTGCATCGGCGCAGCCGTACTGTTTCCCAATATCCAGGTTGCCTTCATGGCCAACCCCGGCCTCAACGGCCTCATCGTCGTGGTTCTGCTGCTGGGCATCGCCTACACGTTCCGGATGGTGTTTCGCCTGTGGCCTGAGGTCAACTGGGTCAACAGCTTCCGCATTGCTGATCCCGGCCTGGAGATTCCGCATCTCCCGCGCCTGCTGGCACCCATGGCGGCCCAGCTTCGCGACCGCGAAGGCCTCACCATTTTATCACCCATCACCTTGCGTTCATTGCTGGACTCGCTGGCCTCGCGCCTGGATGAAGCCCGCGACATTTCACGCTACATGATCGGCTTGCTGATTTTCCTGGGGCTGCTGGGCACCTTCTGGGGCCTGTTGCAAACTGTTTCCGCCGTTGGTGAAACCATCCGTTCGCTCAATATTTCAACAGCCCAGTCCGGCACCGTGTTCGAAGAACTCAAAGCCGGTCTTGAAGCGCCGCTTGCCGGCATGGGCACATCGTTCTCGTCTTCCCTGTTCGGTCTTGCCGGCTCGCTGGTTCTCGGCTTCCTTGAGCTGCAGGCCAGCCAGGCGCAGAACCGCTTTTACAATGATCTGGAGGACTGGCTCGCCACATTGACCGATATTGATGCCGGTGAATATGCCAGTACCGTTGATCTGCCACCGCACCTTCAGGCTGAAATGTCGACACTGCGTTCGGGCATGGATCGGATCAACCGCACGCTTGAAACAGCGGTACAGTCCAATGGCGCTGCGCCGCAGAATGCTGAATCCATGGAGCAACTCGCCGGAGCTGTGCACGGGCTTGTGCAGCAAATGCGCGAAGAGCAAAAGGTCGTGCGTCAGTGGGCACAGCAGCAGTCTGAGCAAAGCGCTGAAATCAAACGCATGCTGGCGCGTGTCGGCGCGCCTTCGGGCCGGGGCCGGAGTTAGGCCGTGGCGGGTCTCGGCAGAGGCCGCAGCCGCGGTCAGGACAGCTCCGGGTTCTACTGGCCCGGCTTTGTGGATGCCATGGCGCAACTGCTGCTGGTCATCACTTTCCTGCTGTCTGTTTTCATGATTACCCAGTTCCTGCAGGCGCGGGAAATCTCCGGCCAGGACAGTGCGCTTTCACGATTGCGCTCCGAGATCAGCGAATTGACCGAGTTGCTGGCGCTGGAGAAGTCATCAAAGGCCGAGGTTGAAACCACCCTTGCCGCCCTCACCGACGACCTTAAATCGGCCCGTGACGAATCCAGTCTGCTGCAGGGAGTTGTCGATACTTTCAGGTCGGAAGGCAACCAGGCAGGCACACAATTGTCGGCTCTGCAGCAAAGGCTCGAAGGCGAGAGGAAGGTCTCATCCGAGGCCTTGGCACGGGTTGAGTTGCTGAACCAGCAGATTGCTGCGCTGCGCAGACAGATCGGAGCCCTGAATGACGCGCTTGAAGCTGCCGAAAAACAGGATCAGGAAAGCCGGTCGCAGATTGTGGACCTTGGACGCCGGCTGAATGTCGCACTGGCCCAAAGGGTACAGGAACTGAACCGGTTCCGGTCGGAATTCTTCGGCCGCCTGCGCCGCATTCTGGCCAATCGTGACGATATCCGGGTGGTCGGTGACCGCTTTGTGTTTCAGTCCGAGGTTCTGTTTGCCAAGGGTGCAGCCGCCCTGTCCCCGACGGGCCAGCTGGAAATTGCCAAGCTGGCGGTGGCCATGCAGCAACTGGTGGGTGAAATTCCCGAGGATCTGAACTGGGTGCTACAGGTGGATGGCCATACCGATGATGACCCGATCAACACGCCATTGTTCCCGTCCAACTGGGTATTGTCATCAGCGCGCGCCATTGCCGTGGTCGAGGCGCTTGCGGAACAGGGCATCCCGCCCCAGCATCTGGTAGCCGCAGGATTTGGGGAGTTTCAGCCCATAGATCCGGGCACGTCCGAAGACGCAAAAACCCGCAATCGCCGCATCGAATTGAAGCTCACCACGAGATAAGAAAGGCAGGCTGCAAGAGCCTGCCTTTTGGACTTGCTCCATCGAAAACAGATCAGTTAAACGGGCTGTTGCACTGCCGCGTATTGCCGTCAAAATCGGTCCAGGTATCGGTGCGGACCCGGTATGAGCGGTATTTCCTGCGGCACCAGTCTTCATGGCGGTCTCCGCCCCCGGCATAGTCCGGCTCGTCATCATCCTCGCCGTCATAAAAGTCGTAGTCTTCCTCGTAGAAGTCTCCATAGTTCCAGAACGGCTGGGCATAATAAAAACCATTGCGGAAATGATTGAAACCCCGCCGCCTGCTCCGAGATCTCTTGAGCCGCCTGCGGTTCTTTTTCTTGGCTACCGGCACCACGGAAGGCCCGCCTGCGAATGTCATGACCCCGAGCACATGGTTTGCAGCCACAGGTGATGCCTGCGACTGCGTGCTCATCATCATCAATCCGGCAATACCGGCCAGCAACGCTGAAGTGGTCTTTTTGATAATCAATTCGGTGTCCTCCAGTTCGGCTTTTCCAGTTTCCACAAAACCGAAATGGCCACGTCCAATCAGGTCCAGAAACACTAACCCGGTAAAACAGCATTGTCACGCAACGTAAATTATCCAGGTTCGCCGACAAGGCCTATTCGCTGAACTGCAGTTTGGCGAGCCGGGCGTAAAGCCCACCCTTCTTCATCAACTGGGCATGGCTGCCTTCCGCTGCAACGCACCCGTCATCCAGCACGATAATCCGGTCAGCATTGCGAACCGTTGCGAGCCGGTGGGCGATAACCAGCGTGGTGCGGTGCTGCATCAGGTCTTCAAAGGCGGCCTGCACATATTGCTCGCTTTCGGCATCAAGTGCGCTGGTGGCTTCATCCAGCAACAATAAAGCCGTATCGCGCAGCACTGCCCTGGCAATCGCAACCCGCTGACGCTGTCCACCGGACAGGGTCACCCCGCGCTCGCCGACCTGGGTCTCAAACCCTTGTGACAACCGCAGGGCGAACTCGTCGACCCGGGCCAGTTTTGCAGCCTGCATGACCTCTTCATCGCTGGCCGACGGCCTGGAAAACCGGATATTGTCGAGCACGCTGGCCGAAAAAATCACGGTGTCCTGCGGTACCAGGGAAATCGACCCGCGCAAATCTTCCAGCGCGATGTCGGCAACGTTAACACCATCCAGCCGTACTGTTCCCGACTGCGGATCATAAAACCGCAGGATCAGCGCAAACAGGGTAGACTTGCCGGCACCGGATGGCCCGACAATGGCCACCGTTTCCCCGGGGTTTACCGAAAAGCTCAACCCCTTCAACACCTGGTCATCAGGCCGTGACGGATAGGTAAACTCGACCTTGTCAAACGCCACGGCCCCCTTTGCCGGTGACGGTAACGCTACCGGTACTGCAGGATCTGCAATACCCGGCTCTGTATCCAGCAACTCCGAGAGGCGTTCAGCCGCCCCGGCTGCCAACTGCAGTTCTCCCCACACCTCCGACAGCGACCCCATGGCACCGGCAGCAAAAGCTGCATACAGCAGAAACTGCCCCAGTGTGCCTGGTGTCATGTCACCGGACAGCACTTCCTGGGCGCCGTACCACAAGATGGCGATGATCGCGCCGAAGGACAGGAAGATAATGGCCGCGGTCAGGAACGCCCGTCCCCTGGCGCGTGCTGCCGCGGCAGCAAATGCCACATGGGTTGCTGCATTGAAGGTCTTGCCGATCCGCGGCTCCTGGCCGAACGCCTGCACAGCCTGTACCGAGTATAGGGATTCCTGGGCCAGTGCTGCCGAACTGGCAAGTGTGTCCTGCGCATGGCGCGACAGTTTGCGCACCTTGCGCCCGAAAAATACCATCGGCAGCACAATCAGCGGGATTACCAGCAACACCATGCCGGACAATTTCAGGCTGGTGGCCATCAGCATGGCAATTGCCCCGATCAGCATGACAATGTTGCGCAGGGCAACTGAAACCGTCGACCCGAACACATTTTTCACCTGTGTCGTGTCAGCCGTCAGGCGGGCCAGCACTTCGCCCGATTGGGCAGTGTCATAAAACGAAGGAGATAACTTCAACAAATGCGAGAACACCGCATCGCGCAAATCCGCCACAACGCGCTCGCCGATCCAGGTGACGAAGTAGTAGCGGCCTGCAGACGACACCGCCAAAACCGCCACCACAAACATCATGACCGAAAAATACTGATCGACAAAGGCTGCATTCTCGCCTGAAAACCCATTGTCGATGACCCGGCGCACCGCAACCGGCACCACCAGTGTCGATGCGGCAGCCAGGATCAGAAACACAATTGCAATACTGATCTGAGCCCGGTAGCGAAACAGGAACGGCAGCAGCCGTGACAATGGTTTGAGACTTGCAGCTTTCGGCCGTCTCCCGGGCTCATCGGTTTCAACTGCCGGTTTGGCTTCGGCGGTTTGAGACACACCAGCGCGTGATCGAATATCCTGCGGCCCTGCCCGGCCCGTATCAACTGTCAACGTCTTCAATCCTCAAATCCATATTCATGCGCGCCACACTAGAGCAACATGGGTTCATTTGAACCCATAAAGTTGCTCCAGAACTTTGAAAGCGATCAGGTTTATGGTTTCTGTTGTGGCAACCAAAACTCATGCTGATCTGCCAATGCCATGCCTGGCCCGGCAAGCAGGCGCTTATGTGGCCGGGTGCCACGCCCGGGAAATTTCGAAATCGGATTTCACACAGCCCAAAGCCCGGCAATGGTTGCGCTAAAGGCTTTGCTCATGTATAGACCACGCCGGATTTCAGTTTTCTTCCAGGTTGTCGCCAAAGCCGGTTATCGGATCGGGCGCGCTGGTTTGTTTGAAAGATACCTTCGATGAAAAAAGACATTCACCCGGACTATCACATGATCACAGTGACCAACACTGATGGCTCATCTTTCCAGACCCGTTCGACCTGGGGCAAGGAAGGCGACAACCTTCAGCTGGACATCGATCCCGCCACCCACCCGGCCTGGACCGGCGGCAACCAGAACCTGGTTGACCGTGGTGGCCGCGTCAGCCGCTTCAACGAGAAGTTCGGCTTCCTCAAGAAATAATCTGCTGGCCACTTCGGTCGTCATATTGCAAAAGCCCGTTTGCCATGCAGCCGGGCTTTTCGCGTTTGCGCTCTACAGTAGTTAAATGATGTCGTTCGAGGCTGGTTGTGCGGCCCTGGAATCCAGACCCTAGCTGCGGCGCGCGTTGAACGCTTTCTGCAACTGATCAAGATGTGTGTTCACTTCGTTTGCAGCTTCACCACCAAGCAGTGTTTCATCACGCTCGGCAATCATCACATCCAGCGTCACAATACGCTCGTGCAGGCGCAGAGACCGCCTGACAAGCCCTTTGAGAGCAGTCCGGCAGGCCATCTGCACCGGCAAGCGGTTGACCTTCCCCGATCTCATCAAGCGAAATACGGCTCTTTTCATGATCTGCATCATCGCGGGTGATTTCGCCGGAACTGACCGCGCGCTGCAGCAGCAGCCATGACGCCAATTGCATAAGCCGCGTAGTCAGGCGCATGGATTGGCTTGCATAGGTAACCGAGCCCTGCTTGTCGAGTTCACGAACATCCTGCCGTCCCGGGCCATCCAGATAATTCGCGGTCTCTTCAATCAGGCTCATGCCTTCCTGAAAAACCTCCTGGAATTGTTTGGATGCTGTAAAGCGTGAAAGAAAATCTACAGGCATGAGACGCTCGGAACTACCACCAGTGACCATAAAAAAAACCTCGAAAATTCTGGGCCTCTAAAAAGCCGGGAATCTCCGTTGCATCAATATGAACCACGAAGACCAGCCTGACTACCTTTCAAGCAAGTCCGGTGCCAAAAAAAAGAGCCACGAAATGATCGTGGCTCATAAAGTCTAACAGGGAGGCGTCAAACAGAGTGGAAAACCACTCGGGTAATCCCTAAGGACTACATTAATGACTATGCACCGCAGATCCTTACCAAAAGGTTAACGTGATTCATTTTGGACAATATTGAATCAATTCATTCAGGTTACTTTTTAGATAATCGATTCAGTTCAGTGACTTAGTTCGGGAATAAAACTGACCTGGAGGGCAGCATTACAGTTTGAAAAACGAGTCTGCGGCAACTTTTGAGGATTGTTTTCCGTCAATTTCGGCTTTCAGGCGCACAATTTCGTTCTCGAACTCCACCACCCGCCCCTGCAATTCCTCAACAGACAGCTCTGAGAGGTCTTCACCAACAGCAGGTCCGGGTTTTTTCGGCTTGATGATTTCTTCTTCCATGGCAATGACCTCCGCTTGCAACCGCCTGTTTGCATCACTACTAGTTGTTTCATAATGCCTAACCGGCAATTTCCTGACAACCTTTGCATATGAGGCCCACAGCTGTGACCAGTATTCCTTCTTCAATGACCGCGATTGAAATAACCACGCCAGGCGGCCCTGATGTGCTGAAGCCGCTCACAATGCCGACCCCGGCACCGGGTGCCGGCGAGGTATTGATCAAGGTTGCGGCAGCCGGCGTGAACCGCCCGGATGTCCTGCAGCGAATAGGTGCCTACCCGCCACCCCCCGGCGCATCAGAAATCCCCGGGCTGGAGATTGCCGGTGAAGTTGTTGCTCTGGGCGAAGGTGCTTCGCTTTGGAAAACCGGCGACAAGGTCTGCGCCCTGGTGGCCGGCGGCGGATATGCCGAGTACTGCAGTGTCCACGAAACCAATGCCCTTCCGGTTCCTGATGGCCTTACCATGGCCGAGGCAGCCGGCGTGCCGGAAACTTTCTTCACCGTGTGGACCAATGTGTTTGAACGCGGCGCCCTGAAACCCGGTGAAAGCCTGCTTGTGCATGGCGGCTCGTCCGGTATTGGCACAACTGCCATCCAGATCGCGTCCCAACTTGGATCAACCGTCTACACAACGGCAGGTTCTGCCGACAAGTGCGCGGCCTGCGAAGAGCTTGGTGCCGAACGGGCCATCAACTATCGCGAAGAAGACTTCGTGGAAGTGCTGAAACAGGCGACCGGCAAGAAGGGCATCGACGTCATACTCGACATGGTCGGCGGTGACTACATTCAGCGCAATATCAAGGCAGCCGCGCGCGACGGTCGCATTGTCAACATTGCCTACCTCAACGGATCAAAGGCAGAAGTTGATTTCATGATGGTCATGCTGAAGCGCCTGACACTGACCGGCTCCACCCTGCGCATTCGATCGCCCGCCGAAAAAGCAGCCATTGCCGATGCTTTGAGGAAAACCGTATGGCCGTTGATCGAGGCCGGCAAAGTCAAACCGCAATTGTTCAAGACCTTCCCGCTGGCGCAGGCCGACAAGGCGCATGCCCTGATGGAAACATCGACACACATCGGCAAGATTGTTCTGGAAGTCTGAGGCTGGCCACGGATCACGGCAAATCCACTGGCCTATGGCGCAACTGATGTTAAGCTGCCGGGTTCCGGACCTTGGGCCCGGGATTTGTGGGTCAATCAGTGAGGAGAGGTTTAAATGTGTGATGCATGTGTAATTGAGAGTGTGAAAGCGAAAATGTTGTCGCGGCGCGCACTGTTTCAAACCGCTGCAGCGGGTGTTGCCGCCGCTGCTGTAACGGCGCCCATGTCTGCACCGGCGCTGGCTGCGGGACATGAAAAAGTCGAGGACATGACCCATGAATTGCACGAGGAATTCCCGACCTATTTTGGCGCCCAGCAATTCTTCACGGATCAGAAATTCAAGTTCAAGGACAATGGGTTCAACCTGTTTGAACTGCGCGTAAACGAACACACCGGCACCCATGTGGATGCCCCTCTCCACTTTTCAGAAGATGGCCAGTCGGTTGCAGAAATACCGCTGGCCAACCTGATCTGCCCGCTGTGCGTCATCGACGTCAAGGCAAAGGCGGCGGAAAACGTGGATTATCAGGTCACCCCGGATGACGTGAAGGCCTGGATTGCCGCCAATGGCCCGATTCCCGACAAGGCCTGTATTGCCATGAATTCCGGCTGGGCAGCGCACGTCGGTAGTGACAAGTTCCGTGGCGCAGATGCTGAAAACAAGATGCATTTCCCCGGGTTCCACATCGAGGCAACCAAAATGCTGCTGGAGACCGGCGCTGTCGGCATGGCTGTCGATACGCTGTCGCTTGATTTCGGCCAGTCTGCCGACTTCGCCACCCACTATGCCTGGCTGCCGACAAACCGCTGGGGTATTGAAAATCTGGCAAATCTGGATGCCGTGCCTGCCAAGGGCGCAACGCTTGTCGTCGGTGCGCCCAAGCACCGTGGCGGCACCGGCGGGCCTGCCCGTATTTTCGCGATGGTCTGAACTGACCCGAACCAGAATACCATCCCGGCTTTAACGCCGGGATGATTGCATCAAGGTAGATATCATGACCACACTTGTGGACCAGCTCTGTGACCTCGAAACCTCCATGCTGGCAGACATCAACAAGCATATTCGTGCCATGGATGCCGGTATCAGGCGCATAAACCCGGGCCGCAAGCTTATAGGACGCGCCCGGACTGCGTCCTGCCGCAATGACTTTCTGACGGTTATGCGCGTTCTGGCGGACGCCGAGGCCGGAGACGTACTGGTCATTGACGGGCGTGGCGGTCACCTGGCATTGGCCGGAGAGATGTTTGCCCTGGAAGCACATCGCAAGTCGCTGGGCGGCATCATCGTGGACGGCATGGTGCGCGATTCAGCCGCCATGCAGGATATCGACCTGCCGGTCTATGCCCGTGCGGTGCACCCTGTTGCCGGTACAATTCAAACAATTGGCGACATTGGCATAGCCGTCTCCTGCGGTGGCGTGATCGTTTCTCCTGGCGATGTCGTTTTTGCAGATGCAGACGGTGTTGTTTGCGGAACCGAAGAGGAATTATCTGCCCTGGTACACGGTGCCCGCAACATCATGGCCAATGAAACCAGGGCTTTTGCCGGGTTTGAGCGCGGCACCGGGCTCATGGACATGCTGAATTTTGAGGAACACTATGCAAAGCGCGCCGCCGGTGAGGCCAGCGACCTGACTTATACCAAAGGACCTGACTATTGACCCTTTTGATGTAGTAATCTGTGAGCGGTGGAAAATCAGCAATTGCGTAAAGTTTCCATCGGCTTTATACACCAGCCATCCCAAGCAGCATTGATCCCACTGGATCAGCAGAACCACCGCTCAGGTTCTGAAGGAGAGCACTTATGTCCGACACCCCATTGATGCCGAAAGCCACTGCCGTCTGGCTGGTCGACAACACTGCACTGACGTTCAGCCAGATCGGCGAATTCTGCAAACTGCACACACTCGAAGTAAAGGGCATCGCGGACGGCGAAGTTGCCGTCGGCATCAAGGGCATGGACCCGATTGCGGCCAACCAGATTACCCGTGACGAAATCGAGGCCGGCGAAAAGGACCCGAACCACAAACTGCAGCTGGCCAAATCGAAAATCATCGTGCCTGTTGCAGCCAAACGCAAGGGACCGAAGTACACACCTGTGTCGCGGCGTCAGGACCGACCGGATGCAATCAGCTGGTTGCTGCGTTATCATCCCGAACTGGCTGACAGCCAGGTCATGAAGCTGGTCGGCACCACGAAGACCACTATCAATGCCATTCGTGAGCGCACCCACTGGAACAGTCAGAACCTTAAACCGGTCGACCCGGTGACATTGGGACTTTGCTCGCAGCTCGAGCTCGATCTTGCAGTGCGCAAGGCAGCCAAGCGTGTCGAAAAAGCCGGCGGTACATTGCCGAACCGCACCCTCATGCCAGCCGAAGAAACTGTGCCGCCGCCATATACGATTGCCGACACCCCCGCAGCGCCGGTTGAAGAAGACGCCTCTGCGCCAAACGCCGATGAAGCCTTCAAGGACTTCAAGCCGGAAGAGGCCGAGCCGCAGGTTGAGGAAGAAGCTGATGTGGATGCTGATTCAGTGTTCGCCAAGCTGAAAGACCTGAAGACCGAAACACCGGCGGAAGAATAGGGTTTTGCCTGCGGAGCTGTTCAACAGGCGTTGAGCAGCGTTTCCGCCTTATTCAGGGCGCTATCCAGTTGAAAATTCCATGATCTAGTCGCGCAGGACCGGTTCTTTCACCATGGCCTGCTTGCGCGTCAGGGTCTCCCGGTAAAACACGTACAATCCTGACAGGGCAATCAGCAGAATACCGATAATGCTCATTCTGTCCGGCAGATCACCCCATACGATAAAGCCCAGCAACACGGCAAACGGCAGGCCGGCATACTCGAACGATGCCACCGTGCGCACTTGCGCAATACGGTAAGCGTGCGACAGCAGATAACCGCCAATGCCTACCAACAGCCCGCAAGCGGCCATCATCGCAAAACCGAATGCGTCCGGCACCTTCCAGGCCCTGAACAAAAAGTCCAAAGTCACATTGTCACCGCTCGACATCCAGCCCGAGCCGAACACGATGCCGAAGCCGAGAGAGAAAACGATAAAGCAAACCTGCACATAAAACGCCATGACAGATGCGTTCTCCACGGCACCCAGCTTGCGCGCCAGAATTTGAATGGAGGCGTAACACACAGCTGCAAACAAGGGCAGAAGCCCGACCAGCCGTATCGCATCAGTTCCCGGACGCAGCATGATAATTACCCCGATCATGCCTATCGATACCGCCAGCCATCGCTGCAGACCGATTTTCTCTCCCAGGAACGGAATGGCGAGCAGGGTTATGATCAGCGGGGCGGAAAAGAAAATCGCAGCGGCGTCGCCAAGCGGCATCGATGCCAGGCCCATGAAATAGGCCATGTTGGCACAGATCAACAACACACCGCGCGCCAGATGAGTTCCGGGCCGGCTCGACCTGAGTTGCCTGAACCCACCCTCCATTTTCAGAAACACACACGTCAGAACAATGGCGAAAACAGAACGTACAAAACCGATCTCATGCAGGGGATAGGTCCCCGACACCAGCTTGATGATCATGTCCTGGATGCCCAGTGCGAACGTCCCGCCGAGCACGCACATGATGCCGACCAGGTTTGTATTGCTGCGTTGTTCGAGCATATGAAGAAAACCGTCCGCGAGTATGACCCCAGGTCACACTAAACCAAGCCGTGTTAACGAAGCGCAAATCTGCAGGCGGTTTTTCGCTCTTGCCCGAAACAGGGTTTCTGCAACCTGAAGATCGTTTCACTGTAAATGCGGGTTCATGACGCAAGTTCCATATAGAACAGGTCGGTGTCGTCCGGCTTGGCACCCGCTGCCGTCAGCATGGCGTGAACCTGGCCTCGATGGTGCGTCTGATGGTTGAAGAAATGCACGACCAGAAAGCCCGCAGGCTTGCTTATCTCCCGTTTCGCCGAGCCTGAAAACCAGGTGAGTTCATCTTTCAGCCACGCTGCGTCCAGGCTTTGTGCCCAGGTCGAAATAGCCTGGTCCATCGCGGTGCGCTGCTGCTTCAACTCGCTCCAGTCGACAGTCATGTCCGGGGATGCCTCGATCGAGGAAACCGCAGGAGCCGGGCTGCCGGAAAACCTCTGCATCCAGATATGATCGCCCCACAGCAGGTGACTTAAAGTGCCGCGAATGGATTTAAAAAACGCGCCGCGATCCAGGTTGCGTGCAGCCTCGTCCAGTGTGTCGGCAGCATCAAAAACCGACTGGTTCTGCCATGCGTTATAGCGCGCCATCGTACAAACATAGTCTATATTTATCAAAGGCTTCCCACACTTCTTGCCGTCATGGCCTCCGTCAATTCATCCAGCACAGCCGGATCATCAATCGTGGCCGGCATCTTCCAGTCGGCCCCGTCAGCGATTGACCGTACAGTTGCGCGCAATATTTTTCCGGAGCGTGTCTTGGGCAACCGCAACACGACCATCACGGTGCGCAATGCCGCCACAGCACCGATCTTCTCCCGCACCAGCTTGACGCACTCTGTCTCGACATCAGCCGGTGTTTTACTGACACCGGTTTTCAGCACGACAAAACCAATCGGCAACTGGCCTTTCAGCTTGTCTGCCACGCCGACAACCGCACATTCTGCAACATCTGGATGGGATGAAAGCACCTCTTCCATGCCACCGGTAGACAATCGGTGACCGGCAACATTGATGATGTCGTCGGTGCGCGCCATGATGTACAGATAGCCCTCATCGTCCATGAAACCTGCATCCGAGGTCTCGTAATATCCGGGAAACGCCGTCAGGTAGCTGTCCCGAAACCGCTCGTCCGCATTCCACAATGTCGGCAGGCAGGATGGCGGCAGGGGCAGTTTTACGCACACGGCACCCAACTCGCCGCGCGCCACTTCATGGCCGGCTTCATCCAGAACCTGAATGTCATAACCAGGCATCGGTACGGCCGGGGAACCCAGTTTGACCGGCAAGGTGCCAAGGCCGACCGGATTGCCGGCGATCGTCCATCCGGTTTCCGTCTGCCACCAGTGGTCGATCACCGGTACCTGCAAAACATTCTGCGCCCATTCAATTGTGTCAGGGTCCGCGCGTTCGCCAGCCAGAAACAGGGTTCGGAAATGTGACAGATCGTACTTGCCGATGAACTCGCCTTTCGGATCTTCCTTCTTGATTGCCCGGAAGGCGGTGGGCGCCGTAAACAGGCAAACTGCCTTGTGTTCGGAAATCACCCGCCAGAAAGTACCTGCATCGGGAGTGCCGATCGGCTTTCCTTCAAACAGGATTGTCGTGCAGCCATGCAGCAGGGGCGCATACACAATGTAGGAATGACCAACCACCCAGCCGACATCTGACGCTGCCCAGTAAACCTCACCCGGCTTCACTCCATACATGGCCGACATTGACCATTTCAGCGCCACCATGTGCCCGCCATTGTCGCGCACGACGCCCTTGGGCTGACCCGTCGTACCGGAGGTATATAGAATGTACAGTGGGTCGGTCGCCTTGACAGGCACGCAATCAGCATGGCGTCCTGCAGCCCGCACGGCGTCAACCTCGCCCTGCCAGTCATGGTCGTAACCGGCCTTCATGTCCGCTGTAACCTGTTCGCGTTGCAGCACGATTGTGCCTATCGGCTTAGACGCCGCCAGCTCGATTGCCTCATCCAGCAACGGCTTGTAGGCAATCACCCTTCCCGGCTCAATACCACACGAAGATGATACAATAATCTTTGGATCGCAGTCATTGATACGTGTAGCGAGCTCTGCAGCAGCGAATCCACCAAAAACCACAGAATGAATAGCACCGATCCGGGCACATGCCAGCATGGCAATGGCGGCTTCCGGCACCATGGGCATATAGACAATGACCCGGTCGCCGCGCGCGGCTCCCTTGTCAGACAACACCTGCGCAAAGCATGCCACTTCATCCTGCAACTGGGCATAGGTATAGGTGCGCTTGGCACCTGTAATGGGACTATCATAGATAATCGCCGCCTGATCACCGCGCCCTGCCTGAACGTGCCGGTCGACACAGTTCCAGCAGGTATTGCACTCAGCGCCGACAAACCAGCGGTCCAGCCCGTCGACCTTGTCGAAAACCTTGTCCCAGGGTTTGATCCAGTCAATCTCGCCGGCGGCATCTGCCCAAAACCCTTCCGGATCGGATTTCCACCCGGCATAAATATCGTAATAGCGGCTCTTCATGTTGTCGGCGTTCCCTGCATTTCGGGTTTATTTTTGAGCATTGTGGCCAAACCAGCCCTGGTTGCAAGACACCAAATAGGCGTATGCCGGTCATCGATTACCGTAGCTGACAGCATATTCGGCAAATACCGGCCGGATGTTCACCTTTTGGACGAACTCTACGGTGCCGTTGAGGACGAATGACGGGCATATATACGGCTGAACAGCACGAGAATGCTCGTTTTTGCACGGGCATTCAGCGGCATTTGTCGCCGTCACGGCATCAAATGTGGACCTGCGCGCCCTCACAGCACCACTGAACCCGACTGCATGGCGGCAACCTGGTGTGCTTGCACCCGAGCGCCTGGCAGCCTTGTCGCGCAGGTTTGCGGGGGCTCTGCCGGCACACCACAGCCTGGCGGACACACGTCAGCCTTAACACTGTCTGGCAGGGCCGAAAAACCGGCATCCGGTGGAGCAGCTCAAGCCCACCGGCAGGGATGCAATGTTCACCGACGCCTGCACATATCGCTTCACTCCGGCTGCAGTGAAACAGGTTTGGGCAGTAACGAACCCCGCCAGACCGTGGTTCTGTATGTCCTGAACCGCAAACCCCGACGTGGCTGTGTCAGTCACAAGCCTATCCGAATGGCCTGACCTGGCGCATCAAATACGTCTGGTTCAGTTGCAAAGACTGTGGTTTCACCGGATGAAAGCGCTGCGGTATCAGGTAAAATCCGATGCTGCGGCACAGTCAAAGGCGAGGTTTCTCCACCTTTCGCGCCGCAAGGATTTTCATAATTCCGCACACTGGCGCTATCTGCCGGTCGTGGTTGAATTGCACGTAAGCCTGCTTCACGCTAGACAGCCTTATCAACCGACACTCCACGCCCCTTTCAGGACCCGACACAGCCATGACCAGCCCATATGAAACCGGCCTTGCCAAAACCGAAGCCAACTACCAGCCTCTGACCCCAACCAGTTTTCTGGCCCGCTCGGCCAGGGTATACCCGGATCATCCTGCAATTGTTCATGGCAATCAGCGCTTCACCTACACCCGGTTTTACGCACGCTCGCGCAAGTTGGCCTCGGCACTGAGCGCCAAAGGCATCACCAAAGGCGACACGGTTTCGGTCATGCTGGCCAATACCCCACCAATGCTGGAGGCTCACTATGGTGTGCCCATGACCGGTGGCGTATTGAACACGATGAACACCCGGCTGGATGCCAGGATCATCGCGTTCACCCTGTCGCACGCTGAAACCAAAGTGCTGATCGTGGACCGTGAATTCTCTTCTCTGGTCGCCGAAGCGCTCACCATGATGGATGGCGACAAGCCGTTCGTCATCGACTATGACGACCCGGAGTTTGCACAGTCAGGCCCGATGATCGGCGACATCGAATACGAGGCCTTCATCGCTTCGGGTGATGAAAACTATGAATGGAAAATGCCCGATGATGAGTGGGATGCCATCTCGCTCAACTACACATCCGGCACCACCGGCAACCCCAAGGGCGTGGTCTATCATCACCGTGGCGCCTACCTGCTGGGTCAGGGAAATGCCATCACCGCCTCCATGGCCAAGCATCCCGTCTACCTGTGGACGCTGCCCATGTTCCACTGCAACGGCTGGTGTTTCCCGTGGACCATGTCGGTCATCGGCGGCACTCACATCTGCCTGCGCCAGGTTCGCGCGAAGGCAATCTGGGACGCGCTCGCCGACTATCGCGTCACGCATCTGTGCGGCGCACCGATCGTCATGTCGACCATTCTCGGCGCGCCGGAAGAGGACAAGCGCGAGCTTGATCACGTGGTTGAATTCTTCACCGCGGCAGCCCCGCCACCCGAAGCAACTCTCGCTGCGATGGCCGACGCCGGCTTCAATGTGACCCATCTGTACGGGCTCACGGAAAGCTACGGACCGGCCGTTGTCAACGACTGGTCGGCAGCCTGGGATGAGCTGCCCCCGGCAGAGCGCGCGGCCAAGAAGGCACGCCAGGGAGTGCCCTACTCAGCCCTTGATGATCTTACTGTCATGGACCCTGAAACCATGGTCCGCGTGCCGGCCGACGGCGACAGCATGGGCGAGGTCATGATGCGCGGCAACGTGATCATGAAGGGGTACCTGAAAAACCGGTCAGCGTCCGACGAGGCGTTTCGCGGTGGCTGGTTTCACACCGGTGACCTCGGTGTCCTGCACGCGGACGGATACATACAACTCAAGGACAGGTCGAAGGATATCATCATCTCCGGCGGCGAGAACATCTCCTCGATCGAGGTCGAGGACACGCTCTACAAACACCCCGCAGTTGCCGCTTGTGCGGTCGTTGCAAAAGCCGATGACAGGTGGGGTGAGACACCATGCGCATTCATCGAATTGAAGCCCGGTCAGTCCGCCACCAGCGACGACATCATCGAGTTCTGCCGGCAGCATATGGCCCGGTTCAAGGTCCCTCGCCATGTCGTCTTCACCGAGCTTCCGAAGACCTCCACCGGCAAGATTCAAAAGTTCAAGCTGCGCGACATGGCCAACGACACCTAATGTGGCAGCCGCTGATTTTGATAACCGGCAGGTGATTATAAATCATGTGCCGAATATACCATAAATACCTATTTACCGGTATTTATGTAGGGCAAACTGCGCCATGGGTTCCAATTCGGGTTCCACCTGTTCAGTGGTCCGATTGGGTACCGGCTATCTGCCTCACCTGCTCTGCCCAGCCGTTGAGAAGGTTACGCTTTTCGTCCATCTCCGCGGCCAGCTGGTAGATACCCCGCACGCCGCCGGCAGTACCCGAGCGCACGTTCAGCACCCGGTCCAGCAGTTCGGGCGCAGCCCCCAACCGCACCATGCCGACAGCCGCGGTCCGGCGCAGGTCACGAAGCTGCCAGCCCTCGACGCCGGACAGCTTGCGGGACTTGGCGACGGCATTTGAGTATCCGGTTACCGGTGTGTCAGCACGCGGGCCTGCCGGAAACACCAGGCCGCCTTTCGAACGCGGCAGCGCCGCCAGCAGCTCCAGTGCAAAATCAGACAACGGCAACTCATGCGTGTGGCCGCCATGACTGCGCGCGCCTGGTGGTGACCACACCCGCGATTGAAACTGAATGTCTTCAAGGCGCATCGACGCGATGTCGCTTCGGCTCTGCCCGGTGAGCAACAGCAGCTTGAACAGGGGCCCGAACGGCCAGCCTTGCTGCGTCCATGCCGACCACAGTTTTGCGATCTCGTTGTCATTCAGAAATCGCTGCCGGGCAGTCTCGCGGTGCGGCGCGGACACACCTCTTCCAGGGTTGCTGTCGACCAGGTCGACTTCACATCCCCAGGCAAACATTTTCCGGATCAGCGCCAGCAGCCGGTTGGCCGCGTAAGGGTGGCCGCGCGCCGCCACGCTTTCCACAATCTCGATGACATCGCGACGCGCGATGCCGGCAGCACTGCGCCGTCCCCACTCGGGAATGATCTCGCGTCGGATCATGCCTTCATCAGCCTGCCAGCTCTTCTTGTTCCGTCGGGCATGGCGCTCGAGGTAACTCTTGGCCAGGTGGTCAACCGTCACCGCGCCACCGGTAACCGCGGTGCGCTGCCGTGACGGGTCGTGGCCTTCACCGACCTGCTTGAGGGCTTGCGCCGCTGCATCGCGCGCCAGCTTCAACGGCAGCGCCGGCCAGTCCCCGAGCGACAGCCGCTTACGCTTGCCGTCGGTGCGGTACATGATCTGCCAGCTCCGGTGACCGGTGCTGGTCACCCGCAAGCCAAAGCCCGGCTGGGCCTTGTCCCAGTAGTCCACACGATCTTTCTTCGGAGGTTCGATCCTCGCAACTCCTGCTTCTGTAATCTTGATGACTGGCAACTGCTCACACCTGACTGACAATTCGAACGCCGTCCCGTGCGCCCGATTATAGATGCGTTCGCGCGAGTCGTGGCCTGCCAGATCAACGGCATTCCGGTTACACAAACTCACTACTGACTTATCGGTGATTGAGCGACATCACGCCCCTGCCTTAACGCATGAGCTTTGCATTCAGCTTTGATGCCAGTTCGAATACCGTCCGCGTACATTGTCCACGCGATTGGTTTCCAAAAGGTTCAGGCCATCGCGCCACTGCTGCGGGAATAGTCTAGAGCGAGGTGAGGCTAAATTGAATCATTTGATGGCGGAAAATCGGTTCACTCGGCTAGGCGCGTCGCGCAGCGCGATGTGGTGCATCGGGCAAGCGGCGCAACGACGCCGATGGACCGATTTTCCCCACCCCGACAGGAACCATGATGTTGATGGCTTTGATGAAGGGGCCGGGCGATTTTGCCCTCTGGCGTCGTTGGCTTGCGCTTGTGGTGAATAACACCACCGCGCGCAATCCGCCTAGCCAGCGACCAAAATCGTCGCGGTCAAATGATCCAATTTAGCCTCATCTCGCTCTAGCAGGCCGGGCAGCAGGCGTGCAAAGAAATCCTGCACCGCCAGAGCGGCGCCGGCGCCACGGCTCACTGGGTGCAGGATCGTGAACCATCACTGCCTGACCCATCCCGCTTGTCCGCCATCTCAGCTCAGGCCAATCAGGCTCCCTTAGGCAGCCAATGGTAACGCTGCCGTGAGGCGCGTTCACATCACCCGTGATCAGCCATGTGCATTTTTACACACGCGTGCAGTTAAGTGGCTTTCGCCAATGAGTAATTTTGTTGACTGACCCGTGTAGCGACTTGATTGGATTTTGCTCTCAAACAGCGCCATCTTTTGATCAACGAAACGAAGCCACACAGGTTTTGGCTTCCACACAACAACAAGGATAAGAACAATGAAAAATATCGCTGTCGCATTTGCCGCTTTGACCATCTTTGCCGCACCGGCCCTCGCGGATACCATTCACACAGACGGTCCCGGCAAATCGTTCACTGTCGCTGCCAATGTAGACGCAAAGCAGGACTTCGGCGCAACAATCACTCCGGTTCGCAGCAATAAAACCAAGAAGACCAACTTTGGTAGCGGCCACGTGTTCCAGCCGCACGAGCTCCGCCGCTAACGCGCAATAGCCCAAACCACGTCCTCGCCATCCTTGACCGTCCCCCCTCAACGCCAAGGTGACAAGGACAAGACAAGCGGCTCCGGAGTTCCCTTCCGGAGCCGTTTTTCGTTGCCTGGCACGATGTTCCTGCCAGCGCATACAAAAAGGGTCCGCGGCGAGTATTCGCGCGAACCCTTCGTGAGACATGCCGTCTAGGGCAAATCCGGGAAAACCGGTAATGTACCGGCCCCCAACACAAACCATCAGACCCTGGAGATTGCTCCAATGCGAGATGCCTGTGTCCAGATTACCCCAACAACAGTTCTGATCTCACTCGACATAGGACCACCTCCTTTCAATTGTTAATAACAAGGCTGAGCCTATCAGGTGTTCGCGGACCGTCAATCGCCAAATCGCTCACGTCACGCATCATTAAACCGGCCGGGCCGGAACGGCTTCAGCATGACAATGTCGGCGCCTGTTGCAATCTCGCTGGCCACAAGCTCGCCCACCAGCGGGCCCAGCGTAACGCCTGAGTGCATGACACAGACATAGACATCATTGTTCAACCTGCCGATAGCCGGATAGCTGTCCAGCGGCATTGGCCGCACGCCGTGCCGGATTTTCTCGATCTTCAGTCCCGCCGCGGCGTTTGGCAGGCGCTGTTTCATCCGCTCAAGCATGCGATGTGCCACATCTTCCACCGCATCATCTCCAAGCGCGCCTGAAAACAGGTTGCCGCAGATCGCCCGGCCATCCGGCAATTGCTTGAAATGCACGTCAGGCGACCAGATTGTGTGCTGCAACCGGAAAGGCAGCGCACTGGTTTCAATCAGCACTCCCGGTTCATTTTTCATTGGCAGTTTCTGACCACACTTTTCAGCCAGTTCACCCGTCATGACTCCGGCTGCAATAACCACATCATCCACCTGGATACGCCCTGCCGGGCTGATGATGACATGACCGGCCTTTTCGCCCCGCTCAATGGCTGACACCGGCACACCTGCCAGAACGACCGCCCCGGCATCCTGTGCGGCACGCAGCATCACCCGTGTGACATGGCCTGCCTCCACAGCACCTTCGTTCTCCATCAACAGGGCTTTTGGCGGCAAATCGGCCAGTTCCGGTTCAAGCCTGCGTAACTCATCATGAACGACCAGTTTCACCGGATGACCGAACCGGCCAAGCTCGTCAACGAGTTCATCCAGCTTGTCGTCGCGTGCCTCCCAGTTCAAAGATCCGGTCCACTGCGTCTCCAGCGCCCCGTTGAACTCCTGGTCCAGTTTGCGATGGGCCTGAATGGCCGCAATCCGCATCTCGTAATAATCGATCCGGGTCACAAAACTGGCGTTTATCCAGCCCATTGATCGTGAAGAGGCGCCCGATGCGGGCTCATGGGCTTCGAATACGGAGACCTTGCAACCGGCCAGGGCCAGTTCACGCGCAATACAGGCACCGATAATGCCTGCCCCAACGATACCAACATGTTTCAATGTGAAACCCTCCGCCAAACCATCAAAAAGGTCGCCCAACCTCAGTGTCGAGCGACCTCATGTAACTTATTTCTGCCTGCCGGGGCAGGTTGAACCAGTGACCTGGGTGTCTAATTCTCGCCGATCTCGCCTTCGATACGTTGCATTTCATCTTTGAGTTGCAGTTTTCGGCGCTTTATTCGG
This sequence comes from uncultured Alphaproteobacteria bacterium, assembly GCA_963698275.1. GTDB lineage: Bacteria > Pseudomonadota > Alphaproteobacteria > Rhizobiales > Aestuariivirgaceae > Anderseniella. The sequence continues at coordinate 122,372 of CAVOQE010000011.1, read as the reverse complement.
GCTATTTCCACACTGTCCATCGAAGGGTGCTGCAAGGCACTGTCCAGTTGATTTTCCAACGCCTGGTGTTTTGCGCTCAACTCCGACAAATGTGACTGAAGAGACATATTGGACCTCCTGCAAGTTGTGAAACGGATATTGAAAGTCTGACACGCTACAAGCGCCAAGTCGATGCGATTTGTGCCCATTTGGGGTGAATTGTTTGTAAGCTAGGCAATGAAACCTTGCAAAAGCCGCCTAATACCCGGAAAAATACGACCAGCCACGCACACAAAGGGAAGCAGCTTTACATGAGCAACGGGCCAGGCAAGGACAGTATGATGGCCTTGTTGAACAAACTGAAGCAGCACCATCGCGATCTGGATGTTGCAATTGATTCGCTGGTCGCCACCGGGAGCGCTGATCAGCTGCAGTTGCGCAGGCTGAAAAAGGAAAAACTGGCACTGAAAGACCGCATCGCCAAGATCGAGGACGACTTCCTGCCCGATATCATTGCCTGACAACGCAAGGTTCATCATCGCCTAGTGCCGGGCCTTGTTAGTAAAATACATTGAAATTCACAGAATCAGCGTTGCACTGGTAAGCGTTATTCATATAATCGCGCGCTTTCCCGGATCCCGGCAGGCGCGGCCAGCCATATAACGGGCCAACGCGAAGGCATAAAGACATGGCTAAATCGGGCAAAAGTGACGTTGCCATCATCATGGGAAGCCAGTCCGACTGGCCGATCATGACAAACGCCGCTGATACGCTTGCAGCGCTTGGGATTTCCCATCAGGCACGCATTGTATCGGCGCACCGCACGCCTGATCGTCTGTACGAGTTTGCCAGGAGCGCCCGTGATGAAGGCTTCAAGGTTATTATTGCCGGCGCCGGGGGCGCAGCACACTTGCCCGGCATGACGGCCAGTCTTACCCCGCTGCCGGTTTTCGGAGTGCCCATAGAAAGCAAGGCGCTTCATGGTATTGATTCGCTACATTCCATAGTTCAGATGCCCGCCGGCATTCCTGTCGGGACATTGGCAATTGGCAAGCCGGGTGCCATAAACGCCGCCCTTCTGGCAGCCGCCGTACTGGCCCTGAGTGACCCTGATGTGGCTGAAAAGCTGGATTCCTGGCGCGCTGCGCAAACGGATGCAGTAGCGTTTGACCCGGATGCAGGCTAACCGGTCATGAGTATCGACTCGCTTCCACGTGGCAGTGTTATCGGCATACTGGGCGGCGGCCAGCTTGGCCGAATGCTGGCCATGGCGGCGGCCCGGCTTGGCTTCAAGACCCACGTCTACTCGCCTGCGGGTGACAACCCCGCCTTTGCTGTCTGCCATCAACACACCCAGGCCGATTTCAACGATGAGGCAGCTCTGGGAGCATTTGCCAAGACCTGTGATGTGGTCACTTATGAATGGGAAAACGTGCCTGTCGACATCTGTGACCTGATTGAGACAGCTTGCCCGGTCCGCCCCGGGGCGGATGTGTTGCGGATTTCACAGGACCGGATCGCGGAAAAGACCTTTATCTCCGGCCTTGGCATTCCGGTGCCGGACTTTCATCCCGCGGGTACGTTGGCCGAGCTTGAAGAGGCCGTCGCCCAGATTGGACGGCCCTGCGTCCTGAAAACCCGGCGTTTCGGGTATGACGGCAAGGGACAGGCCCGTATCACGCAGGACACGGCCCTGGCAGACGCCTGGGCGGCAATTGGCGGGCAACCGGCCATTGTGGAAGCCTTTGTGCCGTTTGACAGGGAAGTTTCGGTTATTGCCGCCCGCGGACTGGACGGCACAATCGCCTCGTTCGATATTCCGCAAAACCTGCATGAAAACGGCATCCTGCGCTCTTCGACCGTACCGGCGCAACTCAAATCCCGCAGCGCTGGCAAGGCACGTGAAATTGCAGCTAAATTATTGGAATCACTTAATTATGTAGGGGTTATGGCTGTTGAACTGTTTGTGTCCTCCAAAGGCGGCACGGAAAGCCTGATGGTAAACGAGATTGCGCCGCGGGTTCACAATTCCGGCCACTGGACCGAAGCAGCCTGCCATGTCTCCCAGTTTGAACAACATATTCGCGCTGTTGCCGGGTGGCCGCTTGGCGACACCAGGCGCCATTCAGACTGCGTCATGGAAAACCTTCTTGGAGATGAGATCTTTGCCTGTCCGGAGCTTGCCGCACTGCCAGGTGCGGTGGTGCATGATTATGGCAAGGCCACCAGCCGTGACGGGCGCAAAATGGGCCATGTCACCCGCCTGATTCTGCGCAAATAGCGCTGTTTTGCGAACCAATGCATGTGTTTTACCCTCGACAGAAGCTTCTTGTTCTGGTACTCACACCTCAATCGGGACAGGCTTTCGCTTGTCCTGCTGTCATCGTCTGTTTCCAGTTTCAGTAATTTTTCACGTTTGAAGCCGTTTTGCATGTTTGACAGCATCTGATCTGAACAGTTTTAACGCCAACACGGGGTAATTGCCTGTGCATGTAATTGTACGCGACAACAATGTAGACCAGGCGCTCAAGGCGCTCAAAAAGAAAATGCAGCGCGAAGGTATCTTCCGTGAAATGAAGCTGCGTGGTCACTTCGAAAAACCGTCTGAAAAGAAGGCACGCGAAAAGGCTGAAGCCATTCGCCGCTCACGCAAGCTGGCCCGCAAGCGCGCACTGCGCGAAGGTGGCGTTGTCGCCGGACGTCGCGGCAAGTAAGCCTCAAGCCTGGGTTGCCGACTATCTGATTGAGCCTGCCCGGTTTTGCCGTGTGGGCTTTTTCGTGTCTGCCATCCGGCGGCCGGAACAGAACTGGCGAAGCCGGCGACACATTGCCCAGCGCCGCTGGCGCTTTATTGATCACCGCGATTGGCGATCCGGGGATACAGGTCTTTCACCACATTGCTGGCGGTTTTTTCAAAGGCACATGGCAGCACGCCGTGAACCATCGCTGCCAGGCCTGCTCCAATCAATTTCAGGCCAAACCTCGATGCAAACATGAAATGTTCCGGGTAACTTTCGCCGACGCTGGCGGGGTGATCGAAAAGTACTGCATCCAGGGTGCGTTTCATGAAGCTGTTTCCTTGTCTGAAAAATCCTGCACACAAGATAGCCGCCAGCACGTCGAAAGGGTTCCCATTTTTCAATCATACTGGCTATAGTCATGGGACAACGTCCCATTGAAAGAAGGTTAGGCGCAATAATGGACCAGACAGATCGAAAAATCCTCACTCTCATCCAGCATGATGCCGGCCTGTCACTGAACGATATGGCGGAACAGGTTCATCTGTCGCGCAATGCCTGCTGGAACCGGGTCAAGCAGATGGAGGACAAGGGCATCATCCGCGCCCGCGTTACCCTGCTGGATCCTGAACAGCTCAATCTTGACCTGACCGTTTTCATTTCCGTGCGTACCAACAACCACACCAGCGCCTGGCTTGAACAGTTTCACGCCGCAGTCAGCTCCCTGCCCGAAATCATCGGCATTTACCGCACAACCGGAGACGTGGACTACCTGCTGCAGGCCGTAGTGCCCAGCATGAAGGCCTATGACGAGCTCTACCAGCGTCTGATTTCAAAAATTGAACTGAACGACGTATCGTCCAGCTTTGTCATGGAGGAGATCAAGCGAACCACGGTATTGCCGCTGGATTATGCATAAATTAAAATAACGGTTTTTTCATCTATATACCCAACTATCATCTGAATATTATGGTTGGAGTGCGTAAATGCTGAAAAGAGTGATACTGTTTGTTTACATGGTTTTTTTCTTGACCGTTGGTCTCTCTGGCTCCGCGTACGCGAAAAAGGGGATTGTTCTTTTTAATTTCAATTCGGAGACAATCGTCAAGGTTGTCGACCTTCCCGACATACCTCCTCTCCGGAGCGAGAACGGCAGATATATTGATCTCGGTTACAAGTTCAATCCAACCGGCGGAGACTGGGTCGGATACATTGGCAGCGACGACAATTATATTAGGCTTGATCCGAAAACACTGCAGGCAATGCTGGCAATTGCAGGCTTGAAGAAAACACCACCGGTCCCGGACAGGCCCGCGGGCAGCAAACTGCACGTTTTCTTATTTCTCATCGGCATCGGTATGGTTGCATTTTTCGTGCTGCTATGCCTGATTTTCCTACTGATAAAGGCGGTGAAACATTTCCGCCGCCCCAAACCGGTCGGCAACCCGTTTGCAGAATTGTACGAAGACGTTCGCAAAAGAGCTGAGCAGTCTGGCCGCACTTTGCCAAATCCAACCAGTTTCGGCGCTACCGGGCCGGCAGCAGGGGCCGCCAAGACAAGTTTCGGCAAGCGCCAGGACTAGCGGGGTCAGCAAACGTCACTTTGGCACCGCGCCGTTTGCCTTCAGAAATGTCTTGATCGCACCCCAACTGACCTCTGTCAGCGGGTCGATATGGCCATTGCCATTCATGCTCAAAAACTCTTTTGGCCCCGTGAATACCTCGTAGAGCCGTCTGCCCTGCGCGTAAGGCACGATTCTGTCGGCGGTGCCGTGGAACACGAACACCGGCGCAGTGACCTTTGGGGCAAAGTCTATTGAGCGGTACTGATCCTTCATCAACAGGTTAACCGGCAGGAACCAGTATCGCTTTCGCGCCACGTCCGCCGTGGATGTAAAAGGCGCTTCAAGAACAACCGCCTGAGGACTGCTGTCAGGGTCTGCGGCCAACTGCGTTGCAACCCCGGACCCCAGCGATTCTCCAAACAGGATGACCCTGGATGCGGGCATGCCCTTTTGCTGCAGGAATTTCATGGCAGCGCGTCCGTCCTCGACAAACCCGGCTTCGGTCGGACTGCCGGTAGACCCGCCATAGCCGCGCCAACTTGGCACTAGAATGCCAAATCCTTCCTGGTGAAACACCCTGAAGCGTTCGGCCCGGTCGCCCAGCGTGCCGGCATTGCCATGCATGTACAAAATCACCGGGGCGTCAGGTTTGGGCGGCAGTGCCAGCCACGAAACCAGCGTTTCGCCATCACCGGTTGCAATCGAAGCGGCAACAAAACCATCGAGTCCGAACTTGGCCGGATCCTCAAACCCCGTCCTGACACTTTGTTGCGGAAAATACTGAAAACTTCTCTGCGCCACATACATGATCCCCGCCACGGCAAGATAGGTGCAGGCAACAACAAAAACGAAACTGATCATGGTTTTCTTCATGTGTTGTGAGAGTTGATGTCGAGCGCCCACTGAAGCCCCTCAGGCAACGCACAAATACAGTAGTCGACATGCAGTACACGTCGGTGAGACGGTTTGAGGGCGGCATCCGAGCCATGAATTGTAAGTGCCTTCATAGCCACCACATCACCCGCTTCAGCCTCGCAAACTACAGGACAGCTTGTGTCGGCAACATCCTTGACCTCGGCATCCGTCATTCGACCCTGCGCCCATGAACAAGGCACAACCTTGAGCGCGCCATTGTCGGCCGGGCAATCATCTAGATGAAGTCTGAGGGAAAACATTGAACGCAGAATATCAACCGGCGCTTCAATGTGAGGAACACCGGCCTTTCGGGTCCAGGTGCCGTCCCAGGAAACCGGTTTTCGTTGCTTTACTGCGATAACCCGATCCTGATGCCACCCGAGATGCCAGTTGGTTTCCGGCGTCTTGTCGAACGCCAGAACCCGAACCGGGCGGCCATCATCACCTGACAGCATACCGGCAACCCGCCCAAGTCCGCCGGACGGTGACAATAACTCCAAAACAACCGGGGACAAATCGAATGATCTGCCCCCGGCTTTAAGATTCAGTTTGGTGAATTCATCCCGTAACCGGGCCAGCACCTTTGCCTCCACTACCGACGCAAAGAGTTCGGCGCCATCGCGCTCGAACTCCAGCATCAGTCCATTGCCTTGACGATGCCCTCAACCATTTTCTTGGCATCGCCCAGCAGCATCAGCGTGTTGTCACGATAGAACAGCGAGTTGTCGATACCGGCATACCCCGATGCCAGCGAGCGCTTGGAGAACATCACGGTACCGGCGTTCCACACTTCCAGAACCGGCATGCCGTAGATCGGCGATTGAGGATCTTCCTTGGCTGCAGGGTTGGTCACGTCGTTGGCACCAATCACATAGACAATGTCGGTATTGGCAAACTCCGAGTTGATGTCTTCCAGCTCAAACACCTCATCGTACGGCACGTTGGCTTCAGCCAGCAGCACGTTCATGTGACCCGGCATGCGGCCGGCAACCGGATGGATGGCATACTTGACCGTGACACCTGCCGCCTTCAACTCATCCGCCAGTTCGCGCAATGCATGCTGGGCCTGGGCCACAGCCATGCCATAGCCCGGCACGATGATCACCGAAGAGGCGTTCTTCAGCATGAAGCCGGCATCTTCTGCGGAACCCTGCTTGACCGGTTTGACTTCCCCGTCAGCACCTGTCGCAGGTCCGGCGGTTTCACCGCCAAAGCCGCCGAGGATCACGGAAATGAAGGACCGGTTCATGCCCTTGCACATGATGTACGACAGGATGGCACCGGACGACCCCACCAGCGCGCCGGTAATGATCAGTGCCGTATTGCCCAGTGTAAAGCCGATACCTGCGGCCGCCCAGCCCGAATATGAATTCAGCATCGACACCACCACCGGCATGTCGGCACCACCGATCGGGATGATGATGAGCACCCCGAATACCAGCGCCAGAACAACGATCAGCCAGAACGCGGTTGTCGACTGGGATGCCATGAACCAGATGCAGGCAATGACGATTGCCGCAAACAGCCCGATATTGATCATGTGCCGTGCAGGCAGCATGATCGGCGCGCCCGATACGCGGCCCGACAGCTTGCCGAAGGCGATCACAGAACCGGTAAAGGTGATCGCGCCAATGCCGGCACCGAGGGCCATCTCCAGCAGCGACGCAGCCCCTATCTGACCGGCAGCGTCGGATATTTCAAATGCAGCCGGCGAATAAAGCGCCGCTGCTGCCACAAACACCGCAGCAAGACCAACCAGCGAGTGGAAAGCCGCAACCAGTTCCGGCATTGCCGTCATCGGAATGTTCTTCGCCGTATAGGCACCGATACCGCCACCAATGGCGATGGCAAGAATGATCAGGCCCCATGTGGTGGCCGAACCGACACCCATGAGCAGCATCGTGGTCACAACCGCGACCGCCATGCCGATCATGCCGAACTGATTACCCTGTCTCGATGATTCAGGGTGCGAAAGCCCGCGTAGCGCCAGAATGAACAGGACGCCTGAAACGAGGTAAAGAAGAGCCGCGATATTTGCTGACATCACTTGGCTTCCTTCTTCTTGTACATAGCCAGCATTCGCTGGGTAACCAGGAAGCCGCCGAATATGTTAACGCTGGCAAAGATCAGGGCAATGAAGCCGAACACCATGGCCGCCGTTGAACCGGACGCCACCGCACCGGCACCAACCGCCAGCAATGCCCCGACCACGATGACCGAGGAAATAGCATTGGTCACCGACATCAACGGCGTGTGCAGCGCGGGCGTGACCTGCCACACGACATAATAGCCGACGAAAATCGCCAGCACGAAGATGGCCAGGCGAAACACAAATGGATCAATGCCTGTTGCAGCACCCGCTGCGGCACCTGCCCCATCTGCAATCAACTGTGCCTGGTCAGCAAGAACCTGCGCCTGTTCAGACGCGGTCCGCGCGGTATCTGCTGCATTTCGCGCAGCTTCGGCTGCAGCTTTTGCAGCTTCCACTACCTGTTCCGGGGTCATTCCTGCCATTGCTCTAGTTCCCCTTCTTTTCTGTCAGAACCGAATGCACAATTTCACCATCACGCATCAACCCGCTGCCGGCGATGATTTCGTCTTCCCAGTCGAGCTTCATCTCACCTTCCGGTGACACGATCAGGTCAACAAAGTTCTGCAGGTTCTTCGCGTACAGTGTCGAGGCGTTGCCGGCCAGTTTGCCGGGCAGATTCTCGTGCCCCATGATCGCGACACCCTTGTGATCAACAATCTGGCCCGGCTTCGACAGCGGACAGTTGCCGCCGCGCTCCACCGCCATGTCGACGATAATTGACCCGGCCTTCATGCTCTCAACCATTTCCTTGGTCACCAGCACCGGAGCGGGACGACCGGGGATCAGCGCTGTTGTAATGACGATGTCCTGACCCTTGATGTGATTGGCCACCAGTTCGGCCTGTTTCTTCTTGTCTTCGGCAGAAAGCTCCTTGGCGTAACCGCCCTCCGTCGCTGCATCTGCCATGCCCTCAACAAACACGAATTTCGCGCCAAGCGAGGCAACCTGCTCACCGGCTGCAGCGCGAACATCTGTTGCCGACACAACAGCACCAAGGCGCCGCGCTGTTGCAATCGCCTGCAGGCCGGCCACACCGGCCCCCATGACAAACACACGTGCCGCAGGAACCGTGCCTGCAGCGGTCATCATCATCGGAAAGGCGCGGCTGAAGTGTTCGGCTGCATCGATAACTGCCTTGTAGCCGGCCAGGTTGGCCTGTGACGACAACACATCCATTGACTGGGCGCGGGTGATGCGCGGGACCAGTTCCATTGAGAATGCCGAAACACCCTGCTTGGCCATGGCGTCCAGGTTCTTGCGGTCGCCATAAGGGTCAAGCTGAGCGGCAACAATGGCACCCTTCTTGAGAGATTTGATACTTGCATCAGGCAACCGGCGCACCGCCAGCACAATATCGGCATCCTTGAGAACAGCCGCACCCTTGGCGATCTTTGCGCCCGCAGCCTTGTATGCCTCGTCAGACATGAAGGAACCGGCACCGGCACCCTGCTCGACACACACGGTGAGCCCCTTCTTCACATAGGCTTTCACGGCATCAGGTGATACCGCAACACGGCTTTCACCTGCCGCCGTTTCTAGGGGGACAGCTATCTTCATGGGCTACTCCAATCAATCTGAAATGCACACAGGTGCCTGTTCAGGCCCGTCAGGAAACCAGCATTGCAGCGAACAGTGCAAACAATGCCGCGACACCACCGGAAAGAAGCCAGTTGCCGGAGCCAATGCGAAGGTCGATGATCAGCACGATCGCCCCGACGATCAGACCGGCAAAGCCATAGAACAGCGAACCGGCAGGGCCGAATGCGAACAGGCACAAGGATGTAAGGATGATGAAGCACGCAATGCAAAGCGCCACGGAGTATTTCACAAACCCCTGGTAGGTTGCCGCGTGATCGGTTGAACCGGAAGGGTCGAGAGTTTCCGCAGTGAAACGGTCGTGTCCAGACATTTGTAAAAGCCCCTGAAAAGCTGAAATTGAACAATTGGGAAAAACGAACAGCCACAATACGGGCAGGCATCCCAAGAAATCAACTTGCAATAGCACTGGCGGTATTTCTACTGGTTTAAACGCCGCACCTTTGACCTATCGTCATCTGGGTGGCCGGATCAGGTTCTGCACTAAACCGCCTCGATTGCAGGCGCAACGACGGCGGCCTGCAGTGCCTTGGCCTGTCGCTCACCCACGGTCTCAAGTTCGTGGGACTGGAGTGCATTTTCGAACAATTGATGGAAATTCATTTCAGCCCGCAAGTGAATGAACACAGACCCAAGTCCGATCGCCGCGCGGTCCATGAACACAAACTCGCGCGGCACTCTGACCGGGCCCTTTTCCTTTAATTGCCTGTGCACCGTGAACGCCTGTTGCCGGCCATATTGGGCTGCTGATCCCGACCCGTCGGAAATGACCATGACCTTGTCCGTCAGCAGCGGCCCGTAGATGAAGCGCGCCCACACATTCAGAATATCGATCAGCTCATTGTTAAGGCCCTTGAAGCCCCAGATATCGTAAGCCGATACAATCCTGTCGCGATCATCCGCCTGCAAACCCCGGTACAGTTCCACTACACCCTTTACGAATGATGGCGGAAACACACGCACACAGCCGAAATCCAGCAGGTTCAGCCCTTGTGGATCGCCCGCAGCATCAGACCATGCGGTGTAATTGCCGAGATGCGGGTCGCCATGGATGACGCCATGGCTGGTGAACGGGCGCCACCATGCGTCGAACATGTTGCGGCACAACATGTTGCGCACGTCCTGGGTATCGTCCTTGAATTCAAGCAGTTTGCGGCCTTCCAGCCACTGCATGGTGATCAGGCGGCCGGTCGACAGATCCTCATGCAGGTCGGGGATGTGAATGTCAGGCCGGTCTGCCAGCACAGACTTGTACAGTCGCATGTGACCGGCTTCACGAACATAATCCAGCTCCTCACGCAGCCGGGCGCCGATCTCACCGGCTATCTCGGTCGTGTCGATGGCCTTGCTGATCTGCCGGTGCAGCGCGAACAACACCTTGAGCTGCGACAGATCGGCTTCAACAGCCGACGCCATGTCAGGATACTGCAGCTTGCAGGCCAGTGCCTCACCGCTGAGCGATGTGGCCCGGTGCACCTGGCCAAGCGAGGCGGCAGCGGTCGCTTCACGATCAAACGACGCAAACCTGTCCTGCCAGTCCGCGCCCAGTTCCGCCGCCATCCGACGGCGCACGAACGGCCATCCCATGGCCGGTGCCTCGTTCTGCAATTGCGCCAGTTCTTCTGCAAACTCCGCAGGCAGCGCTTCGGGAATGGTCGCCAGCAGCTGCGCAACCTTCATGAGCGGGCCTTTCAGGGACCCCAGCGCCTGTCTGAACAGCTTCGCTTCCGCCAAATGGTCCTTGTCGGACGAAAACGCCCGGCTCGCCGCAACGCGCGCTGCCGCAGAACCGACGCCGGTTCCAACCTTCGCGTACCGTGACAACCGGCCGGTCAGAGAATTCGCCTCGGTATCCTTCTGGTCTGATTTGTCGTTCACTGGTCGCCCTGTTCCGCCAGCGAAGACAGCTCTGCGAGAACCACGTCGCGATGACCGGAAATTCCCTTGTAGGCAAGCTCTGCCGCGTCGAGGGTTTCAATGTGGTCTTTAAGCCGGGTCGCAATCTGGCGTCTGTCTGGATGTGTCATGAGCAGTGAAACGGGATCAACAACGATCTGGATTGTAAACAGCACATCACCGGACTTCGGCAATCTTGTCAGGGTCTGGCGTTCCGCGCGCAACCAGGTACCGCTGAAGAAGCCTCCGGACGTGTCAGTCCACCTGGTGTGCGTGGAATGAGAGTACGGATGATGCAGGTCCGGCACCTCGTATATGGACCAGTTGCACCGCTGGACCGGGTGATCTGTTTTCAGATTGTCGAAGATGCGGTCGATCAGACTGGCGGTTCGTGTTCCCGGCCCGAAACCCGGCACAGGTGCGTGCACTTCGGCTATCGGCTTTGAAAACTTGTCCGCCAGCACCCAGGTCGACGGAAAACACACCGCAGCCGCTGCAATGCGGTATCCACCACTGCCCTTGCGCATGATAACCAGATCGTCCTGAACCAGCCGGCAGGCAAGCTCCAGCGGCGCGTGAGCATAGTCTGAAACCTTCAAGGTCAGTTCGGCAGGCACCACCGTTACAGTGTCACCGGATACCTTGTAGATGTCCGGAAAGACTGCGCGGAAGATGGTCCAGCAGCAGTGCCAGCGTCTCGGCCTGCGCCGCAAGCGTGTCGTCCTCAGCCTGGAACACGGCCTCGCGCCGCTGGGCAAAATGCTCGCCCTTGCCGCGCAACTGGTCCGCCAGATGCACATCCGGCATGATCCAGTCAACCGGATCAAGTGCCGACAGTCCCACGGAGAACGGTCTCGGCAACTTGTCCGGGTTCAATGCCGAATGGGGTGAAAGATCTGTCATCTCACGTCCAGGCTCAAGACCCGGCTTCCATTTGTTCCAGTTCGTCGATGAACCCTTCAAGCATGCCAAGCCCCTTGCCCCAGAAACCCGGATCCGTTGCATCCAGCCCAAACGGCTGCAGCAGTTCGGAATGGTGCTTGGTGCCGCCGGCCCGCAGCATTTCGAAATATTTCTGCTGGAAGCCGTCTTCGGCTTCCAGGTATCTTGCATACAGGGAATTCACCAGGCAGTCGCCAAAAGCATAGGCATACACATAAAACGGCGAATGGATGAAGTGCGGGATATAGGCCCAGAAGTTTTCATACCCGGGACCGAATTCGATTGCCTCTCCCAGCGCTTCCTTCTGGGTCTTGATCCATATTTCACCCAGTTGGTCCGGTGTCAGTTCGCCATCACGGCGCGCCAGGTGGACGTCGCGCTCGAAGCAGTAAAACGCAATCTGGCGCACCACGGTGTTGAGCATGTCCTCAACCTTGCCGGCCAGCAGGATTTTGCGGGTTTTCGGGTCGCTCGTCTGATTGAGCAGCGAGCGGAAAGTCAGCATTTCGCCAAATACCGAGGCCGTCTCGGCCAGGGTCAAGCGGCGTCGACGCCATCAGCGCCCCCTGGTCTGATGCCAGTACCTGGTGCACGCCATGGCCAAGCTCGTGCGCCAGTGTCATGACATCGCGCGTCTTGCCCTGATAGTTCAACATCACATATGGATGCGCCGACGGCACGGTCGGATGCGCGAACGCACCGGACGACTTGCCCGGGCGCACCGGTGCATCAATCCAGCGCTCATCAAAGAAACGGCGCGCGATATCAGCCATCTCCGGTGCAAATCCGGCATAGGCATTCAGGACGGTTGCGCGCGCATCGTCCCAGCCGATCTTGCTGTCATCCTGGTCCGGCAGTGGCGCGTTGCGGTCCCAGTGCATCATCCGGTCCATACCGAGCCATTTCGCCTTCATGGCATAATAGCGATGCGACAGTTTCGGATACGAACTGCGTACTGCCGCTACCAGCGCGTCAACCACCGGGCCTTCAACCCGGTTTGCCAGATGACGGCTGTCGGCCACGTCGTCAAATCCGCGCCAGCGATCAGAGATTTCCTTGTCCTTGGCCAGTGTGTTGGTGATCGAAGTGAACAGTGAAATATTGGACTTGAACACCTTGGCCAGCGCTTCTGCGGCAATCTTGCGTTTGGTGGCGTCCTTCGACACCATCATGTTCAAGGTGGGTTCGAGACACAATTCCTCGCCCTCGACATCGAATGTCAGCGCCGCCATTGTTTCATCGAACAGGCGGTTCCAGGCGCCGGCCGCAGTGACGGATTTTTCGTGAAACAGCTGCTCCACCCGGTCTTCCAGCTGGAACGGCTTTTCCTTGCGCAAGTCTTCAATCCAAGGACGGTAACGAGCCAGCCCGGCCGAAGCGCCCATTGCGCTTTCGAGCGCATCACCGTCAAGCCGGTTGAATTCCAGTTCAAAAAACACCAGTCCGGTGGTTATGGCAGTAAGCTTCTGGGAAACGTCGCCATAGAATTTCTGCCGGTCGGGGTCTGTGGTGTCACCCACATAATACAGCATCATGAACGATCCGATGCGGCCGAACAGGTCGGACATGGCCTCATAGTCCCTGATCACCGCGGCCAGCGCATCACCGCCTTTGCCACCCCGCAGGATATCGTCCAGCTTGCCCTGATAGGTTTCGGCAAAGCGCGTTGCCTCAGATGCCGCCTTTTCCATGTCGGCCTTGAATTCGGCTGCATCGGGTCCTGAATAAAGGTCCGCCAAATTCCATTCCGGCAGATCTCCAAGCTCGGCCTCCACCGCACTTGAAGATGAAGATTTCTGCAAATTCTCTTTTGGGTTGTGCATTTTAACTCCAGGAGGTCAGCTGCCGGAACGGGCGAAACAGGGTGTGAACTGCACATATGACCGCTCAATCTGCCTCAAACAAGCCGATTTCACTAAGATTTCCAGAAAATCATCAACTTGTATCAAAGTGGTCCAATTTTAAGCTGCCATTTACCCATGTAAGGCACAGTGGCCGTCATGAAGCATATGGAGAACCCGTGGGAACATTCAGACAGGCCCGTTCATTGTGCGCTTTTGATCTTGAGACGGCTGTGAGTAACCAAAAGAGACAGCATGGCACATAAAATTCTGATTGTTGATGACGACCCGGCTCAGCGCCGCATCCTCGAAGAGCTGGTCAAACGGTACGGTTTTGAAACCGCTACCGCCGACGGCGCAAGCCAGGGCCTCGATATTCTCGAGGCGAGCCGTTCAAAACCGGTCGATCTGATTATTCTTGACCTGGTGATGCCGGAAATTGACGGGCTTGAATTTCTCGAGCGTCTGTCGGCCTATCGCACGTCGGTCCCGGTCATCGTGCAAACCGCACAAGGCTCCATTGAAACCGTGGTCAAGGCGATGCGCGCCGGGGCTGATGATTTTGTCGTCAAACCGGTCAATCCGGAGCGTTTGAAAGTCTCCATACAGAACCTTCTTAAAGTCAACGCGCTGACTGAAGAGGTGAAGCGGCTGAACCAGAAAGTATCAGGTTCAATGTCGTTCGATGACCTGATCATCGCCAGCCCGGCCATGTCGAGTGTGGTAAAGCTCGGAACCCGGGCAGCTCACTCCAACATCCCCGTCCTGATCGAAGGCGAAAGCGGGTCGGGCAAGGAAATGATTGCCCGAGCCATCCAGGGCGAAAGTGAACGCAGAGGCAAGTCGTTCGTGGCCGTAAACTGCGGTGCGTTGCCCGAAAACCTGGTTGAAAGCATTCTGTTCGGCCATGAAAAAGGCGCTTTTACCGGCGCGGTCGGCAAGCACATCGGCAAGTTTCAGGAAGCAGACGGCGGCACCTTGTTCCTCGACGAAGTCGCGGAACTGCCACTCGACATCCAGGTGAAACTGCTGCGTGCCCTGCAGGAAGGCGAAATTGATCCGGTCGGTTCCCGAAAACCGGTCAAAGTCGATATCCGGCTTATTTCCGCGACCAACCGAAACATGATCGAAATGGTCAAAAACAGTGAATTCCGCGAAGACCTGTATTATCGTCTCAACGTGTTTCCGATCATGGCACCACCGTTGCGTGAACGCATTGAGGACATTCCGCCGCTGGTAACACATTTCATCACACGCTTTGCTGCCGAGGAAGGCCGCAGGGTGAAGGGTATTGATGCCAATGCTTTGGAATTGCTCAAGGCGTATGCCTGGCCGGGCAATGTCCGCCAGCTGGAAAACACGGTATTCAGGGCCATTGTCATGTGTGAAGGCGATCAGCTTCATATAGCCGACTTCCCGCAGATTGCCGCCCTGACCGATGGTTTTGATGTCGAGGTGCCACCGGCACCTGTTCCTGAACCTGCAGCACCTGCTGCAAGCGGGGCGGATGCCATGATCGGCGGGCAGAGCAACATCACCGACCATGCCGCACTTGCATCAACAGGATCGACCAGCATGGTTTCCGATGGTTTTGCAATTGGCATCCCCGCTGTGACCGAAGGCGGTCATATCCGCCGGCTTGAAGAAATTGAAGCCGATATGATCCGCCTGGCACTCAACCGCTATCGTGGTCAGATGTCGGAAGTCGCCCGCAAGCTGGGAATCGGGCGCTCAACCCTGTACCGGAAAATGCGCGAGCTCGGGCTTGAGGCACGCGGATAGCATTTTGGCGTCTTGAAATGGCGCGGAAGCCGTTTGTTCATTTTTTGAACACCAAATAGCTCGAAGCCTGACAAATTTTGGTGTGTGAATGAAGCAACTGGGATCGCAGATGTTATCTGTCACGAATGATGGGAGCCGAGCTCGACAAAAAGTCGGCTTGAACTGGTAATTTGACGTCACCGGACGTACATGATGTCCAGGTTACAGAAAAGTTATTAAATCCCCTCGGTCGACGTATTGCGAAGATTGGAAGGCTGTGGCTTAACTCACAGTTGATTCAGTGGAGGTTTATGTGATGTTGAACCGTTTGAGTGCCGTACTGCTGGCGTCATGTCTGGCCCTGCCCGTCATGGTTGCATCTGCCAGTGCAGAAAGCCAGTTAAGGCAGCCGAAGAAGTTCAACTTCAATTCCGGCGGCAGTTCCCAGTCTGACGACAGTTTCTGGTCGCAACGCCAGAAGCGCAACAGGCAGAGAGAAAGATCAAGAGAGAACGAGGAATCGTTCAACTTTATCGACAGGACCCGCGGTTTCTTTTCACGGTCCAACGATTATTTTGATCGCCAGGTCCGGTATCGCAATGCCAGACAGTTTCGTGAGCGGGTAAGTTTGTCGGACAATGACGGCCCGGATGCAGCGTCAACCGGTGAAAAATACCATACCTACAAGGCCGGCAATCCGGTTGCCCTTGCAGATAACAACCTCAAGCAGCCACGCCCGGAAGGGGCTATTTTCGCATCTGCTTCAGGCACGGTCGTGGATGCAAATCAGTATGTTGAAACCGTCCAGCTGCCGGACCCGGTTGCCCAGGCCATATTCCAGGCACTGAAGCAGAATTCTGCTGACGTTTCGCTTTCGAAGAGCCAGGTCACCGCGCTGATCAAAGCATATTCCGAACGTCAGTTTGAACCGCTTTGGGTTACAGACAGCAAGCCGTCATCAAATGCCCGTGCCGTGCTCAAGGTGCTGGCTAACGCTGATCAGGAAGGTCTCGATCCGAACCTGTACCAGTTGTCGTCACTGGCAGATGCCGGCGGCATCGACAATCTGACATCAGATGCCGTTGCCTTGGCAAAATTCGATCTGCAGTTGTCCGCCATGGCACTGCGCTATTCGGACCATGCATCGTCCGGTCTGGTGACCCCCAACAAGATCTCCGGCTACCATGATCTCACGCCGCCCGAAATTGCGGCCAAGGATGCGGTTGCCTCACTGGTCAATCATCCTGCGCCACACGACTGGTTGATGAGCCTGCATCCCAAACTGCCGGCCTACGCAGCCATGAAAGCCGAGCTGATCAAGCTCGGAGCAGGTGAACGCGAGATTGAACAGATCGTCGTTCCCGAAGGCCCGCTATTGAAGCTGGGTGTCGAAGATGATCGCGTTCCGATCCTGCGCGAGCGCCTCAAGCAGTTGAAATTACTGAAAAACAAGGATGAACTGGCGCTGTCCGACAATCAGGCGAGCGATGCTCCCCTGTTTGGGTCTGAAGGCGCGGTGCTGGCTGCCGACACCGTTTCTCTCACAATGAGTGAGACCGATGTAAAAGCGCTCAGGGCATTTCAGAAGAGCGTTGGTCTCAGCCCGGACGGCATTGCCGGCAAGCGCACCATAAACGCGCTCAACGGCAAGAAATCCGTCAAACGAACAGATCAGCTTGCCCTGAATATGGAGCGGTTGCGGTGGCTGCCGCGTAACCTTGGTTCGCGCTATGTTTTCGTGAACCAGCCAGCCTACAAAATGCAGATCATCAACAACGGCAAAACCGAATGGTCAACCCGCGTGATTGTCGGCAAGCCGTCCAATCAGACCTATTTCTTCTCCGACCAGATGGAACGGGTCGAGTTCAACCCTTACTGGGGTATTCCGCAATCCATCATCAAGGGTGAATATCTGCGCCGGGTCCGGGATAATCCGAGTTACTTTGAGCAGCGTGGCTATGAAGTGCTCAACAATCGTGGCCAGCGAATTTCCGGATGGGACGTGGATTGGTGGAACTATAGCGGCGGCATTGGCGTTCGCCAGAAGCCCGGCCCCAAAAATGCGTTGGGCGAAGTGAAGTTCATGTTCCCGAACAAGCATGCCATTTACCTGCATGACACACCCAAACGCTCTTTGTTCAATAATGACCAGCGCGCCTACAGCCATGGCTGTGTGCGTGTGCAGAATCCCCGCGAGCTTGCGACCCAGATTCTGGGCTGGTCGCAGAATAAGATCGCATCGACCATAGCGACCCGCAAAAATACGCCGGTACAACTGCAGAAAAAGTTACCGGTGCATTTGACGTACTTTACCGCCTGGACCGATGAAACGGGCGATCTGGCTTACTACACCGATGTCTACAAGCGCGATATGTACCTCGCCAGGGCACTGAAGGCTGAGAAAAGCGCCTTGCGCTAGATCGCCAGGGCATCGAATCAGTAATGCAAATGGGCGCCGCTTCGGGCGCCCATTTGTCGTTACCCCCCCTGAAAGGCGAAAAACTCGCCGATTTTCATGCGAGCAGTCAAAAACCGTCATGAATCTGACATATAATAACCGGGTTTTATGTCCGTGCTTAAGCAGGTGTTAAGCTGACCATGCAATGATCAATTAGCTGAGTAAAAACAACGCCTAATAGCAGCCTTATTCTTGTGGTCTCTGACGAATTCGGTTACAAAGGCTTACGAGATTCTGCTGGGAGCAGTGTCTAGGGGATGCGGGGTTTACCCGTGTGATGGTGGTTATGAAGTGCAGGGTTCCTTGGACCACGCTATTTGACAGTGTGGTTTCTCAGGCCAAAAGCAAGGCTTTGACCGGTTGTTTAGCGGCAACGGTTGTGGTTGGCGCGTCTGCGGCAACTACTGCTGTAGCATCTGCTGAAGACCGTACGCTTTCGATGTATTTCACGCACACCAAGGAATCGCTGACCGTTACCTACAAAAGGAATGGCAAGTACGATCGGGCAGCCCTGAAGAAGATCAACTGGTTCCTGCGCGATTGGCGCCGCAACGAGCCAACCAAGATGTCACTGGAAACAATTGACCTTTTGTGGGAACTGCACGCCGATCTTGGCTCGAAAAAGCCCGTTCACATTGTGTCCGGCTACCGCTCGCCCCGCACCAATGCCATGTTGAAGCGGATCGGGCGCAAAGTCGCCCGTACCTCGCAGCACATGAAGGGTCGTGCGATTGATTTCTACTTCCCGGACGTGCCTGTAGAGAAAATCATGGGCTCTGCCTTTGTGCGCAAGATTGGCGGCGTTGGCTATTATCCGCGCTCCGGCAAGTACGGCTTCGTGCACATCGACAATGGCAGCGTCCGGCACTGGCCGCGCATGAGCGCAACCCGCCAGGCAAAAATCGCCCGCAAATACTATAAAACCGTGGCTGCCCGCACAGGCCGTCCGAACAACCTGCAATATGCCGCTTTCCAGCCCGCGCCGGCTCAAGACAAGAAGAGCCCGTCCGGTCCGGTCAGCCTGGTGCCGGCCAGCATGGCTGAAGCCGTTATTGCAGCCGTCGCCGCGACCCCGGCTCCAGGTGCGGTTGCAGCATCTTTGCGTAATGTCGCGCCCAAGCCGCGTCCACGGCCGATTGAAGTCCTCATGCTCGCAGCAGCCAATATGCAGATCGAACCTGCTTCTGCTCCGGTCGAGCGTCAGAATTTCTCTGAAGACAATGTCTCGCCGGTACGCGGCAGCCTTGGTCCCGTCACCATTGCATCGCTGGCCGTTGAGGATATGAATTCTGTCAATTCAACTGCCAAGGGCAGCCTTAACACAGCAACGGCGCCTGCTGTTCAGGGATCCGGCATTCGTCCTTTGAGTGTCAGCTATGCCAACACCTCCAGCCTGAGTGATCTGTTCACCAACACAGACGCAATCGCACGCCGCGATGGTGCACCGCAGCCGTTTATTCATGATGACGAGCACGAGATTCACCCGCTCAGCACAGAAGACAAATCAGCACTGGCGCGTTTGATCGAAGCGTTTATGCCGGGTGCAGAGCCTGCCGAACAAGCCGTAAGTGCTGACAACGGCGTTAACCGTTCCGGCAAGGGCGACAACCAGACTGTCAACCGCTCCGGCAAGGGCAATTTCACGCCTGAAGCCGTTGGCACCCGGAAAATCTGGCAGCAGAGTGAAGCTCAAAGTTCAAAAATCCTGAAGGTTGTGGAAGCACCGCTGAGCTTCGGGAACTGACAGTCTTCCAATCATTTCCAGATCAGCTTTTGAGGCAATCAGAACTGACACCTGTCACGCGCACAGGCCGTAAAGACGTCAATCAATTCACCATCACACTTGCCGTCCACCGTCCCGTTGTAACGGCCGATCGCCGCCAGTCTCTGCTGCCAGTCGCTGGTCATCTCAACATCCGCAATCGCGCAGGTTTTTTCCCATTGCCGCTTCGCAGCCTGGATCTTTCCGCCGTAGTACAGAACGTCTCCGAAACTGTGCTGAACTTCCAGATCGTCCGGCAGCAGTCTTATCGCCTCTTTGATGTCGGCTTCGGCCTCGGCAAACTTGCCACGTCGCAGATAGATGTAGGCGCGCTGCTTGTAGGTGCTTCCATAGGCAGGATCGATGCGCACCGCCGTCACATAGTCCTCGAGAGCGGAATCGTCGTCTCCTGAAAAGGCGTATGCGACTCCCCGCATGACATGGGCTTCAACTGTCGGATTGAGCTCTATTGTCTTGTCGAGGTCCTTTATGGCCAGCGCGTTCTTGCTTTGCAGCTGGTACAGGTATGCCCGCAGCAGGAATGCAACCCAGGACTTCGGATCATAATCCAGCGCCCTGGTGTATTCAGCCAGCGCAGCTTGATAGTTTCCGTTGTCGAGATGGTAATTGCCCAGCAGCATATGCTCGACCGAGGCTCTTAGATTATCTGCCTGTGAAGACTCCGGTTCCGTGGAATTCGTCACGGCGACCTCAATGACGGAAGCCGCCGGATTCAACCCACGAACCTGCTGGCTTGTTTCCGCTTCCGCCCAGCCCAATTGCATACTCCCCAAAACGGCGACCATACCAAGTGCTGCTGCGCTCATCGATTTCCAACCCGGGTTATTGAGCGGCGTCCATAACCATCATCTCCCTTCAATCATTCCGCAGCAGCAGCATCGTCCTGCCCGCTGCCATCTGCGGCAATCATGCCGAGTGCGCTGAGATAAAGGTCGAGAATGGCTTCTTCTTCCTGGCGTTCTGCGCTGTCTTTCTTGCGAAGGCTGACGACCTTGCGCATGATCTTGGTGTCGAAACCGTTGGATTTGGCCTCACCGTAGATTTCCTTGATGTCAGCCGCAATTGCCTTCTTTTCTTCTTCAAGCCGCTCAATGCGCTCGATCAGGCTCCGCAGCTGGCCTTGCGCAAAACTTGTCTTGGTGTCCATGGATTTACGTCCGTTCTATCTACTTTAAGCGCTCATCTGAACGTGTGTTGATTTAGGGTCATGACCCTGGATAAGTATGGTTTTGATCGAACCAATCAAAACCATAAAACTGATCGCTTGCAAAGTGCCAGAGCAACTTTATGGGTTCAATTTAACCCATATTGCTCTAGTGATCGGTATGCGACTTCGCAAATGCCGCTGCCTGTTCTGGCGTGGCCTCGGTCTGATAGGTGGCCTTCCATTGGGCATATGGCATCCCATAGACATGCTCGCGCGCAGCTTCCTTGTCCAGCGCAATACCGGTTTCATCCGCAGCATCTTTGAGCCAGTTGGACAGGCAGTTGCGGCAAAACCCGCCCAGGTTCATCAGGTCAATGTTTTGGACATCCGTGCGTTCGCGCAAATGCGCAACGAGGCGGCGAAATGCAGCCGCCTCCAGTT
Source organism: uncultured Alphaproteobacteria bacterium (assembly GCA_963698275.1). GTDB lineage: Bacteria > Pseudomonadota > Alphaproteobacteria > Rhizobiales > Aestuariivirgaceae > Anderseniella. Next base: position 101,218 of record CAVOQE010000011.1, on the reverse strand, counting down.
CGGTTTGGGTCTTCTGATCCATATTCATGTGTCTCCTGCTAGGGTCAGGGCCAGATCCTTGATCTGGTTATTGGCAATCATCGCTTCAATAGCGCCGGCCAGCCGCTCAATCCATTGTGATACGCCATGGTCATCTGAAATCAGATCCTGGCGGATTTCCAGCAGCGTGTGCGGCAGTCCGCGCTTGACCGCATGCGTGTTCATGGTGTCGCCGGCCAGTCCGCCTGCATAAGGTTCGTTATCGCCGACCATCAGGTTGGGGTCGCCGGACAATGCCTGAATGAACAGGTCAGAACATCGCCTGTCATCCTCCCACAAAAAGCCGGCATGCCAGGGACGCGCCAGGCCTTTCCAGGCGGGCGTAAAACTATGCACCGAAAGCAGCACCGGTGGAGACCCTTCCGCTATCGCGGCATCAATCTCCGCCTCGATGGCACGATGATAGGGCTGGTAGAAGTGAGACAACCTGAATTTCCGCTCCGCCTCATCTATCTCCCGGTTGCCCGGCACCACCGCTCCGTCAGACAACTGCATGATCAATGTCGGGTCGTTGACACCCCGGTTGGGATCAATCAACAATCTGGAAAAACACGACAACACCGCAGGCGCACCCAGCCTGGCCGACAAGCCGTTCACCACCGCTTCAACGCCGATATCATAGGCAATATGCCGGTCAAAATCCGATGCCGGCAGGCCCAGATTTCCATATGCTGCCGGCAGCGCGTTTCTGGCATGATCACAAACCAGCAGCAATCCGCAGCCGCGGTCGCCCGGCAACACGTAGTGACTGTCAAATCCCGCAATGTCTGCGGGCCGGTGTGGACCGGAGTGAGAAACGGTAGACGCAATGTTCATGACGAGTAGGACTATAGGACGCGCCCTGTGATTGTCCACCATGCATCAAGCATGCTTGACCGGATCACAGAACACGTTGATAAGTTGTAATATGGCGAAGTAATATCATGTCATTGAACTGCCATTTTTGCGATGGCAATTTGGGATTGGCCAAATGTGGGCCAGGAGCCGTCACAACAGACTTGGGATCAGTCGGTTGTGCCGTCACACTGGTGATGGCTGGACAGGATTAGAAATCGGGATGGATGACGTTGTGCCTTGTGCGCACGCGTCACTGGGAAAGACTGGATATGAAGCGTTCAATTCTTCTTGCCTTGGCTGTTGCTGCTCCGGCATTTTTAGCACAGCCAGCACCTGCACACGCAGACCTCAAGCTCTGCAATTTGACCCCAAGCCGCGTTGGCGTGGCCCTGGGCTACAAGGATCAACAGGGCTGGGCCTCTGAAGGCTGGTGGAACATTGCCGCCAATGCTTGCGAAACACTGCTGAAAGGCCCCCTGATCGCGCGCTGGTATTACATCTACGCGGTTGACTATGACAATGGCGGTTCCTGGGGTGGCAACGCCCAGATGTGCAGCCGTGATAAGCTCTTCACCATACGCGGTTTAAAAAGCTGCCAGGAACGCGGGTACAAGCAGACCGGTTACTTTGAAGTGGACACGGGTGAAAACACGGACTGGACCATCAGGCTTGAAGGTGCAAAAACCCAGGCGGCTCCTGCTGCAACCCAGTAAACCGGCAACAAGAACGATAAGGCGGTAGGGACGTGAGACGGCAGAGACAGGCGAAAATTATCGCAACCCTGGGGCCCGCGTCCGAAACCGAAGACATGATTGAGAAGCTGTTTCTCGCAGGTGTGGATGTGTTCCGCATCAATATGAGCCATTCCGATCATGCCAATCTGAAATCCCGCTACGACATTATCCGCCGGATCGAGAAGAAATACTCCCGACCCATCGCCGTGCTTGTTGACCTGCAGGGCCCGAAACTGCGCATCGACACCTTCGCCAGTGAAGAAGTGACCATCAATGCAGGCGACACTTTTTCTCTCGACATGGATGAAACACCAGGTGATGAAACCCGCGTTCATCTGCCCCATCCGGAAATCTTCCAGGCGGTTAAGCCCGGTGAACACCTGCTTCTCAATGACGGCCGGATCCGGCTGGAGGTTATCTCTGCCAATGACCGGACAATCGAGACCCGCGTGATTTTCGGCGGTGTCCTGTCGGCGCGCAAGGGCGTCAACCTGCCCGACACCATCATCCCGCTCACGCCGTTGACCGAAAAGGACCTTGCCGACCTCGATTATGCCCTGACACTGGACATTGACTGGGTCGCTTTGTCGTTCGTGCAACAGCCGTCTGACGTCGCCGAGGCACGCGCCATCATCGGCGACAAGGCCGGCATCATGGTCAAGGTAGAAAAGCCATCGGCGCTCAATTTCCTGGACGACATCATCGAACAGTCAGATGCCATCATGGTGGCGCGTGGAGACCTTGGTGTCGAATTGCCGCTGGAATCCGTGCCCGGATGGCAGAAGCGCATGGTGCGGGCCTGCCGCCGCGCCGGCAAGCCGGTCGTTGTCGCGACCCAGATGCTGGAAAGCATGATCCAGGAGCCTGTGCCGACCCGCGCTGAAGTGTCAGACGTTGCAACCGCCCTGTTTGAAGGGGCTGATGCGATCATGCTGTCAGCTGAATCAGCGGCCGGACAATGGCCGGAAGAAGCTGTCGCGACCATGGACAAGATCGCACAATCCATCGAGCGCGATCCGCTGTATGCCAATATCATCAAGAATGCCCGCACCGAACCGCAGCCGACCAGTGCTGACGCCATTGCCAATGCGGCACGCTCGGTCGCCGAGACGCTCAATGTGGCAGCTATCGTGTGTTACACCGGATCAGGCTCGACCGGCCTGCGCGTTGCGCGGGAACGCCCTGACATGCCGGTCATTGCCCTGACGCCCAATATTGCCACCGGACGCCGTCTGGCGGTTGTGTGGGGCCTGCATTGCATGCACACCGAAGATGCCCGTGATCTGGACGACATGGTGCAGCGCGCCGTCGATATCTCGCGCAATGAGAAAATCGCCAAGGTCGGCGATCACATCGTCATCACCGCAGGTGTTCCCCTGCGCACCCCCGGCAAGACCAACATGCTGAGAGTGGCACGGGTTACGGCACCGGCACAGTAATCCGCCTTCCGGCCAGGCAGTTGCGGTCTAGTTCTCCGCAACGCAGGCAATCGCTAAATCTTCTGGTCGAATTCCTGCTCAAGTTCGCGAATGCGCTCGTTCACGTTCTTCAACTGCGGGTTCACTGTGCGGGCACGGCGCAGGGCGCGCAATGCCTTGCGGCCGTCACCACGCTGCTTGAAAATCGCGCCCTGACCCGACAGGGCGCCATAGTGGCGCGGTTCCAGCGACAGCACCTGATCGATATCACTCAGCGAACTTGTAAAATCTCCACGCAGAAAATGCAGGGTCGCACGCCGGTTCCAGCCTTCGGCAAAGTCCGGATGCTGCTCTACCACGGTGTCCAGAATAACCAGGGCTGCGCCGTACTGCTGCTCGCCCATGGCATCACCGGCCTGTTTCATCAGCAGGTCGGCGGTGGGACTGCCGGAACGCAACCACAGTGCCTGGATGGCGTTTTCCAGCACTTTTACAGACTTTTCATCGTCGGCCTGCCGCAACTGGCCAAACAACCGGTCGAGCACTTCGGCAACATCGGCACTACTGTCCGGATTATGCAATCCCGGACCAAGGCCCTGCCCGGGAATCTGGTGCGCCTCACCTGCCTGCTGGGCATGTACAGGCGTCAAGAATGCCGGTCCGGCAATGACTGCGGCGCATATCAACGATTTCAATAAGGCTTTTATCATGACACCAAGTCTAGCACCTGAGCATGGCAAGCAAAAGTGCATGTGATTTTGTGCTGTTTTGAAATCTAACCTGTTGAAAATGCGAGCTTTTCAGCCACATCAGCCAAACAAAAACGCCGCAAAAGCATCTGCGGCGTCTTCAAATTCTGGTGATGTCAATTGCCCGGCAGGGGCAAAATTCAGCTCATCAGCCCTGGCGCGCCTTGAAGCGCGGGTTGACTTTGTTGATGACATAAAGCCGGCCACGGCGACGAACAACGCGGTTTGCGCGGTGACGCTTGGCAAGCGATTTCAAGGAATTACGGATTTTCATCTGACCGGTCTCTCATAATCAAAGCCGCGCGAGCAGTTTTCAAAACCCGGCGCGGCCTGTGAAATAGTTGGGCGGAACATAGTTGCGCGGATGCCAAGTGTCAACTACTGCAAATCCGGCAAAAGCATCTTATATCACACAATCGACGACGACCATTTAACAATCAGGCCAAGCCGCTTCACATGACATCGTTAGTCCCAAGCGAAATTGCATTAACCTGGAGCGTGTTCGGCTTCGGTATCGCGCTTGTCGTGTTCATGTGCTGGCGTGAAAGCAGACCAAAAAAGTCGATGGAAGTCTCCATCTGGCCAACGACGCCATTTCTGCTGGCCGGCGCTTTCCTGGCTGTTCTGGCTACCGTCCATCTGCTGACACTATACGGCGTCAATCCCCGCTAGATCCGTTTAATAGTCGCTTTCAAAGTGCCAGAACATGAACGCCAGCTTGTGACATAGTTCACATCCTGTTCAGGTTGCCTGCGCTATTTTCGTGAGCATAAACAAACCCATCAAGGACCAAGGAAAGACCACCGCCATGTACCGCCCACACACAATCACAAGCTCGCCTGCCCGCTCAGCCGACGCACAAATTGTCGGCGTACCTGAGAACTACCGTCGCCCCGGCCCCTACCGGGGTCAGGAAAACGGTCTGGGGCTGTCAACCAGTGAAGTTCTGGGCGTTCTGTCCGCCATGGATCGCCTGCTGGCCTGACCTGCTGTTCTTTCGACATTGCGACCAACCGGAAAACAGTGTCAATTGACCCCTTCGGTTGGTTAAGATCAAATAAGAGTCATGCGCGACGTCACGTCCACTTCCGGTGAAACAACAGTAGTTATTGGTGCCGGACAGGCCGGCTTTTCGTTTTGCGCAAGGCTGCGCGAGCTTGGCTACCTCGGCGACATCATGCTGATCGGTGATGAACATCACGCACCCTATCAGCGTCCGCCCTTGTCCAAGGCCTACCTGCTCGGCGACATGTCACTGGATCGCATGCTGTTGCGGCCACCTGAGTTTTATCCCGATCAGCGCATCGATCTGAGAACGGAAACTCACGTCACCGCAATCACGCCGGACAGCAAAACCGTCACATTGGGCGATGGCACTCGCCTCAACTACGACAATCTCATCCTGGCCACTGGCTCAACGCCGCGTGAATTGCCGCGCAGCCTGTCCGGTGGTCTTGAGCGCATTTACTACATGCGCTCGATTGCCGATGCCGACGCCATCGCGCCTGAATTTGCCTCCGGCCGCCGGGGACTGATTGTCGGCGGCGGTTACATCGGCCTGGAAGCAGCCGCCGTTGCAGCAAAACGTGGTGTGAAAGTTATCCTGATCGAGGCCGCCGACCGCATTCTGCAACGTGTCGCGTGCAGCCAGACATCGGATTATTTCAGAGACCTTCATCGCTCGCATGGCATCGATATCCGTGAAGGTATCGGACTGGAGGCCCTGCACGGCAAAGACGGCCACGTTTCATCTGCCACATTGTCGGACGGAACATCACTGGACGTCGACTTCGTCATTGCCGGCATCGGTATCCTGCCCAATGTGGACCTGGCCCAGGCAGCAGGCCTTGACTGCGAAAACGGCATCAAGGTCGATGCGACATGCACCACCTCTGACCCCGCCATCATGGCCATCGGCGACTGCGCCTGCTTCCCCCGCAATGGCGCACGTCTTCGCCTGGAAAGCGTTGGCAATGCCATTGATCAGGGCCAGCTTGCAGCAGCCAATGTCATGGGCAGCAACGAGCCTTACAAGGCAAAACCCTGGTTCTGGTCCGACCAGTACGACATCAAGCTTCAGATCGCCGGACTGTCTGCGAACTTTGACAGGATCATCGTACGAGGCGGCAAGGCGCCATCCCGCTCTCACTGGTATTTTAGCGGAGATGATTTGCTGGCCGTAGACGCCATGAACGACCCACGCGCCTACATGGTCGCAAAACGCCTGATAGAAGCCGGCAAATCGCCGCCTGCCGATGCTGTTTCCGACATCAATCTTGATCTGAAGGACCTGCTGAAGGCCTAGATTGTCTGATCGCAGGTTTACAATCTTGTAGTGTCATTGCCTGCATTGCTCAATTCATCAACAGTTACAGATCTCAAATCCGTTGCCTTCGTTCAAGGCAACTGCCATCGTTTGCCTTACCCCATAAAGAACAGGTTGAGCCATGATTGAAGAACCACCGATTTTGTCGATCAACGGCAAGATGAAACGTCCGAGCAGAAGTCAGATTGAAGCGTTTCAGGGCGTACCAACCGGCTTTGTCGTCGATGCGCTTTTTGGATCTGGCGCGCTCAACAGAACGATCCAGCCGCTTGGTGAAGGCCGTGACCTCAAAAACTCTGTCGCGGGACCAGCACTGACGGCCAATTGCGGTCCGGCGGACATTCTGGCGACGCTTGCCGCATTGAAGTTCATCCGGAAAGGCGATGTGGTCGTCTCCGCGTTTGCCGCCCATCAAGGCTGCGCCGCGGCCGGCGACCGGGTGACCGGAATGATGAAAAACTGCGGCGCGGCGGGATTCGTTACAGATGGTCCTGTGCGCGACTATGCCGGCATTGTTGAAGTGGGTTTGCCGGTTTGGTGCTCAGGCCTTACCCCTGCTTCTCCCTATTCGAGCGGACCCGGTTCAGTGGGTTTTCCCATACAAATTGGAGATCAGGAAGTGGAGACAGGGGATATGATCATCGCAGACCGCGATGGCGTCGTTGTCGTCCCGTTCGAAAGAATTGATGAAACGCTGGCCGGTCTTGAACGTGTCAAGGAGGCGGAACAGGAGCTCGATGCCAGGGTGGCAGATGGCCTGAAGATACCAGACAGCGTGGCTGAGCTGTTGGGCAGCGATAAAACCAAGGTGTACAGCTAGGGTCCCGCGTGCCGGTTGTTCTATTTGGGATCACAACCTGGGATTTCAGGATGACTCGGCTTGCCTGCCGCATAGACACCCGCGACGGCCCGGTCATCGGCCATGGTCTGCAATACGAATAGTTCTTCCGCCAGGTTGCGGACGGTCTCCATACGCAAGGCCATGGCCGCCGTGGCTTGCGAGTTCAAGACAACCAGGTCGGCTTCGCTTCCTTTTTCGAGTGTCCCGATCTGGTGCTCCAGCTGCAGTGCGCGGGCATTGCCGAGCGTCATCATGTAGAACGACTTCAGCGGACTGAGCACCTGATCTCGCAACTGCAGGACCTTGTAGGCCTCATCCAGGGTCTTGAGCATGGAATAGCTGGTGCCGCCGCCGATATCGGTTGCAACTGCCGTGCGCACGCCATGCGCGCGCAAACCGGCTTCATCAAACAGCCCGCTGCCGAGAAACAGGTTCGAGGTCGGGCAGAAAACCGCCACGGATCCGGTCTCGGCCATGGCGGCGCGTTCACGCCCGTTCAGATGCAGGCAGTGGCCAAACAGGCTCTTGTCACCCAGAAGGCCGTACATCTGGTAGACATCGAGATAATCGCGTGCCGACTGGTACAATTCCAGTGTCAGCTCGATTTCAGCCTGGTTTTCCGACAGGTGCGTCTGCACGTAACACTCAGGATGCTCTGTTCTCAGCGCCTGGGCCATTTCCAGCTGCGTCGGGGTCGACGTGATGGCGAAACGCGGCGAGATGGCATAAAGCGCCCTGCCCTTGCCATGCCAGGTGGAAATCAAATCCTTGCTGTCATCATAAGCGGATTGCGGCGTGTCACACAGCGCATCCGGTGCGTTGCGGTCCATCATCACCTTGCCACCGACCATGCGCAGATTCCGGCGTGCGGCTTCGGTGAAAAACGCATCTGCCGACGTCTTGTGAACGGAACAATAGGCAACTGCCGTGGTGGTGCCGTTGCGCAACAGATTGTCGAAGAAGTGCGTCGCCATGCGCTTGCAGTGTGCAGGATCGGAAAATTTCTGTTCTTCGACAAAGGTGTAGGTATTCAGCCAGTCGAGCAGCTTGGTGCCGAAAGACCCGATGACCTGGCCTTGCGGAAAATGCAGGTGAGTGTCGATGAAACCCGGCAGGATCAGATGAGGACGGTGATCGACGATCTCAGCATCGGGGAACTGTGCCCTTGCCTGCTCGTAGCTGCCGTTTGCCGCAATCAGGCCGTCCTCGACAGCGACCGCGCCATCTTCTTCATAAAGGTAACTGGCGTGATCATCGTGTGACTGCGGCATGTCACGAAACGACAGGGTACGTCCGCGCAATAAGGTTACGCTCACGATTTTTGGTCCTTGCCGGCCATGGCATCTCTGTACCAGTCGATGATCGCCTTGCGTTCGGTGTCTTCCATGAACGACACATTGCCGGGCGGCATGGCATTGGTATGGCCGGCCTGGAGATATATCTCGCGGGCATGGGCTGCAATCTGTTCCGGCGTTTCCAGCACCACGCCCTTCGGCGCATGAACAATACCGTCCCATGACGGTTCCTGAGCGTGACACATGGAACACCGTCCCAGCACGGTCTCACTGACCTGCTCGAAGCCCGGCGCGGCCGCGAAACGCTGCTGGGTTTGGGTCATCACGGCCTGTTTGTCTTCGTCCGCTCCGCCGGCGGGAAATGACGACAACCACATGACACCGGCAAACAGCGCAGCCGTCGCCCCCCATGTCCACCACAGCTTGCCGCCTCCCTGGTGCATGGTATTGAAAAAGTGCCGGATGGTGACGCCCATCAGGAACACCAGCGCGGCAATCAGCCAGTTGTACGGCGTGGCGAACGCCAGCGGATAATGGTTCGACAGCATCAGGAAGATGACCGGCAGCGTCAGGTAGTTGTTGTGTGTCGAACGCTGCTTGGCGATCACGCCGTATTTCGGATCCGGCGTGCCCCCGGCTTTCAGGACTTCAACCACCTTCTTCTGGTTTGGAATGATGATCGCGAACACATTGGCCGTCATGATGGTGGCCGTGAAGGCGCCGAGATGCAGCATGGCGGCACGGCCCGAGAAAACCTGTGTATAGCCCCAGGCCATGGCCACAAGAATACCGAACAGCACAATCATCAGCCCGGTGCTGCTGCGCCCCAGCGGCGACCGGCACAACCCGTCATAGGCCAGCCAGCCGACCACGATTGACGCCAGCGAAATACCGATCGCCTGACCACTGCTCAGCTCCAGCACGCTCTGGTCAATCAGGTACAGGTCGGCGCCCACATAATAGACAATGCACATCAGCGCGAACCCGGACAGCCAGGTGGCATAGCTTTCCCACTTGAACCAGGTCAGGTGCTCCGGCAACCGCTCCGGTGCCACCAGGTATTTCTGGATATGATAGAAACCGCCGCCGTGCACCTGCCATTCCTCACCATACGCGCCCGCAGGCATGCCCGGTGCCTTGCGCAGGCCTAAATCCAGCGCAATGAAATAGAAAGACGATCCGATCCACGCGATGGCGGTGATCACATGCAGCCAGCGGGCCGCAAATGACAGCCATTCCCACACTATCGGATAGTCGAACATGAACGGATTCCCTTCCGGTATATGGGGAACAGAATGACAGACAGCATTCTCTATGAAAACAGGTGCTATCACCAAACACTTTCAATATTTCATTGATAATAGTAGCCTCACTGAATGTCGTACCTGGAGAACATCAAGGTCTTCGTTCGCGTCTTCGAGCTGGGCAGCCTGTCGGCAGCAGGCCGCGATCAGCGGGTGTCGCCTGCCGTTGCCAGCAACCGCATTCGCGAACTGGAAAAGTATCTTGGCGTGCGGCTGTTCAACCGCACGACCCGAAAGCTGACGCCGACCGAGCATGGCCGCGTATTCTATGATGGAACCGTAAAAGTCCTTGAGGCAGTCAGGGAGGCAGAAGACGCTGTTGCGGACATTTCCGGCAACCCGAAAGGCGTCATTCATGTCACCGCCCCACTGGGCATCGGCAAGCGCCTGATTGCGCCCCTGATCCCGGAATTCCAGAACACCTACCGCGATGTCCAGGTCAGGTTGCGGCTGTCCGACCGTCATGTCGACATCACCACCGAGGCCATGGATGTGGCATTCAGGCTCGGCACAATCGAGGATTCAAACCTGCGCATGCGCGGCCTGATGCAATGCAAACGCGTGATCTGCGCCGCGCCCGACTACATTGACAAACGCGGCGCCCCCTTGCAGGCCGAGGACCTGCTCAGCGGCGACCACAATTGCCTGCTGCTCAGATTCCCCGGCTCAAAGGAATTCTACTGGACCTTGCAGATGCCCACCGGCCCGGCCCGCTTTGAGGTAAAGGGACAGTTTGATTCCGACGACGGCGATGTATTGATCGAGTGGGCCCTGCAGGGCCACGGCATCATCAACCGGCCCGAATTCGAGATAGCCGATCATCTGCACGCAGGCCGACTGGTGCCGCTGCTGGAGGACACCCCGCCGGTCGATGCGCAACTGGCCTGCCTGTATCCGCACAAACGGTTCCAGGACCCGAAAGTCCGACTGTTCATCGAATTTGCAGCCCAGCGCTGCCAGGATCAGATCCGCAAACTGCTAGGGTCGGGACCCATTAATCCGACAACAGGCTAATGACTGCAATGCGGACTTTGCTGCCCTCCGAGAAAATACGTCCTAAGCCAGGATTTGCCCCATGTCGCCGATACCCCAGAGGTCGCTGGTATTCAAATCAGCAGAAAATCCTTCGAAATAGTGCTCAGGGTTTGCAACGGAGTGGCTTGCGTTTGTCTGGCATACCAAGATGTAATGATAGTCAGTATAGATCGAAAGATAGATCGATCTGTCCTCCGTGTAAATTTCAGCTACGCCTTCGATTAGTTCAGGATTCAGGAATTCCGCCAAGCCCAATTTTCGTGGTGAGTTGCCAAAATGATCTGCAACAACGACTTGATCGTGTCCCAACTTTTTCAGGAAATGGCCAATGGACAGTTCGACCAGAGGCGAGATGCGACCCTCATCAGGCATAAAGATATTCTGATCGCTGCACTTTTGCAGCATCAATGCTGTATCTGAGGGGCTTGCAAGATGGGCTAGCACCCTCTTTGAACCTGTCAACCGCAAGGCGCGGTTAACACGAGCTATTGATGGGAAACTGCATAACTTCGCCATCTCTTGCCATGACACGCCACATTGCTCTCCGTGACGTTTTGCGAAATTAAGGACTTCGTTTGGAACCCAGTCGCCGGGCAAATTCAAAGTGTAGCCTGGGACATGTAGAAACGGGTTAGTTGCTATGAAAACTGACGAAAATTGGTCTCGAAACCATGTGAGATATGCATCCTCGTCATGCCGTGGATAAGAAAATGGCGAACTCGGCAAAGCATGTTCCCCTTCAAGTAGCAGCCTTCTTTGTCCGACCATATATGAATTCATTGAAGGCTGATAGAAGGTCAGCAAAGGGCTCAGAGCAGTCATCCGACTCAATCGATCAGGTAGGGAAGTGTCTCCACGAGAGCTAACAGATCGGAGACAAATGGAAACCTTGCGTAGAGGTCGGAATTGAATCTAGTGCAGTCGAGACTGGACAAGTAATCCCACAACAGTCTCTTCGCCTAATGCCTTACATGCCTCTAGGCGATGAAGCCCCTCAACAAGTATAAACTTCCCGCGGTCACGACGAACCAAGATCGGTGTTAGTTGGCCGTTTTCCAACATACTCTCAGCTATCTCGTTCGCGGTCTCCATGTTGAGCGTCTTCCGCCGCTTGACCGGCACATAAATCCCATCGATCTTGAAGATCGTATTCTCCATGATTGCTCCGCCAAATCTTCTTTGCTGCTCTGTGATAGACATATTCCATCGGCGCGTAGCTGACCATGACATAGTTCACCATGGAGGAGTCCCATTATCAAATTCTGGGCTGACAAGCATCAGTCTACGGCATGCCTCAGTCTGATGTTGCACCTCACTAATCTGCCCTGCCGTGGATGCCTCGCAGCGCTTAGGGCATGACGACCGGTAGTGGCACAAAGCTGCCAACCCGATGTGAGCCGATAAGGTCCGCTATGGGCTCGAACCAGCCGTTGTGGGCTGGAAAAACCAGTGAGCACTGACCGACAAACTGAAAAACCGGACCAGTTGCCTGATCCGGTTGTTGGGTTGTTTCAGGTTAAAAGGTAGCGCAGCGTTAGCTCTGCACCCCTTCCACATACCAGTCCATCTTGTGCAGGTCGCCGTCACCCAGCACGCCTGACGCCAGCCGTTCCTTGCCGGCATTGTCCTTGATCGGTCCGGTAAACGGATTGACACTGCCATCGATGATGCCGGTGCGGGTGGCTTCGGCTGCAGCCTGAACATCGGCAGGAATAGCCTCATTATACGGCGACATTTCCAGCACACCCTCCTTGAAGCCCCACCAGGTGTCACCCATCTCCCACTTGCCGTCGAGTTCTTGCTGGACACGGGCTTCATAATACGGGCCCCAGCGATTGACGATGGCCGTCAGGTGCGCCTTGGGAGCAAAATTCGACATGTCCCAGGCTTGCCCGAATGCCATCAGGCCCCGCTGTTCGCAGGTCTGAAGTGCTGCCGGTGAATCCGTATGCTGGGCGATGACGTCGGAGCCCTGATCGATCAGCGCCTTGGCGGCATCGGCTTCCTTGGCCGGGTCGTACCAGCTTGAAACCCACAAGACCTTGGTCTTGAAATCAGGGTTCACCTTGCGCGCCGCCAGGGTGAAGGCATTGATGCCCATCACAACTTCGGGGATCGGGAACGAGGCAATGTAACCGGCCACGCCTGTTTTAGACATGTGCCCGGCAATGGTGCCGCACACCGCGCGGCCTTCATAGAACCGCGCATTGTAGGTCGACATGTTCGGTGCGCGCTGATACCCGGTTGCGTGTTCGAACTTCACGTCCTTGAACCGCTTGGCGACTTTCAGGGTCGGGTTCATGTAGCCGAACGAGGTCGTGAAGATCAGCTTGTTGCCCTCTTCAGCAAGACGGCGGATGACGCGTTCCGAGTCTGGTCCTTCTGACACGTTTTCCACGATTGTAGTCGCTACCTTGTCGCCGAATTTCTTGATCACATCCTGCCGGCCCTGCTCGTGGGCATAGGTCCAGCCATGGTCTCCGATGGGACCGAGATAGACAAAGGCGACCTTCAACGGATCTGCCGCAAACGCCGATGACCCGATGATCGGCAGGGCGCCGGCAGCGGCGGTGGTTTTCAGTATTGTACGTCTGGTAAGCGTCTTCATGGTTTTCCTCCCGGGGTTATACCTTTTGGTATCAGTTTTTATGAACTTGGCTTGAACGGCTTGCCAAGGCAGGCGGGCGCGAGAGATTTTCCGGCCTTTCGCGCAGAAATGATCGCCAGCACCGCGATGGTGGCGAGATATGGCATTGCGGCCAGGAATTCAGGCGCAACCAGCGAGAACCCGGCTGCCTTTGCGTGCAGCTCCAGTGTCATGACGGCACCGAACAGATAGGCGCCGAGCAACAGCCGCATGGGCCGCCAGCCGGCGAACACCACCAGGGCCAAAGCAATCCAGCCGCGCCCGGCGGTGAGCTGTTCAGCCCACATCGGCGTCAGCACAAGTGAATAGAAACAACCGGCAATACCGGCCATGGCGCCACCGAACAGCACGGCCATGTAACGCACGCCGATGACCGAGTAGCCGATGGAATGGGCCGACAGGTCGGATTCACCGACTGCCCGCAATATCAGCCCGCCTCGGGTTTTGCGCAGAAACCAGCTGACCGCGGCAACAAGCAGCAACGAGACATAGACCAGCGGGCTGTAGCCGAAGATCACCCGCAGGACCGGATGCTCAGACAATGCAGCCGGGAACACCGAGCCGAACACATCAACGGTCTGGCCGACATAGTTCTCACCCGCCAGGGCAGACAGGCCGATACCGAAAATGGTCAGTGCCAGGCCTGTCGCAACCTGGTTGGCGGTCAGCGTGAGGGTCAGAAAACCGAACAGTCCGGCCGAAGCCGCAGCCGCAATCATGGCCGCGATAACACCCAGCGGCGCGTAGCCGGTGGTCGCTGTAACGGCAAATCCGGTGACGGCCCCGATCAGCATCATGCCTTCAAGGCCAAGGTTCAGGACGCCGCTTTTTTCGACGACCAGTTCCCCAAGCGCTGCCAGCAGGATCGGCGTGGCAGCACCCACAATGGTCATGATGATCGGGATAAGGAGTGAATCAGTCATGCTGCGTCTCCTGCTTTGGCCGGTGAGGCAAACTTGATGCGGTACTTCACCAGCACATCCGTCGCCAGCAGGAAGAACAGCATCATGGCCTGAAACACGCCGGTCGCAGCCGCTGGCAGTCCGATGGAGGATTGCGCCAGTTCACCACCGACATAGGTCACCGCCAGTATGATACCTGCCAGGACAATGCCGATGGGGTGAAGTCTGCCGAGAAAGGCAACAATGATGGCCGTAAACCCGTATCCGGTCGGAAACTGCGGCACCATCTGACCGAACGGCCCGGCAGCCTCGAGAATGCCTGCAAAACCCGCCAGTCCGCCACCGGCCAGAAGGGCCGCCCAGATCGTCCTGTTGGTATTGAAACCGCCATAGCGTGCAGCGGCCGGAGCGGCCCCGACGACCCGGATCTGAAACCCGAATACTGATCGTGACAACACGAACCAGGCAGCAACAGCAACAACAAACGCCAGCGGCACACCGAGATGAACCACGGTACCCGGTATAACAGTGGGCAGGATCTGATCGTCGGTGAACAGGCGGGTCTGGGGAAAGTTGAAGCCGTCAGGGTCTTTCCACGGCCCCCGCATCAGGTAATACAGGACCTGTATCGCGACATAGGTGAGCATCAGGCTCGACAGGATCTCGTTGACATTGAGTCTGGTTTTCAGAAACGCCGGAATGCCTGCATAAGCGGCCCCACCGGCGATGCCGGCAATGCACATCAGCGGCAAGATCCACCACCCGGTCATGCCCCATGTGGCCAGCGCCACACCGGTGCCGGCCAGACCGCCCATGATGTATTGCCCCTCCGCGCCGATATTCCAGACATTGGCCCTGAACCCGATGGCCAGCCCGACCCCGATCAGGATCAGCGGTGCTGCCTTCACGCCAAGGTCCTGCCATTTGTAGGTATCCAGCAGCGGCGCCAGGAATATCTTGCGCACGGCGCCGATACCGTCATGGCCGATGAGGGAGAAGATGATGGCACCGGCCAGCATGGTCGCGACGACCGCGATTATCGGTGTCAGGTACAGCATCGCCTTGCTGGGCTCTTTACGTTTTTCCAGTTCAATGAGCATGGACAGCCTCCGTCATTTCCGCCGTTGCGAACGGGTCACCGTGCACACCGCCCATCAGCAGGCCGATCTCGTCTATTGTGGCCTCGCCGACATTGAGGGTTTTTGACAGCCGGCCCTCATTGATCACCGCCAGGCGATCGCAAAGTGCCAGCAGTTCGTCGAGATCCTGGGAAATCACCAGGATGGCCGAGCCGTTTTCCGCCAGGTCGACGAGGGCCTGGTGAATGGCCGCCGCCGCCCCGGCATCAACACCCCAGGTCGGTTGCGATACGATCAGGACGTCCGGGTTTTGCAGTATCTCCCGGCCCATGATGAATTTCTGCAGATTGCCGCCCGACAGCGAGCCTGCCAGCGAGCCCGGCCCTGTGGTCATGACCGAAAAATCATCGATGATCTTACCTGCAAACGCCGTGGCCGCGCCGCCATGCACGATGCCGTTGCTGGTCAGTTCCATCCTGTCGCGCGCTGTCAGGATGGTGTTGTCGGTGAGGCTGAAATCCACAACCGCGCCATGGCCGTTGCGTTCTTCGGGCACGGAGCACAGGCCCAGGCTTCTGCGGCCCACCGCATCCATCGCAGCAATGGCATGGCTGTCCAGCCGGATAGCGTCTGCGGGCGATGACGGCTTTTCGCCGCTCAGCGCCAGCAGCAATTCGTTCTGCCCATTACCGGCGACACCGGCAATGCCTAAAATCTCGCCGGCACGCACGGCAAAACAGATATCGTCCAGCGCCACGCCGAAATCACCCTCGCCTGCAATGGTCAATCCGTCTGCGATAAACCTGTCGTCTCCGAACTCCCGGCTGGCGGCCTTGCTGATCTGCTTGAGATTGCCGCCGATCATCATCTCGGCCATGGACTTGGGCGTTTCCTCGCGCGGATCACACTCGCCCACCACCTTGCCGCCGCGCAGGATCGTGGCTGCATCACACAGATCCCTGATCTCGTGCAGCTTGTGCGAAATGTACAGGATCGAACAGCCGGTCTTCGACAGCCGGCGCAGGGTTTCAAACAATTGCCCGACTTCCTGCGGTGTCAGCACCGAGGTCGGCTCATCCATGATCAAAAGCTGAGGTTCGAGCAACAGGGCACGTACAATCTCGATGCGCTGGCGTTCGCCGACGCTGAGCGTGCTGACCACGCGATGCGGATCAAGTTTCAGGTCGTAGGTATGCAGCACTTCACGGATTTTCGCTTCAAGCTGCGACTGAGAAATGGAGCCGTCCATGCCGAGCGCGATATTCTCCAGCACCGTCATGGCCTCGAACAGGGAGAAGTGCTGGAACACCATGCCGACACCCATCTTGCGGGCGGCCTTCGGATTGGCGACCATGACCGGTTCGCCGTCCCAGACGATTTCACCGGCATCAGGTTGCATGATGCCGTAGATCATTTTCACCAGTGTCGATTTGCCGGCCCCGTTTTCACCCAGCAATGCATGGATTTCACCCGGCTCCACCTTGAAGCTCACGGCATCGTTGGCCAGAACGCCGGGAAACGCCTTGGTGATCCCCTTGAGTTCGATACGAGGTTTGATGTCGTTGCTCATGTATCGCCTCCCACTATTTTCAACTGTGCCGATGCTTGCACACCACTAACCGCGTGTGCAGCACACAAATGCTCAACCAGTTCTGCAGCCACCAGCGCTGCAATAACCTCCGGCCGCTTGTCGCGCACCTGCGCCCCGCCGATTGGACACACCAGGCGATCAATGTCGATTGCCTCAGCCTGCATCGCGCCTGATCCAGCTGTGGAACGATGCAAGCTTGGTCTTCGACCCGATCATGCCGACATAAGCCACGTCGCTTCGCGCCAGCGCCTCCCTGGCGATCAGGAAATCCAGCGAGTGTTCATGGGTCAAGATGACATAGGCACTGCCCGGCATCGCGTCGCGAACAACGCTTTCAGGCAGCGCAACCAGGCGTGTCTCGACACCCGGCGGTGCGGTTTGCAGGTCTTCGTGCCGGCTATCAATGAGAACAGGGCGCACCGGCAACAGGCTCAATGCCTCGCACAGCGCATTGCCGACATGGCCGGCACCAAAAACATAGACATGCGGCAGGCGGGCAAGTTCTTCGTCCAGCCGGGTTGCGATGCGGTCGATTTCGGTTTCGGCAAGCAATTGCAATGACACCACGACGGATCCGCCGCAGCACTGCCCTATCTCGGGTCCCAGCGCGACCTTCAGATGAACCGGTTCGCCGTCACCTGTGCTGATCAGGCCCCGCGCCTTGTCTATCGCCAGCTTTTCCAGCTGGCCGCCACCGATTGTTCTGAAAATCCGCTTCGGCGACACCAGCATCCAGGTGCCTGCATCGCGTGGCGCGGACCCGGCTGCACTGTCCACATTGACCAGCACAAACGGCCCGCCGCCGTGGGCAAACAACCAGATATCATGGCGATAGCGGTACATGGGTCATGCCTCTCCAGCTTCATGAGCCAGACGCTCGAACGCCAGCAGCACACGTTCCGGCGTTGCCGGGCAATCCAGTTTCGGGCAAATCCGGTAGTCCGCAGCCGACGCCACGGCCATGGACAGTGCCTCCAGCACCGAGATCGCCAGCATCAACGGCGGCTCGCCCACGGCCTTTGAGCGCCGGATGGTCATCTCCCGGTTTTCCGACCAGTCGGCCAGGGACACATTGAATATGCGCGGCCGGTCCGAGGCCAGCGGAATCTTGTAGGTCGACGGTGCATGGGTGCGCAGACGGCCTTCAGTGTCCCACCACAGTTCTTCCGTTGTCAGCCAGCCCATGCCCTGCACGAAACCGCCTTCGATCTGGCCAATGTCCAGCGCCGGGTTAAGCGACCGGCCCGCATCATGCAGGATATCGACGCGGTCGACCTGGTACTCGCCGGTCAGGGTATCGATGCTGACTTCCGATACCGCCGCACCATAGGCGAAATAGTAAAACGGGCGGCCCTTGCCTGCCTCCCGGTCCCAATGAATATCCGGCGTCTTGTAAAACCCTGCCGCCGACAACTGCACGCGCGCCATATAGGCAGACCGGATGAAGTCGGGAAACGGGATGCGCTGGTTGCCGACCAGCACCGTGTTCGGTTCAAACGCCACCTGATCCGGCGTCAACGCCATGGGTTTCACAGGCAAAGTCCACCAGCCGCGCCTTGATCTGCCGGGCAGCGTTGGCCGCAGCCATGCCGTTCAGGTCTGATCCTGAAGAGGCGGCCGTCGCCGACGTATTGGGCACCTTGCCGGTGTGGGTGGCGGTGATCTTCACATGATGCAGGTCGATCTGGAATTCGTCGGCCAGCACCTGGGCAACCTTGGTATTCAGGCCCTGCCCCATTTCGGTGCCGCCATGGTTCAGATGAACCGACCCGTCGGTATAGACATGGACCAGGGCACCTGCCTGATTGTACCAGGTGGCAGTGAACGAGATGCCGAACTTGACCGGGGTCAGGGCGATGCCCTTTCGGATAACCCCCTTTTCGGCATTGAAGGCCAGGATCGCTGCACGCCGCGCCGCATAGTCGCTGGATGTTTCCAGCTCTTCCACCAGGCGGGCAATGATGTTGTCGTCAACCTGCTGGTGATACGGCGTCACATTGCGACCGTCGCCACCGTAAAAATTCGACTTTGCGGATTTCCAGCGGGTCCTTGCCGAGCGCATAGGCGATTTCCTCGATGATACGCTCACCGCCCACCATGCCCTGCGGTCCGCCAAAGCCGCGAAACGCGGTGTTGGACACCGTGTTGGTCTTCAAGGGTTGCGATTGCAGCAGGACGTTGTCGAAGTAGTAGCAATTGTCGGCATGGAACAGTGCCCGGTCAGTCACCGGGCCCGACAGATCGGCAGAGTTGCCGCAGCGGGCGGCAAAATTTGCGCTTACACCGGAGATAAGCCCCGCATCGTCAAAGCCGACATCATACTCCACCAGGAAATCATGCCGCTTGCCGGTGGCGATCATGTCGTCATCCCGGTCCGGCCTGATCTTGACAGCCCGGCCATATTTCTTTGCAGCCATCGCGGCCACTGCCGCAAACAGGTTGGACTGGGTTTCCTTGCCACCGAACGCACCGCCCATGCGCCGCACATTCACCGTGACCGCATTGGAGGGCACATCCAGCACATGGGCCACCATGTGCTGCACTTCGCTGGGGTGCTGGGTCGACGAGAATACGGTGACCTCGTCATCCTCGCCGGGTATCGCCATGGCGATATGGCCTTCAAGGTAGAAATGGTCCTGGCCGCCGACCCGCATGTCGCCCTGGATGCGCCGGGGCGCGGCGGCAAGTGCTTTTGCCGCATCACCGCGCTTGAGGGTGAGCGGCTCCGTTACCAGCGGATAGTTGGCTGCGCGTGCATCAGCCACATCGGTGAAATGCGGTTTTGAAATGTAGTCGACCTTCGCCAGGCCGGCTGCACTGCGCGCCGCAGCTCTTGTTTCAGCCACAACCGCAAAAATCGGCTGGCCGTGAAACTCGACCTGTTGGGCAAATACCGGATCATCCTGTTTCCCGGTCGGGCTGACGTCATTATGCCCGGGAATGTCGTCCGCCGTCAGGACCCCGACCACACCGGGCGCAGCCTGCACGGCTGACAGGTCCATGGCGTCAATATCGCCGTGGGCAATGGAAGACAGGCCAAGATAGGCATGCAGCAGGCCCTCAGGTGCGGCCATGTCGTCGATATAATCCGCCCGGCCCGTGACATGCTTGTGCGCGGAATCATGGCGCTGGCCCACATGCACACCACCGACGATTTTTGCTTGCTGTGTCATGCCTGCCTCATGCCACCGCTTCTCGGCTGAGGCTGGCGTTTTCAGCCCCTTGCGTGGTTTCAAGGTGGAAGCGCGTCAGCAGTTTGCGCGCCACCAGTGCGCGGTATTCAGCCGACGCCCGCCAGTCGCCTATCGGCGAAAAATCATCGGCAAAGCCTGCTTGCGCCTCGGCAATCGTTTGTGCCGTCCAGGGTTTTCCGGTGAGCAGGCTCTCAACTGTCTTGGCCCGTTTCGGCGTCGCCGCCATGCCGCCATAGGCGATCACGGCGTCGGCAACCTTGCCATCTGCAATCCGGATACGAAATGCAGCGGCAACCGAGGAAATGTCCTCGTCGCGCCGTTTCGACACCTTGTAGGCGGCGAACAAGTGGTCTGCACCGGGAAACGGAATGTGCAGCGCCTCCACGAAGTCACCCGGCTGCCGGTCCTGCTTGCCATAGTCGATGAAGAAATCCTCAACCGGAACCGTGCGCTGCTCCATGCCCTTGCGCAGTGTCAGACTGGCACCCAGCGCAATCAGCACCGGCGGCGTATCGCCGATCGGTGATCCATTGGCGACATTGCCGCCGACGGTGCCCATATTGCG
This sequence comes from uncultured Alphaproteobacteria bacterium, assembly GCA_963698275.1. GTDB lineage: Bacteria > Pseudomonadota > Alphaproteobacteria > Rhizobiales > Aestuariivirgaceae > Anderseniella. The sequence continues at coordinate 80,662 of CAVOQE010000011.1, read as the reverse complement.
CACCTGTTCGCCGCCGATGCGGTTCCAGTAGCCTGTAATCTGCGGGAAATGCTTGCGCAACCGCGTCCTGGAATTCCGTGTAGGTGACACAGGCACCGATGGTCAGGCCGGTTTGTGTTTCCTCGATACGGTGCAGGTCGTCGAGATGGGAAATGAAGATCGCAGGCGCGATTGGGCGCATGTGCTTGGTGACCCACAGGCCCACGTCAGTTGCACCGGCCACGATGACCGAAGCCGGGTTTTCCGCACGAATTTCAGCCAGATCATCCACCGTGGCAGGCACGAAGAACCGGTCATCGCCCTGTCCCATCTCGACACGCGAACCGTCGGTGAGATCCTGCAGGGTGGCCACGACCTTGTCGCGCTCACTGATCAGCACATCCTGGGCCTGGCCACCTGCAGAACCTGCGGCAACCGCAGCCCTGATGATCGCTTCATACCCCGTACAGCGGCACAGATTTCCCTGCAGCGCTGTTTCGATGTCGGCATTGTTGGGCGTGGCGTTTGCCATCCACAGCGCATACAGCGACATGACGATGCCCGGCGTACAGAAGCCGCACTGGCTGCCATGCATGTCCACCATGGCCTGCTGCACCGGATGCAGCGCACCGTCGGCCCCGCGCAAATGTTCGATTGTCACCACGTGGCAGGCGTCGAGAGAGCCGACGAACCGGATGCAGGAGTTGACGGTCTCGTATTTCAGGTCACCCTCTGCAAGCCTGCCCACCAGCACAGTGCAGGCGCCGCAATCGCCTTCGGCACAGCCTTCCTTGCTGCCGCATAACCGCTGTTGCAGGCGCAGGAAATCCAGCAGCGTGTCTGCTGCCGCGACCTTGTCGAGATCGACAATCCGGTCATTCAGCAGGAAACGGATGGAATTTCTCAACTGCGCCATGTCGGTCAGCTTCCCCTGTAGGTGGAATAGCCAAACGGCGACACCAGCAACGGCACATGATAATGAGCCGTCGGATCAGCAATACCGAACCGGACGGGCACCTCGTCCAGGAATGACACATCATCGGACCTGCCGAGATAGTCGCCTACGTGAAACACCAGTTCGAACACGCCTGCCGTCATGGCGTCACCGGACAGGAGAGCGTCGTCACAACGCCCGTCTTCATTGGTCGCGACCGATTTGATCAACTTGCGGGCAGCGCCATCGAGACGGTAGAAATCAATCATCAGTCCGGCAGCCGGCTTGCCCGCTGCGGTGTCCAGCACATGAGTCGTAATTCGCCCGGCGTTTGCGGCGGCATTCATCTGGTTTCCTCCTGTCCCCTTGTTGGCGGGGCTTGATCGGCAACTATCAAGCCATCGCCATCGCGTGGGTAGTGTTCAGGCAGTATAGCTCTTTCAAGAAAAAGTTGAAAATGCAGCCTATTTCTTTTCTATACAACTGTAATCACATGTGAAGCTGAAGCGAGCCCGGAGCGCAGAAAATGGCCTATGACCGCGATCTTCTTGGCTATGGAGCCACTCCACCGGCTGTGAAGTGGCCGGGGGATGCCGCAATCGCCGTGCAGATTGTGGTCAACTACGAAGAAGGCGGCGAGAACTGCATTGCCCATGGAGATGCGGCATCGGAAGCCTTCCTGTCGGAAATCGTCGGCGGCGCGCCCTGGCCGGGCATGCGCCACTGGAACATGGAATCCATTTATGAGTATGGCGCCCGGGCCGGTTTCTGGCGGCTGCACCGGCTGTTCACGACTTCCGCCGTGCCAGTCACGGTCTATGGCGTGGCCACCGCCTTAGCTCGCTCGCCTGAGCAAGTCGCGGCCATGCAGGAAGCTGACTGGGAGATCGCCAGCCACGGATTGAAATGGATTGATTACAAGGATTTCTCCAGGGATGACGAAAAAGCACATCTGAATGAAACCATCGCGCTGCACGCTGCCGTCACAGGCGAACGCCCGCGCGGCTGGTACACCGGGCGCTGTTCCACCAACACTGTCGATCTGGTCACCGAGGAAGGCGGCTTCGACTATGTGTCGGACAGCTATGCCGATGACCTGCCCTACTGGCGCCGCCACGCCGGGCGCGATCAGCTGATCATCCCCTATACGCTGGACGCCAATGACATGCGGTTTGCCACGCCGCAGGGCTTTAATTCCGGCGACCAGTTCTTTGCCTACCTGAAAGACAGCTTCGACGTGCTGTATGCAGAAGGCCTCGACGGCGCACCCAAAATGATGAATATCGGCCTGCACTGCCGCCTGGTCGGACGGCCCGGCAGGCTGGCCGCGCTCAAGCGCTTCATCGACTATGCCAGGTCCCATGACAGGGTGTGGTTTGCCCGGCGCATCGAAATCGCCGAGCACTGGCGAAAGCACCGTCCGCCGCCGGAGCCCACAGATCACCCCTGGCTCATGGACCGTCAGACCTTCGTCGACACCTATGGCGGCGTGTTTGAACATTCACCCTGGATTGCCGAGCGCGCCTGGGACGCTGGCCTGGGGCCTGCCAACAACACCGCTTCAGGCCTGCACGCCGCTTTGCGCACCCGGTTCCGGCTGGCCGGCGAAGACGAACGGCTGGACGTGCTCAAGGCCCATCCGGACCTGGCCGGCAAGCTGGCAGCCGCCAAACGGCTGACGGCAGGACTCCACCCGCGAACAGGCCGGCGCCGGGCTTGATGCCCTGACCGATGACGAGCGCGACCGCTTTACTGAGCTCAATACCGATTATGTCGAGTGCTTCGGCTTCCCGTTCATCATCGCGGTCAAGGGACTGGACAAGGCCCGCATCCTCGACGCCTTCCAGCAGCGCATTTCCCACGCGCCCGATGTCGAATTCGCCGAGGCCTGCCGGCAGGTCGAACGTATTGCACTTTTGCGTCTGAAGGACATGCTGCCATGACTGACCCCACTTATTATGCCCCGACCGGTGGTCTGCCGCCGCAAAGCCAGTTGCTCACGGGACGCGCCGTGTTCAAACCGGCTTACGCGGTCATCCCCAAAGGCGTGATGAGCGATATCGTCACCAGCAACCTGCCCCACTGGCACGGGTCGAGATTCTGGGTGCTGGCCCGCCCCATGTCGGGCTTTGCCGAAACCTTCTCGCAATATATCGCCGAAGTGCAGCCCGGCGGCGGCAGCGACACGCCGGAAACAGAGGCAAGCGCGCAAGCCGTCCTGTTCGTGGTGGATGGCGAACTGGCCCTGACCATTGACGGGGACGGACACACACTGACATCCGGCGGCTATGCCTACATTCCACCCGGCAGCGACTGGCAGGTGCGCAACACGTCAAAAAGCCCTGTGCGCTTCCACTGGATCCGCAAGGCTTATGAAAAGATCGACGGCGTGGACGTGCCGGAAGCCTTCGTGACCAGCGACCACGACGTGACGCCCGTTGCGATGCCCGGCACCGACGGAAAATGGGCGACCAGTCGCTTCGTTGACCCGGATGACGTGCGCCACGACATGCATGTCAATATCGTCACCTTCGAACCCGGCGCAGTCATTCCGTTTCTGGAAACCCACGTCATGGAACACGGGCTTTATGTGCTGGAGGGCAAGGCGGTCTACCGGCTGAACGAGGACTGGGTTGAAGTGGAGGCAGGCGACTTCATGTGGCTGCGCGCCTTCTGCCCGCAGGCGTGCTATGCCGGCGGCCCGGGCAAATTCCGCTACCTGCTGTACAAGGACGTCAACCGCCACATGACGCTTGGGGCAGGCAAATGAGCACCCGCCGCATCACGCTGCAGCCGTTGACCGCAAAAGCCTTCGCCCCGTTCGGCGACGTGCTGGAAGCAACAGGTGAGCCCGACAAGATCATCAACGCCGGCCAGTGCGGCCGCTTCCACGACCTCGCCAACCTGGATTTCACCGGCAAGGACGCCCGTGCAGGCATCAGCCTGTTCCGCTCCAAGGCGAGAACCCTGCCCTACACCCTGGACATGGTCGAGCGCCATCCGCTCGGCTCTCAGGCTTTTATCCCGATGTCAGCTAATCCATTCATGGTCATCGTCGCCCCCGACAATGACGGGATTCCTGGCAGCCCTCTCGCCTTCCTGACTAGCCCCACCCAGGGCGTAAACTACCACCGCAACGCCTGGCACGGCGTCCTTACGCCGTTGATCGACAATGCCCTGTTCGCCGTGGTGGACCGCATCGGTACTGGCAGTAATCTGGAAGAGCACACATTCGACAAACCCTGGCTGGTCTGCCGAACTTAAGGTCGGCGTCCTGGGGGCATTCGAAGCAGTTGTGCAACAGCCTATCTATCGGGAGACGACCAATCGCTCTCGGCAGATTTACGTCTGCTCAAACGCAAGGCAAGGCCGACTGATACGCCAACACCAATGGCGACCGTCAAATCGACGATGACGGTCAAAACAAGAGTGAGAAGCAGCAATGCAATGTCGCTCTTGCTGCCTTGAGCATATTCTCCCCATTTGTGGGGTTCGCTCATGTTCCATGCGGTAACGATAAGAAGGGCAGCCAAAGCTGGCATCGCCAGATAACTCGCTAGAGGAGCAGCCAGTAGCATTACCAGCAAAATGACCACTGCATGAATTATGCCCGCAACGGGTGTCTTGCCACCCGCCTTGATACTCGTCGCTGTTCTGGCAATTGCGCCTGTGGCTGGAAGTCCCATGAAAAGAGCTGACGCGATATTGGCGACACCTTGTGCCGTCAATTCTGCATTCGGCCGGTGGCTACCTTCTATCATCTTGTCCGCAACCATCGCTGACAGAAGAGATTCAACACCCGCCAAAAAGGCAATGACGAAAGCTGATGGAAGCAGTTCAGCTATTCGGGAAAATGATAGGTCGGGCAGTTGCGGCCAAGGTAATTGACTTGGAAGTTCGCCAAAGCGCGAGCCAAGTGTATCCACTGGCAAAGACATCAATGCAACCAATGAAGAACCTACCCCAACGGCAACGATGAGGCCGGGAAAACGTGGGGCAATTCGGCGCAAAATCACAATCAAAACAAGCGTTATGATTGCAATGCCAAATGTCACCAAGCTGAAGGTATCCCACGCTTCCCACAGAGCGGAAATTTTTTCTAAGAAATCAGCAGGAACCTTCTCAACGGCAAGACCAAAGAAATCTTTCAGCGAGCTTGTGGCTATGATTATACCAATGCCAATGGTAAAGCCACTCACAACGGCTTCAGGTACGAATGCAATTAAGTTACCCGCTCTGAAGTAACCTGCAATCAGCAAAATGATACCCGCCATGAAGGTCGCCAACACGAGGCCGTCATAGCCGTGCTCGGCAATTACGCCGAATACGACCACAATAAATGCCCCTGTTGGCCCACCGACTTGGACGCGACTCCCGCCCAGCAATGAAATCAGGAACCCTGCAACAATTGCAGTTACAAGTCCCTTGGCGGGGTCAGCACCAGACGCAATGGCTATAGCGAGGCTGAGCGGAAGCGCAACCATAGCCACCGTTGCGCCCGCGAGTAGGTCAGCCACAAAAAGAGACCAACTATAGGTTTGAATTGTCGTGAGAATTTTCGGCTGACGCATTTCGTTGGTCTATCGTGAAACTGATGTAATTTTACCAGTGAGTGAGCGCCCAGTTGCCGTGTAAGTGTACACATGGAATATCCATATGTCTGCGACGTACCTGATTCAATCGCTTTGTCCGCTCTGCCGCGGTTCGAGCGCATATGCTTTCGCAACTCCAGTGAAATTCCGCTTCAGGGTGCTGCAATGCGGTGAAAGTCGCAGGAGTGAACGTCAGGAATGGGCCGTTACCGTCTGCCAGCCAGTATTGATTGCAAGTCTCGTATGGGGTTTCCGCTGTCAACTCGAGCGGCATGCTGCAATGACCCAGAGTCCTGAGACATCAACGTCACAACACGCTTCAGTGCCCGCCTCACAATCTTGCGTGCATCAACCCCGGCCATGAAGAGAAGCGTCAATCAGCTACTGGCCACCCCACCAGATCGGCAGGGCTGCAGATGCAAACAGGGTGGGCCTACTACTTCAACACCTTGGGCCAGTTCTTGTTGGCCGAGGTGATGTGACCGGGCACATCGCCCTCCCAGTTTTTCTGCACGGACTTGCTGTAGTTCAGGTACAGCTTGCCATCGACGATGGACCAGGCATCGGGATCTGTTGACGCGGTATAGCCTTGCGACACGGCCCAGGCGCAATAGCCGCCATACTGGGGGGCGTATTTTTCCGGTGACGCGGCAAAGCGGTCGCGGTTCTCGGCGCTGGTGAAGCGCCACGTGGCGCCGTTCCAGTCATGGGTGATACCGGCATCGCCTGCGACCGGGCGGCCTTCAGTGAAATAGCTGATCGGGTCGGTGCCGTCGATCGCCGTGCCGGAATTACTCTGGTAGACAGGCGCCTTGTCGGCCCATGCCGGGGTAAGGGCGAACTGGGCCAGGACCAAAGCCAGCACAGCAACGAGTTTTCCAAGATGTCGCATGAGACGCTCTCCTAATCGATTTCAACCAGTCGGATAGTGCTAATAGCGGTTTGATTGGGCCAAAGTAATGGCACTCACGGCATCTTGATGGTTTTGTTATCGATTATCTCAGACGCGCCGCCGGTCCCCAAGACACCAAACTCACGGCGCTCGGTCATGAGCGTTCAATCGGTCGCCAACAGCTCCGAGCGAACGCTCTTCTCCATCATCTTCAACTGCCGCAACACCTCTTCCTCGGAGATTTTCCTGTCGGCGGACGCCAGGTCGCGGCTGACCTTGCGCACGACATCACCTGGTCCGGGCTCCTCGAAGTCGGAGCGCATGACCTCGCGGACATAGTCCGGCAATTCCCTGTCTCCCATTCCGAGCATCCGGCCGGCCCACAGTCCCATCAGGTAATTACGGCGCGCATTCACCTGGCCGCGCGTGGCCATTTCAATTTCACAGGTTGTCATTTCCGTATCCATTTCTGAGCCCTGCGTCCTTCTGCAAGAGGGCGTGAGAACAATTGTCATCAAGATCGATTTCGCAAGGTGTGCTGACCGGCCTTCGCGACAAGGCCTGGTCATGATCTGGAAGGTCCATCCGTCTGGTCAGGCGAATCTGCAGCTCGAACCCGGGTCTGTCAGGCCGGACAATCAAGCCGCTGATGACGCTGCCCTTCAGCCTGCCGGCAAGCCTGGTCGTGTATTTCTTGGCATTGTCGCCGAAAATCGTCCGGGGCCGGTCATAGTGATCCACCATGAGTTCAGCCTCGATTCCTTCACCATACACTTCGTACTTGCCGGAGGTGCACTGCCTGTTGTCACCGCCGGCCAGGCGGCCGCCTTTAAGCAGGAGCACGCCGTGGCTGTCCCAGCCGTGCAGGCCAAAAACTTCGGCTGTCCATACGCCCTCAAATGACATTTCTTATCCTTCCTTTCGTTGGTGTGATACCGAGATGAGATTTTCGAGGCCCATATGCCAATCATAGTTGCAGTGATAGCTGATAGAGATATCCTATCAATGCAGGACACCAGGTTCGGGCAACGCTATGACTTGCACCCATCGGCAATGAACCGGCGCGATAATCAATTTCTATTGAAGTGATATTTCAGTTCTATTGGATAAGTATCGCGTGCGCGATCACATATGGCAAAACGAAACTACCTGGAGGCCTGTTATGATGAGACGGATTTTATTCAGCGTGATTGTTGCCCTTGCCGCCGTGGCGGGGCCTGGCGCGATTGCGGGTGAACGCGAACCGGCGGTCGATATACCTGAAAATGGCCTGGGCCTCCTGCTGGAGACGCCGAACACCCCGGTCGGTGATATCTACGGCGAGCGGCCTGTTCTCACCTGAGCCAGCCCCTGGACTCTACGATATCAGCCGTGCAACACGGGCTTTCGCCTGCTCGGCAATCTTGCGCGCATCCACGCCGGCCAGCTCGCCCCCGCTGACCACCCGCCTGCCCTCAACCAGTAGATCGCGCACCTGTAGCGGGCCACACAGCAGCAGAGCTGCGACCGGATCCCAGGCGCCTGCGGCCTCGAGGCCCGACACATCCCATAGGGCGATATCCGCGCGCTTGCCCGGTTCAATTGAGCCCAGTTCGCCACCGCGTCCCAGCACTGTCGCGCCGCCCAGAGTGGCGATCTCCAGGGCTTCGCGCGCCGCAAACGCATTTGCTCCGTGCTTGACCCGCTGCAGCAGCATGGCCTGGCGCGCCTCCGACAACAGATGGCCGGCATCATTGCTGGCAGACCCGTCTACGCCCAATGCCACCCGCACGCCTGCATCGCGCATCTCACGGACCGGTGCAATGCCCGACCCCAGCCGGCAGTTGGAGCACGGGCAATGGGCCACGCCGGTTTTGGTTTTCGCAAAAAGGTCTATTTCCCGCTTGTCCAGCTTGACACAATGGGCATGCCAGACGTGCTCGCCGACCCAGCCGAGGTCCTCGGCATACTGGCCCGGCCGGCAGCCGAAGTTTTCCAGTGAATAGGCAATGTCCTCGTCATTTTCCGCCAGATGGGTGTGCAGCATGACCTGCTTGTCGCGCGCCAGTGCAGCGGCGTCCTTCATCAGGTCGGTACTGACCGAAAACGGCGAACACGGCGCCAGGCCGACACGGACCATGGCACCGTCTGCCGCATCATGGTGGGCATCCACGACACGGATGAAATCCTCGACAATGTCGCGCTCGTTCTCGACCAGGGAGTCCGGTGGCAGGCCACCGTCACTTTCACCCACGCTCATCGCGCCGCGCGTCGGGTGAAACCGCACACCGACGCTGTGTGCTGCATCAATGGTATCCTCCAGCCTGACGCCATTGGGAAATATGTAGAGGTGGTCCGAACTCATCGTGCAGCCCGACAGCGCCAGTTCCGCCAGACCCAGTTGCGCGGAAACAAACATGTCCTCAGGCTGCATCCGCGCCCAGATCGGATACAGCGCCCGCAGCCAGTCGAACAGAAGCGCATCCTGACCGGCCGGTACGGCACGGGTCAGTGTCTGGAACAGGTGATGATGGGTGTTGACCAGGCCCGGCGTGACCACGCATCCGCGCGCGTCAATCGTCTCGTCGCAAGTCTGGCTTTGGCCGGAGGCCCCAACCGAGACAATCACACCGTCTTCTATCACGATGTCTCCACCGGCAATTTCGCGGCGGTCGGCGTCCATGGTCACAACCATATCGGCGTTGGTGATCTGCAGTTTTGTCATGCGGGCATCGTGCCTTGGCATTCGCCGAACACACAAGCGGAAATCGACAATGGCGTGGTCGATGCGCGCGCAACACACATGGGAGGCGTGCAGTGCCTGCACCACTTACTGCTTGATTGGGGCAGCCCGGTCCTGTTTTAGTCACAGGTTCCGCAACGTCGAGTTGGAAACGACTTCACATGTCTGAAGATCGCCCCGCACTGGCAGCAACTTTAATGGTGGGTGCGCTGTGCATGCTCTCCCTGCAGGATTCGCTCGTCAAGCTGGCGAGTGCGGACGTGTCCCTGTGGCAGTTCCAGACCCTGCGCGCTGTTTGCAACCTCACCATGCTGTTTGTGTTGTCGCGTTTCATCTGGGGCAATGCGTCTGCCTGGCCGAAGCGGTTCTGGACCGTGGCGCTGCGCAGTTGCTTTCTGATCGGCGCGATGCTGTGCTTCTTTGGCGCGATTCCGTTCCTCAGCCTGTCGGAGGTTGCAGCAGGCTTGTATGTATTTCCCTTGTTCGTCGCTGTCCTGTCTGCGCTGTTCCTGGGCGAACATGTCGGCCCGCGCCGGATCATGGCGGTTGTGGCGGGATTTGCCGGAACGCTTCTCATTCTCAAACCGGCTTCCGCCTCGTTTCAGTGGGTGTCGCTTGTTCCCGTCATGGCCGGCCTGTTTTACGCAGCGACCGTGCTGACCACCAGAAAGCTGTGCCGGGAAGAAAGCCCGGCCACCCTGGCACTGGGCGTGTCGGTGGCATTTGTGACCGTTGGCGGTCTCGGTCTCATAGTCATGGAAACCGTGAAGCCTGCGGCATTGGCGGCGAGCTGGCCCTACCTGTTTGTCGGCTGGAATCCCCTGAGCAAGGAAACAGCGGCCATCATCCTGGTCTGCTCCATGCTCAACCTGGCCGCCAATATCGGCCTGGCCAGGGCCTATCAAAGTGCGGAGTCAAGCTGGCTGGCACCTTTCGACTACTCCTACCTCATCTTCGCAACGTTCTGGGGTGTCGTCATGTGGGGAGATATTCCCGACCTGTTGTCGTTCACCGGCATGGCCATGATTGCCGGCTCCGGCTGCTATGTAGCCTGGCGCGAACGGAGGGAGAGCCGGTTACGGCAGGTCGATCTCAATCGTGCGCTGAGATAGTCATTACCTCACACATACCGAAACACGAACACGAACCACAAAGCCACAATCCCCATCGGCCACCACAACGGCGAACCGACCAAAAACAACCATGCGATGAAGATGAAGGCTGAACCCAGCAGCGAGATGAACAACCGGTCACCGCGTGTCGTGTCTATCGCAAATACACCGCGGCGCGGATCACCGCCGGGGCGATAGTACTCCCACACACCCATGGCGGATATCGCCAGCACGATGAAGATGAAGAAGCTGGCCGTGGCCGGTGTCCATGCCATCCAGGTCTTGCCCAGCGGCAGGGTCCACCACTTGGCGGAGAACATGACAACGTCTTCCATGGCGCCAGCGCCCTTTCTTCTAGACCCGGCCCAGGGCAAAGCCCTTGGCGATATAGTTGCGCACGAAGTAGATCACGATCGCACCGGGAATGATGGTCAGTGTCCCGGCTGCCGCCAGCAGCCCGAGCTCATAGCCAGACGATGACGCGGTCTTGGTCATGGTCGCGGCAATCGGCTTGGCTGCAACCGCCGTCAGCGTCTTGGCCAGCAGCAACTCCACCCAGGAGAACATGAAACAGAAGAACGCTGCCACACCGACACCGGCGGCAATGGTGGGGATGAATATCTTCACGAAAAACGCCGGGAACGAGTAGCCGTCCACATAGGCCGTTTCATCGAGTTGCTTCGGCACACCCGACATGAAACCTTCCAGGATCCACACCGCCAGCGGCACATTGAACAATGTATGCGCCAGTGCCACAGCCAGATGGGTGTCGAAGATACCGACCGCCGAATACAGCTGGAAGAACGGCAGGGCAAACACCGCCGCCGGTGCCATGCGGTTGGTCAGCAGCCAGAAGAACAGGTGCTTGTCGCCCAGAAAGCGATATCGCGAGAACGCGTAGGCCGCCGGCAGTGCAACCGTCACCGACAACACCGTATTGATGGTCACATAGATGATCGAGTTGATATAGCCATTGTACCAGGTCGGATCGGTAAAGATGGTCCGGTAGTTCTCCAGGGTGAAGTTCTGCGGCCACAGGGTAAACGACCCGAGGATTTCATTGGTGGTCTTGAACGACATCGACACCAGCCAGTAGATCGGCAGCATCAGGAAGATGATGTAAATCGTCGGGATCAGCCACTTGGCTCTTGCCATCACTGTTCCTCCCCTCTGGTCATTACGGTGTAGAAAATCCAGCTGAACAGCAGGATCACCAGGAAGTAGATAAGCGACATGGCAGCCGCCGGCCCCAGGTCAAACTGGCCGAGTGCGATCTTCACCAGATCAAGTGACAGCAACGTTGTGGAATTGCCGGGTCCGCCACCGGTCAGCACGGACGGTTCGGTATAGATGTTGAACGAGTCCATGAAGCGCAGCAAGACGGCGATGGTCAGCACCCGCTTCATCTTGGGCAGCTGGATGTACCTGAAGATCGCCCATGAACTCGCCCCGTCAATGCGCGCTGCCTGGTAATAGGCATCGGGGATCGACACCAGACCCGCATAGGCCAGCAGCACCACCAGCGACGTCCAGTGCCACACATCCATCAAGATGAGCGTGAACCAGGCATCACCCGGCTGGCGGGTATAGTTGTAGTCAAAGCCGATCATGTTCAGCGTCTTGCCCAGAAGCCCGAGTTCCGGCAGGCCGAAAATATTCCACATGGCGCCGACCACGTTCCACGGGATTAAAAGCGGCATGGCCATCAGCACCAGGCAGACCGACACCCAGGGCCCTTTTCGCGGCATGGCGAGCGCGATGATCACGCCCAGCGGAATTTCAATGGCCAGGATGGTGCCGGTGAAAAACAACTGGCGCCCAAGCGCGTCATGGAAGCGCGGTGAACGCAGGATTTCCTCGAACCAGCGCAGGCCCGCCCAGAAAAACACGTTGTCGCCAAAGGTTTCCTGGACCGAATAATTGACCACCGTCATCAGTGGAACGATGGCGTTGAAGGCCACCAGGATGAGAACCGGGGCGACGAAGAACCAGGCTTTCTGGTTGACGGTCTTGTTCATGGCTGACCTTCCCGGCCCGCCAGCCATCCGTTTGTGTAAATCCGGGTCGCTTCAGGGTCGAATTCAAGATGAGCGGTGTCCGACGGGATCGCGCCGCCTTCTTCAACCAGCAGCCTGACCCGTCCTCCTGCGCTGTCGGCCTCCACAACGGAAAACCGGCCCGCATCGGAGACTTTCACCACGCGGGCCTCAAGGCCGTGCCGGGCGAATTTAACGAACTCGGGCCGCACGCCTATTTCCGATTTACCGGCCTTGGCGGCTGCCTTGTTTGCGGTGGCGATCTTTTTACCCGCAATAAAGGCGTGGCCGTCCTTCACCTCGCAGTCCAGCACGTTCATGCCGGGTGAGCCGATGAAATGCCCCACAAAGGTATGGTGCGGTTCTTCAAACAGTTGCTTTGGTGTGCCGACCTGCACCACTTCACCGACATTCATCACCACGACCTTGTCGGCAAAGGTGATCGCCTCGGTCTGGTCGTGGGTCACGTAGATCATGGTGTTGGGGACCCGGGTGTGAAGCTCCTTCAGCTTGGACCGCAACTGGAATTTCAGGTGCGGATCGATCACTGTCAGCGGTTCATCGAACAGGATGGCGTTGACATCGGTGCGCACCAGTCCGCGGCCCAGCGAGATCTTCTGCTTGCCGTCGGCCGTCAGCCCGGATGCACGATTGCCGAGTGTCGCAGTGAGGTCATTCATCTCCGCCACTTCGCGGACCCGCTTGTCGACGGTTGCCTCATCGACGCCGCGATTGCGCAGCGGAAAGGCCAGGTTGTCGTAAACGGTCATGGTGTCGTAAACGACGGGAAACTGGAAAACCTGCGCGATCTTGCGCTGCTCCGGCGGCAGGCCGGTGACGTCGTGATCATCGAACAGAATGCTGCCGTGCGACGGCGTCAGCAACCCGGAGATCAGGTTGAGCAGGGTTGTCTTGCCACACCCCGACGGCCCCAGCAGTGCATAGGCCCCGCCATCATCCCAATCGAGGTTGAGTTCCTTCAACGCCCAGTCCTCGTCGTTGACCGGGTTTTCCATATAGGCATGTTTGAGGTTTTTCAGGGTTATCCGGGCCATGTCACGCGGCCTTTCCGGCGCAAGCCAAGTCGACCAGATGTCCGTCTGCATCAAAGTAGAAGCACTTCGACATGTCGGCGTAAAACCTGGCAAACCGGCCGGTTTCAAACGGATGCACGCCGTGCGACAGGGACACCCAGGGATGGTCATGCGCGCGAAAGTGAATAATGCTTTCCGAACCGGTGAGTTCGGCCACCTTGACCTTGCCCTCGATGATAACCGACTTGGCCGATTGGCGCACCGGTGACACATGATGCGGGCGGATGCCTATGGTGTAGCTGCCGTCGGCAAGGCCTTTGTCAGCCTTCCAGGACACCCCTTCATCAAGCAGCACCCAGCCTGATTTCACCGACGCCCTGGCCAGGTTGATCGGCGGTTCTGAAAACACTTTTGCCGACTCCAGGCTGGACGGGTGCCGGTAGATTTGTGCAGTCGGACCGAAGTCCACGACCCGGCCCTCGTGCATGGCTGCGGTCTTGCCCCCCAGCAACAGGGCTTCTGTCGGTTCCGTGGTAGCATAGACCACCACGCAGTTTCGTTCTGCAAACAGTCTGGGCAGTTCGTCGCGCATTTCTTCGCGCAATTTGAAATCAAGGTTGGCGAGCGGTTCGTCTAGCAGTATCAGGTCACTGTCCTTGACCAGCGCGCGTGCCATGGCGGTGCGTTGCTGCTGGCCGCCCGACAGTTCCGACGGCCGCCGGTCCAGCATGGCTGAAATGCGCATCAGCTCGGCCATTTCACCAACCCGGGACTGGATTTCCTGGACGGGAAGCCTTGCAACGCGCAGCGGCGAGGCGATGTTGTCGAACACCGACATGTTCGGATAGTTGATGAACTGCTGATAGACCATCGACACATTGCGTTTTTGAACCGCCGTACCGGTTACATTCCTGCCGTCGAACCAGACCTCGCCGGACGTCGGTTTTTCGAGCCCCGCCATCATCTGCATCAGGGTCGTCTTGCCGGCAAGTGTGGTGCCCAGCAGTATGTTGAAACTGCCCGGCTCAAACCTCAGATCGGTCGGGTGGATATGCACATCCGCCCCTACCTTCTTGGCCACATTTTTCAGTTCAAGCGCCATAGCGCATCCTGCCGCCGCTTAGGTTTAAAGAATTGTCGGATGCGGGGGAGCGGCCCGGCGTCTGGAATGCCGGACCGCTCATCACGCACGGGAGAAAATGCGCTTCCCTACTGCGCCCAGCGCTTGACGATTTCTTCATAAGCAATCGTCTTGCCTGGCTCCTTCTCATTGGCCAGCTTTGCAGCCGGGCCGTTCTCCTTGCCGAGCCAGTCGGCAGGATCCTTGGCTTCATTCAGGCGCGGACCGCACCCGCCATAGACCTTGGCCTGTTCGTCTGCAGCCTGCATGCGGCTCATGACCTGGTCCATTTCACCGGCCAGGCGATCCATGGCCTGCTGCGGTGTAAATGCACCGGAGTTCACGTCGCCGATATTCTGCCACCACAACTGCGCCAGTTTCGGATAGTCCGGCACGTTGACACCGGTCGGTGTCCAGTTGACCCGGTCCGGCGAGCGATAGAACTCGATAAGTCCCCCCAGTTTCGGCGCGCGTTTGGTGAAGTGGTCATGACGCACGGTACTGTCGCGAATGAAGGTCAGGCCGACGTCGGACTTTTTCACATCCACCGTCTTGGACACCACGAACTGCGCGTAAAGCCATGCAGCCTTGGCGCGGTCAACCGGTGTTGATTTGAGAATTGTCCACGAACCTGCGTCCTGATAACCCAGCTTCATGCCGTCTTTCCAGTACGGCCCATGCGGGCTTGGCGCCATGCGCCATTGCGGATTTCCGTCATCGTCAACGGTGTTGTTGCCTTCCGACTTGGGCGCAACCATGGAGGCGGTGAACGCCGTGTACCAGAAAATCTGCTGGGCCACATTGCCTTGCGCCAGGGCCGGCAGCGACTGGTAGAAGTCATAGTCTGCCGCACCGGGAGGCGCATATTTGCGCAGCCACTCGTCCCACTTGGCGATGGCGAACACGGACGCCGGAGCATTTGTGCCGCCGCCACGGGAAACAGATGCACCCGATGGATTGCAGCTGTCTGCTTCCATGCGGATGCCCCACTCGTCAATCGGGCGGCCGTTCGGCAGACCCGGTGACGTGGCACCGGCCATGGAAAGCCAGGCATCCGTCATGCGCCATCCGAGGTCAGGGGCGCGCTTGCCGTAATCCATGTGACCATAGATGCGGACACCATCGATTTCCTTGACGTCTTCACTGAAGAACTCAGCAATGTCTTCGTAGGCGGACCAGTTGACCGGCACACCCAGGTCATAGCCGTACTTGGCCTTGAACTGTTCCTTCAGTTCCGGCTTGTCGAACCAGTCCTTGCGGAACCAGTACAGGTTGGCGAACTGCTGGTCCGGCAGCTGGTAGAGCTTGCCGTCCGGCCCGGTGGTAAACGACTTGCCGATGAAATCGTCCACATCGAGGCCGGGATTGGTGACACCCTTGCCTTCACCTTCCATCCAGTCGGTCAGGTTGACCGCCTGCTGCAGGCGCGAATGAGTGCCGATCAGGTCGCTGTCATTGATATAGGCGTCATACAGGTTGCGGTTGGTCTGCATCTGGGTCTGCACCGCCTGCACGACCTCACCTTCGCCGAGAAGCTGGTGATTGACCTTGATGCCGGTGATTTCTTCAAACGCCTTGGTCAGCGTCTTGGATTCATACTCGTGTGTCGGGATGGTTTCCGACAGCACGTTGATCTCCATGCCCTTGAACGGCTCCGCCGCCTTGATGAACCAGTCCATCTCCTTCAACTGGTCTTCCTTCGAAAGCGCGGATGGCTGGAATTCGTCGTTTACCCACTTCTCTGCCGCGGCCATGTCGGCCTGCGCAGGAAGAGCCGCAGCGCCCAGTGCAAATACCGCAACTGACGCCAAAAGCAGCTTTTTCATGATGTCTCCTCCAACTGATTGGTACGCACTCATTCACGACAGCGGTGCGTCACAGCGCTAGGACATAACGAATAAAAACGAAAGTCAATGGTTTTCTATTTGATTTATTCGAAAAAAATCGCAACTATTATGAAAGCAACCGAAGGAGCGCATCGTGACGGCCTTGCCGCCCAGACAGATGGATATTCTTGAGATCGCGCGCCGCGAAGGCCGTGTGGACGTGGAGACGCTGGCGCACCGTTTTGACGTCACGCCGCAGACAATCCGCAAGGATCTCAATGACCTGTGCGATATTGAAAAGCTCAACCGGGTGCACGGCGGTGCGGTGTTTCCGTCCAATACGGTCAACATGGCCTATCAGGCCCGCCGGGAAATTGCCGCCGACGGCAAGGCCCGGATCGCGCGCGCGATTGCTGAAATGATCCCGGACAATTCATCGCTGATCCTCAATATCGGCACCACAACCGAGCAGGTTGCCTATGCCCTGCGCCGCCACCAGGGTTTGATGGTGATCACCAACAACCTCAATGTCGCCTACATACTGTCCGACGCGCCGGGTGTTGAAGTGGTGGTGTCGGGCGGCATGGTGCGCAAGAGCGATGGCGGCATTGTCGGTGCCGCAGCGATTGACCTGATCCGGCAATTCAAGGTCGACTTTGCCGTGATCGGGACTTCCGCCATTGATGAAGAAGGCTGCCTGCTTGACTTTGATTACCGCGAGGTGCGCGTGTCACAGGCCATTCTGGGCCAGGCCCGCACCTCCATACTGGCGGCCGATACCGGCAAGTTCGAACGTCGTGCACCGGTACAGATCGGCCAGCTGGAAGACATCGATGTCTTCGTCACCGACGAGCAGCCTCCCCGCTCCATCCAGAAGATCTGCAGCGTTGCTAAAATCCGCCTCGAGATTGCGCAAGCAGACATGACGGCCGGAAAGGCGGCTGAATGAACAAGCAGTCGCAGCACGCAGACCTGACCCCTCATTATGACGTGCTGGTCATTGGCGGCGGCATCAATGGCTGCGGCATCGCCCGCGATGCGGTTGGCCGCGGCTATTCGGTATGCCTGTGCGAGGCAGGCGATTTCGGCGGCGGCACATCATCGGCCTCCACGAAACTGGTTCATGGCGGCCTGCGCTATCTGGAGCATTATGAGTTCATGCTGGTGCGCAAGGCACTGATGGAGCGCGAAGTGCTGTGGAAGAACGCACCGCATATCATCTGGCCGATGCGGTTTGTCCTGCCGCATCATTCCGGCCTGCGCCCGGCCTGGCTGCTGCGGCTGGGGCTGTTCCTGTATGACCACATCGGCGGGCGGAAATTGTTGCCACCGACATCCAGCGTGAACCTGCAACATGATGAAGTCGGCAAGCCGTTGAAACCGTTGTTCAAAAAGGCTTTTGAATATTCCGACTGCTGGGTCGAGGATTCCCGCCTGGTTGTGTTGAATGCTCTCGATGCCGCGCAGCGCGGCGCTGACATGCGGACACATACCACAGTTGCCCGCGCGCAACGCACCGACGGCCAGTGGCGGGTCGAGATGGAAGACACGCTCTCAGGCCGCAGGCAGACGGTCACCGCGGGCATCATCGTCAATGCCGCGGGGCCCTGGGTCGACAGCGTGTTGAGGGAGGTTTTCGGACAAAATGACGCCCGCAATGTCCGCCTGGTGCGCGGCAGTCATATTGTCATCCGGCGTAAGTTTGCCCACGACAAGGCCTACATATTCCAGAATGACGACAACCGCATCATCTTCGCCATCCCCTATGAGGGCGACTACACCCTGATCGGCACCACTGACGCCGAACACGGGCATGACATGGGCAAGCCGGAAATATCATCCGACGAGATCGAATATCTGTGCTCCATGGCGAGCGAGTATTTCGCAGAGCCCGTCACGAAGTCAGATGTCGTATGGACCTATTCCGGTGTGCGTCCCTTGTACGACGACGGAGCCAGCAAGGCGCAGGAAGCCACCCGGGATTACGTGATCCGCACTGATGGCGATAATAATGCGGGGCTGCTGATCAACATTTTTGGCGGCAAGATCACCACGTTCCGGGTGCTGGCAGAAGAGATTCTGAAAGACATAGAAAAAGCCCTGGGTGCCCGCCAGCCGTCCTGGACGGCAGACGCCGCCCTTCCCGGCGGGGACTTTGCCGTGCAGGGGTTTGATGCGCTGGTCGATGAATATGCCACCACCCGCCCGCTTCTGGACCGCAGGCTGATCACCCGGCTTGTGCGCCACTACGGTACACGGGCAGCGATGGTACTGGGCGATGCGAAAAAGCCCGCTGATCTGGGCATAGCGTTCGGCAATGGTTTGCACGAGGCAGAAGTTACCTACCTGATGCGCCACGAATGGGCGCTCACGGCACAGGACGTCTTGTTCCGGCGCACCAAACTCGGCATCGCCTTTGACAGCGAACAGATACAGGCCTTGCAGCACTTCATGGATCGTGCTGCAAAAACCATGCATACGACAACAGGCGAAACCGTCCTTCGTTAGGCGGTTGCAGTGACGGGGCACACAATGGGCAATTATGTTCTAGCCATTGATCAGGGCACAACATCTTCGCGGGCGATCATTTTTGACCGGGGTCAGAAAATTGTCGCCGTGGGCCAGCAGGAATTTACCCAGCATTTCCCCAAGTCCGGCTGGGTCGAGCATGACCCGGAAGACATCTGGTCAAGCGTTGTCGCCACCTGCAGGGACGCCATCGGCAAAGCCCGGATCAAGCCGTCGGACATAGCCGCAATCGGCATCACCAACCAGCGCGAAACCACGCTCATGTGGGATCGCGAGACAGGCAGGTGTGTGCACAGGGCAATCGTCTGGCAGGACCGGCGTACGTCTGATTTCTGCGCAAAGCTGAAACAGGCCGGGTACGAGAAAAGCTTCAGCGCAAAAACCGGGCTGCTGCTCGACCCTTACTTTTCCGGCACCAAAGTGTCGTGGCTGCTGGATAACGTGAAAGGCCTGCGCAAGAAGGCGGAAGCCGGACGCATTGCTTTCGGCACCATCGACAGTTTCCTGATCTGGCGGCTCACCGGCGGCGCGTCACATGTTACCGACGCCACCAACGCCTCGCGCACGCTGATGTTCAACATCAGGACGAACAAGTGGGATGCGGGCCTGCTCAAAGTACTGGACGTTCCGGCAAATGTGCTGCCGGACGTGCTCGATTGTTCGGCGGATTTCGGTGTCACCGATCCATCGATCCTCGGAGCAGCCATACCCGTCATGGGCGTGGCCGGCGATCAGCAGGCGGCTACAATCGGCAATGCCTGTTTCAAGCCCGGCATGATGAAGTCAACCTATGGTACCGGGTGCTTTGCCCTGCTCAATACCGGCACCGACATGGTGCGGTCGAAAAACCGGCTGCTGACCACCATTGCCTATCGGCTTGATGGCAAGACAACCTATGCGCTGGAAGGCTCGATTTTCATGGCCGGTGCCACCGTGCAGTGGCTGCGTGATGAGATGGGCTTTCTGAAAGCCGCCAGCGACAGTGGCGCCATGGCGGCCCGGGCCGACCCGGAACAGGATGTCTATCTGGTTCCCGCCTTCACCGGTCTCGGCGCACCCCATTGGGACGCAGATGCCCGTGGCGCGATTTTCGGCCTGACGCGCGCCTCCGGCCCCAATGAACTGGCCCACGCCGCCCTTGAGGCAGTGTGCTACCAGACCCATGATCTGCTGGCGGCGATGCAGAAGGACTGGAAGTCTGAAACCGCCCGCAAGACCGTGCTGCGTGTCGACGGCGGCATGGTTGCATCAGACTGGACCATGCAACGCCTTGCCGACATGCTGAACGCACCGGTTGACCGGCCGGAGGTTCTCGAAACCACCGCCTTAGGTGCCGCATGGCTTGCCGCTTCGCGCGTGGGATTGTGGCCCAACGCGTCCGGCTTTGCAAAATCGTGGGCTCTCGACCAGCGCTTCAAACCGAAGATGAAACAGGCGGTCCGGCAGCGCAAAATAGCCGGCTGGACAGATGCGGTGCGGCGAACGCTGAGCTGAGCAGTTTGCGAGCGGCTATTTTGCCTCATCCATCAGATGGCATGACACCTGCGAAGCGTGTGCAGGCTGCAAATGCGGCGTCTCGGCTGCACACCTGTCAAAAACCACCGGGCAGCGCGGATGGAAGGCGCAGCCTGTCGGCGGATCGATGGGCGACGGCAACTCACCCTTTAGCAGGACACGTTCTTTCTTCCGGCCAGGGTCAGGCACCGGCGTGGCTGACAGCAAAGCTTTCGTGTAGGGGTGTTGCGGATTGTCGAACAACACTTCCCGGTCTGCCTGTTCAACCGGTTTGCCCAGATACATCACCATGACTTCGTCGGCGATATGCTTCACCACGGACAGGTCATGAGAGATGAACAGGTAGGCCAGTTGCAGCTTGTCCTGCAACTCACCCAGCAGGTTCAGAACCTGCGCCTGGATCGATACATCCAGTGCCGACACTGGTTCATCCAGCACCAGTATGTCAGGGTCCAGCATCAGCGCGCGCGCGATGGCTATGCGCTGGCGCTGGCCGCCGGAAAACATGTGCGGATAACGGTCATAGTGTTCGGGACGCAGGCCGACGGCCTGCATCATGGCCTTGGCCTTGTCGCCTCTTTCCGCCTTTGACAGCGGCGTATTCATCATCAAAGGTTCTTCCAGCGCCGAACCGATTTTCTGACGCGGATTGAGCGAACCGTATGGGTTCTGGAAAACCATCTGAACCTTGGGCCGCAATTTGCGGCGCACAGCCTTGTTGCCGTCCGCCAGTTCCTCGCCGGCGATCTGCAGCGATCCTGCGGTGGGTTCCTCGATCATGGTCACCACACGCGCCAGGGTGGACTTGCCGCAACCGGACTCCCCCACCACGGCCAGTGTCTTTTTCCGGCTTAACTCGAAGCTGATCCCGTCCAGCGCCTTTACCGTGGCCGGCCTGGCGTACAGGCTGCCGGGCAGCATGTAATGCTTTTTAAGGTCGCTTGCGCGCAGGACGATTTCATCACTCATGCTGCCACTCCGCTTCCGGGGTGGTTTTGCGGCTCGCCCTTCACCAGTGGATAGTGACAGAACGCCGAACCGAGCCTGGCAGGCGCCCGGGTCGGTGATTGGGTGCGGCACTGATCGGTGGCATGGCCACACCGTGGCGAAAACAGGCACCCGTCCGGCCTG
Source organism: uncultured Alphaproteobacteria bacterium (assembly GCA_963698275.1). Classification (GTDB taxonomy): domain Bacteria; phylum Pseudomonadota; class Alphaproteobacteria; order Rhizobiales; family Aestuariivirgaceae; genus Anderseniella. The sequence goes on along the minus strand of CAVOQE010000011.1, from coordinate 59,240 downwards.
TCGAACTGGCCCGGCACCACACCGGGTATGGACGGCAGCACCTTTGACGTGGCGCGCTCCGGCAACGCCGCCAGCAAGGCTGCGGTGTAGGGATGGTGCGGTTCGGAAAACAAGTCCACCACCGGCTGTTCCTCAACCTTCTGTCCGGCATATTGCACGGAGACCCGTTGTGCGGTTTCGGCGACCACCCCCATGTCGTGCGTAATGAGCACAAGGCCCATGCCGGTCTCGCGCTGCAGGTTCAGCAGCAGATCGAGGATTTGCGCCTGAATGGTCACATCAAGTGCGGTTGTCGGCTCGTCTGCGATCAGCAGTTTCGGATTGCACGAAATCGCCATGGCAATCATGACACGCTGGCTCATGCCGCCTGACAGTTGATGGGGAAACGCACTGAGGCGTTTTTCAGGTGCCGGAATGCCGACCAGGTCCAGCAATTCAATGCTGCGCGCCTTGCATTCGGCCCGTGACATGCCCAGATGGACCCTGAGGGCCTCACCCAGTTGAAACCCGACGGTGAAACACGGATTGAGGCTCGACATGGGCTCCTGGAAGATCATGGCAATGTCCCTGCCGACGACCTCTCGGCGCTGGCGGGCCGACAGGGTGAGCAGGTCCTTGCCGTCAAAATTCAACCGGTCCGCGGTTACCGTGGCGGTCCACGGCAACAGGCCCATCATGGCCAGCATGGCAACCGATTTTCCGGACCCGGATTCACCGACAATGGCCAGCACGTCACTGGCATCCAGGCTCAGCGACAACCCGTCCACAGCACGAAAAGCGCCGCCTGCCGTGGCAAATTCTACCGTCAGGTTTTCAATCTCTAAAAGGGCCATGGTTGTTGAATTTTCACCTTTGTAGTATTATCTTAATGCTGGAGACAAAATCATGAGCACGAAACCACTTCCCATGCCGCCTATGCGGCCGATCAATGGACCGACAGGGCCAAAGCCCGGCTATTAAACGGCTACTTGTCGTCACTTGACTGCTCCAGTGAGTCTATCGCATCGATGGCCAGACGGCCGGCTTCAGTGCGCAATTCTATAAAATCCCTGTAGACATCAATCTTGCGTTCAGCCTCTAACGCGGCATAGCGTTCACCGCGCATGTCTTCGGCCAGTTGCGCGATAACATCCACCTGCTGGTAATACCGGATCACCGGTTCAATGACGTCGCCGGGCAGGATTTGTATCTCACCGACAATTGCCTCGAACGCCGGGTTGCCCGTTTCCTTGGGCACAAAGGGTGTGAAAGGCGGTGTCTTGCCAGCACCAGCCATTATCTGGCGGGCCATCTCTTCAACATGTTCGGTTTCATCCTGCAGGATCCAGCGCGGCACATGGCAGCTGATTTCCGCACGCAAGGCAATCTTGCAATCCCTGATCCGTTCCGCCCGCCGCCCGTTTTCCAGCCGGCGTTCGCGTTGATACGCCACATACCAGCCGATCATGGTGACCAAAGCCGCTATGACGGCTGCAATCAGTGCCGGTCCTATCAGTGTCGAACCGTACATCGCCTCAGCTCCGCTTCAACTTCGGGTCCAGCGCATCGCGCAGGCCGTCGCCCATCAGGTTGATGGCCAGCACCGTGAACAGGATGGCAAGACCAGGCAGCGTTACCACCCACCAGGCGCGCAGGATAAACTCACGCGCCTCGGCCAGCATGGTGCCCCATTCCGGCGTCGGCGGCTGTGCGCCCATGCCCAGAAATCCGAGGGCCGCTGCATCAAGAATGGCCGTGGAAAACGACAATGCTGCCTGGACAATCAGGGGCGCCATGCAATTGGGCAGGATGGTATAAAACATCAGACGCAATGGCCTGACACCGGCAACCCTGGCAGCCGTTACATAATCCTTGCTTCTCTCACCCATGACCGCTGCCCGCGTCAGCCGCACATAATGCGGTTGTTGCACAATGGCGATGGCGATCATGGCATTGGTCAGGCTGGGGCCGAGTATGGCGACCAGCACCAGCGCCAAAAGCAGGCTCGGAAATGACAGGATGATATCCATCAGCCGCATGATCAGCGTATCGACAGTTCCGCCTACGAAACCTGCGACCAGCCCGACCGTCACCCCGACAGCCATGGCACCCACCACGACGATACAGCCTACAAACAGCGAATAGCGGCTGCCGTGTATCAACCTCGACAGCATGTCACGGCCTACCGCGTCAGTCCCCAGCAGGAACCGCCAGTCGCCGCCGTCCTGCCAGACCGGAGGCGTCAGCAGTGCATCACGGTATTGCGTGGTTGCGCCATGTGGTGCAACCAGGTCGGCCAGCAGCGCGACCATGCACACACCAAGGAAAAACCACATGCCGATGACCGCACCGCGGTTCTCGCTGAAATAATGCCAGAACTCGCCCAACACCGCGCGCATGCCTGTGGCACGGGTATCGGTTGCGGCTTCGATGGCTTGTTCGCTCATGATATCGTCACCTCACATGCCGGATACGCGGATTGACCAGCCCGTACAGCAGGTCAACGATCAGATTCACCGTCATCACGATGACCGCAATCATCAAAAGACCGCCCTGAACTGATGGATAATCGCGCCGGAAAATGCTGTCGACCATCCATTTGCCGATGCCCGGCCATGAAAAGATCGTCTCGGTGAGAATGGCGCCGGCCAGCAACACGCCGACCTGCAGGCCAATGGTGGTGATCACCGGTATCATCGCATTGCGCAAGGCGTGAATGCCGACCACGCGCATCGGCGACATGCCCTTGGCCCGCGCGGTGCGCACATAATCCTCGCTCAGCACTTCCAGCATGGCAGACCTGGTCTGGCGCGCTACAACGGCCAGCGGAATGGTGCCCAGCACGATCGTCGGCAGGATGAGATGCGATACGGCAGAGGAAAACGCCCCCTTCTGACCTGACAGCAGGCTGTCGATCAGCATGAAGCCGGTGACCGGCTTGAAGAAATACAACAGTGATATGCGCCCTGACACCGGGGTCCACCCCAAAGTGCCGGAAAACAGGATGATCAGCAGCAGTCCCCACCAGAAAATAGGCATGGAATAGCCAACCAGCGCCGTTCCCATAATGGTTTGATCCGGCCATGACCCGCGCCGCGTGGCCGCGTAGATACCGGCCGGCACGCCAATAAAGACGGCAAATATGATGGCGCAGATCGACAATTCCAGCGTGGCTGGAAACAGCGTGAAGAATTCGTCCCACACCGGTTTCTTGGTCACCAGCGAATTGCCCAGATCCCCCTGCAGTGCTGAAAAAAAGTAGTCGAAATACTGTTCCCAGATCGGCCGGTCATAACCGAACTGCTTCATCAATGCAGCGTGGCGCTCAGGTGATACCCCGCGCTCACCCGCCATCAGCTCCACCGGATCACCCGGCAGCACCCTGATAAACGCAAACGCCGCAATGGTTACCCCGATGAAAGTCGGAATAATCAATCCTATGCGCCGGAGAAGAAATGCAAACATGAAAGCCCCACCTCCCGCCGTGTTCTGCAAATTTCAGGACACGGCGGGCACTTTTGTTGTCACAGGCGCAAGCCTATTCAGCCAGGTCGACGCCGTCGAACCAGTGACCGCCCAGCGGGTCCATCACATAGCCTGACACCTTTTTCGACATCGGCATGAATACCACCGAATGGGCAATGGTTGCCCATGGTGCTTCCCGCTTGAACACGACCTGTGCGTCTTCATAAAGCTTGGTGCGCTCAGCCTTGTCCGACACGGTCTTGGCTTTCTGAACCAGGTCTTCAAACTCCTTGTTGCACCATTGTGCGCGGTTTGACCCTCCGACAGCGTCACAGCCAAGCAGCACGGCCAGGAAGTTGTCCGGATCGCCATTGTCGCCGGTCCAGCCCAGCAGCACGGCACCGTCACGGTCCTTTTCCTTGGACAGCTTGAGATACTCACCCCACTCATAGGACACGATCTCGACGCCGACACCGATCTTGGAGAAATCCGACTGGATCAGTTCAGCCATGCGCCGGGCGTTCGGATTGTAGGGACGCTGTACCGGCATCGCCCAGATCTTCATTTTCAGATCCTTGACGCCGGCGGCTTCCAGCATCTTCTTGGCGGCTTCCGGATCGTAAGGATCGTCTTTGACGGCATCATTGTAGGACCACATGGTCGGCGGAATCGGGTTCTTGGCTTCCTTGCCGGCGCCCTGGAACACCGCATCCAGTATCGACTGCTTGTTGATAGCCATGTTCAGCGCCTTGCGCACTTCCGGCTTGTCGAACGGCGCTACCAGCGCGTTGTAGGCGAGATAGCCGACATTGAGGCCTTCCTGTTCCATCACCTGCAGGTTCGGATCTGCCTTGAGGTCAGCCAGGTCCGCCGGGTTTGGATAAGGCGCCACGTGGCACTCGCCGGCTTTCAGCTTCTGCTGGCGTACCGAGGCATCCGTGGTGATGGCAAACACCAGGTCATCGATCGGCTGCTTGCCGGCCCAGTATCCTTCATGGGCTGCATAGCGGATGACCGCGTCCTTCTGATAGGCAACGAACTTGAACGGACCGGTGCCGACAGGCTGCTGGTTGAGCAATTCCTTCTTGCCATCCGCTTCCAGCTTGGCGGCGTACTCAGCCGACAGGATGGAGGCAAAATCCATCGCCAGGTTGGCAATCATCGGCGCTTCGGGCCGGTTGAGCACGAACTTGACCGTGTTGTCATCGACCTTTTCGACCGCCTTGAGCAGGTCAGGCATCGACATGCCGTTGAAATATTCCCAGGCAATGCCGGCGGTATACTGGTTCCAGGGATGGTCTTTCTTCAACTGGCGTTCAAACGAGAACACGACGTCATCAGCGTTGAAGTCGCGGCTGGGCGTGAAGAAGTCAGTGGTCTGGAACTTGACGCCCTTGCGCAGCTTGAAAGTGTATTCCAGGCCGTCACTGGAGACTTCCCAGCTTTCAGCCAGGCCGGGGATCACTTCCGACGTCCCGCGCTTGAACTCCACCAGACGGTTATACAATGGCTTGGATGACGCATCGAAGGTTGTGCCTGCCGTAAACGGTGCCGGATCAAAACCTTCCGGCGAGCCTTCGGAACAATACACCAGTGTTTTTGAGTGTGCCGCCCCTGAGGCCAGCATGGTGGCGCCCAGCAAGGTCGCCATAAGTAATTTCATTTTTGTCATTGTTGTCTTCTCCCTGTTTTACAGACTGACAAGTCATCCGATCACGGCGGATTTCGCATGAAAGCATCTTTCAGCACCTGTGCCTACAGTAGAAACCGGTCAATTACTTATTGTGAGACTCCATCTCAACGCCGACAATTGACCGGCAAGCCTACAGATTCCAATTTTCAAAGAATTGCATGACCGGACTTGACGACCATGTCGCCAAAAAATGAAGGTGAGCATTGGCAATTTGTTTTGAGGTCGGGTTTCATGGCTGCGGTTGAAAAGAACTCACGCCGCACGATTGCCACACTGCTTGTGGGCGCCGGATTATTGCTGACCGCCGTTGCCCTGTTCCAGACGCTGCTGCCGCTCAGGGCCGGTATCGAGCAGTTCTCGCCTGCGCTGGTTGGATATCTCGGCACCGTCTACGCCACCGGTTTCGTTTTCGGATGCGTGTTCGGCCCGGCACTGGTGAAAAACGTCGGCCACATACGCACATTCTCCGGCGTTGTCGCAATCGCAGCCGCAGTATCCCTGCTCTATCCGCTTTGGCCGAATGTTTTCCTCTGGCTGGCATTGCGGTTTTTCTCAGGCGTAGCGCTGGCCATCGCCTACATGGTGATTGAAAGCTGGCTCAACGATCAGTCCGACAACACCAACCGTGGCCAGGTTCTGTCGATCTACATCATCGTTGCCAACGTTACCACGATGGCTGGTCAGTTGCTGGTCAATGTTGCCAGTACAGCAGGTCAAACCCTGTTTGCGCTGGTGACGTTTCTGCTGTGCCTGTCCGTGGTACCTATAGCCCTCACGCCCACCAGCGAGCCAAAGCCGATTCCAACCGCCAGGCTGGAACTGAAAGGCCTGTTGTCGATTTCACCGGTGGGCACCATCGGCTGTTTGCTGGTGGGTGCCGTCGAAGGCGCATTCTGGACACTGGGGCCGACCTTCGGGCAGTTGCGCGACATGAGTGTTTTTGAAATCACCTTGCTGATGGCGGCTTTTGTCCTCGGCGGCACCCTGTCACAATGGCCGCTGGGCAAACTGTCGGATCATTATGACCGCCGGCTGGTGATCCTGCCGGTTGCACTGGGAACGGTGGCGACCGGTTTGCTGATTGCCTTTTGGCCGCTGACGGATCTTTCGGCGATATTGGCGCTTGCAACAGTGCATGGCGCCCTGATGGTGCCGCTCTACGCCTTGTGCCTGGCGCATGCCAACGACAATGTTTCCAATGACAAGCTGGTGCAGACCAGCGGCAGCCTGCTGCTGATCTACTCGATCGGAGCAGCCATTGGCCCGACTGTCGCAGCACAATTGATCGAATACAGCGATGAAAGCGGACTGTTCGTTTTCATTTCCGCCATGTTGGCGGTGTTTGCCCTGTACATCGCATACCGGCTGGCATTCGGACCGGCCTACGACCGCCTGGAGCGCAGCCCGTTCGCCCCGCTGCCCAAAACATCGCAATCTGTGTTTGAGCTCGAAGTGGATGACGAGCGTTAGTCAGCCCGCGGCAATCTGGTTGGCCTTTTCCACCAGCACTTCCGCTTGCCGGATCGAGGCGTAGTCGATCAACCGCCCGTCCAGTGAAACCGCCCCCTTGCCCTGCTCTGCCGCCTCTTTCATGGCCGCCAGAATGCGCCTTGCCCGGTCAACTTCTTCGCTGCCGGGGCTCATCACCTGGTTGGCCAGTTCGATCTGTGACGGATGGATGGCCCACTTGCCTTCATAGCCAAGCGCTGCAGCGCGTTTTGCCGCTGCGGTGTATCCTTCAGGATCGGAGAAGTCCCCGAACGGCCCGTCAACCGGCCGCAGGCCGTTGGCCCGTGCCGCAACCACCATTTTGGACAATGCATGATGCCACATGTCGCCCCAGTGGCGTTCGCGTGCCCCGTCACTGTCCGGCAGCGGGTCGGTCAGCACCGAATAGTCCTCATTGACGCCACCGATGACCATGGTGCGGGCGCGGGTTGAGGCGGCATAATCTGCCACGCCGAAATGCAGCGACTCATTGCGTGAACTTGCGGCAGCAATCTCGTTGACATTCTGCATGCCGAGAGCGGTTTCGATAATGTGCTCAAAACCGATCCGCTTTTTTGACCCCATGGCCGTTTCCACCTGCGTCACCAGCATGTCGAGCGCATAGACGTCCGCAGCGGTGCCGACTTTCGGGATCATGATCAGGTCGAGGCGCCCACCTGCTTGCTCGAGGATGTCAACCACGTCGCGATACATGTAATGGGTGTCCAGGCCATTGATCCGGACAGACATGGTCTTGGTATTCCAGTCAACGTCGTTCAGGGCTTCGATAATGTTCTTGCGTGCCTGCACCTTGTCGTCGGGCGCTACTGCATCTTCAAGATCCAGAAAAATCACATCAACGTCAGATTGCGCAGCCTTTTCAAACATTTGAGGCTGACTTCCCGGCACGGCCAGTTCGCTGCGGTTCAATCGGGCCGGGGCTTGAGTGATGGTATGAAAGCTCATGTCTGGTGCTCCTGATGTGAAGTATGGCGGCCAGAAAAAGAATGCACAAAAACAATTGTCAAGAACAAAAGAATTAACTTTACCAGATTTACAAAAGTAAATTTGAAAATTACTCATCACACATATTGACTCGAATTCACTTCCCTCGCGAGCCCTGTCCTGCGTAGGTTTTTGTCAGCGAAAACGAAATCAAGGGAGCAAGACCATGCAGGACCAGACCATTATCACGATTGCCAACGAGCTTGATTTGCAGAGCATGCGTCGCGCCGCCGATATGCCATGCGATGCGGTTCTGGACCTGCGGTTCACTGATGCCGCGAAAGCCCGGCCTGTCGAGGAACAGGTTCTCCTGCGGCTGAGAAACCTTCATGTCAGTTACGAACAACTGCCGGTCAACCTGCACCAACCGGACGGGCGACACGAAAATGATCTGACGCACAGGATCACTGCACGCCGCGGCCGGATGATGATCATCACGGATCAGCCTGAGGCAGTGAGTGCATTGTGCAGGGACATTGCCCGCGACGAACAAGGTGGTGCGCGCGCCGTTCCCCATCATCAGCTCTCCGAAGCAGCCTGAAGGCACCCGAACCATGGACATTCATGAGTACCAGGCCAAGGAACTGCTGCGGGGCTTCGGCATAAAGGTGCCATCCGGCGGGCTGGCTTACAGCCCTGAGCAGGCAACCTACCGGGCTCATGAAATCGGTGGCGACAAATGGGTCGTCAAGGCGCAGGTCCACACCGGTGGCCGCGGCAAGGCGGGCGGCGTAAAGGTCTGCAGCACAGAGCACGAAGTATTTGATGCAGCCGATGACATGTTCGGCAAGAAGCTGGTCACAAACCAGTCCGGACCTGCCGGCAAGACCGTTTATCGCGTCTACGTTGAAAGCGGTGTCGAGATCGAGCGCGAACTCTATCTCGGTTTCGTGCTTGATCGCTCGAGCGAGCGCATCATGGTTGTGGCGTCCTCCTCGGGTGGCATGGAAATCGAGGACATCGCACAGGATCAGCCAGACACGATCATTCGCAGTGTGGTTGATCCGGCTGTCGGCCTCACCGAATTCCAGGCCCGTGAAATCGTCTTCAAGCTCGGCCTTGGCGCCAGTCATGTGCAGGGCGCGGTCGCCACGATCAGGGGCTGTTACCGGGCGTTTCGCGACCTTGACGCCACCATGGTGGAAATCAACCCGCTGGTGGTGACCTCGGACAATTCGGTCATGGCGCTGGACGCCAAGATGGAGTTTGACGACAACGCCCTGTTCCGCCGCCCGGAGATCATGGAGCTGCGTGACAAGAGCCAGGAAGACCTGCGCGAGACCAAGGCGGCTGACCAGGGTCTGAGCTATGTGGGCCTGGACGGCAATATCGGCTGCATTGTCAACGGTGCCGGCCTGGCAATGGCCACCATGGACATGATCAAGCTCGCCGGCGGCGAACCGGCCAATTTCCTTGATATTGGCGGCGGCGCGTCACCGGAACGGGTGGCGAAAGCCTTCAACCTGGTGCGCTCTGACGACAAGGTCAGCGCAATTCTGGTGAATATTTTTGCCGGTATCAACCGCTGCGACTGGGTCGCGGAAGGTGTGGTTCAGGCGCTTCAGACAACTGCGATGGACCTGCCGGTGATCGTGCGTCTTGCCGGCACCAATGTCGAAAAGGGCATGGAGATACTGGCCAATAGCGGTCTGCCGATAGCGACTGCAACGACCCTTGCCGAAGCTGCCGGCAAGGCGGTGACGATTTCCAGGGCCCCTGTCAACCTGCCAGCCATGGCAGCAGCGTCATGAGCATCCTGATCAACAAGACCACCCCGTTGATCGTTCAGGGCATTACCGGACGGATCGGTCAGTTTCACACCCAGGAAATGATCGATTACGGCACCAATGTAGTCGGTGGTGTCGTCCCCGGTCGCGGCGGCGAAACCGCCATGGGAAAGCCGGTGTTCAACACCGTCAAGGAAGCCGTGGACGCCACCGGGGCAACCGCAAGCCTGGTCGTGGTACCGCCGCCATTTGCAGCAGATTCAATCATGGAAGCCGCTGATGCCGGCATCGACCTGTGCGTGTCGATCACCGACGGCATCCCGGCCCAGGACATGATGCGCGTCAAGCGCTTCATGCGCCGGTACCGTGAAGACAAGCGTATGCGGCTGCTCGGCCCCAACTGCGCCGGCATCATCACGCCGGGCCAGGCGCTGGCCGGCATCATGCCGGGCCATATCTATCTTCCAGGCTCGGTCGGCATCGTTGGCCGCTCCGGCACGCTTGGATATGAAGCCGCCTCGCAGATGAAGGAACTCGGCATCGGGGTATCCACCAGTGTCGGTATCGGGGGAGACCCGATCAATGGCAGCTCGTTCAGGGACATTCTGGCGCTGTTTGAACGCGATGAGGACACGTCAGCAATTGTTCTGATCGGCGAGATCGGCGGACCGCAGGAAGCAGAAGCTGCGGAATTCATTCGCGATCACATGACCAAGCCGGTCATTGCCTATGTTGCCGGGCTTACCGCGCCCAAGGGCAAGCGCATGGGTCACGCCGGTGCAATCATTTCAGCCTTCGGGGAAAGCGCGCCGGAAAAGGTCGAGTTGCTGCGCGAGGTTGGCGTCGCGATTGTGCCCAATCCATCTGAAATCGGCGCCACCGTACACAGCGTGCACGCCAAAGCCGCATGAGGACTTGCCGATGGCCGCCAGCGTAAACACATTGAACCCAGCCCTGAAAGGTTGTGCCACCATGTTTCCAGATTTGACGCACTCCTCCGGCTCACCTGCTCCCGGCCCTGGCAATCCCAAATTTGACATAGCCGAACAGTTTTGCACCCGTACAAGCCACATGAGCGGCGGCAGGGCGAGGGCCACGGGCAATGTGGCTACAGGCACATCCGGCGAAATCAGTGAAGGCACGGCCGAAACCGCCCTGAAGCTCATGCTGATGACGGGCCAGAAACTGGCGGGCAAAACTTTGGGGATTGTCGGGTTTGGACGTATCGGGCGCGAGACTGCCCGCAGGGCGCATTTCGGCTTCGGCATGAAGATTGTGGTTCACAACCGCTCAGTGGTGCCAGGCGAAGACCTTGGTAAAGTCAATGCTGAACAGATGGACGATATCGACCACTTGCTGGGCCGGTCGGATTTCGTGTCCCTGCACTGCCCGGCGGATACAAACAACCGGCATCTAATCGACGCGCTGCAGCTCAACAAGATGAAACCGGATGCCTATCTTATAAACACTGCCGGCAGCGAACTGGTGGATGAAGAGGCGCTGGCCGATGCACTTTGGCACGACACGATTGCCGGGGCAGGTTTGGACCTGATCCACAATGAGCGGGCCCCCTGCGACCGGCTTCGCGGCTGTGAAAATATGGTCCTGCTGTCCTACATGGGCAGCACCAGCCAATCTGCGCGCGCGGCAGTATGACCTCCAGCGATTGGTCAACCCGTCAACCAGTGAAATTACAAACTTGACTAAACCTGCGATTCCGGGCTCCATCAGCCGATGGCTGGACAAAAGATATTCATTGGCCCCAAGCTGCGCGAACTTCGTCAGAATGACGGCCTGACGCAGGCTGACCTGGCCAGGGCGCTGGGCGTCAGTCCCAGTTATGTGAACCTTGTAGAGCGAAACCAGCGCAGTGCGTCGCTGAAGTTTCTCATCAGCCTGGCAGACAATTTCGGCATCAACTGGCGTGATCTGACCAATTCCGATTCCGCCATGCTGCTTGGCGAACTGCGCGACGTCACCAGGGACCCGGCCTTCGGAGATAAACCGCCTGACGTTGAAGAGTTGCGCAGCGCGCTTGAAGGATCGCCCAATCTGGTGCGCGGCATGCTGAATATCTTCAATGCCTACCGCACCTTCGGTGAGCGGCTGGCGGAGCAGAACGAAGCCATGTCAGACACCATGGATGCGTCGTTCTCCATCGAGCAGGGCGTGCATGATTTCTTTCGCAGGAACAATAATCATTTCCCTGCGCTGGAACAGTGCGCCGAACAATTCTGGGTCCAGGCCATACCTGATCGCCAGGAAATGTACGGCGCGCTCAAATCCCATCTCAAGGAGCGGCTGAACATAGACGTCAGGCAGGTGCGCGCAGAGCAACTCGGCATATCGCTGCGCTACTACAACCGGGACAAAAAGCAGATACAGCTGTCCGACGGGCTTGATTACAACAATCGGGTATTTCAGCTGGCTCACATGATAGCGCTGATTGAGTTTCCAGACGTTATAGGTGAACAACTGTCAGACAAGTTGCGCTCCAGCGAGCGCATGGCATCTCGCTGCCGTGTCGAACTGGCCAACTATTTCGCCGCCGCACTGATGATGCCGTATGCTGATTTCTTCAAGGAAGCGGTTCAGGCGAAGTATGACATTGACAGGCTGTCGGCCTTGTTTTCGGTTTCCTATGAACAGGCCTGCCATCGTCTGACGACACTCCAGAAGCCGGGCCAGAAGGGCATTCCATTCTTCTTTCTGCGGGTCGACAGGGCCGGAAACATCTCAAAGCGGTTCAACGTTACACCGATCCAGCTGGCCCGCTATGGAGGCGCCTGTCCGCGCCTGGATATTCATTACTGTTTTCGCGTGCCGGGCCGCATCATGACCCAGGTCGTCGAGATGCCGGACAATAGCCGCTACCTGACCGTCAACCGGACCGTCGACCGGCCGACAACGAAATACTCAACCGAAGACAAGCGCCTCGCCGTATCTCTGGGATGTTCAATCGAGTATTCACACGAAACCATTTACGGCATCACCATCGATCCGAAGGCAACGCGAATGGTCACCGAAATCGGTGTCAACTGCCGGCTGTGCCCGCGCCAGCAATGCGAACAACGCGCGCACGATCCGTTCTATTCAAACCTGCCGCTGGACGAAAATCGCCGCGGCGCCACGCATTTTGAGAGTTAGAGCGGGGTTTTCGGGCTCCTGCAGTATTGTCAATGACCGGTTCATTGTTTCCTTCATCAATGCACCGCTCAAGCGGTCAGTCTTTTTGCCTGACCATCCTGCAGCCAGGGAGGGGCAACCAGGAGCCGGGTCGCTTCGTCGACCGGGACCGGTTTGCTGAAATAGAAGCCTTGAAGACAGTCACATCCCAGACCCGCAAGCAGATCCGCCTGCTCTATCGTCTCAACACCTTCGGCAACGACTTTTTTCTCCAGACTGTTGGAAAACTCGGTCAGCGCCTTGACGATGCCAAACGATGGCCTGTCCTCCGGCAGACCCATGACAAACTCCCTGTCGACCTTGAGCACGTCATAGTTTTCAGTTCTCAAATGCGACAGGCTGGCAAAGCCTGTTCCAAAATCATCGAGCGACAGTGACACACCCATTTCGTCCAGTTCACTGAGCGTTTTTCTGATCTGTGGGTTACGCCCGGACAGCAACACGTTTTCCGTGATTTCTATTGTGAGGGCTTTCGCCGAGACATCGCCTTTAGTCAGCAAATCCTGGACAAAGCTGGCGAATTCAGGCCTGGAAAGCTGCGAAGTCGACACATTGACCGAAATGTAATCAACCGCGATTCCCTTGCGCGACCAGGCTGCCAGGGTTGAGATTGACTGCTGTATAATTGCATCACCAATCTCGATTGACAGAACCGGATCTTCCAGCGCCGGCCAGAACATTGCAGGCGGCAGTATCAGGTCATCTGCCTTTTGCCATCTCGCCAAAGCTTCAAATCCGACGATTTTACGATCTGTTGAGTTGACGATCGGCTGCAGAAAACCGGTAAACTCACCACGTTTAACCGCACGTCCGACTTCCTCAAGAAGTGTTTGAGCTTCCAACCGCTGCTGCCGCAACTCGGGCGAAAACACCTGTACGGCACACAGTTCCTTGCTCTTTGCCTGCAGCAGGGCAGCGTCGGCAAAGTCGTACAAGGTGGTCAGGTTGTATGAGTGATCGGGGTACAAAGCAGCCCCGACGCAACCGGAAACCGACAGTTCGGTGCCATTGATTTCAAAGGGGGTCGAGAACAGGTCACTGATTTTAGCCAACGTGGCTTCGGGATCATCATCTACCGATACGATGGCGCTGAACTCATCACCAGCCAGTCTGTAAACGTCACCGTTTGTCCCGATTGCACCAGCAAGGCGATGGCCAATTTCCATCAGCAAGCCGTCCCCGGATGTGTGACCCATTCTGTCATTGACGGTCTTGAAATCATCCACATCGATCGCGATAACCGCATACCGGTCCTCATCGGGATCCAGTGTTGACGTAAAATTTTCAAGGGCCTCGTAAAAACTGCGGCGGTTTTTCAAACTCGTCAGATCATCCGTGTAAGCCATCGCGATGAGTTTGTTCTTGAGGGTGTGCTGTTCGGTGACATCTTCAAATGTCCCGAATAGATGTTTTCTGTCTGCACTGTCTGTTGCGATCTCACCCAACAGGCGCACCCAACGCTTGATCCCATCCGCTCTTGTTATCTCTGCGTGATAATCAAACGGGGCATCGGTAAGAATTGCCTGGTCCAGGAGATTCAAAATGGTTTCGCGGTGTGGTTGGGTATAAAACTTTACTGCCGCTTCGGGTGTCGGCTGATAGTCGGTTCCAACGCCATGGATTTTTCTTGTTGCATCTGACCAGACAATTTCAGCGGTTTCCGGAGTGAACTGCCAGGTTCCGATACTGGTCAAGCGGGAAATCTGATCAAACAGTCTGGCCTGGCGGTGCAGAACCGATGCCTGTTCCTGCAATTGCTTCGATTGCTTCCTCTGATCCGACAAGGCTTGCCGCCTCTGCCGGTTGGCCCGCTCCTTCAATAACAGGCTCACGGCCAGATCGGCGAAATCCGTGAGGGCTTCAACATTGGTACTGTCGCCTGAAAGCGGTGCGTCATTTACCAGCAGCAAAGCGCCGACCGTATGCCCCGGCCTCAGCTTCAAGGGAGCGCCGGCAAAACCAACCACTGCGCCACTGGCGATCTGTGAATAGTTCTTGAGGTGCGGCCTCTTGGTGGCGTCATGTACAAACAGCGGCTTGCCGGCATCCACAATCAAATTCGACAGGGATTCGCGGCGTGGAACCCGCATCATCTCGTAGCCATATGACGCTTTTCCCCAGGCTGCCGTGTCATCTACGATTGCAACGACACATCCCGACACCTGCATTGTCCTGGCGACCAGCCTGCACAGGTCGGTAAGTGCCGGATCAGCGCCGGGCTCGACCACCTGAAGGCTGTCGACAACCTTGTGGTCCGGTGTTCTTAAACCCGTGATCGCCGCCATCTGTCTTGCATCCCGATTGTTTGTTGGAGTCAATGCTCCGGCAGTTACAATGGTCAACGTTAATTAAAATAATGTGAAAACAAAGTCCGGTAAAAATTGACGTATACTAAAAATAAACCACGATTTTCATTCTTGAACCGAAGGATTTGGCTAGCTTTCGGAAACGATTGCTTCAATTCTGTTCCGTCCCGAGCTTTTTGCCTTGTACAAGGATTGATCGGCTCGCTTGATCACCGACGTTATTGTATCAGCAATGTTTTCGTATACGGCTGCACCAATGCTGACAGAGACCGTGATGGCCTTGCCGTCATATGAGAGTTTCTGCCGCTCAGTGGTTTTGCGCAATCTCTCGGCAACAACCAATGCATCACGGCCCCTGGTTTCCGGCAAAAGCACACAGAACTCCTCCCCACCAAGCCGCCCTATCAGGTCACGACCGCGAAGCTGTCTTTGCCAGCTCTTGCAGGTTGAACGCAGAACATGATCTCCGGCGGAGTGGCCATGGCAATCATTGATTGTTTTGAAATTGTCCAGGTCCAGCATCAGCAGGGACACATTCCTGAAATGGCGCTGTGAATGCGCCAGTTCGGCCTCGGCAAGCTCCAGAAAGCGATGTCGGTTAAGCGCTCCTGTCAGAGAATCCGTCCAGGCAAGGCGGCTTAACTCACGCTCCTGGCGTTTCAATTCCGTGACGTCTATCCTGAAGCCGACCAGTCCGCCTGTCGTGGTCCGGCGCTCCTGGATTCTCAGCCATCGATCACCGGGCAGTTGTTGCTCGATCGGCTTTCCCGGGTGTTGATGTTCGTGGATTCGTTGAGCAATCCATTCTTCCTCATTGCCAATCGCGTCTGAATACTGCCCCGCATAAACACCTTGTCGGATCAGGTCACTGAATTTGACCCCTGGCACGCGCAGATCTCCGCTTTCCTTGTAGATTTCCCGATATCTGCGGTTGCAATGCACGAGCCGGTCATTTTTATCAAACAGAACGAAGCCGTCAGGCAGAGCTTCCATGGCATCCTTCAACTCAGCCTCCGCCGCCTGATGACGGACGGCAGCACGATGCAAGGCTGTCATAGCGGAAATGTTGATGGCAATGTCTTTCAAGGCAGCCCGGTCCGAAACGGTAAAGCGCCGGGACCTTGTATCAAGAGCAGCAATCACACCTCTCGTGTCGCCTTGTTCGTCCACAACAGGCACCGCCAAAACTGCCCGGACAGATTTCAAACCGGAGGCAATTTTCTGCAGCTCGACCCGCTTTGCTCTCTTGAGATCACCAATTTGCAGGATACCGGCGTGGCTTGTTTCAGGGACAATCAGCTCATTGCATGTGCTGACATCACCTTTGCTCATACCGACGCAAGACTGGAAATCATGGTCTTCACCGACTGACACAGATACGAAAACACGCGGCACATTCAGCGTAACACAGGCGACTTTGGAAATGGCGTCCATGGCTGGATAGACATCCGGAAGCCCACAACCAGCTTTGTCAAAGGCCGTTTTGTCACCAGGTTTTTCCGCCATAACAAATTCCTTGCAGACCACAGTTCGAGAAATCACGGGTTGCTACATTTTGCAGGCCAAGTCCTGCTGCAAGCCTAACCGGACCATTTGCATTTGTATCTTTTGGGAGATATTCACTCAGCGCAATCTGGACGCGAACTTCCGTTCCGATTGTAAATACATGGTTTTTTGCCAGCCAATACAACGCCAGGCAGCTGCGGCGAAGACGCAAAGGCGCGTCGCCGGTGCCCGTGAACACGAACTGGGACAGGCAAAACCGGACAGATCATGCGCAAAATTGTCGTGCGCCCTGGCTCGTCGGGACCCCTGTTGCAGACACGTATAAATATTGGCGTGACGTCTTCCTGTGCGGGAAGAATAATTTGAGGTCGCAACACGCAAGAGTCTGTAAATCTTCGTTTTTCCGGCCTGAAGATGAAGAATCTGATTGACCGGCAGCCAATTAACTCTAATCATGCAAATGTTCTAGGTTCTCTGCATGCAAGCAAGTCAAATCTTGTATTCGGAGCTAAGAGGGAATGTGGAAGGGTCGCAGTTGTCGACCCCTGCCGCAGCTGCCCCCGCAACTGTGAACGTCGAGGCTGTCCGAAAAGACCACTGGGAAGATTTTCCCGGGAAGGTTGGGCAGCCGTTGAAGCGTGAGCCAGGAGACCTGACTTGGAGCCATCCACCTCATCCGGATGCGGGGAAGCATCGGGAGCTGTTGCATTCCTGCAGTGGTGGTTTGTTCCATCACCGCTTGCGGGGCAGCAAGAAGTGGCTCGTTTCACGCCACCAATCCCCAAGAGCACAGTCAGGACTACAGCTCCCGGCCAAGGCCGGAACATGGGGATCAAATGAAACCACTCTCGAAATCCGTATTGTTACGGGCAGCGTCACCCTTGGTGCTGCTTGCTGCAATTTCCACAGCGCAGGCGGAAACCTTTGACATCGGCGAGATCGTTGTCACGCCGAACCGGACCAAGTCAGACAAGGCCAAGGTGGGCTCGGTTGTCGAGACCGTCAGCAGAAAAGACATCGACGCCCAGCAACTGCCGACCGTTCAGGAGTTTCTGGCCCAGGAGCCGGGCGTCAGTGTTTCAACGCAAGGCGGTGCCGGTCAGGAAACAACACTGGTGGTTCGCGGTGCCGACAAGAAATACGTCAAGACACTGTGGAACGGCATCGACATATCAGACACCTCGGCCCCGCAGGTTCAGGTCTCGCCGGAGCACCTGCTGACCAACGGCGTGCAAAGCATTGAAATTCTCAAAGGCTCGCAGAGCACGCTGTACGGTGCTGACGCTGTTGCAGGTGTCATTGGTATTTCCACACTGGGCGACTTTGAAGAAGGCATCCGTTACATCGTGTCCGGCGAGGCCGGTTCCCACGGCACATTCCGCGGGTCGCTTTCAGCGCACGCGGCCGCTGCGGACGGCAGCCGGTTTGCAGCCAGCGTGTCGGGTCTGACGACGGACGGCATCTCTGCTGCGGATCGTCGCAATGGCAATCCTGAACGTGACGGCTACGACAATGTCACGGTGTCGCTGGCCGGCGAGAAAGTGCTGGACCAGTATCTGACGGCGTTCGCTTCGCTGCTGTATATCGACAGCCGGAGCGAGTTTGACGACGGGGGCGCAACCCCGTCCGACAATCCCGACAATGTGGCAGACCGCAGGCAGCTCGCCGGGCGGGTCGGCATTACGGCAACATCGCTTGACGGGCGGCTGAGAAACACCGCGTCCGTGCAGATCAACGACATAACGCGCCGCTCCTTCACTACAACATTTGGGCCGTTCACATTCGCGCCGACCAGCTTGCGCCAGAAAGGCGACTGGCTCACAGAATATGAACTGAACGACCAGGTTACGTTGCAGGCAGGTGCCGACTATGAGCGCCAGTCATTTGATGACGGGTTCTCCGGCAATGAAATCTGGATTGCCGGCGGCTGGGGCCAGATCATCTATACGCCGATGGAAAATCTGACACTGACCGGTGCTGTACGTCATGACGAGCATGGTGACTTCGGGGGCTTTACAACATGGCGCACTACCGCAGCCTACCTGTTTACCGGCACGGGCACAAAGCTGCGCGGCTCGGTTGGAACCGGGTTTCGGGCGCCAAGCCCCTTCGAACTGGGATATGATCCATTTGGCCCATTGGGGCCGAACCCGGACTTGAGACCGGAGGAGAGTTTCTCCTGGGACGTGGGCGTGGATCAGACTTGGCTTGATGGTGCCCTGACGGCGAGCATCACCTACTTCGAGCTCGATACGGACAATCTGATCGATTATGACTTTGTCACGGATTCCTATTTCCAGACTACCGGCACGACAAAGCGCAACGGTGTTGAAGCCCAGGTTCGGTACGCGGTTACCGACTGGATGGACGTAATGGCCGCCTATACCTTTACCCGTGCCAATAATCCTGACGATACAAGGCGTGCACGTGTTCCCAGACACGATATCGTACTGGGCATGTTCACACGCCCGGCTGACAACTGGACCACATCAACCACCGTGCGCATTGTTGAAGATACCGTGGACACGGTTGGCGGGACACTGGTGCCGCTGGATGATTATGTCCTGGTCAACGCCAAGGTGGGCTATTCCCCAATGGAAGGCATGGAGCTTTATGTGCGCGGTGAAAACCTGCTGGACGAGAAGTACCAGGTTGTAAGGGGCTACGGCACCCTTGGTGCATCGGTCTATGGCGGGTTCGTGCATCAGTTCTGATGAAGCAGTTTGGCAAACGGGTCTGGACAGGGACGCTGGCGGCAGCCGGTCTTCTGGTCAGCACTGGCAGTGTTCTGTCCGGTCCGTCTGTCGCCTCGCTCAATGTCTGCACCGACCAGCTTGTCATGTTGCTGGCGGAACCGGGGCAGTTGAAATCCGTATCCAATCTTTCCCGTGACCCGACCTTGTCGTCGCTGCATGAAAAGGCCCGGCAATATCCCGTAAACAAGGGGTTGGCGGAAGAGATACTGGTCGTGAAGCCTGACCTTGTCGTGACCGGCACTTTTTCACTGCACAACACGACCGGCCTGCTCAGCAGGCTGGGATTTGAGGTTGAGGAGTTCGAGTACTCGCAGTCGGTCGAAACCATAGCCGCAGATATCAGACGCATGGGCCGGTTACTCGAACAACCCGCCAGGGCTGAAGTCATGGCTTCCCGGTTTGAGCGTGACCTTGCAGAACTTGAACCTTTGGCCTGTTCCCGCAAACCGGTGGCGCTATTCTATGGTGCGCGCGGTGTTGCCCTGGGCAAGGGCACGCTTGCCCACTCTGCCGTGCAGGCTGCAGGGTTCACCAACATGGCGGCTGAACGCGGCTATGAAGGTGTCGCCGCGTTTCCGCTGGAATTGCTGGTGCAGGATCCGCCGGACCTGATCATTTTGCCTAGGCCAACGCCGGGCGCCCCGGCACTGGCTGATGAAATCCTGTCGCATCCGGTACTCAGGAAATTGAATGCGACTGTGACCGGAAGCTTTTCCAGGCCGGCTTCGCTGAATTGTGGCGGGCCGTTTACGATGCAGGCCATTCATGAGCTGCGCGCCCTTGCGCCGTCTCTGCTGCCGTGCAGGAAGGCACCCGGGTCATGAACAGGTCGCGCCTCATAACCATGCTGATCGTACTGGGCATTGCGGCCTTCGTGTTGTCGCTGTTGATCGGACCGGCGCGGATTGGCCCGGTGGCCAGCATTGAAGCGCTGCTCGCGGGTGGCAATGAGGCTGCCATGATCATCATGCGCGAGATCAGGCTGCCGCGCGCCCTGCTGGCGGTTCTGATCGGTTTCAGTCTTGGCGTGGCCGGTGCCGCGCTGCAGGGGTTGCTGAGAAACCCGTTGGCGGAACCCGGCATCATCGGCATTTCCGCGTCGGCATCCCTGGGCGCGGTATTGTTGTTCTATACCGGCCTGGCAGGCGTATCCTTACTGGCGCTGCCGGCAGGGGCACTGACAGGTGCCGCCCTTTGCGTGCTGGTGCTGCTGGTGATTTCGGCAGCCCAGGCCTCCACCATCACTCTCATTCTCGCAGGTGTCGCACTGGCCTCATTGGCCGGCGCATTGACGTCGCTGGTGCTGAATCTGTCGCCCAACCCCTATGCCAGTTACGAGATCATCTTCTGGCTGCTTGGCTCGTTGAAAGACCGGACCATGGATCATGTCTGGCTTGTCATTCCGCTCATGGCTTTGGGCTGGGCTGCATTGTGGGCCAGTTCACGAACGCTGGACGCATTGTCCCTGGGCGAAGAAGGCGCCTCGGGCCTGGGTGCAAACATTCCCCGCGCCCGGGTGCTGGTTGTGTGCGGGGTGGCCCTGTGCGTCGGCGCGGCAACGGCGGTCAGCGGCGCCATCGGCTTCATTGGTCTCATTGTGCCTCATCTGGTGCGCCCCCTGACCAACCGCCTGCCCAGCCAGTTGCTGCTGCCGGCCGGGCTTGGCGGTGCGGCCTTGCTGACGATTGCCGATATTGTGGCGCGAACCATCATTCCTGAGCGCGAACTGAATGTCGGTGTCGTCACCGCACTTATCGGCGCACCGTTCTTCCTGTGGCTGGTGATCCGCTCTCGCAGGGAGTTGTTCTGATGCAACTCAGCGCCAGGAACGTTTCCGTTTCGCTCTCCGGCAGGCCGGTGCTCAACGGTGTTGATCTGGGCCTTGAACCGGGCGAAGTCACAGGTCTGCTGGGCCCCAATGGGGCCGGCAAGTCCACCTTGATGCGGGCATTGGCCGGGCAGCTTGTCTATCAGGGCCATGTTGAAATTGATGGCCGGGCGATCGCCGGGATGAGTGAACTCGAACGCGCCAAGATCATCGCCTGGTTGCCGCAGCAAAGAGTGTTGAGTTGGCCGATAAGTGTTCAGGCTGTTGTCGAGCTTGGCCGCTTGCCATGGCATGGCTGGCGCCGGGCCATGTCGCAGGCAGACCGGGACAAGTGCGCAGCAGCCATGCAGTTGCTTGATGTGACGGGCCTTGCGGGCCGCCCGGCAACCGAACTTTCCGGCGGTGAGCAGGCCCGCGTCCTGATGGCGCGCGCCGTGGCCCAGGACACCCCTGTGCTGGTGGCTGATGAACCTGCATCGGGTCTTGATCCGGCACACCAGATTTCAATGATGACGGCGCTGCGCCAACTGGCTGGACAGGGGCGGACGGTGTTTGTATCGCTGCACGACCTGTCACTTGCAGCACGCTGGTGTGATCGTCTGGTGCTGATGAAAGACGGAGCGATTGCGGCTGATGGATCACCGGACAAGGTGATGACGGACACGACATTGCGCGATGTCTACGGCATCAGCGCGCGGATTGGACGGGACGATTGCGGCCTTTGGCTGGCGCCACTGGGACTGACGGAAGGCGGAATGGGAAATGGATGAAATGATCAGCAATCTTGCAGCGGCCGCGAACACGCTGCTCGACAAGGGCGGCCCCACGATGATCGCATTGGGCTGTCTGTCCGTGGCGGTTGTCGCAGTGTTCCTGGTCCGGGTGCTGGCACTGCTGTTCGCAGGCTCAGGCGGCATTGTGAGCGTGCTGTCCGCTGCGGCCCGCAATGCTGTTGCCGATGGCTCCAATGCAGCACGCTATCAGCTTGAGGTGCTGGCCAGGCAGCACGCGGCAACGCTTCGCTCAGGCTTCCGGTTTATCGATCTTGCTGCAACTGCGGCTCCGTTGCTTGGCCTGCTTGGCACGGTGCTCGGCATGATCGAGGCCTTCCGGCAAATGGAAGCAGCCGGCAGTCGGGTCGAACCGTCTCAGCTTGCCGGCGGCATCTGGGAAGCCCTGCTCACCACGGCGGCCGGCATGGTTGTTGCCCTGGTGGCACTGGTGTGCCTGTCGATCCTGGAAAGCCTTGCCGAGCGTCAAAGTGCCAGGGCAGAACGCGCTGTCAACAATATCATGGCCGGAGCATAGATCTTGAAATCGTTCCGGATATCAACTCCCGCACCGCGTCGAAGGTCTCCCGACCTGACCCCGGTCATGGATGTTGTGTTCATTCTGGTTGTGTTCTTCATGGTTGTGTCGACATTTTCACAGACGCTGGTGAAACCCCTGAAGGTATCGGTGCCGGGGACCGCAGCGCCGGCTCTCTCTCCGGTTGAGTTGCGTGTGCTTGAGTTGACAGCAACAGGTGCAGTGCTCGACGGGGAAGTTGTTACAGATCTGGCTGCGTCGCTCGCCGGTGACACATCGAAACCCCTGAGCATTGTTGCGGGCGAAGGCGCCAGCTACCAGGCGCTGGTAGATGCGCTGGATGCAGCTCAGATTGTCGGCATCGTCGATGTGCGGGTGCGCACGGCAGGAGACGGGTCATGAGCGGGTTTTCATTGCCAAGGCCGCAACGGCCCTCGCGCGGCATCACCATTCTGCCGCTGATCAATGTGGTGTTTCTGCTGCTGATTTTTATTGTCCTGTCCGGCGTCATTTCATCACCGGATCCTTTCGAACTGGTGCCGCCTGATACAAATACCGGTGAGGATGTGGACAACGCCGGCAGCGAAACCATCGTGTATGTTGCGGGTTCAGGGGCGGTGCGGTTTCGTGAGTTGAGCGATGAGGCTGATGTCCTGGTGCTGATCGCGCGGCTTGCAGGCAGTGGTGCGCTTGAGACATTGACGGTGCGCGCCGATGCCGGTGTGCCGGCAGTGCGGATTGTGAGGCTGATTGAAAGTTTGCGCACAACCGGCATAGCCCGGATACAGCTTCAGGCGGAGCGCCGGCCATGATGCGGTTTGTCCTGCCGGCCATCACCCTGTCTCTCGGCCTGCATGCCGGACTTCTGGCCTTGGCAGGGGGCCCCGATGCAGTGGAACACGGTGCCGAAAGCGCGGTTTCCAGTACGGTCATCGTTTTCGACGCACAGCCTGCGCCGGCTGTCAGTGCATCTGCTGATGCCGATCAGCTTGCGGAACAGCAGCCCGTGGAGGCAGAAGACCAGCCTGCTGAAACCTTGCCGGAAACGGAGCCTGCCAAGGCACAGCACGAAGAGATCGTGGAAGACGCGGAGACCGGACAGGCGGCATTGGAACCGGAACCGGTCGTTGAGACACCGATGCAAGAACCGCAGCGGGTTGCCGAAACTCAAGAGCTTGTGCAACCAGAACCGGAGATCACCCCTGAACCGGTCACCGAACCAGCGCTGGTACAGCCGGTCGAAACAAGATCTTTTGTTCCAATCCCGAGAATCAAGCCGCAGGTACCGGCAGAGCTTGCACAAAAACAGCCATCAACTGAACAGCCTGCGCGCCGAAAACCAAAAGCAAAACCGGTAACGAATACCAGGTCACCCAAAAAACTGGCGAACGGGACTGTACGTCGGAAAACCAAACAGCGATCTGCCCCGAAGACGGCATCCACAGGAAACGGCAGAAAAAAGACACAGAGCCGGGCAAGTAGTGCGGGTCGCTCCGGCGGAGCATCTGCGGGTGAAAAGGCCGCTTACGCCCGCCGCGTGCTGTCGCACATCCAGCGCTACAAGAGTTTTCCGTTGGGCGCGCGCGCCGGCAAGGTCGGGCTGAAAGTGCGTATTTCGGCGAGTGGGACGCTGCAGTCGGCATCGGTTCGGCGAAGTTCCGGGCATCGTGTTCTGGACAAGGCCGCCGTTGCCACGGCCCGGCGCGCCTCGCCCTACCCAAAACCACCGGGTGGCCGTAGTTTTTCGTTCACCGTCTCGTTGCGTTATCAGCGCTGAAGCAGGTGGAAAAGCGCGGTTTCCATGAGCCCATACTGCACCTGTTGCCGGGGCTCAAGCGCCGATTTGAGTGCCGCGCACAGTGCCATCATCAAACAGCCTGGCAATTTCTGAACCGGACATGGCAGGCAAGTCACCCCGCATTTCTCCCATGTGCGTCCCCGGGAGAAATAGATCAAAATCCGGTCAAAACGATCGCCCTGGTGATCATCATCGGGTCTGTCTGTCTCAGCGCCACGACAAACCGGCCGGACAAGCTGCCGCGCAGGTTGCCTGAGACAATTCGACCAAAAAACGGAACCAACAAGCGCCGATCCGGTTGACACGCGATTGTTGTAGTCCTTGAGTGACCCATTAAGGGAATCAATGCTGCAGTTTCCGGAACCGGGCAGAGGATCTTAGATATGAGCGGCTTACTGGCACTTTTGGATGATGTTGCAGCGATTGCCAAACTGGCAGCCAGTCAAGTCGACGACATTGCAGCACAGGCCACCAAGGCCGGCAGCAAAGCGGCTGGAGTGGTTATTGATGATGCCGCGGTAACGCCGAAATATGTCACGGGACTTCCCGCCACCAGGGAACTGCCGATCGTCTGGAAAATCGCCCGGGCGTCGTTTTTCAACAAGCTGGTCATCCTGTTGCCGATTGCCCTGATATTGAACGCCGCGCTGCCGTGGTTGCTGACGCCGCTATTGATGATCGGTGGAGCGTACCTGTGTTTTGAAGGTGCAGAGAAGGTCTGGCATCTGATCGTTCCTCATCACGAGAGCAACGTGCAACAGGCCGAAACACTGGATGCTGCCCACCTGGAAGAACAGCGGGTCAAGGGTGCCATCAAGACCGACTTCATCCTGTCGGCGGAAATCATGACAATTTCGCTGGCAGCGATCGAAGCTGACAATATCTGGATCGAGGGGATCGTTCTGGCAATGGTTGCAATTGCCATCACTGCAGCCGTCTACGGTGCGGTCGCCCTGCTGGTCAAGGCGGACGATGTGGGTCTGAAAATTAGCCAGGTTGGCCGGTTCGCAATCACCCGGTGGTTCGGAATGGCGATCGTCAAGTCAATGCCGGCAATCATGACGCTGATTTCGACCGTCGGCACTGCGGCAATGCTGTGGGTTGGCGGAAATATCATCGTGCACGGTTTGCACACTCTGGGCGTGCATTTGCCCTATGAGACAATTCACCATTTTGCGTTGATGGTTTCACAGCAGGTCAGCACTGGTCAGGCAGTTGTCGAGTGGCTGGTTACAGCCGCTGCAGATGGCATCGTCGGCCTGGCCCTCGGCTTCGCGCTGATCCCCGTCACGAAGTTTCTGCTGGCACCGACGATGAAGCTGCTGCGCAACACAGAGTGAGTTGTAAAGGCAGGCGTTGTCATAAACCGGCTGAACCCGTCTGACACGGGAATGTCATCAAGTGGCGCAGATGAGCGATCAGGTTTTCCACCGCGGCACAGGCCAACCGGCGGTTGTCATCCCTGCATTTGATATTCTGGACAAGCCGGGAAGAGCTGGCAAAGGACAATTGGAACGCAGTTAAAGTACTGTTTCAGGACCATTAATTATCAACGGGTCTGCCGCCGCTTTTACGATGACCAAGTCATTTTTGGGAAAGTGAGTTATGTCGATATTCTGTCACCGCTTGAGCAATGGCTGGTTTGGCACCAACAGCGACGTTGGTGACGTCACACGCCACGATATCGTTGGCTTTGTGGTCCGGACTTGGTGACAATGCTCTTCAGGTTCGTATCAAGGAGGGCGCCATGGCCGAAGAACACGACCGAAGCATGATGGAAAACCTGTACTGGTGGGGCATCCCGACGATGTTCCGCTGCCCCAATACGGGGCCGGAGGGAATGGATATCGTGCTTGCGGGCGTGCCGCACTCGACCGGCAATGGTACAACAGAGCGCGACCAGCACCTCGGCCCGCGCGCGGTCCGAAATATTTCGGCTCTGCAACGGCGCTGCCACGGCACGTTTCGCATCGACCCATGGAACAGCGCGAAAATTGCAGACATCGGCGATGTGCCGTTTCCGCGCGCAAACGACAACGAGCATTGCATCGAGCAGATCACCAGGTTCTACCGCGAGGTAGACGCAGCCGGGGCGCGGCCGGTGTCGGTCGGTGGCGATCATTCGATCACCGGCGGCATCGTTCAGGCCCTGGGCTGCGGCAAGATCGCGGGCGGAGAGCCGGTCAGCTTTCTGCATCTCGACGCCCATACGGACGTGTTCACCAAGGTGGACCATTTCCTTGGCGCCAAGAAGTCTGCCGCCCATTGGGGGGCCTATCTTGCCGACCAGGGCAAGGTCGATCCAAAGCGGTCCATGCAGATCGGCCTTCGCGGGCATCCGCGCACGCTCGACTGGCTCGAGCCATCCTACGAGTACGGCTACAACGTCGTGACCATGAAGGAGTTCCGCAAACGCGGCCTTGAAGACGTTATCGCACAGGCGAAGCAGGTGCTGGCCGGGCGGCCTGTCTACATTACCTTTGACCTGGACTGCCTTGATCCAACAGTCGCGCCGGCCGTGTCCAACATCGAGCCGGGCGAGAAAGGCTTCGATATTGATGAGGCTGTCGGACTGCTGCACGCAGCACGCGGCCTGAACATTGTCGGTGGCGACGTGGTGTGCATGATGCCAACCAAGGACAGCCCCAACAACATCACCGCCATGACAGCAACCTCGATCCTGTTCGAGATGCTGTCGATGATGGCCGAGAACGTGGCCGCGAGAGGTTAGATCAGCTTTCAATCTTTCCGGCTATCTCGGTAATGTGAACCACCCGTGCTATTCTCTGTCTGGTCACTCCGATACCGTTTTGAGCAAGGTGAGTTTGGCAAAGGAGCGATCAGGTGCTGAAGCTGCAGTATAGCCGGCGTGGTTTGATGAGGGTGATTGCGGTGTTTTCCGGGGCCTGGTGATTTGCAACCAAAGCGTCCGATGCCGAAAAGGAGCTCGTCAGCATGGTGTTTGTCTCTGGTTCACAAACGCCGGAAACAACGGTGAACATAGTCGTCTAAGGCTTCGCCTGCCATGCTCCACCGGGTTTGCACCCGCAGTCGTCGAAACAGTCCTCGAAGCAGTCCAGAGGAGCTTTTCACTGAGGGTCTGGACAGAACCGCTGATGCACGCACAATACATAAGCGGTTCAACAGGAACACCACGGGAGGTTTGGGCTTGAAACCGACAGGGCCTCTTGTCCGGCGATGTATTCAAAGTCTCTTGACGGAATTTCGGGCGGCGAGCTAATTGCACCGTGATGAAAAAATCTGCCGTTCCAACACTCACGCCGCTTTGGTTGCTGATCTTGCTTCAGGCCGGCATTTCCGCATCGAGCCTTGTGGTTGAGATCGTCGCGGGCCGCATGATTGCACCCTATGTCGGTATGAGTCTCTATACCTGGACATCGATAATCGCGGTGGTGCTTGCAGGCTTTTCGGTCGGCCACTGGTGGGGCGGAAGGATCGCCGGGCTTGAGCCTGGCCGCGCGCTGCGGATGACTGGCTGGACAATGATTGCGGCCGCGGGCGCAACAGCCGGGGCAACGTTACTCTTGCGCGCTGTCGCTGGTCCGGTTCTCGAAACCCTCCAGCATCCTTTGGCGGCAATTACGGCCCTAAGCTCGCTGGCGTTCTTTCTGCCCTCGCTTTTTGCCGGAGTGCCCGCACCTGTTCTGACAGTGGCTGCCATGCGCGATCGCGACCAATCCGAACGCGCGCTGGGTGCGATGTTTGCAGCCGGAGCGGTTGGCGCAATTGCCGGGACACTTCTGGCAGGGTTTGTGTTTGTGCCCTGGATGGGGTCGGTGACAACCCTGCTCGTGATTGCCGCAACCTATGCAATTGCGGCAGTCATCTGCTTCTGGCTCGGCAACGCTTCACGGCGCGAGTTCGGGTTCCTGGTCTCGGGGATCGTCATTGCCTTTCTGATCGGCGTTGGCGCCAGCGGCCTGCCGTCGGTTTGCGACCGGGAAAGCAGCTATTACTGCATACGAACCGTTGCCTTGTCAGATGATCCGCAGGCCCCGGTTAATCTGATGGTCGTTGATCATCTTGCGCACGGGATCAGCGCTCGACAAGCACCAAGGGTCATGTACTCCAAACACGCGGCAATGCTGGATGCGCTGCCTCGGATGCGTATGAACCGGACAGATTTCACGTCGTTTCATATTGGCGGGGGATCCTATTCCGTGCCTCGGGCATGGGCGGATCGGGGCATCTCGGGCATCACCATCGCTGAGATCGACCCGGAAGTAACGGCCATGGCCGTCGATCAGTTCTGGTTCAGACCCGAGACCGCGACCATCCTGCACGGGGATGCGCGAGTGGCGCTTCGCAACAGTAATCAACGCTTTGACGTCATCATTGGCGATGCCTTCACCGACATCGCGGCTCCCGAACATATGGTCACGCTGGAGTTTTTCGGCCTGGTTTCCGACCGGCTCGCATCAGGCGGGGTTTTTGCCATGAACTTCATCGACAATGTGGACAGGCTTGATGCACTGGCTGCGGTAGTCGTGACATTGCGCAAGGTTTTCAAGAGCGTTGAGGTCTGGACCGTAGCAAGTCGTCCCGAAGCGGGCGAGCGCCGCGTCTTCGTCTTGCTGGCCGGCGCACAGGACAGCCCGGTGTCGGCAATCGAGACGGCGGCCCCGGACATGACGCGCTTTCAGGCCTTGGCCCCCGGCTTCCTGGACGACATTCTTCGGCTAAGGAAAGCCCGGGTCTTGACCGACGATCACGTGCCGTTGAGCCATCTCATGGGTCTGAATCCCATCGTAGACTGACGCCGCATGCATTGGGCTGTCTGGACGATGAGTTTCAACAGGCAAAATGGTGATGTGTGCAGTCTGAAGCGAACTCGTCTCTGTTGGCTTTTCCCTGATACACGGGAAAATACAGGGAAATTTTACGAACAAAGATATAGATATTGCGAGACGCATTGAAAGGACGCGTTAGCAGGTTCCATGATTGTATTGGAATTCGATGGCGAATACGCGCACGCCTTTACCAACCTGGCAGGCGGGCCTTACGACACAGGACAAGAGACGCTCAACCGGAAAAAACAACTTGAGCAGGAAGGCACCTGTACAGCGGTATCATGATGTCTGCTGTCTTGCGTCAGCCTGATAATCTGTTGAGCATCATCAGCATTTTATGATCAGCTGCCACGCGCAACCGTTCGGCTTGTGTAAGCCATGACAAAGCCTGGCTGCGTGAACATGCGTCTTCAAGTTTTGTTCTCGCTGTCAAAAAATCGGCATCAGGCGAGCCCGGCTCTGTCCGAGGTTGTTCCAGATTGAAAGCTGTCTGCGCAGCAATACGACAATCTGCCTGCGATAACCAGCCAAGGCCATCTTCCGGCAAGTCTGCATAGGTATCAACAAGGCCGTCGCGTCTTGCGATAATCTCTGGAATACCGGTTTCCGGACCAGTTATCAGCACACCCCTCGCCGCGAGTGCCAAACCCGCGTCAGGTTTGCCTGAAAGCCATGACAGCGGGATGGCCACAATCAAACCAGCAAGAGCAGGCGACATCCAGGCAAGCAATGCAGGATCGACGAGCCAAGCAAGAATCGCCAATGTCAATCCGATCAATGTATGCCATTTGTGCCGGACCATGACGGTCATCCAGCTATCACCATCACCACCTCGGCGCTGCGTTTTCCAGCCAGAATCCTTGCCTGTGATGATTTCATAGACCTGACGGGTTTGGGTCAGCATCATGATCGGGGCATAAAGCGCAGACAACAATAATTCGAACAACGCACCGAGAAGGAACTTGCGGCTGCCACCAGCAGCCTTGCGCAAGCGCGGCTGGACAAGCACACGAACCACACCAATAATTTTAGGCAGGAACAGAATGCCCATGGTGAACACAAACAACTGCAGCATCCGCTCAGCATCAAACAACGGCCAGGTCGGATACAACTGATAGTCTTGCGAAAAGTATTCCGGTTTTATGAAATAGGCCTGCAAGGCAAGCAGCATGCCGGTCAAAAGCAAGGACAGCCAAAGCGGTGAACTGAGATAGCTCATGATCCCGGTTGCGAAATGCAATCTGCTTGGCCACGCAAGACCTGCAGCGTTGATGACCCCCAGATGCTGAAGGTTGCCTTGCGCCCAGCGCCGGTCACGGTCAGTGAGGTCGATCAGCGATGGGGGGCTTTCCTCAAACGAGCCGCCCACATCCGGCACCATCCGCACCTTCCATCCGGCCCGCCTGATTAGTGCAGCTTCCACAAAATCGTGTGACATGATGTGGCCACCGATGGGCCTGCGCCCTTTCAACTCAGGCAATCCCGCAGCTTCTGCGAAAGCTCTGGTCCTTATAACCGCGTTATGACCCCAGTAGTTTCCATCATCTCCTGACCATGCATAAACACCTCGTGCCACTACCGGTCCGTAGGTCCAGCTGGCAAACTGCTGCAATCGTGCCAGAAGGGTTTGACCACCTGCAAGTTGTGGAACCGATTGCAGTATGCCGAGCCGGTTATCTGCTTCCATCTTGTGGATCATCGAAATGACAAGGCTGCCCGACATCACACTGTCGGCATCCAGCACAATGAACTGGCTGTAGCGTCCTCCCCAATTGACGACGAAATCACCAATGTTGCCAGCCTTACGGGCGGTGTTTTTCCAGCGCCTGCGATACCAGACAGGCATCGTGGGCTGCAGGCGGTCCTGCAGTTTTGAATAGGCGATGGTCTCGCGCACCCAGGCATCTGCATTGGTTGTGTCTGACACCACCATGATTTCAAATGAACCAGCATGACCCAGGGCTTCAATGTCTCCAGCCATGGCTTCAAGCGCTGCAGCCGTGCGGGCAGGATTTTCATTGTAAACAGGCATCACAAGGGCTGTCAGTGTGGACAAAGGCAAAGACAAATCAGGTTCCAAGCCTGTTTCGCGCTGAGCCATGAGACCTGCGATTGCAGTCATCGCCGCAAATGCAATCCAGCCAAAGGTGATGGCAAACAGCGCCATGAAGAGGCCTTCAAGCACGGTAACACCGCCGACCTCAACAACCTTGTATATTTCGTGGATAGCGTATCCCAGCAAGACCAAGGTACCAAGGTTGACCACTGCACGAGCTGACCAGGTAGACAAATTTGTCGAGCCGGAGATGGGCGAGTTGCCGGATCTGGCGCGCAGATCCTGAACGGGCATCGACATGGGTGCACGAGGCGGAGACCCTTTTCGCAGGTTGCTCGCCCTGTTGGTTCTTGCCATCAAGAAGCGGTCCAGCGGTACAACCAGGTTTCACTGACCGGTTTATCGCCGGTCTTCAATTGCAGCCGCAGTTCGACAAGCTTTGCATCTTCCGTGTCCAGTTCGAAACTGACCCGGGAGCCGCCGCTACTCGGATTGGCCTGCATGACCGTGTTGCTGATTTTACCAGCCGATGTGCTTGCCACAACACTTGCGCCTTCTTCAGGAGCAAACGGCTTGTCGAAGTCCAGTATGAACAGAAGGCGCTGTTTGTCGAAACTCAGTCCCATGCGGGAATAGTTTACCCTTGCCAGTTCTTCTTCATCACCAGGTCCGTTTCCCCAGCGCAACCTGTAGGAGAAGGCAAGTGAATTTCCAGCCTGCAGTGGATCATTGGGCTTCCAGAACGCCACTATGTTGTCACTGGTTTCCAGCATCGTCGGAATTTCCACCAGTTGCACCTGGCCCTTGCCCCAGTCACCGACCGGTTCGACCCACAAGCTGGGGCGGCGTTCGTAGCGTGCTTCAAGGTCTTCAAAATCGCTGAATTTTACCGACCGTTGTATGAGCCCGAAACCACGGATACCATTGTCGACAAACGCGGATACCTGCAGTTCAACCGGATTGGCCAAAGGCCGCCAGATCCACTCACCGGCGCCAGACAGCATTTGCAATCCATTAGAATCATGAACGGCAGGGCGAAAATCGTCGAATTTCTGCCTGTTGGTATTGTCAAACAGGAACATCGTTGTCAGCGGTCCGAGGCCAAAGTTTGTCAAATCTGCACGCGCAAAGATCGTCGCTTCCACATCAACCACTGTTTCAACGCCGGGTCTGACAGTGAAACGGTAGGCTCCGGTTACGGAGGGACCATCAAGCAAGGCATGGATCACGATGAAATTGCTGCCGGGGGCAGGTTTCTCAATCCAGAACGCAGTAAAGTCGGGAAACTCTTCCCCTTGCGCGGTTGCCGTATTGATGGACAGGCCCCGGGTGGACAGGCCGTACAATTGTGCCTTGGCAACAGCACGGAAATAGGAGGCACCCTGAAACACCAGAAACTCATCCCAGACACCGGGGTTGTTGATCTGGTTTCGTACACGAAATCCCGAAAAGGGCAGAGCAGTACCTTTTGGTAACGGAGGTACAGCAGGGCCAAACTGAAACATGCCCGGCGCGGAAACGATCGGAGTGACCTCGCCTTCACTGACAACGCCGATATGAACTGCCTTGGTGAAATAAAAGCCTACCGGCAAAACATCCAGCTGGAACTGGAGATTTTCATCACGCCATACCCTGCTTTCTTCCTTGAAGCGGATATCCCGGTACTGGTCATAAGTCAGGCTGTCAAAGCCACCTGGCAGCTCAGAATCTGGCGCAACATACTTGCTGGAGGCAAGTCGAGACGCTTCCTTCACTAGCCACGCGTTATCGAACGTTGAGCCATCTGGCGGGACAAGCTGAACCGAAGTCGAGACTTCAGCTGCCAGTTTTGCTGAGCCTGCTGTGGCAAGCGCAGATGCCAGGGGCGCTGATGCCAGCCCGGCCAGGAATTGGCGGCGTAACAATTTCAAAGAAGAGCCTCGACCAAGGTTTTCAGTTTTCACAGCAACAGATTGCCGCTGCGAGGTTGCTGCGTCGGCGATTTTGGCCATTTCATTTTTCCCCATGCACTAACGTTGGATATGACAACAGCCAGCGCCTGCTGCTTGTTGAGGACTTCGGTGTTGTTTCATATGAGGTTCATTATGGTAAAGGTGTGGCGTACTCGGTTGGCGTGGACGAAATTGAAGGGTTGATCCAAGGAGATGAACGAGAATTAACCCGACGGACATCATGGCGTAATGTTGGCACGGATAAACCAAGAATCACGGATTATGTGATGCGACTTTGGGCGACAATGCCTGCAACGGACCTGCAGTTTTTGTCTCAACCCCAACATGGAGAACCATGATGTCTATCCTTCAAAAATCCACCTCGCTTGTAGATTTGGCCCCTGTTGCGAGCTGGGCATTTTGTTGAACCATCAAGACCCGGGAAGCTGACCTGCGGCAAGCCCCCGCCACTAAACTTCTGCGCGGTTCAACGCGGCCTCGACCGCGTCGTGCAATGCCCCGTTGCTGGCCAGAAATGACCCCGACGACAGCACAGCGCGATTGGCCCACAGCGGAGTGCACCGCCCGCCTGCTTCCTGCACGATCAACATGCCAGCGGCGATGTCCCAGGGCCCAAGGTTGCGTTCCCAATACGCGTCAAACCGGCCCGCCGCGACATAGGCCAGATCAAGCGCCGCCGCCCCCCAGCGCCGCAAGCCTGCCGTTTGCGGCATCAATTGTTCCAAATCATCCAGACAATGCGAAAGGTAGGTCGTCCGCCCACCCGCAGGCACGCCTGACGCGACAAGGGCCGCACTGAAAGGCACGGCCTGGCTGACCGTAATGGCGCGCCCGTTCAGATAGGCGCCCTCGCCTTTCTCGGCGCAAAACATCTCACCCTTCACAGGGTCATAGATCAGTGCGGCCAGAGGGTCATCCGCCTGAAACAGCGCAATGGAGACCGCCCAATGCGGCAGCCCTTTGAGGAAATTCGTCGTGCCGTCCAGCGGATCAACGATCCAGCGCAACCCACCCTCGCGGCTGGGACGCTCTTGCGTTTCCTCGCCCAGCCAGCCGTAGTCGGGAAAGCGCTGCATCAGGTGATCAAAGATCACCTTTTCCGCATGCACATCCGCCTCGCTGACAAAATCACCTGGCGTTTTTTCCGTGATCGTCAGCCCGGCCAACTGCTCTGATGCCACGAGCAAGCCCTGCCCCGCCAAAAGTGCAGCCTCGGCCATGATGCACAGCCTCTTCGATGCCGTTGCGGGCAGAAACAGATGCGCATTATCCCTCATATCGCACCCGATGACACAGCGTAGACGGGTCATGCAAAATCTCGTCATAGGCAGCGGGCAAATCGCCGAACGCCGTCTCACCGGATATCAGTACATCAAGTGCAGCGTCATTCAGCAGCGCCAGCGCCTTGGCCAACCTGCGCCCAAAACCCCAGCGTGCGGCCTGTCTCGCAGGCACCCGCCCGACCTGAGAGCTGACGATCCGCAGTCTGCGGTGGTGAAACTGACCCCCGAGCGGCACTTCGGTGCTTTGCGCGCCATACCAACTGGCCTCAATCACAGTCGCCTCGGTCCCCGCTAGCGCAATCGCGAGCGACAGACCGGCGGCACTGGCCGAGGCATGGATGACGACATCGGCCACCTCTTGTGCGGTATCGGGGGTAGCAAAATCACAGCCAAGCGTGGCGGCAAGTGCGGCACGGCTGGGGTCAATATCAACCAGCGTCACGTCCGTCCCCGGTATCTTCGCGGCCAGATAGCCAACCAGCGCACCAACAACTCCACAGCCTACCACGACCACGCGATCGCCTATGCTGATCCCGGCATCCCATGTGATATTCACTGCCGTTTCCATATTCGCCGCCAGCACCGCACGGGCAGCAGGCACATCGGCAGGCACAGGCAGCGCCATATGGTCAGGAACGGCAAAGCTTGTCTGATGGGGAAACAGGCTGAACACGACCTCACCCTGCCGGTCGCCGTTTTGCACCTCGCCGACAGCCGCATAGCCGTATTTCAACGGAAAGGTGAAATCGCCCTCCTGAAACGGCGCGCGCATATTGGCATGCTCAGAAGCAGGCACCTGACCATGATAGACAAGGCGTTCCGTGCCACGGCTGATGCCGGTGAACAGGGTCTTGATCTCCAACTCGCCTTCAGCCGCGCGATAGGTCGTGTCACACGTCACCGCCTCTTGCGGGGCAGTGATCCACAGCGCACGCACAATCGTCATAGACTATGACCCGATTTCAGCGCCTTCACCGACAGATACTTCTGATTATGCAGGTTGCGCCCGACGCGCAGGGGCAATTGTTCGACCACAGTGATATCGCTATCATTGAAGGTCTGCACCTTGGCCGGGTTATTCGTCAAAAGCCGGATTGCACAGAACCCCAGCATGCGCAGCATCACAGCGGCTACCCGAAAATCACGCTCATCATCGTCATAGCCCAGACGGTGGTTCGCCTCGACCGTATCAAGGCCCTGCGCCTGCAAATCATAAACCCGCACCTTGTTGGCCAGCCCGATGCCGCGCCCTTCCTGATTAAGGTACAAGAGCATCCCGGCCCCTTCCTGCCCCATCCGGGCCAGTGCCGCACGCAACTGCGGCC
Organism: uncultured Alphaproteobacteria bacterium; assembly: GCA_963698275.1. Taxonomy (GTDB): domain Bacteria; phylum Pseudomonadota; class Alphaproteobacteria; order Rhizobiales; family Aestuariivirgaceae; genus Anderseniella. The sequence goes on along the minus strand of CAVOQE010000011.1, from coordinate 23,768 downwards.
CGCAATCGCATTTCAGACTGCCCAGCACATCGCCAGTAAAGCAGGCCGAGTGCACACGCGACAGAACGGGCTGGCTGCGGTCGGGGTTGCCGATCTCGATCGCGTAATGCTCCTTACCGCCATCTGGATCGCGGAAGATATGCAAACGGCCCAGATCATGGGCATCCAACGGCAGCGCCGCTGCGGACACCTGCGCCAGCACAGGCGGGATCATCAAAGCGTCCAAGGCCTCATCGGCGACAAGCGCGGCAAAGGGCAGATCATCAAGGCAGGCATCCCCTGCCACAGCGAACATCGCAACCGCTGGCAACAACTCGGCCAGTTTGACCAACTTGATCGACAGGCCATGCAAGGACGTCTGCGGGCTGCGGATCATATGCAGCGGGCCTGCGGGGCGGCGGCCTGCATCAAACTGCGTATCGGACAGGGCCTTGAACCACTCCAACCCGGCCGGCGCAGGAGGTTGCAGACGCACCAAAGGCTCGTTGATTTCAACGGCAACAGGCATGATCGCCTGCGCGCGCTGTGCCGTCAGGATAAGCTCGGGCGTGCCAAACCGCTGGCAAAGGGCGTCAAACCGCGCCTGTGACAGCGTTTCCACCGCGACAACAACGGCACGGGCGCCTTCATGCGTCAGCAGGCAGGACAAACCCATCGCAAGATCGCCGCGCGCCCGCGCAAGACGCTCTGGCAGGGTCGGCAAAAGACAGTCAGATGTGGTGTGCATGTCAGCGGTCTCGTTTCTGGTTAAAGGCGGGGGCCTTCGGGGTTCAGCATTGCATTAGTGCAGCGTGCAGTGACGATGGTCAGCGCGTCAGCAGGGCTGAACGCGCAATCAAAAAGCACATCGCTGCCAAGGTTATAGACATCCGTTTTCGGGCGGCGGACCTGCGCCATCGTGCCGATGGGTGCGGTCGTTAGGCTTTGCGGTCCAGACCCGATCAACAATGGCGCAATCGCCATATGCAGGCGGTTAAGCAGACCCGCTTCGAGGAATTGGGTAATCGTTATCCCCCCGCCTTCGATCAGGATGCTTTTAAAACCGCGCTCTTTTAGGGCACTCAGAATATCTTTGGGGGCGATCCATGACGCACGCGGCAGGGTAATCGCCTCAACCCTGGCCGGGCGTTCTTTGGCGACCGCCTGTATCACAATGCGGCGGGCCGAGGTATCGGTCAGCAAACGCGCGTCGTTCGGCAAGCGCCCGTCAGGGTCAATCACCACGCGAGCGGGGCTGGTACCATCTGCCAAACGCACGGTCAGTTGCGGATCATCATGCAGGGCGGTCTTGACCCCGATCACTACCGCATCAGCCAAGGCGCGCAACCGGTGCAAATGGGCCAGCCCGTCCTTGCCGGACACATCCTGCGCATCACCCGTTTCCGTCGCGATACGCCCATCCAGCGACTGGCCGATTTGCGCAAACACCTGACAGGTGGCCGTCGGCTGCGCCAAGGCACCGTAAAGCGCCAGCGCCTGCGCCTCGCCGCAGGTCCAATCGCCACAACACAGGCAGGCCGCTCCTGCTTTCACGTCAAGAATCCTTTCCCATACTCTATGGGTTACGTCCACGTGCTGCATTTTATTCTCCCACTTTCTGCGGCAGGGCCAGTATATCGGTATGCCCGATGTATCCGGCCGTCTGCGCCACAGCCGCGCGGCGGTCCGCGACCCAATCGCGCGCCTGCGCAAACCCGACTTCTGCCGCGGCATACCCGATGCCCGCCAGCAGCTCGTCATGTAAACGCGCCTCGGCGGCACCCAGTTCCCACGGGCTGTCGCCCAAGTGCACGTCAAAACCGTGCTGCTTAAAGACCTGTGTCGCCGCTTCGCTTGCCGTAGGCCCCAATGCCGGACCAATCCCCTTATCCGTGCGCTGATGGGCGTTGAACGCACACGTCACACCCGCGTCTGCATCATGCCGCGGCGACCAGCGCATCACCCCGTTGAAATTCAGCGCCCCGTAAAACGGGATGCCCGCACCTTGCAGCCGCCGGGCCAGCGCTGTCACCCACTCCAGCGGCATCAGATCGAGCAGGGCGGAGGCGGTAACCAACCCAACACCCTCCAGCGGCAACTGATCGATATCGCGCAGGTCAAAGACCACCCGCTCTGCGCTGGGGTGCCGCGCCTGCGCAATATCCAATAGCGCCTGGTCACTATCGACAAACCGCCACTGACACCTCGCACAAGCCGCATCGCCAAAGGCACGCGCGGTTGATCCTGTCCCGCTGCCCAGATCGACCACAACGGCCCCCTGCCCGGCACAGGCCACTGCCTGCGCCAGCAGACCGGCATCGCGTGACGCATGGTCCACCGGTTCACGCAAGGTCAGCCAGTCAGGTGAGAACCCCATCTTTAGATATCCGCCTCGTACCAACCGCGCGCGACATGGCTTTCCTCAAGCGACACCTTGATTCGGCAAACCCGGCCATTGTCGCCCAAGCCCGTGGTCTTGGCGGTGTCATGCAGCTGTTGCCAGATGTAGTGGCACAGGAATTCGGTGGTGGTAATCTTGCCCTTGAACGCCGGGACCTCATCCAGATTGGCGTATTTCAGCGGCTTGAGCGCCTGGGTCAGCGCCTCAAGTGCGAGCCCCATATCAACGACCAACCCGTTGTTATCCAGATCTTTGGTATAGAACGCGGCGTCCACGACAAAGGTCGCTCCATGCATGCCTTGCGCCGGGCCGAACACCGGCGAGGGCAAGGAATGGGCGATCATCACGTGATCACGTACTTCAACTGCAAACATTTATTTTCCAATCCTATCGATATCTTTGAATATAAGACTATCGTGTCTCTTATTTGACGCTTGGAACCTACCCGCGAAGGCCAGATATTGCACAGCATAAACCAAGACTTTACCTGCCTGAGCTGGAACATCCACCGCTGTCGCGGCATTGACGGACGCATTGACCCGGACCGCACGCTGGCCACCTTGCGCGGTGAAATGCCCGTGGGTGAGATCGACGCGCTGATCCTGCAAGAGGCCGATGAAGAGGTCCCGCCACATACGGGCCTTCTGGATATCGCGGCGGTCGAGGAGGCCACCGGGTTGCGCTATCTGCACACCGACAGCGCGCATCGCTGGTCGGCCGACAGCCATGGGTTTCTGGGCACCATCATATTCACGCGCCCCGACCTCACCGTCGATCAGATCACTCTGCTGGATCTGCCCGGGCGCTGTCATCGCGGGGCGGTCATCGCCGATCTTGCGCGCGAAGGGCAAAATTTCCGCTTGATCGGCATGCATCTGTCCCTGATGCAAACCCTGCGTTGGGCGCAGCTGCGCACCATCTGCCAATACATGTTCCGCAAACCGCGCCAGCCTGCGATCCTGATGGGCGATCTGAACGAATGGCGGCCATGGGGCGGTCTCGCCCTGTCGAGGCGTTTTCTGGGGGCGGACCTGCGCGGCCCGGCCAAAGCGACCTTCCCGGTCAAACGGCCCCTGCTGCCGCTCGACCGTGTGCTGACCACGGCTCCGGCGCAGGTCACAGCGACCACCGTCCTCGACGGTCCCGGCATCCGCATGACCTCTGATCACAGACCCCTGCTCGCGCATATCAATCTGGGCACCTAACCCCATCACATACCCCCATCGCGCGCACGCTTGCAGCGGTGCAGCCATACGGCGCTGAGCGGCGTAATCCCGATATCAATAATCTCAACACGCGGGAAAATCGTCGTCGCGATCTCCATCTCGGTATCAACGCCGGGACACAAAACCATATCCAGATGCGCGGTCAACGACGGGCTGTCGATCACGCCTTCGATGCGGACGCTCTCACCCTCCACCGGATGTAGGGGCAGCTGAATGAAACGCGGAAACTCCTCCGGCCCGTTCCCGCCGGTGCCAAGGGCCACTGTGCGCGCCGACAGGCCATAGACCATCGTCTCACCAATCGCGCGAAAAAAGATCGCGCCTCAAATGGCCGAACCGCCGCTGCGCATGTGCAATGATCTGAGAGTTTAGTGTGAAAACGCTTGCCTGCTTTCCCTGCTCTTACGACTTTGGGCCAACCGGCGGCCACATACGGGAGAAAATCCCGTCGCGGCGCACCAACCCGTGATACGCCGCCGCAACAACATGGATCACGACCAGCACAGCAATCGCATAAGCGCCATAAAAATGAACAGCCTTTGCAAATTCCGCCAAAGCCTCGGATCGCGGCACAAGGGCGGGAATACCCATCGCATCAAGCGCTTCAATCGGGAACTCACCGGCCCTCACCCTGACATAGCCCGCAAGCGGCATAATGAAGAGCAGGACATAGAGGCCGATATGCGTGGCGTGGGCGGCGAATTCCTGCGCCTTGGGCAGCGCGACCGGGCCCAGCTCCGGCGGGTTCCGCCAGCGGTAAATCAGGCGCACAACGATCAGGATCAACAACAAAACCCCGATATTCTTGTGCGAGATGAACAGGAAGTTCTGGAAACTCCGGTCCAACCCCTCGCGTACCATCAGGAACCCTACCGGGATCATACCAAGCACCAACAGCGCCATGATCCAGTGGATCAGGCGAGCAGGAACGCCATATCTCAAAAGGTTGTCTGTCATGGGATCGCACTCTTTTTTGTGGTCTTGCGAACATTACGCCTACCTTTAGCGTATTATTAACACGAAATATTTTTTAGAGTGAGCCGGATGAGTCACCCCACACCAGACAATCAACCAGCGGACGTGCCCGCAAAGCCAGGAAGCTTTGCCGCATCGCCGCTGCGTGTGTTCTGTGGGGCCGCCCTGATTGGCGCGTTTCTATTGATCTTCCTCTATGACATGCTGTTCGGGATCACTGCTGAAACCACCCATTTAGTGGCCATTGGCGTCGGCCTGTATTTGGCTGGCGCAACTTTGGCGGCTTTTCTTCTGAGCCGCGATTTTCCACATAAATCCTTAGGTTTGTGCAATCTGGTAACGCTGGGGCGGCTGATGAGCGTCGGTGTCCTCTGCGTTGTGGTGCTGGCCGGCATCGCGCCGAATTGGGCGACTTTCGGGATTGCCGCATTGGCATTGGGCCTCGATGGGATCGACGGGTGGCTGGCGCGCAAGCAGGACCTCGCCTCTGATTTCGGGGCGCGCTTCGATGTTGAGGTCGACGCCATCTTCGCACTAGTCCTCGCTATTTACGCCGCCACCAACGGGGCCGCTGGCCCCTTCGTGATCCTGCTCGGCCTGCCGCATTACCTGTTCTGGATCGCACGGCTGCAACTGCCGTGGCTGAACCAGCCGCTGCGACCCAGTTTCAGCCGCAAGGCCGTCTGCGTCTTCCAGATCGGCGCGCTGATCACACTTCAAATCCCCTCCCTCGCCGACGGACGGCTGGACCTGATCATCGCCGCCGTCACAATAGCGCTGATCTGGTCATTTGGGCGCGACATCCGTTGGCTGTGGCGCATGCGGGAGGCAGGCGTTTGACGCTCCGTAGCATTCTGGCGGCAATGTTGGCAGTCGTGATCCTGGATCTGCTACTGATCCAGCCCAATCACCCGGCGGCGGTCGCTTGGGACGCGCTGTTGCTGTTCCCGCTTGAGTTGCCCGCGATCTTGCTGGCACTCCTCGCCCTTGGCGCATCGCGTGCAGGGGTGGCGCTGCGCCTCGCACTCGTCGCAGCCCTGACCATCATCGTGGTCCTCAAAACCGCCGATTTCGTAATGTTCACATCGCTCAATCGCGGGTTCAATCCGTTAGGTGATATGCCCTTGATACGATATTTCTACGATCTTATCGTCGGTAATCTAGGGCATGCCGCCACTATCGCCGCCGTCGTCGGTGCGATGCTGGTTATCGCAGGCCTCGCCGGCGCCCTTTGGTGGGCGATGCGCGTCTGGTCCCGGCTCCCGCTGCCCCGCCCGCTGCCCGCTTTGGCCGCAGTCGCTGCCGTTGCGGCAGCTGGCCTCGTTATCACCGACGTCGGCGCCAAAATGGGCCGTTGGAGCACGCCTTTCTCCTACCCCGGCACCGCCTTTACCGCGCGCGTCGCGGTGGAACGGATTGAGACCGCACAGCAAACCATCGCAGACCTGCGCGTGTTTCGGGCCGCGGCTAAGAACGATCCATTTGCGGGTCAAGCCGGGCTGTTTGATCTGCTGGACCGCGACGTGATCGTCGTCTTCGTCGAAAGCTACGGGCGCACCAGCCTCGACACCCCGCTTTACGCCAATTTGCACCGGGAGACACTGACCAACGCACAGACGGAACTTGAGGCGCTGGGGCTCGCAATGTCATCCACCCTGCTGGCCTCGCCCACGCAAGGCGGTCAAAGCTGGCTGGCCCATTCCACCTTTGCAAGTGGGCTGTGGATTGCCGACCAGACCAGCTATCGCGCCGCTCTGTCCAGTGGCCGTTCAACGCTGTTCCATCTGGCCGGGCAATCCGGGTTTCACACCGCCGCTGTGATGCCCCAGATCACCCTCGACTGGCCCGAGGCACAGTTCATGGGATTCGAGACGATCCTAGCCGAGGCTGATCTGGGCTATGCCGGCCAACCCTTCAACTGGATCACGATGCCCGATCAGTTCACATTCGCCGCAATGGACCGCTTGTTGCGCAACCAGCGCGGCGATGACAGGCCGTTCTTCATCCAGATGGCGTTGGGATCATCTCACGCCCCTTGGGTGCCCGTGCCCGAGGTTATCGACTGGGACGCCTTGGGCGATGGCACGGTCTTTGACCCCCTCGTCGCCGCCAGCGACCCTCCGCGCGTGGTTTGGCAGGACAATGACCGCGTGCGCGCGCAATATCGGCTGGCGGTGGATTATGCCTTGCAGACGGTCTTTGCCTATGCCGCCTTGCACGCCGACAACCCGCCTTTGATGATCATCGTGGGTGATCATCAGGCCGCAGGCTTCATCGCCCTCGATGACCGCCCGCATGTGCCGATGCATATCGTCGGACCACAACCCTTGGTTGATCTTCTCTCCGACGCCGATTTCACCCCCGGCCTGGTCCCGCCCGAGACAACGCCCGTGCGCCGCATGGACCTGATGCGCGCGCATATCCTGCAAGCCCTGTCTTCGCGGCTGATCGCCGAGGTCACCCAGTGACGCGGGCGGGGGCATGGCGCATTGGCCAGCTGGCCTTTACTGCGCTGCTGATTGCGTTGCTGTGGGCCGCCGCCGATGGGCGCGAGATCCTGCGCATCCTCTCACAGGCCCAGCCCCTCTGGTTGCTGGCCGCCGTGGCCGTGCTGATCTGCCAGACCGTCCTGTCGGCTCTGCGCTGGAAACTCACCGCCGCGCATCTAGGGCAAACCCTCCACCTTCCCCATGCGATCAGGGAGTATTTCATGTCTCAGATCGTCAATCAGGCCCTGCCCGGTGCTGTGGTCGGCGACGCCGCCCGCGCGGTGCGTGCCCGGGCGCAGGCGGGCCTTGCCGTAGCAACCCAGGCTGTCGTGTTTGAACGGCTGGCCGGGCAAATCGCGATGTTTCTGACGATGGCCTGCGCCTTTATTGTCACCAGCTTGTCAGTAGGCGGGCTGGACTGGCCATTGCCCTACGCCGCGCCGATTGGCACGGCCATCGCGGCCGGCGGTGCTGTGGCCTGCGTCATCGCTCTGGGGCAATGGTTCCCCGCGATGTTGGGCCAAAAACTCTGCGGCTGGATACGCCCGTTCTATACCGCGCTCCTATCCAAACAGGCGCTGCCCGCCCAGATCGGGCTGGGCGCGGCGATCACCGTGTGCAACCTCGCAGCCTTTGGGCTTTGCGCTTGGGCTGTGGGGGTCAACCTCTCCCTTGCAGCCATACTGGCGGTGGTGCCGGTGATCCTGTTCTCCATGCTGATCCCTTTTACGATCAGCGGCTGGGGCATCCGCGAAGGCGCGGCAGCCGTCCTCCTCCCCCTCTCGGGCACCTCCCCCAGCGAAGGCGTGGCGGTCAGCGTGATGTTTGGCACTGCAATACTCTTGGCCGCCCTCCCCGGCCTGATCGCGGTGGTGTTCAAATGACTGCCCGGCGCGCCGCCCTCGCCGTTCCCGGTGACCTGACCACGCTGACGGGTGGATATATCTACGACCGCAGGCTGCTGCATGAATTGCGCGTCCAAGGCATCAATGTCATGCACATCGCCCTGCCCGGCAGCTTTCCCACGCCGCCTTCGCAGGACATGGACGCCGCGTTTGACCAGCTTGCCAGTATCCCCGATGATTGCCCCGTGATCATCGACGGCCTTGCCTTTGGCGCGATGGATCCGGCCCGCGTGGCCCAGGTGCGTGCGCCCATTGTGGCGTTAATCCATCACCCGCTGGCCCTTGAAAACGGGCTGGACCCGGCCCGTGCGCAGGACCTTCGTCACAGTGAACGCGCGAATCTTGCCCACGCCGCCCAGGTCATCGTGACAAGCCCCCATACCGCCGCCTTGCTGGTCTCGGATTACGGGGTGCCAGAGGACCGCATCCACATTGCCCGCCCCGGCACGGACCGACCGTCTGAACCGGCGCATCCGGTTGATCCATCGCTGATCCTGTCGGTGGGTATCCAGCTGCCGCGCAAGGGGCATGATGTTTTGTTGAAAGGCTTGGCTGGGATCACCGATCTGAACTGGCAGGCCAAGATCGTCGGCGCGCCGCTTGATGCAGTCTATGCGCAAGAATTGGAGACCCTGCGCCTGTCACTGGGGCTGGCCGATCGTGTGACGCTCACAGGCCAGATTGGCCATGATGAGTTGGGCGCGCTTTATCGCGCGGCAAGCGTCTTTGCGCTGGCGACGCGGTTTGAAGGCTATGGTATCGTGTTTGATGAGGCGTTGGTGCACGGTTTGCCAATCATCTCCTGCGCCGCCGGAGCGGTGCCGGACACAGTGCCGACGGACGCCGGGCTCTTAGTACCCCCAGACGCACCAGAGGCTTTTGCCGATGCGCTGCGACAGGTGTTGAGCGACCCCGATGCCTGCCAAACCCTGGCCACCGCCGCACAGACCGCAGGGCACGCGCTGCCCAGTTGGCAAGACACGGGCGCCATCGCCGCCGCCGCCCTTGCCGCCGTGACAGAAGAAAAGGCCCCGGCCCCATGACACCCGCATTTCCCGTGACCAAAGCGCATCTGCACGCGATCCATAAATCGCTTGATGTCTATTACCGCGACGCCGAGCGCACTGCCCGGATGGACTCGCTGAATGCGCAGTTCGTGCCCAAGGGCGGGCTTGCCTTTGATATTGGCGCCCATGTGGGCGACCGCACAGGCAGCTTTCTGCGGCTGGGGGCGACGGTTGTGGCCGCAGAACCGCAACCGCATGTGTTCCGCGTCTTGCGGCTGCTTTATGGGGGATGCGACCAGGCCAACCTGCACCAGACAGCGGTGGGGGCGGAACCCGGGACGCTGGACTTGCACGTGAACTCGGACAATCCCACGATCACCACCGTCTCGCCCGATTTGATCGCGGCGGCGCGTACCGCGGCGCAGTGGAAGGGCCAAGTCTGGGACAGCCGGATCGCGGTGCAGGTGACCACGCTGGACGCGCTGATTGCGCAATACGGGATCCCGGATTTCGCGAAGATCGATGTGGAGGGGCATGAGCTGGAAGTGCTAAAGGGTCTGACGCAGCGGCCTCCTGCCCTGTCGTTCGAATTCACCACCATCCAGAAGGACGTCGCACTGGATTGTCTGACACAGATGAACGGACTTGGCAGCTATGAATTCAACATCAGCCTGGGCGAGGATCACGCCTTCGTCAATCCGAGCTGGACGGACGCGCAGACCTTGCAATCGCAGATCGCACGACTGCCGGTATCGGCGAACTCTGGCGATGTTTTCGCGCGGCTGCGTTAAATCTGGTCAGGTTTTTGTCTGACGTCAGACAGTTTTGACCCAGCCAAACCTAGATGGGTAAATGTTATTATTCGTTTTCTATGCAGTTGGTATCTAATCCAACATAAGCGAGTTTAAGAGTATTTTGCCAATCCTGACCCTCGCAGTCGCACAGGCAACGCTCCTCTGATCGTACACCACCGGAGCGGATCGCAGCAAAAGCCGGAAAACCCTTAAGCCATCGCGGCGCTTAGGCTAGCCGTCAGCTCGCAACTGCCTGTACCCAGGTACTCGCAATCAATGCCTGATGGAAAAAATTGTGGTGTGTTCAGTATCAAGCGAATTCGTCTCTCTTGGAATTTCCCTGATATACGGGAAAATACAGGGGAAATTGCAAGACACGGCCGATTAGACCAATTTACCATCAAGAAAACACAGTAAATACATCAGTTTAGGGGCGGATTTCCCTAAAATTTCGAACCGGGAAATATTTTAAAGCAACAGGGAAATGAGTACCAAGAACAGGGAACATACTGAAGGCAGCCGGGATGTGTAAATTCAGGATGCTGGATGTCTGCTTTTGAAGTTAGAACAGACGGGCATAGAGATTTGTCGCAATATCCGTTCCCGGCACTCAACGGACATCGGAAACCCTAGCAGGGATGTCGGCTATCGGAGGCGCAACAGACCTCTATGTCGAATCTCATAATTTCTACCAGTAACTTTCGAGGCCTGGTACACATACGAAGAAGCACCCCCACCCCCCCACTACTAGGGGTGCCCCTCCAGATTAGCTGATAAGTGCATAAGCACCTAAGCTTGCTGGTTATTCCGTTGTTGTGGAGGGCGCGGTAGTGGTCGTGCCTTCGTCAGTCGTGGAGGGCGCGGTAGTGGTCGTGCCCTGGTCAGTCGCTGGTGGCGCGGCGGCGGCAGGTTGCTCAGTAGTGGTGGCTGGAGTCATAACCTCTTTCGAGGTCTGGTCTCCGAACCAGCCGCTGCTCCATCCGATTATGGCCAGCACGATCACGACGGCGACAGCGCCCAACACCATATTTCTATTTTGCATGAGTTTGTCCATAGTATCCTCGCTTGCTTTGATTGCAGAGCTTATAGGAAGCATATAGTGGTCTATCAATTCGCGTTCAAGATAACCCGACAGAGCGGTGAGCCTTAGGCACTGACAATTCAAAACACCAGGGGACATCCCCTGGGGATCCTAATCTCTACAGGTCCTCAGTCGGTGAGCGGCGCCCAAACTCTGGAGAGCTGGTATCTCGCCTTTTTGATTAGATCCAAAGTGGCCGGAATATGGAAATCCAGGTCTTTCTGAAGCCCTGCGACTATGCGATCCTTTCATCATCATGCTTGTCGCAACACTAAATGTTCAAAATCTCCGACTCCAAAGTATTGACGGCCAAGATCGACTCCATGGTGCTTGGGATTCCGACATTCCTGAAGACAGGCGTTTGGACCCGATCGATCGCCGACTGACGGGCGAGATTCTGAAGGAGGTGGACGCCGATGTTGTCGCCTTGCAAGAAGTCTTCGATCTTGACAGCCTCAATCACTTTCACCAGAAATACTTTTTGCCGACGGGAGCAAGACCATATTCGCAACGTATTTGTTTGCCCGGTAACGATGGCCGCGGCCTTGATGTTGCACTGCTTTCCCGCCGACACGTTGATGCGGTCCAAAGTCACGCATCGCTTGCTTTGGCTGATGTGGACATCGAACCGCCTCCGGGCGTCGATCCTGCCCTTCCAGTTTTCCGACGTGACTGCCTGATGGTTACGATTGGACCGCTGACGCTCCTTGTCTGCCACTTCAAATCTGCCTATCCAGACGCGGTCAAGGCTTGGACCACGCGCAGACTAGAAGCGCTTGCCACCCGCCGTCTGATCGAGCGCCGTTTCCAAGACCCCGCACAAAGCCTGTGGCTCATCTTGGGCGATCTAAACGAACCGAATTTTCCAGTCATGGGACATCAGCGCGCAATTGCACCACTTGAGACAGGCTTCGCAATCGATCTGATGCAGCGGCTTCCAGAGAAGGAACGCTGGACCTATTATGACCCGCATTCGGGACTATACCACTGCCCGGACGCATTACTGGCATCGCCCGCGCTCGCCGAGCGCTGGCCGAATGCTGAACCATTCGTGGTTCGTATGGGCTTGGGCAAGGAGACATCGCGCTTTCACGGCCCCCGACTTGGTGGTGTGGGTGCACACAGACCCCACGCTAGCGATCATGCCGCAGTGGCAGTCGATTTCAGGGGGCTGTGAAATACCGGCTTTGGGCTCGAACCGGGTGTTCGCTGCGTAATCAGCCAATGACCGTTTCTGGCACAAGGCAGACATCTAACCATTATCGCCAGAACGACTGCTTTGTGCCATATCAGACTTTCGCGATTCATACGCCCTGTCGAATTTGCCGCTCCTATTCGTACCCATCCCGCCCGCTGTTGTAGTAAGCACCTGGATGCTCGCCTACTCTCGAACAACCCACACTGAACACGTTGCATGACGGACAATCTGCCCAGCGTTCGGTCCCAGAAGGTAGTCCTTCAATTCAGGCTTATGCGCGCCCACAACTATAAGGTCGGCGTCAACATTGCGGGCGAAATGCAGAGCCTCCTTGTAAACGCTACCGAGGCTTACAGCCTGCTCAAGCTGAACGTCGTCTATGGCGTGCCCTTTAATGAGCGCGGCTAGCCGCTGCCTCGCATCGTCAAGAAGTTTGCGTTCGTAATCTGCTGGTATGAGTTGCGCCACCACGGTCATCTTAAACATACCATCGGGCACAATGGTCAGTACATGAAGCCGGGCGCCCGTGTGCCGCGCATAGTCGATCGCCGTGGCCAGCACCTTGTTCGATGAGTTTTCGTCATCCAGGTCTACGAAAGCGACTATGTTTTGCATCATGTATCATTGCGTGTGTTGAGGAACCCAAGACCATGAAAAAATGCCTGAGGCTATGCTGACCTGTCATTGATTTGCGTCAAAGCTCGTCTTCACAAGCCTCATCGTCCAATCGAGCAAATGCAGCAGGTCTTAGACACAATCAAGTTGGCTTACCTGCAATGGAACCCGGCTATCCGGAAGACGCTAATATTGCACCAGTGAGATGATGTATCCATGGATTGCGTTTACGCGGATTTTGTATCTGCGGCCATTTTTTCGCGCGCGGAACCCGTAAACATTGCCAATGCAGTCGTAGGCGCGGACACGGCGATAGCCCCGCCGGATCAGCTGTTGCCGGGCGGCCTCGCAGCTCAATTTGCCATAGACCGGTGGCGCATAGTCCCAGTAAGGATAAGGCTCCAAGTAGATGTTTGGATGGCGGCGATGGCGGCGGTGCCTGCGATCATGCCCCTTCCGCCGCTGGAACTTTTGGTGGCCAGATCCGTCCTTTCTGCGTCCATAATGCCTAATGCGCGGCGTGACCGGCTGCTCGAGCCGTCTTAGCTTGCGTTCGAGGCGACGCTCGCGCCGCTGTGCGCGGCGGAGCTTCTTGAACTGCTGCTTCTGTGACCGATCTGTTAAAATTGGTCGTTGCCGTTTTGTTAACGGAGGACCGAACTGTCGTTGTCGTCGCAGTTCCCGATGACGGCGCCGTTCCAGGCGCTGAGTGCGCTGTTTCTTCCTTACTCCATAAATCTGGTTTCCGCCAAGTGTGCGTCGTTCGTGCCGCCTGATACGCAGTTGTCCATTACCTTGTCGACGTCTCAACCGCCGTTGCTTGCGACGTTCCAGCCTGCGCTGCTGCTTCCGGGCCTCACTCGTGGCACTGCGTTTGACTTTAGGTATTTCAGTTTGTGCAAGCTGAACGGTATCCGAGGCGACCAATACGCTTCCTGCAACAGAGACACCACAACCAGCAGCTATCAGAACAAGCCCAATGGTAAAAAGACTGAAGGCCATATTTAGCCATTTGTCCTTGCAGATTCTCATGCAAGAACGCTACTGCCTTCGGAATTCCATTGCCTTGATTGAAGTCAACTAAAGTCCCCGCCCCCACGAAGAATCGACAACTCGCTGGTCACAAACCCCCCGTACAATAGCGAAGGCCCCATGGCTCAAATGAGCCACAGGGCCACAAGACGTAGTCGTCTTGTCCCGCATCACGCCCGTGCCCATTTGGACAACAGGACCGCCAGTACATCCGTGGTCGGCCACAGGGCAGTGATGCTGAGTTTAGTGGTTAGAGAGTAGCTTCAGGCGCAATGAGCCAGTTAGGAGGTAAGCTCAAGATTGTCAGCAGCCAGCTTGCCGCTCTTGCGGTCAGTCACTAGCTCAAATCTGACTTTCTGGCCTTCAGACAGTGCACCCAAACCGGCACGCTCTACGGCCGAGATATGCACGAATGCATCCTTGGAACCATCCTCTGGTTCAATAAAGCCAAAACCCTTGGTTATGTTGAAGAACTTCACGGTACCTGTAGTCATGATTATTCCCTTTCAAAGGAGTGGCCCGCTCAATCACACCTTGTGACGGTTGGGCAGTACATTGCTCACATTGTTGGGAGGTAACTAGACTAAACGGCGTACCGGATATCAGGGCGACATCAAACTTCTGTTGTGCGTACTCCCCAGATATGGGGGCTGCGGCTGGAATATCAATGACTGGTGATTTTAAATTATTACACATGCCCAGGGTGCACACAGCGAGCATCATCTTGGGGATAGAGCCGACAATGCGAGACATCAGTGTCACGCGACCGATCATCATTGCCGAGACACTGCCGCAACACGACAGGGCGCCGAAGATTATCAACGGCACTTGATACTACGCTCACGCGCGCCCTTAATGGGGGAAATCCCGGGCGCACCGAACCGTGCAGGCATGGCTTGACATGGATCATGGTGTTGAACAGACGCGCCAGAGTACAAAACAACGAAACAGGAACTATCGGCTGCACCTGGCTGTTTCGGGAAATTTCACACGTTCTTTTCGACGCGGAACAGCCTTGAAATCTGGTGATCTGGTACAGTCTATCTGGGCCACAGACGGTTCAGGTTGCGCAATAAAGATGAGGTAATCGCCAGAGCGGAGGGTGCAATGCTATCGCGCACAATACTTGTGACCGGGGCGCTCGGGCAGATCGGTTCGGAACTCGTCCCCGCTTTGCAACACCACCACCGGAACACAACCATCATTCGATCCGACATCAAGTCCGTACCTGCACGCGCCAATATCGAGGGACCGTTTGAACATGTTGACTGCACTGACCTGAAACACCTGATTGAAGTTGTTCGCCGCAACAAGGTCGACTGCATCTATCACATGGCCGCGCTGCTTTCTGCGGTCGCCGAAGAACGGCCACAGGTGGCCTGGCAGGTTAACATGGACGGGCTTTACAACGTGCTGGAGGCGGCAAGGCAATGCGGCTGCTCGGTGTTTTTTCCCAGCTCGATTGGCGCCTTCGGTCCTTCGACACCAAAAGAAGATACCCCGCAAGTAACCATCCAGCGTCCAACAACAATGTATGGGGTCACCAAGGTCGCAGGCGAGATTCTGTGCGACTACTACGCCGAGCGATTTGGCGTCGATACGCGCGGCCTGCGTCTGCCAGGCCTGATCTCCTACGTCGCACCGCCAGGCGGTGGCACCACCGACTATGCTGTGGAGATTTTCTATCATGCGACACGGTACCGCAAATATAGTTGCTTCCTCGCCGCCGACAGCCAGCTGGACATGATGTACATGCCGGATGCGATCCGCGCCATGATCGAGCTGATGGAAGCCACCCCTGATCAGCTCACGGTTCGCAATGCATACAACGTGACCTCGATGAGCATCACCCCTCGCGATCTGGCTGCTGCCATAAAGCAGCACATGCCGGAGTTCACTGTCAGCTATGATGTCGATCCGGTTCGCCAGTCGATTGCGGATTCATGGCCGCGCTCGGTAGATGACAGCCAAGCTCGACAGGACTGGGGATGGCAGCCCGCCTATGATCTTCAGACCATGACGGCGGACATGCTTGAAAAGCTGGCCGCACGTACCAGCTCGACAAGCGCCGCATAATACCGGACATGACAAGGAGCGTACCTGATGCCGCACAACAAGCTCGCAACCCTGCTGGAACATGAACTCGCCATGCTGAAGGATTCGGGCCGCGCCAAGGGAGCAGAAACCGTGATCCGGGGGATAATACCGTCAGGTGGCGATTACGGCCCAAGGTTTCTGCTGGAAGGGGAAGGCGAGAAGCCGTTCCTGCGGATGAACAGCAACAACTACCTGGGGCTGTCGTTTCACGCCGAGGTAGTCGCCGCTGAGGAGGCAGCCGCTCACAATCTGGGCGCCGGTCCCGGCGCGGTGCGCTTCATCAGTGGAACCTGGCTGCCTCACATAGAGCTGGAACGCCGGCTCGCCCACTTTCATGACCGTGAGGCGGCCATGATCTTTAGTTCTGCCTACGCCACTGTGATGGGCCTGATACCGCCGCTGGCAAGCGAGCAAACGGCCGTGCTCAGTGACCAGCTCAATCACAATTGCATCATCAATGCCATACGACTGGCCCGGCCCCAGGTCCGCGAGGTGTATCCGCATCTGCAGGTCCTGGAACTGGAACAGAAGCTGCGCGAGCTGCGCGGCAGGTGCCGGCGTATCATCATTGTCACCGATGGAATTTTCAGTATGCGCGGAGATCATGCCCCACTGTCCGAGATCAATGCGCTGGCGCAAAAATATGATGCAGACTTCGAGGACAACATACTGGTTATCGTCGACGATTCACATGGCGTCGGCGCGTTCGGCGAGACCGGCCGCGGGACCGAGGAATACACCGGCAGCGGACCGGTCGATCTGTTGGTCGGAACCCTGGGCAAAGCCTTTGGCGTAAACGGCGGTTACCTCACCGGACCGCAGGTGATTATTGACTATCTGCGCGAGACTTCGCCCTTCTACATCTACTCAAACCCGATCACTCCGGCCGAAGCTGCTGCCGCCATCTCTGCAATCGATACGGTCGACAGCGACAGCGGCCGGAAACTGCTTGCCCATCTGCGCCAGATGACAGTCCGCTTCGAGACCGGATTGACTCGACTTGGCCACGAGACCATTGCCGGCGAGCATCCGGTTGTTCCATTGATGGTGCGCGATACTGACAAAACCTCTGCCCTGGTTCGGCACCTGTACGACAATGGTGTTCTTGCGACCGGCCTCAACTACCCAGTGGTTCCTGCGGGCGAGGAGGAAATCCGCTTTCAGATCTGTGCAGATCACACTGAGGGTGACATCAATTTTGCGCTCGATGTAATCGGTCGGTTCGAGACGAAGAGCCGGTGAGCAGCAGGATGCGGCGGATCGGTTTCCTCATCAATCCGATTGCCGGCATGGGCGGGCGCGTCGGACTCAAGGGCACGGACAACATGGCCGAAGAGGCACGAAGACGCGGCGCAATGCCTGTTGCAAATGCGCGCGCCGCAAAGATGCTGTCATCGCTGAAGCAAAGGCTTGCAGGACCTGAGGGCCTGGACGGCATCAGCTGGCTCACCTGTTCAGGCGACATGGGGGCCGATGCCCTTGCAGCGGCTGGTTTTGACAGGATCGCTATCGTGTATCAGCCCCAGGATCCGCCCACACCCGACGATACGAGGCAGGCCGTGGTAGCCTTCGAGCACCAGGAAGTTGACCTCATCGTGTTCTGCGGCGGTGATGGCACGGCACGTGACATCTGCCAGTTGATTAAGGATCGCATTCCGCTGCTGGGCATTCCCTCAGGCGTCAAGATGTACTCTGGCGTCTTCGGCATCACGCCTGAACTGACTGCCGACCTGATCGCCGGGTTTGTTCAGGGCCGCCTTGAACCTGTTGAGGTAGACGTAATTGATCTCGACGAGGAGCGCTACCGGCGGGATCAGTGGGCGGTGCGGGCATATTGCAAGGCACTGACACCCTATGAACCCTCCCTGTTGCCCATGGCAAAGGCCCTGATTGACCAGGAAGGCGACGCGGCCGTCAAGGATGCCATTGCCGATCACCTGTGCGAGCGCATGCGCTCATCGCCGGACACGACGTTCGTGCTCGGACCGGGAACGACCGTGCAGGCGATTGCCACGCGCCTGGGAATGGAGAAGACTCTGCTTGGTATTGACGCCGTGGGACAGGGAAAGCTCATTGCCCGCAACCTTGATGAGCAGGGTCTGAGGTCATTGCTCTCCAGGCCGGCAGAGGTGCAGCTCGTGCTCAGCCCGCTCGGGGCACAGGGCTTCGTGCTCGGACGCGGTAACCTCGAACTCAGCCCTGCAATCGTCCGGCAAATTGGCATTGAGAACATTGTCATCGTTGCCACACCGGCCAAGCTCGCCCGCACCCCGGTCCTGCGCTTCGACACCGGTGATCCCGGGCTGGACGATGAACTGGCCCAGGCCGGATACCTGCGGGTGATCGTCGGATATCACCGCCAGCGAATGGCCGCAACCGGGCTTGATAGCGACCGGGATGCCTTGATGTGAATCAACACCCGCCCCGACCCTGGATGGTTGAATATCAGTTCATGGTCATCTGGTTCCGGGAGAGGCAAGTATCGTGACGTTCATCCCCCATACGCAACAAGAGCGTGACGAAATGCTTGCCGCCATCGGTTGCGCACATATCGAGGAGCTGTTCGCCGACATCCCGTCATCCATTCGCTGTTCGAGACTGGAATTACCCGACCGACTGAGCGAGCCGGAACTCGCGCAAACCTTGAAGGAACTGGCCGATCGAAACCAGGTGCCGGCCCCGGAAAAGTCGTTTCTCGGTGGTGGATGCTATCGACACTACATCCCGGCCACCGTCGACTTCGTCCTGCAGCGCGCCGAGTTCTACACCTCCTACACACCGTACCAGCCGGAACTGAGCCAGGGCATGTTGCAGGCCATGTTCGAGTACCAGAGCATGATCTGCCAACTGACCGGCATGGAGGTCGCTAATGCCAGCCATTATGACGGTGCAACGTCCCTGGCTGAGGCGTGCCTGCTCGCGCTCGGTCTGAACGAGCGCACGAAGATCGCCCTCGCACCGGGGGTGAACCCACGCTATCGCGACGTGGTTGAAACCTATCTCGCCGGTCATCACGCGAGGATCGTCACAGACAGCAGTTGGTCTTGTGACCTGGCTGATCTGGTGGATGACGATACCGCTGCGCTGGTCGTGCAGACCCCGAACTTCTTCGGCCAGTTCGAGGACCTGGATGACCTGGCCGAGAACGTTCACGCTGCAGGCGCATTGCTTATTGTTGTGACCGATCCGATTTCGCTCGGCCTGTTCAGGCCGCCCGGTGAATATGGCGCGGATATCGCTGTCCTTGACGGACAGTCGCTTGGTCTGCCGGTCTCGTTCGGCGGGCCGCACCTGGGGATATTCGCCACACGCACATCACTGGTGAGGCGCATGGCCGGCCGCGTGGTCGGTCAGACCGCCGATGCGGCAGGCAGGCGTGGCTACGTCCTGACCCTTGCCACGCGCGAACAGCACATCCGCCGCGAACGGGCAACCAGCAACATCTGCACCAATGCCGCACTCAGTGCGCTGGCGGCATCGGTCTACCTGGCGACGCTGGGTGCACAGGGGCTGACCACGGTCGCACGACTTTGTCATGCCAAGGCACATTATGCCGCCGGTCAACTGGCACAGCTGGACGGCTGCGTGATCAATCGCCATGCGCCGGACAAGCCGTTCTTCAAGGAATTCGCCCTGAGCCTGCCTAAGTCGGTAGCAGTAGTGAACCGGAAACTGCTGGACGACTACGGTATCATTGGCGGATATGACCTCAGTGCCGAAGGCAAAGGCTTTGACAACACTATGCTTGTGTCAATCACGGAGCTCCATTCCAGAGCCGCGATCAACCAACTGGTGAGTGCAGTGAGGGATATCTGCGCATGAGCGAGCCAACTCTATACGAGCTTTCAGTTCCAGGCCGGTGCGGCACGAGCCTGCCCGAATGCGATGTGTCCGAAGTTCCGCTGCCTGACGCGCTGGTGCGCGACTGTAATGGCCTGCCGAGCCTCTCACAGCAACAGGTGGTGCGCCACTATGTGCGACTGTCACAGCACAATTACGGGGTCGATAGCGGCTTTTACCCGCTCGGCTCGTGCACCATGAAATACAACCCCAAGATCTCGGAAGCCGGCGCCCGTCTCGATGGATTTGCCGAGGCCCATCCCTTGCAGCCGGAGCACACCGTACAGGGCAGTCTGTCAGTGATGTTCCAGATGCAGGAGATGCTCAAGCAGATCGGCGGTTTTGCTGCTGTTTCACTGCAGCCTGCAGCTGGTGCCCATGGTGAACTCAGTGGCCTTTTGATGATCCGGGCGTATTTCAAGGACAAAGGCGAGCCTGAGCGCTGTCATATCCTGGTTCCCGATACCGCCCACGGCACCAATCCGGCCTCCTCCATCATGGCGGGATTTGACGTCGTTGAACTTCCCACGGATGACAAGGGCAATATCAGCCTCGCCGCGCTGAAGGCAGCATGCAGCGACAAGGTGGCTGCACTGATGCTGACCAACCCGAATACGCTTGGCCTGTTCGAGCAGCAGATCGAGGATGTCATTGCCTGCGTTCATGACTGCGGTGGCCTGGTCTACGGTGACGGCGCCAACATGAATGCACTGACCGGCATCATCAGGCCTGGCGAACTGGGTGTCGATGTGATGCACTTCAATCTGCACAAGACGTTCGGGGCACCGCACGGCGGTGGTGGGCCGGGCTCGGGTCCGGTCGGCGCTGGCGAGTTGCTGCGGTCCTATCTGCCCGGACCGGTCGTCATTCATGCGCCGGGCTCAGAATCGAGGGATGAGACCTACAGCACGGCCATGCCCGACAGCAGCATCGGCCGGATGGCCGCTCACTTCGGCAACTTTGGCGTCATTCTGCGCAGCTTTGCCTATATATTGCTGCACGCAGCTGAGGGACTGAAGGACAATGCCCACCATGCGGTGCTTAACGCCAATTACCTTAAGGCACGGCTGGCAGAGGATTACCCGGTGCCGTTCGACCGCATTTGCATGCACGAGTTCGTGTGCCAGGGCCGGCCCGAGAACACGTACGCACGCGCCTTCGATATCAGCAAGCGGCTGATGGATTTCGGATTTCATCCGCCGACCAACTATTTCCCGCTGATCGTGCCTGAAGCGTTGATGATCGAGCCGCCAGAAAGCGAAGGTCCTGAAACGCTGGACAGGTTCGTGGAGGCAATGCGGGCCATCGCTGAAGAAGCCAGGACCTCCCCTGAAAAGCTCACCAATGCGCCGGTGACCTTGCCAATCGGCCGTCTCGACGAGGTCAAGGCAGCGAGGCATCCCGTCCTGACCGATCCTGCAACGCTATCGCGAAGGTGACGCCAAATATCATACGGCGCAGCACTAGGCATGGCTTGTGCGAAAGGCAGCACTATGAATGACCGGGATTATACGAAAGACGCCGCGCGGCTGGAGGCCGACAGCAACGCCAATCATATGTGGCGGCGGAGCGAATGCATCAATCTCATTCCGTCGGAACAGACGACATCGGCCCTCGTCGACCGCCTCAGCAGGTCAGATCCGGCAAGCCGTTACAATGAACACAAACGCCTCACGACGCTGGGACCGAAAGCAGATGACGTGCAGTTTTACAAGGGCACAGCCTTCATCATGGAAAAAGAGAAGGAGCTCCAGTCGGCGCTGTGTAGCTATTTCGGCTGCTCGCGCGCCGAAACCCGTGTCATCAGCGGCCAGATGGCCAATGACACGGTCTATGATGCGCTAAAGCAGTTCCGCAACCGCAACAACCGAAGCGGGGTGCCTCGAAACCTGGGGCCGGTGCTGGTTCACGATCTCAAGAATGGCGGGCATTTGAGCGCGCAGCCTATGGGCGCGCTCAAAAACTACATGGCCATGGATCCCGTCACTGGCCGGCCGGCAGTGGAGCACTTCCCCGCCGACCCCGATTACCCGTATCGCATTGATACCGAGCGGACCAAGGCGCTTATTGTCGAGGCCCGGCCCGAGTTGCTGGTGTTCGGGCGTAGCGTTATCATCCACACCGAACCAGTCGCCGAAATCGTACGGTTCATCCACCGCGAGTTCGGCAAGGATAACCCCGAGCGACCGGTGATCATGTATGACGGCGCACATGTCCTGGGGTTGCTCGGCGAAGCCTTCCAGAATCCGTTCGCCGACGGCGCCGATCTGGTAACCGGTTCCACCCACAAGACCTTCTTTGGACCGCAACGGGGCGTCATCTTGAGCAATATCGAACACGGCTCGCCGTTTGAATATCTGTGGGGTTATATCGAACAGCGCACATTTCCTGGCCACGTCAGCAACCACCATCTGGGCACAATGCTCGGGCTACTCGGCGCGACTTATGAAATGCTCGCCTTCCAGAAAGACTATCCCAATCAGGTGATCGCAAACGCGAAAGCCTTTGCTCGCGCCCTGAAGGCAAATGATCTGGAAATCGAAGGCGATCCTGTATGCAGCTATACCGAGACACACCAGGTGCTGCTGCGGACAGCGCGCGGCAGGGGCGAATTCATTTCCGATCTGCTTGAGTCCAACAACATCATCACCAACCCGCAAGCATTCCATGATGATCCCAGCTTTGCCGCTGCCAGCGGTGTACGCATGGGAACACAGGAAATGACCCGTCACGGCATGAAGCAAGCGGATTTCAAGGAGTTCGCCGACCTGTTTAGCCAGATCGTGCACCCGGGCAATGACAAGCCGCGCGGCCACTTCCGGGATGCTGTCAAGGCGTTCCGCGCCCGGTTTGTCGAGATGCATTATTGTTTGTGACTGATATGGAATTTGTGCCCTCGACAGGCAATTCAGATTCGCTATGGCGAATATCGGTGCACCGACGTGCGATCTTGTTGAGATGGCAACCCAATGCGGACTTCGATTGGGGTACAACTGCAACTTTTCGGAGGTCAAGGGACTTAGGCAGAAAAACTACGTGCTATATGATCTTCCTACCATGAGCCTCCACCGCACTCAGGAAAACACCCCCAAAAGTAAACGGCGATGGTTTCGTATTGTCGTCCTGTTGTTGATCTATGGCGGATTGCTAGCCGGCGGTTACTGGGGAAGTGAATGGTTGGTCAGCCTTGTCGGCACAGAACTCAGCTCCGGAGTCAAATCGCACGCTCGCCATGTGTTTATGGCGGGCATTGGCCTTTATACCGCGCTGATGGCAATTCCATTCGTACCCGGTATGGAGATCAGTCTGGGTTTGCTCGCGGCGTTCGGCCAACAAGTTGCCATGGTGATTTATGCAGCTACAGTAGTTGCCCTAATGATTTCCTATGTGATCGGCCGGTTGGTGCCTGTTCGCGTGATTGCGTCGCTTTTTCAATCACTCGGCCAGCACCGTGCCGAGCGTCTTGTCCGGCGCCTTGAACCTTTGAACGCCAAACAACGTCTGGAAATTCTGATCACACATGCACCGAAACGGATCATTCCAACCCTTTTGAAACATCGTTATATAGCGGTCGCTCTGGCATTGAATCTGCCAGGCAATGCCATCATTGGCGGTGGCGGTGGTATCGCGCTACTGGCCGGAATCAGCGGCCTGTTTACATTTCCGCGCTTTCTGATCACCGTGTCATTGGCTGTCCTGCCGATACCGCTTGCAGTCATACTGATGGGCAACTGACATTCATAAAACCCGGCTGCTCAAGCGCTTTTCGAACAGATGTTACCGCATATCGCAGCGCCATGGCCATCAATTGGCATTGACAAGTTAACTCGCTGGTTCGGCGACTTCACATTTAACTTCGCAGAGGAGCAATGTGGACAGGATATGCTGGATCTGACGGCGTTTGAGTTTGCCAGCTTCGAAGAAGCCATTGAAACCGCCGCAAAAGTTGGCAACGACACGGCTTCGTTGTTAATACGGAAACATCACTCACACTGGTAAATGTTGACGTGACAAATTTGACCACCGCTGAAATATTCGTCTGAACTCCTACTGATTGTCTCACCCGGATGTCACATGGCGCTATGCGAATGTGTACCCGGGTACCCGCAGACAATGTCAGAAAGAAAAA
>CAVOQE010000010.1:0-16257 GCA_963698275.1 uncultured Alphaproteobacteria bacterium | reverse complement strand
GAGGGTGGTTGGTCGAAACCGGCTATTGCCGGTCAGGTGAGGCAGCCTGCATGATTGCACCATGGGTTTACTGTCTTCGCTGATTCTCTATCTGGCCGGCATCAATCTTGTAACATTCGCCATGTTTGCCTGGGACAAGCGCAGCGCGATAAAAGGTGATTGGCGCATTCCGGAAAAGACCTTGCTGGCGCTGGCGCTTGCCGGTGGAACACCCGGCGCGATAATCGCCCAGCAGCGGCTGCGCCACAAAACCCGCAAACAGCCATTTCGGGCGCAACTGATATTGATTGCGGGCCTGCATGTAGTGCTGCTTGTGGCGCTGGCAATACCCTTCACGCGTCAGCTTTTGCTTGAGCAATTGCATCTGTTATTGGGGCCTTAGGCAGGTTGGACCGACCGCGCCGCCTTGCTGAAAAAACGCGGGCTCAGGATTAAAGACGACAGAACCTAACTGGTGCATTTAGCAGGCTGTCACTGAAACTCTTAGTGGCGATCAAATTACGGTGTACCGTTATACGCAATACAGCGTCGAAATGAGGCTTACGATGGAAATCCTGAACGTTGATACCAGTTTGAGCTTTCTTCAGAACGAAAAATTGCTGCAAGTGTGCGTTGGTGAAAATGAGTTGTTATTGTTATTCGGCGGGGAAATCACTGCGACTATCGAAGTCCCGATCACGCACACTCAATCAGGGAAATCGCTGAACAAAATTGAGAATTTTCGAACGGATCAATGTACCTTGACACAGTTATTGGGATCAAAGGTGATATCGGCAACCCTGACGGAGGGACAATGTCTCACACTCGCGTTTTCAAACGGTGACAAGTTGTCGTTCCAATCGGATGAAAGCGGCAACGAATGCTTTCAAATTACCAAAAAAGACAAGACATATATCTCTTAATAGGTGCTTGATCACGCGTCTTAACGGCGCATTGTTTTACATGGAATGCAATGTGGCATCATGGATTTATGGTGTCACCGTAACTCCGTAATTTAGGTCACGCGCAGGTCTGTCAGGCTGCTTCAAAACTGTCTATCGCCGACAGTTCGCCAGCAAGGTGTGGTGCCTGTTCGTGCAGATCATAGGCAGCCTGCATGTTCATCCAATACTCAGCGCTTGTGTTAAAGAACTTGGCCAGCCGCAATGCGGTGTCAGGCGTCAGTGCTGTCTGGCCTTTCACAATGCGTTCAATACGGGTGCGCGGCACATGCAGCTTGCGCGCCAGCGAACCGGCGCTCATGCCGAGCGGCGCGAGGTAAAGTTCGCGAAGCACTTCACCAGGCGATAGGGGGACTAAACTGTTACTCATTGTCCTTGTGTCCTCAGTGATAATCGACAATTTCAACATTCTCCGGACCGCCATCCGTCCAGACAAAACAAATGCGCCATTGCCGGTTGATGCGAACTGAATGCTGGCCTGCCCTGTCGCCTCTCAGCTTTTCCAACTGGTTGCCCGGTGGAAAACGCAAATCCTCAAGTTCTGCAGCAGCATTCAAAGCGGTCAGCATGGCCCGTGAGCGAGTAATCAGATCTTCGGGATAGCCCTTTGGCGTTCTGTTTTCAGCCAGCAAACGAGCGCGCTTGTGTTTTGTATGATCTGATCACACATGTATCATAACGTGATACGCATTATTGTCAAGCGGAATGTATCATGGCTTGATACGATTATACATTACAAGATGTGCGAAAGAAGCAAACCCTAAGCCCCCGCCGCATCCATCCTGTCAGCCACCATCAGGCCAAACGCATACACCAGCGCAACCTCCTTCAACCGGTCGAACCGGCCCGGTGAGCCGCCATGGCCGGCGCCCATCTGGGTCTTGAACAACAACAGATTGTCGTTGGTCCTGAGCTCACGCAGCCGGGCGACCCATTTGGCCGGTTCCCAGTAGGTGACGCGCGGATCGGTCAGGCCGCCGACAGCCAATAGATTGGGATAGTATTGAGCCGATACATTGTCGTACGGGCTGTAGGATCGGATATAGTCGAAGGCTTCCTTGCTCGCGATCGGATTGCCCCATTCCGGCCATTCCGGCGGGGTCAGCGGCAGGGTGTCATCCAGCATGGTGTTGAGCACGTCGACAAACGGCACTTCAGCGATGATGCCCCTGAACAGCTCCGGCGCCATGTTGGCGATGGTGCCCATCAGCATGCCGCCGGCACTGCCGCCTTGGGCCACGATATTGCCGTCACTGGTAAAGCCTTCCGCCACAAGATGCCGCGCGGCAGCGATGAAGTCGGAAAAGGTGTTCTTCTTGGTCATCATCTTGCCGGCCTTGTACCAGCCATAGCCCTTGTCCTTGCCGCCCCTGACATGGGCAATGGCATAGACGAAGCCACGGTTGGCCAGCGACAGGATATTGGTATTGAAGCTCGCCGGCATGGCGATGCCGTAGGAACCGTAGCCGTACAGCCAAACCGGTGCCGACCCGTCCAGCTTCGTGTCCTTGTGATAAAGCAGCGAGATGGGCACCAGCGCGCCGTCTTCTGCCGGCGCCATGATGCGCCGCGTCACATAGGTCGCCGGGTCATGGCCCGACGGCACCTCCTGCTGCTTGCGCAAGGTGCGCTGCCTGCTCGCCATGTCATAGTCAAACACCTGCGAGGGCGTGGTCATGGAGGCATAGGAAAACCGGATCAGGCTGGTGTCGAATTCATAGCCTGACGACATGCCCAGCGAATAGGCTTCCTCATCGAAGGACACCGTGTGTTCGTCGCCTGACCCCAACTCCCGCACGATAATGCGCGGCAGGCCTTCATGGCGTTCAAGACGCGCCATATGCCTGGCAAACACCGTGTGATCCAGGATCAGGGTGCCCGGCGTGTGCGGCACCAGGTCCTGCCAGTTTTTTCGGGCCGGGTCGCCGACAGGGGCCGTGACAATGCGGAAATCTTCAGCGTCACCGGAATTGGTGAGGATATAGAGCACCCCGTGCGCCTCATCGACACTGTATTCATGTCCCGGCTGCCGCGGCTCGATCAGACGCGGCGGTGTCAGTGGTTCTTTGGCCGGAATCAGCCAGCTTTCCGATGATTGATGGTCATGGCAGTCGATAATGATCCAGTCGCCGGACTGGCTCTTGCCGACGCTCATGAAAAACCCGGCATCGGGTTCTTCGTGCACCAGCACGTCGTCGGCGACCGGGCTGCCGATCTTGTGGCGAAACAGTTTTGACGGCCGGTGGTTTTCATCCAGGAGGATATAGAAGATGTGCTTGCAATCGGCGGACCACACGCCGCTGCCGCTGGTGTCGGGGATTATGTCGGCCAGGTTTTCCGACGCACCGGCTTCGCGCAACACCAGCGTGAAGAATTCCGATCCCTTGTCGTCATAGCCGAAGGCCACCAGCTTGTGGTCGGGCGAGTGCGATGCTCCGCCAATGCGGAAATAGTCCTTGCCGTCGGCCTCCTTGTTGCCGTCAACCAGAACGGTCTCGTCATTACCGTCATGATTGGTGCGCACAAACAGCGGTTGCTGGCCGCCTGTGATGTATTTCACGCCGTACGAATAATCGCCATCGGGTGACGGCACACTGGAATCGTCTTCCTTGATGCGCCCTTTCATCTCGCCGAACAGGGTCTCCTGCAGGCTTTCGGTTGGAGCCATGGTGTTTTCCACCCAGGCATTCTCGGCTTCCAGATAGGCCCGGATATCCGCATCCAGAACCGATGGATCGCGCATCACCTCCTGCCAGTTGTCGGCGCGAAGCCAGCCATAGTTGTCGGTCAGCGTGTGGCCGTGAACTTTCCGGGAAACAGGCTTTTTGACCGCGCGTGGAGGTGTCGTTGTCATCGATATTCCGATTCAGATAAAAAAAGGAGAAAAACTCAGGCCTTTGGCCTGAACTTCATGGCGGCGCCGTTCATGCAATACCGCTGTCCGGTCGGCGCCGGCCCGTCCGGAAACACATGGCCGAGATGACCGTCACACGATGCACAGCGCACTTCTGTCCGCTTCATGAACAACGACCGGTCAGAGTGTTCACTGACGGCCTCGGGTGACTTGGGCTGAAAGAAGCTCGGCCACCCCGTGCCTGAATCGAATTTGGCATCGGATTTGAACAGATCCGTACCGCACCCGGCACACACATAGGTGCCTTCGTCCTTGTAATTGTTGAACGGGTGGGAAAACGCCCGTTCAGTCCCGTGCTTGCGCAGCACATGATACTGCTCGTCGTTCAGTTGTTCACGCCATTCAGCGTCGGTCTTGCTGTTGTCGTCAGTCATCGGCCTGATCCGTCCTGGTTGAAGTATAATATGATCGATTGGGCAATCATTACGGGTTTTTCAAGTCTTTCAACGAAAATTGAAACATCGAAGATTGCCCTGACGAAATTATCTTCGCGAGCAACCCGGCCGATCGTGACCTCGGCGCGAACCCTGTCGCCTGCCAGTACCGGGGCGATGAAGCGAACCTTGTTCATGCCGTAATTGACCATGCGGCCAACGTTTTCGATGCGTACCAGATCGTACATCATGACGGCAAGCATGGATAATGTCAGATACCCGTGCGCAACCGGCGCATGGCCGAGCTCGTTGTGCGTCCGTTCGGCATCCAGATGTATCCACTGCCGGTCATCTGTGGCCTCGGCAAACGCATCAATGCGCGACTGTGGAATATCCACCCATTTGCCCGGGCCGATGGTGTCACCGACATGGCGCAAAAGTTCTTCCGGAGTGTCAATTTCAAGCATTGGCAGCCGTCCGTTAATGGGTCATGACCCCAAGTTTTCTTGATTCCATTAAGCCGGTTTACACCATTGCTGGTGTTATCTACACCTCTGATAGGGACAATGCGTAGACAGTATTGAGCGGATTTGGTGAGTTTCGACGGCGATATACAGGCGGCGGCAGGCGTTCAACCCAATGAAGGGTTGATTGCGGCAACCCTTTTGCGTTTCCATCCTGCCAGGGCGATCCCCCAGGTTGATGAACTCCCAAGTGACACCACCGGTCTGATAGATCACCTGCTGACATCGGCTGCGTCGCTGAAACTGGCCGAAAACGTTGTCAGCGCCATTGTTGAGCCGCCCCCGATCGTCGCAGAAGCAGCTGAAGCAGTTGAATCCGGCAATCCCGCCGAGGAAAGCACCGGTCAGCCTGCCGGAAAAGCCAGCAAAAAAGCCAAAAAAGCGTCGCCTGATGTCGCGGGACCGGATAAACAGGCGCTGGAGGATGCCAGCCGCGACCTGGTTGCGATCATGATCCTGCCATCCGGTCAGGCCCAGCCACAGGAGCGGTTCTTCGCCGGTGACGCACTGCTTAGTATCATGCCGCATCTGCCGCCTGCCGATCTGACCAGCCTGGCCAGAACCGTGGCCCGACTGGAAGTTGTCTCTGAACGGCTGCGGACATTCCTTGTAACCCACTCCGACAAGGACATTTCCTGCCGGATGCTGAAGGACGCCCATTATATTTCGGATGTTGATCTGTTGAAAGTGATACCGACAGGCAGCGAACAGCAATTGCGGCTGATTGCGCGGCGCAGGTTGTTGAATGTGGTGGTCTGTGACGCGATCATCGAGACAGGCAATTCGGCTGCAATTCTTGAATTGTTGCGAAACGCCGAAAGCCAGCTGTCCACATTGGCCTTTGTCAAGCTGATGCCGATCGTGGTCGGCAACAATGACCTGGAATCTGCATTGTGCAATCGCAAAGACCTGCCGCAGGCGGTCGGTCTGGAAATGTTCTGGCAGGGGGGGCAGAACCTGCGGCGCTATCTTCTGACCCGCTTCCTGACCGAGTCAGCCGCCCTGGGACGGGTAATGAATATCGGCATGAAAGTGGATGCCATTCCGTCATTTGGAAGCAAACCATCTCCCGAAGACATCGAAAAGCTGGTTTCACAAGTAGAAAAAGGCGATCCCAAAGCCGCCGATACATTGACACGTTACTGCCGGATTGCTCCCGAGACCGCCAAGAGAATCGTGAATGATGCCGGTGGTGAGCCCATCATGGTTGTGTTCAAATGCCTTGCCCAGTCGCGCCTTGTTATGGCTCAGGCGTTGCAGCGCTGGGTGGACTCCGCCAAATGCCCGATAAAGGGGGAAAATCGCATGGTGGAACTGCATGCCCAGTTTGATGGCATGTCGTTCAACAAGGCTCGCATGCTGTTGGCTTATTGGGATTGGGCCACCCGTAAAACGGGACCTTTTAAAGTCTGATATCAAAGCAACCGGCTATTGACCGCTTTGATCCTGCTTATGAGTCCATGACCAGTGGCATGCCTCACGCCTTGATCCGTCTGGCTGCAAGTGGAGCATAACGACGTCCGGCGGACGTGAAAATCCGGCCTCCGGTGGGCCAAATCCGTTCATCTGGTGCGTTGTGGCGCTTTCTCGTATTACCGCATCGCGCTGCGCATCCAGCTGCCTCAGTCGCCGGCTTTGACTCTGTCATAAGGGTCAATAGTTGGTTCTTCTGATATAATTGTCAGACTACTGCAAAGTACCAAATTCAAATCCGTATTATTCATAGGTATCGTTACGTAAGAATTTCGATGCTGTTGTGGATATTGGAAATATAGTGCGTAGAAAAGCATGGATTTTTGTATATCTCTTGATTTTAACTGGTTTCACAGTTAAATCCAACCTCAATCGAGTGTTCGAAAGAGGGCTCGAGTTTAAGTTCTCTGGTGGGGAGAGATTTAATTCGACATTCCTGAGAGGACGAAAGATGTCTGAAATTGAAGAAAATGATACCACTTATGTTGAGCTGACCGCCGAGATCGTTTGTGCCTATGTGGGCAATAACGCTGTCCCCGCCGCAGATATACCCGCATTGATCAAACAGGTTCATGGTGCTTTGTCTGAGGCTGCTCAAGAAGGCGCAGCCAACAACGGACCGGCACCCGAACCCGCAGTTGCTATCAATCGCTCCATTACTGCGGACTATCTGATTTGTCTTGAAGACGGCAAGAAATTCAAATCCCTCAAACGGCATCTGCGTACGTCTTATGACATGACGCCGGAAGAGTACCGTGAGAAATGGGGCCTCAAATCCGACTATCCGATGGTCGCGCCGAATTATGCGGCTGAACGTTCCAAGCTGGCCAAGAAAATCGGCCTCGGACAGGGCCGCCGCAAGCGGGCGTGAAACCTTATCATTGATCAGGTTGTTCAAGATCCGCAATTCTGATCGTTCTGGACATGTCATGGCAGCATGCGTTTTTTGCGAACGCATGCTGCCTTTCGTTTAAACGTGTGCTGGCTTTTGTTTATTTGTCACTGATCGCCATTGTGTCCCTTGCGGATCAGTTGCCCGATGGCCAATATCCACAAGGAGCGAACAGGAGCGTTTGTGATTCTGATTGAGTCAAAACCGGCGTTTTGGACATTTTTGATTGCATGTTCTGCTTTGTAAAACCGCATGTGATTGTGCGGGACATGCTACGGCTTTGAGGACGGAACTGATCGTGATCGGCGATTTTAATGCCTTTCGGGCGCAACTTGTGTTGCCTGCGCAATGCGAGCTGTTTGACTACTGGCTTTCCTGCAGCATCGATGGTGCGATCCCGCGTCGCCAGGTGTTTACGCCGGTTGCAATTCCCCAACTGCTTCCGCACGTAAGTCTGATTGACGTGCAACAGGCTGGCCGCTTTCGTGTCCGGCTGGCCGGCACGCAACTGCGTGACGTATTCGACCGCGAGATTACCGGACTTCAGGTAAGCGAACTTGAACGGATGTCCAGCGCCGGATACTGGCAGCGCGCCTGTTCATCCGTTGTCGAGACAGGTCTGCCAATGCAGGGGGCTATAAAATCGCCCCGCA
The DNA here is from genome assembly GCA_963698275.1 of uncultured Alphaproteobacteria bacterium. Classification (GTDB taxonomy): domain Bacteria; phylum Pseudomonadota; class Alphaproteobacteria; order Rhizobiales; family Aestuariivirgaceae; genus Anderseniella. Next base: position 8,486 of record CAVOQE010000010.1, on the reverse strand, counting down.
TCACCAAGGATCACCTGGTCCAGTTCTGGTTGCGATTGCCGTTTGCAGCGTTTGACGGGTCGATCAGGCAGGTATTGGGGTTTGATGCCTGTATTCCCGCAGCAGACCTGCAAATCGACCTTTCCCAGTGTGATCAGGGTGAACCGGATTCACTGGCGGTTTAAGGTTTAGGCCGCCAGTAGGGCAGCATCAGCTTTCAGCCGGGAAATCATGGCGGCCAGGCCGTTGGATCTTTGTGGTGTAAGCGCTTCGTGCAGGCCCAGTTTTCCCAGAGCAGCCTGAACATCGGTCTCAATGATGTCGCGGGGCGCGCGTCCGGACAGCAAAATGTGCAGGATGGCGATCAGTCCCTTGACGATCAATGCATCGCTGTCGCCGCGAAACGTCAAAACCGGATTTGCGCCTGAACTGTCTGTTTCAGACACCAGCCAGACCTGGCTTGCGCAGCCTTGCACCTTGTTGTCAGGCGTTCGGGCTTCATCTTCAAGGGGCTCAAGCGCGCGGCCCAGTTCAATCACGTATTTGTAGCGCTCCTCCCAGTCGTCGAGGAACTCGAAATCATCAAGTAGCTGGTCGAAACTTGGTTCACTCAATGCTCAGAACTCCCTGATGCCTGAAATAGCCGGCTGATTTACTATTCGATAAAGGGTCAGGTCAGTGATAACAAGCCGCCACAGCATCGCACCTGCTATTGCTCAACCTGGTCATCTGGAGACCGAACCGGCATTGGTCGGCATCTGTGGTGCGAACTGAAAAAAAAGGCCGCAAAACACTAATGGGCAGGTGTGCTTTGCGGCCCAGTAGCCCGGTTGGGATGCCGGGTGGGGTTATTGTTCAGTAGCTGTCGGGATCTGACTGTCGAGTGCAATACCCCGAATGCCTAGCCTTGCCGGCTTGGTTCAGGACCTCGCCAGTCCGGCAAAATGTCTTCAATACGCAGTGTGTTGGTGCCGGTGTCAGCGTCAGCGATTTTCGTGGTCGAACCCGTAATCAGCGGATCGGCTGACGACGAATTGAGCAGGTCAGAAATGCTCTTTCCGCCGGCAGCGTCCGGCTCAGGCATCTCGTTTACTTCATGATGAGTGCCGGAAACAGGCAGTGCATCGTCCGCAGCGGGGTGAGCGGCGCCGGCGGAAATGCCTGTGCCATTGGCCCATTCGTAAGCCAGCCGGACTGAATATTTGGCCTTGGCCTGGGCAATGGATGCTACATCACTCATTGCTGTACAGGTTAGCGGCTGACGTTGGCAGAACGAGCTGACATCGGTGAAGGTGCCGATAGCCACGGACACCAGTTGATGTGTTTGCAATTCTGCTGCCGGTGGCTGGTTGGCCGACACGGTCGTGTCTTCAGGAGGCATTGGCGCCAGTATCAGTGCTGCCACGCCCACGATCAAAATTCTTGTAATACCCATCTTGTACCCCATGACATTCGGTTGATCCAAATATTCATGGTGTAACTATGGGCATTTCCTGTTTCACTCAGGTGAAATACATAAAAACTATTTGATTTGTATTTTAATAAAAATTGATTTGAATTTTAATCAAATTGTCCCTTCAGCTCCTCAAGTCAGCAGTTTTCAGGCTTTTCTGTGATATCCGCAAGCGAAATTGTTGCTGTCAGGCAAGGCTGTGTTAACCCAGTTGTGGCATCAATTGAAATTGGACCCGATCGCAACTGCAATTCCATGGCATGAGGCATGATGAACCACGATTACGACGATACCGGCGAAATGCGCGAACCGCGCCATGGCGTCCTGATCGTTGGAACTGGTTTGGCCGCCGTTCTGGCAGGTTCGGTATGGATGAATTTATTGTCGGGCGATCATGCCGTATTTGAGCGCACCGCAGCAGCGTCGGCACCGGTGATCGAGGAAGTGTCAAACGATGCTCCGGCGGGCCGCAGCACGGGCTTTTTTCCATCGGCCAGGGTGAATGTTGAGGTCAGATCCTCATCTTCCCGGCGAATCGCCGAAGACCCGCTGGCACAGCTTATTCTGCAAACCGAAAACGCCAGCGAACTGGAGATTCCGTTTCCGCCGGACAGTGAGCCGGAACCGTCTCTTGTGTTATTGGCACAACGTGAGCTGGCTTCGCTTGGACTCTATTATGGTGTGGTGGATGGACTGGCCGGTGCCGATACCCGCGACGCGGTTCGCAAGTACCAGGCTCTCAACGGCCTGGCTGTAACCGGTGCCGTGACGCGGCCGGTGCTTGATCACATTCAGTTTGCGCGCCGGTTGAGCGATGCCGGCAATACCAGTATCGCGGTGCATCAGGTGCAATCCGCGCTGGCAAAGCTGGGGTATTCACCGGGCAAGATCGATGGTCAACTGGGCGAACAGACAAAGATCGCCATTCGCACATTTGAGGCAGACAGAGGCTGGCCGGTCACCGGAAAGGTGTCAGACGAGCTGTTGCAGGAGCTTCAGGGCACAAATGAGCAGGCCAGTATTGCTGTTCAATGAACCAACGGCCCGCCTGACAGGATATCTGTAATGTCGGTAAAATCCGATATCTGGATTTCTGCCTATCGCAAGCGGTGCGATCTGGAGGCATTGCCATGTGTGGTTGTTCGCAAAGGCGCGCTGGATGCCGGCAGCATCTATATCTGTATTCGAATCAGCGATGACGAAGTCTGGTTGATGGGTCCGCCGGCGGGACCGCTGCTGGATGACCTCGGTGACCGGATTTTTGAACCTCGCTTTGAGACCCCTGTGCCGCAAGGACAGATTGATGAATATCTGGCCAGACAGGCCGGATATGACCCGGATATTTGGGTTTTGGAGGTGGAAGACCGGCACGGCCGGGCCTTCCTGAGGTAGGTCAGGCACTGATCATAAATCATCTTAATGCCTTGCTTGCCGCCAAGGTTAGTCAATTTTTAACCAAACCGGTTGCCTACTTGCATGTGTAGTTGCAATCAGAGGCCTCAAGGTGCCACCCGCAATGACAAATGTTTTGGACTTTTTGAACCCGCACCGGAAAAGTGCGCCGCGTAAGCCGGCGCCCGAGGCTGAGTGCGAGGTCATTATCTTTCCCGGCGTGCGAAGAGAACGCCGCGACAACGCGTTTGAGCATCCTACCCGTGCGTCCGGCACAGAGCGATCAGTCTAACGCTGATTTGCGGCCGGGTTTCACATCACATTCAAGGCGCGCTCGCTTGATCAGCGCGGATACTCTAGCTGCTGGCCAGCGAACAGGAGGTATTCTGCAATGCCTCCGCAGATCTCGCAGCTTCAAGCCGGTTTGCTGCGGCTGAACGAATGACCACGATGCCGGTCTGGGTGCCTGTCAGTATGGTTATGGAATTAATGCTGCTTCCGACCGAATTGGCTGCATTCACGATGGCTTCCGGATCGGGATCATCATCATACAAATACAGGCTGAACTGCTTGCGGGGAGCCTGCTGGTCGTTCAGTGTGTAAATGGTTCCGCCGCGCGTGTTGTAGACCTCCAGAGCCCAGTATTGATCCGGCACCCGGGCATTGATGCGAAGCGGTCCGGTGGACAGGTCAAACAGGCAAAGCGCATATGTCAGCTCACCGGGATATTCTGCTATGCTGGCAGCAGCCGTTCCCGGCACTGCCAGTGTCAGCTTGTTGATGCCGTTTTCGGCAAGGATGGTGTCCAGCTTGGTCTGAAACTGTTGTGACGGCACAAACAGGATGTAGCAAAGATGAGCTGCTATCGCCGTCAGCACGGTGAACAGAGCCCAGAATGTTCTGGTTGATGTCATGAGCACGATACCCGCGTCAGACTTGGCAGCCCAAGTGCACCGCTGCCGGTTCCCTGTGCAGTGATCGTGTCGCCGTCATACAAACGAAACACGACTCGCGGATCGTCGGCATTCGACATGCGCAGCCAATTGCCCGGTTGAGGTGAGGCCGAAAGCAGGACTGTGACTTTCTCGCCCATCGACATGACATCGTTCTGGGTCAGCACCTGCGGTGTACCGCCTGCATTTCCCGTCAGGGATATCGACCACCGGCGCGCCGTAGGCCTGTCTACAGACATCAGATACGTGCAGTCTTCCGTCAGCTTGTCTCCGCCATCGTCCTGGTTCCGGTAAAACGTCAGCACTTCACTGAAGTGTTCCGGCAACTGGCCGTTGGCAATGAATTTGGCCTGCGTGTATGGGTTGTTTGACGGATTTCCGGCCACGGGCCAGTTATTCCAGTTGCCATATTGATGGGTGAAGAAGGGGCTCTGTTCCGTCGTCATATAGCGTGCGCTGACAATGCCGACAGTAACACCAACCAGAACACTCACCGCAAACCTGACTGACGGGTTCATATTTCTACAACGCTGCTAATAGGCCGGTTTTCGGTGAAACCACGTCCACTCCCATAACCGGCTCGAATTCTCATACACCTTTATAGTCCATAGCGCGGCAAGTTGTGACAAGAATCAACCTGATCCACAGGGGATTTTTTCAGGTCAACCTGGGTTCAAGCTTAACCCGTGAACCTGATCTAACGTGACTGAAGCAGCTGGCGCAATCTCTTGGAATTGCGTTTGCGAACGTTTCCCCGGCGGCGTCGTTTTTCAGCGCGACGGGTCTTCGCCGAACGGCGCGCGTTTGTTGCCCTCTTCGATTTGATAACCTTGAGTTTGCTATCCTCGTTCTTGAACAGGGTGAACATGTCTCTCAGCACGTTGACGACAGCATCCTCGCCTGAATCTTCGCCGGATCCGTCGATCTGGATTTCCTCGGTGGTCTGTATGGCTGCAACCTCAACTTCAGGTCCTCCGATATTGTCCAGTGTATTGCGGTTGTTCTCCAGGAAAGCAAAGTGTTCTTCTTCAGCAGGCAGGCCGATAAGTGATATCGGTCTCTTGGCCCTGTCGGCCCGCAGCATGTAGGCTTTCCAGGTGCGTGCAGGGATTGAACCGCCGGTTGCCCGGCGGGTCGGTGAGTAATCGTCATTGCCGTACCAGACACCCGTGACGTACTTGCCCGTGAAGCCCACAAACCAGGCGTCACGATAGCTTTGGGTCGTGCCGGTTTTGCCGGCTGCAGGCGTGTAGCCAAGGTCGGCCCGCCGGGCAGTGCCGGATTTTATCACCTGCCCCATCATGCGGGTGAGGTCGCCGGCAACCGATGCCGGGATGACCTGGCGTTCAGGCGGTGCATGGCGTCTGCGGTTGTAAATGACCTCGCCCGAAGCGCGACGGATTTCCAGCACCGTGTGCGGGTTGCTCAATCTGCCGCCATTGGCAAATGTTGCGTATCCCCGGGTGATGTCCAGAACCGTCATGCCATTTGCGCCAAGAACCATGGACGGCACAGACAAAAGCTCGGCCTGAACACCGACGCGCTTTGCGGCGTCGATGATTTTCTTGCGCCCGATCTGGGCCATGATGCGGACCGGAACGGTATTGTAGGATTTCGCCAGTGCGGTGATCAGATTTGTGCGCCCTGCATAGCGATGTGAATAGTTTCTTGGTGACCATTTGCCGATGGTTATCGGCGCATCGACAATTGACGTTTCAGGTGTCATGCCGTCGAGCAGGGCAGCAAGGTAAACGAACGGTTTGAATGCCGAGCCGGGCTGGCGCAATGCGTCCGTGGCCCGGTTGAATTGACTTTCTTCATAATTGTTGCCGCCAACGATTGCCTTCACGGCGCCGCCGGGCGTCATCGAAACCAGGGCTGCCTGGCTGGCATTGTAGCGTTCACCCTCTGCCGCCAGCATGTTGGCAGTCTCCAGTTCTGCAGCCTTCTGCATCGCCAGATCAATGGTGGTCTTGACCTCGACAACATAGTCATCCGTCAGGTTTTGCTCTTCCATGACGGCGAGCGTTTCCTTGTAGGCCCAGTCAAGAAAGTAATTCGGGCTGGCAAAGATGTCGTTTTCAATTGCCTTGGCCGGGTTCTGGGTTGCGTCGAGAAACTGGCCCTGGGTGATGTAGCCAACATCCAGCATGCGGGCCAGAACAACGCTGGCACGCGCTATCGCGGCTTCGCGATTGACATGCGGGGCATAGCTTGACGGCGCCTTGAACAGGCCGGCCAGGATGGCGGCTTCAGGCAGGTTCACATCACGAACCGATTTGCCGAAATAAAACTGCGTCGCCGCTTCCATGCCGTAGGTGCCGCCGCCGAGATAGGTACGGTCAAGATACAGCTTGAGGATTTCAGCCTTGCTCAGCCGGGCCTCGATCCACAATGCCAGGAACGCTTCATGTACTTTCCGGCGCAAGGAGCGTTCAGGCGACAGAAACAGGTTCTTGGCAAGCTGCTGGGTCAGGGTTGAGCCGCCCTGGACAACATCCTGCGCCTTGGCATTGGCAATCATGGCGCGGAAGGTGCCCACCACATCAACGCCGAAATGCTGAAAGAAACGCACATCTTCGGTCGCCAGCACGGCCTTGACCAGATGCGGCGGCACTTCTTCCAGCGGAATGGCATCATCCTGCAAAACGCCGCGCTTGCCGATTATTTCGCCATTGATGTCAGTGAAGGTGACCGCGTACTGGCGGCCTGAATTCCAGATATCGTCGGTTTCATTCAGTGTCGGCAGGGCGACAGTGATAACGCCAAGCGCAAAGACAGTGCCGAATGTGGCGGCATCATCGAACAAATCGACTATGACCCGCTTGATGCCGGTTACCCTGAAGCGCATCAGAAACTGGGAATACGCAAGCCAGCCGCGCCTGAGACCATCGTACAGCTCGAAGGCATAGTGGGAAAACAACTCATCCAGTTTCATGAAGAACTGGAAAATTTTCCTGAATATCGAATTGTCAATCAATCTCTTGCTTCCGGTATTGTCAGGTGCTGTGATGAGCCATCGTCAACCAGTAGTGTCAGTCGAATTGTGCTCATATTTGTTACGCCAGCCGAGCCTGCTGATTTGGATACATGGTCCGGATCCCGTTAAGAGCCTAACTTAAAACAGATAATTGAACAACTTTCCAACTTCACATGATCTTGAGCACCGAAACATGAATTCTTCAACCCCGTTTTGGGAGGTCAAGAAACTCAAGGATATGTCGCGCAAGGAATGGGAATCTCTGTGCGACGGATGCGGGCGCTGCTGCCTCGTCAAGCTGGAAGATGAAGACACCGGTGATATATATACTACCGACGTCAGCTGCAAGCTGCTCAATTGCCGGACCTGCCGCTGCAAGAGCTATGCAAACCGGCATGATATCGTCGATGATTGCATCAAGCTGGATCCGGCCAATGTCACTGAGCTTGGCTGGCTGCCCGACACCTGCGCCTATCGGCTGATCTGGGAAGAAAAACCGCTGCATCCCTGGCACCCCCTGATTTCAGGAACACCGCACAGCGTGCACACGGCCGGTATTTCGGTGCGCGGTAAGGTCACCAGCGAAGATCAGGTGGCGCTGGAAGACCTGCCATCGCGGATATGCGACTGGCCTTAGCCATCGCGATGGTTTCCAAACCGGCGGCTCTTGCTCTACTCTTAATGCCATCTGAATTTTCTCTGGCTGGTGGTATCCCATGAATGTTGAAGACGCAGCACGCGCACGATACAGCTGTCGTGCATTTCTCGCAGACAAACCCGTAGACCGCAAAACGGTGGAAGACCTGCTCGCCATTGCCGCAACCGCGCCGTCCGGGGGCAATCTGCAGCCGTGGAACATCATCGCGCTGAGCGGAGAACCGCTTGCCGCCCTCATTGATGACGTGAAGGGGCAGGTGAGCGACCTGCCTCGGGGCGAGGGCAGTGAGTACCGCATTTACCCGCAAAACCTGAAAGAGCCGTACTTCGCCAGGCGTCACAAGTGCGGCGAGGATCTGTATGCCACCATTGGCGTGGGGCGCGAGGACAAACCGGGCCGGATGAAGCAGTTTGGCCGCAACATTGAACTGTTCTCTGCGCCGGTGGGCCTGTTTGTCTATCTCGACCGTCAGATGCAACCCGGCCAGTGGTCTGACGCCGGCATGTTTATCCAGACACTGATGTTGGCGGCAACTGCGCGCGGGCTTGCGACATGCGGCCAGGAATTCTGGGCCATGTGGCATAAATCGGTTGCCCGCTACACCGACCCGCCGGACGACTGGATGTTGTTTTGCGGCATTGCGCTAGGCGTTCCTGATCCCGCAGCGCCGATCAACTCCCTGAAAACAGACAGGGCACCAATAGCGGAGTTTGCGCGCTTCACTGGCTTTTGAGGGGGTATTTGGATGTTCATCACGTGTTCATGTGCAATGATGCATGGTCCGTCTCGAAATCGGCACCCCATGAAGTGAGCAAATTGAAAAAGCTATTGATAACATTGATTTGCCTGATGATAGGCACAGGCACTGCAGGCGTTTCAGCGTCTGCGGCGCCGGTGATGTCGATGACGCAAACCTCCATTCTGGAAAACTTGACCGAAGACGCGATGGCAGATGCTGAGGACGCGTTGCCCCTTATGGACGCAAACGGCGGTTTCAGACCGCAACGGGCTATTGGCAGGCGTGCTGATCGTGCACTCAGGAGGCAGGGTGGCTTTGGCAATCGTGGTGGT
>CAVOQE010000009.1:155000-702494 GCA_963698275.1 uncultured Alphaproteobacteria bacterium | reverse complement strand
GAGTGCATTGCCGTACTTCTTCTTTACCGGCCACAGCAGGCGCCGTGCTTTTTCTAGGCTGGCATTGTCCGGCCAAGAATTGAGGGGCTCGAAGCGGATGTTGCCGCTGCCGGCGCCGCCGCGGCCGTCGCCAAGGCGGTAAGACCCGGCCGCGTGCCATGACAGGCGGATGAATAGACCGCCATAGTGGCCCCAGTCGGCCGGCCACCAGTCCTGGCTGTCGGTCAAAAGCTTATCAACGTCGTCCCATACGCCCTTAAAATCGAGAGCTTTCACCGCCTCGCGATGATCGTAGTTTGGATCCATCGGGCTGACACGGGCATCGTGCTGATGCAGGATGTCCAGGTTCAGCGCGTTGGGCCACCACTTGGTCGGGTTATTGTTCATTTCGGTGTTGCCACCGTGCATGACCGGGCATCCACCCTTTATAGACGTGTGTTCGTTCATCGTATCCTCCTTGTTCGGCAAGGCCATTAAGCACTCATCATCTAGGGTCACTTTAACTTTGCCAGTTCATAAAAACCAATTTATTCTGCTAACTGAAACGATAAGCTGGACAAATGATTGGCTTGACGCTCAAACACCTGCGCTACTTCGACGCCCTCGCTCGTTTCGGCCATTTCGGCCGGGCTGCAGAATCCTGTGGCATCTCGCAACCGGCAATATCGCTGCAGATCAAGGAGCTTGAGACGATGCTGGGCACACCGCTGGTCGAGCGCCGGACGCGGGAGATTCGATTGACCTCGCTCGGCGAGGATTTCTTGTCCCGGGCACGCAAGATTCTAGTGGAAGTCGATGAACTCGACGATCTTGCCCGTTCAACGGAACGGCCACTGGTGGGCAGGTTGCGCATGGGCATCATCCCCACGGTCGCCCCTTACCTACTTACCGACATCATCAAGGGCTTGTCCGCGCGGATGCCAGCACTCGAGCTGCATCCGCGCGAGACAGTCACCAGGTCGTTGATTGCGGACTTGCTCAATTCGCGGCTAGACGCAGCAATCGTGGCCTTGCCGATTTCGGAACCGGCTTTACAGGAATTCGAGTTGTTCCAGGAGGATTTCGTGCTGGTGCGTCCGTTGAGCGAGACCGAAAAACCAGTGCCTAGTCCTAAGAAGCTGAAAGAAATGCGGCTCTTGCTTCTGGAGGAGGGGCACTGCTTTCGTGACCAAGCTCTGAGCTTTTGCCAGATGACGGACGACCAGCCGTGCAATATCATGGAAGGCAGCTCGTTGTCGACCCTCGTGCAGATGGTTGGCGCCGGAATGGGGCTGACTTAATCCCCGAGATGGCGTTGCCGTTCGAAACCCGATTTGCCCAGGTTTCTTTGGCGCGCTTTGCACCACCTTGCCCTTCCCGGACGATTGGCATGGTGTGGCGTAAGACGAACCCGCTTGCTAAGCAACTGATGGAGATAGGCGCAATCGTCCGGCAGATAGGTCACAACAAGCACAAAGAGATCTGCTCTGAGCCTTGATCGAAAGCGCGCTTGATTCGAAAGGTTCATTGAAAGAGATCCTCGCGTTAACGACCTACTGAGCTGAACCAATACTACTGCTTCGGCAAAACAAGACCCAGCGATTGTAATTTGGCCGGCCTTAGTTTTCCGGTTGTCGCCTGATACCTTTCGTCCAGGTTTGCTTCCGCGAGACTGCGTTAGATCCGGCGAATGACCGTTCCGAGTCACTTCCGGACCCTCGGTCGCTAATCATTATTGCTTCTGAAAATAACAAGAGCCGACATTGCGTGCTTCGCAAATCGTACCTGAAGTATGGTCTTGTCAAAGAGACAGCACTGATTTGCCGATCAGGAAAACTGCGAGTGGTACTGGCGACACTGCCAGCGCAACAGTCAAAAGAAATGCGGGCATTGAGTAGAGGCGACTGATACCTGCGAATATGGCAATTCCTCCACCGCCTCCAATAACAAAATTGCCTGGAATGTTGAGGGCCATCGCAAGTGCAATGTGTCGGTGCTGCAGCAAGAATGGCAAGATGCGCGTAGGTGCCTTCTCGACCAAAACAGCAAGCCGTTCGTCTCGGTTAAGCGGCTCCAAAGACTCCAGAAAGTTCGCCGTTCGCGTCAGTCGAAGCCTTAGCACGAATCCGATCAACATCTTTAGGGGAAGCAACCGACCAATGACGTAGCTGATGGTCAGGCCAGCAACTGTGCAGGCGTATACGAGAAGCGAAATTGGTGGACCAAGCATGGTCATAAGTGCAATGCCGATTTCCGCACCCGGTACAAAAGGTATGGCCAATAACACGGAATAGAGGGTTGCAGCGATAAGGATAGTACGATGAACAGCGTCCTCATTGCTTGGTCGAATATCAAAATCTAGGAGACCAGTGATGAAATGCGTCAGGTAATTGCCGGCAACTATGAGGAGGACAAAAAGTGTGACTTTGGCAAGAACTTGCCAATTGAGCATGCCACCGTCCGGTGTGTCGCTCATTCTAGTCAGCGCGTGCTAACGGAGCGACAGATTGCTTGAGCTTGCCGGAAAACTCATACTTCCTCTCGATTGTCCAGTACCAACGGTTAATCGTCCAGGTTGCAACGCCTTTGATCGTGTCATCTTCAACAACGCCTCGCCAAACGATCGAGGCATCCTTGTAGGGGCATCTTGTTTCGCTCAGAAACTCAATTCTTTCTCCAGCCTCGCGCACAAAATAAGGACGAGCAGGATACTCGCAGCGTAGTTCACATTCCTTTGACACGAAGGTACCATTTTCGAATACAAAGCGATCCTCGACATCTTTCGGCTTACCTTCCGGACCGAGGGCACCAATAAAAACTTTCCCGTCCAGCGGTGCTTTCACCGCCACGTCGCTGGCTTGACCAGCATCTGCAGTTCGCGAGTCAATAGCCATTGCTGCCAGACTAATGAAGGTCGAGATAATGACAGTCAAAAGGCAATTAAATGGACTTTGTAAAGCTGCACTGCCCAACGAAGTTTTCCTATTGATGTCTATAGGGTTGCTCATACTGGAAAAGCTAGCACAGCTGATGCTGTGTTTACACCCCGCCCATAAACAATGGCGTTACCACACAGACTACCGGGTATGGGCCGATGCTTTTCCACGCCCAAGTATAAGACTTACTGGTTTGAGTGGCACAGTTTGAAGCATCGTCTTGGTGTCCGAGTTGGGTCAGAAGCAGCCGGTTTTGATTTCCGTCGAGTATCTCTGCTTCACCCTCGTAAGCAGACCAACTTGCAAGTCGGGCAGATAGTCCGCGTTGTGCCACAAGCAGTCGCCTTCGGATTTACATTCTCATAATAAGAGTTTTTACTGACCAGCGAACATCTTGGGAGGTTCCTTTGCGCATTCTGACAATTCTCGTCGCCCTGCTGTTAGCGGCCCCCTTGGCCCACGCCATGCCGAATTGCGGGCAGTTCGAGGCTGGCGTACTGTTTCACTGCAAGATCCAAGGGTCGAGCCGAGAGGTAACGATCTGCGACCTGCCGAACGGCCAGTATCTCTACCGGTACGGCAAGTCAGGACAAGCGCCGGAGCTGGAAATTCAGAGCAAGCAGGAAGACGTCGTCTACACGCCTTGGAACGGCATGGGCAGCGCGATCTGGGCGCGGCTGGGCTTCCGCAACAAGGGCTATTTTTATGATGTCGGCCGCAGCATCCAGAAGGGCGGCGAGTCCCAGCCAGAGGGTTTCCTGGACATCTACGAACCTGACATCGACACGCCGATCGCGACGAAACAGTGCCAGACAGGTACGGTGCAGGGCGACCTTGACGGTCTGTGGGACCGGTTCGACTGAGCGCGCAGGCGGTCCAACGACACATCCGGTGTCTGGATACATCGGCCGACGTAACCACGACGGCGAATTCCCCGATATCAACTCGGGCATGGCGAGAAATGGCGTCCCATATGGGAAACGCACGTTGGTTTAACTAAACCGAACCACAAGCCAATGGAGGTGTGGTCGCGGTAGTGCCAACAGTCTGGTCCAGGTCAAATTCGAAAGTCCTTGGCGCTTGGCAGGCATGTCTACTGTACTCCCGATAACTGACTATCTGAGCGAACGGTCGGATATGCTGCTTTGTCACACTGTCGGACGTTCCATCTCAATTTCCAAGTTGGTCATTGAGCCAGCAACGAACGCAACATCCAGATTGCTTTTTCGTGGTAGGCAATTCGATTGGTCAGCATATCTGCTGTGACATGATCGTCGGCCGCTTCAGCTTGCGGGATAGCCGACCGGAAGCGTCGCACCACTATTTCATGATCGTTGCACAACGTTTCAAGCATGTCCTCTGTGGCCGGGTTCCCGGTATCTTCAGCTATCTCGCTTAACGATATGAGCTGAGTGATACTCGTGGGTGCAGGGTACCCAAGTGCCCGTATCCGTTCCCCTAGTTTGTCTACAGCAGCAAACAGATTTGTATAGTGCTCCTCCGTGAGCTGATGGATCGAATGGAACAACGGGCCGACCACATTCCAATGATACCCTTGGGTTTTGACCATCAACAGGTACGTGTCTGCCAGGCAACCTGACAGCAACAACGATAGACGCTGGTTAGCTTCGATCCCGGTGTTGGGAGTGTCAACGTCGGTTCGTACTTTGAGAATGACGTTGCTCATAACTTAACCTCTTTTCAGTTCGCGTTTTAGAATTGGATTACAAGTCAGGTTGGCTAACCCTTTGACTACGAACTAGACCAACATTGCGGTCATCATCAGTCCGCCGGCAGATAGGGTGGTCGCGACGATCAAGATACGCAGGTTGACCATCCTTCGATCACCCTGCCGCGCTTCTGTCTGGGATAGGCGTGTTATCATGTTTCTCCTTTCAGCCAACAGGTTATTGAGCCAGATGGCCTGTCGTTGCTCTGCTGTTATCGTGTCGATACGGACTTGCTCTGACATCACAAACACCTCAACCAGATTTATAAGTTTAGCGACGCTCCTGGTTTCGAACTTTCGCTCTCTTAACATCTTGATATTGCCATGCAGCCCACAGCAAGGTAGCAGCAAACGTCATCATTGACAGTGCAGGGAAATTAAAATCTAGCATGAATACTCTCCTCTGTTTTGCATGGAGTAGTTACGACAAATAAATACCTGTAGTTTTTGCTGCTATATTACAATTCGTTAACGTACTAACGTTTAGTGCAAAAATCTACACATTGTAATTCACATCAAAAAATCGTCATATAAATGCTGAAAGCACCGCGCACTGAACTGTCGTGGTTATATTTCGAAGCCTTTTGACTGATCGATGATCATTCCAGATACGATCGTGTAATTTCTGCGTCCGACAAACCTGTTACCATCGGGACCAGGGCCGTTCGGATCTTTATAAACAGTGGTAAAGCCAGTTTGGCCTTTAGTGGCCTCTGCAGATACAACTGTGCCTCTCAGCTGATTTGGACCAAACAAATGCGGGCCGACGAAACCGTTTCCAATAGCAATGCCAGCAACGATCATCGTTATCATCGCTAGCGGACGTTTGTATGAGCCAATTGTTTTCATCATTCCATACCAACAAAGCCAGGTTTTCGTTTCCGGGCGAGTGGTGATTTAATTCCACGTTTTCTGAGCGGTTCGAGCGCTAACTAGCTACTCTCGTGCGCTTGCTGCCTTATATTCTTGAACTTTAACGCTTGGGTGCGCCCAGTAAGATCATCAGGCCAATTCACGTTGCATCACGTCTACTTGATGTCTAGGCCTGACTGCATGTGCAATCTTTACTCCATCACTACCGTTGTCGTGGCCATACGCGGCTTGTTCAAGATTGGCCGCATTGGACACAACAGCGCAGGCCAGTCAGAGCAGGTTCGGTCTGAAACTGAGCTGTGGGATGTCACTGGGTAGGCATAAATAGCAAAGGCCGCCGAGGAGGGGTAACCCGGCGGCCTTCTTCAAGATCGTTTGCAAGGGAAACTCACAAGAGGGACCTTGATAATTTCGCAAATAGATCAGGGTTGGCCCGGCTTTACATTGATTTGCCTCACCCGCTCGCTTGAGAAAATGTGGTATAATTACAAGTCTAACAGCCGATGGCGGCGCGCCCTCAACACCTCACCTCTACACGCATGGTTTCGGTCGAAACACGCTTCTCAGGTGGTTAGGTGCCGGACAGGCAGGTTGAGTGAGAAATCAAGCTGTGGGAGGCGTCTGAATTGACCGCTGTTTCTGTATTGAGATAAGCATGAGCATTCAGATTGGCGACAGAAAAGGCCCGGAGCTGATGGGAGAGAACCACAACTCCGGGCTTGATCAGAATATGTACGCCACGCGTGCTTACCCCCCGTCCCACGGGGCGGTTAAAACTTGCATAGATATGTTGACGGTTGATTAAGCATAGGAAGCCAACAAACTCCCGTGCAGGATAGGCGAAGCTGAACAATGGGAAAAGGTTCGCAAGACCATCCATGAACTGCGCTCTGGTCATGTGAGTTGAGCTGTTGACCCGCTGCTGCTGTCGTGTAGGGCTGGTGCCTGAGCACCTGAGAAGTGGCTTCCGCCCGAAACCATGCGTGTAGACGTGAGGTTTTGGGACTGCGCGACCAACGGCCATCAAACCATTGAAGACGTCATCAGCCAACGCCGATCCGGCCAGTCGGCTTAAGCAATCGTGTCCAAAATGGCTTGAATTGCGCCATTTCCGGTTACCGAAAGTATACCAACCGGCGTAAGCGTTCCTTATTGAAAACCGGGTATTTCAACCTATGCAGGCATATGTCCGAGACGCCTCAACCAAATAAAGATAACGGACTGAAGCAGGGATTGGCGGATGAATAACTTAGCTCAAGCGCGTTTTGATAGCGTTGCAGAAACAAGCAATATCGATTTCACGAAGCTGTCAGATATTGATCTGTATCGGCGTGTGTCAAAGGGTACCAGGAAGTCCCAGGTTCTGGGTGACAGCAACTGGCAATCTCAAATAGACGCCTTGGCGCGATCATTCCCTGATATGGCCCGTACCACACTGGCTCTCTCGGTACTGGGGGTATACTTCTGTCGAATCTCTGAAGACCAGGAAGTGGTTTTCAAACTGGTCAATGGCGTTGTGCCCACGCAGGCAGGTATCGAATCTGTCGTCCAGCTGGGCATTGAAGCCCGTGAAGCATTTGCGGCCTTTGCAAGCCGTGTGGCCGTTCAGCAAAGCATTTCCCTGGTTAGTGCTGCCGCACACAATTATTACAATCGCGAAAGCGCCTCAGACCTCGTGGTGAGCATGGGATCATTACCGGCAGACGGTATCGAGGCGGATATTCATTTTCATATTCTTGAGAATGGACAGATCGATATTCGTACAGCCAGCTATATTGAGCCGGAATATGCAGAACGCGTCTACAGCCGGCTGGCGACGCTTGCCGGCGATATTGCAAACAACCATTTCAGCTCGCTCGCGTTTCATGAGATCATGTCACCGGCCGAGCGCGACACCGTCATGAACAAGTGGAACGAGACCAGCGTCAACTACGGCTATGACGGCGGTCTTGTTTCAATGCTGGAAAAATCCGCTGACCGTGATCCGGATCACCCGGCAATCATCTACAAGGATGAGATCCTTCGTTTTGGTGAGTTCAACGGGCGGGTAAACCGACTGGCTCGCCAACTTGTCGAAGCCGGTGTGGGCAAGGATGATTTTGTCTGCATCTGCATGGAACGGAGCATCGAGATGGTGGTTGCCATTTGGGCAACGGTAAAAGCCGGTGGCGCCTATGTTCCGCTAAACACCGAAGACCCACAGTCGCGGATTGCGGAGATCATTGATGATTGTCGGCCGAAAGCTGTGCTGACACAGCCGCATCTGGCTGATTGTTTGCCCCCGGATGCAAATGTGACCGTCATTGGCGACGGGGCAGCCGATATTGCCGAGTGCAATGAGGATAATCTGGGCTTTGCACCTGAACCCGACGCCCTGGCTTACATGATTTACACCTCAGGTTCGACCGGCAAGCCAAAAGGCGTCACGGTGGAGCATGAGGCAATATACAATCGTGTTGTGTGGATGCATGAGGAGTACGGTCTGCTCCCGGAAGACCGGGTAATGCAAAAGACCCCCTACACGTTCGATGTATCGGTCTGGGAATTCTTCTGGTCGTTTGCTGTCGGCTCCACGCTGGTGGTTGCAGAACCGGGCGGCCATGTAGCGATGCGGTATCTCTACACGCTGATGGATGAGCACCGGGTCACATATCTTCACTTCGTGCCGTCGGTGCTGCGTCTTTTCCTGATGCTGCCAGAACTCGACAAGCTGCCGATCAAGAAGCTGTTCTGTTCAGGAGAGGCGCTGGGTTTCGACAGCGTGGAAAGATTCTACGAAAAGGCTAATGCCGATGCTGAAGTTCACAATTTGTACGGACCGACAGAAGCCGCAGTGGATGTGAGCTACTATCACTGCAAGCGCAACTCGTCAGACCGGATGATCCCGATCGGCAAGCCGGTGTCCAATACCGGCCTGTATGTTCTGGATGAGAGTGGTCAGCCCTCGCCAATCGGCGTGCCTGGCGAGCTTCATATCGGCGGTATCCAGCTCGCCCGTGGCTACTGGGCGCGCAAGGAGCTGACTGCGGAGCGCTTTGTGACCACTTCGCTGAAAGATATCCAACACAAGCGTTTGTACAAGACAGGTGACCTGGCCTATTTCCGCAATGACGGCGAAATCGTTTATATGGGCCGCAATGATTTTCAGGTGAAGATCAACGGTGTGCGCATGGAGCTGGGCGAGATCGAGACAGTGATCCGCAGCGACGAAAAAACCAGAGATGTTGTTGTTGTCGCTGAAGAGGTCCAGGGCAACAAGAACCTGATCGCCTATGTTGTTTCCTCCGAGCCCACCCCGGATACCGCTGAAGCATTGAAAGCGCTGGTTGCTGAAAGCCGGCCTTCGTATTACGTGCCACGGGAAATCCGGTTCCTTGCCGAGATGCCGCTTACGGTTTCGGGAAAGATCAACAGAAAGCTTCTTTTTGAGACGCCTCGCCTGTAACGTTCGAAACGAAAGCTGAACCGTCAATGTGATCCGGGCCTGCCGTGCAGGCCCGGATTATTTTTATGAACAGGTTTGCAAATGCAAGCTTCGCTGTTGAGTGCTGTCTTGTGCGGCATGCGAGTTCAGCACTTCTGTATGCCCGGGCACGCCATGGTTCGGCTCAAGCCATGCGCTGAAGATGGCTCTCAAGGGCACAAGTATTTCACGAGACAGTCTGCGGCGCAGACAACGGTGCGGAAACTGTGTTTTATGCGGTCAAACGTCCCTGCGTTGCCCGCTTTGCAACACCGCCACTGATTTCCCGCAACATCCTGGCCAGCAGCTCTTCGTTACTGCAAGGCCTGCCAATCAGGTAACCCTGCATGGACTGGCATCCTTCCTGACGAAGAAATTCGATGTGCTCTTCAGTCTGTACGCCTTCGGCAATGATTTTGCAGCCCATCTGCATCCCCATATTTATGATAGTGCGGGTGACGAGAGCTGCCTGCTCATTCCGGTTGCAATCCTCGATGAACGATCTGTCGATCTTGATCTTGTCGAACGGGAAGGCAATCAGCGTTGAAAGAGACGAGAACCCGGTACCGAAGTCATCAAGTGCGATCGAAACACCAAGATTTTTCAAGCCCCGCAGAACATGCAATGCGCGAATCTTATCATCGATCAGAACGCTTTCGGTGACTTCCAGCTCCAGCCGCTCTGCCGGCAGGCCTGAATCGACCAATGCCCGATGGACAATCTCAATGAGGTTGGTATCGCGAATTTGAACAGGAGAAACGTTTACGGCGACCGTCAAGGGCGTTGGCCACTGTGCTGCAATTCTGCAGGCGTTCTCGAGGACAGCCTGACCCAGTCTGGCGATCAGGCCACGCTCCTCGGCTATCGGGATAAATGTGGTCGGCGATATATCGCCAAGTCTGGGGTGGTTCCATCGCGCAAGGGCTTCATGCCCTGTGATGATACCTGTCTCCACATCGGCCTGGCTCTGGAAGTGGACATCGATATCTCCAGCGTCGACGGCAATCCGCAGTTCCTGCCCCAACATGCGTGCCTCGCGGATTTTCCTGTCCATGTCCTCATTGAAGGCCTGGACCTGTCCGCCTGTCTGACGCTTGGCCCGGTACATCGCCGTGTCTGCATTGGACAACAGTTCCTGGGCATTGCGACCGTGTTCCGGATATCGGGCGACGCCGATGCTGATCCCGACCTGGAGCTCGATTCCATCGATATTCATCACGTTTTCAACGCACTCGATAAGCCGGTTTGCCAGCTCTGGTATCTGATCCTCAGTGCCGGGATCGCAGCGTTGAATAGCCACAAACTCATCGCCGCCGAGGCGAGCGAGGAAATCGCCTTTGCGACATGCCTGTTTGAACCTGCTTGTGACCTCTTTCAGCAGGGCGTCGCCGGTGTGATGGCCGTAGACATCGTTGACTTCCTTGAACTTGTTGAGGTCAAGGTTCAGCATAAAGAACTCGTAGCCATATCGCTCGGCATTCTCGATTTCCACTTCGATCCGCTCAACGAATGAGTTGCGGTTTGGCAAGCCGGTCAGGGAGCAGTTCATCGCCAGATGCGCGGCTTTGTTCTTGGCAACCTCGCGCTCGCGAAGCGCTTCAATATGCTTGGTTACATCGTGCAGCAACAAGACCATTGCCTTGTCGGCTGTGTAAGAAACCTTTTTCTCATACACCCGGTTCTTGACGATCAGCTTTTGCTTCTCCTCCAACACCATTTGAAGAAAAGCATGGGTCGCTTCGTCACTTCGCTTGCCCGTCGCATGCTCGACAATCAGTTCGAATTCCGGATTCCAAACACTTGGAACCAGATTCTCGTCCACCATTACCACGCCGGCATTCACGTTCTCCAGCACCGATTGGAATACGCGTTGGCGTTGGGTGCTGGCCAATGCGTAACGGATTGAGCGGTCCAGTGTGTCAGGACGAAGGTTGATCTTGGAGATGAAGTCGGAGGCGCCAGCCTTCAGTGCGGCTTCATCTGTCGAGCGATCATTGACACCGGTCAGCAGAATAATGGGGGTGTCATCGCCGCGGTCTCGCTGCTCCTTGATGAAATCGATCCCGGTGATGCGTCCCATGCGGTAGTCGCAAAGGACAATATCAGCCTTGCCACCACTCAGTATTTTTGCTGCTTCGGTGGGCGAGTTTGTCGACGTGACCTGGTAGCCCGGCGCATCAATTTCCTCGATCAATTCCTGAACGAGAAAAATGTCATCGTTGTCATCGTCAAGGATCAAGACGCGGGTCTTGTTCGTCATTTCATTCCCCTTGATGCAAGCAGTGAGAAGAGTGCGAAGACCGCGTGCAAGCATTTGGTGTAGTATGAAAGGCCACTGTATTCCCTTAACGAGAGGCCGTAACCGGGTGTTTCAGAGCAACTTTCAATTGTCTTGATGAACAATATATTGCGCAAAATGCTCAACTGTTTCGTTGTTGCGTATCATGGACATGAAGCGGATCAGATCGGCATTCCGGCTGACCGGATTTCTGGTACAGGCCTGATGGAAAGGCCGAGGGGACTGCTTCAGGCCAATGCGGGTTGCCTTTGCCCATCCACATGAGAAAGCCCCGCCGTGAGTTTTCACGACGGGGCTTTTGATTGATTCAAACAAAAATCATACTGATCTAGGCGTTTGCCGGGATTGCCACGATCTCAATCCAGTATTTTCTAAGCACCCTCACCACTTCGACAAGGCGGTCAAAGGTGACCGGCTTGGTAATGAAGGAGTTGACCCCCAAATCATAGGTTTTGAGGATGTCCTCTTCGGATTTTGATGTGGTCAGCACGATAATGGGAATTTTGTGCAGCTTTGGATCTTCCCTGATTTCCTTCAGCGCGGTACGGCCGTCTTTCTTTGGCATGTTCAAGTCCAGCAAGATGATGCCGGGAAGGGGAATATCGTCTGTACCTGCATACTGGCCCTCTTTGCGAAGGTACTGCATCAGTTCCTCGCCATCCTTGACAAAATCAATGGGATTTGTAAGCCGAGCCTCCTCGAAGGCGTCCGCAATCAGTAAAAGATCGTCTTCATCATCATCAGCGATTAAAATTCTCACAGTGTCGTTCCTACTCATTGCAGATCCTCACTTTCTTCCTGCTCAACAGGAAGATCGATAATAAAAGTTGCGCCAACACCGGGAATGCCGTCCGCGTCAATCATGCCATTGTGGCGCTCGACGATCTTACGGCATGTCGCCAGTCCGATTCCGGTTCCCTCATATTCAAGACGGCCATGCAAACGCTGGAAGATGGTAAAGATTTGTTTTTTGTATTGATTGTCAAAGCCGATACCGTTGTCGGCCAGTTTGATGCGCCAGTATTTGACTTCTCCTTTTTCGGTGTTTTTGACGGAATGCTCTTCCGCTGAAACACTGATTACCGGGTCCACGTCCGGCCTTCTGAATTTCAATGCATTTGAAATGAGGTTCTGGAACAGCTGACGCATTTGGACCGGATCGGCTCGCAGTGTCGGCAATGCCGCGACTTCAACCGTGCCATTGCCCTCCTGAAGCTGAATCTGGAGATCCGATTTCACGCCCTCGACAACTTCACACAGAGACACTTCCTCAAAAGGTTTGGCGTTGGTGGTCACGCGCGAATAACCGAGCAAATCGTTGATAAGCTGACGCATCCTGAACGATGCATTTTGCATGCGATCAACAAACATCTTGCCTTCATCCGGCAGGCTGTCGCCGTGTTTTTTGACCAGACGATCACTGAATGCTTCAATCTTGCGTAGCGGTTCCTGCAGGTCGTGGGAAGCGACGTAGGCGAATTCCTGCAGCTCCTTGTTGGAGCGCGCAAGCTTGTTGTTGTAGGCTTTCAGGCGCTCTTCGTGACGCTCAAGCCGGGTAATGTCCTGGTAGGTTGCAATCGAGCCGCCGCCTGCCATCGGCTGGTTCATCACAGCCATGACACGGCCATCGCGCAGGTATTGTTTGATCGTTGAGCGATGCGCGAGGCGGTTTGGATTGTGGCGTGCTTTCAATGCCGTTTCAGCATCTTTATCGCGGTAATTTCCCAACGAGATACTGTATTTCATGATGTCTGAAAGAAGCATACCCGGCTTAATTTTTTCCGGCGAAAAGCCGTACATTTCCAGGTATTGACGGTTGCACAAGATCAAGCGCTGGTCGGCATCAAACATGCACAGGCCCTGAACCATATTGTTAAGCGCGGTGTCCAAGTGGGAACTTGTCGCGGTTAATTCGCTTGAAATACTTGCTACTTCCAGCTCGCGGTTTTTCAATTCCGTGATGTCTGTGCGAATGCCCGCCGTGCCACCGTCTTCGGTGGGCTTCTCCATGATTCTGATCCAGCGGCCATCTTTAATTTGTCGTTCGTATGCAACGCCAGGATTGCGATGGCGCTCCATTTCCTGTTCGAAGATTTCTTCTTCCGATTGCCCGTCGCCCAGCAATCCACCTCGTGAAATCCCTGTACGCAACATGGTTGCATAGTGCGCGCCCGGTTTGATCAGGTCACTAATGTGCGGATTTAGTTCAACAAATTGTTGATTATAGACCGTTAGGCGATCATTTGCGTCGTACACGACAAAGCCATCACCAATGGCATCCAGCGTCAACATCATTCGCGCATGGGCAAGCCGGGCGATCTGTTCCAGCGCACTTACATCGGTATTGCCAAGCTCAAGGTGCAAATTATGGACAGTTTCGACAACCAAACCGTCCGGTATCGGATTGCGGCTGATCGTAATGGTATTGCCGTTTCGGGTCTTGAAATTGAAATTCTGCTTGCCCTGGGCCAAGCGGGTCGTCGAGGTCTTGATCGCCTGTTCGATTTCATCATGCTCAAATGACTGACCGGACATCGATATCCTGATCAGGTCACGGAGATTCAAGCCTGTGCGTATTTCACTGTCGTTGTAACCACACAGATCCTGGTATTTTCGGTTGAAGCTGACCAGATTCAGATCTGAATCGAAAACAGCCACGCCGGCGTCAATCGCATTCAGCATTTCCCAATCCGGCATCCTGTTTGCCAGATTTGGTGTTGCTCCCGAGTTCAAAGCTTTCGTGCTCATTGTTACCTGTCCCCAATGCCCGGCCCTTAACTAGCACAAGTGCGTTAACGCTTGGTTTGCTTCACTGCGCTGGCCTGGGCCCGGAAACCATGGCCAACGTGTAGCGCGCTTATGTGGTGCACTTAATGGTTGATTCAGAAAATTGCGCTAACCAAGACCAGACCGCGGGACGGCGGAATTGAGTCTAGGTGCAAAACCGACATGGATCATGTCTGCTTGCAGCTTTTTGATATTGAGCGGGCGGATGCAGACAGACGACGAAAAAACACTTGCGGGTTTGTTGCTTGCGCTTGGCGTGGTCTTGGCTCTCTACGTCCCGGGGCTGTCGCCTTACTTCGCACCCTATCTGCTGCCGTCGCTGTTCTTCGTCATGGTATTCTCACTCCTGCCGTTTGCCCGGATACGTGCGGACAAACTCCTGCATCTGCACCCAATCGTGATTCCACTGATCTTATGGCAACAGTTGCTGTTGCCGATAGGGATAATCGTCATCGGCAGGCAGGTTGGCCTGGACAATCAGATCATCTTCTTCATCGTCCTGACACTTACCAGCGGATCGCTGTTCGCATCTCCGACCCTGGTGCAACTCATGGGCCTTGATCAACGCATTGCGGTGCAAACGGTGGTGCTGTCCACGCTTGCTGCACCGGGGTTCATCTATCTCTTTTTCAGCTTTCTTCATACAGGACCGGTTGATCTGGATTTGTGGAAATTCGGCGAACGCCTGTTCTGGTTCCTCCTGGTGCCGGTTTGCATATTTATTGTCATTCGCAAGATTGTCAGCAACTGGCCCGAAACCAGGAAAGACCAGGTGGATCGCGTCGGCAGATGGGGGTCAGTCCTGTCGTTGATCGTGTTCTGTTTTGCGCTGGAAAATGAAGTCAACATGTACATCGCTGCAAATGTGCAGGATGTCATCAACTACCTGTTCATCGGCGTTGCAACAGCTGCGGGTGTGGCCATTTTAACCCGTGCAGTCATGAGCCGCTTCGGACCCCGTGCTGCGGCTACGGCAACGGTGTTGGCGAGCTTCCGCAATGTTGGTTTGACCTTTGGACTGGTGGGTTCAATCGCCGGACCTGAGGTTGCTGTTTACGTAGGTGTTTGCCAGATCCCGATGTTCTGCGCACCGCTATTCTTCGACTTGTTCATTGGCAGACCTGAACACTCCCAGCGCCAGGGCAACAAACCTGCATTCTCGAAATCGTTGCCGGATCCAATACCGGACAATCCGGCTCCGGCCGCCAAAATCAGCCAATCACTGCAGCAACTCAATTCATTGGTCGCAAGTTTGCAGCAGACTGTATCAGAAAGAGAGAGACCAGCTATGTTCAAAAACACCGCACATTCGCCGGAGTCTGCGAGATTGGCATATGATGGCAATGCAGCTCTCGCAGTCAGTGCAGAAACGCAAACCCAGACGATCAGCAATCCTGCTGTTTCAGACCAGGAGCCGCTTTCTGAAACACAGACCAGGCAGGAAATCAAAAAACGCATGGAGGATGCGCGCGCGCTGCTTGCCAAGCTCGACGCCGAGATGCGCGAAACGTCCTCCAGAATCATCGGACATCCCGGTCGTTATCTTGCCGTCTTCGGGCTGCTTGCCACATTGGGGCTCGCGGCGATCTGGCAGGGGAACAGGTACTTCTATCCGATGCTGTTCAATGACGAGATGATTGTTGAGGTTGCCGAAGCCCACACCCAGGGGCGCAACTATGGCGTGTTTGATCTCAATATCAATATTCGCGATCTGCGCAATGAAACCATCAAGCGCTTGGAAGGCGCGCCTGATCTGGTGGTTCTTGGTGCAAGTCATTGGCAGGAGGCGCATGTAGACCTTCTTCCGCAGTACAATTTCTACAATTCTCACGTTCATCGCGACTATTACGAGGACATGATGGCGGTGACCGAAATGTGGGTTCGCCACGACAAGTTGCCGGATGAGATGATCATCACCATTCGTGACAACCTTTTTACGCCGGTTTCAGACCGTACCGACTTCCTCTGGTATCCGGGTATCAAGTACTATCGGGATTTCGCCAGCCGGATCGGGTTCGAACCGCATGCCTGGTGGGAGACGCTGCCTTACCAGACCTGGCGTGAACTGGTTTCATTGCCGCTGCTTTGGTCGCAAGCGAAACACCAGCTGCAATCCGATGTTCTGCCGCACGCTACGGATGAGCGGAATTTTGAAGGACTGGATACGCTGCTTCCTGGCGGATCAATCCTGTGGTCGGCAGACCACCAACGCGTGTTCACTGCCGAACGTGCGCGCGATGAAGCCTTGAAATTTGCCAGTGCCCGGCGCAATGACCCACCGAAGATTGATCCCGAGGGTCTGGTTCACATGGAAGCGCTGTTTGATTTCCTCCAAAAGAAGGGCGTCAAGGTGACGCTCGCCCACCCCCAGTTTAATCCGGTCTTTTGGGAGGCTGTTCAAGGCAGCCCGTACATGGACGGATTGAAGAAAATCGAGCAGATCACTCAAGACTGGTCTGAGAAATACGGCTTTGCGGTGATCGGCGGATTCTCGCCGGATTCAGTTGGCTGTCGTGCAGAACAATACATTGATGCCGAACACGGTGATCCGGCTTGCCTGGGGGCGTTGCTGGCCCAGTACGATGTCGTGAATGGCCGGACATCTGCTGAAAGACCCACCGGTGCGAGCGCGCCGAAGTGACATTAATCCGGCCCATCAGCGAGCATTAACAAGATCACAGCTGCGGATTCCGGGCGCGGCAGTATTAATATGTAGGACGAAACCATGGTTTTTAACTCATACGAATTCATCGTCATTTTCCTGCCAGTTGCGTTTGCAGCTGTAGCGCTTGCTCATGGTATCGGCGGATGGAATGCGGCGTTTGCCGTGTTGGGACTGGCTTCTCTGGCTTTTTATGCAAACTGGGGGCCTGAGTTCCTCGGCATTCTGCTGGTTTCGATCGTTTCCAACTACGTTGTCGGAAGTATCATCACACGCTCCAAGGAGAACAAGGTCCAATCCCGGTCGCTGCTGGCGGTCGGCCTGTTGGGCAACCTGGCAGCGCTGGGTTATTTCAAATACACAAATTTCTTCATCGATATCGTAAACCAGACAGCGGGCGCCAGCTTCAGCCATCTGAGTGTAATCCTGCCAATCGGCATTTCATTCTACACCTTTATCCAGATCGGATATCTGATCGATGCCTATAATGGCATGGTCAAGGAAAAATCATTCGTCAAATACTTCACCTTCGCTTCGCTGTTTCCCTGCGTGACAGCCGGCCCGCTGGTTCTCCAGCGTGAAATCTTTCAGCAGATGGAAGACCGCAAGGATGCGTTTCTGGATATGACCCGGATTGCGGCCGGCCTTACCCTGTTCACCATTGGCCTGTTCAAGAAAGTGGTCTTCGCTGACAGCATTGCTCAATATTCCGATACGGTTTTCAATGGTGTCGCAGGCGGGCAGGGACTTGATGCCATGACCGCCTGGTTTGGCGCTCTTGCCTATTCATTCCAGCTGTATTTCGATTTTTCCGGTTATACGGACATGGCGCTTGGGCTCGGGGCCATCTTCGGAATCATGCTGCCGCTCAACTTCAATTCTCCGTTCAAGGCAACCAGCATTTCAGATTTCTGGCAACGCTGGCACATGACGATGACACGGTTTTTCACAAACTACGTGTTTTCTCCAATGGCCATGAAAGGAATGCGCAGAGCAGTCGCCGGGCAGTTCGGACCGGCACGCAAATTTGCCGTTTCCGGCGCGTGGCCTATTGTTTTCACCATGCTGGTTGCAGGTATCTGGCACGGTTCAGGCTGGGTATTCGTGATCTATGGCCTGATCCATGGGGTCGCGATCGCCATCAACAATGCCTGGCGGTATTTCAACATGCCAGAACTGGCGCCGGTAACGGGCTGGTTCCTGACAATGCTGGTCGTTGTCTGCGGTCTGGTGGTATTCCGCGCTCCTGACGTGCCAACCGCCATGACGATCCTGACGGCAATGTTCGGAGGTAATTTGTTAACTCTGCCGCAAGGAATCGAGCTCGTACAACTTGCCGTGGCAGATGTTGTGCCGATGATTGTGCTGTTCGGCGCAATCGTTCTTCTGATGCCGAACTCACAGGAGATCGTTTCGAGCACGTGGATATCAACAAGCGAAAAGCCAGAATCCATCGGTAAATTTGCCAAAAAGATGCTTTGGCTGCCACAAGCCAGGTGGGGATTGGCCATTGCTGGTGTGTTCGTTGTTTCGTTTTCCATGATCGGATCTGATTCATCATTTCTTTATTATCAATTCTAATATCTGCAACTTTGTTAGTCGCTCTGTAACAGACGATTAGTAGTGTAGACAAAAAAGGGACCGACAAATGAGACTTTTCGAAACTGTAGCAAGCGTTCTAAACATCGACGCAGGTTCACTCACCAATGAATCCAACGGGCGTAACACCGAGAATTGGGATTCGTTGCGTCATATCGAGTTGATACTCGCTGTGGAAACAGCCTTTGGAGTGACTTTTTCCATGTCTGAAATGGTTTCCATGCAGGACCTTGGTGACATGCGTGAATTGCTTGTTGAAAAAGGCGTCACGCTGGAAAAAGCTGCCTGAAACAAGTCGGCTGTCACGACGCCGCCCTACCCACAAGTGCGGAGGGCTTTTCAGAGTCGGTTGGACTGAAACCGACGTTCGCAATGATATCGCGCAATCGGCAACCGGTCTTTGGTTGCCGCCGGCAATTGCGCGTCCACAACTGTCTTCGCTATTGCAGTTCCTTGGTGCGCAGGAAGCGGATGTCTTCGTAGGTTTTGGCGGCGTAGTCCAGCTCCCATGACCCCTTGGCGAGAAACACATAACTGCCGTCACGATCTGTCGCCATGGCCAGCCGGTTGCGCTCGCGGAAGGTTGTCAGGGCTGCAGGGTCGTCTGACGTGACCCAGCGAGCCATTTCGTAAGGCGAGGCTTCAAACTCCAGATCCACGCCGTATTCCTGTTTGGCGCGTGATGCCAGCACGTCCAGCTGCAGCACGCCGACAACCCCGACAATCCACTGGGACCCGACCTCGGGCTGAAATACCTGGATCAGGCCTTCCTCGGCCAGGTCTTCCAGTGCGGCGCGCATCTGCTTGATCCTTGTCATGTCGCCCAGCCGCACGCGCCTGAGCGCTTCCGGCGCAAAGGCGGGCAGTCCGGTGAACCTTAAAGCCTCGCCTTCGGTGAAGGTGTCGCCGACCCGCACGGTGCCGTGGTTGGGGATACCGATGACGTCGCCGGCTTGCGCGTCTTCGGCGATCTCACGATCCTGTGCCAGAAAGAAGATCG
The DNA here is from genome assembly GCA_963698275.1 of uncultured Alphaproteobacteria bacterium. Lineage (GTDB taxonomy): Bacteria > Pseudomonadota > Alphaproteobacteria > Rhizobiales > Aestuariivirgaceae > Anderseniella. Next base: position 683,167 of record CAVOQE010000009.1, on the reverse strand, counting down.
GACTGTGCACCAGAATGTCCTTGCTGGTGCGCACCTGTTTCAGTTTCATGCCGCGCTTGAAATGACCGGAGCATACCCGCATGAACGCCACGCGATCGCGGTGGTTCTTGTCCATGTTGGCCTGCACCTTGAAGATGAAGCCGGTGACCTTGTCCTCGTCGGGTGCGACCTCGCGGGGCTCTGCCGGGCTGGGCCTCGGCGATGGTGCATGTTCGATAATAAAATCAAGCAATGGCTGGACCGAAAACTCGTTCAGGGCGCTGCCGAATATGACCGGTGTCAGGTGACCTTCCAGGAACGAGGTCTGGTCAAACGGCGCGTATCCCGCCTGCGCCAGTTCAATCGCTTCAGATGATGCCGCCACGATGTGGTCCGGCACACCTGCCATATCGGCGAGCTTTTCAGGTGACGGCACGTGGAGGGTCTCGTCGACATGACCGCCGCGCCGCGATGCGCGCGAGAAAGATCCGTCACGCAGGTCATAGCAGCCGTAAAAATCCGATCCCATGCCGATGGGCCAGATCATCGGCGATACGTCCAGCGCCAGCATTTCCTGGATTTCATCGAGCAGCTCGAAGCCGTCACGGCCTTCACGGTCAACCTTGTTGATGAAGGTGATGATGGGAATGTCGCGCAGCCTGCACACCTCGAACAGCTTGCGGGTCTGGCTTTCGATGCCCTTGGCGGCGTCGATGACCATGATGGCGGAATCAACCGCTGTGAGCGTGCGGTAGGTATCTTCGGAAAAATCTTCGTGGCCCGGGGTATCGAGCAGATTGCAGGTATGCCCGTCATAGTCGAAGGTCATGACGGAACTGGTGACCGAAATGCCGCGATCCTGTTCGATCTTCATCCAGTCGGACCGGGCGCGGCGCTGATCACCACGGGTTCGCACAGCACCGGCAAGGCGAATGGCACCACCTGCAAGCAGCAGTTTTTCCGTCAGCGTGGTCTTGCCGGCGTCGGGATGCGAAATGATTGCGAACGTGCGCCGTGAAGCGTGGTCTAAAGCCATGAAGGTGAGGCCTTGTGAGATTCTTTTATTAAGCGGACTGGTTACGAAAACCAGGTCCCTTGGATGAATGCATGGGTTGCTGATTTGTTATTCCGGAGCCGTCAGCGGGCCTGCGCGTGATACTCATCATTGGGCCGCATGTCCACCGCAGATGCCATCCGGTTCGACATGTTGAAGAAACTGGCGACGCTTGAGATGTCCCAGATGTCGCGGTCGGAAAAGCCTGCAGCCCGTAACGCCTGGCGGTCATCCTCCACCATGGCATGAGGCGTGCGGGTGAGTTTGTCGGCGAATTCCAGCATGGCGGTCTGGCGTGCATCGAGGTCGGCGGCCCGGAAATTCATTACCATCTGTTCACCGAAGCCCGGGTCACCGGAGAGTTGCCGGACGGCAGCGCCATGCGCAGTCAGGCAGTAATAGCACTGGTTCACGCCGGACACGGCGACCGCGATCATCTCACGTTCCAGCTTGGAAAGGTTTGAGTCACCCAGCATGAGGTCATTGTACAGATCAGCAAATGCCTGCAGCTTGACGGATGAAAATGCATACGCTTTCAGGACATTCGGAACGAAGCCCAGCTTCTCGGTGCACTTGTCGAAATAGGCCTGCTGGCGCTCTGTCAGTTGATCGGTCTGATCGATCGTCAAGGCTGTGGCGGGCTTGCCGGAAGTCGTCATGTTATTGTCTCCGCTGAAGATTAATTGAAGACAATATAGATGTTTTGAATGCATGGCCATTGTTGGAAAGCTGTCCTATGCTGAATTATTGGGCAGTTGCAAAAAGGGTGGAACGTCGTGGTAGAAAAATCCAGAACCGGCTCCGGGCAGAAACGTGCAACAAAAAGCAAAGCCGGGAGTTTATTGGAAAAGACACTACGTAAACACCTGTTCCGTGAGGCCGCCGAGGAAGACATTGCCGGACTGACGAACGCAGACATCGACGTGCTGGTTGAAAGAGCCAGAGAGTTTCTGGACGTCAAGGCTCCGGGCCGCGTCAAGATCCGAATTTCCGATACAGGGGTCAGTGACGGAACACTGGCTCAGCGCTGCATTCTGGAAATCCTGAATGACGACATGCCGTTTCTGGTCGACTCGATCATCAACGCCCTGTCGAGAAGAGGCCACACCGTCCAGACGGTGCTGCATCCGGTGTTTGCCAGTGAGCGTGACAGCAAGGGCAAGCTGAAAACCCTGGACAACACGAAAAAGCAGACCGGAGATTTCCTGCGCGAAAGCTACCTGCATATACATCTTGAAGCGTTGAATTCCAGCCGCGAACAGGATGAACTGGTCAGCGAGCTCAAAGACATTCTGGATGAAATCCGAGCAGCGGTTGTTGACTGGCAACCCATGCAGCACGTCATCCAGGGCAGAATAGAAAACCTCAGGACGAAAGCCTCGCCGCTGCCAACGGCCATCGTCAGCGAAACCATCGATTTCCTGAGTTGGCTGTTGAACAACAAATTCACTTTCCTCGGCATGTGTCACTACAAACTGGGGAAAAAGGGCGGCAAGAAACAGATGCTTGTCGACGAGAAATCAGCGCTGGGTGTGTTGCGGCTGCAACGGGGCCAGGTCATCCAGAATGCCGCAAAACGGGACCTTGCAAACTATAAGTCCGGCTATGCAATCGTGGTGGAAAAATCCGACCTTGTGTCACGCGTCCACAGGTCTGCCGTCATGGACTATGTGGGGTTGTATGATTTTGACCAGGCGGGAAACGTCATCGGCGAACTGCGCGTGGTCGGTCTGTTTGCCTCTACCGCCTACACCGAAGCTGCCAGCGGCATTCCGCTGTTGCGGCGGCGCATAGAGGCGGTGATGGCCCTCAGCGGCTTTACGCCGAGCGGCCATTCCGGAAAGGGTCTCCTGAACATTCTTGAAACCATGTCACGCGATGACCTGTTCCAGATCGAGTCTGAACAACTGGCGCCGCTTGCAATGGGCATGTGGCGGTTGCACGAGCGGCCGCGCACGCGCCTATTCGTGCGGCTGGACCGGTTTGAGAGATATGCAATTGCGTTTGTGTTCTTTCCGCGCGACGGGTTCTCGTCCGATCTCAGGGAGAAGGCCGGTGCTATCCTGGAAAAACACTACCAGGGCAAGACATTGGAGTTCATGCCCAACTTTGGCGAAGGAACGCTGGTTCGGGTGCGGTTTATCGTTTCGCTGGGTGTGCCGGCGAAGAACCTGCCTGATCCGGAGCTGGTTGAGAAAGAAATTGTGCAGGCGACACGCAGTTGGGGTGACGAACTTTCGGATGCGTTGATGGCAGACACTGACGGGTCGGCAGGCCGCTCGCTGGCAAGACGCTACGCCAGGGCATTTCCATCAGCATATCGTGAGGCAACCGATATCACGCAGGCGCAACACGATATTGAGATCATGGAAGCCCTGGATGCGAATAAGTGTACAGCAGCCGAGTTTGCTCCACCGGTCGGACATCACGGTGCGGTGTGGTTGAAACTGTTCAATCTCGCATCACCGGTACCCCTGTCGGCCCGGCTGCCGTTGCTCGAAGACATGGGGCTCAGGGCGCTGGATGAAAATACCTATATCGTTCATCCGTCCGGAAAAACGGAATCAGGACAGGCACCTGATGACGTCTATATTCATGAGGTTGCCCTCAACCGGGACAACGACACCCCGGTCGATGAACAAAGCTACCAGCAACTGCAAGACTGTTTTCTGGCAGTGTGGACAGGCAAGGCCGACAGCGACCGGCTGAACGGACTGGTGCTGTCTGCATCGCTGAGCTGGCAGGAAGTAACGGTGTTAAGGGTCTGTGCGCGCTATCTGCGCCAGACCGGTTTCTCGTACCTGCTTTCAACCATAGCCGGCACACTGGTTCGGTACGGTGATGTGACACGATTGCTGGTGGACCTGTTCAAGGCAAGGTTTCAACCGGACCATCCCAAGGCCGTTACGCTGGCCGACCGTGAGAAACTGCAGGACAAGTTGCTGCAGACCATAGAGGATCATCTGGCGAACGTTCCCAGCCTTGATGATGACCGGATCATTCGCCACATGGTGGGTGTCATTACAGCCACGCAGCGGACCAACTTCTTCAATCTTGAGAACCTGCAGGACGGTCTTCCAATTGCCCTGGCGATGAAGATACGCAGCAAGGATGTGCCCGGCATTCCGGCGCCGGTCCCGTTTGCAGAGATTTTTGTCCACTCCACCCTGGTTGAGGGTGTACACCTGCGTGGCGGCAAGATCGCGCGCGGCGGATTGCGCTGGTCCGATCGGGCAGAAGACTTCCGCACTGAGGTGCTCGGCCTGGCGAAAGCCCAGAATGTCAAGAACGCGGTCATTGTGCCGGTCGGTGCCAAAGGCGGCTTCATTCCGAGGCAACTGCCGGCAGGCGGCAGCCGTGATGAAGTGTATCAGGCAGGAACGCTTGCCTATCAGTCATTTATCTCAAGCCTTCTGTCCCTGACCGACAATACAAAAGGTGGCAAGATAATTCCGCCGCCGAACATGGTGCGCCAGGATGGTGATGACCCTTATCTGGTGGTCGCCGCCGACAAGGGAACAGCAGCGTTTTCAGATGTTGCCAATGCGATTTCCTCGGAAGCGGGGTTCTGGCTTGATGACGCTTTTGCGTCCGGGGGATCGGCAGGCTATGACCACAAGAAAATGGGCATTACCGCACGCGGGGGCTGGGAGGCCGTCAAGCGCCATTTCAGGGAACTGGACCGTGACATACAGACCACGCCGTTCACCGCTGTCGGTGTTGGTGACATGTCGGGTGATGTGTTCGGTAATGGTATGTTGCTGTCGCAGCAGACCAAACTGCTGGCTGCATTTGATCACCGGGATATTTTCATCGATCCGGATCCCGGACGTTGCGACAAGCTTTGCGGAACGCAAGCGATTGTTCGAACTGCCACGGTCGAGCTGGCAGGATTACGAGCGCAAACTGATCAGCGCGGGCGGCGGTGTTTTTTCCCGGTCCGAAAAGCAGATCAGCCTGTCGCCTGAAATCATGGCAGTGACCGGGTTGAGCAATTCCAAGGTAACGCCCAATGAACTGATGCGGGCCATCATCACATGTGATGCCGACCTTCTATGGTTCGGTGGCATTGGCACCTATGTTCGCGGTCGCAACGAAAGTGATGCGGACGCCGGTGACAAGGCCAATGACGCTATCCGTGTTGCGGCCCGGGAACTGAAAGTCAAGGCAGTGGGCGAAGGCGCCAATCTTGGCATGACCCAGCTGGCACGGGTTGAGTTTGCTCTCAATGGCGGACGGATCAATACTGATGCCATCGACAACTCTGCAGGCGTCAATTCGTCAGACGTCGAGGTCAATCTCAAGATTGCGCTCGGCGAAGCTGAGGCTGCCGGCAAGCTCAAGCGGCCTGCGCGCAACAAGCTGCTGGCTGCCATGACCGATGATGTCGCCGACCTGGTTTTGCGCAACAATTATCTGCAGACGCTGTGTGTTTCGTTGATGGAAGCAACCTTGGCGCAAGACAGGGCCGGATTGTCGCGATTGTTCAGGGAGCTTGAAAATCGCGGCGGCCTGGATCGCGCCATCGAGTTTCTGCCGTCCGGTGAAGAGCTTGATGATCGCATGAAGTCAGGCAATCATCTTGCCCGGCCTGAAATGGCGGTGTTGGTGTCTTATGCGAAGATTGTCGTGTTTAACGATCTGATGGCGCAGAAATTTGCATCTGATCCGTATCTCGAAGTTGAGCTGATGCGGTATTTCCCCGACCGGATGTCGAAGACCTACAAGGCTGAAATCTCCAGTCACAGGTTGCGCGCCGAGATCATCAGCACCTTGATCGCCAACTGCATCGTCAACCGCTGTGGTCCGCTGTTCCTGTTTGATCTGGTAAATGACACGGGGATTCAGGCCGGCGACCTTGCGCGGTTTTATGTCTTGAGCCGCGACAGCTTCGGCTTTGTGGACATGAACGAAGCGGTCGACAGGCTGGATAACCGGATATCCAGTGACCAGCAGATGTCCCTATATGCGCGCCTGCAGAACGGACTGGCGGACGCGGTTGCCTGGTTTGCGGCCAATGAGAATACCAAAACGGATCTGTCGCAGCTGGTCCCGATCTACAAGGAGGGTATCGCATCGATTTCCGGGTCCTTGTTTGGCGTATTGCCGGAGAATCAGAAAAGCCAACTGGCCAGCGATGTTGAGGAAATCTCGGCACTTGGCCTGGATGCGAACACTGCCTTGAAAATTGCAGGCCTGAGATACCTGGTGCGCGGACTGGATGTCGTGCAGATTGCACGCCCGGCAAACCGGCCGGTCAAGGAAATTGCCAAGACGTACTTTGGCCTCAGTGGAACACTTGGCATCGATCATATTCTGGCCAGCGCACAGAACCTGCCCAGCGAAAGCGATTATGACCGGCAGGCGATTGCGGGTATCCGGCAGACAGTGCAGCGGTCCGTGCGCAGCATTGCCGCTGACGGTGTCAAGGCCACGCTGTCACCGGCAAGGCAGGATCAGGTTGCCCAGACCGGCGGTGAACTGGTTCGGATCACAAGAGAGGCCGACTTCTCGCTGGCAAAGTTTGCCGTGATTGCCAGTCAACTGGGTGTGCTGGCCAAGGCATAAGCTATTCCACGAGTACGGCAGTGCCGGCAGCGGTGACCATCAGCATGGAGCCGTTCTGGCCAACGGTTTCGTAGTCGATGTCAACGCCGATGACGGCATTTGCGCCCAGCGCGGATGCCTTGTCGGTCATTTCTGCAATTGCGGTTTCGCGGGCATCGTTGAGAACCTTCTCGTAGGCGCCTGAGCGGCCGCCGACTATGTCGCGAATGGAGGCGAACAGATCGCGAAACAGGTTTGCGCCCAGTATGGCTTCGCCAGCCACAAGACCCTTGTAGGCGGAAATCCGGCGGCCCTCGATGGTGTTGGTGGTTGTAACAAGCATGTGATCCCTCCGATTGGTGTAGTTGCTGATAGCTCGCAAATTAATGCCTGAAGTGTCGCATTCCGGTGAAGACCATTGCCAGGCCCTTTTCGTCGGCGGCGGCGATGACGTCATCATCGCGCATCGAACCGCCGGGCTGAATGATCGCGGTGGCACCTGCGGATGCGGCCTGCAGCAGGCCATCGGCAAACGGGAAGAAGGCGTCGGATGCAACCACGCTTCCTGTGGTCAGCGTCTCTGCAATACCGGCGGCGTCGGCAGCATCACGTGCCTTGTGGGCAGCAACACGGCTTGAGTCGATACGCGACATCTGGCCGGCGCCGACACCCACGGTGGCACCGTGCTTTGCATAGATGATGGCATTTGACTTGACGTGCTTGGCGACACGGAAGGCAAACAGCATGTCGGCCATTTCCTCGACGCTCGGATGGCGCTTGGTGACCACTTTCAGGTCATCGGCATGAATCCGGCCATTGTCCCGGGACTGTGCGAGAAAGCCGCCGGCAACCGTCTTGTAGGCGATGCCGGGCTGGTCAGGATCCGCCAGGCCTTGTGTTATCAGCAGGCGCAGGTTTTTCTTTGCGGCGAATACGGCTTGTGCGGCCTCGCTCACGCCGGGCGCAATGATGACTTCAGTGAAAACGTCGCAAACCACTTCCGCTGTTGCCTCGTCGATCGGCCGGTTGAAGGCAACGATGCCGCCGAACGCGCTGACCGGATCGCAACGCAACGCAAGCCGGTAGGCTTCCAGGGCGGTATCAGCAGTTGCAACACCGCACGGATTGGCGTGTTTCACGATAACGCAGGCGGCATAGTCGGCCGGGTCGAATTCACTGACGCATTCAAAGGCTGCATCGGTATCGTTGATGTTGTTGTAGGACAGTTCCTTGCCCTGCAACTGGCGTGCAGTTGCGACACCTTCACGAATCTCGCCGGTGCGATAAAAGCCGGCAGACTGGTGCGGGTTTTCGCCATAGCGCAGGGTCTGTATCAGGGATCCGCCCAGCGACCGGCTGGTGCCGAGACCTTCGCCTGCCTCGCCAAGCAGCCATGTGCTGACAATCGAATCATAAGCTGCAGTGCGCGCAAATGCCTTGGCCGCCAGCCTGGTGCGTGTCTGCTGCAGGGTGGAGCCTGCGTGCGCGCGCATTTCCTCGATGATCAAAGGGTAGTCGGCCGGGTCGACAATGGTTGTGACATCATTGTGGTTCTTGGCAGCCGCCCTGGTCATGGCCGGGCCGCCAATATCTATGTTCTCGACCAGGTCCTCATAGCTGCCACCGGCGGCCAGTGTCTGCTCAAACGGATACAGGTTGACCGCCAGCAGATCGATGGCGCCGATTTCGTTTTGCTGCATCGCGGCCTGATGATCCGGGTTCGACCGCACTGCCAGCAATCCGCCGTGAACTTTCGGGTGCAGGGTTTTTACCCGCCCGTCCATGATTTCCGGAAACCCGGTCCAACTGGAAATATCAGTGACCTTCAGTCCTGCGTCGGCCAGCGTATGTGCCGTGCCACCGGTTGAAATCAGGTCAACTCCAAGGCTTGCCAGATCGGTGGCAAACTCAACAAGTCCCGTCTTGTCGGAAACCGACAGCAGGGCGCGACGAATAGCGCTCATCGGCCAACTTCTCCGTTGCCAATTAGAAAATCAGGCCAAGGGTTAACACGAAGACATCACATGCTGAACAGGGGAGAGATCAGTTATCCCGCATTCAATGGCAACTCAGGTGCGCATTGATCCTCGAGGGGGCGGGGTTTTGCGACGGTTTTCATCCGCTTGAAAGCCCATAAAACCCGGTCGGGCCTGCCGGCCACACCGGAAATCACGATCTGCTGGGTCGGCCGGGCAGATTTGCTGTCCGGCAGGTAGATGCTTGTCTCAAGCGACAGCCTGCCGCCACGGGCGGAGAAACGCCAGCCAACCTTGTTGGGCAATAACAGCATGACGCAGGCACCGTCGCGAGACAGGGTTGCCTTGATGGACGGGTGCAAATGGAACCGGATGGCGAACGCCGGGTCGAGTGCCACATCCGGGATCGGGCCCTCCGGGACAAGCCGGTCTTCGCCCCGCAGGTCCTTGCCATCTGCGTCGAGAAACAATTGTCTTTCATGCACCAGTCCGAAGCTTCTGGCATAAGCGGTGTGCCGGGCGGAAATAATGCTGCCGTGATCTTCACTGCGTACCTCGGCGTCGGCATGACCGTCGGTAATCAGGGCAGGCGTGTCGAACAGCCGGCTGGTGAAGAAATTGTCAATCACGGTGCTGGTGTCAAGCTCACCAAGTGTCATTGTCGAGTGCGCCGACGTGCGCCGTGAGGCGGCCTGCCATTGTGCATCGGCGCCCTGCCGGCTGCCGCAGTTGACGACAATGCGATGCGGGCCGTCGCACAGTTCGAACGCCAGAGGCGAGCACGTAGCGTTCGGGTTGCGGCCCGGAGCCGGCGGCATGCCGGTATCCATGATGATCGACGCTCTTCCATGGGCAATGCGGCAATACCCGGTCAGTGGCGCAATGTTCAACGGGCGCCCGTGGATCTGATCTCTTTCCAGCACGGCCTTGATTCTGCCGGCGCTGGTTCTGGAAACGCCATTAAACACGGCAAGCCCGCCATCATTGTGCGACAGAAACCGCAACATTGGCAGCATGCGCTCCAGTGCAGCGTTTACGGGTGCCGGTATTTCTATCAGGGCGGTGTTGAGTGCGTCGCGCAACGGAACCAGCAGGACCAGCAGATCGAGCAGGGTTTGTCCATTGCGCGATACGTGACCGCCATCCGCCAGAATCTGCTGATCCAGTTCATGAGACAGCCGGCTCAGGGCGGTTTTCTGCAGGCTCTCCAAACCGGTTGTGCCAAAGGTCGCGTAGACCATGGCTATCGCGGACATCAGCCTGTTTGTGGGAATGAAGTGATTGACACCGCGCCGCGCCAGCAAGCGGGTTTGCCTGGTCAGGCTGTTCATGAAGGACGCCTCAAACCCGCGACTGGCACCTTGCAGCAGGAAAGGCGCACACTGTATCCAGTTGATGAGGCGGGCCGCCAGTGTTTGAGGGCGCCGTGCACTTGCGCTCCTGTAGACCTTGAGTTCCAGCCATTCGGCAACAATGCCGCGGGCGAAAATCCGATAGAGCTGGGTGTTTCCGGCGTGCAGGTCATGCAGCCAGCCAAAACCGTTGAGGGCATCGTCAAATGCAGCCGGACGGGCGTCAGGCAATTCAAAAATCGAGGTTCCCGCCAGAACGGCCCGGCAGCCGGCAAGTTCGAATACGCCGCGATACAGGCCCGGTGCGCGGGATGCATCACCCTTGATGATGGCGGCCAGCGGCAGTCCGAGGCCGGTGCACCGTGACATGGTCAGGCTGGGGATTTGCGGAGAGGTCGCGCGCACAAGCCTGTTGACCAGCTGCTTGCTGCTCAGGCTGGCCAGGCCGGTCAGGACTGTCGATGCGGAATTCATGGGGCTTGGGCGCGGTTTCCGAAGTGTGCATGTTCCCGGCAGGCTGCCTTTGGGGCAGTGCTGTCCTGCTGGATCTCGGTGCACATTGAAGCGCAAAGTTCGTTAACGAATTGATAACAAGCTGTGTCAGATCGCGGCTTTGTGGTCAGGATCCGTTAATTTTCTGGGCCGAGGATCATCCGGGCTGCAAAAAACCCGTCCATACCGCTGGCATCGCCGATCATGTGGTGGGGCAGTGTTCTCAGGTCGCCGGCCTTGCTTATGAGATCGGCGGTGATCTGTTTCTCGCCGGGCGCGATCGGATGTCGTTTGAAATCGCCGTGCTCGCTCAGGAATTGAGATACCTGCTTGGGGCCTTCATCGGCAAGCAATGAGCATACGGCATAGACCAGGGTTCCGCCGGGCTTGAGCAATGTGGCTGCCTTGCGCAGCAGCTTGCGCTGCAGTGCGAGCAGCAGTTTCACCTCGTCATTGCCCCTGACATAGGGCATGTCAGGATGACGGCGTATGGTACCGGTGGCTGAACACGGCGCATCGAGCAGGATCACGTCAAACTGCTGGTCGGGTTCAAACTCCAGCGCATCAACTGCGATGCAATCGGCCTCAAGCTTTGTGCGGGCAAGGTTTTCGGTTACTTTTTCGAGACGAAAGGCCGAGCTATCCAGCGCTGTGACAATTGCGCCTTCTGCACACAATTGCAGCGTCTTGCCGCCCGGCGCACTGCACATGTCCAGGGCGGTCTTACCCTGCAATTCCTCAAACAGCAGGACCGGCAGTGATGCGGCAACATCCTGTACCCACCAGCTTCCGTCTGCAAACCCGGGCAGGTCGGGAACCGCCGGATGAGGGTTGGTCAAGCGCACGGTCCCGGTGGGCAGCTTGACGCCCAGTGGCTGCAGCTCCTCGTCAGGCGCGCCGGTCTTGATGCTCAAGTCGATATCCGCCTTCAGCGTATGGGCCTCGGCGATTTGCGCGGTTGTTTCAGGACCGTAATCTGCCCGCAACCTGGTGTTCAGCCATTTCGGCAGGTTGGCATCGGTCGGCGGCAATGCGGCCATGATGGCATCCCGGTCGCGGCTGATATTGCGCAGCACCGCGTTGATCAGGCCCTTGAGCCGCTGGGCTTTTTCGTCCCTTGCGGCAAGTGCAACGCTTGTCGAGATCGCTGCGTGCGGTTCGGTTTCCATGAACAGCAACTGGGCCACGCCGCACAACAGGATTACCGGTGCCCTGCCGGTGCGGGCGCGCAGTTTCTGTTCGATATAGTGTTCCAGGACAGCTTCGATCTGTCCTTTCCGGCGCAGCGCGGTTGCCGCAAGTGCATGCGCAAATGCGCGATCACGCGGATCGTCCACATCTGCAAGGCTGTCGGCGAGCGCATCGTCAAGGAACCGCCTCTCGTACAGGACAAGCGAGACGGCGTTGAGGGCGGCGGCACGAAGACCGAGGCCTTCCACTTCAACGGGCGGTGGAGTGAACTTGCGGGCGCGCTGTTTCTTTTTTACCCCCACGGACCGTTGGTCCTCTTGCGGGTATCAGACCCGCGACCGGCCTTTGACCAGGGGCCTGAGCCTGACGCATCCGGCACACCGGGTGTGTCGTCAGAAAAAACCTGAGGGCCTGAAGCCGACATCTGCTCCAGGGCTTCTATGCGGTTGTCTGTGTTGGGGTGGGTCGAGAACAGATTGTCCATACGTGCGCCTGACAGTGGATTGATGATGAACATGTGAGCCGTGGCCGGATTTGCTTCTGCAGTATCATTTTCGATCCGCTTTGCGCCAGAGGCGATTTTGCGCAATGCATCAGCCAGTGCCTGCGGCTTGCCGCAAATTTCCGCGCCACGCTTGTCGGCAGCGTATTCACGGGTCCGGCTGATCGCCATCTGCACCAGCATGGCGGCAATCGGGGCCAGCACCATCATGGCGATTGTTCCGACCAGGCCGAGCGGGTTGTTGCGGTCACGGCCACCAAAGAACATGGCAAAGTTGGCCAGCATGGAAATGGCGCCGGCGATGGTCGCGGTGACCGTCATGATCAGCGTGTCATGGTTCTGGACGTGTGCCAGTTCATGGGCCATCACGCCTTCAATCTCATCATAGTTGAGTTGCTGCAGAAGGCCCGTGGTGGCAGCAACCGCGGCATTTTCCGGATTACGGCCGGTGGCAAACGCGTTGGGCTGCGGGTTGTCCATCACATAGACCTTGGGCATCGGCAGGCCGGCATTGTCGGCCAGCCTGGCGATCATGGCATACAGTTCGGGGTTTTGTGTTTCGCTGGCCGGTTCGGCACCGTGCATCGACAGCACAGCCTTGTCCGAGTTCCAGTAGGCATAGACATTGGTACCTGCTGCGAACACGAATGCGATGATCATGCCCGTCTCTCCGCCCAGCATGAAGCCGATGACGAGAAACAGGGCCGTCATGCCCGCCAGCAACATGGCTGTCTTCATATAGTTCATTGTTTCACCTGACTGCGTGCCCGCTGTTTCGTGACGGACACGTCGACACATTGCCAAAAACCGATAATGAGCAGTATATGTTTGCTGACACGCCATAATTCAATATTCAATGCAAAGTCAGTGATGCCAGACCAGCCACCAGAAAAACCACCACTCAGCGACGCAGCCAGGCGCGCGCTGGCCGAAGCCCGTGAAAGACGCAGGAAGACTGTGTCGCAGGAGCTGCCTGTCGAGATTGACGGCCGCGACGGGCCGGAACCGACAAGGTTTGGTGACTGGGAGAAAAAAGGCATCACCAGCGATTTCTAGCCGCTGAGGGCAATCTGCCCCCTTGCGGGCGTGTTGCAACTTGGGCTAGGTCCCGCGCAGGTTTCATCTAATTCGACAGGAGAGAATGGCAATGGGCAGCAAGGGCTCGGTCAAGAAGGTTGTGCTGGCCTATTCCGGCGGCCTTGATACGTCCATCATCCTGAAGTGGCTGGAAACCGAACTGGATGCCGAGGTGGTGACGTTTACCGCCGACCTGGGACAAGGTGAGGAGCTGGAACCGGCACGGGCCAAGGCCGAGATGATGGGCATCAAGGAAATCTACATCGAAGATGTCCGTGAAGAGTTCGTCCGCGATTTCGTATTCCCGATGTTCCGGGCCAACGCCGTTTATGAAGGAACCTATCTGCTCGGCACGTCCATAGCCCGGCCGCTGATCACAAAACGGCTGGTGGAGATTGCCGCCGAGACCGGTGCTGACGCCATTGCCCATGGCGCTACCGGCAAGGGCAATGACCAGGTCAGGTTCGAACTTGCGGCTTACGCGCTTAACCCGGATATCAAGGTGATAGCGCCGTGGCGTGAATGGTCGTTCAAGTCACGCACCGACCTGATCAACTTTGCCGAGTTGAACCAGATTCCGGTGCCGAAGGACAAGCAGGGCGAAGCGCCGTTTTCAGTGGACGCCAATCTGCTGCATTCATCCTCGGAAGGTAAAGTGCTCGAAGATCCCAATGAGGAGCCACCCGAGTACGTGTTCCAGCGCACCGTCAGTCCGCAGGACGCGCCGGACGCGTCCACCATCATCGAAATCGGCTTCATGAAGGGTGATGCGGTTGCCATAGACGGCAAGGCACTGTCTCCGGCCACGCTGCTGGCGGCCCTCAATGATCTGGGCCGCGACAATGGCATTGGCCGGCTTGACCTGGTCGAAAACCGGTTTGTCGGCATGAAGTCGCGCGGGATTTATGAAACACCGGGCGGCACCATCCTGCTGGCAGCGCATCGCGCCATGGAATCCCTCACGCTGGATCGCGAGGCGGCGCACCTGAAAGACAGCCTGATGCCGCAATATGCCAAGATGATCTATAACGGCTTCTGGTTTGCACCGGAACGCGAAATGCTGCAGGCGCTGATCGACAAGAGCCAGGAACATGTGGAGGGCACGGTCCGGCTGAAACTGTACAAGGGCAATGTCATAGTTATCGGACGCGCATCTCCGAAGTCGCTTTATTCGGACGAACTGGTGACCTTCGAAGACGACCGCGGCGCCTATGACCAGAAGGATGCCGAAGGCTTCATCCGGCTCAACGCACTGCGCCTGCGCACCCTTGCAGCACGCAAACGCAACACCTAGATACAGTCTATCCTGAAACAGCGGTTGAACTGTCCGCTTCAATATGCGCATTCCGCGCCAGTGATTGCTGTGTTACACGCGCGGTCAACTCAACCGATTTTCAAGTCCGGAAACGCTATGTCTCTTAGAAACATCGCCATCATCGCGCACGTCGATCATGGCAAGACCACACTGATCGACCGGCTGCTTGCGCAGTCGGGTACCATGCGTGACAACGCGCGCATGGCTGACCGCGCCATGGATTCCAATGACCTGGAGCGTGAGCGCGGCATCACCATTCTTGCCAAGGTCACCTCGGTCGACTGGCGCGGTGATCGCATCAACATTGTCGATACGCCGGGCCATGCCGACTTCGGCGGCGAAGTGGAGCGCATCCTGAACATGGTCGATGGTGCCATCCTGCTGGTTGACGCTGCCGAAGGCCCGATGCCGCAAACCAAGTTTGTGCTGCAGAAGGCCCTGAAGATCGGCCTGCGCCCGATCGTGGCGATCAACAAGATCGACAAGGATGAAGAGCGCCACCAGGAAGTGATCAATGAGGTCTTCGACCTGTTTGCAGCCCTGGACGCCGACAATGACCAGCTTGATTTTCCGATTCTGTACGGGTCCGCCAAACAGGGCTGGATGGCGCTTTCGCCGGAAGGCCCCAAGGACGACATGGCCCAGCTGCTTGACCTGGTGGTGAAGCATGTGCCGGAACCCGTTGTCGAAGACGGGCCGTTCCGCATGCTGTCCACGACCATCGAGGCCAATCCCTATCTGGGCCGCATTCTCACCGGCCGCATCCGGTCGGGTACGGTGAAACCCAACCAATCGATCAAGGCGCTGGACCGTGACGGCAAGCTGGTGGAGCAGGGCCGCGTATCAAAAGTGCTGGCGTTCCGGGGGCTCGAAAGAATCCCGGTTGACGAAGCCGAAGCCGGTGACATTGTTGCACTGGCCGGTCTGTCCAAGGCGACCGTGGCAGATACACTGTGCGCCCCGGACGTGACCGAAGCGATTGCCGCACAGCCGATCGATCCGCCGACACTGTCGATGACGTTCCGCGTCAATGACGGACCGCTGGCCGGCAAGGAAGGCGACAAGGTGCAAAGCCGCGTCATCCGTGACCGTCTGCTGAAGGAAGCCGAAGGCAATGTGGCGCTGCAGATCACGGATCTCGACGGGGAAGCCTATGAAGTGTCGGGCCGCGGAGAACTGCAGCTGGCCATTCTGATCGAGACCATGCGGCGCGAAGGCTTTGAGCTGACAGTCGGGCGCCCGCGCGTGGTCATGCAGGTGGATGAGGCAACCGGGCAGCGTCTGGAGCCGGTGGAAGAAGTCATCATCGACGTCGATGAAGAATTCTCCGGAGCCGTCGTGCAGAAACTGTCGGAACGCCGCGCCGAACTGAAGGACATGCGCCCGTCAGGCGCTGGACGCCAGCGGCTGGTGTTCCATGCGCCAACCCGTGGCCTGATCGGCTATCAGAGCGAACTTCTGACCGATACCCGCGGCACCGCCATCATGAACCGGCTGTTCCATGACTATGCATCGCATATGGGGGTCATCCCGTCGCGACATACCGGTGTCCTGTTGTCCACTGGCGATGGTGAAGCGGTGGCTTACGCCTTGTGGAAACTGGAAGATCGCGGGCCGATGTTCGTGGAGCCGGGCATGAAGGTCTATAATGGCATGATTGTCGGGGAGCACACACGCGGCAATGATCTTGAGATCAATGTGCTGAAGGCCAAGCAGCTGACCAATATGCGGGCGTCCGGCAAGGACGATGCAGTGTTGCTGACCCCGCCGATCCGCATGACGCTTGAAAAGGCCCTGAGCTACATTACCGATGATGAACTGGTAGAGGTCACGCCGAAGTCGATCCGGCTGCGCAAGGCCATCCTTGATGTGCATGAACGCAAGCGGGCATCACGGCGCGGTGATGAAGCGCTAAGCGCTTAAGGTCAGCAATCAGATCATCCGTTTACACGATTTTGCCCCGATCATCCTTCACATATGTGATGTGATGATCGGGGTAATTTTTTTATCAAGCTGATCACAACAATCGCGGTCCAACCAATAACAGCAAGGCTTCTCGATCATGGCAAACGAACAGGACATCAAACCGGCGCTGGTGAACTGGGACGGCGTTCACGGCCTGCCTGCTTTCCGTGCCATCGAGGATGCTGATTTCAAGCCTGCGTTTACTCCGGCCATGGCGCTTCACCTGGCCGAGATTGAGGCAATCGCCGATAACCCGCAACCGGCGGATTTTGACAATACGGTTGTTGCACTGGAGCTGTCCGGCAAGGTCTTGCGTAAAGTACAGGCATTGTTCTGGAATCGGGCAGGCACGGACAGCACACCGGCGATCCAGGCACTGGAACGCGAAATTGGTCCGAAGCTGGCAAAACACCAGTCGGCCATATTCATGAACGGCGCGCTGTTTGCCCGGATTGAAGCGCTGCATGAGGCCCGCAAGGAAGCCGGGCTTTCGTCCGAACAGATCAGGGTGCTGGAACAGCACTACAAGAGTTTCGTGAAGCAGGGCGCAAAACTGGCTGCGGCTGAAAAGCAGCAACTTGCCGGGATCGATCAGCGGCTGGCGGCGCTGGCGGCGCAGTTCGGCCAGAACGTGCTGGCTGATGAGAAAGACTGGATACTGGTTCTGGAGAATCAGGATGACCTGGCCGGATTGCCGGGCAGCCTGATTGCCGCCATGGCAGAAGCCGCCGCCCAGCGCGGCCATGACGGCAAGCATGTGGTCACCCTGTCACGGTCGATCATTGAACCGTTCCTGGTATCCTCGTCGCGGCCTGACTTGCGCCAGGTTGCTTTCGATGCCTGGGCCGCCCGCGGCCAGAACGGCGGCGACAGCGACAATGCCGAAATTGTCGCTGAGACCCTGAAATTGCGGGACGAGAAGGCCCGGCTGCTCGGCTATGAGAGCTTCGCGGCGCTGAAACTTGACGGCACCATGGCCAAGCGCCCTGAGGCCGTGGAAGACCTGCTCGGCAAGGTGTGGCCGGCAGCAAAGGCCAGTGCGGCAGACCACGCGGCACTGCTTGCAGAAATTGCTGTCGCCGAAGGTCACAACGAGCCGCTGAAGGCCTCTGACTGGCGCTATTACACGGCAAAACTGCGGCAACGGGAGTTCGACCTGGATGAAGCCGTGGTCAAACCGTATCTGCAACTGGAAAACATGATCAAGGCGGCGTTTGACGTGGCCGGGCGGCTGTTCGGGCTGTCGTTTACCGAGCTTGCTGACGTGGCAGGCCCACACCCGGATGCCCGGGTGTTTGAGGTGCGCAACCGCTCAGGCGAAATCAGCGCGGTGTTCATTGGCGATTACTTTGCCCGATCATCGAAGCGGTCAGGTGCCTGGATGAGCCTGTTGCAGAAACAGCACAAGCTGGCCGGTGGCCAGATTCCGATCGTGTTCAATGTGATGAACTTTGCCAAACCGGCAAAGGGAGCTCCGGCCCTGTTGTCGCTCGATGATGCGCGGACGCTGTTTCACGAGTTCGGTCACGCTTTGCACGGGATGTTGTCTGATGTGACCCATCCGTCGGTTTCGGGCACATCGGTCTCGCGGGACTTTGTTGAACTGCCGTCGCAATTGTATGAGCACTGGCTGACGGTGCCCGAGATCCTGGAGAAACATGCAGTTCACGTGGAAACCGGCGAACCAATGCCACAGGAACTGCTGGACAAGGTGCTGGCCGCCCGCACGTTCAATTCCGGATTTGATGCGATTGAATATACCTCATCGGCCATTGTCGACATGCGCTTCCACCAGGCGTCCGGCGATGGCGAAGCAAGCCAGGATCCGCTTGGATTTGAAGCAGATGTTCTGGCGGAGCTCGGCATGCCGGACGCCATCATCATGCGGCACCGCACACCGCATTTCCTGCATGTTTTCTACGGCGACGGCTATGCGGCGGGCTATTACAGCTATATGTGGTCGGAAGTGCTGGATGCAGATGCGTTCAACGCATTTGAAGAGGCAAGCAACCCGTTTGATCCGGCCCTGGCAAAACGCCTGGAGCAGCATATCTACTCATCCGGAGATACCGTTGACCCGGAAGCGGCCTACACCGCGTTTCGCGGGCAGATGCCGACGGCAGATGCAATGCTGCGCAAGCGCGGGCTGGCGGCTTGACGCGGCACCAGTTCCGCTAGCCGGGATCGCCTGACAGCAATGAGCTTTCGCGAAAATGACGGTCGAACGGCGGTTAGGTTTTATCGTCGTTTCTCCAGCACCCACTGCCGTCATCCCCGTGAAAACGGGGATCTAATGCCAGATCGGCAAGTGTATCCGGCGTGGATTGGATTCCCACTTTCGTGGGAATAACGACAGTGCGATGAAGGTCCAAGCCCTGTCTATGGCTCATCCGTATCGGCATGCGGCAACCCACCATGGATCCCCGGCACGGTGGCCGGGGATGACATTTTTCCAAAAACAACGAACTTGGATTCCAGTGTCGACAACTTTCCGGATAGCAGTGAGCCTTCGCTGGAATGACGATTTTACGAGTTTCTAGCTGGGATCACCTGACAGGCGGCCGCGCACCCCATGAAACTCGGCCTTGTCGGTCCCGCAGATGAAACCCGACGCCAGGCTGTCGGCCACTTCGCGTGCCAGGACATTGGCATTCTGGTTTGCCAGTGCATCGACATAACCGACTACGCAGGCTCGTTTATCGGCTTGCTGACCAACGCGTGATACCACGAGTACCTGTCCGACCCTGGCCGGATCAGCCGACCCTGCGTCGTTGGTATTTTCAACGAACCAGCGCAGGATTGCAGCGACCGGCTTGTCGTCCTGCAACCGCCATTCAATGGTTTCCGCGACCCGGTTCCACTGGGCAAAACTCTGCCAGATGCCGTCTCCGCCGGTTTCAACATGCCCGAACTGTACCGAATGGCGCAGGTCGCCTTCGGCGAAATGGACGGGATAATCATTGTAGCCGTCACACAGCATGGAGACCGATCCGCCTTCTTCAATCTCTTCGAGAATCTTGCAGGTTTTCTTGAAATCCAGCTTGGTGTAGGCGCTGGTCATCTGGCCGGCATGAACCGGCAAAGCGAGTGCGACGAGAGTACAGGCAGTCAAGAGCAGTGTTCTCATGCTATCAGGGTCAGGACTCATTGATCTTATCCATTCTGCGGGAGGATATTTTGCTTCTGACAAGGCGAGAGGTCGCAGGAAACCGCCCGGTTTTCAAGACCTTTCAACGCTGTCAGGGGCAAAATAGACCCCGCCCTTCGGGTTTGAAAGAAAACACCCGCCTGAAGTCGAAAAATGCTCGAAAAGGCAAAAAGCCTTGTCTTGCGCTTTTTCAACACCATTCGAATGTTTTCTTTCAAACAGAATTGCATAAGATCAATGAGTCCTGACCCTAGGGTCTCCATAAAATTGGTGCCTCTCTCAGGTGCCACCTTGCCACACCCGCATATGAAGGAAATCAGATGCGCATAGACGCCATATCCATCGGGGCAAATCCGCCGGAAGAAGTCAACGTCATCATCGAAGTGCCGATTGGCGGTGAGCCGATCAAGTATGAAATGGACAAAGCTGCCGGCACGATGGTGGTGGACCGGTTTTTATATACATCGATGCGCTATCCGGGCAATTACGGTTTCATTCCGCACACCTTGTCGGAAGACGGCGACCCGGTAGACCTGCTGGTGGTTTCGCAGCGCACACTGGTACCGGGGGCGGTTATTGCGGTACGCCCGGTCGGCGTGATGAAAATGGTCGACGAGGCAGGCGGAGATGAAAAAATTATCGGTGTGCCGGTCAGCCGCATTTCAATGCGATACGAAAAAGTGCGCGATTACACCGATCTTCCTGAAATACAGGTCCGGCAGATCGAGCATTTCTTCCAGCACTACAAGGACCTGGAAGCAGGCAAGTGGGCGCGCACCGACGGCTGGGGAAATGCCGAAGAAGCCCGTGCGCTGATTGTCGAGGCTATAGAGCGGGCAACAACCGGTTAAGACGGACGGCTTGTCGGGTCGCTACATCTTTGGAACAGGAACACCCTTGATGGCGCAGGCGGCGTGAACCGTGTTGTGCAGCAGGCAGGCGATGGTCATCGGGCCGACGCCGCCAGGCACCGGGGTGATTGATCCGGCAGTTCTTGCGCAGTCTTCATAGTCGCAATCGCCGACAATGCGGTTCTTGCCATCGCGCTCGATGCGGTTGATGCCGACATCGATGACGCAGGCGCCCGGTTTCAGCCAGTCACCCTTGACCATTTCTGCCCGGCCAACGGCGGCGATCACCAGATCTGCGCGGCGTACCACGCCCGGCAGGTCCCTGGTGCGGCTATGGGCAATTGTCACGGTGCAGTTTTCCTGCAGCAGCAACTGGGCCACCGGCTTGCCGACAATGTTCGATCTGCCGATCACAACCGCTTCCAGGCCCGACAGGGACCCAAGCGCGTCTTTCGCCAGCATGACGCTGCCAACCGGCGTGCACGGCACCAGCGATTCCTGGCCGGTTGCCAGCCGCCCGGCATTGATCACATGAAACCCGTCCACGTCCTTTTCGGGATTGATCGAGTTGATGACCTTGTTTTCATCTATGTGGTCCGGCAATGGCAATTGCACCAGTATGCCGTGAATGGTCGGGTCGTTGTTGAGTTGTTCGATCACGGCCAGCAGGTCGGCCTCGGATGTTGCGGCGTCCATCTTGTGTTCGACAGATTTCATGCCGACTTCAACGGTCTGTTTTGCCTTGTTGCGCACATAGACCTGGCTGGCCGGGTCTTCGCCAACCAGCACGACGGCCAGTCCAGGCTCCAGGCCGTGTTCGGATTTCAGGCCGGCAATAGCAGTTGCGATGCGTCCGCGAAGACCTTCTGCAAACTTTTTACCGTCGATGACTTTGGCTGCGCACATGGATTTCCTATGCCTTTTCGTATGTTCAATAGCTGAGGGTTCTGACCCTGAGGAGCATTTTGCAGGACCTTCCCACAAAGACCTGTTCCGCCCGCGCCGGAGTTGGTTCCAATGACGACAAACGGGGAAGGAAATCAGACCAGATACTCGTGCAGCAGTCTTTGCAGGAACATCAGCCCCAGAAGCAGGACCAGTGGTGACAGATCGATACCGCCAAGATCGGGCAGGAACCGCCTGATGGGAGCGAGCAATGGCTCGGTCAGACGGTGCAGGGTGTAATTGATCTGCCGCACGATATTGTTTGAATTGTTCAACACATTGAACGCGATCAGCCAGCTCATCACGACCATGATGATGATGATCCAGAATATTATGTATACGAGCTGATCAAACAGCCACAGGAGAGAAAGCATGATGCGGGCCTTGTTGGTGCAAACTGGTGTGCAAGGTTTAGCCGGGGTGTGTGCATTGCGCAAGCAAAGGCGCCAGAGCAACATGGGTTCAATTGAACCCATAAAGTTGCTCTAGCACTTTGGAAGCGATCAGTTTTATGATTTTTGATTGATTCAATCAAAAACCATACTGATCTTGTGGTGATTTTTAAAGGCGTTAGCGGTATTTCCTGAGATCAGTCTGGTAGATCAGGATGGTGTGGCCGAAGTGCAACACTTTTTGAGAATCGTCTTATGCTGACTTTAAACTAACGTCACGACATGATAAGGATTCTTCGCTCACGAATTGCCATTTAACGTGCCGGGCCCAATTGCCATGTTCAATACATCGAAATCAATTGCTGCGATGATGCTTGTGTTTGCCAGCGTTGGTTTTCCCGCGGCAGTGTCGGCCAGCGACTATGATGATGTGTTCCGGGAAAGATATGATTCTCCGGAAGATGTCGGTGTGCTTGGCCGGTTTGTGTCGAAAGCGGTTGAGGTCGGCCAGTACGATCAGGCGATCTCCACCCTTGAACAGCACCTGGTCAAATATCCGCGTGATGCCAGAGCACGGCTCAATCTTGCCAGTGTCTATACCAATGTCGGATCATGGGAACTTGCAGCCCGGAACTTGGAAGTGGCACTTTCGGTCGGCGACCTGACACCTGAGGAGACCAAGCAGGCCGAGGAGCTTGCCGCCAAGGTAAACGGCGCGTTGAGCGGGTTTGAGTGGGTTCTCGACATGACCGTCGGCATCCGCTCCAAATGGCTTGACGTGGAACAGGAGAACAATAGCTGGAGAGACCGGCAGGACTGGAACCCGTTCGCTTCTGTCAACACGGCACTGAAAATTGATCTGGATACACCACTGAATGACGTGCTGGTGGTGTCGGCATCCGGACTGGTGGAACGCCGCTATGAGGACATCAACCAGGGCGGTCCCGACCCCTTTGATCCACCATTTTTCGATACCGTAAACGGCATTTATGCACACCATCGCGGCCGGATCGCCTTTACGCTGGACAAGGGCGTACCGGTGGTGGAACTGGATGCCGTGCGTATCCAGATGTCGGCATTCGGACAGTTCCGGACCTATAATCCCAGCGTCTCCGAAGTTGCTTTGGGCACGTCGGTCCGCGCCATTGTGCAGCCGTCCGTCGATACGTCGTTTTATGGCGACGTTTCCTACGCCAATCTGAGCCAGTCAACGAACCTGAGTTCAGAGCATCGTTTTGGCGCCGAAGCCGGCGCCAGCAGACGTCTGACGGCAGAACATACGATTGGCATGGCGGCGCGCTATCAGCGCGAAACGACCGATGGCGGTACCACCGTTAACAGGCAGCGTGAGATTGAGCTGAATTATGCCGGCGTGCTGCCCTATCAGGTGTTTGGTGCGTTGTGGACACACCAGGTTGCCGGGGCGTATGGGGACTTCAGTTCTAGGGATGGTGTGGTCAATCCCGCGGTCGCAACTGCCGGAACCGGGACGTACTGGCGGGCAAGCTGGGATCATGCATTCCATCTGGATGGCTATAACAGAATTAACGTGGGGTATCTGGTTCGCGAGAACGAGTATGACGGTATTGGACCTGGCGATTTCGATCCGGGTTCGATGTCGCATACGCTAAGCATTAGCTTCACGAAAAACTTCTAACGCCAAAAAGGCTGACGAGATGAAAAACAATACACGTGTAATCGCAAGCCTCGCCTGCGCTGGACTGTTGTGCGTGTTGGCACCGGCAGGGGCATTTGCCGAAGCGGTCGGCAAGATGACGGCGGTGCAGACCCAGATCAAAAAGGCCGGCGCCGGCGTTATTGGTGTCGGGGCCGGCGTGTCACTTGGTGACCGGTTGCGCAGCAATGCAACCGGCCTTGGCCTGATTGTCTTCAAGGACCAGTCGAGCGTGAAGCTGGGACCGAACTCGAATCTGACAATTGACGAGTTTGTTTACAGCCCCGGCAGCAACGGTAATTTCGGCATCAGCATGGATCGTGGCGTCTCGAGGTTTTTCGGTGGCCAGGTTTCCAAAAAAGGCAAGATGAGAATTACCACGCCTCACGTCATCCTCGGGGTGCGCGGTGGCATAGTGGATGCAAAGATCGAAGATGGCCAGACCACCGGTATTCTGCGCGCCGGCAAACTGACATGCAGCATTGACGGCGAGGATCGTGTGATCACCAAGCCTGGCTTTGCCTGTGTCTCCGATGGCAGTTCGATCAATGTGGTCAAGCTTCAGAACGCCTTGGACATTCTCGATAGCCCAGCTCGAGTGGCAGGCACCAATGCGCCGGGCAACAAGGGACCCGGCCTTGAAGTCGATGCCGGCTGTGCCGGGGCTGGTTCCAGCAGGATAGCTGCCTGTCGGAGCTGGGCCGGGGAATTGCCTAATCCGGGCACGACAGGCCGTGATCCCGGTGGTATCGGCCCGATCATCCGGACCGGGCCTCCAGGTGACAGCTACCCGTTCTACTCCAACCTGTCTGATTCTCCCGGCTGATGAATTGTGAACAAACTGTATGACCGCTTCCGTGCGCGATTGGGGGTACTCAGTCTGATCGTGCTGCTGGTTGCGTCTCACACTGTTTTCGACACAAGCCTGGATGATCTGCGCGGAAAGTCGTTCGATTTCTATCAGACACTAAGTCCGAGAAGTGCTGCGGCTGACAATGTCGTCGTGGTTGGTGTTGATGATGAGACGATAGGCGTCGAAGGACGCTGGCCGTGGCCGCGAAACCGGATTGCCGATCTGATAGGCGCAATTCATGCGTCGGGCGTAACGGTACTTGGCGTTGATGTGTTGTTTTCGGAGCCGGATGAAAGTCCTGGCGGCGCGGCTCGTGACGATCAACTGGCCAGAGCCATTGCGTCATCTCCAACAATACTTGCAACCAGTATTGGCGACTTTCCCGGATCCAGCATACCTGACACAAGTGTCGGCTGGGTGGTTGTGGGAAATGGTAATGCCGAAGCACTGCCGTGGCAGCCGGGTATCATATCGTCCACTGCAACCATTCGGGCAGGTGCAGCGGGTCTGGGTATTGTCCGGTCGGTTTCGGACAACGATGGTGTTGTGCGCACGGTTCCGCTGGTCTGGGCATCAAAGACGACAGATCAACTGGCACTGTGGCCCGCCTTCAGCCTGGAGCTTGCCAGGGTTTACAAGTCAGGCACCGGATATGCCCTGCGGGTTCGCCCGTCCGGTTTTGAAGCGCTGAAGCTTGATGAAACTGTCATACCTTTATCAAACGGGGGAGCGGTCTGGCTTTGGGAACAGGCCGCGCCAATACCACGAGTATCAGCCCTTGATGTCATGGCAGGCAAAGCCGGAGATGTTCTCAAAGGTAAAATCGCCATCCTGTCGGTAAACGCGCTTGGCGTAGACAAGTTTCATACAACACCTACGGTGGCGGCGCGGCCAGGTGCCGAAATTCACGCGGTTCTCGCCAATCAGCTTCTGGACGGCAAATTTCTGTCTGAGCCGGGTGATGCCAAGGTGGTCGAGCGCCTGTGGTTTGTGGTATCGGCTTTGCTGCTGCTGACGGCATCATACTTTTTTGCCAATCGAATCTGGCTGCTGCTGGCAGCCGGAATAGTGCTGTGTCTGGCACCATTGCTGGCGGGCTACACAGCCTATCTGCAGTCGGCCCAGTTATATGAACCGGTCCAGCCTGCAGTCGGTCTGGCCGCTGTGGCTCTGGCGGAGGTCTACAGCCTGTTTAGCGAATCTGATGCCCGGCGGCGGCAATTGTCACGACAGTTTTCGCAATACCTGTCACCAAATGTTGTCGCCATGTTGAGCGAGTCCCGGCGTGACCTGACCACCAGTGCCGAGAAGCGTGAAATCACTGTCCTGATGATGGATATGCGTGGCTTCACCTCAAGCAGCGAAAGCCTGCCCGCAGATGAAATCAATGCAACGGTAAACCGGTTCCTGACACTGGCGAGCCAGGAAATCTTCAAGCGCGACGGAACCATCGACAAGTTTATGGGAGACGCGATTCTGGCATTCTGGAACGCCCCGGTAGACCAGGCAGATCATACGGAACGCGCTCTGGAAGCGGTGCTGGCAATCCGTGCCTCCCTTGATATCGAGAACGTGCAGCGTGAAAAAGACGGTAAACCGCCGATACGTGTAGGCGCCGGCATTGAGACCGGCATCTGCTCGGTGGGCAATTTCGGATCGGACATCAGATTTGACTACACCGCGATCGGGTCAAGCGTGAACATGTCGGCGCGGCTTGAGTCCGCCACCAAGGCGACCGGTTGTCCGGTGTTGCTGGGACCAGGTTTTGCCCAGCGGCATGTTGAGGGCATAGAACCGGTTGGCCGGATTGAACTGTCCGGCTTTGCCAAGCCGGTGCAAGTGTTCACGCCTGTTGGTTTGAAGCCGGTGGCAAAATCATCCTGATCGCTTTCAAAATGATCGAGCACCTTTAGGGGTTCACTTGAACCCATGTTGCCCTGGCAAGCAGGCTGCAAACAAAAAGCGGAAGGCCTGAACGAGGCACTTCCGCTTCCTGTGTAATCTGGTTGAGTACGCTATACAATAATCTCAACGCTGCTGAGGGATACGCAATCATCGTGCCAAACCGGTTTTCAGCTAAATATTGTGTGCAAGAGCTGACAGACCGCAATATGCAGCATTGGGGTGAGTGAACCAGTCAGCGCCTGTTTGCAGACTGCACAGGCCGGTTTTGCAAAATGCAACAACCTGCAACAAAGGACCTATTCCGCAGCCAGAACTGACACCGGCGTTTGTGCGCTTGCCAGCCAATTGTCAAGAAACCTGTCCAGCCACACATCAACTGAGGGGTCATGGACGAAGCGGTCGCTGAAATGGCTTTCGCGTGGCTGGGCACCGGGCAATGCCAGTCTTGCCTCGGCTTTGACCAGCCAGCGGTTCATCATCTTATGCGTGACCTCCGGGTGGAACTGAATGGCAAATGCAGTATCGCCATAGCGGAATGCCTGATGCGGAAAGTGCCCTTCAGATGTGGCAAGGCAGACCGCCCCGTCAACCAGTTCAAAGCCTTCCCGATGCCACTGGTAGACCTTTTGTGGCCATGAGCCATAGACGGCACCTTGCGTAGTTGCAGAAATGCCGTAATAACCAATTTCGGCCCGGTCATCGGGAAACCCGAAAACCTTGCCGCCCAGTTGCCGGGCCAGCATCTGGCCACCGAGACAAATGCCGAGAAACGGAACGCCTGCCGCCAGCGGCTTGGCGATCCAGTCGATTTCGGTGCGAATATACTGGTGCTCGCTATCGTCGTTGGCGCTCATCGGTCCACCGAAAATGACCGCGCCTGCATACTCCTCGATGTTGTCCGGCAGGGTCTCGCCCAGAGCAGGCTTGCGGATATCGAGCTCATAGCCCTTTTGTATCAGCTTCATCCCGACGCGGCCCGGCGTCGAGGTTTCCTGATGCAGTACTATGACGATGCGTTTTCTCATTTTTCCTTAACCGTGCAATTCCGTTTCCATGCAATGCGAATGGGTCAAACCGGACTACATCGCGGATACGCCACCATCCAGCTTCAGTTCGGATCCAGTCATGAATGACGACTCGTTGCTGGCCAAGTAAACCACAGCCCATGCCACATCTTCAACAGTTGCTATCCGGCCCAGCGGTATTTGCCTGGCCAGCTTGCTTCTGTTGACTTCAGGATCACCGGTTTTTGTTACCTGATCGACCATATCCGTATCAACGAAGGCAGGATGTACAGAATTGCACCTTACGTCCGTATAGGCACGCGCGGCATGCAGGGCGACGGATTTTGTCAGCATGTGGACGCCTGCCTTGGCGGCATTGTAGGCGGCAAAATTGGCGCTCGCGATCATGGAGGAAATCGACGCTATGTTGATGATCGATGCCGGCGCATTCTGCGACAGGACCGGCAATGCCGCCTGGCAACCCAGGTAGACGGATTTCAGATCGACATCCATGGTGCGGTCCCAGCCCGCCTCGTCCAGACTTTCAACCGTGCCGGGAATGATGATGCCGGCATTGTTGACCAGGACATTGATGCCGTTCATCAGGTCGCCGGCGCGTTCAATCGCGGCATTCCATGCAGGCCCGCTTGTAACGTCAAGCTCGATGGCGGGATGTCCGGACACCTGTTGTGCGGCACGGGTTGCCTCTGAAACATCGATGTCAGTGATCACCACGTCGCAACCGTGCGCCGCCATGAGTTTGGCGCAGCCCAGACCAATGCCCCTGGCGGCTCCCGTTATCAGGGCCTTCTTGCCTGCAAGTCTCATTGAGTCGTCTCCCGTTTCGCCGACAATGACGGCCATGTGCCGGGCTGGCAAGTTTGTGCCGGCAGGGCGAAAGGAATATCCCGCAATACGGTTTGACCAGGAAGGCCGATTGTGGGCATTGATACCAACAACAGACCTTTGTACAGGAGACAACATCAGATGAGCATCACGCTTGCCAAGAGCCGCAAGATTGTATCGGTTGCATTGAAGAAGGCCCAGGAGATTGGCCTGACCAAACCAATGACGGTTGTGGTGCTTGATGCACGCGGCACTGTGAAGGCGTGTGAAAGCCAGGATGGCAGCTCAACTCTGCGTTTCAAGATTGCGTTCGGCAAAGCCAATGGCTGCATCGCGCTTGGTATCGGTTCACGTGCGATTTTTGCACGCGCCAACGAGCAACCCTATTTCGTCCAGGCAGTGAATGCGCAAGCTGGCGGCGATCTTGTTCCGGTGCCCGGCGGTGTGCTGGTGCGTGATCGCAAAGGCGCCGTCATCGGCGCTGTGGGCATCACAGGCGACACTTCCGACAATGATGAAGCCTGTGCGGTTGCCGGTATCGAAGCGGCAGGATTTCAAGCAGATACAGGTGGCTGACCAGAGCCTGGCTGCCAGCCGGCCGGGGCCATCTCGAAGCCTGAAAATTCAAAACCCGGCGATACCGTACACCCGACAAGGGTCCAGTCCCCGAGGCTTCTGGCCGATTGCCAGACGCCTGCTGGGATGACCAGTTGCGGTCGTGCAGCGCCGGCAATATCGGCACCGAGTTCATGGTGGCTTACCTCGCGGCCATCCGGTGACAGGGCGAGTTCCAAGGCAGCGCCTGCATACCAGTGCCAGGCCTCGGCTGCGTCGACGCGATGCCAGTGGCTCACTTCACCGGCCTGCAGAAGGTAATAGATTGCCGTACCGGCACTGCGTTCACCGGGCTCTGCCGGGGCGCGCCAGGTTTCGCTGAAATGACCACCTTCGGGGTGAGGTTTGAGGTCAAGAGTTTCAATAATCCGTGCTGCATGAATCATCTGATAGTCCTGCCGCTGTCATCAATCCTACACCACAGCAAGCGTATCAGGTCTGGTGGGCGATGCCCGAGAAATTTGTTTGCCATTGCCGGACCAGGAAATACAGTCTGACCCTTAATCAGGGGCCCGGGATGACCAGCAGCATTTTTACAGACGATTTCAAACTTGAACCTTACTGGTGGGACGCAACACCGCGTCCCGCGCTGAAGCCACAACTGATCCCAGCCAATGTGGATGTTGCGATTGTTGGATCCGGGTATACCGGGCTCCATGCGGCACTGGTGCTTGCACGGGCCGGAAGATCGGTCGTGGTGTTTGATGCAGAAGATGCAGGTTTCGGCTGCAGCTCGCGCAATGGCGGCCAGATCAGCTCCAGCATCAAGCCGGGTCTTGATGAGCTTGCTTCCAGACATGGCGCAGATACGGCTCGCGCCATCCTGCGCGATGGGCATCGTTCACTTGCCTGGATCGAGGAGTTTGTGCACGAGGAGAATATCGCTTGTAATTTTCTGGTGCCGGGACGGTTTCATGCCGCCCACAATCCGGTCCAGTATGAGAAACTGGCACGCCAGATTGCCAGCCAGCCTAAGGGGTTTGAAGTTCCTGCCCATGTGGTGCCGCGCGCCGAGCAGCGCCGCGAGCTTGGAACCGACACGTATTTCGGCGGTGTGGTGTTTGAAAAACACGCGTCGCTGGAGCCGGCGCGGTATCATCAGGGCCTGCTCGACCGGGTGATCGCGGCAGGTGCAAGCGTTATTCCGCACTGTCCGGTTACTGCAATCGGCAAGCAGTCAGCCGGGTTTGATGTGGTGACCGGACAAGGCCCCGTTGCGGCGCGTGATGTGATCATTGCAACCAATGGTTACACCGGGCCGGCCGCTTCCTGGCAGCGCCGCCGTGTAATCCCGATCGGCAGCTACATGATTGCTACCGAAGCGCTGCCCGCCAGCCTGATGCGGCAGTTGATGCCAACCGACCGGGTCGTCAGCGACACACGCAGGGTCGTCTACTATTACCGGCCATCGCCAGACCGGACCCGTATCGTGTTTGGCGGGCGGGTGTCGATTTCCGAAACCGATCCACTGAAGAGCGGGCCGTTGCTGATGCGGGACCTGGTCGGGATATTCCCGGAGTTGGCGGATACCAGGATATCCCACTCCTGGATGGGATTTGTCGCGTACACGTTTGACACGCTGGCTCATACCGGCATCCGCGATGGTATTCATTACGCCATGGGGTATTGCGGATCGGGTGTGGCGATGGCCAGCTATCTGGGCATGCGGGCCGGCCAGAAGGTACTTGGCCTTGCCGAAGGCCATACCGGTCTTGATGATATCAGCTTCCCGACGCGGCCGTTTTACTCCGGCAATCCGTGGTTTCTGGCACCGTCGGTTGCCTGGTACCGCCTCCTCGACAGGTTCAACCGCTGATTGTTGTTTCGTTTGCATGCAAAGATAAAAAATGCAGGAATATGAATGCCGGTTCGTGAACAGACACGATATTGCGGATGGAAAAACTGATTTGTGTGGAGGAGATTGAGTATGAATTCGTTGGGAAAACTGCCCAGGAGAGCATTTACAAAGGCTATGTTGGGTACGGCCGCTGCATTGACTGCGCTTGCCATGACAGCCGGAACCGGCTTCGCAGAAGGCACGGTGACCATCGCATCGTGGGGCGGATCCTACCAGGAAGCACAGAGCAAGGCGTTGTTTGAACCGGCTGCGAAATCCACCGGCATTGAAGTCAAGCAGGAAACCTATGGCGGCGTTTCCGATGTGCGCCTGAAGGTACAGGCAGGCGCGGTGCCATGGGATATTATTTCAAGCGGGTCAGGCAGTGCCGCGCGCGCCGCCGCGGAAGGCCTGCTGGAGCCGCTCGACTACAACATCATCGATGTGTCGACCTTCTATCCGACACTGAAAACCGAGCATTGTGTGGGCAGTGATGTGTTCTCAACGGTAGGTGCATGGAACACCGCTACCTATGGCGAGGACGGACCCAAATCCTGGGCTGACTTTTTCAATGTTGAAAAATTTCCCGGCAAGCGCGCCTATCGCAACAAGGTATCCGGCGCACTGGAGCCAGCCCTGATGGCAGACGGTGTCGCGCCTGAGGATGTCTACAAGGTGCTGGATTCCGAAGAAGGCATCAAACGGGCCATCGACAAGATCCGCCAGCTGAAGCCGCACATCGCGGTGTTCTGGAAGTCGGGTGCGCAGCATGCCCAGTTGATGAAAGACGGTGAGGTCGACATGACAACCGGCTGGAATGGCCGTTTCGATGTCGCCAAGAAGGATGGGGCAAAGGTCTCCTACTCATTCAACCAGGCGCTTTTGGACTATGACTGCTTCGCCATTCCGAAAGGTGCGAAGAACAAGGATACGGCCATGAAGTTCCTGGCCGAGATTTCCAAAGCTGAACTGCAGGCAAACCTGCCGCTGCACATCACCTACGGGCCGACCAACAAGGCTGCCTATGATCTCGGTGTGATCGATGATGCGCTGGCCCGCCAGATGCCGTCGCACCCCGACAATGCGAAACTGCAGCTGCCGATCAGCCTGGAATGGTATGCGAAGTGGGAGCAGAAGGCGTCTGCCCTGTACCAGGACATGCTGACCGAATAGCCCCTCGTTTAAATCCACGGCAAGGGATGGTGCCAATCGGCATCATCCCTTCGCCAGGCAGATTTACACTTAACACAGCGGAACTTGCACAACATGTCCCAATCAGGCGCGTTGCCGATCTCCATTTCACAGGTCACCAAGCGGTACGGCGACGTGTACGCCCTCGACAATGTGGATCTTGAAGTCAAACGCGGTGAGTTTCTCACACTGCTTGGCCCGTCCGGTTCCGGCAAGACAACACTGCTGATGGCGCTGGCAGGCTTCACCAGGCCGGATCATGGCAGCATCCGGTTTGGTGATAACGAGATTATCCTGACGCCGCCGCACAAGCGCGATGTCGGTATGGTGTTTCAAAGCTATGCGCTGTTTCCCCACATGGATGTCGCCGCCAATGTCGGCTTTCCGCTCAAACTGCGCAAGGTCGGCAAGGCAGAGATCGCAGACCGGGTCAACGAGGCACTGGAGACCGTGCAGCTGGTTGGCTATGGCGAACGCCGCATCAACCAGCTTTCCGGCGGCCAGAAGCAACGTGTGGCCCTGGCGCGCGCCATCGTGTTTTCACCACGCATTCTGTTGATGGATGAACCGCTTTCGGCACTCGACAAGAAACTGCGCGAGCACATGCAGATCGAACTGCGCCACCTGCATGAAAAGCTTGGCATGACGACGGTCTATGTCACCCATGATCAGCGAGAGGCGCTGACCATGTCGGACCGGATAGCGGTGATCAATCATGGCAGGCTGATGCAGCTGGATACGCCGCGCGCCATCTATGACCGGCCAGCCAACCGGTTTGTCGCCGACTTTATCGGCGAGTCGACGTTTCTCGAACTGGGCATGAAAAACGGCCAGCTCACCTTCGGGGGAGATGTGATCAAGGCGCCCGGCTGGTCCGGCGGTGCCGGCAAGCCGGCCTTGATCCTTCGTCCTGAACGGCTGGTGATCACCAGCCGTGCTGCCGGCAAAAACATGAACCTGTTTACAGCGACTGTCAGGGAACTGGTCTATCAGGGCGACACGTCGTTGATGTATGCCTGTCTTGCCGACGGCACCGAAGTGACGGTGCGGGCAGGTACGCGGACAGGGGCGGCAATTGAAAACATTGCCATCGGCGATGACATCACGCTCGGCCTGCACCCTGACGACACGGTCGTCATCGATGAAGCCGCTGAGAAGACCGCATCATGAGCAGTGTCAGCCTGCCGGCCAATCCCAATGAGAATTTGCTGAGACAACATGCTGCGCGTGAGAAGTGGGTGCTGCTCGGTCTGTCGGCCCCGGCGCTGGTTCTGGTTCTGGTCGTCATGGTGTTGCCGGTGGGCTGGTTGTTCTATCTGTCCTTTATCGGCAGCGAAGGTACGTTCTCGATGGAGAACTATGCCCGGATGCTGGAAAGCAAATCCTATGGGCGTATTTTTGTCACCACGTTCAAGGTCTCCCTGCTGACCACGGCAATCTGCATCGCCATCGGATACCCGCTGGCCTACTTCCTGTCGCAGTTGCCGTCGCGGGCGGCCAACATCTGCATGCTGGCGGTGCTGCTGCCGTTCTGGACGTCGCTGCTGGTGCGTACCTATGCCTGGCTGGTGTTGCTGCAACGCAAGGGCCTGATCAACAATTGGGGTATCGAGGCGGGTTTGTGGAGCGAACCGCTTGCCCTGGTGCACAATCTCACAGGCACGCTGATCGGCATGGTTCACATCATGCTGCCGTTCCTGGTGTTGCCGCTGTACAGTTCCATGAAGGCAATCGATCCCGACTATCTCAAGGCAGCGTCAAATCTGGGCGCCAGGCCGGCACAATCGTTCTGGCAGGTGTTTTTCCCGCTTTCACTGCCGGGGTTGTTTGCCGGTTCACTGATCGTGTTTGTCCTGTGCCTCGGGTTTTTTGTGACGCCTGCCGTGCTCGGCGGCGGCAAGGTCATCATGGTGTCAAACCAGATCACCAACAATATCGAGCTGTTCTTCAACTGGGGCGCGGCAAGCGCGCTGGGCGTGGTGTTGCTGGTCGTGACGCTGGTGATCCTGTATGTGGCGTCAAAACTGCTGCCGCTCAACAATGTACTGGGCGGGGGGCACTGAACCCATGAACTGGTTGAAGCGGCCTGCCTCCGATACCCAGATCACCCATGGCCAGAGACTGTGGCTGTATGTGCTTGCGGCGATCATCATGTTCCTGCTGGTGGTGCCGACACTGCTGGTGATCCCGATGTCGTTTTCGGCTTCCCAGTATCTTGAGTTTCCGCCGCGTGAATGGTCGCTGAGATGGTATGAAACCTATTTCGGCTCGATTGCCTGGATGGATGCCACCTGGACGTCCCTGAAGGCAGGTCTGCTGACCACACTGCTGGCCACGCCGCTCGGCACCATGGCGGCCTACGGGCTGTATGTGTCGCAGCACAAATGGTCCCGGCTGGTATTCATCTTTCTGATCACCCCGATCATGATCCCGGTCATCCTGATCGCCATCGGTGCGTTTTATGTCTATGTGCAGATCAAGATGGTCAACAGCCTGGCAGGTCTCGTCGTTGCCCATACAATTCTGGCCCTGCCGCTGGTCCTGATCGTCGTATCATCCGCGTTCAGGAGTTATGACATGAACCAGGAGATGGCGGCCCGCAGCCTGGGCGCATCGCGGCTGACGGCGTTCATGGCGATCACACTGCCGCAGATCAGGTTTTCCGTTATCACCGCAGCGCTGCTGTCCTTCCTGACCTCGTTTGACGAGGTGATCGTGGCGCTGTTTGTTTCCGGCGGTGACAATTCAACACTGACCAGAAACATGTTCAATGCCTTGCGCGATCAGATTGACCCGACCATTGCGGCGATATCCACCATCATGATCGCCATTTCATCAGGCCTGTTGCTGGTCGCGCAGCTGCTTGGCAAGCCCCGCGAGTAGGCCGCTTCTCCTCATGATTGTTGGCGGCCCAGCTTGCGTAACAGCGCCACCCATGCAGTCATCCCTTCCTTGATTGCCGACAGCCTGAAGAACTCGTTGGGGGAATGAAAATCCTCATCTGCCGTTGAAAACGACAGTGTCACCGTGTCGATGCCGAGTGCGCGCTTGATCATGTCCGACAGCGGCAAGGTGCTGCCGACCCGGACACGAACAGGTCGTGCTCCAAGGGCGTCCTCAATGGCGTCTTCGACCGCCTGCAACAGTGGCAGGTCCGGCGGCACCAGATAGGCCGCATTGCCGACTTCGCGGGACGTAAAATGGATAGTGGTGCCGGCGGGGCAGGCGGTCTCGAAATGGCGCTGCAGAGCCTGCGCCACATGGGCCGGGTCCTGACCCGGCACAAGCCGTGTCGTAATCTTGGCAAAGGCTTCGGCGGGTGTAACGGTTTTGCCGCCTTCGCCGGTATAGCCGGCCCACATGCCATTGATCTCCAGCGTCGGCCGCAGCCAGAGCCGCTCAAGTGTCGTAAATCCCTCCTCGCCAAACGGCACAGACCCGATTGCCGCAAAAAAGCCAGCTTCGTCAAACGGCAGGTTTTTGATGTCGGCGCGGGTGGTTTCGTCGAGATCGTCGATGCCGTCATAGAACCCGTCAACAGTTACCCTGCCGTCCGGTGAATGCAATCCGGTGACAAGGCTGGCCAGTACATGTGCCGCATTGGGCACGGCACCGCCAAAGCGGCCTGAATGCAGGTCTTTCGATGCGGTGCGCAGGGCAAGTTCAAACGCCATGTTGCCGCGTGATCCGGTATTGACGCTGGGCAGGTCGGCCCGCCAGCGGGCTCCGTCGGCAGAAATCACCGCTTCGGCACGCAACCGGTCCGCATGTTGGTCGAGAATGGCCGGCAGGGTAGCGCTGCCGACTTCCTCTTCGCCTTCCAGCAATACCTTGATGTTGACCGGCAGGCGGCCTTCGACAGCCAGATAGGCGAACAGGACTTCCAGAGCGATGGACGCCGGTCCCTTGTCATCTGATACACCGCGGCCATAGAGGCGATCATCGCGTATTTGCGGATCGAAGGGTGGTGAGTGCCATTTGTCCAGCGGATCGGGTGGTTGGACATCATAGTGGCCGTAGACCAGATAGGTCGGCGCGCCGGGCAGGCCGAGCCACTCCGCGTAGATCGCCGGATGTCCGCCTGCCGCGATCTCCTGCACATTGTTGAAGCCTGCAGCCTCTAGGCGGTCAATGAGCAGTTTGCGTGCTGCAGCCATGCCGCTGGCATAAGCCGGATCGGTGCTGACCGACGGTATCCGCGCATACTCGATGAGACGACTGACGATGCCATCATGATCGCCCAGCAGGTGGTCAAGGACAGGGTCGCTCACGAGCGGCCCCCGTCGACCGACAGTACCTGTCCGGAAATCCAGCCTGCCTGTTCACTGGCCAGAAACAAAGTCGCTGCAGCAATGTCTTCGGCGCTGCCGAGCCGGTGGGTGTGGATGGTCTCGATCAGTCGCTGCTGGCCGTCCTTGCCCATCGCCTCCCACTGCCGCTCGGTAGTCGGGTTGGAGCGAACAAAGCCGGGCGCAACCGAATTGACCGTGATGCCTGCCGGGCCCAGTTCCCAGGAGAGCTGGCGCACGAGGCCGACGAGAGCGTGCTTGGCACCGGTGTAGGCCTGAATGCCGGTCAGCGATGGGCGCAGCCCGGCGCCTGAGGCGATGGCGATCAGTCGCCCTGTGCCGTTCGACTTCATGGCCGGCGCACAAGCTTGTGCCAGCCAGAAAAAAGCGTCCGTGTTTGCCGCAAAAATACTGCGCCAGTCTGCTTCGTCAATTTCCTCGATGGGGCGGCCAGCCTGACCACGGGTACCGCCGGCAGCGTGGACAACAATGTCTGGACCGCGCTTGAGCGAAGCGATGAAGCCGTGCACGGCTGATCTGTCGGACAGGTCAAGGGCGTGTGCGGTAAGCCCAAGCTGATCGGCAGTGTCTGCAAGACCCTTGTCATCGATGTCGGTCACAACAACCGTAGCGCCAGACGCTGCAAAAGCTTCAGCGATTGTCCGGCCGATGCCCTGGGCCGCGCCGGTGACCAGCACCGTCCTGGTGTTGAAGTCTAGCTGCATCGATCTATCAGCTCCTGAAATGTTCCAGCCGATTGTTCGCGGCGTCCGGCCTCAATGTCATTGATCAACTGCTTGACGGCGTCCAGCGCCGGTGTCGGCACGCCGGCAGTCCGGCCCAGTTCGCAAATGATGCCGATCTGCGGATCGACTTCGGTACGCCGCTTGCGTACTGCCAGATCGCGCCAGATGCCGCTGTGGGTCTTGGCGGTCGTGCTGTTGAAGTCGGCCAGCCGGGCGATGCAGGCCCGCGCGTCAGCATCGCCGGCATCGGCCATGAAGGCGTGCGGGTCGAAGCCGTTGAAGCCGGTCGGTATGACACCGCGGGCTGCTGCCACGTCCATCACTTCGCGTCCCAGTGCGATGAAGGCCGGAACCCGGGCGGGATCGGCAAAGTTCTCGGTCATCGACTGAGGTGTCAGTGCGGTGGCAAACAGCATGGCGCCATAGCCGAGCTTGCCCCACAAATAGGACCAGATGTCCGGCGTCAGCATCGCATCAGGTTCAAAAATCGAGAGCAGGCGGTGCATGTCGCGGGTCCGATCGCGAACACTGCCATCCACTTCACCCACGACCACCGCGCCGCGGTTGCCGAACAGGATGTCGCCGGGTCCATGCCAGTCAGCACCGAAATTGACAAAGGCACCCATTGTGCGCTCCTCGCCGACAATGCCGGCGATGGTCAATTCGTTGAGGCCGTTCTGGGCCGACAAGACGTAGCCATCATCTGCCAGGTGAGGCGCCAGGGCTGTCGCGGCGGCCTCTGTTGCCTGGGCCTTGACGGCCAGAATTATGCGCGAGAAACGCCCTTCAAGTTCGTCCGGCGTAACTGACGGGATGATCTGGGTGAAGGTCTCGACGGGGCCGCTGATCGACAAACCACCGGTGCAGCAGGCCTGTACATGCTCGGGGACGATATCGACCATCACGACATTTTCGCCTGCCCGCGCCCAGTAAGCGCCGAGAGTGCCGCCAATGGCGCCCGCACCCCAGATCAGGATGGGATCATCCATTCACCTTACTCCTGCTGAAGTTTCGGCCATGGCCCGTCGAGTGCCTGGCGAACTTCGTCCACGCCGGTCTGCCATAGCGCCAGCATGGTTGCGTCGTCCTTCTGATAGGGCCCGCCAAAACTGCCGTCGCCGAGCATTTGTTTGGCAGTTGCAGGCGCGGCTGCCTTCAGGGCCGTCAGGTCCATGGCGTCCTTGATGTGTTGAGGGGCGGCGGCATGAGCCAGCCGGGTCCACGGAAAATTCTCCATCCAGTTGGCATGACTGCCGGATGTATCTATCTCTTGTGCATGGGCCCAGACCTGCGGCGAGTTCCACCAGTTGTGAAACTTGATGTTCATGTCCGGGTGATCGATCATCAGTTCATTGGCAACGGCACCGGCAGGCTGGTTGCCGCCATGGCCGTTGACAATCAGCACGCGGCGAAACCCCATGCGCGAAAACGATGCCATTACATCACGCACCACCGCCAACAGGGTTTCCACCCGCAGGGTGACCGTACCGGGGAAATCCGCAAAGTAGGGCGCAAGCCCGTAGGGCACGACGGGGAAGACCGGAACACCGGCGGCTTCTGCAGCCTCGGTCGCGACCCGTTCTGCCAGAATGGCGTCGACGCACAGCGACAGTTGCGCGTGCTGCTCGGTCGAGCCGATGGGCAGGATGCAACGGTCATCGCGTGCAATCTGCTTTTCCATATCGGACCAGTTCATGTCAGCGACGCGCATCGGCCTGTCCCCCTTCATTGTGTTGTTGGTCGTCGAGTGTGTCTGGCCATTGCGGAGACGCCAGCACCATTTTGGCCATCAAGGTAGAAAGCTGCTGTTGCTCGTCATGATCAAGCGCACCTAACATCATATGCTCAAACGACACAAAGCGCGGCAGGGATTCATCGAACAAGGTGCGCCCTGCTGGTGTCAGTGACAGTATGAACCTCCGCCCGTCGTCGGCGTCCGGCGTGCGGGATATCAGTCGAAGGCGGTTGAGTTTATGGATGGCGCGGCTGAGCGTGTTTTGCGGAAACCCGGAGGATGCGCTGATGTCGCGGGCATAGGCGCCGTCCAGCAGGCCGAGCGAAAAAATCACCACGAATTCTGGTCGCGACAGGCCATGATGCTCTTCCACCCAGGCATACAGCGGAACGTTGTAGCGCAAGGCCAGATAGTTCAGCCGATAGGTGAACCAGCACGGGTTCTGCCACAGCTTGACCCTGGTCATCTCGTCATGCGTGCCAGTGTCGGGCAGTCCTGCAACCTCATCGGGAAGGCATTGTTTCAGGTTGGGTTTGAGCATCTATCAATCCATGTGGAAATGCGAGGCCATCTATTTTTCTCTTGACGCGGACAGCATGGCGCAGCACCTTTTATGAAACAAGTTCCAAATTGAAGTATTTATTTTCGGGGCTTGCGAGGTTGAATTTGTATCCGAATCAAGGGGATCACTCCATGAAAAAGACGATCTGTTCACTCGTTCTGGCCAGTGTGATGGGCATGTCTGCCGTTGCCGCCAGTGCTGAAACACTCACGGTTGGTGTGCGTGGGGGCCCTGAATCAATGGACCCGCACTACTCCGCACTGGGACCGCAGGCCGATGCGGTAAAGCATATTTTTGATCCGCTGGTGTGGACCGGCGATGACCTTCAGCTTGAACCTGGTCTCGCGACATCCTGGAAGGCAGTTGATGCAGATACCTGGGAGTTCAAGCTGCGCGAAGGGGTTAAATTCCATGACGGTTCTACCTTCGATGCAGAGGATGTGAAATTCTCCATCGACCGGATTCCCAAAGTGACCGGACCAACGACCACTGAAATTTATGTTCGCCGTGTGAAGCAGGTTGAGATTGTGGATCCCTACACGATCCATATCCATACCGATGGGACAGCAGCGACACTGCCTTATGATTTCGTGCGTCTGTTCATCGTGTCGTCCGACGCGGCCAAGGACTATTCAACCTCAGAGACAAGTGCCGAAGGGTTCAATTCCGGCAAGGCAGCGATTGGAACCGGACCGTTCAAGTATGTGTCATGGGAGCCCAAGGGCAGCCTGGTGATGGAGCGGTTTGACGGTTACTGGCGTGGTGCTGCACATTGGGAAAAGGTGGTCCGCCGTGAAATTTCGGATGACTCATCCCGGCTGGCAGCCCTCAAGGCGGGCGACGTCGACGTGATCAACTATGTGTCCTCTGCAGATTATCTGTCACTTGGCACCGATCCGAAAATCAAGACGTTTCTTGGTGACTCGGTCTATGTGATGAACCTGCAGCTCGACCAGCGTGAGGTCACGCCGAAGGTGCGGGCCAAGGACGGCAGCAAACTGGACAAGAACCCGCTGCGCGATGCACGGGTGCGCGAAGCGATCGATATCGCCATCGACCGTCAGACCATGGTCGACGTTGTTCTGGAAGGGCTTGGCAAACCGGCCAACCAGATGATGCCGCTGGGCTTCTTCGGATCGTCGGAAAAAATCCCGACCCCTGAATACAATGTGGACAAGGCCAAGGCTCTTCTGAAAGAGGCTGGCTATCCCGACGGCTTCCAGATCGACCTGCACTGCACCAATGACCGGTTGCCGGGTGATGGCGCAATCTGCGAAGGTCTGGGCCAGATGTTTGCCCAGATCGGCATTGATACCAATGTCAACGCAATCTCGAAAACGGTGTATTTCCCGACCCAGGCGCGCAAGGAATACTCGGTGTTCATGAACGGCTGGGGCACGCTCACCGGCGAGGCATCCTACACACTGGGTTCACTGGCTCATTCACCCAACAAAGAGGTGAAGATGGGCGCGTTCAACCGGATCGGCTATCAAAACGACGATGTTGACAAGCTGCTGCAGGAAGGCGTGCAGGAAGCCGATTCCGACAAGCGCCGGTCGTTGTTCGAACAGGCAATGGAGAAAACCATGGCAGATCGCGCCTACATCTCTATTGTGGTTCTCCAGGCTGTCTGGGCAGGCCGTTCCGACAAGGTCGTCGTCACGCCGCGTGCAGACGAGGAAACGCTGGCGTACTTCATCAAGCCCGCGAAATAGCATGAATAAACGGGATGCTCCGGCAGGAGTATCCCGCTCCTCTCAGATACGGATATTGCGGCATCGATGTCAGGTTTCATCATCCAGCGACTGCTGCAGGCCATTGTCGTAATGGCGGTGATGTCGGTGATCGTGTTCGCCGGCATCTATTCCATCGGAAACCCGCTGGAGATACTGATCCCGCCCGAAGCCACGCAGGACGTGCGCGAACGCACCATTGCGCGGTTTGGCCTCGACCGGCCGGTTGTCGAACAATACTTCTACTACATCCGCAACCTGCTGCAGGGCGATCTGGGACGTTCCTACATCTATAATGAACCGGTTCTGCACCTGATCTCCGGCCGCCTGCCTGCGACCATTGAGCTTGTCCTGGTCTCCGTGCTTGGTGCGCTGTTCATCGGTGTGCCTCTGGGCATGCTGGCCGGTTACCGGCCCGACGCATGGTCTTCGCGGATTATCATGGCTGTCTCGATCCTCGGGTTTTCGGTGCCGACATTCTGGGTTGGCCTGATCCTGATACTTACCTTTGCCGTTGAGCTCGGCTGGCTGCCATCCGGCGGGCGCGGCGATACGGCCGAGCTGTTCGGTACGGCGTGGAGCTTCCTTACCCTGAACGGCTGGTCGCACCTGGTCCTGCCTGCCATCAACCTGGCGCTGTTCAAGCTCGCCATCATGATACGGCTGGCGCGGGCCGGCACGCGTGAGATCATGCTGGGCGATACGGTGAAATTCGCCCGTGCCGCCGGTCTTTCGGAATGGACCATCATGACACGCCATGTGCTGAAACTGATCTCGATTCCGATCGTCACCGTGTTCGGGCTCGAACTGGGCTCGACGCTTGCTTTCGCGGTGGTCACCGAGACCATCTTTTCGTGGCCCGGCGTCGGCAAGCTGATCATTGATTCCATCAAGAATCTCGACCGACCCGTGATGATGGCCTACCTGATGCTGACCGCAGGACTGTTCGTGAC
Organism: uncultured Alphaproteobacteria bacterium; assembly: GCA_963698275.1. Classification (GTDB taxonomy): domain Bacteria; phylum Pseudomonadota; class Alphaproteobacteria; order Rhizobiales; family Aestuariivirgaceae; genus Anderseniella. The sequence goes on along the minus strand of CAVOQE010000009.1, from coordinate 641,437 downwards.
CATCAACCTGGTTGTCGATCTGGTCTACGCGCTTCTCGACCCGCGCCTGCGCAGAGGGGGAGCAGCATGAGTGATCCTGTCATGAAACCGCTGACGGGCGACGCGTCCAAGGCCATATCACCATGGCGGGATCTGTGGTGGCGGTTTTGCGAAGACCGGGTGGCGCTGTTTGCATTTGGTGTCGTGGTGCTGCTGGTGTTGATGGCGCTGTTTGCGCCGCTGATCTCACCTCAGAACCCATACGACCTGTCCGGCCTGTCATTGCGCGACGCAAGGCGGCCGCCGGGGTTTGTCGGCTCGGGCGGATACACACATGTTCTGGGAACCGACGCGCAGGGCCGTGATCTTTTGTCTGCCATTCTCTATGGCCTGCGGGTGTCATTGCAGATCGGCATTACCGCAGGTGCGGTGGCGCTGGTTATCGGCACCTCAATCGGCATTGCCGCAGCTTATGCGCGCGGGTTTGTTGAAGCGATCCTGATGCGCATTGTCGACCTGCAGCTTTCTTTCCCACCGATTCTGCTGGCGCTGGTGCTGGTGGCTTTGCTGGGACAGGGCCAGGCGCAACTGGTTACGGCGCTGGTTGCCGCGCAATATGCCTATTTCGCGCGCACTGCATTCGGCGCGGCCTCGGCCGAACGCTCAAAGGACTATGTGGAGGCTGCTGCCGCCACGCCGCTTTCGGCACGCCGCATCGTGTTCCGCCATATCCTGCCAAACGCCATGCCGGCGCTGATTGTGGTTGCCACGGTCCAGATTGCCTATGCCATCGCGCTGGAGGCGACGCTGTCTTTTCTGGGGCTCGGCCTGCCGGTCACCGAGCCATCGCTCGGCATGCTGATTTCCAACGGCGTGAAATACATGATGAGCGGCAGAACCTGGATGTCCGTCTATCCGGGCATCATGCTCATCATCCTCATTGTCGCCATCAACATGGTTGGCGATCACCTGCGTGACATCCTCAATCCGAGGCTCGACAAATGAGCGCGCCCATTCTCGAAGTTCGCGATCTGAAAACCCACTTTTTCACGCGTGCCGGCGTGGTGAAGGCGGTTGATGGTGTATCGTTCTCGGTCGGGCCCGGCGAGATTGTCGGGCTGGTCGGTGAGTCCGGGTCCGGCAAATCGGTTACGGGTTTTTCGCTGATGGGGCTGGTCGACCCGCCGGGGCGCATCGTTTCCGGGTCGATCAGGCTGGACGGCGAAGAACTGATCGGCCTGTCATGGAACCAGTTCAGGGCACTCAGGGGCTCCCGCATTGCAATGGTGTTTCAGGACCCGATGGCAACGCTCAATCCGGTGCTGACAATCGGCACCCAGATGCGGCTGGCCATCTCGGCCCATGACAAGACTTCAAGACGGGCCGCGGATGCGCGCGCTGCCGAAGTGCTGACACGGGTTGGCATCCCCGAGGCACAGTCGCGGCTGGGAGCCTATCCGCATGAGTTTTCCGGCGGCATGCGGCAGCGGGTCGCCATTGCAATTGCGCTGCTGCACGGCTCGCAGGTGCTGATTGCCGATGAGCCGACGACGGCGCTGGATGTGTCCATTCAGGCCCAGATCCTGACCGAGATGCGGGACCTGGCAGCAGAGACCGGCACGGCGCTGGTGTGGATCAGTCACGATCTGGCGACAGTGTCGACGCTGGCCAGCCGGCTGCTGGTCATGTATGCCGGGCGCATCGTGGAGCAGGGTCCGGTTGCGACGGTCCTGCGCGACCCGCGCCATCCCTATACGGCGGGCCTGTTGCGGTCTCTGCCTGCCACTGCGAAACCGGGCGAAGACCTGTTTCAGATCCCGGGCTCAACGCCATCGCTGCTCGACCCACCGCCGGGATGTCCGTTCCGTCCGCGCTGCCAGCATGCCAGTGAAGCGTGCACCACCGACCCGCCGTTGGAGGTGAGTGGTGAGAGCGGGGTGCGTTGCTTCCATCCGCTACGGCAAACGGTGAGCGCATGAGTGCTCTCGGCGACACCGGCGATGGTTCGTTGCACCCGCAGGGCTTTGTTCATGTCCGCGATGCGCACAAGCATTTCGGCCCGCAACTGACGCTGGGTGACAGGATCGCCGCGAAGCTGGGCGCCAATGTCGAAACCCGATCGGTGCGCGCCGTGGATGGCGTCAGTCTCGATATTGTTCGCGGTGAAACGCTTGGGCTGGTCGGGGAGAGCGGGTGTGGCAAGTCCACGCTTGGCCGCATGATTGCCGGCATACTGACGCCGAGTTCCGGGAGTGTCGCCGTCGACGGCGCGCCTGTCATGGCCGACGGGAAGAAGATCGACACAAGGGTGCAGATGATCTTCCAGGACCCGTTCGCCTCCCTCGACCCGCGCATGCGTATCGGCGACATCATCGCAGAAGGACCGCTGGCGCATGGGCTGACCAGCAAGGCCGAACAGGCTGCATATGTGGCAGGCTATCTGGAGCGCGCCGGACTTGATGCCAGCCTGGTACGGCGGTTTCCGCACCAGTTCTCCGGCGGCCAGCGCCAGCGGATCGCCATTGCCCGGGCACTGGCCATGCAGCCCGAAGTGCTGGTGTGCGACGAGCCGGTTGCTTCGCTCGATGTGTCGATACAGGCGCAGATCATCAATCTGTTTCTTGCTTTGCAGCGCGACCTGGGGCTGACGCTGATTTTCATCAGCCATGATCTTTCCGTGGTCCGCCATCTGTCTGATCGGGTGGCCGTCATGTATCTCGGCCGCATTGTCGAGGAGGGGCCAGCCGAACTGGTCTACACCGCGCCTGCGCACCCTTACACAAAGGGGCTGCTCGCCAGCGTTCCGCGGCTGGTCCTTGATGAGACCGAGCTTGTGACACTGGAGGCAATCGAGGGTGAGATACCGTCGCCCCTGTCACCACCTGCGGGGTGCAATTTCAACCCGCGCTGTCCTCTGGCTGAAACGCGCTGCGTGCGGGATGATCCTGAGTTGCGGCTTGTGCGACCCGGTCATCTGGCTGCCTGTCACTTTGCGGAGTGACCTTCAGGTCCCGTTTGTTTTCGTCCGAGCAGCATCTCGCGCTTGCTGGCAAAGCCTTTGCGTTTGGTGACGGTAAATCCTGCTGCCTCCAGATTTCGACGGACCTGGGCGGCGGCTGTGTAGGTTGCAAAGCTGCCGTTTGGGCTGGTGTGATCATGGACCCGCTGCATCAGGCCCGGGCTCCACATGTCAGGATTTTTTGCAGGCGAGAAGCCATCCAGATACCAAGCATCGGCCAACCCGTCCCAATGCGTAACCGTAGCTCCAGCCTTGCCGGGAATGATGTGAAGCACGGTCTGTTCGTCCATCTCCCACAGTGCCGGCAGCATTGGCGGATCCCGCCATCGGGATACAAGAACTTCGGACAGAGGTTTCAGAGTTGCCCACGGCGCCAGGGCGCGGGCCATGTCGTCTGCACTGATCGGATAGGCTTCAAACGAGGTGAACACCAGCTGCTGCGACGGTGAACGCTCGGCAATCCAGTGCCGCCAGGTTTCCAGGAAATTTAGCCCGGTGCCGAAGCCGAGTTCGGCAATGGCAAAATGCCCGGCACCGGACCAGCGCCCCGGCAAGCCGTTGCCGTCCATGAACACGTAGGCTGTTTCAGCCCGGCCATCGCTTCTTGTATAGAACGTGTCATTGAAAACCGACGACCTGGGTACATCGTTGGCGTCCCAGCTTACATCGTGTTGGGCTGTTTGAATTTGTGCGTCGTGTAAACGGGACATGAGTGGCAGCAGGTTTTCAGGTTCAAAAAGCGGTTTTGGCATATAGTCCGGCAATGATACCAGATTCAACCAGCATACCTGCAACACCGGACGTTGTTATCATTGGCGCAGGCGTGGTGGGCCTGTGGTGTGCGCTGAAGGCAAAGCAACGAGGCTTGCGCGCCGTCGTTGTTGAACAGGGACGGATCGGGCAGGGCGCCAGCGGCGGCATACTGGGTGCGCTGATGCCGCACCGGCCCGTCAGCTGGGAGGATATCCAGGTCTTTCAGCTTGAGGCATTGCTGTCGCTGGAAACGGAGGTTGCACAGCTTGAAGCGGCAACCGGACTATCGTGTGGATACAGCCGGTGTGGCCGGGTCATGCCCATCGACTCAGACGCGTTCCTGGCGGAACACGAACAGTGGCAGGCAGGGTCAACCAGGTTCTGGCCTGCAGTGTCGCCATCCGGAAAACCGATCGCATGGGATATCATGCGCGGCACGCCTGAGCCTGACTGGCCGGCGCTGAAACCGGCATTCGTGGCCTACAGTTTTGATACATTAAGCGCCCGTATAAATCCGCGCAGGCTTCTGCAGGCGCTTGCGGGCAGTGTTCAGCCTGAAGTTACCATTGCCGAGAATTGCCCGGTGGCGGCAGTATCCGATAACGGCGAGGTGTTGCTGGCAGACGGCACGCGCCTGTCTCCGGCTAAGATCATCGTGGCGGCGGGGCATGAAAGTTTCGGCCTGTTGCAACCGGTTCTGCACTGTGATCTCGGGTGGGGCATCAAGGGCCAGGCGGTGTTGCTGCGGCCGCAGGACCGGTCGTTTGACGACATGCCGATCATTTACAGCGGCGGCATCTATGTTATTGCGCATGATGATGGACTGGTGGCGGTCGGCTCAACGTCGCAGCGATATTTCAAAAACACCTGTGTTGATGAAGCCCTGTCGCAGAAGCTTGTTCAGCGCGCCGTCGAGCTTTGCCCGGGCCTGGCCGGTGCGGGCGTGGTGGAACAATGGGCCGGCATCCGCCCACGCGCTGCCGGGCGCGATCCGGTTGTCGGGCCATTGCCCGATGCCCGCAATATCATCGTGGCATCCGGCGGCTTCAAGATAACGCTCGGCATCGCCCACCGAATGGCAGATGCGGCACTGGCTTATGCGGCAGACATGCCATGCGAGTTACCCGCTAGTTTTGCCGTGCAGCAACATGTTGCGAAAGCCGGCTCACTTGCAACCAGTTAAATACAACCGGCACAACCCGAGCCCTTATTGAACGAAATCGACCATTTGAACGTTGAACGCCTCATACTGCGAGTGCAATTGAGCTTGTGCCGGCCCATTGCCACCGGCGGGTCTGTCCCGCCAGGTTTGAACGCGCAACCTGCCCAGTGTGGCCTTTTCCGCGTCTGAAAGCTCGCCTTCAATTTCAGCCATTGCGCCCTGGAGATCCGGGACACCATTTTTGGCCGCATGTGAATACAGCACATAGGAAGTCTGCAGGTTCTTCTCGATGTTTGTCCCCCAGCGGGCAAAATTCGCCAGCATTGCCGTGGCGCCGACATCACCGAAATAGGATGAAGCCCGGTAGTGACTGACTGCGCGGTTGGCGTCGCGCATGTCGGACGGCGCGGCTCTGTAATAGAGTTCCGCCAGGATGCGGTTGGCCATTCGCAATTCCATGGCGGGTCTTCTGCCATTGAGAAACACGGTGGCATTTTCAATGGCTTCCCTGGCTGCCGAAGCATTTCCTGCAATTGCCCTGGGAAGCAGAACCGAGGCAAGTGCGACTTTTGCGTCCGGCCGGGAGGAAGAGGCTTTTCTGAGATATTTGATTGCTTCGTCCGAGTTGGCTTTCACCCCGTGGCCAAATGCCAGCATCTTGCCGATCTCAAATTGGGAAATTGCATCGCCCTTGTCCGCTGCCTGTTTCCACAGGGCTGCCGCTGAAGCAAAGTCTATTTTGCCGTTCAAGCCGCGGGCCTGCATCAGGGCCAGGTAGCGCAAGGCGGATGGGTGCCCGGCACCGGCCGCCTTTTCAAGCCATGCCGTTGCGGCTTGCGCAAGGTGTTCCGTGCTGGCGGGATGTGCCGTGCCGACACGATCCAGGACAATCCTGTAGTCGGCCGGAAGTTTGCCGGCCAGGTCGTTGGCCAGCATGGTAAGATACATTCTCCCAAGTCGCAGGGTTGCGTCACTGACACCATTTTGAGACGCGAATGTGAGGAGCTTCATGGATGTTGCGTAGTTCTTCGCACCCTTGAACCGGGTGCCAACAATCCCCGCGGCATAGGCAATGATCGGCTTGGACGGGTTATAATTTTTAGTGAGCCTGTAAGCCGCTTCAATTCCCTGCCTGTCACCCTTTGCCAATAAGGAATTGATGTTTTCCAGCAATGAGACAACTTCCGGGGGCTCCGAAACCATTACATCTTTCGAAATCGGCGGCAGGCTGCCCAGCGAGGTAAGGGAAATAAGGCCGGGGGCTTCGTTGGTTCCGGCGACTTTGAACTGGTATTGGGTCTTCTGCGGTGACTTGAACGGCGACAGGGATTGAACCGCCCGGTAGAGTGAGCTTGCGGCCCCTGAGAACTGGCCGGTGGCCAAAAGCACAATCATTCCAATCACGGCAAGCTCCGAGCAGGTTCTGAACAGCACATTGGATGCGTAGAGTCTGACAACATCTGAAAGCAGATGCGCCCGTGGCATGCTTGTATCAGCCAGAAAGGGCCGTTGCTGCAGGGGCTTTGCGGGCTGCATCAGACGGCTTCCTCAATGTGTGAAGCATCAGCAGAGCCATCCTTGAAATCAACGACCAGCACCTTGACACAGTCTTCCGAGGCGACGAGACGCACAGTCCTTGCGTTTTGCGCCCGCGCGTCGATCAACCCTTCGGAAATCTCCTTTTCGATCATGCGGGCAATGTCACGCACGCCACCGCGTGAATGATCCTGCATGGCATCAACCGCATGCAGCAGGATTTCCGGGTCAATGCCGCCATCAGCCAGTTCGAGTTTGAACTGCCTGGCCAACTGTTCCATTTCCAGGGCAACGACGCGTGCGATATCCAGTCCCTTGAGTGGCGTGAACGGCAAAACCGCATCAATGCGTGACAGGACTTCCGGCGCGAACTGTGCATCAAGCAGTGCCTGCTTGGTCATCTCATCGCGCAATTCCGGCTGATCGAGGTGAGTTTCTGCAATCTCTCCGATCTGGCGCGAGGCTGCGTTTGTGGTAAGGATGAAAATGGCATCGGATGTGGGAATGCGGGCACCGTCGCTGACCTCGGTGACAAACCCGTCGTTCCAGGCGGTCAGGAAACGCTTGTGGACCTCGGTGTGGGCCTTTTCGAACTCGTCCAGCAAGATAATGCTGTTTGGTGTATTGCGCAGCGCAGCCGTCAGGCTACCATAGGAGGTGGAGCCAACATAACCGCGCGCTTGTCCGAACAGGCTGGCAGCCGCATGTGGCTGTGAGAACTGTGCCATGTCAAAAAACTGCAAATGACGCTTGTCGCCATACAGATTTTCAGCCAGCACTTTTGCCAGGTGCGTTTTGCCGACACCTGGAGGCCCTGCCAGGCAGATGACCGCAACCGGTCTGTCCGGCCGGCGCGCTGCAAGGCGGCGGCGCACGTGCTGCGCCAGCTCTCCGATGACCTGATCCTGGCCGACGACCTTTGACCTGAGTTGGGTTGCGAGGGCTTCGGCATCAATCACAACCTGATGCAGCTCGCGGTCTTTGTAGGCATTTTCCAGGCTGACCTTGTCAGTCAGCCGATCAAGAACGTCCATGACGAACCTCGGTAATGATTTACGATGATATGCAAGTGTCAGGATTGCGAAAGCGAGTGCCGAAAACGTCAACGCAATGGCAAGGCCAGGATGCAGGCCCGCGATCGTGACCATTGCCATAATGGAGAACAGCAGCGTGACCACATGAGATGTTGAAGCCATCATCATTGCAGCGGTATCTCCATTACTTCGCCAATTGCCAGGCGCGGCAGATGCACAGGCCCCAGCATTGTTTTTATGCCAAGGGTAATACCGCCCCCGCCATCCCTGGTTCCGCTGATTCTCATGGTTCCACCGGGAAAATGCGGCACCAGATAAGTGCGCGGGGTGTGTGCAATTCGCACCACCTGATCTATGCCGGCAGCCGACAATCTGATTTCGTCACCATCTTCTGCCACACTGTCCCATACGGAAATTGAACCGACACGCATGCGGCCCTTGTCCAGTTCGGATTTGACGTAGGCTTTCCGGTTTTCCGGAACATGCAGAAGTGACACGACATTGTCGTTCCTCATCTTGATGTCCGATGGCAGCCTGGTCATCATGCCGGGTACGTCCTGCGGGTCGATGAAGATGATTTTGGCCCTCTCTCCACCGCCTGCAGGCGATGTCAGTGCGGATGAGGACAGGTCATTGCCCCCTGACCAGGCCATGAACGCAATGCCGGCGATGGCCAGAATGGTTGAACCGCCCAGGAAATGGGCCGGTCGAAGCTGCTGGGTTCCCAACAACCCCGGCTCACCGGCATCAGACTGTTTTTGCCGGATGTGTCTGTCTGGCGACGGCATCGCTTGATGTCCCCGAGTTTTGCAATCGGGTGCAATGCTCGCCGAAAACTCTTAACAAAGATCAGTTTTATCCAGAACGGACCGCAATTCCGTACTTCTTGGTTAATCCCCAGCAAGAAATCGGGAATCTGGTATGCAGCATGCTGTATTGGTTCACGCTCTACACAAGCTGCAATGAGTTGGATGCGTCAAACGCGTACTCGAATGTGAACCATTTCTTCTTGTCGCTGCCGGTTTCGATCCTGAACGCCGTCACCAACCGCTCGCCGTCGGTCTTCAGGTAAATGGTGCCGTAGACACTGACGTTTGAGCGGCCGAGATCCCAGATATCGCCCATGATCTTCTCGCGCACATTCGAACTCGTGCTGTCCTTCAGATTCAGGACGCGGCGCGTCAATGACTCCACCATTTCCGCGTCTTCCTTTTCGCGGGTGGAGCGTTGCAGTTCAGTCGAAAGAATAACCGGTGTGTCTCCGCGGCCCAGCTTGCCCAGTCTGCCCAGCAGGTCCGGCCGCGGGTGAACATGGCCTTCCTCATCACCGGACGAAATCACGAAAGCGGCTGGTTTAACTGTCTCAAGGAAGGCATCGGTTACTTTCTCCGAGCCGTGGTGGCAGACTTTCATGATGTCGGACCTGAACCATTTTGCGGCTTCGTCGATCATCTCCTGGTAAGCATCACTGCCTTTCTGAGGCATTCGGCTTTTCCCGGTGTAGTGCCGCAGCAGAAATTTTTCCGCCTTGTCGTTCAGGTCGCCGCCGAAGAGCACCTTGAATTTTTTATAGTGCAGCCGCAGCAGGACGGAATGGCCGTTCTTGGTTTCCCCGTAGCTGCCGATCTTTCTCAGCCGCGGCTTGCCGGTGCCGTCAAATTCGACCACCGGGCCGATGACCTCGATTGAGTAGTCACGGTTGTCGGACGGCGCAAATCCCGGCATCCATGTGCGGCCGTCTTCGTTGGTGCCGTGTTGCGTTGACAACATTGCGAAGTCATTGATTTTCGGGTTGTTCAGAGCGCTTTGCATCACGTTGGGAAATACGAAATCCCCGACATCGATGCCGTCCGCGAACAGGGCCTCGATCTCCGGCTTGCCGATTGCCAGGTCCGAGACGTAGCTGATGCCGGTTGCGGCATCCTTTTCATGACCGCCGATTTTTTCGAACGTGCCGGAGACCGGGCGTTCGGCCAAACCGTTGTGGTAGACGATGTCGAAGCCGAAGCGCGGCGTGCTGAAGATGGAACCAAAGCCGCCATAATGGTCCTGGTCGGGGTGGGTGATGATGGCTGCGTGGAATTGAAAATCATCCTTGTAGGCGCCAAAGCGCTTGGACAGGAAGGTGTGCATATTGGCGTTGTCGCCGGCGTCTATGACAATGACGGCTTCTCCGTCATTTTGCTCAGGCGTGATCAGGACAGCACCGTCGCCTTGTCCGACATCCAGAAATATGATCTCGAGCGGGCGGGTGTCGGATGTGTGCTCCTTGGGAATGAACAGTGTTTCGGGATGATCGCTGCTGGGGGCCCAGTTCACCCGCAGCCATCCGTCCGCTTCCTCACCATCAACATTGAGCCAGTCGCCCCACAACACCTGCCGGACCTTTGTCGTGCGATTGGCCTTGAACAGGTACGTCTTGATCGCCCGGCCCTGATTGTTCTTCGGCAATCCAACGAAACAATGTGTCATGGCTGTCGCCCTTATTTCACGGGGTGTTTCCGGTTCGTCATCATCGCAGGCGTGAAACTGCTACAAGGCGCCTGTACCCTGGCACAAGCTTTTGGCGCTCTGAGGTCCATTGGTGAAAACCTGAACTGGAGACAACGCCATCAGAAAGGTAGTCAGAAGCTTTCGTAGGGTCAATCGAACAGATGCAATGTGGTAACTGTGAATCCGTGCCATCTGCCACGCGCCAGGCGGCACCGTACTTTTGTTAGGTGCCGATCTGGCGTGAGGGGCGTCTTTGTCCTGTGCCGGTGCCCGTTGCAGAAACGGCATGCGGCGACAATATTGTCACGCATGTCAGTCCCGCCATCGCACTGCGCCCGGAGGTGCTCTGCAGTGCATTGGTGCCACAATGCTCGTTTGTGCGACATGCTAAAGCGTTTGCAGAAAGCCTCAATGTCATCAACCCACATCGGCTGACGACAATAGTAACAAAGGCCAGTCTGCTTCTTCATAGCTGCATTGCGGTTCTTGATTAGTTGACTTCTCATGATTTCACATCCCTGGTGCTTCGAGTTCTAGTCGAAGCGGATGTGCAGCAACTGGTCTTGCAGTTGCCCCTCAGTTGGAAGCCTTTTGCTTGCACGAGACAGCACCTTGTTGGTGCCACTCCGCAGTCTCTTGTCGGTAAAGGGCCCCTAGGGCCCAACAGAGCTAGATAGCTCTACTCCGCTGCCCAAGGCTACTTCACAGTGTGCGGTGTGTTCAAGAACTTGGCCTGAAGAAAGTTAACCGGCGGGTTTGCGGTTGCTGGAAGAGCAAGCAATTGGCAGGTTTTCACTATGATGAGTATTACCTTCGGATTCACCGTAAAGGTTGACGGAGGAACCTGTAACTTCACAGGGACAGGCGAGGCAACCTGTTGCCCCGCCCTTGTTTGCCGTGATCGTTCAGTCGAACATATCCGGCTGATCTGTCTTCAGCTGATCCCAAATGGTCTGGAAGTGGAGCCAGCCGATATATTCGCTGCCCACATGCTCGCGGCTATAGCGGGCGCGGTCATCCGGGACATGGATCGGCTTGATCCCGGACGCTGCGATATCGAGTTGCTGCTTGCAGCACCGTTCGAGCGCGATAAACCAGAAAGCGGCGGATTCAATGCTATGGCGGCTGGCGGTTAGCAGGCCGTGGTTCTGATGGATCGCAGCCTTCACCCCTTCAAACGCCTTGGCGACATTTGAACCGGCGTAATTTTCCACGGCCACCGCGCCGGCCTCATCGCCAATGACCACGTGATCCTCGAAGAACGCGCAGGCGTCCTGGGTTATCGGCTCGATCGGCCGGCCGGTCGCGGCCCAGGCAGTCCCGTAGACCGTGTGCGCATGGCACATGGCAATGATGTCAGGATGCTCTTCGTGGACGTTGGCGTGCAGCACGAACCCGGCGCGGTTCACTGCATGGTCACCTTCGATAACACGTCCCTGGTGATCAACCAGAATCAGGTTCGACATCTTCACCTTTGCAAAGTGAACGCACATCGGATTGGTCCAGTACAATTCCGGTCGTTCCGGATCCCGCACGGTGAGGTGCCCGGCAAAGCCATAGTCGAAACCCTGCAAGGCAAATGCACGGCAGGCGGCAACAAGCCGTTCCTTGCGGTGCCGGCGTTCGTCCTCGACATTGTCGAATTCAGGGATATCCGGAAAAACCAGTCCCTCCTGCTCCGGCTGGTAGATTGAAACACGGTTCCCTAAGTCCAGCATAAGTGATCCTTTCGAATAAGTCCGGTTGCCGCGAAGCTCGCGGCCAAGAGTGAGATGGGGTTAAATTGAATCCATAAAGGTGCTCGAGCACATTGGAAGCGGTCAGTCTTATGGTTTTTGATTGATGCAATCAAAAACCATACTGACCTGGATCAGGACAGCAGCAGGCCACCGTCGACATCAATGGTTGTCCCCGTGATGAACTCGTTTTGAACAGCAAAGACGATGCCTTGCGCAACTTCATCGGCTGTACCTGCGCGCGGGATCAGGTTTTTTGCGGTCGCCTTGCCATAGAACTCTGTGCGTTCGTCGCCTTTCAGACCAACCATTGGTGTATCGATCAGGCCAGGCGAGACGACGTTGATGCGCTTTGGCGCAAGTTCCGGTGCGACGCCGCGCGCAAAAGCCTCGACTGCACCGCCAACGGAACCGATGGCGATCTGGCCTGGACGGGTCTTGCGGGCAGGGGTGCCGGAGACCAGCACAATACAGCCATTGTCGGCCAGATGTTCGGTGCCATAGCGCACCACATTGGCATACCCCCACATCTTGTCAAACGAGCCTTTGAAACCGTCCATATCCATGCTCAGGAACGGCCCGATCGCCCGGTCGCCGCCGGTGGCGGCGCTGATCAGGACGTCATAGGGAGCAAGCTCTTTGAACAGCACCTGAAGCGCCTCGCGGTCGCGCACATCACCCTGTTTCAGGGTGATGCCCGGGCCAGGATCACCGGCCTTGCCTGGGTCACGGCTGATCGCAATGACTTCGCCGCCAAGCGCCGCCAGTTGCCGGGCTGCTGCCAGCCCGATACCCGACGTGCCTCCGAACAGCACAATTTTCTTCCCTGAAACATCCATATCGGTCTTCCTTTATCTTTTCTGGCAATGAGCAGCCGCTGTTGATTGGCCGGATTTGAATGTTAGGTCACGAATGGCATTTGCTGCAATGGAATGATGCTTTCCGGTGCGATGAGCATTGATGCAGGCGCACTGCAGATTGGGCAACCGCCGTCGCGCCGGCGAACGTACTTCCCTACATCCCTCCGCAGTTCCTTTGGGCAAGCGCTGCAACGCGATCAATTGCTGGTCGAACACTCTGTGTGGTTAATGCGTATGGACTATAAAGTCAGTTGACGCACCGCTGCGTCAGCTGATTTCCGGCGCCCTCCGGGGGGGTGAACGGGGGCCCCTTTGGAGAAAAAATGGTGCCGCTTAGGTGATTCGAACACCTGACCCCATCATTACGAATGATGTGCTCTACCAACTGAGCTAAAGCGGCATGTCAGTTATCTGATCCTGCGCGACCAATAGCGCGAAGTGGTTAATCTTTCAACACTCAAAGCCAAGTCTTTTCCGGCTTCTTGCCGGCTTCGTCCACCGGGCCCGGGTCATCGGGCTGGCGGGCGAAGACGGATGCCTCTTCCTTTACCTTCGCATCATCCTTGCCGGTCCTGCCGGTTTCCGTGTCGATCCTGTCCGGTTCATCCGGGCTTGCCGGCGGGTCTGCCTTGCCTTCAGTTTCAGTGTCAGGCGACGGCGGTTCAACCTCCGCTTCTGCAACCGGTTTTTCGGCTGTTTCTTCTACAGTCTTTTCCTCAGGCTCCGCTGCAGGTTTGTCCTCAATGTCCTCAATGTCTGCAACCGGTTTTTCCTCAGCGAGGTCGACACCGTCATCTTCCTCAACCGTTACATCCTCGACCGGCTCATCGGTGTCTTGAACAATCACCTCTTCTTCCGGCTCTGGCTCCTGTTCCGGTGCGTCCGGCGTCTCCGGCGCGGTGATGGCGATTGCGTCGTCGCCCGGTACGGTATCGTCATGCACTTCCGTTACGGCCTCGGGCTCTTGATAGGCGATGCCTTCAACAGGCACCTTCCACTTGAACCCGCCAAGCTCGCCCGACACCGGCGAGACCGGCAACCAGACCCTGGAAATATGACCGTCAGCGGTCCAGGCCGGATCACGCGGTGCCCTGACGGCGCGGGCCAGCCATTCGCGCGCACGGCCCTTGTCGCCAAACTCGCCTTCCTCGATCTCTGCCATCAATCCGCATATGCGGGCCTGTGGCCGGTCATGGGCATAGGCGCTCAGCGCCTCACGTGCGGTCTTCCATTCCAGTGCATCGATGGCGGCGGTAGCCAGCGCAACAGCGCCTTCGATGCCGCCTGTCCTGGCCACCAGGGTCTTGATGCGCTTGAGCCTGTCCAGTGCGGAATCGCCGCTGCGGACATGGCTGTAAGCGTCGGCCAGGTCCGGGTGCGGGGTCAGGTTCCAGGTCTTCTCGATGATTTTCGCAGCCTTGCGCAAGCTGCCGTGCGCGGTGGCGTGACGTGCGGCTATCACCGCTGCAGGCACAAGTGACGGGTCGAGCTTGTGCGCCCGCAAGGCGAGGTCATAGGCGTCTTCGGCATTCCTGCTCTCGGCTTCGGCGGCTTGTGCGGTGAGCACGACGGCATGTTTCAGATTGGCTGTTGCCCTGTCGATCAGTGCTGCTGATTTCTGAACATCAATGGTGCGCGAGATGGCGGCCCAGTCCTGGCTGGTCGACTGATAGGACAGCACCGCCTTGCCGGCCCAGGACACTTTCGGATTGATGCGGACGGCCTCTTCGGCAAGCGCGCGGGCCCGTGCCATGTCGGACTGGCGCACCGCATCGGTGTGCAGTCCCCGCAACCCGAGCAGGCGGGTCTCGGGTTTCTCGGCCATTTCCTCAAACAACTGCCGCACCCGCACATTGTCACCGCGCATCTGGGATGCCTGGGCGTCCAGCAGCTTCACCATCGGGTCATCGCCGATGATGGCGGCGGCTGTCCTGGCATGAGCCTGGGCTGCCTCACTGTCACCGGATGCAACGGCGATCAGCCCGCTCGACAAGGCCTGCTTGCCCTTGCGCTGCCGGCGCGACTTGAACCAGCCGCCGAAGGCTCCCGGCCTGTCGAGCAGCCACATCAAAAGCGACCAGGTAATCCATATAACAAGTGTGAGACCCGCCAGCATGATGACCGCAGCCATCAGCGAGGTTTCCAGTTCATATCCCAGCCAGCGCAGTTTGAGATCGCCCGGCTGGTCGGCCAGCCAGGCAAACAGGGTTGCGACAATGATCAGAAGGACAAAACGCACCAGCAAAGAAATCATTTTTTGGTCCCGCCGCGGATTATTGAGCCGGGGCCGGCAACTGGCCCAGGATGATTTGTGGAAGTTTTTGCAGTTCTGCATCAGCGCTCTGGCGCTTGCGTGCCTCAACGAGCCAGGTCGCGACAGGTTCCGGCGCAGACGCGCCACCGGCACCAAGTGCCGCTATGGCGGCGCTGAGGTCGCCTGTTTCAAGTGCTGTGACAGCGGATGCGACATGTTCTGTCCAGTTCCCGGTCCCGTCAATCTTGCGGACTTTCACAACGGATGACAGCTTGCCGGTTATGCTGCCCCACCAGCCAGAGGGGGCCTCTGCGGCAGAGCTTTCAGATGCTGCTGCATCGAGTTCAGCTTTCAGTCCGCCAAGGTCCTGTTTCAACTGGTCGGCCGTCTTTATCCCGGATGTCGCGTTGGCGGAAAGTGCCGGCAGGGAAAGTGTCAGGCTTGCGGTCTCTTCCAGCGCGCTCAGCTCCGCCTGGTAGGGCTTGCCCTGATTGACGGTGTCGGACAATGCTGCCAGTTGAGCGGCGATCCTCGTTGTATCAATCGCTGCCGCCTGTGGCGAAGCAGGTGCCGGGACATCCGGCTTCGGACTGGCAATTGCCGCCTCAAGACGGCTCTCCAGCATTTCCATGCGCGCGGTTGCCGCAGCAAGCTGGTCGCGAAGGGCTGCGACCTCACCGGACACCTTGCCGTCGGCCGGCTGTGCCTGCACCGTTTCCAGTTTTGCGATCCGCTGCGCCAGCTCATCAAATTTCAGGTTCGCTTCAGCCTGTCCGGCGCCACCGCCGCTGCTTGCCGCTGCCTGCAGCGCTGCCTTGAGGCTGTCGATGGAAGTGCGAACCTCAGCCATGCCGGTTTCGATCTCGCCGGTCTTTGCCGACAGGTCCGCAATCTCGGATTTGGCGGAGCTGGCCAGTTCTGAAGCCGCAGTGATGGTCGCCAGCGTACTTGCGTCAGGCGCTGCAGCGCTGTTTCGGGCCTCGGTCAGCTGCTGTTCAAGCCCGGCGATCCTGTCGTTAAGCGATTTGGTCCTGGGCAATCGCGGCGTCAGCCGTTTCCGAGGCTGACTTTGCCGTGCCAATCGCTTCCAGCGCCTGACCCTCGATTGCGCCTACATCGATGACCGGAGCGGTGCTGCCAAACAAGCCGGCCCCGTGTTCACGGTAAAGATAGCCGCCGACGCCAATGCCCGCGAGCAGTGTTGCGACCAGGGCGCCGGTAACGAGTTTGCCCTTGCCCGACTTTTTGACAGGCGCTGATCCGCCCGTTGGCCGGGTATCGCCAGGTTTGCTTTTCGACGCGTCACGCGCTGCAGCCTTGCTCGCACTGCTCGTGGTGTTTTTACCCGGGTCGGCGGGTTTGGATGTCTCCGCCGTTTTGCCGGAGGCTGTCTCGCTGGGCGCGGATCCTGATTTCTCTGCCTGCGGCGATGCCGGCTTTTCCGTCTCCGCGGATTTTACTTCTGTAGCCTTGGCGTCAATCACGGTGGGGCGCACTGGTTTTTTGGCTTTGCGCGACGGTGTTTTTCGATTTGCCATGGTTGCGTCTTTCCCCCGCATAGCATTTTGGATCGGTTGGCTTGCTACGGTGTCATCAATGGTTTCCAGCATACTATCATCATCGGGTTTGCCGGATACAACAATTGATACATTGTCACCGAGGGATGAACGGATCCTTTCAGCCACTGTCTGTGACAGGCAAAAATGAACAAGTTTTGCTGCCTGCGTGCCCAATCCATCCTGCTTGACGAGTTGCGCCCAGATGTCTGCGGTACGCGCTGAATAAAGTAAAACTCCATCCGCCTTGCCCGACCGGATGAACTGTTTCGCATGCGCTGGAAGTTGCGTGGCGGCGACGGCTTCATAAAGCTCAACCCGCTCGACACTGAAACCGTGCGACCGCAGGTCTGCTGCCAGATCCCCCGACCGGACCTTTCCCGTCAGGTACAGTATCGGCCCGGCCTCAGGCTTGAGCACCTGTTTCATCAGACCCTGCAGCGCAATCAGATCCCCCTCGGCCTGTCGAACGTCTGCGAAACCCAGTTCACCGGCCAGTTTTGCTGATGCCGGACCGACTGCAAATACCGGTATGGCCAGCAGTTTTTTCGAGAATGCCGTTACTGGCCAGGGCCGTCAGGGCGTTTGCGCTGGTCACCGCAATCGCCTGCCAGGGATTGTCTGGAATGGCGGCATCATCATCAATCCGGATGGTCAATAATGGTACAACAGAAGCTGTGTGACCGTTTGCCTGCAGCCGGGATTTCAGCTTGCCAGCGTCCGCTTGCGGTCTGGTCACGATCAGGTGCATCACGACACCAGGTCTGTACCGGCCAGCGCCCTGATTTCCTTGGCGGCATCAAGTCCCATCCTGCCGGCCTCGCCGGCCTGACCGGTCCGGCTGGCGGTGAACACCTTCTGCCCGTCCAGCGTCAGCGCCATGGCGTTGAATGACACCACATTGTCCGCCAGTGTCGCGTGACCGGCCAGCGGGGTGCGGCAGGAGCCGTCAAGTTCTTTCAGAAAGGCCCGTTCGGCTTCGATACAGATGCTGGTGTGCTGGTGATTGAGTGGCTCCAGCAAGGCGCGCGAGCGCTCATTGGCGGTCGCGATTTCAATGCCAATGGCCCCTTGTGCAACAGCCGGCAGCATGATGCCGGGATCAATGGCGCTGGTCATGAGATGCGTCATGCCGAGCCTGTTCAACCCGGCACAGGCCAGGAACGTGGCGGCGGCCACGCCCTCTTCCAGTTTTCGCAACCGTGTCTGCACATTGCCCCTGAACTGCACGATCTCAAGGTCGGGACGAATGTTCAGCAGTTGCGCAGCCCGGCGCACCGATGAAGACCCGACGGTTGCCCCTTCGGGCAGATCAGCAATGGATTTGGCGACGGGAGACATGAACGCATCGCGCGGGTCCTCGCGCTCCAGCAGGCAACATATCTCCAGGCCGTCCGGCAGAACCGCCGGCATGTCCTTCATGGAATGGACCGCCATGTCGATGCTGCCGTCGTGCAATTGCTCTTCAAGTTCCTTGGTGAACAGGCCCTTGCCGCCGATCTCCGACAGCGGCCTGTTCTGGATCTGATCACCGGTCGTCGAGATGACAACGATATCAATCACTGCGGGATCAAGGTCATGCGCCTTGCATAATCTGTCACGGGTCTCGTGGGCTTGTGCCAGGGCAAGCGGTGAGCCTCTGGTGCCAATTTTGATGCGGTCGGTTTGCAAGCGGATAACTTTCGGTGTTACAGGCAGGTTTGAGTGGGCAGTATATAAGGTCCGGGACGGTTCAAGGAAGGTCTTTAGCTTGGCTGGTGTCAACAATCAACAAACGCACCTGATGCTGGGTATCGAAACTTCGTGTGACGAAACTGCGGCATCAGTCGTCGCCCGCAAGCCGGACGGGTCGGGTGAGATCGTGTCCAGCGTGGTGTTGTCCCAGACAGTGCTGCACGCACCTTATGGCGGTGTGGTGCCGGAAATCGCGGCCCGCTCGCATCTGGCACATCTTGACCGGCTGGTTGAACAGGCGATGAGCGAGGCAGATTGCAGTTATGATGAACTGTCCGGCATAGCCGCAACTGCCGGACCTGGCCTGATCGGCGGCGTGCTGACCGGCCTGATGACGGCCAAGGCCATCGCGCTTGCAACCGGCAAACCGTTTTACGGCATCAATCATCTGGAGGGCCATGCGCTGACGCCGGGCCTCACCGAAGGCCTGCGCCCTCCTTACCTGATCCTGCTGGTGTCAGGCGGCCATAGCCAGCTGGTCAGTGTCGATGATGTCGGCTGCTATACCCGCCTTGGGACCACGATCGATGATGCGCTGGGAGAAGCGTTCGACAAGACAGCCAAACTGCTCGGGCTGGGCTATCCGGGCGGTCCGGCGGTGGAACATGCAGCAGCAGAGGGCAACGCTCAGCGATTCAAATTTCCCGTACCGATGAAAGGCCGCAGCGACTGCAATTTTTCATTTTCCGGTCTCAAGACAGCGGTTCGCCAGGCGGCCACGGCAATCCAGCCGCTTGCAGCAACCGATGTGGCTGATATCTGTGCCGGGTTTCAACTGGCGGCATGTGTGGCGGTGGCCGACCGTGTGCAGCGGGCGATGGCCGGATTCCGGGAACTGCACCCCGGTGTGCAAGATCGCGTCCTGGTTGCATCCGGCGGCGTAGCTGCCAATCTGGCACTGCGCGATTGCCTCGAGCGCACCTGCGTTCAGGAAGGTTTCCGTCTGAGTGTGCCACCGGTTGAACTCTGCACGGACAATGCAGCGATGATTGCATGGGCAGGACTTGAGAACGCTGTCAGACGGGAGCCGGATGAGTTTACCCTGTCGGCGCGCGCGCGCTGGCCGCTGGACGCCGATGCCGAGCCGCAGCCGTTCGCCGGAGTGAAGGCATGACGGCAAGCAAAATTTCGACAACATGTGTGATTGGGGCCGGTGCGTGGGGAACCGCGTTGGCAACCATGTGCGTACGCGCCGGCCTGTACACCACATTGTGGTGCCGTTCCGCCGATCTGGCACAGGCCATTGCCACTGACAGGGAGAACACAACATACCTGCCCGGGCATCGGCTGCCCGAAGATCTGCAGGTTACCTCGAACCTGTCAGAGGTGGCCGGCAGCGACCTGCTGATCCTTGCAACACCTGCGCAGGCGACACGTGAAGTTGTGACAAGACTGTCTGAGCACATCAACAAGCCGGCGCCGCTGATCATCACCGCAAAGGGGCTGGAGCGCGACAGCAACAAGTTCCTGACCGACGTGGCCCGGGAGAGCTCGGATTTGCAGCCATTGGTGTTGTCAGGCCCCAGTTTCGCAGCCGACGTGGTCGCCGGATTGCCGACGGCCATCACGCTGGCCGGCGAGGATGCGCAACAGACTTCCGCCATCGCCCATGCGCTCAGCACCCGGTCATTCAGGATCTACGT
This sequence comes from uncultured Alphaproteobacteria bacterium, assembly GCA_963698275.1. Classification (GTDB taxonomy): domain Bacteria; phylum Pseudomonadota; class Alphaproteobacteria; order Rhizobiales; family Aestuariivirgaceae; genus Anderseniella. Next base: position 621,678 of record CAVOQE010000009.1, on the reverse strand, counting down.
GTCGAAAGATATGAAGGGCGTGCAGATCGGCGGGGCGGTGAAGAATGTGCTGGCGATAGCGGTCGGTATCTGTGCCGGCAAGGGGTTGGGCGCATCCGCGCAGGCAGCGCTGCTGGCGCGATCATTTGCTGAACTGCGCAGGCTGGCGGCAGCACTCGGGGCACAACCGGAAACCCTGTTCGGCCTGTCCGGGCTTGGTGATCTTGTCCTGACGTGTTCGAGTACCCAGTCGCGTAACTTTTCCCTCGGCGTTGAGTTGGGCAAGGGTGTTGATCTTGAGACGATTCTTGCCTCGCGCACCGCAGTATCGGAAGGTGTGCACACGGCGGGCGTCGTGCGTGCCATCGCCGCTGCCCACCATATTGAAATGCCGGTTTGCGAAGCCGTTGCAAGGATTGTAAGCAGCAATGCAAATGTGGACGATGAAATAACCCACCTCATGTCCCGGCCGTTGCGGGCCGAACATGACTGACAACTACGTCTGACAAACTGAAATGAGGGATCATGGCCTACTGGTTGTTCAAATCTGAACCGTTCAAATTTTCATGGGACATGCTGAAGGCGAAAGGCGATGCGGGTGAAGAATGGGACGGCATCCGCAACTATCAGGCCCGCAACAACATGCGCGCCATGCAATTGGGTGATCTCGGCTTCTTCTACCATTCCAACGAGGGCCTGAACGTTGTTGGAATTTGTGAAGTCTGTGCGCTGGTGCATCCTGATTCCACGACCGACGACGAGCGCTGGGAATGCGTGGACGTCAAGGCTGTCATGGATATGCCGAACCCGGTTTCCCTGGCTGATGTGAAGGCCAATCCCAAGCTTGAGAAAATGTCCCTGGTGACATCCATGCGTCTGTCGGTCCAGCCGGTTCTTCATGATGAATGGCTGGAGGTGTGCCGCATGGGCGGCTTGACGTCGCCACCTGTCAGCAAGTGACCGGCATTGCTGACCGGCATGATTTCATTATCGGGAATACCAGATTGATGCCGGTGCCGCTGGTGCCTGAGATTGCCCTGCATATTGCCCATGAGGCCGTGCCGTTGTGGCAGAAGACGGAAGAAGAACTGGGCGAGATGGGTCTGCCGCCCCCGTTCTGGGCATTTGCCTGGGCGGGCGGTCAGGCCCTTGCCCGCTATATTCTGGACAATCCCGAAACCGTCTGTCGCAAGACGGTGCTGGACCTTGCGTCGGGCTCGGGCCTGGTCGGCATTGCTGCCATGAAGGCAGGCGCAGCACATGTAAGGGCGGTTGATATCGACCAATTTGCGCTGCAGGCGGTCAGTATCAACGCCGCGGCCAACAAGGTCGAAATCACAGCCTGTGGTGATGACCTGCTGGACGCACCACCGCCGGATGTTGACGTCATACTTGTCGGCGACCTGTTTTACGAAAAGTCCGTGGCAACAAGACTCATGAACTGGCTTGAAACAGCAACTGCACAGGCGATAGATGTTTTGATTGGTGACCCGGGCAGATCATACCTGCCGCGCGACAGGCTTGTGTCGTGTGCATCTTATGATGTGCCGGTCACCCGCGATCTTGAGGATGCCGAGATCAAGAACAGCCAGGTCTGGCGACTTGCCTGATGTCACGGCCTGGAGCCTCGTCCATCTAGAACGGAAGACGCATTGCCCTCGGGCAAGGGACTTCGCATAATACGACAAATTTCGCGCACGATTATGACTTGGTAGGGAGAAAAGCGCTCATGTCCGGAAAAACATACAAGGTCCAGGCCGCCTGGAAAAAGAATGCCCTCATTGACGATGATGGCTACCTGAAAATGTACAAGCAGTCGGTAAAGGATCCCGAAAAATTCTGGGGCAAGCACGGCAAGCGCATAGACTGGTTCAAGCCTTACAAGAAGGTCAAGAACACCAGCTTCACCGGCAATGTTTCGATCAAGTGGTATGAAGATGGCGTCACCAATGTCTGCTATAACTGCGTTGACCGGCATCTGAAGAAGCGCGGCACCCAAACGGCGATTATCTGGGAAGGCGATAATCCGTTTGACGACAAGAAGATCACCTACAACGAGCTTTATGAGCAGGTTTGCCGGCTGTCCAATGTGATGAAGGCAAACGGTGTGAAGAAGGGTGACCGCGTCACCATCTACATGCCGATGATCCCGGAAGCCGCATATGCGATGCTGGCATGCGCGCGCATCGGGGCCGTTCATTCGATCGTATTTGGCGGGTTTTCGCCGGACGCTCTGGCCGGCAGGATTGTGGATTGCAAGTCAACGTTTGTAATCACGGCAGATGAAGGGGTGCGCGGCGGAAAACCGATCCCGCTGAAAGCCAATACCGACAAGGCTATCGAGATTGCCACCAAGGGTGGTGTCAAGGTCAAGAAGGTGCTCGTGGTGCGCCGGACCGGTGGCCAGGTTGGCTGGGTTGAAGGCCGCGACGTCTGGTATCACTCGGCCATGATTGCGGCCAAGCCGGTATGTCCGCCTGAAAAAATGAATGCGGAAGACCCGCTGTTCATTCTCTACACGTCCGGCTCCACAGGCCAGCCTAAAGGCGTGCTGCACACAACCGGCGGCTATCTTGTGTGGGCGTCAATGACCCATGAATATGTGTTCGATTATCACGAAGGTGATGTGTACTGGTGCACTGCCGATGTGGGCTGGGTTACGGGACACAGTTACATCGTCTACGGGCCGCTGGCCAATGGTGCCATCACCTTGATGTTCGAAGGTGTGCCGACCTACCCTGATGCCGGCCGGTTCTGGGATGTGTGTGACAAGCACAAGGTCAACATTTTCTACACGGCACCGACAGCGATACGCGCGCTGATGGGGGCCGGCGATGATTATGTGAACCGTGCGTCGCTGAAAGACCTGCGCCTGCTCGGTTCGGTGGGTGAGCCGATCAATCCGGAGGCCTGGGAATGGTATTACAAAATCGTCGGCAAGAAGAAGTGTCCGATAGTGGATACCTGGTGGCAAACCGAAACCGGCGGCATCATGATTACTCCTCTGGCTGGGGCCACCAATCTCAAGCCGGGTTCAGCCACGCGGCCATTCTTTGGCGTGCAGCCGCAACTGGTCGACAATGAGGGTGGTGTTCTGGAGGGCGCGACCGATGGTAATCTGTGCCTGACCGAGTCATGGCCCGGCCAGATGCGCACGGTATATGGAGATCACAAGCGCTTCATCCAGACCTACTTCTCGACCTATAAGGGCAAGTATTTTACCGGTGACGGTTGCCGGCGTGACGAGGACGGGTATTACTGGATCACCGGCCGTGTGGATGACGTGATCAATGTGTCCGGGCATCGCATGGGAACGGCTGAGGTTGAATCGGCACTTGTGGCCCATGATGCGGTTTCCGAGGCGGCTGTGGTCGGGTATCCGCATGATATCAAGGGCCAGGGCATCTACTGCTATGTCACCTTGATGGCGGGACAGGCACCGTCGGATGATCTGAAAAAACAGCTTGTCGGTCATGTGCGCAGCGAAATCGGCCCGATTGCATCGCCGGACAAAATTCAGTTCTCACCCGGGTTGCCGAAGACCAGATCCGGCAAGATCATGCGGCGTATCCTGCGCAAGATTGCCGAAGATGATTTCTCAAGCCTCGGCGACACGTCCACGCTGGCAGAACCTGCGGTGGTGGATGACCTGATTGAGAACCGGCAGAACCGCAAATAGTCGAGTTACGACACATGGAGGCGGCCATCAGGTCTGGCCGCCCCTTTATGTAACTTCCGTTCACGTTCTGGTGAACGGCCACCTGTTGATTTGCATGGCGAATTCAAGGATATTATGCGGCGAGAAGTTGAGGAGTTTTTCTCACATGTATCGAGGCCTTTTATCACGCATGCTGGTTGTTGCGCTGCTCATTGCAGTGATTGCAAAGCCGTGCCTGGGGCTTCTGGTTGACCCGGTCCTTGCGTCCGACACTTCGATTGTCGTGTCTGATGACAGCGCAGTTGGCGAAAACAGCGAGACTGCGTGCACTGACATATGCCTGAGTGCGCGTATTGAAGAAAACGACGCCCTTGCGTTGCCTGCCAGCACCGTCTTGTCCGATGGTGACGATTGGGCGCAACTCAAGGCTCGGCTTGTTATCTCGCTTCCGTATTTGTCGCACCAGATTACAACGGATTTCTCATCCCGACTTGCAGCCCCCAATGTGCGCGAGAGATTGGCAGTTCTAGGCCGCTTTTTGCTTTGAAAACTACGGCCTGACCCTTTGTAACAGCACTCTTGAAATTGTAGAGTGTTCTCCAATCGAATCACTGTTCCTCAGAACATTCAAACAGGAGACCATGAAAATGGATCGCCGCACATTTATATCAAGCATGGCCGCACTGGCTGCCACATCAACCGGCGCGCTCGCTGAAAGCCGTACCATCTTCAACTTCAACACTGGACGCAGCAGCAGCAGTGGTGGCGGAAGTTTATTCAATCGCTCAAGGTATAGCGGCAAGAAGACCGTCAGCTACAAAACGACCGAAAAACCGGGCACGATTATTATCAGCACCCGCAAACGCAAGCTGTACTTCGTGCTCGCCGACAACAAGGCCATAGAATATGGCGTGGGCGTCGGCCGCCAGGGCTTCACATGGTCGGGCGCGGCCCGCATTGCACGCAAGGCTGAATGGCCTGCCTGGCATCCGCCAAAAGAAATGATCGAGCGTGAAAAGAAGAAATACGGACGCACCCTGCCGGCGCGTATGGAAGGCGGACCGAACAACCCGCTTGGCGCACGCGCCTTGTATCTGTACCAGGGCGGCAGGGACACGCTGTACCGGATTCATGGCACCAACGCGCCGGCCAGCATCGGAACAGCCCAGTCTTCGGGATGCATTCGCATGCTGAACAAGGAGGTCATTGATCTGCACAAGCGGGTCAAGATTGGGGCCAAGGTGATCGTCAGCTAATTGGATGGATATCAGGTCCCATGACCGGTTGAAGACATCGAGAAGGCAGCTCTTGAAAGGAGCTGCCTTTGTGTTTTGATGTCGTGATCGATGATCGGACGTGCGGCCTGATCGCTTGCCAGGGCTTGTAGCGGGATGCGTGTCGCTATTGCGATTGAGGACTCCGCTGCCCTTGGTACAGAGCGATGCCGGTTTGATTGGTTCAAAGCCGCGCTCTAATCTCTTGTTCTCGCATGTCTTCATTCGCAGAGCTGCAAAGTTTTCTGCGAGGCATGCCATAGCCGAGGCGCACTTTCATGACTTCTTCTGAACTGGAGTTCTGGTTCGATTTTGCCAGTCCGTATGCGTATGTGTCGGCTGGACGGCTTGAAGACTGGATGAATTCAGCCGGTATCAACGTACGCTGGATGCCGTTCCTGCTTGGCCCGGTTTTTCAAAAACACGGCTGGGCGACATCACCGTTCAATCTGTATCCGCTCAAGGGCAAGTATATGTGGCGTGATGTGGAGCGGTTGTGCAAACGCCACGATCTCGGTTTCAACCGGCCGGATGTATTTCCGCAACACGGCCTGCTTGCCACCAGAGTGGCGCTGGCGGGATGTGATGAGGACTGGCTGCCGGCGTTCTGCAGGCGGGTGTTTCACCGGGAATTCGGCCTTGGGCAGGATATTTCCGACAAGCAGACCGTTCTCGATGTCCTTGAGGGGCTTGTCGACAACCCGGCCTATTGGGTGAAGCGCGCAGTGACGGCCAAGAACAAGAAAGCGCTTGTCGATCGTGGAGTGGAAGCCGAACAGAAGGGAATTTTCGGCGCGCCCACGTTCATCACGCCTGATGGTGAGTTGTTCTGGGGTGATGACAGGCTGGAACAGTCGATCGAATGGATCCTCAGGCGACGGTAAAAGCCAGCCTGATCGCTTTCAAAGTGATAGAGCAACTTTATGGGCTCTACCGAACCCATGTTGCTCTAGCCGGCAGCCGCCTTGAGGGCATCGCGCTCTGATTTTTTCAACCTCTGTGAGGCTGACTTGAGCTGGCCGCAGGCAGCGAGAATGTCGCGTCCGCGCGGGGTGCGCACCGGGCTGGCATATCCGGCCTTGAGCACGATGCGCGCAAACACTTCAATCTGTTCCCAGTCCGAGCACTCATAGTTGGTCCCGGGCCACGGATTGAACGGTATCAGATTGACCTTGGCCGGGATGCCTTTCAGCAGTTGAACCAGGCGGCGGGCATCTTCTGCAGTGTCGTTGACGCCCTTGATCATCACATACTCAAATGTAATTCGCCTGGCATTGGACAGGCCGGGATAGTTGCGGCATGCGTCCAGCAACTGGCTGATCGGATACTTCTTGTTGAGCGGAACCAGTTCATTGCGGATTAGATCCGTGGTGCCGTGCAGCGAGATGGCCAGCATGGTTCCTATCTCGTCACCGGCACGGACGATTTCCGGCACCACCCCGGAGGTGGACAGGGTAATCCTGCGCTTGGACACAGACAATCCGTCGCCGTGGGAAATGATATCGACCGCGTCGCGTACATTGTCGAAATTGTAAAGAGGTTCTCCCATGCCCATGAGAACCACATTGGTGATGAACCGGCCGCTGGCGGGCACATTTTCAGCACGTTCCATCAAATGCGGCCATTCTCCGAGGCGATCGCGGGCGACCAGTACCTGTCCGGCGATCTCGCCGGCGGTCAGGTTCCTGACCAGTGTCTGGGTGCCGGTGTGGCAGAACGTGCAGGTCAGGGTGCAGCCGACCTGGCTGGAAATACACAATGTGCCGCGATCTTCTTCGGGGATGTAAACCGTCTCAATTTCGTGACGGCGGCCCAGTTCATCGGCCGGTAATCGCAACAGCCATTTCCGGGTGCCGTCGCTGGATATCTGCTCGGTGACAATCTCAAGCCTTGCAATATCGAAAATGTCCGCCAGTTTGCTGCGCAGTTCTTTGGAAATGCTGGTCATGTCTGCGAAATCGCTGGCGCCACGGACATACAACCAGTTCCACAACTGGGCGGCCCTCATGCGGCGCTGTTTCTCGGGGATAGCGGTGTCGGACAGAGCCAGCAGCAGATCGCGCTGCGTCAGACCAATCAGGGATTTGCGCGCCGGCAGGCCCACGGCTGGTGTAGCGTCGGCGTCAGCCTCGGTCACGCGATGATCTATGTTCAGCGAAATACTCATGGCGCGGGTCAATAGCACATACCGGTGCGTGGCGCGAGACCCTGCGGCGGGTTTCGCTCAAGCGGTTGCCCCGCCAGTGGCCTATTCGCAGATGCTGTCGATCTTGTTCATTGCAGCCGTTATGCCGGACAGGGAATAGCGGTCGGTGGTGACGGTGCCGCGCGAAGAGGTGCCGGTGACCACCATGGATTTACCGGCCTTCATTGAAGCCACAATCTTGCGGTCAACCGAACCTGACTCAGCCCACGCGCCGTCACCATTGGTGAACAGCGTCAACTCGTTGCCGTCAATGGTGACCTTGGCCATGCTGCCGGATTTGAACTTATATCCGATGATGGTCGACACCTCGGATCTCACCTTGTCCTTCGGGCGATGCTGGACCAGGAAAAAAACCTTGTCGCGCCGGACATTTTTCGGCTCCGAGTCCTTGGGTTGCGAGACAACATAGCAAACCTGGCCGCCGCCGGCCTTGTAGGAATAAGCTGACCAGTCATTGAACTCCTCAATGAACTTCGGATCCTCCGCGAGTGCCGGACTTAACATAAGACCGCACACGGCGCCGGAAATGGCCAGCATGGTGGAATTTCTAATAAAACTGCTCTGCAACATGTTTACCTTCATGGATTCGAAATGCCTCGTCGTCCGTTCTCGCAGCTTGACGAACTGCGCGCAACCTGCCGTAACCTAAATGCAAATTTTGGAAATTTCCAGCACTGACCGTCAATGACTTCACAACTGCTTGGCAAATTGGACCGTAATTTGGCAGTGGGCATCTGACGATGTAATTGTAATGTAACTCAACTCGACGAAACCACAACAAGAGAGACCTGATGAAAGCTGTTCTGTGTACGCAATTCGGAGGCCCGGAGACACTTGAAGTGGCCGATATCGAAAGCCCTGTCGCCGGGCCCGGAGAGGTTGTTATTGCCGTCAGGGCGGCGGGCCTGAACTTTTTTGACACGCTGATTATCCAGAACAAATACCAGTTCAAACCCGACCTGCCATTCTCTCCGGGGGCTGAAATTGCCGGTGAAGTGAAATCCCTTGGCGACGGAGTCGAGGGCCTCCAGGTTGGCGACAGGGTCATGGCCTATTCAGTGTGGGGTGGTGTGCGCGCTGAAATCGCGATCTCGCAGGATGCCGTTATTGCGATGCCCGACGGGCTTGATTTTGTCACTGCAGCCGGTCTCATCGTGACCTATGGCACCTCGCTGCATGCGTTGCAGGATCGTGCCGACATGCAGCCGGGTGAAACCCTTGCCGTGCTGGGCGCCTCGGGCGGTGTCGGGCAGGCGGCGGTTGAGATCGGCAAGGCCATGGGCGCACGGGTGATCGCGTGTGCCTCATCCGATGACAAGCTTGAGTTCTGCCGTACGCTGGGCGCCGATGAAACGCTGAATTACACCAATGAGGATTTGAAAACCAGGTTGAAGGAACTGACCGACGGCAAGGGCGTCGACGTGATCTATGACCCGGTTGGTGCAGACCTGGCCGAACCGGCATTGCGGGCAATAGGCTGGAAGGGGCGGTTCCTGGTCGTCGGCTTTGCCGGCGGCGGCATTCCCAAGATTCCGCTGAACCTTGCCCTGTTGAAGGGTTGTCAGATCGTCGGCGTGTTCTGGGGCGATCACCTGGTGCGCGAGCCGGACCGGCACCGGGCAAACATGGCCCAGCTTCTGGACTGGGTTGTCGGCGGTAAGATCAAACCGCACATTCACAAGGTTTATCCCCTTGAGGAAACAGCCGACGCCCTGTTGGCCATTGCCCGGCGTGAAGTGCGCGGCAAGGTGATCGTGACACCCTGAGATATTCACGTGAGTGATGCAGGTCTGCAATCTTTGAGAGCTGTTGGCCAGAACGTCACAATGTTTTTGTGTTAACTCGCAACCAGGCTGCATATTCATCCTCACTGCTGTCTCCGGCCGCTAGGGTCAGCATGACCGTTGTTGCGCTGATTTCATCCGCCACCAGTTCCAGGCCGTTCATGCGCAGAAAGATGTAAGCCGCAAGAAACGCCGTCCGCTTGTTGCCGTCGACATAGGGATGATTACGGACGATACCAAACGCATAGGCTGCCGCCAGCGTGCAAAGATCGGTCTCGCCATGGGCATGGGTATTGACCGGACGGGCGAGCGCAGACGCAAGAAGACCTTCATCCCTGACACCAGATGCACCACCATGCTCGGCAAGCTGCATGTCATGAATAGCGTCGATCACAGACCGCAACACCCAAACCGGCTTGGTCACTTTGCAAGCTCGCGCAGCGTGTTGCGGTATTTGCTCATCCCTTCACGCGCAGCCTTCATCTGAGCATCAAATGCCGGATCAAACGGCGTTATACGCATGGAGCCATCCGGGGCTTCTGTCAGATAAAGCATGTCGCCATCTGCAACATTCAATCTCAACAATGCTTCTTTGGGCAGAACCACCCCGAGAGAATTTCCGATCTGACGAACTTTGAGATTGGTCATGTCACTCACTCCATTTGTGTTATTACATATATTATAACAAAACGGCAGATAGATTGCAAAAGTGAATCGGATTGAACTGCTGGGTTCCTGGACGTATCTGGCCCAATACCGCCAAACTTCACCCGGATGCCGTATAGTCCAGAAACTGCTGCACGGTGGTTCATGCCGGTCTCGCTCTCCGCCGACAAACCACTGGTTACCAAGTCAAGCCACCTGTTTCAGCCAGTCCGCAAAAGCTCCCACATCCGGGTTGGACATGGCGTCGGACGGATAGGCCAGATAGTAGCCGAAGTCCGAAAGTTCAACATCGGACAGCCGATGAAGCGTGCCGGCCTGAATTTCGGCTTCCACCAGCATGTCATTCAGTGCCACGCCCTGGCCGTCAATCACCGCCTGCACCCGGACATTGGGATCGGGAATGATCAGGGTATCTGTGCGGCCCACATAGGGCAGGCAGGCCACGTCGAACCACTGTGACCAGGCTGTGCTGTCCTGCCGGTCACGCAGCAATGTAAATTGCTCGAATGCTGCCCCCAATCCCAGGTCCCGGACCTGGCTGAGAGCATTGGCGTCGCCGCATGGCCAGGCCGGGCAGGCAAACAGCTTCTCGATCCTGACGTCGTTCCAGCCACCGTTTCCCCAGCGGATGGCAAGGTCCACGCCTTCCGCCTTGAGATTGCGCAGGTCAATCATCGGCTGCACACGCAGTCGGATGTCGGGATGCGCGCGCATGAAATCCATCAGCCGCGGAGATAGCCAGCGCGACGCGAAGTAGGTTGTGACCCCTATTGTCAGGGTGCGCGACCTTGACTGCCGGAGTTCCTCGATCTTCTTTTCCAGGCCGCCAAATGCAGACAGAGTCGCACCCAGAAGCTCCTGACCCTTCGGCGTGAGTGAAATGCCGCGCGGCAGCCGCTTGAACAGATCAAAATCCAGCTCTGTTTCCAGCTGCCTGATCTGGTGGCTGACGGCACCTTTTGTCAGGTGAAGTTCTTCTGCAGCGGAAGAAAAGCTGCCGTGTTGTGCCACGATGTTGAAGACACGCAGGTTATCGAAATGCCGGAACCTCATTGCCAACGTATAATTCTGTTAGCCGGTTAGTGCAAAACTATTCGATTTTCAGATGGTGTTTTCGCAGAGAAATTATCAATCGGCGCCGTTTGCCCGGGTGGTGTTCTTTTTTGAGATTAGTCTGGTTATACGCAGATCAGGCTGAGCCGGGCCAACACGGTCAGGGAAATCGGAGACAGTAATGACCAAAGAACTCAGTCGCACTTCTGCTCTTGCGTCACGTCACACAGCGCTCGGGTCAGGTCTTGAGGACTGGAACGGCATGGGCACCGCCTGGAGTTACAAAACCGATCCCAAGGATGAGCACGATGCGGTGCGCGAACGCACCGGCATGTTTGACATGTCGCCGCTCAAGAAGGTCCTGGTTTCAGGCGTCGACGCACAAGCGGTGCTGGACCATCTTACCACCCGTGACATGAGCCGCATTGCCGGGGGCGAGGCGGCATATCTTTCGGTTCTCACCGATGCGGGTACCATGGCGGATGATGCAATTGTCTACAACAATGGCGGTGATGAATGGATGATCGTGCATGGCTCCGGCGGTACGATGGCCCTGCTGGGGGCCTCGGCTACCGGTAAATCTGTCACCGTGCAGTTTAGCGACGACCTGCATGACCTGTCGGTGCAAGGGCCAGGCGCATTGCAAATTCTGAATGCCCACTGCAGCGCCGAACTGGGAGATCTGGCTTACTTCCGGCACGGGGCAGCAACCCTTTTTGGCCATCCGTGCCGCATTTCGCGCACCGGGTATTCCGGTGAGCGGGGCTATGAAATCTTTGCCGGTGCGACCGTAATCGGTGATATCTGGGACCGGCTGGTCGATGCAGGCGTAATGCCGTGTTCCTTCACCGCCCTCGACAAGGTTCGCATAGAGGCGGGATTGTTGTTCTACGGCTACGACATGACCACGGAGCACACGCCTTACGAAGTTGGCCTGGGTTTCACGGTCAGCAAATCAAAAACCGGTTACCGGGGGTGCGAGGCGCTGGCGGCCGCCCGGGGCAATGAGAAGGTCAATAATGTTTGCCTGGTGATTGATCATGATGACATGGTCAATGGGGGAGAACAGTTGTCGGTCGAAGGTTCGGTGGTTGGCGTGGTCAACAGCCCGTGCTTCTCGCACCGGCTGGACAAGTCACTGGCCCTGGCACACGTCTCGCCGGGAGCAGCAACACCCGGTACAAGGCTGAATGTGGCAGGGGGTGATATTGCCACGACAGCAACCGTGGTTGCCATGCCGATTTACGATCCGGAAAAGCAGCGAACTCAACAGGGCTGATAGCTCTAGTCGGTGTTTTTTGCTTCGGCGCGCAGTTTTTCGACCGTTTCTTTTGCCCGTTCGAGATGGGCATCGGTTACGTGGCTGCGGATCAGGCCGAAGGCTGTCAGCAATACAGTCATGTCATCGGTGAACCCGAAGCCCAGAATAAAATCGGGAACCACATCGAACGGCATGACGAAATAGGCCAGCGCGGCCAGCAGCATGGCCTTGGTGCGAAACGGGGTGGCGGGGTCAAACGCAGCATAATAGGCAGCCACGACCTGGTCTGCCATCGGCACGCGCGCGAGGTTGCGTTGCAACTTGGACCAAAAGCCCCTGCGAACGGTTTCTTCATTACGATCAACAGTGCCCGGCATGGTGATGTCATCACTATCGAGATCGGGATATTGCTGCTGGCCGGCCATGATTTCCTCCCCCGGAGTTGAAACTACTTGCTGAGTTGCATATGGAAACTGTCAGAATGAGTTACAAGATGTAAGGCTTGCAGCATGAGTAAGCCTGGAAACTCCGGAAGGATGCGGAATGAATATTGTTGATGGCATGGCTGCGGTTGTGACGGGTGGTGCTTCAGGTCTGGGAGAAGCAACCGCGCGAGCGCTGGCTGGTGCAGGGGCCAGGGTGGCCGTGTTCGATATGAATGCCGAGCGTGGTGAACAGGTTGCCTCCGACATTTCCGGCGTTTTCGTGCATGCAGATGTGACATCTGATGACAGCGTCACTGCCGGCCTTGAAAAAGCCCGTGCCGCCCATGGCCAGGAACGGGTATTGGTCAATTGTGCCGGTATCGCCATTGGTGAGAAAACCGCCGGCATTGACAAGAAAACCGGCGAAACGCGGTTTCATGCACTGGCCAGCTTTGAAAAAACCATTGCCGTCAACCTCGTCGGCACATTCAACATGATTTCCAAATGTGCAGCCGGCATGATTGCCAGCGAACCCGTAACAGGGGATGGCGGGCGTGGTGTGATCATCAATACGGCCTCGATTGCCGGGACGGATGGTCAGATCGGCCAGGTCGCCTATGCTGCCTCAAAGGGCGGTGTGATCGGCCTGACACTGCCGGTTGCGCGCGATCTGATGCGAGATGGGGTGAGATGTTGCACCATCATGCCGGGATTGTTCCATACGCCCATGGTTGCCGGACTGCCGGAAGACGTGCGAGCCGCACTGGCGGCCAATGTGCCGTTTCCGGCGCGTCTCGGTGATCCGTCTGAGTATGCAAAACTGGCGCTGGCCATCGTCGACAACGACATGCTGAACGGTGAGTGCATCAGGCTCGATGGCGCGTTGCGCATGGCACCGCGTTAAGATCAGGACGACAGCCTATCTACCTACCTACCGGTGATGTAAATCACGCCCATAATCACGATGACAGCCACAAACTGCAGCAGCACACGGGCGCGCATCAGCTTTTGCGATGTGTTGCTGTCACCACCGCGCATCATGTTGAGCAGGCCCAGACCCAGAACAACGGCCACTGCAAATACGGAAACAGGGACCAGATATTCGACAAACGACATAATGCCTCTCGGGCCTTTCTCCGCAGCACTGGTTTGGTGCATCCGGAGCGCCAGATTGAAGGGACAGGCCCTTGGTTTAAGATGACCTGAGAGCCAGTTTTTCCTGCCAGCGACCAGGTAGAAGACGGCGGGCCAACGCCGCCATCCTGGTGGTATAGGTAACATGATAATGTGGTTTGGGGTTGGCGCTTTCCGTCGCATGTATCAGGCAATCCAACACCGCATCCGGGCCAAGCCGGTATTGCGGCATGAGGCTGTTGCCGGATGCTTTCCGGGATTGTTCAGGTGTCTCCAGCGGGGCAGGTTCTGGGCCTGCTATGGCTTCCAGTTCGGCTATGCGTTTCGCGTACAGCGCGTGATGGCGCGAGCCGGTCGTATCGATATTGTCCCGCAAGGCGTCAAGCGCGCGCTGTGTGAAGCGTGACCTGATCGGACCGGGCTGGATGGCGCTGACCCTGATGCCGGATCCGTGCAGTTCCAGCCGCATCGTGTCGGTGAGACCTTCCAGCGCGAATTTCGAGGCATTGTAGGCGCCCCGGTAAGGGGCTGCAATAATACCGAGCACCGAGGAACATTGCACGATACGCCCCGAACCCCGGTCACGCATGGCCGGGATCAAACGGGTTGTCAGGTCGTGCCAGCCAAAGAAGTTGGCCTCAAACTGTTCGCGCAAAACCTCTACCGAGAGGTCTTCGACAAGGCCCGGCTGCCCATAGGCTCCATTGTTGAACACGGCGTCTAGCTTGCCATTGGCAAGTTTCAGCACCTCGTCCGCGCAGGCTGCAATTGATGCGGCATCGGTGTAGTCGAGCGCCAGTGCATGCAGGCCGTTGGCCTTAAGCATTGCGATGTCTTCGGGTGTACGTGCCGTGGCAAAGACCCGCCAGCCGCGCTGCTGCATGCCGATTGCGCATGTGTAGCCGATGCCGGACGAACATCCGGTAATGAGAATGGTGCGTGCCGTCATATCAAATCAGTTGCCCTGTTCCAGCAGGCGGCGGGCAATGACCTGGGCCTGAATTTCGCCGGCGCCTTCGAAGATGTTGAGAATCCGCGCGTCACACAGCACGCGGCTGATCTGGTATTCCAGGGCAAACCCGTTGCCGCCGTGGATTTGCAGTGCATTGTCTGCACATGTCCATGCAACGCGCGCACCCAGCAACTTGGCCATGCCGGCTTCCACGTCGCAGCGCCGGTCGGCATCCTTTTCACGGGCCGAGAAGTATGACAACTGCCGGGCTGCCATGATTTCTGCCGCCATCAGCGCCAGTTTGTCGGCGATGCGGGGAAACGACACGATCGGCTTGGCGAACTGAACCCGGTCGGTGGCATATTGCAGACCCAGATCGAGTGCGTTCTGGGCAACGCCGATGGCGCGTGCAGCGGTCTGGATGCGGGCCGATTCAAATGTCTGCATGAGCTGCTTGAACCCCTGGCCTTCTTCGCCGCCCAGCAGATTTTCCGCCTTGACCTCAAAGTCTTCAAAGCGAATTTCATACTCCTTCATGCCGCGGTATCCGAGCACTTCAATTTCACCGCCGGACATGCCGTCTGCGGGAAACGGGTCGGCATCGCTGCCGCGCGGTTTTTCCGCCAGCAGCATGGACAGGCCCTTGTAACCCGGTTCATCCGGATTGGTGCGAACCAGCAGTGTCATGACGTCTGCGCGCACCGGATGAGTGATCCATGTCTTGTTGCCGGTGACCTTGTAAACGTCACCGTCTTTTACGGCCCGCGTGCGCAATGACGCCAGATCGGACCCCGTGTTGGGCTCGGTGAAGACGGCGGTCGGCAAGACTTCACCGGACGCAATCGCGGGCAACCACTTTTGCTTCTGGGCTTCGGTGCCGCCGGCGATAATCAGCTCGGCGGCTATTTCAGGCCTGGTGCCCAGCGAGCCTATGGCAATCCAGCCCCGTGACAGTTCTTCGGACACCACGCACATGCTTTCCTTGCCCAGACCCATGCCGCCATATTGTTCCGGCAGGGTGAGTGCAAACACGCCAAGATCGGCAAGCTTGGCGATGATCTCAAGCGGCACATATTCATTATTGCAGTGCCAGTCGTGTGCGTAAGGTGCGACATTCTCCTCGATGAAGCGGTTCATCTGGGAGCGCATTTCGTCAAGCATGCCGTCGAGACCGCAATCGCCCGTGGTGAGATTGGCGCGGCTGTCGATCATCAGCTCCACCAGTCGTGCGCGGCTGGCGGGCGTCGAGCCGGAATGCAGCAGGTCACCGCACGACCCGTCCTGCAGCCTTGCAGACACGGTTGCCGGAATACCCAATTCGTGCAGACGTATGAATTCCTGCCCGTTCATCGGGATGCCGCCGGCTATGTGATTGAGGTATTCGCCAAACACGATCTGGGCAATCAGTTGTTCCAGTTCCGTGAGGCGCCCTTCGCTCAGCAGTGCATCATGCCAGGTGCAGATATTTCGCAGCGTTTCGGTGTATGTCGCCAGCCACGCCAGGCCATGGACGGCGTGCTGTTCCAGTTCCACCGCCGCCGAAGATACCCGCCCGTCATCCGCCACGCGCTCAACCATGTTGGCGCGTGCGCGGGCGAACAGCGTATCCACTTCCTTGACGGCTGAAACCATTGCTTCACTCAAACCAGGCAGGACCGCTGATGTGGGTCGAATATCTTCAGCTAGGCTCATTGTGTTTCCTCGGGATCGGCCGGTTCAGGCGGCAACTAAATCAGGCGTATTCTTCAGGCGACAGTATAACGGTGAATTGCTGCGGTGCAATATAACCAGTGTTATGCCTTTCGGGTGGCCAGCATGACTGCGCCGGCACACACAACCATACCGGCGATCTGCACCGGCAGCATCTGCTCATCAAACATCAGCCAGGCAATAACCGCCGTAACACCCGGCACCAGGTAAAACAGAGTTGTCACCCGGGAAATCTCACCATGCCTGATCATGATGTACAGCATCGAAATCGCCCCTATTGATAGAACGAATACGAGCCATACCATGGCGAAGATCACCGACCCGTTCCAGGTTATCTGATAGCTTTCGGTGGCCAGGGCGACAATGCCGGTAACAATGGCAGCGCCGGTAAACTGCCACGCATTGCCGGTGCGCAGATCGACATCGCTCATGAAGCGTTTCTGATAGATCGATCCCAGGGTGATCGACAACATGGCGAGTATGTTTGCGCCCAGGGTAAGGGGTGTAATGCCAGCGGCGTCGAGAGTGAATTTCGGCCACACGACAAGCCCCACACCGGCCAAACCGATCAGCAAGCCGGCCCAGTGGCGCGCCGTGATACGCTCAGACAGCATCATGCCGGCCAGTATGGCCGTCATCAGCGGTTGCAGGCCAACGATAAGGGCCGAGACGCCGGCCGGCATTCCCTTCCAGATCGACCAGAATACGAAACCCAGATAACCGCCATGGATCAGCGCGCCGGTAATCAGACATTGCACCGTGGTGCGTCTGTCCGGCCATGATGCCCGCATGACCAGGGCGACCACAGCCAGCATTGCTGCAACAATGGCAAACCGGATCGACAGGAAGCTCAGTGGTTCCGCATAGGGTGCCGACAGCCGCGATCCTATAAAACCGGTGGCCCAGAACACGACGAAGACGGCAGGGATGAGACCGAGCCAGCTTGGCGCACCTTTGATTGTGCCTTGAACTTTGTCGTGGCCGGGAGATGTCATGAGAGTCCGCGAGATTTGCTGCGTTTAGGTTGTGCCAAGCGTTGGGTAGCGTGTTTGTCGGCGCCAACGCAAAGTTTTTTGTTCCGTGCACTTGTCTTACGCGCTCCACAGTCCATCTACAAACAGATGGAAAAACTTCCCTGATTGGCATGAAAGGCACGCAAGTATGTTCGATCCGCAAAAGCTCCTTGATCAATTCATGGGGTCCAACGCCCAGAACCAGGACCAGAATTCAGGTGCGCCAACCCCTTCTGGCGGAGGTGTCCCCGACGCCTTCAAGGGATTTGGCGGCGGGCTGGCTGCCGGTGGTCTGGCAGGCTTGCTGCTGGGAACCAAAAAGGGCCGTAAAATGGCCGGCAAGGCAGCAAAAATCGGGGGCGTGGCAGTGCTGGGCGGGCTTGCCTACAAGGCCTATAATGACTGGCAGGCCAGCAAGGCGGGCGGACCAGCTGCAGGACAGGCATCGACCGGACCGGCACCAGGCTCGCCGATGAAGAACGTAACGCCGCAGGCAGAGGGCACCGCATTCCTGCCTGCACCTGTTGAAGAGCGCAATGCGCTGGGCGTGAAGATCATTCAGGCGATGATCGCGGCGGCAAAGGCGGACGGGCACATTGATGCAGAAGAGCAGCAGCGCATTTTCGGCAAGTTTGATGAATCAGGCCTCGGCATGGAGGAAAAAGCCTTCCTGATGGATGAGTTGCGCAAGCCACTGGACATAGATGCCATTGTCGCGCTCGCCGACAATACCGAACAGGCAGTTGAAATCTATGCCGCATCGTGCATGGCGATTGATCCGGATGATCCCGCCGAGCAGGCCTATCTTGCGATGCTGTCGGCGCGCCTCAAGCTGGCCCCTGAGCTCAAGACCAATATTGAGACGGAAGTTGCAAAACTGGCAGTCTGAACGGGCCGCGATGTGGGCGTACAAAAGCCCACATCCGGTTTATGGCAGTTGCCCTAGCTGCCGCAGGCTTCGAGAACGTCTTCAAAGGTGCGCAGGCCCGTGGTAGGTGCATTGACCAGCACTGCCATGTTGCCGGGCAAATGCTTGTTCTCCCGCATGCGCATGTGGCCCTTGGGAATGTCATTCCAGTCATAGACTTCTGACATGCACGGATCGATACGGCGGTTTATGACCAGCCGGTTTGCCTGGCTCGCCTGCATGAGGTGAGCAAAGTGCGACCCCTGGATACGTTTTTGATGCATCCAGACATAGCGTGCATCCATGGTAATATTGTAGCCGGTGGTGCCGGCACAGAACACGACCATGCCGCCGCGCTTGCAGACCAGCGTGGAGACCGGGAAGGTTGCCTCGCCGGGGTGCTCAAACACCATGTCGACATTGTTGCCCTTGCCGGTGATATCCCAGATTGCCTTACCGAATTCCCGCGCCGACTTGGCCCATGCGTTGTATTCGGGTGTGCCGACGGTGGGCAATTGTCCCCAGCAATCGAAATTCTTGCGGTTGATGACGCCCTTGGCGCCGAGACCCAGCACAAAATCTGTCTTGTCGTCATCTGAAATGACCCCAATGGCATTGGCGCCGGATGTGGCGATCAGCTGTACAGCCATCGATCCGAGGCCGCCGGATGCACCCCACACCAGCACGTTCTGACCCGGCTTGAGCGTATGGGGGCGGTGGCCGAACAACATGCGGTAGGCAGTGGCCAGGGTAAGCGTGTAGCAGGCACCTTCTTCCCATGTCAGATGCTGCGGCCGCGGCATGAGCTGGCGAGCCTGAGCCCGGCAGAACTGCGCAAACGACCCATCAGGTGTTTCATATCCCCAGATGCGCTGTGAGGTAGAGAACATCGGATCGCCGCCATTGCACTCTTCATCGTCGCCGGCGTCCTGGTTGCAGTGAATGACCACTTCGTCACCAACTTTCCAGCGCGTCACTTTGCGGCCAACGGCCCAGACGATGCCCGACGCATCGGACCCTGCGATATGGTAGGGGTTCTTGTGACCATCGATTGGTGAAAGCGGAATGCCCAGCGATGCCCACACCCCGTTATAGTTCACGCCTGCAGCCATCACCAGCACAAGCACTTCGTCGGAATCAATCTCCCATGTAGGCACCACCTCGACCTGCATGGCGGTATCAGGTTCGCCGTGGCGTTCCTGACGAATGGTCCAGGCATACATTTCCTTTGGGACGTGTCCAAGCGGTGGAATCTCACCGATCTCATAAAGGTCCTTGCGCGCAGCCCCGGAATTCGCTGCCGGTTCTGCCGTGTCGCGTATCGCTGAAACACCCATAATTGATCTCCTGCATAAAATTCCGGCGTAGAGCAACATGGGTTCAAGTGAACCCATAAAGTTGCTCGATCACTTTGAAAGCGATCAGGTTTATGATTTTTGGTTGTCCAACCAAAAATCATCCTGATCTAGCATCAGGCAGACAATGCTGCATTGCAACAAGGAATTTGTCCAATTAAAATTTTCCACACCCTGTTTACCTATTGGCAACCTCAATAGCCTAGTGTCGTAGTTCGACATCTAGAACGATGATTTCAGGCAGCAGGCATGAATGACTTTCTGAGCCTTTTTGGCGTTTACATTCACTGGAATTCGTATTTGCCGTTCGCCAATGGCGATCTTGGTACGACACCGTTGTTGATCGTTTGTGCAATGTGCCTGGCGGGCACCACCATTATCAATTCCTACATAAAATTCAGCTCTCTTTTCAACACGATAATGAATTTCACCGGACTGTTTTCTGGTGCTTATGTTGCCAACATGTTTGCCCGCAGCTTCCACGTTCCAGGCATTGACAGCATGGTGATGATTGCCGTGGCCGCCAATATCGGAATGGCCGTGGCCGCGTTGATGCTGCTGATATATTACCGCAACTCCACCAACTAGGCGGTCGGACCATTTGTTTTTGCGAATATCCCGGCTGAAGGCACCCGCCTGTCCCGACTAATCTCAAAGTCTGGTTGCGCTGCAATAAAGTTCATGCTTCGATTATCGGCAATTGCCTGATTAATACCTTCGGTATGAGTGCAGCGCGGCAAGCGGTGCGTTTTTCAATGCAAGTCGATGAGATAACAAGCAACCGGATCAGCAGTTCGATGAGTGACCAGACAAACCGTGACCGCCCGTGGATTTTCCGCACCTATGCCGGGCATTCCACGGCTGAAGCCAGCAATGAACTTTACCGCCGCAATCTTGACAAGGGCCAGACAGGTCTGTCGGTAGCCTTCGATCTGCCGACCCAGACCGGCTATGACAGCGATCATTTACTGGCGCGCGGTGAGGTTGGCAAGGTTGGTGTGCCGGTGTCGCACATAGGCGACATGCGGACCCTGTTCCGGGACATTCCGCTGCAGCGCATGAACACGTCGATGACGATCAATGCGACAGCCGCCTGGCTGCTGGCACTTTATGTTGCGGTTGCCGAAGAGCAGGGTGCGCCGCGGACCAGTCTCACCGGCACCACACAGAACGATATCATCAAAGAGTATCTTTCGCGCGGCACCTATGTGTTTCCGCCGCAGCCGTCCATGCGGCTCATTACCGATACAATCACCTGGTCGCGCATTGAGTGTCCCAAGTGGAATCCGATGAATGTGTGCTCCTACCATCTGCAGGAAGCCGGTGCCACGCCGGCCCAGGAACTTGCCTTTGCACTGGCAACGGCAATCGCCGTTCTGGACGGTGTGAAAGCGTCCGGGCAGGTGCCGGATGACGATTTTCCCATGATCGTGGGCCGTATCAGCTTTTTCGTGAACGCAGGTATCAAGTTCATCACCGAACTGTCGAAAATGCGGGCGTTCACCGAGTTATGGGATGAAATCTGCCGAACCCGTTATGGTGTCGAGGATGAAAAACTGCGCCGGTTCCGCTATGGTGTGCAGGTTAACTCGCTCGGGCTGACCGAACAGCAACCTGAAAACAATGTCTATCGCATCCTGATCGAGATGCTGGCCGTGGTTCTGTCAAAGAATGCGCGCGCCCGTGCCGTGCAATTGCCGGCATGGAACGAAGCGCTCGGTCTGCCGCGCGCATGGGATCAGCAATGGTCCTTGCGCATGCAGCAGATCATGGCGTTCGAAACCGACCTGCTTGAAAACGGTGATATCTTTGACGGCTCGGAAGTCATCGGTGCCAAGGTCGAGGCATTGAAGTCTGCGGCACTGAAAGAACTGGCAGTTATCGAGCAGATGGGGGGTGCGGTGGCGGCCGTTGACAGCGGCTATATGAAAGCCGAACTGGTCAAGTCCAACTCTGCGCGCATCAAGGCGATTGAAGAAGGCCGCGAGACCGTTGTGGGTGTCAACGCCTATGAGACCAGTGAGCCATCGCCTTTGTCAGGCGGCGACGGTGACAGCATCCTGACGGTGCCGGAACACGTTGAACAGGAACAGGTTGAACGTCTCAAGACATGGCGCAAGGAGCGTGATGCGGTGGCTGTCGAGGCTGCCCTGTCTGATCTGAAGGCGGCAGCACTGAACGGCAGCAACATCATGGACCCGTCGATCGTGTGTGCGAAAATCGGTGTGACCACCGGCGAGTGGGGGCAAACCCTGCGCGATGTGTTCGGTGAATACCGGGCACCTACCGGGGTCGGTACGGTTGTTACCCTGGCGGCCCCGGAAAATTCGGAAACCGTGCGTGAGCAGGTTATGGCCCTGTCGCAGCGGTTGGGCGTGCCGGTCAGGTTCCTGGTGGGCAAGCCTGGTCTGGACGGGCATTCCAACGGCGCGGAACAGATTGCGGTGCGGGCCGGCGAAGTGGGCATGGAAGTCATTTATGAAGGCATTCGCCTGACGCCGGAAGAAATCGTGTCGGCAGCTATCGAGCAACAGGTACACGTGGTTGGCCTGTCGATCCTGTCCGGCAGCCACGTGCCGCTGGTGCGCGATGTGATGAACCGGATGCGCTCTGCCGGCATGGACAAGGTGCCCGTGGTTGTGGGCGGCATCATTCCGGAAGAAGATGCGAATGTGCTGAAACAGATGGGTGTTGCCAAGGTCTACACGCCCAAGGATTTCCGCATGACCGGGATCATGGGTGAGATCGTGAAAGAGATTGATAGCCGCCTTGATGATGCTGCCGCTTAAGGAGTGAACGATGGACGTGGTCCTGCGACGCGCATGCAGGGAGGACCTTCCCGCTATCGTGGAACTGCTGGCGGACGACGGTCTCGGCAATGGCCGTGAAGATGCCCGGCTGCCGCTGGATGAAGCTTATGGTTCTGCATTTGATGCGCTGGATGGTGATCCGAACCAGTTTCTTGTCGTGGCCCAGGAAGGCGAGGTGATTGCTGCGACCATGCAGCTCACATTCATCGCCGGTATCAGCCGCAAGGGAGCCTGGCGCTGCCAGATCGAAGCCGTGCGTGTTGCCGCTTCACATCGTGGCAGCGGACTGGGGCAACGCATGTTCGAGTTTGCCATAGCTGAAAGCCGGTCGCGCGGATGTGCCCTGGTGCAACTGACGACCGACAAGACCCGCGAAGATGCGCATCGGTTTTATGACCGGCTCGGATTTGTCGCCAGCCATATCGGCTACAAGCTTAAACTGTAGTGAATTGGAAGTTCAGTTCCTGCGCAGAACCAGCATGTGCGCGTCCGGCTCACCGTCCGGTATCGTGGCCTCTATCCGGTTGGCCACTACATCAACCGGCAGATTATCGATCAACGCATCAAACCGGTCGTGCTGCCAAACCGGGTTTGCAATGACGCAGGCCATCAGGCCATCGCCTTGAAGGTGAGCGAACAGGTTGTGAAACCCTCCCGCACCCACATGTCCCGTGGTGAAAGTGCCGGCGCTGACAATGGCGGTGTAGGGAGCGTTCGGCAGGTCGAGGGGTTGGTTGAGATCTGCCTCGATCAGCGTTTGGTAAAGCTGCTTTGCTTCTGCAATCTTCAACATCTCCGGAGACAGGTCTACGCCATCGACCAGGTCAAAGCCGTGGGCCTTCAGCCGGGCTGCAACTGCACCGGTGCCGCAACCGGCATCAAGGACCCGGGCGCTGTGGATGTCTGCGGTATGTTCACACAACAGGTCTGCAATTGTGTCGGTGCCGGTGACCTTGAGAGTGGAAAACACGTCACGATCATAGCTGGCAGCCCATTGCGCATAGACTGAGCGGGCATCATCGGTGCCGGTGATTGCCCTGGCACGCAGCAGATTGCGGCGGGCTTTTTCGCTATTGCCGTTCATAGACATTGAGCCATGAATCATTGCTGGTCGACGTTTCGTAATTGATACCTGATTGACGCGTCACCAGCCGGACCGCGCCGGTTTTCTCAAGACGGGAGAGTTCATGCTCAAAGCCTTGATCAACCCAGACACCGGTGTTAATCGAAAAGGCGAACAGGCCACCCGGCCTGATAGTGCGAAACAGTTCCGCAAGGCATGAAGGACCGACATGGCCATGGGTGAATGTGCCGGTACAAACGGCTGCGCCATAAGTCGCGTCAGCGATGTCGAGCGGTTTGGCAAGATCGGCCTCGATCAGGTTTGTGTATATGGCGCGTTGTGCTGCTACCGCCAGCATGTCCGCCGAGTAATCGATCGCATCAATGCGGGTGAAACCCAGCCCCGCCAGTTCCAGCCCCGCAAGACCTGTTCCGGCACCGACATCCAGCACCGGCATGGTTTTGTCCGACACATGATCGGCCAGCAGCCGGCTCACCAGACGAGGTGACAGATATCCCAGTCCCTCCAGCATGGTCTTGTCATAGGTGTCCGCCCAGTCGCGATAAAGCTCGTGGGTGTCTGCATCGCTTGACAGCTTGTAGGCACGCTCGAGCAATCTGGCGGATTTGCTGTCAACGTTCGGCGGTATTCTGCTGGAGCTTGCCATGCGCTCAGTGTATCCAATCCGGGTGCGCAGACAATATCCAACCTCAATCGAGGGGCAGGGGTTCGCTTGCAGAGTGTGATTACAACTGTGGTGCCGGTGTTTGCACTGATCGTGCTCGGTTTCGGCGCGGGCCGGTTCGGTTTTTTCGTTGAAGGCTCCGCGCGGGGGCTGTCCACATTCGTATTCACATTTGCGATTCCTGCCATGCTGTTCAAGGCGATGGTCACGCTGGGCATACCGGCAAGCCCGCCATGGGGGTTGTGGGGGGCGTTCTTCACGACGGTGGCTGTCGTGTGGATACTGGCAATTGCAGCGTCGCGGTTGGTGCCGGGACTTGAAGGTGCCGGGGGCGCATCAGCAGCCCTTGGTGCTGCGTTCGGCAATACAGTGATGCTGGGCCTGCCGCTGGGGGTTGCCTATTTCGGCACCGATGCCGTGTTGCCGATGGCGTTGATCATTTCCATCCATCTGCCGGTGCAGTGGTTTGCCGCCACCTTGCTGGCGCAATGGGGTTCGCAGACCGAAAAGCAGGGGTTGCCGGCATTGCTGCGCACCTTGCTGAAAGACCTGTTTACCAACCCGATCGTGCTGGCGCTGCTGGCCGGGAGTATATGGAATATTACCGGGTTCGGGCTTCACCCCATGGCAGACAAAATTGTGTCCATGCTGGCCCAGGCCGCTGTTCCGGCTGCGCTGTTTGCACTCGGTTTGTCGCTGGCGCGGTTCGGGCTGATGGGCAGCGGGATTGCGGCTGGCGTCCTGATGGCGCTCAAGCTTGCCGTCATGCCGGCAATTGCCGCCGTGCTGGCGTTTGGTGTGTTTGATCTGACTGCAGTGCAGGCCGGCATCGTGGTGCTGTTTGCAGCGCTGCCTACAGGCGCCAATGCCTATATTTTTGCAGAACGCCAGGGTGCCGCGGAAGCAGCCCTGTCAGCCAGCGTGGCGGCGGGGACGGCCTTGTCCATCGTCACCTTATCCATAGTGCTGTCACTGGTACCGCACATGTAGATCTGCCTGGCATGTTCTAGAACCCGAGCTGTTCGCGTATCATGTCCGCTGTGACGCCTTCCTCGCGCAGGGCCGCAAGTGACCGGTCACGTGCGCTCTTGGACAGTTTGCGCCCGGTATCATCGGGGATCAGCTTGTGGTGCATATAGACCGGCACCGGAAGCTCCAGAATGGATTGCAGGACCCGGTGAATGGAGGTGGCGTGAAACAGGTCGATGCCGCGGGTAATATGAGTAACGCCCTGGATGGCATCATCATGAACGACGGCGACATGGTAACTGGTTGCGATATCCTTGCGGGCCAGCACAACATCGCCCCAGGCCTGCGGTGTGCAGGCAACGACGCCGGTTTCGCCATTCGGGCCGCAACCTGCTTCGTAAAAGCTCAGATCAGCTCCGGCAGCCACGATGGCTTTTGCCATATCCAGGCGCAGTGCATAGGGTTCGCCGGCTGTCATGCGCCGGTTGCGGTCCATTCTCGTCATCAATCGGCAGTAGCCGGGATAGACGGTTGTGCCGTCAGGGTCTTTTGCTCCCGGCGCAGTTGAGAGTTTTGCCCTGGTGCAGAAACATGGATACAGCAGGCCCAGTCTTTCAAGCCGGTCAATGATAACGGTGTATTCGTGCATATGCCGGGACTGATAGCGTACCGGCTGCGGCCAGTCCAGGCCGAGCCATCTGAGATCGGCCTTAGCCTGTTTGGCAAACACCGGCTTGCATCGTGCCTGGTCAATGTCTTCGATGCGCAACAGAAATGTAGCGTCGTGAATTTTTGCCTGCTGCGCCGTAAACAGGGCTGAATAGGCATGGCCCAGATGCAACCTGCCATTGGGGCTGGGGGCAAAGCGAAAAAACAATCCTGCCATTACCTAAGCCCTAACTTCCATGCCAAACCATCTGATCCTATACTGGCTTTGATGAAACATCCCAGCATTACCATCAATACGATAGATGACCTTGCCGCCGGGGCGAAAGCCCTGTTCGAGCTTGATCCCCGGTTCCGGGTGCTGCATGAGCAAAACGGCCTGCCACGGCTGCGCAGGCGTGAAGGCGGCCTGGCGGGCCTTGCCCACATTGTGGTGGGGCAGCTGATTTCCACAAAGGCCGCCAATTCTATCTGGGCGAGAGTTGAAACTGCGCTGTCGCCTTTCGACGTGGCGCGCATAAGCGAAATGCAGGTGTCCGACCTGGCCAGTCATGGCCTGACCCGCGCCAAGGCGACAGCTATCATCAATGCGGCGAAAGCCGAACACGAGGGAACGTTCAACTTCGCGGCGCTGGCAGAGCTTGATGACGATCGTGCTGCTGCCGAGCTGAAAAAGCTTCGTGGTGTCGGTCAGTGGACGGCCGATATTTACCTGGTGACCTGCCTTGGCCGCCGTGATGCGTGGCCGTCCGGCGATCTTGCGGTGCGGGCAGGTGTGCAGCTTTTTGAACAACTTGGTGAGGTACCGTCTATCGCTGACATGCCCGGTCATGGTGACCACTGGCGGCCCTGGCGCGCGGTTGCGGCGTGTTATCTGTGGGGTCTTTATGCGAGCCATCGCCAGCGCGACGTGGGAATCTGACCATCAGGTGCGTCACAAAGCGCCCGGTCAGTGACAAATTTGCACCCTTCACACGCCCGTTGCACAAGATATAGTAGATATGAATCGTTGCTCGCATCTGTTGCAACCAACCTGGAAGGACAGGACGTGCTGCACCCGAATGTTGCGCCGGACAGCTGTCCGGCTCTTGTGCTGAATGCCGACTACCGGCCGCTGAGCTATTATCCGCTGTCGCTGTGGGGGTGGCAGGATGTGGTCAAGGCTGTGTTTCTGGAACGCGTCCACATCGTTTCGGAATACGACACGGTTGTGCGCTCGCCCAGTTTTGAAGTGCGGCTGCCCTCCGTGGTGTCTCTGAAGACCTATGTGAAGCCGGCGCGCTATCCCGCGTTCACACGCTTCAACGTATTCCTGCGTGACAAGTTCATGTGCCAGTATTGCGGGCAGGCCGAAGATCTGACGTTTGATCATCTGATCCCCCGGTCAAAGGGCGGCCAGACAACGTGGGACAATGTTGTGGCTGCCTGCAGCCCGTGCAATCTGCGCAAGGCCAACAAGATGGCCCGGGACTGCGGCATGCATCCTGCCATGCATCCGATCAAACCGACGGTGCATCAACTGCATGCCAATGGCCGGCATTTTCCGCCGAACTATCTGCATCAAAGCTGGCAGGATTATCTCTACTGGGATACCGAGTTGGATCCGTAGGAGCGTTTGACGCCCGCGGCTGCGACGCCGGCAATTATCACGGAAATCACCATGTTCCATCCGGCAAACGACAGGCCCAGCATGCGCCATTGCACCTCCGAACAATTGATGACGGTCGCCTTGCTGAGATCCGGCAGACCGCCGGACAGGCCGGCGCCGGACGAACAGGAGGACGGTCCCTCAAACCAACCCCATTCAACCCCGGAATGATAAAAGCCCATGCCGGCATTGACCGCCATGGCGATGGTCACGGCAATCAGGCCCCAGCGCACCACGTCAAGGTCTGCCTGCAGTGTCAACATGCGAAGCCAGATCAGGCCCAATATCGGCAATGAGAAATAGTAGGCCCAACGTTGCTGCAGGCATAAGGGGCAAGGCTTGTAGCCGCCGACGATTTCGAATGTCCATGCTGCGGTAATGGTTGCCAGGGCAATCAGAAATGCAGCTAGTGCAAACTTTCGTACAGATCTGGTCCTTGTCACCGCGGCCTCCTCAATTGGTTCACAGCAGGAACTTGACGGCAGCGAACCCGCCCACAAGGGCAATGCCTGCAGCCAGCGTCAGCCAGCCAAGATATTTCTCGATGAATTCCCGCATTGGCTCGCCGAGCCAGTACAGCAGGCCGCAAACCAGATAGAATCTAAGTCCGCGCGATACCACGGATGCTGCAATGAATGTAGGCAATGCCATTTCGGTAACGCCGCTCATCAAGGTCACGACCTTGTAGGGAAACGGTGTCAGGCCGGCAAAGAACACAATCGGCAAACCCCATTCATTGAACTTCTGCTGGAAATCAAAGAATTTGTCTTCGAGATTGTAGACGCTCAATATCCATTGGCCGAGTGTGTCAAACAGCGCATAGCCGATATAGTACCCCGCCAGCCCGCCGATCACCGAGGCGATGGTACAGATGGTTGCATAGCGCCACGCATTTGCAGGTTTTGCCAGTGTCATCGGAATCAGCATGGTATCCGGCGGTATTGGAAAAACCGAACTTTCAACGAACGAAACTACCGACAGGTACCATTGTGCATGGCGGTGGCCGGCAAGTCTCATCAACCAGTCATAGAGATTTCTCAACATGGGCGAAGGCAATACGCCGGGAGCTGCGATTTGTCCATCGAACTTGTGAATTGACTGCCGTTGGTATGCCTCATTTGGGTTGTGGTGATGTTTGATGTTGACGGGTGATCGCTCTTGCCTATTATCCGCCTCGATTTGAGGCCCCTGTGGCGGAACTGGTAGACGCGATAGACTCAAAATCTGTTGTCCGTGAGGGCGTGCCGGTTCGAGTCCGGCTGGGGGCACCAAAGTTTCCGACGAACTGATTGATTGTGGCAGATGCGCGTGGATTTTTCCCGCCACGCCGGTTAAGCAGAGCAACAACTGTGTAAGCGGTGCATTGCCCCATTGATCCGCCTGCCGCGAAGGTGTTAGGCATTGCTAACCCGGGGGGCACGGCGAGTTTACAGGTACATGTTTTGGCAGCTTCACTCACACTCATGGTCCGGGTTTTCCTGACAACTGGACTGATACTCTTGGCCAGCCTGACGGCGGCGTCTGCAAATCCGGTCGTTGTCTATGACGGCAAGACCGGCAAGGTCATGGTTGCCAAGGACGCCGGCAAACCGTGGTTCCCCGCTTCCCTGACCAAGCTGATGACGGCCTATGTGGTGTTCCAGGCCATTGAACAGGGCAAGATCACGACTGAGACCGAGGGTACTGTTACCAAGACCTCTTCGGCTCCTCCGCCCAGCAAGATCGGGTTCACGCCGGGCAAGAAAGTATCGGTTGATCTGGCACTGAAGGCCTTGCTGATCTACTCGGCCAATGACATGGCGGCCCTTTTGGCTGAAATCGTTTCCGGCACGCAGGCAGACTTTGCCCGGCTGATGAACGCAACGGCCCGCGATCTCGGCATGACCGGTTCGCACTTCGTCAATCCGCATGGCCTTTATGACAAGGGGCAGTACACGACGGCGCGGGACATGGCGATCTTGTCCTATGCGTTGTTGAGCAAGTATCCGCAGGCGCGCAAATACTATTCCGCGCCGTACCTGAAGCTCGGCAAGAAAAAACTTCGCAACCGCAACTACCTGCTGCGCATATGGGACAAGGCCGACGGCATGAAGACCGGATTCATCTGCCCGTCCGGTTTCAACCTGGTGGCCACCGCCAATGTAAATGGCCGGCTGGTCGTCGGCGTGGTGTTCGGCACCCGCAGCGGCAGGGCACGGGCCCAGAAGGCAAAAGTGGTCATGGAGACCGCTGCAGGCTACCCTGCCACGACTTCAATAACGGCACTGCAGAATGAAGGCGGTACGCCGCCGAACCTGCGCAAGCGGGTTTGTGGCGGCACGGGTTTGCAGATGGTGAGTGCCGACAAGTTTACCGGCTGGGGCGCGACATTCGGCAAGTTCAAGAGCGCGGCTGAGGCCGAAGCCGTCATCAACGGCATTCAGGCGGTCAAGGTAAACGCCTTCAGCAAGGCGGGAAGCGGCGTGGTGCGGATTCCGTTCACCAAGGATTTCGTGCCGGTAACATACAATATTTCGAAAAGCACCAGCCAGTCATTGTGCCAGCAGGTTCAGGGAGCGGGCGGCAAATGCGAAGTGGTGACGCCATCGGTGTTTGCATCCTTTGCCAGCCTGTCCGGCCGCGAAAAAGCCAAGGGCGGCAAGCCCCCAGCAAAGAAAGTAAGAAAGAAACGCCGCAAGCCGGCCTCCGACAAATGACGACAGGCTGAGCGTATCGCGCGAAAGTGTGCCGGCATTGCTACCGGCACCCTGCACGCGATAGGGTGCGCAATTGCGCACCGGCACAGTTTCAGACGAGTTTAAAGAAATGTCAGCACTTCCATCGATTCCGGTTTCGGTTCTCACAGGCTTCCTGGGGGCTGGAAAAACCACCTTGTTGAACGGGTTGCTCAAGGATCCTGCCTTGTCGAATGCAGCCGTCATCATCAATGAGTTTGGCGAGATCGGGCTTGATCACCTGCTGGTGGAGACGGCCGACAGCAATGTGTTCGAAATGTCGTCGGGGTGCCTGTGCTGCACTATCCGTGGCGATCTTGTCGATACACTCATTGACCTGATGGCGCGACGTGATGCCGGCACCATCAAGGCGTTTGACCGGATTATCATAGAAACAACCGGGCTTGCGGACCCGGCACCTGTTCTGCAAACACTGATGTCCCATCCCGAGCTTCTGCAACGCTACCGGCTGGAAGGGGTGGTGACCCTGGTTGATGCCGTGAACGGGCCTTCGACACTTGATCAGCATGACGAGGCGGTCAGGCAGGTCGCGGTTGCCGACAAGCTGGTATTGTCAAAAGCGGACCTGTTGTCGGGCGCAGGCGGCGAAGATGCCCTGGATGACATCATCGCGCGGATGCGCAAACTGGCACCGGCAGCCCGCATCCTGACGACACACAATGGTGAGGCTTCAGCCGACAAGTTGTTTGAAGGCGCTGCGGCAGATACGGAAGCCAGGCCCGATCAGATACGGCGTTGGCTGGGAGCAGAAGCCTTTGATGCACCTGCGCGGGCAGGACGGCGCCGGTCACGACGCACTGCGGCTGAAACACCCGGTAAGGACGCTCATGCAGCAGGCCATGATCATGCACACGATCATGCGCACTCACATGATGTGAACCGGCATGATGAGCATATAAGCTCGTTTTCCATCGCCACGGACAAGGCCATCGGGCCGATGCAGTTCGAACTGTTTCTGGAGTTGCTGCAGAGCTATCACGGTCCGAACCTTTTACGCATGAAGGGTATCGTCAAGCTTGCAGACGATGAGGACCGCCCGGTGGTGGTGCACGGGGTGCAGCATGTGCTGCATCCGCCGGAACGGCTTGAGCGATGGCCTGATGCAGATCATCGGACCAGGCTGGTGTTCATCACCCGCGACATCCGCCGCGATGAACTGGACGGACTTTTAAAGGCTTTCACAGACCCGATCACCGGCGGTGCGGAAGCGTTTTCCGATGATACATTGTCTTTGCGCAGAGGTGGATGATGATCGAGGTTTACGGGCTGAACAATTGCGACACCTGCCGCAAGGCGCGGAAATGGCTGGCGGCTGAAGGGGTTGAGCACGAGTTTCACGACATTCGCAAGGCGAATCTTGATGACAAGGTGATCGCCGGATGGGCCGGCAAGGCAGGTTGGGAAACACTGCTCAACCGGCGTGGTATGACGTGGCGCGGACTGCCTGCGCAGGACAAGGAGAGTGTTGACGAGGCAGCCGCGATAAAGCTGATGACGGCACATCCGGCCCTGATCAAGCGGCCGGTATTTGTCATGGGCAGTGATGTGCTGGTCGGGTTTACCGCCCGCGTCCAGGAGGCCCTGACGCCTTGAAAAGCAGTTATTTCAGACGTCGGGTGTGAACTCCGAGTAATTCAGAAACCTCACTTGGCATGAGTTTTTCTGATGACAAAAACCAGAACACCGGCTTCTTCATGCTGGCTTACCAGTTGGTTCCCACTCTCGGCGCAATAGTGCGGAAAATCGATTGCCGCAGCTGGATCTGTCGCAAGAATTTTCAATGTTTCTCCATATTTGATAGACATAAGCCGCTTTCTGGCCTTCAGGACCGGCAGCGGGCATTGCAGGCCTTTGACATCAATTTCATGATCGAAATCTTGCATTAAACTGGACACCTTCAGGTATAACATTTAATTCTGACTGGCAGAATGGGCCAGTGCTGTTGCGCGCTCCGGTCTCAGCCATGGTTTGAAGGGCCGGTAAATCGGGTAGTCAAATCAGGCATGATGGCGGTGTAGCGGGCAGCGTAGCGCTGGTCCAGCAACAATTCGCAGAAGGTATGGGCGAACATGAACAAGCACACAGGCAGTGACGGTTTCAAGCCTATCCGGCCCGGCCGGGGCGGCAAGGGCAAGGGCAGGGCATTTCCGAAAGGCCGCCAGCTTGATCCTGTTGCCGATCAGGAGGTGACAACCCTGCTGGATGCGCATCAGCCACTGCAGCGCGACATGCTGATCGAGTATCTGCATCTGGTGCAGGACAAGTGGGGATATCTGTCGGCCGGCCATCTGGCTGCTCTGGCAAATGCCATGCGCCTGCCGATGGCGGAAGTCTACGAAGTAGCGACCTTCTACCATCACTTCGATGTTGTGAAGGAAGGCGAGGTGGCACCGGCAGAGATTACCATCCGGGTCTGTGATTCATTGTCATGCGAAATGGCGGGTGCGCAGGACATCATCAAGGCGCTGGGCGCCAATGCGCCTGACAATGTGCGTGTGGTGCACGGGCCGTGCATGGGCCTGTGCGATGTGGCGCCGGCGGCAGCCGTCGGGCACAATTATGTCGGCAATGTGAGTGTTGAAAAATTGACCATCATGGCCCGCGACAAGGCTGTCAGTCCCGACATGCCGGCCTACCAGTCATTCGAGGACTACAAGGCTGAAGGCGGCTACAAACAATTGCAGGCGTTACGCGGCGGGTCGCAGACGCCCGAGCAGGTTATCGACACACTGCTTGAAGCCGGTCTGAAGGGTTTGGGCGGTGCCGGCTTCCCATCGGGCCAGAAGTGGAAATTCGTCCGCGCCGGTAGCGGCCCGCGCTATCTGTGCATCAACGGCGACGAAGGCGAGCCGGGCACATTCAAGGACCGCCATTATCTGCACACCCGTCCACACCAGTTTCTTGAAGGCATGCTGATTGCAGCCTGGGGCGTCGATGCCTCCGCCGCCTATATCTACATGCGTGATGAATACCCGGCGGTTGTGCAGCTTCTGAAAGACGAGATCGGCAAGCTGGAAGCCGGCGGCATCGTACCGGCAGGCTATGTACATGTAAGGCGCGGCGCGGGTGCATATATCTGCGGTGAAGAAAGCGCCATGATCGAGTCCATCGAAGGCAAGCGCGGTCTGCCGCGGCATCGGCCGCCTTATGTTGCGCAGGTCGGATTGTTCGGGCGCCCGACGCTGGTGCACAATATCGAGACGGTGTACTGGATGCCGCAGATCCTTGAAGAAGGACCGGACTGGTTCGCCTCGCAAGGCAAGGACGGTCACAAGGGACCACGTTCGTACTCCGTGTCGGGACGCCTGAAAAATCCCGGCGTGGTGCTGGCACCGGCGGGCGCGACGGTCAACGAACTGATTGGCATGTGTGGCGGCATGGCCGACGGGCACACCTTCAAGGGCTATCTGCCCGGTGGGGCATCCGGTGGCATACTGCCGGCCTCGAAAGGCGATGTGCCGCTGGACTTTGGTGGTGAGCTTGCCGAGCTTGGCTGTTTTGTGGGCTCGCACGCAATTGTGGTGATGTCCGACAAGGATTCCATGCGCGATGCGGCTGTCAACCTGCTCAAATTTTTCGAAGATGAATCCTGTGGCCAGTGTACGCCCTGCCGGGTGGGATGCGAAAAAGCCGTCAAGCTGATGCAGTCAGGCCCGTGGGACGAGGCCTTGCTGGGCGAGCTGACAACAGCCATGGCCGATGCATCCATTTGCGGCCTGGGCCAAGCTGCGCCAAATCCGATTCGTACTGTCATGACGCACTTCAAGGAGGACGTTTCCTGATGTCCGGTAGCACAATCAAGTTCACCCTCGACGGACGTGAAGTCGAGGCCACAGACGGCGAAACCATCTGGCAGGTGGCCAAGCGCGAAGGCACTACCATTCCGCATCTGTGCTGGAAGGACGCGCCGGGCTATCGCGCGGACGGCAATTGCCG
This sequence comes from uncultured Alphaproteobacteria bacterium, assembly GCA_963698275.1. GTDB lineage: Bacteria > Pseudomonadota > Alphaproteobacteria > Rhizobiales > Aestuariivirgaceae > Anderseniella. The sequence goes on along the minus strand of CAVOQE010000009.1, from coordinate 587,789 downwards.
TGCCTGCATGGTCGAGATCGAAGGCGAGCGCGTTCTGGCAGCGTCGTGCGTACGGGCACCGTCCGAGGGCATGGTTGTAAATTCCCAGAATGAGCGTTCATCCAACGCCCGCAAAATGGTGATCGAACTGTTGATGGCGGACCAGCCTGAGCGTGAAGATGCCCATGATGACCAGTCGTCTTTCCTGAAATGGGCCGATGCTATGGACGTGGATGTATCGCGTTTTCCGCGTGATACATCACCAAAACCCGATATTTCGCATCCCGCCATGGCGGTCAATCTGGATGCCTGCATTCACTGTAACTTATGTGTTCGCGCCTGCCGCGAAGTACAGGTCAATGACGTGATCGGCATGGCGTTCCGCGGACCGCATGAAAAGGTGGTTTTCGATTTTGATGATCCGATGGGCGCATCGACCTGTGTGGCCTGTGGTGAATGTGTTCAGGCGTGTCCGACAGGTGCGCTGATGCCCGCCACCATCGTCGATGAAGAGGGACGCGGCAGCCGCAAGGCGGATCGCCAGGTCGACAGCATCTGCCCGTATTGCGGTGTCGGCTGCCAGATCACCTACAACATCCGCAAGGATGAAAAGACCGGCCAGGACCATATCGCTTTCGTTGAAGGCAAGGGTGGCCCGGCCAATGAAAACAGGTTGTGTGTGAAGGGCCGCTTCGGCTTTGACTACATCACCTCGCCTGAGCGCCTGACCAAGCCGCTTATTCGCAAGGAAGGCCTGCCCAAGGGCCTGAACATGGATCCGGCAGATCCCCTGACGCACTTCCGCGAAGCGAGCTGGGAAGAAGCACTTGATGTGGCCGCCAACGGCCTCAAGAACATCCGCGACACCAAGGGCCCAAAAGCGCTGGCGGGCTTCGGTTCTGCGAAGTGCTCCAATGAAGAAGCCTATCTGTTCCAGAAGCTGGTGCGGGTTGGTTTCGGGTCCAACAATGTTGATCACTGTACGCGGCTTTGCCACGCATCGTCGGTAGCAGCGCTGATGGAGACCATCGGGTCTGGTGCGGTAACCGCGCCATTTACCGCGGTTCGTGACTCTGATGTCATTGTGGTCATCGGCGCCAATCCGACCGAGAACCACCCGGTTGCCGCCACGTATTTTAAGCAAGCAGCAAAGCGTGGTGCCGAGCTGATCATCCTTGATCCGCGCGGCACGGCGATGAAGCGCTATGCCAGCCACATGCTGCAGTTCAAGAACGGCGCGGACGTGTCGCTGCTCAATGCCATGATGAACGTGATCGTCGAAGAAGGCTTGTATGACGAGCAGTACATCCAGGCGCACGCCGAAGGCTTCGACAAGCTGAAAGACCACCTGGCGGATTACTCACCGGAAGCCATGGAGGCCATCTGCGGCATTGCAGCAGACGAAATCCGCACCGTGGCGCGCAAATATGCCCAGGCCAATGCGGCGATTATCTTCTGGGGCATGGGTGTGTCGCAACATACCCATGGAACCGACAATGCGCGCTGCCTGATTTCGCTGGCCCTGATGTGTGGTCAAACGGGCCGTGCCGGCACCGGCCTGCACCCGTTGCGTGGCCAGAACAATGTGCAAGGCGCATCCGATGCGGGCCTGATCCCGATGGTGTTTCCGGATTACTCGGCAGTGGTTGATGAAAAGAACCTCACAAAGTTCGAAAAACTGTGGGATGCAAAACTGGACCCTGAACCCGGACTGACTGTGGTGGAGATCGTGCATGCCATCCATGATGGCGCGATCAACGGCATGTACATTCTGGGTGAGAACCCGGCCATGTCCGACCCGGATGTAAACCATGCCCGTGCAGCACTTGCCAAGCTCGATCACCTGGTGGTGCAGGATATCTTCCTGACCGAAACGGCGATGTTTGCCGACGTGATCCTGCCGGCATCGGCGTGGCCGGAGAAGAACGGCACGGTGTCGAACACCAACCGACAGGTGCAGATGGGCCGCAAGGCGCTTGAGGCACCGGGCGAGGCGCGCGAGGACTGGGTCATTACCTGTGACCTTGCCAACCGGCTTGGCCTTGGCTGGACCTATGACAGCCCGGCCGATGTGTTTGCCGAGATGAAACTTGCCATGCCGTCGCTGGACAATATCACCTGGGACCGGCTGATCACAGAAGACGTGGTGGCCTATCCGTGTCCCGCGCCTGATCATCCCGGCGAGGACATCGTGTTTTCCGACCGGTTCCCGACGGCATCAGGCCTTGGCAAGATGGTGCCGGCCAAGGTATTGCCGCCGGATGAAACGCCTGATGCGGATTACCCGTTCATTCTGTCAACCGGCCGCCAGCTTGAACACTGGCACACGGGCGCGATGACACGGCGGTCGTTCGTGCTCGATGCGGTGAATCCGGAGCCGGTGGTTCAGATGAATGTGGCGGACATAACAAAGCTTGGCGTCAAGGCGGGCGACAGGGTGCGCGTTACAACGCGTCGCGGCGAGGTGGAGATCATGGTGCGGCAGGACGATCAGGTGCCGGTTGGCGCCATCTTCATACCGTTTGCCTTTGTCGAAGCTGCCGCGAACCTGTTGACCAATGCAGCGCTTGATCCGTACGGGAAAATTCCGGAGTTCAAGTTCTGCGCCGCCAAAGTTGAACCTGCCGGCAGTGAACACAAGGTGGCAGCCGAGTAAGTACAGCGGAGCTGTTATGTTCTGCATAACGGTTTCGTTGATGCCCGAAGATGCTATACACGAGCCCGAAGTTTAAAAGGGCGTACCATGGCAGTACTTGAGAAATCGAAACTGGTCGGCAGGGTTACAGCATTGCTGTCCAGTCCGGATCGCGAGACCGGGCTGGAAAAAGCCCATGTGAACCGGATGGAGATGGTGTTTGACGGCATTGTCGGCGACTGCCATGCCGGTCGTGGCTACCAGTCGGACAGCCGCATGCTGGCCCAGTACAAGCGTGGCACGCCTTTGGCGAATACGCGCCAGGTGTCCATACTGTCGGTCGAGCAGTTGCGAGAGGTTGCCGGCCTGCTCGGGATCCCGGAGCTGAAACCGGAATGGGTCGGCGCAAACCTGGTTACCTCGGGCATTCCCGATCTTACATTTCTGCCGCCATCAACACGAATGATGTTTTCTTCAGGCGCAACCCTGATTGTCGATGGTGAGAATGCACCTTGCCGTTATGTGGGCGATGTCATCGAAAAGCATCATCGCGACCAGGGCATGGCGTTTCCGAAACTGGCGCGCAACAAGCGCGGGCTGGTGGCGTGGGTCGAGCGTGAAGGCGGCATATCGGTGGGTGACGAGATCGTCCTGCACATACCGCCCCAACGGATTTACGCACACGCATGAACACGCCGCATGACATATCGGAATTTGCCATCGTGCCCGATCCGGACGATGAGCGCCTGTCGCGTGCGGTCACCGGTATCGACCAGACCGGTGCGCCAACCGATACACATGTTGTGCACGAGCGCCCGCTGACCATCTATCTCAATGCCCAGGAAATTGTCACGTCGATGACCATCGGCGATCATCCGGACTGGCTGGCAGTGGGATACCTGCTCAACCAGGGCATGCTGCAGCACGACGACGAGATTACCGGCATCGACTATGATGACGATCTTGAAGTGATTGTGGTGCGCACGGTGCGCGAGACCGACTTCGAAGAGAAGATGAAGAAGAAGACCCGGACCTCGGGCTGTGCGCAAGGCACGGTGTTCGGGGACATGATGGAGAATTTCGAAACCATCCGGTTGTCTCAAGATGCCCGGATCAAGACATCGTGGCTTTATGCGCTGACGAAGAAGATCAATACCGCGCCGTCGCTTTATCTCAAGGCGGGAGCCATCCATGGCTGTGTGCTGTGTAAAGGCGATACACCGCTGGTCTACCTGGAAGACGTCGGCAGGCACAACGCCGTCGACAAGATTGCCGGGTGGATGTTCCTCAACAAGGTATCGCCGGATGACAAGCTGTTCTACACAACCGGCAGGCTGACGTCCGAAATGATCCTCAAGTGCGCTGCCATGCGCATTCCCATTCTGGTGTCACGCTCAGGCTTCACCGCATGGGGTGTGGACCTTGCCCGCCAGGTCGGCATGACGGTCATTGGCCGGGCGCGGGGCAAACGGTTCCTGGCCTTGTCTGGTGCTGAACGTATCGAGTTTGATGCCGATCTGTCCCAGATCGAGGATGAAGACCGCAAGCATCGGCGCAAGGGAGCCAGCAGTGAGTAACGTGGTCGGTTGCATATTGGCCGGTGGTCTTGCCCGGCGCATGGGGGGCGGTGACAAGGGCCTGATCGAACTTGCCGGGCGGCCGGTGCTGGATCACGTCATTGACCGGTTCGGTGCGCAGGTCGGCACGGTCATCCTCAATGCAAATGGCGATCCTGGCCGGTTTGCCGGTTATGGCCTGCCGGTCATGCCGGATACGGTTGACGGTTTTGCAGGCCCGCTGGCCGGTGTGCTGGCCGGCTTGTCATGGGCGGCAGAAAATGCGCCTGATGCCGAATGGGTGGCGACCGCTGCGACAGATACGCCGTTCTTTCCGACCGATTTCGTCAGCCGGTTGCTGGCTGCAACCGAGCATCAGGGTGCCGATATGGCGTGTGCTGCGTCCGACGGGCGCAATCATCCGGTCTTTGGCCTGTGGCCCGTGCGCCTGAAGGATGACCTGCACTCGGCCCTGGTGGATGAAGACATACGCAAGGTTGATCTTTGGACAGCGCGGCACAAGCTGGTCGCGGTCGAGTTTGCCGCCAGCGGGTTTGATCCGTTTTTCAATGTAAACCGGCCCGATGATGTTCCGGAAGCCGAACGCATTGCGAAAGGGCTGGCAGCATGACACAGCGCGTCATCGGGGTGGCCGGGTTCAAGAACTCCGGCAAGACCACGCTGGTGGAAAAGCTGGTAACGGAGCTCACAGGCCGCGGCTACCGGGTGTCGACAGTCAAGCACGCGCACCATTCCTTCGACATTGACCATGAGGGGCGTGACAGTTTTCGCCACCGTGCGGCAGGTGCTGCGCAGGTTGCGGTGGTGTCCCGGCATCGCTGGGCGGTGATTTCCGAATTGCGCGATGATGCGGAACCGTCGCTTGATCAGATGCTGGCCAGGCTGGATCCATGCGACCTGGTGATTGTCGAAGGCTACAAGCGCGATGGCCACGACAAGATCGAAGTGCGTAATCTTGACAATACCAATCCGAAACTGAGTGACGAAGATGAGACCATTGTGGCAGTTGCCGCCAATGGCGAGGTCACAGATTGTCCGGTTCCGGTCTATGATCGCGATAACATTTTTGCCCTGGCTGATTTTATCTGTGGGCGTACCGGTCTGGTCGAGGTACCTTGAACTGATGTCCCGCAAATTGCTCGATGACTGTTTTCTGCACGACAAGGACCGGATGCGCCATGATGATGCGGTAGCGCTCATTCTGGAGCGCATGCCGCCGGTTGCAGACGTAGAGGAGGTCGCGCTTTCAAAGGCGCACGGTCGCGTGCTGGCTGAACACTATGCGGCACGGCAAGATATTCCGGCCTTCAACAATGCGGCTGTCGACGGCTATGCCTTTGCAGGCAAGGCCTTGCAAGCAGATGACGATACACAGCTCAAGGTGGTTATGCGCATTGCGGCAGGCCATGCGCCACAACGGGCGCTGAAGAAGGGTGAGGCAGCGCGTATTTTTACCGGTGCCGTGATGCCCAACGGGGCCGATACCTGCCTGATGCAGGAGGACGCGGCTGTCGACGGCACAAAACTTGTTGTGCCGAAGGGGTTGAAAGCCGGTGCCAATACGCGGCTTGCCGGTGAAGACGTCAAGCAGGGCGACGTCATGCTGCAGCCCGGCCAGCGATTGCGTCCGCAGGATGTGGCAGCGATTGCATCCGGCGGGGCCGGCCGCATCAAGGTGTTTGCCCGGCTCAAGGTGGGCCTGATTTCAACCGGAGACGAGATTGTGCGGCCCGGCATCCTGCTGGGCGATGGTCAGGTTTATGACAGCAATCATCATTTGCTGCGCGGGTTGCTGAAGACGGTCGGGGCGGAACCGGTGGACTATGGGGTGATCCCCGATGAGCGGGTCCGGGTTGAACGGGTGGTCAGAACCGCGGCGCATGAGTGCGACGTCATTCTTACAACAGGCGGCGCGAGCCGCGGCGAGGCGGATTTCATTGTCGAGACCATTCAGTCAACGGGCACGCTTCACGCCTGGCAGCTGGCGGTAAAACCCGGCAGGCCGCTGGCCATGGGACAGATTGGCGACACGGTTTTCTTCGGTCTGCCAGGTAATCCCGTGGCTGCCTTTGTGACATTTCTACTGTATGCGCAACCGATGTTTGCGCGGCTGCAGGGCGCCAACTGGCAGATTCCGCAACGCTATCCGCTGCCGGCCGGTTTTGCGATTCCAGGTAAGAAAACCGACCGCCGGGAATTCTGGCGCGGCTGGGTGGACAACACCGGCGAGGGTCCCGTCCTGCGAAAATTTCAGCGCGACGGGTCCGGATTGATATCCGGGCTGCGGCAGGCAACCGGGCTCATCGAAGTGCCTGAAGAAGCAGCATCGGTGCAGCAAGGCGACCTTCTCGGGTTCATTCCGTTCAGCGAGTTTGGCATCAGCTGATGGTTATCCGGCACATCGTTTTTGATATCGGCAATGTGCTTTTGAATTTTGACCCGGAACTGGCCTATCTCGGTCTGATACCGGATCAGGTGGAACGGCATGCGTTCCTGCGCGACATCTGCTCGCGTGACTGGATAACCGCGCAGGACCGGGTTCACGCCTGGGCGCCGGGCGAAGCTGAGCTGATCGCGCGATATCCGGACAGGGAAGCCCTGATCAGGTCATTTCGTGAGCGCTGGCATGACATGGTGCCGGAGCCAATTGCAGACAGTGTCGGTATACTCGAGCAGGTGTCCGGCGATGGTGTCGATGTAACAGCCCTGACCAATTTCAACGGTGAGACTTTTGATGAAGCCTCGCAGCGTTTCGGTTTTTTCAGGCTGTTTCGGGGCATTACGGTATCCGGCAGAATTGGCCTGCTGAAGCCCGAGGCTGAAATTTTCCAGCATCACGTTGCCGCTTTCGATCTTGTGGCTGAGGCGACTGTTTTCATTGATGATGTGGCTGCAAATGTTGAGGCAGCGCGCAATGCGGGATGGCATTCTGTGCAATTCATCAATCCTGATCGCCTGAGACGCGATCTGCGCTCGCTGGGCGTGACTGTCTGAGACACCCGCATGTGTCGTAATTTTGCGCTGCCCGGTCGTTTGACTTCACACGTGTTGAGTTGTTTTCACTATGGTTCGGAACATAAAGCGTTGCTCTGACCCCGGAGGGTTGAATTATGAAGTCGCATGCACGTGTTGTTGTTATTGGTGGCGGTGTTGTCGGTGTCGGCACGCTTTATGCGCTCACGAAGAAGGGCTGGTCGGATGTTGTGCTGGTCGAGCGCAATGAACTGACGTCCGGCTCGACGTGGCATGCTGCAGGCCTGCTGCCTCTGTTCAACATGTCGTACTCGGTCGGCAAGGTGCATCAGTACTCGCTGGATCTGTATTCCAAACTTGAGGAAGAAACCGGCCAGCATGTGGGCCTGCGCCAGGTGTCGAACATCCGGCTGGCCCAGACCCAGGATCGCTGGGACGAGTTCATGTATTATGCCGGTGTGGCCGAGACCATCGGCATTCACGTCAACCTGCTGACACCGGAACAGGTCAAGGAAATCTGGCCGCTGTGCAATACCGACGGCCTGCTCGGTGCTATCCAGCACCCAACCGACGGTTATGTGCAGCCGGCCGACCTGACCCAGGCCATGGCCAAGGGCGCGCGCGACAAGGGTGCGGAGATTTATCGCAACACCCGGGTGATTGCCATTGAGCAGAAGGCCAATGACGAGTGGCTTGTGAAAACCGACAAGGGCGACATCACCTGTGAGCACCTGGTCACGGCAACCGGTAATTTCGTTCGCCAGACCGGCGACATGCTGGGCCTGGACATTCCCGTCATCCCTGTTGAACACCAGTACATTGTCACCGAAGCCCATCCGGAGATCAAGCAGCGCCACGCAGATGGCCTGCCTGAAATGGGCGTGCTGCGGGATGCTGATTCAGCCTGGTACATGCGCGAGGAGGCAGGCGGCCTGATCCTTGGTCCTTATGAAGCCGGTGCGCCGGTTTGTTATGTGGATGGCCCGGATCAAGACGCTGAGTACGAACTTTTCCAGGAAGACCTGGATCGGATCGCGCCGCATATCGAAAGCGCGTTTCACCGGGTTCCGGCCTTTGGCGAGGTTGGCATCAAGAAAGTCTACAATGGGGCGATCTGTTACACGCCGGACGGCTCGCCGATCATCGGGCCGGCCTGGGGCAAAAAGAACCTGTGGCTCAATGAAGGCCATTCGTTTGGCGTCACTGCTGCCGGTGGTGCCGGCTGGCAACTGGCTGAATGGATTGTCGAGGGAGAAAGCTCCATCGACATGCTGGGCGTCGACCCGCGCCGGTTTGGCCCGTATGCATCGCGCGGCTACCTGAAGCGCAAGAACGAAGAAGCCTACCGCAATGTGTTCACACCGCATTTCCCGGATGAAGAACGCTGGGACGCGCGTCCGCTCAAGACATCGCCGTGTTATGACCGGATGAAAGCGCTCGGCGCGGTATTCGGCTCCGTTTATGGCTGGGAGCGTCCGAACTGGTTTGCGCCAAGCACCGATTATGGCTTCGAGCCCGATGAAATCGTGCGCCCTGATGTGATTGCCAGAGACAATCATGCACCGGCCAGGCCCGGTGAAAAGGTCAAGGAACTGTGGTCGTTCCGCCGGTCTAACTATTTTGAACATGTCGGCAATGAAGTGAAGAACGTCACCGAGAACTGTGGCCTTCTGGATATGTCGGCGTTTGCCAAGTACGAGGTGACGGGACCGAATGCAGCCGAATGGCTGGACTCGATACTGGCCAACCGGATTCCAAAGACAATCGGCCGTGTCGGCCTGTGTCACCTGCTCACCAAGCTGGGCGGTGTGCGGTCCGAGTTCACGGTCTACAAGCGCGGCGAAAATGATTTCTATCTGGTGGGTCCCGGTGCCTATGAGCGCCATGACTGGGATTACCTGACCAAGCTCAAACCGGACACAGGGGTCGAGCTGCAGAAAATCACCACCCAAATGGGTGTCCTGGTTCTGGCCGGCCCGAAATCCCGCGACGTGCTGCAGAAGCTGACTGATACCGACCTGTCCACTGACAGTTTCAAATGGCTGACCGGCAAGTTCATCAATGTCGGTATTGCCCAGGCCCATGCGCTGCGGGTGAACTTCGTCGGCGAGCTTGGCTGGGAACTGCATCATCCGATCGAGATGCAGAACCTGATCTTCGACCTGGTCATGGAAGCCGGTGAAGAGTTTGGCATCAAGCCGTTCGGAATCCGGGCCATGGGCACGATGGCGGTGGAAAAATCCTACCGCCTTGTCGGCCGCGAACTGTCGGTTGAGTATTCGGCCTATGAATCCGGTCTGGACCGGTTCGTGCATCCCAACAAGGGCGATTTCATTGGCCGTGACGAACTGGTCAAACGCCATGCCGCCGGGGATGAATGGACCTATGTGACGATGGAAGTGCACGACATCAAGGACTGTGACGCGCGCGGGTCTGAAGCTGTCTATGATGCGTCAGGCGAACTGATTGGCCGGGTGACCACAGGTTCCTATGGCTGGCGGGTCGGCAAATCCCTGGCTTTGGCCATGGTCAAGCCGGCACATGCTGCGGAAGGCACCAGGCTGCAGGTGAAAATCCTCGGTGAGCTGTTTCAGGCAACGGTCATTGCAGAAAGCCCGTTTGATGCCGACAACGAGCGGTTGCGGGCATAACTGCCAGGCGTCTCACACCCTTGTGAGTTGATCCATTTGGGGGCAGTGTCCAGTTAAACGGGCACTGCCCCCTTATCTTTTAACTGGAGACAATCTCATGCACTCGACACTGGTTCCCGGACAGCCTGTACCAGCCCTGACCGTGCCGTTGGTGGGGGGTGGAGAATTCACACTCAACGCCGATGCGCCGGAAAATTTTTCCATTGTGATTTTTTACCGTGGCCTGCACTGCCCGATCTGCAAGGGTCAGTTGACCGACTTCCGCGCCAAGCTGCATGACTTTGCCGGTCTTGGTATCGATGTCGTTGCCCTGAGCATGAACACGAAAGACCTGGCTGAGCAAACGGCGCGTGACTGGGACGTTTCCGGATTGAAACTCGGTTACGGACTCTCAAGGGATCAGGCCAAGGCCTGGGGCCTGTTCCTGTCGTCTGCCATCAAGGATGCCGAGCCAGATGTGTTTTCTGAACCCGGTATGGCGATCGTGCGCCCGGACGGAACCCTGTATCACTGGTCGGTTCAGACCGCGCCGTTCGGCCGGGCCAAGGCGGCGGAACTTGCAAGTGTTCTGAAATATGTGATCGAGAACGACTATCCGGTGCGCGGTACGCTGGCGGCGTGAGACGTATTGGCTGAAAACAGGAAGGGCGCGGAAGGATTTACCCTTCCGCGCCGTTCAATTTGTCAAAGCATCAGCTATGCTGCCGATCAGAACAGGCCTTCGATCTGACCGTCGTCATTGAGCATGATCGATTCCGCAGCCGGGACAGACGGCAGGCCCGGCATGGTCATGATCTCACCGCACACGGCAACCACGAAACCGGCACCCGCCGACAACCGTACTTCACGCACCGGCAAGGTGAACCCGGTCGGCGCACCGCGCATGGTCGGATCCGTGGTGAAGGAATACTGGGTCTTGGCCATGCACACCGGCAGTTTGCCGTAGCCCTGGTCTTCCCAGGCCTTCAACTGGTTCATGATCTTGGCATCGGCGACAACACCATCGGCACGGTAGATGCCCTTGGCGATGGCTTCCATCTTCTCGAACAGGCTCAGATCGTCTGAGTACAGCGGCTTGAAGTCGGCAGTGCCGCCTTCGACCATTTCCACCACCTTGTTGGCCAGGTCTTTGGTGCCTTCCGAGCCATGTGCCCAGTGCTTGCACAAAACCGCTTCGGTGCCCTGCGATTTTACAAACTCGCTCAGGGCTTCGACTTCGGCGTCGGTATCGGTGATGAAGTGGTTGATACCGACAACGGCGGGAACACCGAACTTCTTGATGTTTTCGATGTGACGGCCGAGGTTGGCACAGCCTGCCTTGACGGCATCGACGTTTTCCGTGCCGAGATCGGCCCTGGCGACGCCACCGTTCATCTTCATGGCGCGAACAGTTGCCACGATCACAACGGCCTTCGGCTTGAGGCCGGCCTTGCGGCACTTGATGTCGAAAAACTTCTCCGCCCCAAGGTCGGCGCCGAAGCCTGCTTCGGTGACCACATAATCTGCGATCTTCAAAGCTGTGGTGGTTGCCATTACCGAGTTGCAGCCATGGGCGATATTGGCGAACGGACCACCGTGCACAAAGGCGGCATTGTTTTCCAGTGTCTGCACCAGATTGGGCTGGATGGCATCTTTCAGCAGCACGGTCATGGCGCCGTCTGCCTTGATGTCACGGCAGTAGACCGGTGACCGGTCACGCTTGTAGGCGATGATGATATCGCCGAGCCGGCGTTGCAGGTCGTCAATGTCGGTTGCCAGGCACAGGATCGCCATGACTTCCGAGGCAACGGTGATGTCGAAACCGGTTTCGCGCGGGAAGCCATTGGCCACGCCGCCGAGATTGCACACGATCTGGCGCAAAGCGCGGTCGTTCATGTCCATGACCCGGCGCCACGATACCCGGCGAATGTCGATGTCGAGCTTGTTGCCCCAGTAGACGTGATTGTCGAGCATTGCCGACAGCAGGTTGTGGGCAGACGTAATGGCGTGGAAGTCACCGGTGAAGTGCAGGTTCATGTCTTCCATGGGAACAACCTGTGCGTAGCCGCCGCCGGCAGCGCCGCCCTTCATGCCGAAGCACGGACCAAGCGAGGCTTCGCGAATGCAGATCATGGCTTTCTTGCCAATGGCGTTCAGGCCATCGCCCAGACCAACAGTGGTGGTCGTCTTGCCTTCACCGGCCGGTGTCGGGTTGATGGCGGTGACCAGGATGAGGTTGCCATCATCATTGCCCTGCACGGACTTGATGAACTCTGCCGAAACTTTTGCCTTGGTATGACCGTAGGGAATGAGATGCTCTTCGCTGATGCCGATTTTGGCGCCAATTTCCATGATTGGTTTCATGGTTGCTTCGCGGGCAATCTCGATATCTGATTTCACCGATGCCATTTGGTAGTCCTCCTGAGTTTCGGCTGTTATGGCTGTTTTGATGCAATTCACCGCAATTCTGCGGCTGATTGTGATTATATGCGCTTGGCTAAAGCGTGTCCCGGAGCGTGAAACAATTGTTAATGGCCTTGACCATGCCGATGAGACGCCTAGTTTGAAGCACCTTTAATACGCGTAAGTAGCGGGACCTGCCAATAGATGATGAAAAGGCACTTGATATGAGAAATTTTCATGTATCGGGACGATCTGCAGTGTATGCGGCCGAGGCGTGTGTGGCAACGTCGTCGCCCCAGGCGTCATTGGCGGCGCTCGATGTTTTGCGGGCAGGCGGCAATGCAGCAGATGCCGCCATCGCCGCATCGGCGGTGTTGTGCATAACCGAGCCGCAAATGACGGCGATCGGTGGCGACTGTTTTGCGTTGATCGGCACGCCGGACGGTGAAGTGACGGGCCTCAACGGATCCGGCCGTGCAAGTGCTGATGCCGACGCGGCATGGCTGAAGGCGTCCGGCCTGGATGAAATTGCGCCAGACAATGTCCACGCCATTACGGTGCCCGGTGCGGTGGATGGCTGGGCAGCGCTGCTGGAACGGTTCGGGACAAGATCGTTGGGCGATCTGCTGCAGCCGGCCATCGCGCTGGCGCGCGAAGGGCATCCTGTCGGCCCAAGAACCGCGAGTGACTGGGCCGGGCTGGCGGACTTCATCGGCCTCGACGAAGGTGGCCGGATGCATTACCTGCCCGACGGCAAGGCGCCTGCGGCGGGACAACTGGTGAAACAGCCGGCACTGGCCGACACACTGGAGATCATTGCGCAAAACGGACGCGATGGATTTTACCTTGGTGAAGTGGCTGAAGATATTGTTGCAACGCTCAAGGCCAGGGGCAGCCTGATTACCCTGGAAGATCTGGCTGCAACAAAAGCCTCCTGGGTGACACCGATCAGCACGATGTATCAGGGCCGGGAAATTCTCGAGATACCACCGAACGGAACCGGACTGACAGCGCTGGTGGCGCTCAACATTCTTGGCCGGTTCGATCTGTCTCGGTATGCGCCTGAAAGTGTTGAACGGCGCCATCTGGAAATTGAAGCCATCCGGTTGGCATGGGTTATTCGCAATCGCCATATTGCCGATCAGGATTTTGCGGACGTGCCGGTCGAAGAGCTCTTATCCGACACAATGACAGACAGGCTGGCAGCCCAAATCTCGATGGACGCCGCGATCCCCGAACCGGAAGACGTGGTGCCGCTGCCGGGTTCCGATACGGTCTATCTGAGTGTCGTGGACAAGGATCGCATGGCGGTGTCGTTCATCAACTCGATCTATCACGGATTCGGATCGGGCGTTGTCACACCGAAGACCGGCATCACCTTGCAGAACCGGGGTGCCGGGTTCTCCGCCGTGCCCGGTCATCCAAACTGTATTGGCCCCGGCAAACGGCCGCTGCACACCATCATTCCTGCCATGGTGCGCGAAAACGGCAGGATCGTGCAGTCGTTCGGCGTGATGGGCGGTGCCTATCAGCCGATGGGGCATGTGGCGATGATGGTGAACCGCTATGTCTATGGTATGGATCCGCAGGAAGCGCTGGAGTTTCCGCGGGCCTTTCACGAAGACGGGCAGGTGGGGCTTGAACAGGGGGTGCCGCAGCACGTGGCAGACGGGCTGGCAGCGCTGGGGCACACGGTTCATCGCCCGGAAGAGCCTTATGGCGGCGGGCAGATCATCTCGATTGATCCTGACAGCAATATGCTGTGTGCGGGCTCTGAACCGCGCAAGGACGGTTTTGCGACCGGGTATTGATCCTGAACCGGCAGCCAAAATCCGGTAGAGGCCCCGGAAATCAGTCCTTGCCGGCCAGTTTTTCGATCTGGGACTGCATCGTCTTGATCTGGCTGCGCAGTTCGTTGAGATCCGTATCGGACGATGCGTCGGGCGCAACCTTGGTTTCAGGCTTGACCGCTTCGTCCGCGGTTCCGGCCGCAGCGCCGTTTGCATTCTGCATGGTGGCAAATGGATTGAACAATTGCATGGCGTCCTGGAACATTGCCATGTTCTTGCGTGCCTGATCTTCCATGGATTTTATCATCTCGACCCCGGGGGTCCCCACCATTTCCTCGCGAAGCCGCTCATGCTCGCGGGTCAGGTGGTCCATGGAGAACTGCAGGTAGCTCGGAACGAATGCCTGCATGCTGTCGCCGTAAAAGCGGATGAGCTGGCGCAGGAAGTCGATGGGCAGAAGGTTCTCTCCTTTAGCCTCTTCTTCAAAGATGATCTGCGTCAGCACCTGACGGGTGATGTTTTCACCGCTCTTGGCGTCATGCACGACGAAATCACTTCCGTCCTTGACCATCTGCGAAAGGTCATCAAGCGTCACATAGGCAGAACTTGCGGTATTGTAGAGACGTCTGTTTGCATATTTTTTTATGACAATCGGGTCGCTCTTGTCGTCGGACATATTTGCTACTCTGTGGTCTTAGGATGAAGGGGACAGCCTGATCCGGTTCGAAGCCGTCTTTGCATTGCAGCATATACACGGCTTTGCATGCTTGTCGAGCAACGTGATGATGAGTTTCCATTGACTGGATTGGGGTAAATCGTGTGTGCTGTGTTCCTGCTTGGCCGTTGTGCCGGTTCATATGCCGCACAGACCGCGACTAATTGTGCATTGCACAATGGGTTTCGTTGGGGCAAGTGTGTCGCAATTCTGAAAGCGTATTTTACCCAGTATAAAGGATGATGCCCATGCCTACTTCCGATAATGATGTTGTTGTTGTCTCGGCAGCCCGCACCCCGGTTGGCTCTTTCAACGGAGCTCTGAGCCCGTTGCTGGCGTCTGAACTTGGCACCACCGCGCTAAAGGCTGCGATGGAGCGCGCCGGTCTTGAAGGCAAAGACATTGATGAAGTGATCCTGGGCCAGATTCTTACCGCTGGCGCCGGCCAGAACCCGGCGCGGCAGGCCTCGGTGAATGCCGGCATCCCGGTTGAAAGCCCGGCATGGGGCATGAACCAGTTGTGCGGCTCCGGCCTGCGGGCGGTTGCGCTGGGCATGCAGCAGATTGCCAGTGGTGATGCGAATATCGTCGCTGCCGGAGGGCAGGAGTCGATGAGCCAGGCCCCACATTGCCAGCACCTTCGCAATGGCGTGAAGATGGGTGACTACAAGATGATCGACACCATGATCAAGGACGGTCTGTGGGATGCCTTCAATGGCTATCACATGGGCACCACGGCGGAAAACGTCGCAAAGCAGTGGCAGATCACTCGCGACCAGCAGGATGATTTTGCCGTTGCGTCACAGAACAAGGCGGAAGCAGCACAGAAAGCCGGCAAGTTCACCGATGAAATCTGCCCGGTTACGATCAGCACCCGCAAGGGCGACGTGGTGGTTGACCAGGACGAATACATCAAGCACGGCACGACGAAAGAGTCAGTCGGCAAGCTGCGCCCGGCCTTTGACAAGGACGGTTCGGTTACGGCGGCCAACGCATCCGGCATCAATGACGGCGCTGCGGCGGTTATCCTGATGAGTGCTGCAGAGGCCAAAAAGCGCGGCCTGACACCGCTGGCCCGGATTGCATCGTGGGCAAATGTCGGTGTTGACCCGGCCATCATGGGTACAGGCCCGATCCCCGCATCGCGTGCGGCACTCAAGAAGGCCGGCTGGAAGGTCGAGGATCTTGACCTGGTCGAAGCCAATGAAGCTTTTGCCGCCCAGGCCTGTGCGGTCAACAAGGACATGGGCTGGAACCCGGACATTGTGAACGTCAATGGCGGCGCAATCGCGATCGGCCATCCCATCGGCGCGTCGGGTGCGCGCGTGTTCGTCACCTTGCTGCATGAGATGCAGAAGCGCGATGCCAAGAAGGGCCTCGCCACACTGTGCATCGGCGGTGGCATGGGTGTTGCCATGTGCGTGGAGCGCGACTGATATAGTTCAATAATAAAACAGGGAGAAAAATGACATGTCACGTATTGCAGTCGTGACCGGGGGAACCCGGGGTATTGGTGCAGCCATTGCCACAGCGCTGAAGGATGCCGGTTACAAGGTTGTTGCCAGCTATGCCGGCAATGATGAGGCCGCCACGAATTTCAAGGCGCAGACCGGAATTGAAGTCATGAAGTGGGACGTTGGCGACTACGGCGCCTGCGAAACCGCGCTGAAGACCATCGAGAACGATTTCGGTCCGGTGGACATACTGGTCAACAATGCCGGTATCACGCGCGATTCCATGTTTCACAAGATGACGCCGGAAAACTGGAATGCGGTGATCAATACCAATCTCAATTCGCTGTTCAACATGACGCGCCCGGTCTGGGAAGGCATGCGTGAGCGCGGCTTTGGCAGAGTGGTGTGTATTTCCTCGATCAACGGCCAGAAGGGCCAGATGGGCCAGGCGAACTATTCCGCTGCCAAGGCGGGTGACATTGGTTTCGTCAAGGCACTGGCCCAGGAAGGCGCCAAGAAGGGTATTACCGTCAATGCGATATGCCCCGGCTACATTGGCACGGAGATGGTTCGCGCCATTCCGCAAGATGTACTCGACAAGGCGATCCTGCCGCACATTCCGGTTGGACGGCTCGGTGAGCCGGAAGAAATTGCCAGGTGCGTGCTGTTCCTGGTGGGCGATGATGCAGGGTTCATTACCGGTTCGACCATCTCCGCCAATGGCGGCCAGTACATGATGTAACAGGTCAGGCAGTTTGCCAGCGTGATCAGGGGCAGCAGATTTGGTTCTGCTGCCCTTTTAATCTGGCGGCAAGTCACCTAGATAACACCCGGAGCAACGTGAGGCGCGCGCGCCTCACGTTGCTCTGATTTCAGGGGTATGCAGGCAAGGGGCTGATGATAGTATTTCTCGGATTGCTGGCAGGGTTCGTTCTGCTGCTGGCCGGTGGTGAGTTTCTGGTGCGTGGCGCTGCAGCACTTGCCCTGCGCCTCGGTTTGTCCAACCTGGTGGTCGGCATCATCATTGTCGGCTTCGGTACCTCGGTGCCGGAACTGGTTGCCTCGATCCAGGCCGCGCTCGCCGGCGCACCCGGTATCGCCATGGGCAATGTGGTCGGGTCGAATATTGCCAACATACTGCTGATACTCGGCGTCGGCGCGGTGATCTACCCGATCGTGTGTTCGGATGCGGCCATTTTCCGGGACGGCTTCTTCATGATCTTCACCGCGGCCTTGCTGGGCGTGGCGTGTTATTCAGGCGTGCTGTCGCTGACATGGGGACTGATCTTCATTGCCATCCTTGTCACCTATATGGGTTTTCTGCTGTATTCCGACCGCAAGAAGAACGGCAAGAAGGCAGTGGATCCGGGTGATGATCTGCCGAAGCCCGCCAAGTCGATCTGGGTGGACATACTGTTTGTGGCGTGCGGCACGGCGGCTGTGCTGTTCGGCGGCAAGCTGCTGGTCGACAATGCCATCATCGTCGCCAAGTCGTTCGAGGTGTCTGACGAGGTCGTCGGACTGACGCTGGTTGCCATCGGCACCTCGCTGCCGGAACTGGCGACGTCGGTCATCGCCGCCATGCGAAAGCACTCGGACATCGCACTGGGCAACGTATTGGGGTCAAACATCTACAACGTTCTGGGCATTGCCGGGATCACGGCGGTGATTTCGCCGATCCCGGTGTCAGATCAAATGCTCAAGGTCGACATACCGGTGATGATCGGTGTGTCACTGGTGGTGTTCTTCCTCGCCGTGGTGGTGAAGCGGTTCGGCAAGCGCGTCGGCTTTGCGTTCCTGGCAGGTTATGTCACTTTCATCTATGCCGTCGTTGCCTGATCCGGGCTGATCCAAAGGGTTTAAAAGCTGTCCTTGGCTTTTCGCACTTCTGCGAACCGAGCAGCTGAGCCTGCGCGAAGGAACGGATTGGTTTGCATTTCCTCGGCAATAGTGGTCGGCACGGTCGGTTTGCCGGCGGCGCGAAGTTCAGAAATTTTTTGGGCGCGGGCGCGCAATGCCGCGTTGTCGGGTTCGATGCTCAGGGCAAATTCTGCATTGGCGGCTGTGTATTCATGGCCGCTGTAAACGATTGTTTCAGGCGGCATGGCCTCGAACACCTGCAGGGATGACCACATCTGTTCCATGGTTCCTTCAAACACCCGTCCGCAGCCCAGCGTGAACAGCGTGTCTCCGGCAAATGCGACCCCGTCATCAGCGAAATGCCAGGTGATGTGGCCGAGCGTATGGCCGGGTGTGGCGATGATCTGCGCGATGTGGCCGGCGAAATCATATGTACCGCCCGGTGCCACGGTGTCGGTCAGACCGGGCAGCGCATTGGGCTCCTCGGCGCTGCCGACAACGGCGCAATTCCATTTGTTCCTGAGTTCAACTACGCCACCGACATGGTCATGATGATGATGGGTGATCAGTATATGGGTGAGCTGCCAACCGGTATCTGCCAACGCCTTTTCGACGGCTGCGGCTTCGGGTGCATCAATCGAGGCGGTTTGCCCGGTTTCGGGACAATGCATGAGCACGCCATAATTGTCGCTGAGGGCCGGAAACAGATGGTACTGAAGACTGGACATGTTGATCCTGTTGTAACGGGGTGAGATTGCGCTAGGTTCGGGTTATGGATGTTGTCGATCTGAAAGAATTTTACGCCAGCAGGCTTGGCCATGCAACGCGTCGTATTGTTGTGTCGCGGCTTCGCGCCAGATTGCGCGGATTGCAGGGCGCGCGCGTATTGGGGCTTGGCTATTGCACACCCTATCTGGACGTGCTGGCCGACGAGGGACGCAATGTGATGGCAATGATGCCGGCACGTCAGGGCGTCGTACACTGGCCGGCTAAAGGCAACAGCGCCAGTGCCCTGGTGGATGAAGCGTGCCTGCCCCTGGCAGACGGCAGCATGGACTTCGTGCTGGTGGTGCATGGGCTGGAACTGACCGATCAGTTGCCTGACCTGTTGCGCGAACTGTGGCGTGTGCTGGCGCCACAGGGGCGTGCGGTGTTTATCGTCCCGAACCGACGCGGTCTCTGGGCGCGGTTTGACAATACGCCGTTCGGGCATGGCCGGCCGTTTTCGCGCGGCCAGCTGACAACGCTTTTGCGCAATGCGCAGTTTTCACCGGCCGGCTGGACCTCCATGCTGTTCATGCCACCGAGCGAGCGCCGTTTCATGGTTCGCAGTGCCACATTGTGTGAGCGGCTGGGATCGTGGATCGGGCCGGGGTTTTCGGGACTGATCATGGTTGAGGCGATCAAGCAGGTTTACGCGGTAACCGGCAGCAAGCAAAAACGCCAGCTGGTGCCGTCATTGCGGCCTAACATCATCCCGCAACCGGCGCGAACGGGGTTGAACATACGATCCCGGTCACAGACCTGATATTTTGAGTTATTTGTTTGTCTTTGATTTTTTGGTGAGCTCTCTCTAGAACCATCCAACGTTGCGGGGATGGCCCCGACACCGACAGAAGTTCATATGGGCAGCTTTCCGCGATGGAAAAACCGGATATTCAAACGTCTGAGCTTAACGATATCAGACAGGAGATCGACAGCATCGATGAGCAGATCGTCGAATTGCTGTGCGCCCGGTTTGCGGCCAGTGAAAAGGTGCGGCTTGCCAAGACGTCGGTTCTCCTGACAGGTGGGATGCCGTACCGGCCAGGCCGCGAAGCGGTCATCCTGCGCCGGCTGGTTGAGGTCGCTGCCGGCCGTGTCCCGTTGGCGGTCATCGAACGGGTCTGGCGTACCGTGATTTCGGCTTCCGTTCTGGCCCAGGCCGATGTGCGCATTGTGACCATTGCGGAAGTGATGAGCGACCTGCGATACCGGCAGGCCACTGACCTGTTTGCATCCCTGGTGCCGATTGAAAAAGCGGGCTCGCTGAAGGCTGCGCTCGGCGCGCTTACAGAAGGTGAACAGGTGCTGGTCGTGGTGCCGATGAAACTTGACTGGCGCGGCGTACTGGAACAGACGCCCGACGGCAAGCCGGCACGCGTGGTGGCGGTTCTGCCCGCCGGTTCTGACAAACCCGGCCGATCACTTGCGGTGCTTGGCCATGCGCCCAGCGAGCCGACCGGCGAGGACGAAACGCTGCTGGTTACGACCGGCAAGCTGCCGCGCGACTTTGTACCCAAACCGATATGGCACCTGAAGCTTGCCGATGACGTGTACCTCACGTCGATACCCGGTTACCTGGAAATGTCGGAGCAACCGCTGGTCAGCCTCAAGGGCAATAGTGGCCTGGGGCTTAAAATTGCCGGCAGATATCCCAGTGCGATGGAAGTGAACAAAGAATGAGCGATACAACAGACATGCCCCGTCCACGCGATGGCATTCTCGACATTGCAGCCTATGTACCCGGCAAATCCGGTGGATCAGGGCAAGGCAAGGTCCACAAGCTGTCATCGAACGAGTCCCCGCTGGGGCCCAGTCCGGCCGCCATGCAGGCCTATGCAGCATGTGCGCAGGACCTTGCATTGTATCCTGACGGCGGGTCGGGCGCGGTTCGCGAGGCTCTGGCGGAGACTTACGGCATCAATCCGGCCAACATTGTGTGCGGTGCCGGATCCGACGAACTGTTGCAGTTGCTGGCCAGCGGTTACCTGCAGCCGGGTGATGAGGCCATTCATACCGAGCATGGTTTTCTGGTTTACCCGATTGTCATCCGGGCCAATGGCGCCACACCGGTGGTGGTGGCCGAGAGCGATCTCACGGCTGACATAGACGCAATACTGGGTGCGGTTTCACCCCGGACCCGCATGGTTTTTCTGGCCAATCCGAACAATCCGACAGGCACCTATGTCAGCTTTGACGAGGTCAAGCGGCTTCATGCCGGGCTGCCGGCAGACTGTTTGCTGGTGCTGGATGCCGCCTATGCAGAATATGTCCGCCGCAATGACTATGAAGCCGGGCTGGAGCTGGTTTCAACGTCAAAGAACGTGGTCATGACGCGTACGTTTTCAAAGGCCTACGGACTGGCGGGATTGCGTCTGGGGTGGGCTTATTGTCCGGCCAACGTGGCGGATGTGCTGAACCGTATTCGCGGGCCGTTCAATGTGGCGATGCCGGCAATTGCTGCCGGTGCGGCGGCAATCCGCGATGCCGGACACCTGGCAAAAGCGGTTGAGCACAACGACATTTGGTTGCCGAAAGTAACTGCAGCCGTCGAAGCGATGGGTCTGAAGGTAACACCGAGTGTCGGCAATTTCGTGCTGGTTCATTTTCCATCGGACGGGTCAAAGACGGCCGCTGAGGCAGACGGGTTTCTGGCATCGAACAATGTGATTGTGCGCCGCATGGATGCTTACGGGTTGCCGGGTGCATTGCGGGTATCTATCGGTGATGAGGCGGGGTGCGGCGCGTTTATTGATGCCCTTCAGTCCTTTATGGCGGATTGATCAGGCATGGCATTTGAACCGTTTGAAAAAGTTGCCCTGATCGGACTGGGCCTGATCGGCTCGTCGCTGTCTCATGTCATGAGGCGGGAAAAGCTGGCGAAAGCGATATCGGGACATGCGCGCTCTGCCGCAACCCGTGACCGTGCCATGGAGCTGGGCCTGGCCGATACCATGCATGAGCACGCCGCAGACGCGGTGCGCGATGCGGACCTTGTGGTGCTGTGTGTGCCGGTTGGCGTGTGCGGGGTGGTCGCACAGGCCATCAGCGGGGCGCTGAAACCGGGTGCGATTGTCACGGATGTGGGGTCGGTCAAGGCAGCTGTTATCCGGGACGTGGCGCCGCATATTCCCGATGGTATCCACTTCATACCGGGTCATCCGATTGCCGGTACTGAATACTCAGGCCCTGATTCCGGTTTTGCGTCCCTGTTTGAAAATCGCTGGTGCATCCTGACGCCGCCGAGCGGATCCGATGCTGGTGCCACGGCGCGATTGACTGCGTTCTGGCAGGCGTGTGGCAGCGATGTTGATGTGATGGGGGCCGATCATCATGACCGGGTATTGAGTATCACGTCTCATTTGCCGCAACTGATTGCGTTCAACATCGTCACGACGGCTGCTGACCTTGAAGAGGTGAGCCAGCAGGAAGTGATCAAGTATTCAGCCGGAGGGTTCAGGGACTTTACCCGCATTGCGGCGTCAGACCCGACCATGTGGCGGGATATTTACCTCAATAACAAACAGGCTGTTCTGGAAATGCTGGGGCGGTTTTCAGAAGACATGTCGGCCTTGCAAAGAGCCATCCGCTGGGGCGACGGTGATATGCTGTTTGACACATTTACCCGGGCTCGCGGTATTCGCCAGCGCATTATTGAGGCAGGCCAGGATACTGACAAGCCGGATTTCGGACGCGGTGGCCAGCAGAGCGATCCGGAAGCTCTCCCAGACGGCAAGGATCCGAACCCTTAGCTCTAATCTGAACCGGTGACGGCGAAAGGCCCCCAATACCAGGTTTGATCCTTTAGCTGGATCGGCAGTTTGTTGTCGTTGGCCTTCAGCAACGGGTTGATGACCGCCTGTGCAGCATTCATTTCGGCATCGTTCAGGTTCCCCAGATACTGGACGATCCATATTGCATCAAGGTAATCGGATGGCTCCGACAGGAGGTCGAAACTACCCTCTTCGGGTATTTCCCGGTCGAGAGTTCCGGTTATGGTAAACTTGTCAAGTTGGGCCTTGTCCGTGGCCAGGTCAGACAGGGTGATGGCGAGGTCGAACCGCTCGGTGTCGCTTGCGGGCCGAAGATGAGCTTCGGTTTTGGCGACGGTGAGTTGTTTGTTGTCGGCAGTGACGATTGTCTGGTTTACGGCCAGCAGTGAGGCGAGGGCCAGTTGGCCGTTCTTGACGCGATGGCTGAAGCGGACCGGATCTCCGGAAATTCTGACATTGTCTATGGTGACGGGGCCGAACAGGGCGCCGATGATATGGCTCGGGTTCCAGGCCTGGCCGATCAGGCGCAGTTTGTCGGCTTTCATGCTGCGGCCGGCGAGGTCGGCGCTTATGCCTGTGCAGTCAAAATGAATACGAAAAGGATAGCCGCCCCAGCTGCGTTCATCGCATTTCAGGCTGACATGGGCCGCCTCCAGTGTCGCCAGTTTTTGTTTGGCGTTGCCCAGGGCAATATACCAGTAAACACTCCATGCCAGTGCAATGCATAAAAACACAATCAGCGGAGCCATCATCTTCAGTGGAGAGGTGCGTTTGATCTCAAGGGGATTGTTCATGATGCCTGGACCGGGAGATTTAGATGGTTGAGCATTTGATTCTCTGGCAATTTATCATGGCGTTTGCGGAAGTGGAACGAATGTGTCTGCTATGCACTCAATTGGATAAATATTTGGTAAGCAGATGAGCCTGGATTTTTGGGTGTTTGGATACGGGTCGCTGATGTGGCGGCCGGGGTTTGAGTTCGAGGAACGCCGTGGTGCCGTCATGCACGGCGTTCATCGCCGGCTGTGTATCTATTCACATGTGCATCGCGGTACGCCGGACAAACCCGGCATGGTGCTGGGGCTTGATCGCGGCGGCTCGTGCCGAGGTATCGGATACCGCGTGGCAGGCAGCAGGCGGGATGATACGATTGCCTATCTGCGCGAGCGCGAACAGGTGACAATGATCTACAAGGAACGCTGGCGGGACATGCTTGTTGATGGTGACGGAAAAGCTCACAAGGTGAATGCACTGGTATATCTGGTTGACCAGGATCATGTGCAATACGCCGGCAAGAGGTCAGCCGAAGACCTGTTGCCGTTTGTCCTGCAGGGACATGGCAAGGGCGGCCCATGCATTGACTATATTGCCTCGACCCTGGATCATATCGAGGAACTGGGTTTCAAGGACAGTCATCTTTCGGAAGTTCTGACGCTCGCCCGAAATCAGCGGGCGTGAAAAACCGGCTTTCAGTGGTCCAAATCAACCCACCAGCGTTGTTGCAAAGCTTGCCCGATACTGCTCGCATCGCGCTACAGTTTGCACCTGGCTGAGTGAGCTGACTTGGTTCCTTCAAATGTTCCGGAACAAGAGCAAACCGCTCTAGATCAGTATGTTTTTTGATTGCATCAATCAAGAAACATAAAACTGATCGTTTTCAAAGTGCTAAAGCAACTTTATGGGTTCAAGTGAACCCATGTTGCTCTAGGCAGCCATGTCTGAAAACAGTGGCAGCACAGGCTGAACAAAACGGCCAGTGTCGCGAGCAGGTAATGGGCGGCAAATTGCGGGTGCATCGGCTGCATCCAGCTCGAGGGCCGCTGCGAGATCGTCATAAACACGCAAGGTCTGGCTTTCATCACCTGCCAGCAGGTGCACGTGAATTTCACAGGCACCGTCGGTCATTTCGCTCGGCAACGGGAAATCCCACAAGGGTGAAAACCGTCCCATGCGAACCGGTACCCGTGTCCCGCTTTCAAGCCGGCGCACCATTACATAAATGGCACCCGGCAAAGGCGGGCAGTCTTCGGTGCTGTAGACCGAATGGATATAACGCTTGCCGGACAATCCGGTCCAGAACCAGAACCTGTCACTGAATTCTGTTTCCAGCTCGGCACTTGCGCTAAATCCCATGGTCTTTCTCCTGTTCTTTCGATGAGAACAAAAGTAGAACAAAAATCCGTTGAGGTCAAGATGAAAAACGTCCGGTCAGCCGCATTTGGAATATCCGCAAGCCATGCAAGTGGCGCAACCTTCCTGAAAAACCAGGGAAAACTCATTGCACTTGGGACATTGCGGACCGGCGGGCCTGGTATTGTCGCCCACCGCCAGGCGTTGGGCATCGACCCCTGCCGGATCAGTGCCGGACAGGTTTTTCACACTCTTGAGAAAGCCGGTTGCCAGCATGTGCTTTTCTATAACACCGCCAATGGCAGCCAGCAGTGAAGGGACATAGCGGCCGTCCATCCAGTGGCCGCCGCGCGGGTCAAATACCGCTTTCAGTTCCTCGACGACAAAAGACACATCGCCACCGCGCCTGAATACCGCAGAGATCATGCGGGTCAGCGCCACGGTCCAGGCATAGTGTTCCATGTTCTTTGAATTGATGAAGATTTCAAACGGCCGCCTGCGGTCATTTTCGATGATGTCGTTGAGCGTGATATAGATGGCGTGATCGCTGTCGCCCCATTTCAGCTTGTAGGTGAAGCCCGGCAGGACAGGATCGCGATCGAGCGGCTGGCGCATGTAGAAAATGCCGGCTTCGGTTGGACCGACCGGCGCGGCAGGTGCTTCGAGCGGCAATGCAGCCTGTGCTTCCGACGCATCGTGTGTTGCGGTCTCCGACAGCACCGACCCGGTGATGTCATTGGGCCGGTAGGTTGTGCACCCTTTCAGTCCAAGCTCCCAGGCCTGCATATAGATATCGCCGAAATCTTCGAAAGAGATATCTTCCGGGCAATTGACGGTTTTGGAGATGGAACTGTCGACATGGGCCTGCAGGGCGGCCTGCATGACCAGGTGCTCGTGCGGTGACAGGTCTGCCGTGGTTACGAATGCGTCCGGCAGGTCGGTCTCGTCACCGCCGGTGGCGCGAAATGCCCGCAGCGCATAGTCTTCAACCTGCTCGGTACGATGGCTGCCGTCCGGTTGCAGGATCTTGCGGTTGTAATTCAGGGAAAATACCGGCTCGACGCCGGATGACACATTGCCGGCGAACAGGGATATGGTGCCGGTAGGCGCAATGGAGGTCAGAAGCGCATTGCGGATGCCGTTGTTTCGGATTGCGTCGCGCACCTCGTCATCAAGATCGCGGACATGGCCGGAAGCCAGATATTCCTCGACATCGAAAAGCGGGAAAGACCCCTTTTCCGCAGCAATGCCGGTGCTTGCCAGATAGGCGGCGCGCTCGATTGCCTGCATCCAGCTTTTTGCAGCACTTGCAGCCTCATCAGATCCATAGCGCAACCCGCACATGGCAAGTGCATTGGCCAGCCCGGTGACGCCGAGGCCGATGCGCCGCTTGGCGCGGGCCTCGGCAGCCTGGGCTTGCAGCGGGTAGTTGGAGACATCCACCACATTGTCCAGCATGCGCACGGCGATGCCGGTTATGCGCCTCACCTCTTCCATGTCCAGTTGTGCTGCATCGGAAAACGGCGCCGTCACCAGACTTGCAAGATTGATTGAGCCGAGCAGGCAGGCACCATAGGGCGGCAGCGGTTGTTCACCGCATGGATTGGTGGCGTGAATGGTCTCGCAGTAAGACAGATTGTTGCGTGCGTTGATCCGGTCAATGAAAATCACGCCGGGTTCGGCATAGGCATAGGTTGCCTGCATGATCCGGTTCCACAGGTCACGGGCCCGGACGGTTTTGAAAACAGTTCCGCCGAACACCAGCGGCCAGTCCCTGTCAGCCTTTACAGCAGCCATGAACGGATCGGTGACCAGCACGGACAGGTTGAACATCCGCAGGCGTTGTGCCTCCTGCTTTGCCGTGATGAAATCCTCTATATCGGGATGGTCACACCGCATGGTGGCCATCATGGCGCCGCGCCGCGAGCCTGCCGACATGATGGTGCGGCACATGGCGTCCCAGACATCCATGAAGCTCAACGGACCGGACGCATCCGCGCCAACGCCCCTGACCGGCGCCCCCTTGGGGCGCAAGGTAGAGAAGTCATTACCGATGCCGCCGC
Source organism: uncultured Alphaproteobacteria bacterium (assembly GCA_963698275.1). Classification (GTDB taxonomy): domain Bacteria; phylum Pseudomonadota; class Alphaproteobacteria; order Rhizobiales; family Aestuariivirgaceae; genus Anderseniella. Next base: position 561,045 of record CAVOQE010000009.1, on the reverse strand, counting down.
CCTGCTGCATGGTCAGCGCAGCCTCACGCAAGCCATCGAAGATCGCGCCCATGTCATCGCCGATGGTGCCCATGACAAAGCAGTTGAACAGCGTCACCGTGCGGTCCGTACCGGCACCGGCAATGATCCGGCCTGCCGGCAAAAACCTGTAACCGGACATCACCTCGGCAAAGGTTTTTTCCCAGCGTGCCCTCACTTTTGCCTTTTCAGGCGCCGCCAGTGCCTTGGCGACACGGGCCCAGGTATCGTCTACCGTTTGATCAATGGCTGAGCCGTCCGGAGACTTGAAGCGGTACTTCATGTCCCAGATTTCGCGGGAGATCGGGTCAAGTGCGGTGTCTGTAGCCACAACAATTGCTCACAACAGGTGTTTTGGACGGAATATCATCACACATTTTCATGGTTTGTTCTACCCAAAAGACATTGCCAATCGATTAACCGGACCTGCCTTCAGCGACCAGCCGGCTGGTTGCCTCTTCGACGACTTCCTGCAGGCGGGCTGAAAACACCTTGCGGGCCAGGCCGGCTTCGATCGGCGGCAGAAACTCTACGATGATCGTTCCTGGCCGCCGGATGAACTGCCGTCTTGGCCAGTACAGGCCGGAGTTCAGCGCAAATGGCGTGCATGGGACACCGAGTTGTGTGTACAGCGCCGTTGCGCCGGGCTTGTGGTTCGGCTCAGCGTCCGGCGCCATCCGCGTGCCTTCCGGAAAAATTAGAACCTGGCGGCCTGTGGCAATGGCGGCTTTCGCATCCGCAATCATCTTCTTCAATGCGGACGGACCTGCCGAACGGTTCACCGAGATCATCTTGAACTTGAGACAGAACCAGCCGAACACCGGAATGAAGGTCAATTCGCGCTTCAGCACCAGGGCAGGATCCGCCAGCAGCGGAAGCAGGGCGAATATATCCCAGGCAGACTGGTGCTTGCCGGCGAGCAATCCGCCTGTCTGCGGAATATGCTCACGACCGCGCACTTCCATGGTGGTGCCGGTGATCAGCCTCATCCACCAAAGTGACGAGCTTGCCCAAACCTTCAGGGCGGCTATGGACCAGCTTCTTGGTGTGAACATGAACCAGAAGCCGAGCACCAGAAACAAGACGAGATTGATATAGAAAACCAGATTGAACAGTAAGGACCGAAACACCAGCACACCCAATTCTCCCTTACCGCATCCTGACCGCTTCTACCGTGTTAAAACAGCAGCGCAAGCAGGTATTTGATATATTCGCTGATCCACAGGCGAAGCATTGAAAACGACCGTGCAGGTTTCCCGGCATCGCTGCTGGTAACCGGATAAGCCACCAGTTCGACATTCGGCATGGCCCGCGAGAATTCGACGATGGCCCGCAGAATATGGTAGTCGCTGGTGACGACCGCAATTTTTCTGAACTTGTGCCGGGTCGCCCAGTCTGCTGCTTCTGCCGCATTGCCGCGAGTATCCGGCGCGCGTTTGTCCAAGTCCACGCAGCATTTGAACAGGCTGGCCTCGGCCTGGGTAATCCGACTCAGTTGCCGGGCGGTGGTTGCCGGATAAACACCGGAGATCAACAGGCGCCTGGCGGTTTTCCGTTCAAGCAGACGAACCGCTGCGGGAATACGCTCCGGGCCGCCGGTCAGGACCACTATTCCATCCACCGACAGGTTGGCCGGCCTGATTATCTTGCGCGAATTTTCGGTGAATGACGCAAGCCCTGCGGTCGCGACAAGAAGCACACACAGGATGATACCCAGTCCAATCCACCAGCCACTGGCGTGTCTGGACTGCGCATCTGGAAGATGCGTCTCAGTGCTGGACTTTCCGGACGGGTCTGACATCAAAACAATACCGGGTGAAATAACACGCTAGAGCGACATGGGTTCAATAGAACCCATAAAGTTGCTCTAGCACTTTAACAACGATCAGTTTTATGGTTTTTGATCGGTTCAATCAAAAACCATACTGATCCAGCCTGCTGCTCCATGGTCTTTCACGGCGCAACACAGGTTTATGCCGGTTCAGAACATGGCCTTCAAGACCCGTGATATGGAGATACGCGCCGTGATAAGTGAGATCACTGTAGCAACAACCGGCACCACAATAAAGGCGGCGTAATTCGCGCTGCTGGCGTCAAGCGGGTGATACAGAAATGCCTTGACCGGTTCCGACAGCCGGCCACTGCCCAAACCCAGGACAACAAAGGTGCCAAAACCCAGCATGGATCCTATGAGACCGGCTTTCAATCCGGTGAGGCAGAACCGCCACAAGACCTCGCGCGAGATGAAACTGTCGCGAGCACCCGCCAGATACAGGACCTCGATGACTTCCCGGTTTACCTCCATCGCGGCGCGTGTTGCATAGATGACAAGCACGATCGCTGCGGTTGCAATCAGGCTGAGCACGGCTATGGCAAGCCAGGTAAGCGAGCCGGCCATGCTGATCAATTCAGCCTGCCAGCGCCGGTGAGTGTCGAGGGTGGCGGACGGTACTTCAGTGGCAAGGGTGGCGCGCAGCAATTCAAGATCAGGCGGAGATGCCTTGTCGATGCTGACATTGATCAGGCGCGGTATCGGCAGATCATCAAGTATGCCTGCCTCGCCAAGCCAGGGTTCGAGCAGCTTGCGTGCAGCGGCCGGGCTGACGACATCAATGTCAGCAATTCCGCTCGTGGCGCGCAGTATGTCGGCAACCTTTTCCGCATCGCCGTCTACATCGACACCGTCTGCTGCGGAAATCTGCACCGTTACCTGACTGGCAATTTGTGACGTCCAGTTGTCGACGGCGGTGTCAGTCATCAACAATGCACCAATTGCCAGCACGGCGAGGTAGCACATGGCCGCCATTGCCGTCATCAATGTCATGTGGGGCGCTGTTGCTTCGGGAATGACCTTGGAGCGTCCGTTGCCGGCCACCTCAAATTTCGCACCGCCGCGGTCATTGAAACCGGATGCACGGCGATCGAATTTTTTTGCGCCGGCATTGTTGTTTATTGCCATGTTGTCCTGCCGTCTTCCAGCCGCACCACGGGCGCTTTTATGGTGTCCAGCAAATGGGTGTCGTGGGTTGCGATCAAAACCGTGGTGCCAAACTGATTGAGTTGCTGGAACAGACGCATCAGACGCAGTGCCAGAGCGGGGTCCACATTACCGGTCGGCTCGTCTGCGAGCAGCAGTTCCGGGCTTGAAATAACCGCACGCGCGATGGCGGCGCGTTGTTTTTCACCGCCGGACAACACCGCCGGATAGGCGTTTATGTGATGATCGAGGCCGACCCAGTCCAGCAGTTCAAGGACATTGTCGCGATAATCATTGAGTTTGTTGCCGCGAACCCGCAGGGGCAGTGCCACATTCTCGAACGTGGTCAGGTGATCCAGCAGCCGGAATTCCTGAAACACAACGCCAATGCGGCGCCGCACGTCCGGTACCTTGCCACGCCGCAACCCGCTGGTGTTTTCTCCGAACAGTGAAATCATGCCACGGGTTGGCTTGAGCGCCAGAAACAGCATGCGCATAAGTGACGTCTTGCCGGCACCTGAAGCCCCGGTCAGAAAATTGAATGACCCTGTTTCAAGTGTCAGGTTGAGATCTTTCAGGATCTCCGGCCCATTGCCATAACGCAAACCGACATTTTCAAATCGAACGATCGACAAGCGGGTTCCTCAAGATCAGGCTGCCATAGTGAAGTGTTTTAATACTGGACAGGCATTTACGCCGAATTAACCGTATTTCCGTTTTACTGTCGGTATCGAGAAGCAAGGTTTCTCTGGTCAGGCGAAAAAACCGCAATCACTGGCGCCTTATACCAGATTGAGCCGAATCACCGGAACCGGACGTAACAGATGATAGTCTCCTGCCCTTCTTGCGCAACCAAGTTTGAAATGCCAAATGAATCGGGCTGTGATGCGACCGTAATGCGATGCGGAAGCTGCGGGCATGGCTGGATCGAGGCGCATGCAACCGATGTAAGCGACCTTGTGCCCGTCCGCGTGCCGAACAGCCAACCTGATGTCAACGATGAAGACGCAGAGGCCCGGATCATAGCCGAAGCGCGCAAGATTGCCCGTGCCGCACATCATGCAGAGCACAAGGCCAGGACTGCGCGTCAACGTCGCAGCGCACAAATGCGTGGCTGGAGCGGGCTTGCTGCCGGAATATGCCTTGTGCTGGGGGCAGTGGTCGCCATGCCTGAGCGTATTGTGCAGGCCGCACCTGCGGCGGCGAAGCTGTACTCGCTTGCCGGCAAGACCGTGAATGTCTACGGCCTGAATATCTCGTCGATCCAGCAGCAGTACATGATCGTCAACGGCCAGCCGGTGCTGGCACTGCGCGGGCGTATTGCAAATATCACCGGTGAGGACCGTCGCGTACCCCCGTTGCGTTTCGTGCTCAGAAATGCAAACGGCGAACAACTTCACACCTGGACACTGAACAGTGTGGGCAAGGAACCGATTGGCGCAGGGGTCGTGTCATCGTTCGTGACCCGGCTTGCTGCACCGCCGGCAGGTGTGGAGAGTGTCGAGATTCGCTTTGCCAGACCCGGCGAAATCGGCTGAACTACCATCTAGATCAGTATGTTTTTTGATTGAACCAATCAAAAATCATGAAACTGATCGTTTCCACGGTGCTAGAGCAACTTTATGGGTTCAACCGAACCCATGTCGCTCTAGAACAATTGAGCCTATCTTGTCTGTAGTCAGATGAGACAACTTCTGATTGCGGGATGAGCAGCCATGACCGGTATTACGATTGACGGCCATACCATCGAGATCGTGTTCAGTGAAGCCGAGATTGCGGCCCGGGTAGCGGAAATTGCCCATGCGGTTGCCGGACGTGATCCTGAACGGCTTCTCGTAGTTCCCGTATTGAAAGGCAGCTTCATATTTGCAGCCGACCTGCTGCGTGCCATGCACGGCGCCGGGCTGTCGCCGGAAGTCGACTTCATGATGCTGGCCAGTTATCGCGCGCAAACCTCGTCGTCGGGGCAGGTTGAGGTGTTGCGGGATATCCAGACGGACGTGACGGAGCGCGATGTCCTGTTGATAGACGATATACTCGAATCAGGCAGAACGCTGGCATTTGCCAAGGACCTGCTGGCGGCACGCGGTGCACGTCAGGTGCTGACCGCTGTGTTGCTTGACAAGCCGGGCCATCGGGCAGCCGAACTTGATGCCGATTTCACAGGGTTTGAATGCCCGGACAAATTTGTTGTTGGGTACGGCATGGACATGGCCCATGCGTTCCGTGAATTGCCGTTTGTCGGCTATGTCACGAATCCAAAATAACACTTCAAGAAATCAGTGCGGGACCCTTGCTGGCAGAGACCGCCGGCAAAACAGAAAAAGGCAGCTTTTCCGTGGAGGATAAGCTGCCTTCTCCATTTTGGGACCAGCAGGAGAGGGGCAACCTGCCGGGACCTTTTCTTTCTGACCGGCCAGGGGAAACCGGTGAGAGGTTGAAGAAACACTGTCGCTTGAGGGGTATGAGCTGTTCGCGTTTCTGTTGGTAATGACCATAGGAAGGCACGGTGCGAGCAGATGTGCATTTTATCACATCGCAGACAGGGTGCGCTGAGACCTGCGCAAATCGGGAAGTAAGATGGCACGGTCGTGGCCGCAGACAGGCGGGCCGGTTTTAGTACAGGCCCTTGAGCAGGCGATCGATGTAGTCCAGCTCCAGCTTTGGCCGGCCGGTTTGATTGGCGCGCGAACGCAGTGCATCGAGAATCCGCCTGGCACGCTCCACTTCGGCTTCCTGCGGCACCATGTTGTCGCGCTGGCCGTATTCTTCGCCCTGCGAGGGAAGCGGACGGCCCAGCGGGTCGCGCTGTTCGCCGCGGCCTTCGCCATGGCGGCCGATATTGCCTTCGTTGCCGGTGCCCTGCTGCATCAGTTGCTGGGCCATGTTGCGGGCACCTTCACGCAGGCCCCGCATGGCTTCGCCCTGGCTGCCCAGCGCTTCATCACGCTGGCCCTGGCCCAATTCGCCGGAGGCCTCGCCCATCTCCTGCTGGGCCCGTCCCAGACCGTCAGGTGACTGCAGGCCCTGCTGCTGCATTTGCTGCATCAGGCGTTCAAGCATTTTACCGAGATCGCCCTGCTGCTGTGACAACTGGCCGTTGCCGGGTGTTTGTTGTTCGGACTGGCCGCGCCCGCCGGGCTCCTGACCCTGTTCGCCCTGCTGCTGGCCCTGGTTTTGATCGCCTGAGCGCTGCTGGCCGTTTTGCGGCATCTGGAAGGTCTGGTCCATCAGCTGCTGCTGGCGGCGCATCATTTCTGAAAGCTGGTCGAGCATTTTTGCCATTGGCGATGTGCGCTGCGGATTGGCCTGGCGCTGGCCGGGCTGCAGGTTCTGCAGGATGTTTTCCAGTTCCGACAGCATTTGCTGAGCCGCATCGCGGGCACCCGACCTGGCAAGATTCTCGATCATGTCCATCATGCGCTGCAGATCCTGCGAGCGAATTTCCTGCTGGGCGCGGTTTTGCTGCTGCTGGTTTTGCGCTTGTGGATTATTGCGCTGGTTTTCCTGCATCTGCTGCTGCATGGCCTGCAGATACTCGTTCATGGCTTCACGCAGCTGCTGCATCAGATCGGCGATTTTTTCTTCCGGTGCGCCTTCCGCAAGGGCTTTTTCAAGCTCTTTCTTGATGGCCTGCAGTTTCTTCAGTGAATCATGAAGATTGCCGGATTCTATGCTCAGTGCAATTTCCCAAAGAGTATCTGCGACCTGCTGCGACTCCTCGTGGGTACGTGCGCGGTACAGCTTGGCGGCGGCATGGCGGATACCGAGATAAACGCCCGATTTCTCGACCACGCCTTTCGGCCATACCAGAATGGCCGACAGCGCGCGCACCACATCACGCTGATTGTCCGGCTGGAAAAAGATGTTCTTGCGCTGCTCGACCAGAGCCTGGGCAAGCGGCTTGGTAAACGTGCGTTCCGGCAAGGCAAGCTTTACAACATCGCTGCGGCCCGATTGGCCGGCCTGATCCATGCCTTCGATGACAATTTCGACCGGCAAACCGGCCCAGGGGTGTGCTGTCAGATCCTGAAAGCTCTTGCCTTCGGCCTGCCTCGGATTGACCTTGCGCATTGAAATGGCAAATTCCGGCGCTTGCGACAGGAAAGGACTGTCGACATCGATCTTGTCGGTGTCCAAACCGTCGCGGCGCAGTGCAACCCGGCCGGACAGTGATGTCACACCGTAATCATCAGTCACTTTCCACGGTAGCGAGAACGCGCCAGACGGGGTGATCTGTATTTGCTCGGGCACGGTTACCACAGGGGGCAGGTCCGCAATCACGTTTACGGTCCACAAGCCAAGCTCGCGGCCTGCTCCGCTCACCGTTACAATCGCTGATTTCTGGATTTTGGTGCGCAGTTCCTGCGTCGCAGACGGTGTCGCGACGGTCTCACCGGCTGAACCGGCCTTGGGCCCGTCAGCTTCAAGTGTGTCAAAGACGGCAGGTGCCGCGGCGCTTGATGCGGGATCAGCCAGGGTCACCTTGAGATCGTCTGCCCCGTTCAGCCGAACCACCAGTTCCGAGCCTTGCGGCACGGAGATCACGGCGACTTCACTGGTGTCTGAAACAACTTGCGCGCGGCGCGTCAGAAGGACGGGTGGCTTGGCGGTATAGGACGGCGGGTTGAGCCATGCATCCATTGCTATCGCATTGACAGCAGCCGGTGCGGTCACCGCAACGGCTTCGGCAATCTTCTCGCGCCATGTACCGGCGCTCAGGACGCCCGCTGCAATCAATGCAATCGCCAGGGCGTTGCGCAGGGCGTTCTGGTCGATGCGTGGCAACGGGGAGCGTGGCGCGCCGGCTTTCAGATCATGTAACTGTTTTGCCATGTGCCGGCGATGGGCCTGCCACAGCGCTTTTTGTTCAGGGCTGGCAGAAGTTTCATCAGCCAGTGTATCGGTCCAGCCGGATGCGGGCCGGTGCATTTTGCCTGACTTGCGTTCAATGCGTGCCAGGGCGGCCTCGCCGGATGGCCAGGACAGGCTGCCCAGGCTTTTCAATGAATATGCGAATCCGGCGCCGGCTACGCCGAACAGGGTCAATTTCAACCAGACCGGCACAAGGTTCAGCACGCCGGACAGCACGCACAGCAGCACAATTCCTGCAATCATCATTGCAGGAAACAGCCGTTCAAGCAGGCGCTCCCAGTAGATCGCTGTCTTGGCGAGCGACACCTTGCGGGCAATTATGTGTGCCGGATCAAATTTCATGGCCTGATCATTCTAGCATAACAAGGCGAAAGCAAGGGCCACAGGGGCCATTTACCAACGCAGTAAACGCAAAAGTGATCAGAATGGATTTCACGCGCGCGCTATTGTTGCCATCCGGCAAGCCGGTCCATGCCGATCAATGCCTCATAGGTCTGCCGGGGACGGACAATGGCAAAGCGCTCGCCATTGACCAGAACTTCCGGCACCAGCAACCTTGAATTGTAGGTGCCTGCCTGGACCGCGCCATAGGCGCCGGCTGTCATGACCGCAATCAGGTCGCCGGCCTTGACCGGTGGCATCTGACGGTTCTGGGCCAGATAGTCACCGGATTCACATACCGGGCCCACCACATCGGCGATTGATGTCGCATCTGACGGGTCCGGTTCTGAAACAGTGACGATATCGTGCCAGGCATCATACAAAGTCGGCCGGATCAGATCATTCATTGCAGCGTCGACAATGATGAACTTCTTGCCTTCCTGTTCTTTCACGTGAATGACGCGGGTGACCAGAATACCGGCATTGCCGGCAATCATGCGTCCGGGCTCCATGACAAACTTGCAGTCAAGATGGCCCAGGGTTTCACGTACAACAGCGGCATATTCATCCGGGTGCGGCGGCACATCATTGGTGCCGCGATAGGGGACGCCCAGTCCGCCGCCGAAATCAACGTGGGTGATGGCATGACCATCATCGCGCAATTGCTGCACCAGTTCGCCGAGCAGGGTATAGGCCTGGTGATAAGGCTCAAGGGTTGTGATCTGGGAACCGATGTGCACATCGACGCCACTGATCCGCAGGCCCGGAAGCAAAGCCGCCCGGGCATAGACCTCCCGCGCCCGGCTCATGGAAATGCCGAATTTGTTTTCTGACTTGCCGGTGGTGATTTTTGCGTGGGTTTTTGCGTCAACATCCGGGTTGACCCTGATGGAGATGGTTGCCGTTTCGCCCAGGCGGCGGGCAACTTCAGACAAAAGCTCCAGCTCAGCTTCACTTTCAACATTGAAGCAGGCAATTCCCTCGCGCAGCGCATAGGACATTTCCGCCGCAGTCTTGCCGACGCCGGAAAAAACGATCTTCCGGGCCGGCACGCCGGCGGCACGGGCACGGCGCAACTCGCCTTCCGACACCACGTCCATGCCGGCACCGAGATCGGCAAGTGTCTTGATGACCGCCTGATTTGAGTTTGCCTTCATGGCATAGCAGATGGTCAGGTCGAGATCGTGAAAAGCCGCTTTCAGGACTTCGAAATGCCGGGTGAGCGTTGCCGTCGAATAGCAGTAAAACGGGGTTTCAACGTCTTCAGCCAGTTCGGCAAGATCAATGTCTTCAGCGTGAAGGGTGCCGTCTCGATAGGTAAAATGATGCATGGATTAACCGGTCAAACTGCTGGATCAAAAGGTATCATGGCAAAGTTATGCGTTCATTGGAACGCATGTTGCCCTACATGCGTGTCATGGTTACCAAGGCCGCATGAACACGGATGATGGGTGACAATGTTCAGTTCGGTTTTATGAGCGGGTCAATGGCGGCGGGCTCATCGGGATCAGGAACTGCAGCACCCGGTGGCGGTTCCAGAGGACCGCGTACGCCGCATGCCGACAGCGAAATTGCCAGCAGGGCAAGAACGATAAGTTTGCGCAGATCCATGGGTCCGATTCCAGACGATATTTCTTTCAGTTCGTTTCTTGTACCCTAAACCGGGGGTGCAGGCAAAGTGGCAAGTTGTGCATTGGAGCAACTTTAGAAGCGATCAGGTCCATGGTTTTGGCGGTCACAACCAAAAACCATCCTGTTCTAGTTGCCCTGCTTTGCGGTAACCGTCTGCACTTGAATCCAATACCGCGGATTGCGTGGTTCCGGCTGGTTGGGGAAGGTGACAATCTGTTCGCCCTGATAGCTTTCAGCGGGCTTCAGATCCAATGGGTCAAAACCGACCGTGCGGGTGCCGATCACCGTGCAATTGGCGTTGAGCTTGCCCGGGTCGATATCAGCCTGCACCACGTCATAAAAGACCGGGCAGGAATACAGTGTGACCCGCAAGGTCACGCTGGCGACGGTGAATTCAGTCGAGCGGTTGGTGAGTGATGTCTGCAACCGCCATCTGAACAGGTCGGATTCGACACGCTCCCTGCCGGCGCTGTCAAAAACCGTCCGGCTCGGGTTGGTCAGGCTCGTCTGGCCAATGGCAATGTCGGTTGTTTTCACCGCGCCAAAAGTAACGCTTTCCTGCCTGCGGACCTCGGTGAACCTGTCAGCGGTTTTGACCTGGCCATCGGTGTCGCGCTGGGTCAGCGTGAATATCAGCATGAAAACACCAAATACGATGGTAGAAAATGCCAGCAGGCCACGCCGCCACATCCTGTTTGTGACGAACAGCCAGATTACGGCGATCAGCAGCAGATAAATTACCAGCCAGCGCATGCGTTACCTCTTTTTTCGGAAAACAAGATATTGCTCGGCACCAATCACTTAGTCATTAACTGTCCGCTATGCAATTCATGTACAGTGCGGCCAAACATCCATTATGGCAAACATGGTTGAAAACCCGCCATTGTTGATATCTTTGTGATAACGGGCATTTTGGGGATCGGGATTGTTACGATGATTTCACGACGGCAGTTCCTCAAGATCATGGGTGGCGGGTTTATCGCTTCAGCCGCCTTGAGCACTTATTCGTTTGCCATCGAGCCATTGTACCGGCTGCGACTTACGACCTACAGGTTTACGCCGCCCAACTGGACTGCCGGTTTGAAACTTCGGGTGGCATTGATTGCCGACATTCATGCCTGCAACCCCTGGATGACCATTGAGCGCATCGAAGACATTGTTGCAAGGACAAATGATCTCAAGCCCGACCTGACCTTGTTGCTGGGTGATTACAGCGCCGGCATGAACATGGTGACGGATTATGTGCACTCCAGGGACTGGGGGCCTGCTCTGGGCAAGCTCAAGGCATCTTCAGGGGTTTATTCGGTTCTGGGCAATCATGACTGGTGGGAGGACAAGAGCGCGCAGCGGGCAGGCCACGGACCCACCTTCGGCCAGTTGGCCTTGCAACGGGAAGGAATACCGGTTCTGGAAAATGACGCCGCCAGGCTCATGAAGGATGACAAGGCCTTCTGGATTGCCGGTCTGGGCGATCAGCTCGCTTTGCCGCCACATGCCAAATACGGCCGTCGGCATTGGCAGGGGGTGGATGATCTTGATGGCACCCTGGCCAAAATTACCGACACGGCGCCGGTGCTGCTGATGGCGCATGAACCTGACATCTTTCCCAGTATCCCGGACCGTGTCTCGGTGACCATGTCAGGCCATACCCATGGCGGGCAGGTCCGGCTTTTCGGCTATTCACCGGTGGTGCCTTCGCGATACAAGAACCGGTATGCCTATGGGCATGTTGTTGAAAATGACCGTCATCTGATCGTTTCGGGCGGGCTTGGCTGTTCAATTGCACCAATCCGGTTTGGCTCACCGCCCGAGATCGTCTTGCTTGAACTCGGCGAAAATGCCGCTGTATGACCTGCAACGGCAAGACGAGGGCCGGTCAGGCCAGATCAGGATGTTTTCTGGTTGAATCAACCAAAAATCATAAACCTGATCGTTTCCAAAGTGCTATAGCAACTTTATGGGTTCGTACGAACCCATGTTGCTATAGAATTTTCAACCAGCGCTTTGCCTCGCGTCTTACGTTTGCAGGTGCCGTCCCGCCGAAACTCTTGCGAGACCCGGCGGATGCGTGCGGCGTCAACACCTTGAACACATCTAAGGTGATGCGTTGTTCGATACTGTGCATGTCCTGAAGGCTTAACCCGTCCAGTTCCACACCCTTGTGTTCTGCCATCGCAACAAGCGTGCCGGTAACATGATGGGCATCCCGGAACGGCATGGCGAGGACCCGCACCAGCCAGTCTGCAAGATCGGTTGCAGTCGAGTATCCGGCACCGGCTGCGGCGGCCAGCTTTTCTGTGGCAGGCTCCATGTCGGAGACCATGCCGGTCATGGCCGCGATTGCCAGCGACAGTGCATCAATGGCGTCAAACGCCGGCTCCTTGTCTTCCTGCATGTCCTTGGAATAGGCCAGCGGCAAGCCTTTCATGACCAGCAAAAGGCTGGTGAATGCGCCCAGAATGCGGCCCGGCTTGGCACGGATAAGCTCGGCTGCATCGGGGTTTTTCTTTTGCGGCATGATCGATGAGCCGGTGGTGAACCGGTCCGACAGCCTGACAAAACCGAACTGCGGTGTCGACCAGATGACCAGCTCTTCGGCAAATCGCGACAGGTGCATGGCACAGATCGAGGCTGCTGCAAGGGTTTCCAGCACGAAATCACGGTCTGCCACGCTGTCAAGCGAGTTACGTGTCGGCCGGTCAAAGCCGAGCGCCTTTGCTGTCATGGTGCGATCAATGGGAAACGAGGTACCTGCAAGCGCTGCTGCGCCGAGCGGGCTCTCGTTCAGTCTTTTGCGGGCGTCGGCAAACCGTGAGCGGTCACGTGCAATCATTTCCACATAGGCCAGCAGGTGATGACCGAAAGTGACCGGTTGTGCGGTCTGCAGGTGGGTAAAGCCCGGCATCACCGCGTCAGCATGTGTCAGTGCCTTTTTGGCCAGCGCGCGCTGCAGGCCCAATAGCTGTTCATCAAACATGTCCAGGCAATCGCGGACATAAAGCTTGAAATCCGTGGCCACCTGATCATTGCGGGACCGGGCCGTGTGCAGCCTGCCGGCGGCGTCGCCAATGCGATCCTTAAGGGCTGATTCCACGTTCATGTGAATGTCTTCGAGCGCTGCCGAAAAGGTGAACCGGCCCGCTTCAATGTCGGCGCCGATGGCCTTGAGACCAGCCACGATGTCACGGACATCTGATTTGGCAATGATGCCACATTCCCCCAACATGGTGGCGTGAGCTATCGAACCTGCAATATCCTGTGCAAAAAGACGCTGATCAAAGCTGATCGAGGCATTGATCTTTTCCATTATCTCATCGGGACCGGTGTTGAACCTGCCGCCCCACATCTTATTTGTCATCTATGACCTGCCATCAGTTTGCATGTTCAAGAACCCAAAAAGCCCGGAAAAACCATGACCAGCAACAACCCCAAGCCACAACCATCATCATCCCGAAACAAGATGCTTGGCATCGTTGCGGCCGGTCTTGCGGTTGCCATAGGCGGGGTTTACGCGATGTTGGGCAGTAATGGCAATGAAGAGGTTAGCCAAAAAACCGTCGAAGTGGCTGCACCTGCCGCATCGGACGGCGCAGCTTCGAAACTGGACAAGTCTTTATCCACCGGTGCAATGGCCGCCTTTGTGTTCAAGAAGGACCGGCCCGAGGTGGTGACCGGCGACTTCAAGGATGCCGACGGCAAGACAATTGACATGAGCAACTGGAAGGGCCGGGTGGCGCTGGTCAATCTGTGGGCGACCTGGTGCGGGCCGTGCCGGGCAGAAATGCCCCACCTCGCCAAGCTTCAGGAACTCTATGGCGGCGATCAGTTTGAAGTTGTCGCCCTCAGCGTCGATCTGAAAGGCGCAGAAGCGTCATCTGCCTTCCTGAAGGAGATCAAGGCCGACAATCTTGCGCTTTACATCGACCAGACGAGCAAGGCCATGAAAAAACTGGGCGCGTACGGGTTGCCGCTGACGGTGCTGGTTGACCGCGAGGGCCGGGAAATCGGCCGCCTGCTCGGGCCGGCTGACTGGATCGCAGACGACGCCAAGCGGCTGATCGAAGCTGCAATAGCGGAAAACCCGCAATCCTGATCATTCCCATTTAAGTGTGAAATGCTCTAGGTTGAATTGACATTCATCGCATCCAAATCATTGCAGCGGCGAGTTGAACGAAGCTTAGGAAGTTTTTTGCACGTCTGTCGTAGCGTGTGGCGATGCGCCGGAAGTGTTTGAGTTTGTTGAAACAACGTTCAACAGTGTTTCTCATTTTATAGGCTTCGAAGTCGTATGGGATGAGTTTCTTTCGTGTCGGATTACACGGAATAACAGCTTGGGCCTGCATGTTGGCAACCAAAGCGCGTATTGCGTTGGAATCGTAAGCCTTGTCAGCCAGTACTCGACAAGGCTTCAGGCCCTGTAATAGCGCAGGTGCCATTGGTGCATCACCGCGTTGTCCGGGTGTAAGAATGATACGCAACGGGCGACCACAACCGTCAACAGCCATGTGGATTTTGGTGGTCAGTCCACCTCGGGAACGCCCCAAAGCCTGATCCCCCCTTTTTGGCCACCGCCTTTGCCGGTAGCCGCCTGCTGATGAGCCCGTACCAGAGTGGAATCCAATGAAACATAGTCGTTGTCGGGATCGTCGATAAGATGCTCAAACACGCGTTCCCACACGCCTGCCTGCGCCCAGCGGGTGAACCGCTTGTGCAGGGTTTTCCATTTACCGTAGCGCTCCGGCAGGTCATGCCAGTGGGCACCGGAACGCAAAACCCACAAGACCCCGTTCACGAACCGCAGATTGTCGCCACCGGACCTGCCAGGGTCCCCGGCTTTGCCGGGTAACAGATCTTCGATCTGCTGCCATTGTTGCGGTGTGAGTTCGTATCGCATCGGTTTGGACATCAGAAATCTCCAGATCAGTAAATCTGGAAACCTATGAATCACATATCAAATCAAAATTGAATCCTGAATGTCGATTGAACCTAGAGCAACATGGGTTCAAGTGAACCCATAAAGTTGCTCTATCACTTTGAAAGCGATCAGGTTTATGATTTTTGGTTGATTCAACCAAAAATCATCCTGATCTAGCGGGGTTGCTGTGCGAGCCAGGTCCGTGCCACATCCAGGTTTGGCAGGCGGCGCCAGCCGACAGGTGTTTCAACTGCAACCGAGCCATCTTCCAGCGTCATTGCCAGATGTCCGTCAATGTTGAATTCGTCAATGGCAAGCGGCCATCCGCGCGGGTCGGATGTATCCGGTATGATTGGAGGTGGTGGCGGTGCGTAGGGTGCGGGCTCAAAAGGTTTTCGAGCGGACGTTTCATCTGCGCCGGCATCCTGGTCTTCGTTACCATCAGCCTCCAGTGCTGCCAATTCATCCTCTGTAGGTGGAGTTGGCTGCATCGGCGGCAGATCGTCATCGCCGGTTGCCGCGACTATCATGGCCCCGCCGGCACTCGGACCGTTGTCCAGCAGTCTTGCCGTATTGTTGGCGGTCATGATCATCGCCTTTGCCATCGTCGCGTTGATGACACACAGCAGGCCGAGTGTAAGGGTTGCCGCGCCGCCCGCCATCAACGGTCCACCGGCAGCGATACCGAAATCACTCTGCATCAAAAGATAAATGCCGTAAGCCAACAGGCCGCCGCCACCGAGTACGGCCAGCCATCCCAACGCTCCCACAAGACCGGCGATACCGCGGCCGGAAGTCACTTCTTCAGACATATATGTACCCCCGTACCAAAACCCTCAGCATCAGTTGACCACAAAACTGCCTTTTGGGCAATTCGTCATCTGGTCGGGACGGGCGTCTCGCCACGATAGTCATAGAAACCACGATTGGTTTTGCGGCCAAGCCATCCGGCCTCGACATATTTCACCAGCAACGGGCACGGCCTGTACTTGCTGTCGGCAAGTCCGTCAAACAGCACCTGCATGATGGACAGGCAGGTATCAAGCCCGATAAAATCGGCCAGTTCCAGCGGCCCCATCGGGTGATTTGCCCCGAGTTTCATGGCTTTGTCGATGGCTTCCACTGACCCGACGCCTTCGTATAGCGTGTATACGGCCTCGTTGATCATCGGCAGCAACACCCGGTTCACGATGAATGCCGGGAAATCTTCAGCTACCGCCACAGACTTGTCCAGGGTGCCGACAAATTCACGCACTTCCTGGAAAATTTCATCGGCTGTGGCGATGCCCCGAATAAGCTCTACCAGTTCCATCACCGGTACCGGGTTCATGAAATGAATGCCCATGAACCGTTCCGGCCGGTCTGTTCCGGCAGCCAGCCGGGTGATGGAAATCGAGGACGTATTGGAGCCGATCATGGCGTCCGGTTTCAGGTGCGGGCAAAGATCATTGAATATCTTGCGTTTTACGTCTTCATCTTCAATGGCTGATTCAATGACCAGGTCGACATCGCCGAATTGTTCAAAACTGCTGTACGGAGCAATCCGCTCAAGCGCTGCCTTGCGGTCTGTTTCTGAAATTTTTTCTGATTTGACCTGGCGGGCCATATTGCCATTGATGGTGGCAAGCCCTTCTTCGATCCTGTCTGTCGATATGTCGTACAGACCCACGTCGTAGCCGGACAGTGCGCAAACATGTGCGATGCCTGAGCCCATCTGACCCGCACCGATAATTCCGATTTTCCTGATCGTCATATTATTTTATGTCTCTTCATGTCGCGAAGTGCGGGAGCCTATCGCGGGTGCTGCCGCGCGGCAAGAGAGTTTATCGCACTGCAATATACAACCCGCCTGACGATTCCGTCAGACGGGTTGGGATGTGTTTTTTGAGACTCTTCCGGCTCAGCTATTACTCTGCAGAGGAACCTGGGTTCAACTGAACCCATACTGATCTAGTAACCAGCCTTTGCCAATTCTTCGTCGAGGGCCGGCACTGCTTCGAACAGGTCGGCCACAAGACCATAGTCAGCCACCTGGAAAATCGGCGCTTCTTCATCCTTGTTGATGGCCACGATGACTTTTGAGTCCTTCATGCCGGCAAGATGCTGAATGGCACCGGAAATACCGACGGCAATGTACAGGTCAGGTGCGACCACCTTGCCGGTCTGGCCAACCTGGTAATCGTTCGGCACATAGCCTGCGTCAACCGCAGCGCGTGACGCACCAACGGCGGCATTGAGCTTGTCGGCAACTTTTTCCAGCATGGCGAAGTTCTCACCGTTCTGCATGCCGCGTCCGCCGGACACGATAATGCCGGCAGAGGTCAGTTCCGGACGGTCGGACTTGGACAGGTTTTCACTGACATAGGAGGTAAGGCCGGGATCGGCAGGCGCATCGATTTTCTCAATTGCCGCAGAACCACCGGTACCGGCAGACTCAAACGAAGCGGTCAGGACGGTAATGATTTTCTTGGCACCCGTTGCCTGAACGGTCTGCACCGCATTGCCGGCATAGATCGGACGTTCAAATGTATCGGCGCTGTTCACGGCAATGATGCCGGAGACCTGCATTTCGTCGAGCAGGGCCGCGACACGCGGGGACACGTTTTTGCCGTTGGTTGTTGCAGGCGCGACCATGGCGTCGTGATCTGCCATCAGGCCGACGATGAGCGCAGCCATGGGCTCAGCCAACGAGCGCTCGAACATTGCATCGTCGCAATGCAGAACCTTTTTGACACCGGCAAGTCCGGCGGCTTCCTTGGCTGCACCGTCGGCATTGTGTCCGGCCACGAGCACATGGATGTCACCGCCCATCTGGGCAGCGGCGGTCAGTGCCTTGTGGGTTGCGTCCTTGAGACCGGCATTGTCATGCTCTGCTATGAGGAGAATGGCCATGATCAGATAACTCCTGCTTCGTTCTTCAGCTTGTCAACAAGCTCGGCAACCGATGCCACTTTCTTGCCGCCCTGGCGTGCCGGTGGCTCAACGGTCGTTACGACTTTCAGTTTCGGTGCAAGATCAACACCCATATCAGCAGCGATCTTTTCATCAAGCGGCTTCTTCTTGGCTTTCATGATGTTCGGCAGCGACGCATAACGCGGCTGGTTGAGACGCAGATCGGTGGTGACGATCATCGGCATCTTGACCTTGATGGTCTGCAGACCGCCGTCGATTTCGCGGGTAATGTCCGCACTGTCGCCGTTCAGTTCGATCTTTGAGGCGAACGTGGCCTGTGACCAGCCCATCAGTGCAGACAGCATCTGCCCGGTCTGGTTGCAGTCGTCGTCAATGGCCTGCTTGCCCAGGATCACCAGATCAGGTTTTTCCTCTTCGATGATAACCTTGAGCAGCTTGGCAACACCGAGCGGTTCAACATACTCGTCATGCTTGATAAGGATGCCGCGGTCGGCACCCATTGCAAGCGCAGTGCGGATGGTTTCCTGAGCCTGCTGAGGGCCGACCGAGACCGCAATAACCTCGGTTGCAGTACCAGCTTCCCTGAGGCGAAGGGCTTCTTCCACGGCAATTTCGTCGAAGGGGTTCATCGACATTTTGACGTTGGCCAGTTCGACACCCGAACCATCGGCCTTGACGCGGATCTTGACATTATAGTCAACCACCCGCTTGACAGCGACCAGTACTTTCATTTGAGGCAATCTCTCTCGTTAATGGTGACCGCAGCCCAATTGGCTAGCACCCGTGAATTCAGCCGCCACAAGCAAAGTTGTGCGAGGCGTGGCCGGGACCCTATTGGCGAGGTATCGGGTCCGTCAATGCGATAGTCGTCAATTTCGGGTCAATTGCGACTTCTGGTCACTGTTTTTCAGCACAATTGGTATGACAAGAGGTTATTGCTCAGGACGCTCTTGCTCCCAGGGTATTCCTGAACAGGGCGGCAACCAGGAAACCGGCTGCAAACCCGCCTATGTGCGCCCACCATGCGACGATCACTTCGCCTTTGGACTCATCGAGATAAAGCGACAGAAACTGGAAGCCGATCCAGGCGGCCAGGGCCCAGCCGGCCGATATGCGTAACGGGATCTTCATGAACAGCAAGACCCACACGCGCGCTTTTGGATAAAGCACCAGATAGGCACCCAGAATTCCCGATACCGCACCTGATGCGCCGACCAGTGGCGCTGTTGAATCAGGATTGGCAATTACATGGGCCGACGCAGCGACGATGCCACACACGAAGTACAATACCAGAAACCCGAAATGGCCGAATGCATCTTCAACATTGTCGGCAAAAACCCACAGGAACGCCATGTTGGCCAGCAAATGCATCCAGCCGCCATGGATGAAGGTGTAGGTGATGAGCGTCAACGGTTCAGGAATGTTGGCCAGTGACATTTCGCTGAACGACAGATTGCCGATCTCGCCAGGCACAAGGCCGAGTGATGTTGCAAAGGCAAGCTGGTTCATGCCGAGATTGCCGTACTGCATCAACAGAAACACACCTACGTTGGCCAGGATCAGCGCGCCGGTTACAAACTGGAAGCGGATGACAGTTAACGGCGTATTGTCGTGCAGCGGCAAAAACATATGGTTGGTCCAGCTAGCCTTGGGTCGCGCCGGGTTTCCACAACACATCGCCGTCATCGCGTGCATTGACCCAGCGGCTTGCCACAAACAGGAAGTCGGACAGTCTGTTGAGATAGGTCGAGGCTTCCAGGGACACCTGCTCTCCGGGTATGGAGGCAAGCTCGATAATATGGCGTTCAGCGCGGCGGCAGACGGTGCGGGCCTGATGCAGATAGGCCGCTGCGGGGTGACCGCCAGGCAGGACGAAAGACCGCAGCGGTTCCAGCTTGTCATTCAACTGGTCAATTTCCACTTCCAGGCGATCAACCTGATTTTGCTTGATGCGCAGGGGTTCCCAGGCCAGTTCTTCGCCGGTATCCGGCGTACACAGATCAGCCCCAAGGTCGAACATGTCATTCTGGATGCGCGCCAGCATGGCATCAAGCTCGTTCATGTCCTTGCCGGCCGTATGCAGCCGCACAATGCCAAGTACGGAGTTGGCTTCATCCACGGTGCCGTAGCTGGCGATACGGGCATGGAATTTGGGCAGTCGCTGACCGGTGGACAGCGCCGTCGTGCCGTCGTCTCCGGTCTTGGTATAAATCTTGTTCAGAACCACCATTGCACCAGTCCCTGTCCATCGCTTCGTTGTTGTGCAGTTTGGCCGGACCTTACGCATCTGAATCCGTTCAGTCTACCCGCAGAACACGCGCCGGGTTGGCGCGCAATGCCGACCATGTTGTGATCAGTCCTGCAGCCACCGTAACAACAAGTGCTACCAGCGCGGTCGCTGCTGCAACCAGGCCGGAAAATTGCCACTCAAGCCCCAGTATCTGGGTGATGACTGCCCATGCGCTCAAGCCGCCCGCGATGATGGCGAAGCCCGCAGTTGCCAGCCCGAGCAATGCATATTCAATGACCAGCGCGCGCAACAACTGCGAACGGGTAGCGCCATAGGTTTTCAGAACAACCGCATCATAGATGCGCCCGGACAGTCCGGTTGCCAGCGCCCCGCCGAGCACCAGAATGCCGGCCAGCACGGTAACGGCATTGGCGCCGCGGATGGCGGTGATAAGCTTGACCATGAGCGAGTTTATGGCATCCAGTGCATCACGCACCCGGATCGATGTTATGGTCGGGTAGGGCCTGGAAACCGCCTTGAGAATATCAAGCTCACGGGCCGGGTCGGCCTGAGCCGTGACAACGAACATGTGCGGTGCGCCAGCAAAGGTGTTTGGTGAAAACATCATGACGAAGTTGATCTGCAGGGAGCGCCAGTCAACGGCCCGGAAATTTGCCACTTCAGCGGTGATTTCCCGGCCCAGCACGTTGACGCTGACGGTGTCGCCGATTTTCAGGCCGATGCCTTCGGCAATGTCGGCGGAAAACGATACCTGCGGTGTGCCGGAATAATCGGCCGGCCACCATTCGCCTTCAGTCAGTTGCCCGCCTTCGGGCGCGGTGGCGGAATAGGTGATGCCGCGATCACCGCGTAATGCCCAGGCGGCATCGGCGCTGGCCTTGACCTGACTGGCCGATACGCCGTTCACCTTGACGATACGGCCACGCAGCATGGGCGCCCGGCTGACAGCTGAAGCGCCTGACTGTTCCAGCGTTTTAGCGAATTGATCGGCTTCGCTGGAGTGAACGTCGAGAAAGAAGAAACTGGGCGCACGATCAGGCAGATTGTCCCTCAGCTCCTTGGAAATATTGCTGTCGATAAGTGCCAGGCTGACGAACAGCGTCAGGCCCAGACCAAGCGACAGAACGACGGATGGTGTCGGGGTTCCGGGCCGGTGCAGATTGGCAATGGCCAGGCGCATCACGGCCGACCTGGCGTGGGTGGTGCGCGAGGCGATCCACATCATCAATCGGGCCATGCCGGTCAGGATGGCAAAACTGGCCACAATGCCCGCGGCATAGCCATAGGTGATGCGCGGATCCGGGAATGCCGTGAGCGTGAGGATGAAGATGCCCGCAAGTGCGAGGGCAATGACCAGCCATGAAGCGGGTCCGGGCCAGGCGATCTTGCTGGTCAGCATGTCGCGAAACAGGGCGCTGGGCGGAATACGGCCGGCGCGTGCAAGCGGCCATACCGCAAAGGCGATGACAATCAGGTAGCCGAACAGCCCGGCGCGAATAACCGGCCACGGCTCGATGCCGACGGATACCGGGATCGGCAGCAGGCCTGACAACAGTGCCCCGGCCAGCGGTGGCGTGGCGAGACCGGCCAGCACGCCGACAATGATTCCGCCGGTGGCGACGATTAGGACTTCCATGAAGTAGGTCCAGAACACCAGCCGTGCAGACGCACCAAGACACTTCAGTGTTGCAATGTTTTTGGTGCGCCGTTCCAGAAACGCCTTGACCGCGTTAGCCACCCCAACGCCGCCGACAATGAGCGAGGTGAGACCGACAAGAGACAGAAAAAACGTAAGCCGGTCGATGAAGCGGCGCACACCGGGGGCTGCGTTCTCGCGTGAGCGCACCCGCCATCCCTGGTCCTGCAGAACCGGTTCCGCCTGGTCGACCAGTTCCTTGACCTGCCTGTCGTTTGCCGGTTGCGGCAGCGCCACCCGGTAGCGCCATTTAATCAGGCTGCCGGGGCGTGAAAGGCCTGTTGCAGCCAGAGCATCGGTTGAAATCATCAGGCGCGGGCCAAGTACGAATCCGTCGGAAATCCGGTCTGGTTCACGAACGATGGCGGCATTGATCACAAAATCCGATGTGCCCACCCGGACAATGTCTCCGACCTTGATGTCGAGACGCGCAAGCAGGGCTGTTTCAACCACGGTGCCGGCCCTGCCGGACGCGTCAGGCTGCAAGGCATCGCCGAGAGGCATTGCCGGATCGAGCTGCAACCGGCCGTAAAGCGGATAGGCATTGTCAACGACCTTTACCTCGACAAGGGTTGACGACTTGTCGGGAACAGCCGCCATGGCACGCAGTGTGGCAACCTTGCTGACCTGGCCCGCTGCAGCGATAAAGCTGCGCTGGTCGCTGCTTGGCGTGTCGTAAAGCGTGGAAAACTCCACATCTCCGCCCATCAGCGAGCGGCCTTCATTGGCAATGCCGGTGTTGAGTGCCGACGACAGCGCGCCGACCACCGCAATGGCGCTGACGCCGAGGATCAGGCAGGCCAGAAATATCCGAAAGCCCTGAAGTCCGGACCGCAGTTCACGCAGGGCAAGGCGCAGCGCCATTGACAGGATGTGCATCATGGCTGCGTGACATTGTCTGTATGGATCAGGCCATCCCTGATTTCGATGGTCCTTGAACACCGCGCTGCCAGATCCGGATCATGGGTTACCAGCACCAGTGTCGTCTCGCCGGATGACTGCAGATCGAACAACAGGTCCATGATGGTATGGCCTGTTTCCTGATCAAGATTGCCGGTGGGCTCGTCTGCCAGAATGATGTTGGCGCCTGCGGCCAGCGCTCGGGCTATCGCGACACGCTGCTGCTCGCCACCTGACAATTGGCCGGGATAGTGATCAAGACGATGCTCGAGGCCGACGCGCCTGAGTTGCTGCCGGGCCATGTCGAAGGCGTCCCCGGTACCACGCAGTTCCAGCGGTACCGCAACATTTTCCAGTGCGGTCATGGCGGGGATCAGGTGGAATGACTGGAACACGATGCCGATATTGTCGCGGCGAAACACCGCCAACTGGTCTTCAGTGAGTCCGTTCAGGCTTTTTGATGCCACCTCAACGGTGCCGCCGGTTGCCGCTTCAAGACCGGCAATCACCATCAGAAGCGTTGTCTTGCCGGAGCCTGACGGGCCGATAATGGAAACCGCTTCACCGTTTGAGATGGTAACATCGATGCCTTTGAGGATTTCGACAGGGCCTGCGCGCGACGGCAGGGTGACCTGTACTGCGTCAAGGCGCACCGCGTCGCCCTTGCCGGGAAGTCCGGAATTACCAGTTTCGGTTCTGTCTACGCGAGCGTCCATGAGCTTCCTAACGTTTGCGTGTTCGATTCAGACCACGTCTTGTTGCAGCTAAGTTTCGTTTCCAGAACCATATGAGCAAAATTGCACGGTTTTGCGCCCGCATCCCGCTCCCGATTGCTGTCAGCGATCAGGTTTATGAATTTTTGATTGAAATTGTCAAAAGTCATCCTGATCTATGTGTGTACCAGACGCACTCATGCAAGGGATTCCGACGCAACATGCAATCACATTCGCGACGCCAGGCCCTGAAACTGCTTACCGCAGCTTGTCTTTTACCTATTGCCACGCCGGTAATGGCGGAACAAACATTCACTATCGTTGCCCTGGGCGACAGCCTGACCGCCGGGTATGGCCTGGCGCCGGAGGATGCTTTTACCACGCGCCTGGAACAGCGCCTGAAGGCAAACGGGTTGAATGTCGAGGTTGTCAATGCGGGCGTGTCCGGAGACACCAGCAAGGGCGGGCTGGCAAGAATTGACTGGTCAGTGCCGGATGGTTCCGGTCTGGTAATTGTCGAACTCGGCGGCAATGATGCGCTGCGCGGTATTTCACCGGCAGAAACCGCAAAGAACCTCGATGCGATTATCGCACGCCTCCGGCAACGCGGCATTGCGGTATTGCTGACCGGCATGCTGGCACCGCCCAATATGGGTAAGGTTTATGGGGCTGAATTCAATGCGATTTACCCTAAACTGGCAGAAAAGCACGAAGTGCAACTGTATCCGTTCTTTCTGGACGGGGTCGTGGCTGATCCGAAACTCAATCAGGCGGACGGTATTCACCCGAATGCGGCCGGTACGGCCGTTATTGTTGAGCGATTGTCGCCAATGGTCGACAAGCTTGTGCGCTCGCTTGTATCGTGACTTGAGATTGTGATGTGCTGAGGTTTAGCCTTGGTATGCGACATTGATTCGGCGATAGCACAGGAGGGACTTGTCATGCCTCGACTGTTCACTGGCGTAGAACTGCCACCAGATGTGGGCCAGGATCTGGCAATCATGAAAGGCGGTATTGAAGGTGCCCGCTGGATTGACACGGACAACTACCATCTCACCTTGCGGTTCATCGGCGATATTCCAGACCGCGCGGCTGATGAACTGACGGGCGAACTGCAACGCGTCGTTGCGATGCCCGCATTCAACATCACACTTGCAGGCATGGGGGTGTTCGGCACAAGGAAACCTCATTCCCTTTATGTGAAAGTCGAGGAAAGCCCGGATCTTCGGCGTTTGCAGGCAATGCATGAGCGGGTTTGCCAGTCATTGGGCATGGCGCCGGAGCAGCGAAAATTCATCCCTCACGTTACAATTGCCCGGTTGCGCGGCGCCATACCGAGACAGGTGCAGGCCTATGTCAGTGCGCATAACCTGTATCGTTCGCGGGTTTTCGATGTCAGCCAGTTCGTGCTGTTTTCAGCCCGGTCATCGCGTGGTGGCGGGCCCTACGGACGGGAGGAAGTCTATCCTTTGGAACGGGCTGCAATGTGAGTGACAAGGCCACGGGCAGCCTGTTCTATCAGGTCAAGTGCGTGGTCAAACCCGTCGTCACCGCCGTAATAGGGGTCCGGTACTTCCCGGACCGGCAACTCTCCGGCAAATTCCAGGAACAAATGGACCCTGCCTGTTGAGCCGTCAGGCTGCAGTTCGCGCAGGCGGGCATAATTGTTCCGGTCCATGGCGGCGATAATGTCGAACCGGTCAAAGTCGGTAGTCTCGACCTGCCGGGCCCGCTGCCCGGATATGTCCATATCGCGCATCAGGGCAGTCTTGACGGCGCGCGGATCAGGCGGGCTGCCGACATGCCAGCCGCTGGTGCCGGCACTGTCTGTTTCGATGTGGGCCAGGCCCGCCTCATCGAGCGCCAGGCGCACAGCGCCTTGTGCCATGGGCGAGCGGCAGATGTTTCCGAGACACACGAGAAGGATGCTTTTCATGAGCGTTTTCGATAACCTTGCTGGAAAAATTGTAAAGGATAATCAGTAATGGCAGAAAAACTTCAAGGCCCGGACCGGGACAAGGCATTGGCAGAGCTTGCCGGGTGGGCCGAGGTGGATGGTCGCGATGCGATCTCGAAAACCTTTGCGTTCAGCAATTTCAACCAGGCATTCGGCTGGATGACCCGTGTCGCCATGCAGGCGGAAAAGCTCGACCATCATCCTGAATGGAGCAATGTCTACAAGACTGTTGAAGTAACACTTGCGACGCACGATGCAGGCGGGATAACTGATCTTGATGTCAAATTGGCACGTTTCATGGACAAATGCGTAACCACGTAGGGTAATCACCTTTAACAAAACTTAATCCTGACCGGGCTTGTCAGGCATGCTGTTTGTCCTCATATTCGACTATGTATTAATCCGTTCTCCAAGGGAGTTGAAAATGGCAGACCTTAAATACCAATCCCAGGCACCTGCTGGCAGGCGGGCGCAAGAGATTGACGAGGGCCTGCGGTCCTACATGCTTGGCGTCTACAATTACATGGCGCTCGGTGTGGCGGCTACGGCCATCATAACCCTGTTCGTGGCGTCTTCACCTGCACTGCTTGCGGTGGCCAGTTCACTGAAATGGGTATTCTTCATCGGCATTCTGGGGCTGGGCTGGTTTTCGCCGCGCCTGGTGTTCTCGAACAGTGCGGTAGTTGCCCACGGCGCCTTCTGGGCTTATTGCGCCCTGTGGGGCATGGGCATCGCACCGATGGTGGGACACTATATGGGCGTCAGCCCCGGTATGGTTGTCCAGGCATTCGGTATTGCGGCTGCCACATTCGGCGCCACCAGCCTGTTCGGGTATGTCACCAAGCGCAGCCTGTCCGGTCTCGGCACCTTCTTCATGATCGCCTCCATCGGCATCATTATCGCCATGGTCGTGAATGCGGTGTTTATCGGATCCATCGGTTTCAGCCTGGTTGTTTCTATCATCACGGTACTGCTGTTTGCCGGCATCACCGCTTATGAAACCCAGATGATCAAGGAAATGTACGTGGAAGGCGATGGCAGTGTTACAGCCCGCGGCAAATCGATCTTCGGTGCGTTCATGCTGTATGGCAGCTTCATCACCATGTTCATCCACATCCTGAACATTCTCGGGATCATGAACTCGGACTGACGCTGACAAGCCGATCTGACCAACATTACAGACCCCCGTCGTGCACCAGCACGGCGGGGGTTTTTCTGTCAGGGCCATGACTGGCAAAGAATCAGGAAGTCACGCGCTGACCAGTTTTGGCTTTTTCAGCAGAACCTTGAGAACCTGTCCCAGATCATGCCCACGGCGCAGGATCAGTCCGCCCGGGGCAGTCACCGAATAGGCCCCTTGTTTGCGGGCCAGCTTCGGGTTCTTTTCGATGCGGTATAGCGGCTGTTCGGAGCTGCGCCGGAACACGGCGAACACGGCGCGTTCCCGGGTGAAATCCATGGCGTAATCACGCCATTCTCCCGCTGCTACCTTGCTCCCGTAAAGATTGAGGATTGTTGCAAGTTCCGTTCTGTTGAATGCGATCTGGGTGGGCTTTTTTGCATGTAGGGGTTGCTTTTCTTGCGTGTCATTATTCGCCTGCGGGCCGGCAGACGCTGCCCCCAACGCAACAATCTCTGGCTCTTCGCTCATCCAACCTCCACTTAACTGTTTGTATTAAGGCTGTAATATCTTTGGCGTGAATGCAAATCCAGTCAAGACCGATTGATAGCATGGATGCTGAAACCGATGGATGCGTCACGCAAAGATAATGAAACTGCCCAATTCCAGACACAAATAGACCCAAGAATCGTCAGGAACGCGGAACAGTATTCACTTGTTGCCTCAAGGCCCGGCTCCAGATCGTTTCGGATATCTCAGCCCCCCAGCCCCCCGTGGCGAATTAGGAGCCGGGCCTGTTTTTTAAGTTAGTGAGTTTGTGAGTTGCGTTTGATTTCAGCCTGGTAAGGCCTGTTAATCAGTTCAGTGAGTAAGATCCGGCGGCACCTTGTAGGGGCCGCTGTTTTCTTTTGGCCTTCATAAATTTTATGCCGGCCTTGATCTGGCATCGCAATATTCCAATATCCTGCTACACCGAATAATCATTTCTGCAACTCCGGCCAGGCGACCGTCCGGGCTTGCAGTGCATTGGTATGTTCAACCGGGAGGCAATTGTTCAACATGTCCAGCAGCACAACAGGCACAGGCGCCAAGCCAAAGCAATTCCAGGCCGAAGTGGCCAAGCTTCTGCATCTGATGGTGCATTCGGTTTACTCCGAACGAGAGGTGTTTCTGCGTGAGCTGATCTCCAATGCCTCAGATGCGTGCGACAAGCTTCGCTATGAGGCGTTGAAGAACGACAAGCTGATGCAGGCAGGCGGTGACCTGCGCATCACCATCAGCCTGGACAAGAAAGCCAAGACACTGACCGTTTCCGATACGGGTATCGGCATGGATGCAAAAGAGCTGGCGGATAATCTGGGCACCATTGCGCGCTCCGGCACGCAAGCCTTCATGGAGCAGATGGAAACGTCCAGGAAAAAAGGCGACAAGGACGTAAACCTGATCGGCCAGTTTGGCGTTGGTTTCTATTCCTCATTCATGATCGCCGAACATGTTGATGTGGTGTCGCGCAAGGCCGGCACCAAAAAGGCCAGTATCTGGAGCTCCGACGGCACCGGCACCTATACGGTGTCTGAATACAAGGGCGAGGATGCGCCGGAACGCGGAACCTCGATCCGGTTGAAGCTGCGCAAGGACGCCAAGGAATTCCTCGAAGACCAGCGCCTGCAGTACATTGTACGGACCTATTCCGATCATGTCAGCCATCCGATCTATCTCGGCGAAGAGCAGGTCAATTCCGGCAGTGCGATCTGGGCGCGCAGCAAGTCTGACGTTACCGAAGAGCAGCATCGTGAGTTCTTTGGACATGTTGCCGGTGTCATTGGTGATCCTGCGCTGACCATCCATTACCGGGCAGAAGGGCGTAACGAATACTCGGTATTGCTGTATGTGCCTGGCGAGAAGCCGTTCGATTTGTTTGATCCGGAGCGCAAAGGCAAACAGAAACTGTATGTGCGCAAGGTCTTCATTACCGATGAAGCAGAGATGCTGCCGTCATATCTGCGATTTGTGCGCGGCGTGATTGACAGCGAAGACATGCCTTTGAACATTTCCCGTGAAATGCTGCAGGACAACCCGACAGTGCATGCAATCCGCAAGGCGGTCACCAAGCGGGTGCTCACCGAGCTGAAAAAATGCGCTGACAAGAAGCCTGAAGTATTTGCCAATGTCTGGGCGGCATTTGGGCCGGTTATCAAGGAAGGTCTGTATGAAGACATGGAGCGCCGCGACCAGCTTTTTGATATCTGCCGGTTCCGCTCCACGACCAGCGACGGCAAGGAAACGGTTTCGCTTGCCGACTATGTTTCGCGGATGAAGGAAAATCAGACCGGGATCTATTATCTCACGGGTGAAGATGCCGCAAAGGTAGACGCCAGCCCGCAGCTTGAAGGTTACAAGGCACGCGGCATCGAGGTGTTGCTGTTTACCGACCCCGTCGATGCATTCTGGGTGCGTACCGCGCTCGGCTTTGGCGGCAAATCGTTCAAGTCGGTGACGCAAGGTGGCGCAGATCTGGATGAAATTCCCCATGAAGACAAACAGGACAAGAAAGATAAGAGCGACGATGCCGCAACTGCAACTCTGGTTACGGCACTGAAAGCCGCACTTGGTGATGCAGTGCAGGATGTGTCCAAATCCAACCGGTTGACGTCGTCGCCGGTCTGTATCGTCGCCGGTGATCAGGGGTTTGACCGGACCCTGGAAAAATACCTGGCACAACAGGAAGGCAAGACATCAATTTCCGCCCCAGTGCTGGAGATCAATCCGGACCATGTGCTGATTGCCAAACTGGCTGAGCGTGCCGGCAAGGGCGAGGACATGGGCGAAGCAGCGAAGCTGCTGCTCGACCAGGCTGTCATCCTTGAAGGCGAAGTGCCTGCTGATGCGGCCGGATTTGCCGAGCGCCTGTCGAAACTGATGCAGCAGGTGTATGATTGACGCCTTATCAGGATGACTGTTGGTCGTTACAACCAACAGTCATCCTGATCGGTTCCTAAATTCAGGCTGCCTTCTGCTGCATCAGGCCGCGATTGACCAGTGTCTCGGCAATCTGAACCGTGTTCAATGCAGCGCCCTTGCGCAGATTATCCGACACGCACCACAGGTTCAGACCATTGTCGATGGTGGCGTCTTCGCGAATGCGCGAGACGAAGGTGGCGTAATCGCCAACGCATTCAACCGGTGTCACGTAACCGCCATCCTCGCGCTTGTCGATGACCAGCAGGCCGGGTGCTTCACGCAGGATGTTGCGCGCCTCATCGGCGCTGATTTCGCGTTCGAATTCGATATTGACGGCTTCTGAGTGGCCGACAAACACCGGCACCCGGACACAGGTTGCCGTGAGCTTGATCTTGGGGTCGAGGATTTTCTTGGTCTCGGCCACCATCTTCCATTCTTCCTTGGTATCACCGGAATCCATGAACACATCAATATGCGGAATGACATTGAAGGCGATCTGTTTGGTGAACTTTTCAGCCGTCGGCGCATCGGTAACGAAAATCCCCTTGGTCTGGGTCCACAGCTCGTCCATGCCGGCCTTGCCGGCACCGGACACGGACTGGTAGGTGGCGACCACGACGCGCTTGATCTTTGCCGCGTCATGCAGCGGTTTCAGGGCCACCACAAGCTGGGCTGTCGAACAGTTCGGGTTGGCAATGATGTTCTTTCGATCATTGCGCGCCATGTACTCTTCCAGCACATGTGCGTTGACTTCCGGCACGATCAGCGGCACTTCGGCGTCATAGCGGAAGGCAGACGAGTTATCGATGACAATCGGGCCCATCTTGCCGATCCTGGGCGACCACAGCTTCGAGGTCTCGCCACCGGCGGACATCAGGACAAAATCGACGGTTGAGAAATCAAAGGTCTCCAGATCCTGGCATTTCAGGATCTTGTCGCCGAAGGATACTTCGCGACCCACCGAGCGGCGCGAGGCGATGGCGTGGACTTTCCCTACAGGGAATTCACGCTCAGCCAGAATGTTCATCATCTCCATGCCAACATTGCCGGTGGCACCAACGATAGCGATATTGTAGCTCATCTGAACTCGTCTCCAGGATGACCCTGCTCCCGCCCCAGGAACTTGAGGGGCCTTTTCGGGTCTTGGCTTCCAGCGCAATCTCCCACGGGAGACAAGGCCGGGAGTTAACGCAAGGTTATGTCGTTGTTTTGACGGTTTTCGATTTGACTGTCTTGGTCAGGCCAGCCGTCATCGTGCCGCCGGTGACGGCGGTTGCGGTGAAGACTGTTTTAAACTGCATCTGCATAGTCGGATCTTTTGCTTGCGAAGTGTTCCTTCGTGGACGTTCCGGCTTGTAGCAGTTTTCGCAAAACAGTCAATGAAGAGTGTTGAGTTTGCTTAAGCGATTGCGTCCAGTTCTGCCAGGATGGCATCGCCCATTTCAACCGTTCCCACCTGTTTCATGCCGTCCTGCATGATGTCACCGGTGCGCAGGCCCTTGTCGAGGCTCGATGCGATGGCGGTCTCAATTTTGCCGGCCCATTCGCCCATGCCGAATGAATAGCGCAGGCACATGGCAAATGACGCAATCATGGCAATCGGGTTTGCAAGGCCCTGGCCGGCAATGTCCGGTGCCGAGCCGTGGACCGGTTCGTAAAGGGCTTTGCGCAAACCGGTTTTCTCATCAACCGCGCCAAGCGAGGCCGATGGCAACATGCCAAGTGACCCGGTCAGCATGGCAGCCACGTCAGACAGGATGTCGCCGAACAGGTTGTCGGTCAGGATGACGTCGAACTGTTTCGGCGTACGCACCAGTTGCATGGCACCGGCGTCGGCCAGCATGTGCGACAGGTTGACGTCTTCATAGCCGTCCTTGTGGGTCTGGGTCACGACCTCGTTCCAGAGCACGCCTGACTTCATCACATTGCGCTTTTCCATGGAACACACGGCATTGTTGCGGGTGCGGGCCAGTTCAAAGGCAACCCGTGAAATGCGGTCTATCTCATAGCTTTCGTAGACCTGGGTATCGACAGCCCGCTTCTGACCATTGCCGAGTTCGGTGATTTCCTTCGGCTCGCCGAAATACACACCACCGGTGAGTTCGCGCAGGATGAGTATGTCGAGGCCTTCAACCAGCTCTTTCTTCAGTGACGATGCATCTGCCAGGGCCGGATACACGATTGCGGGGCGAAGATTGGCATACAGGGCGAGATCCTTGCGCAGGCGCAGCAGGCCCGCCTCAGGGCGCTTGTCGTAAGGGACCGTATCCCATTTGGGCCCGCCCACAGCACCAAAGATAATGGCGTCCGCGGCCATGGCTTTTTCCATGTCGGCATCCGAAATGCTTTCGCCATGCGCGTCATAGGCCGCGCCGCCGACAAGACCTTCGTCCAGCTCAAAGGACGCAATGCCCTTGTCCTGGAACCACTGAATGACCCGGCGGACTTCGCCCATAACCTCAGGGCCAATGCCGTCGCCGGGAAGAAGGAAAAGCTTGTGGGTTGCCATGATAATCTCAGCCTTTGGATAGGGATTTAACTGCTGGCGATTGGGTACTGTGTGACGGCGGGCTTGGCAAGAGGCAACAGAGTTGAATCAGGATTGTTGCCCGTTGAGGTGAGTTTATGTCGCTCACGCCAGCAGCCTTCGGCTGCGCTCCGCGGGGGCGCACTTCGTGCGGCGGCCGGTCGGCCTTGCCTCAGCACTTGCGTGCTTCGGAGGAGTTCATAAGGACGGTTGTGATGAGTTCCCACTAGGCCCGACTGGGCCTCGGGCCGGTCAGGCCCGCCCCCGCGGAGCGCAGCCGTCAGGCTGCTGGCGTGAGCGATATAAAACCAATCCTCTCATCACTACGAAAACCTCTCCAAAAGCCTCTTTCTCGACCCTTCCATCCACATGAACCGTACATGAACGCCTGCCTCAGGTTCGGTTCAGGGCCTTGGGACTAGATTGGGGACAGTTGATTTGAAGACCAGCTGCTCCGGCAACGGGGCCACACCAAACAAGAACCGAAAACCAGACTTAGGAGACGACCCATGTTCAAGAAAACTGCCATCGCCGCCATTGCCGCCCTGACCATCGCTGCTGCATCGGCTTCCCCTGCACAGGCCCTGTCCAAGAAGGGCGCCTTCTTCCTCGGCCTTGGCAGCGCTGCTGCCATCGGTATCGCTTCTGCCCATGCCCATGGCGGATATTATGGTGATCGCGGCCATGGTTATCGTGGTAGCCGTCACTACCGCCGTTCAGCACGGCGCTGCGCCCGCCGGTTCGGCTGGCACACCTTCCGCTGGGAGCGCTGCATGTACCGCCGCGGCTACTGATTGAAAGCTTTCCAGATTTGAATGAAGACACCGCCGGAGATTTCCGGCGGTGTTCATTTTTTCTGGTCGAACAGCTTTCTTCGCTTCGCTCAGGCCGTTCTTCGACCTTGAACAACCGTTTTTACCTTCGTCATTCCAGCGAAGGCTGGAATCCATGCTTGGCGGCATACACCGTCCTTACCGGCATTGGATCCCCGTTTCCACGGGGATGACGATAGTGATGAACTCCTCCGAAGCACATAAGTGCTGAGGCAAGGCCGACCGGCCGTCGCACGAAGTGCGCCCTAGCGGAGCGCAGCCGTCAGGCTGCTGGCGTGAGCGGTATAGAACCCTAACCCTACCCGCCCAGTGCCTTCAGCACGGCCATCGACGGCCTGCCGTTCTGTTTCATGCCGGCCTTGGCCTGCACTTTCTTGATGGCACCAATGGTGATCGGGCCGATCTTGCCGTCTGTCTCGCCAATGTCGTAACCAGCGGCCAACAACAGTTTTTGAAGTTGCAGGCGCTGGGCCCTGGTGAGGCCGGGGTCATTTGTCGGCCAGGGTTTTACCAGCGGGCCTTTGCCCTTGAGCCGGTCGGACAGGTGTCCGATGGCAAGGGCATAGGATTCAGCGGCATTATAGGAATACAGCGCGTTGAAGTTACGTGTTACCAGGAAGGCCGGTCCGGATTTGCCCGCCGGCAACAGCAGGCCCGCCGAATAATTGCTCCTCAGCGGGGAGCCGTCGACATTGGTCAGGCCGCGTTTTGCCCAGGTCTGAACCGATGCCCGGCGCTTGCGGCCGCTGGGTCCTTTGTAGCCTTTCGGCAGCTTCACCTCAAAACCCCAGGGTTCACTGGACCGCCACCCGGCCTTGACCATGAAGTTGGCGGTGGATGCCAGTGCATCCGGTATCGAATTCACCAGGTCACGGCGGCCATCGCGATCGAAGTCGACCGCAAGCCGCTGATAGGTTTCAGGAATGAACTGGGTCTGACCGAATGCGGAGGCCCAGGACGAATACAGGTCATCAAGGCGTACATCGCCTTTTTGCACCAGTTTCAATCCGGCGATGAGCTGACGGGTAAACAGCCTCTTTTTGCGGTTGGCGCAGATCAGGTTGGCCATGGCATGGGGCAGGAAGAACTCGCCTCTTATCTGGCCATAGTCACTCTCGATCCCCCAAAGAGCCGCAATAATATAGCGGTCAACGCCATACTTGTTTTCCACAGCAGCCAGCGTCGAGGCGTGCCTGTCCATGTTTGCCTTGCCATCGGCAATGCGGGCCGGATCCACCAGGAAGGCCATATAGTCCCAGATCTGGGTCCTGAACTCCGGTTGCGAGCGGGAGAAGCGCACGACTTTT
This sequence comes from uncultured Alphaproteobacteria bacterium, assembly GCA_963698275.1. GTDB lineage: Bacteria > Pseudomonadota > Alphaproteobacteria > Rhizobiales > Aestuariivirgaceae > Anderseniella. The sequence continues at coordinate 527,069 of CAVOQE010000009.1, read as the reverse complement.
TCATTGAATTTGGCGCCGTCCAGTGCCGTGTCGACCAGTGAAGGTTTTACACCGGCGCGCTTGACGGTTTTTTTGATATCGGCAATGCAGGCTTTCGAGACTTTGGCCTGCGCCGGAATGCTGACCCCCGCCAGCAGGGTCAGGGCCAGGGCAGCAGGTAATATGCGTATCATGCGAGACATCTCCTGACGATGGTCAGGCCCAGGGGCGGGCGTCAGCCATCTGTGCTTCATAGGCGTCAATCGAGGCCTGTTTCTCAAATGTCAGGCCAATGTCATCGAGCCCGTTGAGCAGGCAGTGCTTGCGGAACGGGTCGAGATCAAACTTGACCACACCACCATCGGGCCCGCGTATCTCCTGCGCTTCAAGATCAACGGTCACCGTGGCATTTGCCCCACGGCGCGCATCGTCCATCAGCTTGTCGACGTCTTCCTGGGGCAGCTTGATGGGCAGGATGCCGTTCTTGAAACAGTTGTTGTAGAAGATGTCGGCAAACGAGGTCGAGATCACGCAGCGAATGCCGAAATCGAGCAGCGCCCACGGCGCATGCTCGCGCGATGAGCCGCAGCCGAAATTATCGCCGGCAACCAGGACCTGGGCATTGCGCCAGGCCGGTTGGTTCAGGGTGAAATCAGGATTTTCCGAGCCATCCTCATTGTAGCGCATTTCATAAAACAGCGACTTGCCAAGGCCTGTGCGCTTGATGGTTTTCAGAAACTGTTTCGGAATGATCATGTCGGTGTCGACATTGGTGGTCGGCAGCGGGGCAGCGACGCCGGTGAGTGTGGTGAACTTTTCCATCAGGCTGGTCCTTCAGGTGAAATCAAATACGATAAACGATGTGTGCCGTGTGATTTGGGCAAGGTCAAGTATTGCCTTGTTTTGCGCGCAGGTCAGGCAAGCCGATGCCGGTTGTTTCAAAGCCGCCGTCCACCGACAGAACCTGGCCGTTGATATAGCTGGCCTTGTCCGAAATCAGAAAATATATCGCTTCGGCAATTTCGCGTTCCTCGCCATAGCGGTTGAGCGGAATTGAATCATGATAGCTTTGCCGGATGACGGCATCATGGACTTTCTTTGCCATCTCGGTGTCGACAGGACCCGGACATACGCAGTTTACCCTGACGCCCTGATTGCCATACTCCGCCGCCTGCTGCTTGGTGAGGTGAATGACACCTGCCTTGGAGGTGCCATAGGCCACCCGCAAGGTCGAGGCGCGATGACCTGAGATCGATGCGATATTGACGATCGCACCGTCGCCGGATCGCAGCATGACCGGTACGGCTGCCTGAACAGTCAGGAACGGGCCGGACAGATTGGTGGCCATGATCGCCTGCCAGATATCAAATCCGGTCTGGGCGATGGGGCCGAAGTCGGCGATGCCGGCATTGTTGACGAGGCCGTCCAGGCGGCCGAAGTGGGCCGCTGTCTTATCGATGGCGCGCTGTACCTGGTCGGGATCGGATACATCGCAGTCGATGCATAGACCTGTGTCGGCGGGAATTGTCTTTTCAGCAGCGCCAAGCGTCTCGCGATTGTTGTCGATCAGGGCAACGCGCCAGCCGTTTTCAAGGAACAGCCTGGCAGTGGCCAGGCCGATGCCGCGGGCAGCGCCGGTGACGAGGCAGACTTTGGATGATGCAGATGTCATCAGTCAGCCCTGTTTAAATGACGCCATAGCGGCGCAGGAAATAGTAGATCAGGTACGCACCAAGCACATAGGCAACGCCGCGCCCGATACGCTTTCCCCACATTTCAATGTGGTCTTCAGGTTCGGCATCGGCGACGGTCCCGGTGCCGAGTAGTTTTTCCGACTGCTCGCCGAGACGCTTGAGATCAGCCTGCGCCTTGCGAACGGCTTCGTCATTACGGTCGGGTTTGCGCGCCATTACTGCACCGTGCGCGGTTGCGGCGTTGAAGCCTCGATCTCGGCTTCAAGCTGGGCAACCAGTTCTTCTGACAGTTCAAGCTGATGGGCTGCTTCATGAACCATGACCTGGGTCAGGACGGCAGACAGTTCGTCGCCCTGTTCAACCCAGTAATCCAGAACTGCCCTGCGGTACAATACCAACACCGGATGGCCGGCATCGGACTCCCGCAACAGGCCCATAATGTCGAACGGTGTTTCGCTGCCGATCTCGTCCATGGTCTCATCGTCGGGAAACTCCTCGACGGTGATGGCAATTTCGCCGGTCATCTTGCGCAGGGATTGCGGCACCTGTTTCCAGGTCTTGCGCGCAAGATGAGAGAGGTCCGCGGCAGACGGCGCACGCATGTGCGACCAGCGGCTGTCATTGTGGAACGGTGAATTCATGGGTTCGATGATGCCAGCACGACGCGCGTATTACCAGAACGATTGTCCGGCCTGATCGTTACATCGTGCTGTATGGTTTAGTGTTGCGACTATTCCCGCATCGCTCGCAATGCATAAAGCGTCAGGAATTATCAGGACATGCTTGCAGCGGCATAGGCCATCATGGCGCCGGATGCAAGCGTTGCTACAACAAGAAAAACCAGCACACGGCGAAGGAATCGTGTGTCGGCAGCAGGTGTCGTCGTGGACATAAGTCCCCCAATACTCAAAAAACACGAACTGGTTCACAAGGGATACGCAAATTCGTTTTGACCGGCATTGCCCCAAACCGGATTAATATGGTTTCCAACATATTAACAGATGATGCGCAAGGGTGAACCGCAAGTTATCTTATGTTAGTGTGCGGATTACCTCATGTGAGTGTGCGGACATCGACAAAATGGCCGGCAATAGCGGCTGCAGCAGCCATCGCAGGAGACACCAGATGGGTCCGGCCCTTGAAACCCTGGCGGCCTTCAAAGTTGCGATTTGACGTGGATGCACAGCGCTGACCGGGCTTGAGCTGATCAGGGTTCATGCCGAGACACATGGAACAGCCCGGCTCACGCCATTCGAAGCCTGCAGCGGTGAATATCCGGTCCAGGCCCTCGGCTTCCGCCTGGGCTTTCACAACACCGGAGCCGGGTACGATCATGGCATAATCCAGCCGCTCGGAGATCTTCTTGCCTTCGATGATGCGGGCAGCTTCGCGCAAGTCCTCGATACGACCATTGGTGCACGACCCGATCCATACGACATCAAGACCAATGTCGGTTATTTTGGTGCCGGGAGCCAGGCCCATATAGTCCAGCGCACGTTGCTTGGAGACCCGCTTTGCCTCGTCTGCAATATCTTCAGGATTTGGCACGCTCCCTGATACGGAGATGACGTCCTCCGGTGATGTGCCCCACGACACGATCGGCGGCAGAGACGCGGCATCCAGGGTGATGACCTCATCGAAATGGGCACCGTCATCGGAGAACAGGGTTTTCCAGTACGCCATCGCGGCGTCCCAGTTGGCACCCGACGGCGACATGGGACGGCCCTTCAGGTATTCGTAGGCCTTTTCGTCAGGGGCAATCATGCCGGCGCGCGCACCGCCTTCGATGGTCATGTTGCAGACCGTCATGCGGCCTTCCATGGACAGATCGCGGATAGCTTCTCCAGTAAATTCGATGACGTGGCCGGTGCCGCCGGCTGTGCCGATTTCACCTATAACCGCCAGGATGATGTCTTTTGCCGTCGCACCTTTGGCCAGTTTACCATCAACCTGCACTTTCATGTTGCGGGCCTTTTTCTGGATCAGCGTCTGGGTTGCCAGAACGTGTTCCACTTCCGAGGTGCCGATGCCGTGGGCCAGTGCGCCAAATGCCCCGTGGGTGGAGGTATGACTGTCACCACACACAATGGTGGTGCCGGGCAGGGTGAAGCCCTGTTCCGGGCCAATGATGTGCACAATACCCTGGCGCGCATCTGTCTCGGAGAAGTACTGCACACCAAACTCGGCGGCGTTTTTTGCCAGCGTTTCGACCTGAATGCGGCTTTCTTCTTCCGCGATACCTTTTGAGCGGTCGGTGGTCGGCACGTTGTGGTCAACCACAGCCAGGGTTTTTTCAGGTGCGCGGACACTGCGTCCTGTCATGCGCAAGCCTTCAAAAGCCTGCGGGCTGGTTACTTCATGTACCAGATGACGGTCGATATAGAGCAGGCATGTGCCGTCGTCAGCCTCATGAACCAGGTGATCGTCCCAGATTTTGTCATACAAGGTGCGTGGGCCAGCCATGAAAATCCTCAAGTCATTTGAAAGTGTTCAGAATTGGTCGCAAACTAGCGAGGCCGGGCGCATTTGTCATCTGGAAATGGTTTGTGGCCGCACGATTCAGCAATTTGATGCCACGAACCATGAAAGTGCGAAAACAGCAGCCTACCGGACTGTCCATGCGGCTTCATGGACCTTGCGGAACCATGCCAGGACCATTGCGTCTATCGGCTCCGTAGTTTGTTTCCTGATCGCAATTCGCGTGCTCAGCAGCAGTTGAATCGCCTATAGAAAATGCCGGAGTGGTGTTAGCCACTCCGGCATCAGTGTTTGTGCGAGCTCTGGAATTAGTGTTTGAACCGCTTGATCTCGCCAGACTTCAGGCGGGCCATGTACGAGTTCATTTCCTTCTTCACGATCGGCATCAGGAAGTAGAGCGCCGTGATATTGACCACTGCCATGGCAAAGATTGCCGCGTCAGAGAAGTCGATCACGGGGCCAAGGCTGGCCGAGGCGCCGATGACGACGAAGACACAGAAGATGATCTTGAACACCAGTTCTGTGGTCTTGCCTTCGCCGAACAGGTAGGTCCAGGCTTTCAAACCGTAATATGACCAGGAGATCATGGTTGAGAAAGCGAACAGGACCACCGCAACTGCGAGCACATACGGGAACCAGCTGAAGCCGGTTGCAAACGCGGCAGAGGTCAGCGAGACGCCGGAAACACCGCCGACTGTTGCGATGGAATTGCCATCAAGCACGAAGTTGCCGGTTGCCGGATCAACGATCAGCAATCCGGAAATGGTGATGACCAGAGCGGTCATGGTGCAAATCACGACCGTGTCGATGAAAGGCTCCAGCAGGGATACCAGTCCTTCGGTGATAGGCTCTTTTGTGCGGACCGCCGAGTGAGCGATTGCCGCTGAACCAACGCCTGCTTCATTGGAGAAGGCGGCGCGTTTGAAACCCTGAATAAGGGCACCCACAAAACCACCTGCAACACCCAGACCGGTGAAGGCGCCTTCAAAGATCTGGCCGAATGCCCAGCCGATCTTGTCGTAGTTGATCAACAGGATGATCAGCGCGGTACCAACATAAAGGACGCCCATGAAGGGAACCACTTTTTCCGTCACGCTGGCGATGGATTTGATGCCACCGACAATCACCGCGTACACAACCAGGGCAAATATAATGCCGGTAATCCAGCCGGGATAATCACCCATGATGCCCGAGATCTGGGCGTGTGCCTGATTGGCCTGGAACATGTTGCCGCCGCCAAGGGCGCCGAGAATACAGAATATGGAAAACACCACGGCCATGATCTTGCCGCCAGGCACGCCACGTTCCGCAAAACCCTTTGACATATAATACATCGGGCCACCTGAAACGGTGCCGTCTTCATATTCGTTGCGGTATTTGACGCCGAGCGTACATTCGGTGAATTTCGATGCCATGCCCAGAAGGCCGGCCACAATCATCCAGAACGTCGCACCGGGACCGCCAATGCCCACGGCCACGGCCACACCTGCAATGTTGCCGAGGCCCACGGTGCCGGACAGGGCGGTTGTCAGCGCCTGGAAGTGGCTTACTTCACCGGCATCATTGGGATCTGCATAATCGCCTTTTACAAGCTGGATGGAATGCCGGAAGCCTCTGATCTGAATGAACCCGAAGTAGACCGTGAACAATGATGCGGCAACCACCAGCCACATCACGATCCACGGAAAACTGGTGCCGGGAAAGGGCGAGAAAATGAAATTCACAAATGGGCCTGTTACCGCAGCGAAGGTTTCATTTACAGCCTGGTCAATGGTTCTGGCTTCTTGTGCAAAAGCCGATGTAGACCCTGCCGCGCTGAGCGCGAGGGTCGATAGGGTAAGTTTTTTCATGAGACGTTTCCTTATCCGACAACCGTGACCGGGACAGTTGCTGTCATGACGAGTTTTGCAGTTGAGGTGCCGAACACGCGGCTTGCAATTCCACCGTCTGATGATCGTGCGACGACAATCTGATCTGCACCTTCTTCGACAGCCACTGCATTCAGCAGGTCGGCAACGTCTCCGTGCTTGACCACACCGTGTGCGGAAAACCCTTCGGCCTTCAAGGCATCGACAGCCGGTATGACAACACGGCTGTTGGCGGCGTCAATCTCTTCTTCACGCCGCTTGTGCCGTTGTTCGTTCTCCTCCGGTGTCTGAAAGCTGTAGGGTGACCATTCGATCACATAGACAGCGATCAATTCGCATTTCCCTATTTGTTTGGCTTGTTTCTTGGCATAAGCAACGGCACGTTCCCCTGAACCGCTGCCGTCAAGGCCAATCACTATTTTGGCAGACATTTCACCCTCCTGTTTAGTACTGTACGCTTTCAGTAAGGCACGTTTTGTCGCAGGCTGAAAGTTCTAATCACACTGCCTGTGAGTAATCGGCGCCGCCCGGGCAATGAGCGGCACCTCAATACTCAAACCTGCCCAGTGCTGATGAAATTGATAAAATCACCGCTAATTTTCAGATGATTGCTTAAAGCCTGTGTTGGTATAGCTGCCTGCACAACAACAGGGATGCGGTGCAATGTTCAACAATGACAACAACAGAAAATCCTATGAAGTGCAGATGCTGCTCAGTGACGGGCGGTCAGTGGACGGTACCCTGATGCTGCCCATGAGCAGTGACATCAAGCGTGTTCTCGGCGGGGATAGCCCGATACTGGAATTCATGCACAAGGACGGGCGTGAATCGATGATTGCCAAGGCAGCGGTTATTGAAATCATTGTTTCGGACAATGCCGCATCCGAAGCGGCCGCCTGAATCATAAGACTGATCGTTTCCAAAGTGCTGGAGCGACATGGGTTCAGTAGAATTCATGTCGCTCCAGCACTGCTTTGGGAACAAATTGGACGGTTTCAGCCGTTAGCCGTTTTCAGGTTTATTTTCGCTTATCAATTGCAATTTGCATCAAGATCACTCATATACGGGCCTGTATAGACCGAACTTGTCTGGTGATGCCTGATATCCGGTGCGCCGTTTAACCTCGTTATTCCTGACAATGTGAGCAATGTACTGACCCAGCCATCACAAGGTGTGAATGAGCGGGTTTCTCCTTTGAAGGGACAACGACCATGCCAGTAGGCACAGTAAAATTTTTCAACACAACCAAAGGCTTCGGTTTCATTGAGCCGGAAGATGGTTCCAAGGACGCTTTTGTTCATATCTCCGCCGTTGAGCGCGCAGGCATGGGCACCTTGAACGAAGGCCAGAAGGTAAAGTTTGAACTGGTAACAGACCAGCGCAGCGGCAAGATGTCGGCTGACAATCTGGAAGACGCTTCTTAATTCAGCGCACTTTCAGTTACAGGCTTTGAACCCTGCAGGCCGCATGGCCTGCAGGGTTTTTATTTGCGCAGTTTTTCTTCTTCATTGACGGCATCGACATAGGTGCCGATGGCACGCGCCGTGGCCGTCAGTGTCTGGCGGTAGAACAGCATTGCCATCACCGTGCACGTCGCAATGATGCACGGCACCGGCCCGAGCAGCAGGAACAAGGCGGCAACGGCATAATAGTAGCCGCGGATGCCATTATTGAAACTGCGCACAGCTTCCGTCAGCACGGTAGCGGTTGCTTCAATCTGAATGGTGGATTGCGGGGTCTCTTCCGCCTGGTCGGGCAATCCGCCACTCAGTGCGACGGTGTAGATGAGTTTGCGCAACGAATAGGTGAAGGCAAAGAAACTGATGCCGAGGATCAACACCACTACGGACAGGTTTGCCGCCAGCAGTTCGATACTCATGGGTGCCACAAAATGCAGTTGTGACAACACCGCGTGAACCGATGACACATTGGCAAAAGTGCCAAGCAATGCCGCCAGGACGATCAGCGAAGCAGAGCCGAAGAAGGCCACTGAATTGATGATCTGGTTGAGCAATATGGCGTCAAACGGGCGCTGGGCGCGCTGGGTGGACAATCGCATCCAGCGCAGGCGCACGATACCCAGTTGCGCATTCAGTGTACCGCGCCCGAACAATGACAGAATAGGCGAATACAGCCACCACGCTGCAAACAGCAGGGCAAATGCGGCCAGGTGAAGACTGGTAAGATCGGACGGTAAGGACATGGTGTTTGCTACAGCGTAACAAGGCACAGGGGAAGGGGTCTTGGACCTGCTCCCGGGATTGATAGGGATTGTCCACATGAGTGATCGTGAAAAGTATGTTGCTTCCAACAAGCAGGCCTGGAACGAGGCGGCGCCGCGCCATGCGGCCCACAATCAGGCGCAACTGCGCGAGCGGTTTGCGCAAGGCGGTTATAATTATCTGGCAGATGAAATCGTCAGCATGCTGGAGCGAGTTGATGTTGCAGGCAAATCGGTCGTGCAGGTCGCGTGCAATAACGGTAAAGACCTGCTGTCGCTGAAGGGCATGGGCGCAGGCCAGTGCCTCGGGATTGATCAGGCAGATGCCTTTCTGGAGCAGGCGCGCGAGCTAGCTGAAATCGCCGGATATGATGGCGAGGTAAGTTTCCAGGCGGCGGATGTCTATGCGCTGCCGGCTGACCTGAAGGGCCGCTTCGACATTGCGATGACCACAATCGGCGTGCTGGGATGGATGCCGGACCTGGACGGGTTCTTCTCTGCGGTTTCAAACCTGATCGTGCCCGGTGGGCACTGGGTAATGGAAGAAATGCACCCGGTCCTGTTCATGTATGAGCCGGATGAGAATGGCGGGCCGTCAAGGCTTACCCATTCCTACTTTCATACCGACCCGTTCGTGGAAACCACGGGCCTGGACTATTTCGGCTACGAGCAATATGCCTCCAACCCGCATTACTCGTTCACCCACAAGATGTCGGATATCGTGAATGCCGGTCTCAAGGTCGGACTTGAACTGCAGCACATGCACGAGGTCGGGCATGACATATCACACTTCTGCGCCGACCTTGAGCGTGCAGAGGCCCGGCCACCTCTGGGGCTGTACATGTTGTGGCGCAAGAAGTGAATGTCAGTTGGAGCGGCGCACAAAGAGGTGCGCCGCTCCTTGTTTCCGCAACTACTGCGCTGGTGCAGCAGGCGCCGGTGCAGTTGTAGCCGGTGGAACAACCTGATCCTGCGCGGCTGGTGCGCTTTCAGTTGCGGGCGGTACTATGACCTGCTCAGTGGTCGTGCCGGTTGTTATCGCCGGGCGATCAGAGCCGGCGAACGAGAAAAAGGCAATCATTGCAAGCAGAATTGCAACGGCAAGGCCGATCAGCCAGCCGTTTGAGCCGCCGGAACGGGTGCGATAGTCGGGTGCATGTGATGAGCGGTGCTCATTTTGATAATCTGTGGCCATGACAAATACTCCATTATTCATGGCCCCCAAGCCCTTCCAATTGTCATATTTCAGCACTCCAATATGCCGATGCGGGGGCTGAAATAGGGTATTTTTGGAGTGTTTTGAGGTCTAAAAGCTTACTTGTCTGCGGCAAGGCCGTTCTCGTTTTAGCTGATAGAACAGCCTGTCTGCCTTCGACAGGCCGTGTGATTTTAGCTGATCGAACAGCTTATCCGCCTTCGGCGGGCCGTGTGATTTTAACTGATCGAACAGCTTATCCGCCTTCGGCGGGCCGTGTGATTTTAACTGATCGAACAGCTTATCCGCCTTCGGCGGGCCGTTCTCGGTGCCTGCAAAATGCCGGGTTGGCTTTGCTGTAATGGGTGAAGCTGGCGGGCCGACGAAAAAGGCCGGGAAACAGGTCCCGGCCTTTCAAAAACTCTGAATGCGGCTGCTTATTCTGCGTCGGCAGCCTTGTCGGCAGCTTCCTGGTCAACCTTGGCACGGGGAGCTTTGCCTTCCAGCAATTCCTTGGCCTGGACAACCCATTCTTCGCGCTCGACGCGGCCGCCGAGTGACAGCTTTTCGTCGTAATCGGCAATATCGTCCTTCTTCCACTTGGCGATCTGGGTCAGGCTGGTCACGCCTTCGCCGGCCAGCTTTTCAGCGAGCACATCACCAACACCGGAAATCAGCGAAACGTCATCAACCACCTGTGGTGCGTTGGCTGCTTCAGCCTTGGCGGCTGCTGCTTCGGCGGCACCAGGTACAACGATTGCCCGCTTCTTTTCTGCAATACGTGCGCGCTTGCCGGTGCGGCCACGCAGGTAATACAGTTTCGCGCGGCGAACCTTGCCGCGGCGCAACACCTTCACGCCTTCAACCAGCGGCGAGTAGATCGGGAATACCCGTTCCACGCCTTCGCCATAGCTCAGCTTGCGTACAGTGAAGTTTTCATTGATGCCGGCACCGGAACGGGCGATCACGACGCCTTCATAGTTCTGGATACGCGAACGTTCGCCTTCTGTCACACGCACAGCAACAACTATGGTGTCGCCGGGGCCGAATTCCGGAATTTCGCGTTTGGCAGTAATGGCCTGAGCCTGCTCGAGCTCGAGCTGCTGGATAATGTTCATCGGACGAATTCCTTTTTGGTGCGGCCTGCATTCATTTCAACGCAGACAAGTCGCTCCAACATTTTCAGATACAATCATCTTTCGGCACTCCAATGGCTTGAGCCGGACCACCTGATGATCTTGCGATGCGGGTCTTTACCCGTGTGAGAGTGTAAAAGTCAATGTCTATCCGTATAATTGGGTTATTTGTTTGGTAGTTTTGGCCGAATGAGGTCCGGTCTGCGTTCCCTGGTCAGTTTTTCCGACTGTTCGCGCTTCCAGCGCGCTATGGCGGCGTGGTCTCCGGACAGCAGGACCGGCGGAATTTCAAGGCCCTCCCACTTGCGCGGCCTGGTGTATTGCGGATGTTCCAGACGCCCGTGCTCGAAACTCTCGTCAGTGCCGGATGCATCATTGCCCATAATGCCGGGCAGCAGCCTCACGATCGCATCCAGAACGATATGGGCAGCAGGTTCTCCGCCTGACAATACATAGTCTCCTACCGATATCTCGGTCAGGCCGCGCGCTTCGATAACCCGCTCATCGACCCCTTCGAACCGGCCGCACACGATGACGACGCCACTGCCGGCAGCGAGTTCACGCACATAGTCTTGAGTTAGCGGGCGGCCCCGCGGGCTCATCAGCAGACGGGGACGGGTATCTTCGCCGATGCCTGCTGCGTCAATGGCGCGGGCCAGGACATCAGGTTTCAACACCATGCCCGGACCACCGCCTGCCGGTGTGTCGTCTACCGAGGCATGCTTGTCAGTTGCATATTCGCGGATATCTCGTGCCTCAAGCGACCAGATACCGTCTTCCAGGCCCCGGCCTGCCATGGACAGGCCAAGTGGCCCGGGAAACATGTCCGGGTAAAGCGTCAGCACTGTCGCCAGAAATGACATGGTCTCGCGGTTCCTCTTTCTGACTGAAATTGCAGATTGACGAACCGGTTGCCAACCAGCGTCATTCAGTATCGTCGTCCAGCAGTCCGTCGGGAGGATCGATGCTCAGTGTGCCGGCGTCAAGATCGATGTCCGGTACGGTTTGCCTGTTGAATGGCATCAACACTGTCGATGTTACTTCGTGCAGTTTCAGTTCGATCAGTTCGCCGGCCCCAAAGTCCACTATATCCACAACCGTCCCGATTTGCGCGCCACTCATATCCAGAACAGAAAGCCCGATCAGATCTGTGTGATAGACCTCGTCGTCTTCCGGTTCAGGCAACCGGTCGCGCGCAATGGACAGTTCAAGCCCCTTGAGGGTCTCAGCCGTGTTGCGATCGGTTACACCGTCGATGCGGGCGCGAAACAGGTCCTTGTGGGCTTTAAGTGATTTTATCTCCAGCACGGTGCCGTTGGATGCATCCAGCGGGCCATAGGACGCGATGGCCTCAGGATCAGCGGTGAAGCTCTTCAGCTTCACTTCACCCTGAATACCATGCACGCCGGTTATGACGCCAAGGACAATGCGCGAATGCTCGGGCATTCAGGCACCAGCCCTTTAGGAGGCTGCTTCTTCTGCCGGAGCTTCTTCGGCGGGAGCCTCAGCCGGAGCTTCTTCAGCCGGTGCAGCTGCAGCGGTTTCGGCAGCTTCCTTTGCAGCAGTGGCTTCTGCTTCTGCTGCGTCCTTGGCTGCGGTTGCAGCTTCGGCTTCAGCAGCTTCACGTTCAACACGCTTTTTGCCCGGCTTGGCCTTGTTCGGGTTGTTGCGGGGCTCGCGTTTTTCGAGGCCGAGCGCATCCAGGAAGCGAAGCACGCGATCGGTTGGCTTGGCGCCGACGCTCATCCAGTACTTTGCACGATCTACGTCAAGGTTGACACGGTCCGCTGAATCCTTCGGCAGCAGCGGGTTGTAAGTGCCGATTTTCTCGATGAAGCGGCCATCGCGCGGTGCGTTTATGTCGGCTACCACGATACGGTAGTAGGGACGTTTTTTCGAGCCGCCACGGGCCAGTCTGATTTTCAATGCCATGTCCAAATTCTCCTTGGGTGTTCACATGTCTGACTAGATTTTGTTGAGTTCGTTGTTATTTCTTTTTCTTCGCAAATCCGGGCAGCCCCTTGAAGCCGCCGCCGCCGCCGAGGCCGGGCAATCCGCCCTTGCCGCCGAGACCCGGCAGTCCGGGCATGCCACCGCCCATGCCAGGCAGGCCGGCCGGCATTTTCGGCATCTTGCCGCTGGCGAGTTCCTTGAGTTCCGGCGGTACTGAATCCGGGTCCATCTGGGCAAGCTCTGCCTGCATCTTTTCCATTTCCTCAGGTGACGGCATGCCGGCACCACCGCCCATGCCCATCATCTTGCCAAGCAGGCCGCCTTTGCCCTTGCCCATCTTCTTCATCATGCCGGCCATCTGGATATGCATTTTGAGCAGACGGTTGATTTCCTGGACTTCAACACCGGAGCCTTTGGCGACACGCTTCTTGCGCGAGGCATTCATGAGTTTCGGATTGCGTTTTTCCTTGGCGGTCATCGATGAGATTATCGCGAGCTGGCGCTTGAGCACCGAATTGTCGAGATCGGCGTCTTCCAGTTGCTTCTTCATCTTGCCAAGACCGGGCATCATGCCCATCAGGCCTGACATGCCGCCCATTTTCTGCATCTGCTTGAGCTGGTCGGCGAGGTCTTCGAGATCGAAAACCCCTTTCTTCATGCGGGCAGCCATCTTGGCTGCCTTGTCGTGATCTATGGTCTGGGCGGCTTTTTCAACCAGCGAGACCACGTCACCCATGCCGAGAATGCGCGATGCGATGCGTTCGGGATGGAAGTCTTCAAGACCATCGAGTTTTTCGCCGGTGCCCAGCAGCTTGATCGGCTTGCCGGTGACAGCGCGCATCGACAGGGCAGCACCGCCGCGGCCATCGCCGTCAATACGGGTCAGGACGAGGCCGGAAATGCCGACCTGTTCATCAAACGACCGCGCCAGATTAACCGCGTCCTGACCGGTCAGCGCATCTGCAACCAGCAGGGTTTCGGCCGGCTTGGCGATATCGCGAATAGCCTGGACTTCCGCCATGAGTTCTTCGTCGATGAAGAGACGGCCGGCGGTATCCAGCATGACAACGTCATAGCCGCCCTTTCTGGCTTCCGACATGGCGCGTTTGGTGATCGTTGCCGGGTCTTCGCCCTTTACGATGGGCAGCGTGTCAACCGAGATCTGCTCGCCCAGAATGGCAAGCTGTTCCTGCGCGGCAGGTCGCCTTGTGTCAAGCGAGGCCATGATGACCTTCTTCTTGTCACGTTCCAGCAGCCGCTTGGCGATCTTGGCGGTCGTGGTGGTTTTACCAGAGCCCTGCAGGCCGACCATGAGGATCGGCACCGGTGGTGCCGCCTTGAGGTTGAGGGGCGCAGGATCCTTGCCCAGCATGTCGACAATGGCGTCATTGACGATCTTGACGACCATCTGGCCCGGGGTCACCGATTTGATGACTTCCTTGCCGATGGCCCGTTCCCTGACCTGCTCGACAAAGGTGCGCACCACTTCCAGGGCAACGTCAGCTTCGATCAGGGCGCGGCGCACTTCACGCATGGCGGTATCGACATCAGCCTCCGACAGGGCGCCACGGCCCGTCAGCTTGTCGAAGATACCACCGAGGCGATCTTGAAGTGTTTCGAACATATCGTCTTTCCCAAACCGGTTACGCAAAGCAAAATGGCACCCGTGCGCGAACCTTCGCGGACGGATGTGGACCCCTGACCTCCCGGATGCGGTTGAGCCCGCCCATGTGTCAGTAAGCCTGCCAATTCATTTTGGCATCTGGAGTGGCCGGTTCAATAGGGTAATTGCGGCTCCGGGTCAATCTTAATCCCGGTGAACAGCTTTACTCGGCGCTGCGCCCCTCGCGCCGTTCTGGGTTGTTTGACTGGCGAACGGCCTTACCCGATGCGGTCTGTCTCGTGTTGTTCCAAACGCCACACTCTTCGTTACCTCTGGCAAGTTGGGTGCATTTCACCATATAAGGCGCTTAATGAGCACGAACACACATATTCCGTTTCGCAAGATGAACGGGCTGGGCAATGATTTCATCATTGTTGACGGCCGCGCTGAACAACGCCGTTTTACACCTGAACAGGTTCATGCCTGGTCGCACCGGCAAACCGGTATCGGCTGTGACCAGTTCATCGTGATGGAAAAATCCGATGTGGCTGACGTGCGCATGCGGATCTACAATGCAGAAGGCCATGAAGTGGAAAGCTGCGGCAATGCCTCGCGCTGCGTGGCTGACATCCTGTTTACCGAGACAGGTAGCGATGCGGCCACCATTGATACCAAAGGCGGGTTTCTTGCCTGCCGCAAGGCGGACGCGGGCCTGGTTACCGTTGATATGGGCGTGCCGAAATTCGGATGGCAGGATATCCCGCTGGCAGAGGAGTTTTACGACACAAGCGGCATAGAACTGCAGATCGGGCCGATCGATGCGCCCATCCTGCACACGCCGTCTGCGGTCAATGTGGGCAATCCCCATGCGATTTTCTGGGTCGATGATCTTGAGGTCACGGACCTGTCCAGGACCGGGCCGCTGCTGGAAAATCATCCGATATTTCCCGAGCGGGCCAATATTTCGCTTGCCCGCGTGATATCGCCATCCCACGTCGAAGTGAAAGTGTGGGAGCGTGGTGTCGGCTTGACGCAGGCTTGCGGCACGGCAGCGTGTGCTGTTGCGGTTTCAGCGGCGCGGACCAAACGAACCGGGCGTGACGTCACGATCACGCTGCCGGGCGGCGACCTGATGATTGAATGGGATCAGCGCGATCATATTCTGATGACCGGGCCGGTGACTTATGACTTTGAAGGCGAACTGCCTGTGCTGGAAGATGCGAACTCGTGAACAAGCCAGTCGATATCATCAATTTTGGCTGCCGGCTGAATGCCTATGAGGCAGAGGTCATGCGCTCTCATACCGACGCGGCGGGCCTGCAAAACGCCGTCGTCATCAATACCTGCGCGGTAACAGCCGAGGCCCAGCGCCAGGCCCGGCAGGCCATCAGGCGGGCCCGCAAGGACAGGCCGGACGCGCGCATTATCGTAACCGGGTGTGCTGCCCAGGTGGATGGACCGGCATTTGCGGCCATGGATGAAGTGGACCTGGTTGTGGGCAATGAGGAAAAGCTCAAGGCGGACACATGGCGTGCAGGCGCGCTGGACTTCGGGCTGGCAGGCGAAACGCCGGTGCGGGTCAATGACATCATGCAGGTCAGGGAGACCGCGCTGCACATGCTCGACGGCTTCGGCGAGCGCACGCGGGCGTTTGTGCAGGTGCAGACCGGATGTGATCATCGCTGCACCTTCTGCATCATTCCGTTTGGCCGTGGTAATTCCCGCTCGGTGGGAGCCGGTGAAGTGGTTGCCCAGATACGTGCGCTGGTGGCGTCGGGTTGCCCTGAAGTTGTGCTGTCGGGCGTGGATATCACGTCCTACGGCAAGGACCTTCCCGGCCAGCCGGGCCTGGGCAATCTGGTGCGGCGGATATTGAAAACCGTGCCGGAACTGCAGCGGTTGCGGATCTCGTCGATCGATTCGGTTGAAGCTGATGAAGACCTGCTGATTGCGATTGAGGAAGAAGAGCGCCTGATGCCGCATTTGCATTTGTCCCTGCAGGCGGGCGACGACATGATCTTGAAGCGCATGAAACGCCGGCACCTGCGTGACGACGCCATCCGGTTTTGCGACGATGTGCGCCGCAGGAGACCGGATGTGGTTTTCGGTGCCGACATCATTGCCGGATTTCCAACCGAAACCGATGCGATGTTTGAAAACTCGATCAGGCTGGTAGAGGACTGCGGGCTGACCTTCCTGCACGTTTTCCCCTATTCCGTCCGGCCCGGAACGCCGGCGGCAAAGATGCCGCAAGTCAATGGCGCCGACATCAAGGCGCGGGCTAAAGCATTGCGGATGGCCGGTGAAAAGCGGTTGTCCGGCTTTGTGACGTCCCAGGTCGGGCAAACGAAGGATGTGCTGTTTGAAACTGAAACGCGGGGCCGCACGCCGCATTACCTGAATGTCGAAATTGCCGGGCGCAGCATGAAGCCCGGCGACATCGCGCCGGTGCGCCTGCTGCATCCGGCGGGCCATGATCTGGCCGGGGAGCTGGTTGTTTGAGCTTTTTCAAGAAACTTTTCAATCGCATCGGTGGCAAGAAGGAAGAAGAACAACCTCAAGAAGAGGTGGTGCAGGAGCAATTGCCCGCACCGGAACCGGCTGGCGAACCGGCCAGCGAACCGGAACCGGCTGATGAGCCGGCCCCAGCGCCCGAAAAGGTTCCTGAGCCGGATCCTGAACCGGTCGCGGAAGCCGCCGTAGTTGATGCTGCGCCAAAGAAAAAGGGCTTGCTTGGCCGGCTGAAGGAAAGCTTTACGGGGCCTAAGGAAGAGACCGCGCCTGAACCGGAAGCCACATTGGAGCCGGAGGTGGTGCTCGAGCCGGATGTCACACCTGAACCGGAAATTGTACCTGAGCCAGAGGTAAAACAGGAAGCGGCAGAAGCGCCGAAGGCAAAGGCACCGGCAAAGAAGGCGCCTGCCAAGAAAGCGCCTGCCGAGGCAAAGCCGGAAAAGCAGAAACCAGCCGAGAAAGCGCCGGTTGCGGAAACTGAACCAGAGACAGTTCAACAAGACGTTGCCCCTGAACCTGAGCCCGAACCGGAACCGATTGCCGAAATTGAACCGGAGCCTGAATTAGAAGTTGCGGTTGCGCCCGAATCAGAAATAGTTTCTGAGCCTGAGCCTGAGCCTGAGCCTGAGCCTGAGCCTGAGCCTGAGCCTGAGCCTGAGCCTGAGCCTGAGCCTGAGCCTGAGCCTGAGCCTGAGCCTGAGCCTGAGCCTGAGCCTGAGCCTGAGCCTGAGCCTGAGCCTGAGCCTGAGCCTGAGCCTGAGCCTGAGCCTGAGCCTGAGCCTGAGCCTGAGCCTGAGCCTGAGCCTGAGCCTGAACAGCCGAAGGGCTGGTTTGGCCGGCTGCGTGAAGGACTGTCGAAGTCATCAAAATCGCTGTCGACAAACATCACCAGCATCTTCACCAAGCGCAAGCTGGATGCGGACACACTGCAGGATCTGGAAGATGTGCTGATCCAGGCAGATCTTGGTGTTGCCATGGCAACCCGCATCACCGAGCAGGTGGCGCGCGGGCGTTATGACAAGGAGATTGACCCCGTCGAGGTACGCCGGATCATGGCGGCCGAGATCGTCAAGGTTCTGAAACCGGTCGAGATACCGTTCAATTTCGACGCTGAAACACAACCGTTCGTCATTCTGGTGGTGGGTGTGAACGGCGCGGGCAAGACAACAACCATCGGCAAGCTGGGCGCCATTGCGCAAAGCTGAGGGCTTCAAGGTGATGATTGCCGCGTGCGACACATTCCGTGCCGCGGCAATCGAGCAATTGACGGTTTGGGGTGAGCGGGTCGGCGCCACGGTGCTGTCACGCCCGACCGGTGCTGACGCTGCGGGCCTGGCATATGATGCGCTTGAACAGGCTCAAGCAGACGGCACTGACATATTGATGATCGATACGGCTGGCAGGCTGCAGAACAAGGCCGACCTGATGAGCGAACTGGACAAGATCGTTCGGGTCATCAAGAAGAAGGATGAAGCAGCCCCGCATGCCGTGCTGCTGGTGCTGGATGCGACCACTGGGCAAAATGCCGTGTCGCAGGCGGAAGTGTTCACCAAGGTCGCCGGTGTCACAGGCATCATCATGACGAAGCTGGATGGCACCGCGCGCGGCGGCATTCTGGTGGCGATTGCCGAGAAGTTCGGACTGCCGGTTCACGCGATCGGGGTCGGTGAAAAAATTGAGGACCTGCAGCCGTTTGATGCAGAAGGCTTTGCCCGCGCCATTGCCGGTGCCGAGGAAGGACAAGACATTGAGTGAGGTTGCCGACAAGCCGAAAATAAATCCGGTGCTGAAACTGGCACTGGAACTTGGACCATTGGTGGTGTTCTTTTTTGTGAATGCCAAGGGCGCTGCGCTGATCGAACGCTTCGGGCTTGAAAACCTGTTCCCGCAGCCGATTTTTCTGGCAACGGCGGTGTTCATGGTGGTGATGCTGGCATCGATTGCAGCCAGCTGGATTATCAGCCGGCACCTGGCCATCATGCCATTGATCACGGGCGTCGTTGTGCTTGTCATGGGCGGGCTGACATTGTGGCTTCAGGACGACACGTTCATCAAGGTCAAGCCAACCATCGTCAACGTGTTCTTTGGCGCGGTGCTGCTGATTGGCCTGGCGTTCGGGCGTTCCCTGCTGGCGTACGTCTTCGACGCGGCCTTCGCGCTGGATCATCAGGGCTGGCGAAAACTGACGCTGCGATGGGGGATTTTCTTCTTTGTTCTTGCCGCCCTGAACGAATTTGTATGGCGCACGCAATCCACCGATTTCTGGGTTGCCTTCAAGGTCTGGGGAACGATGCCGCTGACCATGATTTTTGCTCTGGCGCAGTTGCCGTTGATGCAGAAGCACATGCTTCCGGACCCCGAAGACAAGCAGATTTGACAGATTTTGGATGACGGAACGTAAATTTGACAAGAAAATGTGAGACATACGGATCAGAATGGTATATGTACTGAGAAGTGTGTACAGTTTGTGCACATGTGAAAATTTTAGTGTGATTAACAACAAAGCCGGGGGGCTTATATTATGGATGATCGTCCAGATTCAAGCAGTGTGCCGAATACCAAAGAAAATATAGCGCCGGTCAGCTTCTGGTTAAAGCGCGCCGCTCAATATTCAGCTGATTTATATTCTGATCGCAGAGGGAAATCCGGCCTGACTCAGCGCCAATTTACCGTGTTAGAAGCCGTTTTTCACAATGAAGGCCAAAGCCAGACCACTCTGGTGAAGGAAACCGGCATTGATCGCTCAACGCTGGCTGATCTTGTGAATCGTCTGGAAACCCACGGGTATTTGTCACGCAAGCGCAGTGACAAGGATGCCAGGGTGAATTTCGTCTCCTTGACGGAAGCCGGCCGGGACATGCTGCTGAACGCACAACCGCAGGTGTCGCTGGTGGATCAGGCGCTCGTTGAAGCACTGCCGGAACGCAATCGTAAAGCGTTCATCGCATCGCTTCAGGTGCTGTCGGAGAAGCTTGACGAAGCTGAATAAGCGTTCACATTTTCGTGAACACCAATAACCGGTGTCGATATCAAACCCGCTGGCCGGTTATGGCTGGCGGGCTTTTTCGATTGCCGGTATGACCTGTTCACGCAAGGCCTGTGGGCTGATCGGCCCGGTGAACTTGTAGACGATCGTCCCTTCGCCATTGATCACAAACGTTTCAGGGACGCCGTAGACGCCCCAGTCAACAGCCGCGCGGCCGTTCGCATCAACACCGACACTTGAGTACGGGTTGCCCAGCGCATTGAGAAACCGCAGTGCGTTTTCGCGCTGGTCCTTGTAATTGAGACCGGCGAGAACAATGTCGTCACGTTTGGCCAGTTCCATGAGCTGCGGGTGTTCTTCACGGCACGGACCGCACCAGGATGCCCAGACATTGACCAGGGTGACCTTGCCCTGGGCCAGGCTGTCCGAAGTGACGCCGGGAACCGCAACCTCATCGATTGTGAGGCCCTCCAGGGCCGGCAGGTCAAAGGACGGGGCCGGCTGGTTGATCAGGGCCGACGGCAGTTTCGAAGGATCGCCGCTCTGCAGGCCGGTCATGAAAATGGCTGCGAGACCTGCGAAGACCAGCACAGGCACAAGTACCCAGGAGCGGCCCTGTTTCGGCGGATTGTCGGTGACCTGGTTACTCATGGTTCGCGCTGTCCTGATGTGCGGCGGCGCTGCGCGCCTTCGTCGTCGAGCTGCTTGAGGCGCCTGGTTACCCAACGCGCGCGCGCGAAAATCCACCATGCCAGTGCGCCAAGTACGGCAAATGTGATGGCGTAGGATGAAATCACGAAACCCATATGAGGGGCAGAAAAATCCATGCGCTCAAAGCCTCCTCATTGCAGTGCGCCTGTGCGGGCCAGTTCGGTCTGGCGGATGCGGCGGGCGCCGATTTCAGAGCGAATGGCGACCAGGTGCAGGGCCAGGAACAGAAAGCTGTAGGCAAGCCCCATGATCAGCAGGGGCGTCAGGATGGACGGGTGGATCGTCGGGCCGTCGGTCCGGAACACGCTGGCCGGCTGATGCAGTGAATACCACCAGTCAACCGAGAATTTGACGATCGGTACATTGATGAAACCGACAATGGCGACGATTGCAGCGATGCGCGATGCCCGGCGCGGATCGTCTATTGCCTGCCATATGGCCATATAGCCCAGATACAACAGCAGGAGCACGAACATGGAGGTGAGACGCGCGTCCCAGACCCACCAGGTGCCCCACATGGGCTTGCCCCACAGAGACCCTGTGGCCAGCGCCAGAAAGCAAAAAGCCGCTCCAATGGGGGCCGCTGCCTTGGCCGCTATATCGGCGAGCGGATGGCGGAAAACGATCCCGACAATGCTGGCGACGGCCATCACCGTGTACACCATCAGGGCAGACCATGCAGCCGGCACATGCACATACATGATGCGCACGGTTTCGCCCTGCTGGTAGTCGGCAGGCGCGCGTGTCAGGCCGAGGAACAGGCCGACGCTGAACAATGCCAAGGTGATCATCCACACCCATGGCTGAACCGCAGTCTGCAGGCGCATGAAACGGGTCGGATTGGCAAATCTTTCTATCGAACTCATAATATCTCTGTAACGCCAGCCATGGGCGTGCGCAATGGTGACGTGGTCACAGGCCGGTCAATCAGCAGTGATCAGCGCATGTAGCTGCGCAGGGCCGCAGCGGAGGCAAACGGCGTAACAACCAAAGCCGCCAACACAATGGCAACCAGGATGATCAGGGCGGTGCCGGAATTATCAATGCCGGACTGGGCACCTGATGAAGCGAGAACGCCGAATATCATCACCGGCACGTAAAGCGGCAGCACCAGCAGCGAGACCAGCAATCCGCCCTGGCGCAGACCGACCGTGATGGCCGCACCCAGGCTGGCGAGCAGCGACAGCGCCAGTGACCCGGTCACCATGGCAATGCCAAGCGGCACGATGAGCGCTGCATCAAGGTTGAGCAGGAAACCGAACACCGGAGCAGCGATTGCCAGCGGCAATCCGGACGTGAGCCAGTGAACCGACGCCTTGGCCAGCACAACAACCTCCAGCGGTGTCGACGACAGCGCCATGATTTCAAGCGACCCGTCATCATGGTCGGTCTGGTATAACCGGTCAGCGGACAACAGCACCGATAGCAGCAGGGCGATCCACAACGCGCCGGGCGCAATGCGCTGTAACAATTGCTGGTCCGGCCCCAGGCCCAGCGGCAACAACACGATGACGGTCAGGAAGAAACCGATGGCCGTACCGATACTGCCGCCCTGCCGGATGGCAAGGCTGAAGTCGCGGACAACAACGGATGTAAAGGCTGACCTCATGTCATCCAGCCCGGTCTGCAAGTCTGGCAAAATCCAGCACATCGCTGGATTTGACAGGCAAGTCTATGTGCGTGGATGCGATGATGATGCCACCGCCGTCAAGATGCCGTGTCATCATCTTCGCCAGCAGTTTCTGTGAGGCGGTGTCCAGTCCGACGGTTGGCTCATCCAGCAACCACACGGGTTTTTCAACCAGAGCAAGACGGGCAAGACCCAGACGGCGCTTTTGACCGGCAGACAGACGCTGGGCCTGAAATTGACCGAGGGCGTCAAGGTTCATGGCTGTCATCGCGCCTGCCACATCACCGCCGCCGAAGAATCCCGACCAGAAGCTGAGGTTTTCCTCCACTGACAGATGCAGCTTGATGGCGTCCTGGTGGGCAATGAAGTGAACATGTTCGCCAAGCAGTGTATCTGCGGGCAGGGAGGCCTCTTCAAAGGCCAACGTGCCGCCGGCAGGTTCGGCCAGTCCGGCGATAAGACGCAGCAGAGATGTCTTGCCGGCCCCGTTGGGCCCGCGCAACACCAGCATGCGGCCTGCCCGGGCTGTAAAGTCGAGACCGGCGAAAACCAGTCGCCCGCCGCGTTCACATGCCAGTTGTTGCCCCACAATCCTCATGCGAGCGGTGTTTAGCGCAAACAAACCGCAGTTGAAAGTCACTTCCTTTGGTATGTGCCACTGGTACTTGACGAAAGATTTGTCTAGAAGACGCCCATCACACAAATTCCACGGAGCCAGTACCAGATGACCGATCAGTCGCTTGACAGTTTCAAATGCCGCAAGACCCTCAAGGTTGGGAACAAGGCGTATGTGTATTATTCACTCAAGGCGGCTGAGAAAAACGGTCTTGACGGAATCTCGTCGCTGCCGTCTTCCCTGAAGGTTCTTCTGGAGAATTTGCTGCGCCACGAAGATGGGCGCACGGTCACCAAAACCGACATCGAAGCGATGGCCAAATGGGTCAAGGCAAAGGGAAAATCCAACCGCGAGATCGCGTTCCGCCCGGCCCGTGTGCTGATGCAGGACTTTACCGGCGTTCCCGCCGTTGTTGACCTGGCCGCGATGCGCGACGCCATGGTTGATCTCGGGGGCAATCCGAAGAAAATCAATCCGCTGGCTCCTGTGGATCTGGTCATCGACCATTCCGTGATGGTGGACTTTTTCGGTACCGCGGGCGCGTTCAAGAAAAACGTCAACATGGAATATGACCGCAATGGCGAGCGCTACAAGTTCCTGAAATGGGGCCAGGACGCATTTGACAATTTCAGGGTCGTTCCGCCCGGCACCGGCATCTGCCACCAGGTGAACCTGGAATATCTGGCCAAGACCGTGTGGACCAAGAAGCAGAAGGTGAACGGCAAGGCCGCGACAGTTGCCTATCCAGACACGCTGGTCGGAACGGATTCACACACAACCATGGTCAACGGCCTGGCCGTGCTCGGTTGGGGCGTGGGCGGCATCGAGGCCGAAGCGGCCATGCTGGGGCAGCCGATTTCCATGCTGATCCCGGAAGTGGTGGGCTTCAAGCTGACCGGCAAGCTGGCCAAGGGCACAACCGCGACGGATCTGGTTTTGCGGGTTGTCGAAATGCTGCGCATCAAGGGCGTGGTCGGAAAATTCGTGGAGTTCTATGGCCCAGGCCTCGGTAACCTGTCGCTGGAAGATCAGGCTACCATCGCCAACATGGCTCCGGAATACGGTGCGACATGCGGTTTCTTCACAACATCCAATGAAACGCTTGCCTACCTCAAGGGCACCGGTCGGGCCCAGGCTCAGGTGGACCTGGTTGAAAAATATGCCAAGACACAAGGCATGTTCCGCACCAAGTCCTCGCCGGACCCGGTGTTCACCTCGACCATTGAACTTGACCTCGGTGCCGTGGTCCCCGCGATTTCCGGACCCAAGCGGCCACAGGACCGGGTCATCCTGTCCGAGGCAACAACCGCCTTTGCCACGGCCATGGAAACCGAATTCAAACAGGCCGATGAAATGACAAAGCGCCATGAGGTGTCGGGTGCAAACTTTGATCTTGGCCATGGCGACGTGGTTATTGCCGCGATCACATCGTGCACCAATACGTCCAACCCGACGGTGATGATCGGTGCCGGACTGCTGGCGCGCAATGCCGCCAAGTTCGGCCTCAAGGTAAAGCCATGGGTGAAGACATCGCTGGCGCCGGGATCGCAGGTTGTAACGGAATATCTCAAGTCTGCCGGCCTGCAGAAAGACCTGGACAAGATGGGATTTGACCTGGTCGGCTACGGCTGCACCACCTGTATCGGCAATTCCGGTCCGTTGCCGGAAAACATTTCAGACGCCATCAAGGCGAACAACCTGGTGGCCTGTTCGGTCCTGTCGGGAAACCGCAACTTCGAAGGCCGGGTAAATCCGGACGTGCGTGCCAACTACCTGGCATCACCGCCGCTGGTGGTTGCCTACGCGATTGCCGGATCCATGAACATCAATCTGACAACCGATCCGCTCGGCCATACGGCAAAGGGTGAACCGGTGTACCTGGCCGACATCTGGCCGGATGCCAAGGAGGTTGCCGAGTTCGTGCGCAAGAACGTGACCCGCAAGGCCTATCAGAGCCGCTACAAGGATGTGTTCAAGGGCGATGCCCAGTGGCGCAAGATCAAGGTCGACGGCGGCATGACATATGGCTGGGAGTCAACCTCCACCTATGTGCAGAACCCGCCATATTTTGACGGCATGAAGATGGAGCCGGATGCGATACAGAATGTCGTGAACGCCCGCATTCTGGGCCTGTTCAAGGATTCCATCACCACCGACCATATTTCTCCTGCGGGATCGATCAAGGCGGAAGGCCCGGCCGGTGATTACCTGACCGAGCACCAGATCCGTCCGATCGATTTCAATTCCTATGGCGCCCGGCGCGGCAATCATCAGGTGATGATGCGCGGCACGTTTGCCAATATCCGCATCAAGAACCAGATGCTGTCGGGTGTTGAGGGCGGCTACACCAGGCACTATCCGTCCGGCAAACAGATGGCGATCTATGATGCGGCCATGAAATACAAGGCTGAAGACGTGCCACTGGTGGTGTTTGCCGGCAAGGAATATGGCACCGGCTCGTCACGGGACTGGGCAGCCAAGGGCACACGCCTTTTGGGCGTGCGGGCCGTGATTGCCCAGTCGTTCGAACGTATTCACCGCTCAAACCTGATCGGCATGGGCGTGCTGCCATTGCAGTTCCAGGGCGACGACAGCTGGGAAGCGCTGGGTCTGAAGGGCGACGAGACCGTCACCATCAACGGGCTCGACGGCAAAATGAAGCCGCAGCAGACCTATGATGTGGAGATCACGTCCGGCGGAAAGACCACGACCGTTACGGTCAAGAGCCGCATCGATACGGCAGACGAACTGGATTATTTCGCCAATGGGGGCATTCTGCCCTACGTGTTGCGCCAGCTGGCGGCATGATGCTGATGCAGCGTGAGCCTGCAGTGTGATATAGGGTGTGTGTTGTAATTTTGGGAAGCATCAATGACAACTCACTCACTCGTGAGTAGCAGTTGAATGGTAGTTGGGTCATAAGTCACCATATGGACAAGTTGACACATATCTCCCGCCGCGGGCTGCTTGCCGGTGGTGCGGCCATCACAGCCGCCGCCGCGACAGGTGTATCCAGGCCGGCTCTGGCATCGCGCGAGACCCCGGTTTTCGTGGAACTGTTCACGTCGCAAGGGTGTTCTTCGTGCCCGCCTGCAGACGCCTTCATGGGAGAGCTGGTCCTGCGTCCGGGCGTTATCGGTGTGACCATGAACGTCGATTACTGGGACTATCTCGGATGGCGCGACACGCTTGGTTCGGCGGCATTCACACGGCGCCAGAGAGAATATGCCAGCCGGCGTGGTGACGGCCGGGTTTACACGCCGCAAATGGTGATCAATGGCCGTGCCCATGCGGTCGGATCGCACAAGCAGGCCGTGATGAAAGAAGTGGAACAGCAGGCTGGCATTCCCGACAGCTATTTTGTGCCGATCAAGGTTTCGTCCAAGGGCGGTGAACTGCATGTCGACGTGGCCGGCGGCCCGACGGACCGTATCATCCAGTCATCAACGGTGTGGGTGATGTCGGTTGAACCGAAAGTTTCGGTGGCCATCAGGCGGGGCGAAAACACCGGCCGCAACATCGATTACTACAATGTGGTCCGCCAGATGACGCCGATCGGCATGTGGAGAGGCGAGGCGGCGTCGTTCAACCTGCCCAAGGCGCAGATCGTCAACAAGCAGAACTCCATGTGCGTGGTGGTTCTGCAGGTCGACGGCGGCGGCCCGATACTGGGCTGTGCCAAGATGGATGCATCTGCCTAGGGCAACATGGGCTCAATTGAACCCATAAAACTGATCTAAAGCCCCTCGACAATCACGAACTGGCCATTGGCTGCACCGGCGCGCTGTTCGCGGGCGGCGGTGTATTCCGGCGAGTTGTAGAAGGCGCGCGCGGCATCCATGTCGGGAAACTGCAGGATCACAACCCGGCGTCCTTCATTGTCTCCCTCAACGGTCTCAACCGCGCCGCCGCGAGCCAGATAGGTACCGCCGTATTTGGCAATCGCGGCAGGGGCCGCAGCCTTGTAGTTCTCGTACTGGTCAGCATTGGTTACATCAATGCGCGCGATGATATAGGCAGCCACCTGGACATCTCCTTTTTGGGCAAAACCTGAACTAAACAGCGAACTTTGCCGGATCAACATTGGCACCGCATATCACGGCGCAGATTTTTTCATTGTCTTTCGGTCTGTAAATTCCGCTCAGCAAGGCAGCAAGCACCGTTGCGCCACCGGGTTCCGTTATAATGCGGTGATTGTGCCAGAGCCACATCTGGGCAGCTTCAATCGCCTCATCAGGTACCAGCAGGCAATCATCGACATGGGTTTTGGCGATTTCAAACGCGAGCTTTCCGATTTCCGATGCTCCAAGCGAATCCGCGGCAATGCCTGAAACGTCGACCTTGACGGGGTGCCCGGCGGCGCGGGCAGCATGCAGCGCCATGCAGGTTTCCGGTTCAACAGCAATGATCCGCGTGCGCTCGCCATACCAAGCGGCCACACCACCGATCAGCCCGCCGCCGCCCACTGCGACAAGAACCGTGTCGAGGCCGGGGCACTGCTCCTCCAGCTCAAGGCCGAGCGTTCCCTGACCGGCCAGTGTCGGTTCGGCATTGTAGGCATGAACCGATACCGCACCGGTTCGGGCAATATGGGCATCACACAATGCAAGCGCTTCGGCATAGTTGGCCCCGTCCTGTATCACTTCGGCGCCATAGGACCTGATGCGCGCGACCTTGGCCGGAGCGGATATCGACGGCACGAAGATATGTGCCTCAAGCCCCAGGACTTGCGCGACATGGGCAACCGCCGCCCCGTGATTGCCGCCGGATGCCGCGGCAACGCCTGCGGTTTTCGCGGCGTCATTGCCGATCAGCGAATTGAACGCTCCGCGCGCCTTGAACGAACCGGAATACTGAAAGCATTCCAGTTTCAAGGTGACCGGCTGTTCGATGCCGGGCAGCGCGACCTGCATGACCGGTGTGCGGCAGATGCGCGACGCAATGCGTGCGTAGGCGAGTTCAATGTCTGTCTGGGTGATCATGTGCTGCGTGGGGTTGGATGGGGATGATAGTGATAGCGTGGAGAAGCCGGTGCCATAGTGGCTGTTTTGTGCACGCGCGGCAACCAGTGCATTGCCGATTGTCATGCATTGATCTGCATGCGAAGGCCGCGGGCGTCGAATTCGGGTGTGGCGGGGAACGTCAGGTGATCGTCCGTGGCAATACGCCGTGCCGACCAGCAACACGCACAGGCATCCAGAATGTCGTCATCTGCGGCTTGCGACGTCTTCCAGTCAGGATGCTGCAACCGGTCCAGCGGAAAACCGCCGGCGGTTAGCAGCGCGCGCCGATGCGCAGCGCCGTCTGCGGTTTTCTTGGCATGGCTCAACGGGCGATCATTGTTCAGCGCACAAAACGCCACTTCAGGATGGACTTCGAACACCCGGGACTGGGTTTGCGGTGTGATGGCGGCATCGATTTCACGCATTTTGGGAAACAGCATGAAGGCCTGCTTCGAGAACTTTTTGCCCAGTACACGGGCGTTGATCTCGCAGGCATCGCGGTAGTCGTCGGCCATCACGGCCTCGCGGCAAGGTACCGGGAAAACCGATGATCGGCGCGCGCCGATGTATTGTCGCGCCAGAGCCTCGCAGGACCGGGGCGTATCGGCGGGAAATCCGATCGGCATGTCGACGCCGATGTGACTGGCAGCGGTGTCCAGTGCGGTGCGGATGTCCGGGATGATGCCCGCTTGTGGTGTTGCATCGGGCTTCCCCGACCATGACACCATGACCCAGCCTGCCTTGCAGCCGTCCAGTCCGAGGAAAAAATTCTCAGGCATTTGTGGATCGAACCGAGGTGATATTGCCGGTGTGTGGCGGTTGATCGATCAGGTCGTTCCAGGCGGCGAGATCAAGCTCGTCATTGGCAGACAGCGCAGTGGCTTCAACCACGCGGAAAGCGGTGTTGCCGGCATGCAGCAGCGCGTCCCTGGGCGATGATTTGAGAATCCGGGCAGCGAACACACCGGCAAACAGATCGCCGGTGCCATGCGGCGGGTCGGGAAAGGCCTGGGTTTCATGCAAGGTGGCAGCGCGTGGCCT
Source organism: uncultured Alphaproteobacteria bacterium (assembly GCA_963698275.1). Taxonomy (GTDB): domain Bacteria; phylum Pseudomonadota; class Alphaproteobacteria; order Rhizobiales; family Aestuariivirgaceae; genus Anderseniella. Next base: position 498,441 of record CAVOQE010000009.1, on the reverse strand, counting down.
CGACCAGCAGATTGCCGATGCCGAGCGTGTCCGGAAAGGCCGACGTGACCACCGCAGTGTCTGCTCCCAGCGAGCGTGCCGCATGGACCAGGGACGTGTTGTCGCTGCTCTTGTCACCGGTCAGCACGTCAAGTTCATAGCGGTTCGGCATGGCGATGTCAGCCAGCGGCAGAAGATGCGTCTTGATCGCGGCGATAACCTCGTCTGCTACATAGGTGCCGTATGAATCGGCACAGACCGGATCGACAAGCACCTGGAACTGCTGGCGGGCTTCCTGCAGGCGCTTGATGAAATCGGCTGCCGCTGCGACCTGGTCTGCATCACGGAAATACCCGGTCATTACCAGGTCGATCTCGCGGCGCCATTCGGGCCGTTCGAAACTTGCCAGCATGTCGGTAATGGTCTGGGCCGGGGTGACCATGCCCGACGGCTTGCCATGACCGGGATGATGCGCCCAGGTAACGGTGGGTACTTCCCACACATCTATGCCGAGGCGTCGAGCGGCAAAGGCAGACGCCGTATTGCCGATATAGCCGCGTGAAATGCGCGAGGAGATGGAGACAATGGCCATGGGGTTTGGGTATACCCTGACAAGGTTAGCGAGTTGTTGATCCGGCAGTATGTCTGAATGGCTTTTGGGTGGCTAGGTATGTTTGATTATTCCGCCCTTGTTATTGTGCGCTGCAATATATTATGAACTGCGCACATAGAGTTCTTGCAGGGGAATAGCTTACATGACTGTCAGGCCGCGCCGCAGTGTCTTGTATATGCCGGGGTCCAATACCCGCGCGCTGGAAAAGGCAAAGACGCTTGCCGCAGATACACTGATCCTCGATCTGGAAGATGCGGTGGCACCGTCCGCCAAGGCGGACGCGCGCGGCTTTGTGTGTGACGCGGTGAAGGCCGGCGGCTATGGCAGGCGCGAACTGGTCATCCGCATCAATGCACTGACTTCCGAATGGGGCATGGATGACCTGTCTGCGGCAATACAGGCGGGACCGGACGCCATTCTGGTGCCAAAAGTGTCCACACCGTTTGATATTGCAACCGTCGACAAGGCGATGGCGGATGCCCCGGAGCAGGTGTCCATCTGGGCCATGATGGAAACACCGCTGGCCATGCTGAACGCGCGCGAAATCGCGTCTGCGGCCACTGAATACTCCCGCTTCGGCTGCATGGTGATGGGCACCAATGATCTGGCCAAGGAAACCGGCGCAGGCCTGGGTGGCGACCGGGTTGCCATGCTGCCATGGCTGATGACCTGCGTAGCGGCGGCGCGCGCCTACGGCCTGGCGATCATAGATGGTGTCTATAATGATTTCAGGAATGAGGAAGGCTGTGCGGCCGAATGTGCGCAGGGCCGCCTGATCGGCATGGACGGCAAGACCCTGATCCATCCCGGCCAGATTGCGCCGGCCAATGCGGCGTTTGCGCCATCGCCGGAGCAGATTGCAGCGGCCAACGACATCATTGCGGCGTTTGACCTGCCGGAAAATGCCGGTCTGGGCGCTATCAATCTCAATGGCCGCATGGTCGAACTGCTGCATTGTGAAATCGCGCGAAAGACGGTTGCCATGGGCGAGGCGATTTCTGCACTGGAGGCAACATCATGAGCACGACACCTGGCAAGACATCCAGCAAAACAACGGCAGGCAATTTTTTCGAGGACTTCTCCGTTGGCCAGGTCATCCGGCATGCGGTTCCGCGCACGGTGGGCGAGGGCGAACGGGCGCTTTATACCGGGCTTTACGGGATGCGCTGCGCGGTGCAGTCGTCGGACGCGTTCGCCCGGGCGATCGGGTACCAGGAATTCCCGCTGGATGACATGCTGGTGTTCCACATTGTGTTCGGCAAGACCGTGCCGGACATTTCGCTCAATGCCGTCGCCAATCTGGGCTATGCGGATTGCCGTTTTCTGAAACCGGTTTTTGCCGGAGACACGCTTCACTCGCAATCTGAAGTCATCGGTGTGAAGCAGAATTCAAATGGTAAAACGGGTGTGGTCTATGTGCGCTCGACGGGGATGAACCAGCACGGTGAACCGGTGCTTGAGTTTGTGCGCTGGGTGATGGTGCGCAAACGGGACGCGGCATCACCTGCGCCTGATCCGGTCGTGCCGGAGTTACCGGATCACGTGTCACCTGCTCATCTGGGGGCAGCGTGTCCGGTGATCGATCCGGCAAAGTGGGACACGGGGCTTTCCGGCTCTGCCTATTTCTGGGGCGACTACCAGGCCGGTGAGCGCATTGATCATGTGGACGGCATGACGGTGGAGGAAGCCGAGCACATGCTGGCAACCAGACTGTACCAGAACACCGCGAAAGTGCATTTCAACCAGTTCACCGAGGGTCAGGGCCGGTTTGGCCGCCGGCTGATCTATGGCGGCCATGTGATTTCGCTGGCCCGTGCCCTGTCGTTCAACGGACTGGGCAACGCTTTCCATATCGCAGCCATCAACGGCGGTGCGCACGTGGCGCCCCTGTTCGCCGGTGAAACGGTCTTCAGCTGGTCTGAGGTGCGCGATACCGCGAGACTGGAGGGCCGCGACGATGTGGGTGCCCTGCGACTGCGCACTGTCGCCACCAAGGACGCGCCATGCGGTTCATTTCCGGAAACCGGCGATGACGGCGTTATTCTTGATCTCGATTACTGGGCTTTGATGCCGGTCAAACCATAATGGGATACGCCTACACGGTGTGAAATTAAACCGAACGGCGCATTGCGCGTATTGCGCTGCACATAGTATGACAGGGTCAATCCTGCCCAGACGACTTCATCAGGGACAATCCGAATGGCGAATACACCCATGAAAGAGCGACCGCTCTCTCCTCATCTGAGCATCTATAAGCCGATGCTCACCACGATGATGTCGATCATGCACCGCATAACCGGCATGGGACTGTATTTCGGCATGGCCCTGTTGGTGTGGTGGCTGTTTTCCGCAGCGCATTCACAAAGCTATTTTGACTTCGTGCAGGGTTTCATCGGTTCCTGGTTCGGACGCCTGGTGTTGTTCGGCTTTACCTGGGCGCTGGTGCACCACGCGCTTGGCGGGCTTCGGCATCTGCTGTGGGATACCGGCCGCGGATTTGACCTGGTCAAGGTCGAATGGATGGCGCGGGCGACCATTGCCGGATCGGTCACACTAACGCTGCTGATCTGGATTGCAGCCTATGCGGCGAGGTAACACGATATGAGCATGAGAACGCCCCTGGGCAAAGTGCGCGGGCTGGGGTCGGCCAAATCCGGCACCGAGCATTTCTGGCATCAGCGGCTGACCGCAGTGGCCAATATTCCGCTGGTGATCTTCCTGGCGTGGTTCTGCGTTTCCAAGGTGGGCGCTGATCGCGCGGAAATGACACAAGCGCTGTCCAACCCGCTGGTGGCGCTGATGCTGGTGTTCACCATCATCTCGATCACCTGGCACATGCGGCTCGGCATGCAGGTTGTCATCGAGGATTATATACACAACGAAGGCGGCAAGCTGATCTGCCTGCTCGGCAACACCTTCTTCTCACTGGCGGTGGCCCTGACCGGCCTGTTCGCCGTACTCAAGATTTCCTTCGGAGGCTGACCGGCACATGGCTGCGACGAACGCATACGAGTTTACCGACCACCAGTTTGACGTGGTTGTCGTCGGCGCCGGCGGTGCCGGTCTGCGCGCCGCGCTTGGCATGGCCGAGCAGGGCCTCAGGACGGCCTGTATTTCCAAGGTGTTTCCGACCCGGTCGCACACGGTGGCAGCGCAAGGCGGCATTGCCGCAAGCCTGCACAATATGGGTCCTGACCACTGGCAGTGGCACATGTATGACACCGTCAAGGGATCCGACTGGCTCGGCGACACCGACGCCATGGAATACCTGGCACGCGAGGCACCGGCAGCGGTTTATGAACTGGAGCACTATGGCGTGCCGTTCAGCCGCACCGAAGAGGGCAAGATCTACCAGCGTCCGTTCGGCGGCCATATGCAGAATTTTGGTGACGGTCCGCCGGTGCAGCGCACCTGTGCTGCCGCTGACCGGACCGGGCATGCCATCCTGCACACGCTGTACGGGCAAAGCCTGAAACATCATGCGGAATTCTTCATCGAGTATTTCGCCATCGACCTGATCATGTCCGACGACGGCGTGTGCACCGGTGTTGTGGCGTGGAACCTGGAAGACGGCACCATGCACCGGTTTGCAGCCAAGATGGTGGTGCTGGCAACAGGCGGCTATGGCCGGTCATACTTCTCGGCAACATCCGCCCACACCTGCACCGGCGACGGCAACGGCATGGCGGCCCGTGCCGGGCTGCCGCTGCAGGACATGGAGTTCGTGCAGTTCCACCCGACCGGCATCTACGGGGCAGGCTGCCTGATCACCGAAGGCGCGCGCGGCGAAGGCGGTTATCTGACCAATTCCGAAGGCGAGCGTTTCATGGAACGCTATGCGCCCAACGCCAAGGACCTGGCCTCGCGCGATGTGGTGTCGCGCTGCATGACCCTGGAAATTCGCGAAGGCCGCGGCGTTGGCAAGGACAAGGATCACATCCATCTGCATCTGGATCATCTTGATCCGGCGGTTCTGCACGAGCGTCTGCCCGGTATTTCCGAGAGCGCCAAGATTTTTGCAGGCGTTGACCTGACCCGTGAACCGATCCCGGTCCTGCCGACGGTGCACTACAATATGGGCGGCATTCCAACCAACTATTGGGGCGAGGTGCTCAACCCGACCAAAAAGAACCCGGATGCCATTCAGCCGGGCCTTATGGCTGTCGGCGAGGCGGGCTGTGCGTCCGTGCACGGCGCCAATCGCCTGGGATCAAACTCACTGATCGATCTGGTGGTGTTTGGCCGTGCTGCCGCGATCAGGGCCGGCAAGGTGGTCGACCGGGACGAGCCGGTGCCGGCCATCAATGAAGCGGCTGTCGACAAGATCATGGACCGCTTTGACGGCCTGCGTCATGCGTCAGGCGCGGTGCCGACGGCAAATCTGCGGCTGGAGATGCAGCGTGCCATGCAGGAAGATGCTGCCGTGTTCCGCACCCAGGAAACCCTGGCACAGGGTTGCAAGCGGCTTGATGCGGCATGGAAGAAGATGTCCGACCTGAAGGTGACCGACAGGTCGATGATCTGGAATTCCGACCTGGTTGAAACGCTGGAACTTGAAAACCTGATGGCAAGCGCCATTACCACGGTTTATTCAGCCGAAGCGCGCAAGGAAAGCCGTGGTGCGCATGCACGCGAAGACTACAAGGCAGGCCCCTATGACGGGCGTGACGACAAGAACTGGCGCAAGCACACGCTGTCGTGGGTTGATGACAAGGGCAAGGTGAAACTGGATTATCGTCCGGTGCACACAGAGCCGCTGACAACACCTGCCGAAGGCGGCATTGACCCCAAGAAGATCGCGCCAAAAGCGCGCGTTTACTAGGGCATAGGGTACGGGACACGAAAACATGGTTGAACTTACACTTCCAAAGAACTCCCAGGTCGGCGACGGCAAGGTGTGGCCCAAGCCTGAGGCGCCAACCGCACGCGGGAATTCAAGGTGTATCGCTGGAGCCCGGACGATGACGCCAATCCGCAGGTCGACACCTACACGATCGACCTGGATGATTGCGGGCCGATGGTTCTCGACGCGCTGATCAAGATCAAGAACGAGATTGATCCGACGCTGACCTTCCGCCGGTCGTGCCGTGAAGGCATTTGCGGGTCATGTGCCATGAACATTGACGGCACCAACACGCTGGCCTGTACCCGCGGCATCGATGAAGTGGATGGTGACGTCCGCATCTACCCGCTGCCGCACATGCCGGTGGTCAAGGACCTGGTGCCGGACCTGTCGCGGTTTTATGCGCAGCATCGCTCCATCGAGCCATGGCTCAAGACCGATACGCCTGAGCCCAGAACCGAATGGAAGCAGTCGCACGAAGACCGCGAAAAGCTCGACGGGCTGTACGAATGCATTCTGTGTGCCTGTTGTTCGACATCGTGTCCGTCCTACTGGTGGAACGGTGACCGCTATCTCGGACCCGCCATCCTGCTGCAGGCCTATCGCTGGCTGATTGATTCACGTGACGAGGCGACCGGTGAACGGCTTGACAATCTGGAAGATCCGTTCCGGCTGTACAGGTGCCACACCATCATGAATTGCTCCAAGGCTTGTCCGAAGGGGTTGAACCCGGCAAAGGCGATTGCGGAGATCAAGAAAATGATGATCGAGCGCCGGGTCTAGACGTTTCCTGTTTGCTGAAACTGCAATAGACTGACGGCTTCACTGATCTGCTGGAGTGTGCCGGAAATGCGATGCCTGTCGATTCTAATCCTGTCCATTTTGGTGTCGGCATCGTCGCCGGCCCAGGCGTTTGACTGCACCAAGGCAAGTACCGAAACCGAGAAACTGATTTGTTCCGACAGCGGGCTCAAGCAGGCAGATGATGATCTTGGCCGGGCATGGCGCAAGGTGCGCGAGTTGCTCGGCGAGGCAGAGTTCAAGATACTTCGTCAAAACCAGCGGGCCTGGTTGAAGACCCGCGATGCGCGCTGCGGTTACGGCAGTGACGCTGAACGGGTTGACTGCCTGCTGCAGCAAACCACCCGGCGTACATTGATTATTGCGGCGAAGCCGAAGACGGGGCCGGGAAGCGATGCCGCCATGGTGCCGTTCGCCAGGATACAGGCGGGGTCAAAGACGGCTTATGAGGTTGAAATTGCCGGTGTGCGGTTTGCCGCTCCTGCCGGGGCCGGGGAAGTGTCATTCAACAAGCAGGTGGATGACCTGGTCAAACAGGCGCCTTTCACCGAAAAGATCGACTTCGAAACAACAGGCCAGCTCAGCTATAATCAATCCATCACCCTGGAATATGCCGCGCCAAACCTGGTGTCGGCGCTGGTGCAGACCTGGCGCTACGATGGTGGCGCGCACGGCAACACCTTCTTTTCCGCCATCAATGTCAGTCCTCAAACCGGCGAGCTTACCTATGACAAACTGTTTTCACCGCAGGCGAAGGCGGGGTTGGCGGACGCATGCGAAAACCGGCTTTACGGCATGACGGAGACAAGGCTCTCAGCAAGGCACAACTCAAGCAGATGTTTTTTCCCGAGTATGGGAAAGCCGTTCTGGCGGCGGCGGGCAAGCTGTCTTCATGGACCTTCAATGCGGATGGTGCCAGGATTCATTTTTCACCCTATGAACTCGCCCCCTATGCTGCCGGCAGCTTTGAATGCCGCTTGCCGCAGAGCCTGTTGCGTGAATTGTCCAGGGAAGGCCACCATCTGCCGCAGTGAGGAAAACGGTCATGGTTAACTGAATGTCAATCTGGTTGCTGCAATTTTACCGGACAGGAGTCCAATTCGACTCGGGATTGATGCAGTCAGTCAGTCAAGGACATGAAGCCCATGCAAGATACCGCCTTATCCGCAGATACAGCTAACCCGACACCGCCTGTGACGGTCGCTTACCCGTCCGCGCAGTGTGAAAAAAGCCCATATGCCAGCATTGTCGGGCGGGGCAGTGTGCCACTCTTGATCGAAGACTGCCTGCTGGCCGAAGTGCCGCGCGATCAGTTGAACCGCGAGTGGGAAGCCTGCAAGACGATTTCCGATGGGGATGCAGCAGATTATTGCCGCCGCGCGGCAGGGCGTTTGTCACGCGCCTTTGAAAGCGAGATAGCCTCGGCAGACCTTTCTGACATTGTTGCCAATGCCGCGGTACTGTTCCTGCTCTCATTGCGCAAAAGCGGCATTGTATCACCGGACCAGATTGGCCCCTGCGAGGTTTGCTATGACGGCACCGAGGCCGGCGGCCGGGTAAGTGCTGCAGGTTAACTCGCATTCGCCTGCGATCTATGGTTTCTTCTGATAATGACGAAAGACAGCAAGCCTGCAGAACCCTTTATGGATGCTGTGGAGTTCGGGCATTCGCTCGGACCTGGCATCGGTTTCAACCTGCTTGTCAGCAACACCTCAAGGCATCGCGATTTTGCAGTTTCGGTGCTGGGGGCGAAAGTCCTGCATCACAGTAACGATTTTTCGGTGTTCTCGCTGAGCGGGTCGATATGGATGATCCATGCCGACCATACCTACAAGTCCAACGTCCTGTATGGCGTTGCCACACAGGCTGAAGGCCGCGGTGCCGGTGCGGAACTGAGAGCCTATGGCGTCGATCCGGACCATGCAGAGGCTGCCGCCCGTGCCGGCGGCTGGACAGTACTGGCCGGTGCGCAAGACAAGCCGCACGGGCTGCGCGAGGCGGTAATCCTTGATGATGACGGGTATGCCTGGGTGCCAGGGTTGGCGATTTAGGGTCGGGGCCTAAGAATTGAGCGAAAGTGACGCCTGTCGGCTCAGCGGCCTTAGCAGACGAACGCTGCGCTACAAAACATATTGGTCCTAGCCGTGCCCACGCACTGTAACGCCTTGGGCCAAAATAGTTCTACTCTCAGGTGAATTGAATATCGAGCGCCCAGAGTTTAGGGTTCTTTTGCGATCTGGCAAGAAAAGCAGCGCCGTCGCCCCAACCCCAATTGGATTTCGGTTCGCAGTCCAATTGTATCACAAACCTGAAATTCTCATCATTTTCTTTGTAGTCCCACCAAGGTTCAGACTGAACCGTTCCGGGGTAACCACCCAATTTGGTTGCTTGCACATTTACTGCGTCTGGTTGGTCATAGTAACCGCCCAGTCCAAGCATGTTGAAATCGAAGGCCAGACAATCATGATTTGGATAGTCGGGTACTGGGTCCAGCCACCGTATTTCAAATGGTTTTAGAGGTGTTGTTGTATCTGGCCGCCTTATGTCCACAAGATCATGAACGGATTCATAAGTACGGATCACCATGGGACCGCTGAAATCTGTTTCAGCAGTATCGATGATTTCTCGAGATTCAGGAATGATATCCGGATGAACAAAGATGGATATGAACTTCAAATCGGACAACTCAGCTGGCACCAATGGCGCGTCGCCAAGATTGAACTGGCATAGTGGCCATAACGGCGTGCCATCAAACACGGGCGAGTTTTCGTCTTGCAGGGCCACTCGCACGTCACCGAAGACCGAAGCGAGAGGACTTTGAGTTGGCCTGAAACCTCCGACTTCAATCGGGCTTGTCATGCGGATCAAGTGTTCCCGCCAATTAGTTTTGTCGACCCCTGGCGGCAAGTTATGCCAATTTGAGGGGTTGTTCGGCGCTTCGCTCACAACGCTTTTGCTGCCTTGGCGATCTGTTCGTTGACCCAGCACTCGCTTCCACCAACTAGCCAATTTCCCTGCTCCAAAAGGTCGAGTATGCGCCTACTATACGTTATTGCTATCGAGCCGCTCCAAGTTTCTCAGCAACTGAGGCACATCCGATCAAGTGATATATACTCTGGCCCACTTTGGCCTTATGGCTGACTTTCGTTTGCCCAAGACCAGCAGGTTTTGGGCCTCGAAGATCACCAAGCTGGCGTGTCTTACCCCCAAAAACCGGACTCACAATTGATATGCGCGCCTTAGGCCGAGCCTGGCTTGAGCCAGTTGGTCCGCCAGAGCGAATTGGAGTAACAAATCGCTTCGCCACAAACTTCCTCGATGATGGAGGATGGCATCGGCCAGGGCAGGCGAACCTCGCCGCAGGCTTCATCGCCGTCCACGAAATTCATGTCGGCATTGTGCTTGTCAGCCAGGTGGCGCATGCGGTGGTTCGACGACCTGCACCACAACATAACCGACCGGACGCCGCGGTTTTGAAGGGCAGCTACAATGCGGGCAAACAGGGCATCGCCTATGCCCTTGTCCTGCCAATCCGGCACAACGGAAAATGCCGCCTCTGCTCGCACCGGCAGGCTGTTTGCAAGCAGCTTTATCTCTCCGACACCCAGCAGTTCGCCATCTGCGAAAGCGCCGAACACCATATTGCCGTTCGAGAACGCCGAGCGTGCATATATATCAAGAAAGCTGTCGTGGACAGGAGCGCCGAAGCGCAGGGCGCGCGAGGCCGGATCGAGCCGGTCGAAGTGGCTTCTGAACACATCCTGCTCGCTGCTCCAAAGCCTGCGGATTGTAATGGCGGTTGCCGTCTCCAGCGCAGTGGAATGCATTGTCATGGTATTATCCTTTTCAGCCCCCCGTATATAAGACTGAGTCTGCTGCCGGATAATGTAGTGTTGCATTGCAGCATCTGAAAGGCGAAAATGTTGCATTGCAACAAAAAGTGATGACGGGGTCATCTCAGATGCATTGCCGCAACGACAGTCAAACTGATGCTTGCCTAACCCCGGCAGGCTGATTAGGTTCCGCGCAGATTGGAACAACAAATTCAAGGGAGCTGTCCGCCGATAGCGGATGGGTATGTGCTGAGTATGGTCAAGGAAATCGGACACTTCATCGGCGGCAAACTGGTTGCGGGGACATCGGGACGGTTTGCTGATGTCTTCGACCCGAACACTGGCGAAGTTCAGGCGAAAGTTGCCCTGGCCAGTGAGGCCGAATTGAAAGCGGCGGTTGCAGACGCCAAGGCGGCGCAACCGGCATGGGCAGCGACCAACCCGCAGCGGCGCGCCCGGGTGATGGCAAAGTTTGTCGAACTGGTGAATGCTGAAAAGGAAGAGCTTGCCCAGATGCTGTCTTCCGAGCATGGCAAGACCATACCCGACAGCCACGGTGATATTCAGCGCGGCGTCGAGGTTTGTGAATTTGCCACCGGCATACCGCACCTGCTGAAGGGCGAGTACACCCAGAATGCAGGCCCCGGCATCGACATCTATTCCATGCGCCAGGCGCTCGGCGTGACCGCCGGTATCACACCGTTCAATTTCCCGGCGATGATCCCGATGTGGAAGTTCGCGCCTGCCATTGCGTGCGGCAATGCCTTCATCCTGAAACCGTCCGAGCGTGATCCGTCGGTACCGATGCGGCTGGCCGAACTGATGATGGAAGCGGGGCTTCCGGCCGGGATACTGAACGTGGTCAATGGTGACAAGGCATCGGTTGATGCAATCCTTGACGATGAAGACATCCAGGCTGTCGGGTTTGTCGGCTCAACTGCGATTGCCGAATATGTCTATTCGCGCGGCTGTGCGGCCGGAAAGCGGGTGCAGTGCTTCGGCGGCGCGAAAAACCACATGATCATCATGCCCGATGCGGACATGGATCAGGCGGTCGATGCGCTGATCGGGGCCGGTTACGGGTCGGCCGGTGAACGCTGCATGGCCATTTCCGTTGCGGTTCCGGTGGGTGAAGACACCGCAAACAGGCTGGTCAGCAAGCTGATGCCGCGGGTCGAGAACCTGCGCATTGGCCCGTCAACCGACCGGGAAGCCGATTATGGACCCGTGGTGACCGGGCAGGCGCTGGAGCGGATTCGCGATTATGTCGAGGTTGGTATCAATGAAGGTGCGACCCTTGCCGTGGACGGCCGTGATTTCAAGATGCAGGGCTATGAAAACGGTTACTTCATGGGCGGCTGCCTGTTCGACAACGTGACCAAGGACATGCGCATCTACAAGGAAGAGATTTTCGGTCCCGTGCTGTCGGTGGTGCGTGCCAAGAATTACGAAGAAGCACTCGATCTGCCGATGAGCCATGAATATGGCAATGGTGTTGCGATCTATACCCGCGACGGCGATGCGGCGCGTGACTTTGCCGACCGCATCAATATCGGCATGGTGGGCGTGAACGTGCCGATCCCGGTACCGCTGGCCTATTACACGTTTGGCGGCTGGAAAAAGTCATCGTTTGGCGACCTGAACCAGCATGGTCCGGATTCAGTGCGGTTCTATACGCGCACCAAGACGGTTACCTCGCGCTGGCCGTCAGGCATCAAGGACGGGGCGGAGTTTTCCATTCCGACCATGAATTAGGACTGAATCGCTCTCGATTGCAGAAACCGGACTGACAGCCGCGAACAGCAATTCGCGGCTGTCTGGTTTAAGGCTTTGTTTATCATGATCAAAGTTGGACGCCTGCAGCCCGCCTTGTGGTCAGGGTTGGAGCGACCTTCGTCACGTCCCGTTAACATGCGTCATGCGAGTCTGTGCGGCTGAACAACCGGGCTTGGGGACGGACAAGACATGGCGAACTGGGGTTTTATTGTTGTTGCTGTAGTGGCGGCACTGTCGATGCTGGTTGTGTTCAATTGGCGCCGGCCTGTCACGCTGCACCGCAGTGTCCTGATAAACCGGTCTGCGCAGGAGATTTGGCCCTCCGTCGATTATCTGTCGGGCGATTTTTCATGGCAGCAGCATTTTGAACATGCCGAAACGGTTGATGACGGCCATGTCCGTATATTTTACTCCCTCAAGCGTGACGACGGCAGCAAAGTCGCCTGGGATCTTCAGTTTGAAATAATTGACCGTGAAATCGGCAGGTCGATCACGGTGCGGCGCACCGGTATCGACGACATGCAGAAAAATGACCGTCTGCTGGAACGTACCATTGATCTTGAGCCGCAGGAAAACGGCACCAGGGTCACATTTCGCGAAACCTGGGGACCGCGCTCAGTAACCGGTTTTGCCCTGGCGCACATGGATGCTGCCTCAATGCTTGCCCGGCTGAAGAGCTGGATTGAAACCGGTAATGCCAAGCCCAAGGGGTCGAACGGGTGGACGTCGGCCGTGATATCGGGTGCCTCCCTGCTGGCTACTGCAGCCGCATTTTCGCTGCTGCTGGGTTGGGAGATCGGTGCCGTCTTTGTATGCCTGCTGGTGCTGCACGAACTCGGCCACCTGATATCTTTCAGAATGATCGGCCAGCCATGGGGCAAGATCATCTTCATACCGTTTCTGGGCGGTGTTGCGGTGTCTCGTGTGCCGCACCTGAGGCTTGCAGATGATGCGTTTTGCGCAATCATGGGTGCGGGATTGTCGGTTCTGGCGCTGCTGCCGGCGATCATCGTCAGCGCATGGCAGATCAGTTCACCGGGCATTGTGCAACTGGCCTATGTGATGGCTGCCATCGCAGGCGGTCTCAATCTGTTGAACCTGTTGCCGGTTTTCCCGCTGGACGGCGGGCGCGTGTTGCGCGCGGTGATGCAGTCATTCCTGCCGAAACATGTGCGCGCCGCAATGTTTGCAGTTGCAGGCATGGTGGCAATCGGTGGGGTGGTTCTGCAAAATCCGGTGCTGGTCGCGATTGCCGTGGTGGCGTTTTTCCAGAGTACCCGGCTGGGCCCGGCAAGGGATGGTATTGCGCTGATGAAACCATACAGGGCATCCGTCATGTGCGCGGCTTACCTGTCGCTGGTGACCTTGCATGGTGCAGCGGCGGTCACCTACTGGCCGAGCCTTGGATGATTTTTCCCGTGCAGGGTTGAACACCGGCGGTGCGCGCGTTACCAGTGGTGCGCTTTCGTAATCCATCGCGGTTCACAATGCCCAGGCGACCATCTACCCGTTACAGAAACCTGATTGAAGACGGCAGGCTGGAAACAGATGCCGGTCAGCTTGATGTGCTCAAGCGGCTCGACGCACTGGCCCTGCAGCTGGACGGCTACGGTCCGCCTGCGCCGGCGAACGGGCTGGCATGGTTGTTCAAGCGCAAGCCATCTGATTCCATGCCGCACAGTGTCTACATCTGGGGTGACGTCGGACGGGGCAAGACCCTGATCATGGATTTGTTCCATGACGCCATTGCGCCGAAGACCAAGCGCCGCGTTCATTTTCACGCGTTCATGCAGGAAGTGCATGGTGATATCCACGCCTACCGCAAGGATCAGGACAAGGGGCTGATCGATGCTGAAGCAGATCCAATTGCCTCTGTTGCCAGAACCATTGCGGGCGAGGCAGGCGTGCTGTGCCTGGATGAGTTCCAGGTCAAGGATATTACCGACGCCATGATCCTGGGGCGCCTGTTCAAGGCCCTGCACAAGGCCGGATGCGTTATCGTGGCGACGTCCAACATCCCGCCGGATGAGCTTTATCGCAACGGGCTGAACCGCAAGCTGTTTGAGCCGTTTATCGAGTTCATCAAGTCCCGTTTCGACATCATTCAACTGGACGGGCCGTCAGACTACAGGCTGGACAAACTGTCGGGCGAAGAGGTCTATTTCTGCCCGTTGGGCCCCGGTTCGCAAGCGCGTCTCAAATTGTTGTGGCGCAAGGTGACAGGTCATGATGATGGTGTGCCGGGCGAATTGCAGGTGCAGGGACGGGTGCTGCCGGTGCCGCAGACAGCCCGGGGAGCTGCCTGGTTCACATTCTCCGACCTGTGCGACAAGCCGCTGGGTGCCGCTGACTACCTGGCAATTGCCGACGCCTACAAGGTTGTGTTCATAGAAGGTGTACGTGAACTGGGTGAAGCACAGGGCAATGCGGCGCGGCGTTTCATCAATCTGATCGATACGCTGTACGACGCCCATGTCCGGGTGGTGATCAGTGCCGATACGCCGCCGCAGGGCATATACCGCTACGCCGATACCCCGGTTGAGTTTGCCCGCACCGTTTCCAGGCTGACCGAAATGCAGTCGGCACAGTGGTGGCAACAGGCGCCAGGCGCGGTTGCGGGTTGATTTTCGGCCAATCCGTCCGTCACAGACCAATTGTGGGGTGCTAGATCAGGATGATTTTTGGTTGAATCAACCAAAAAACATAAACCTGATCGCTTTCAAAGTGATCGAGCAACTTTATGGGTTCTCTTGAACCCATGTTGCTCTAGTTACTTGCGATCAGCGCGGCTAGGGTTTAGTACACGGCCATCTTTCGTACTAGCGACAAGGTTGCTTTGCACTGCGGTCACCAGACCGGCGCGACTAAAAGCGGGCGCCTATTCGCATAACACACAGGGGAACGCAAAATGGCGCGCAACAAAATTGCACTGATCGGCGGTGGCATGATCGGCGGAACGCTGGCCCACATGGCCGGGCTCAAGGAACTTGGTGATGTGGTGATTTTCGACATTGTCGAAGGCATGCCCCAGGGCAAGGCGCTTGATCTGGCCGAGAGTTCGCCGGTTGACGGTTTCGATGCGCACATGACCGGCGTCAACAAATATGAAGGCATCAAGGGCGCCGACGTGGTGATTGTAACCGCCGGTGTGCCGCGCAAGCCCGGCATGAGCCGCGATGACCTGCTGGAAATCAACCTGAAAGTGATGAGCCAGGTCGGTGCAGGCATCAAGAAATATGCACCAAAGGCATTTGTGATCTGCATCACCAATCCGCTCGATGTCATGGTATGGGCCCTGCAGAAATATTCAGGGCTGCCTGCCAATATGGTGGTGGGCATGGCCGGTGTGCTGGACTCGGCCCGGTTCCGGTATTTCCTGGCTGAAGAATTCAAGGTGTCGGTTGAAGATGTCACCGCCTTTGTGCTCGGTGGTCACGGCGACACGATGGTGCCGCTGGTGCGCTATTCCACGGTTGCCGGTATTCCCGTGCCGGATCTGATCAAGATGAAGTGGACCACCCAGAAACAGATCGACGCCATCGTCCAGCGCACCCGTGACGGCGGCGCCGAGATCGTCGGCCTGCTCAAGACCGGGTCGGCCTATTATGCACCGGCTGCATCTGCGATCGCCATGGCGGAAAGCTTCCTGAAAGACAAAAAACGCGTGTTGCCGTGTGCTGCTCACCTGACAGGCCAGTACGGGCTGACGGACCTTTATGTCGGTGTGCCCACGGTGATCGGTGCAGGCGGTATCGAGAGGATCGTGGAAATCAAGCTTGATGCTGCAGAAAAGGCGGAGCTGAAGAAATCCATCAGTGCGGTGCATGGCCTGATGGATGCAGCCAAGCAGATCGCACCTGATCTGGCCTGACGACATTGCAGCGCAAGGTCCGGGCTTTTTGGTATGTGGTATACCAAGGGCTTTACGGCGTTGCGTTTTCGTAGTTCACTGGAGCCGGTACAGCTGACACAGCTTGCGAAGCGACACTCAAACGGGACTGAAACAAGATGAACATTCATGAATATCAGGCCAAGGCACTGTTGAAATCATTTGGCGTATCGGTCTCTGACGGTGTGCCGATCATGAAGCCGGAAGAGGCAGAAGCAGCGGCCAGGTCACTTCCCGGGCCGGTGTGGGTGGTCAAGTCGCAGATTCATGCCGGCGGGCGTGGCAAGGGCCGCTTCAAGGAACTGGGCAGCGATGCCGCCGGGGGTGTGCGGGTGGTCAAGTCGGTCGAGGATGTGGTGAAGAATGCATCCGAAATGCTGGGCAACACCCTGGTTACCAAGCAGACCGGCCCGGCCGGCAAGCAGGTCAACCGGCTGTACATCGAAGACGGTGCCGACATTGCGCGTGAGCTGTACCTGTCCATTCTGGTGGACCGTACGCGTTGGCCAGGTCGCCTTCGTGGTGTCGACCGAAGGCGGCATGGATATTGAGGCCGTTGCGGAAGAAACACCTGAGAAGATCATCAATGTCGCCATTGATCCGATAGCCGGCATCACCGATGCAGACGTTGCAAATCTGTGTGATGGCCTGAAGCTGGACGGTGCGGCGCGCGAAGATGGACAGACGCTGTTCCCAACCCTGTACAAGGCGTTCACCGAAACCGACATGAGCCTGCTCGAGGTCAACCCGCTGGTGGTGCTCGGCAACGGGCACCTGCGGGTGCTCGATGCCAAGGTGTCGTTCGACGGCAATGCCGAATTCCGTCATCCCGAGCTGGCCGAGCTTCGTGATCTGAGCGAAGAAGATGCCAAGGAAATCGAGGCGTCGAAATATGACCTCGCCTATATTGCCCTGGACGGAGACATCGGCTGCATGGTGAACGGCGCAGGCCTTGCCATGGCGACCATGGATATTATCAAGCTCTATGGCGCATCACCAGCCAACTTCCTGGATGTCGGCGGTGGTGCCACCACTGAAAAGGTAACGGCTGCCTTCAAGATCATCACGTCCGACCCGCAGGTGAAGGGTATTCTGGTCAATATCTTTGGCGGCATCATGCGCTGCGACGTGATTGCCGAAGGTGTCGTCACCGCGGTCAAGGAAGTTGGTTTGCAGGTGCCGCTGGTTGTCCGGCTGGAAGGCACCAATGTGGAAAAAGGCAAGGAAATCATCAACCAGAGCGGGCTGAACGTTATCGCTGCCGATGATCTCGACGATGCAGCCCAGAAGATCGTCAAGGCAGTGAAGGGTTGATCACCGGCATGACATTCAGCTTACGCAGGCTTGCGCTGGTAGTCGCTGTGGGCGTGGCTGCGATGCAGGCGACGGGTTCACACGCGCGCGCGCAAGGCCCGGTTGATGATGAAGCCGATCCGGTTTTTGTGTTCAACAAGGTTTGTTACTCACAGGTGCCGTCGGTGGGTGCCATTCGCGACATGGCAACCAGGCTGGCATGGCAGGCGCTGGAAAAGTCCGACCTGAAACCGTTTTCCCCTGATGCGAACCCTGAAGTGCTGGAAGGCTGGGATGTCCAGGTCGGCAAGAAATTCTTCCGGCTGGGCCTGGTGCGCACAGCGGTCAGCGACAGGTTCAAGCAGACATTTCCTGACTTTGCCGATGGCACTGCAACGTCGTGTACACTTGTGCTCGATGGCAGCAGTGAAGCTGCAAAAGTGTCTGAAGCCATGCAGAAGCTGGCCGGGAAGGAACCTGCCAGCAAGGACGTGCCCGACGGGGAGTTCAGGACCACGACATGGGCCGGCGGTAACGAGAACTACAAGGTGTTCCTGATTTCCAAGGCCGCAGCGGCCGGAGAAACCGGATTGTTGAACGTGACGATTTTGGCAAAGGCAAAGTAATGCCTGGTGCTTCTGCTGGAAGTGCCGAACGACAGAAAGAAGTGAAGCGATGTCCATTCTTATCGACAAGACCACCAAAGTTCTCGTGCAGGGGCTGACCGGCAAGACCGGTACGTTCCATACCGAACAGGCGCTTGCCTATCACGGTACGCAGATGGTGGGCGGGATCCATCCGAAAAAGGGTGGTGAGACATGGACGGGCCAGGGCGGCGAGACGCTGCCGGTTTTTGCAAGTGTGGCAGAAGGCAAGCAGGCAACCGGCGCCGATGCGTCGGTTGTGTACGTGCCGCCGGCAGGTGCAGGCGCCGCGATCATCGAGGCAATCGAAGCCGAAATCCCGCTCATCGTGTGCATCACCGAAGGTGTGCCGGTCATGGATATGGTGAAAGTGAAGGCGCGGCTCGAAAAATCGAATTCGCGGCTCGTCGGACCCAACTGCCCGGGCATTCTGACACCTGACGAGTGCAAGATCGGCATCATGCCCGGCAACATCTTCTCCAAGGGATCGGTTGGCGTTGTGTCGCGCTCAGGCACGCTGACTTATGAGGCGGTATTCCAGACAACCAATGAGGGACTTGGCCAGACGACGGCGGTCGGTATTGGCGGTGACCCGGTGAAGGGCACAGAGTTCATCGATGTGCTTGAGATGTTCCTGGCCGATGATGAAACCAAGTCAATTATCATGATCGGTGAGATTGGCGGTTCGGCAGAAGAAGAAGCAGCCCAGTTCATTGCGGATGAAGCGAAGAAGGGCCGGGCAAAACCGGTCGCAGGGTTTATTGCCGGTCGCACTGCACCGCCCGGCCGCACCATGGGTCATGCTGGTGCGGTTATCTCCGGCGGCAAGGGTGGAGCCGAAGACAAGATCGAGGCAATGCGCACCGCGGGTATCGCAATTGCAGATTCTCCGGCCACGTTAGGCAAAACACTCGCTCAGCGGTTGAAAGCCTAGCAAAAACGGCTATGTTGACTCGGCGTGGACTGTTTTCAGTTCACGCCAAGGCAAATTCATAAAGGCTCACTGCAGGCTTTGTCCGGCAGAGTAGGTAACATGGCCAAGACAGACGTGAACGACGTGTTCGAACAAACGTCATTCCTTTACGGCGGAAACGCCCAATTCATCGAACAACTGCAAGCTGCTTACGAGCGTGACCCGAACTCGGTAGATTCCGGTTGGCAGGACTTCTTCGCAAATCTCGGAGATGATCCGGCAGATGTTGCGGCGAAAGCCGACGGCCCGAGCTGGGCCCGGTCAGACTGGCCGCAGCCGCTCAATGGTGAAATGGTGTCAGTACTTGACGGTGACTGGCCTGCCGTAGAGCAGTCAATCGGCGGCAAACTGGCGGGAAAGGCGGCCAAATCCGGCAGCGCGCTTGACGTCGACGAGCTGCGCAAGGCAACACTGGATTCAGTGCGCGCCCTGATGATGATCCGTGCCTACCGCATGCGCGGGCATCTGATTGCGGATCTTGACCCGCTGAACCTGCGTGAAAAACAACCACATCCTGAACTGGATCCGGCATCATATGGTTTCGGACCGGAGGACTTTGATCGCGAGATCTTTATTGATAACGTGCTGGGTCTGGAGCGCGCCACCATCAACCAGATTGTGGCCATTCTGAAATCGACCTATTGCTCGACCATGGCGGTTGAGTTCATGCACATGTCCGATCCGCGCCACAAGGCATGGTTGCAGGAGCGCATTGAAGGTCCCGGCAAATCCATCGAGTTTACGGTTCCCGGCAAGAAAGCCATTCTCAACAAGCTCATCGAGGCCGAAGGTTTTGAAGCCTATCTCAATGTGAAATATACCGGCACCAAGCGGTTTGGCCTGGACGGCGGTGAATCTATCGTGCCGGCGCTGGAGCAGATCATCAAGCGCGGCGGCAATATGGGCGTCAGTGAGATTGTGCTGGGCATGGCGCACCGCGGCCGGCTGAACGTGCTGGCCAATGTGATGGGCAAGCCGTACACGGCCATCTTCCACGAGTTCAAGGGTGGCTCGTCCACGCCTGAAGAAGTCGAAGGATCCGGTGATGTGAAGTATCACCTGGGGTCATCGTCCGACCGGGAGTTTGACAACAACAAGGTGCATTTGTCGCTGACCGCCAATCCGTCTCATCTCGAGATCGTTGATCCGGTCGTGCTGGGCAAGGCACGCGCCAAACAGGACCAGCTTGGCAGGGACCGCTCCAAGGTCATGCCTTTGTTGATCCATGGCGATGCAGCATTTGCAGGCCAGGGCGTGGTGGCGGAATGTTTCGGCCTGTCGGGCCTGAAGGGCCACCGTTCGGGCGGGTCCATTCACTTCATCATCAACAACCAGATCGGATTCACCACCAGCCCGATCCTGGCGCGGTCGTCACCTTATCCGTCCGATGTGGCCAAGATGATCGAGGCACCGATTTTCCATGTCAACGGGGATGATCCCGAAGCCGTCGTCTACGCCGCCAAGATCGCCACGGAGTTCCGTCAGACCTTCGGTCACCCTGTTGTCCTCGACATGTTCTGCTATCGCCGCTTTGGCCACAACGAGGCCGATGAGCCGGCCTTCACCCAGCCGGTCATGTACCGCCGGATTTCGAAGCACACGCCGGTGGCGCAGCTTTATGCTCAGCGATTGATCGATGAAGGTTCGATGAGCGAGACCGACTATACGGAAATGAAGGCGGCATTCCGCAGCAGGCTGGAAGATGATTTCGAAGCCTCCGACAACTACAAGCCCAACAAGGCCGACTGGCTGGACGGACGCTGGTCAGGCCTGAAGACAACCAAGATAGATGATGACCCGCGCAAGGGTCAGACCGGAGTGGATGCCAAGAAACTGAAGAAGCTTGGCGAGCAGATGTATACCGTTCCCGAAGACTTCAACATCCACCGTACCCTGAAGCGGGTGATTGACGGTCGTCTGAAGGTGATGAAGGCCGGCACCGGCCTGGACTGGGCGACGGCTGAATCGCTGGCGTTTGCAACCCTGCTCGAAGATGGCAGCAGGGTCCGGTTGTCCGGGCAGGATGTGGAGCGTGGCACGTTCTCGCAACGCCATGCCGTGTGGATTGACCAGCAGACCGAGCGCCGTTATTCGCCTTTGAAACATTTAAGCGGCGAGAAAACCAACGACTTCGAGATCATCAACTCCATGCTGTCGGAAGAGGCCGTGCTGGGCTTTGAGTATGGCTACACGCTGGCAGAACCGAGCACGCTGGTGTTGTGGGAAGCCCAGTTTGGCGATTTTGCCAATGGGGCGCAGGTTATTTTTGACCAGTTCCTGTCGTCCGGTGAGCGCAAATGGCTGCGCATGTCGGGTCTCGTGTGCCTGCTGCCGCACGGCTATGAAGGCCAGGGACCGGAGCACTCTTCGGCGCGGCTTGAACGCTTCCTGCAGATGTGTGCCGAAGACAACATGCAGGTGGCAAATTGTACGACACCTGCCAACTATTTCCACATTCTGCGCCGCCAGATGCGCCGGGATTTCCGCAAGCCGCTTATTCTGATGACGCCGAAGTCACTGCTTCGTCACAAGAAGTGCGTTTCGACACTGGATGAAATGGGCCCTGACTCGTCGTTCCACCGGGTGTTGTGGGATGATGCGGAATATAACAAGGACTCACCCGTCAAGCTGGTGAAGGACGAGAAGATCCGTCGCGTCGTGCTGTGCACCGGCAAGGTCTACTACGATCTGCATGAAGAGCGCGAGAAACGCGGCCTGAATGATATTTACCTGATGCGCGTGGAGCAGTTGTATCCGTTCCCGGCGAAAGCGCTGGTGAATGAGCTTGCGCGCTTCAAGGACGCCGAGATCATGTGGTGTCAGGAAGAACCGCAGAACATGGGATCGTGGACGTTCATTCAGCCCTATATGGAATGGGTGCTGAACCGGATTGAAGCAAAGCACCGCCGGCCCGGCTATGCCGGCAGGCCTGCGTCGGCCTCTACGGCGACCGGATTGATGAGCCGCCATCTGAAGGAACTGGCTGCGTTTCTTGAAGCGGCGCTTGGTGACGGAAAACTGGGTTAGGTGAGTTTTGGCGACGTTGAACGCCCTGACAGTTTGATTTTTGTATGTTTGTTTCAGCCCTGTTCCAATCAGGCCTGCAGCAGTCTTTAAAGGACGGACGTGATGTCGAATGAAATCCGGGTGCCAACGCTGGGTGAATCCGTAACGGAGGCCACAATAGGCCAGTGGTTTAAAAAACCAGGCGAGGCAATTGCCGCCGATGAGCCGCTGGTGGAACTTGAGACCGACAAGGTCACCGTCGAGGTGCCGGCTCCTGCAGCGGGCGTCATGGGCGAAATCCTCGTCCAGGAAGGCGATACGGTTGAAGTTGGCGCGCTGCTGGGAACCGTTGCCGACGGTGACGGCGCTGCACCTGCAAAACCGGCAGCGGCGGAAAAACCGGCTGAAGCTGCGCCTGCACCTGCCGGCAAGGAAACCGGCGGTGGCGGTGCGCCGGCTGTCGTAGCGGCACCGTCTGCCGCCAAGATGCTGGCTGAAAACAACATGTCGGCTGACCAGGTCGCAGGCTCCGGCAAGCGTGGTCAGGTATTGAAGGGCGATGTGCTGGAAGCGCTTGAAAAAGGTGCCAAGGCGCCGGCGTCTGCACCTGCAGCGCGCGCACCTTCTTCGGCTGACGATGCACCACGCGAAGAGCGGGTGAAGATGACCCGTCTGCGCCAGACAATTGCGCGGCGCTTGAAAGATGCCCAGGATACAGCTGCCATGCTGACCACCTTCAACGAGGTGGACATGAGCGCGGTCATGGATCTGCGCAAGCGCTACAAGGAATTGTTTGAGAAAAAGCACGGCGTGAAACTTGGCTTCATGGGCTTCTTCACCAAGGCCGTGTGCCATGCGCTGAAAGAAGTCCCGGCGGTCAATGCCGAGATCGACGGCACTGATATCGTATTCAAGAATTTCTGCCATGTCGGCGTGGCGGTGGGTACCGCCAAGGGCCTGGTGGTGCCGGTGGTGCGCAATGCCGATGACATGTCGATTGCCGAGGTGGAAAAAGACATCAGCCGTCTCGGCGGCCTGGCGCGCGACGGCCAGCTATCCATGGCGGACATGCAGGGTGGCACCTTCACGATTTCCAATGGCGGTGTGTACGGCTCGCTTATGTCGACGCCGATCCTGAACGCGCCGCAGTCGGGCATCCTCGGCATGCACAAGATTCAGGAACGCCCGATGGCGGTGAACGGTGAAGTGAAGATACGGCCGATGATGTACCTGGCCCTGTCCTATGATCACCGTATCGTTGACGGCAAGGAAGCCGTGACCTTCCTGGTGCGGGTGAAAGATTCACTGGAAGACCCTGAGCGCCTGGTGCTTGACCTGTAAGGGATAAAATCATGTACGATCTTGTAGTAATCGGCACAGGCCCCGGCGGCTATGTGGGAGCCATTCGTGCTGCGCAGCTGGGCATGAAAGTCGCCGTTGTTGAAAAACGCGCCGCCCATGGCGGTACCTGCCTGAATGTCGGCTGCATACCGTCCAAGGCATTGCTGCACGCGTCGGAACTTTTCGAAGAAGCCGGACACGCGTTCCAGAACATGGGTATCAAGGTATCGACACCCAAGGTCGACATGAAGCAGATGTTGAAATTCAAGCAGGAGGCCATTGACGGCAATACCAAGGGTATCGAGTTCCTGCTCAAGAAAAACAAGATCGATGCGTTCCATGGCACCGGCAAGATTCTCGGTGCGGGCAAGGTCGAGGTGACGCCCGAAAAAGGGGATGCCCAGGTTCTGGAAACCAAGAACATCTGCATTGCAACCGGATCTGATGTGGCCCAACTGCCGGGCATAGACATCGACGAAAAGCAGATCGTGTCTTCTACCGGCGCGCTGGAACTGACCAAGGTGCCGGGCCACATGGTGGTGGTGGGTGCCGGCGTTATCGGGCTCGAACTGGGTTCGGTATGGCGCAGGCTTGGAGCCAGGGTGACCGTGGTTGAATACCTTGACCGCATTTTACCGGGCATGGACAGCGAAGTCGCCAAGAAGTTCAGGGTCATGCTTGGCAGGCAGGGTTTCGAGTTCAAGCTCGGGTCCAAGGTGACCGGTGCCAAGACTTTGAAATCAGGGGTCAAGGTGACCATTGAGCCGGCCAAGGGTGGTGACGCTGAAACCCTTGAGGCGGACATCGTGCTGGTGGCGATCGGCCGCGTGCCCTACACCGACGGTTTGGGGCTGGAAGACGCAGGCGTTGCGCTGGATGAGCGCAAGCGGGTTATCGTGGACGATCACTTTGCCACCAATGTTCCGGGTATTTTCGCTATCGGAGACGTGGTGCGCGGTGCCATGCTGGCCCACAAGGCCGAGGAAGAAGGCGTCGCGCTGGCGGAACTGCTGGCCGGTCAGGCGGGCCATGTCAATTACGGTATCATTCCCGGCGTGGTCTACACTTACCCGGAAGTCGCATCGGTGGGTAAAACCGAGGATGAACTGAAGGATGAAGGCGTGGCCTACACGTCAGGCTCTTTTCCGTTCATGGCCAACGGCCGCGCCAAGGCAAACCAGACAACGGACGGGTTTGTGAAAGTGCTGGCCGATGCCAGGACTGACCAGGTGCTGGGTGTGCACATTCTTGGACCGCAGGCCGGTGAACTGATCCATGAATGCGCCGTGCTGATGGAGTTCGGCGGCTCGTCGGAAGACCTGGCGCGGACCTGTCATGCGCATCCGACCCTGTCGGAAGCGGTCAAGGAAGCAGCCCTCGCCGTCGACAAGCGCGCCATCCATTCATAACTGCAAAACGATTATCTGTATGGACGTTGGATCCCAGCCTTCGCGCACTGCTGTCCGGGAAAATTTGTCGGTGTGTGCCAAGCGTTTGAATTCAATTGTATTTATTGACACTTGTCAGTGTTGCACTTGGTTCTTCGCCCACAATTTGTGATTGCCCGGACAGCAGTGTGCGCCGTCAAGGCAGGAATCTATCTACCAACTGTTACTTGTTTGCACCAGCATTGGATCCCCATTTTCATGGGGATGACGAGAGTGCCGTGTTAAAGAACGGGTAATTGTTCCGCTCACGCCAGCAGCCTGATAGCTGCGCCTGGCAAGAGCACACTTCGTGCCCCGGATTGAAAATCATCGCTGCCGTCATCCCCATGAAAATGGGGATCCAATGCCAGTAACGACAAAGCATGCCGCAAAGTATGGATTCCAGCCTTAATAGTTTTCCCGGACAGCAGTGAGCCTTCGCTGGGATGACAGCGGTGGTGAGTTCTTCCGCGATCTGGAACTGCTGCAGGCAAACCCGACCAGTTGTCTTCGTCCACCCGTCATTCCAAGGAATCCATTGCTGCGGTCATATATCCGTTTCGGGCATCAGCCTGCTGCCGTCGATCATGCGCGTATAGCTGAACGGTGCCGGGTCCACCACGGGCGCCTTGCCGGTGACGAGGTCCGCCATCAGTTCACCCGCACCGGGACCAATGCCGAACCCGTGCCCTGAAAAGCCGGTTGCCAGGTAAAGGCCCGGTACCTTATCGATCCCGGATATGACCGGAACTGCATCCGGTGTCACGTCAATCACACCGGCCCACTTGTTGGTGATCGAGACACCCTTGAACCCGGGATGATCTGCGGCCAGTTCGTTCAGGCAGTCTTCCAGTACCCAGTCGACGGGCTTCGGGTCAAGCACGCGGACTTTTTCAAACGGCGACACTTCATCCAGGGACCAGCGTGAGGCCAGCATGGCTTCCGAGATAAACCGCTTGCCGATGCGCAGTTTCAGATGCGGCCATTCCGAGCGCAGCGCCGGCAGGAAGGCTTTCAGATACTTGAACGAAGCCGGGATGATGTCGGACACCGTGACGGCATTGTGGGCAATGGTGTAGCCGCCGTCAGCGCGTTTGCGCACCGCGTACTTTCCACCGGCAAACGACGTTGCATAGGGCAGATCCAGCGGTTCTGTTGCCTGTACGTTGGACAAGGTAATGAGTTGCGGCAGGTCGAGCCCGAGATTGCCCAGGAAGCGCCGTGACCAGGCACCACCGGCATACACGACCGACGCGCACTTGACGCGGCCGCGCTCGGTCATCACGCCTGACACCTTGCCGGCCTCGGTTTCAATGCCGCGGACGGCCCAGCCGGTGAAAACCTGTGCGCCCTTGTTTCTGGCTGCCTGTGCGATGGCAGGGGCGGCGCGTTGCGGTTCGGCACGTCCATCACTTTCGGTGTACAGGGCACCTGAAAACCTGGCGCTTGCGCCCGGTACCAGCTTGTCGAGTTCCTCGCCGCGGACAATGCGCGAATTGACCTGGAACGGCTGCGCGTTTTTTGCTGCCCATGCCTCGCGTTGCTGCAGGCCCTTTTCATCAGGCTCCATATAGGCGATGCCGCACTGCTTGAAGCCGGTGTCGGCGCCGGCGCGGTCGTTCATCTTGCGCCACAGCCGCAGCGACTCCACGATGAGCGGCATTTCGCGGCTGTCGCGGCCCATCTGTCGGCACCAGCCCCAATTGCGGCCCGACTGTTCGCCGGCAATGCGGCCCTTCTCGAACAGGGCAACTTTCAGGCCGCGCTCGGCAAGTTCCAGGGCGGTGCAGGTGCCGATGATGCCGCCGCCAATGATGACGACATCAACGGTATCGGGCAGGTCTGTGTCGGATTCGATGAATTCAGGTAAGGGAAGCATGATGGCGCGAGCATATGGTCGTCGCTGGCGTGTTGCCAAGTGGAATTAAATCACCGTCACCCGGCGCGTGGATGGGCCTTGTCGTATTGCGCCAAAAGATGCTCGCGGTCGACTCCGGTATAAACCTGTGTGGTGGACAGGCTGGCATGACCCAGCAGTTCCTGAATGGTGCGAAGGTCGGCACCGCCACCCAGCAGGTGGGTGGCAAATGAGTGGCGCAGCGCGTGCGGTGTTGCGGTATCCGGCAGGCACAGTGCACAGCGCAGTTTCTGCATCAGCAGCTGGATGTTGCGGGCGTTCAGCCTGCCGCCCCGTTTGCCGATAAACAACGGGCCTTGCGGATCAAGGCCGGGCGTCAGGTCCAGATAATCCTGTATGGCACTGGCTGCAGCAGGCAGCACCGGCACCAGACGGGTCTTGTTGCCCTTGCCGAGGATACGCAGCACATCTTCATTGGGCGCCACAGGCGCTTCATGCCGGTCCAGGTTCAGGGCTTCCGATATGCGCAGCCCGCAGCCGTACAACAGCATCAGGACTGCCGTGTCGCGGGCGATGATCCAGGGCTCGGCATCCCCGGAAACATTGTTCTCAACCAGCTTCATCGTCTGTTTTGCAGCTTCTTTGTGCAACGGCTTCGGAATGGCATGGGGCAGTTTGGGCGAGCGCAATGTGGCCACGGCGGGGTTGCGCAGAATGCCCTCATTGTCAAACCAGCGGTACAAGGTGCGAATGGCTGACAGTTGCCGCGCCAAGGTGCGACTTTCAACGCCGGTATTGCGCCGCGCAGCCATGAAGGCGCGGAAGTCCATGGGTTTGAGGGTTTCCAGATCGCGCAGGGACGCAGGCCGGCCCAGATGATCAGACAGAAAGCGGGTAAATTGGGTGATGTCGCGGATATAGGCATCCAGCGTGTGCGGGCTGACCTGCTTTTCGATGCCGAGATGTCCGACCCAGGCGGCAATCTTCGCAGCAGCATCGTCAGCAGCGTTGAACCGGATTGGCTGATTTGCGGATGTCATCCAGTCAGTATACCCGAATGTGGTTAATGCGATACTGATGGTGTCGCGAATTCACACCGCCAAAAGACGGCAGACTGGACAAAGACCAGCCGGCTAGAGTTTAAATCAGTTTGATGTGTTCATTTGAACCCATGCCGGTATGGCGTCAGCAGCGAATAAATCGTCCTGTTGACAGGAGCTTGCAGACCGGCGGCTTGCGAGAGTCTGCTGACAGCGCCTGAAATCCACTCGATTTCCAGCGGGCGTCCATTTTCCAGGTCAATTGCCGTTGAGGCCTGCATGGCCGGGGGCAGGGCTTTCGCAGCGGACCATATATCGGCTTCAATTGTTTCGGGCAGTGCAACATTGCGGGCTTTGCCAAGGGCGGCTGTTTCCGAAACGATGGCTTTGAACAGTCCGGTCAGGTGCTCATTCTCCGCTATATCGCGCATCGTGCAGCGAGCTGCCGCCGTGACGCCGGAGACGGCCGAAAACAAAACAAACTTCAACCAAAGATCACGTTCTATATCGTTTGTCGGTGGCGCTGATGAACCCGCCTCATTGATCGCCTGTCTAAGCAGGTCGATTCTCGACGACGGCCGGCTGTCGCGCTCAGCGAAAATGAAGCGGTTGAATTCGCCTGTTTGTCTGATGAGGCCGGGCGCAGCGATGGTTGTCGAAATCTGCGCCACGCCATTCCCGACATTTGCCTCCGGTAGAATCTCAGCCAATCTTTCTGAAGCCTCAACGCCGTTCAGAAACGGGATGACAATCGTGTTCGCCCCGATCATGGGCTTACACGACCTCGCAGCCGATTCAAGCGTATCCCCCTTTACGCCGAAAATAATTGCATCGACCTCTCCAACATCCTTGGGATCACTGGTGGCAATCCATGGCTTGATGCGATGGGTGCCGTCAAATGCTTCAAGAACGAGCCCGTGTTCCCTGATTGCATCAAGATGCGCGCCGCGCGCTATCGTTGCCACCTGATGCCCGGTCTTGCTTAGCCTGACAGCCAGAAATCCACCAATTCCGCCGGTTGCCATAGTTGCAATTTTCATTCTTCCACCTCAATGGTTTGGCGCATAATCCTTGCAGAACCTGTCTCATGATATTGTCACTGTATAAGCAGCGCAACACGGCAGGCCGCTGCTGGCACCGGCAGAGATGGGCTGGCGCAGCGATCTGATTTCCGCTGAGCGTCCATCGGGAATTTCACAGCTAGCGGTTCGACATGAAGATATCCATTCCTACATCGTGTCGAAATAATAGCGCATCGGTCCGATCATCTTGCGCTGATAACCGGGCAGGCCACGCATTTTTTCAACACGCTGGAACAATTCGAGCGCCCGCTTGCGTTGGCCACGCTCGACATGGACGTCGGTGAGCCGCAACAGCGCCATGGCGGTTCCTTCCTTGTCCTTTGCTTCCTCGGCAAGCGCAAGCGCACGCTCCAGTTCGCTGGTGGCGCGGATGTGATCGTTCTTGTCATCCTCATAGATGCGGGCGATATCGCGCAGCAGCATTGCCGCGCGCGCGTTCCGGCTCGGGGCCAGCGCATCTTCAAGCAAGGCTTCATACAGGGTGAGGGACCCGTCAAGGTCACCGGCGAGGCGTTTTGCGAAGGCCAGGCGCCTGGGGTCTTCGGTGTGGTGCAGATCTTCGGGCAAACCGGCATCAAGCGCTTCGGCCACGGCCTGTTCAGCGGCTGCGAGCGCAGGGTCGATCTCGCCCCATTGCATCAGTGTCGCGAGCCGCCTGCGCTTGTCGCCAAGCTGCTCGAAAAGCGCTGCAGCTTCGGCGAACAAGGTTTGAGCCTGGTCCGGATTGTCTTCAACGTGACGCGCCATATAGCCGAGATTGGCAACCTGTTCAGCGGCTTTATGGGGTTTGCCCTCGCGGCGGTAGTATTCCAGCGCGGTCTCGAACAGCGCCTTTGCTTCGGCAATCGCCTGCGGCTCCTTGTCTTCTCTGACGAGGCCGTCGTGAAGGTCCTCCATCATGTCCGTCGCCGTCTCGACTGCCTTGTCTGCAGCGCTCTCGCTGGAAATCTTGTCCACTGTACAGCTCCCCTTCAACGGTTTGTTGTGATCATGCGGAAATATCAGCCATGTTTGTAAATATTGTCTTGCCGTCTCGACGAGGGGGCTCTCGTTGCCGGTGGCCGCCGGCAGTTCAATAAACTTGGTGATGGCCTCGATCACGCCGGGTGCCAGCGGCACCGAAGGGTCTGCGTAGGTGGCCAGGTTGGCAGCCCGGTCATCGCTGGTGACCTGTTTCAGAACATGGTTGGTCTGGGGAAGCAGGACAAGCTGTGACGCCGGACGGGCAACGTGCAGTCTGTGTGCATCCAGTTGTGTTACCTGCAGATCCTGTTCTCCCTGCAGGATCAGCACCGGGACAGATACTCCGGCAATCAGTGTTGCGGGATCATATGACATGAGGTCCGACATGAAACTCTGCACTTGTGGTGCGAAAAGGCTTTTAAGTGCCGGATGAAACTTGCTGACATCAATCCGGTCTCCAGACTCAAGAGCCGTGATGGCGGTCATGGCGTCATCGAGCAGCGGCGCATTGGCCGGGTTGCTGCGTAACTGCTGGCGCAAAACATCGCCGAATGTCCGTCCCGGCGATGCAATCAGAACGAGACCGCAGACAGGCTGTTTTTTCTGCGCGGCCAGCAGCGCCACCAGCGCCCCCTCACTGTGCCCGAGCACCCAGACACAAGAGCTGCCGGTTTTCTCTTCCGCCACCTTGACCCAGGCATGAACGTCATGAGCATAGTCAGCGAGAGTAACTTTGTTGGCATCCTCCATGGCCGCCTTGCTGCCAAACATGCCGCGTTTGTCAATCCTGATCGAACTGATCCCTGCCTTGGCTAGGTCCTGCGCCAGGTATCGGTAGGTCGCAGCGGTCACGCCAAGCGGGTTGTTGCCGTCGCGATCAGTTGGCCCGGAGCCCGGTATAATCAACACTGTCGGTGAAGCAGCATCGCCGGTGGCCAGATAAACACCTTCGAGCGCACCCAGCGGACCTGGCGCCTGCAGGAGCGTCTCGGTCGTGAGTGCTTTTCCAGACACAGAGAACACCCCGCTCAATGTAATGGCCAATACAAACAAGATCAAAAAAGCATTCCGGGGTATGATCAGGTTCGGGAATGTCATTGCAAATCCGCGATGGCTAAGCTTGCCCTGAGATATTATCTGACAAGTTTCGCCCAATCAGTGGAAGCTTTACGATGACGCAGTGGTCGATCCCTTTTTGGGCGGCTTGCCCTTCGAGTTTGCGAATGGCTTTTTGTCCTTCTTCTTCTTGCGCTTCGGCTTCGGGGCGTCG
Source organism: uncultured Alphaproteobacteria bacterium (assembly GCA_963698275.1). GTDB lineage: Bacteria > Pseudomonadota > Alphaproteobacteria > Rhizobiales > Aestuariivirgaceae > Anderseniella. The sequence continues at coordinate 467,810 of CAVOQE010000009.1, read as the reverse complement.
GATGCCGATTGCTTGGGCCGCCATTTTTCTTTGCTTTTTCCTCTCGGTTTTGGCTTGGACGCGTCGCGATCATAAGGCTTCTTGGCGCCATGCGGCGGTTTTGGGTCGTGCGAGGTCGAGGCAAAGTCTGGCGGAGTGTCGAGACGTTTGAGCACGGCACCGGCTTCCAGTGTCATGTCCGGGCCGACGCCTTCGAGGAACCTGTCGGCGCTGGCCGCCAGAATCTCGACATAGCTGATATCCTGTTGTATCCGGATTGCGCCGATCACCTTGCTGGAAATATTTCCCACCCGGCACAGCATCGGCAGCAGCCAGCGTGGCTCGGCATTTTTTGACCGCCCGATCGAGATCGAAAACCAGACGCTCGGCCCGAACGGCTCCTGCGAGCGCGGTGTCCGTTCGCGTTCGGGGACATGCGGCGCGGCGGCAGACAATTCCTCAGGCGCGGACACCCGTGCATTGTGCAGTCGCATGTAGGCGGCGGCAATCTGTTCGGCGCTATGCCTGTCGATCAGTTTGTTGACGAAGCCCCGCTCGGCGTCGGTGATCTCCTCTTCCCAGACAGGATTGGACAGCAGCCGCTCTTCGTCTCTGGCCAGTACATCGTCGGCGGAAGGTGGCTCGGCCCATTCAGCGCGGACCTTGGCGCCCTGCAGCAGGCGTTCGGCCTTGCGGCGCAGCTTGACGGGAACAATCAGCGCGCTGACGCCCTTGCGTCCGGCCCGCCCGGTGCGCCCGGAGCGGTGCAGCAGGGTTTCGGAATTCGATGGCAGGTCGGCGTGGATGACCAGTTCCAGCTTGGGCAGATCGATCCCACGCGCTGCGACATCGGTGGCGACGCAGACCCGCGCGCGCCCGTCGCGCATGGCCTGCAGCGCATGGGTCCGTTCGCTCTGGGTCAGCTCACCGGACAGGGCCACGACAGAAAAGCCCCGGTTGGAGAACCGCGTCGTCAGCCGATTGACCGCTGCACGCGTGTTGCAGAACACCAGCGCATTCTGCGCCTCATAAAAGCGCAGCACGTTGATCACCGCGTTCTCTATATCGCGCGGGCTGACATTGAGCGCACGGTATTCGATATCGCTATGCTGGGTCTGCTCGCCGGTGGTGGTGACACGCACGGCGTTGCGCTGATATTTTTTGGCCAGGGTCGCGATTGCGCGCGGCACGGTGGCCGAGAACATCAATGTGCGACGCTGGGCAGGGGCTTCTCCCAGAATGAACTCCAGGTCGTCGCGAAAGCCGAGATCCAGCATCTCGTCGGCTTCGTCGAGCACGATGGCGCGCAACTGGCCGGTGGTGAGCGAGCCGCGCTTGATGTGATCGCAGAGCCGCCCGGGGGTTGCGACGACGATATGCGCGCCCTTGTTGAGCGCCTGGCGTTCGGTGCGCATGTCCATGCCGCCGACACAGGATGTGACCACGGCGCCGGTTTTCTCGTACAGCCACGCCAGTTCGCGCTTGACCTGCAACGCCAGCTCGCGTGTCGGCGCAATGATCAATGCCAGCGGAGCAGCGGCAGGCCCGAAACGTTCAGCTTCGCCCAGCAGCGTAGGCGCAATGGCCAGGCCGAAACCGACGGTCTTGCCCGATCCTGTCTGTGCCGAGACCAGCAGGTCAGCGTCGTCGAACTCCGGTTTGGCGACTTCTTTCTGTACGGGTGTAAGGTCGGTGTATCCGCGCTGTTCAAGCGCGGCGGCGAGGGTCTTGATCATGGTGTTCACTTATCGCAATCGGTTGGGGGGAAGTGGCTCACCAACCCAAAGTCAAGGCAAGCCGCGATTACCGCAATACGCACCCAAGGTCCAAGCGTCGCGATGTGCTGGCAATAGCGCTGATCGCGCGGAATGTACAGGGTCGATCATCGCAAGTCAGTTGCACAGATACTTCCGCCATATCCTCTTTGCTGAACTCAGCATCGTTGTTTCACGCCTATGCGCGCTGTTTCAATGGCCGCTACAATCGCATCCAGCCCATCGGTCAGGGCCGCCGGCCCGGGCTGCAGGATAAGGGGTGATTTGATTTCGATAATATTGTCGTTTTGAACGGCGGGGATCTGCTGCCATCCGGGACGCGCTGCAATGCGTTCAGGCCGGACTTTCTTGCCGCACCAGGATGCAAGAATGACATCGGGTTTCGCCGCGATCACCTGAGCGGGATCGATGATGCGGTCTTTGGCTGCGGGCTGAAGCGACTGGTCGGCAAATGCATCACGCGCCCCGGCGATCTCGATCAACTCCGAAACCCAGCGGATGCCGGAAATCATCGGGTCATCCCATTCCTCGAAATAGACAACCGGCCTGGGTTTGTCCGAAGCGGCGGCGGCAATGCCTGCCAGCCGCTTCTCATAGGTGGTCGCCAGGGCATCGGCCTGTTGCGGCACACCCGTCAGTGCGCCGAGTGAGCGGATCATGGCTAGGATGCCGGCAATGTTGCGCTGGTTGTAGCCGAGTATCGCAACGCCTTGCCGCAGAAGGTCGGCTGCAATGTCGGCCTGCAGATCGGAGAATGTCAGCACGAGATCCGGTTCAAGCGCCGTGATCCTGGGCAGGTGTGCCGAGATGAAGGCCGATACACGCGGCTTTTCCTTGCGCACGCGGGCGGGGCGGACAGCATAACCTGATACGCCAACAATCCTGTGCTCCTGACCGAGCAGGTAAAGCGTCTCAACGGTTTCCTCGGTCAGGCAGACGATGCGTTCGGGCGGGAAGCGGTTCATGCGATATTGCGACGCGATTTGAAGGGATCGGGAAGACGATTATTTGTGCCATACATGGAACCGGCACCTCAACGCACGAGCTAAAGTATTTTCTGACCGGTCTTGGCCCAGTCTGCGGTGAAGGCTTCAAGGCCCTTGTCGGTCAGCGGGTGCTTGACCAGTGCCTTCAGGGTGGCCGGTGGCACGGTTGACACGTCTGCACCGGCAAGAGCTGCCTGCTTGACGTGGTTTACGGTGCGGATCGAGGCAGCCAGGATTTCAGTGCGGAAATCGTAATTGTCGTAGATTTCGCGGATTTCCTCGATCAGTTCCATGCCGTCCAGGCCGATATCATCGAGACGGCCGATGAACGGGGAAATGAACGTCGCGCCGGACTTGGCTGCCAGCAAGGCCTGGTTGGCATTGAAGCACAAGGTGACGTTGACCATGGTGCCTTCACCGGTCAGCGTGCTGCAGGCCTTGAGGCCGTCCCAGGTGAGCGGCACCTTGACGGTGACGTTGCTGGCGATTTTTGCCAGATGGCGGCCTTCGGCAATCATGCCTTCAGCGTCGAGGGCGACCACTTCCGCCGACACCGGGCCGGGGATCATCTTGCAGATTTCGGCAATGGTTTCCTTGAAATCACCGCCAGCCTTGGCCACCAGCGAAGGATTGGTGGTGACACCGTCAAGCAGACCCATGGAGGCGAGTTCGCGAATCTCATCAAGGTCGGCAGTATCGGCAAAGAATTTCATGGAAAGCGGTCCGTTCATTGATCAGGTCTGGCGGGAACCTAGCACCGGCATCGCACCAAGCCAATGGCGAAGTGATGTATCGCTCGCCGGAGTTGATCCGCGCGCGCGTTTGCGCCAGCTTGGACTTCACATGACAACCGATTCCACAGTTCAGGTATTGCTGCCTCTGGCGCTGGATGATGCCTACACCTACCTGGTGCCGGACACCATGGTGCTGGGTCCAGGCGACTATGTGCGGGTGCCCCTGGGCCCGCGCCAGGTCATCGGTGTGGTCTGGGGCCGCGGCGGGGCTGCGCCGGATACGGCTAAACTTCGGGCAGTCAGCGAAAAATATGAAACACCCGCCATGCCGGAGCTGCACCGGCAGTTCATCGACTGGGTGGCGCAGTATTATCTCGAGCAGCCGGGCTCCGTCCTGCGCATGGCCCTGCGGGTGCCGGAGGCGCTGGGTGCGGCACGCCAGCAAATCGCCTACCGGGCATCCGGCCAGCAACCATCGAAACTGACCGCACAGCGTACGCGGGTTCTGGAGGTGGCAAATGACGGACTGGCCAGGCGTGCTCCGGAACTTGCGTGCGAAGCAGGCGTCGGCGCATCAGTTGTAAAGGGACTGGTCAAGGCGGGCGCGCTGGAAGCCGTCACGCTGCCGGGCATGGCAGCTTTTGCAGACCCGGACCTGAACCATCACCGGGTTACACTGTCAGACAGCCAGACGCTGGCTGCCGCCGAACTGCGCAAGGCGGTTACAGCGCGCAAGTTTTCGGTGTCGCTGCTGGATGGCGTTACCGGATCGGGCAAGACGGAAGTTTATTTTGAAGCAATGGCGGCAGCCCTGGCGCAAGGCAGGCAGGTGCTGCTGCTGCTGCCGGAAATCGCGCTGACGGGACCGTTCCTGCGCCGGGTCGAGGAGCGCTTCGGCGTGCCGCCGGCAGAATGGCACTCTGCGGTGCGCCCCAGAGAGCGTGAGCGGGTCTGGCGTGGCGTGGCAAGCGGTGAGGCGCGCATTGTCCTGGGGGCACGCTCTGCGCTGTTTCTGCCGTGGCAGCGGCCCGGCCTGATCGTGGTGGACGAGGAACACGAGCCCGCGTTCAAGCAGGCCGAAGGCGTCAACTACCACGCCCGTGACATGGCTGTGCTGTATGGATCCCTTGGAGGGTTTCCGGTGATACTTGCGTCGGCCACGCCGTCACTGGAATCACTGTGGAATGCCGGCAAGGGACGCTATGGCCATGTGCGGCTCGAGGCACGCTATGGCAAGGCACAATTGCCGGATGTCAGCCTGCTCGACATGCGTGCTGAAAAAATGCCGTCCGGTGAATGGATGGCACCGGCCCTGACGCAAGCGGTGGCCGAAACGCTTGGCAAGGGCGATCAGGCGCTGTTGTTTCTGAACCGGCGCGGCTATGCGCCGTTGACCTTGTGCCGGACATGCGGGTTTCGGGTGGCCTGCCCGCAATGTGCAAGCTGGCTGGTGGAACACAGGTTCAGGGGCAGGCTGGCGTGCCATCACTGCGGGCATGAGGAACCGGTGCCGGATGCGTGTCCGTCATGCGGCAGCGAAAACACGCTTGTGCCATGCGGGCCGGGTGTCGAGCGGCTGGCAGAAGAGGCAGCCCAGCGGTTTCCCGATGCCAAGATTGCAATCCTGTCATCGGACCTGTCACGTGGTGTGCTGCTGAGGGATACCCTGCGCGCCATTGAGCGCGGTGACTACAATCTGATCATCGGGACGCAACTGGTGGCCAAGGGGCATCATTTTCCGCAATTGACACTTGCAGGCGTAATCGATGCCGACCTGGCGCTGGAGACAACGGACCCGCGCGCCGGTGAACGGACCTGGCAGATGCTGGCCCAGGTATCCGGGCGGGCCGGGCGCGGCGACAAGACCGGCCGTGCCCTGGTGCAGACCTACATGCCGGACCACCCCCTGATGCAGGCACTGGCAGCCGGTGACCGTGACGGTTTCCTGGCTCATGAGAGCGATATCAGGGAGCGCGCCATGCTGCCGCCGTTCGGGCGTATGGCCGGCATAATCATATCCGGCAGCGACCGGGACGAAACCGGCCGGTTTGCACAGAGCCTGCTGCGGACCGTCCCTGACGCCAAGGATGTGCAGGTGCTCGGTCCGGCACCGGCGCCATTGTCCATGGTGCGCGGACGCCACCGGTTTCGATACCTGGTGATGTGCGCGCGCGATGTCGATATCCAGGCCTATCTCCGGCAATGGCTGGGCGGGATCAAACCCAGGGGCTCGCTCAGGCTGGCAATCGATGTCGATCCCTACAGCTTCCTCTGAAAACGGAGTGCTAGAGCAGCGCTGGACCAACACCGCCGGTATAACCGAGGCCGGTGTCTGACGGCCTGAACCGGTCGCGGCGGTACTTGTCGGAATTGCTGCGCTTGACTTCGACCGAGTCGGCGTATTTCTTGGCTGCCTTGGGCAGTTTCTTGGCGTAGATTCCGGCGTTGTAATAGGCGACAGATCCCCGGTTCAGCGCCTTGCGCAGATAGCGCAGACCGTAATGCAGGTTGGTATCTGGATCATACAGATCGCTGCAGGTCCCCTTGTAGCCGATGCCGCGTGCGGTCTGGCACTTGAGCTGCATCAGGCCGATCTCGCCGGCAGCGCCGGTCACGTTGGGACGAAAGCTGGATTCCTGAAGAACGACAGCCAGTGCGGTGTCGATCGGTACATCGGCTCCTTCAGCGTGAACATGTATTTTTGCCAGGATCACCTGGCGGGGCCGCTTTATCTTGGTCCGCTTGATGCCGGCAGCGGCTTTGGACCCCTTGCCGGATGGATTTTTGATGATCCACTTATAGAGTTGTGCCGCTGCTGTACCGTGTGCAGCAGACAAACTGATATCTGTGGCAGCCCCGTGTGGATGGGCGGCTGCGGTGAGTGGCAAGCAAACTGATGCCGCCAGCGCGATTGCGCTGAACAATTTCCTCGATGTCATGTGAGATGTACTCCGATGGTTTTGCGGTGTCAGGTTGCGTGAATTGAACCCGAGCCTATGTATGCCGGCGGCTTGCCGACATAAATTCTCTTTGTTAACCTTAAATTTCAGTTACCTGGAGTTGCCGCCGCGTGACTGATCCTGACCGTCAGGCGCAAGCTTTAGTCAAATGCCTGGGCCTTAGCTGGGGCTTGTAAGGACAGTTTCAAGGCAACAATGTGTCTCCTATTGCGGCAATCCGCCGCCATGTCACAGTTGCGCCACGCATATGCCTGTGCTAAATCGAGCGCGCAACAGGGAAAGCGCGGCTTGCCGGGTAAGGCCGGTTGCGGGGAATTACCAAAACAAGTCAGGTATTTGCACCGTCCTCGGTGATGCCTGAAGTCTGCAAAACCGCCAAAGTGAGTACACCTCCACGTGACGGCTCAAGAACAAAAAGCAACAGGCATGCCGGGGCGTTACGCCACGGCTCTGTTTGAATTGGCACAGGAATCCAACTCGGTCAGCCAGGTTTCGGCTGATCTGGATGCTTTTGCCACCATGCTGGATTCATCTGAAGATCTGACCCGGCTGGTCCGCAGCCCGGTATTTGGTGCCAGCGACCAGATCGCAGCACTGAATGCGATTTTCGCGCAGGCCGGGATCAAGTCTATAGCAGCGAATTTCATCAAGCTGGCGGCCAACAACCGCAGGCTTTTTGCTGTGAAAAGCATGATCGGCGCATTCAGGTCACTGGTGGCTGAAGCGCGCGGCGAGATTGCTGCGGAAGTTATTTCCGCTGAAAAGCTGAACGCTGCACAGCTCTCCAAGCTGAAGGCAGAACTCAAGGCTTCGGTGGGCTCTGACGTAGAGCTTGCCAGTACTGTTGATCCGTCGATACTCGGCGGACTTATCGTTAAAGTCGGTTCCCGTATGGTCGATAATTCACTTCGTACCAAACTCCAGAACCTCAAGGTTTCCATGAAAGGGGTCAGCTGATGGATATCCGCGCCGCCGAGATTTCCTCAATACTCAAAAAGCAGATCAAGGATTTTGGCAAAGAAGCCCAGGTCTCCGAGATCGGTCAGGTGTTGTCCGTTGGTGACGGTATCGCCCGTGTCTATGGTCTGGACAATGTTCAGGCCGGTGAGATGGTCGAGTTCCCCGGTGGCATCATGGGCATGGCCCTGAACCTGGAAGTCGACAATGTCGGTATCGTTATCTTCGGTTCCGACCGTCACATCAAGGAAGGCGATACGGTCAAACGGACCGGCGCCATTGTGGAAGTGCCCGTCGGCAAGGAACTGCTCGGCCGTGTGGTTGACCCGCTTGGCAATCCGATTGACGGCAAGGGTCCGATCAAGGCGACACAGCGCCAGCGTGTGGACGTCAAGGCGCCCGGTATCATCCCGCGCAAGTCGGTACATGAGCCAATGGCAACCGGCCTCAAGGCTGTTGATGCACTGATCCCGGTTGGCCGCGGCCAGCGTGAGCTGGTGATTGGTGACCGTCAGACCGGCAAGACCGCCATTCTGCTCGACACCATACTCAACCAGAAGCCGATTCACCTAAACGGCCCTGAAGAAGACAAGCTGTACTGTGTGTATGTGGCCTGTGGCCAGAAGCGCTCCACGGTCGCCCAGTTCGTGAAAATTCTCGAAGACAATGGTGCGCTGGAATATTCCATCATCGTTGCGGCAACCGCATCTGATCCGGCTCCGCTGCAGTTCCTGGCGCCATTTGCCGGTTGCACCATGGGTGAATACTTCCGCGACAACGGCATGCATGCGCTGATCGGATACGACGATCTGTCCAAGCAGGCTGTCGCCTATCGCCAGATGTCGCTGCTGCTGCGTCGTCCGCCCGGACGTGAAGCCTATCCCGGTGACGTTTTCTATCTACATTCACGCCTGCTGGAACGTTCAGCCAAGCTGAACGAAGACAATGGGTCTGGCTCGCTCACCGCGCTGCCGATCATTGAAACCCAGGCCAACGACGTGTCTGCCTATATTCCAACCAACGTGATTTCGATCACCGACGGCCAGATCTTCCTGGAAACGGACCTGTTCTATCAGGGTATCCGCCCGGCCGTTAACGTGGGTCTGTCTGTGTCGCGCGTGGGCTCTGCAGCCCAGATCAAGGCGATGAAGCAGGTGGCCGGCAAGATCAAGGGCGAATTGGCCCAGTATCGCGAAATGGCGGCGTTTGCCCAGTTTGGTTCTGACCTTGATGCCTCGACGCAGCGTTTGCTGAACCGTGGTGCGCGTCTGACCGAGCTGCTCAAGCAGCCTCAGTTCTCACCGCTCAAGACGGAAGAACAGGTTGTTGTGATCTATGCCGGCGTGAACGGTTACCTCGACGACATCGCGGTCAACCAGGTTGGTGAATTCGAAGCCGGCCTGTTGCGCCTGGTGCGCGACAGCCATGCTGATCTGCTGGAAGCGCTGCGGACGAAAAAGGAAGTTACCGACGAGATCGGCGACAAGCTGAAGTCTGTCGTTGATGATTATGCCAAGGCATTCGCGGCCTGATTGGCGCTGTTCGTAGAGATCAACTGAGGGAAAATCAGGGACTATGGCCAGCCTCAAGGACCTAAGAAACCGGATCGCATCGGTTAAGGCAACGCAGAAGATCACCAAGGCTATGCAGATGGTGGCGGCTGCGAAACTGCGCAAGGCGCAGGAAGCCGCTGAAGCTGCGCGCCCCTATGCATCACGCATGGGCGGTGTGCTGGCTAATCTGTCAGCCGCCATGGAAGGCCGTGAGGGCGGATCTGCGCTGATGGCCGGCACCGGCAGGCAGGACACGCATCTGCTGATCGTATGCACTGCTGAACGCGGTCTGTGCGGCGGTTTCAACTCGAACATCGCCAAGCTTGCCCGTGAGCATGCCGACAGGCTGATTCGGTGATGGCAAGACCGTCAAGATCATCTGTGTGGGCAAGAAGGGCTATGATGTCCTGCGCCGCAAGTACAATCATCTTGATCGTTGATCGTGTGGACTTGCGTGAAGTCAAACAGGTTGCCTTTGGCAATGCGCATGACATTGCCGGCAAGGTATTGTCGATGTTTGACGATGGCGAGTTTGACGTTGCCACGCTGTTTTATTCCGAGTTTCGATCGGTGATCTCGCAGATCCCGACCGCCTTGCAGATCATTCCTGCAAACGTGGCGTCTTCTGAAGGCGAAGCGGCTGATCTGGGCGGGGCGATTTACGACTACGAGCCGGAAGAAAGCGAAATTCTGGAAGAACTGCTGCCACGCAATATCGGCGTGCAGATTTTCCGGGCTCTGCTGGAAAATGCAGCGTCCGAACAAGGTGCGCGCATGTCCGCGATGGACAACGCAACCCGAAATGCCGGTGAGATGATCGACAAGCTGACGATGAGTTATAACCGTCAGCGTCAGGCTCAGATCACCAAGGAACTGATTGAAATCATCTCGGGCGCGGAAGCAGCGGTCTAGATTGTCGAGATACCAGAGCAACACGGGTTCAATTGAACCCATTAAGTTGCTCTTACACTTTGGAACCGATCAGGTTCATGACTTTTGGTTGACTCAACCAAAAGTCATCCTGATCTAGGCTTAAGGGAAGGACCCGAAACATGGCCAAAGCACCAGCCAAGAAAGCGCCTGCCAAGAAGGCGGCAACGAAACCCGCTGCCAGGAAAGCGCCTGCCAAGAAGGCGGCTATTGGCGGAAAAACCGGCAAGGTCGTCCAGGTTATGGGCGCTGTCGTCGATGTTCAGTTCGACGGGCATCTGCCTGAAATTCTCAACGCGCTGGAAACCGATAATGGCGGCAACCGCCTGGTTCTGGAAGTTGCCCAGCATCTCGGCGAAAGCACCGTGCGCACCATCGCCATGGACTCATCCGAAGGCCTGATGCGTGGCCAGCCGGTAGGTGATACCGGCGGCCCGATCGAAGTGCCGGTCGGTGTCGAAACCCTGGGTCGCATCATGAATGTGATCGGCGAACCGGTTGATGAGGCCGGCCCGATCAACACCAAGTTAAAGCGCGGCATTCACCAGGAAGCCCCTTCGTTTGTGGAGCAGTCCACGGAAGCGGAAATTCTGGTCACCGGCATTAAGGTCGTTGACCTGCTGGCACCTTATGCCAAGGGCGGCAAGATCGGCCTGTTCGGCGGCGCCGGCGTGGGCAAGACCGTGCTGATCATGGAACTGATCAACAATATCGCCAAGGCACATGGCGGTTATTCCGTGTTTGCCGGTGTCGGCGAGCGCACCCGTGAAGGTAACGACCTTTACTGGGAAATGATTGAGTCCAAGGTGAATGAAGAAGGCGGCGGCGGTTCGTCAAAGGCTGCTCTGGTTTATGGCCAGATGAACGAGCCTCCCGGAGCACGTGCCCGTGTGGCACTGTCGGGCCTGACCGTTGCCGAGCATTTCCGAGACGAAGGTCAGGACGTTTTGTTCTTCGTGGACAATATTTTCCGATTCACCCAGGCTGGTTCGGAAGTGTCGGCGCTGCTGGGCCGTATTCCGTCAGCCGTGGGCTATCAGCCAACGCTTGGTACCGACATGGGCACCATGCAGGAACGCATCACCACAACCACCAAGGGATCGATTACCTCGGTGCAGGCTGTGTATGTACCTGCCGATGATTTGACTGACCCGGCTCCTGCCTCGACCTTTGCCCACCTCGATGCAACGACCGTGCTGTCGCGTTCAATTGCTGAAAAGGGTATTTACCCGGCTGTGGATCCGCTTGATTCCACCTCACGCATGCTGGACCCGCAGGTTGTCGGTGATGAGCACTACGCCATTGCGCGCCAGGTGCAGGAAGTGCTGCAGCGCTACAAGGCCCTGCAGGACATCATCGCCATTCTCGGCATGGACGAACTGTCGGAAGAAGACAAGGTTGCCGTGGCGCGGGCCCGCAAGATCGAGCGCTTCCTGTCACAGCCGTTCTTCGTGGCCGAAGTGTTCACAGGATCTCCGGGCAAGCTGGTTTCGCTGGAAGACACCATCAAGGGCTTCAAGGGCCTGGTGTCCGGTGACTATGACCATCTGCCGGAAGCAGCGTTCTACATGGTCGGCTCTATCGATGAAGCTGTCGAAAAGGCTGAGCGTCTGGCTGCGGAAGCTGCCTGATCGTAACGCGTGTCGGACTGATTAACGGAGAGCCTTATGGCCGATCTCTTGAAGTTTGAACTGGTTTCACCTGAACGGCTGTTGTCGTCAGGCGATGTGCAGCAGGTTGTTGTGCCAGGCACCGAAGGCGAGTTTACCGTGCTGGTCAACCACGCTCCGGTATTGTCGACACTCAAACCCGGTGTCGTTACCGTTACAGATGAAAGTGGAAATGCGGAACGCATTTTCGTGCGCGGCGGGTTTGCGGAAGTGAACCCTGCCGGCCTGACCATTCTGGCCGAGGAAGCCGTTGCCGTGAGCGAACTTTCGCCAGACGATCTGGCGCAGAAAATAAAGAACGCCCAGGAAGATGTGAACGACGCCAATGATCCGGAAAAGAAGCGCCGCGCGCAGGAAACGCTCGATCATCTGACACAATTGCAGTCTGCACTATAAGATCAGTATGGCTTTTGATTGATTCAATCAAAAACCATAAAACTGATCGCTTTCAAAGTGCTGGAGCAACTTTTTGGGTTCAATTGAACCCATGTTGCTCCAGGGCGGACTCCAGATACTGAATTCAAGCCGGGCGGTCAAATGCCCGGTTTTTTGTTTGTGAAACGGGACCGGATCAGGATGAAGCAGACAGCACCATCGGCGGATCGCAACATGGGTGTCGTGCGTGACCGGTTGCTCAAGATTGTGCCTGAAACTGCACGTGACCTGTTGGAAGTATCATCCGGCACCGGCCAGCACGGGGCGCACTGTGCGCCTGCCATGCCGCATCTGCGCTGGTGGCCGACGGAGTTCGATGCCGAACGGCTGGCGAGCATCGCTGCTTATGCTGCCGATACGCCATCGGGCAACCTGATGCCGCCTCAGCAGCTTGATGTGACGGCGAACGACTGGGCAGATGCCGTGCGGCCTGAGCGCACAGACGTCATCGTCAACATCAACATGATCCACATTACACCGTGGGACGCGTGCACCGGGCTGCTGCGAGGGGCCGGGCGCAAGTTGAGCGAAGGCGGGTTGCTGATTTTCTACGGGCCGTTCCGGCAACACGATATCGAGACGGCGGACAGCAACGAAGCTTTCGATGTCTGGCTGAAAAGCCAGAACCCGGCCTATGGTCTCAGGTTTGTAGAAGACGTCGCTGAAGAAGCATCCCGGCACTCGTTGTCATTGTTGGGAATTCTGCCGGTACCGGCCAACAATCTGATCGTGGTGTTTAGCCGGAAAGATGCCTGAACGCAGTTATGACCTGGCTGTAGACGTCACGCTTGAACGGCACGATCAGCTCTTCAAGTTCATTGATGTTGGCCCAGCGCCATTCGTCAAATTCCGGCTTGTGGCCGATGCCCGAAATGTCGATTTCTGAATCATCGCCGGTAAACCGGAAGGCGACCCATTTCTGTTTCTGACCCCGATAGCGGCCTTTCCAGGCAACGCCGACCAGGTGGTCTGGCAAGTCATAGGTGAGCCAGTCATCGGTTTCCGCCAACACAGTTGCCGAGCGCACGCCGGTTTCTTCGGTCAGTTCGCGCATGGCGGCGGTGCGGATATCTTCGCCTTTGTCGATACCGCCCTGCGGCATTTGCCACCACATGCCAATGCCTTCAGCCTCGTTGTCGTTTTTCTGGACGATGCGATGCCCAACCCATACGCGGCCATGTGAGTTCAGCAACATGACACCGACGCATGGCCGGTAGGGAAGATTGGCGTACTGGTCAATTGTCATGGCAGCAGGACCGATTTCCTAGCTGCGGCGGGCAGCGAAAGCAGCAGACACCGGCACCAACAGAATATTACGCCCGGCAAGTCCCTGTGCCCATTGATCAATTGCTTCGATGGTTGAGGGTAAACCGGATCCGGTCGCAATGGCTATGCCACTGTGGCGAGCTTGTGCTTCCAGCTTTTGCAAGGCTGCCAGGACGGATGCCGGCGTGCCGTCGCCATCGAGATTGACAACTGCCGAGCGAGCGTTCAGCCCGAGAATACCGGCAAGCTGGGTGGCACGTGACAAGCCCTTGCTGCCGTCGTCGACATAAATCAGACCGCGTTTGCCAAGTTCTTTCAGGATGGGGCTTATAGCATCATTGTTGCTGGCAAACTGAGCGCCCAGATAGTTGGTCACCCCGGCATAGCCGGAAAAACGGCTGAGATGCCAGTGAAGGGAGTCCAGGTTTTTCTGTGCCGGGACAGATGTCAGCAGTGTATGCGGGCCGGGATCGATGGATGGATAGCCAAACGGTTCCATGGGCAGATGGATATAAAGTTCGTGACCACGGGATCTGGCGTCATTGGCCTGCTGCTGCAGGTTTTCACCATAAGGTGCAAAACCCAGTGATACTTCCGGCGGTAACCTGTTTATCGCCGTTCTGGTCAGGCTTTCATTTAGTCCCATACCCCCAATCAACAATGCGATTTTTGGCATGTCCGATGCCAGCTGTTCACGAGAAAGCGGGCGGGCATAAATGGTTGAGGGTCTTGATCCGTCCTTGGCGCGCCGCGGCAATGGCCCGTGCGGGCCTTTACCGGTTATCTTGGCCACCGGTGCCGGCACCAGTGCCAGGTTGGTTCGCGACGGGATGAGGGCCTGTTGGCTGCGCGACGGGGCAAGATCGTCAATAGACAGTGCGCCGGCCGGGCTTTCCACATGACCAGATATTGTGCTGCGGCCTGCCAGTTGCTGCCTGCGCCGGTCAAGGTCACTATCACTGCCTGACTGCTGCCTTGTGCCAAGCTCTGACAGATCGATGACAGGGGTGTCGGCGCCGGTGTCCTGGGTCATCTCCTGGTTGCCGGCTTCTTCGTCCATCTGCGATGTGGCGGCGGGCTTTTTAACCGAAGAGGTAACGATCGGATCAGAAGTGTCGATGCGCATGTGAACGACGGGCTCGCCGCCATACGGTTCATGGCTGACCACGAGCCAGCCTGCCAGACCGCCCAGAACTGTTATGCAGGCAAGTGATGTTGCCCTAAGGGCAGACGGGCGCGCCGACAACAGGCGTACCGGAAATGAGCGCCGTTTCAGCGGCTGGCGAAGGTCGTTTTCCATTTACAGCCTACCCAAACTCCCTGTGAGTTGCTGTGAACGCTTGCCCTGATTAACCGGTCAAGCGTGCAAACTATACTCGCGAAATTGCTGATTCGTACTGAAGTAAAGCACAAGTTGAGACTGCCGGGATGTGGGCTCAATTCACGTTGAATGTGAGCGTCATACCGCTACATTGCACTCTGCGGAGAGCACCACGTATCGCTCGAATAGCAATGGCCTGCCACAGGCAAGGTTAGTGCGGCGCGAGCACTGCTCGCGCGCCCTTGTCACAGGAAAGGCTTTAGTTTGCAGATGTGTCGGACTTGGCCGCCGGTGCTTCGGCCTTCTTCGGCGTCAGTCCGACCGTCTTGCCATCAAGCACGTCAATTGCCGCCTTGAGCTGCAGGTCCTTTTCCTTGTCAGCCGGTACATAAGACGATGAGCCGGTGGATTCCTCACCCTCGCCCTCACCGGTCAGATGGCCACGCAAGGTCGCCTCCGACGTGGTGCGGCTTGCCTGGGCCTTGAGCTCTTCCGGCAGCTCCTGCTCGATCTTGATATCCGGCTTGATGCCCTTGGCCTGGATCGAGGTGTTCGACGGCGTGTAATAGCGAGCCGTTGTCAGGCGAATAGCGCCTTCCGATCCGAGCGGAATAATGGTTTGCACCGAACCCTTGCCAAACGAACGGGTGCCGAGGATGGTCGCCCGCTTGTGATCCTGCAGAGCGCCTGCAACGATTTCAGACGCCGACGCCGAACCGCCGTTTATCAGGACAACGATTTTCTTGCCGTCGCTCAAGTCGCCATTGGTCGCCGTTGAGCGATCGGTTTCAGATCCGTTACGGCCCCGGGTGGAGACAATGACACCCTTGTCCAGGAAGCTGTCGGACACCGAGATGGCCTGGTTAAGCAGGCCGCCGGGGTTGTTGCGCAGGTCAATGATGTAGCCTTTCAGCTTGTCACCGAGTTGGGCCTTGATCTTTTCGACTGCCTTTTCGAGGTTGTCCTGGGTCTGGTCGTTGAAGGACGAAATGCGGATATATCCGATATCGTCGCGTTCAATATTGAAGCGTACAGCGCGAATCTTGATGATCGCGCGCTTGATGGTTACGTCAAACGGCGCATCCATGCCGGTGCGCACAATTGTCAGCGTGATCGGCTCACCGACCTTGCCACGCATTTTGTCAACGGCTTCGTTCAGGGTCAGGCCGCGAATTTCCTTGCCGTCAATCCGGGTGATCAGGTCATTGGACAGAATGCCGGCTTTCTGAGCTGGTGTTTCGTCGATGGGAGCAACCACCTTGACCACTTCTTTTTCCATGGTCACTTCGATACCGAGACCGCCAAATTCGCCGCGGGTCTGCACCTGCATGTCCTTGAAGCGTTTCGGGTTCATGTAGCTGGAATGCGGATCAAGACCGGACAACATGCCGTTGATGGCCGTATCGATCAGCTTTTCCGAGTTGGGTTCTTCGACATAATCGGCCCTCACACGGTCAAATACATCACCGAACAGATTCAGATAACGATAGGTTTCCTGATTGGATGCGTTCGCAAAGTTCAGCGATTGCCAGGCGCCGGTGGCCGCGATAAAGCCGACAACGAAGGCGCCGGCGATCTTCAGGTTTGTTTTGTGCATTACGTGTCGGCTTTCCATCAAGGGTTGGATCAACGATCCTGATTAGCTGAGCATTCAATGTAAAGGTTAGCGCGCTGTCGCTGTTCTCGCTAGCCTTCATTTCCGCCATTATTGCGGCGAAGTACCGCTTTTTGTCCGCGATCCATCCACCAGCGCGATGAATCAATGGCTTCCGCGCCTTTTCTTACTTCTACGTACAGGATCGGTCTTGGATCGTCTATGCGGTCTCCGATCAAAGTTCCGCGAGCCGTATGTTCGCCCATCGTCCCGACAGGCTCGCCTGCGGTCAGTGATTGTCCGGCAGAAACGGTGATCTTGTCCAGACCCGCAAGCAACAAATGATAGCCATCGCCGGTGTTTATGATGATCAGCTTGCCATAACTGCGGAATTCACCGGCAAATTCCACATCACCGTCTGCCGGGGTGGTGATTTGAGCCAGTTTCCCGGTGGCGATGTGCAGACCCTCGGAGCGCCCGCCATAGCCATCCTTGTCGTTGAAGTTTCGCACCCGTTCGCCCTGGGCCGGGTAAGCCAGCTTGCCGATGGAGGAAGCAAACCGGACAGCAGGCTTGTTGCGTTTGCGTTGCGCGGCAGCGTCCTGTTTTTGCTTCAGCTCAAGAGCGGCCTGGCGGCGGGCGTTTTCTTCGGCTGCCCTGGCTACCCTGTCGGCTTCGGCGGCTTTTTCCTCGGCGATCTTCAACTCGGCAAGTCGTTTTTCTTCAGCTTCGCGTGCTTCTTGTTCAGCGATCTGACGTGCTTTTTCAGCAGCCAGCCTGGCGATCCTTTCAGCTTCGGCCTGCCTTTCCTGAGTGGCTTTCAGCTCGGCCAGCCGTTTTTCTTCAGCTTCGAGTGCCTTTTGCTCGGCGAGCAGGCGCGCCCTTTCCGCTGCGGCCCTGGCAATGCGTTCGGCCTGTGCCTTTCTTTCAGCCTGAGCCTTGGCCTCGGCAACCCGCCTGGCTTCGGCTTCACGGGCTTCACGTTCAGCAATCCTGCGAGCCTCATCTTCGGCTGCCTTGGCCTGGGCCTGGCGGCGCGCTTCAGCCAGGCTGGCCAGCAACTGGCGAATATCCTGGGCCTTTTGCGCCAGTTGCAGGGCGCGTGTCTGTTCGGCTTCAAGTTCACGGGCGGTTTTCGCCAGCAGGGCCTGCTTGCGGACCAGCAACGCCTCCAGCTCGGCACGCGCTGGCCCGAGATTGGTAATGTGTATGTCCAGTTCGTTGCGGGCCGACACGATGCGCTGACGAACCGCTTCAAGTTCCGCCAGTTCACGGGCGAGGCTGGCGGCCTGGCCTTTCAGGTCGGGCACGATGGCGCCGAATAGCAAGGCGCCGCGCACTGCACGCGTCGCATCGCCGGGTTCGACCGCCAATGGCGGCGGCGGGTTGCGTTGCAGCCTCTGCAAACCGGCAAGCAGTTTACCGAGCACACCGCGCCGGGCACGCAGCCGGGAGCGCAGGGTGTTGTCCTTCAGGGCAAGCGAGAGGAGCTTTTTCTCGCTTTCGGCGATGCGGGCTTCACGTGACTGTATGTTTCCGGCCAGTGCAACGAGCCGGTCCGAAACGCTTGCCATTTCTGCAGCCAGCGCTTCGCGTTCGCGGTCCAGCGCGGCTGAGCGGGTTTTTGCCTGCCCGATCTGGCGTTCAATGGTGCGCAGGCGGTTGGTTTCTTCATCCAGACTGCCCTGGACAGTCATGTCTTGCGCATGGGCAGCCCCGGCCAGCAACCACAAGGCGGTTGCAGACAGCAGTATGCGATTATGAAAGGCGCGTATCGGCAATTGGGCTTCCAGCTTGTTCGAATCCGGTGTTTTGCGGCCCGGCAATCGGCAGAATCGTCAGTCCCGGTGATACGGATGATTAACCAAAATGGTGACCACCCGGTAAATCTGTTCCGCCAATAACACGCGCGCCAGCATGTGTGGCCAGGTCATGTGTCCAAATGACACCATATATCGGGCATTTTTGCGGATTTCCGGCGCATGCCCGTCCGGGCCGCCGACCGCAAAAACCAGATCCTGGGTGCCGGATTCCAGCTCTTTTTTGATGATCTGGGCAAATTCGGCTGTGCTGAGGGATTTGCCACGCTCATCAAGGACAATAAGCACGGCTCCCGATGGGGCGGCGTTTGTCAGCAATGACGCTTCTTCACCGGCTCGCGCGGATGACGTGGTTTTACGGGATTCGGCGAAATCAATCACGTTCAGCGCCGTGATACCGGCCTGCCTGCCCGCCTGACGGCTGCGTTTTGCATAGGTGTCGACAAGCTCTGCCATCGGACCGGCCTTCATCCGGCCTATGGCGGCTATGGTCAGTTTCACCTGAATTCTCTTTAAGACGCAGCCGTGTCCGCCGGTGCGTCCGGCGACCAGAGTTTCTCGATATTGTAAAATGTGCGAACTTCCGGCCGGAAGATGTGAACGATCACGTCACCTGCATCCATGACCACCCAGTCACAGTGCGGCAACCCTTCAATCCGGATGTTTTTATAACCGGCTTCCTTCAGGGCATCGGACAACTGATCGGTAATGGCCGAGACATGACGGTTCGATCGCCCGGATGCGACAACCATGCTGTCCGCCAGTGCTGCCTTGCCATTGAGGTCGATGGAAACGACATCTTCGGCCTTGGCATCGTCGAGGCATGACTTGATGATCTTGGAGAGGGGCGGCGTGGCCTTGCGGCGAGACGCAGGTGCTGGTTTAGCGGCTGTGCTTTGCGAGCCGCTACGCATAGATTGGCTTGTCAGGGTTCGGGTCCTCTTGATGGCTGGAAGGCATGCGGGCTTGCTGCCTTGCAGTAATCTGTTTCTGACGGTTTGGCTGCACGATGTGCTTCTTGACCTGTTCCGTTGAACGAGTGGACGTCTAGAGTCAACAGGGTACGCCCGATTCTGTTGCGATTCAAGCGCATCTGTGTGACGCAACGATGACTTTCGCGGTTTTTACCGGCCATGGCCGCTGCTGTTGCCGTTGCGAATGGCGGTGGAGCTTTCATAACGCCACGGCATGTTGAGGAAACACCAGGCCGGGGCTGCCCGATCGGCCAGCTGGCCGGCATCGGCTGCGTCAACGCGGTGATTGGCCAGTAACCGCGCCGCCGGTGAGCCCAGCGCTTTCTGGGTCCAGCCTGGTCGGGCGAACACGGCAAGTGGCAAGGTGGCGGGAATTTCGCGCCAGTCGTTCCAGTGATGCAGGCCCGCAAAGCTGTCGGCACCCATGATCCAGACAAACCGTGAGTGCTGGAACATCGGCAACAGGGCGCGAAATGTCTGCGCGGTGGTGCGGGTGCCCAGTTTTGCTTCCATGCCGGTCACAATCACTCGCGGGTTGACCGTCAGGCTTTTGGCGTGGGCAATACGGTCGTTGAAGTCTCCGGTGTCGCGGCTGTCCTTGAGCGGGTTTTGTGGTGATACCAGCCACCAGACCTGGTCCAGTTGCAGCCGCTTCAGCGCTTCTTCGGAGAGCGCCACATGGCCGTTATGGGCCGGGTTGAAGGACCCGCCGAACAGGCCAATTCGCTGGCGCGAAATGGCGGAAACTGAATACAGGCCGGAAATCATTGGGCGTCCGTCATGGCCGGGTCTGTCCGGAGCCGCGCACCTGGTACTTGAAGGTTGTGAGTTGTTCCAGCCCGACCGGGCCGCGGGCGTGCAGCTTACCCGTGGCGATGCCGATTTCCGCACCGAAACCGAACTCGCCGCCGTCGGCAAACTGGGTCGAGGCATTGTGCATGACGATGGCACTGTCCACTTCATTCAGGAAACGCACGGCGGCATCAGCATCTTCGGTGATGATACAGTCGGTGTGCTGCGATCCGAAGCGGGCGATATGGCCCATGGCATCATCCAGGCCGGACACCGATTTCATGGCGATAACCGCGTCGAGGAATTCCATGCCCCAGTCGGCCTCGCTTGCAAGGCTGCTGGAGCGCGACACGGCATTGATCGCCTGATCGGCATGAACTTCGCATCCTTTCGCCCCTAGAGCATCGATGATGGCGGGCGCGTGGCTTGCCACGACATCTTCATGGACCAACACACACTCGGCTGCGCCGCACACGCCGGTACGGCGCATTTTTGCATTGGTGATGATGCTGACCGCCATGTCGAGATCAGCAGCCTTGTCGACATAGATGTGGCAAATGCCTTCAAGATGGGCAAACACCGGCACCCGGGCTTCGTCCTGCACCCGAGCTACAAGTGACTTGCCGCCGCGCGGTACGATGAGGTCGAGCGCGCCGCCCAAGCCCTGCAGCATCATGCCGACTGCGGCACGATCAGGGGTGGGGACCATCTGTATCGCCGCCTTCGGCAGCCCGGCTTCCTCAAGGCCTGCCTGCAGGCAGGCAACGATCAGGCCGGAGCTGTCATGACTGTCCGACCCGCCGCGCAGAATCGCGGCATTGCCTGACATCATGGCAAGCGCACCGGCATCTGCGGTGACGTTGGGCCGGCTTTCGTAGATAATGCCGATGACACCGATGGGCACGCGCACGCGGGTGAAGTCCAGACCGTTGGGGCGCTGCCAGTTGGCCATGACGGCGCCAACCGGATCGGGAAGCGATGCAACATCTTCCAGGCCGCGTGCCATTGCCTCGATGCGGTCTGCATTCAGTGTCAGCCGGTCGATGAAGGAAGCCGGTTTTCCGGCGGCTTCGGCGCGGGCAACGTCTGTTGCATTGGCAGCCAGCAATTGGTCTTCCGAGGCCCGGATGCGCGATGCCATGGCCCGCAGCGCAGCCTGCTTGCTGGCTGTGGGCGCTGTCGCCAGTAAGGTCGCGGCATTGCGTGCGCGATCGCCCAGGGCCTGCATGTCGCGCTCCAGATCAACTGCAGCGGTGGCGATGTCTTCAGCCATGTTCATGCGGTGTCCTTTCCGGTCATCACCAGATCATCGCGGTGTACCATTTCATCACGCCCGGCCAGACCCAGCAATGCCTCAATTTCCGAAGATTTGCGCCCGGCGATAATTTCCGCATCCGCTGCATCATAGGCGCTCAACCCCCGGGCGATTTCAAGGCCGCTCAGGGTCACGATGGAAACCGTGTCGCCGCGCGAAAACTGCCCGGCCACCTGGCGCACACCGGCGGGCAGCAGACTGCGGCCCTTGCCAAGCGCGGTTGCCGCGCCCTCATCGACGATCAGCCTGCCGGCAGGTTCCAGCGAGCCTGCAATCCAGCGCTTGCGCGCCGTGGCAGGCGTCGCGGCGGACCTGAACCAGGTGGCGCGGCTGCCGTTCAGAATGCGGGTCAGCGGCCTGTCTTCATGGCCTGAGGTGATCACCATGGAGGCACCGGCGCTGGTGGCGATGCGGGCTGCCTCGATCTTGGTGATCATGCCGCCGGAGCCCATGCCTGACACCGGGGCGCCGGCCATGGCAACAATGTCAGGGGTGATCTCGTCAACCTGGGCCACGAATTCGGCACCGTCGGTGTCCGGTGGCGCTGTATAAAGCCCGTCCACATCAGACAGCAGGACCAGGCAGGTCGCCGACATCATCGAGCTTACGCGCGCGGCGAGGCGGTCATTGTCACCATAGCGGATTTCCGATGTGGCGACCGTATCGTTTTCATTGATCACCGGCACGGCACCGCGCGCCAGCAGGGTGTTCAGCGTGGCGCGTGCGTTGAGATAGCGGCGGCGTTCCTCGGTATCGGTGAGGGTCAAGAGCACCTGCGCCGAGACCAGATCATGACCGGCAAGGGCGGCCTGCCAACCCTGTGCCAGGGCAATCTGGCCAACGGCTGCGGCAGCCTGGCTTTCTTCCAGTTTCAACCGGCTTTTGCCCAGCCCGAGACGGCGGCGGCCAAGGGCGATGGCGCCGGACGAGACAAGCAGTACCTGGGTGCCGCGCGCGCGCGCCTCGGCAATGTCGTGCGCCAGTCCCTCGACCCAGGCCCGGCGCAGGGATCCGTCTGCATTGACCAGCATGGCCGAGCCGATCTTGATGACCAGCCGGTCCGCGTTTTCCAGTTGTGAGGTCAGGGCCGCCATGACGCATCGTCCGTGGCGGGCTCGCCGTTCTCGTCAAGAACTGTCACCTGTGCCTGCTGGTCTTGCTGTTGCTGGCCACGCGCCTTGCGGATCGTGTGCAGCAGGGCGGCCATGGCAGGCCGTACGCCCTGGCCGGTGGCAGCAGACATCAGCAGCGGCACCTGTCCCGTGGCCTTTTCGAATGCCTTGCGTTTTTTTGCCAGCTCGTCTTCGTCAACAATATCTGCCTTGTTGAAAACGATCAGTTCCGGCTTGTCGGCCAGGTCGGCAGCGTAAGCTTCGATCTCGCCGCGCACGACACGGTAGGCTTCGGCAGGATCTTCCGCAGACGCATCGACCAGATGCAGCAGGCAGGCACAGCGTTCCACATGCCCCAGGAAACGATCGCCCAGGCCGATGCCTTCATGGGCACCTTCGATCAGGCCGGGAATGTCGGCCAGCACAAACGTGGCGGTGTCGACTTCGACAACACCGAGATTGGGCACCAGGGTGGTGAACGGATAATCCGCGATCTTCGGCTTGGCCGCAGACACGACTGACAACAGAGTCGATTTGCCCGCATTAGGCATGCCGACAAGGCCGGCATCGGCGATCAGTTTCAGGCGCAGCCAGACCCACATCTCGGCACCGTCTTCACCCGGGTTGGCGCGCCGCGGCGCCTGGTTGACCGATGACTTGAACCGGGAATTGCCCCAGCCGCCATTGCCGCCGCGCAGCAGGCGCACGGTCTGTCCTTCCTCGGTCAGGTCGGCAATCAGGGTTTCGCCGTCTTCTTCCAGCACCTGGGTGCCGACCGGCACTTTCAACACCACGTCTTCGCCCATGGCGCCGGTGCGGTTGCGGCCCATGCCATGGGTGCCGACCTTGGCCTTGAAGTGCTGCCGGAAACGATAGTCGATCAGCGTGTTGAGACCGTTGACCGCCTCGACGAACACATGCCCGCCGCGCCCGCCGTCACCACCGTCGGGACCGCCGTGCTGGATGAATTTTTCACGCCGGAACGACACACAGCCGGCGCCGCCATTGCCGGATTTTACGTAGACTTTTGCCTGATCGAGAAATTTCATTTGGTTTGAGCCTTCTGCTCCAGATAGCGGGCTTTGGTCAGGGTCACCTTGCGCGACGGCCTGGTCTGGCCGGAGCCGCGCGAATAACAGGTCATTTCACCTTTACCGACAAAACCTGCCTTAGCGAGCACGCGCCCGGACGCCGGGTTGATGAGCAGGTGTTCGGTGTCGATCCGTTCAATCGTGTTGACCTCAAATGCGTGCCTGATCACGGCTATTGCCGCTTCGGTTGCATAACCCTTGCCCCAATAATCCAGACCCAGCCAGTAGCCGAAATCGATTTCATGTGACGGCTTGTCCGGGCGGCTGGCGGAGCCATAGCCGGTACCGCCGATCAGCTCGTCGGATGCGTCTTTCAAGGTGATGGCAAAATTTGCCGTGTTTGCCGGCAAGGTGCGCACACTGTCCAGGAAGTCTTCCGCGTCGGACAGGGAGTAAGGATGCGGCATGGTTGCGAGCATGTGGGCAATCTCGGGGCGATTTGCCAGTTTCACCAGACGCGGGGCATCGGTTTCGCGCATGGGGCGAAGCAGCAGCCTTTCTGTCTCTATCTGGTCCATGTCGTGCAGTCCTTGAACGCTTCTAAAGTGATCGAGCAACTTTATGGGTTCAAGTGAACCCATGTTGCTCTCCCCTTAAACGGCAAACGGGGAGATGGTGAATGGCCATCTCCCCGTCGGTGTTCATTATGTCATCTCACCGGGGCGATGGGCACCGGTGTTTCAGGCTAATGCCCTTCAGTCCGGTCGCTTTACTCAGCAGCTGCCGGCATCGGGACAACGGACACGAAGGTGCGTCCGTTGGCACGGGCGCGGAATTCCACGTGACCTTCGGATGTTGCGAAGATGGTGTGGTCCTTGCCGATGCCGACATTGTCGCCGGGGTGCCACTTGGTGCCGCGCTGGCGGATGATGATGTTGCCGGGAATGACGAGTTCGCCGCCGAATTTCTTGACGCCGAGGCGACGGCCTGCGGAATCACGTCCGTTGCGGGATGAACCGCCTGCTTTTTTATGAGCCATGAGTTTGCTCCTTTAACAAATCGTGTTCGGTTTACTTCTTGTCCGTGTCGGTTTTCTTGGCAGCAGCCTTCTTGGCCGGCGCTGCCTTTTTGGCGGCCGGCTTTGCAGCAGCCTTCTTGGCGGCCGGTTTGGCTTCCGCCTTGGCGTCTTCCTTGACCGGTGCAGCTTCTTTCTTTGCCGCAGGCTTTGCTTCAGCCTTTGACTTTTCTTCCTTTTTGGCCGCAGGCGCTGCTTCCTTCTTGGCTGCAGGCGCTGCTGCCTTCTTGGACGGCTTCTTGCCACCGGTCAGGATTTCGGTGATCTGAACCTGCATCAGGTCCTGGCGATGACCGTTCTTGCGGCGGTAGTGCTTGCGGCGCTTCTTCTTGAAGATGATGATCTTCGGGCCGCGCGACAGGGCCATGACCTGGGCTGCAACGGTGGCGCCATCGATCATCGGCGTGCCGATTTCGACATTGCCGTCGCCGGCAACCATGAGCACTGGAAATTCTATAATGTCACCTTCTTCAGCGCCTGTGCGCTCGATTTCGATGACGTCTTCAGCAGCAACACGATACTGTTTGCCGCCGGTCTTGATGACTGCGTACATTCTCTTAAGTCCTTATCTTTTTTCTCGCCGCGCCTTGCGGTGCTGAAAGGGGTTTGTTGTAACCCTCTGTCAGGCTTGAATTTTTATTGTTTTTGTTGAACCTCAGGCAGCGCATTTTTCGCAAGCCGGCACCAATTGCCGCTCACGACTGGCGGTTTGGTATATCCAAGGGCTGCCCAAGTCAAGCAAAAGCGGGCTTGAAGGCAACCGTTGCATACTGTATCAGAGCGCTGCCCTGGCAGGCAAAAAGCCTCAGAAACTTCGGTTCCGACGCCGTCCTGCCTATGCATCTTAGGAGAGGTGCCAGAGTGGTTGAATGGGGCGGTCTCGAAAACCGTTGAGCGTGCAAGCGTTCCGGGGGTTCGAATCCCCCTCTCTCCGCCAGTTTATTTACCGCAACGCCCTGTTGCTGAATGGCAGTACCGCCTCCCGTAACGACGTCTGTCTCATAAGACCAGTGGCACAATGTGTTTCGCCTGTGTGAAGAACACCGTCACCGGTTCAACCGGGAAACCAGACTTTCAACTCTTCGGTCGCAAATCGAGAACGATCTGCCCCGGTCGACTGTGTCAGATACTTCCTGGCCTTCTCCAAGTCACGGCCGACGCCAAGTCCGCGGGCATGGAGCGCGCCCAGGTACGCAGCGCTATTGGAAGGGTTAAAGCGTACATTCCCATCGTTGTGCTCAAGCTTTCTCACATACAAAGCCGGTGAGCCAAACGGGCGCGGTAACTGGGGGCGGCCTGGAGAGGCGCTCTGACACTCCTCCAACTTGGCGGCGAGAGCCGGGAACGCGGCAATAGACTTCCTTAATGCCGGATCATCGGAATTTTTCCTATGTTCGCGGACCAGCTTGAGGGCAAACTTGTTGCTGTAATAACAACTGACATTCAGTGGCATGCTCGAGGCCTGTTCTGCAGCAATTGCAAGCCATTCGAGCCCCTCGCGGCTGCTCAGATATGGGCTGGACAGTTCGGCGACATGCCTGCTGTTGAGACGCAGCTCACTCAGCAAGACTGCCCCCCTCGGATCATCGGAATCGACGAGTTGCTTCGCCCAGTCAATTGCACGACGGCCAAGCTGTGCATTGGAAGATTTGACCTTTCCATTAAATGGTAGAGTGCGAAATTGGTCATAGAGGGTACGGGCAAGCTTATCGACATAGTCGGCGTCACCAGTTTCGGCAGCCCGCTCCAGCAGCTGAATGATCCGCCGTTCCCTATTGGGCACGACTGACCTGGTTTTCACGAAATACAGTCTTTCAGCGAGTAGAACCCGCGCTGGAATGTCGCCTCGCTCAATAATGGTTTCAAGTGCCTCCACCATCTCTCGAAAATAGGTGTCAGGTAACTGCTGCAGAGGATTGATCTGCCCTACAAGATTGAATGCCGCTGCATTGATGTTTTCGGTAAAGGCCGACTGCAGCAGCCTGTTGGCTTTGTGATGATTACGCCATCCACCCAGTCCGCGCATCAGCATGACTGCAAGATTGTTGGACGCCACTGGGTAATTGTACCAGCTGAGATAAACAAAAATCGCTCGAGCGGGCAGGTTCCAGCCATTGTGCACAAGCCTGCACCCGGCTGCGTTAAGCGCATTCGCCGTGGGTGCATGAAATCCCACGCCGACAAATGCGGTCAGCGTGATCGCTGCAAGAGTCGATTTCCAGTATTTCATTGTTCAACACACCGTAGATCATCCGTGTTCAGTTACCGTGATTGAGTATTGCTAAGAAAAACCTAAACAAACGGGTTTCTCGATATCTCCTCATGTTCCGCAAGTGTCAGCGTCGAAATCCGGGTGGTAATGCCGATGATTTTACGTCAATAAGACAGGATGTGGCGGGTGGCAGGCATTTCGGCTGCGTTGTAGAGCGCCCCAACGCAAGCACGGCAAAACGACGATGGAGATGAAACCGGATGGCTGGCACTAAACAGGAAACCAACGAAACATTTGTGGCCTTCCAGGTTATCCCGAGGGTGCGCGAGGGGAACAATTTCGAGATTGTCGACAAGGCAATCGAGGTTGTGAAACAGTCTGGTGTTCCGTTTCAGGTGGCTGCCATGGAAACGACCATGAAAGGTGACCTGGACCAGCTCCTGGATATCGTTAAAGAGGCGCAGCAGGTGTGCCTTGATTGCGGGGCGGTCGAAGTCATCACCAATATCAAGATTCACAACAAGACGCCTGGTGCGTTTGATACATTCTGCACCTATGACCGGGGTGTGACGCCTTCAAACCACATGTTTGTCGACGATCAGTCGGACTCAAATCTTTAAACCTTAAGGAATGCAGCATGGCGATCAGAACGGCAATCATCGGGCTTGGGATCATGGGGCGGCGGATGCTGGAGCACATGCAGTTGCATGACGAATTTTCGCCGGCGTTTCTGTGGGACCCGGATCCCGAGAGCTGCCGGCTTGCGGCAGAGACCGCGCCGGGCAGCGAGATCATGGATAGTGCCGATGCCGCGATCAAGGCTGCCGACCTGGTCTATCTTGCCTGCCCGCCGGTGCCGCGCAAGGCCTATGCGCTCAGCGCTGCTGCGGCGGGCAAGGCGGTGTTTCTGGAAAAGCCGCTGGGGGTTGATGTGGATGAAAGCGCGGATCTGGTGCGGCAACTGGCTGAATCAGGAGTTCCCGTGGCGGTCAATTTCACCCAGGCCGCAGGAGCTGCCCTGACCCGGATATCCGAGGCTGCGCAGTCGGGAGCCATGGGAGATGTGGTCGGTGCCGATATCGTGGTGACTTATGCCAACTGGCCGCGGGACTGGCAAAAGGCGGCCGACTGGCTGCGGTTCCGGGCAGAAGGCGGGATGACGCGGGAAGTGGTTTCGCACTTCCTGTTCTTCTCGCAGCGGATTCTCGGTCCCTTGTCGCTGGTCTGGGCACGGCCGTCCTATCCGGGCGATGATGACTTGTGCGAAACCCACATGCTGGCCCGGCTGGAAACCACAGACGGCCGCCCCGTCACCGTCATGGCAAGCGTCGGCGGTGCCCAGCCTGACCGGCAGGAACTGACCATAAAGGGCACGAAAGCCAGCCGCCGGGTAACCGATTTCTATCGTGATGCGATGTCGGACGGCGGTGAGTTCGTACCCGTTGCTGCCGAGCCCGGAGACCCGCGGGCGGTGAGCCTGAAAGCCCAGCTTGATGATTTGGTGTTGCTTATCAACGGACAACCAAACCGGCTGGCGACGGCTGATGAGGCGCTGCGGGTGCAGAAGCTGGTCGAGGCCATGCTGGACGCGCGCTAGGGCCGCGGGTATCCAGCAGCCAGTCAATTGCTTTTTCCACCGTCCGCCGCCTTGAGCAGACAGGCATTGCCACGGACACCGCAAAAGGCGAGATTGTAACTGCCCGCGGGGCAAAAGGTTGAGATAGCGGATGGTGACGGCACTGGTGCGCGGCTTGTTAACAAGCCGCAGTTGAGGTGAGGAAGATGGCCGCCAAATGGATAATCAGGAAATATGAAAGCAATGCCCTGAAGTGGGAAAAGGTACTGCCCGGAAACATGTCAAACAAAAGGGTTGAAACCGTCCTGCAACGGCTGGTGTGTCAGAACCTGAGTGCCGATGAAATCCTGTCGTCGTCGCTGAACGCGGAAGCGCCAGGGCGCACGAGCCAGCTTGACCGGGTCGGCAGCGGCACACTTTTCATATATGGACACAATCCCTACTACACCGCTGAACACCGGCAGGCTGTTTCAATATGATGTCCTGGCCTGCCTGAAACCGGCGGTGCCGTTAGGTAATATTTCTTTAGATTGTTGCCTCTACAATGCTTTGGGAAAAGTAGCGGGAGATGCAACAGATGAGCGCAAAACTATTTACCGGCGGTGCCATAATCGGTGGCGTGATCATGGCTGCCTATGGCGGCCTGGAACTGGGTAGCGTGCTCGGAAGCGCACCATTCGACTATGCCCGGGCAACGTCGGAAGAGCAGGTCCAATTCCTGCAGAAAGAAACCAAATACTTCGGCCGGCGACTGAAGCGCGGCCTGGTCAATCCATCCGGCGTTGGCGGCTCTGCGCGGCTGGCTGATACCGAATACGATGCGCGCCTTAACGAGGTCCGCTTCATTGTGAAAGTAACCGGCGGTGAACTGGCCAATAATGGGGCTTCACAAAAAGCTCAGCGAGCGTTCCAGAAAGGTGCCTGTGTGTGGCGCAGTGACAGTCGGCTGGCCGGCACCAACAGCAGGCTGGTGGTGAAGTTCATCGACAAGGACAAGCGTCAGTTGCGGCGGATCACCATCGACGGGTCTACCTGCCGCAGTTACTCGTAGAGCCAGTTCGGTTGTCTCAGTCGTCGGCAAACTCGTCGGAATAGAACGACATCATGATGTCCAGGGCGTCGGACAGTTCGCCGTCCTTGGCGCGGGTCCAGAATTCAGGTGAGCCCAGATCGGAATACCCGTCGAAATTTTCAAGATCAGCCGCGTCGGCGTTACGGAAGCCCATCGACCAGTCGGGAAAGTTGCGGTCTGAAATCTCGCCCTGCTCCAGCACGACCTTGGTGTGATGGCGTTTGTCGGCCTCGATCCTGGCGAAGGCTGCCAGCACCTTGTCTTTCGGTCCTTCCAGCAGCTGCATGAAGTTGGCCCGGTTCTCAGACGGGGTGAACTTGTAGATCAGCAGGCCCGAAATGCCGTCTTCAGTGTTGTAATCACGGCTTTTTTTCAGGATGGCGGCGAGGTCTTCCTCGCTCATGGGCCGGGTGGCCTGGCTGACATATATCAGATGGTACATGGGTCGTAATCGCCTTCATGCGTAGTTTGTTCGACATCGTGCCGTGTGCAAGCACCGGTGGATCACCGGCAGGCTTATACGCATCTGCGGGTCCGGCACAAGGCCCTGTAACGGGCTACGCCGGCTTGTGGATCAACAAGTTCGGGTTATTTCTCCGGTCCCGTGACGAATGATCT
Organism: uncultured Alphaproteobacteria bacterium; assembly: GCA_963698275.1. Taxonomy (GTDB): domain Bacteria; phylum Pseudomonadota; class Alphaproteobacteria; order Rhizobiales; family Aestuariivirgaceae; genus Anderseniella. The sequence continues at coordinate 438,053 of CAVOQE010000009.1, read as the reverse complement.
GCTATTTCACATTATCAAATTTGATTTGAGAATGCGAAATACTATTGACTCAGATGGGCTGAGTACGGTTGTATATGTCAGGTTCTTCGACAAGGTGAATTGGATTGACGATTGGCAACCGGCGCAAAAACGGCAGTTGAGACAGAGCCTGTCGGGGCAGACAGGACGGACGGCCCTGACGCCGTCGAGCCGGGCAAAATGCCTCGAACCATCCAGTCGGTTGAACGCGCACTGGACATTCTGGAAATCCTGGCGGATGCCGATGGTGAACTGCCGCTCAACGAGCTTGCCGCCGGAGCCCACCTCAATGCATCGACCTGCCATCATCTTCTGGCGACCCTGGTAAAGCGCGGCTATGCCGGCCAGACCTCTCGCACCCGCAGTTATTTTCTCGGCCCCCGCGTAACTGATCTGTCCGACAGCCGGCTGAAACAGTTCAACCTGTCGGAAATCGCCATGCCGGAACTCAGGCGGCTGAACGACACGACACTTGAAAGCGTACACCTGGCAGTTCTGCAGGGCGCATCGCTGGTGACCTTTGCCAAGCTAGATTCCAAGCTGCCGATCCGGGTCGGATCAGATGACGGCATGAAGGCTGATGCGGCCCACGCCACGGCAACCGGCAAGGCTATCCTGGCCTGGTTGCCGGAGCCCGAAATTGCCCGGGTGATTGCACAGGGCGGGCTGAAACGGTTTACCGACAAGACAATTTCGACGATCTCGGAACTGATGGAAGATTTGCGGCTGGTGCGCCGTAACGGCTATGCGCTCGACAATGAGGAATTCCAGGCCGGCGTCGTGTGTGTCGGCGCCGCCATACGTGATCATGCCGGTGCGGTGATCGGTTCGGTCAGTGGATCGATGCCGCGCATGCGGGCTGACGGTGATCACATGGCCAAGGTCAAATACTCGGTGCAGGACTGCGCCGCGCGAATCTCGTCGCGGTTCGGCAACCCTGAACCGGAGCGCATTCACACCTGAAACTGAAACCAGCAAGCGCTGCAAAAGCGCTGAGACAAAAAACGAACGAGGAGACGCAAAAATGACAATGCCGAATGATGTCAAGACCAGCACCGACTATCCGATCCCGGAAACCATGAAGGCATGGGTGCTGGGAGACCCCGGTGACATCTCCCTGCAGGACAAGCCGGTTCCGGCACCTGCCAGGGCAGAAGTGCTGGTGCGCATTGATGCGGTGGCGATCTGCGCAACCGACCTTGAGATCATTCACCACGGGCCCCCGGCCCAGATCAACGGCGAACTGCCGTTCAACCAGAATTTCACGCCCGGTCACGAATACATGGGTACCGTGGTCGCCCTCGGCCCCGGCGTCGATGAGTACACAATCGGTGAACGCGTCACCGTTGAAATCCATGCTGGTTGCGGCCAGTGCAAGCGCTGCCGCGAAGGCATGTACACGTCGTGCCACAATTACGGCAAGAACTATGGCGACGTGAACAAGGGCCACCGGGCCAATGGTTTCACCACCGATGGCGGCTTCTGCGAATACCAGGTCAACAACATCAACACGCTGGTGCACGTCGACGACAACATGTCGGACGAAGAGGCAACCCTTGTGGTCACCGCGGGCACCGCCATGTACGGCCTGACTGAACTGGGCGGCCTTGTCGCCGGTGAAAGCGTGGTCGTGACCGGCCCCGGCCCCATCGGCCTGATGGGCGTGGCCGTGGCCAAGGCCATGGGTGCGCAACCGGTGATCCTCACCGGTACCCGGGACAACCGGCTTGAAATCGGCAAGCAGCTCGGTGCCGACCATGTCATCAATGTACGCAAGGAAGACCCGGTCGAGGCGGTTCACAAGATCATGGGCGGCAAGGGTGTCGACTATGTCGTCGAGTGTTCGGCGGCACCAAACGGCATCAATGAAGCAGCACAGATGGTCAATCGTGGTGGCCGCATCTGCCTGGCAGCGTTCCCGCATGAATCGCCTGCGGTGGATATTGCCCACCTGGTGCGCAACAACATCTACATCTTCAGCATTCGCGGCGAAGGCAAAAGCGCCACCCACCGGGCCGAAGCCTTCATGCGGCAAAAGCGTTTCGATGCCACGCTGATCCATACCCACACTTTCGACATGGGCGATCTGCCGGAAGCGCTGCGCTATGCCAAGGACCGGGTGGAAGATGCCATCAAGGTGGTGGTGAAGAACAATCATGCACAGAGCCAGCGCGCAGCGGCGGAATAGGCAATTTCGAAGGGCGGCATCGGTTTCAGAACTGCAAACACGCCAAGGGAGACAGACCATGAAACAATTCCTACTTGCATCAGCACTTGTTGCTGCGGGGTCGTTCGCAGCAGTCCCGGCAGTTTCAGCCCAGGACCTGTCGCCCAACGGGGTCAAGACGCTGGCGCCCGAAGGCGGCATCATTCCAACTGCTACCTGGGCGCTGGGCACAAGGGCAGGGGATTTTGTCTATGTCGCAGGCATGCGCGGCATTGACCCGGCCACCAACAAGCTGGTGCCGGGCAATGAAGAACGGGTGCGCAAGGCATTCATGAACATGAAGCTTATCGCCGAGTCCGAAGGGGCGTCGTTGCGCGATGCGGTGCGGCTGGTGGTCTACGTGGTCGACATGTACCGGCACCGGCCGATCGTCAACAAGATCCAGAAAGAGCTCTGGGGAGACGGACCTTATCCACCGCGTACCATCATTGAAGTCGACCGCCTCAACCAGGACGACATTGTGGAAATCGAAGGCACCTTCTACGCACCGGTCAAAAAGTGACCGGCCGGGAAAAGGGACATGACGGAGAGCTTTCATGCTGACATGTGACCAGTACCATATGCCGACAAGCCTGGCCGATGCTCTTGCCCTGTGGCAGGACGCGCCTGAGGGCACAAGGCTTGTGGCCGGCGCCACTGATATTCTGCCTTGGGCAAGGGAAGGCCGGGCGGGAAATGTACACCTGCCTGCCATGATAGACCTCAGCCGTGTCCCGGAACTGGATGGGTATACGGTCGCGGACGGACGCATACGGCTGGGCGCAAATGTCGTCTACCAGCAATTCCTGACCGACGAAAAACTGCGCGCACTGTTACCGTGCATGCCCTATTGCGCAATATGGTTTGCCGATGACCAGATCCGCGAACAGGCGACCTTGGCCGGCAATATCGTCAATGCGTCTCCGGCAGCAGACGGCACCCCGCCGATCCTGGCGCTGAACGGCGAGATAGAAATTGCCCGTCTCGAAGGCGGCGATATAGCTCATCGTACCGTATCGATCAGTGACTTTATTAAAGGGCCTGGTGTGACCGATCTGCAACCGGGCGAGATTGTCACTGCCGTTACCTGTGACACGCTGGAAGGTTATGGCGGGTCGTTCCAGAAGGTTGGCCAGCGCCGTTCGCTGGTAATCTCTTCGGTTTGTGCTGTTGCCTGCATCAAGCTGGACGAGGCTAGCGGCACGGTCGCCGATATCCGCCTGGCGCTTGGGGGCATCAGCCCGGTGCCACTGCGCCTGACCAAAACCGAACAAATGCTCACCGGCAAGAAACTGAGCCGCGAGATGATTGTGGAAGCCGCCAGGCAGCCGGCCGAACTGGTTGCTTCGCGCACCCGCCGCGAATACCGGCGCATTGTCGTGCGCGGCTTCGTGGAAGCGGCAATCGAGGATGCGCTGGCCGATTGCGGGGCAGCAGTGCCAAATGAAGATACCAGGGAGACAGCCAATGTCTGAACAAACCCAAACCGACCTGCATCTGGAATTCCAGATCAACGGACGCACCATGAAGCGGCGGGCACAGCCGCACCAGCGCCTGCTGGATTTCATCCGTGACGATCTTGCCCTGACCGGTGCAAAAGAAGGCTGCGGCGCCGGTGAATGCGGCACCTGTTCGGTGTTTGTCGACGGCAAGCTGGTCAAGTCGTGCCTGATGCCGGTGGCCAAGGCAAACGGCACCAGTATCGAAACCATCGAAGGCCTGACCGGGTGGGGTGGCGACCTGACGCCGGTGCAGAAGGCGTTTCACAAGACCGGTGCCAGCCAGTGCGGCTACTGCATTCCCGGCATGGTGATGGCGGCAACATCGGCCCTGCGCGAAAACCCGAAAGCCGACATCGAGGAGATCAAGGAGCGCCTTGGCGGCAATATCTGCCGCTGCACCGGCTACACCAAGATTTTCGAAGCTGTCGAAATGGCCCGTGACGTGCTGTCGGGCGAGAGCAGTGCTGCTGTACTGGAGGCCGACGGTCCCGGTAAGTCCTATATCGGCAACAATGTCCGCCGGCTGGATGCGCCGAGCAAGGTGTCGGGCAGGTTGCGTTATGCCGGCGACATGGTGATGCCGGGCATGCTGCACATGCAGGTGCTCAGAAGCCCGCATGCGCATGCCCTGATAAAGTCCATCGACACCAGCGAAGCTGAAAATCTGCCCGGCGTGGCTTGTGTCATTACTGCTGACGACGTGCCCGGCGAAGACGGCTTCGGTGTGTTTGTGCATGACCAGCCGATCATGGCACGCGGTCGGGTGCGATATGTCGGCGAGGCCATTGCCGCAGTTACGGCTGACGACGTCCTGACGGCGGCGCGTGCGGTATCCCTCATCAAGATTGAGTATGAGCAAATTGCGGCAGTGTTTGACTCAGAAGAAGCGATGCAGAGCGGCGCTCCGGTTGTGCATGACTATGCGCCCGACAATGTCGTAAAGCACATTCCCATTCGCAAAGGAAACCTGGAGCAGGGTTTCGCGGACGCCGATCTGGTGGTCGAGCAGACCTATGAAACCCAGGCCGTGGAACACGCCTATCTGGAGCCGGAAGCAGGCATCGCCTATGTCGATCATGACGATGTGGTCACTGTGGTATCGCCGAGCCAGAACATCACCCATCACCGTCACATGCTGGCAAAGATCATCGACAGGCCGATCAACAAGGTCCGCTTCATCATGAGCCCGGTCGGCGGCGGTTTTGGCGGCAAGGAAGACATGATCTACCAGGGCATGCTGGCGCTGGCGGCGATGAAGACAGGCTCGCCTGTCCGGCTGGTGTACACACGCGAAGAGTCCATCATCTCGACCGCCAAACGCCATCCGGCGCGCATCACCTACAAGATGGGCCTGAAGAATGACGGCCGCATAACGGCGGTGTCGTTCAAGATGATTTCCGACGGGGGCGCCTACGGGCTGTCGACCGAAGGCGTCATGCGCAAGGCTGCCATCCTGTCGTGCGGCCCGTACAATATACCCAACGTCCAGATCGATACTTATGGCGTTTACACCAATAACACACCGTCAGGCGCCTTCCGCACATTCGGGGCCATGCAATCGCAGTTTGCAACGGAATCCCATCTCGACATCTGCGCGGAAAAGCTCGGCCTCGATCCGTTTGAAATACGACGCATCAACATGATGCAGGATGGTGCCATTACCCACACGCAACAAGAATTGGGTTCCGTGTCCATCGGCCGGGTTCTGGATGCAGCCGAAAAGGCCTCGCGCTGGGAAGCCGGGCCGGTCAGCATGCGCGGGCCGGACCGCAACGATCTGGGTGGTGATGACACGCGCCCGCCCTGTACACTGGGCGCACGGTTCCGCAAGACCGGCGATGATGATCGCCAGGAGGTGGCATGATGGAACGCAAGATGCGTGGCCGCGGCATGGCGGCGAGCTGGTATGGTATTGCGCGAACCGCAACCATTGACCGGGCCGGTGCCTGGGCAGAGCTTGATGATGGCGGCACGGGAAAAATCGTTACCGGCGTCACTGAAATCGGTGAAGGCATCCTGACCCTGCTGGCCCAGGTGGCGGCAGAGGAAATGGGCATCAAGCCGGAAGACATTACCATCGGCGACAATGACACGGCACGTTCGCCGGAAGCCGCCCATGCCGGTGCCACAAGGCAGACCTACATGATCGGCAATTCGGTTGCGCTGGCGTGCCGGGACGCGCGCGCCAAGCTGGACAAGGAACTGGCCGATCACTGGGACGTGGACGCAGACAGTATTGAAGCCTTTGACGGCGAGATCTGGTCGAAAGACTCCAATCTCAAGATGTCCATGGAAGAGGCGGTGGACATCTGCAAGAAGCGCGGCGTGGTGCCGGTTGGCTCGGGATCGTTTACCGCCCACGGAACCGGGCTTGATCCGGTCGACGGCTCCGGCAGCCCGTGGCAGGCCTATGTGTTCGGCACCCAGGTGGCCGAGGTCGAGGTTGATACGGTGACCGGCGAAGTGCAGGTGCTGGGTATCTGGGCGGCCCATGACGTGGGCCGGGCCATCAATCCGCGCGGTGTGGAAGGCCAGATCGAAGGCGGTGTCGTTCAGGGTCTCGGACAGGCCCTGATGGAAGACTACCAGCTCGAAGACGGACATACCAAGACGCACGGCTTTGCCAAATACATATTGCCGACCTCGCTGGATATCCCCGAGATCAATACGGTGATCGTGGAAGACCCCGATCCGAAGAGCCCGCTGGGCGCAAAGGGCATCGGCGAACCTGCACTGGTGCCAACCGCGCCGGCCATCATGAACGCGATCTACGATGCCGTTGGCGTACGCATTACATCTTTGCCCGCAACGCCTGAAAAGGTGCTGGCGGCGCTGGAAGCCAAGGCTGCTGCCGGTCGACTGGAAGCTGCTGAATGAACTGAAAACCGCCGGAAGACAAAATGCACCGGCAAAGCCACGAGCTCGCAACGGGCTCGGTAAACCCTTGGAGGAAACCATGATGAAAATGAACCTGAAATCTCTGTTGCTGGGGGCAACCGCGTCCGTCTTTCTGCTGGCCGGACTGAATGTCCAGGCGCGCGCAGAGTTCCCTGAAAAGCCTGTTGAAATGACGGTGCTGTTCGGCGGCACGGCACAGACCATCGGCCAGTTGCTGGCAGACCTGATGTCGAAGAACCTGGCTAACCCGGTGGTTGCGGTCAGCCGCACAGGCGGCGGCGGTGCGGTCGGATATTCGCATGTTCAGTCAACGGCTGCCGACGGTTACAACATGGTGTGGAACTCCAATTCGGTGAGCACATCGCATTATCGCGGCAACATGAAATTCAACTATGAGGCGTTTACGCCAATCGCCCGGGTGAGCGTTGAAACACCGGCGCTGGCGGTCAGCGCTGACTCCGGCTGGAAATCACTTGAAGACATGGCCAAGGCCGTGAAGGCCGGCGACAGCAAGCTGAAGGTTGGTATTTCCGGCAATGGCTCGTTCACGCACCTGACCTCTGCTGCCCTGTTCGACAAGATGGGTATCGCGGACAAGGTGGTCTATGTGCCGTACGGCAAGGGCAAGGCACCTGTCGAGCTCCTCGCCAAGCGGGTCGATGCCGCCGTGCAGTGGCCGGGCCAGTTCATCCCGCATCAGCAGGCCGGCAAGCTGTCGATCCTGTGCGTGACCGGCAAGGACCGCATTCCGCAGCTCAAGGATACCCCGTCATGTGCCGAAGCCGGTGCAACGGATCTGAACATCACCATGTGGCGTGGCCTGGCCGCACCTGCCGGTACGCCGGCCGATGTGGTTGCCAAGCTGCAGGACGCAGCCAAGGCAGCGATTGAATCTGACGAGTTCCAGTCCGCCGCCGACAAGATCGGCTTTGAAGCATCGTTCCTGCCGGCAGACGAGTTCGGTTCGCTGATTGCATCGGATGATGCCGCGATCAGTGACCTGATGGATAAACTCGGCCTGAAGAAATAGGCAGCGTCAATGACATCGCGCCGGCCCGATATCATACTGGGTACCATATTGCTTGTGGTATCGGCACTTTGGTGCTGGGGAGTACTTGCAACCATCCCCGGTGCCGAAGACGGCTCGCGCCTGGGCGCCAGGGGGTTTCCCCTGGGCCTGGGGCTGCTGCTGGGCGGATTGAGCCTCATCATTCTGCTGCAAAGCCTCCGGCCTGCTCCTGTTGAGACCATCGACGACGAAGCCGCTGCGCCTGATATCAGCCGGGGGGTTGAGGCTTGGGCGATCGCTGCTACCGTCGGCCTGCTGGTCGGGTATGCAGCGCTGCTGGAATATACCGGCTTCATGATCGCAACCGCGCTGGTTGTAGCAGCGGCTGTCGGGCCGGTGCTGGGTATCTGGCGGCCGAAGCTGATCCTCGGCATGTCGGTCGGCCTGTCCCTGGGCATTTACCTGATTTTCGGCAAGCTGCTGGGCGTTTACCTGCCGTACGGCAAACTGATCAATCTGGCATTTTAGGAGCACGCCATGGACGCATTCGCCAGTGCCCTGGGTGCCGTATCAGACCCGTTCACGCTGCTCGCCATCGTGGCCGGCGCGATCATCGGTATCGTGTTCGGGTCCGTACCGGGTCTGACCTATTCCATGGCTCTGGCGCTGGTGCTGCCGATCACCTTCAAATTCGACACCAGTGCTGCCATTGGCATGTTGCTGGGCACGTATATCGGCGGCATGACCGGCGGTTCCGTATCGGCGATCCTGCTCGGCATTCCGGGCACGCCGTCTGCAGCCGCGACCGTGCTTGACGGGTACAAGATGACCCGCAACGGGCGCGCCGGCCTGGCCCTGGGTGGTGCGGTGCTGGCCAGCGGATTTGGCGGCATCTTCAGCCTGCTGGTGATGATTGTCTCGGTCGACCTGGTTGCGCGGCTGGCCATCCAGTTCGGGCCGGTGGAGATATTCGCGCTGGTGCTGTTCGGCATGTCGACGATTTGCGGGCTGGCCGGAAAGTCGCTGGTACGCGGCATGATTGCCGGCATCATCGGGTTGCTGCTGATGACCATCGGCCTGGATGACATGGACGGTGTCGCACGCATGACGTTCGGGTGGACGCCCTTGCTGCAGGGCGTCGATCTGCTGGTCGCTATGGTCGGGCTGTTCGCCGTGCCGCAGATCATGAAGACGCTGATCGACTACAAGCTCGACCGGGCGTTCAAGCTGAATGCATCCGGAGTTCGCAGCGAACTGCCGACCCTGAAACAATTGCGCAATTCATTCTGGCTGATGTTCCGCTGTTCGGCACTGGGCACCGCGGTCGGCTCCATCCCCGGTACCGGCGGGCCGATTGCGGCATTCCTGGCCTACGATCATGCAAAACGGTTTTCGAAGGAGCCTGAGCGGTTCGGCAAGGGCAAGCTTGATGGCGTGATGGCACCTGAATCTGCCAACAATGCCGTCACCGGCGGCGCCATGATCCCGCTTCTGTCGCTCGGTATTCCGGGCGATCCGGCAACCGCTGTCATGCTGGGCGGGTTTCTGATCCACGGGCTGGTGCCCGGTCCGATGTTGTTTACCAACAACAAGGCTGAGGTTTACCTGATCTACCTGGCAATTTTTGTTTCCTACGTCACGGTTGTGGTGTTCCAGTATTTCGGCATTCGCGGTTTCGTGAAGCTGTTGAAAGTACCGCCACACCTGATGGCGGTGGGTATTCTCATCATGTGCGGGGTCGGCACGTTTGCCATCCGCAATTCATTTCTTGATGTCTACATGATGGTCGGTGTCGGCCTGATCGGCTACCTGCTGATGCGCGCGCGCATTCCGATCACGCCGATCATTCTCGGCCTGGTGCTGGGGCCGACGCTGGAGCGGGAATTCCGCACTGCGGTGATCATGTCTGAAGGCAGTTTCGGGGTATTCTTCTCGTCTACTGCCGCGGTTGTTTTCTATGCAATGACCATCGGCGTCATCGGATTTCATTTCTATGGCCAGATGCGTGACGCGAAGAAGACACGCGACGCAGCAAATGGCAAAAATGCACAACAGCAGGGGGCGAACTGAACAAGATGCTAGCGCCGGAGACAGACATGGGTAATGCAGCAAGGCTACGCGCCAGGGCTATCAGCAGGGCCGGCGGGATCGACAATGCGCTGGCCAATGGTGACATTGACGACATCGTTGACGTGTCATTGTCGGAGGGCCTGATTCTGGGCCTGCTCCGGCAGGGCGTACGGAAATACTTTGCCATTTTCGGGCATGGCTCGACCGATCTTGGCGAGGTGTTGCGCCTCTATGACGAAGAAGGCGTCACCCGTACCATCAATTGCCGCAACGAGGTGGAAATGGCCCATGCTGCCACGGCGCTTTCATGGCAGTATGGCGAAACCTGTGCCGTCGTGACATCCATCGGGCCCGGCGCCCTGCAGGCGATGGCGGGCTCCCTGGCAGCAGCGTCCAACGGTGTCGGCGTCTACCACATCTACGGTGACGAGACCACGCAGGGTGAAGGCTACAACATGCAGCAGATCCCCAAGGAGCAGCAGGGCCTGTTCGGCCAGATTGGTGCCCTTATGGGGCAGTCCTACGTGCTTCATACACCGGGCGCGTTGCGAGACTGCATGCGGCGCGGCACGGCATGTGTGCACCACCCCTACAAGGCCGGGCCGTTCTATGTGCTGTTGCCTCTGAACACCCAGCCGCAGCAGACCCGGGTGAACCTGGCGACTATGCCCGGTGCGCTCAGCGTACCGGCCACGGCACCTGCTGACGATCAGGCTTATGCAGACGCACTGGATCGGATTGCGGCTTCGAAACGTCCGGTGATCAAGGCAGGCGGCGGCACGCGCGGGCACGACGAGATGGTGTGCCGGCTGGCTGAACGTATCGGCGCGGTGGTGGTGCAGTCACCCGGATCAACCGGTGTGCTGCCTGACGCGCATCCTCAGAACATGCATGTCGGCGGCTCCAAGGGGTCGATCTCCGGCAATTACGCCATGGAAAATGCAGACCTTCTGATTGCCATGGGCACGCGCGCGGTGTGCCAGGCGGACTGCTCCGGGGTCGGCTATCCGAATGCGCAAGGCGTGATCAATATCAATGGCGACCTGTCCGACCTGATGCACTATGCCAACACCTTTGGCCTGCCAGGCGACATATCCGCGGTGACGTCAAGACTGCTGCAGCAGATAGCTGGTTCAAACTCCATTGATCCTGCCGCCAGGTCGGACTGGCTTGAAGCCTGCGCGGCGCAAAAACAGGCGTGGAGCAAGTTCAAGGCAGAGAGGTTTTCTGCCGAGCCCATGGCAGATGCGGCGTGGGGGCGGGACGTGCTGACCCAGCCGGTGGCCATCAAGATTGCGGCAGATCATGCCAGCGCCCTGAATGCGGCAAAGTTTTTCGATGCCGGTGACGTTCAGGCCAACGGGTTTCAGGTGGTTGAAGATAATCGGACCGGGGAAACATACACCGAGACCGGCGCGTCCTATATGGGGTTTTCCGTATCGGCGCTGCTGGCCTCGGGTGTGGCCGACAAACCGCGTTACGGCGTGGCGTTCACCGGTGACGGGTCATTCATGATGAACCCGCAAATCCTGATCGACGGCGTGGAACACGGCGTCAAGGGCATGATCGTGCTGTTTGACAACCGCCGGATGGCCGCCATTACCGGCCTGCAGCATGCGCAATATGGTGAGGAATTCCGCACCAATGACCAGGTTGCGGTTGACTATGTGCAACTGGCGTCGTCGGTTGCCGGTGTAAAAGCGGTGTTTGCCGGGTATGACCGGGACGGACTGCGCAAGGCACTGGACGAGGCAGGCGAATATGACGGATTGTCTTTAGTGCATGTGCCGGTCTATGCCGGGACAGATGCAATCGGCGGCATGGGGGCTTACGGATCATGGAATGTGGGCAACTGGGTCGACGATGTGCAGGCCCGTTATCTGAAACAGAAAATCTGACCAGGGAAAATTCAACGTGTATCAGGACTTTCAGCTTTATATCGATGGTGAGTGGGTTTCAGCCAAGGGCGGAGCGACAAAACAGGTTTTTGACCCTGCCAACGAGGACGAGATCGGCAAGATCTCCGATGCCGGCAGTGAAGACCTTGACCGTGCATTGTCTGCCGCAGAAGCAGGCTTTGCCGAATGGAAACAGACCGGGACCTGGGAACGGGCTGCAAAGATCCGCAAGGTTGCCGACCTGATCCGGGAACGGCTGGACACCATTGCCACCATCATGTCGATCGAGACCGGCAAGCCGCTGGCAGAAGCCAAGGGCGAGACCAATGGCGCGGCTGACCAGTTCGAATGGTACTCGGAAGAAACCAAGCGGATTTACGGCCAGCTGATCGGCTCGCGCACCCATGACAGCCGGCTGGCGGTCATCTACCAGCCGGTTGGCGTTGTAGCGGCGTTTTCGGCCTGGAACTTCCCGGCCCTTTTACCGGCGCGCAAGATCGCCGCCGCGCTTGCTGCCGGGTGTTCGGTGATCATCAAACCGGCCGGGGAAGCACCCGGTTCGTGCGCCCTGATTGTTCAGGCGTGTCATGATGCGGGCATTCCGAAAGGCGTGGTGAATTTCGTCACCGGCAATTCGAGCATGATCGCGAAACACCTGATTTCATCACCTGTGGTGCGCAAGGTTTCGGTGACCGGTTCGGTGCCGGTGGGCAAGGAAATCCTGCACCTGGCGGCGGACGGTGTCAAAAAGGTATCCATGGAACTGGGCGGGCATGGCCCGGTCATCGTGTTTGAAGATGCCGATGCGGAAAAGGCTGCAGAGGTTTGTGCCGGCACCAAGTTCAGAAACTGCGGGCAGGTGTGCATCTCGCCGACACGGTTTTACGTGCATGAAGCCAGGTATGATGCCTTTGCCGCCAAATTCGCCCAGGTCGCCAAATCCATCAAGGTGGGGCGCGGCATGGATGAAGGCACCCAGATGGGCCCGATGGCCAATGCGCGCGGGCTGGATACCATCAAGACCATGGTTGCCGATGCCGTCGACAAGGGTGCTGAAATTCTGGCCGGCGGCCAGCCGCCCAAGGACTTCAATCGCGGCTTCTACTATGAACCCACGGTGCTGGGCCGGGTGCCGGATGATGCCATGGTGATGACCGAAGAACCGTTCGGCCCGATTGCGCCGCTGACCACGTTTACCGAGTACGATGATGTCATGACGCGGGCCAACTCGCTGCCGTTTGGCCTGGCCGGGTATCTGTTTACCGATGACCTGGGTACCGCAACGCGCGCATCAGAGGATATGGAAGTCGGCATGGTCGGTGTCAACGAAATGCTGCTTGCGACCGCAGAGGCACCCTTTGGCGGTATCAAGGAAAGCGGCATGGGGCGCGAAGGCGGATCGCTTGGCATTCACGACTATCTTGAGCCAAAGTATGTCAAGATGAAGCTTTAACAGGGTTGTCTCGAGAATATGTCAGACAGTAAGGAATTCGGCCTCGCCAAGGGGCTGACCAACTATGGTGATCGCGATTTCTCGCTTTACCTGCGCCGGTCTTTCGCAAGCTCGATGGGCTATTCACGCGACATGCTGTCGAAGAAAATCGTCGGCATCGCCTACACGCCGTCCGGGTACAACAACTGCCACCGGCATTTCCCGGAAATGCTGGAGGCGGTCAAACGCGGTGTCCTGACGGCAGGTGCGCTGCCGGTGGAGTTTCCGACCATTTCGCTTGGCGAGGTGTTTCTCAGCCCGACCAGTCTGAAATTCCGCAACCTGATGTCGATGGACACCGAGGAAATGATCCGCGCGCAACCGATGGATGCAGTGGTGCTGATGGGCGGGTGCGACAAGACGGTGCCGGCCCAGTTGATGGGGGCGATGTCCGCTGACCTGCCGGCCGTGCAGATTGTTGCCGGTCCGATGATGACGTCGCGCCACGGCGAAGAACGTCTCGGCGCCTGCACCGATTGTCGCCGATTCTGGGGCAAGTACCGTGCAGGAGAGATCGATAGTGAAGAGATCAACACCGTTGAAATGAAACTGGCAACAACCGCCGGTACCTGTGCCGTCATGGGCACGGCGTCGACGATGGCATGCATTGCAGAAGCGCTCGGCATGTCATTGCCGGGAACCGCTGCGATTCCGGCGGTGCATGCCGACAGACTGCGCGCGGCGGAGGCAACCGGCGTTGCAGCGGTCAACCTGATTGCACAACCGGTCAGGCCCTCGCAGGTCATTACGCGCGACAGCGTTGAGAATGCATTGCGGGTATTGCTGGCGCTGGGCGGTTCAACCAATGCAATCGTCCACCTCACGGCCATCGCAGGCAGGGCCGGCATTGATATCCCGCTGACCTGGCTGAACGACCTGTCCGAGACAACGCCGGTTCTGGTCAATCTGAAGCCGGTCGGATCGCACTATATGGAGGACTTCTTCTATGCCGGCGGTCTTGGTGCGGTGCTGCGTGAATTGAAGCCATTGCTGAACCTGGACTGCCTGACCGTGACCGGCGATACGCTGGGAGAGCGGCTCAGCCAACCGGCAGAACCGGCAGATCGCACGGTTATTTCCAGCGCACAGTCACCGCTGGAACCAAAGGGTGGCCTGGTGGCGCTGTTCGGGTCCCTGGCGCCAAGAGGGGCCATCCTGAAACGATCGGCTGCTGATGACACGCTGTTCGAAAAGGAAGGCCGAGCAGTTGTCTTCAGTTCGCTGGAAGATCTGGCTGCCCGCATTGATGATCCGGATCTGGATGTGACAGCAGACGATTTCCTGGTGCTGCAGAACGCCGGTCCGACAAGCCCGTCCGGCATGCCGGAGGCAGGTTATCTGCCGATCCCGAAGAAACTGTCTTCACAAGGGGTCAAGGACATGGTGCGGATATCCGATGCGCGAATGTCGGGCACGGCATTCGGTACCATTGTTCTCCATGTGACACCGGAGGCGGCCCAGGCCGGGCCGCTGGCGCTGGTGCAGAACGGTGATCGCATTCGCCTGTCGGTCGAGAACAAGACAATCGACCTGCTGGTGGATGATGAGGAACTGGACCGGCGCCGGGCCGGTTACAAATCCACTGCGCGCGATGCAGCGACCTTGCGCGGCTATGACAAGCTCTATGCCGAGCAGGTACTGCAGGCCGATGAAGGCTGCGATTTTGCGTTCATGAAACCGGTGAGCGATGAGTGATGACAGCTTCAAGTGGGTCGTCCTTTCCGGTTGCTGGTTGTTGTATTTTGTCTTCGGGTTGAGCGTTACCAGCCTTGCGCCACTGGTGCCCGAGATCACGGCTGAACTCAATTTGAGCCGCGCCGACATGGGGCTGGTGCTGGGTGCCTGGCAGTTTGTCTACATCTTTCTCGCCATTCCCGTCGGGTTCGCCCTGCAGCGCCTGGGTGCCGGGAAAATGCTGATACTGGCTGCGATGATCATTGCCGTGTCCGGTATCGGCCGGTCGCTGGCTGCAAGCCATTGGTCGCTGCTGGCAGCCGTTGCGGTTTTTGGCCTCGGCGGCCCGGTTGTCTCTGCCGGTGTGCCGCAGACAGTGGCAAAATGGTTCACTGGCAGCCAGCGCGGCCTGGCCATGGGTATTTACATTACAGCGCCGGCGATTGCCGGGATCGTGACGTATTCCCTGACCCAGAGCACGCTGCTGCCGATGCTTGGCGACTGGCGCGCCGTGCTTCAGCTGTGGGCAGCCTGTTCGGTTGCCGCTGGCGTCATCTGGTTGTTGATCTGGTTGGCGGGCAAGCGAATTGCTGAGCGGCGGACCATACAAAATGAAACTCCAAAGGGGTACAGGCTGGCTGATGCGGCAGCCCTGTTTTCGCACCGCAATACCTGGCTGCTGCTGGCTGTCGGCATGGGTGTGTTCACAATAGATCACGGGCTTCGCAACTGGTTGCCCGAGATATTGCGGGCCAGTGGCCTGACGGCTGCACAGGCCGGTTACCTGGCATCCATTGCAGTTGTATTCGGTGTGATCGGAGCGCTGGTGTTTCCAGCGCTCGCGGTGGCGAAACGGCGGCGCAAGGTCCTGATCGGCCTGTTCCTGATGTCAGCGATGGGCTGCATGGCGCTGCAGGGATGGTCCTACCCATTGCTCGTTGCCGGGCTGGTGCTGGTTGGTGCTGCGTCCGGTGCCATGATGACAATCAGCATTCTGACCCTGATCGAGCAGGATTATGTCGGCCCGGAACGCGCCGGCATTGCGGGTGGCATCTTCTTCTCGTTTGCCGAGATCGGCGGCGTCATGGGGCCGGTGATGTTCGGGCTATTGTATGATCGCACCGGCGGATTTGAGGTATCGCTTTACGTGCTGGCCGGAATTGCGCTGCTGTTGGGCGTACTGGTGCAGGCAATCCAGCCGGCACGTGGTCGGGCTTTGTGACGGCACCCTGTCAATCGTCGTCATCCAGAATGCGTTCTGCCGCCCCGTCGAGATCGTCATACTGGCCATTGCGCAGGCTCCAGATGAAAGCGGCAAGTCCCAGGCATCCGAGAAACAGGGCTATGGGGATCAGGAACATCAGCAGGTTCATTTCATGACCTCCTGCCTGGTGTGGGTCTGTGGTTCGGGTTCCATGCTTGTTTGCGCTGGCGCCATGGCGGCCGGACCTGAGAGCATTTCATTGCGGCTCACAAGGTTCAGCCGCAGGCTGTTGGCAACAACCACGATGGATGATGCCGACATGGCAATTGCGGCAATGAGCGGGGTAACATAGCCCAGCACCGCAAACGGGATGGCGATGCAATTGTAGCTGATTGCCAGTGCGAAATTCTGCCGGACAGTTCTGCCGGTTCTGCGCGCAACGGACAATGCGATCATGATCGACCCCAAGCCCTTGCCGGTGAACACGAGATCGGATGAAGCGCGACCGACATCTGAGCCGGAAGCCGGCGCAATCGAGACATGGGCAGCACTCAAAGCGGGCGCGTCGTTCAGACCGTCGCCGGCATACAGAACCTTGTGGCCTGCGTGCTGCAACTCTTCAATGCGCGCAACCTTGTCGGCTGGTTTCAGTGCGCAACGGGCCCTGGAAATACCAAGCGCTGTTGCCACGTCTTGCACGGGTGCGTCGGCATCGCCGGATAATATTTCCAGATCGAGACCGGCAGCGCGCAAGGCGGAAACAGTGGATATGGCATCTGCGCGCATGGTGTCGGACAAGCGGAAACTGACCAGGTCACCGCCGGCAACAGCGAAGCACACCTCGCTGGACCCATGATCGGTTGCGGGGTTGTGGCTGGCGGATATCTCCGCCACCCAGTCGCGCCGGCCAAGGCGTATTCGCTTCGCTTTCCACACAGCTTCCAGACCAAAGCCCGCATGTTCAACCACATCGGACAGCAACAGGCCGGAGCGGTTTTCATGCAGGCCCGCGACAGCCTTGGCTGCCGGATGAGATGACAGGCCTGCCAGCAGGCTCGCCAGTGCGTGATCCGTATCGCCGCCGCCTTCAACGCCGGAGATGTGCGGTGTGCCGAGTGTCAATGTACCGGTTTTGTCGAACACGGCAGTGTCGACCTCGGCCAGCTTTTCAAGCGCTGCCCCATCCTTCACCATGACGCCGGATCGATACAGCCTGTTGGCCGCGACCACCTGGGCAATCGGAACTGCAAGCCCAAGCGCGCACGGGCAGGTGATGATCAACACGGCAATCGATACATAAATGGAGGTGTGCCAGTCGCCGCCGGTGGCAATCATCCAGCCGGCAAAACTTAACGCTGCAAGAATATGCACGACCGGCGCATAGATGCGTGCGGCCCTGTCGGCAATCCGGACATAACCGGACTTGCTGTGTTCGGCAGCCTCCATCATCGACATGACTTCGGCCACGAACGATTTATCGGCGCTCCGGGTAACCCGCAGGGTCAAGGGTCCTGAGAGGTTGAGCACACCTGCTTCAATCTCAAGTCCGGGGGCAGCTGCCACGCTGGCGCTTTCACCGGTTACAAGCGAGCGGTCCAGGTCACTGAAACCGTCAACAACGCTGGCGTCGACCGGTACGCGTTCGCCGGCCGCCACCATGATCTCGTCGCCTACGGACAGGTCACTCAGCGACACATATGATTGTGCCCCGTCGGCGCTGAGGCGAACCGCGCCTGAAGGGACAAGCCGTGACAGTTGCAGTATGGCACTGTGGGCGCGCTCGCGCATCATGTGGTCGAGATAGCGGCCAATCAGCAGAAAGAACAGCAGGGTCACCGACGCATCGAAATAGGTTTCATGGTGCCCGACAAGGCTTTCATGGATGCTCATGCCCAGCGCCATCAGCACGGCCAGTGAAATGGGTACATCCATGTTGAGGCGTTTTTTGCGCAATGCACCCAGCGCAGATGCGAAGAACGGCCGTCCGGCAAACAGGCACGCAGGTACGGCTATCAGCCCGGATATCAGCTGGAATAGTCTTGTCGTTTCAGCATCTGCGCCGGACCATACCGACACCGACAACAGCATGACATTGGCGGCAGCAAAGCCGGCAACGGCAAGGCAGATCAGCAACTGTCTGCCGGTTTGCCGCGCCGAGTTCGAGACATCTTCCAGATCGAACAGCGAGGCCTCAAATCCCAGGTCTGCCAGGTTTTGCAGAAAATTCATGTGCTGATCAGCCCGGGGCTGCCATTGCACGGTGACGCGTTTGGTCGACAGGTTTGCACGTGCATTTGTCACGTCCGGCAACTTCGCCAGGCCTCGCTCAATGGTGCGAATGCAGCCGATACAGTGCATGGCAGGCACAATGAAGTCGGTCTGCAAGCTGCCGTCGGGCATGGTATGCGACGCTGCCAGCATGCGCTCGTGATCAAGCCGGTTCTTCAACGCAACCGATGACGGCACCGAGCTTGCACTGCAACAGGTCATTGTGCGGGCGCCGCCTTGATGATCAGGCGGCTGTCCAGGCGGTAATCACCCTGGCTGCTGGTGCCGCGAACCGATACCTGCCAGATGCCCGGCTGCAATTTGTCTTCGGCGTGATAGATGCCATTGCCCTGGTGCACCATTTCAACCCGGTGATCTTCCTGTTCAAACGCCGGGCGACCAACCTGGACAATCGATGTCTCCAGCACAACCGGCTGGCCGGCCTTGTCCGTCAACGACAGCACAACGGCACCGTTGCTGTAGCTGATGTCGCCGGTCCATCCGCGCGCGGCCTGCAGTTTGGCCTGCTCCAGTTCGCGATTGAACGCCTGCGACGCCACATAGGAGTTCTTCACCACGAGTCCGGTCCAGCTCCTGGTGGCAAAGGCCGCCATTGTCAGGTTGACGGTGATGATGACGCCAAAGAATGCCAGCATGGCAAACAGCATGTGGCGTCCTGTGAACGGCTTGGGCTGTGTTGTCGGTGCTGGCATGATCTACTGTCCTGTGCCTGAAGGCGCTTCGAACCGCACATTGGCAGTCACGGTGTCGGCGCTGGTTGTGTCAACAACCCTAAATGCAAAGTCGGTTGTTTTGGCGGCAATGGCGTCCCTCGACAGCGTGACAAAGGCGCGGACATTGCGCAACTGGTTTGCCTTGACATCAAGGGTGCCGTTGCCGCCTTGAACCAGATCGCTGCCTTCGAGCTTCAGGGTTGCGCCGTCCAGTCCGTCAAGTGTGATGCGGAATGAGCGTGGTTGCGTTCTCATGTTGAGAATCTTGATCTGGTAACCGTTGCGGATAGACCCGTCACTGAGCTGCACGAATTGCGGGTTGCGGTCATGCAGGACATTCACATCCAGATGACTGCGCATCAGCAGTGCTGTGAGCAAACCGAGGCCGATGGCACCATAGATCACCATGTAGATTGCCGTGCGCACGCGGATTACGTTGCGCCAGTTGAAGTGCTGTACAGCGGCTGCGAGCTTGCCTTCAGGGCGGACCAGCTGTGGCTGGATACCGGCACCGGGTGCACCACCGGTCGCCAATGCCATATTCTGGTTGTAGGTGGACAAGGTTGCATAGGAGATCAAACCCTTGTCGCGGCCAATTTTCTCCATCACCCCGTCGCAGGCATCGATGCACAAGGCGCAGGTGATGCACTCAAGCTGCTGGCCGTCGCGTATATCAATGCCCATCGGGCAGACCGCAACGCAGGCATTGCAGTCGACACAGTCACCGACAGGCTCGCCGGCGGCGATTGCCTTTTTGGCGTGGCGTGTGCGTGGTTCACCGCGCCAGTCATTATAGGTGACGGTCAGGGAGTGTTCATCAAGCATGGCTGCCTGAATGCGGGGCCACGGGCACATATAGGTGCATACCTGTTCGCGCATCAGGCCGCCGAACACGTAGGTCATCGCTGCCAAAACGCCGACGGTGGCGTAGGCCACAAAGGCTGCATTGCCGGTTACAAAATCATTCAGCAGGGTTGGTGCGTCGGCAAAGTAGAAGATCCAAGCACCGCCGGTCGCCACTGCAATCAGCAGCCATACAACATGCTTTGAGGTCCGCTTGACTATTTTCGCGCTGGTCCAGGGTGCCGCATCAAGCTTGATGCGGGCATTGCGGTCGCCTTCGAAAAACCGCTCGACCACCAGGAACAGATCAACCCACACGGTCTGCGGGCAGGTATAGCCGCACCAGGCGCGGCCCACTGTGGAGGTCACCAGAAACAGGCCGATACCGGCCATGACCAGCATTCCGGCCACGAAAAAGAATTCGTGTGGCCAGATATCGATGAAAAAGAAGTAGAACCGCCGGCTGGCCATGTCGATCAGCACGGCCTGGTCCGGGGCAAATTCACCCCGGTCCCAGCGCAGCCAGGGCGTGATGTAGTAGATACCCAGCGTCACCGCCATGATCACCCATTTGAGCGAGCGGAATGAACCGCTCGCCCGTTTCGGGTGGATCTTCTGGCGCGCTGCATAAAGCTCACGATTGTGCTGGGCGTTGACGGCTTCAGCATCAAAGGTCTCGACGTTTGTGTCAGATGCCATTTCGGCTAATGCCCTATATGCTATTGGGTCGCGGCCTGTTCACCACCACCAAGGCTGTGTACGTAGACAGTCAGCTGCTTGACTTCGGCCTCACTGAGCTTCAGTCCCCAGGCCGGCATGACGCCATGCTTCGGTTTGGCAATCTGGGTAGCAATCGTGTCGGCCGTGTTACCATAAAGCGACAAGGCGTCGGCCAGGTTGGGCGCGCCAAACTCGCGGCCGCCCTTGCCATCGTCGCCATGACATACTGCACAGTTTTCCGCGAAGATTGCAGCCCCGCTCTTTGCCGCAGTAGCATCATGTTCCTGGGACGACAATTGCAACACATACTGGGTCACATCGGCAATCTGCACCGGTTCCAGCACATCGTCTCCGAAAGCCGGCATTTCCGATTGCCGTGCGTCGTCATCGTCAACATTGCGCACGCCGTGCTTGATGGTGAGATAAATTGAGTCCAGATCACCACCCCACAGCCAGTCATCATCGTTCAGGTTCGGGTACCCGGGCGCGCCCTGGGCGCCGGAGCCGTGGCACTGCGAGCAGTTGACCTTGTACAGGGACGAGCCACCTGCCACGGCAAACCGGAACAGTTCTTCGTTGCCGCGAATGTCTTCCAGACCGGTGCTGTCAATCCTGGACACCAGGCTGGCCTTGGACGCTTCGACTCTTGTCAGTTCTTCATGCAGCAGTGAGCGATTGGTTACACCGGAGATACCCATGGTCGACCCTTCAATAAGCGGAATGGCCGGATAGTAGATCACATAACCGATTGCCCAGATGATGCAGGCGTAAAAGGTCCACAGCCACCAGCGTGGCAGCGGGTTGTTGAGTTCCTTGATGCCGTCCCATTCATGGCCGGTTGTTTCGACGCCGGAGACGTCATCAATTTCATTTTTTGCCATGATCGTCGTCCTCTCTCAACGGAATCTGTGCAACATCGTCCGCGATTTTTTTCGAGCCGGGCCTGAACGTGAACAACACGATGCCGACAAACAGGATGGTCAGATAGAGCAATCCCCAGCTATCGGCGAATTGACGGAATGTATTGTAATCCATGGTTTTCGCCTCCTAGCGCTGGTTGGCTTGCGAACTGGCATCGTAGGACTTGAAGTCCACCAGAGTGCCGAGCATCTGCAGGTAAGCCACCATTGCATCCATTTCAGTCAGGGTTGATGCATCGCCGTCGAAATTGCTGACCACGGCTTTCGGATAACGCTCCTTGACCGCATCGGCCCCGTCACTGTCGGGATCAGCCTGTGCCGCGGCATCGGCGGCAGCCTGGTCGATCATGTCCTGTGAATAGGGCACACCAAGCGTGGCATTGGCCTTCAGGCTGCCGGCAAGGTTGCTGGTGTCGAGCTTGGTTGTGAGCAGGAACCCGTAAGACGGCATGATGGATTCCGGCACCACGGAACGCGGATCCTTCAGGTGCGCCACATGCCAGTCATCGGAATACCTGCCGCCCACGCGTGCCAGATCAGGTCCGGTGCGTTTCGAGCCCCACTGGAACGGCCGGTCATACATGGATTCCGCAGCCAGTGAGTAATGGCCATAGCGTTCCACTTCGTCCCGGAACGGCCGGATCATCTGGCTGTGGCACAGGTAACAGCCTTCGCGGACATATATGTCACGACCGGCAAGCTCAAGCGGAGAATAGGGCCTGACGCCTTCCACTTTCTCGATGGTGTTCTTCACATAGAACAGCGGTGCGATTTCAACGATGCCGCCGATCATGACCACCACGAGTGAACAAGCTGCCAGCAGGGTGACGTTGCGCTCAAGTGCGCCGTGCTTATTGAGTATGTTCATTTTCGATGCCCCTTATTCTGCTGGAACCGCTGATGACGTCGTACCGGCAGCTCCCATGGGAACCTCCTTGCGAACATCACCACGAATGGTCCGGTAGACGTTGTAGGCCATCACCAGGCCACCGATCAGATACAGGCCACCGCCTAGCACGCGCATCACGTATTCGGGGTGAATGGCGCTGACACTTTCAACGAACGAGTTCACCAGGAAGCCCTGTTCGTCATACTCGCGCCACATCAGGCCCTGGGTGATACCGGCAACCCACAACACGGCCGCATAGATCACGATGCCGATGGTGGCCAGCCACAAATGCCAGTTCACCAGCCGCAGCGAATAGAGTCTGTCGCGGTTCCACAATTT
Organism: uncultured Alphaproteobacteria bacterium; assembly: GCA_963698275.1. Lineage (GTDB taxonomy): Bacteria > Pseudomonadota > Alphaproteobacteria > Rhizobiales > Aestuariivirgaceae > Anderseniella. The sequence continues at coordinate 415,369 of CAVOQE010000009.1, read as the reverse complement.
TGGCACCAGATAGTAGATGGCACCAAACGAGATCATGCCAACCCAGCCGAGCGCGCCGGAGTGCACATGGCCGATGGTCCAGTCGGTGTAATGGGACAGTGAATTGACCGCCTTGATCGACATCATCGGGCCTTCGAACGTCGACATGCCGTAGAATGCCAGCGCCAGCACCATCATGCGGAGAATGGGGTCTGTGCGCAGCTTGTCCCAGGCACCTGACAAGGTCATCAGGCCGTTGATCATGCCGCCCCATGAGGGCATCCACAGCATGATGGAAAACACCATGCCGAGCGTCTGAGCCCAGTCCGGCAGTGCGGTGTAGTGAAGATGGTGCGGGCCTGCCCAGATATACAGGAAGATCAGCGACCAGAAGTGAATGATCGACAGCCGGTAGGAGTAGATCGGGCGTTCTGCCTGCTTGGGCACGAAATAGTACATCATGCCAAGGAAGCCCGCGGTCAGGAAGAAGCCGACGGCGTTGTGACCATACCACCATTGCGTCAGCGCATCCTGCACTCCGGCAAATGCCGAGTAGCTTTTGACCCCCAGCAATGACACCGGCATGGCCAGGTTGTTGACCACATGCAGCATGGCAACCGTGATGATGAAGGCCAGATAGAACCAGTTGGCCACGTAGATGTGAGGTTCCTTGCGCCTTACAATGGTGCCGATGAAAACCGCCAGGTAAGAGACCCAGACGATGGTCAGCCAGATATCCACGTACCATTCAGGTTCGGCATATTCTTTGGACTGGGTGATGCCAAGCAGATAGCCGGTGGCCGCCATGACGATAAACAGCTGGTATCCCCAGAAAACAAACCAGGAGAGATTGCCGCCCCAGAGCCGGGCCCGGCAGGTGCGCTGGACCACATAAAAACTGGTGCACAAAAGCGCATTGCCGCCAAATGCGAATATGACGGCGGATGTGTGAACCGGGCGCAGGCGGCCAAAATTGAGATAGGGTTCGATATTGAACACCGGCCAGGCAAGCTGGGCGGCAATGATGACGCCGACCAGAAAGCCGACGATACCCCAGAACATCGTTGCAATGACGCCGTAGCGCACCACATCGTCCATGTAGCCGGACGTGTCTTCGGCAACTTTCGGCTGGCCGGCCGGTGCAAACTGCACCCGCCGCATCAGCACGACTGAACTGCCGGTTAAAATGAAGAACAGGATCCAGGCATGAGCCTGGAACAGCGGGTCTTTGGCAAAAGCTGCGCCCATAAGCGCAAGAAATGTTGCCAGGACCATGGCTGCCAATTCGTAACCGTATTTCATGTCAGGAGCCCCCAGACATTAGCGCCTTCTAAAAATGGCGGGCGTGTACCGATGGCGAACATGATGGCTGCGTGGTGTTTGGACATTGATCTGTGTCAAAGCAGATCTGCGACTTCATGCTCACTGTGCATCCAGTGCACAATTGATGCGCGTCATTGTCAACATCTAGTCCAAGGGCTGCTGCTGTCCGATGCCGATTTATCTGCTTGAACCGTCCGGTGCCAGTGTCCAGAAGCTGGAACAGAGCCTGACGGAATTCCGGCAACATCACCGCCTGAAGTTGAGACTGTGTGATGCGCTGGAGGACTTCGCGGATTGTCTGCCCAATCAGATTGATGTGCAAAGTTGTCTGGGTTTGTCGAGGTGCGTTCTGCCGACAATCCGAAATGCCCAGATGATGGAAGAAACCCGACTATTCCCGCAACTGATGCAGGCCTTTCCCGATGACATGCGCCTGCACGCCAGCCTGGATCGCCTGTGCCAGGAACATCTGGAAGACGATTCCTTTGCAGACGAGATTGCCTGCCTTCTGCATGATTGCGGCTGTACGGGAAGACCTGCCAACCCGGAGTCTGCCGGCTATATGCTGCGCGGCTTCTTCGCTTCAATCCGGCGGCATGTCGCTTTCGAGAACGAGTGTCTGATACCGCTGATCGAGCACAAGACAAGCGGCAAGCAATAGGCACCAGATCAGGTTTATGGGTTCTATCGAACCCTTGTTGCTCTAATCGCCCCCGGAAATTGCAACCAGCCTGTCGGTATCATGAACCGTCACTTCGAGGTTCTTCCTGATGTCGATGGCCCCCATCTTGCGCAACTTGGTCATCTGGCGGCTGACTGTTTCAAGGGTCAGGCCGAGAAAGTCGGCGATATCGGCGCGTTTGAGCGGCAGCATGAACTCGTTGTGGGCCGGGTTGTCAGGCGACGGTTTGCCGATATGGTCGGCCAGCAGAAGCAGAAAGCTGGCTACCTTCTCCTGTGCCGTCTTGCGTCCAAGCGTCACCATCCAGGTACGTGCGTCATCAAGCTGGACCAGGGTCTGTTCAAGCAGGCGATGTTCAAAATCCGGCTGCTGTTTGAGCATGTTCTCAAGTTCGGTCTTGGGGAATACGCAGATTTCGACATCAGTTGCGGCTTCTACTGAAATTGATACTTTCTCCGAGAACGGCTTGCCGATGAACTCCGGTGCAAACTGCAACCCGACGATCTGCTGGCGTCCGTCACTGAGCAGCTTGGTCAGTTTCACGGCACCGGAGACGATGTTGGCGTAGTCCACGACTTCATCGTCCTCAAAACTGATTGTCTCGCCATGGGCAATCTTGCGGCGCCGCGTGACGGTGGAAAAGTGAGTGAGCTGAGACGCTTTCAGGGCACTGCAGATTCCGAACTGTCGCGCGCCGCACGTCTTGCATCCGGCAGGGATGTCGGCTTCGTCAATCCCAAATTGTGGCCGGTCGGTGGATTGCATAACTTGATCTCCGCCTATGCACATAGCCAGTTCGTCACGTGGGCGCAACAATCTGAATGAACCATGGTGACGCAGCACAATAAGCTGGTCATGCAATGCCGCGGTGCACCCGATGCTGCCAGGCGGGTCATGGCCAGTATCTAGTCTGTAGTCTAGCTGAGTTCGGCTCAAGTGCACAAATTCGTGGCAAAGTTTGTGTTCATGGCCGTTTTCAGTGCTCAAGCTATACCATCGTCGAATAGCGAAGTCTGCCAATCTGCTGTTGTTTGTATAAGGCTAGAATTTAGCTTGAACGGCAAGGGGAGTAATCTTGCCGCAATTTCTAATGGGAGGAACGAATGTCAAAATTTGAATTTACGCGCCGTGGGCTGATCAAGTCCGGTGCTGCAGTTGGTGCCGGCCTTGCCATGCCAACGCTTCTGACGCGTCCAGCGTTTTCCTACACCAACGAACCCAAGGGCGGCACTGTCACGCTTGGTTTCAATATACCTCAAACCGGGCCTTATGCCGACGAAGGCAATGACGAGTTGCTGGCACAGACACTTGCCGTCGAACACCTCAATGGTGAAGGCGACGGCGGCTGCCTGACCACCTTCACATCGAAGGCACTCAAGGGCAATGGCATCCTTGGCAAGAAGGTGCAATTCGTAACCGGCGACACTCAGACCAAGTCCGATGCTGCTCGCGCATCTGCCAAATCGATGATCGAGAAGGACGGCGCCATCATGATCAACGGCGGCTCCTCTTCAGGTGTGGCCGTGGCTGTTCAGGGACTATGTCAAGAAGCTGGCGTCATCTTCATGGCTGGTCTGACCCATGCCAACGACACCACCGGCAAGGACCGCAAAGCAAACGGCTTCCGCCACTTCTTCAATGCCTACATGTCTGGTGCAGCTCTGGCACCTGTGTTGGCCAAGGAAATGGGCACAGATCGCCGCGCGTATCATCTTACGGCTGACTACAACTGGGGCTGGACCCAGGAAGAGTCGATCAAGGCTTCCACCGAAGCCCTGGGCTGGGAAACCGTCAACACGGTAAAGACCCCGCTCGCATCAACTGATTTCTCATCCTATATCGCTCCAGTGATCAACGCAGGTGCAGACGTGCTGGTTTTGAACCATTACGGCGGCAACATGGTCAACTCACTGACCAACGCGATCCAGTTCGGCCTGCTGGACAAACAGGTAAACGGTAAAGACTTCAAGATCGTTGTTCCGCTTTACTCCGAGCTGATGGCAGCAGGTGCCGGCGAAAACATTAAAGGCGTGCTCGGTTCCATGAACTACAACTGGCAGCTGGACAATGCCGGCTCCAAGGCCTTCGTCAAGTCCTTCGGCGAAAAATACGGCCGTCCGCCTTCGAACTCGGCGCAGACCTGCTATGCACAGGTTCTTCTCTATGCTGACGCTTGCGAACGTGCTGGTACATTCAACCCATGTGGGGTTGTCGAGGCTTTGGAAGGCTTCGAGTTCGACGGTCTCGGCAACGGGCCAACGAACTACCGCAAGGAAGATCACCAGTGCTTCAAGGACGTTCTGGTCGTGCGCGGTGCTCAAAATCCAACCTCGAAATTCGACACGTTGGAAATCGTTGAGATTACCCCGGTCGCCAATGTCACATATCCACCCAATCATCCAATGTTCGGTGGCGACGAGGCTACTCTTGGCGAGTGCAATCCGGGAGCCTGATTGTTCGATTTTGCAAGAATTACACACCGGTTCGATTGAACCGGTGTGCATTTAATGCTGATATCCAGCATCTGGTGGGCAATTTAATTCTTTTATAGTTAGTGGTGCCGGGAAAATGGATGCAATCCTTCTTCAGGTCCTGAATGGTTTAGACAAGGGCAGCGCTTACGCTCTTATAGCCTTAGGCCTCACACTTATTTTTGGAACGCTGGGCGTTGTAAATTTCGCCCACGGTGCGCTCTTCATGATCGGCGCGTTCGTTGCGGTAACCCTGCAGCGAGTCCTGAACCTGTCAATTGAGACCATCGATCCCGACAAAAAGGATTTTCTTGGAAATCCGCTCAAGGTTCAAACACCCTATGTGGAGGCGTGGTTTGGAGAATCCGCTGGCCAGGTGATCATCGGTTGGTCGGTGCCGCTGGCCATCCTGGCCGTCATCCCGATAATGCTGTTAATCGGGTTTGTTATGGAACGCGGCCTGATCCGTCATTTTTACAAGAGACCCCATGCAGACCAGATACTCGTGACTTTCGGCCTCGCGATCGTTTTTCAGGAAATCGTGAAGGCAATTTTTGGTGCCAACCCCATCCAGACACCTGCACCTGAAGCTCTCGCAGGGGTATGGAATCTGGGCGCGTGGCTGGGTCTTAGCCTGCCTTATCCCGCGTGGCGCATCGTATACTTCGTTTTTTCTGCAATTGTCATTTCCGGCGTATTTGCTTTCCTCCAGTTCACAACCTTTGGCATGGTTGTGCGTGCCGGCATGGCTGATCGAGAGACTGTCGGCCTTCTGGGTATCAATATTGATCGCCGGTTTACGCTGATGTTTGGTGTGGCTGCCGCGGTCGCCGGACTTGCCGGCGTCATGTATGCCCCGATCAATCCACCAAACTATCACTGGGGCATGGACTTCCTTGTTCTCAGCTTTGTGGTTGTGGTTGTCGGTGGCATGGGCTCGCTGCCCGGCGCTGTACTGGCAGGTTTCCTGCTTGGTATTCTGGAAAGTTTCGCTTCCACGACGTGGGCAACAACCAACTTCCCCGGCATTAATCAGATCATCATTTATCTTGTCGCAATCGTCATCCTACTTGCTCGCCCACGCGGTCTTATGGGACGCAAAGGTGTGATGGAGGAGTAAGGCAATGTTCGGACTTGATAAAAAAGACGCAAGAACATTTTTGTTCGTGATTGCCATTACGCTGCTGGCACCATTTATACTGAACCCGTTTCCGACAGAATCCGCATTGGCACAGTTCAACGCCGGTTATCCTGATCTGATGCAGCGGTTTGTGATCTTTGGCATTTTCGCCATCGGTTTCAACATCCTGTTTGGTTTGACCGGTTATCTGTCATTTGGTCATGCGGCGTTTCTGGGCGTCGGCTCCTATGCGGCCGTCTGGATGTTCAAATTGTTGAGTTTCAACATTATTCCCGCGATTGCATTATCCATTGTTGTTGCAGGACTGTTTTCGCTTGCTATTGGATACATTTGCCTCCGCAGATCAGGTATCTATTTTTCGATCCTGACGCTTGCGTTTGCTCAAATGAGCTTCGCAATGGCCTATTCGGTCCTGTCAAACCCCAGCTTCAACCTGACAAACGGGGAAACTGGTTTGCAGGTCTATGCTAGCGATCCGCAGTATCTGAAAGGCAATGGACCAGACATCACCCACCTCTTCGGCCTTGAAATGAACTCCACGACGACACTTGAAATTGGCGCCTGGGCATTTCAGTTCAATGCAGGCTTTTACGTCTGTGCGGCCTTCATGATTGCCGCATTCTATATTGCCCTGCGCATATTCCGCTCACCATTCGGCTTGATGCTGCGCGCGATAAAGACCAACCAGACGCGGTTGAACTATACAGGCCTCAATTCTCGTCCCTACATGCTGGCAGCTTTCGTGATATCAGGCATGTATGCCGGGTTGGCTGGTGGTTTGCTTGCCGCGACGGACCCCCTTGCCGGCGCGGAGCGCATGCAGTGGACTGCTTCCGGCGAAGTCGTGCTGATGACCATCCTGGGGGGAGCCGGCACACTGCTTGGGCCGGTGCTGGGTGCCGCGTTCATCAAGTACTTCGAGAATATTTTCTCCAAGATCAACGATACCGTATTGCATACCTGGTTCTCGTTCATGCCGGAGAGCATTGAAAACCTCCTGGTGGCGATCATTCATCCGTTTGTTGGCAAGGGCTGGCACCTCACCCTCGGCCTGATGTTTATGCTGATCGTCATATTCCTGCCTGGTGGTCTGGTTGACGGCGGCATGCGCATCTGGAACCGCATTACCGGCAGGAGCCGTACCCAGACCGATCCGGTCGCAGACCCGAAACCCGCTGAGTGAGGCCTGAAGTCAATGGGAATTCTTGAAATCAAGAACATCAACAAGCGGTTCGGCGGACTGCAGGCGCTGGGTGATGTCAATCTCAGTGTTGAAGAAGGTACCGTTCACGCCATCATCGGCCCCAATGGAGCCGGCAAATCAACACTGTTGAACGTTCTGGTTGGCAAGCTGGAGCCTGATACCGGTTCGGTGACGTTTGACGGACAGTCAATTCTGGGTCTCAAGCCACACCAGATCAACCAGCTTGGCATCAGCCGGGTGTTTCAGACACCGGAGATATTTTCGACACTGTCGGTGTTTGAAAACGTCATGATTGCCTGTTTCGCAAAGCGCGACGGGGCATTTCGCCTCAACCCTTTGACCAGCATCAGCGGTCAAAAGGATATTCATGACAAGGTCGAGCAGATGCTGCTCGACGTCAACATGGCCGACAAGCGCAATGATATTGCAGCGTCCATGTCCCGTGGCGACAAGCGGCGGCTGGAAATGGCCATGTGCCTAGCCCAGGACCCGAAGCTTCTGCTGCTTGATGAGCCCACGGCCGGAATGGCGCGCGCAGATACCAACAATACCATCGAACTGCTCAAGGAAATTGAAGAAAAGCGCGGCATTACAATGGTGATCATAGAGCACGACATGCATGTTGTGTTCTCGCTTGCCAACAAGATTACGGTGCTGGCGCAAGGCACTCCGATCGTCGAGGACGTGCCATCGAAGATCAAAGGCAATCCGAAAGTCCAGGAAGCCTATCTTGGGGGGGCACACGAATGACGCAAGCTATCCAGGAAAACCCGAATATTGCATCGCATGCGCCGGCTTATTTCTCGGCTCACGAGATCAAGGCCTATTACGGCGAAAGCTACATTGTCCAGGATGTCAGCCTGAATGTCCACGAAGGCGAAATTCTGGCCCTGCTTGGCCGTAACGGCGCCGGCAAGACATCAACACTGCGCGCCATTGCGCGGCTTGATAATCCGATGCTCACGCATGGTGAAGTCTGGCTGGATCATCAACCGCTTCACAAGATGCGTGCCTTTGAAGCAGCCCAGTGTGGTGTTGGCCTGGTGCCGGAAGACCGGCGCATTATCCAGGGTCTCACTGTTGAAGAGAATATCAAGCTGGCCCAGATCGAAAAACCGATTGGCTGGTCAATCGAGCGCATTTACGAATTGTTCCCGCGCCTTGGTGAACGCCGCAAGCAGGAAGGCACGACACTTTCCGGAGGTGAGCAGCAGATGCTGGCAATTGGCCGGGCGCTGGCGCGTGACATGAAGCTTTTATTGCTCGATGAACCTTATGAAGGTCTTGCGCCGGTTATCGTGCAGGAAATTGAAAAAACCCTGCATCTGATCCGCGAACAGGGCATCACGACCATTATTGTGGAACAGAACGCCGTTGCGGCCCTCAATCTTGCTGATCGCGCTGTTATTCTTGATACCGGAACGGTCGTATATGACGGCACAGCCAAGGAAGTGCTTGATAACAAGCAGTTGCGGCACGACTATCTGGCGATCTAGGGTCCTGACCCTGGAGCGGTTTAAACCGCCAAAGCCGACAGTTCAGAGTGTGCCGGAGGATGGCCGGTCTGCGCGTTATCCGTCATTTTTCTTAAGACGCTGATTTCAAACTGAAAAATCACGATGTGATCAATTGCACATCGTTCCGGTTGCCTGTCGGGCATGGTGTGTTCATCAAACGAACAACAAGAACACCCTCATGAGTATCCGGAGGCAAGAGTGATGACCAGTTTTTCAAAAGTACTGATAGCAGGCCTGATTGCCGCAACAAGCGTAACCGCGACCGTCGCGGCCGCGTCCATCGCCGACAGCAAATCCGCCGAGATGGAACGGTCCAACGTAACGGTTATCTACAAGTCAAATGCACATTGGCCGGTCAAGGGACGGATTTCGGTTGATCCGTGCAGCCTTCATGCCTGTGTTGAAGCTTAACAGCATTCCTGCACGACCATCCGCTTGCGCTACTGACCCAGCTTCAACTCGTCCCAGTGGCTGATATAGATGGCAAACCACGGACACAGGCTGTCCGATTGCTCTGCCAGCAGTGCAGACAGTTCCGATACTTCCACCCATCTGGTCGCACTGACTTCTTCTGCATTGAGAGACATCGCCAAACCGGTCTCGTCTGCATGGCCAGCAAATACATGCACACGCTCATTCTCGATCAGTCCACCGCCAACATCAGCACGGTAGTCGAATACGCATGTCTTGCTCAGCGGTACGCTGATTCCAAGTTCCTCGCCAATGCGGCGGGTTGCGGCATTTTCCACGGTTTCACCCCAGTGCGGGTGGGAACAACAGGTGTTGGCCCATTTGCCGGGGCAATGATACTTGGACGCCGCGCGCTGCTGAATCAACAGTCTGTTGCCTGAAAACACGAACACCGAGATGGCAAGATGCTGTTGCGCGGTACGATGGGCCTCCATCTTCTCGATGGGAAACAGCGAACCGTCTTCGGCAATCGCGGGAATGATGATTTCAGGTGTCACAGTCACGGTCTAACCCCCAACCAGCTTCGGCAATACGAAAACCTCAGAGTCCGGTTGCAGCGGGACCATGATGGCGTTGGCGTACATGCGCCCGTCCACCGACACTGAGACACCACGCGTTATGGCCTGTTTCATGGCCGGATAGGTTTCCGAAAGCTGATCCAGCACCTCGCGGATGCTGGCGGCTTCCAGTTCTATCTCGTCTGCCCCTTCAAGGGCTGGCTTGAGCGATCCCCAAACCTGAACCTTGACCATAACGGCTTTCCGTTCTTTCCAGATCAGTATGGCTTTTGACTGAATCAATCAAAAATCATAAAACTGATCGCTTTCAAAGTGCTAGAGCAACTTTACGGGTTCAATTGAACCCATGGTGCCCTAGATTCGCCCCAGTGCCTTCAACACCTTTGGCGGCGACATGGGCAATTGCGTCATGCGGACACCGGCAGCGCCTGAAACCGAGTTGGAGATGGCGGCCAGCGGCGGAACGATGGAGGTTTCGCCAACACCGCGCACACCATATGGATGACCGGGGTTTGGTACTTCAATTATCACGGCATCAATCATCGGCAGGTCTGAGGCAACGGGGATACGGTAGTCCAGGAAGCCGGCGTTCTGCAGTGTGCCGTCCTCGCCGTAAATGTATTCCTCGTTAAGGGCCCAGCCAATGCCTTGCACGGCACCGCCCTGGAACTGTCCTTCCACATAGGACGGATGAACCGCCTTGCCGGCATCCTGGAACACGGTGTAGCGCAGGATTTTTACGTAACCGGTATCCGGATCGACCTCGGTATCCACCATGTGGGTGGCAAAGCTGACACCGGCGCCTTCGGCATTGATTTCGCAGTGACCGGAAATGGGGCCACCGGTGGCACCGGCCTGGGCTGCGATATCGGCCAGGGTCAGCGGTTCGTGCTTGCCGGCATTGGGGCTGGACGGGCGCGCGGCACCATCTTCCCAGGTCACAGCTTCAACCGGAATGCCCCAGATGCCGGCTGCACGTTCACACATTTTGCCGATTGCATCACGTGCTGCGTTGATTGCTGCAAGGCCGGACGCGAAGGTGACACGGCTGCCATCGGTTACGTCATTGTATCCCAATGAAGCAGTGTCGGCGATGATGCAGCGGACCTTGTCATAGGGAACCCCAAGCTCTTCTGCCGCCATATTGCCGATGGATGCGCGAGACCCGCCAATGTCGGGTGTCCCGACTGACAGGCCGATGGTGCCGTCAGCGCTGACATTGAGAGACACAGAGGTCTCGCCGCCGAAGTTGAACCAGAAGCCACAGGCCACCCCGCGCCCCTGGTTTGGGCCAAGCCTGGCCTTGTAGTGGGGGTGGGCTTTTGCCGCTTCCAGCGTGGCGCGCAAGCCGATCACATCAAAGTTTGGGCCGTAGGAGGCCTTGGAGCCGTCGGAAGAGGCATTTTTCAGGCGCACGTCGAGCGGATCCAGATTGAGTTCCTTGCACAGTTCATCGACCACGCTTTCAACAGCATAGGCAGCCATTGGAGCGCCGGGTGCCCGGTAGGCGGCCTGCTTCGGACGGTTGGCGATGACGTCATAACCGACCGCGCGCACCGCCTTGAGATCATAACAGGCAAATGCCGCCATGGCGCCGTAGGGAACTGCCGAACCGGGAAAGGCGCCGCCCTGATAGCGCAGCGTCGCATCGCCTGCAGTAATGGTGCCGTCCTTTTTCATGCCGATCTTGACATCGATGGATGTTGACGAGGTCGGTCCGCTGGCGCGCAGCACTTCAGACCGTGACATGACAACTTTTACCGGGCGGTTGGCCTTCAGGGACAGCGCCAGCGCCACCGGTTCAATGAACACGGTGGTCTTGCCGCCAAATCCGCCGCCGATTTCAGATGCGGTCACGCGCAGCGCTGATGCATCCATGCCAAGCAGGGCTGAACAGACCTGACGCACCATGAAATGGCCTTGCGTACAGCACCAGATATCGCCCACACCGTCTGCTCCCATGCTTGCTAGGCAGGCATGAGGTTCGATGTAACCCTGGTGGGTGGCCTCGGTCTTGAAGGTATGTTCGATGACAAGATCAGCTTGCTTGAAGCCTGATTCCACGTCGCCATGGCCAAATTCAAAGCGCTCCGCCACGTTGGACGGTTTTCTTGGTGTCTTGTCGAGGCCCTTGGTGAACAGCTTGTTGTTGATGACCGGCGCAGACGGTTTCATTGCCTCGTCCACGTCGGTCACATGCGGTAAAACCTCATAATCGACCTTGATCAGCTTCAGTGCCTGCCTGGCCGCCGCTCGGCTGGTGGCAGCCACGGCGGCAACCGCGTGACCATCATACAAAGCCTTTTCGCGGGCCATGATGTTCTCGCGGATATCAAGAACATCGTCCGGGCAGGGTCCGAAATCGTCTGCGGTGACTATGGCGTGAACGCCGTTTACCGCTTCTGCCTTCGATGTGTCGATGTTCTTGATGCGGGCATGGGCATGCGGGCTGCGCAGTATGAGGCCCCACAGCATGCCGGGCGCAGTCATGTCAGCGCCAAAGCGCGCGCGTCCGGTAATCTTGTCGAGGCCGTCGGGGCGCGGTGTCCGGGTGCCGACCGTCTTGAACTTGCGCTTCAGGGTGTCTTTGCCAGGTTGAAAGTTCATGCCTTTACCCTCTTTTTCGCAACAGCCTTTGTGGTTTTTGCCGGTTTTCTCATGTCCTTTGCGGTATCGAGAACGGCACGCACGATCTTGTCATATCCGGTGCAGCGGCAGAGATTGCCGGCCAGCCAGTAGCGGACTTCTTCTTCTGTCGGGTCGTCATTGCGCTCCAGCAGCGATTTTGCCGCAATCAGGAATCCGGGCGTACAGACACCGCATTGAAGCGCTGCATGGTCCAGGAATTTCTGCTGCAGCGGATGCAGCTCGGTGCCGTCGGCCATGCCTTCGATGGTTTCGATTTCCCGGTCTTGCGCTTCTGCTCCCAACATCAGGCAGGAACATACCAGCCGGCCGTCGACGATCACCGAGCAGGCACCGCAATCACCAGTGCCGCAGCCTTCCTTGGAGCCGGTCATGCCGAGGCGGTCACGCAATACATCGAGAAGGGTCTCGTCTGCTTCGCAGGAGAATTCCGTGTCATCACCGTTGATGGACGTTGAAACCTGGATTTGAAACATTGTTTTTTCCTGACTCTTAAGACTTTCCGAGTGCGCGGTCGCGCGCAATGATGGCGGCACGCCGGGCCAATACGCCGGCAACATGAATGCGGAACTCCTTGGTGCCGCGCTTGTCGTCGATGGGCCGGGCGGCAGCAGAGCACGCCGCAGCCAGTGCATCCAGTGCGGCGTCATCAATCCTGGTGCCGATCAATGCCTTGGCTGCGCTGGCGACCAGCAGGACCGTTGGAGCAACTGCCCCGAGAGAAACCCGCGCGGCCGTGCACACACCCTTGGCATCCAGCGTTACGCAGACACCGGCACCGACGACGGCAATGTCCATCTCGGTGCGCGGAATGAAGCGCAAATAGGCATCGCCGGTTCTGGCAGGCTTTGCCGGCAGCAGAATTGCCTCGATAAGTTCGCCCTTTTTCAGGATTGTCTTGCCTGGGCTCTTGCAGATTTTTTCAACAGCGACCTTGCGCTTGCCTTTCGGGCCGCGGATCAGCGCCTTGGCGCTGGCGGCAACCATGGCCGGCACGCTGTCGGCAGCGGGCGAGGCATTGCACAGATTGCCCGCAATGGTGGCGCGGCCCTGTACCTGTGTGGATCCGATCAGTGCGGCTGATTCAACCACGCCCGGCCAGGCTTTGGCGAGCGCTGCATTCTCGCTCATTTCCGCAGAAGATACCGCAGCGCCGATGGAGAAGCCCTTGCCGTCCCGGGCGATCTTGCACATCGGCGGTATCCGCTTGATGTCAATGATTGTCTCGGGCTCGGAAAATCCTGACCGCATGCGAACCAGCAGGTCGGTGCCGCCGGCAAGAATTTGTGTGCTGCCTTTGGAACTGGCCAGCAGTTTTACCGCGTCTTTTATCGTAGCCGGTGCGTGATACTGCATCGGTAGTCTCCCTGAAGTCATGGTCACGACCACGCTACTCTATCAGTTGCGTGTTAGTCGAGACCGTCGTGCGACAGGCTGTGTTGTCGAAACGGCATATCAGGTTTCCACATTGTGAAGGATTATGCCGGTCTGAAACGATTGCCAGCGACTGATGGTCTGACTAGGGTCACAAACACAAAAATTTGGACAGTCACCGGCATCGATGATGTCCGTTTCAGGTTTGTTTCCTCAAGGAGTTTTCATGTCTTCACCCATTTCCTATTCGCTTGATGGCGCCATTGCCGTGATCACCGTGGACAACCCGCCGGTCAATGCTCTTTCGCAAGCGGTCCGCGAGGGGTTGAGCAACGCCGTTACGCGGTTTGAAAGTGACAGCAAGGCGAAGGCTGCGGTGATTGTCGGGGCCGGGCGCACGTTCTTTGCCGGTGCCGATATCAAGGAGTTTGGCAAGCCCCTGGCGGAACCGGGGCTGCCCGGCGTGGTCAACCAGATCGAAGCCTGCTCAAAGCCGGTCATCGCCGCACTGCACGGCACAGCGCTTGGCGGCGGCTTTGAAGTGGCGCTGGGATGTCATTACCGGGTGGCCGTGGCCTCGGCCAAGGTCGGCCTGCCGGAAGTCAGTCTGGGTATCCTGCCCGGTGCCGGCGGCACCCAGCGGACGCCGCGGCTGGCCGGTGTCGAAGCCGCTGCCGGTCTGATCACGTCCGGCCGGCATGTTGGCGCGCAGGAAGCCCTTGAGCTGGGCCTGATAGATGAAGTGTCCAATGAAACCGACCCGACCACTGCCGGTGTTGCGTTCGCCGGATTGATCATCGGCAATGACATGGGGCCGCGTCCGACACGTGACCTGAACACCAAGCTCGACGAGGCGCGCGCACAGGACGGTCTGTTTGATGGGCTCCGGGCAGCGGCTGAGAAGAAGGCGCGCGGCCAGTTGTCTCCGCTGGTGTGTATTGACGCCATTGAGGCGGCTGTGACGGCCAAGAGCTTTGATGCCGGTCTCAAAATGGAGCGCAAACTGTTCGACAAGCTGATGGCGTCGGACCAGCGCGAGGCGCTTATTCATGCATTTTTCGGTGAGCGGGCCGTTGGCAAAGTGCCGGAACTGGAAACCGGCAAACCGCGAGAAGTTAGCAAGGTGGGTGTTATCGGCGGCGGTACAATGGGATCCGGCATCAGTGTTGCACTGCTGAATGCAGGTTACCACGTGACCATGGTGGAACGTGATGACGATGCCATTGCCGCCGGCAAGGCGAGGGTGGAGAAGACGCTGGAAGGAGGGGTCGCAAGGGGCAAACTCTCCGCAGAACAGCGTGACGAGATGCTGGCTGACCAGTTTCATGGCACCAGCAGCATGAATGCGCTGGCTCACGTCGATCTGGTCATCGAGGCGGTATTCGAGAGCATGGACGTCAAGAAGGACGTGTTTGGCCAGCTTGACCAGATCTGCAAGCCCGGCTGCGTACTGGCGTCCAATACCTCGTATCTGGATGTCAACGAAATCGCGGCGATGACCGGGAGGCCGCAGGACGTGATCGGCATGCACTTTTTCTCGCCGGCCAACATCATGCGGCTGCTGGAAATCGTGGTGGCTGAAAAATCACACCCGGATGTCGTGGCAACTGCATTTGCCGTGGCCAAAAAGGCCAAAAAAGTGGGTATCCGGTCCGGCGTGTGTGACGGCTTCATCGGCAACCGGGTGATGGGCAAGTATTTGCGCGTGGCCCAGATGCTGGTCGAAGACGGTGCCTCGCCCTATGAGGTCGATGAAGCGGTCGTCGGGTTCGGCTATCCGATGGGGCCGTTTTCCATGTCGGACCTGGCCGGCCTGGATATCGGCTGGGCAACCCGCAAGCGCAAGGCAGCGGCACGCGATCCAAACGAGCGATATGCGTCTGACTGGATCGACCGGATCTGCGAGCAGGGTCACTACGGACAGAAAACCGGTCGCGGCATATATAATTATCCTGAAGGTGCGCGAAAAGGCGAGCACGAACCGGAAACGCTCAGCATTATCGAAGATGTGCGCCGCGAAAAGGGCATCAACTCCCGCAACTTTTCCGCAGACGAAATCATGGAACGCTACATGGCGGCGATGATCAATGAAGGGGCCAAGGTACTGGAAGAGGGTATTGCGCTGCGCCCGGTGGACATCGATATGGTGCAATTGTTCGGTTACGGCCACCCGCGCTGGCGCGGCGGGCCGATGAAGTATGCCGACATGCAGGGTCTCGACAAGATTCTGGGCTCGATCCGCAAGTTTGAGGAAGAAGACGCCTGGTTCTGGAAGCCGGCGCAATTGCTGGTTGATCTTGTCGAAAACGGTGAGACCTTTGACAGCCTGAACAAGAAGGAAATCTCGTAATGCGCGAAGCTGTCATTGTCTCCACCGCCCGCACCGCCATCGGCAAAGCATTCCGAGGCTCGTTCAACATGACCCATGGCGCCACCATGGGCGGCGCTGCCGCCGCAGTTGCCGTTGCGCGCTCCGGTGTTGATCCGGACATGATCGAGGACTGCATCATGGGCTGCGGGTTTCCCGAAGGCGCGACAGGGTCCAATATCGCCCGCCAGATCGCGATACGGGCCGGGCTGCCGGTGACGGCATGCGGCATGACCATCAACCGGTTCTGTTCATCAGGCCTGCAGGCGCTGGCGCTGGCGGCACACAGGGTTACCGAAGAAGCAACGCCGGCGGTTCTGGCCGGCGGGCTGGAATCCATCTCGATGGTCCAGGACGCAGCCTCGCAAGGCGCAGCGCGCGAAGCCTGGCTTATGGAAAACAAGCCTGAAATCTACATGGCGATGATTGATACAGCCGATATTGTGGCAGAACGCTACGGCGTGTCACGCGAAGCGCAGGACGAATATGCACTGGCCAGCCAGCAACGCACAGCAGATGCGCAAGCTGAAGGCAGGTTTGCCGATGAGATCATTGCAGTCACGACCACAATGGGCATGAAGGACAAGGAAACCGGTGAAATCACCACCCATGAAGTGACGATTGGCGCGGATGAGTGCAATCGTCCGTTGACGACGCTGGAGGGCCTAGCCGGCCTGCAGCCGGTGCGCGGTGAAGGTAAATACATTACCGCAGGCAACGCCTCGCAACTCTCCGACGGGGCCGCCTGCCTGGTG
Source organism: uncultured Alphaproteobacteria bacterium (assembly GCA_963698275.1). Classification (GTDB taxonomy): domain Bacteria; phylum Pseudomonadota; class Alphaproteobacteria; order Rhizobiales; family Aestuariivirgaceae; genus Anderseniella. The sequence continues at coordinate 398,920 of CAVOQE010000009.1, read as the reverse complement.
GTGATGGAAGCGAAGGAAGCTGAGCGCAAGGGCCTCGATCCGCTGGGCGCGTTCAGGGGCTTCACGGTCGCAGGCTGCGAGCCGGACGAAATGGGGATCGGCCCGGTGTTCGCGGTGCCTCGTCTGCTGGAGCGCACAGGTCACAAGATGGACGATATCGACCTGTGGGAGCTGAACGAGGCATTTGCGTCTCAGGTCCTGTACAGCCGTGACACGCTGGGAATCCCGGACGAAATTCTCAACGTCAATGGCGGGTCCATCGCCATCGGTCATCCTTACGGCATGACGGGTGCGCGCCAGGTGGGCCATGTTCTGCTGGAAGGCAAGCGGCGCCGGGCAAAGAAGGCTGTCGTGACCATGTGTATCGGCGGCGGCCAGGGGGCAGCCGGGTTGATCGAGATTTTTTGACGCAAGGGCGCGGTAACCTAATTGTACGATGCCAAAATCCGGAACAACGTCTTGGGTTCGCCTGTGCTGCGGGATGCCGGCTGAAACTGTCCGTACAGAACGTTGAATTGTGGTCAAAAAGTGTTTTTTTGGATTTATCGATTAATCAGGTTCATGCTACCGTTAGCGTCAAGAATCAAATGCGGGCATTTTTTTATCAGGGGCTGCTAAAATGAAATCTCTCTACTCATCGGCTATTGGCTGTATGGCTGTGGCATCTGTTGCCATGACCGGCACCGCGAACGCTGCCGATACGGATTATGAAAGAGCCATGGAACTTGTGGTTTCAGGCGTGGTGGAATCCTGGAATGGATATTCGTTTGTTGATTTCACTCCTGCCAATGGCCAGAACGGCAACGCGTTGTCGCATGACAGCTACTTTGTTTCCGGAACCAGCGGCCGGTTGAGCCTGCCGCTTGGTGACAATCTCTCGATTCAGCAGGATGTTGAAATCGAGATAACCGGCAACGCTTATGAAGATGAGACGGGTAACAATTATATCTACTCCTACCAGATGGGTTCTCATCTGAGTTTCCGCGACCCCGGCATGGGCCTGATCGGGGCATTCGGTGGCTGGGGTAGCGGTGCTACCGATGGCAATACTGGTGGCTTGGACGAAGCTGACAGTCTGGAATTCCGGTTCGTTGGCGGTGAAGCGCAGGCGTATCTTGAGAATCTGACACTGTACGTTCAGGCCGGGTATCTTGATGCTGAACGCACAAACACCAATAACGCCGACGATACATTCCGGAACGCAACTTTTGTACGCGGTGTCGGGCGCTGGTTCATGGACGAAACGTCGCGGCTGGAACTGGAATTTTCCTATGCTGATGGTGATGCTGACTTCGAACCTGATTCGCAAACTGTCCTCGAATGGAGTGTCCGGTATGATACGCTGCTGGCCGGCTTACCGATCATTGGCGATACGCCGGTGTTCGTGAAATATCGTGGTGCCCGGTTTGAAAACGACGATGCACCTGGCCCTAACGGTGGTGGTGGCAACGAAGGCGGCGCCGACTCTGAAGAGTATCTTGATCATACCATCATGGTCGGTACCAGCTGGTCATTTGGTGGCGACAACATGAAACAGTTTGACCGTGTCGGCGCGACGCTTGACCTGCCCAACTTCGGGCGCTGGGTCGCAAGCGGCGAGAACCTCGACTGATACTGAGCTTGCAAATCTGACGAACCGAAAAGGCCTTCCACAACGGGAGGCCTTTTTGATTTGTGCCTACTGTTTGGCCGATGAGGCCAGTTGATCGGCGAACACCGAAGTCAGTCTGGCCTTGAGGATCTTGCCGGACGGAGCTGCAGGCAATTTATCGGAAATAATCCAGCGCGTCGGATGCTTGTAGGCAGCAAGGCGATCATTCAGGTGGGTTTTCAATTCATCTGGTGTCAGGTCGATATCGGCAAGCGGCTGGATGAAGGCCACGATGTCTTCATTGCCATGTGCGCTGTGTCCTATGACGGCGGCCTGCACCACCTGCGGATGCTGGTTCAGGGCGGCTTCCACTTCGAGCGGGTAGACATTGAAACCGGACCGGATGATCAGTTCCTTGGCACGCCCGGTGATGTGCAGGTTTCCGTGCTCATCCTGAAACCCCAGGTCACCGGTGCGCAACCAGCCTTGTTTATCCAGAATCTCATCGGTTGCGGCCTGATTGTGATAATAGCCGGCCATGACGTTTGGGCCGCGGATGATGATTTCACCTGTACCGTCCTGACCCGGCTGATCGATACGGACCTCTTGATCTGTCAGCATCTTGCCGACTGACGTGTCAGCCCGCGTGGCACCGGGACGGGTTGCCGCGATGCCCGCGGTTGCCTCGGTCATGCCGTAGCCGTTGAACAGCGGCAGTCCGAAAAACGCCTCGACTTTCTGTTTCCAGGCAAGATCAAGCGGTGCGCCGCCGGACGATATGTATCTGAGGCGTTCTGCCTTGAGTTGCTGCAGTCCGCACTGGCTGGCATGTGCCATCAGCAGCGCGTGCATCTGGGGCACGGCGGGAAAAATCGACACCCGTGACTGCAGGGCGGTGAATGTAACGCCGGCATCAAAGCGCGGCACAAGTTCCAGGCGGGCGCCCACTGCCAATCCGGCCATGAAGGCCGATGAAAGCCCGAAGACGTGGGTCAGGGGCAAAACCGCGTATATGTGATCGGTTGACGTTATTTCGCGATGCGAGGCGGAGGTCTGCCCGCCATAGATCAGGTTGGCATGGGTCAGCATGACGCCCTTGGGATCACCGGTCGTGCCGGTTGTATAGAGCAGGGTGGCGACCTGGTCTGCATCTTTGCCGACAGGTTCGGCCACGGTTTGCAGCCGAACTGCCAGCATGGCCGGTTCCGGGCCGGCATTTATCCCGTGCGCGTTGGCGGCTTGTGCGTGGCCTCTTGCTGCGTCGGACACGGTATGAGTGAACAGAATGGCAGCCGGTTGAGCATGATCGCGGATGCGCTCGATTTCCAGTGCGGACAAGCGGGCATTGACCGGTACGGACCAGGCGTCGAGCATGCTTGCAGCAATCAGTCCGGCAGCGGCAGTGAACGAATTCTCGGCCACCAGCATCACCCGGTGTCCAGCCCCGACACCTGCTTTTCGCAGCTCTCCGGCGAGGTCCCGTGAGGCGGTCAGCCAATCGGCAAAAGTGATATCACCGGTGTGGGCCGTGGTCAGGGCAATTGCGTCAGGTGCATGGGCAGCCTGATGTTCAAGCAGGTGGTGTATCCGTGAAAACGATGTCATCTTGCAGCCTAGGTCAGGACTGATTAATGGGTTTCGAGTACAGACTAGACGGCTGCGGACTTCTCCGCCAGCCGGTAAACCAAGGAGTTTCAGGTCATGATGCGCCCACCCCTTTCATCTCTGGTTGCTGACTTGCCCTCAACCGTCCCGTTTGTCGGACCGGAAGCGCAGGAACGGGCTCGTGGAGAAGAATTCAAGGCACGTATTGGTGCCAATGAAAGCGTGTTTGGTCCGTCTGACATGGTGGTTCAGGCCATGCAGGCGGAAGCAATCGAGGCATGGAAATACTGCGATCCCGAGTGCCATGATCTCAAACAGGCGCTGGCTGCCTGGCATGGCGTATCACCGGACAATATCCTGATCGGCGAAGGCATTGATGGCCTGTTCGGTGTCACTGCACGGCTGTTCGTTGAACCAGGCGACAAGGTCGCGACCTCGTCGGGAGCCTACCCCACATTCAACTATCAGGTTGCAGGCGCGGGCGGTGACATCATCACCACCGCCTATGTTGAAGATCGTGAAGATCCGGCGTCACTGCTGGCGCTGGCAAAGCGTGAAAACGCGAAAATGATCTATCTCGCCAATCCGGACAATCCCATGGGAACATGGTGGCGGGGCGCCGAGATTGACACAATGATCAAGGACCTCCCGGAAGGTGTCGTGCTGTGCCTGGATGAGGCCTATGGCGAATTTGCACCTGCCGGCACGATGCCGGATCTGGATGTGCACAATCCGCAGGTGCTGCGCTTTCGCACGTTTTCCAAAGCCTATGGCATGGCCGGTTGCCGCATTGGCTACATCATCGGTGAGGCGGAAATCATCAGGGCGTTTGACAAGATCCGCAATCATTTCGGGGTCAACCGGATTGCGCAGGCCGGTGCGCTGGCCGCACTGGCGGATAATGACTGGCTGGAAGCCGTCGTCATGCGCGTGCACAGCGCCCGCGACCGGATTTGCCGGATCGCCCATGACAACGGACTGCAGACGGTAGCCTCTGCGACCAACTTCGTTGCCATCGACTGTGGCCGCGACGGGGCTTTTGCCAAGGCGGTCATGGAGGGTCTGCTGGCCCAGGGCGTGTTTGTGCGGATGCCGGGGGTGGAGCCGCTCAACCGGTGCATTCGCGTAACAGCGGGCCGCGAAGATGATCTGGACTTTTTTGAAGCGGCCTTGCCGGTGGCTATTGCCGATGCCGGCAGATGACGTCTGAATCCGATGATGCAGCCGCCAGAAGCTTTCCGGTAGCTGTTTTGCTGCTGGTGGCGGGCCTGGCCACGGCCAGCCTGTCGGGTGCGTTCCTGAAACTGATGGCGGCGGAGTTGAATGTCGCCGTGATGACATTCGGCCGGTATGCCGGGTATCTGGTGGTGTTGCTGCCCATTGCGCTGTGGCGGTATGGGCGTCAGGTGATTTCACCGCCTGCAGCACCCACCCAGTTTCTGCGGGCCACAATGATCCTTGCAGCAACACTGAGTTTTGTCATATCCGTCCGCTACCTGCCCTTGGCGAACGCGGTTGCCATTCTGTACATCTATCCGTTCCTGGTGGCACTTCTGTCGCCATGGATACTGGCAGAGCGTGCCGGCCCGGCTGCGTGGCTGGGGGTGGTGTGCGGATTCATCGGCATCCTGATCGTCATGCGGCCCGACCTGGGTGTGATCAATGTCGGCACGGTTGCAGCGATTGCCACCGGCGGTTTCTATGCGTTTCACATCATGGTCACCCGCAAGCTGGCCAATGCCGCACCGGCCCTGGTGTCCAACACTTACATGGCGGTGGTGGCAATTGCGCTGATAACTCCGTTTGCCTGGGCCTGGTGGCAGCCGGTGTCTCTCAACCAGGCGGCGGTTCTGTTTGTCATGGGGGCGATCAACGCGGTATCACATCTGCTGATCATCAATGCATTTGCCCGCGCATCAGCGCCTGCACTGGCTCCGTTCACCTATGCCGAAATTGTCGCGGCAGTCGGATGGGGGATGTTGTTCTTTGCCGATATACCGGACGCCGTTACCCTTATCGGCATTGCGGTGATTATTGCGTCCGGCATCATGGTGTCGCAAAGCGGCAATCTGGGCCGGTTGATCGCCAGGCGGCGCGGCGCAAGTGCGGGCGGATAAGCTTCTTAAAAAGGTGACTTTGTCGGGAAATCCGGTTTGCGCTTTTCGCGGATCGAGGACAGTCCTTCCTTCACTTCCGGCCCTGAAAAGCCCATGAACTCCAGCGCCAGTGATGCATCGAAGCTCGGGCCTGCCATGCGCAGCCAGTTGTTGAGTGAGTGCTTGGTCCAGCGAATGGCAGTAGGTGCGCCGCGGGCGAGCTTGCCGCAGATTTTCAGCGCGGCTTCGTGAACCTGATCATCGTCGGCCACCTGTGATACCAGACCGATACGTTCAGCTTCTTCACCTGCCAGTGGTTCGCACAACATCAGATAGTATTTTGCCTTGGCCATGCCGATGAGCAGCGGCCAGACGATGGCGGCATGATCGCCGGCGGCAACCCCCAGCCTGGTGTGGCCGTCGATGATACGCGCCGTGCGGCCTGCAACGGTGATGTCGCACACCATGGCTGCCGCCAGCCCGGCGCCAACACTGACGCCCTCGATGGCGGCAACCGTCGGCTTGGAGCAGTTGATGACATTGTAGACAAGATCGCTTGCTTCCTTCCATACCCGGGCACGGGTTGCAAAGTCGTTGGTCATGTCTTCGACCAGGCCGAGATCGCCGCCAGCCGACAGGTTGCCGTTGTCGCCGCGCAGCAGCACGACATTCGTATCAGGGTCGCGGTCTATATCGCGCCACACCTCCGCCAGTTCACGGTGGCCGCCTGCGTCGAGCGCATTGAGTTTCTTGGGTGCAGAGAGGATGACCTCGAGAATGCCGTCTGCCGGCCGGTTGAATTTCAGCGAGGAATAGTGCGCGTAGCGGTCTGTCATGGTCACTCAACAATTCTTGTTTTGATAATGTTATACCAAGGGAACGACCTATTGACCCTTTTGATGGAGTCAAATCCGTTCACTCTGGCAGGCGTGGTGCGTAGCGCGATGCGGTGCATCGGGCAAGCGCCGCAACGCACCAGATGGACGGATTTGGCCCACCGAAGGCCGATTTTTCGCGCCCGCTGGACGTCGTTATGCTCCACTTGTGGTCAGCCAGACCAAGGCGTGAAGCATGCCTAGCCAGCAAACGCGAAAAATCGGTCAAAAGGGTCAATAGGTCGTTCCTTTGGTATTATCGCCTGTCACTATGTGACAGCGAAACAGTCTTGAGAAGAAGGTGGATAGTGCATGGGTGTGATGATCGATGGCAAGTGGCATACGCAATCTATTGCAGAACTCGCCGATGGCGGCAGTTTCAAACGCAGTGAAACCAGTTTTCGCAACTGGGTGACATCCGACGGCGAGTTTCCCGCGCAGGCCGGGCGCTATCATCTGTATGTCTCGCTGGCGTGCCCGTGGGCACACCGGACCCTGATCATGCGGGCGTTGAAGGGGCTTGAAGACAAGATTTCTGTCTCGGTGGTGAACTGGTTCATGGGTGACGACGGCTGGTCTTTTGACAACGGCGATGGTGTTGTGCCCGATCCGTTTTTTTCCGCCAGCCATCTGCGCGATGTCTATGCGTCGGCAAAGCCCGATTACACCGGCCGGGTGACCGTGCCGGTCCTGCTTGATACCAAAACAGAACAGATCGTCTCGAATGAAAGTGCCGAAATCATCCGCATGTTCAACTCGGCATTTGACGGGGTCGGCGCCGAACCCGGTGACTATTATCCGGCTGCACTGCGTGACGAAATCGACACGGTCAATGCGCGGGTTTACAGCACCTTGAACAACGGGGTCTACAAATCCGGTTTTGCCCGGACACAGAAGGCTTATGAGCGGGCTGTGCTGCCGTTGTTCGACACACTTGACTGGATGGAAGACATTCTGTCCCGGCAGCGCTGGCTGGCCGGCGATCAGTTTACCGAAGCGGACATCAGGGCATTCGTGACGCTGATCCGTTTCGACCCCGTATATCACGGGCACTTCAAGTGCAATCGCGCCCGCATTGTCGACTATCCGAACCTGTGGGCGTACACGCGCGACATCTACCAGAGGCCCGGCGTGGCCGAAACGGTGGACCTTGGCCATATCCGCAACCATTATTATGCCAGTCATGAGACGGTGAATCCGACCCGGATCGTCGCTGTCGGACCGGTGCTGGACTATATGGCACCGCATGGACGCGGGTGAGAGAGACTCAAGCCTGGTAAGTGATGTGGCCGTCACAAATGGTGGTTGTGACTTTCATGGTATCAATCGCGCCGGGATCGGTGGTTTCGATGTTGCCGTCCAGTATGACGATGTCAGCGAGCGAGCCTTTCTTGAGAGTCCCTTTGCGGCCTTCACTGAACTCGGCATAGGCACCACCTGCAGTGTAGCCATGCACGGCCTGGTGCAATGACTGGCGCTGGTCCGGGTGCGACGGGTGCAGTTTTTCCCGCGTCATTGCGGCCTTGATCGACAGCAGCGGATCAACCGGCGACACCGGCCAGTCACTGGCAAAGCATAAGTTCGCCCCGGCGTTGCGCAGTGTGTTCCAGGCAAAGGCGCGGGAGAGTTTTGCATCACCGATTTTCGAGCGGGTCGGCTCCATTGGATAGGACCCGGTGCCGAGGGCGTGAAGGGGTTGCATGGATGCAATGACACCAAGCTCGGCAAACCGTTCGATGTCCGCTTCGTCGATGATTTCGATATGTTCAATGCGATGGCGGCTGTCACGTTTGCCGTTGGCGTGCCGGGCTGCCTGATAACCGTCCAGGGTCCGTCGCACCGCTGCATCTCCTATGGCGTGGACAGCGATCTGAAACCCGAGGCTGTCACATTGTGCGGCGATCTCGTTGAATTCCTCAGCGCTGAACAAGGGATCACCGGTTGACGAGGGGGCGTCTGGATACCCGTCCAGTACGAATGCGGTACCGGAGTCCAGGACGCCGTCCATGAACAGCTTGACCCTGTTGCACCACAAGTGACCGCTGCTCCAGGTGCGGCGCATGTGCTCTGCTTCTTCAAGATCAGACAGCTGCTTGTCGTTCTTGTAATGGAACGGCACTTCTATGCGGCAGTTCAGGCCGTCGGCCTGATGGATTTGCTGCAGCAGTTCGCACTGATACAGATTGCCGTCCATATTGTGCATTGAGGTGATGCCGAGCGAGGCACAATACTCAATGCCCTGCTGGAGGGTGGCTATGTCCGCGGCGCGTTGTGCGTTGGTTGGCGCAGGGACAGGATCGCGCGCGGTGGTGTATCCGAGCGCTTCACGGCCCTGGTTTTCGGTCAGGGAAATCACCGGCGCGAATGCATCGGTTTCACGCAGTTCTCCGGACGCAGTGCCATCTGACGCCATGACAATTTCACTGCCGGGATTTATCTGTCTGCCGTTGAGGAGGCCGGCGGCGGTAAGAGCTGATGTGTTTGCCCAGGCCGTGTGAGAAGTCCGGTGCCATCATGGCGAACGGCCGGTCAGGGCAGGCTTCATCCAGCATCTGGCGGGTAATGGGGCCGGAACCCAGTATGGTATAGTGGGCCTGATTGGCGAAAATGATGCCGTCGGGCTGCCGGGCGCTCCAGTTCATCACGGCTTTTCGAAGCGCGTCCTTACCCTCGACCCCGGTCAAATCGAGGCGGGACAGCGACGTTGCACCGGAAAAAATGTGCAGATGGCTTTCGATGAAACCGGGCAGAACGCTGGCCCCGCCGGCGTCAATGATGCGGGTTGCCGGACCTGCCAGGTTGGCGACGTTATCTCTGCTTCCAACGGCAACGACCATATTGCCGGAAACTGCCAGGCTCTCAGCCGAAGGACACGCATCATCCATGGTCATGATGCGGGCGTTGCGGATGATGAGGTCGGCGTGTGTCATGAGCGTCACTTTACATGGTTGGCGATGTACTCGATAGCCGACTGCGCGCCGCCCGACCCATGCTCGATGCCAAGCGCTGCCATGGCGGTTTCGATTGCGGCCAGTGTTCCCAGCTGGTTATAGGCATTGACGTGGCCCATATGGGCGATGCGGATCGCCCTGTCATCGAGCCGGCCGATGCCACGGCCGATGGTGACGCCGAGATTGTTCTCACAATAGTCCAGAATACGCGAGCTTTCCCCGCGCGGCATGAGCATGCAGGTAACCGAATTGCTGCGCTCAGTGGGTTCTGACACGGCGAATTGCGTATCGCCTTTCGATGTCCATGTCGCAACGGCTGCCCGGGTCGCACCCGCCAGCACCGCATGACGGTGGATGACGTTTTCGAGGCCTTCGGCGAGCAGCATTTCAAGCGCCTTGCGAAGTGCAAACACCATCTGCACCGGTGGTGTTCCGGCGTACCACATATAGTGGTCCTTGCCGTCCCGGAACGTCCAGTCCCAGTAATTGGTGATCAGCCCGGCTGTCTTGTGCGCACGTTTGGCCTTGGCACTGACGGCAGTAAAGCTGAGACCCGGGGGCGTCATCAGGCCCTTCTGGGCACCGGCCACGGTTACATCGACACCCCAGCCGTCCATGTCGAATTCCATGCAGCCGAGTGAAGCGATTGTATCGACCATCAGCATTGCCGGATGACCGGTTTCATCCAGGGCAGCGCGGACGCCCCTGACATCGTTGACAACGCCGGTCGCCGTATCTGCCTGCACCATCAGTATTGCCTTGAATTCGTGTGCTGTGTCGGCCGCCAGCCGGGTCGTGACCGCGTCTGGATCGACGGCGCGGCCGGGCCGCTCGGCAAGCACTTCGGTTTCGATGCCGAGACTGTCGGCATTTTCACCCCACACAATCGGAAAAAGACCTGACTCAAGTACCAGCACCTTGTCGCCCTTCGACAGTGTGTTGGTCAGGGCCGCTTCCCAGGCGCCGTGGCCATTGGCGGCATAGATGTACATGGCGCCCTTGGTGCGAAACACCTTCTTGAGGTCTTTCATGCAGGCCCGGGATGCGATTTCCGACCTGCCGCCATAAATGTCGACAGATGCCTGGTGCAGGGCGTTGAGTACCTCATCGGGCATGTTCGTGGGGCCGGGAATGGCAAGATGCCGGTGGCCATTGGCAAGCGTCATGAAACTGGTCCGTTAATTGAAAACGAAAAGGGGGTAATAGGCCACACTGTTCCATTGCTTGTGGGCAATGGCAAGACGTCAGGTGCCCAGATAGCCTTGCAAACCGGGAATGTCTGATGCGCTGAAAAGAGCATCGACCGGGCGGTTGGCGATAACCCGGCCTGCATCGAGAAACGCTGCATGAGTGGCGGCAAACTTTACATCCGCCGGGTCATGCGAGACCAGGATGACGGTCATCTTGCGCTGCTTGTGAATGTTGCTGACAAGCCGCAGCATGTCCCGTCTCAGGGCAGGGCCAAGTGCTGCAAACGGTTCATCCAGCAGCAGTACCGGCCGGTCGCGGACCAGCGCCCGGGCGATGGCGACCCGCTGGCGCTGGCCGCCGGACAATTCGCGGGGCAACCTCTGATCAAGCCCTGACAACCCGGTTTCGGCCATCGAGGTTGCGATCAGGGCCCTGTCGTCGCCGGACAGATCGAGGGAGGCAGACACGCCGAGTGCAATGTTGGTGAAGACATTCAGGTGGGAAAACAGATTGTTGTCCTGGAACACCATGGTAACGGGACGATCGGCAGGTTCCGTTCCAACCGCGTCGATGCCGTCAAAACCTATATGGCCGGAGGCGGGTTCCTCAAACCCTGCGATCAGATTGATCAGTGTGGTCTTGCCAGACCCTGACGGCCCGATGAGGCCGGTAAAGCTGCCCGCCTCGAAAGTGGTGGAAAAGTGCAATGGTTCGCCGCCCGGATAGGCGAATTCCACGTTGTCGAGCTGGATGGCGGCGCCGGTCATTGCGATTGTGTCTCCACTTTCAGTTGCTCGGCCAGCCAGATAAGCCCGAGGCAGAATCCGGCCAGCAACAGTGCAATTCCGGCAGCCTCGACGGACCTGTAACTGCCCATTTTCTGCAGCAGGAGAAGCGGCAGGGTTACAAAGTCTGCCGAGCCAAACAGGGCTGCTGCTCCCAGGTCCCCGATTGACAGGGCGGCTGCAAAGGCAAACGCCAGCGCAAACGACCGCGCCAGCACAGGCAGATCTATCAGGCGCCATCTTTGCAGTCCGGAAAGCCCCAGGCTGGCGCACAACCGGTCATGGACCTGTGCCTGCCCGACCACGGCGGGCCTCAAGATGCGCAATGCAAAGGGCAGCGCCATAAGCGCGTTGACGATTGCCACGATGACGGGTGCCGCAGAGTTGGCCAGCCCTGTCCGGTGCAATACGACAAACCATCCGGCCCCTATCACGACCGGGGGAACAACCAGGATCAGCGATCCTGATGCCTGCATGCAGGACATGAATGCAGATGCTGCGCGCGACGGCGCGCGGCGGCGCATGACGGTGCGCTGAGCGGCAAGCAGACTCCAGGCCATTGTCAGGGAAAGGCTGGCGGCAGTGAGCGCAAGGACAAGTGACGTGGCAAGCGCGCGCCAGAATACCGATTGCGAAACAATGACGGTGAAAGGAGCGGTAACACCGGACAGGACAATGGCCAGCATTGGCAGTGCTATGAAGGTCAGGCCCGCCGCTATGACGAGCGTATCCATGCGCCTTGATGCGAACCGGTCCGGGCGCCGGGCCTGTTTGCCGACGCTCGACATCACTGCGATGTCGGTGGCCATGCGGCCGCCCAGCACGAACAGGCCGGCACACAGGGCAAGCTGCAACGCGGCCAGCAAAACGGCGCGTGGCGGATCAAAGTCAAACCTCAAGGATTGATAGATAGCGACTTCAAGCGTGGTAGCTTTCGGGCCGCCGCCCAACACCAGCACGACGGCAAAGCTTGCTATGCACAGCATGAACACAAGGCTGGCGATGCCGGGCAGGACGGACCGGATCACCGGCCATTCGATATGGCGAAACACATGCCGGGACGTGAAACTCAACTGGGCGGCAAGGCGCCAGTTTTCCGGTGGGATCTGTTCCAGTGCGGCAACCAGCAGGCGTGCGGCCAATGCCATGTTGAAAAACACATGGGCAATCAGAATGCCTGTAAGGCCGTAGATGTTCAAAGGCCCGGTGAGTCCCGTGCCCTGCAATGCGGTGCTTACCCAGCCCTGTCTGCCCCACACTTCGATAATGCCCAGCACCACCACCAATGCCGGAAGCGCCAGGGGCAGAGCGAGCAGCCGCAAGATGATGTGCCTGCCGGGAAACGATGCCTGGCGCGCCAGTGCTCTTGCCAGCGGGATTGCTGCCAGAACCGACAGCAGTGTGGACAATCCTGCCTGAAGCACGGTGAATTTGGTGATCGACCAGACAAAGCCCAGATAATCCGCACTCAATGTCGGCATGGCAGGTGCGATGGCAATCAAAGCCAGCATGGGCGTTGCAACGGCAAGCCCGATACTGCCTAAGGCGACGAGACCGGCAAGGACGGCTGGCTTCGGTCGCAATGTTCGCGAGGTCTGCATGGCGCGCGACCGGGCTATCTGGTTGTCGCCTTGAGCCACTCGTCTATCCAGGCCTTGCGGTTGGCATTGACCTCGTCTGCCGACAACAGCAGCGATTTTGCCGGTTTCACCAGCTTGTCAAATGCATCGGGCAACGCGTCTGAGGTCTTGCCGGCCGGCCACATCCAGTTGTTGGTCGGGATATGGTTCTGGAAACCGGGGCCGGTCATGAAAGCGAGAAACTGACGTGCCAGTTCCTTGTTCTGCGATGATTTCAGAATGCCGGCGACCTCGATCTGCATGTAGTGGCCTTCCGGAAAGCTGGCAGCGCGGTAGCGGTCGGTGCTTTCCGCGACCATGTGATAGGCAGGTGATGTCGTGTAGGACAATACCATCGGTGCTTCACCCTTGGTGAACATGCCATAGGCTTCAGACCAGCCGGGCGTGACGGTCAGCACCCGCCTTGACAATTTCGTCCATGCCTCACCGGCCTTGTCGCCGTATACCGCCTTGATCCACAACAGCAGGCCGAGGCCGGGGCTGGAGGTGCGCGGATCCTGAATGACAATTTTCTGTTCAGGATCGCCGTTCACCAGATCATCCAGGCTTGCCGGCGGCGTCTTGATCTTCTCGCTGTCATAGATGACGGCGAAGTGACCATAATCATACGGTACGAACGTGTTGTCGGTCCATTGTACGGGCAAGTTGACGTTTTTCGTTTTGATGCCGTGTTCTTCAAACAGCCCGGTTGCCGAGGCTTCAGCGGTCAGGCTGGTGTCGATGCCAAGCAGAATGTCGGCCTTGCTGCCGGACCCTTCCAGCTTGATGCGGTTCAAGGTGGCAACCGCATCTGCAACGGCTACCCATTCAAGTTCGCAATTGCAGGTGGCTTCAAATGCCGTCTTGATCTTCGGGCCTGGCCCCCAGTCGGAGATGAAGCTGTCATAGGTATATATGGTAAGCTTGTCTTTGGCTGATGCCGGCAGCACCAGGGCCATCAGAGCGGCAAGGCATAAAGTGAACAGTCGCAGCATTTTCAATCTCCTCCAGGAAGACGGCAAATTGCTGGCGGGGATCGCGGGAAAACCTCGAGAACTGGCTCGTATCCCTCCGCCGGCATGATCCGGATCAGGTTCAGAGGGTTGGCAAGGACACTTGCCTCTCAGCCCTTCAATTTAGTGGGCACCCCGAGAGCAAGTTCAGATATAGGCACGCGACGGCACTTGTGCAACAGACATTGTGTGGTATTGCAGCAGCCATGACGCAGAAATTTACAATATTGCTGGCCGGCGAGTTGACCGTAACGGACCGGCTCAGAAACCAGATCGGCAGCAGCAGGATCATTGCTGCAGACGGTGGCATGGCGCATGCGGATGCGTTGGGTGTTGTGCCGGAACTGTGGCTTGGCGATTTTGATTCCAGTGACGAGGCGCTTGTCGCCCGGTACTCGCACGTGGCGCGCCAGCCGCATCCTGTTGCCAAGAATGCAACCGACGGCGAACTGGCGGTTGATGAGGCGATCCGGCTGGGGGCTAGCGAATTGCTGCTGGCAGGCGGTTTTGGCGGTCAGGCCGACCATGCCTTTGCCCACCTGATGTTGTTGTTGCGGCTAAAAGCGCAAGGCATGCCGGTGATGCTGTCCAGCGGGCACGAGGAAGCCTGGCCGTTGCTGGATGACAGTGTGGAAATTGATGTGCCACCAGCGTCGCGTTTATCGATCTTGCCGGTTAGCGATCTCGAGCGCATCACCATTGAAGGCGTGCGTTGGCCATTGACCGACCGGGATGTGGTGCTGGGCTCAACGCTTACCCTGTCAAATGAAGTGGAGACGTCGCCGGCACGCGTGTCCGTTGCTGTCGGCAAGGCAATCGTGCTGGCTTATCCAATCTAACCTCATCTCGCTTTAGACAATCGACAGTGCCGACGGCCCATCCGGGGGCGGGAACTCATGGTCCAACAGCGCCAGGTCGTCGTCATCCAGTTCGATATCAAGCGCTGCAACAATCGGGTCTACGCGCTCCACGCGGGATGTTTTCGGGATGGCAATGGTTTGGTGTTGGGCTATCAGCCAGGCAAGCGCAATGGACGCCGGGGTACATCCGTGACGGTCGGCGAGTGTTGCCAGACTTGCATCGCGTAACAATCTGCCTTCACCGAGCGGGCAATAAGCCATCACCGGAATGCCATTCTCGACAAGCTTTGGCTTCAGGCTCCATTCGATGCCGCGGTCCGACAGATTGTACAGCACCTGATCGACCGCACATTCACGCCCATCACGGACACCGAGCAGTTCTTCCATGTCGTCGGCATCCAGGTTGCTGACACCCCAATTGAGGATTTTTCCATCAGCCTTGAGGCGTTCGAAACCGGAGACGGTTTCGTCCAGCGGATACTGGCCGCGCCAGTGCAATAGATACAGATCAATGCGATCGGTCTGCAATCGTTCAAGTGAACGCTCACAGGCGGCGACAACACCGTCATAGGATGCATTGTGCGGGTAGGCTTTTGAGACAATGTAGGTCTCGTCACGGCGCTGTTTTATCGCTTCGGCAACAACAAGCTCGGCACCTCCTTCCCCGTACATTTCCGCCGTGTCGATGAGTTGTAGTCCGCGGTCAAGGCCATAGCGCAGCACATCGGCTTCCGATTGCAGCAGGTCTGCATCTTCACCCATGCGCCAGGTGCCGAGGCCAAGAGCCGGGATTTTGTCTCCGCCGGGAAGGGTTACATGCTTCATACGCAACTCCACTATTCCATTTCGGCAGCTTGACGCAGGATGCAGGGAAAACGCAAGCTGCCTTTCAACAGATAATCAACGCATTATGACGACGGGAATAATGAAAGCAGAATCTTTTTCGTTTGCTGCCGATGACTGGCGGGCTGGCATATTCACTGCATTGAAACAGCAGGGCGTGCAGCAGATGGCTTATGTGCCGGATGCCGGCCACGCCAGCCTGATCAATGCCTGTCATGGCGATGGCGATATCAACTGCACTGTCCTTACCACCGAAGAAGAAGGTGTGGCCCTGCTGGCCGGTGCAGAGCTTGGCGGGCAGCGCGGTGTCATGCTGATGCAGTCGTCCGGTGTGGGCAATTGCGTCAACATGTTCTCGTTGCTCAAATCATGCGGATTCCCGTTCGTGACGCTGGTGACGATGCGTGGTGAATGGGGCGAGTTCAATCCGTGGCAGGTGCCGATGGGCCAGGCAACGGCAGAAACTTTCAAGCGATCAGGTTTCGTTGTCTATCGGGCCGACACCGGCGAAGATGCAGCGGCCATGACCGGGTCGGCGATGCGGCTGGCTTATGACAGCAATTGCCCGGTTGCCGTTTTGTTGTCACAGCGCCTGATCGGCGCGAAGGATTTTTAGGACGGACCGTTGAGATGATTGGAAGACGCGACGCGATTGCAGAGGTTTTGAAAGACCGGCAGGACAACCTGCTGGTGATCAGCGGGCTTGGCTCGCCGACCTATGATGTGGCTGCGGCAGGGGATGTTGCGCAGAACTTCTATTTGTGGGGCGCCATGGGCGGCGCGGCCTCTATGGGGCTGGGGCTTGCACTGGCACGTCCTGATGCGCGCGTGCTGGTGATCACCGGCGACGGCGAAATGCTGATGGGCCTGGGCTCACTTGCAACCCTGGGAGCCAAGGCACCGGCCAACCTTGCCATACTGGTGATCGACAATGAGGCGTTCGGTGAAACCGGCGGGCAGACCAGCCACACCGGCAAAACCACCAACCTGGCCGCTGTTGCGCTGGCTTGCGGGTTCAAACAGGTCGCAACCGCGCACAAGCAGGCAGACCTTGCTGCGGTGAAGCAACTCGTACTTGAAGACGCCGGGCCTGTGCTGGGTGTCATCAAGACAGGGTCTGATGAACTGCCAAGGGTTCTGCCGGAACGTGATGGTCACATCATCAGAAATACATTCAAGACAGCTTTAAAAAATCAGCAAAACGGAGAAAGCAAATGACGTTGAAGAGAATTGGTGCGGGCGACCGGATGACAAGCGCGATTGTTCATGGCGACAAGGTGTACATGTCCGGTTTCGTGGCGGGCGAGGCCGCAGGCGGCAGCGTTGCTGCGCAAACAGCTGACATCCTGGCACAGATAGATGCCACACTGGCGCAGGCCGGGTCCGACAAGACCAAGGTCATCAGGGCCACCATCTGGCTCACCGACATGGATACCTGGGCTGAAATGAACACTGTGTGGGATGACTGGGTTGTGGCAGGTGAAACACCGTGCCGCGCTGCAGTGCATTCACCCAAGCTTGCCGCACCGGGTCTGGATGTGGAGATCCAGGTGGAAGCCGCCATCTAGCCAGAGGGATTGCTGCCATGGCCAGGGCGCTAGTGCTTGGAGCCGGTATTGTCGGGGTCACCATGGCTTACGAGCTGTGGCGGGACGGTCACGAGGTAACCGTCATTGACCGCGAGGCTGGCGCGGCCGAATTCACCAGCTTCGGCAATGCCGGCATGATAGCGCCGGGACACGCTTATGCCTGGGCATCACCGGCGTCGCCGAAAATCCTGCTCAAGTCACTGTGGCGCAATGATCAGGCGCTTCGGCTGAAGCCGTCGCTGGATCCGGCGTTCGTGAAATGGATGTGGAAGTTCTGGGGCCAGTGCAGCGCCGAACGGGCGGCCGTAAACACCAGGCGCAAGGTCAGACTGTGCAATTACGCGCAATCGGTGTTCCATGAAACACGCGCTGAAACAGGTGTTTCATATGACGCAAACGATGGCGGTATTCTGTACCTGTTCCGGTCACGCTCAGCGTTTGAAGCAGCTAACAGCAAGGCTGAAATACTGCGCCGGGAAGGCTCCGATATCGGCGTTCTGGATGCAGATGGCATAGCACAGAAGGATCCGGCGCTTGCTGACAGCAAGGAGCAGTTTGCCGGCGCACTGTTTGGCGGCCGTGACGAAACCGGTGACTGCCGGAAGTTTACCCGTACCCTGGCCAAGTGGCTTGACGAGCGCGGTGTTACGTTCAGGTGGGGGGTAACGATCAGATCCCTTCAGACGGACGGAGATCGGGTCAGCGGCATTGTCACGGATCAGGGAAATCTGTCCGCGGATATTATCGTTTTGTCCCTGGGTGTGTATTCGCCACATCTTGCAAAACCCATCGGGATTGATTTGCCGATCTATCCGGTCAAGGGGTATTCGATGACGATTCCAGTGTCGGGCCGCAATAACGCACCTGCTATCGGCGGCATCGACGAAGAAAGCCTGGTTGCCTACACGCCGATGGGCAACCGGCTGCGGGTGACGGCCACGGCAGAATTTTCAGGGTATCGGGTTGACCATTCGCCGGATGATTTTCGACACATGACGAGTGTGGTGAAGGGATTGTTTCCCGATGGTGCCGATTATTCCAGGGCAGAGTATTGGGCAGGCCTGCGCCCGATGACGCCTGAAGGAACCCCGATCCTGGGAGCGACGAGGTTCAAAAACCTTTGGATGAATACCGGCCAGGGCCATATGGGCTGGACCATGAGCCATGGGGCGGGCAGACTGGTTGCTGATCTCATTGCCGGACGCAAGCCGGCAGTTCCGCTCGACGGCATGACGCTTTAGTACTTTGAAAGCGATCAGTTTTTTGGTTTTCGACGGGCTCAATCAAAAACCGTACCGATCGAGGCTCCAGACGCGCAAACCTGTGAGTTGATGGACTGGTATGGCTTGCTTTACGTCAGAAAAGCTACATAACCTGTTGAAAGATCAATTGGCGCATGATCATGGGGGTAGTTAAGCGCGAGGGTGGGCTTGACGATATGTCGGATGTTACGACGAATTGGTTCGCAGGTGTTTCTGCTGTTCTCGCAATTGCGGTGATCGTGCAAACACTGCTGCAGATGCGCAAAGCCAGACGCTGGAAAGATGACAGTGATGCGCCGTCGGGCGCACGATTGGTAAGCCGGGCCAGATATCGCGGCCATCGCGTGGTTCATTACAGTGACGGATCTGTGTTGGCCGAAACCCGCTTCGGATTCAAGTCATTTGAGAACTTCGACCTTTATCGGCAGTATATAGACCGCTAGAGCGAGATGAGGTTAAATTGAATCATTTAACCTCATCTCGCTCTAGAATCAGGGTGCTCCCGATAATGCATCCTCCATCCCGAGGAGACGAGACCACTGAGCCCGTGCCGGAGATGACTCCGGGCACATCACGACTGGCCGAATCACGATTAATCTGTTGGTTTATGTCATCTTTTTGTTTGCAGTGGACGCTGTCATGAAAAAAAGCCTGATATCTGTCCTTATTTTGCTGGGTGTAATGGTTGCGAGTGTGGTCTTGGCTGAATTGCTTGGGCTCAGTGTCACAGCTATGGTGCTGATTGCCACTATCGGTTCTCTCAGCTGCCTGCTGATGTTCATTGTTGTGCCCCGGATCAGGCAGCAAGTCGCAGAGCGGGAATACAGACAGTTGCTGAGAGAAGGTGTACATTTGATTGTGGGTCGGGCCCGTTACCGGGGACGTCGTGTGCTGCACTACGCTGATGGCAGCGTGGCTGTGCAAACCACACGTGGTATGCTGGCTTTTGACAATTTTGATGCCTGCAGACAGTTTATCGACGGACGCTGAAGCGCGCCGGTCGTCCGGTATTGCTCAACAGCGGCGGGCGTTCATAGTAGGCTACGGGAATTACTCAAATATATTGGATTCATATGTGTTTTCTCCGGTCTGATGTATCCGTCTGGTTGGAACCTGCAGCAGGGTCCGAAACCGAACCAGGACCCTTTGTGTTGAAATGATCCCTCAGTTTTTCAAAAAACTTGTCTCGAAACGCAAAGGCGGACATCAGGACGAAGACCCTCGTCTTCCTGATGGAGTCAGGGTCTATGCCATCGGCGACATCCATGGCCGAATCGACCTGCTGGAACGGCTTTATGCAATGATAGAAGCTGACCGCGCTGAACGGCCGATTGGTCATTGCGTTGAAGTTTTCCTCGGAGATTACATTGATCGTGGGCCATCTTCCCGAGAGGTACTGGAATGGATGGTGAAGGGCCACAGTATCTGTAACAAGCGCATTACCCTGCGTGGCAATCACGAACTTTACCTGCAGGATTTTCTTGGTGATCCGGGCGTAATCAGTGCGTGGGGGCAATATGGTGGCCTGGAAACGCTGCATTCATATGGCCTGAAGCTACGAATGCCGATTGGAGAAGACCAGTGGGCCGATATTCAAAAAGGCCTGCTGGACGTTCTGCCGCCCAGCCACCGAGTTTTCCTGGAAAACTGTATACTGTCAGCCGGCGCAGGCAAATACTTCTTCGCCCATGCCGGGGTAAATCCCAAAATTCCGCTGGACGATCAGGTTGCCGCAGACCTGCTTTGGATTCGCGAGCCATTTCTGAGCCATGACAGCGCGTTGCCGAAAATAATCGTCCACGGCCACACGCCTGCCGAGAAACCTGAAATCGAGGTTCACCGGATAGGCATCGATACCGGCGCTTATATTACAGGCCGTTTGACCTGTGCGGTCCTCGAAGGAAACGATGTTCGGTTTCTCTCTACCTGACAAAACATCAAAATTTACGACTTGTTAACCATTTGGTAATCAATATTTACGACTTGTTAACCATTTGGCAATCAATGCTGGCCTAGTATTGTTTGGAAAAGGTGATGTCAGGTGCGTTGTGTGAATTACTGATTCGCTGTTGGCGGGCTTAACATGTCTTAAGACAAACCGGTGTGTTTCGGGTTTGTCTGAGAAAACGGATGGTAGAGGTCATCATGATCCTCGGGGGATTTCAGAACCGGTTCAAAGTACTCGCGTTGATGATGCTTGTTGCGCAGTTGCTGAGTGCGTGCGGCTCTTCTTCTGATGGTGTGGGGTCTTCCGGACTGTCGGCCGCGCCTGCGGGCTATGCGGCAACGGTGCAACCTTCAGCACCTGTGCAGACAAGTTCGGTGGCGGCATACCGATTGGGGTCCGGTGACAAGGTTAAAGTCAACGTATTTGGCGAAACTGATCTGTCCGGCGAATTTCTGGTCGGGGACAATGGTCGCATTGACTTGCCGCTCATCGGGGCAGTGCAGGCGCGGGGCCAGACTGTAACCCAGTTTCAGAACGCGGTGGTGGCAAGATATTCCAGCGGTTACCTCAAGGATCCCAAAGTATCGGTGTCGGTCCTGAACTATCGCCCGTTCTTCATTCAAGGTGAAGTGGGCAAGGGCGGTGAATATCCCTACAAGGCCGGGTTAACCATACAGGACGCTGTTGCAATTGCAGGCGGATATACCTACCGGGCCAATACGGGCAAGGCTTTTGTGCGCCGTGCCGGTCAGGACCGGGAAGTGGAAATTCAAACAAATCAACGTGTTGCGATTAACCCAGGAGATATTATCCGGGTGCCGGAACGGTTCTTCTGATTGTGTTTGCGAGTGTATCCGCGCCAGCGGTCCAGTGCTCATCGTTTGTCCCAAGTAAGGCGTATGCAGACTAAATTGTAAATAATTCATTAGTTACCATGAGGTACCATTGGATTTTGACGCAATTTAGTAAGTGCAGATTTCAAGGCTGTGATTCAGCTGGATTAAAGGTGGACGGCGATGTCAATCAAACTGGTAATTTCGAGCGCGATGGGTATTGCGCTGTTTTCAGGCTTTGTACACGCACAAAGCGTGGACGCATTCGTTGCCAGCTTCAACCAGGACCCTGCACTTGCAGTCGCGGTGTCAGACGCGGTCAGTGCAGACGTTCGCGAAACGGAAGCGTTTTGCCGGGCCGCAGATGATGAGGATGAACCGGTACAGGTCTATGTGGGTGCCGGTTTTGCGGGAGCGTATCAGTATTTGGTGTCGGTTAACGATTCTGCAGGGGCTAGCAGGGTAAAGTTGATCGCATGCACCTGCGAAAGAACCCGGGGTCAGATCCTGAGTTCTTTTGTAAATGGGATCGGTGCACTGGAAGGCGACGTTTGTTCAAGTGCGTGGCGCGGTCAGAGCGGGGGCTCGTCGCCCGGCGTGTTTAAGATCAATGTCGGCGGGGGCGGTAATGGCGTTAGCAGAAACTGATTTGACCTGACGGATTGCTTAAACGGGCAGATAACAAGACGAAGTTGAGATGGGGCGTGGCGGCTGAAATGCGGGCAAGATTAATAATTGCGATGCTATGTGCATGTGCAGGTGTTTCAGTGACGGCATCCGCGCAGGAGCAGGAACTCGAACTGTCGCGCGCGGGCTCAGGCAACATGCCCACAGTTCGTGACCGGTTCGAAGGCCTGGGTTTGCGTGCAGGTCAGTTCTGGGTTCTGCCAGATGTTGAAACCGGGTATTTCTACGACAGCAACGTCTTTGGCGAATCAGCCGGTGAAAACGCCGACTCAGGCATCTATGTATCCCCTTCGGTTTGGTTGAGGTCGGATTTTGGCAGGCATTACGTCAACCTGCGGGCCGGACTCGATCACTACGAATATTTCGATTTCTCGTCACAAAGCCGCACCGATTTCGACGGGGAACTGGACGGTCTTTTTGAAATAAACAGCGATACCGTGCTCAAGGGTAGTCTCAAAGGTGGAAAATTCAACCAGGAGCCCGGAGACCTGGAATACCCGACAGCCGGTGTGCCAACATCACCCGGAGAGTACTACAAGTTTGATTCCTGGGCATCTATCAAACACACGTTCAACAGGCTGTCTGCATCGGTGGGCGCCGCGTTCGACTTTTTCGACTATGATGATGTCGATGGCATAGATCAGGACTTCAGAGACGGCAATGTTGTCACTACCGGTGCACGAATTTCATATCTTGCCTCGCCCGGATATCGGATATTCGGCGATTTCCGCTATAATTGGCGTGATTACAATGGCGGCACGATTGCCGACTCAGATGGCTGGCGCGCGCTGGCCGGCGTTGAATTTGAAGTGACCCGCCTGATCTCAGGTGAATTGGGGGTCGGGTACAACGAGCAGACGTACGATATTGCAGGCTCGCCGACCACGTCCGCGTTCAGCTACCATGGCGCGCTGACCTGGAATCCGACGCCACTGATGACGGTCAAGTTCAATGCTGATCGTACCATTGAAGACAGCACGTTCAATCAGGCAGGTCGTGTTCAGGACTCTGCCAAACTGGTTGTTGACTATGAAGTGATGCGCGAACTGATTTTCTCGCCATCGGTTGGCTTTGCATACAACGATTATGAGAATTCTTCTCTGGACGATTTCAGAATTGAAGCCGGCGCAGAACTCGAATACCGGGTGAACCGCTTCATCTCTGTTGGCAGCAGGTACAAATACTCCTACAGTGATGTAACAGGTCCCGGCCTTTCCGATTGGGACCGTCACCTTGTGGGCGTCTATGCTAAAGCGCGCTTCTGATAACAACCCCGCGGCTGGCCGTGAGGAGTACCCTGATTCGTCACCTCCCTTCGGGATCGGTGGCTCAGATGGTATTGATTTAAGGGAACTTTTCCGGATTGCACGACGCCGGGGCCCGATGGTCGCGGTCATTGGTTTTCTGACTGCTTTGTTGGGTGCGATCTATGCTCTCCAGCTCACTCCCGTCTATACAGCAAAGTCCACACTGCTGATTGATACGAATCAGAAGAACATAATAAATGCCGAAGCCATCGTTTCCGGCATTGGACGAGACAATTCTGCACTGGAAAGTGAACTCGAGCTTATTCGGTCCTACGATGTGGCCAAGCGGGTCGTCCGCAAGCTCAAGCTTGACGACCGGTCGACAGTTGAACCTCCGAAGGTTTCCGCGCTCGGGCAATTGATTTCACTGGTATTCAGCCGTGAGCCTGCCCCTGAACCGGTTCTCAATGAGAATCACACCGACAGGATCGTTCGTTCGCTGTCGAAGTCCATCACTGTCGATCGCAAGGGTTGGACCTATGTGGTTGACATCAAGTACACCTCTGACAACCCGGTCAAGGCAGCTCAAGTGGCAAATGCCTTTGCAGACGAGTACCTGGTTGATCAGCTTGAAGCGAGCTATGAGGTTACCCGGCGTGCCAATGACTGGCTCAGTGAGCGTCTTGGCGACTTGAGGAAAAAAGTGCGTGAATCAGAGCGTGCCGTCGAACTGTTCAAGGTGGAAAACAATATTGTTCAGACCAACGGTTCGACATTGAACGATCAGCAGGTTGCCAAACTGAACGAGCAGTTGATTCTGGCGCGTGCCGAGTCGGCTCAGGCGCAAGCAAGATATGATCAGGTTCAAGCTGTGCGCAAAAGGGGCGGGGATATCACGGCATTTGCCGACGCCCTGCAATCCAGTGCACTGGCTTCCCTCAAAGGCAAGGCTTCGGAGATACGCCGTGAACTTGCCAATTTGAGCGCCAAGTACGGCGATCGTCACCCGTCGGTGGTTTCGGCGCGAGCCCAGCTTCAAGATGTCAGGCGTTCAATCAGTTCCGAGGCCAAACGCATCCTGACCTCCACGGAAAATGCCCTGCAGGTTGCCAGCAGCCGCGAAAAGTCAATCGCGGCCAGCCTCGCGGAAGTCAAGGGAACCGCTTCAAAAGATGGTCAGGCGGAGGTCATTCTCAGAGAACTGGAAAGGGAAGCGGCGGCCAACAAGGCATTGTTTGAGTCTTTCCTGGGGCGCTTCAAGCAAACCAGTGAGCAGGAAAAGCTCAACACGAACAACTCACGTGTGATTGAGCGGGCCTCTGCGCCAACAACGCCCAGTGCCCCCAACAAGAAATCGATCGTGATACTTGCAACCATGCTCGGACTGGGATTGGGTGCCGGGCTTGCCTTCCTGCTTGAACAGCTGGATGCAGGCTATCGCACGACTATCCAGATCGAAAAACAATTGGGTGTCCCGGTACTTGCAAGTATTCCGCGTTCGGATGGTGAGTTGCCCGGCAGCGGAATCCGGCGTGTGGCGCGAAAATACAATCCATTCGGCTTGCTGCCGGGGCTGTATCGCAAAGGCGACAAGTCGGAGCGGCGAATGGGGAAAAATGACCGGGTGAGCATCAGCCGGCTGGTGGTTCAAAAGCCGTTGTCGAGTTTCACCGAAGGAATTCGGGCGCTCAGAATGGGCATCAAGTTTGCCGATATCGATCGCCCGCAGAAAATTGTACTGCTTGCGTCGGCGCTGCCAAGTGAAGGCAAGTCCACCATTGCAAGCAATCTGGCGCTGCATGCGGCAGCGTCCGGTGAGCGGGTGCTGATCATTGATCTTGATCTGCGCCACCCGGTGCTTACGTCATTGTATGCGCCGGATGCCAAGCACGGAGCGGTGGAACTGCTGCTTGGCGAGGTTGACCTCAAACAGGTGATTGTAAAGGATGCCGCATCGGGTCTGCACATATTGCCGGCGCCGCGCCGCAAGGACCTGACCCACACCGCCGAACTGCTCGGGTCGAAGCGGATGAAGGATCTGTTCACCCATTTGAGCGGCTTTTACGATCTCATCGTCGTCGATACCTCACCCTTGCTTCCGGTTACGGATGGCCGCGCCCTGATTGATGCTGTCGATTCGCTGGTGCTGGTGGTGAAATGGGAAACGACAGCGCGTGATGCCGTTGATGCGGCGCTGAAGCAGTCGCTGGGCGCTCATGCCAAGCTGACCGGCGTTGTCATGAACGATGTGGTTGCGTCAAGAGCGCGCTACTACGACTATTACAAGTCGGGCTACTACAGCAAGAAGTACCCATATTACTATGGCGGTACCGGTTAAGGTGGCGCGAGGCGTCAGTCCGCTCGCCATGGGTCTTTTGCTTTGCCTGGGTGTGTGTGTGACCGGTCTGGGCAGCTATCAGGTTATCCGGCTGAACGACACACATCTGCGTAATGAAGTCTTGTATTCAGTCTCTCCCGGAACCCTGCAAGTGTGGCTGGCGACGCTGGATCCTGCAGATCCTGAAAACGCTGCCAGGCTTGCAGACCGGTTTGTCAGCATGACATTGCCACAACGGCGCGATGCGGTTCTGGCGATGGCGCGACCAGGGTACTTCGAGGCGATGGGCCTGAGCTTTGCTGAGCGCCGCAGTGTGCAGATGCTGATGCTGCGGGCATTGGGGCTGGTGCTGGCGAAAGCGCCGGCACTGGGTGAGTTCTGGCTTCTGTCCGCCAAACTGCGCAATGGAGTGTTTGGTTTAGATGCCACTGCCCAGCACCATCTTGAGTTGTCATACACTTATTCACCGAAGGAGGTGGATCTGGTGCTGGAGCGACTGCAGTTGATGTCGCTCGCATGGCCGTTGCTCAATGTTCGGCTCAAAGACATCGCTCAGACATGATGTAAGGATTGTGGATCAGGCCTACCCTGATCGTGCCGCGGAACTTCGTCAATACCTGCTCAGAGCCGGAGCAAAGCTTTGATGGTCCGGGTAGATCAGTACCCGGCTGCTTCTGTTTGGTGCGTGTCATGAGTGCGATTGCGTCGGTACTGATTGCGATTGTTGTCGGCCTCAGCTCTTTCTGGCTTGGCTCCAACAGACCACTTGCATGGAGCATGAATGCAGTCATGGTGGGCGGACTGCTGGTTTTTACCTGTCTGGCACTTCAACTGGAGGCACGGCGCCATCCGGCATTGATGATTTCAAAGCTCTCGGTGCCTGTTGTGATGTTCGGCCTGGGGCTCTCGTGGGCCGGGGTGCAGATCCTGCCGCTAGGTTCTTCGATAGCAGGTCATCCTGCGTGGCAAGTGGCCGGCGAGGCGCTGGGCCGCGATATCGCTTCGAGCATATCAATCAATCCGTCCGAGACCGTTTGGTCCATATTGCGTTATCTGACTGCTGCAGCGGTATTGTTAAGCGTCTATGTTCTGGCGCGTTCGGCTCGAAATGCTCAAACCATCCTGCGGGTATTCATAATTCTTACAGGGCTTGCAGCGCTTTACGGGCTAACGCGATTGTCCCTGTCACTGGATAAAATCCTGTGGTTCGATGAACCGGACAACGGGTATCTTACTTCGGGCTTCATCAACCGAAACAGCGCTGCGACCTATTTCGGAATGGCAACTCTGGCCAGCATGGGCCTTGTGATCCAGCATGTCAGCTCAGTACTGCAATCGACCTCGCATGTCAGTGGCCGTGAAATGGCCAGGAAACTGTTGCTTGCCATGTCAGGCATGCTCGGATTTGATCTTGTCTTGTTTGTACTGATGCTTGTGTCGGTGTTGGCAACCGGTTCTCGCGGCGGCATCAGCTTTACGGTAGTGGCGATGTTTTTCATGTTGTTGCTGTACGGCATGAAAACGAAAATTCGAAGCCGGTCTGCAGCAGGCGGACCTGCCTGGGTGGTGAGCATCCTCGCCATCACGATACTGATCCTGGGCATTTTTGAATTGTCGGGTGCACGGCTCATGGGGCGGTTGCTCAATCAGGGACTTGAAACGGATTCAAGGTTTGAGACTTATGCGCGAACATGGGAGGCCGTTCGGGACTATCTGTATCTGGGTAGTGGATTAGGCACATTTCAGGACGTGTTTACGGCTTACCGGCTT
The DNA here is from genome assembly GCA_963698275.1 of uncultured Alphaproteobacteria bacterium. Taxonomy (GTDB): domain Bacteria; phylum Pseudomonadota; class Alphaproteobacteria; order Rhizobiales; family Aestuariivirgaceae; genus Anderseniella. Next base: position 371,817 of record CAVOQE010000009.1, on the reverse strand, counting down.
GAATTATCTCCGGATCGTCAGGTCTGGGACAAGGCGCACAATGACTATCTGGAACTGCTCCTCGGACTGGGGTTGCCTGCAGCGACACTTGTCCTGTTGGGCTTTGCCAGCCTGTTTTTCAAGGTGACCGGAGGCTTTTTTGCACGTCGCCGCGATACCCATTATGCTGCCATCGCGGCGGCGGCCTGTGTGTTGGTCGGCCTGCACTCCCTGGTTGATTTCAGTCTGCAGATTCAGGCGAACGCACTGGCATTTGCATTACTGCTGGGATTGGGGCTGGCGCAATCGTGGAGCACCCGGCACTAATCAGCACGCTGTGAATGTGGACCTGAAATAAACGGTTTGAAATCAACATCTTAAATTGCGATTTCAATATTTAAGAGATGCGGGTTTCGAACACATCAGGAGTTGCGGCGCATTGGGTACATAGTTAATCTGTCCGGAAGCTGAGGGGACAGTGATTCGAATGACTAGAGGCGACGTAGCAGGCAAGAGATGGTTTGCCGTGCGCACGCAACCCAATCGGGAGCATCGCGCAAAACATCAGCTGGACCGGCAGCAGTTTCGGACGTTTTTGCCGTTGATCGAAAAATCAGTGAGTCACGCCAGGAAGGTTCGGCAGGTTCGCTCTGCCCTGTTTCCGGGCTATCTGTTTGTTGAACTCGATCTGTCGAGGGATCAGTGGCGTTGTATCAATTCGACTTATGGTGTGTCCTGCCTGGTGATGGCCGGCGAGCGCCCGGCCAGTATACCGGCAGGTGTGATTGAGTTGATAATTGAAATGTCGGGAAGTAACGGGTTAGTTGATTTTACCCCTGATCTGAAACCTGGCATGAGTGTGCAAATGGTGTCCGGTCCCTTGTCAGGTCTGATAGGGCGATTGAGCCGCTGCGATGCGCGCGGCCGTGTGGAAGTCCTGCTCGAAGTCATGGGTCAGGAAATCAGGGTGACATCCAATGCCACGGCGTTGATGCCAGCCTGAACGGCAAAGAAGCTTTACGGTAATTGAGTAGAAAGGCGCCAAACCCTGGTGCTGAGAACAGATACTGGTCGTACCTGCCGTGGTGAAAATCGTTTCACCCGGAGTGCGGTAGCCATTGCCTGATTTGTCAAATCAACAGATGTGTCCGGTAGATATATGAACACCAAACCTAATCTCGTGCCAGTCGTTCTATGTGGTGGGGCAGGTACCCGGTTGTGGCCATTGAGCCGGCAGGCGTTTCCGAAACAGTTTGCTGTAGAGGTAGAACAGCAATCTCTTCTTGATCTTACTTTGACCCGGATCAACAGGCTCGAAGGGGTAGCATCCTGCGTGGCTGTTACAGGCGAAGCCTATCGATTCATGGTCGCAGAAGCGCTTCATCATGCGCGGTTGCCGGGTTCGATCCTGCTGGAACCGGTAGCCCGGAACACAGCTCCGGCCCTTTGTGCCGCAGCCTTGCAGATTGCCGATACAGACCCTGATGCAATCATGGTGATACTGCCATCGGATCACTTTGTTTCAGACACCGACAGATTTGCTGCAGCCATCTCCAATGCGGCCCGCCTGGCGCAAGAAGGCTGGTGGGTGACACTGGGCATCCGCCCAACAAAGGCATCGTCGGCATATGGCTATATTGAACCGGGAGCATTGATTGCGGATCACGGGCCTGCTGCCCAGGTGTCACAGTTTCTGGAAAAGCCTGATGTTGAAAAAGCCGAGGCATTGATCAATTCAGGATGCGTCTGGAACGCCGGCATCTTTGTGGTCAAGGCCAGCACGGCGGCTGACCTGGTTGCCAAGCACGCGCCGGACATTCATGACGCGGTGCAACGCGCTGTTGCAGATATCACCATCGACAACCAGTTCTACCGGTTGCAGCCAGACGCGTTTTCTTCAAGCCCGTCGATTTCCATTGACTATGCGGTGCTGGAAAATGAAAGCCGCGTTGCGGTTGTTCCCTATGAAGGCGACTGGTCGGACCTGGGCTCCTGGGATGCTGTGGCAGGTGTGCATGAAGCTGATGAGGACGGCAATCGCTCAGAAGGTGATGCATGGTTTTCAAATTCAGAAAACTGCTTCGTCCACAGCCCCGATAAACTCGCGGTCGTGCTGGGGCTGAAGGATGTTGTCGTGGTGGATACACCCGATGCCCTGCTGGTCACCAGCAGGGACCAGGTTGAGCAGGTCAAGACTGTTGTCGACGACCTCAGAACGGCTGAGCGCAGTGAGTTGACCGATCATCGCAAGGTGGCCCGCCCATGGGGAACATTTGAAGGCATTGACCGGGGTGAGCGGTACCAGGTCAAGCGCATCACCGTAAAACCGGGCGCGCAGTTGTCGCTGCAATACCATCATCACCGGGCCGAGCACTGGATCGTGGTCAAGGGCATTGCCAAGGTTACCCGTGGTGAGGAAACCTTTCTGCTGCGTGAAAACGAGTCAACCTACATTCCTCTGGGGGCTGTCCACAGGCTGGAGAATCCCGGCAAAACCATGCTGGAACTGATCGAAGTGCAGTCCGGATCCTATCTGGGTGAAGATGATATCGTACGGGTCGAAGACGTCTATGGACGTGAGGCTGAACCAGATTCTGCCAATCCGGGAGCGCATGCGGCAAAACCGCGTGCAAAAACCAAACCGGCTCAAACATCGACCGGGAAAGGGGGGGCAAGGTGATTTCTCCACCGAGAGTAGCAAGCGAGCGGGCGCAGGTTGCCGCGAGAGGCAAAGATGTCGAAGATCGCCAACCTTTGCAGCTGGTAACCCGGATCCGGTTCCAGCTGATCGGCGGCCTGGTGTTTGCCGTCATCGTGCCGGGGCTAGCCCGCTGGCCAACTTCCAGTCTCGTTCCGGGATCGGGCATGGTCTCCCTGCAGTCTGCGATGCTGGGCTCCATGCTGGCGCTGTTTCTGGGCTATTGGGCGTTACGGCAGATGATTGCCTATCCCGGTGTGCAGGCAACGCAATATATTGCGCCGGCTTTCGCCATCTCCTACGCCATCATCATCATGATGTTCTTCTTTCTGCGAATAGATTATTCGCGCTACCAGTTTGGTGCCAGCTTCATCGTTGCGGTCGTCTGGTTCTATGCGTGCTTTTTTCTCGCGCGGCGGGCGCTTCTGCAGAGTTTCGCCCTGGTGGAGACAGGTGATACCAAGGGTTTGAAAGACCTGGATGCCGTCGACTGGTTCAGTCTGCGCAAGCCTGTTGCGCCAGACCGGCGTATCGATGGCATAGTTGTGGACCTCAGGGCGGATCTGTCAGATGACTGGAACAGGTTTCTTGCCGACAGTGCGCTGAAAGGTATTCCGGTCTATCATGTCAAGCAGATGGCCGAGGCGTTGACTGGCAAGGTAGAGATTGAACATCTGTCAGAAAACAGTCTCGGGTCGGTCCTGCCTTCACTATTGTATCTGAGGTTGAAGCGTCTCGTTGATCTCGGGATGGCCGTCATCCTGGCGCCATTGTTTTTGATCATTGTGGCTCTAGCGGCAATCGCCGTGAAACTTGACTCGAAAGGACCGGCGTTTTTTCTGCAGCCACGTATGGGCTTCAGGGGCGAACCGTTCAGGATGATCAAGCTCAGAACGATGAAAGTGGACGCGCAGAAAACGGGTGGGAACTTTACCGAGGACAATGATCCCCGCATTACGCGGTTGGGGCGTTATTTGCGCAAGTATCGTATCGACGAATTCCCACAGATCATCAATATTTTTGCAGGCCAGATGAGCTGGATCGGGCCTCGGCCGGAAGCGCTGGAGCTGTCGGACTGGTATCAGCGCGATATTCCGTTCTACAGCTACCGGCACATTGTGCGCCCGGGACTTTCCGGCTGGGCGCAGGTGCACCAGGGCAATGTGGCGCAGGTGGAACAGGCAACGCACAAGCTTCACTATGACTTTTATTACATTAAACACTTTTCACCATGGCTCGATGCGCTTATCACAGCGAAAACCATCTGGACGGTTTTGACCGGGTTCGGATCGAAGTGACACAAGGACGAGTATTGACATGAAACTGGCAGTCATCGGTGCTGGATATGTTGGACTGGTCTCGGCAGCGTGCTTTGCGGAGTTTGGGTTTTCCGTCACTTGTGTTGACAAGGAAGCCGAGAAAATCACTGCACTGGAAGCAGGCAGGATCCCGATCTACGAGCCGGGCCTGGAGCAGATAGTTCACAGCAACTTCGAAGCAGGCCGTCTGACTTTTTCGACCGATCTGCAGTCTGCAGTGGCAGACGCAGATGTGGTGTTTATCGCGGTTGGAACACCGACAAGGCGCGGCGAAGATGCTGCAGATTTGTCTTATGTGTTCGGGGCTGGCGCCGAAATCGCTGACGCCATGCAGGGCTTTACCGTTGTGGTTACCAAATCAACCGTACCGGTAGGTACGGCGGCAAAGTTAAAGGACCTGATTTCGAAAACCCGCCCCAATGCGGATTTTGAAGTGGCGTCCAACCCCGAATTCTTACGTGAAGGGTCTGCGGTTGAAGACTTCCTGCGGCCCGACCGCATCGTGCTGGGTGTGAGTTCAAAGCGGGCTGAAGCGCCGTTGCGGCAGTTGTACCGCCCGCTTACTCAAAAGGATGTGCCGATTGTCTTTACATCCTGCCAGGCGGCTGAAGTCATCAAATATGCTGCCAACACCTATCTTGCTACGCGGATCGGGTTTGTGAACCAACTGGCAGATCTGTGTGAAAAAGTTGATGCGGACATTACCCATGTGACCCGGGGGATGGGACTCGACAAGCGAATTGGCCAGCACTATCTGCAGCCCGGTCCCGGTTTCGGCGGATCCTGTTTCCCGAAGGATACAAGGGCGCTTATGGTAACGGCCCGCGAACACAGGGCGCCATTTACGGTCGTTGAGGAAGTCATCGAAGCCAACGAACGGCGCAAGCGCAGTCTGACCGAGCGGGTCACAAACGCCGTTGGTGGCAGTCTGCAAGGCAAGCGCATTGCTGTTCTGGGGATCGCCTTCAAGGCAGATACCGATGATATCCGCGACGCGGCCTCACAGGTCCTGATCCCCGAACTTCAGGCGAGCGGTGCCATTGTGGCCGCTTATGATCCGGCAGCCATGGACAATGGCCGCACTCAATTTGAGGATGTGCAATGGTGCGCTGATGCCTATTCTGCTGCCATGGATGCTGCCGCCGTGGTCATCCTGACGGAATGGAACGAGTTTCGCGGCCTGGATTTTGCAAGGCTGGCGAAATCCATGCGCGTGCCGGTGATGGTGGACTTTCGCAACCTGTTTTCGCTGCAAGATGTCGAGAACAGCGGGCTTGTTTACCATTCATTAGGCAGGGCTCAACATGATCAAACCAATGATAGAGACAGGATTGCCCTGATTCGGTCGAGTTGACCTGAAGGGGACAATCGCCCCTCCAGAAGCGAGCCGCCTTGTGAATTCGTACCCGTTGTCCAAGACGAGCCCTCTAGCCAAGGTGTTCCTGATGTGTTTGTGGGCCATGATTGCAGTTAGTATCAGTTTTATCATCCATTTCGGTCTGTTCTCGAAGCCGCCATTGTCATGGTTTGTGCCTGGATTGTCCCGGTTTGACCTTGTGCTGCATGCGATTGCCTTTGCCTGCCTTGCGGTGCCTGCGTTCATTTTGTTTCGGTCGGTGTGTAGAACTGCGGTGAGCATATTTGCACTGGGTGCCGGTTTGGAACTGGCGCAATGGATGACAATGTCTCGTGAGGCTTCCATTCCTGATCTTGCTGCCAATGGTTTAGGCATTGCATTTGCCGCCTTCATTGTAGCGGTTTTGAAGAGACTGGACTTTGCGATCCTTCGACCGGTTCTGAGCAGAGCGATCTGACACTACTGGTTCAATCCGGCAGACAATTTATTCTTCTGAAAGGTCTCATGTGACTGTGAAACGAGCGCTGATTACCGGCATTACCGGCCAGGACGGGGCCTATCTGGCCGAACTTCTTCTTGCAAAAGGCTATGAGGTGCATGGTGTCAAACGGCGTTCGTCATCATTTAACACCGGCCGTATTGATCATCTTTATCACGACCCTCACGAGCAGGGTGTAAAGATGTTTCTGCATTTTGGCGACATGACCGATGCAACCAACCTCATCCGGTTGATGCAGGAAGTCCAGCCGGATGAAGTCTACAACCTGGCGGCCCAGTCGCATGTGCAGGTGAGCTTTGATACTGCTGAATATACCGCCAATGCGGATGGCATAGGGACCTTGCGGCTTCTCGAGGCAATGCGGTTGTTGAAGCTGGGAGACAAGACACGGTTTTATCAGGCATCGACGTCGGAACTTTACGGCAAGGTGCAGGAGATACCGCAGTCTGAGACAACACCGTTTTATCCACGATCGCCTTATGCCGCAGCAAAGCTTTATGCCTACTGGATTACGGTAAACTACCGGGAAGCGTACGGTTTCCATGCCTCAAACGGCATCCTGTTCAACCATGAAAGCCCCATTCGCGGGGAGACATTTGTGACCCGCAAGATCACCCGGGCGGTGGCGGCAATTCATCTGGGGCTTCAGGACACGCTGTATCTCGGTAACCTTGATGCCAAGCGCGACTGGGGACATGCGCGTGATTATGTGGAAGGCATGTGGCGGATTGTTCAACACGATGAGCCGGATGATTTCGTATTGGCGACAGGCGAAACCCAGACAGTGCGATCATTCGTCGATGCGGCGTTCAAGGAAGTTGGCACCGATATCGAATGGAGCGGCGAAGGGGTTGAGGAAACCGGCACTGACAAGGCATCCGGCCGGTTGCTGGTGCGCGTTGATCCGCGCTATTTCCGCCCCACGGAGGTCGAACTTCTGATCGGGGATCCGAGCAAGGCCAAGGAGAAACTTGGCTGGAGCGCCACGACGACGCTGTCGGAACTGGTTTCAGAAATGGTTCGGGAAGATTTGAAACAGGTGGCGGACGAGCACCGCAAAAACCGTCATGAGTGATCCGGTCTTCTCACTTCACGGCAAGTCCGTCTGGGTGGCCGGTCATCGGGGCATGGTTGGTTCTGCCCTGGTTCGCAGACTGCAGTCTGAGGCGTGTTCCGTACTGACGGCTGGACGTGAAGATACCGACCTTACCCGCCAGGAAGAGGTGGAGGGGTGGATGAACGCCAACCGGCCACAAGTGGTGTTTCTGGCAGCAGCCAAAGTCGGTGGCATTCAGGCGAACAACTCATATCCGGCACAGTTCCTTTATGAAAACCTGATGATCGAGGCGAATATCATCCACGCTGCGTTCAGGGCTGATGTCGAGAAACTGGTTTTCCTGGGCTCGACCTGCATCTATCCGAAACTGGCACCGCAGCCGATCCCGGAAGAGGCGTTGCTGACCGGGCCGCTTGAGCCGACCAATGAGTGGTATGCCATTGCCAAGATTGCCGGCATCAAGCTGTGCCAGGCGTATCGCAGGCAATACGGTTGTGACTTCATCGCTGCACAGCCGACAAATCTTTACGGCCCCGGTGACAATTATGACCTCGAGACATCACATGTGCTGCCGGCGCTGCTGCGAAAAGCCCACGAAGCCAAAGCTTCAGGGGCCAAGGCCCTGACGGTCTGGGGGTCAGGCAATCCGCTGCGGGAGTTCCTGCATGTTGATGACCTGGCCGATGCTGTGGTGTTTCTCGCGAAGCACTATTCCGGTGACGGGCATGTCAATGTGGGGTCCGGCGAGGAGGTGTCGATCCGTGAACTGGCAGAGGCCATTTGCAAGGTGGTGGGATTTGACGGGGCGCTGGAGTTTGATGCGTCAAAACCTGACGGTACGCCTCGCAAGCTGTCGGATGTGTCAAAGTTGAAAAGTCTGGGCTGGAACATTGCCCAGGGTCTTGAAGACGGGCTGCAGGATACATATGCGCGCTTCCTGAGTGAGCATGAAGCCGACATGGCTCAGGGCCGCGGATCGTGATCATGCCAAGCTTGCAGGTTTACCGAGGACGAGGCTTTTGAGTCTACTTTCAACCCTTAGATATATTACCAGTCATCCCCTCAACACCGGCCATCCTGTCAAGGCGGTGTCTCGTTTTGTCAGATGGCAGATCGAGAGCCGATTGAAGGATGAGGTCGAAGTTGAGTGGATCGAAGGATCCAGGCTTGTGGTCAAGCGAGGCATGACAGGGGCTACCGGTAATGTCTATTGCGGCCTGCACGAGTTTGTCGATATGGCGTTTTTGTTACATCTGTTGCGCCCGGACGATCTGTTCGTTGATATCGGAGCCAATGTCGGCAGCTACACTGTTTTGGCGTCAAAGGTTTGCGGCGCGAGAACGATATGTGTTGAGCCGGATCCGGTTACCGCGGCAGCGCTCAGACGAAACATCCTGGCAAATGGCATTGAGGACCGGGTAATCGTTGAAGAGACGGCTCTGGGAGCCTCGGAAGGAACAGTAAACTTTACCGTCGGGCTGGACACCATAAACAGGGTCGCTGCGCGCGAAGAGACAAATGTGCGCGAAGTCAGGCTTGCCCGGCTGGATGCCGTGCTTGGTAGTGAACAGCCGGCTCTCATCAAGATGGATGTCGAAGGCTTTGAGGCGGAGGTGCTTCGAGGCGCCGCCGATACATTGGCAAAGACAGGTCTGCTGGGGATAATCACAGAAGACACCGGAGCAGGTGTGGTTGATACCTTAACGGCGCATGGGTTTACCCGCTGGTATTACGACCCTGTTGAGCGCAAATTGTCCCAAAATGGCCCTGTGCAACCATCAAACAATGGAATTTTCCTGCGGGCCAACCCGGAAGTCGCTGATCGCCTGCGGGATGCCCGGAAATTTGCCGTGATGGGCAAGGAAATATGACTTTGGTTGACCAATAACTCGTGCCAGGCGAACGGTATTTTCAGCCTGGTTTCCTGACGATGCTGATTTCGTCGAACTCTATCGTAAGACGGCGTTTTATCTCTGAAACTACACCTTGCACCGTTGCAAACCTGCATTTTGAACCGTGATACATTGCATCAACGATCGAAATTCATTCAGCAATGAATAGAATCCTGATTATTCTCGCCTGTGGTGTGACCGTGGTTGCATACGCCGCGAATTGGCCCACTCCGTTGATAGGTTATTTCCTATCAATGACCGGCCTGATATTGATAATGGCGGTCAAGAAAAACCCCATCGGCACCTTTTCCTGGATTTGGTGGCCTTGGGTCCTCGCACTGGCACCTTCCATGACCGGTTTGCTTACTTACACTCACCCGGCAATCAGTCTCGATGCTCTGTTATATATCTTTTTCTATGTTTCAGCCGCGAGTGTTGGATATCTTGTTACGTTTCATTCATCTCCGCACCCGATCAAAACATCCGACAGTCATTGTATGGAAGTTGTTGATTCCATATTATATTATAGAAACATAATCAGCTATATGGCCATCTTGGGAATACTGGGGGCAGTGTTCTTTGCGATTGAAATGATCCTTATCGTTCGCGCCAATGTCGGGGATCTTTTCATTCTTCGTGATCAATTTTCCAGCCGAGAAGTTGGGGCGCTCTCGCGGCTTGCTCCGCTTCTGGTCTGGTGCAGTTGGGTTGCTTTGGCTGCAGCTATAATCGGCTGGGAAATGATCAGCCCAATACGCCGTGTTCTGTGGCTTACAAGTGCATTTTCCGCAACTTTCCTGTCTATTCTTTCTGCTGGGCGGCAAACAGTATTTCAAATTCTGATCATCGTGGCCCTGTGTTTCCTTTACCGTTTGCCGCTGCGCAAAATTTACAAGAACGCAAATCCGTTTGGCTTTTATCGAAGAGTGAAAAAACTTGGCCTTTTTGCCAGATTTTTTGCCACCGTAAGTGTTGTCGGTGGTGTGTTTTACATGGGGTTGGTTGCTGTATTCCGGCAGGATCAAACAAACTCGCTGTCGAAGAGCGAGTACCTGTTTTACGTGTTTAGAGTAGAGCCCCAGCAGGAAGTATACAAAATCCTCTCCAGCATCCCGTATGATATCGGAGATGCGATCTACGAGGCGATAATATACTTCTCCAGTGGCATATCACTGTTCTCGGGATTCCTGACGATTCAATATGAAGGATTCTATGGCGGTACGTTTACCTTCCCCTGGCTGGCCCGTCGGTTTGAAATCCTGACAGATACCTCAGTTGTTGAGGCGATGCAGCGACTGCAGGTAATGATGGAAAGTGGACGGTTCATGAGCCATGGCTGGGCAACTGCTTTCGCCAGCTATGTGCTCGATTTTGGCCATATCGGTGCATTCCTGTTTATGTTTCTAGTTGGGATTTTGAGCGCCATGACATGGCGTATGTACGCCAAGCGTCCGGATATATTCAGCCTGATGCTGATATTTGCTGCAAATATCAACTTGTTTTACATGATCATGGTGCCAGCGACGTCCGACTCGATATTCTTCTTCTTTGTTATCGGCAATGTATTACTGCACCTGCTTTTACCTCTTAGAAGAACAAGTGCAGTTCAAATGCAGGAGCAAAAATCCTGAACCCGCCACAAACACCATCCGGAGAGTTGTTTTGTTGCCCAGGTTGATATCGGGCAGCTGCTCGTTGCGGCAATTGCGAGGGCGTCATGGCTAAGCAAGCCGCCGACAGCCTGTGGCTACGTGTAGTACCGGGACCGTTACGTTCGCACCTGGCCGGCAGACGCCTCTTGCAGACCCTGCTCGAGAACACAGGCTGGCTGGTTGCCGATAAAATTGTCCGTCTCGGTGTGGGGCTTTTTGTTAGCGTTTGGGTGGCGCGTTATCTGGGGCCTGAACGGTTTGGTGCCCTGAATTACGTGCAGGCTGTTGTCTGGCTGATATCCGCGCTGGCGACCATGGGGTTGCCCGATATTGTTGTTCGCGATTTTGTACGAGAATCGGCGCGCTCTGCGGAAATTGCATCAACGGCCCTGGCATTGCGGTTGCTGGGAGCTGTGGTATCGATCGCAATAGCGACTCTCACGGTCATTGTAACGCGACCGGACAGCCATGAGCTGGTCGTGATGTCCGTTGTTCTCGGGGCATCCTTCTTGCCCCAGGCGCTTGACGTTGTTGATCAGCTTTGCCAGGCGCGCAATCAGGTTCGCCCGATTGTGATTATGCGCAATGTTGCATTTTTGATAGCTGCAATTGCAAAGATCGCTGCTATCTTACTGGGCGCGCCGCTAATGGTTTTCGCCGGGCTGATAACCTTTGAATTCGCCCTGGTGGGGGTCGCGCTCTACGTATATTCGCGCCGTCTGGATATTGGCCTGAGCCTGGCAAATGCCACGCTGGCAGAGGCACGACGGCTGCTGACAGAGAGCTGGCCCCTGATTGTTCGGCTTCTGGCCATCGGAATTTACATGCGGATCGATCAGGTCATCATCGGGCAACTGCTAAATGATCGCGCGGTGGGCATTTATGCGGCCGCAATGAGAATTTCTGAAATATGGTATTTCATTCCGGTTGCGATGATGACGGCCTTTGTCCCCCGCCTTGCTGCAGAACATGTGAAGTCAGCCCAGTCCTATGAAGAATTGCTTCTGAAAGTGATGCGCGTCATCGTGGTTATTTCCACTGTTGCAGCGCTGTCTCTCAGCATTGGCGCTCCATTCGTTGTCAGTATTCTCTATGGGGCCGAGTATTCAGGTGCAGCGCAGGTTCTCGCCGTGCATGCCTGGTCGGGACTGTTTGTCGGATTGGGAGTGGCTTCAAGTTCATGGTTTGTAAACAATGGGCTGCTGCGTTTCGCGCTTTACCAAGCCCTTGCAGGAGCAGTCGTGAGTTCAGCTTTGAACTTTGCGCTGATTCCGCAGTTTGGCGTGGTTGGCGCAGCCTGGGCGTCAATCACCAGCTATGCTGTTTCAGCTGTTCTGCTAAATTTGTTTTTCACACCTACGAGACCGATTTTTCGGCTTCAGATGCGCGCAATCGGATTGCCATGAGAGAAACTGTCAAAAAGCTTGCCCGTAAGATTTTGGGCGAAAAAATATCCATATGGCGCGAGTGGCGTATGCGTATCGGTGAAAGAAGTTGGTCTCAAGAAGGAGAAGACCGGCTCCTGTGGCGTTATTTCGACTATCGGACAAACGGGTTTTACGTCGATGTCGGTGCCCATCATCCATATCGGTTTTCAAACACGTGCCTGCTGTACAAGGCAGGGTGGCGCGGTATCAATATTGATGCGATGCCCGGTTCAATGGCCAAATTTCACAAACATCGTGCCGGGGATATCAATCTTGAAATCGGTGTTTCCGACACTCCGGGCAGTGCGAAATTTCACGTATTCAATGAGCCGGCCCTCAATACTTTTGATGCACAGGTGGCTGCAGAACACTCCACCGGTGATTGGCGCATTGACAGGATAGTGGATGTGCCACTGCAACCCTTGGCCGACATCCTGGATGAACATTGTCCTGCCGGGATTGTCGATCTGTTGACGGTGGATGCAGAAGGGCATGACCTGAGTGTGTTGCAGTCCAATGACTGGGAGAGATTTCGGCCGAAGGTTGTTCTGGCTGAATCCCTGGGCAAGACCATGGATGATCTGGCAGCAGACCCTTGTGCGCAATTCATGACCACCGTTGGCTACGTTGTTTTTGGCAAGGCTGTGAATACCGTGATGTATGTCGATCGCCGGTCGATCTGATGATAATTCTGTGAGGATCGGCTGATGGCGCTGACAACACCGGTAGCCTTTTTCGTTTTCAATCGCCCGGAACCTACACGCACGGTGTTCGCAGCAATTGCGGCAGCGCGACCGCGGGTGCTTTTGCTTGTCGCTGACGGCGCGCGCGCTGACCGGCACGGAGAAGCAGAAAGAGTTGCGGAAGTTCGATCGATTGTTTCGTCAGTCGATTGGCCGTGCGAGGTGTTTACCAACTTCTCGGAAACCAACCTTGGATGCAAGCAGCGGATTTCTTCGGGGATTGACTGGGTATTCTCCAAAGTCGAACGCGCCATCATTCTGGAGGATGATTGCTGTCCATCGCCGGCTTTCTTCCGGTTTACTCAGGACATGCTGGAGCGGTATGCCTCGGACCGGCGCATCTACAGTATTTCAGGCTCAAATTTCTCCGGTTCCACAACCCCGAGCGGGCACTATTTTTCCAATTTTGCCTTGATGTGGGGGTGGGCAACGTGGCGAGATCGCTGGGCCGATTATGAGGTTGATCCGGAAATGCCCAGTGAAATCCTGCGCCGTATGTGGTGGAACCGGCCGATTGCCTACCTTTACTGGCACCGCATATATAGGGAACTCACCAGCGGTCGCATCGATACCTGGGATTATCAGTGGCTGCTTACACTGTGGCGCAAGGGAGCATTGACGGTCAGGCCAAGTGTCAACCTTGTTCAAAACATCGGTTTTGGCCCCGACGCCACGCATACCATGAACTCTGAAAACCAGATCGCCACGATGGCCGCTTGCGATGTTGATGGTGGGCTTGAACAACCGCCAGATGCGGTGCAAGCCGACAACACCCGCGACATGATCGATGAACGTGTCTGGGCCAGGGTTAACTGGAAGTCGATTCTGCTGATGAAATTTCCATGGCTGGCACGGCTTAAATGACTGTTTTCAGATGGGTTGATCGTATGTTTTTCTCGTCTGAACTCTTAATAACCGCCACTTTTTCCCGATCAAAACCATGAGCACATCTTGCTGAGACACCTGTTGAATTTCCTCTTGTGGGCACTTCCGCCCACCAGACTATTTGCATTGCGCAGGTTGTTGCTGAGCCTGGCATCCGTAACTGTTGCCAAAGATACCTGTGTTTGCGGTCATGGCTGGATTTTCGGCAGAGGGCAGCTGGAATTCGGTCGTGGCACATGGTTGAGCCCGGGGGTGGTGATACATACCCACCCCGAGGCCCCCATCCGTATCAAAGACAATTGCGATATCGGGCCGGGAGCAGAATTTGTGACCGGCAGTCATCAGACAGGCCCGTCCGAGCGTCGCGCCGGGGCCGGAACTGCCAAAGGGATTGTGGTGGAAGCCGGATGCTGGATCGGTGCACGAGCGCTTATTCTCGGCGGCGTTACCGTTGGAGCGGGATCGATCGTTGCGGCGGGCGCCGTGGTGACCCGTGATGTAGCTCCCAATACACTGGTCGCTGGTGTGCCGGCGGTGAAGAAGAAAGACCTGGCATGACTTCTCCAGGGGATAGACTGATAATTCTGTGCAATGCGATAGATGATCATACCCGGACCGAAAGAGGCATTGTCACGGATAGTCCGGCGGCCTCCCGCAAAGTGTTTCTTATGGCCCGAGCGCTTGTCGGGGCCGGTGTAAAACCGCTGGTTTTGAGCATGGGCCGTGGTCGTGCTGACGGTTCTGCTCGTAGTTTTTCTGCCACAGCGCGACGCAGCCATGGTGTTCCTGTCGTATACATGCGCTTCACCCATACCCGGATACTGTCCGAAATCATCTCACTTTTTTCACCGGTTTACATCCTGTGGAGAGTGCGCCGCAGCCGGGGCCGCAAGACTATTGTTTTCTACAATCAGCTCCCGGCATATCTGGTTGCCCTGGTGGTTGCGAAGGTGCTGGGTTTTCGTACGGTGCTTGATCTGGAGGACAGTTCCATTGAAGGGACGACGGCGCTGGTTCGTATCAAGGATGTAATCCGAAAATCAGTTTTTGAAGTCTTGTGCGACCGTGCGCTGCTGGCCTGCAGTGCACTGGTCACCAAAACCGGGCTCAGGCCAACTTTCTGTTATTATGGTGTTGTGGAGAAAACGGCTGCGCTACGGGATTGGTCGGCATCCCGGGTTCATGTGCTGCTGGGGGGTACCATTGCGCCGGACACGGGAGCAGATCTGTTGGCTGAAGCAATTGTCAAATTGAGAGCAGACCCGCCTGAATGGGCCAGGTCGGTCGTATTCGAGGTGACCGGAAAGGGGCCTTCAGTGCCGCAATTGAGCGAGCTGGCAACGCACAGCGAAGTCCCAGGCCTGATCGTACATGGCCGCACAACCGATGCAGAGTATCGCGAAATTGTGGCTCGTGCACATGTAGGTCTGGCTCTCAAACCAAATGAAGGTGTTCTTGCCCACACGACCTTTCCGTCAAAAGTCACCGAGATGGCGGCCGCCGGCATGCTGGTGCTGTCCACCGACATCAGCGATGTCCGCGCCGTGCTTGGAGATGGTGCACGTTACCTTGAACAAGATGATGCGGCGTTGCTGATAGAGCGGCTCCGCGACATTGTCACAAGGCGCGACGCGGCCTCCGAGAGCGCAGATCTTGGTATGCGCGCGGTGGCGAAGGTTTGCGCTCCTCAACGTGCCGGCAAACAGCTTGCGGAATTTCTTTTTCCAGAACGAGGATGAGTAAACGCCCGCTTATTGTGGCCTGGCAGCCGGTTCTGACAGATCATCAGGCCTATACACTGGAGGCGCTTGGCAATTCGGCCGATGCAGATCTGATGACGGTTGCCGTCAGGCACAATCAGGCAGAGCGGGTGCAGCAAGGCTGGCAACCCCTTGGTTTGACGAAACTGAATCCGACGATTTTGTCGCGTACCAAATGGATTGGCGAGATTGCCGGCTTGTTACGCAGCCGATCCGACACCGTTCATCTGTTTTGCGGTCCCTTTGGCGACTTGCGTATAACCCTGGCGTTGCTGGCGGCACTGGCGTGGCGCAAGACAGTGTATGTTGTTTCCGAGCCATATTCACCGTTGGCCACCGGGTATCTGGAAGATGGCAATCGCTATATCGCTGCCTTGAAAGCGAAACTCAGGCCGTTTGTTTACAGCGTTTTCGGTATGGCCTTGCGAAAACGGGTGACAGGTGTCTTCGCAATTTCCCGCCTGGCAAACCTGCAGTACCGCAAAATGGGAATATCCGGTCGGGCCATATTTCCGTTTGGCTATTTTGTTCCGACTCCTGATGCTGCATCACCGGGTCCGCCGCAACTCGGTCACGAGACGCGTGCCGGATTGCGGCTGTGTTTTGTCGCCAGCCTGATCTTGCGAAAGGGGTTGCACAAACTGGTTCAGGCCGCGCATACCGCAGCAGCAACAGGTGCGGCTTTGTCGGTGGATGTTTATGGTTCCGGTGATCCGTCGAAGTATGATTTTGACGGGGATACTGTTACCTATTGCGGCGTAATCCCGTTCGGTACAGCAGGCGCAGTCATGGCCAGCTATGATGCCCTGGTTATTCCCAGTGAGCACGACGGATGGGGCGTGGTTGTCAATGAGGCATTAAGTGCTGGTGTCCCTGTCATAGTCAGCAAGAATGTCGGGGCGTCGGCAATGGTTGAGAAATTTGGCTGCGGGATAGTCTACGATCCTCAAAAACCGGACGCCCTGCAGGAAGCACTGATGCTTCTTGCTGCCAGGCCGGACCATCTGGCGGAGTTGCGAAATGCAACCCAGGTCTTGAAGCCGCTGCTGGAGCCGGACGTGGCCGGGCGTTACATGAAAGATGTAATTTTTGGCGATTCGATGCCCCCGTGCCCGTGGTATGACTATCCATGAGCAATGATGTCGCTCAACCCTTGCGCGTAAGCCTGACCAATGTGACCGGCCTTGGAGCAGCGATCCTGGCCAGGTCGCTGGTGCCGGCGCTGGAGGCCTGTCCGGCTCTGCGGATCAGCAAGTATTATGTTCCGGCAACCAGCGAATTTCTGCAGAATAACGACGACTTGGCAGGGAAGCTGGAAATCTATTACCGCAAACTGCCAAATTCACTATCGCGGGTTCTTGAATGTACGTTTCTTGCCGGCTATTTCGACGGACCTGAGCCGCTGCTGGTGATGGGTGATCTGCCTCTTGCAACCAAAGCACCCCAGATTGTTTTTGTGCAGTCGCCGCACATTATCAGTGACGTCGCGACCAACGGTCTGCTGGACCGCCTGCGTTATAAAGTTGCCAGGGCGATTGTTCGTCGTAACCATCGCCATGTTGCTGCGTTCATCGTGCAAAGTGATGTTATGCGTGATGGTCTTGTCGAAACCTATAAGATTGAATCAAATCGCATCCATATTGTTCCGCAGCCGCCACCGGGGTGGCTGTTAAAAAGTCGCCTTGTTCGGACATCAAGACACCGAACGCGCAGCAAGCGGTTGCGGTTATTCTATCCAGCCGCGGCGTATCCGCACAAAAATCATCATCTGCTTGCACGTGCACAGGGAGACCCGGCATGGGCCGAGCTAATCGAAACATGGACGCTTACGATTGAGCTAGGCATGAAGCCAGTTGCTGAAGCCTGGATTGAGTGCACCGGGCGACTCGAAGCGGAAGCTGTCATTGATGCTTACCGGCAATCTGATGCCCTGGTATTTCTCTCAAAATCGGAAAGTTTCGGGTTCCCACTGATCGAAGCCATGTGGGTGGGCCTGCCAATTGTCTGCCCTGATCTTCCATATGCGCATACTCTGTGCGGAGATCAGGCAATCTATTTCGACCCGGATGATATAGAGTCTCTGAAAGCGGCCCTGATGGTTTTGCAGACGCGCCTTGACGAAGGGTGGTGGCCGGATTGGACGGACCAGCTGGAGAAAATACCATCCAGTTGGGACGAAGTTGCGAAAGCAATCAGCGAGATAGTGGTGGGCGTTGATCGGCCCTGAAAGATCTACAGCTATTACGCCAATTTAACCTCATCTCGCTCTAGACCAATCCAATGCCTCCATCGCCATTCAAATCTGCCACGAACAGGGTTTCGAGCCCGGCCAATTCGGATTCCTGCAGGCTGTATGAAGATTCATAACTGCCTGTCGCATCGGTCTGCCAGACAGCATAGCCGTCATTGGGATCCTGCCACAGCACGGCGAAACCGTCATCGTAAGCCTCTGCTTGAAGGGCTGCCCAGCCGACGAAGGTCGTGGGACCCACCTCGGTTGAATTGACCGACAGGACGACCGGGGCATCGACACCATTACTGATCTGGTAGGCACCGTCAGAACTTGCAGACAACTGGTATGCGCCGTTGTCCTCGATCGCTCCGATGCCGCCGTCATCATTAAGATCTGCTGCGAACAGGGTTTCTATCCCGATCAATTCGGACGCCTGCAGGCTGTATGAAGATACATAGCTGCCTGTCGCATCGGTCTGCCAGACGGCATAGCCGCCATTGGGATCCTGCCACAGCACGGCGAAACCGGCATCGGAAGCTTCTGCCTGAAGAGCGGCCCAGCCGGCAAAGGTCGTGGGACCAACCTCGGTAGAGCCAACCTTGAGGATCACCGGGGCATCAACCCCGTTACTAATCTGATAAGCACCATCAGAGGTCGCTGACAGCTGGTAAGCGCCGTTGTCTTCTATGGCTCCAATCGAACCGTCATCGTTCAGGTCCGCCGCAAACAGTGTTTCAAGCCCGATCAACTCGGACGCCTGCAGGCTGTATGAAGATACATAGCTGCCTGTCGCATCGGTCTGCCAGACGGCATAGCCGCCATTGGGATCCTGCCACAGCACGGCGAAACCGGCATCGGAAGCTTCTGCCTGAAGAGCGGCCCAGCCGGCAAAGGTCGTGGGACCAACCTCGGTAGAGCCAACCTTGAGGATCACCGGGGCATCAACCCCGTTACCAATCTGATAAGCACCATCAGAGGTCGCTGACAGCTGGTAAGCGCCGTTGTCTTCTATGGCTCCAATCGAACCGTCATCATTCAGGTCCGCCGCAAACAGCGTTTCAAGCCCGATCAACTCGGACGCCTGCAGGCTGTATGAAGATACATAGCTGCCTGTCGCGTCGGTCTGCCAGACGGCATAGCCGCCATTTGGATCCTGCCACAGCACGGCGAAACCGGCATCGGAAGCTTCTGCCTGAAGAGCGGCCCAGCCGGCAAAGGTTGCAGGACCAACCTCGGTAGAGCCAACCTTGAGGATCACCGGGGCATCAACCCCGTTACCAATCTGATAAGCACCATCAGAGGTCGCTGACAGCTGGTAAGCGCCGTTGTCTTCTATGGCTCCAATCGAACCGTCATCATTCAGGTCCGCCGCAAACAGCGTTTCAAGCCCGATCAACTCGGACGCCTGCAGGCTGTATGAAGATACATAGCTGCCTGTCGCATCGGTCTGCCAGACGGCATAGCCGCCATTTGGATCCTGCCACAGCACGGCGAAACCGGCATCGGAAGCTTCTGCCTGAAGAGCGGCCCAGCCGGCAAAGGTTGCAGGACCAACCGGGGTAGTGCCGACCTTGAGGATGACAGGAGCGCCACCTCCATTATTGATTTGATAAGCACCGTCGCCGTTTACGCCAAGTTGGCGGGTACCGTTGTTTTCAACAACACTTATATCATTGGAAAACGATTCAGACAGTTGTGCGCCGCTTGCGTCGTAATTGCGGGTCCAGTCTGACCAGTTTTCCACATCATAGAAATCAAAGACCGTTAGTGAACTCGTGCCGTCGTCGTTAACTGTCAGGCGCTCGACCAGATTGTCGTTGAGATCGTAGGTGTCGGTGATCGTTGCCCAGGTTTCGGAGCCAGTATCGCTGATCTGCACCTGCGATTGCTCGAAGCTCTGGGCGGCAAGATCGAAATCCTGCCAGTTGTCATAGAAGAACAGCGTGTCCCAGCCATCGCCGCCGTTCAGATTGGTAAAATTGTCTGCCGCGTCGAAAACAATCGTGTCGTTGTCAGCACCGCCATTGATGATGTCACTATTGCCGCCGCCGTCAAGCCAGTCATTGCCCTCGCCACCGTCAAGTGTGTCAGCTCCCTGGCCGCCATAAAGCGTGTCATTGCCGCGATTGCCGAACAGGCTGTCATTGCCGCCATTGCCGGTGAGGATGTTGTCCAGATCATTGCCGGTCAACATGTCGTAACCGGAACCACCGATGGCATTTTCAATGTCCACGTCATAGGCGATGGCCAGGTTGTAATCGAGACCGTTGGTGCTTGAGTAGGAACCGGCTACAAGCGACAGGGTGGATGACAACGACCAGCCTGACAGGTCTATCGTATCGGTGCCGTCTCCGTCCCAGATGGTCAGGATCGGGGTGAGGTTGTTGTTGAAGTCGTAAACGGCACCGCCAACGGTTGAATTGAACCCGTAAACCGTGTCACTGGCGCGGGTTGTGTAGTCGGCACCATACATCTGCTGGATTGCGAGTATGTCGTAGACCATTGGTGTCTGGGCAGCGTTCTCCCAAATATAGGGATTCCATGTGTTGTTGTCGCCCCAGTCAGCGCCGGTATTGTCAGCATCAAAATAGGACATGATGGTGTATTGCTGACTGTCTTCGGCGAATTCCCAACCGGTTGAGGTATTGCCGTATTGCGGATTGCCGCCGTTGTAATCTCCGCTGTGATTCAAGCCGAGGGCGTGACCGATTTCATGAACAAAAGTTGCAAACCCGTGGCTGTTCAAGGTCGGTGTCATCAGGTCGTTGGACTGATCCGAACTGTCGTAGTTGGAATTGAACCACACGGATCCGTCAATGCTGCCATAGGTGCCGCCCTCGTAACCAACATAGCCCGTCCCCCAGGCGTGCGCATAGCCGATACTGGTGGTGGTATTGGACAGCTTTATATCTGCCGAATTGGCAGCAGTGCCAGTGGCTTCAACCAACTGGGTTGCAACCAGATCGTCCCACATGTTCATGGCAAGGCGTGCGGCCGCTTTTTGTGTTTCAACCAACTCGCTCCAGCCTGATGCTTCGCCGAACCCGGATGCGAAACTGGCATTGGTCGGGAAGCCATAGGTGATTGTCTGGGCGGTTTCACCCGAAAATTCGCGCCATTCGTTCGGCACCACGGGACCGCCGCCATAGTCATAATTACTGTCAAGCTGATCAACCAGGGCCTGGTTGATACTTTCGGAGACGCCATTTGCTGTTCCGCCTTCGCCCGAGCCCGCTTGTTGCGGGGTTGGCGCCGGCTGTGCCTGCGCGGGCCCGGAAGTTCCGTGCTTGTCCAGGTCAACCAGTTGCCATGGCTGCGGTTCATGCTGGTTCGAGTGACCGAAATTGCTCGATGCCCATTGGCTCAGCTGCTCAAGCAACGTTGAAAAATGCAAGTTCACACCAGCGTCTTTGAAATAAGCTTTCGACATGTTTAGGTAACGTTCCCCTGGAATGCGGATGGTGAGACAACCATGGTCATCTCATTGAGATGATAGGTTTGCAGAAGTTAATTTGAACCGATGTCAATTGTTCAAGTTTGAATGAATCAAGACCCGCGCGACCTGGCTGCATGCGATCCGCCGGGATCACATTCGCCGGGCGATCACAACGTGTTTCACAGCGATAACTAGACCAGTCCGATGCTGCCATCGCCATTGAGATCTGCCGCGAACAGCGCCTCCACTTCAACCAGCGAAGCTGCCGGCAGGCCGTTGGAGGATTCGAAAACGCCTGTAGCATCGGTCTGCCAAACTGCGTAACCGCCGGTGGGGTCCTGCCACAACACCGCGAACCCGGTGTCAGTTGCTTCTGCCTGAACAGCCGACCAGCCGTCGAATGTTGCATAACCGACTTCGGTTGTACCAACCTTGAGCACGGCATCTGTGCCGGCGCCGTCGCTGATCTGATAGGCACCGGTCTCATTGATCAGGAACTGGAACGCGCCATTGTCTTCCAACAACCCAATTCCGCCGTTACCGTTCAGGTCTGCAGCAAACACTGCCTCGACCTCGGACAGCGAGGATGCAGTCAGGCTTGTGGAACTCTGATAGGTACCCGCAGCATCGGTCTGCCAAACCACATAGCCGCCGGTGGGATCCTGCCACAACACCGAGTAACCGCCAGCAGTTGCTTCTGCCTGAAGAGCTGACCAGCCGTCGAATGTTGCATGGCCGACCTCGGTTGTGCCGATCTTGAGCACGGCGCTTGTGCCAGCGCCATTGCTGACCTGATAGGCACCGGTTTCGTTGATCAGGAGCTGGAAGGCGCCATTGTCTTCAACGACCCCAATTCCGCCGCCGCCGTCCAGGTCTGCGTCAAACAGGGCTTCAATCTCAACCAGCTCGCTCGCCAGCAGGTTGTAGGATGTCTGATAAGTGCCTGCAGCGTCGGTCTGCCAAACGGCATAACCACCTGCCGGGTCCTCCCACAACACGGTGAAGCCTGTAGCAGTCGCTTCAGCTTGAAGCGCAGACCAGCCTTCGAACGTTGCCGGGCTGATTTCAGCACCGTCAACCTTGAGCACGGCATCTGTACCGGCACCATTGCTGATCTTGTAGGAACCGTTTTCATTGATCAGGAGCTGATAGGCGCCATTGTCTTCGATAGCGCCAACTCCACCATCGCCATTCAGATCTGCGGCGAACCGGGCCTCGATGTTGTTCAGTCCGGCTTCTTGCAGATCGTAAGAAGACTGATATGTGCCGGTGACGTCAGTGTCCCAAACGGCATAACCGCCAGTAGGATCCTGCCACAACACGGTGAAGCCGGTTGCGGTGGCTTCCGCCTGCAGCGCTGACCAACCTGCAAACGTTCTTGGTCCTATATCAGACGTGCCGATTTTCAGGACGACGGGTGCCCCGACGCCATTGCTGATCTGGTACATTCCGGTCTCGTCCACGGACAGCTCGTAGGCGCCATTGTCCTCGATCAACCCTATGCCGCCGTCGCCGTTGAAGTCCATGGCGAACCTGGCTTCAACGTGATTGAATTCAGCTTCCTGGAAATCATAAGAAGACAGATAGTTGCCGTTATTGTCGGTTTCCCATAGGGCATAGCCGCCAATGGGATCTTCCCACAGCACAGTGAAGCCGGTTGCGGTGGCTTCGGCGTGAAGCGCTGCCCAGCCGTCAAAGGTTCTGGGGCCGGTTTCAGCAGCGCCGTACTTCAGGACAACTGGTGAACCGACACCATTGCCGACTTGATACATTCCGGCAGCGTCCACTGAAAGTTCGTAGGCACCATCATCCTCGATCACGCCAATTTTGCCGTCACCGTCGAGATCCACAGCGAACCTGGCTTCAACGTGATTGAGTTCAGTTTCCGGGAAATGATAAGAAGACAGATAGTTGCCGGCATTGTCGGTTTCCCAAACGGCATAGCCGCCAGTCGGGTCTTCCCACAACAGTGTGAAACCGGTTGATGTTGCCTCTGCCTGCAGGGCCGACCAGCCATCAAAAGTTGCAGGCCCGACGTCGGGGATAGCAAAAAACTGCAGACCGACAGGGATACCGGCACCCGTGGTCATCATGTAGGTGCCGTCCGTATCGACGGCCAGCCGGTAAGCGCCATTGGTTTCAATCGTAACGATATTCTGACTGACGATCGAGTGGGTGCGACCACCGGCGGTAATGACGATATCGCTATACGCAAGCGCGGTCCCCGCTCCGAGATTTGCAAACAGCAGTGCCTCACCGATGCCTGTGCCATCCATATCGATGCTCAGATTACCGGTCGACTGATCGTACAGGAATTGTGCCTGGTTCTGAGTGGCGGTTGAGCCGAACACAAGGCTGTCTTCGCCGAGCAGGCCGAGTTGCATGTTTTGTGCAAAGCCAAGACGCCCGATCTCGATGGTATCCGTGCCGGACACAAAGTCGGTCACCTGGTCGACGCCGTCATGGCAGTTGTCGAAAACAAACGCGTCGCTGCCGCCGTTACCGGTCAGAGTGTCCGATGCTTCACCGCCCGCAATGCGGTTATCACCCGAGTTACCGACGATGATATTTTCGCCGTCATTGCCTGTCGCGTTGGTATCGTTGATGCCAAGCAGTTCAAGGCCAACCGCGCCTTCTCCAAGAAACGCTGATGCTGATGACGCAATGAAGTTGGTGTCGCGCAGATCGACCTTGACATTGTCAACGCCCATTTCAATGGTCACGGCAACCGTCGTGCCGTTGCGTGAAAATTCAACATCGATCAGGCCGGAAGCGATGGTTGAGGCGGTGTAACCACCGGTTGCATAATTTGTGAACTCTTCCTGCGATCCGCCCTGGGGCTGGATGCGGATTGTCGCGCCGCCGACGCCTTCATCATACGAGAACTGATCATCGGCATTGGTATCAGTGTAAATGACACCGGTGATGAATTTGTCGTCGCCTGACACGGCAAAGTTTTCGTTCAGCACAGCTGCATTGTATTGTCTGTATCTGCCCAGTTCATAGCCGAGGCCGATCTCGCGGTACTGCGGATCGAGCATTCTTGCCCTGGTAGTCGCATTGAGGAACAAAGCTTCCAGATTGTCCTCCAGTGCGGACAACGGATTCAGAAAACCGGTCGTGCGGCTCATGGCGAGGTTTGCTTCTGATGCGAAATCACCGGTGAATTGATATCCGGCGTCTTCCATGCGGTCTTCGGGGCTGCTGCCGCCCTGTCCAGTGTGGGAAAACCGGTTTGTCTGCAGTAACCACTCACTGTGATCTTCTGCAGCATCGTTGAGCAGGAGGTTGAACGCAAATGGCTGCAACTGGGTAGCGGTAATTGTGCCTGAAGCGCCATAGGTCTCAGCAGCACCTTGCGGATTGAGCCGCTGTGCGTTGATGAGTTCGAGCGCATATTGCTCATAAGCTGATGGTTCAGACATTGTCGCCTCGTCAGAAGTGTCCGGAATTCAATCGTTGGCCGACAAAATGACCTATCTGACCTAAGATGGTGTAATCCGGGGTGAAACAATTCAGTGTGTTCCGGTAAGTAAAATTTTACGAATTCGGCACTGAGCGCCACACCGTGCCGGAAACTGGTGGCTTGCATCTTGCTGGCTAAATCGTTTACCCCACACCAATGAAAATATCCGTCATTACCGCCGTCTATAACCGTCGCGATACGCTCGCAGATGCGGTAGCGTCGCTGCAGGCGCAAACCCACAAGAATTTCGAGCATGTAGTGATGGATGCCGGATCAACGGATGGTTCCCTTGAGATATTGAACCAGCTAGCCGATCCGAGAATGTCGCTGACAAGTGAGGGCGATGACGGCATTTACGATGCGCTCAACAAGGGGATGAAGCGGGCCACCGGCGATGTGATCGGGCTGATGCATTCGGATGATGTTTTCGCGTCACCGTCAGTTCTCGAACTCGTGGCACGCGCTTTCGAGGATCGTGACGTTGAGGCGGTTTATGGCGATCTGCAGTACGTATCCGCCAAAGATCCCGGCAGGGTGATCCGCCACTGGACGGCGGGCGAGTTCTCGGCCTCCAAGCTGAAACGCGGTTGGATGCCGCCGCATCCGTCGCTTTACGTTCGCAAGTCCGTGATTGACCGCTGGGGTGGGTACGACACCAGCTATCAGATTGCTGCCGATTACGATGCCATACTGCGCTGGTTTGGCAAGGGCAGGGTTCGGGCAAAATACGTTCCGGAAGTGTTTGTCAAAATGCGGGTAGGTGGCGAAAGCAACCGGTCCGTCGAAAGGATCTTGCAGAAAAGCCGTGAAGACTACCGGGCGCTGCGCTCCAACGAGGTTGGAGGCGTAAGGGCGCTTGTGTGGAAAAATATCAGCAAGCTGGGCCAGTTCAGGATGAAGTGATGCAGGCGCGGACCCATGCTTCTTGCACAGTGTCTTGCGATTGGTACCCGGTCGCTGTAATGCTCCAGTAAGTTCCCAGGGAGATTTTCAAGCTTGAGCCAGCCTGTGCCAAAACCGGTGTTTGCAACCCTGTTCAACAGGTTGTCAGACCGGACCGCCACCATCGGTGTCATCGGGCTTGGATATGTCGGCTTGCCCTTGGCTGCTGCCTGTGCGCGTGGCGGCTTCCAGGTTGTCGGTTTCGATATCGATGAAGCCAAAACCGCAACTCTCGGCAAGGGGATATCATACATCGATGCTGTCGCTTCTGAGGAACTTGCCGGTCATGTGGCTGCCAAACGCTTTGCAGCAACCGCGGACTTTTCCCATTTGAAGAATTGTGACGCTGTTGTCATTTGTGTCCCGACACCGTTGTCAAAACACCGCGAACCTGATCTTTCATACGTGTCCGGGACGGCAGAAAACATAGCCGCCGAGCTCAAGCCGGGGCAATTGATTGTTCTTGAATCGACAACTTATCCAGGGACGACCCTGGAGGTTCTGAAGCCAATTCTGGAAGCAGGAGGCCTGAGGTCCGGCGCAGATTTCTGGCTTGGGTTTTCGCCCGAGCGGGAAGATCCGGGCAATCAGCGTTTCGATACTACCAGTATTCCGAAGGTGATTTCCGGCGATGGTGAACAGGCCTTGGACCTAATGCAGGCACTCTACGGGGCGGTGGTCGATACGGTCGTTCCGGTGTCTTCGCCGTCCGTCGCCGAAGCCGTCAAGATAACCGAGAACGTGTTCAGGGCAGTCAACATAGCGCTGGTCAACGAACTCAAGGTAATCTACGACGCGATGGGCATAGATGTCTGGGAAGTCATTGATGCCGCCTCCACCAAGCCATTCGGGTTTATGCCGTTTTATCCAGGTCCGGGCCTGGGTGGCCATTGTATTCCGATCGATCCGTTTTATCTCACATGGAAGTCGCGTGAATATGGATTGCCAACCCGCTTCATCGAGCTTGCAGGTGAAATCAATATTGCCATGCCGAAATATGTTGTCGGCAGGTTGCGGGACGCACTGGATCAACAACAGTCTGTCGCACTAGGTGCAGCGCGTATTCTTGTCCTTGGGCTGGCCTACAAGAAGAACGTATCCGACATCAGGGAAAGCCCGTCATTCGCTCTCATCGAGTTACTTGAAAAACGAGGCAGCAAGGTCGATTTTCATGACCCGCATGTCGGCGAAATACCCGTGACCCGGGAACACGCGGATCTGGCGGGCCGCAAGTCGGCAGACCTCACGGCTGAAACCATAGCCGGATACAATGTGGTGCTGCTGTCGACCGACCATGATGCCATCGACTATCGACTCGTCGCGAACAGTGCCAAACTCATTGTCGATACACGAAATGCCTTCGCCAGACGCGGCTTGGACGGCGAACATATCGTGAAAGCATAACGAGGCAGGTCCCTGGGTCTTCAGACCATTCCGGGGCTGACCGGCAGATCTGAAGATATCACTTTGAAAGCGTCCCAAACCTATGGCGGTTCATCTTTCTCCTGAACTTACCCTGCTGATGGCGGCCTGCAGGTCGGACGCGGCCTTTATCGCGGTTCACGACCGGTTGCATGATCAGATTGACTGGCAGCGGTTTGGTTCGCTGGCGCGCTCACACAAACTCGGAGCGCTGGCAGCGACGAGGATCAGCCGGGCAAATCTTGCCATGGTGCCGGCCGAAACGAGCCTCATGCTGGAGTCCTACCGGCGTGACATTGTTACTCGCAATCTCGCCCAGGAGGTGGGCACAGCGCAGGTAACCGGGTTGCTTGCGGCAGCAGGCATTCGCGTACTGGCATTCAAAGGGGTTGCGGCGGGACGTCTGCTGCATGGCGATGTGCATAACCAGCGCGTATCCAGCGATATCGACATCCTGGTTGCTGCCGAAGACGTGCCGTCTGCCGAAGCGGCACTTGCCGCGGCAGGCTACCGGAAGGACTGGCCGGGATTTGAAGTGACCTCGCGGGCGCAACCGACCCTGATGTACCTGGCACATGCGTTCACGTGGACATCGCCGGATATGGGGCTGGCGGTTGAACTGCACCATCGTCTGACCCACAATCCTTATTGGTTTGATGTGCGGTTTGACCGGTTGTGGGCGGCTTCCGAGGAGGTTGTTCTGCAAGTCGGCAGTGTCCGCACACTCGGCCCGGCAGACATGGCTGCCTATATGTGTTGTCATGCCGTGGATCACAGCTACTTCGTCCTCAAGTGGATCGATGATGCGGCAAAGGCTCTCAACAGAGCAGAGCAGATGACGCCAAATCCGGACTTGTTACCTTCTGAATTGGGCGCGGTTACAGCAGTTGATCGTGCAAAGGAGCTTATCGGCGCCCTTTACGCAGATATTGAGATTGGCTCCGATTTGCCAGACCAGGAAAATTACCGGAGCCGCGGGGTCGCCCGGGCCATTGCCCGGATCGAGGCGGCGGATTTCAGCGACGATACCCGTCATTTGGCGGACCTGCCGGGGGAAATTTCCGGAATAGTTCGCAGAGCCGCCCTGGGCGGTTCCTGGAAGGCCGCATGGCATGACCTTTTTCAGGTTCTTGCGGACCCGCGCGATGTGCGCGCACTGGGTCTGGGGCTTGCATGGCAACCGCTGTACGCTGTGCTGGGCCTGCCGTTTTCGGCCTGGCGCTATCTGACCCGGTCGTAGACCAACACGGGTTCACTCGAACCTGATCTGGTCTTGCATGCTGTAAAGGATTCCGGCGGTGATAACCGGACAGGCGACAACCGAATCAACGACTGGAAGACCTATTGTGTTTTTAGACACCCACTTGCAAAAACGGCGAACAGTGCTGTCACGAGGATGATTGTTTGAGCGCGATTGGTGCGATTTTCTGGAAGGACGGACGGCCAGCCGAACGAGCGATGATTGAACGCTTGGGGCAAGGATTACGCCCTTATGGCCGGACCTCGCAAACTGTTTGTATCTCTGGCAGATGTGGTGTCGTCTTCGCATTGCGTGGTGTACCCGGCGCCGGGCATCAAACACGTCAGCCGGTACAGGCAAACAATGGCCGTCATTTGTTTGTGTTTGACGGACGGCTCGACAACCGGGCTGAAATTGCACGAGGCATGGCCGGATCGGACTTCCGGTCAGGTCGGATGTGTGACGCCGATCTGGCATTTCAATCCTGGCTCAAGGGTGGCGATGCCGCTGTCCGAAAATGGTCGGGCGAATTTTCCTTCATATGCTGGGATGCGCATGAAGAAACACTTGTGGCCTGTCGCGATCATATTGGCCTGAGAGCACTGTGTTACCATGAAACAGCACACAGGGTTGTCGTTGCATCAGCGCCGCGTGCCGTGCTTGGCCTGCCTGATGTCGAGCGTGCGATTGATGAGCAGAAGATTGCTGACCAGCTTGTCCAGTTGTTCCATGACGGCGAGCGCACGTTCTATAAAGATATCAAACGCGTGCTGCCCGGGCATATGCTTCGTATCCGTCAAACACAGACAGAAAGCACAAAATACTGGAGCCTCGATGAGGTGCCGGAGGTTCGCCATGCCAGCGATGAGGATTATGTCGAGGCCGGTCTTGAACTGTTCAATGAAGTGGTCAGGGCGCAGGTGACAGACGAGTCGCGGGTCGGCACATTCTTGAGCGGCGGACTTGATTCATCGTCAGTTGCGGTAACCGCCCTCGACCATCTTGCAGCCAACCAGACCTTGCCAGCCTTTACATGGGTGCCGTCGAAGGATTGGGACGGGCGCTGCAGGGACGGGGTGTACGGCGATGAAACCCCGTTCATTGAAGACATCTGCAAGCTGCACCCACGCATCAAGCCGCATTTTGTCCGGTCGGAAGGCCACGGGTTGTTTCACCAGCTCGATGAGTTTCTGGATTATTCCGGTGTTGCCCCGCGCAACGCGATCAACCTGTGCTGGATACACGACATCAACATGGCGGCGCGCGATCAGGGGCTGACCGTTCTGCTGGAAGGTGGCATGGGCAACATGTCGATGAGCTGGAGCGGCGAGGGGGTTCTGCTCGAGCGCTGGCAACAGGGGGACTACGCCAATCTGGCGCGGGATATTTTTACCGGCCCGGGAGGTGCAAAGGGTATCTACCGCAGGCTTACCCACATGCTGTTGTTCCGCACGGCACCGGGCTGGGTGCATCAACGCTATGCGCAGCTCAGAGGTGGTCGCAGTGCCTTGCCGCTCTGGCGCAGCCGGTCTGCGATCAACCCCGACTTTGCCCGTGAAATGCATGTTGAAGACCGCATGGAGCATTATGGCTGGGATTTCTTCTCAAAGCCCGTCCGTAACACCAGGCGCTTGAGAGCAGACCTCGTTGCAGGCAGTTTTTCGCACGAGCGTGCCGATATTCATCAGGCCCTGCGGGCCATGCATGATGTCGAGACCAGAGACCCATTTTCAGATCGCCGCCTTGTTGAGTGGTCACTTGGATTGCCGGAGGCCCAGTCACGGCGGTTCGGGCAAAGCCGCTGGCTGATCCGCCGGATGATGAAAGACAAGCTGCCTGCGTCGGTGCTCGACAACCCAAAGGGCGGTGAACAGGTGATCGACTGGCATGCGCGCCTGACCTGGGATCTGCCACGTCTTCGGGATGAGCTGGAAGCCCTCACAGACGATCCGGATACGGCCAGGTTCATTGATGTCAAACTGATCCGGACATACCTTGATGACTGGCCCGATGAAACACCGTCTGGTTCAACAGACCGTGGTTACGCATTCATACCTGTCAGCATCGGGTCGGCGATTGCAGCCGGGCGGCTGGTGAGGCGCACCAAAGGGTCCAATCGCTAGGTCGGGTTCCATCTTTGATCTGACAGTCCTGAAGATATCCGCCAATCCCTGTGCCGTTCGAAATCAATGCACGACAGGTTGCAATACGGGCGTTATAAGCACTCGCGAGCGCTTTAAATCCCAGTCGCGTTAGTGGCGGCGGCGATACTGAGGAGGTTTTCCATTGCGTGTTCTGGTTACCGGTACAGCAGGGTTCATCGGATTTCATGTGGCCAGCCGCCTGAAGTCAGACGGGCATGAGGTGACCGGTTTCGACAACATGTCGCCCTATTATGATATTGCCTTGAAGCAGGCACGGCTGGAGAAGCTGCGTCATGCCGGCATTCCGGTTGCAGAAGCCGATCTGTGCGACAAGGCGGCGCTGGACGACGTTTGGCAGCAGGCTGATCCGGAAATCGTTGTGCATTTGGCGGCACAGGCCGGTGTCCGCTACAGTCTCGACAACCCGCAAGCCTATGTGGACAGCAACCTGGTGGGGTTCAGCAACATGCTGGAACTGGCGCGTGCTGCAAAGCCGGCGCATTTCCTGTACGCCTCAACCAGTTCCGTCTACGGCGCCAATACCACGCTGCCATGGTCGGAAAGCCACCCGGTGGAACATCCCGTATCGTTTTATGCGGCCACCAAGAAATCCAATGAGATGATGGCCCACTCTTATTCTGATCTGTTCAACTTGCCGATGACAGGCATGCGGTTCTTTACGGTTTATGGCGAGTGGGGCCGGCCCGACATGGCGTTTTTCAAGTTCGCCGATGCCATGTTAAAAGGTGAGCCCATTGAAGTGTACAATCATGGCAGGATGACCCGCGACTTCACCCATGTCAGCGATGTGGTGGATGCGGTAGTGGGGCTGATGCCGACAACACCCGAACCGGTAGCGACGGTTGACGGCCAACCGGCCCGGCTTGGCACAAGCCCGGTGGCGCCGCACAGGCTGGTCAATATTGCTTCCGGCACGCGGGTTGAACTGATGCACTATATCGAGTGCCTGGAGAATTCACTGGGCGTCAAGGCGCAGATCAATTTTACCGGCATGGCAGCCGGCGATGTGCGTGATACCTGGGGGGACATTTCGGTATTGTCGAATTTGACCGGTTATAATCCGAAGGTAA
The DNA here is from genome assembly GCA_963698275.1 of uncultured Alphaproteobacteria bacterium. Classification (GTDB taxonomy): domain Bacteria; phylum Pseudomonadota; class Alphaproteobacteria; order Rhizobiales; family Aestuariivirgaceae; genus Anderseniella. Next base: position 340,575 of record CAVOQE010000009.1, on the reverse strand, counting down.
ACGTGGAGCATGGCATTGCCTGCTTCGCCCGCTGGTATCGTGACTACTATGGTTTGAAAACCTGAACGCTAGAGCAACACGGGTTCTATTGAACCCATAAAGTTGCTCTAACACTTTAAAATCGATCAGGTTTATGATTTTTGGTTGTGACAACCAAAAATCATCCTGATCTAGAAGAGGAAACCGAATTGGCCAGATTATATGACAGCCGCAAGCGCATCCTGGTAACCGGAGGGGCCGGTTTTATCGGCTCGCACCTTATTGACCGGTTGTTGGAGCAGGGGCACGATGTGTTGTGTGCCGACAATTTGTTCACCGGTACCAAGCGGAACATTGATCAGTTTCACAATCATCCGCGTTTTGAATTCATGCGTCATGACGTGACTTTCCCGCTCTATGTGGAAGTGGACGAGATTTACAACCTGGCCTGTCCGGCATCTCCGGTGCACTATCAGCACGATCCGGTCCAGACCACCAAAACGTCCGTTCATGGTGCGATCAATGTACTCGGGCTTGCCAAGCGTCTGGGCAGCAAGGTGTTCCAGGCGTCGACAAGTGAAGTCTACGGCGATCCGGTCGTGCATCCACAGACCGAAGACTACTGGGGCAACGTCAATCCAATCGGACCGCGGTCGTGTTATGATGAGGGCAAACGATGCGCGGAAACCCTGTTCTTCGATTACCATCGCCAGCACGGACTTGAGATCAAGGTTGCCCGCATCTTCAATACCTACGGTCCTCGCATGCATCCCGCCGACGGCCGGGTGGTTTCAAACTTCATCATGCAGGCCTTGCGAGGCGAACCCATAACCCTTTTTGGTGACGGATCGCAAACACGGTCCTTCTGCTATGTTGATGATCTTGTTGAAGGTTTTCTGAAGCTGATGGCAACCGGCCCGGAAACCACCGGACCGGTCAATCTTGGCAATCCGAATGAGTTCACCATCAAGGAGCTGGCAGAAAAGGTCGTTGAGATGACCGGTTCGAAGTCGGAGATCGTTTATCACGACCTGCCGCAGGACGACCCCAAGCAACGGCAACCGGATATCAGCGTGGCGAAGCAGACGCTTGACTGGCAACCGACTATCGAGCTGGAAAAGGGTCTTGGCTGGACGATTGACTATTTCAGGACATTGTTGCCGGAACTCCCCGATAACCGGTGAGACAGTACGTGGCCGGTGAATTCCGGTGTGCCGGCAAGACTTTATGGGTTCAAGTGAACCCATGTTGCTCTAGATCAGTATGTTTTTTGATTGAAACAATCAAAAAACATAAAACTGATCGCTTTCAAAGTGCTAGAGCAACTTTACGGGTTCAAGTGAACCCATGTTGCTCTAGGCTGTGCCACAACCGAATCGATTGATCGGCTGATTTTCGACTTCGTATGAATCTTGAACAGCAGGCCTATCCTGGGATGTCATTCATAAGCTTCATCTTGTCCCTGTGGAAATTCCGCCCCGGCCTGCTTGCCCTCAATGTCGTGCTACTGGTTGTGCGAACCCTGGCTGAAGGACTTGGCCTCATCCTGCTTATCCCGCTGCTGGCTCTGGTCGGCGTTGCCTCGGAAGGCGAGACGAGCTGGTTTACAGATGTTCTTGGGTCCGGGTTTGATCGGCTCGGGCTCGATCTGTCGCTTCGCTCGGTGTTGCTGGTTTTTGTGGGGCTGATGGTTGCCCGCGCCGTGATCGGCTTTGCCTACAACATTGCTGCTGCCCGCCTGCAATACAGTTTTCTGCATGAGTTGCGGGCATCAACACATCGTGCGGTTACAAGCGCCAGTTGGCCATTTCTTGCCATGCAGGACAGCGGAGTTCTGAACCACTCACTGTCGATACAGTCAGAAAACGCAGCCTTTGGTGTCAGTGCCCTGGCACGGCTTGCGTCCAGCATGTTTGCAGTGTCGGTCAGCCTGGCAACCGCACTGCTGATTGATGCGCGCCTGACACTCATCGTAATGGTACTGGCATTCGCAGTGGCCTTGCCGATACTGGGATTTGACTTCAAATCCTATCGTCTCAGCCAGCGTTCGGTTTCGCTGCTGGAAAACCTCTTCAAACGGTTTCGCCATCAACTGGATGATCTCAAGTCGATCAAGTCAGCAGCCGGTGAAGAGCAGGCAGACAAACGCTTCGATGATTTGTCGCAGCGATATGTCGAGGCCATGGTTCTGCGGGCCAGCAACGGTGCCCAGGCAGGCCTGGTGCATGATCTGGCCGCCGTTTTCATGCTGGCCGCGTTGATCTGGCTGGTCAGTTCATACACGGAAACACTGAGTGTCGAGCCGGTTGCGCTCATCATTATCTTTGCCCGTCTGTTTCCGCGTGCCGGCGAACTGCAGCGCGCGGTGCGTGATCTGTTTGCAATGATGCCGGGATGGAAGCGCATACATGATCTGCGTGCTGCAGCGGAGACCCACAGTGAAAACCTGCCGGTCGGTACCATGGACGCCATCGCGTTTCGCAACTCGCTTGCGCTGGAAAATGTTGCCTATACCTATCCCGACAGCGAAACAGAAGTTCTGCAAGACATCTGCATGCAACTGCCGGCAGGCTCTGCCATTGGTGTTGTCGGCCTGTCGGGTGCAGGCAAGACCACGCTGCTTGATCTGATGTCGGGCTTGCTGGTGCCGACCAGAGGGCGAATTTGTGTCGATGATGAGGTGCTCGACGACACGCGCCGCAAGGCGTGGCGGCAGACTGTGGCCTATGTGTTACAGGACGCTCAACTGGTGAATGACAGTGTCAGGTACAATGTTGCGCCGTTTGATGATGAGCCTGAAGACACGGGGGTCTGGGCAGCGCTGGAGAAGGCGGGCGGCGCCGAAATTGTCCGCACCCTTCCCGATGGGCTGGATACCGTGCTCGGTGATCGTGGCAGCCGCCTGTCCCGCGGTCAGCGCCAGCGTATTTCCCTGGCCAGGGCGCTTTACCTGAAACCCGCAGTCCTGTTTCTCGATGAAGCCACAAGTGCGCTTAACCCCGCCGATGAAGCGGCTATTGTTGCGACACTGCAGGGGCTTCGCCCGCATACGACAATTATTGTTGTCGCGCACCGATTGTCGTCGCTGTCGTGGACGGACAAGCTCTACACACTCGAAAACGGCTGTCTGTCGGCGCATGTCCCGTCGCAATCAGTTGCCGGTGGAAAACCGGATCTGGTCAGCGAGATGCGATAGCAACAACCGGGTGCGGCATCGGTTCAATCAGAACCGAAAGGGCGCCGGGGGGGGGGTCGTTCAGGATGTTGGTTAGCGTTGTTGATTGATGCTTCTGTCAGGTAACCAATCAGCAGCCTGGCGATTGGCTGGCACCGGGAGTGATAAGATCCATCCCACTGCCGCAAGACAGTTTTGTGAGTTCGGCAATGTTTATGCACAGAAGTTTGGGTCTGACCCAAACTTTCGGGACGGTCGTCTTGAAAGCCATGATGAATTTTCCACGCCATGTTTACAATGTTTGGCAAGTATTTGATGATTCTGGTTAATCGACGATTAAAACCAGTCACTGGGCGTCTCTACCGGACGATCGACAACAGGAATATCCGCTTAGAATTGTCATCTTCGCCTAAACCAGAAAGTCGGTTTCGTTGAAATTGGCGAACGCGAAATTCTGCAAGACTATCGAGTTGCCGCCACCCAGATCGATCACCGTGTCAGCCCCACTGCTTGAAGCGGCGTTCAGGACCTGCTGGGTCGAGGAGAATCCGAGATACTGCAGATTGAGCTGATCCACGTCATCTTCAAAATCTGTAACCGTGTCTGTTCCGGTATCGCCCGCGATGAAGAAGAAAGTGTCGGCTCCGGTGCCGCCGCTCAAAGTATCCGATCCATCATTGCCGAATATGACATCTGCCCCGGCCCCACCATTGACGACGTCATCGCCGCTGTAACCATAAAGCCAGTTGTCACCCGTGTCGCCGGTGATGGTATCGTTGAACACAGAGCCCTGGACCATTTCCACGCTGATAAAGGTATCACCGAAAGCTTCGCCGGTATTGTTAGCCGAATTGGAAAGATCCACGGTGACACCCGAAGTGGCATAGACATAGGCGATGTTGTCAAAGCCTTCACCGCCGTCAAGTACATCGGCGCCGAGTCCTCCAACCAGGGCATCGTCTCCGGCACCTCCGGCAAGGGTATCGTCTCCTTCGCCGCCAGCCAGGAAGTTGGTAACGCTGTTTCCGATCAGGGTGTCGTTGAAGGCGGAGCCTTCATACATATCCACATCGGTATACTGGTCACCTGCCGCATCGCCGGTGTTCAGGCTCGTATCTGACAGATTGATGACGACAGCTTCGGTTGCGGTGCGGTAAGACGCAGTGTCAAATCCGCTGCCGCCGTCCAGTGTGTCGGCACCGGCACCACCGATAAGCGTATCCGAGCCGCTGCCACCGGTGAGTGTATCCGCGCCTGCGCCACCGTCGAGCAAGTCGTTGCCGCCGTCGCCGTTCAATGTATCGTCGCCGCCGAACCCGGTGATGGTGTCATTGCCGTCCAGCCCGTCGATGATGTCATTGTTGTCGGCACCGTACAGGTCGTTGTCATTGCCGTCGCCCTGCACGATGACCGGGGCATCTGCCGTGCCATTGATGGTGAGTGTGAGGCTGGCGGTTGCGGTCAACGATCCATCGCTGATTTCATAGTCGAAGCTTTCATTGAGCGTCTCGCCGGCCGCCAGGGCCTGCACTGCAACATTGCTGCTGTCCAATGTATAGGTGTAGCTGCCATCGCGCGTGATCTGCAGCGTGCCGTACAGTCCGACAATTGTTGCCGATCCGAACAGGGGAACCGGGCTTTCGCCGACACCGCTGACAATCAGGCTGTCACCTTCTATATCGCTGTCGATACCCGCACCGTCATTGTCGGTCAGGACATTTCCGGTGTGATCAAGGTCGGTGTCTTCGGTCACGCTTGCCGCATTGTCCGTTGCAACCGGTGCGTCGTTTACATCGCGGAATGACAGGTCAATGAACGCGTCGGCGTTGGAGCCGTCGGGCAACAGATTGGGAACACCCCCGATGTTGAAATCGCCGGTCACATCGTCGATGTTTTCATCATTGACGTCAAAGCCGTCATTTGCATCGCTGCCTTCAAACACGTCGAGCAGGCCGTCACCGTCGGCGTCTGCGGTTGACGTGGAAGACGTTGGTCCGCCGTCACCGCGTTCTTCAGCGTCGGTCAGTTCATCATTGTCGGAATCGAAGTCAACATAATCCGCGAACCCGTCACCGTCGGTATCAACCGGGATAAGGCCGGCGCTCAGGGCTGCGTCGGTTGAGCCGACATCGGCATCGTAGGCGTCATCGAGACCGTCCTGGTCCAGGTCCACACCGGACGGGGCAATGTAGCTGCCGGTGGCCTGTGCCTCGACATTGTCGGTGATGCCGTCATTGTCTGAATCAATGTCGAGCCGGTTGCCGCCGCCAAAGGCAACGCCGTCACCGAAGACGAACACCTTGCCGTCGGGGCCACCGGAACCGGCCGGAATGAACACCCGAATGGACGCGATGTCGGAGCCGACGGGTGCCAGATCATCGAGTGCATAGATCGCCATCCCGGCATTCTGAGTGCTGTTCTGCGAGGCTCCGGTGTCCAGATAGTCCGATCCGCTGACCAGGACCTTGCCGCCAAGAGGATTGCCCTGGTCATCATAGGCCTGGATTTCAACCGGGTTGTTGCCGCCGCGTTCGGTCACGCCGACAAAGGTGCCCGCGGTCACAAACAGGGGTGTAGTGTAGTTCAGTTCGTAATAATCGCCGGCGTTGAAGTCAGAACTGGATTCCTGGTAGTCGTTCAGGTCCGTGGACTGGAAGGCCGGCAGAATGTCTGCGCCCCAGTCTGCTGATCCGGAGAACGATGCTTCGGTCGCCCCGTCTTTCTGATAGGTCAGATCGACGCTGGCGGTGAAATTATAGTTGTAACCATCAGGCACGACAAAGTCGGTAAATGTCTTGCCGTTTACCGTTACCGCGGTCAGAACGTGATCGCCGTCCTGGTCATTCAGGTCTGCACTTGAAATGCCGAACGAGACATTGCCGGACGAAAGCGCTCCGTCAATTCCGCTGTCGGAGCCGGTAGACTGCACTGCTTCGTTGATATCGATAATGCCGTCATTGTCATCGTCAATATCAACCAGGTTGGAAATCGTGTCGCCATCGGTGTCGATGTGCAGTGTCACGGTGGCCTGCGCTGTACCCCCGTCACTTGATGTGACCTGGTACTGGAATGTTTCGATGTCAGCCGGGACGACGCCTTCGGTGATGTTCAAGCTGCCGTCGCCCATGAGCTCGATAACGGTGCCTGAAGCCAGCGTCACCTGTGACGAACCATCAAACTGAAGCACGATTGCCGGGTCTGCCGGGTCGATGATGCCGGTCACCGCCAGGGTTACATCATCGACGTCTGAATCATTGGCCAGTACGTCAATGTTGACTGTCTGGCCGGGCGCGACAACCACGGGTGCCTCGTCTGCAGCCACCGTCGCATCATTGGTACCGTTGATGGTGACCGTGATGTCATGGGTGGTGCCGTCAATGGCGGTTACCGTGACAACATCGTTCATGGTGGCATTTGGCGCCAGCGCCTGCACGGTGGCATTGGCGTTGTCGAGCGTGTAGGTCCACGCGCCTGCGGCATCGATGGTCAAAGACCCGTAAGTGCCGGATGCGCTGCCGACTGCGAACAGCTCTTCACCGGTGTCGATATCGGAGATGGTCAGGGTGCCGGTTGTGACCTGCAGCGCACCGCCGTCTTCGGTTACATCACCGGTGTCCACACCGCCGATCACGGCAGCATCACTGGTGCCGGTGATGGTGATGGTGATGTCATGGGGAGTGCCGTCGATGGCGGTTACCGTGACGGTGTCGTTCATGGTGGCGCCGAGCGGCAAGGCCTGCACTGCTGCATTGGCATTGTCGAGCGTGTAGGTCCAGTTACCGGTGGCATCAATGGTTACGGAGCCATAGGTTCCAGTAGAACTGCCGACCGTGAACAGTTCGTCACCAGTGTCGATGTCGGAGATGATCAGGGTGCCAGTTGTGACCTGCAGCGCACCGCCGTCTTCGGTGACACCGCCGGTGTCCACACCGGCGATTATGGCAGCGTCATTGGTGCCGGTGATGGTGATGATGATGTCATGGGGAGTGCCGTCGATGGCGGTTACCGTGACGGTATCGTCCATGGTGGCGCCGAGAGGCAGGGCCTGCACGGCTGCATTGGCGTTGTCGAGCGTGTAGGTCCACGCGCCTGCTGCATCGATGGTCACAGAGCCATAGGCGCCGGATGCGCCACCGGCCGTGAACAGTTCTTCACCGGTATCGATATCGGAGATGGTCAGTGTGCCGGTTGTGACCTGCAACGCGCCGCCGTCTTCGGTGACACCGCCGGTATCCACACCGGCGATCACGGCAGCATCATTGGTACCGGTGATGGTGATGGTGATGTCGTGGGTGGTGCCGTCAATGGCGGTCACCGTGACGGTATCGTTCATGGTGGCGCCGAGAGGCAGGGCCTGCACGGCTGCATTGACGTTGTCGAGCGTATAGGTCCACGCGCCTGCTGCATCGATGGTCACAGAGCCATAGGCGCCGGATGCGCCACCGGCCGAGAACAGGTCTTCACCAGTGTCGATATCGGAGATGGTCAATGTACCGGACACAACTTCAGCCACACCGCCGTCTTCGGTGACACCACCGGTGTCCACACCGGCGATCACGGCAGCATCATTGGTGCCGGTGATGGTGACGGTGATGTCATGGGTTGTGCCGTCAACAGCGGTTACCGTGACAACATCGTTCATGGTGGCATTCAGCGGCAGGGCCTGCACGGCTGCATTGGCATTGTCGAGCGTGTAGGTCCAGTTGCCGTTGGCATCGATAGTCAAAGACCCGTAAGTGCCTGCATACAACTGGGTTGCGATGTCGGTCCCGATAAGGCCATCGCCGTTCAGATCTGCCGCGAACAGGGCTTCAACTCCGCCCAACTCAGATTCCACCAGGCTGTATGAAGATACGTTGACGCCGTTGGCATCGGTCCCCCAAACGGCATAGTCGCCGTTGGGATCCTGCCACAACACGGCAAACCCGCCGTCAGAGGCTTCTGCCTGAAGTGCAGACCAGCCGGCAAAGGTTGCGGGACCAACCTCGGTCGTTCCGACCTTGAGGGTAACGGGCGTATCAACCCCATTGCTGATCTCGTAGAAATTGCCGGGGTTCACAGACAGCTCGTATGCACCGATGTACTCGATGGTTGAAGGGCCATAAATGCCGGTTATGCCATCGGCGGTGAACAGTTCTTCAGCTGTGTCGACATCCGAAATGGTCAAGGTGCCGGTTGTGACCTGAAGCGGACCGCCGTCTTCGGTTACACCGCCGGTATCGACACCGGCTATTACGGCAGCATCATTGGCACCGGTGATGGTGATGGTGATGTCATGGGTGGTGCCGTCAATGGCGGTTACCGTGAGTACATCATTGATGGTGGCATCAAGCGGCAGGGCCTGAATGGCTGCATTGGCATTGTCGAGCGTGTAGGTCCACGCACCTGCAGCATCAATGGTCAAAGAGCCATAAGTACCGGTTGCGCCACCTGCCGTGAACAGCTCTTCACCAGTATCGACATCGGAGATGGTCAGGGTGCCGGACGCCACCTGCAGCGCACCGCCGTCTTCGGTTACGTCACCTGTATCCACACCGGCGATAACCGCGGCATCATTTACACCAGCGATAGTGATGGTGATGTCATGGGTGGTGCCGTCAACAGCAGATACAGAGACAGTGTCGGTCAATGTGGCGCCGAGCGGCAAGGCCTGCACCGCTGTATCGGCATTGTCGAGCGTATAGGTCCACGCACCTGCCGCATCGATGGTCACAGAGCCATAGGTGCCGGTTGCACCTCCGGCGTTGAACAGTTCTTCACCAGTGTCGATATCGGAAATGGTCAGCGTGCCGGTTTTAACCTGCAGAGCACCGCCATCTTCGGTGACGTCACCGGTATCCACACCGGCGATCACGGCTGCATCATTGGTTCCCGCAATGGCGATAATGATGTCGTGGGTTGTGCCGTCAATGGCGGTGACCGTGACGGTATCATTCAGTGTGACACTGAACGGCAGGGCCTGCACGGCGGCATTGGCATTGTCGAGCGTGTAGGTCCAGTTGCCGTTGGCATCAATGATCAGCGAGCCGTATGCTCCCGCAGCAACACCTGCCGTGAACAGTTCTTCACCGGTGTCGGCATCGGAAATGCTCAAGGCGCCGGACACAGCTTCAGTTGCACCGCCGTCTTCAATTACCCCGCCGGTATCGCCGCCGCCGATCACGGCAGCGTCATTGGTGCCGGTGATGGTAATGGTGATGTTTTGCTGGGTGCCGTCGACGGACGACACCGTGACGGTGTCGATCAGCGTTTCACCGGCGCCAAGCGCCTGGATTGCAGCATTGTCTGACTGCGCCGTGTAAGTCCAGTTACCCGCCGCATCGATTGAGATATCGCCGACGGCGCCACTGACGATGCCCGCGACAAAGACTTCTTCTGCCGGGTCATCGATGTCGCTGATTGTCAGCGCGCCCGACGCGGTCAGTGTCGGCGCCGTCTCGTCTTCCGTTACCGAGCCTGCAATTACACCGGCAATGGCGGCAGCGTCGTTGACCGGGTTTACGGTGATATCGATGGTCGCCGTGTCCGTGCGCAGCGAATGACCCACCAGGCCGGAGGCGAACAGATCCATTTCCACATTGCCGGTATCGGGACCGGAAACTGTGACAGCCAGAATGTCATCGCCAGTTTTGTCAAAGTACAGGATTTCAATGGGATAGTACCCTGGGGCAACTACATTTAGCTGGCCGGACTCGGTCAGTGCACTGTGTGTACCGTCATTATCAACGATCTCATTGCCATCGATTGACAGATTGCTGCCGTCGTCCGATGTGGTCGAGAAGGTGTAGAGACCGGTTGTTTCAATGTAGATGTAGCCGGTGTATCTAAAGCCGAATGTGTCGCCTGAGCCGGAGAACTCAACGGCCAGCTCGTTCACATTGAATTCGGTAGCAATCCCAGTGGCTTTGAGGCCACCATTACCCTCTCCTTCCCAATATTGTCTACTGTGTCGCCTCCGGGCGCCCTTTGATAAAACTCAAACTCAAGGCCTGTTGACATACCGGTGAATTGATACTCGAACTGATCGGGGCCGTTATAGTCAGGATCAGGCGTATAGGTGACAGTCAGGTCCGGATTGACAATCAGTGAGCCATTTTCGGGTTGTGACGTGATGGTGAAGCCGGTGACGGCACCTGGAACGACGCCGTCATTGGCCAGCACATCAATAGTACCGAAGGCATCTTCGCTGACCACGAGACTGTCATCACCGGCAACGGCCTCAACCTCCGTCGTCACGGTGCCTTCGCCGGTGTCGATACCGTCAGATGCAGTATAGTTGAAGCTGGTTGGCCCGGAATAACTTGGAGTCGGTATGAACGTCAGCGTGGTGCCGTCCGGTGACATGGTGACCACACCATCACGAACGGCAACACTGCCGCCTGGCACGATGGCGTTGCCGTCAATCTCTGTCACCGACAGAGTATCGCCCTCGGCATCGGTATCGTTGGACAGGATGTTCGAGACAAGGATGGTAATGCCGGTTGAGGTTATCGTACCAATGTCGTCGACGCCGGGCTCCGGTGCGTCATTGATGCCGGTTATCACAATATCGATATTGTGGGTCGTGCCGTCAATCGCGCTTACCGTGATGGTATCTGTAGCTGTTTCACCCTGACCCAGCGACTGGATCGCCGACTGGGTGTTATCTGCCGTGTATGTCCAGTTTCCGGCAGCTGTGATGGTCAGAGATCCGAGAGTACCGACAACCGTTTCAGCGGTGAACACAGCTTCGCCGGTATCCACATCCGAGATCGACAACAGGCCTGTGTCGGTCAGTGTCGCAGGATCATTGTCTTCGGTGACAGCGCCCTGATCGTCACCGCTGACAACAGCGGCATCATTGATGCCGGTAATGGTGATAGTGATGTCATGGGGAGTGCCGTCAATGGCGGTTACCGTGACGGTATCGTTCATGGTGACGCCGAGCGGCAGGGCCTGCACGGCTGCATTGGCATTGTCGAGCGTGTAGGTCCAGTTGCCGTTGGCATCGATGGTTACAGAGCCAAATGTGCCGGTGGCGCCACCGGCCGTGAACAGTGCCTCACCGGTGTCGATGTCGGAGATGGTCAATGTACCAGTTGTGACCTGAAGCGCGCCGCCGTCTTCGGTTACATTTCCGGTATCCACGCCACCAACTATGGCTGCATCATTTGTACCGGTAATGGTGATGGTGATGTCATGGGTGGTGCCGTCAATGGCAGATACCGTGACAACATCGTTCATGATGGCATTGAGCGGCAGGGCCTGCACGGCGGCATTTGCATTGTCGAGGGTGTAGGTCCAGTTGCCGTTGGCATCAATGGTCAGGGACCCATACGTGCCGGAAAACAGCTGGGTTGCGATGTCACTTCCGACAAATCCGTCGTTGTTCAGGTCTGCCGCGAACAGGGGCTCAAGCCCGACAAGTTCAGAGGCCAACAGGCTATATGAGGATTCGTAAACGCCTGTCGCATCGGTCTGCCACATGACATAGTCGCCATTGGGATCCTGCCACAGCACAGCAAAACCGCCACCGGAGGCTTCTGTCTGCAATGCGGCCCAGCCGGCAAATGTTGCCGGGCCAACCTCGGTGGTGCCGACCTTGAGGGTGACGGGTGTGTCAACCCCGTTGCTGACCTCGTAGAAGTTGCCGGAGTTGACAGAAAGCTGGTGTGCGCCCTCGCGTTCGATGTTTTGTGGGCCAAAGGTGCCAGATGCGAAGAGTTCCTCTCCAGTATCGACATCGGAGATGGTCAGGGTCCCGGATGTCACCTGAAGCGCGCCGCCATCTTCGGTTACACCACCGGTGTCCACGCCGCCAATAACGGCAGCATCATTTGTACCCGTGATGGTGATGGTGATGTCATGGGTTGTGCCATCAACGGCAGTTACCGTGACGGTGTCATTCAATGTGGCATCGAGCGGCAGGGCCTGCACGGTGGCATTGGCATTGTCGAGCGTGTAGGTCCAGTTGCCGATGGCATCGATGGTCAAGGAACCATAGGTGCCGGCATGTACCGGGGTTGCAACGGCGCCTGCGATAAATCCGTCGCCATTCAGGTCTGCTGCAAACTGGGCTTCAATACCACCCAACTGGGCTTCGACCAGGCTGTAGGAAGATTCGTAGACACCGTTGGCATCGGTCTGCCAGACGGCATAATCGCCGTTGGGATCCTGCCACAGTACAGCAAAACCGTTACCGGAGGCTTCTGCCTGAAGTGTGGACCAGCCGGCAAATGTTGCGGGGCCCACCTCGGTTGCGCTGACCTTCAGGACAACCGGTGTATCAACCCCATTGCTGATCTCGTAGAAATTGCCGGGGTTCACAGAGAGCTGGAAAGCGCCGTTGTGCTCGATGGTTTGCGGACCATAGGTACCGGGTATGAACAGTTCTTCGCCGGTGTCGACATCGGAAATGGTCAGGGTGCCGGTTGTCACCTGAAGCGCACCGCCGTCTTCGGTTACGTCACCGGTATCCACACCGGCGATAACCGCAGCATCATTTACACCAGTGATGGTGATGGTGATGTCATGGGTGGTGCCGTCAATGGCTGTTACCGTGACGGTGTCATTCATGGTGGCGCCGAGCGCCAGGGCCTGCACGGCGGCATTGGCATTGTCGAGCGTATAGGTCCATGCGCCTGCTGAATCGATGGTCACAGAGCCATAGGTGCCGGTTGCGCCTCCTGCCGTGAACAGTTCCTCACCTGTGTCGACATCGGAAATGGTCAGGGTGCCGGAGGTCACCTGCAGCGCACCGCCGTCTTCGGTTACATCACCGGTGTCCACACCGGCGATCACGGCAGCGTCATTGGTGCCTGTGATGGTGATGATGATGTCATGGGTGGTGCCGTCAACAGCGGTTACCGTGACGGTGTCGTTCATGGTGGCGCCGAGCGGCAAAGCCTGCACTGCTGCATTGGCATTGTCGAGCGTGTAGGTCCACGCACCTGCAGCATCAATGGTCACGGAGCCATAAGTGCCGGTTGCGCCTCCTGCCGTGAACAGTTCCTCACCTGTGTCGATGTCGGAAATGGTCAGGGTACCGGAGGTCACCTGCAGCGCACCGCCGTCTTCGGTTACATCACCGGTGTCCACCCCGGCGATCACAGCAGCATCATTGGTGCCTGTGATGGTGATGATGATGTCATGGGGAGTGCCGTCAATGGCGGTTACCGTGACGGTGTCGTTCATGGTGGCGCCGAGAGGCAGGGCCTGCACGGCGGCATTGGCATTGTCGAGCGTGTAGGTCCAGTTGCCGTTGGCGTCGATGGTCAAGGAGCCATAGGTGCCGGCTGCACCACCGGCAGTGAAAAACTCGTCACCGGTGTCGATATCGGAGATGGTCAGGGTGCCGGATACAACTTCAGCCACACCGCCGTCTTCGGTGACACCGCCGGTGTCCACCCCGCCAATCACGGCAGCATCATTGGTGCCGGTGATGGTGATGGTGATGTCATGGGTGGTGCCGTCAATGGCGGTTACCGTGACGGTATCGTTCATGGTAGCGCCGAGAGGCAGGGCCTGTACGGCGGCATTGGCATTGTCGAGCGTGTAGGTCCACGCGCCTGCTGCATCGATGGTCACGGAGCCATAGCTGCCGGATGCGCCGCCGACCGTGAACAGTTCTTCACCGGTGTCGATATCGGAGATGGTCAGGGTGCCGGTTGTGACCTGAAGTGCGCCGCCGTCTTCGGTGACACCGCCGGTATCCACGCCGGCGATCACGGCAGCATCATTGGTGCCGTTGATGACCACATTCACATCGAAAGTTGTGCCGTCGACAGAGGAAACGGTGATGGTGTCAGTCAATGTGCTGCCGGCACCGAGTGACTGGATGACCGTTTGTGTATTGTCCGCGCTGTAAGATGCGTTACCGGCAGCATCCAGTGTCAGCACCCCGTACAAGCCGTTGAGATTTCCGGGAGTGAACTGGGCCTGGCCTGCATCGACATCGGTGATGTTGATGGTGCCAAGTCCGGTCAAGGTGACCGGTTCGTCATCTTCAGTTACAGTCGGCAGAACCCCTATACTGATGATCGCCGGATCGTTGGTTCCCTCGATGGTGATCGCGACATCGTGGGTGGTGCCGTCAATTGACTGGATGGTGATGGTGTCGATCACAGACGAGCCTTCGCCGAGCGCCTGGATGGCCGGCAGGGTGTTGTCTGCCGAATAGGTCCAGTTGCCTGCAGCGTCTATGGTCAGCGAACCATATGAACCCGGCGTCGTGTTGGCATTGAAGACCTCTTCTCCCAGGTCGATGTCGGAGATGGTCAGCGCGCCTGAAGCTGTCAGTGTTACGGGGTCGTCTTCCTCCTTGACGCTGCCGGTGTCCAAACCGGCAATAATGGCCGCGTCATTGGTGCCGTTGATGACGACATCGATGTTGTGGGTGGTGCCGTCGTAGGTCGAGACAGTGATTGTCTCGGTCAGTGATGCGGTGGCGCCAAGCTGTTGGATGGTCAGTGGTGTATTGTCTGCCGAATAGGTCCAGTTGCCCAGCGCATCTATGGTCAAGGAGCCATAAGTGCCAACTATTGTTTCAGGATTGAATTCGGCTTCACCGGTGTCAACATCGGCGACCGTCAAAATCCCGGAATCCGTCAGGGTGAGTGGGTCATCGTCTTCGGTGACGCTTGCCTGATCATCGCCACCTACGACCGCCACGTCGTTGATACCGGTTATGGTGACTGTGACATTGTGCGTCGATCCGTCAAACGACTGAACCGTGACCGTATCCGTAGCGGTAATGCCGGCACCCAGGGATTGCACCAGCAGATCCGAATTGTTCAGGGTATAGGTATAGCTGCCTGCAGCGATGAGCGCGACAGTCCCGTAAGTGCCGTTGTAAGTGCCGGCCAGGAATGATGATTCTCCGGCATCGGCGTCATCTACGACCAGAACACCAAGGTCGGATGGCGGGTTGCCGAGATCTTCCGTGACCTCAGCCGTGTCATCGCCTGTCACGACAGCGACATCGTTCACACCGTTGATGGTGACGGTCAGGTTTGAATTCTCGGTATTGTTGAAGGCGTTTTCGGCCGTGTAGGTGAATGTCTCGGTAAGCGTTTCGCCGTCTTTGAGTTCCTGGGCCGCGCTTGAAGCAGGATCGACCAGATATGAGTACGAACCGTCGGCACTGATGGTCAACGTACCATAGCTGCCGGCAATCACGGTATCGCCGGAAGTTGCTACCGCTGTGGCGTTGACGTTGATGACGGTAATACCAAGCCCGAAGTCATTGTCGAGCACGTTGCCGGTGGCCGCGACCACATCATCTTCCGTCGTGGAATTGATGTCCGCAAAGGCCTGAACGCTGGTGTCCGACCCTTCGATCGTGACATCCAGGTCTGCCGTTGTCACCACACTGCCGTCGGTGAGGCTGTAGGTGAAGGAATCAATGAGTGATTCACCGAAGTCCAGCGCCGCAACCGCCGGACTAGCATTGTTCAGATCATAGGTGTAATCGCCGGTGGCGCCATCAATGGTCAATGTGCCATATGTGCCGGTAATCAGCGTTGTGCCGGTCGGGTTCAAGCTGACGCTGTTGACTTCGACAATGCCGATAGGCTGGTTTTCGATATCGCTGTCAATGCCGAAACCATCGTCATCGGTAATGACATTGCCGGTAGCCGACAGAATAAGGTCTTCCTGCACCGTGGCCGTGTTGTCGCTGGCAATCGGTGCGTCATTGTTGCCGGTGATTTCGATAATCAGGTCGGTGTTCAGACCAAAACCGTCTTCGGTGAAATTATAGGCAAAGGTATCGGGAATAATATCGTCGGTCGTGAAGCCCTGGACCAGGGAGTTGTCCAGAACATAGGAGTAATCGCCGTTTGCCCAGACTTCCAGGGTTCCGTATGTCCCGGTTATGAACACCGATCCGGTACCTGGCACAGCGATGCCGGCGACTTCGGTCAGCACATAGGTCCCGGCCGGATAAAAGATGAGATCGTCGGTAAACAGGTTGCCTGTGACGGTCAGAACAAGGTCTTCGGTGACCGGCGCATAATCTTCCGGCGCGGTGTTGGTATTACCACCGCCGCCATTGTCGTCATCGACAAATTCTTCAAACGTCACATTGCCGGCGGCATCGTAAATGCGGATCCACTCAGACCATGTCTCGGTCTCGTCATAATCGAACACGGTAAGCGTATAGGTTCCGTCGTTGTGAAACCGGCGCTCTTCGATGTAGTTGAACGAAAGGTCAAAAATGTCATACACGTTGTCGGTACCGTCGACGTACCGCTCGCCGGAGAATTCGAACCCCTGAAGCGAAACATCGCGGAATTCATACTCGCCGTCATTGTAGACCAGGATGTCATTTCCGGCCCCGCCAAGTGCAAGCGTGGTGTCGTTGGCATCGTAGATGACGATGTCGTCGCCGGCACCGGCATCGATTACATCATCGCCCAGACCGCCATCGATCCAGTCATTGTCGTCGCCACCATTGATGATGTCGTTGCCAGCATCGCCATTGATCGTGTCATCGCCGGCACCGCCATTGAGCGTGTCATTGTCATCGCCACCGTTAATGATGTCGTTGCCAGCATCGCCATTGATCGTGTCATCGCCGGCACCGCCATTGAGCGTGTCATTGTCATCGCCACCATTGATGATGTCGTTGCCAGCATCGCCATTGATCGTGTCATCCCCGGCAAATCCGTTGATCGTGTCATCACCGGTTGTACCATTGAGGATATTGTCGCTGCCGTCGCCGTCTATGCTCATTATCGAATGTCCCGGTGGTAACCGGTCCAGGCACACCGATTTACTGACTCAATACACATAACCAACTACCTGTCGCTCAAGTGGGTTAACGCACGCAGGATGCCGCATGAACGGCAACCCAGCCGGGCAAAACTACCGGCAGAGCCCTAAAAGAGTCTTTACAAGGGATGTGAAATTGAGAATGTCCGTGTTCCACAGGCCCCATTTATGCCGGATGCATGGTGCATAAACCGACATTCAACAGGCTCTAAACAATCGCTCGACAAATCGAGCCGGCACGCGCCAAACTGCGGTTTATCATGTCTCTATTTCTCGACAAAATCATCCCGTTGTTTGTCTATCCTGTCGGCTTTGCCGTTCTGGCGGGACTGGCCTGTCTTTTTTCATTTGCGTTGGGCAGACGCCGCAAAGCGGTGGCCTGGATCACGTTCGGGACACTTTATCTGTGGCTGGCGGCCACACCGATAACTGCGTTGAGCCTGATCAACTCTCTTGAGGAGCAGTATCCCATCGTAAGTATCGATACGTTACCGAAAGCCGACGTGGCCATTGTTCTGGGGGGAGTCAGCGTTCAGTCACAGGGGCTCAATCCCTATGCGGACCTGAAATCCGGGGCGGATCGCATCCTGCATGCCGTTCGCCTGCTTAAGGCGGGCAAGGTGGACCGGATACTGGTGAGCAGCGGCCGTCCCGTTTCGCAGCTTGATTCCAGGTCCGAAGCAGAGATTATTGCCGGTTTTCTGCGGGAATTTGGTGTTGATGATGCGGATATCGTGCTGGAAAGCGACTCCAGAAACACACACGAAAATGCGATCAACAGCCTTGCCCGGATGCGGGAGAACGGGTTCTCATCCGCTCTGCTTGTTACATCTGCCTTGCACATGCCGCGTGCAGCGGCGGTGTTCCGAAAAGCCGGTGTAAAATTCTCGCCGGTTTCAATCGATGCCTTGTCATCATCCATTGAGGCCAGATCGGTTTTTGCATTTTTGCCAAATTCCAAGGCGCTGGACTACTCGACACAGTCAATCAAGGAGTGGATTGGCATGCTGGTATATCATTTACGCGGATGGGTCTGACACGTTATCGGCCTTGCGCGCGACGCATTGCTCCCGCCGCTGTAAGATTCACTCAACCAAAATGACATTAGCCGCGGTTCAAATTTGATGTAAATTAACCCGGCTGGGATTCACTGCCCGCATGGCTGTGCACGAATTGGCATGTGCTGCGGGAGAGTTAGAATGAGTAACGGCGCTGGTTTTGATATTTTTGATTTGGGTGAACTGCCTGAATTCATTGATGAAATTGCTATTGTTCCCAATCTGGACCTGACAGCAGGGACGCAGGTTGAAGTGGTTTTCCCTGGTGCTGGGGAAGGCGCAGGCGAAACCGTGCTTTTCACACTGGCGAGCGATGCGGCAGCTAGACAACCTATAGTAGTGGACGTTCAGACCGGCGAAAACCGTTCAGTTGGTGAACACGGGGTAAATGATGCGTGGATCCGCATCGATACGGCCGTTGCATCGATAGAGCAGACGGTATTGACGCCCGGAACTGCAACCGGCGCATTCAACGCGCCAGCAATCGCAGCGAGTGCCGATGTGGGGCTTGGCCCGGTCGGTGCAACCAGCGATGCCGGCCTGCAGGTCGTATTTGTCGATGCCAATGCGGAAAACTTCCAGCAGCTGGTCGACGGTATCGATCCGTCCTATGAAGTTCATGTCATTGATGCAGGCCAGGACGGTGTTGCCTTTATGGCATCTGTTCTGGAAGGCCGCTCCGGCATTGATGCGGTGCATATTGTTTCACACGGCCAGTCCGGCCAGCTGCAACTCGGCAACGCCTTGGTGGATGCCGCGAACATTGCCGGCAGCCAGGCGCAATCCTGGGGGCAAATCGGCGGAAGCCTTGAGGATGCCGGCGACATACTGATCTATGGCTGCGATTTTGGGGAAGGCCGGCTTGGCAGGCTGACCGTCGAGGCTTTGGCGACGGCAACCGGAGCTGATGTTGCAGCGTCCGATGATGATACAGGTTCTGCCGGTCTTGGCGGTGACTGGGATCTCGAAGTGTCGGCGGGGACCGTCGAGGCGGAAACAATTTTCGTTGAACAATTCGACGGCCTTTTGGAACTGGTTCAGAGCGAAGTCGTCGTCCCGCCGACCAACCAGGCAGATGCGCTGGCGCAGACCATCTTTGGGGCAGGCGTCACCATCAATTCCGCCTCTTATACCGGCGCTGCATCCCAGGCGGCCACATTTTCCGGCGCCCTGGACGGCGCAGGTTCTGCATTCCTGGGCTTTGACTCAGGGGTGATTTTCTCGACCGGCAACGCCAACGGAATTGTCGGAACCACCGCCGCCGGCAATTTTGGTACAAACATTACAGATCCTGGCGCAACAGATGGTGACCCGGATTTCAATTCTCTGGAAAACGGCATCAGCACATTCGATGCATCGTTTCTGGAAGCGAATATCACGTCCACGACAGGTGTGCTCACCCTGCAGTTTGTGTTCGGCTCGGATGAATACAACGAATACGTCTATGCGGGTTTCAACGATTCCATCGGTATCTGGATCAATGGCGTCAACTATGCCGTGACCACCGACGGTCAGCAGGTTGGTATCGACACGATAAACAGTGCCGGAACGATAAATCCGACCAGCACCCAAAGCGCGGATTCGAAAGATCCGAACTCAACCCATGATCCCAATGACGGGATTTATGAATCGGCCAACCAGTCGCTGCACGTCACTCGTACAACCGAGCCAACCCAGATGGACGGCTATACCACCACCTTGTCCGTCAACATAAACCTGCAGATCGGCGTGGCCACCGATATCAAGATCGGCATCGCCGATACCGGTGACGCGATCTATGACTCCTGGCTGATTGTCCGAGAAGACAGCTTTGAAAGCGTGCTTGCCGCCTTCGAGGACGAGGTTGTGACGACGCCGAATGCAAGCGTGATCATTTCCCCGCTGGACAATGATTTCAGTGACACCTACACCGCAGCTGACCTCACCATCACGAAAATTAATGGTGTGGATGTAGATCTGGTGGTCAATCCAACCGTGACATTGCCCTCCGGGGTCATTGTTACACTCAATCCTGATGGCAAGACGCTGACTGTCGATCCGGACGGCAACGCTATTTCGCATGACACATTCACCTACGAGATAACCGATCCGATGGGTGAGACTGCGGTAGGCTTGGTCGGGGTAAACACCAATGGCGCACCATTGTTGAACCTTGACCCGGACAATTCCGGGGGCGGTTTCGATAATCGTGGATATGACGCCTTTTTCAATACCAACACCGGCGACGCGGTAAACATCGCCGACGCTGACGTTGATATCGTCGACCTCAACTCGCCGAACCTGGAATCCATGACCATCAACGTGTCCGGTGTGGCCGATGGCAACAGTGAACTGCTGAACATTGGCGGTATGAATTTTGCGCTGGCAACAGGTGTTACTGGCACGCTGGTGGCCGCCGGCGGCACCAATTTTCTGGTGGATTATGACGTTAGCGGCGCGCCCGATGCCTTCTCCATCACGGTCCAGGGCGGCGGTACGGCTCCCCAGGCGGCATGGGAAGCGTTGATTGCGTCCATCACCTATGACAACGCCAGCGGCACTCCAACGTTCGGCAATCGCGAATTCGACATCATCATCGATGACGGCACAACCAACTCCAATGTGGGCGAAGCCATCGTTCACGTTGCATCGCCAAACGCGACAATTGGCGGGACTGATACGGGATCTGTCACCGAAGACTCCGCTCCGTTCAATCTGACCACCGCCGGCGCCCTGACCATTGCGGACCCGGACAATGGTCAGGCCCAGTTCATCTCCAGCACCTATGGCGGTGCGTATGGTGATGTGACCATCAATCCACTGGGTGGCTGGACTTATACGGCGAGCAATCTCAACCCCGTGATCGACGCACTGGATGCCGGTGAAACACTGACCGACGTCATAAGCGTGACATCGGTAGACGGTACCAGCCACGACATAACCATCACCATCAACGGTGCGAATGATGCGCCGGTCGCCAATCCGGACCTGCTGACGGTTGATTCCGATGATACCGTGCCGACGAACGGCAACGTCTTGACCGATGGCTCGCCTGACTATGATCCTGAAGGCAACGCGCTCACGGTCACCGAGATCAATGGCTCTGCTGCCGGCATTGGCAACCAGGTGACGCTTGCTTCAGGTGCCCTGGTTACCCTGAACTCGAACGGTACCTACAGCTATGATCCGAACGGATCATTCGAACAGGTACCTTCGGGCAGTTCGATTACCGATACCTTTACCTATACCATTGATGACGGTAGCGGTCTGACCGACACAGCTGCGGTGACCATAGTCGTCAACGGTACCAATGAAGCGCCGATCCTTGATCTGGATACGGCAGACAACTCAGCTCCGGTGTCCCCGTCGGATGACTTTGAAGGTGGCAGCTATCCGAACAGCGGATCGAACTGGACATCCGACTGGGTTGAATCATCCATTGGCGGCGCAAACGGTACCGATATTGGTGTCGAAGCTGATGCCGTTGGTGACAACTCACTGACACTAAAGGACGATGGTGCCAGGGCGACCAGATCTGCAGACTTGTCGGGAGCTGAAACGGCATCCCTCACCTTTGACTATCGGCGCGACAGTTTTGACGACAACAACGACTTCATTCGAGTGATGGTATCGTCGGATGGCATAAATTTTGTCGAGATAGGTGTTCTGTCAGGTCCGGCGAACGATGCCGTCTACCAGACATTCACGGCCGATATCAGTGCTTATATTTCACCGAATTTTGCCGTTCGGTTCGAGACCTCCGGAAACTTCAACAATGGCGGTGACAAGGTCTGGCTTGACAATATCGACATATCGACGACGTTTACGCCTTCGGTCGATTTTGCAGCAACCGTCGATAACACCAACGCGCAGGTTGCCATCGCCAGTCCGGATGTCGATGTTCAGGATCCGAATGACACGCAAATTGAGTCCGCCCGCATCGTCATCACCAATGTGCAGGTGGGTGATCTTCTTGCAATCTCGGGTGCGCTGCCGGGCGGGATCACAGCGTCAGCCTATGATCAATTAACCGGCGAACTGACACTGAGCGGCATCGCTACACTTGCTGATTACGAGCAGGCAATCGAGCAGATCCGGTTCTCGACCTACTCGAACGTCTATACGGATCGAGCGATTGAAGTGACCGTCAATGATGGTGGCCTTGATTCAAATGTCGCCACCTCTGTCATTACCGTAAATCAAGTCAATGACTGGCCTGTTGTCGCGTCCAACACCATCACGGTGGACGAGGAAACAGCTGATACGTCACTTGGCCTGTCTGCAAGTGATCCCAATGGCAATCCGCTGACCATCACAGTTACCGGTCTGCCGACGCTTGGCACTGTGACGCTGGCTGATGGCACGCCTGTTAGCAACGGCCAGACGCTATCCCAGGCCCAGCTTGCCGGTCTGCAGTATGATGCACCGGCTGATTACAACGGCACCGACGATCCAGGTGACTTCACCTATGTGGTCAGTGACGGTATTGCGTCTGTGCCGGGTTCGGTGGATATCACACTCAATCCCATAAATGACGACCCGGTGGCAAATGCCGACACGCAGACGGTTGGTGAGGATGATAGCGTTGCCACCTCCGGCAATGTCATCACCAACGATACGGATATTGACGGCGATAGCCCACTGACCGTGACTGAAGTCAATGGCAGTGTGGGTGATGTGGGCAACCAGATTACCCTGTCCTCCGGCGCGCTGCTGACCCTGAATTCCGACGGGAGCTATGACTATGACCCGAACGGTGCGTTCGAGGATACGGCGGTTGGCGACACCGCAACCGATAGTTTCAGCTATGTGATGTCCGACGGCAATGGCGGGTCCGACACTGCAACCGTTACTATTACCGTCAACGGAGAAAATGATGACCCTGTAGCAGGCGCCGACACGTTGACGGTTGGTGAGGATGATACTGCTGCCACCTCTGGCAATGTTATTACCAACGATACTGATATTGACGGCGATAGCCCGCTGACTGTAATCGAAGTCAATGGCAACGCGGGCGATATGGGCAACCAGATTACGCTGGCCTCCGGCGCGTTGCTGACCCTGAATTCCGATGGCAGCTATGACTATGACCCGAATGGCGCGTTCGAGGACATTGCAGACGGCGAGACCGCGACAGATTCGTTCAGCTATGTGGTGTCTGACGGCAATGGCGCGTCCGATACCGCAACCGTCACGGTTACCGTCAACGGAGAAAATGATACGCCAACAGAAATTGCAGAATCGTACGTTGAGTCGTATCGGCAAGCCTTAATCGACTGTGGAATCTGGAATAGTTTGGATGTTTTAGCGGGCTCTGTGCTTGTAAATCTGGACAATGTTGTTGATAGCGATGCCAGTGACACCCACACATTCAGTATTGTGGATGGCACAGGCACACCGGTCAGCGATCCTGACCTGGAGATCATCAACAACGAACTGGTGATCCGTGCCGATGCTTCGTTGGCGTCCGGCACAATTACCAACCGTACGGTTATCGTACGTGTCGAAGATGGCAATGGTGGTTTTGTCGATCAGGCTTACAGCTTCGACTTGCGGCTCAACGCGGGCCCTTATACCGGCTCGGCGACCCATGACATCGGGATTGGCACAACGGGTGTCGATACGATGCAAGGCGGAGACGGTTCGGACAGGCTTTTCGGAGATGATGGCGATGATTTTCTGTTTGGAGAGGCGGGCAGCGACATCCTGGAAGGAGGTGTTGGCGCTGATAACCTCGACGGCGGCAGTGGCCGCGATGCTGCCTCGTATATGGGGTCCGCTATTGGCGTAACGGTCGATATGATGAATGCCGGAGCCAATACCGGTGACGCAACTGGTGACAGCTTCGTTAGTATCGAGGCCCTTTGGGGATCCAGTTTTGACGACAACCTGTTTGGTGATAACGGCGACAATATGCTTGTTGGATCTTATGGCGATGATGTCTTAACCGGTCGAGGAGGCAATGACCTTTTGCAGGGCGGTCAGGGCAATGACGTGTTCATGTTCAACAATGGTGATGGCAATGACACAATCATGGATTTTATAGCCGGGTCAGGCTTGGATGATGTTGTCAATGTATCCGACTTTGGGTTTGCTGATTTCGCTGCACTGCAATCAGCAATGAGTGTGATCGATGGCCACGTCGTGCTTCAGCTTGATGCAGATGACAGCATACGATTCTCGGGAATTGGGAACACAAGTCAACTTGTTGAAAGCGACTTTTTTCTCTAATTCATGCTGTTATTATGGACACCTACCACCGTCGGAAGGGTTGCCGCAGTTGTCCGTGAGTGACGAAAGCCCACCTTCCGTAATAACAGCAATATTATTGATGTGAAGGCTTGGCCGCGACCATTGACGCTGTAGAAAAGCCTGCTTTGTAATTGGCGCATTCGCTGGCGGTGATTGGAAATGGTTCATAGTTCTCATGTGCACATCCTTGGCGCTCTCAGCGTCGCCCACATATCTTGAATGCCCACAACAATAGGTGAGCCTGGAACACGTATTGACTTACACACGGGAGATTAAAGCAGAAACGCCAGTCAGGTCTCTGATGCCGCACGGTTACCACAATGTGATATGAACCGGAAGACTGCTTAACTCGCTTAGGTTGTAATTTGTCTACGATTAAGCGATTCGGCCACCTAAAATCTCGATATGCCGCTTTCCAGCGGTATTGGCGAAAACGCTTTCAGATCAGGCAGGTTGCCGGTGACAACGAGGTCGCTGCTCGTCAGCCATGCATGTGCTTCAAGTTCACCCGCAGCATTTTTTCGAACACCGATGTTCAGCTTGTAGGCGCGTTCAATCCTGTCCAGCCACATTGACGCTGCCATTGCCTGCAGCAGGCAATCCGATCGCCATGGCACGCGTGAGCCGGCTGAATTTATTGCCCAGCCAATGAGTTCGATTTCCGAGGCTGTTGCAACGGACCGGGCATTGGACGTTTCAAAGCGCTTCAGCACGGCCTTGATGGGCTTGCGGTGATGTTCGTATCGTGCCCTGGCCAACAGCCGGATCGCAGTCAGCAGGGCTTTCCAGCGCCTGGCAGACAGGCGGCGGGCGCGGTGCCAGATGCCGTCAGCGGACTTTGACAAGGCCGTTCTCAATCAGCTCGGCAAGAAATCCACGGGTGTCGGTTTCACACTGTTCACGTTCGACATTGTACTCCTGGACCAAGGCGCTGCAAATATCGTCAAGGGTGGTCTCTTCACTCAGCTTCTCCCATATCTGGCGTGCCGGGCCTTCCAGTCCGTAGTAGACGCCGCGCTCGGCATCAAGCAGCACGGTATCATCGGGACCGAGTTCAGCCGCCGGCAACTGGCTGGTGCGAATCAGAATGCTGTCAGGTTTTATGTTGTGCTGGCTCATGTACCGAAAGTGTCCCGGACGTGTGAAATAATCAAGCTCATGCAGTGCTCATGTCGATCTTTGTTGCGCGGCCTGACCAGATGGAAGGCCGGTACGCTGCCACACAGGCCTGCCGCCCATGTCATGAAATGCTGTTCGCTGCCCAATGGTTCGATCAGATGGGTGAGGGACACATCCCGCCTCAGCCGCATCATGGCATTAAGCTGGCCCATGGGCGCAATGACAGGTTCAGCCGTCTCGTCCTCGTGCCAGTCGGTAAAGTACAATCCGGCCATCGGGCCGGGATGTTGACTGTAGGCTTCAGGCACCAGATGAATATGCTTGCCGAACCGGTATGAATCCACCGCCAGGTGATCATCTCCAAGCCCGGCTATTGCGCCGGATTGTTCATACAGATGCAAGGCCGGTATCGATGGGGCAGCCAGATAGGGCTGTTCTGCCGTTGCGTGAATGGTCAGCCGGTCGTCGCTGAACAGGTCGAAACCCGCCATCTGAAAACTTGCAGCAAGGGTAGACTTGCCGTCACCGGCGTTGCCGCAAAACGCCACGCAGCCCTTTGCAGTCTCGACAGCAGCACAATGCAGCGGGAGATAGTTGCGCTGATGCAGCAGGCATCCGAGGCCGGCTGAAAGCGCAAACAGACGCGCTGCCGGTTCATTGTGCTTGCCGCTGGGATCTATGGTGACGCGGTTTCCCGCTTCGATGAGGCAGCGAATGCCGTTTTCCAGCGCGATCATGATCTTGTTGTCGCCGAGCAGATAGCCGTCCTTGGTGACGGCATGGTGATCGATTGAAGAGGGCAACTCGCTCATCACCATCTCAACCGGTGTCTCATCAAGTACCTGTTGCGCCTGCCTGGGAGGCAGTTCGGGAATATCAAAGCCCGAATTGAGCAAGAGACCGTGAACACAGTATTGAGGCATCTGATCAGGCGTTCCTGTGAGACCACCGAATCGCATGGTGATGGGAAACCGGAAGTATCCAGCGCTGTTTAAGCTGTGCCGGGATGGTGTTCAAGCGCCGTTGCGGCTTTTTCACAAGCCAGATTTACCCGGGTATAAAGTTTTTTTCACTGGTATGCGGCCGGGGCGGTGTGCCAAAACCTCGACACCAGTGGATTAATCTGAATATCGGGGCTGAAATTCATGTTTGTTGTTACGGTGGAATTTCTCCTGAAGCCGGATATGCTGAACGCGTTTATGCCTCTTATGCTGATACAGGCTGAAAAGTCGCTTTCAAGTGAGCCGGGATGTCTCGTGTTTGATGTTTGTATCGAACACAATGACAGTGAAGACGTTGTGTTTCTGTACGAAGCCTACCAGGACGAAGCGGCATTCGACCTGCACATGGAAACACCGCACTATCTGGCCTTTTCAGAAACCACGTCAGAACTTGTAGCGGCCAAATCGGTGCGCCGGTTTGATCGTATTTCATCCGATACCAAAGGAAATAGTCATTGAACTCATCGAATTCCATCCATGTTGCAGTTCTGCCCGGCGACGGCATAGGCCGGGAGGTCATGGAACCGTGTCTTGAATGTCTGGACGTGCTGGCGGCAAGGTCGGGCGGTTTCTCGTTCACCTACGAGACCCTTGAGGCCGGCGCCGGCGTGTTCCGGGACACTGGCGTCGCACTTCCCGACGATGTGGTGAAAAAGGCCGGTGCTGCCGACGTCATGCTGCTGGGCGCCATGGGCCTGCCCGATATCAGGTATGAAGATGGCCGCGAAATCACGCCGCAGATAGAATTGCGCGAAATCTTCGATCTTTATGCCGGCGTGCGGCCTGTTGAAACGTTTCCCGGTTCTCCGGTGCCGCTGAAAGACCCGCGTGCCGCACAGCTTGATTTCGTGCTGATCCGTGAAAATACCGAAGGGCTGTTTGCCTCTCGCGGCGCCTGCGAAATGGTTGGCGACGATGAAGCCCGCGACACGATGGTGATTACGCGCAAGGGCACCGAACGGCTGTCAGACTTTGCCTTCAGGCTTGCAGAACGGCGCACGGCACAGGGCCGCGGGCGCGGCTGTGTCACCTGTGTCGACAAGGCAAATGTGTTTGGCAGTTTCGCCTTCATGCGCAAGGTGTTCTATGAGCGCGCGGCAAAATTTCCGGCACTTACCGCTGATCATGCCTATGTGGATGCAACGGCGCTGGCGCTGGTGCGCAATCCCTGGGTGTTTGACGTCATGATCACGGAAAACATGTTCGGTGACATTCTGTCAGA
This sequence comes from uncultured Alphaproteobacteria bacterium, assembly GCA_963698275.1. Taxonomy (GTDB): domain Bacteria; phylum Pseudomonadota; class Alphaproteobacteria; order Rhizobiales; family Aestuariivirgaceae; genus Anderseniella. The sequence continues at coordinate 313,038 of CAVOQE010000009.1, read as the reverse complement.
CCAGGCAGCCGCCCTGATGGGCGGTATGGGCATGGCGCCGTCGGCCGACATCGGCGACAGGCATGGTCTGTTTCAGCCGTGCCACGGCACCGCGCCCGACATTATGGGAACCGGCAAGGCCAACCCGTCTGCCATGTTGCTGTCGGGCGCCATGATGCTGGACTGGCTCGGCGAAACCATGAACTCGCCGGAACTGACCGGTGCCGGTGAAACCTTCCGCAATGCTGTACGAGCGGCATTTTCCGACGGCAATCTCATACCGTATGAAGTGGGAGGGAGCGCCGGATTGCGCGAGGTATCCAAACGTGTGCTGGACATATTGAAGAGCTGATCTCGCTCTGGGATCAATTGTTCTTTGGCGTCTCGTTGACTTCTGCCAGCTCTTCCAGTTCCTCATCACGCGCCATCATGAAGTGCGTGTCCTGTTCAAGGCTGGTGATCAGGCCGCCGAGTTCGGCATACAACTGGCGGATGCGCTGCAGTTTACCTTCGACCGAAGACAGCCTGCCGGCATCTTCTGTTTCGTCAGGTTCATAGTCCTCGCCGACCATGAGCCAGGCAAAGCCGACATCCAGTGCGCCGGCCAGCCGCAACAGCCGGTTGGCTCGCGGGTCGCGTTCGTCGGCTTCCCAGGCGAGTATTGTCTCGGCTTTTACACCGACGCGCTCCGATAACTGGTTGACGTCATAGTTCTTGCTCTCACGGGCATGCGTGATGCGCTTTCCGATGGTATCCATGCGGGTTCGCTTTCCCTGGTTTCAGGATTTGTCATAGTGGCGTAATGGGTTGATGAACGAGCTTTGTAACGCCTGGGCATGCTTATTCAACAGCCTCAGTGACGCATGGCTGTCATGCACCACTTGCCGAACAGTGTCATATAAGACACATGGTCTAAGACAGATGGTCAAGGTTCTGCCGGTATTGGAGGGCAATACCTGCCGGAAAGTTTGTAGAAAGAATAGTTGTGCTGGACGGATTGTTCAAATGGTTCGAGGCGAGGACGCAGCCGTTTCCTGAAGAGGAAGCGGCAATGCCGCCTGCGACGCTGAGCGGGTTTGTCTGGCACTACACCAAGCCGTTCTGGCCGTGGGTGCTGGCAACGTCGGTTCTGGCGGCTGTTGTGGCAACCATAGAAGTCTCCCTGTTTGCGTTTCTGGGATCGGTGGTCGACTGGCTGGCCACCACAACACCAGATGCGGTGTTTCAGGATTACTGGTGGCAGCTCAGCCTGCTTGCCGTACTGGTCCTGGTGCTGCACCCGGTGCTCAATTTTCTGTATGAGCTGATCATCCACCAGACACTGATGGGCAATTATCCCATGCTGATCCGCTGGCAGGCACACCGCTATGTGTTGCGCCAGTCGCTGGAATTTTTCCAGAATGACTTTGCCGGGCGCGTTGCCACCAAGGTGATGCAGTCATCGCTTGCGGTGCGCGAAGTGGTGCTGAAAACAGCCGATGTATTTGTCTTTGTGGTGGTGTACTTCACCGCCGCCATCACCCTGTTCGCGGCCAGCGACTGGCGGCTTGCAATGCCGATGCTGGTCTGGCTGGTCGGTTATATAGGCGCGCTGTACTATTTCGTACCGAAGCTGAAGCGGGTGTCCAAGGACCAGGCAAATGCGCGCTCGGTGGTAACGGGCCGGATCGTGGACAGCTATACAAACATCCCGACCGTGAAGATGTTTGCCCACACGGAATTTGAAGATGAATATGCCCGTGCCGGCATGGAACCGTTTCTCGACAATGTTCATCGCCAGATGCGCCTGTCGACCCTGCTGATCACCACGCTCAATGTGCTCAACTCCATCAACCTGTTTGGGGTCAGCATGGTTGCCCTTTGGCTCTGGTCTGCCGGTGCCATCACTGCAGGCGCCATTGCCTTTGCCATCGGCCTGGTGTTGCGCCTGAAAGGCATGGCGCACTGGATCATGTGGGAAGTGTCCGGCCTGTTTGAAAATATCGGCGTGGTGCAGGACGGTATTGAAACCATTTCGCGAACCGTGTCTGTCGTGGACAAGCCCGGTGCGCCGACGCTCGAGGTCAGTTCAGGTAAAATCGAGTTTGACCGTATCGGGTTCCATTACGGCAAGGACCGCGAGGAACTTGACCAGGGCATCATCGACAACCTGTCCCTGACGGTGAAACCCGGCGAGAAACTCGGCATCGTCGGGCGCTCAGGCGCCGGCAAGTCGACCCTGGTGTCGCTGCTGTTGCGGTTTTACGACCTGGGAACAGGCCGCGTCCTGATCGACGGCCAGGACATTGCCGAGGTTTCCCAGAGCTCGCTCAGGGCCAATATCGGCATGGTGACCCAGGACACGTCCCTGCTGCACCGCTCGATTGCCGACAATATTCGCTATGGCCGCCCTGACGCGAGCCTGGAAGAGGTCGAGCAGGCCGCGCGCCGGGCCGCTGCCGACGGTTTCATTCCAGGGCTGGAGGACATGCACGGGCGTACCGGCTATGACAGCCATGTGGGTGAGCGTGGCGTCAAACTGTCCGGCGGGCAGCGGCAGCGCATCGCCATTGCGCGGGTTCTGTTGAAAGACGCGCCGATCCTTATCCTGGACGAAGCGACCAGCGCACTGGACTCGGAGGTGGAAGCGGTCATCCAGGAGAGCTTCGAAGGGCTGATGCAGGGCAAGACGGTTCTGGCCATTGCCCACAGGCTGTCCACCATTGCTGCCATGGACCGCCTCGTGGTCATGGACAAGGGTGTCATCGTCGAGGAAGGCACCCATGCAGAGTTGTTGGAAGCAAAGGGGCTTTACGCGAGCTTGTGGGCGCGCCAGTCTGGCGGCTTTATTGCAGGTGCAGATGTTCCAAAGGCAAGTGCCGCAGAATAGTGCCTGCCAAATGACAGGGAGCAGGCCATGGGCAGCACAGATGGGGCTATGATCGTCACCGCGCAACCGGAAGCGTCAGAAGCAGGTGCGCGGGTACTGAAGCGTGGCGGCAATGCCATCGATGCCGCCATGGCGGCAGCCCTGGTCCAGGGTGTGGTTGATCCGCAAATGTGCGGCATCGCCGGGTTTGGATCCTGCCAGATCTACATGCCGGGCAAAGGTGTTCACACCAATATCGATTTCCACGGCAATACGCCCCTGTCTGCCACGCCGGATATGTGGCTTGACCTGCTGGAAGGCGAAACCCGCGACGGCTTCGGGTTTGTGCTCAAGGGCAATGTCAATGACCTGGGCTATCAGGCGGTCACCACGCCGGGGTCACTGAAGGCCTACTGGGAAGCGGCAGATGAGTTCGGCACCATGGACTGGACCGATATCTGCGCCCCGGCAATAGCGCAGGCCAAGGCCGGGTTTTACGTGCGCCCGCACGTGCATCACTGGTGGACCCATGGTGCGGATCTTGGCCGCGTCGATGTTGCCGACCGGTTGCGGTTTTCAAAGACCGGTGCACAAGCCTATTTCCGCCCTGACGGGTCGGTGAAGCGGATCGGAGACCATGTTGCCAATGCCGACCTTGCGACCACCCTGGAACGGGTGGCCAAACATGGTGCGGAGATTTTCTATTCCGGCGACATGGCCGAGCAGATGGAAGATGACTTCAAGGCCCATGGCGGGCTGATGACGCTGGCAGACCTCAAGGCCTACAAGACAGTGCGAACCGACCCGCTGCGCGGCAGCTATCGCGGTTTTGACATCGCCACCAACCATCCGCCCGGCGGCGGCATCATGGTGGTCGAGATGCTGAACATTTTAGAGAATTTCAACCTTGCCGGGATTGGCCACAACACGACCGAATACATCCGCATTGTGTGTGAGGCAATGAAGGCGGCCACGTCCGACAAGGACAATTTTGTCGGCGATCCGGCGTTTTTCGATGTGCCGCTTGACCGGCTGACATCCAGGCAGCATGCATCTGCCATTGCCGAGCGCATCAAGGCGGGCGAACGCATGTCGGTGGAACGGCTGGACCTGCCTCCGGAACCAAAGGACACCACCCATGTGGCTGTCGTGGACAAGGCCGGCAATTGTGTCACCATGACCCATTCGCTGGGCATGCCGTCCGGCGTCATCACCGACGGCCTGGGCTTCATGTACAATGGCTGCATGGGGGTGTTTGATCCGCGCCCCGGCCGGGCCGGCTCCATAGCGCCCGGCAAAAGCCGGTTTTCCTCGGTGTGCCCGACGATTGCCTTCAGGGACGGCAAGCCGCATGTGGTCATCGGGGCTCCCGGCGGTACCCAGATCGCCATGGGCGTGCTGCAGGGCCTGCTCAATGTGCTCGACTTCGGCATGACCATGGAGCAGGCGGTTTCTGCGCCGCGGTTTTCATCCACGTCCAATGCGATTGACATTACCAGCCGCATTCCCGGTTACGTGGTGGAACCGTTGCAGCGCGACGGCTACGAGGTCATCCGCTCCGCCCTGACGTTTGGGATTGCGGCGGTACACGGCGTCCGGATTGTTGACGGCGTGATGGACGGCGGCGCCGACCCCGGCCATGACGGGGTGGCGCTCGCTGTCTAGTTAAATCGACCAGCCGCCATCGATGATATGGTTTTGCCCGGTGACGAACGTGGCATCATCGGACGCAAGATAGACGACCAGTCCGGCCACGTCCTCGGCCGTGGCGAGCGCACCGGTGGGCTGGCGTGCCAGGAACCATTCGCGCGCCTTGTCGTAGCCACCCATTTCCTCACCCAGTTTTTCAACCCGCTGGCGCAGTGACGGGGTGTCGATGGTGCCGGGGCAAACGGCGTTGCAGCGGATGTTCTGTTTGATGAAGTCGATGGCGATAGACCGGGTCATGCCGATCACGGCAGCCTTGGTTGCCCCATAGACGAAACGCGACGGCGCGCCTTTGATGGATGATGCCACCGAGGCCATGTTGATGATCGAGCCGCCGCCGTTTTCCAGCATGCCGGGCAGCACGGCTTTCGCCATCCGGTACTGGGATTTCACATTCAGGTCGAAGGAGAAATCCCACGCGGCATCGTCACATTCCAAAATGGTGCCGTGATGCACGAAGCCGGAGCAGTTGAATAGGATGTCGACAGGGCCGACGCGCTCGACCACCTTGGTCACCTGCCGGGGCTTGGTGACGTCCAGCAGGTAGGTGCGGATACCGCGCTGTTCCTGTTTCACCTGGGCCAGGGCATCCTTGTTGATATCGGTTGCAAATACCTTTGCTCCTTCGCGCGCCATGGCGATGGCGGCCGCTTTGCCGATGCCCTGACCGGCCGCGGTGACCAAAGCGGTCTTTCCCTTGAGTTTACCTGCCATTTTGTTCCCTCCCTGCGGGATTTGTGGTTTGAGCCTTGCCAACAATGTGGCAGGTTTCTGCATCCGCATAGAACACAATTCGTCCAGAATAAAGAGCGGTTGGAGGCAAACGTCATATGAAAGTTGTTATCACCGGTGGTACCGGGTTTGTTGGTGCGCGCCTGGCGCGGCGTATTATTGACAAGGGCACGCTGGCAGGTTCGGACGGAACCCAAACCCCGGTCGACGAGGTCGTGCTGTTCGATGTGATGGCACCCGATCCGCTGCCGATGCAGCTTGACGGCCAGGTGACATTGGTGGCCGGGGACATATCCGACAAGGCGACCATTGACGGGTTGATCGACCGGGATGACATTTCGGTGTTTCATCTGGCGTCGGTTGTGTCAGGTGGTGGCGAAAAGGATTTCGACCTGGCCATCCGCGTCAACCTGACCGGCGGCATGAACATATTCGAGGCGCTTCGGGCCAGGGCTTCCACACCGCGGCTGGTGTTTGCCTCGTCCATCGCGGTGTTCGGGGGTGACCATATGCCGGATGTAGTGGGTGATCACGGCAAGCAGACACCGCAGACCACCTACGGCATGACCAAGGCGTGTTGCGAACTGCTGATCAATGACTATACGCGCAAGGGCTTTCTGGACGGCCGGTCGGCGCGCTTGCCTACGGTTATAGTACGTCCCGGCGCTCCCAATGCGGCAGCGTCGTCGTTTGCCTCAGGCGTATTCCGCGAACCGCTGAAAGGTGAGCCGTGCGCCTTGCCGGTCAAGCTGGAAACCGTGATGCCGGTTCTGGGGTACCGTAACATTGTTGAAGGCATACTGGCGTTGCATGAACTTCCGGCAGAGAAGCTGGGCGATGATCGCGCTGTATCGCTGCCGTCCATGGATGTAACGGTTGCCGAAATGGTGGATGCCTTGAAGCGCGTGGCTCATAACCGCAAACTGGGCGAGATCACGGTGGAGCCCGATCCGTTTATCGAGGCCATTGTCAGGTCATGGCCGGTGGCCACCGATGATGCCCGGGCGCTGGCGCTGGGGCTGCCGAAAGACAACTCACTGGACGATATCGTGCATCACTACATCGAGGATTATGATCATGGCTAGGAAAACGGTTTATCGCGGCAAGTCGCTGGCGTCCAAGTCGGACAAGGATCCCCTGGCCCCGAAAGGCCGCTCGAAACACTGGTTCGGCCAGAAGGGCATGGACGGGTTTCATCATCGCAGCTGGATGAAGAACCAGGGCCTGCCGCACCATCTGTTTGATGGCCGGCCGGTGATCGGCATCTGCAATACCTGGTCGGAGCTGACGCCATGCAACGCGCACTTCAGGGTGCTGGCTGAGCGGGTGAAGCGTGGCATTTATGAAGCCGGCGGTTTCCCGGTGGAGTTTCCGGTCACCTCGCTGGGTGAAACGCTGATGCGGCCGACCACGATGATGTTCCGCAATCTTGTCTCGATGGACGTTGAGGAATCGATCCGCGCCAATCCGATCGATGGCGTGGTGCTGCTGGTCGGATGCGACAAGACCACACCGGCGCTGATCATGGGGGCGGCATCGTGTGACCTGCCGACGCTGGTTCTGTCGGGCGGGCCGATGCTCAATGGCCGTTATGGCGAGGAAACCATCGGCTCGGGGACCCATGTGTGGAAGTTCGTCGAACGCCAGAAGGCCGGCACCATGACGTTCGATCAGATGACCGAGGCGGAAGCCTGCATGTCGCGCTCGGTCGGTCACTGCATGACCATGGGAACAGCATCGACAATGGCCTCGATGGTGGAATCGCTGGGCCTCGGACTGCCGTCCAATGCGGCCATTCCGGCGGCTGATTCGCGCCGCAACGTGCTGGCGCACATGGTTGGGCGGCGCATTGTCGAGATGGTGGATGAGGATTTGCGCATGTCGAAAATCCTCACCCGCAAGGCGTTTGAAAACGCCATCCGGGTCAATGGCGCCATTGGCGGATCAACGAATGCCGTTGTCCACCTGCTGGCCATCGCCGGGCGCATGGGCATCAAGGTTTCGCTGGATGACTGGGACAAGTTCGGCCAGGACGTGCCGTGCCTGGTCAACCTGATGCCGTCCGGCAAATACCTGATGGAGGATTTCTTCTATGCCGGCGGTCTGCCTGTGGTGATGAAGGAACTGGCTGAAAACGGGCTTCTGCACAAGTCGGCCAAGACCGTGAACGGCAAGACGCAATGGGCAAATATCAAGGATGCGACCTGTTATAACCGCGATGTGATTCATGGCTTTGAAAAACCGTTCAAGGAAAATGGCGGCATTGCCGTGTTGCGCGGCAACCTGTCCCCGTCCGGCGCGGTTCTGAAACCGTCTGCCGCGACCGCGGACCTGATGCAGCACAAGGGCAGGGCTGTGGTGTTTGAAGACATCGACGATTACAAGGCACGGGTTGATGACCCCAAGCTCGACATTGATGAAAACTCGATCATGGTGTTGAAGAACTGCGGTCCCAAGGGTTATCCGGGAATGTCCGAAGTCGGCAATATGGCGCTGCCGGCAAAGCTGCTCAAGAAGGGTGTCACCGACATGGTGCGGATATCAGACGCGCGCATGTCCGGTACCGCTTACGGTACCGTCGTGCTGCACGTTGCACCCGAAGCTGCCGCAGGCGGCCTGCTGGCGCTGGTGCGGGAGGGCGACATGATCGAACTGGATGTGACAGGGCGCAGACTGCACCTCGATGTGTCCGATGCAGAACTTGCTGCGCGCAAAGCCGAGTGGGTGCCGCTGGAAAGCCCGGCGCGCGGCTATGCCAAACTGCATGAAGATCACATCATGCAGGCCGATACCGGTTGTGATCTGGATTTTCTGGTGGGCAAGTCAGGCGCAGAAATTCCGCGCGAAAGTCACTAGGGTCGGGACCAGCATGATCGATCTTGCCGACATCGATTTCATAGGTTCCGGGCTGAAGCGGCCTGAGTGTGTGTTGGCGCACTCGTCCGGATTGCTGATCGTGCCTGACTGGACCGGCGCCGGCGGTGTCAGCCTTGTTGCGCCGCATGGCGGGTCGATCAGACATCTTGCCGTTGACCGTTCGGAAAACGATCCGCTGAGGCCAAACGGAATTGCCCTGGAAAGCGGTGGCAATGTTCTGCTGGCCCACCTTGGAGATGAAGCCGGTGGCCTGTTCAGGCTGCGCCCGGACGGGACGACAGAAACCGTACTGGATGAAGTGGACGGGCAAAAGCTGCCGCCGTGCAATTTTGTGATCTCGGACGGGGGCAGTGGATTGTTCCTGACAGTATCAACCCGCCGTGTGCCGCGCGCGCTTGGCTATCGCAAGGATGTGGATGACGGCTTCATTGTGCATATTCCCTATCGTGGTGCGCCGCGCATTGCCGCTGACGGTCTCGGATACACCAATGAGTGCATGCTGCACCCGTCAGGGCGATGGCTCTATGTCAACGAAACCTTCGTTCGCAGGTTGTCACGGTTCAAGGTGACGGGAAGAGGCAAGCTCGGCAAGCGTGAGACCGTGTGCGAGTTTGGTGCCGGGATATTTCCCGATGGCCTGGCGTTCGATGTGGCCGGTACTGCGTGGGTGACCTCCATTGTCTCCAATTGTGTGGTTCGCGTTGCAGCAGACGGGCAGCAGACGATCTGGCTTGAAGATGTCGATCCGGGCCACCTGGCCTGGGTGGAAGCAGCCTACCAGGCAAATGACATGGGCAGGCCGCATCTTGATGGTGTCAAATCGCAACGATTGCGCAATATTTCCAATCTGGCTTTTGGCGGTGCGGATCTGAAGACCGCCTATCTCGGGTGTCTGCTGGGAGACAGTATTGCATCGTTTGCCATGCCGGTTGCCGGTCATCCGCTGCCCCACTGGAATGCAGACATCACGCCTTTGCTGCAGGCCAAGGATCTTGTTCGATGAACAGCTTGAAGGTGGCCGTGGTCGGTGCGGGGTATTTCGCGCAACTGCATCATGAAGCCTGGATGCGCATCGAGCGTGTCGAACTGGCCGGCATCTGTGACATGAACGCCGAGGCAGCCGAAGCGGCTGCGAAAATGCATGACGTTGCTGCCTATACGGATGTGGCCGACATGCTGGCGGATACACAACCTGACCTTGTGGACATCGTCACGCCGCCGCCGTCACACCTGGCTGTTATCCGGATCTGCATGGACAACAAGGTTGCAGTGATCTGCCAGAAACCGTTCTGCCGGACACCGGACGAGGCAACTGAGGCAGTAGCCTTGTCGCAAGAAGCCGGGCGCTTCATTGCCGTGCATGAAAACTTTCGCTTCCAGCCCTGGTATCGCAAGACCAGGCAGCTGCTCGAGGAAAAGGCGCTGGGGCAGGTCTACCAGATCACCTATCGCCTGCGTCCCGGTGACGGGCAGGGCCCGGATGCCTATCTGGCGCGGCAACCGTATTTCCAGAAGATGCCGCAACTGCTGATCCATGAAACCGGCGTGCACTGGATTGATACTTTCCGCTATCTGTTCGGCAACCCGACGGCGGTTCTGGCAGACCTGCGGCGCCTCAATCCGGTCATCGCCGGAGAAGATGCCGGTATTGTCATATTCGACCTGCCGAACGGGGTTCGCGGCGTGCTGGACGGCAACAGGCTGGCTGATCATGCTGCCGACAATACCCGCCGCACCATGGGTGAAATGCTGATCGAGGGCTCTGATGCGACTTTAAGACTTTCAGGCCAGGGAGAGCTATGGTTGCGCAAGCACGGCAGCATGGCGGAAACACAGGTTCCGTGTGATTTCGTTGACACGGTGTTTGGCGGTGATTGCGTGTTCAACCTGTGTGCCCATGTCGCCGGCCACATGCTGGACGGGGCTGAACTGGAAAACGAGGCGTCGGATTATCTGGTGGTGCAGCGGGTTGAACGGGCGGCTTATCTGTCAACGGAAAAACGGTGCTGGATTGATGTGGCGTCTTGCCTATAACTGGTGAGCAATCGTTTGATTGGGTTGAGAATATTTTTTGACTGGTATGTTTTGTGGAACTGACACTTGAATCAGCCTTCTCCACCGGCGGAATGGTTGGGCACTTTGCCTATTTGCTGCTGGTCGTGTCGATGCTCATGCGGCGCATGTTCCTGTTGCGGATATTTGTTATCCTGTCTGCAATCGTCGCCATCGCCTATGCGCTGTTGTGGCTGAAAGATCCCATAGGCGTGTTCTGGGAAAGCCTGCTTGTGGTGGTCAACGCGGTGCAGCTCGCCATCACCTGGCATCAGAACCGCTCGGCGCGGTTCTCCGAGGAAGAAACGGTTTTCATGAAAAACCACCTGCCCAGCCTGGCGCTGTCCGATCGCCGCAAGCTGCTTAATCGTGGTATCTGGATATCCGGTGAAACCGGCACGGAACTGACAACGGAAGGCCAGCCTGTCAGTCATCTTGTGTATCTTGCATCCGGCCAGGCGCTGGTGATCTCCGGGGGCCGCGCCGTGGCGGTGTGCGAGCCTGGCGCATTCATTGGCGAGATGACGGCCCTGCGCGGTGAACCGGCAAGTGCAACCGTCAAGGTCAACAAGGCCGCAAGATATTGGGCCATCGAGGCAGATCAACTGCGCGAACTGGTGAAGAAGAACACCGAAATCGGTGTGGCGCTTGAAGGCAGCTTTGCCCGCAACATGCGCGACAAGCTGGTGCGGTCCAACAAGTTCATCCAGGATTCAGGTGGTGTGATAAGCCCGTCACCGCCCGGCGATCCGGTCAAGAAAGATGACCCCAAGCCCGGAGCCAGCGTTCCATGAAACCAGCGACGCCCGGCATCTCATACAAGGGACAGGTGTATCCAACACCGTCTGACCTGGCGTCTGCGCTGGGCAATACCGGTGTCGATGTCGTGTCGTCGCCGGCCACCATCGGCTATCTCGAAATGGCGTGTCATCATGCATCCGGCCAGTTTTTTGACGACGGCGAGGCGAGTGTCGGCGTGGGTTTCGACATGCAGCATGTTGGCGCAGCAACCCCGAACCTGCCGGTCGATGTTGCTGCGGAACTGATCGGGGTTGATGGCCGCCGGCTGACATTTGAGGTGGAAGCGACACAGGCCGGCAAGCAGATCATGACCGGTACGCATCAGCGCGCTGTGGTCGATCTGGCCCGGCTTATGGCCGGGACGGCTGTCTCGGATGGATCCTACACACCGTTGCTGCTGACCGGCCGGACATTGAAGATTGCCGATGTGCAGGCTGTTGCTGTCGATGGCCGCAAGGTTGAGATTGCCAAGCAGTGCCGTCAGCGTATGGCCGCCGGGCGAGCTGTCGTTGACCGGTACTTCAACGACAATATCCCGGCTTATGGCTTGAATACCGGTTTGGGTGTGCGGGCAACCGAGATGCTGTCGGTGGATGAAGCAGCGGAATTCTCGACCAAAATGGTGCGTGGCCGGGCGCAGGCCATTGGCCAGCCGTTGCCGGTTTCGGCGGCACGTGCTGCCATGCTGGTGCGGCTGAACACCCTGTTGAGCGGTGAGGCCGGCGCGAGCGCGGCTGTTGCAGATGCGCTGCTGGACGCGCTGAATACCGGTGTTACACCGGTCATGCCTGCAACCGGATCCATTGGTGCCGGAGACCTTGTCGTCATGGCGGCGGTCCCGCACGCCTTGATGGGAGAAGGTGAGGCGGTTTTTGACGGCGAGCGCATGTCGGCAGCCGATGCCTTGCGCAAGGCAGGTCTGAAACCGCTGAAGCTCGGGCCGAAAGACGGGCTGGTCCTGTGCAACAATCAGGCCCATTCAGCCTCGTTCGCCTGCCTGGCGGCACGCTCTGCCCGCACCGTGCTGGATGCCGCCAACATATCGGCAGCCCTGGTCATGGAAGGGTTCAGGGCCAATATATCACCACTCAGCTGTGCTGCTGCCGGGCTCAGGCCGCAGGCAGGCCAGGTTGAAACCGCCAAAGCCTTTCGCGACCTGCTGGACGGCAGCGCCCTGATGCAGGACGGCACCGCACGCCGGCTGCAGGATCCGATTTCACTGCGCTCGATCATCCAGACCCATGGCGCCGTATATGCGGCTCTGGACGTGCTGGAGGCCGCCATTGATGTCGAAATCAATCATGCACCCGATAACCCCGCGGTGCTGCTGGCAGAAGACAGGATCGTCTCGACCGGCAATTACCACACACCGTGGCTAAGCCAGGCCCTTGATGTAACAGCGCGGACCCTGGCGGTTCTCGCCAATGACGCGGTATCGCGCATCCAACGGCTGTGCACACCGGAGATATCGGGCCTTGCCCCCTTGCTGTCATCTGCGGCAACGGACCGGGCCGGTTTCGGGCCATTGCTCAAGCCTGTTGAAGCCTTGCGGGCCAACATCATCCATCTTGCCAGTCCGGTGCCCGTCATCCCCAGTTTCAATGCGGGTGGCGTGGAAGACGCGGCTACATTCACCCCGCTGGCGGCATCGAAACTGATGCAGTTGTGCGAGCAACTGAGCTACCTGCTGGCCTATGAGTTGCTGGCCGGTGCCCAGGCGCTCGACCTTGCAGCGCCTGACGGCGTGGCACCGCGCCTGGCAGTCGCTCATCAGCAGATAAGAGCCCTGTCGGCGTTTCTGGATGATGACCGGCCCATTGGCCGGGAAGTCGAGGCAATTGCCTGCGAACTGGTCCTGATGGGTAAGCTGGCGAAGCAGGTTTACCTGTAGACCAACTGCTGTCCTATGCCTAGTTTTTCGGCCTTTTTGAGCATGGCGGCGCCAAGTGTAATGTCCGACAGTGACAGACCGCGATGCCAGAACAGGATTGTCTCGTCGTCGCTTTCGCGACCCGGTTTTGCGCCGGTGACAATCTGGCAAAGCTCGCCGTGCACGGTGTCCTCGGATATCAGGCCGGCATCGATATGGGGCCGGAGTGCGCCGAGTTTCCCGGCCCGGAACTGGCCGACATCATCAATGACCACCTTGTCCATGATGTCCGTCATGCGGATGTCCAGCGCAGACACTGTGCCGTAGGGAATGACGCAGGTGCCCGGTTTCACCCAGTCTGCCCGGAATAGTTCTTCGCGTTTGGCCAGCCGGGACGCTTCGACCATGATATCGGCGCCTTCCAGGCAGTCGCGCCAGTTGTCGGTCACGATGATTTTCTTGCCGAGGTCAGCTTCGAGCTTCGCTGCAAAGGCTTCCCGGCTTTCCGGACGGCGCGAATGCACCCTGATCTCGTCGAAATCATACAGGTGATCGAGCAGGCGCACATTCCAGTACGCCGTGCCGCGGGCGCCGATATGGCCGAGGACTTTTGACCCCTTGCGCGCCAGGTGTTTTGCGCCGATGGCGGTCAGTGCGCCGGTGCGGGCATCGGTGATCAGGGTTGCATCGAGAATGGCGCGCGGCATGCCGGTTTGCGGATCAAACAGGTTGAGCAGGGCCATTTCCGACGGCAGGCCCTTTTTGTAGTTGTCGACATAGTCGCCGACGATCTTGACGCCGGCCAGGCCAAGCGGCGCCACATAGCCGCGCAGCACATTGAAATGTCCGTTGAACGCGGGGTCTGGCGTCAGATGCATGCGTGGTTCGATCACCGCGCCATCAGGCGTACCCTGCGCCACAAGGCCTTCTTCGACCGCTGCGATTATTTCATCATCGGTCATTGCCAGCCGGTCGATGTCCGGCCCGCTCAGCCAGGTCAGTTTAACTGGTTCCTGGTTGCTGCTCATGCCGGTTTCAGTCTTCCGGTGTTTTCCAGGTGTTCGACAATCTCGCCGGCGGTTGTCTCAGGCGATTTCTCGGCCGTGTTGATGGTGATTTCCGCGTTTTCGGGTTCTTCATAGTCACTGTCGATACCGGTGAAATTCTTGATCTCGCCGGCGCGGGCCTTGGCGTACAGTCCCTTGACGTCGCGCGCTTCACAGACCTCAAGCGGCGTATCGACATGGACTTCGATAAACTCACCGGGCTCAAGCATGTCGCGCGCCATGCGACGCTCGGCCCGGAACGGCGAGATGAATGACACCAGCACGATCAGGCCGGCGTCCGCCATCAGTTTTGAGACCTCGGAAACGCGGCGGATGTTTTCCACCCGGTCGGCATCGGTAAAGCCCAGATCGCGATTAAGGCCATGGCGGACATTGTCGCCATCAAGCAGATAGGTGTGATGGCCCATGGCGGTGAGGCGTTTTTCAACAATATTGGCAACGGTCGACTTGCCCGAGCCTGACAGGCCGGTAAACCACAGCACCGTCGATTGCTGGTTCTTGGTGGCGGCACGGGTACCTTTATGGATATCAAGCGCCTGCCAGTGAATGTTGCTGGCCCGTCTGAGCGCGAAATTGATCAGCCCGAGGCCGACCGTCGTGTTGCTGGCCCGGTCAATGATGATGAAGCCTCCAAGATCGCGGTTGTCGGTATAGGCGGTGAACGGCAGTTCCTCATCAAGGCTGATATTGCACATGCCGATCTGGTTGAGTTCCAGGGTCTTTGCGGCGGTGTGCTCCAGCGTGTTGACGTTGACCTCGTATTTGGGTTGCGCGAGCTTGGCCGGCACCGTGCGTGCGCCCAGCTTGATCAGGTAAGGCCTGCCCGGCAGCATCGGCTCATCACCCATCCACAGTATCTGGGCTTCAAACTGGTCGGCAACCTCCACCGGCGCATCGGCGGCGCAAATCACATTGCCGCGGCTGGCGTCTATCTCGTCGGCAAGCGTCAGCATGATGGCCTGGCCTGACTGCGCATGGTCCAGATCACCGTCGTGGGTAACGATGCGGGCAATGGTGCTTTCACGTGCCGACGGCAGCACTTTCACCTTGTCGCCCTGCTTCAGGGTGCCTGACACCAGCGTACCGGCAAAACCTCGGAACGTGCGGTCTGGGCGGCACACCCACTGTACCGGCAGGCGGGCGGGCTGGTCATGATCGTGTTGCAGCATGTCGACGGTTTCCAGATGCTGCAGCAGGCACGCACCGTCATACCAGGGTGTTTCCGGACCCTTTTCCGTAACATTGCAGCCGGTCAGGGCCGACATGGGAATGCATGTCACATCGCCGGCACCGATCTCTTCGGCGAAGGTGAGAAAGTCTTTCTCGATGGCGCGATAGGTGGCTTCGTCATTGTCCACCAGGTCCATCTTGTTGACCGCCAGTACCAGTTGCCGGATGCCGAGCAGTGTCACGATATAGGCATGGCGGCGCGTCTGGGTCAGGATGCCCTTGGTCGCGTCCACCAGCAGCACCGCAAGGTCAGCGGTCGACGCGCCGGTGGCCATGTTGCGGGTGTATTGTTCATGGCCCGGCGTGTCGGCCACGATGAACTTGCGCTTCGGCGTGGTAAAGGCGCGGTAGGCGACATCGATGGTAATGCCCTGTTCGCGTTCCGCGGCAAGCCCGTCAACAAGCAGCGCAAAGTCGATACTGCCGCCTTGCGTGCCGACGCGTTTCGAGTCTGCTTCAAGCGCCGACAACTGATCGTCAAAGATCAGTTTCGATTCATACAGCAATCGGCCGATCAGCGTGGACTTGCCGTCGTCCACCGATCCGCAGGTGATGAAGCGCAACATGTCCTTGGCGGACTGCTCGGCAAGGTAGGCTTCGATATTGTCGGCGGTGAGGTCAGGGGTCTGCATCAGAAATACCCCTCCTGCTTCTTCTTTTCCATCGACGCGGACTGGTCGTGGTCGATAACCCGGCCGGCGCGTTCAGACGTGGTGGTGATGAGCATTTCGGCAATGATTTCTTCCAGCGTTGCGGCACTGCTCTGCGTGGCACCGGTCAGCGGATAGCAGCCAAGCGTGCGGAACCGCACCATCTGCATTTCGGGCGTCTCACCCTTGTTCAGCGGCATGCGGTCATCATCAACCATGATCAGGTCGCTCCCGCGTTTGACCACCGGTCTCTGCGCGGCAAAATACAAGGGCACGATGGGAATGTTTTCATCGCGTATGTACTGCCAGATATCCAGCTCGGTCCAGTTTGACAGCGGGAAGACGCGCATGGATTCACCTTTGTTGATACGGGTGTTGTAGGTGCGCCAGAGCTCCGGGCGCTGGTTTTTCGGGTCCCAGCGATGCTGCGCATTGCGGAACGAGAATATGCGTTCCTTGGCGCGGGATTTTTCTTCATCGCGGCGGGCGCCGCCGAACGCTGCATCAAAGCCGTACTTGTCGAGAGCCTGTTTGAGCGCGTCGGTTTTCATGACTTCGGTATGCCGGGTCGACCCTGCGGTGAACGGATTGACGTTGGCTTCGACACCTTCCTGGTTGATATGGACGATCAGGTCCAGGCCAAGCCTGGTCGCGGTCTCATCGCGAAATTTGATCATTTCGCGAAACTTCCAGGTGGTGTCCACATGTAAAAGCGGGAAGGGTGGTCTGGCCGGGTAAAACGCTTTCATGGCCAGATGCAGCATGACGGCGGAATCCTTGCCGACGGAATACAGCATCACCGGTTTTTCACACTGGGCTGCGACCTCGCGCATGATGTGAATGCTTTCGGCTTCCAGCTGCTGCAGATGACTTGGTTTGGAAAATCGGGTCATTCGGCTCTCGGGAAATTCAGGTTGGTCATGCTTAATACCAAAGGAAATAGTTATTGACCCATTTGATGGAGTCAAATCCGTTCACTCTGGCAGGCGCGGTGCGTAGCGCGATGCGGTGTATCGGGCAAGCGCCGCAACGCACCAGATGGACGGATTTGGCCCACTGAAGGCCGGTTTTTCGCGTCCGCCGGACGTCGTTATGCTCCACTTGTGGTCGTCCAGACCAAGGCGCGAAGCATGCCTAGCCGGCAAACACGAAAAATCGGTCAAATGGGTCAATAACTATTTCCTTTGGTATAAGTGCTGGTTTCATCTTGGTTTGGAGAAATTGTCAATCATTGTCCTGCAATGCCAAGAATTTGTCCTAACTGGTCATGTTGGCGATGTGGTGCGGGCCTAGCGTTCAGGAGGCGAACAACGACCCCGTTTGTCAGCAAAAGGACGCTATCATGTCAGCACGCCAAGGTGGAAGACGCAGAGCGAGGGGTGGCAACCGGCCGGACCGGTCTTCGGGACAATTGCCGGAACCGATCGGGGTGTTCCGCAATCCGTTGCCGCCTGTCGAATTGCTTGGCCAGGATGATCTCAACCGGCTGATTGATGCCGCCTTCCGGGTGTTGCAGGAATCCGGCCTGGAGTTCCTGTCTGCCAGATGCCTGGATATTCTGGAGAAGAACGGTTGCAAGGTCGATCACGAGACCGGGTTGGCACGCATGGATCGCGCAACGGTCGAGCATTTTGTGGCGCTGGCGCCGGAAACCTTTGCCGTGCATGGCCGCAATCCGGAGCGCAATACGGTCATGGGCGGCAATTACATCAACTTCAACACCGTCGGTTCACCGCCCAACATCAATGATCTGGACAATGGCCGGCGTCCGGGCACCTACGATGCGCTGGTCGACCTGGTGAAGCTGAACCATGCACTCGGTGTGTGCCACACAATGGGTGGCTCCATTGTCGAGCCGATGGACCTGCCGGTGCCGACCCGGCATCTGGACAATGCCTATGCCATTTTGAAATACACCGACCGGTCGGCGTTTGTGCGCACGGTGTCGGAGTTCCGGGCGCGGACGCCATCGAGATGGTGGCCATTGCGCGCGGTGTCAGCCTTGACCAGTTGAAGTCCGAGTGCTCGCTGCTGACGTCGTTCAACGTCAACAGCCCGCGCCGCGTGGATGAGGAACTGCTCGAAGGCCTGTTGTGTTTCGGCGAATATGGCCAGGCGGTTGCGGTGACCCCGTTCACGCTGGCCGGTGCCATGAGCCCGGTGACGATTGCCGGTGCACTGGTGCAGCAGACCGCAGAAGCGCTGGCGGTGATCGCACTGGCGCAGATGGCCAATCCGGGCGCGCCTGTGCTGTTTGGCGGGTTTACCTCCAATGTGGACATGAAGTCCGGCGCTCCTGCCTTCGGCACGCCGGAATATGTCAAGGCGGTGCTGATCGGCGGCCAGATCGCGCGCTATTTCAAACTGCCATACAGGTCTTCAAACGTGAACGCGTCGAATTGCGTGGATGCGCAATCGACCTATGAGACCGCCATGTCCCTGTGGGCGGTGATCATGGGGCATGCCAATATCGTGCATCACGGCCTGGGCTGGCTGGAAGGCGGCCTGTCGGCGTCCATGGAGAAGTGCGTGATCGACGCTGAAATGATCCGGCAATGGGTCGCGTCTCTGGAGCCCCTGGATATGAGCGATGACGCCCTGGGCGTTGATGCCATTGCCGGTGTCGAGCCGGGCGGGCATTTCTTTGGTGAGCCGCACACGCTGGCGCGTTTTGAAACGGCATTTTACCAGCCGATGGTGTCTGACTGGAGCAATTTCGAGAACTGGGAGGAAGCCGGTTCGAAAACCGCCACCGAGCGCGCCAATGTTGTCTGGAAGCAGATGCTGGAAGCCTACGAAGAACCACCGATGGACGAAGCGGTGGATGACGCGCTCAAGGACTACATGAACCGCCGCAAGCATGAACTGAAGGATGTCCAGCCCTAGGGTCAGCTGCCATTAGGTCGTGAATTTCACAAGGGCTGGTTCGAACGCTCAGTTGACGTGTGAAGCGGCGCGGCGAAAGCATTCAATTATCCCAAAGCAGATATAATCCAGCCGCCAGCGATCCAAAGGGCGTTTCATCTCATCTCTCCATTTATTCGACAAGTTCAAATCTCGCCACGGCGCCTGCGCTCGGCGTCATCCCACGCGGTGAGCGCCTGGTAGTCGGGCACAAAGCCCAGACCTTTCTGTGCATCTGACGACACCGCATCCTGTGAAGTCACCACGTCGATCAGTGCAGGCGCATTGGCCATGGCGCGTTCCAGTGCGGCGGGTAGGTCGGCGGGGTCCTCCACCCGCTCGCCATGGGCACCCAGCGCCTTCGCCAAGGCTGCATAGTCAGCATGTTGCAAGGTGGTGCCGACGACGCGGCCGCCATAGTTGGTGTCCTGGTCAAAACGTTCGATGTTCCAGGCGGCATTGTTTGACACGATCCATACCGGCGTCGCGCCGTGACGGACGGCGGTGTCGATTTCCATGGCATTGAAGCCGAAGGCACCGTCGCCGTTGACCGAAATCACCTGGCGGCCAGGATAAGCGAGGCTTGCTGCCACAGCAAACGGCACGCCAACACCGAGGCAGCCGAAGGCGCCTGCATCCATATAGGTGGAGGCTTCCAGCCCGATGCGGGCGAAGCTCAGCAAGTCGCCGCCATCGGCAATGGCGATATAGTCGTCATCGGCCTTCTGTTTGATGGCATTGAAAATCGCCATTGGATGGATCTTCCCGTCCGCGCCGGTCTGCGGGGTTTTCGCTGCCTTACCCTTTGCGATGCGTTGCTTGTGCTTGGCGCGCAAGTCGCCCAGCCACTCATCATCGCGGCTGCCCGCATCGTTGCCCAGCGCATCAGTGATTGCATCGAGCGCCAGGCCGACATCGGCCAGCAATTCAGGCGAACCGCGGCGGTTATCGATCAACTCTCCTGCGGTGTCGGCAATGCGGATGAAGCGGGCATCGCCGTACACCGCTGGTGAGCCATAAGCGGTCTGGTAGTCGAGCTTGCGGCCCAGCACGATAACCAGGTCGGACTGTCCCATCACAGCGCCACGCACCGCGCCGGCAAAAGCGGGGTGGCCGGTCGGCACGAGCCCGCGGCTTTCCTGGGTGTCCAGGTAGAGCGCATCTGCTGCATCGAGGAAACGCACCAGCTCAGCGCCGGCATTTCGCGCGCCCCGGCCTGAGATGACCAGCGGGCGCCTGGCAGACCGGATCGCAGATACAGCTTCCGCCACCGCATCCGGTTCAGGTTGAAGCTTGCGGCGTGGCGTACCGTTGAGCCATTCGTCCAGCACCAGTTGCGGCTGCACGTGCGTACGCAACACGTCCGTCGGGATTTCGATGTAGGCAGGACCCGGTTCTCCCAGATCGCCATGGCTGCGAGCGATTGCTTCGTCCATCTCACGCAATACCTGCTCGGCCACCCGCGCAGTGCGGGAATAGCGGCACACGGGCTTCAGAATATCAACGTGCGGAATGTCCTGAAGCGGGCCCATATTGGCCTGCGGTCTGGAGGTGCAACCGCCGATCAGCAGTACCGGTACGCGCGCCAGCGATGCGTTGGCCATGGACGTGACGGTGTTGGTCACCCCGGGTCCTGCAGTCACCATGGCGACACCAAGACCACCGGTCAGCTCGGCGTGGGCGTGGGCCATGTGAACGGCAGCGCGCTCATCACGCACGTCGATGATGCGGATACCGGCCTGTGCGGCGTAATCCCAGATCGGCTGGATGTGGCCGCCCTGCAGGCCGAAAATACGGTCAACACCACGCGCCTTCAGTGCCTTGGCAATCCAGGCGGCAACGCTCAACGGATCGTCATTCAGATCCTGGCGGGGAATGTCTGCAGCACTCACGGTCATCGCGGTCTAGTCCTTTTCTTGAATTGGGGTCAGCCCAGTTGCTCCCGCAGCAGCCGGTGCAGGATTTTGCCGGTCGCGTTGCGCGGCATCTGCTCGGGAGTAATGAAGATGATGGAACGAGGGCGCTTGTAACCGGCCAGCTTGTCCTTGCACCAATCGCTCAGCGTGACCTCTTCAAGCGTCACGTCTGCACGCCGGACAACGGCGGCGGTGACGCATTCGCCCCACTTGTCGTCAGCCCGCCCGATGACGGCAACGTCGGCGACGGCTGGGTGCGAGCCGATCACAGCTTCCACTTCGGAAGGATAGACGTTCTCGCCACCGGTGATAATGACATTGTTCTTGCGGTCAATCAGCCTGATGAAGCCGTCCTCGTCACGGATGGCAATGTCGCCCACGCTCATGTAGCTGCCGCGGAAGGCTTCTGCGGTTTTCTCCGGATTGTTCCAGTATCCGGTGAATGTGTACGGGTTGCACGAATAGAGCTCACCCGGTTGGCCGTCCGGCATTTCTTTACCGTCTTCGTCCAGCAGCCGGATTGGCGCGGAACCAATGGTTTCGCGGCCCACTGTGCCAAGCTTGTCGAACTGTTCATCCGGATGAAGCATGGTCACCCAGCCGCCCTCGGTGGAGCCATAAAGCTCGAACAGCCCGGTGTTGGGGAACATTTCCATCACCGCGCGCTTCGTGTCGGCGCGTGCAGGCGCAGACGAGATCATCAACTTCTCTACCCGGCCGAAGCTGGCCTGGCCGCGCGCTGCCGGCGGCACGTCCAGCATCATGGTGTAGTGGGTTGGGACCAATGAGGTGAATGTGGTGCCGGTTTCGCCCATTGTGCGCAGGCACAGCGCAGGGTCGAAGCTGGCCTGCGAGAAGATGGTAACGGACGCGCCCGAGTAAACAAAGGTGGAGAAGAAGAACAGCGAGTTGGCGTGGCACATGGGCATGACCAGCAACGCGTTGTCGGCGCGCTTGGTGGCCAGCTCGACCGCCGTCATTAGCGCCAGCATGGCAATGCCGCGATGAGTGCGGATGGCGCCCTTGGGTCTGCCTGTGGTGCCGGAGGTATACATCAGGCACCAGGTGTCATCGGGCGAAACTGCGGCGTCTGGCTCGGCATCTGACGCGGCGGTGAGCAGGTCTTCATAGGCCCGCCATTCACCGTCCACCTTGCCGTTGTCGATCAGGAAATAGCGATCCGTCGGGATTGAGACTTCAGCGCGCATGCCTTCAATGGTGGGGGCCAGTACGTCTTCGCAGATCACAGCGGCAGCGCCGGAATTTTCGATAATGTACTTTGCTTCACTGCCGGTGAGGCGGAAGTTGATCGGCACGGCAATGATGCCTGCCTTTGCGGTGGCGGCCAAGATTTCCGCCCATTCGATACGATTGTAGGCAAGTATGGCCACCCGTTCGCCTTTTGACAGGCCAAGACCGGTGAGCGCGTTGGCCAGCCGGCAGGCGCGCCGGTTCCACTGCCCGAATGTCATGGCCCTGGTGAGGTCGCGTGCGCCGGTACGGTTGGGCTGGAGACGTGCCTGTACGGTCAGTACCTGTCCGATATTGAGTGGGTCGGTGTCACGCATCATTGGCCTGCATCCACTTTTGAGTTGCTGGCGAGAAGCTGTGCTGCACGGGTGGCGTGTTCGCGCATCAGCCGTTCGGTTCGCGCCGGATCACCCTCAAGCGCTGCAGCCACGATGGCGGCGTGCTGGTTCCAGATATCGTGGGGCGGTTCGGCATCGCGTAGCACGTCACCCATTACCCGTCGCAGGAAACGCCAGTGCGGTTCTGCGGTATGGGCCAACAGGGGATTGCCGGAAGTTTCGTAGAACAGGCGGTGGAAGGCTTCGTCCTGCCGCACCATTTCCGGCACATCGCCTTTGTTAACGGCCCTGGTGCCGGCATCAAGAATGGCGCGGGCATGCTTTTCGAAAACCTTGCCAGTCGCTTCGTCGCCAGCAATGCGCGTCGTGGCGTTGCGGGCGGCCAACCCGTCCAGCAGGGCGCGCACCTCGTAGTGGTGATGCATGGTGTCGATGTCGAGGTGCGACACGCGCAAGCCGCGTTTGCCGACCTCCTCGATCAGCCCATCAGCCTTGAGCAGTGCCATGGCCTGCTGCACCGGCTGGCGCGACACGCCAAACTGTCCGGCCAATTGTTCCTGCTTCAGGTGGGTGCCGGGGGTTAGGCGTCCGGAACAGATTTCGTCAAAGATCGCCTCGTAGACCTGGTCGGCCAAAGCAGGGGCTGTCTGGATAAGACTCATACTATTGAATTCCGAATTCTGAATTCAATAATTGCTAATGCAATATGGGGGTGCGAGTCAATCGGGTTGCTGAGAATTTTCTTGAACAACCTCCCGCAAGCCTCGTCCGCAAGTGCGACCGAGCAGCTTCTGGCACCACACAAGTTCAACCTTGCCCGGGCAGCTGTCCGCGCTGGGCAATGATTGCCAGTGCCGTCTTTAAAGATACATCTCTGTTGCAACACAGACCGCACTCCGCTTTGGGGCCCATCTCGCAAGGATTGGGGTGTCTCGAAAGTCCGCTTTGTTGCTGTTCATCAACAGTCGGATTAAAGTCTCCAGACCCGAAGTTGTAATCTGCGCTGTAGGCGTACATTTACGCGTTCAGCATGCCGTAACAACGCGAATGGCCTCAGCCACGCCGCCGGGCGTCCCCGCCGGAGAGCATGGCCACACTCATCGTTCAAGTTCAGCCTCACGCTCAGGGGGCGAGGTTCAGCATCCCGCCGATCAGCGCAAGCGTCTCATTGTGGTCGCCGGTTACAAACTCGGCGCCGTTGTCGGTCAGGCGCTGGCGGCGGTCGGGGTGCACATGAAAGCCGATGAAGTGGGTGCCGTTTTTCCGGCCTGCATCAAGATCGTTCAGGTTATCGCCGATATACACAACGCGATCGGCAGGCAGTGCCAGGTCCGAGATTACGCGGGCAAGGACTTCGTGCTTGTGGCCGCTCTTGTCGGCGGTGCCGGGATAGGCGCTCAGATTGTCCCACAGCCCGGCCTGGCGAAGACGGATTTCGGCGGCACATCTCAGGTTGGCGGTTGCAATGCCAAGTGCCAGCCCCGGCGTTGCAGCAAGTGCGCCGACAATATCAGTCGCCTTGGGAACAATGCTGACTTCCAGCCTGCCGCTGCTGAAACCGTCTCGCAATTCTGCTTCATAGGCTTCGAGAAATGCGTCGTAATGGGAACGCTCGAACCTGTCGCCAAGGTGCTCGCCCAGCACCTGGTGAATGATGTCGTGATCATTGCGGACCCGGTAGCTGTCCCAGTCGCGCGACAGGCCGGTAATGCCAAATACCTGTTCCAGAGGTGCGAAAAAGGCATCCTCTTCCGGTTTTCTCAAATGCAGGAGCGGGCCATCAACATCGAAGATAACCGCGCAATTATGGGTTATAGTCACAACCATCAGCCCTTCACGATTGCCGGACGGACTTCGATCAGGACTGGGCGTTCTGCAGCCAGGCCGGTCTTTATCGCCGCTGACAACTCGTCCAGTGTCTGTGGCCTGATCGCGTCACAGTCATAGGCCTTGGCCAGTGCAGCGAAATCCGGGTTGATCAGGGTGACGGCATTGGGCTGGATACCCTTGTCAACCATGTCATCGCGGATCTGGCCGAGCGCATCATTGTTCCACAACAGGACAATCAATGGTCTGGCCAGTTCCGCCGCCGTGCCCAGTTCATTGATGGTGTACTGCACACCATAGTCACCGGCCATGGCAACCACGGGCCGGTCAGGACAGGCGACACGGGCACCGATGGCTGCGGGCAGCGCGTAGCCCAGCGTGCCGAAGCCTGCCGGATGCAGGTAGCAGTCAGGCTGTGAAAACCGCAACACTTCATTGGCCGCATAGGCAATCTGTGTCATGTCGGATGCGACGATGGTGTCGGCAGGCAGGGCGGCGCGAACCGTGTCCAGCACCGTGGTGATTGTCTCGCGCAAATCGTCCTGGCCGTCGGCGCAGGCAATCCGCAATTGCCTGACCTGGTCGGCGCGGGCAGCGGTTTTGTCATCGTCCGGCAGACCGGCAGAGATCGCAGACAGGGTGGCGGTTGCATCACCGGTGATCGGCAGGTCAGCCGGATAGGGCCGGGCCAGCGAGGCAGGATCGATGTCCACCCGGATCAGGCCGGTCGTGATGTCGAAGGTCTGATACCACAGATCCGTTTCCGACAGTTCCGTGCCAACCGCCAGAATGGCATCTGCAGCCATGATGATTTTGGTGGCGAGCGGATTTGGCAGCAACGAGCCCGCCAGCAATGCATGGTCGTCCGCTATGGCGCCCTTTGCGGCGATGGTGGTGAAGATCACAGCGCCGGTTTTTTCAGCCACTTCCGTGGCCGCGCTACCTGCATGACGCGCACCACCGCCGAGTATGATCACCGGCCTGGTTGCGGCTGATAACCTGGTAACGGCATCGGCGATCTGGTCCGGCGTGGCCTGCGGTTTCGACGCCAGTGCCCGCGGTTTCCAGCCATCACCGGCAGGCTGCTTGAGCACATCGAGCGGGATTTCCAGATAGACCGGCCGGGGTCTGGCGGAAGCAAACAGCGAAAACGCTTCGGCAACCCTGTCCTGAACATCCCTGGCCGAATAACAGGTGGCTGCAATCTGCGAGACGGTTGCGGCTGCGTTCAGCTGCGAGCGCATTTCATGCAGCCGGCCGCGGCCCTGGCCCCAGTCCTTTACGTCCAGGGTCGATGAAATCACCAGCATGGGTACGGAGTCCGAATAGGCCTGGCCCATCGGGGTCATGATGTTGGTAAGGCCGGGACCGGTAATGGTGAAGCACACGCCGGGCTTGCCGGACGCGCGGGCATAGCCGTCAGCCATGAAGCCGGCACCCTGTTCATGCCGGGGCAGGACGTGGGTGATGCCGGAGCGCGGCAGGGCGCGGTACATTTCGACATTGTGCACGCCGGGGATACCGAACACGTCGGTTATGCCATAGGCTTCCAGCAATCCAACCAGCGCTTCACCGACGCTTACGCCACCATCACCCATCTCGAACTTTTCCTTTTGTTCAGCTGCTGAACCTTGCAGGCGATATGGTTGCCGGTTCAAGTCCCTGAGCGGCAATATCATCCGGAATTTGTCTCCCGCCGATCAGTGCTGCAGACAGCCGGGACAATGCCGGTGCCGTCTGGATGCCATAGCCGCCCTGGCCGGCCAGCCAGAAGAAATTGTCAACCTGCTCGTCAAATCCGACGACGGGATTGCCGTCTTCTGCAAAGCTGCGCAGACCGCCCCAGGTGTGGCCGATATGGGTAACCTCAAAATCGATCACGTTCTGGAACTTTTCCACCGCTTCGGCCAGCGCCATGTCGTCGGCCCAGGCATCATGCGGATCAACCGGGGTCGCATCGGCCGGAGACAGCATCAGCTTGCCGCCCATGGGCTTGAAGTAAAATGTTTCACCGGCGCCGAAGCACAATGGCCACTGATCGACATTGGCGCTTTCGGGCAAGTCAAGCAGCACGGCGGAGCGGCGCTTCGGCGTGACCTCTGATTGCCTGTGCCTTGGCCAGTCGGGCAATGGGCGTGGCCCATGCACCGGCGGCGTTTACAACCATACTGCTGCTCAGGTCGCCATCGGACGTCTGCACCTGCCATGCGCCATAGTGCCGGGTAAAACCGGTTACCTCGGTCTTGGTCAGTACCGTGCCGCCGCGCGCCCGGAACAGTTTCATATAGCCCTGCAGCAGCAGGTCCACATCCAGGTCGCGGGCATGATCGTCGCTCAAGGCGGCAATCAGCGCATCGGTTTTGATCAGCGGCACTTTGCGTTTGAGCTCGTCCAGCGGCAACGGGCGCAGGCCCAGTGCTTCTGCTTCTGCCATGTAGGCTTCATCTCCGGGCCCGACCATCATCACCTCGCCACGCGGCGACAGAAGCGGGGCTGCGGCAAAGCCGTTCGGGGCAGCTTCGAAAAACGCCTCGCTTGCCCTGGCCAGTGCCTGAATGGCGGCCGGGCCATAGCTGGGCACAAAGGTTGCCGCTGACCTGCCGGTTGCATGATAGCCGCCCTGCGCTTCGCGTTCGACCACACAAACCTTGTGGGTTTCTGACAATTCGGCGGCTGCCGAAAACCCGGCCATGCCGCCGCCGATTATCACGATGTCAAAAATTCTGCTCATACCGGGGTCCGGTTCCTGTCAACCTGCATTGCGTTTGGATGATATCTCACGGCATTCTTGTCCGACTATTCATTCGCCGTCGAGGGGCTATCAAGATGAGTGACGCTGTATTGCATTTTTCACATGACGAGTATCAGGTTCGCATTGCGAAGACACGTGCTGAAATGAGCAGGCGCGGGCTTGACCTGGTCATTGTGTCGGATCCGTCCAATATGGGCTGGCTGACGGGGTATGACGGCTGGTCGTTTTATGTGCATCAGGCCGTGCTGCTGGGCCTTGAAGGCGAGCCGGTATGGTGGGGGCGTTCAATGGATGCCAACGGCGCCTACCGCACCGCCTTCATGGCGCACGACAATATCATCGGATATCCCGATCATTTCGTGCAGTCATCAGAACGCCATCCGATGGATCATCTGTCGGGCATTATTGCCGAACGCGGCTGGCAAACTGCGCAAATCGGCGTTGAAATGGACAATTACTGGTTTACCGCAGCGGCGTGGGAGAGCCTGAAGGCGCATTTGCCCGATGCCAAATTCACCGACGCCAACGGGCTGGTGAACTGGCAGCGCGCCGTCAAGTCGCCGGGCGAGATCGAATTCATGCGCCGGGCTGCCGGCATTGTCGAGCGCATGCATGCAACCATCATAGACATGGCAGAGCCGGGCCTGCCCAAGAACGCGCTGGTGGCGGAGTTGTACAAGGTGTCGATTGAAGGCGCCAATGGCCACTGGGGCGACTATCCGGCCATCGTGCCGATGCTGCCGTCGGGCATGGATGCAACTGCGCCGCACCTGACCTGGAACGACCAGCCGTTCAAGTCAGGCGAGGCCACGTTCTTTGAGATAGCCGGCTGTTACAGGCGGTATAACTGTCCGCAATCGCGCACGCTTTTCCTGGGCCAGGTGCCGCAGAAATACCTGGATGCCGAAAAGGCCGTACTGGAGGCGGTGGACAGGGGCCTGGAGCAGGCAAGGCCGGGCAACACCTGTGAAGACATTGCCATCGCGTTTTATGACACGCTGGAACGGCACGGGTTTTCCAAGGATTCGCGGACCGGTTATTCCATCGGCCTCAGCTATCCGCCGGACTGGGGCGAGCGCACCATGTCGTTCCGGCGCGGTGACAAGACGGTGCTTGAGCCCGGCATGATCTTCCATTTCATGCCGGCACTGTGGCTCGATGACGGCGGACTGGAAATCACCGAGCCGATCCTGATTACCGAAACCGGTGTGGAGTGCCTATGCAACACGCCGCGCAAGCTGTTTGTGAAGGGGTAAGTGAATGCGTCATTTTGCAGAGATTGAGACACTTGCCGCCAACAACAAGGGCGGAGAGGCGGCCATGCAGGCTTTGCTGCAGCCGGTGCCTAAGCAAGCGGAGGTGATCGCGCTTCCGGATGATCGCTGGCTGGCCAATTTTGCGCGCTGTGTTTTCAATTCCGGGTTCAACTGGAAGGTCATCGAGAAGAAATGGCCGGGCTTTGAAGAGGCGTTTCACGGCTTCAATCCCAATTTCCTGGCGATGTTGCCGGATGAGGAATATGAAGCGCTGCTCACCGACACCCGCATTGTCCGCCACGGCGCGAAAATCATGTCGGTGCGCGACAATGCCATCTGGCTGGTCAGCCTGGCGCGCGAGCATGGCACGGCGGCAAAGTTTCTTGGTGGCTGGCCGGCATCGAACCAGATCGGGTTGCTGGACCTGATGAAAAAGCAGGGGTCGCGGCTGGGCGGAAACACCGGCCAGTATGCCCTGCGCTTCATCGGAAAGGACGGCTTTATCCTGTCGGCTGACGTGACCAACGCGCTTATGCGCGAAGGCGTTGTTGCGAAAATCCCGTCGTCAAAGAAGGACATGGCGGCAGTGCAGGCGGCCTTCAACCAGTGGCATGACGAGACCGGCCGGCCCTATACCCATCTCAGCCGCATACTGGCGATGAGTATGGGTTAGAGCAGGCTTCAGATCAGGTCTTTGAACGCGCCATCGCGGCAGTCCCAACCAGCACGATAACGGCAACAGCGGCGATCTGCCCGGCGATCACGGCAGGCCAGATCAGGGCGAACTGCGCATCCAGGTATTTTTGCGGGCCGTAGGACAGCAGCGCCAACAGCGCTGCCAGAACCGACAGGACCCGGCCCGCTGCAGTCTCGAGCGGGCCGATGATGATGGCTGCGGCTGCAGCCGACAGGGCGGCAGCCAGAAAAGGTGCGATACCAAACAGCGGAATGGTCGCCGGCGGATGCGGGGCCGACTGCGCGAACAGCGCGCCCAGCATGGTCAGTTGCAGGATAATCAGGGCGCTCAGGGCGGCGTTGGCGTGGCGGGTACGGGCAGGGGTCATCATGGCGGTCTCCAAATACGTAATTATATGTACGGTTGAATTATCCGTAACAATGTGTACGCTTGTTGTCAATGGCTCCGGGAGACTCAGATAATGCGGGATGAAAACAAGGCAGCGCGCAAGGACCGTATCGAGGCAGCGGCTTTGGAACTGTTGGCCCAGAAAGGCTATCTGGCGACATCGATGCTCTCCGTGGCCAAGCGCGCCAGGGCGTCGAATGAAACGCTGTATAACTGGTACGGCAACAAGCAGGGACTGTTCAGGTCACTTGTGGAAGCGAATGCGGGTGAGGTGAAATCACTGCTGGAAAACGACCTGGCACAAAAACGTCCACCGGAAGCAACCCTGAAGGCCCTTGGCCCGCTGCTGCTGGGGCTGCTGATCAGTGACAAGGCCATTACCCTGAACCGCGCCGCTGCAGCCGACCCGTCCGGTGAACTGGCGCGGGAGCTGACCCAGGCGGGCAGGGGGACCGTCGCGCCCTTGATTGCGGACGTTTTCGTGAAGGCGCGGAACGCCGGAATTCTCAATTTTGACGACGCCGCAGCCGCAGTGGGGCTCTATCTTGATCTTTTGATCGGTGACCTGCAGATCAGGCGGGTGCTGGGCGCTGCACCAATGATGACGCAACCGGAGATCAATTATCGTGCGGCAGGTGCGTTGAAAAGTTTATTAATACTGTTGAAACCTGGCCGGAATTGGAATTATGGTTGAGGGGATCAGTAGGGAAGTAGCGCCATGCATCTCGAATATAATTCACCAGAGCCGCAGGACGATGGCAACCAGATTCACGGTATTGTCCGTGAGCTGTTCACCACACGTTCACCGGAGCCCAGCGTCGGTGGCTAGAGGCCACCGTCGGGTGGACCTGCAACCGGGTACACCGGCTTTAACTGTAGCGGGCTAGTCGCTGGCGACGCCCAGTGCTGCCTTTATCGGTTCGTGCCGGTCCGGATATGCGACCTGCACGTAAATCAGGCCTTCATCCTCAACAAGGTCACGGGCTGTCTTGCACGCGCTGACGAGCTCCTTCTCGCGAAAAATCCTATCTGTCGATACAGGCGTGTTTTCGAGCGCCATCGCATACCGGTCGGCAACAGCTCCACAGCAGACAAAGACATCAAACTCGCCGGCTACTGCCACCGCCATTTGACTGAACATGTCATCCGACGTCTCCCGGGGTGCATTCAAGATGGCTACCCGCCTGCCAGAAGCCCGAATTCGGGCTGTCGCTTGCACAGCGTTTTGCAGCGCAAGCGGTCCCAGTGCCTTGTCCAGGACAAGCTTGAAGCCCGGAGTGTCGACAATGCTGAAACGCGGTTTCAAATGACTGGCAAATGTATCTTTCTCGAGTCCTGTACGGATGGAGTCTCTATCCGCCCCCAGGTTCAACGCCAGCCCAGCGGCTGCCATCGCATTTGCTGCAACATGCCTGGCGGTACCGCCCGCTGTCTCTGGAATTGACGCCACCCGGGCCAGCACCTCGAATTCACCAGATGGAGAGAGCAATACAATCTGTTCGCCATCCTCACTCAGGGTGATGCTGCGACCACCATGTTTGGCATGCTGCAGCAAAGCCGGGTTTTGCGGGTCCATCGACAAACCGGTGACCGCATTGGCGGGTCGCGTGTTCGCAAGCATCGCTGAATGGGGGTCATCGAGGTTCACCACAAGGCTGCCTGTTGAAGTCTGCACGATTGATTGTTTTACGCGTGCTGTATCCTCCACAATTTCCAGTCCGTACTGGCCTTTATGCATGTCGGATACATTCAAAAGAGCGGCTGCGTCACATCGCGGCGCATACTGCCCCTGCATGACCTGACCACCAACCGTGCATTCAAGCACGGCTGCGGTAATATCCTTGTGCCGGAACACACGTCGGGCGCCGTAGTAGCAAGACCGTCCGGTACCGGGCATTTGCCGGCCGTCAACCAACACTCCGTCGCTGCACCACAGACCTACTTTATGACCGGAAGCCTTGAGTATCGCGGCCAGCATTCGGCTGGTGGTCGTCTTTCCATACGAGCCGGTGATCTTGGCAACCACAACGCGCCGCTTCCAGACACGACCAAAGGCCAGCCACCTGACCGGTCGGGTAATCGCTCTTTCCAACCGGTAAAAGGCAATCTGAACGGGAATGGGAAACTCGAAGGCCATGACCTGCAACCTTACACCAAAGGAAGTAACCAATGACCCATTTGACCGATTTTCCGCGTTTGCTGCAAATTGACCGGAGCGTCAATCTTGCCGACGGTACAATGCCGGAACGCGGATTTTCGCACTGGCTCATCAGCACACGCCGGGACCCTAGTCACTCAGCGTTCCGGTAGATTTCTGCACCAGCACCAAGAGCGCATCGGCGATGTGCTTGTCGGCGATGTTGTAGTCGCCGGCCTCGACACGGATCTTGTGCGCCTGATGCAATACGTCTGCATGGGTGAACCCGTGCGGCGGATCGAACTTGTAGCACGCCAGTTCCATGAGCTGGCCCAGCGGATCGCGGAAATACAAAGAGTCCATGAAACCGCGGTCCACATCGCCTGAATTGGAAAAGCCGTCGGCTTCCAGGCGTTCGGCTGCCTGGGTATAGGTGGCGCGTGACACGATGAATGCCAGGTGATGCAGGTTGCCGACGCCGTTCGGGTTGGGCGCCGCATCAACCTCCCAGTCTTCATTGGTGAAAATGGTGATCAGCCTGCCATCGCCCGGATCGAAATAGAGATGGTTGGTGTCGGGTGCGTCGAGATTGGGCTGTTCAAACACGAACGGCATGCCGAGAATGCCTTCCCAGAAATCAATCGAGGTTTGCCGGTCGGCGCCGTTCAGGGTGATGTGGTGGACGCCTTGCGTCTGGATAACAGTCATCGGTCTATCCAATCATGGGTTTTTTCGATTTCGCGGACTTCGGTTTTCAGTATCTTGCCATAATTGCTCTTCGGCAGCACATCAACAAATCGATAGGCTTTTGGCCGCTTGAAGCGCGCCATGTTGGCCAGGCAGTAGGCATCGACTTCCCTGTCGTCCAATGTGCAGCCGGGTTCGCGGACCAGATAGGCGATCACAATCTCGCCCCAGTCCGGGTGCGGCCTGCCGATCACGCAAGCCTCCGCCAGTTGCGGCATCTGCAGCAGTACTTCTTCTATCTCGCGTGGATAGACGTTGGTGCCGCCGGAAATGATCATGTCCTTCGACCGGTCGGTGATGGTCAGGTAGCCATCTTCATCGAACACGCCGACGTCACCGGTCCACAGCCAGCCGTCGCGAAGTGCAAATGCGGTAGCCTCGGGATTGTTCCAGTAACCCAGCATCACGGAGTCGCCCCGGCAGACGATTTCGCCCTTCTTGCCAACCGGAACCGCAGCACCGGCCTCGTCAACAACCCGCACATGCACGCAGGCATCCGCCACGCCTGCCGTGCCGAGCCGGTGCCGCCATTTCGGATGATTGCGGTCGGCAATATCCTCACGCGACAGATGAGTGATGGTCATCGGGCTTTCGCCCTGTCCGTAAAGCTGCGCCAGCTTCGGGCCGAAACGGTCCAGTGCCGCAATGCAGTCCTCGACATACATCGGCGCACCGCCATAGATGATCAGCTTGAGATTGCTTACATCTGCATCGCCTTGCCATGTCGTCAGCCGCCGCACCATGGTTGGAGCTGCAAACATAGATACGCTGTTCCAGTGGGTCATAAGATCAAAAATCTCTGCCGGGTCAAATCCACCCGACACCGGCACGATATTGCAGCCGCCGGCGCACACGTGCGGAAACATCCACATGCCGGAGCCATGGCTCAGCGGCGCTGGGTGAATAATGCAGTCATCCGGCATGACCCGGTCGAAATCGACGAAATAGTTCAGCGTCATGGCAACAATGTTGCGGTGGGACAGCATTGCGCCCTTGGGCCTGCCCGTCGTGCCGGATGTGTAGAACAGCCAGGCCAGTTCATCGGGCTCGACAAAGCAGATGTTCACCGGGTCACAGCTCAGCAGGCCGGCATAGGCGTCGGTAGTTACATCGATGATGTGGTCAACGCCTTTGGCATTTGCACCGGCAATGGTCTCGCCCAGAGCGGGGGTGACAAAGCAGGCCTTGCAGTCCGAGTTCTCCAGAATGTAGCTGAACTCCGACGCATGCAGTTTGGCATTCATCGGAACCGCTGCCAGGCCCGCATGCCAGATCGCAAACAGCACCTCGAAATACTCGGGCACGTTTTTCATGGCCAGCGCGACCCGGTCGCCCCGGTTCAGGCCGAGGTTATGCAGGCCTGCTGCCAGCCGCTCGACCCGGTCGCGCAGCTCACCATGGGTAAAGACAACGTCTCTGCCTGCGCCCACGGCAGGGCCATCAGGGCGTTCCAGTGCATTGCGTTCGATCCAGTGGGCAAGATTCATGGGGAGATACGGTTCCTGTAAATGTCGACAGGTACAGCCTTGCCCAATCAGCCGGGTGCGTTCAAGTAGGTGTTGTGCGAACAAACCATAATCCGGTGGAAACAATGGCAAAAGCAAAAGCAGACCGCGGTACCGGGTTTATCTGTTTTGCCGTGATAGCCGCGTGCTGGGTATGGCAGTTGGCATATGGTGCCTTTGCCGGTCTGGTGCAGGCCTTTACCGACCCGCCAAAATGTGTCGCCGGATGGTTGTGGCCCGAACCCTTGCCGTGGACGGCGTGCCGCGGGTTCGGACTGAGTGACAGTGTACAACACTGGATCGGCATCCCCGGTGATCTCGCCATGTATCCGTTTGCGTTGTGGCCGTATGCCTGGTCCAGCGGCCTGTATGCATCACCGATGTTCTGGCTGAATTCCGCCATTCACGTGCTGGCATTCTGGTGGCTTGGCAAGGCTATTAGAGCAACATGGGTTCGAAAGAACCCATAAAGTTGCTCTAACACTTTAGAAGCGATCAGGTTCATGGCATTTGGTTGTAACAACCAAATGCCATCCTGATCTAGTCGACAAGCTCTTAGCGAGATAGTCTCCGCTGCACGACGCAGAAGGAGTTTCGCCAATGTCCAGACCCAATAATGGTTTCTATCAACCCGTTCCCGGCCTTGAAGTGCCGCGCTTTGCCGGTGTCGCCAGCTTCATGCGCCTGCCGCAGGTCAGGCTGGAAGACGCGGGCGAGGTGGATATAGGGCTGATCGGGGTGCCGTGGGATGGTGGAACCACCAACCGTCCCGGTCCGCGCCATGGACCGCGCCAGATGCGGGATGCATCTGCGATGATCCGGAAAGTTCACCATCACCTGAAGATCGAGCCGTTCAAGCTGGCCAATGTCGCCGATATCGGCGATGCACCGGTCAATCCGGCAGACCTCATGGACGCGCTGTCGCGCATCGAAAAATTCTATGATCAGGTGGTGGCAGCCGGCATCAGGCCGCTGTCGGCCGGTGGCGATCACCTGTGCTCCCTGCCGATCCTGCGCTCGCTGGGCCGCAACAAGCCGGTCGGCATGATCCAGTTTGACGCCCATTCGGATCTCTGGGACAGCTATTTTCACGGATCGAAATTCACCCACGGCACGCCGTTTGCCCGTGCCATCGAGGAAGGCGTGCTGGATCCCAAACGGACCGTGCAGATCGGCTTGCGCGGTGGTGTCTACGACTGGTCGGACCGTGAGTTCGGCGCAAAGCACGGCGTGACCATGATTGATATCGAGGAGGCGATTGCCAACGGGCTCGACGAAACCATGAAACGGGCACGCGACATTGTCGGTGATGACGAGACCTATGTC
The DNA here is from genome assembly GCA_963698275.1 of uncultured Alphaproteobacteria bacterium. Classification (GTDB taxonomy): domain Bacteria; phylum Pseudomonadota; class Alphaproteobacteria; order Rhizobiales; family Aestuariivirgaceae; genus Anderseniella. Next base: position 278,182 of record CAVOQE010000009.1, on the reverse strand, counting down.
ACCTTTGACATTGACTGCCTGGACCCGGCCTTTGCGCCAGGTACCGGAACGCCGGAGGCAGGCGGGTTCACCACCAGGGAAGCCCAGGCCATGTTGCGCAGCCTTCGCGGCCTCAACATCATCGGTGCAGATGTGGTCGAGGTATCGCCGCCGTTTGACGCGTCAGGTTATACCGCACTTGCCGGCGTAACCATGATGTTTGAACTGTTGTGCATCATGGCAGAGCGTGTGTAATCTCGCACAATCAACAAAGACAAATCATCTACAGGGAAGGACCTTCATGTCTCGCTTCAACAAACTCGCTTTCGCTTTCACCCTGACTGCCGCAGCGACACTGTCGGCCACTGTGAATGCTGAAACTCGCGTCACCTACAAGTCTGCCAAGTCGACATCGTCGTATTACCAGATGGGCGTGCAGCTTGCCGAAGCGGTCAAGAAAGGCTCCGGCGGCAACATCATCCTGACAGTGGAAGAGTCGCAAGGGTCTGTGCAGAACGTCAAGGAAGCCGCAACACGAACCGGCAATTACGTGTTCACTACGCCGCCCGTACTGGTCAAGCTGGCCCAGGGCGGCAAGAAAATGTTCGAACCGAAAGACGTAAAATTCGATGAGATCAGGGGCCTGTTTCCGATCCCGTCGCTGACCATGCATTTTGTCGTGCGGCAGGATTCCGGCATAACCGATTTTGCCGGGCTTGACGGCAAGACTTTCCTGATCGGCAAGGGCAGCTTCGGCGCCCGCGAAGCGGAGAAATACATCAAGCTGTTCGGCCTTGAAGGCAAGGTCAAGCTGGCCGAGGTCGAGTTGTCATCAGCCGTTTCGGCACTGAAGAACAAGCAGATCGACGGGTTCGCGACAGCCGGGTCCTATCCGGCACCAAACGTCCTTGAAGCGGCCGCGTCCACGCCGGTCAACGTGCTGTCATTAAGCGATGAGCAGTTTGCCATGACCAAGCGTGACAAGCTGACAATTCCGGCCGGCACTTATGCCGGCGTTGATGCGGACGTGACCACCACAACCCTGCCGGTGATGGCCTACACCACCACCGCCATGGACGATGCGACAGCCTATGAGCTCACCAAGACCTATTGGGAAGGCAAGGCGAGCATGGGGGAAACCGCGAAATGGTGGAATGGCGTCACGCCTGAATACCTCACTGCAATGGTCGGCAAGCTTCATCCCGGCGCTCTGAAATACTATGACGAAAAAGCCATCAAGGTGCCGGACACGCTTCGCTAGGGGCTCTAGACACGTCTCATGGAAAAACCACAAGCTGCCCCGGCGATCAAACCTGTTTGGCTGGTCCTCGGGGCGGCGAGCATTGCGTTCCACCTGTGGTTGATCTTTTCCGGCCTGATCCCCAATCTGGTGTCGCGCCCGCTGCACATGGCGCTGGCTGTGCCCTGGATCATGCTGGTTGCCGGGCGTGGGCGGGTTGAAACAGCCATTGGCTGGTGCCTCGGGCTGGGCGCCATCGCGGTTTGTCTGTGGATTGCGCTGAATGAGGCTTCGCTGTCGGATCAGTATGGTTCGCTGAGCGGCCACGGGCAACTGGCGGCCAGCGCCATTGTCATCATTTGCGTTCTGGAAATGGCGCGCCGCGCCATTGGCTGGCCGTTGCCGTGTGTAGCGGCGGTGGCGCTGGTCTATGGTCTTTTCGGCAATCATGTTCCCGGCGAGCTCGGGCATCCCGGTCTGCCCGTGGACAGCTTCGTCGGCACGCTGGTGATAGCCGAAGGCGGCCTGTGGGGACAACTGACCGGCGTGTCGGTTTCCGTGGTTGCCGTCTTCGTCATATTCGGGGCGGTTCTGAATGCCGGTGAAGCAGGCCAGGGGTTCATGAACCTGGCGCTGGCCAGTGCCGGCAGGCTCAAGGCCGGGGCCGCCAAGGTCTCGGTTCTGGCGTCGGCGCTGTTCGGGTCCATTTCAGGGTCGGCCTCCGCCAATGTTGCATCGACAGGCTCGTTCACGCTGCCGGCCATGAAAAGGCTTGGTTATCCACCGGCTTTTGCCGGCGCGGTTGAAGCGGTTGCCTCCAGCGGCGGGCAGATCATGCCGCCGCTGATGGGGGCCGGTGCCTTCGTCATGGTGGAACTGACCTCAACACCCTATACGGCCATCATGGCGGCAGCGATCCTGCCTGCGGTGCTGTTTTTCTGTGCCGTCTGGTTTGGTGTCGACGGATTTGCCAACCGCTATGACCTGAAAGGCATGGGGGATGAAGCGCGTATTCCCGTCAAGACACTGCTGATCACCGGCGGGTTTTTCCTGGTGCCGTTTGCCGTTCTGATGGAACGCCTGTTCCACGGCGGCTATACAGCCCAGTTTGCAGCCGCTCTGGCTATTCTTTCTGCTGCCGTCCTGCTCCTGTTCACGGGTCAGGGTGTTGCCGGGAAACAACAGATTGTCGAGCGTTTCGCAACAGCCATTGAAACCAGTGGCCGCCAGATTGCGCTGATCGCCTCGATCATCCTGTGCGCCAGCCTGATTGTCGGTGTGCTCGGGCAGACGGGTTTGGGTGTCAAGATCACCTCCCTGATTGTCGATCTGTCGGGCGGCTGGTTGCCGGCAGCCCTGTTGCTGACCGCGCTGGCCTGCCTGATCCTCGGCATGGAAGTGCCGACCACGGCTGCCTATGTGATTTGCATTTCGGTGGCCGGGCCGGCCTTGCAACAGCTTGGCGTACCGCTGCTGGCGGCGCATTTGTTCGTGTTCTGGTATGCGCTGTTGTCGACCATCACACCACCGGTATGCGGCACGGTTTTCATCGCTGCCGGGATGGTCGGAGCGCCCTGGCTGAGGGTGGCGGGCCATGCCATGGCGCTGGGTGTCGGGCTCTACCTGATCCCGCTTGCAATGGTCGCCGACCTGGCGCTGATCGAGCCGTCCCGGAGTCTCTGGCCGGCCTTGCTGGCATTTGTCCGGATTGCGGTCGCGCTGTATCTGATCAGCAGGGGGCTGATTGTTCGCGACATGGCAATTGCCGGTCGGGTCGCATTGTGCGTGGCGGGCCTGGCCGTCATGTTTGGCCCGACGCTGTGGTCCAGCGCCCAGCCATAGCCTTGCCTTCTTCGCGAAGCTGGTCGGCCTCGCGATCTGTCAGAGCAAATATGCGCGACGTTTTCCGGATCACGTCCAGCTCGGCCTCGTGCAGATCATGATGGGAGTAGGCGATGGTCCACATTTTCCGGACAAATCCCGCTCTGCGTTCACGGGTTATGCTGGTTGTCAGCAAAGAAGCCAGCCACTGGACATGGCTTTGATCCATCGGGCTGAGTGCCAGCCTTTCGCTGATGAACGCGATATCGTCGCCACGCAGCTTGAAATAGGGATCATAAAGGCGCCTGAGCACCCTGGCATCGGCGGGATGGATCCGCTTGTCGGCAACAAACAACCATACAATTGCGATCAGTGACGCAAAGGCGTTGTCGTTCTCGCGCAATTCGGGATAGATCGCATCAAGCCGGTACATGGAGTCCATGAGTTGCCTGATACGCCTTTTCTTACTCGTTCGTTTTTGTCGGCTTGTTCCTGACAAATTGCCTGCCCGTCATTCTCTGTCAAACAAAGGCAATATGACCTTACGTTAGCTCTCGTTCGCGCCCGAAAAAGCACGTGTGCACGCTATTTGCAATAGTAAATCAACAGTCAGTCTCGTTGCCCGGGATAGGGGCCGTTGCACCGCCGGAATGTCAAAGAGTAAACAGTTTGCCAAACTGAGGCAGCTTGTCTGCCACTCCGGCCAGCCGTGCCGTGTGCCATGCCATGGCATGGTTGCTGGAGGTGACCGGAACCCCTGTTTCGCGTTCAATACCGGCGGCCTCTTCAACAAGCCTGACCGACGTACAGGACACAAAGACAGCATCAACGTCTGATTCTTTCAGTATACGTTTTACCCCGTCGCGAATGGATTTTGGAGAAATACTCGCGACCACCGCGTCAGACTCTTCATTGAACGAACCGAATACCGGGACCTCGAAACCACGCGCCCGGATATAGTCGGCGACAATCCGGTTTACATCTGCACGATATGGCGTCAATACGCCGATTTTCCTGGCCTTGAAGGCATCGAAGGCCGCAAAAGCCGCCGTAATCGGGGTCGTGCACGCAACCCCCGGCCGGGCTTCACGGATGCGCTGGAATACCTTTTCTTCGCCGATTGCCATCGAGGCAGACGTGCAGCCATAGGCGATGACATCCATCGCCGCGCCGGGCAGAAACACGTCTGCACAATCGCGAATGCGCGGTTCCATGGCCCGAAGTGTCTCGGGTGTTATCTGGTCGTCGTTGAAAATTCGGCTTTGGTACAGCGCCAGCCCGGGCAATTCGGCAAATATCTGCCGCCACTCATGCTCAATCGTATAATCACTGGCCAGCACGATCAGGCCGACACGTCCGCGGGCGGCAATGCCGTTGTCGGTTTCAAACGGCAGGTTCTCGATCAGCTTCATGGCCTGCCCAGAGCTTTCTTCCACCTTTGCATCCATGACATTCACTCCTGAACATTTGCTTTGTCAGATTACCATATACCGGCAGACTTTCCATCATAAGATGATGCTGCGCCGATGCGCCGCTTGAAATTGCAGGCCAACCCATGCAAGTAACAAGCCGACAAAGTATTTTATCCAATTCAGGAGTCGAGCCCATGGCCTATTCGGCCGTTCAGCCGCGCCGCAAGTCTGTTGGTGTGAAGGTTGGCGAGAAGATTCAGATCGGCGGCGGTGCGCCGGTTGTCGTTCAATCTATGACCAATACCGATACCGCAGATATCGAGGGCACCGCCCAACAGGTTGCAGCGCTTGCGCGTGCAGGTTCGGAACTGGTGCGCATTACCGTGGACAAGGAAGAGGCCGCCAAGGCTGTGCCGCACATCCGTGACCGGCTCGATCAGATGGGTTTCGACACACCGCTGATTGGCGACTTCCACTATATTGGCCACACCTTGCTGCGCGATCATCCTGCCTGTGCCGAAGCACTGGGGAAATACCGCATCAATCCGGGTAATGTCGGTTTCAAGGAAAAGCAGGACCGCAATTACTCGATGATGATCGAACGGGCCATCGAGTTCAACAAGCCGGTGCGGATCGGGGTGAACTGGGGGTCGCTGGACCAGGCCATGCTGGCAAGGTACATGGACGAGAACGCCAAGCTGGCAGAGCCCAGGGATGTGCGTCTCGTCATGCACGATACAATGGTTGAATCCGGCCTGCAGTCCGCCGCGCGTGCCGAGGAAATCGGCCTGCCGCGTGACAAGATCGTCATTTCGGTGAAAGTATCGGAAGTGCAGGACCTGATCGCGTGCTATCGCCAGATATCAGCGCGCTGTGACTACGCGCTGCATCTGGGGCTTACCGAAGCCGGCATGGGGTCCAAGGGTATTGTGGCTTCCGCAGCCGGGCTTGGTGTGCTGCTGCAGGAAGGTGTCGGCGACACGATCCGTATTTCGCTCACCCCTGATCCCGGCGGCGATCGCTCGAAAGAGGTTTTTGTGGCGCAGGAAATCCTGCAGACAATGGGTATCCGCAACTTTACACCTATGGTTATCGCGTGTCCGGGTTGCGGCCGCACCACGTCGACGGTGTTCCAGCATCTGGCTCAGGATATTCAGGGCTATCTGCGTGCCCAGCAGCCGGAGTGGAAGAAAGCCTATCCGGGCTTTGAGGAACTTCAGGTCGCGGTTATGGGGTGCATTGTCAACGGACCGGGAGAGTCCAAGCATGCCCATATCGGTATTTCACTTCCCGGTACCGGCGAAGTGCCGGCAGCGCCCGTTTTCATTGACGGCAAGAAAGTCAAAACCCTGCGCGGCGAAGACATTGGTGATCAGTTCAAGCAGATCGTTGATGATTATGTCGTGAACAAATGGGGCGGGGGTGCCGACCAGGCAGCGGAGTAAACCTTTGCTGCTTGCGGGTGCCAGTAAACCCGAAACCCTGATTTCATGCCCCAGATGCGTTGAACGGGATGAGTGCGAAGCCATTGTGTTCGCTGTGCTCACCCCGCTCTAGCTCCAGCCGTCCCGGAACTATTCGACGTTCTGATAAGTGTCGGTAACCTAGTAGGCGCCGTATTCGCGCAGGCAGGCGCGGTATTTGGCCCACATGTAGTCCTTGCGTTCCAGGCTGTGTGCACCCAGTGCGCGTGCCTTGTAATAGTGGCAATACTGATAAGCGTAACTCTTGTTGCTGGCATTTGCTGTGACTGTGCCAACGGTGGCGAAGCCTGATGCGATGATGGCTGCGATGAGGAGGGACTTCATTGGTCTGTTCCTTCGTTTCTTATGCTGTGTTTGTCCTTTGCGGGCCTGATGTGCCCTCTCGATGACAACGACACTCGCACATGCCCCATCACGGCGATGTGCAGAATCTCACATGCCGAATTTTAAGTGCAGACGCTCAGGCTGGATCGGTCAGTTCTTGCGCTCGACAATGAAGCGGGCCGCTTCGCGCAAGGTCGCGGCCCTGTCGCCGTACCGCGCCAGCAGATCGCAGGCCTCATCGGCCAGTGCGCTGGCCTTCTGCCTGGCACCATCGAGGCCGAACAGGTCGATGAAGGTTGCCTTGCCGGCGTCAGCGTCCTTCTGGGTTGCCTTGCCGAGTTGTTCCGGAGAACTTTCCACGTCAAGAATATCATCGGCAATCTGGAATGCCAGGCCGACCTTGTCGGCAAAGGTTCGCATGGTGGTTCTGTCTTCAGGTCCGGCCTGGGCGAGAATGGCGCCACCTTCCAGTGAAAACCGGAACAATGCGCCGGTTTTCAGGCTTTGAATGGCGATGATCTCGTCAAGATCATGGGAGTGCTTTTGTTCTGCGGCAAGATCGAGCATCTGACCGCCGACCATGCCGTTGTGACCTGCTGCACGTGCAAGCTCGAGAGCCAGATCGGCGCGAACCGAGCCATCTGCATGGGTGGCCGGGTCGGCAATAATTTCAAACGCCACCGTCAACAGGCCATCACCAGCCAGTATTGCGGTCGCCTCATCATAGGCAATGTGACAGGTGGGCTTGCCGCGGCGCAGGTCATCATCATCCATTGCCGGCAGATCATCATGCACCAGGGAATAGCAGTGAATACATTCAAGTGCAGCGCCCACACGCAGCGCCTGATGGTGATCAGCCCCCAGTATTGCAGCACTTTCCGATACGAAGAACGGCCGCAGGCGCTTGCCCTGTGCCAATGCGGAATAGCGCATGGCTTCAGTGACACGCGGTGCGCGAGATGTCTGCACTGCCAGAAGCTCGTCCAACAGGGCTTCGATTTCATTGGCAGTGTTCTTCAGTGCCGCCTGGAATGTCATTTGGCTTCGCACGCTCCTGTCATAAAGCCGGTTTCGTCTTGCGCCCGGCTGGGGTAATGATCTTGTTACCGCCATCTTCTAGTTCCGGCGGCAACAGAGCGCAACCGGCAAGCGATGGCACCTTTCACAAAAAACCAGAAACGTTCAAGGCTGCGCTATGGGTTGTACATGCTGTTTGGGCTGCTGGCGCTGCCATACCTGCTGACACTGGTCTATACGGTGGTGCCACCGCCGGTGACGACCATGATGTTGTGGAAGACGTTTGAAGGTAATGGGATCGACTATCGCTGGCGGCCGCTTGCGGATACATCTCAAAATCTGGTGCGCTCGGTGGTCACCGCTGAAGACGCCCGCATATGTGAACACGCCGGCGTTGACTGGGAGGTTTTTCAGACCGTGGCCATGGAAGCGCTGGAAAACGAAGGCGGGCCATCGCGCGGCGGATCGACCATTACTCAGCAAGTGGCCAAGAACCTGTTTCTGTGGCCATCGCGTTCCTATGTTCGAAAAGCGTTGGAACTGCCGCTTGCCCTGTGGATCGACCTGATCTGGTCAAAACGCCGGATTGTCGAAGTTTACATCAATACCGCTGAATGGGCCCCGGGCATTTATGGCGCAGAAGCCGCCGCCCAATACCATTTCCGCAAATCCGGCAAGGCGCTGACAAAAGCACATGCCGCGCAACTGGCCGCAGCACTGCCAAATCCGGCTGTGCGCAATGCTGGCAAACCCGGCCCGAAGGTCCGCAAACAGGCGCGCACGATACGCAGAAGGGTGAATTCGACAGTGCCGTACCTGGATTGTCTGAAGCTGAAATAAACCCCGCGTCCAGTTGTCGCTTGCGGTGTGCAGGCTTTGTCCGCTAACTGGCCTCAATCAATCAACATCAGTTCTCATACCGGTATATGGCGTCTAATACCTCCGTTGCCGGTGCGTTTTCATTTTCTCCACAGGTCTGTTTAATGTTCTCAATCGCCACGTTGCGGCGCGAATGGTTGTCCAATCCGCGCGGCGATATTCTTGCCGGCATCGTTGTGGCCCTCGCCCTGATCCCGGAGGCAATCGGGTTTTCGATTATAGCCGGTGTCGACCCCAAGGTCGGCCTTTATGCGTCGTTTTCGATCGCTGTAATCGCTGCGCTGGTGGGTGGCCGGCCAGGCATGATCTCTGCCGCCACGGCGGCAATTGCAGTGCTGGTGGTGCCGTTGATCCGGGACCACGGTGTCGAATACCTGTTTGCCGCCACAATCTTGATGGGTGTGCTGCAGGTGATTGCCGGGTTCTTGCGGCTTGATCTGCTGATGCAGTATGTCTCCACATCTGTGGTAACCGGCTTCGTCAATGCTTTGGCCATACTGATATTCACCGCCCAGTTGCCGCAGCTTATCAATGTGACCTGGGTGACCTATGCGATGGTGGCAGCAGGGCTTGCCATCATCTATCTGCTGCCACGGCTGACCAAGGTGGTGCCATCGCCTCTGGTGGCCATCGTGGTACTGACCGTCGTCTCGATTTACGGCGGACTTGGCGTCAACACCGTGGGCGATATGGGACAGCTTCCGTCCAGTATTCCGTATTTGCTGATCCCGGACGTGCCGTTGACGCTTGAGACGCTTCGCATCATTTTCCCGTATTCCCTGACCATGGCGATCGTCGGCCTGCTGGAATCGATGATGACAGCCCACATAGTCGATGAATTGACTGACACACCAAGCAACAAGCGCCGCGAGTGCAAGGGGCAGGGTATCGCCAATTTTGCCACCGGGTTTCTTGGTGGCATGGGCGGTTGCGCAATGATCGGCCAGTCGGTCATTAACGTGAAATCCGGAGGCAGCACCCGATTGTCCACCTTTGTGGCGGGCAGTTTCCTGTTGTTTCTGATTGTTGTCCTGGGGCCATTGGTCAGCCAGATCCCGATGCCGTCTCTGGTCGCGGTGATGATCATGGTGTCGATCGGCACGTTCAGCTGGAAATCCATCAGAAACCTGAAAACCCACCCGTGGCAGTCCTCCGTTGTCATGGTGGTGACGGTCGTTGTCGTTGTGTGGACACATGACCTGGCGCAAGGGGTGCTGGCAGGTGTTGTGCTGAGCGGGCTGTTCTTCGCCAGCAAGGTCAAAAGCCTGTTTACCGTCACTTCAAACCTGTCTGCCGATGGCGCCTGCCGCACATACCGGTTCTCCGGACAGGTGTTCTTTGCCTCTACGGAACTGTTCACAGATGCCTTTGATTTCAAGGAAGTGCTGGACCGGGTGGTTATCGACATGTCAGATGCTCATTTCTGGGATATTTCTGCCATCGCCATTCTGGATCAGGCGGTTTTGAAGTTCCGCCGCGAGGGAACTTCGGTCGAGGTTGTCGGGATGAATGAACTAAGTGCCAAAATGGTCGGCCGGTTTGCCACCCATGACGCGGACGACCCGACACAGCGGCCCGCTGATCACTGATTGGAAAGATCGACCATGAAACGCATTCTCGCCTGTATTGATGCATCGTCCTACGCCTCCAGCGTGTGCGAGCTGGCCGCGTGGGCAGCGACGCGTCTTTCGGCCAGTGTCGAGATTTTGCATATTGTTCAGCGCAAGGACGCGGTTGCTGCGCGCAAGGATCTCAGTGGCGCCATCGGACTTGGCGTCAAAAGCGAGTTGCTGGAGGAGCTGACGCAGATCGACGAGGCTGAGGGCAAACTTGCCATCTCGGATGGCCGGGTGCTGCTGGCCCAGGCGGAAAAACTGCTGGTTGCCGGCGGTGTGTCCGATGTGAGCCGGCTGCACCGTCATGGCAGCATTGTTGACACCATCATCGAACGCGAAGCATCCGCCGACCTTGTGGTTATCGGAAAGCGCGGGGCGACCAGCGAGTTCGACAGCGATCATATCGGGTCGAGCATCGAAAGTGTGGTTCGTGCCAGCGTAAAGCCGGTACTGATTGCATCGCGGAAAATCCAGACACCGAACATCATTATTGTCGCGCTCGACGGCAGTTCCGCAGCCCTGAAAGCGCTTGATTTCGTCATTGCATCGCCGCTGTTCACCGGCATGCAACTGCACCTGGTGGCGGCCGGACCCAAAGGCACCGCCGACAAGTCCTGGTTTGTGAAGGCCTATTCAAGAGTCGTGGACCGGTCACCGTCCTGCATTATCCATATTGCCGACGGCGCGCCGCAACAGGTGCTTGGAGATTACATGTCGACGCGGCGTGATGCGATCCTGGTCATGGGCGCCTATGGTCATTCCGCGCTGCGAACCCTGATCTTTGGCAGTACCACGACAACCGTGCTTCGCACCGTGCGCGCGCCTGTTCTGCTGGTTCGTTGACTGACTGAAATCATGCTTGCCTATGGCATCTGAAATTCAGCATTATCGCCGCACTAGATCAGGATGATTTTTGGTTGAATCAACCAAAAAGCATAAACCTGATCGTTTCCAAAGTGCTATAGCGACATGGGTTCTTACGAACCCATGTCGCTATAGATAAACAGGCGAGGCAGTTGAATGATGCAAGGTTTGGAAACTCCGGCAAACGCCAGTTACGACGTGGTTATCGTGGGTGGTGCCATGTATGGCTCATCGGTTTCCTGGTGGCTGGCCGACAATCCCGACTTTGACGGTTCGATTCTGGTCGTCGAACGCGACCCCACCTACGAGTTCTGCTCCACGTCCCATACCAACAGCTGCATCCGCCAGCAGTTTTCCAACAAGATCAATGTGCGCGTCTCGCAGTTCGGTGCCGAGTTCGTCAAGAATTTCCGCGAATACATGGGCAATGACCCGCGGGTGCCGCAACCTCTGATCCACAGTTACGGCTACATGTACATGGCGGACAATGAAGAGTTTGCCGGTGTATTGAAGGAGAACCAGCAAATCCAGGCCGCCTGCGGGGCCGGTACCAAGCACCTGACGCCGGACGAGATCGCGGCTGCTTACCCGTTCTACAATCTTGACGGCATTGTCGGTGCAAATCACAACCTTGTCGACGAGGGCTATTTTGACGGCGCAACCCTGTTTGACTGGTGGAAGCGGTCAGCGCGGGAAAAGGGTGCCGAATACATTGCCAATGAAGTGGTTGCCATGACCCGGAATGCAGCCGGCACACGGGTTGAAAGCGTTACCCTGAAATCCGGTGAGGTGATTGCGTGCGGCACCGTGGTCAACGCCTCAGGCCCGCGTGCCGTGCTGACCTCTCGCATGGCCGGCATAGAAATTCCGGTTGAGCCGCGCAAGCGTTATACGTTTATTTTCGCAGCGGAAAATCCGCTCGACCGGGACCTGCCGCTGACCATCGATCCAAGCGGTGTGCACATGCGGACCGACGGGCAGTTTTACCTGGCCGGGTGCCCGCCGGATGATGACCCTGCGGTGGATTATGATGATTTCGTTGAAGACCACACTATCTGGGAAGACAAGGCCTGGCCGGCCATCGCCAACCGCATTCCGCAGTTTGAAACCATCAAGCTGACCAATTCCTGGGCCGGGCATTATGCGTTCAACACGCTTGACCAGAACGCCATTCTCGGCCGCCATACACAGGTTGAAAACTTCATCTTCGTGAACGGGTTCTCAGGCCACGGCTTCCAGCAGTCGCCGGCCATGGGCCGTGGAACATCGGAGTTGATCACCTATGGCGAGTACAGGACACTGGACCTGTCACCGTTCAACTATGACCGGATTGAGCGCAATGAGGCGTTTCTGGAGAAAGCAATCATATGAAGATGCGGACCAATACTTTCACGCAAGCCATTCGTGCGGGACAAAAGCAGATCGGCCTGTGGGCCAGTTTGAGCAACAACTATTCCGCCGAAGTGCTGGCAACGGCCGGCTATGACTGGATGCTGCTGGACATGGAGCATTCGCCCAATGAAATCCCGCTCGTCATGGGACAGCTGCAGGCGCTTGCGGCCAGCTCCACAACTGCAATCGTGCGGCCTGACTGGAATGACAGTGTGAAGGTCAAACGCCTGCTCGACCTGGGCGCGCCGGGCCTGTTGTTCCCGATGGTTCAATCCGTGGCCGAAGCTGAACGCGCGGTTGCGGCGACGCGCTATCCGCCGCGCGGGATTCGCGGTGTCAGCGGCGCCACGCGCGCCAATTCGTTTGGCAGGGTCACCGATTATTTTGACCGGGTCGAAGATGAAACCGCCGTGCTGGTGCAGCTTGAAACCAGGCAGGCGATGGATCAGGCGGAAGAGATTGCCGCAGTTGACGGGATCACGGGTGTGTTTTTCGGCCCCGCTGACATCGGCGCTGACCTGGGCCATGTCGGACAACCCATGCATCCTGCCGTCTGGGAGCACGTCATGCCGGTGGCCAAGAAACTGATGGCAAAGGGCATACCCGTCGGCACCCTGGTGTTTGACGCAAAGTTCGCCGCCCAGTTGCTCAATGACGGTTTCACGTTCGTTGCCTGCGGATCAGACATAGCCCTGCTCACCAAGGGTGCTGCCAGCCTGCTGGCCGGTGTGAAGGACGGGCTTGAGTGATCGGGTAACTCAAACACCGGAGCTCCCGTCCAATAAAACCATGCTGCATAAATCAACGCTGGTGTTTTGGCCCTACTCGAGCTATAAGCCGCGCCATCCCGGTTTATCCGAACGTTTTTTCAGGCGGCTGCAGGGCGAGACCTTTTCGCGGCCCCATATTTACGGAGTTTGTCATGGCTGTTCCAAAGCGAAAAACCACGCCCTCAAAACGCGGCATGCGCCAGTCCGGTTACAAGATGGCGGAAGCCACCTATGTGGAAAACAAGCAGACCGGTGAATTGCACCGTCCGCACCACATCGACCTGAAGACCGGCATGTACAAGGGCCGTCAGATTCTCGATCCAAAGGGCGATTTCTGATCTGAAGCGGAGTACTTGCGCCCTTACCGGCGTATTGTTCACATGAAATTCCGGGCTGGTGATGTAACCGCATCACCGGCCCTTAATCGTTTGGCAGACCTGTGGTAGTTTTTGCCACATGTAAAACTGATTCACGGGGAACATGTTTCCAATGCGATACCTCATGGCGTTTCCGATGCTTGCCCTGGTGCTTGTGGCCTACAATGTCATGGCGTTTACCGATCCGGGCTGGCTGTGGGCGGAAGCGGCGCGCTTCAACATGATGTCGGGCGCTTCGTTATCGTTGCAGTGGGCTGACATGCTGATCATAACAGCGCTTTTTCTGCTGTTCATAGAGGTGCTGAAAGCAGCCCGCGTCGGCAGCCTCACCATTCTCGATCACATCATGTCGACAGCCGTGTTCATTGTGGCTCTGGTGGAATTTCTGCTGGTAGAGCAGGCCGGAACGGCTCCGTTTGTGACACTGCTGGCTATTTCTCTCATTGATGTCATTGCAGGCTATTCCATTTCCATCCGCTCAGCGCGCCGTGATGTGGCCTTCACCGGTGGTGGGCCGGCATGACACCACGTGACGTCATTGATTTCTGGCTGGCGCAACCGGCAGAAGCCTATTTTGTTGCTGACACCGGTTTCGATGAGCGCCTGCGCGAGACGTTTGGCATCGCACATGGCAAGGCTGCATCAGGCGAACTCGACGGTTGGGGAGAGACCCGTGACGGACGGCTTGCCCTGATCCTGCTGCTTGACCAGATGAGCCGCAACCTGCATCGCGGCACGGCAGACATGTTTGCCGTTGACCCCAAGGCATTGGAACTTGCCACGAAAGCGATTGCCATGGGTGATGATGACTGTGATGCATTGGTGAAGCGCTGGTACTACATGCCGTTCATGCATTCGGAAGCCTTGGCAGATCAGGACAGATGTGTGGAGCTTTGCGGGCAGGCCGGGCTTGAAGACACGCTTCCGTTTGCCATAACCCACCGCGATATCATCGTTCAGTTTGGCCGGTTTCCGCATCGCAATGCTCTGCTGGGCCGCTCCACGACCGCCGAGGAGCAGGCCTTTCTGGACGCAGGCGGATTCTCCGGCTGAGCCTGAATGGTTATTCCAGGCTCATGAGATAGGTAGCAATCGCCGTTCGGTCTTCTGCAGGCAGTTTCGACATGTTTGTCTGTACCGCTGCCATGCCGCCGGATGACATCTTGTCGTAACCAAGCGTTTCGCCGAATTCCAGCGCTGTTGCCAGGTCGCCTGCGTCCTTGAAGCGTCCCCGAGACTTCAGGTTGCGCAATGACGGAACCTTGCCGTCACCTTCCGGATGGGGCCCGCCGGCCATCCAGCGAGACGTGTCCATGGCCATGGCCCAGTCGCGTGGCGTGTGGCACTCGCCGCAATGGCCGGGACCCTGGACCAGATAGGCGCCCTTGTTCCAGATGTCATCTTTCGAGGCGTCCTTGACGAATTCGGTCGGATCAAAGCCTGCGGCAATTTTCCAGATGCCCAGGCCCCGCCGCATTGCTGTTTCAACCGGCAGGCCAAGCGGTAAATCGGCAGGCTGGTTTTCCGCCTGTACCGGTTTCAAAGTATCCATATAGGCCTTGATGTCCAACACGTCCGCATCGCTCATCTTCGAGTACGAAGTGTACGGGAAGGCGGGCAGGTAATGCCTGCCGTCAGGAGAAATACCGCGTTTGACGGCATTGATGAACTGAATGCCGGTCCAGCCGCCAATGCCGGTTTCGGTGTCAGGCGTGATGTTGGGCGGATAAAAGGCCCCGGCAGGTGTTTTCAATACCCGCCCGCCCGACGGCAACGACATGTCTGCCTGCTTGTTATCCTTGGCCGGCAGATGGCATGACAGGCAACCGGCTGCCGTGTACAGCCGCTTGCCGTTTTCGATACTGGCCGTGTGGGGTTTGAGCGCGGAAGCCGGAAGCGGATCGGGCGCCGCGATCACCCAACCGGCGGTGGCGGCCACGCCGCCTGCCATGATACCAGCAGCCAATATTCGTTTCATGCCGTCACTAACCGATCAGCGATTACTCTTTCGGCCGGCGATAGTCTTCGTGGCATGCCTTGCAGGTGGCACCGAGCGCGCCCAGTGCAGCACCAAAGTCGGCTTCGTCTGTTACGGCGGCCATCTGCATTGCCACTTCAACGGACTTGTCTGCCTTGGCTTCGAAGTCAGCCTTGTTCTGCCAGATTTCAGCTTTTGCCCAGGTTTCCTTGTCACCGGTCTCGCTGCCGTCCGGGAAATGTGCCTTGGCTTCCTTCACATTGTCGGCCAGGGCGGTTGCATTGGTGTTCACCACGGCCGCGTCAAACGGTGCTTCCTTTTTGGCAATGGCGGCGAGTGCGCCCATGGCTTTGCCGACGTTTTTCATGTTGGCCTGACGATCTTCGATTGGTCCGGCAAAAGCGGCGCCTGTGACGCCGATGACGGCTACCAGGCCGATGACTGCGGTCCTGGATGATGAAACGAGCCTAAAAAACATAAGCAATCTCCTGAGTTTTCCAAATTTGTGCCAAGGGCAAACCACAAGACTAGAGCCTGTTGTCGGCGCTGTCAGGATAATTAATCGCGAACACGTCAATTTGAAGACGGGTCGTTGCGCAGTAATCTGCGGATTACCTTGCCTGTTGTGGTCAACGGCAACTCATCGCGGAATTCGATCTCGCGCGGGTATTCGTGGGCTGACAGACGATTGCGGACATGATCCTGTATTTCTGCGTGGATGGCGTCGGTTGCCTCAAAACCATCATTGAGAACCACAAACGCCTTGACGATTTCCGTGCGAACGGGATCCGGCACGCCGATGACGGCAGCCAGCTTTACGGATGGATGGCGTGACAGGCAGTCTTCGATCTCTCCCGGGCCAATGCGATAGCCGGACGAAGTGATGACATCATCATCACGCCCGACAAAATGAAAATACCCTTCGGCATCCTTGAAACCCTGGTCTCCGGTCAACAGCCAGTCACCGGCGTACTTGTCCTTTGTTGCTTCCGGCTTACCCCAGTATTCCAGAAACATCACCGGGTCCGGGCGCTGCACCGCGATATTGCCTGCCTCACCATCCGGCAGGGCATTACCGGCATCGTCCACGATGGCAACCGTGTGGCCCGGCACAGGCTTGCCGATGGCGCCTTTCTTCCACACGCCAATGGCGTTGCAACTTTCCAGCACGAGGTTGCATTCGGTCTGCCCGTAGACCTCGTTGATCTTCATGCCGAGGCTTTCCACTGCCCATTCCTGCAATGCATTGCCAACGGCCTCGCCGCCGGAAAAAATGGTGCGCAAGGTGAGCTTGTCGACATCAGTGGGGGTGCTGGCGCGCATCAGCTTGAGGGCGGTCGGCGGAATGAAGACATTGCGGACCTTGTGCAATGCCATCAGATCCCAGGCGTTTGGAGGATCAAACTTGGTGTATTTATAGGCCAGCACCGGCACACCGAAGTAAAGTGACGGTAACAGCGCATTCAGCAAGCCGCCGGCCCATGCCCAGTCAGACGGTGTCCACATCAGGTCACCGGGTTGCGGAAAGAATTCGTGGGCGAACTGAATGCCGGGGATGTGACCAAGCAATACACGATGTCCGTGCAGTGCGCCTTTTGGCGGACCGGTGGTGCCGGATGTGTAGATCATCAAGGCGGCATCGTCCGGTGCGGTGTCGACGGCCTCGAAGGTGGCAGGAAGCGATCCGCTTTCGTCATGAATGTGGGGTGCGATGTCCAGCCTGCCGTCGATACAGAACACCATCTGCAAGGCATCAAGGCCGGGCAGTATTTCTGATACATTTTCACGTGACGCTGCAGAGATAATCAGCGCCCTGGCGCCCGAGTTCTGCAATCTGTACTGAACGGCCTCGACGCCGAACAGCATAGCGAGAGGCACGGCGATGGCGCCGATCTTGTAGATGGCGATATGGGCCGCGGCGGTTTCGCGAGCCTGCGGCAACAACAATGCCACCCGGTCGCCGCGCCCGATACCTGATTTTACCAGCAGGTTGGCAAAGCGGTTTGACATCTCTTCGAGCTCTGAGAACGAGGTTGTGCGCACCGGGCCGTCGACCATGTGTTCGATGATGGCAGGTGCGTCTGGACTCTCAAGCGCCCAGCGCGTGCAGACCGCCCGGGCGATGTTGAAGCGTTCCGGTATCTGCCATTTGAAACGGTAAAGAAGATCCTCGTAGGTCTTTGCCGGTTCGAGCATGTTTTTATCTTCTCCGTGTCCCATTTCCGCCTTGAAGTGCAACTAGATGAACCGCCGATTTCCTGCGGGGACCAAATGTGCGGATGGATTTTAGGTCTTCGTTAGGATGCTCAGGCTTAGACTACCTGAGTTGATAGAGCAAAAGGCTGGGACACATGTACAGCGCAAATCGCGCAGGCGAGCAAGAGTTTCATATGGCTGCTGAGAAATCCGCACCCGAACCTGCAAAACAGCATCAGGATGTTTCTCCTGAACTGAAAGAAGTCATGCACCTGTTGAAGATGCTGGAAAGCGGTCAGGGCCTCAAAGGCTCCTGAGACCAATCCGGATCTGATGCATGGGCAGACGGCGGGCACACCCGCCACAGTGGTTTTTTGCATTTTGCAAAGATTGATTTGCATCTTGCAGGAAACGGACGCTGCGGACCCTGCCGCTTCCCACCGTGAAAATCCGATAAAATCCCGAAAACAGCCGTTTATCGGTGTTCGCCGCGCCGAACGGGATCCTGGCCTGGAATTTGCTGCCTGTAGCTTAGAGGCAAGGGGCCTTGTACCTCAAAGAGGCCGGTAAAGGCTCATGCAGGACAGACCCCTGAACAACAGGGAGCAGTTTGTCATGACAGGTATCGTGCCTGAAATTCCGTTGAAGCAGAAACCGGATTCTGTTTCACGCCTGGTCGACCATCACCCGGATACGGCAATTTCAAAGCCCAAACGCCACCGCTGGGGCAGCGTTGAAGTGTTGTCCTGCAGCGGCGGGCACCGGATCGAACGCATTTGTGTGAAGCGCGGCAAGGAACTGCCCGCCCACTATCATCAACACCGCTCTGAACACTGGACAATCGTTGAAGGCGAAGCCGAAGTGCTACTTGGAGACGATGTCCTGATTGTTGCACCCGATGACAGCCTGTACATTCCGGCAGGCACCGTTCACGGCCTGAAACCGGCCGCTGGTAGTGATGTGAAAATTGTCGTGGTGCATTTCGGCGATACGGTTTCCGACGCCGACGACATGGTCAAGTCTGATTGAATAAAACGTCAGGCGGACTTTTCCGCCCAGGTTTCGCGCTTGCGGTAGATGGTTGACGGGCTGATGCCAAGCGCATCTGCGGCTTTTGGAATCGAGCCGGCAAAGCCGGAAATGGCAGCTTCGATCACGTCACGCTCTATCTGCCACAACAAGCGTCCGCTCTGTCCGGGTGCCGGGGAAGAACACCTGGCTTTGGCATTGACGATGTGATCCGGCAGCATATGGGATTCCAGCGCCTCGCCGTCATGCAGAACGACGCTATGGCGGATGACATTCTGCAATTCCCGAATATTGCCCGGCCAGTCATAGGCCATCAGCGTGTTGATGGCTTCATGGTCGATCCGGCTGAACGAGCGGGCTTCTTCATGTGTGTAGGTGCCGAGGAAGCATGACGCGAGTTCGGCCACGTCACGATCGCGCTCGCGTAACGGTTTCAGGTGAATTGGCAGGACATGAAGGCGGAAATACAGGTCTTCCCGGAACCGGCCTTCAGCCACCTCCGTTTGAGGCGTGCGGTTGGTGGCACAGACAATCCGGATGTCGACCTTGCGGGTATGGGGCGAGCCGACCGGCTGAATGGTGCCGGTTTGCAGGAAGCGCAACAGCTTGATCTGCAGGGACGGTTCCATTTCGCAGATTTCATCCAGAAACAATGTGCCGCCGTCTGCTGCAGCCGCTGCCCCTTCACGATCGGAAATGGCACCGGTGAAGGCGCCCTTCAGGTGGCCGAAAATCTCTGATTCCATCAGGTCATGCGGGATTGCGCCGCAATTGAGGGCGATGAACGGCTGGTTGGTGCGCGGCGAGAAGTCATGAATGGCCTGGGCACACAGTTCCTTGCCGGTACCGCTCTCGCCGGTAATGAAGACCGGTGCGCTGGATGACGCAATGGCTTCGATCTGCCTGCGGGTATCGGCCATGGCACGCGAAGAACCGATCATTGTGTCCGGCGTGGCCGTTTCCGGGCGGGCCGGCCTGGCCGGCTGGTTCGCACCTTGCTGTGCAGGCGACCGGCACGCATTGGTCAATGTGGTGATCAGGCGGTTGCGCGATACCGGTTTAACCAGATAGTCCCAGGCCCCGGCACGCACGGCGTCAACGGCATCATTTATCGATGCGTTTGCGGCGATGACAATGATGGAAGCTGACGGATTGCCGGCAGACCAGCTTTCGATGAGGGCAATACAGCCCGGACCGCTCAGTTCCAGAGACAGAATAATCGCATCAAAATGTTTGTTTTCAAGATGTGCAGCCGCGGCGGACTGGCCTGCCGCCAGCTCACAGGAGAACCCGTCTTTTTCAAGATGGGTGCGATACACACTGGCAAGTGACGGCTTGTCCTCGACAATCAGGACCTGATTACGCCTTGGTACAGAAACTGACATTGTTTACGCCTGACTAAACTCATGCAGCGCTCACACCTTTGTGCAAGCCGTGGCATGGCACCGAACTCATGGCCATCGAGAATGCAGGAATATGGTGAACAAGAAGTTTAAATCAGTGGTTTTGAGGCGGGCAGGTCTGCCTGCAGCGGCGTTTCATGCAGAATCCCGCCCTTGACCAGATGTTCCCAGGCTTCTTCAGCCGTTTCGGCATAGTGGAACAGGTCTACGTCACCGGCAGAGATGGTGCCGGCTTCGACAAACACATCCAGATTGACCACCCTTGTCCAGAAATCCCTGTCGAACAGGACAATCGGTATGGCTGACATCTTGCCGGTCTGAACCAGGGTCAGGATTTCAAACAGCTCATCCATTGTGCCGAAACCGCCGGGGAACACCACCAGACCGTTGGCGCGCATGGCCAGGTGCATCTTGCGCATGGCGAAGTAGTGAAAGTTGAATGTCAAATCCGGAGTGGACCAGGCATTCGGATCCTGTTCATGGGGCAGGGTAATGTTGAACCCGATTGACGGCGCGCCGGCTTCAAAAGCACCCTTGTTGGCAGCTTCCATGATACCGGGGCCACCACCTGTCGCGATGACGTTGTCACGCAGTTCTGCATCGTGTTCCAGCGCGCCGCCGCGTTCTGACACGATGCGGCCAATCTCCCTGGCGGACCGATACCAGTGGCCGCGTTTGCCTTCGTCATCCTCTTTTACCCGTGCCGAGCCGAATGCCACGATTGTGGACCGCACACCCCATTCGCGCAGGTGTTCTTCGGCCTTCATGTATTCCAGCATGAACCGGATACCGCGGGTTGAGTCACCCAGCAGAAAATCCTGGTCCAGGGTCGGCAGGGTGAAGGACGGCGATGCGACCTGTTCATGCGGTGTTTTTTGTTCGCTCATGAAAGTTCCTTTAGAGCCTTTCCGGCTTAAATGGGTGACGGACGTGCCGTCATGGGCGCCATGCAGTATCTGGCGTGGTGTGCGTGGCGTATCACCTATACGATCCGAAACTAACCAACCAGACCAATTGTCACGGCTTCAAATCACGATCATGCCAGCGTCCAGCGCAAAAACAGTTAATTCCAACGTTCATGGCATGGGCTGGATGGTGGTGTCGGGATTGTGCTTTACCGGCGTCATGGTTTCCGTCCGCAATGTCGGGCCGGACCTGCCGGCAGCGGTATCTGCCGCAATCCGGTATGCATTCGGCATTGTTCTGCTGGCGCCCATGCTGATGCGGGCCGATTTCCGGTTTCCGCGCGGGCGTAACCTGAAACTGCACATCTGGCGTGGTACATTTCACGGCCTCGGCGTGTTGTTGTGGTTTTATGCAATGGCCCGCATTCCGATGGCGGAAGTAACGGCCATCAGCTACACGGCGCCGATATTCATGACAATTGGTGCGGTGATGTTCTTTGCCGAAAAAATCCAGATGCGAAGAATTGGTGCCATCATTGCCGGGCTGGCCGGGGTGTTCATCATCCTGCGGCCGGGCTTTGAAACCCTGTCGAGCGGCCAGCTTGCGCAGCTTGCTGCAACACCGTTGTTTGCTGCTGCGATGTTATTGGTCAAGCGCCTGACGCAAACCGACAGTGCGACAATGATCGTGATCATGCTGAATTTTGTTTGCCTCGCGGTTCTGGCTCCAATTGCCGTGTTGACCTGGAAGACACCTGACACGGTGCAATTGATGTGGCTTGTGTGCGCCACCATCGCAGCAACGGCAGGACATTACTGCCTGACCCGGTCCTATGCGGTGGCTGATATCACCGTCGTCCAGCCGGTCACATTCCTGCAACTGGTCTGGACCGCCATGTTCGGGTTCCTGCTGTTTTCGGAAACACCCGATGTGTGGGTGTTTGCAGGCGGTTCGGTCATCCTTGCGGCCAGCACCTATATTGCGCATCGCGAACGCAAGCAGCAGTCGGTGTTGAAACCGGATGCCGCTACATTGCCTTCTCGAGTGCCCGGCGCAGGCGTCTGACCAGCTTGGAGCGGTTCTTGTTGCCGGCAACCTTTTCCACAGCCTCGTTGATGTCCAGCACCAGTTGCGTGAGTTCATTATTGTAATCGGGCATGCGGGCAGCTTCAGGCGGGTCGATTGAGCGGCGCTGTTCACTGTGGATTTTAACTGCCTCCTTGCCATCAAGGCGGAAGGTGTCATCGATTTCCGGCTGCAGAATGCGTGATGCGGGCATCAGTTTCTTGGCGATGCGAGAGGCCAGCCCGGCCATGCCTTCTTCTTCACCATGGATCAGAAACATGTTGCGGTGGACCGGCAGGCGCTCTGAAATCCAGCGTTCAAGCTCCGGGGCATCGGCGTGGCCGGAATACCCATTTATGAGTTCGATTGCAGCGTTGACCTCTATTTCCTCGCCATGAATGCGCACTTTCTTTGCGCCGTGCAGCAAGACCCGGCCAAGCGTGCCGTTGGCCTGGTAACCGACCATAAGAACGGTCGCATTCTTGCGATACAGATGGTTCTTCAGATGATGCCTGATACGGCCGGCATCACACATGCCGCTGGCTGACAGCACAACATGAAAGCCACTCAGTTTTCCAATTGCCTTTGAATCGTCGACGGTCTCGGATATCTTCAGATTAGGAGATTTCAATGCCGCCTTGAGGGCTTTTGCATTGGCAAGCAGATCGGCATGTTTTTCGAAGATGGCGGTGGCCCGTCTGGCCAGCGGGCTGTCGATGAACACCGGCGCTGACGGTGCCTCACCATTTGCCATGATCATCATCAGGTCGGTGAGTACTTCCTGGGTTCGTTCAACTGCAAAAGACGGAATCAGCAGTACCCCTCGCTTCTGGGCGGCAATCTTGACATGTTTGGCCAGCAAGGCGCGGCGTTCATCCGGGTCGGTTTCAACCCGGTCAGTTGCGCCGAACGTTGCTTCGCACAGCAGATAATCATAGCCTGATGGTGCGTCAGGGTCATGCTGCAGCAGTTTGTGGTCGGGTCCGATGTCTCCGGAAAAGAACAGACGCAAGGGTGGCTGGCCATCGCCTTGCGAAACCTCAACCTCGATAGAAGTGGAGCCGAGCATATGTCCGGCATTCCAGTACCTCGCCCTGATATCTTCGGTGGCCGTGACCCAGGTTTCATATTCAACCGGTGAAAACTGCTCAATGGTCCTGAACGCATCATCCATTGTGTAGATGGGGTTGACCTGCTTGCGGCCGCGTTGCCTGTTGCGCCTGTTCAGCCGTTCAACTTCGATCTCCTGAATGTTGCCGGAATCCGGCAGCATCACCGACGACAGGTCCATGCTTGGCTCAGTGGCATGAATTTTTCCCTTGAACCCGTGCCGGACAAGCTTGGGCAATATACCGGCATGGTCGATATGGGCATGGGTCAGGAGTACGGCATCAATGCTGTCCGGTTTGAAGGGCAGCGGCTGGTAGTTCAGTTCCCGCAAGGTCTTGGAGCCCTGGAACAGGCCGCAGTCGATCAATACGCAAGAGTGCGGGGTTTTCAGTCTGAAACAGGATCCTGTGACGGTACGCGCGGCCCCGTGGAAGGAAAGTTCGATGCTCATTCAATGGCCTCTCAGGGTGCGTGAAATTATGTCGTGAAGGTATTGTTGTAGGTGTCGCGCAGGATGTTCTTTTGCACCTTGCCCATGGTGTTGCGTGGCAGTTCATCCACAACATATATCTTCTTGGGTTGCTTGAAACGGGCTATCTTGTCTGAAATGGCGCTCAGGATGGCGTCCTCGCTGACCGCTTGGCCATTGGACGGTACGATGACGCCGACCACGCCTTCGCCAAAGTCGGGATGGTTGACACCGATAACGGCGGATTCAAGTACACCGTCCTGCTCGTCCAGCAGCAGTTCGATTTCCTTGGGATATATATTGTAGCCGCCGGAGATGATCAGGTCCTTGGCGCGCCCGACAATGTGCACATAGCCGTCCTCGTCCACCTTGCCCAGGTCGCCGGTAATAAAAAAGCCGTCGTCGCGGAATTCCTCTTTGGTCTTTTCCGGCATTTGCCAGTAGCCGGCAAACACGTTGGGACCCTTGACCTCGATGACGCCGATTTCGCCCTGAGCCAGTTTCTCACCTGTGTCCGGGTTGCAGACCCGCAGGTCGACGCCCGGCAGCGGAAAGCCGACCGTGCCGGCGCGGCGCTCGCCGTCATACGGATTGGAGGTGTTCATATTGGTTTCCGTCATGCCATAGCGTTCCAGGATGCGATGGCCGGTGCGTTCCTCAAATTCGATATGGGTTTCGGCCAGCAAAGGAGCCGAACCGGACACGAAAAGGCGCATGTGGGCGGTCAGGTCGCGGGTGAACCGGTCATCATCCAGCAGCCTTGTGTAAAAGGTCGGCACGCCCATCATCGAGGTCGCGCCGGGCAGACACTCAATGACCTGGTCAACCTTGAAGCCGGGCAGGAAGATCATCCGGCCACCGGCCACCATCAGGGTGTTGGTTGCCACGAACAGGCCGTGGGTATGGAAGATGGGAAGGGCGTGCAACAGGACGTCGTCTTCGGTGAAGCCCCACAGGTCTTTCAGTACAATTGCATTCGACAACAGGTTGTCGTGGGTCAGCATGGCGCCTTTTGAGCGCCCGGTGGTGCCGGACGTATAAAGAATGGCAGCCAGGTCATCCGGACCACGTTCGACGTTGGCGAAGTCAGTCGCGGCCACAACGCCTGCATCCAGCATCGATCCGGCGCTGGTCTCGGGATTTTTCCACACCCCCATGGTCTCGAGCCTGACACCGAGCCTGTCTGTCAGCGCTTCAAATTCCGGTCGGCGTGCCGGGTCACAGACAAAAAGGCGCGGGCCGGCATTGTCGAGGAAATATTCCACTTCGCTGGCCGTGTAGGCATTGTTAAGGGGCAGGAACACACCGCCGGCGCGAACTGTGCCCAGATACAGCATCAGTGCTTCAATGGATTTCGGTACCTGTGCAGCAACCCGGTCACCGGGCTGCAGGCCGCACTTGACCAGCATGTTGGCAAACCGCGCAGACACTTCCAGGACATGGTTGTAGGTGTACCAGCGGCCGTCATCAAGCTGGGCAAAGGCGTGCTCGGGGTCGGCGTTCTTCAACAAGCCGTCAAACAGGTGGTTAGCCATTTGCCTGCTTCCTTGCGTTTGGCGCTTCAAACCTGGCGTCCAGAAGCGAGGTAACGTCGCGTGACGCGATGACCTTGCCGTCTTTCGAAAAGGCTTCGTGATTGGCATCGACGGATTTCAGGTCATAGAGGTAGTTGACCATCATGCCGGCTGAGTTGCGCAAGCCGTTTTCCGAGCGATCACCCAGCCAGTGGATTGTCCTGAGACTGGCGCCATTGCCCAGATGGAACCGGGCGACCGGGTCGATCGGTCCGCCTTTGGACCGCTGTTCCTGCAGGAAATACCGCGCAGCCAGTGATTTCAGCCCGGCAACCTCGTCCGGCGTCGCCTCATCGGCGTTTTCCGGTGTCAGTTGGCTGGCGACAGTGTAAAGCGCTGCCGGTGCGCTTTCCGGATCGGCCTCTGCCTGGGCTTTCAGCCACGTCATGAAGCCGGGTATTGGCGACAGGGTGATGAAGGTCTTGATGTTGGGCAGGCTGGAGGCCAGGTCGGTCGCAACCTGCTTGATCAGGAAGTTGCCGAACGAGACACCGCGCAAGCCTTTCTGGCAGTTTGAGATGGAGTAGAAAATGGCCGCCGCAGCGTCCTGAGGCAATACCGGATCACGGCTTTCGGCCAGCACCGCCTGAATTGACCCCGCGATGTCTGCCGTCAGGGCGACTTCCACAAAGATCAGGGGTTCATTGGGCATTGCCGGATGAAAGTAGGCAAAACAGCGCCTGTCTGCAGGTTGCAGTCGGCGGCGCAAATCTTCCCAGCTGTCAATGGCGTGAACGGCCTCATACTTGATGATCTTCTCAAGGATGTGCGCCGGTGTGGTCCAGTCAATCGGGCGCAGGACCAGAAACCCGCGGTTGAACCAGGACGAAAACAGGTGTTCGAAATCAACATCCACCCGCGCCAGGTCTGCGTCTTCATGGAGGGTTTGCAACAGGTCTTCGCGCATGCGGACCAATGCTTCAGTGCCGCCCGGTACACCGTTCAGGCGGCGCAGCAGTTCCTGCCGGCGCGGTTCGGCGACCTCCAGCAAGCTGGTGAGGTTCTTTGCGCTGCGCTCAGTTGCATACTCGCCGGTGCGCTCGGTGAGGGCTTCGGTGTCGATGTCAAAGTCGCTGGCCAGGCTCTGAAAGAACGCCAGTTTGTGCTCCTGATCAGCTTGCGCATACTTGGCCAGCAGGGCGGATCCGGTCTGCAGGCCGGTTACTTCGCCGGTGTCAGCCAAAAGGGAGTTGCACAAGGCCAGCATGCCGCGGGCATCCGGTTTGGCCGAACTGGACGTCCGGCGTTCAAACAGGCTCAACAACAGATCCTGAAAATATGTGATGCGGTTCATACGGCTTCACCCATGACATAGTTCGGCAACCAGGTTGCAAGATCAGGAAACAGGCACAACAGCAATATAGCGATCACCATGCATGCAACAAAGGGCAATGACCCGACAAGGATGGTGCGGAGTGAGATTTCCGGCGCGATGCCGTTGATCACATAAAGGTTCAGTCCGACCGGCGGGGTGATCAGGCCGATTTCCATGTTGATCGTCAAGATGACAGCAAACCAGTAGGGATCAAAACCGGCACTGATCACGATGGGCAGCAGGATGGGCGCGGCCATCAGGATCACCGCGACGGGCGGCAGGAAGAATCCGGCAACCAGCAGGAAGATATTGATGGCGAACATCAACACCCAGGGGTTGACGTCCAGCGTGCCGATCCATGCCGCGATCGACTGGGTGATGAACAGCGACGACAGCATGTAGGAGAACACGCCGGCAGCGGCGATGATGAACAGGATCATCACGCTCTCGCGGGTTGAATTGCGCAGCACGTCCCATAGCAGTTTGGGGCTCCACAGCTTGTAGATGATGATGGCGACGAGCAGACACAGCAAGGCACCGATGGCGGCTGTCTCGGACGGTGTGGCCAGTCCGCCGTACATCGCATACAGCACGCCCAGAATGATGGCGATGAACGGCAGCACGCGCGGCAGGATTTCAAAGCGCTCCTTCCACGAGAAGGATCTGCCTGACAGGGCATCGGCCGAGCCTGACCGCCACGTGTCATACAACGCCCACAGCATGAACAGGCTAACCAGCAACAATCCGGGAATAACGCCGGCCAGGAACAGCCGTCCGATCGAGGTCTCGGTGGCGATGCCGTAAACGATCATGGTGACCGATGGCGGGATCAGGATACCGAGAGTGCCGCCTGCCGCGATGGAGCCGGTTGCGACGCCATCGGGATAGCCACGTTTGCGCATTTCAGGAATGCCCATCTTGCCAATGGCAGCGCAGGTTGCCGGTGATGAACCCGACATGGCGGCAAACAGGGCGCAGGCACCGAGATTGGAAATGACCAGGCCGCCGGGTACCCGGGTCAGCCAGCGGTCAAGTGCTTCATAAAGGTCGGCACCGGCGCGCGTGGATGCAATGGAGGCACCCATGATGATGAACATCGGGATCGACAGCAGCGCGAAATTATCGAGTTTGCCGAAGAAGATTTCCGGCAATAGCTGCAGCGAACGCGCGCCGTCAAAAATCAGCAGGAAACCGGCTGACACAATCAGCAGGCCAACGGCCACCGATACACCGGAAAACAGCACAAGCACCGTGACGACGGCCAGAATGAGTCCTAAGGAAAGCGGGTCCATCAGCGGCTCTCCTTGTTGATGTTAAATGGTTTGTCGAGACCGGTTATGACGGCTGCAAGGTCGGCAACAAGCTGCAGCAGCAGCAGGCCGAACCCGACCGGCATGGCCAGATAGGGTATCCACAGGCGCACTCCCCACACGGTGTCGGACTTCCAGTTTCTGGACCATGCGGTGTGCCAGAACTCAAACCCGTACACCAGCATCAGCGCGACGATGATGATCGATACCGACAGGGTGAACAGCGCCAGTGCCTTGCGGGCGCCCGGCTTCAGCATCAGTGGTATCAGGTCAACGTTTACATGGCCACGCAGCTTCTGAACGTAGGGCAGACCAAGCAGCGTGGCGGCCACCATCAGGAAGGTTACCGCCTCGGTTTGCCAGATGGTGGATTCGTTGAGCACGAAGCGCACGAAGATCATCTGGCAGGTAATGAAGACCGATACAACAATCATGGCCGCCGACACCCAGCCACACGTGGTCGAGATGTGGTCGACGATTTTAAGCCAGCCGGTCCGCTCACCGGGACCTGACAAAGTTGAATTTGAGTCAGCCGCCATGGTTTGCCCGCCTCAGTCGTGTGGGGTGAAAAAGGGGTAGTCTTGGACAGGTCACCGGAGGCGGTCAACCGCCTCCGGTCACAATGGCCGATTTATGAATTATTCGACGGACAGTGCCATATCGAGCAGTTCCTGGCCGCCGGGCACATTTTCCACGAAGTTCTTGTAGGACGATGCCTTGGCAATATCGCGCCACTGGTTGAACTCTTCCGGCGTCATGTTCTTGATTTCAACACCGGCTTTCTCAAAAACCTCGACCGAGGCGGCATCCTGTTTCTTGGCTTCTTCCAGATAGAAGGCTTCAGCCTTGGTGGCAGCGGCATCAAGAGCAGCCTTCTGCTTTTCGTCCAGGCTGTCATAGGCAGACTTGTTCATCAGCAGCGGCTGATACATGAACCACAAGGCCACATCGCCAGCCGGCGTATAGCACTTTACCTGCTCGTAGATACGGTAGGAGACGAACGATGACGATGATGTATTTGCCGCCGTCAGAACACCGGACTGCATGGCCGAATAGATTTCCGATGACGCCATGGAGGTAATGGAGGCGCCTGCCGATGCCAGCATCTGCTCGAATGCCTTGCCGGCAGCGCGTGTCTGCTGGCCCTTCACATCGTCGGGCGAGGTGATGCATTTTTCCTTGCCGACGAACCCGCCTGCCAGATAACCGTGCACCACAACGCGCACATCATCTTCTGCCATGATGGCTTCGATCTTCTTCATGAAGTCCGATGTGTTCAGTCGGGCGGCATGGTCATGGTTCTTCACCAGGCCGGGCATCAATGTCAGGTTGTATTCGCCGCGCTGACCACCGGCATAGGACAATGGAAAAACGGTCATGTCGAGCTGGCCGGCTGACAGGGGTTTGTACTGCTCGCGCGGTTTGAACAGCGACTTGGACGGGAAGATCTTGATGGTCAGATCAACATTGGCGGCAGCGACTTCGTCGGCCACGATCTGGGCCACCTTGTGGCGCACATCCTTGGTTGACCACTGGTGTGACAGGCGCAGTTCCTTGGCGTACGCGGCACCTGACAGGGCTGTCGCCATGGCAAGACCGGCTATCAGGGATGTCAGTTTGAGTTTCATGTAGTCCTCCCGGTCCGGCGTGTAACTCAACCGGACGTTTTTCATGTTGAATTCGTTGACTGACGAAACGGGTCAGTACCTGCAGCCTACGTCTTTGCGTACAGGAGTCAATTAGATTGTATACAAGAATTTGCTTGTTGGATGCATTGCAATGCGGTTACTGTCTGTATCACCATGACCGAAAGAACCGCAGACCGCATTCGCGAAACCCTCGAACAGGCGATTTTGACCGGTGAGTTCGAAGATGGTGCACGCCTCGACGAAGTGCGTTTGTGCACCCGGTTCGGCGTGTCACGAACCCCGGTTCGCGAAGCCCTGCATCAGCTCACGGCCTCAGGGCTTCTGGACATGAAGCCGCGCCGCGGGGCGTTTGTCCGCATGCCCGGTTTCGTGGAAGTGGTGGAGATGTTCGAAGTCATGGGTGAGCTGGAGAGCATGTGTGGCCGGCTTGCCGCCAAGCGCATAAGCGATGCGCAGCTCAAGGCGTTTTCGACAGCGTGCCTTAAATGCGAACAGGCTGAGGAAGCCGGCGACTGCGATGCCTATTATCGTGAGAACGAAACCTTTCACCAGGTCTTGTACGGGGCCAGTGGTAACGGGTTCCTGCAGTCCCAGGCCCTGCAATTGCAAAAACGCCTGCAACCGTTTCGACGCCTGCAGTTGTGGGTGCGTGGCCGCATCAGGCAGTCGCTCGATGAGCACCGGAAAATTCTGCAGGCGGTTGAAACAGGAGACGGCGAAGCAGCCGAAACACTGCTGCGCCAGCATGTGACTGTGCAGGGCGAGAAGTTCTTCGACCTGATGCGCGGCCTCGATGAAACTTCCGCGCGCAGGACCGGCTAGCCGGACTACCCCAGGTCGGCGCACTCAGCGACGGGCGTGATCGCGCCTTTGCCGTCGAAGAAACTCAACAGGTTGTTGGCCACCAGATCGCCCATGGCGCGGCGGGTCTCGATGGTTGCCGAGCCCTGGTGGGGCTGCAGGGTGACATTGTCGAGCGCGCGCAGTTTTTCAGGAATTTTCGGCTCCGCTGCGAACACGTCAAGACCCGCATGACCCAGCTTGCCGCTGGCAAGAGCTTCAATCAGCGCGTCTTCATCATGCACCGAACCACGCGCCACATTGATGAAAGTGCCGTCCGGACCGAGTGCTTCCAGAACCTGCGCGTTGACGATGCCTCTGGTTGCCTCGCCGCCGGGGCAAATGGCGATCAGGAAGTCACAGTCGCGGGCCATGGCGGTCAGATCATCATAGAACTCATAAGCCTGGTCAGCCTGCTGGCTTCTGCCGTGATAGCCGATCACGCATCCGAACACGTCCAGCTTGCGGGCAATGTCCTTGCCGATGCGGCCAAGACCCAGAATGCCGACCTTGCGGCCATTGATGGCGCGGGCAAGTGGCGGGTCACCTTCTTGCTCCCAGCGCCCGGCACGGGCAAATCTTTCCCATTCGCTGAACCGGCGTGAACAGGTCAGCACCAGTGTGACGGCCATATTGGCGACGTCATCATTGAGCACGTCAGGCGTATTGGTGGCGATAACATTGCGCGCTGCTGCATGAGCCGCGTCCACGCCATCATAGCCGACGCCGAAGCTTGCTATCATCTTCAGGTTGGGCAAGGCGTCAATCAGGGCGGCATCGGCCTTGCCCATGGTGGCAACGCCTTCGATTCTGTCTGCGACGGAGGCAAGGAAGGCTTGCCTGTCGTCTGCCTCATAAAGCCGGTGCAGCGTGTGCCGGGCTTCCAGAGCTTCCTGGATATGGGGCATCATGTTGGAGACCAGAAGAATATCAGTCATCTATCGTTTCCTTCGATCAATGATGTGTTCAGCAATAACGTTCTGCACCGGGCCATTGCGCGTCAGAGTACCTGTCGCCGTACGCAAAACCGGGTGGCAGGCATTTGGCGATTTCCGCCAGATCATCCGGTGTCAGTTTCAGACTTTCACCGGCAGCGAGCTGTTCCAGATGCTGGCGTGAGCGGGTGCCGGGGATCGGCACAAGGTGGTCTCCCTGTTCCAGCACCCAGGCAATTGCAACAGTTGCCGGAGACACGCCGCGGTCCTTGCAGAACGCCCGGAACGCATCAAGCGCCTTGATGTTGCAGGAAAAATTCGGCTCGACAAAGCGCGGATTGCCGTTTCGGAAATCACTGTCGCCGAAGCTTTGCGGATCCGGGAGTGTGTCGGCGAACATGCCGCGCCCGAGCGGTGAGAACGGCACGAACGAGACGCCCAGCTCTTTGCATGCCTGTATGACACCAAGCTCCGGACTGCGGGTCCACAGCGAGTATTCGCTTTGTACTGCCATGACCGGATGCACCGCATGGGCCCGGCGCAGCGAAAACGGCGCGATCTCGGAAAACCCGATACCGCCGATCTTGCCTTCTTGCTTGAAACGCACCAGCGTTTCCATGACGTCCTCGATAGGCCGGTCCGCCTCACGACGGTGAATATAGTACAGGCCGACATGGTCCACGCCGAGATTGCGCAGGGATTTCTCCAGCGCTTCGCGCAGGTGTTCAGGCGAGTTGTTGAAACTGCGAACATTGGTGTCAGGGTCACGGTAGATCCCTGCCTTGGTGGCGATTGTGAATTTGTTCGGGTGATCCTTGATGAACGATCCGATTATCTTCTCCGACACACCGGCGCCATAGACATTGGCCGTATCGAGAAAATCGATGCCGAGATCAAGCGCTGCAGCCAGCGTGTCATGGCTTTCTGCTTCGGTCGTCGGTCCGTAAGCGCCGGCAAAGCTCCAGCAGCCGACACCTATGGCCGACACTTCCGGGCCACCGGTGCCCAGTTGACGTTTGTGCATGATCTAATCCTTGTTCATGTCTACTTGCGCATAGACCTTGAGTGCATCTTCCATGGTGCGGCTTGCATCAATGGTCTCACGGGTTTCAGCTGCAAACGGGGTTTGCGCCAGCACCCGGAAAATGTCGGCGGCTCCGTCATGGAAACCGGATGTCACGCCGGCGTCAGCAAAGGTTGCCGCGATCTCCTCCATCTCGCCGATCCAGCGTCCGGAATCGGCCGGCAATCGCGGTATACGGGCCCGCATGGCGTCCAGTGCCGGTTTCTGGCTGAAGGCGAACTCTGCCGTCAGTTCTTCGGTGAGACCCAGTTTTTCCGCTGCCAGCATGACGGCGGTCTGTAATGTCCAGGTTCCCTTGGTGAGAGCGGCATAGACCATCTTCATGGCCGAGGCGCGTCCGACCTCGTCGCCTAGACTGATGACCTGAAATCCCTTGCCGTCCAGTGCCAGCATGGCAGACACGTCGGCGCCTGATACGTAAAACCGGGTGCCGCCGCCCTTGCCGGGCGCCAGGCCTATGATGCCGGCATCAATGAATGTTGCACCTGCGGCTGAAATGGCATCGCCTGCGGCGCGCGCGGTTGCCGGCGAGATGGCGTTGCAGTCCACGTAAACGGGTGTCTTGCCGGTCTGCTGCATGGCAGCGGCAATTTCCTTCGCCAGACCGACCGCCGCCGTCGGCGGCAGGATGGACAGGATTATATCGGCGCGCTCTACCAGGCCCGGCAGCGTTTGAGTATCCTGCATGCCGGCCCGGGCGGCCAGCGCGCGTGTTGCTTCGCTGCGCCCGGCCAGACAGGTCAGCACCGTATGGCCGGCGCCGCTCAGCGCAGCGCCGACACCGTGGCCCATGTCACCGGGCATCAGGATTGCAATAACAGGCAGGCTCATCAGGTGCTCTCTCCGGTAGCAGTTTTGAAATAGACCGCCTTTTGATGAGCGCGATACAGCGCGTACAGGCCGCCGGCCACCATCACAATGCCTATGCCGGGGCGTATGAAGCCTTCCATCATGAACATGGCAGGCGCAAGGGCGAGAACCATCAGGGGCGTATAGTAGAACGGCCACACCTTCTTGCCGCGATCGCGCTGATAGATTCCGAAGCCCATGGAAAACAGGCTCAGGGTCAGGAAGAAAACCGACCAGGGATGAGTGATGAAATTGCTCATGTCGGTCGAAATGGCCACGGCGCGGGCCAGCCAGCGTTCAGCAATAGGACCAAGCACCACACCTAAAATCATCGGCGCCAGCGGGAAGCCAAGATTGCGCATCATATAGCCGATGACGCCAAATATCAGCAATGTCCACATGTCATTGACGATATTATGCAGGGCGAAAACACCAATGCCGCAATAGGCCAGGATAATGCCAGCCAGAACGTACATCTTCACTTTAGTCACCAGCACGAACAACCTCAGTGCAATCGACTGGAAGAACAGCACCAGGAAGTTGGCGAAGAAGAAGGCAATAAAGATCGAATATGCCAGCACAGGGGCCTCGGTGATGAAGCTGGGACTGGGCACCACGTCATGGATCAACAGCGCACCCAGCATGACCGCGGTGACAATGTCGCCGGGAATACCAAGTGCCATCATGGTAATCAGTGAGCCGCCGGCAGTCGCATTGTTGGCTGCTTCCGGCGCGATAATTCCGTCCTCGAAACCAGTGCCGAATTTTTCGGGCGTATCGGAGGCCTTCTTGGCCTGGTCATAGGCCAGGATATTGGAGATCGATGATCCTGCGGCCGGCAGGATGCCGGTGAAAATACCGATCATCGAGGAGCGCACCAGATTGCCCCATTTCGACAGCACGATTTTGGCAGCCTTCATGTGTTCGATGCGGATGTCGATATCGCCGGTCTGGGCCAGCGAACGCCTGGCCTCTGCTGGATTGCGGATATCGCCCATCAACTG
Source organism: uncultured Alphaproteobacteria bacterium (assembly GCA_963698275.1). Classification (GTDB taxonomy): domain Bacteria; phylum Pseudomonadota; class Alphaproteobacteria; order Rhizobiales; family Aestuariivirgaceae; genus Anderseniella. The sequence continues at coordinate 244,291 of CAVOQE010000009.1, read as the reverse complement.
GCTGAAAGCGAACAGGCCGATCAGAACCGGCAAAAACGCAAAACCTTCCTGCAGATAGTCTGACCCGAAGTCGAAGCGCGAAACGCCATTGATATCTTCTTCGCCGACGGTGGCGATCAGCAGGCCAAGTGCACCCGCAATCAGGCCCTTGATAAGACTTTTTCCGGCCAGACTTGCCGTGATGGTGAGCGCAAAGAACACCAGGGAGAAATAATCCCATGGCTGAAACTCCAGCCCGATGCGGGCGAGTTGCGGCGCAATGGCGATCAGGCAGATGGCGGAAATGGTGCCGCCGAAGAATGACGACCACACGCCGAGACCAAGCGCCAGGCCGGGGCGGCCCTGACGCGCCATGGGAAAGCCGTCAAAGGTGGTTGCAACCGAGGATGGTGTCCCGGGAATGCCGATCAGGATTCCCGACATAAGACCGCCTGACAAGCCACCGACGAACACACCTATCATGGTGGCAATGCCCTGGGACGCCGTCATCGAGAAGGTGAACGGGAGGGCCAAAACAACAGCCATGGCGATGGTGAAGCCCGGAATGGCGCCTGCCAGCAGGCCGGCGATGGCACCGAGGCTCATCAACAGCAGTGTATGAACGGTGGCGATTTCAGCGAGAGCGGCGAAGATGTGTTCCATGTCAGGTGGTTCCTCAGGCTCTAGCGGATCGAGAAGATTTCGCCCTCAGGCAAAATCACTCGCAGGCCAAAAGTGAACAGGGTCCACATGAAGCCCATGGATACGGTGGCATAGATCGCATGGCGGACCAGGTCGCGGGGTGTCCAGCCGCCCAGGACAGTGAGCAGGGCGAACACAAGCAGTATTCCGCCGATCAGTGCGCCGGTCCAGGGCAGGGTGGCCAGAAACACGAAGTAGATCGCGAAGCAGATGATCGGGTTGCGAAAATACTCCAGAAATCCGCTCAATCCGGGCTTTCGATCATCAGCTTTGGCGCCGTCCGAATCCGGATAGCTGAGTGACTGGACAAAATAGATGGCGCTGAACAGGGTCAGGACTGCAACAATGATTTGCGGCCATGTGGATGGTTTCAGCGTGCCGTATCCCGGCAACCTGATGTGCAGGGACGACCAGGCCAACAGGCCACAAAACAGCAGCAGCAGGATCGCGATTATGGTGTCTCTATTGAGTGTGCGCATGGATGCCCGAGCCAGCCTGGTATGTGAAATGGAACAAGATAATTTGGACCGGACGCCAGATCGGCATCCGGTCCTTTTGGCAGTTACGCGAAGCTATTTCTTGAACATGCCAACCTTGATGGCGACTTTTTCATGAGCTTCATACTCGGCCTTGAACCAGTCGGCGTACTCTTCGGCATTGCGGTACTTGATCTGGGTGCCCTTGGATTCAAGCGACGACTTGAAGTCCGCGTTTTCGGTCGCTTTCTTGATGACGCCTGCCCAGTAATCGATGACCTCTTTCGGCGTGCCCTTCGGCGCAACGATGCCGCGGTCAAGCGAGTAGGTCATGTCAACGCCAAGTTCCTTCAGTGTCGGCAGATCAGGCAGCAACGGTGAGCGCTCGTCTGATGCAATCGCCATGGCCTTGAGGTCGCCGGTGGCCAGATGCTTCTTGGCTGTTGGAATATTGATCGTCGCCAGCTTGATGGTGTCGGCCAGCAGTGCTGTAATACGCTCCTTGGTGCCGTCGAACGGCACGTACTTGAATTTGGTACCGGTCAGGTCTTCAAACAAAAGCCACATGAACTGGCTGGTTGAACCGAATGTTGCGCCAAGTTCGATGGATTCCGGCTCTGCTTTTGCTGCAGCCACCAGTTCCTCGATTGAGTTGAAAGGCACTGTGCCGGCTGCGCCCATGATCTCGGGTGTCGAGGTGACCTGTGCCACCATGTCGAAACCATCCCAGGTAAAGTCCACACGGCCATTCAGATAACCGACAATGGCGCTCTGGTGAATGGCGAAAAGGGTGCACCCGTCAGCCTTGGCCTTGCGGGCTTCCTTGGCGCCCTTGTTTCCGCCCTGGCCGGGTACGGTCACGACCTGCAGCTTTACCGGCACATCCATTTCCTGAATGGTCTTTTCCATTTGTGAAAAGATGATGTGTGTGCCGCCGCCGGCCTTCCATGGCACGATCAGCTTGGCGGTGCTGCAACCCATATCAAGTGCCTGCGCCGGGGCAGACATTGCAATGGCGGCTGCCGCAATGGCAATGCCGCCCATAAGTGATTTGGCGAAACGCATAAACTTCTCCCTGTAAGATACTATTGAAAAATGTTCTCAGGGCATTTGCCCCGAGTGAACGAAAAAGACTAAGGGTATCGCTCGTTGAGTCAATCGCATGGGGCGTCATTCGGTCCCGCAGGGCGGGAGAGCCATATGCAAAAGAACCTGACATCGGCACCAAGACTGCGCCTGGGCATTGCCGGCCTCGGCACCATCGGACTGGCGGTGGCCAAACGCGTCGATGCCGGAGACGCCGGAGATATGGTGGTATCAGCCGTTTCTGCGCGCAATACGCAGAAAGCCGCTGACAATACCGCCGCTTTTGCGCACAGGCCTGACATCGTGCCGATTGGCGAAATCGGCGAGCATTGCGACGTGGTGCTGGAATGTGCGCCAAGGTCAGTGTTTGACGTGCTCGCAGCATCGGCCATCTCCAATGGCTGTATTTTCATTCCGCTGTCGGTAGGGGCTCTGCTGGACCGGCCTGAACTGGTGGAACAGGCGCGTGCGTGCGGTGCGAAAATCGTGGTGCCGACCGGTGCGCTGATCGGACTTGATGCGGTCAAGGCAATTGCCCAGGGCAATGTCACCAGCATCACCATGGTAACGCGCAAACCGCCGCGCGGGCTGAAAGGTGCGCCGCATATCACCGCAACCGGCGTTGACCTGGATAGAGTCAGCGAACCCTTGAAGGTGTTTTCAGGCACTGCACGCGAAGCGGCCAGGGGATTTCCCGCCAATGTGAATGTGGCCGCAGCGCTTGGCCTTGCCGGTATCGGACCGGACCGCACCATGGTTGAAATCTGGGCTGATCCGACGGTGCAGCACAACACCCATACGATTACGGCAAAATCGGATTCCTCCGACTTCACCATGACAATTCAAAACATTCCCACCGAGGAAAACCCGCCCACCGGGAAAATCACCGCGCTGAGCGCGCTGGCAACACTGCAGCGGTTGACATCGCCGCTGGTGGTCGGCACCTGAAGACACCAACAGGCTTCACATACGAAAAGGCACGTCCCAGATGAGAGATCTCGAACAACCCGGCCGCTCGCCGGTTCTGTCAACAAACGGCATGGCGGCGACGTCGCATCCGCTGTCGACGCAAGCTGCCGTGCGGGTTCTGCAGGATGGCGGCAATGCGCTTGATGCAGCGGTTGCAGCGTGTGCCGTGCAGTGTGTGGTTGAACCGGAATCAACAGGTATTGGCGGGGACTGTTTCTGTCTGTACGCGCCGAAGGGATCAACCGATATTGTCGCCTATAACGGGTCCGGCCGGGCGCCCAGCGCTGCCACCGCGCAATGGTACGCCGACAACGGCATCACCGAGATCGAGCAGCAAAGCCCGCATTCGGTCACCATTCCAGGCGCGATAGATGCCTGGGATACGCTGGTGCGTGACCATGGCAGCAGGCCACTGGCCGACCTGCTGGCACCGGCAATTGATTTTGCCCGCAACGGGTATCCGATCTCCTCGCGGGTCGCTGTGGACTTTGCCAGCCAGCGTGAGCATCTGCGCCATGATGAAAACGCCGCGAAAGTCTTCCTGCGCGAAGATGGTGAGCCATATGCACATGGTCAGCTGCACAAACAACCGGCACTTGCCGACACGCTTCAGTTGATCGGCGAGGCAGGGCGTGACGGGTTCTATACCGGGCATGTGGCCGAAGATATTGTCAGCCATCTGCAGTCCAAAGGCGGGCTGCATACGCTGGACGACTTTGCCGGCATGAAGGGCGAGTATGTCACGCCGATCAGCACGGAGTTTCGCGGCAACACCGTTTACCAGTGCCCGCCCAACGGCCAGGGCGTAATCGCGCTGATGCTGCTCAATGTGATGAGCGGCATCGAGGCAGGCGAGGGTGGCCCGATCACGCTGGAGCGGGTGCATCGCGAGATCGAGGCGGGCAGGCTTGCCTACCGGGACCGCAATCTGTACCTGGCGGACCCGGGCCAGTCGGACGTGCCGGTGGACTGGTTCCTGTCTGAAGAACATGCCGCTGAAACCCGTGCGGCAATCAATGATGCCCATGCGCTTGATCCGCTGCCGGCGTTTTCCGGCCCGCAGCACAAGTCAACGGTCTACATCTCGGTGGTCGACAAGGATCGCAATACGTGCAGTTTCATCAACACGCTGTTTCACAATTTCGGGTCAGGGCTGATGGCGCCGAAATCGGGCGTCATGCTGCACAATCGCGGCCAGGGTTTCGTGCTTGATCCAACCCATCCCAACTGCATCGCACCGGGCAAGCGCCCGCTGCACACCATCATTCCCGGCATGGTGGCCAGAGATGGCAGGGTGGTGATGCCGTATGGCGTCATGGGCGGCGAGTACCAGGCCTTCGGCCACATGCAGTTTCTCACCCGCCTGTGCGACTATGGCCTGGATGTACAGGAAGCCCAGGACGCACCGCGCTTCTTTCCTGACCCGTTTACCGGCGAGGTTGAAGTTGAGGGCACCATTCCGGCAGACATCCTGGCCGGCCTGGAAGCCAAGGGTCACAAGCTGGTACGGCCTGCAAAACCGATCGGCGGGTCGCAGGCGATCTGGATTGACTGGGACGAAGGTGTGCTGATCGGCGGTTCCGACCCGCGCAAGGACGGATGTGCGATCGGGTACTAGAGCTGTGTGCCAAACGATCAGGCAGATGCTGAAACAACAGTGAGAGGTCTGACGGCAGATAGTCTGCCTGACTTCACGGCCTGAGGAGCCGGCGCATGCGGAACCTTATCTCGCTCTGATTACCGGATTGATTGACGGCATTGCTCTGGAGACGGCCAGGACGCTGTCGGCGAAAGGACATAATATCCTGCTCCAAGGGCGCAATCCGGCGAAACTGGATGCGGCAAGGCGAATGCCTGGTGGCGATGTGGAGGGCTATGTCGCCGATCTGTCGAAAATGGCGGAGGTGAAAGAGCCGGTCAGCAAGATGGTCAAATAAGGCTTCGGTGTCGCCGGCAATGATCTGAGTATCGGTGCGGACATTCTTGACCGCGCGGTGTTGTCAGATGAATTCGCGACCGCGTCCGGCAAGTATTTCGACACCGATGCCGGCCGGTTTTCCGAACCCCATCCTGATGCGCTGGATCCGCAGAAATCCAGAAAACTCATGGACGTGATCGAAGAGGTTATGTCCAATGCATCGACGCAGAGGCAGTAAACTTGTGTGAGCATGGTCCCGTTTGCCTGCCTGGCGAGTCTTGCAGCTTGACATACTGTGTAATCCACTGCTCGGGCGTTGTGGGATTGTCGGGGGCGAACTAACTGTGATATGACGAGAGTGCAAAAGTTAATTTGGAGGTCAACATGTACAATCGTTCACCAGAGCCAAAACCACCAATAGGATCGGCGGCAATATATTCTTAGGATCTGCAGCCATTTGCCCGGAAGGGTATTTGAGCCGATCCGGTTTATGTTTTTAGAACCCCGTAGTTTACGGGGTTCTTTTATTTCGGCATGTGCTGGTAAGATTGCTCAACATGTCTGGTACCAAACCCCGCACTTTAGAACTGACGGACGTCACGTTTGCGACAGCGCCGCCGCGCCGCCTGACGCGTCCGAATGTTACGTCTGTCAGTGCAAACAGGAACCTTCTGCAGTTGCTGGGCTGGATGCTTCAGCCGGGCCGTCCCGACCCTGCCAGGTGGTACCAGAGGCATCTGGCCGGTGCTGTTTCTCCTTCGACCGATTACGTCAGCGCCGCTGCACGACAGTTCATTGATCTTGCGGCGTCAGTGCTGGCTGAGCGGGACGAGACTTTGCTGCAAGAGGTGCGGGCCAAGGCTGTCAATTGCTATGTCCGGAACCGCCAACTCAAAGCTGTCATGGCGCGGTATCCGCGCTGGCGGCCTGAAGTTGAGATTTCAGTAACAGTTCCACACACTCATCTGCAGAGCGACAAAAGACCGGTTGTCTATTGGACAGACAATACGGTTTTCGCCCCGCTTATAGGACGCCTGGCATTGCATCTGTTAGGTGTCAGAGCAACCCAGTTTTCCGATCATGTACATGGCGACGGCCATACCTGGCTTGGAAAGTTGACAGAGCAGCGAATAAACTTTGCATTGGAAAACCGCTACACTGCATCTCGAATAGTCAGCGGACCGTCAACTCACTTCAACGCAACCCGTGAACTTGCCAGATCGGCGCGTACCGGACAGCCGGTTTTCATGAACAATAATGCCTTCATCGGGCGGCGTTTCGCCTGCACACAGTTAAACGAACAATTGTGTTTCGTTCAGGCGACCGCACCCTTGACCATGACACGTCAGTACAATGCAGCAATTGTTCCGTTGACGGTGCTGGAAACAACGCCCTTTGAAAAGTTTTCCGTGCGGTTTCACCAACCGATTGAAGCGGACCTGAGCCTTTCCAGGGAGGATGACATCAGGCGAATGGCATTGTTTTCCGCCCAACGCCAGATGTCCGCAATCAAGGAAAATCCGGAGCAATGGTTGTGCTGGACAAGCGGGCAGTTTGCCCAACCGAACGATGGAAAACTGCACAGGCCCGCCATGTAAGGGCAGTGACTTGCATGCAATAACGATCGCCGAGACCGGCTCGCAGCGCGCCGTCTTCCTCTGGCAGTGTGTTTCAGCCAGTATGGTGTCTGGTGAGTTGCTCTGACCTTGAATGTGTGAACAAACCCTATGAAACTGATCTGTTACAGCCTCGACGGCAAACAAATTGACGTGCAGCCTGCCAGTGCTGAACGGCCCTGGATCGATGATACGCGCGAGCAGTTTGCCAAACGCTGCCTGCCGCTCGTGGTGGCAAATGCACACGGCTGGCAGATCCGTTTGCTGGACGGGTGCTGGCTGAAATGGAACGGGGGCATCTATCCCAACGGCCTGAAAGTCAAGACCGACTCAGGCACCTCTGATCACATTGCCAGTCACTTCGGGCATGGCATTTTGACCTTTAGAGTCCACTGCCTGTTCCGCACAGAGCCGGGCATCAACTTGTGGGTTACCGGTCCGGTGAACAGTTTCAAGGATGGCATTCAACCTCTCAGCGGACTGCTTGAATCAGACTGGATGCCATATACTTTCACGATGAACTGGCAGGTGACCCGAAAACGCAAGTGGATACGGTTCGAAAAAGGTGATCCCATTGCGCAGGTGTTTCCCGTTCCACGAGGCATTGTCGACACGACCGAACCGGAACTGCGCAGTCTGGCCACCGACGAAGCATTGAATGAGATGGTGCGTGGATGGCACAAGTCACGGCGGGAATTTATCGAGGCGCTGAAAGCTTGCGATCCGGCGACAGTCAGCCAGGCTTGGCAGAAGCATTATTTTCGGGGGCAGTATCCGGACGGCAGCCCCGGTTCCAGTGAACACCAGACGAAAATCAGGCCGAAACCGTTCAAGTCCGACTGACAGCAGGGACCGGAAAGGTGGCCTGGCCGCCGGCCATCGTCCGAAAACACTCGACAAGGGTGTCGGTAAAATCTTTGGCCAACAGCGATACCGGGCGGTGGTTGGGCCGCAGGATGGCCAGTTCGAAGGCGATGTCCGGGTGGAACGGCTTGAAGATGACCCCGGCGGTCTGTCCGCTGCGATAGAGCCTGTAACTTTGCGCGGTTACGGGATCGACCACGGCGCAGGCCAGGCCGTTTTCCACATAGGTCAATAGGGGAATGAAGTACTGGGTGGAGAATGCCACCTTCATTGACGCGCCTGCTGACGCAAATGCGTCCTGCAACCGGATGGAGACGGGATGTTCGTCCATCAGTATTCCGATCGGCTCAGCGTCAAGATGGTCGATGGTGATGACTTTTTCCGCTGCCAAAGGGCTTTGCGACGGCACTGCGCACAGGCAGGAAAACCGCACCAGCTCAGAGTCCAACAGGCCGCTTTCGCGCGACAGGTTTGGATGATTGTCGCAGATGCCGATGTCGTATTGCTGGGCCGCCACCAGCTGGATGACGGCTTCGGTGCTGCGCGAGACAAGTGTCGTCTTGATGTTGGCCTTGTCCCTGGCGTATTTCGAAACGATTTCCGGCAGCACAAACACCGAGGGTCCGGGCATGGAGGCAATGCGCAGTTCACCGCTTTCAAGCGCCCGGATGCGGCGCATGTTCCGGGTGATCGACTCTACCCGTTTCAGCAGTTCGCCGCATTCTTCAAACAGGTATCGGGCTTCGGGAACCGCGTGCAGCCTGCCGCCCTTGCGCTCGAACAGCTTCATGCCAAGGTCGTTTTCGAGGTTGGCGATGGTGGCGCTGATCGACGGTTGCGTGCGGTTGAGATTGCGCGCTGCCTGCGAAATCGACCCGGTCAGCATGACTTCATGGAAGGCGCGCATGTGATTTAAATTCATTATGCTCCCACAAATTTTTTCTATGATTTTAAAGAAAATGAGAATTTGTGCAAATGAGTTGTACGGCGTACGCTTTTTCTTCGAGGTTTCACAGGGAAGCCGTTTCAAGGGAGAAAAGGAATGAAGTTCCACAAGACACTCATGGCTGTTTTGGCGGCCGGCACGCTGTTGGCGGCCGGCATCGCGCAGGCTCAGTCACCTACGTTTTTCCGCATCGGTACAGGTGGTGCCGGCGGCACCTACTTCCCCATCGGCGGTACAATCGCCAATGCTATTTCCGCACCACCGGGCGCGCGCGCGTGCGACGATGGTGGTCAGTGCGGTGTGCCAGGCCTGATCGCCATTGCCCAGTCGACCACGGCTTCGGTATTCAACAATGCTGCAGTGCAGAACGGTGAACTGGAGGCAGGTCTTGCGGCTGCCGACGTCACCCGTTCGATGTATCTGGGCGAGGGCAAGTTTGAAGGCAAACCGCATCCGAAACTGCGCATCATCGCGAACCTGTTTCCGGAAGACCTGCATCTGGTGATGCCAAAGGGCGCCAAGATCAATGATCTCGGTGACCTGAAAGGCAAACGCGTCGGTATCGCACAGGCCGGTTCCGGCACCCAGGTTGCCGTGCTGCAGATGCTTGAAGCATGGGGCGTCAATCGCGACAATATGGAAGAAGCCGAACTGAACAACAGCCAGAGTGCAGAGCGCCTGGCAGACGGTCAGCTTGATGCCTATTTCTACGCTGCCGGCTGGCCGGTTGCAGCCATGGTGCAACTGTCCTCAACCAAGGGCATGAGCCTGCATTCGTTCAGTGAAGACGATCTGAAAAAGATCAATGGCGTTATCCCGGCCTATATCCCGTCGAAGATCCCGGCAGGCGTTTATGAAGGGGTCGACACCGACACGCTGACGCCGGCTGTAAGTGCCCTGCTGGTGGTGTCGTCGGACCAGTCCGAAGAACTTGTGTACGGCATCACCAAAGCCTTGTGGAACGACAATACCCGCAAGCTGCTCGACAATGGCCATGCCAAGGGCAAGCAGATCACGCCGGATACAGCGCTTGACGGCGTTGCCGCACTGGGTGTGCCGCTGCATCCGGGGGCTGAGAAGTTCTACAAGGAAGTCGGCCTGCTGAAGTAAGGCGGCCTTTCTCTCAAGCTTCGAACTAAAAACGACAGGCGTCGCAAAATTGTGCGTCGCCTGTCGCCTACAAGACCTGCGCAGGGGAGGCCATCATGAGCACATCGAACGATGCCGATCGCGAGTTGTCAGCCGAAGAGCTGGCGGCTATCGAGGAAAAGTATGACGAAGCATCCCAGACGCGGCAGGTTTCTCCGTCGGCCGGCAAGGTGCTGCGGGTGGTGGCCCTGGTGTTTGCGCTTTACCATTATCTGACTGCAGGCTTTGGCCTGCCTGCTGATCACTGGCACATGGGCTGGCACCTGACAGGCCTGTTCATTCTCACCTATGCGCTGTTCCCGATCTTCAGGACCAAGTCCCTGCTGGCCATGAAGGTCAGCCGGTTGCGGATCGGCAACATACCTTTGTACGACCTGGTCTTCATGGCGCTGGGTGTGGCGGCATCGCTTTATGTCGGCATGGCGTGGCGCGGGATCCCCGCGCTGGGCATCGAGGAACAGACCTTCAGGATGGGTAATCCCAATTCCTACGACATCTTCTTCGGTGTGATCATCATCGTGCTGGTGCTCGACCTGGCGCGGCGCACCCTGGGCTGGGTGCTGCCGCTGATCATCTGCGTGTTCATTTCCTATGCGTTGCTTGGCCCCTATTTCCCCGGAATCCTTCAACACCCCGGCGTGAAATTCAACACTTTTGTTTCCAGCATGTATTTCCCGCAGGAAGGCATCTTCGGTGTCACGCTGTGGGTCGTATCGACCATCGTGTTTCACTTCGTGCTGTTCGGCGTAATCGCCCAGCGCACCGGTCTTGGCGCCCTGTTTATCGACAATGCGACCATTCTGGCCGGTCGCTACACAGGCGGGCCGGCGAAGGTGTCGGTGGTCTCATCGGCGTTTTTCGGCACCATTTCCGGCTCATCGGTCGCCAATACGGTGTCCACCGGGGCGCTGACCATCCCGAACATGAAACGGCTTGGGTATCCGGCTCATTTTGCCGGCGGCGTCGAGGCGGCAGCGTCTGCCGGCGGGCAGATCACCCCGCCGATCATGGGTGCTGCGGCCTTCATCATGGCGGAGTTCCTCGAACTTCCCTATACAACGATCGTGATCGCGGCGATATTCCCAGCCATGCTGCATTATGTCGGGGTATTCACCGTGGTGCATCTGATGGCGCGCAAGCTGAACCTGCAGGGCATGTCTAAGGAGATGATGCCGAAGTTTGCAGAGGTCTGGCGTGATGGCTGGGCAAACATCGTTCCGCTGATTGGCCTGCTGCTGGTGCTGTTTTCCGGTTACACGCCGTTCATGTCGGCATTCTGCGGTATCTCTCTGTCGGTGATCGTCGGCATGGCGCGCCACAAGGCGCCTGTCACGCTGGTGTTGCCTGCCATGTTTATCGCATTTGTGCTGTGGAAGTATTCGGACGGCGGCTTCGATCTGGCCATGAGTGCCATACTGATCATCATTTCGATCATCGGAACCTTCAACCCGCAACCCCGCGTGCTCATCCCTGAAATGAGCGAATCCGTGCAGCTCGGGGTGAAATATGCCCTGGCGGTGGGGGCCGCGTCTGCTGCAGTCGGCATTGTCGTCGGCGTCATCAACACGACAGGCATCGGTTTCCGCATCGGCTTCATGGTCACCCAGGGCGCCGGCGCGATGGCGACAAGCCTTTATGACCTGATTACAATCGGCGGGCTGGAGCTCTTCGCCGTCACGGACCTGCAGCTGTTCCTGTCGCTGGTGTTCGTCGCCGTGGCCTGCATTCTGATGGGTGCGGGCATTCCGACCACCGCGCTTTACATCATGCTGGTATCAGTGGCGCAACCGGCGCTGGCGCAGCTTGGCGTGCCGCCGATCGCAAGTCACATGTTCGTCCTTTACTATGGCGTGGTGTCGGAAATCACCCCGCCGGTATGTACGTCAGCCTATGCGGCAGCGGCGATTGCAAACGCCAACCCGTTCCGGACCGGCATTTCCGCGTTCACGCTCGGGCTCGGCAAAGTGGTGGCGCCGATGGCATTCGTCTATGCCCCGGTCCTGCTGATTGTCTCGTCAACCGGGTTTGATCTTCTGACCTTCAGCTACACGGCAACCAGTTGCATCCTCGGCGTGCTGTTTCTGTCGGGCGCCGTGGTCGGGTTCTTCCTGGTGCCGATGAGCGTGCCGGAACGCCTGCTGTTTGCACTGTCGGGCGTGGTCATGATCGCGCCAAGCTTCCAGGCGGATCTGGTAGCGCTGGCCATTGCCGCGCCGACGCTGCTGATCCAGATAACCAAACGCCGCAAGGTGCGCGCGCCGGCCGAGGCTGGGTAATCCTGTGGGCAGTCGTCATGCGTCAACTGGAGAGGTTGTCATACTCGGGGCAGGCATTGTCGGCGTATGCTGCGCCCTGAGCCTGCAGGAAAAAGGCTATGCGGTCACGCTGGTTGACTGGCAGCCGCCGGGCGAGGCGACGAGTTATGGCAATGCGGGCGTCATCTCTCCATGGTCTTGCGTACCACAATGCATGCCCGGCACCTTGCAGCAGATCCCCGGCTGGCTGTTGAATTCCGATGGTCCGGTCAGTATCCGCTGGCGCGACCTGCCCACCACAATTCCCTGGGCCGTGCGGTTCCTGTCCAACACGCGCGTAGCCAAGGTTGAGGAAATTTCCCGGGCCATGAGCGGGCTCGTGCACAATAATGTAGATGTGTATCGTCGGTTTCTGAAAGGGACCGGCCACGAAAACCTGCTGCGCGACAGTTGGTACGTAAATGTGTTTCGCGGCCCTGCCAGCCCGGCCCTGACCGATCTCGCCTGGCGTTTGCGCATCGACAAGGGCGCGCCGATTGAGATCGTCACAGCGGGAGAACTCCGGGACATCGAACCTGCCATCAGTGAAGACTATCATACCGGGATCATCATCAAGGAGCAGGCGCGCGCCATGGCACCCGGCAGGCTGTGCAAGGTTCTGGCCGACAAGGCGAAGGCGCAGGGTGCCCGGTTTGTTCAAGCCGAAGTGCGTGGCATCGAAAAGGCCCCGGCGGCGGGATATGTTCTGGTGACACCGGACGGGAAAATCCCGGCGCAGCGCCTGGTGCTGGCGGCTGGTATCTGGTCTGCCGACCTGCTCAAACCGCTCGGGCTGAAACTGCCGCTGATTTCCGAGCGCGGCTACCACCTGGAGTTTCTGGAACCGGGCGTATCGCTCAATCATTCCGTGGCCGATGTGCAGGGCAAGTTCGTGGTGAGCAGCATGGAAGGTGGGCTGCGCTCAGCCGGTACGGCGGAATTCGCCCATCACAGTGCTCCGCCGCGTTACGAGCGGGCTGATATGCTGGGCCCGCAGACGAAAAAACTGCTGCCTGCGCTCAACATTGAACCCAATGAGCGATGGATGGGCGTTCGCCCGTCATTTCCGGACAACCTGCCGGCGATTGGTGAACTGCCCGGTCACGCCGGACTGTTCGCCGCCTTCGGCCACAGCCACTATGGCCTCGGCATGGCCCCTGCAACCGGCCGGCTGGTTGCGGGCATGATTGACGGGTCGTTGAGCAATGCTGAAACACTGGCCTATGCGCCGGGCCGGTTTGACTGAGAGTTATCTCGTGCAGACCCGGTTTCAGGTTGTCTCAGCGATTTGCCGGTTGGCCGGACAGGAAGGTTGTGACAAACAAGACCTGTTGCGACCAAGTGATCAGTCCCGGAAAACAACAGGCATGACATATTCCCTTTACTACGCTGAAGACAGTGCCGCTATGGGCGTGCGCGTCGTGCTGGAGGAACTTAACCAGCCCTACACGCTCATACCAACAAGCATTGACATGGATATAGCGCGGGCACCTGAATTACTGGCGCTGAATCCAAATGGCTGGATTCCGGTTCTGATAGACAGCGGTACCGCAATCTACGAATGCGGCGCGATTACCACCTGGCTGTGTGATCGTCATCCGGACTCAGGGCTTGCCCCAGGCGTTGATGATCCCGACCGGGGTCGTTTTCTTCAGTGGCTGTTCTTCTTTTCCAGTTCCCTGCAGAATGCCTACCAGATGAGTTACTACTCTGACAGGTTTTGTGACACATCTGACCACGAGGCCAGCGTGAAACGGCGCTCCATCAGCCGCCTGCGTGAACTCTGGAAAGTGGTGGATGACGCCATTGGCGATAATGACTGGATGCTGGGCGACAGGTTCAGTGCCGCCGACATTTATCTGTTCATGCTGACAACCTGGCTGTCACCGGCGCATGACCATCCCGGTGTCGAAGAGTTTGCAAATGTGCAGCGCATCGCCATTGCGGTGTCGAAACGCCCGAGTGTCCGGCTTGTATACGGCACCGGTCCGGCCTGACCCGCTGTCCCTCGCGAGTGTTGGGTGCTCAGCCCTGAAACGACAACTGGACCTTCATGGCGCGGGACCGGTCATTGGCCAGTTCGAAAGCCTCTACGGCATCGGCCAGCGGCAGTGTCGCCGAGATCAGCGGTTTTACGTCAACTTCCCCGGAGCTGATCAGCTTCACGGCCTGGGTAAACTCCTCGTGGAAGCGGAAGCTGCCGGCAAGTCGTATTTCCTTGGCCACCACCATGTTCATCGGCACGCTCATGTCACCGCCCAGACCCAGTTGCACAATGGTGCCGCGCGGGCGCACCACGGTCAGGGCCGAATGCAGGGCCTTTTCGCTGCCTGAGGCTTCGATGCAGATGTCGAAGTATCCCTTGTTCGCCGTAAACTGCGCCAAGGCGTCCGGGCTGCCGGATACATTGATGGTCTTGTCGGCACCGATGCGCATGGCAAATTCTAGGGCCTGGTCGGTCAGATCGCACACGACGATTTCCCCGGCACCTGCCTGCCTTGCGGCCAGGATACACAGCGCACCGATCGGTCCGCAGCCGGTTATCAGAACACGTGCGCCCGCGACGTGGCCTGCCTGTTTTACGGCATGCAGACAGACGCTGAACGGTTCAGCCATGGCAGCCTCGCCGGCGCTCACACCGGGTCCTGCAATCTCGCACTGGGTCTCATCCACCAGCAACTGTTGCCGGAACGCTCCCTGAATATGGGGGAACGGCATGGCAGATCCGTAAAACCGCATGTTCAGGCAGTGATTGAAATGGCCTTTGTCGCAGTAGTCGCAACTCCCACATGGCCTGCTGGGATTGATGGCCACCAGATCGCCTTGCTTGACCTGACTGACGCTGGGGCCAACCGCTTCCACATGACCGGCCACTTCGTGCCCCAGTACCATCGGTTCGCGTATGCGCACGGTGCCGAACCCGCCGTGATTGTAATAGTGCAGGTCAGAGCCGCAAATCCCGCCTGCCGCCATGGCAATGCGCACCTGGCCTTCGCCCGGATCGCCTGCCTCGGCCTGTTCAATTCTCAGGTCTTTGGCAGAATGAATTGTGAGTGTTTGCACCTTGCACGGCCTCCGGGGTTGCCGTGTCGTTGCACAGCGGTCATTAGTATTTCTCACGCAAGTTTAAGGGACACAGTTGATGAATGTACAAGACCTTTTTGGGCTTTCCGGCAAACGGGCACTGATTACCGGTTCCAGCAAGGGCATCGGCTACGCGCTTGCCAGGGGATTGTCGGGCGCAGGCGCGGAAATCATTATCAACGGGCGCGACGCTGCAAGGCTGGACGAGGCTGCCGCTGCTCTCAGGAAAACCGGTGCATCCGTCACAACTGCAGTCTTCGATGTTACCGACCCGCAAGCGGTCAGGGCAGGCGTAGCAAAGGTCGAGGCGGAAGCGGGCCCAATTGACATTCTCATCAACAATGCCGGCATGCAGCATCGCGCCCCGCTGGAAGACTTTCCCGACGATGCATGGGATATGCTCATGCGCACCAACCTCAATTCGGTGTTCAATGTCGGCAAGGCTGTCGCCAAACACATGATCGAGCGCAAACACGGCAAGATCATCAATATCTGCTCGGTACAGACCGCCCTGGCGCGGCCCGGCATTGCGCCTTATGTGGCATCGAAGGGCGCTGTGGCAAACCTCACCAAGGGCATGTGCACCGACTGGGCGAAGTACGGGCTCCAGGTGAACGGCCTGGCGCCGGGGTATTTCGAAACCGAGCTTACCGAAGCGCTGGTTGCGGACGAGGAATTTTCCGCCTGGTTGTCAAACCGTACGCCTGCCGGGCGCTGGGGCAAGGTCGATGAACTGGTGGGCGCGGCGGTGTTCCTGTCGTCTGACTCAGCCAGCTTCGTGAACGGCCACATCCTGTACGTGGACGGCGGCATCACGGCCTGCCTTTAAGTATTAGTCTTCAGGCCGCAGACCAGACAGCTTTTGCAACGCTGATGGCTTGTCGACTTCACGGCCGGTGTAGGCTTCGAAACTGCCGATGGCCATATGGCAGAACAGGTCGAAACCGGTGAGGCATTCAAGGCCTGCTGCACGGCAGGTTTTCAGGAACGCCGTGTTGGTCGGGGTGTAGACGGCATCAAATGCCCAGTTCTGCGACCCGATATGGTGTGCATCGAAAGCCATGCCGGGCGCGTGGTCCATGCCGAGGGCGGTTGCGTTGACCAGGCCGTCAGCAGTGTTCACCGCAGTGTTGGCCTGGTCCGGTGAAACGGCTCGGGCAGGCCCACCGCATTCATCCGCAAGCTGCCCTGCCTTTCCGGGTTCAACATCCCAGATCGAGATGCTTGTGGCACCAAGGTCTGCCAGCGCGAACACCAGTGCACGTGCTACACCGCCGGCACCCGCCATGGCGACCTTGCCGGGGGACGTATCGCCCATGCCGGCGCGCCAGGCTGAGATGAAACCGGTGAAATCGGTGTTGTGGCCACTCAGCGGCGGTCCGAAAACCAGTGTGTTACTGGCGCCCAACCGGGCAATTTCCGGCAGCAGGTTTTCACCGGCGTAACGGGCGGCGTAAGTTTTGTATGGATGAGTAACAGTGACGCCGGACCAGTTGCGCGCTTTCAGGTCTTTGACTGTTGCCTCGAAGTGGAAATCTGCCATTCCGTCAGTATCAATCAGTTCGAACTGAAATTGGATGCCGGCTGCATCGCACAGCAGTCTGAGTGCGCGCGGCAGGCGGGTTTTCTTAATATGGGAGCCGATCAGCCCGGCGGTCAGTTTGTCCATGGAGCGGTCGTCACATGACCGTATCGAAGGCACGCTTTTGCGCCGTTGACTGTATTTCGTAAATGGACCCGGTCTTTGCCGGCTGCGGCTGTGGAATGCGCACCGGCACGTCTGCAAGCCGTGGCGTTATGGTGCCGGATCCACACAACAGTTTCTCGTCATACTCGGCCAGCGACGGCCACGGTGTCATGGCACCCATCACCGGGTAGGCATCCGCCGCCATGATTTCATAGAGCAGCAGCATTCTGTCCCGGTCAGACCGGTTGAGGTCAGAGCCGTGTACCGTGCGCGCGTGATGGATCGACATGGACCCGCGCGGCCCGGTCAGCTTGACCGCATCGTTCAGGTCGAGGCCGGATTTTTCAAGGTCCATGGCGCCTGCAAAAACGCCATTTGAGTGATGGTCGAATACCTCGCCCTTGTGGGTGCCCGGAAACACCATCAGCGGCCCGTTGTCCGGCCCGACATCATTGAGCACGATGCCAACCGCCAGCACATCGTCATTGGTGTGCGGGTAGAACGCCCAGTCCTGGTGCCATTCAACGGCGGCGCCATATTCGGCAGATTTCATGTTGAGCTTTGAAGTGTGCAACCGCAGGTCCTTGCCGAGCAGGTCGCGCACCGGTGCCAGCACGTGATCTGACCGCATCAGCCTGGCGAACACATCGGAAATGGTGTGCGGCAGCTTGATCCTGCGCAGTCTCGGATTGTCCGGCGTATGGCTGTCTTCAAGGTCGAGCCGGTCATTTGAGGCGCTCAAGTGACTTCCTTCTTCACGAAACTTTTCAATCTCGGCGATGCACTTGTCGATCTCGGCTTCGGGGATCTGAGACTCAAGCATCAGATAGCCGTTATCGCGGTAAAACTGTACCTGGCTTTCGTTCAGAGTTTCCATGACATCACTTCCTCCAGGGTCAGGACCCATTAATCTTACGAGACGCAGATCTTGCTCAAACCCTTCCAGTCAAATTCCATGCCGTGTCCGATCCGTTCCGGTGCGATGGCAAAGCCGTCCTCGATCACCAGCGGATGGGCAAGATAGTTGTCCAGCCCGAAACCGTGCGCTTCAAGATAGGACCGGTTTGGGGCCGCTGCCAGCAGATGTACCGTAACATCATGGGCACCATGAGACGTGACCGGCAGGTTGAAGGCTTCCGCCAGATGCGCAATCTTCATGAAACTGGTGATGCCGCCGCAATTGGTGACATCCGGTTCAGGATATGTCACGCCGCCCGAGGCGATCAGGTGGCGGAACTCCCAGACCGTGCGCAGGTTTTCGCCTGCTGCAATCGGCAATCCGCCTTCGCGCACCACGCGGGCATGACCTGCCACATCGTCAGGTGAAATCGGTTCTTCCAGCCACACCGGATGGTAGGGCTCAAAGGCGCGCGCTGCCCGGATTGCCTGATCGACACTCCACTTCATGTTGGCGTCAACCATCAGCGGGAATTCTTCGCCGAGAAATTCACGCATGGCGGCAATCTTGGCGACGTCCTCGCTCAAGTTTTCGCGCCCCACCTTCATCTTGATGGCGCGGAAGCCCTTGGCCAGGTTGCCTTCGGTCTGCCTGATCAGTTCATCCGCGGTGAGTTCAAGATCGATGCCGCCGGCATAGCACGGCACTTTCGGATCATTGCCGCCGAGCAGACGCCACAAGGGCAGCCCGGCGCGTTTTGCCTTCAAATCCCACAAGGCCATATCGAGCGCTGAAATGGCCAGCACGGCAGGACCGCCGCGTCCGCCATAGTGAAGCTCCCACCACAACCTGTTCCACACATGCTCGATACGGTCCGGGTCTTCACCGGTTACCAGACCGGTTACCTCACGCCGCAGGATGTCGGCGATGGCCCCGCCATTGCGCCCGCAGGTGAACGTGTAGCCAACGCCTTGTGCACCATCGGCGGATGACAGCCTGACGGTGACAATCTCGAAGCCATGCATTTCGCCGTGCATGCTGTCAGTCAGCACCTGGTCAAGCCTGATCAGGTAGTGGCCGGTTTCCATGGCGCTGATTGACGTTGGTTGCAACGATATCTCCGAACAGCTGAGCGGCTTACAGGAACACCGTGGTGATTTCCGGGACCAGCAGGATGATCATCAGGATGAAAATCTGCATGGCTATGAACGGCAGGAAGCCCCGGAAAATATCCGGCAGCGTGATATGCGGCGGCGCCACGGACTTGAGATAGAACGCAGCCGGTCCGAACGGTGGCGACAGGAAGGAGACCTGCATGTTGACGCAGAACAATATGCCGAACCAGACGCGCACCATGGTGCTGGAATCAAGCCCTCCGGTGAGACCGAGTTCTTCGATCGGCAGCTTCAAAACGATGGGCAGGAATACCGGCATCACCAGCAGCACAATGCCGGTCCAGTCCATGAAAGCGCCGAGGAACAGGAAGATCACCATCATGACCAGCAGCACACCCATGGTCGGCAGGTCATAGCCGACAATCAGGTTGGCGACATAGGTCGGTCCGCCGGCAATGGTATAGGCACCGGCAAGGGCGGTGGCCCCGAACGTCACCCAGATGATGGTGCCGGTGGACTTGAAGGTGCGCATGGAAGCTTCGCGCAACAGGTTGATTGAAAACTCGCCGCGGATCCAGATCAGGAACAGCACAGCAAGTGCGCCCATGGCGGCCGCTTCGGTAATACCGGTTATGCCGCCATAGATCGACCCGAGCACGACAAACACGACCATCATGGGGGCGACCATGCCCTTGCCCTTTTCCCAGGCGGTTTTTGCGACATTGACGCCGACGACGAAGTAGATGAAGCCGGCGGAGACAAGGGTGATGGCGAGATACTGATAAAGGGTGGCGTTGTCGATCAGGCGGGTGTTGCCGTCGATCATCTTCTCGTTGAACTGGCTGCCGATAGTCAGGTACAGCCATCTTGCCACGATCAGGGCAGAGCCGACACCGGCCAGCAGAAACAAAAGCGAACTGCCATAAAGCCCCTTTTCCTTTCCGGTCATGTCGTCGGGCGACGGCTCCGGCAATGGCGCCAGCTCCGGGTTCATGCGGGTGCGCACCAGAATGTAGATGATGTAACAACCCGCCAACATGAATCCGGGCAGGAAAGCCGCCTTGAACAGCGCGTGGATCGAGGTTTCGGTAATCAGGCCATAGAAGATCAGGACGATGGATGGCGGGATCATGGTGCCGAGCGAGCCTGATGCGCAGATGGTGCCGATGGCGAGGTTCTGGTTGTAGCCCAGGCGCAGCATTTGCGGCAGGGCAATCAGGCCGAGCAAGACAACTTCGCCGCCGATAATGCCGGACATGGCAGCCATGACAATTGCCATGATGGCGGTCACCACGGCGATACCGCCACGGGTGCGTGACATCCACTGACTGAGGCACGAGTACATGTCCTTGGCGATGCCGGAACGCTCCAGCAGTGTTGCCATGAAAATGAACAGCGGTACGGAGACGAGCACGTAATTGGTGGTAATGCCATATAGTCGCTGGGCCAGGATGTTCATCGGCCCGCTACCGAAATTGCTGGTCAATATGCCGGAGCCGAAGCTGAATGGATCCGTCAGTAAGGTCGGTTCAAATTTCAACACCATGACCACAACGGCCAGGAAGCCCGACGCAAAGCCCAAAGGCATGCCGATAGCCAGCAGGAACAACATGCCCAGCAGCAGAATCAGTGAGATCGTCCCGATATCCATAAGTACTGACCCCTAGTTTTTCGGCTTTGGCGGGTTACCCGATAATATCTCGTCGGGCATGTTCACCTTTTTGAGTTGAGCAGCTTCTTCGGCGACTTCATCCAGCTCCACGTGGGGAACCGGTGTTTTGTTGAAATCCCGGACCAGACCGACCATCACAATGACGACCGACATGAACAGGAAAACTGCAATGCCGAGCTGCCATTTCAGCGGCACGACATGTCCTTCAGGCGGATCGATAAAAAGGTTATATGCAGCCGTGAGCGCCAGGCCGGTAATCAGGACGGTGACAAACACATCGAAAGACTTGCGCACCCAGGCAACCGAAGGCCAGTCCCGGACAAGGTTGGATGTTGCCTGTAATGCCAGGAACAGAAGCATTGTCAGCACCAGCGGTTTGATGGTTGCCGGGATTGGGGGGTCGTAGGCGGTGCCGAATGTTTCCCAGCGCAGGAACTTGGCTTTGGATTCACCGAACCCGCCCCATACAACCGCAAATGCAAAGACCGAGACGCAGACGGTAGACAGCACATCAAACGTTCGGCGCAGCCATAATGGTGCCATGTCATAGATGATGAAGATACGAATGTGGCTGCGTTGCTGCATGGCGTACAGGCCCGCAGAC
The DNA here is from genome assembly GCA_963698275.1 of uncultured Alphaproteobacteria bacterium. Taxonomy (GTDB): domain Bacteria; phylum Pseudomonadota; class Alphaproteobacteria; order Rhizobiales; family Aestuariivirgaceae; genus Anderseniella. The sequence goes on along the minus strand of CAVOQE010000009.1, from coordinate 223,232 downwards.
AGGTAAATGCCGCCAGCGACCCACAACGACATTTCATTCACCCACAGCGTGGCGGCTGCAAAGAAGTAGCGCATGACCACTTCGTATAAAATGATGAGAACGATGAAGAACGGCGCCCACATTGATATGCGGCTGAAACTCCAGGTGAGCAGGTCGAGCGGACCTGACCTTTCATGTTCGATCATGTGTTCAAGCTCCCATCAACCCCTTGCATTTCCCCTTTCGAACCGCCAGTGCCGCCAGGTTGGCAATGGTGGTTGGAAAGATGAAATTGAGGCGGCTCCGTTAAGAAGCCGCCCCGCGGTGTTTCAGGTTACTTGGCCAGGCCGAGTTGACGCAGGTATTTCAGGTGCGCTTCAACCAGATCCTTGGCTTCCGGCGTGGTTGCAAACTCAGGCCAGGTCGACTGGGCTGCATCACGGAATTTCTGAAGTTCCTCCGGTGCCCACTGCGACAGCGTAACGCCCTTTTCCCTCAGGCTTGCTGCTGCCTCGGCATTCTTCTTTTCAAATGTCAGGGCAGTGCGCAGCGCCAGTGCTTCCATTGTAACCTTCATGATGCGCTGGTGGTGTTCCGGCATGGCGTCGAACTTGGCCTTGTTGCAGGCCAGGTGATCTGACGGCATGGAGTGGAAGCCGGGATAGTTTGCGTACTTCACGATATCATAAAGACCAAGGCCGACATTGTTGGCGAGACCGGACGCATCGGCTCCGTCAATGATGCCTGATTCAAGCGCGGTGAAGATTTCAGTGAAGTCCATCACGATGGGCTTGGCGCCAAGCTTTTCAAAAATCTTGGTTTCCATGCCGGGAGGCGAACGGAATTTCCAGTCCTTGAAGTCGGATACCTGGGTGATCGGCTTGCCGGACGCAAATGACTCCTGCCCGTAAACCCACCAGCCGATCAGCTCCATGTCGAACTTGTTGTACAGCTTCTGCGCAGCATCAAGACCGCCGCCATAATACAGCCAGGACAATTGCTGGTAGGGGGTTTCGTAGCCGCCCATGATGTCGCCGACAAACTGGAATGCCGGGTTCTTGCCGGTCTGGTAAGAGCCGCCGGTCATGTCGCAATCAAGAATACCTGTTGCTGCCGCATCGAAGGTTTCAACCGACTTCACCACGGAAGACGAGTAGAACATTTCCACCTGGATTTCGCCGTTGGACATTTTCTGAATGTCGTCGACATATTGAGCGGCAAGCTTGCCTGATGGCGTTTCAGGCGCATAGTGCGTCTGGATACGCAGTTTGGTTTCTGCTGCGCTGGCAATAGCACTGAGACCGGTGGCCAGCAGAGCTGCCGTAGCGACGCCGGCAAGTATATTTTTCATCAACATAAGCATTTCCTCCGTGTGTATGGCCGCCCCTCTGGCTGACCATCCTGTTTGTGCGTGATTTCAGATCTTTGATGCCTGAACGCCGAAGTTGACCGGTTCCGCCGGCTCCCTCTTGTTCTCAACGATACGGCGCATATCAGGGACTGGCAATATAAGATTGTCAGACAATCTGATGGTTTTTCGATAATTGCTTTCCTGCAGCAACCCAACTAATCTCGCGATGTTACAGGCATGGTTGGCGCACGCGCGCAGTTGGTCTAAGCAGAAATTGTCTGACAATATGAACCAATCCAAGCAATATCAATCACTTGCTCAGAGCACGGAGGTAAAACGCCTCTATGCGGTCGTGGCGCGCCAAATTGCGGCTTTCGTGGCGGAGCAGGACATGAAGCCTGGTGACCGGCTGCCATCGGAACACAAGCTTGCCCGACAGTTCCAGATATCGCGCGCCACGGTGCGCGAGGCGATTGTCGCGCTGGAAGTGTTCGGGCTGGTTGATGTCCGGGTGAACTGCGGCGCTGTCATACTGGACCCTCATGCATCAACGGCACTTGATCAGAATGGCATGTTGAGCGCCGGGGTGTCAGGCGAGGGGCTGGAAGAAGTGGCGCGGTTCAGGATCCTGCTGGAAACCGACGGTGCCCGGCAATCCATCGCCAATGGCGGCGTGGACTGGGAAAGTGCCTTGGTCGCGGCACATCACCGTCTGGCGCACATCGAGTTCAGAATGAAATCCGGATCAGTGACAAATTATGAACTCTGGCGCCAATGTGACTGGGAGTTTCACGAGGCGCTGGTTTCCGGCTGCGGATCGACACTGCACAAGAAACTTCACAAGGCAGCATTTGACCAGTTCAGAAAAGTAGTTGCGCTTGAGTACCGGGCCGTGGGGTTCAGGGGCCTGCGCATCATCGAAGAGCACAAGGCAATACTGGATGCCGCCCTGGCAAGAGACAGTGAGGCTTGCGCGGTGGCACTTGAGCGGCACATAACGGCATTCTTCAATGCGGCCAACCATGCTGCGCCGGTAAAGCGCGCGGTGGCGTCATGAAACTGGCGATCATTGGCATGGGCGTGATGGGGCGCAACCTGGCGCTGAACTTCCGCGATGCCGGTCATCAATGCGTTGTCTGGGATCCGTGGCCGCAGGCGCGCAACTGGAGCGCTGAGGGTATTGAGGTTTGCGACACGCTGGAAGCACTGGTGAACAGTTTGCCGGTTCCCAGCATTGTCCTGCTGATGGTCAAGTCGGGCCGCCCGGTGTTTGAGTTGACGGAGCAACTGATCAGGCTGCTGGAGAAAGGCGACATCATCATTGATGGCGGCAATTCAAACTACCTGGACACTGAGACGAATGTTCTGGCGTGCCGCGAGCAGGGCATCAACTTTGCCGGTCTTGGTGTATCCGGCGGTTCCGAAGGTGCGCGTAGCGGGCCATCCATGATGTTGGGATGCGCCGCTGAAATGCGCATCATGCTGGAACCTTTGCTGGCCAATGTGGCAGCCCGGCATGACGGAAAACCCTGTCTGGGCTGGTTCGGCGAAGGCGGAGCGGGACACTTCGTCAAAATGGTTCACAACGGGATCGAGTACGCCATCATGCAGGCGATCGCCGAAAGCTGGCAATTGCTTGAACTGGCCGGCCTGACGAGTTTTGCCGCCGGCAGGCAACTGGACATCTGGTCCCGAGGCCCCCTGGCCGGATACCTGATGGAGATTTCCGGTGAAGTGCTGCAGGCCAGTGATGCACTGTCGGGAACATTGCTGATCGACCTGGTAGACGATGCCGCAGGGCAAAAGGGCACCGGCGGATGGTGCATCAGTGAAGCCGTCAACCTTGGTGTGCCGGTGCCGTCGATCATGGCGGCGGTCACCATGCGCCAGGTTTCATCCCATGAGGTATTGAGGGTTCTTCGCGAAAACAGACCGGGAACAGATACCGGGATCACAACCGAAGCCGTGCATGACGCGCTGGTGTGCGCCGTGGCGCTGGCCCTGGCGCAGGGTGCACACCTGCTCACGGTGGCAAGCCAGGAGTATGACTGGAAAATTCAGCTGACAGAGGCTGCAAGAGTGTGGCGGCAGGGCTCGATTCTGCGCATGGCCATGCTTGACAGGTTTGCTGATCCTGCGGCCCTGTTTGATATGGCATCGGAACATTCCAACGGACTGCGGCAATCTGTGGCTGCAGCCTCGACGGCAGCCGTACCGGTGCCGGTGCTGTCTGCAAGTCTTGCCTATCTGGATTCCTGCGCGGTGGATCAATTGCCGACGGCCCTGGTTCAGTTGCAGCGCGACAGGTTTGGTGCGCACGGTCTCAAGCACCGGGAAACCGGCGAGATATTTCACGGGCCCTGGCAAGAGGCCGAAACATGATCATTGTCGTGATGGGTGTATGCGGGTGTGGCAAGACCACAATCGGCCAAAAGCTGGCGGAGAGGCTTGATGCCGCCTTTGTCGAAGGTGACGAGCTGCATCCTGCCAGCAACAAGGATAAAATGGCCGCCGGTATTCCGCTTGACGATGATGACCGTGAACCGTGGCTTGATGCCATAGCAGCAAAGGCTGCCGAATTGTTGTCGCGCGCACCCTGCCTAGTGGTATCGTGTTCGGCCCTCAAGCGCAGCTATCGTGACAGGTTGCGGACGGCAGGCCAGGACCTGAAGCTGGTGTACCTGACCGGCAGCAAGTCCTTGTTGCAGGCCCGCATGAACGAGCGCCGCGGGCATTTCATGCCGCCCGGCCTGCTGGACAGCCAGCTTGCCACACTGCAGGTGCCTGAAGCAGACGAAACGGCCATCAGGCTGGATATTGCCGAACCACCGGACGCCATCGTTGAACGGGCATTTGCGTTCCTGAAACAACCTTCATCTTCAAGTCAAACAGACAAACAAAAGGAAACCCAATCATGAGCACCAAACCACGCGTTGGATTTATCGGCGTCGGCCTGATGGGCCACGGCATGGCCAAGAATATCCTCAAATCCGGCTATGAGCTGACAATCATGGGGCACAAGAACCGCAAGCCGGTTGCCGATCTGGTCAAGCGCGGCGCGACGGAAGCGAAGACAGCTGCTGCACTGGCCAAGGCAAGCGATGTGATTTTTCTTTGTGTTTCGTCATCGGCACAGGTTGAAGAGCTGGTTCGCGGCAAGTCCGGCATCGCCGCAGGTGCTGCAAAGGGAACCATTGTGGTTGACACGTCAACGTCTGACCCGACCTCGACACTGGAACTGGCAGCGGAGCTGAAGGCAATCGGCGTCAAGCTGATCGATGCCCCGCTCGGGCGCACACCGAAGGAAGCTGAAGAAGGCCGCCTGAACACCTTCGTCGGCTCTGATGCAAAGACCCTTAAGGAGCTTCGCCCGCTGATCGAGACATGGGCTGAAAACATCATTCATGTCGGCCCATTGGGCAACGGGCACAAGATCAAGCTGATCAACAACTTTATTGCCATGTCATATTCTGCCGTGTGGGCGGAAGCCTATACGGCGTGTACCAAAACCGGTGTTGACCAGCAGACGCTCTATGATGTGGTGAAGGCCGGCGGCATGTACTGCGGCAATTTCGAGAACATGAGCAAGTGGGTTATCGGGCGCGATCCCAAGGCGCACGAGTTTGCCATCCGCAACTGCCTCAAGGACCAGCGCTATTTCAACAACATGATCGAGGCATCCGGCATGGCAGCCATTGTCGCGCCGGCGGTGAAACAGTCCTATGCCATGGCGGTCGCCAAGGGTGACGGCGAGCGCCACATGCCGATGATGTCCGATGTGATTGGTGAACTGAACGGTATCAAGTTCGATAAGTAGCGGGCTTCAGGCCTCATAATGCCGGTCGTCAATTCGGCATATCGGGCCGTTCTCGCTTCTTTGCTGGTCGAACAGCTTGTCCTCGCTTCGCTCGGGCCGTTCTCCGCCCACGAACAACCGTTGAACGTTACTTCATCTCAATATTTTCACCCTCGGGCTTGTCCCGAGGGTCCACGGTGACGGACCCTGAGACACCTACACCAGCCGGTCACGTGGTTCCCTGCCGGCGAAGAAGGCATCCAGGTTGTCCAGCGCCCTGAAGCCCATGGCATCGCGGGTCTCCCGTGTCGCGCTGCCGATGTGCGGTAGCATGAAAATGTTGTCATGATCTGCAAATGCAGGATTTCCGCCAGGCTCTGTCACGAAGCAATCCAGCCCGGCTGCTGCAATGTGGCCTGACCTGATGGCGGCCACGAGATCGTCCTCGACGATCAGCGCACCGCGCGCGGTGTTTACGACAATCGCGCCTGCAGGCAGCAAGGCGAGGCGTTCGGCGTTCATCAAGCCGGTGGTGTCCGGTGTTGCGGGACAGTGCAGCGACACAAAGTCCGATACGGGCAGCAGGGTCTCAATTGTCGGATGATAGGTCGCACCTTGTTCCAGTTCGGCCGGGAGCCGCGCGCGATTGTGGTAATGCACCTCCATGCCAAAGCCGCGGCAACGTTGCGCCATCACCTGACCGACACGTCCCATACCGATGATCCCGACGCGCTTGCCGGACACCTGGGTTCCGACCATGAAGGACGGGCTCCATGATCTCCAGTTGCCCGAGCGCACCATTTGATCGCCTTCCGGCGCCCGCCGCGCTGCGCCCAGCATCAGCAACATGGCAATTTCGGCGGTGGCATCAGACAACACGTCCGGTGTGTTGGTGACGACGATGCCTCTTTGCCTGAACGCGGCAAGGTCGCAATGGTCCACGCCGACGGAATGATTGGCGATGATTTTTGTGCGGTCATACAGTCTGGCCACCACATCGGCGCTAAAGAGTTCCGAATGGCACGGCAGGATCGCGTCTGCCCTGGCGCTCATGGCGACAATATCGTCGGCGCTGGAAATCACGTCATCATGATTGAGGATGACGTCATAATCGCGCACGGCACGGGCTTGTGTGTTGTCGGACAGTTTTCTGGAGATCCAGAGCGTTGGCTTGGACATGGGTGTTTCAATTCATTGGATGAGGTAAGCGTCATTCACGCTTGCGGATGCATTCGTCCCAGTAGTCGTAAGCCACCATCGAAAGCACCGAGATGGCAATTATCCAGAACGGCAGGCCGCCCCAAAACCCGGCAAACCCGGTTGAAATACTGTGTGCCAGCCCGAGGATGAAAGTGAACACGAGACCCAGGCCGATCAGGCCGGTGATTTTTTTGATATTCGTCATGTCCATTTTTGTCTCACTCCGTGCCGCACCCGCTCAGGTGCTGTTTATTCACTTGCCGCCAACGAACTGACCAACCATTGCGCCGTGGTCATCAGGCGATCATCCTGTTCGGCTGAGCCTATCAGCTGCACGCCGATGGGCAAACCGGCTAAACCTGACAGTAACGGCAAGTTGAGGGCCGGCAGCCCTGCCGTCGTCCAGACGGTGCAGAATACCGGATCGCCGGTGCCGTCGGTTTTCAATGGCGCTTCTCCGGCAGCAGACGGTGCGATAATCCCGTCATAGTCGTGGAAAAACTCTTCGAAATAGTCTTCCGCGCCGGCCACCATTGCGAGCGCTTCAGCGTACTGCGTGTCCGAGTATCCCCGGCCGCGTTCCACAACGGGTTTCAGTGTGTCGCTGATCATATCCCAGTGCCGGTCGAAGTCATCGGCCAGGTGGTGTGCGATTTCATACTCGTGGACGGTTTTTTGATGATCCACCAGGGCAGCGACGGATTTCGGTGCTTCAATACGTTCGACCCGGTCGCCCAGCGCGGCCAGGATGTCGTCGAGGCCGCTTCGCGCCTCGTCGGTGAGGCGGTCGTGGAACGGCATGTCCAGCCATACCAGATCAGGCTCCACCAGCGGCTGGCGGGCAAGGCCTGCTGTGGCCGATGGCAGGGGACGCGGCAGGCTTGCCGGATCGCGTGGATCATAACCGGATAGTGCATCTGCCAGCAGTGAGACATCGGCCAGCGAGCGGCCGAACACGCCGACCTGATCGAGAGTGACGGAGGTTTGCAGCACACCGGTGCGCGAAATCATCCCGCGGGTGGGCTTGAATCCGAAAATGCCGCAGAACGAGGCTGGCCTGACGGTTGAGCCGTTTGTCTGGCTGCCGATGGCCAGTGGCACATGACCGGCGGCAACGGCGGCGGCGGACCCGCTGGACGAGCCGCCGGGCGTGTGGGCGTGATTGTGCGGGTTTGAGGTATGAGCCGGGTTGAGGAAGGCAAATTCGGTGGTGACCGTCTTGCCCATGATGACCGCCCCTGCCTCGCGCAGTTTTGCGGTTACCTGACAATCGATTTCAGCGATTGTGCCCTTGCGGGCGGGGCTGCCGCATTCGGTCGGCATATCCTTGACATCGAATATGTCTTTCAAGCCCACAGGTATGCCATGCAGCGGCCCGAGTGTCCGGCCCTTGCGGCGCAGGTCATCCAGGTCGCGGGCCTGAGCCAGCGCGGTATCGCCATCAAGATGCACCCATGCGCCAATGCCTGAGTCGGTTTCAGCAATCCGGTCCAGGCAGGCCTCAACCAGTTGCTGCGAGGTGATCAGGCCGTCGGCGATTTGCCGCCGGGCTTCACTGGCTGTCAGTTGACACAACATATGCTGGCTTCAGGCCTTTCAGGTCTTATTTCTGGTATGGGCCGAACAGGTAATCAGGGAACCACAGGGCGATGCCGGGAAACTGGTACATCAGGACCATGGTGAAGATCACGATGCCCAGATAAGGCATGATACCCCGGAAAATCTGCATCAGCTCAATCTGGCCCTTGAGCACCCCTTTGAGGTAATAGGCCGACATGGCCATGGGCGGGGTCAGGAACGAGGTCTGCAGATTCAGCGCAACCAGCATGGCGAAGAAGTAGGGGTTGACGCCGAACTGGTCGAGCAGAGGCAGGAATATGGGTACGAAAATAATGACGATTTCCGACCACTCCAGCGGCCAGCCCAACACGAAGATGATAGCCTGTGCCATCACCAGGAACTGCCATGGCGCCAGATCGAACGAGGCGACCCACTGGCCAATCAGGTCGTGGCCGCCGAGATATGAAAACACCGATGCAAACGTCCATGAACCGACAAACAGCCAGCATACCATGGCGGTTGCCTTGGCGGTGAGGTAAACCGATTGCTTGACCATCGACCAGTTGAGCGCGCCGTAGATCAGCGCCAGTACCAGGCCACCGAGTGAGCCCATGGCGGCAGCTTCAGCCGGTGTCGCCAGACCACCCAGAATGGAGCCCAGAACCAGCATGATCAGCACGGTCAGCGGGACGAACGAAACCAGCAGGTTCAGGTAAATCTCACGGGCCGGCGGCACGTCTTCCAGTTTCGGTTTTGGTGCAATGCTGGGATTGATGGTGACCCGGATGATCACATAGACAATGTAGAACCCGGCCAGCATGCAGTCCGGGGAAGACCGCTGCCGCATAGAGCCTGAGCGGAGACAGTTCGGCGATTGCCGCATACACGATCAGCATGATGGACGGCGGGATCAGAATGCCGAGCGTGCCGCCGGCACAGATGACGCCGGAAGCAAATTCCTTGTTGTAATTGGCGTTTGCCATGGCCGGAAATGCCAGCAGGCCCATCAGCGTGACAACCGCGCCGACAATGCCGGTGGCAGTGGAAAACACCGCACAGGTGATCAGGGCGGCAATGGCCATGGAGCCGGGCAGGTTTCGGGCCGCCATCTGCAGTGAGTGGAACAGCTTGCCGACAATGTTGGCGCGTTCGACCACATAGCCCATGAACAGGAACAGCGGTATGGCGACCAGGGTGTCGTTTTCCATCACCGAATAGGTGTTCTGGTTCAGCAGGTAGAAAATCTGGTTCTGGAAAAAGTCGCCGAACGTGCTGATCGCATCGGCTTTGTAATAGGCGTAATAACCAAAGCCAACGCCCATGGCTATCAGGGTAAACGCGATTGGAAAGCCCAGCAGCACCAGAACGATGAACAGGGACAGCATGAGGATGGCGACTTCAGGGTTCGTCATTTTCTATTGAACTCCAGCGGCAACAGCGCGAGTAAAAAGGGATTGTTCAGGATTTGTCGGCAACCGGGTCCACAGCGGCGAGCAGGTCTTCGGTCTCGCGCACGTCTTCAAGCCGTTCCAGCCAGACGCCTTCGCGCATTGCCTTCCAGCAGCGCAGTATCTCCGCGATGCCCTGAATGATCATCAGGAACCCGGCCAGTGGAATGAGTGTCTTGAAGAAGTAGATCTGGATGCGGGCAGGGGAGTTCCAGCTGACCTCAAGATAACGCCAGCTGTCCTTGGCGATTTCCGCGCCAAACCAGAACAGGGCCAGCATGCCGGGGAAGAAGAACACTACGTAGAGTATGAAATCCAGCGTTGCCTGGGTCTTGACGGGCAGCAGGCGATACAAGACATCACCGCGCACATGGGTGTCCTGGGCAAGCGCATAAGGCCCGGCCATCAGGAACAGGGCGCCGTACATCTGCACCATCATGTCGAATGCCCAGACCGTCGGTGAGTTGAGCACATAACGCACGAACACTTCGTAGGACACCGAGAACGTCAGGATCAGAATGCACCACCCAAAGGCGCGGCCGACCCAGATGCTCAGACTTTCAATGGCGTGAATGAGTGTTATCACGGTTCGCCTCCCCAGGCATAAATTATACTTCGGGGAGCCACCTACCATGCCGACATGGGTTCAGTGGAACCCACCAGCCTGATTCAGCGCACAGCTCTCCGTAGATATCGAATGATGTTACCTTCCCGCACCAACGCTCCGGATGCGGGAAGGCTCGGTGATTATCCGAAGTAGTGCTTGTATGCCAGCTTGTAGTCAGGCTGGTTCAGGTTGAGGTAATTCATCACGTTCTTGGCATATGTCTTTTGTGATTCAATTACCTTGGCGAAGAAGGGCTCTTCCTTGGAAATACGATCTACAACTACATCCCAGGCTGCAAGCTGGGCTGCCATTACCGAATCCGGCGTACGGTAAACGTTTACACCCTGATCGTCGCGCAGCTTCACCAGGTCATCTGCATAACGCTTGGTGTTGTTCCAGTAGAAGTTGGAACTTTCCGCTTCTGATGCATACTGCAAGATGGCCTTGAGTTCGTCCGGAAGTCCTTCGAACATTGGCTTGTTGAAGGTAACCTCAAAGAACTCCTGGCTCTGATGGAAGCTGGCCAGGTGGTAGTGCTTGGAGACATCCTGCATGCCGAAGTCACGGTCAGAGGTCGGGTTGTTGAACTCGGCCGCATCGATCAGGCCGGATTTCATGGCCGGCTGAATTTCACCACCGGGGAGCTGCACAACCGACATGCCCATTTCGAGCAGGACGTCGGCAGCCAGGCCAACCGTGCGATATTTCAGACCCTTCAACTGGGCAACGTCCTTGATTTCTTCCTTGAACCAGCCAAGCGGCTGCGCCGGCATGGCGGAATTGAAGAACGACACGACGTTCAGGCCAAGTGAGCCCATCAGTTCGTCAAACAGTTCCTGGCCGCCACCATAATAGATCCAGCCGAGCACTTCCTGGGACGACCAGCCAAAGCACGGACCGGTACCGAACAGGGAGGCTGCCTTGGACTTGGAGTACCAGTAGGCAGGCACATAGTGGGCTGCATCAAGCACGCCGCGGTGCACCGCGTCCTGCATCTGGCTGGTCTTGACCACCGAGTTCACCGGTAAAAGGTCGATTTTCAGGTCCTTGCCGGCCATGGCGTTGACGCGATTGACGTAGGACTGGGCATTTTCGAGGAAAATACCACCGCCCCATGCGGCCTGCATCTTGATTACCTTTGGTTCCGCGCGGGCGATGCTAGGTGCGGCAAGGCCGGCAACAGTTGCAACACCGGCTCCGGTCAGGAACTTGCGGCGTGACGCGACGGCGTTCGCCACCTTCGAAATATCAGTCATTGTTTTCTCCCTAAACGCCCGGTCATACTCAATCCCACGGGCAGTGATTTCAGACTAGAAGGTATGCCCCGGCATGCAAGACAAGTTTCCACATTGTGATCAAATAACCACCTTGTGGCTGAAAACAGGGCATCTGAAGCAGGTGATCGCCGTAATGCCGGCGCGTCCCGGCACTCTCGGCCCGGGTCGGATGACACAACAAACTCCTTGAATGTCATCGCCGGACTGCGCTCGCAATGCGTGCAGAGTGACGAAATGCACATCTTCAATCCGCGAAATGCCCCTAGGTCATCACAACGGCACAGAAGAAAACGTCTCTCTTGAGGAGTAAAGCCATGACCACGCAGCATCACACCAGCTTCACCAAGACCATCGTCGGGTCCGCACGGCGTCTGTTCCGCTCCAGCAAGCACCATGGCCTGCTGGCCAGCAGCCACATCGACGCGCGCACCATGCGCGATATTGGGGTGAACCCGGTGGGGTTTGACTGATACATCGCGGGTGGGTGCGAAGAAACATCAGACCTGGAAATGTTCGAAAGCGATGGTGATCCCGACAGGATTCGAACCTGTGACCCCCAGATTAGGAATCTGGTGCTCTATCCTGCTGAGCTACGGGACCATACCTTAAAGGGCGACCACCTTATAGCGCCATTTGAGCGGTGTACTCAAACCTGAATTCATCTCACGCGGGCAAAAAACAACCCCGCCGGAGGCTGGCCTCGGGCGGGGTTGTGCATCTTGTTGCAGACTGTCCGGAAATCCGGACGGTCCTGCGGTCGCTTTCAAGCGGCCTTTTCTTCTGCGCTGGCAGCGGCAGGTTTTTCACCGCGGTGCGATGACTTTTCCAGCACGGCTTCGATTTCGCTGACTGCGCCTGCATCATCAAGCTTCTTCACGCAGGCGATTTCACGGGCCATGCGATCAAGCGCTGATTCATACAGCTGGCGTTCGGAATAGGACTGTTCCGGCTGGCGGTCGGAGCGGTACAGGTCACGCACGACTTCAGCCACGAAGATCAGATCGCCTGAATTGATCTTGGCTTCATATTCCTGGGCACGGCGCGACCACATGGTACGCTTGACGCGGGCCTTGCCGGTCAGAACCTTCATGGCGTCTTCAGCCATGTTCTTGTCCGACAGCTTGCGCATGCCGACGCTGTCGCACTTGTTCAGCGGGACACGCAGGCGCATCTTGTCCTTTTCAAAATCGATGACGAACAGTTCGAGCTTGGCGCCGGCAATTTCCTGCTCTTCCACAGCGACAATCTTGCCTACACCATGGGCCGGATACACGACAAACTCACCGATCTTGTACTTGAGCTTGCGCGATGCTGTCTTTTTTTCTGTGGCCATTTTTATTTTTCCCTTGTCACTCGTGCGTTCGACGTAATTCGCCTGTTCGACCGTTTCTTTCAGCAAAACCTATTTCGCCGCTTCCTGCCCGTTGCCCTGAGGCTTCAGCCAGGTTCACCTTCCCTGCCGGAAGGCTAAAAACCACCTCATGCTGGTGGAGGGATGCGTAGCTGATGGCCAGTGCTTGTCTGATACGCTCGGTTGCAGTTCGGTGTTTACCCGCGTGAGCCTTATGTGAAGGCAGGTCAGGTCCGGTTGAATTGCAGGCTTTCGTTTCAAAAACTGGATCAGGCGAAAAAAAGTCCGAGCCTTTCGGACCCGGGTTCTCAATGCTTTGCTGTGAATTTCAAGTCATTAGCAATGTGTATAACACAAATTTACCGATTGTTAAAGCCTCTGGACGCCGTGGCAGTGCCGGAAATGGTCGAATGGGGCTGAAGTGTAAAGAAATGGTTAACGCGGCATTACGTCAATCAGTACGATTTTAGCGCACGCCGGCCGTATGGCGTTGCCTCGGCACTTCGTGCCAAGGTTCATTCTGCTCATGCCCGCAGCCTTCTGCTGCGCTCCGCAGGGGCGCACTGCGTGCGACGGCCAGTCGGCCTTGCCTCGGCACTTCGTACCAAGGTTCATTCCGCTCGCGCCAGCAGCCTGACGGCTGCGCTCCGCAGGGGCGCACTGCGTGCGACGGCCAGTCGGCCTTGCCTCGGCACTTCGTGCCTCGGTTTGGGGTTCAACACTGCTGTCATCCCCATGAAAATGGGAATCCAATGCCGGTAGGGACGGTGTATGCCGCCAAGTATTAATTCCGGTTTCAACAATCTTCCCGGACAAGTGTGAGCGGATGTGCAGGCGTTCTGACCCTAGTCGCCTTCGCCGGGTTCTTCGGAGAAATACTTCTCGAACTTGCCCTGTTCGCCATCATGTTTCTCCGCATCGTCCGGAGACTCGCCCTTCTGGGTAATGTTAGGCCAGACATCGGCAAGCCTGGTGTTCAGCTCGAGCCATTTCTCAAGGCCGGGCTCGGTATCCGGCTTGATGGCTTCTGCCGGGCACTCCGGTTCACACACGCCGCAGTCAATGCATTCGTCGGGGTGAATGACGAGCATGTTTTCGCCTTCATAAAAGCAATCCACCGGACAGACTTCAACGCAATCCATGTACTTGCACTTTATGCAGTTCTCAATGACGATATAGGTCATGCGCGGGCTCTCAAACTCTCAGCTGTTGTCTTTGTCAGGGGGATTCCCGGTGAACTTGCATTTTCTTGGCAGATCGTCAAGCGTACTTGTACGTAGGTCGGGCATGATGTGGTGAGCGGCCGTGCCGGCGGCAACGTCCGGAACCGGATTTATTTCACAATACAGCAAGCGGGCTTCAGATGCCGGGCCCCTGCGGGTGCCGGTGGCGATGACCTCGACCACTTTAATGTGATCGCGGTTCATGAAACTCACCACATCGCCCGGCGAAACCGTTTGCGACGGCTTGGTGATCTTGGTGCGGTTTACTCTCACCTTGCCCTTGGCAATCAGGCGCTGAGCCAGCGCCCGGGTCTTGACGAAGCGGGCGAACCACAGCCACCGATCAACCCGCTGAACGTCTCTGCCGGCTTCATCTGCCATGCTACTTCTTGGTTAAACCCTGTTTCAGCTGGCCCAGTACCGCAAACGGGCTGTTGGGATCCATGGGCTTTTCCCGGCGTTGCGCCGGCGGGCGCTGGCCGCCGGCTTTCTTGCCGGGGCCGCCTTTCTGGTGCCGGTTGCGATCCGGCTTGCCGGAATTGCCTTTGGCACCCTTTGAGCGATTGCCCGCGTGTTGTTTTTGATGGCGGAACGGCCCTGTATCCTTTGGCCACCAGACCTCGATCATTTCAGAATCGGCAGGTTCTGCGTCCTCGGTCGTTGCGGTTTCAGGCGCAGTGACTTCAGTTGGTGCAGCGTCAGAAGAAACAGTTGCAGGAGCGTCAGCAGGGTTGGTTTCCACGGGTGCTTCGGGTACTGCTCCGGCTGGCGCTGTCTCGGCTGTTATGGCCTGTTCAGGCGCACCGGTCGGGGCCGTTTCAGAAGGTGGCTCGGATGCCGCTTCAGCCGGTGCATCGGCAGTGGCGTCTGTGGCCGGGTCTTCTCCGGATTTGGGTTTCTCCGGGGCTTTTCGCTTTTGCGCCGAAAACCCGAGCGATTTCAGGATCGACGAAAACTCGTCACCAGAACATCCGACGAGGGACATCATGTCCGGCACAACGGTAAAGCCGCCGCCGTCCACGGATCCGTCGGGGCGCTCTTCGCCTTCGCGTTGCGCACGCCAGAACACGCGGGTGCGGATCATGTCTCCGAGCCGCTCCAGCATGTCGACGCGCACGGCGCGCTCGCCGCAGACGCGAAAGCCGACAACCTGATAGAACCCGCGCGGTGTTGTTTTGTCGAACGGGACCGATGTGAGGCCCTGCTGCGGCATGGCATCAGGCAGCGCGGAGGCATCCAGTCCGCGCTTGTCGGCGTCATGCAACGCCCACAACAACAGCCGCAGGGAAGTCGGAGCAGGTTTCAGGATGGTCGGAATGAAAATATGGAATGCCCCGAACCGTACACCATGCTTGCGCAGTACGGCGCGCTCATCCTGACCAAGTGACTTGACCTCGTCGGCCACCTGTTCGCGCGGCAGCACGCCGAGCGCCTCGATGAGCTGGAAGGCGATGCCACGGGCAATGCCGGTGATTTCTTCTGCTTCGCCAAGTGACACCAGCGGCGCCAGCAGGCCGGCGATGTGGCGCGAGACAAACTTCGACAGGCGCATCTGGACCGCCTCACGGTCCGGTGCCGACACCTGTTCATCAGCCAGTGTTTCAACGCGTGGCTTCAACAGGTTCTCAGCGCCGGTGAGGCGGCCGACCGGATGGGACTTCCAGATGATGTTGCCGGCTGCATCAAGGCTGAAATCCGGATCCGGCGCGGCAACGACGGACTGGGCGCGCCCGACCAGGGTATCGGTTACCGTTTGCAAGGCAGCAGAGATCAACACCTTGGAGTTTTCGCCGTCCGATGGTTCGGCAATGAAACGCAAGCCTTCAATGCGGCCTGCATATTCGCCTTCCACAAGCACGGCACCTTCCTGATCGACACTCGACATCAATTCTTCCCTTTCACGCAGCCGTTTCATCAACACGCTGGTGCGCCGGTCGATGAACCGCTGGGTCAGCCTTTCATGCAAGGCATCCGATAATCTGTCTTCCATTGCCCTTGTCAGTTCCTGCCAGTGGCCGGGGTCGTCCAGCCAGTCCTGCCGGTTGGCAACAAAGGTCCAGGTTCGCACATGGGCAATGCGGTTTGACAAGGTATCTATATCGCCATTGGTATTGTCGCAATACGCCAACTGACGGGCGAACCATTGCGTGTCAATGCGCCCGGTGTCGGCGACATACCTGAAAATGGTGGCGACAAGGTTGGCATGCTCGGAGCCGGTAATGTTGCGATAGTCCGGCAGCTGGCAGGTTTCCCATAACAATTCCACGGCCTTGAGGCCTGATGCGCGGTCGATGATTTCAGCATCGCGGGCAATCAGCGACAGGGTCTCGATGTCTGCACCGGGCCTTGTCCGGGTCAGTCCTTCGCGGTTGGGCAGGGCGTTCAGCGAACCGAGCAGGCGGTCCACCGAGCCGAAATTCAGGTTGCGGTTGCGCCATTGCAGGACACGCAGCGGTTCAAAACGGTGGTCTTCAAGCTGTTCAATGGTTTCAGCATCAATGCTGACGGCGTCAGCCGTCAGGCCGAATGTGCCGTCGTTCATGTAGCGTCCGGCCCGCCCGGCAATCTGGCCCATCTCGGCAGCCGTCAGATTGCGGAACTGGAACCCGTCAAACTTTCGCGTGGCGGCAAACGCCACATGGTCAATATCCATGTTGAGCCCCATGCCGATGGCATCGGTTGCCACAATGTGATCGACGTCACCTGACTGGTACAGTGCCACCTGGGCGTTGCGGGTGCGTGGGCTCAGGGCCCCCAGCACCACTGCGGCACCGCCCTTCTGACGCCGGATCAGCTCTGCGACGGCGTACACCATGCCTGCTGAAAACCCGACAATTGCAGTGCGCTTGGGCAGGCGCGTGATCTTTTTCTGGCCGGCAAAGCTGAGTTTTGAAAACCTGGGGCGGGATACATAGTTCACCCCCTTGAGCAATTGCTCCAGCATCGGCTGGATGGTCGCCGCGCCCAGCAACAGGGTCTCGTTGAGCCCGCGTGAGTGCAACAGCCTGTCGGTAAACACGTGACCGCGCTCGCTGTCGGCGGCGAGCTGGATCTCGTCGATGGCCATGAACGATACCGGAATATCATTTGGCATGGCTTCAACCGTGCAGACCCAGTAGCGCGGTGCCGGCGGGATCAGTTTTTCCTCGCCCGTGACCAGTGCCACGGACATCTGGCCTGCCCGGGCCACAACGCGATCGTAAACCTCGCGCGCCAACAGGCGCAGCGGCAGGCCGATCATGCCGCTGGGATGAGCAAGCATCCTTTCGACCGCATGATGGGTTTTGCCAGTATTGGTTGGACCCAGAAGGGCTGTTACGTTTCTGCGGGCATCCATGGAGGTTCTGCTGAGGGTCCGGTAAGGGTGGGCAACGGAAAAGCTAACATGTCAGATGTTGTATGTATCTGGTGCAAAACATCGCTGCCTGCAGGTTTCGCAAAATTTGCCCGGATATGTAGCCGGGCAATGCCAGTATTGGATTCAAACAGGAACATGTCATGACCGAATCATGAATCACATCAGATTCATGTTGTGTTCACCCCCCATATATAGCGTTCCGGGTGATCATCGGGCACAAGTAATACCAATTGCCGGCTTCTATCTCTTGGCCAGGGATTTTGAATTGAGCGGTTTGCCGGACAGGGTTGCCTCGTTGGCGTAGGCCACAAAGTCCTTGCCCTTGATCTTGCCTGACACGGCAACAAGCACGTTCATGTCACGGCCCAGTGCAGAAGACCTGACCGGCGCAAACCAGACCCTGAACACCGGCGGATTTTTTCGATACTTGGCTTCGGTTTTGGCAGACAGGCCGGCAAGGGTGGAATAGGTCATGCTGCACACGATTGCAGGACCCCGATAAACGCCGCCGTCCTTCTTGCCGAAGGTGTCATCCTTGATTTTTTGCAAGGCGAGCTCGAACACTTCCTTACCATTATAGACACGATAACTGGCATTACAGGGATTTTGGGCCGATGTTACTGCTATGTCCATGATGGATGCGAGCGTATCGCGGGCACCGGCTGCAGACGCCGAGTTGATTTTGGCCTCGGTTTTGCCGTTCACAGCCGGTTTGCGTTTGGTGGAAACGGGCTGCAACCCGTCAAAGTTGACAGAGTATCTGCCCTTTTTGCCCTTTTCCGTAACCTTCATGGTGAAACTGTCCGACCGGGCGCCTTTGCCGGTGAGCGCACCTGATGATGTCATGTCCATTTTCAGGTCGATAAACAGCGACGCCAGGCCCTTGGGGCGCAGTTTCGCCGACGCATTGAACGCATTCCGGTCAATGTCTGCCGAATAGTTCAGCGCAAACGCCCTGATGCCGCGCGTATAAAGATCATATTGGACTTTCAGCTTGTCCGCTGCCGCTGCGGTACCGGGTGATGCAGCGAGGGCCAGGGTGAATGTGGTTGCTGCGACCGCAGTGGCTGCGATCGTGTTCAAGATGGCGGTTTTCATGGTGCCTGCTGTACCCCGGTTTGTTATAAGTCGTGTTGGTCTGAACGGCTTGTGCATGATCGTGCCTGAACGGTTGCTGAATGAAAGCAGTTGCTAGGGTCACAACCCTAGGGTCTGTTTGTGCCGTGGATATGGTATGCCTCGTCCAGTTCACAAGGTATTGAACCAGATTATTGAGTATGTTTGATCTCCGGTCGCGGCGCCATGTGAGGTCTTGTCGCAAAACCGGGCTTGACGGCTGATGCAGGCTTGCCTATAGACACGCGATGAATTTGATCCGGCCCGCTGGCGCCGGACTTTGTGTTTATGGACCTTTTGGGACCTGCGCCGAGTTCGCCTTGAAACCAGACACGTACGGCAACCGGAATTGCTGAACAAATTGGAGTATTTGACATGGCCCGTCGTTGTGAGTTGACCGGCAAGGGTGTTCTGGCAGGTAATAATGTCAGTCACGCCAACAACAAGTCCCGCCGCCGCTTCCTGCCCAATCTGTGCCAGGTGCACCTGATGAGCGAGAGCCTTGGCCGTGATTTCGCATTCAAGGTATCAGCTGCCGCACTGCGCTCAGTCGAGCACCGCGGTGGCCTTGATGCCTACCTGCTCAAGGCGCGTGACACGGAATTGTCGCTGTCGGCCAAGCGGGTGAAGCGTCAGGTTGAAAAGAAACTGGCGGCTGCTGCTGCCTGAGGTGGCATCGCACGTCTGAAGCTTTTAACCTGTTACAAGGTTGCGGCCGCTCCTAAAGGGGGCGGCCTTTTTGTTGGTGGGTTTCGGCAATGACTGAAAGAACCGGAAACAGTGACCGTGGGCGGCATTCGCCCGGCGCCAGCCGCGACGGTGAGCCTGCAATTCATACATCGGCTTCGCTGCGAGACTGCAAGGTCGGACGGTTCTGCGAGGTCAAGGAGCGCGTTCTCATGCGGTCGTCTTTGCTGGGTGACTACAGCTATGTCGAGCGTCATTCGGAGTTGATCTATACCCAGACCGGCAGGTTCTGCGCGATTGCGGCTGACGTGCGCCTCAATGCGCTCAACCATCCGATTGACAGGGTGAGCCAGCACAAATTCACCTATCGCGCCAATGAATATTTTGTCGGCAAGAAACTCGACCAAGCGTTTCGTGAACAGCGCATGAAAGAGGGGCGGGTTGTGCTGGGCCATGACGTCTGGATCGGACATGGAGCCATCGTGTTGCCGGGAGTGACAATCGGAACAGGTGCGGTTGTCGGTGCCGGCGCCGTTGTTACCCGCGATGTTGAGCCCTATGCCATTGTCGCCGGGACGCCGGCGCGATTTGTGCGCTGGCGGTTTGACCGGGATATCGCACAGCGGCTGCTGCAACTGGCATGGTGGAACTGGAGCCATGATCAACTGGCAGAGGCGGTGGATGACATGGCCCGGCTGGATGTTGCGGCCTTCCTGGACAAACATGACGGCGGCATCGAAATCTGAACGCCTGCTGACAGGAGGTTGTCAGTAGGGGTGTGGCATTGTCAGTCTGTTTAGCGTCAGTCTGTTCAGCAACAAGGACCCAGCCATGGCCACAGGCAGCAAACTAACGGGAAGTTTCATCAAGTTCATAGAACGCCAGCCATTGTTCTTCGTGGCCACGGCCGCGCCTGACGGCCGGGTCAATGTGTCGCCGAAAGGCCTCGACAGCCTGCGCGTCCTGAGCCCCAACCGCATTGTCTGGTTGAGCCTGTCCGGCAGCGGTAACGAGACGGCGGCCCATCTTCGTGAAGCAAGCCGCATGACCTTGATGTTCTGCGCGTTTGAAGGCGATGCACTGATCCTGAGAGCATATGGATCGGCTGAAACCCTGCATCCGCGTGATGCAGGCTGGGATGAACTTGCCAAATTGTTTCCGGCCATGGCCGGCAGCCGCCAGATCTTCGACATGAAAATTGATCTTGTGCAGACGTCATGTGGCACCGGTGTTCCGGTTATGACCTGTCAGGGCCAGCGCGGGAGTGAAGAACTGCTGCCGTTTTACCAGGAGATGGGACGGGAAGGAGTGGAGCGCTACTGGGCCAGAAAGAATGCCGTCAGCATTGACGGAAAAGATACCGGCACCGTTGTGCCCGGGTCAGATTAGAACCTGATCTAGGGTCCTGTCTCTAGTTCAGGCGGAACTGGAACATCACGGTCGACTGCACCGACTTGTTGAAGTTATCGTCTGAAATCACCGTAATGATTGTACCGCGCTCGTCCTGGTGGGCGGCGATGCCTTCCATGTTGTCGATCTGGTAGGACGTCAGCTTGCCGGAGAACAGGAGCTTGCCCGGGCCGGTGTTGCGCTTTTGCAGGTCTTCCACCGAAAACCGGCGCAACGCCATGCCAACCAGCACCGGCGGCTTGAAACTGCGTTCAACAGTGATGATCTCGGTGCCGCCGGGCAGGATGGCAAGCCCGGTAACCAGGTAGTCTTCATGGCGCGGAATATGAAACTCCCGGGTCTTGCCCTTGCGCCAGAGCCAGCCGCGCAGGCTGTCGTCCTTGGCGTGATTGCGTTCAGATATCGCTATCAGCCAACCGTTCAGGGGTCCTTGCGCAAACCGTCCCAGCGCTTCGAGTTCGCCGTTCCTCTGACCCTGCGAGAGCGCTTTCGGGCTCCTTACCTGTTTCGCCTTTGCCTTGAGACCGTGCTTGCCGATGTTGAACTGCTCGACCCGTTCGCGCCGTTCAAAGCCGACAATCATCTTGCCGTTGAGTCCTTTGGAGCTCCAGGCGGCAACAGCCTCGGCGTCCGAGCGTGAGTTGCGGCCGTCGATCCTGCCCTTGTGGTTCAAAATCGGAGCAAGGCGGGTGCTCGAAACACCCTTTAGGCGACCGTCTTCATAAATGAAGTTACCTGTCAGCCAGTGTCCGCGATCACTGACACTGATAAAGCGTTTTCCATCGCGCGACACTTCAAGACCGGAAAACCCGCCAAAGTCCTTGTTGTCGCTGGTCAGGGTCAGTCCACCCAGGAAAGTGAGACCTGAGGGCAGGTTGCCATTTCCAAATCGTGCGAAACTCCTGAGATTCGTGCTGACCGAGATGGCGGTGGTGTCTGCGCTGGCGTGTGGAACCGGGACAAGCATGGCCACAGACAAGCAACATCCGATCACCCATCTGCTGTGCTTCATGGTCGTGTCTTTCAAATTGTTCAGCCGGCCTTGCGCATCCTGCCACCACCCCTGCTGGTCGGAGGCGGTGTCGCTGCGCGTTCCTCAAACAGTTCAGCAAGTTTTTCGGTCATGGCACCGCCGAGTTCTTCGGCATCAACGATGGTAACGGCGCGCTGGTAATAGCGTGTCACGTCATGGCCGATGCCGATGGCGATCAATTCAACCGGTGACCGGTTTTCAATATCGGCAATCACCTGGCGCAGGTGCTTTTCGAGATAGTTGCCGGAATTGACGGACAGGGTCGAATCATCAACCGGTGCACCATCGGAGATCACCATCATGATGCGGCGTTGTTCAGGGCGTGCCAGCAACCTGTTGTGGGCCCAGATCAGCGCTTCACCGTCGATGTTCTCCTTCAACAGTCCTTCGCGCATCATCAGGCCGAGATTGCGCCGTGCGCGGCGCCATGGCTGATCGGCCGACTTGTATATGATGTGGCGCAAATCATTGAGTCTGCCGGGCATGGCGGGCTTGCCGTCTGCCAGCCATTTCTCGCGGGCCTGCCCGCCCTTCCAGGCGCGGGTTGTAAAGCCCAGGATTTCAACCTTGACCCCGCACCGTTCCAGGGTGCGGGCCAGAATGTCTGCACACGTGGCCGCCACCGTGATCGGCCTGCCGCGCATGGAGCCGGAATTGTCCAGCAATAAAGTCACCACCGTATCGCGGAACTGGGTATCCTGTTCGACCTTGAACGACAGTGCGCTCATCGGGTCAATGACCACCCGGTACAGCCTTGCAGCGTCCAGGATGCCCTCTTCAAGGTCAAAGTCCCAGGAGCGGTTCTGTTGTGCCATCAAGCGGCGCTGCATGCGGTTGGCAAGCCTGGCCACTACGCCCTGAAGGCTGGCCAGCTGCTTGTCGAGATAGTTGCGCAAGCGGGTCAGTTCTTCCGGGTCACAAAGCTCGTCTGCTTCCACCGTCTCATCAAACTGATTGGTGTAGACCTGATAAAACTTGTCGTTGGACATGGAGGCAAACGGCAGCTCCGGGCGCCACGGCTGGTCGCCATCGGGCTCTTCTTCGCCCTGCATGTCGTCCATGTCTTCCGAGCCGTCCATTTCCATGGCGTCTTCCATGGTCTCATCCTGGTCGGCTTCACCTTGTTCCATGTCTTCGGACGCCGATGTTTCAGCATCCTCCTGGCCGGTTTCGGTCTGGTCCTGCTCGCCGTCAGCATCATCGTCGGTATCGTCGTCATTGTCTTCGGCATCGTCCGGGTCGTCCCCGAGTTCGTCAGACATTTCGAGCCGTGCCAGCAGGTCGCGCGACAGTCGTGAGAAGGCTGTCTGATCATGGATGCAGTCATCCAGGCTGTCCAGTTTCTCGCTGGCTTTCTCTTCAATCCAGGGGCGCCACAAATCAACCAGCTTCTTTGCGGAGTCCGGCGGCGCTTCCCCGGTGAGGCGTTCACGCACCATCAGTGCAAGCGCGTCTTCCAGCGGTGCGTCTTCGCGCTTGTGCAGGGGACCTGTGACTTTTTCATCAAAGCGCTGGTCCAGCATGGCGTTCAGGTTGTCTGCCATGCCGGGCATGGCGCGCGCGCCGAGAGCTTCGACACGGGCCTGCTCGATTGCCTCATAGACGGTGCGCGCCTGCTGGCCTTGCGGCAAATAGCGCGAATGAACGCTGGTTGAATGATTGGCAAGCCGCATCGCCATGGCGTCGGACAGGCCGCGCGTAACGGCCAGGTCAGCTGCGGTTGCGTCGCGTGTGACCTGCGGCAGCCGGGCACGCTTGTCGGTGATGCCGGGATGTTCAGCACCAAACGAGCAGGTAAGTTCCGGCTCCTGGGCAATGGTCTTCATGGCGAGCGTCAGGGCGCGCTTGAAGTTTTCTGCCGGTGCGTCGCGATCATTTGCCATTGGGTTCTTTGTTGTCCGCCGGTTCAGGCAATGGCCAGGGCAGCGGACGATTCGGGTAATTCCTCACCGAAGCACCGCTGATAGAACTCCGCCACCAGAGCGCGTTCCAGTTCATCGCACTTGTTCAGGAATGTCATCCGGAATGCCAAGCCGACATCATTGAATATGGTCGCATTTTCAGCCCATGTGATGACCGTCCGCGGGCTCATGACAGTTGACAGGTCGCCAACCATGAAGGCGTTCCGGGTCAGGTCTGCCAGACGCACCATGTTTGATACTACCTTCTTGCCGGCAGCATCCCTGAAGGGCTTGTTCTTGGACAGGACAATGCCGCACTCCTGCTCATGGCTGAGATAGTTCAACTGCACGATGATCGACCAACGGTCCATCTGGGCCTGGTTGATCTGCTGGGTGCCGTGATAGAGGCCGGTCGTGTCGCCGAGACCGACCGTATTGGCGGTTGCAAACAGACGGAATGCCGGATGCGGTTTCAGTACACGCGCCTGGTCAAGCAGTGTCAGGCGGCCGGAACTTTCCAGCACGCGCTGGATCACGAACATGACATCGGGACGGCCTGCATCATATTCGTCAAACACCAGTGCCACATTGTTCTGATAGGCCCATGGCAGGATACCTTCGCGGAACTCGGTAATCTGCTTGCCGTCCTTGATGACAATGGCATCCTTGCCGACCAGGTCGATACGCGAAATATGACTGTCCAGGTTGATGCGCACCAGCGGCCATTTCAGCCGGGCTGCGACCTGTTCGATATGGGTCGACTTGCCGGTGCCGTGGAAGCCTGACACCATGACCCGGCGGTTATGGGCGAACCCGGCCAGAATGGCCAGTGTGGTTTCCGGGTTGAACAGGTAATCCTCATCGATTTCCGGGACATATTCATTGCCTTTGGAATATGCCGGAACTGTCAGATCGGTATCTATGTCGAAGACCTTGCGCACCGAGACGGTTGTGTCAGGCATGCCTGATGCTTCGATCTTTGTATTTGCGTTCATTGGAAAGCGGTCTCCGGGAAATCAACACCCGGTCTTCGCACATGGAAAACCGGGGCTCAAGGGTCATATACCAACAGGTTTTAGTCCGAGTAATGCAGCCCTAGCAAGGGGCACTTTTGCTGCAATTCAGCACACACCTGCATCGCGGAGATAATTGTAGGCGGTGATGATGTCGCGAAGCCGGTCTTCGGTCTCGCGGCTGCCGCCGTTTGCATCCGGGTGAAACCGCTTTACCAACAGCTTGTACTGGGCCTTGATTTCGTCTGCGGTCACGCCGGGATCAAGCCCAAGCGTGTCGAGTGCCTTGCGTTCGGCATTGCCGACGCGGCGCCGGGACGTGGCTGCTCTTTGGGTGCCGACGGCCTCTTCAAAAATCGAATGGGGATCATTGACGTCGCTGTCATGACGATAACCACTGCGCGCGGATTTACCCGAAGCGGCCTTGGTGGCACGCGCGCGCTTGTTTTCCGCCCAGGAACTGT
The DNA here is from genome assembly GCA_963698275.1 of uncultured Alphaproteobacteria bacterium. Lineage (GTDB taxonomy): Bacteria > Pseudomonadota > Alphaproteobacteria > Rhizobiales > Aestuariivirgaceae > Anderseniella. The sequence continues at coordinate 198,458 of CAVOQE010000009.1, read as the reverse complement.
CACCCAGTTTCCAGGTCGGGCGGTGACCGGTCTGCGACGCCTTTATCCAGGCCCCGATGTCATTGTCCGCCATGCCGTCGAAATAGTTGTAGGACTTGTTGTAGGCCTTCACATGGTTCACACAAAAGCGGAAGTACTCGCCTTCAGCATTGCGACCCTTGGGTGCCTTGTGATTGCCCACGGCTTCACAGTCCGGCCATTCGCAGGTGAATGTCTCTGGTTCCGCCTTGCCGCCTTTTTTAATGCGGATGCCGTCAAAATATTTCGAATTCAGTTTCATCTGTCGCCTGATTTTTATCGTGCGTGAAGAGTGATGGCTGCCTTGGCAGCGCAACAGCATAACCCAATGTTGTGGACATTTGGAATTCAATTAGCCCATAAATTACGAACAAGTCATCAATATGGACCTGCATGCGGAATTTTGTGCAGGAAAAGGAACATTAAATCATGCAGCTTGGCCAGGTCGGGCAGACAATCACCGAAAAACTGTCGAAAGCGCTGGTGCCGCATGCGCTGGAGGTGATCGACGAATCACATCTTCATGCCGGTCACTCAGGCGCCCGGCCAGAAGGTGAAACCCATTTCAGGGTCAAGATCCAGGCAGAAGCGTTTGCCGGCAAGTCACTGATCCAGCGTCACCGCATGGTCAATGAGGTGCTGGCAGAAGAGTTGAACGGTCCGGTTCATGCCCTGGCGATCTCCGCCAGCGCTCCGGCATCCTGATTTAGAGCGAGATGAGGTCAAATGTTCCAAATTAACCCCATCTCGCTCTAGATACCTTTTTTCAGCGGTGTGATGCGCAAGCGGGTGATCTGGTTGCGCTTCTTGCCGGCAACCTCAAACCGAAACCCGTGAAACGTGAAGGCCTGGCCCTTTTCAGGAATCATCTGGGCTTCATGAATAACCAGGCCGGCAATGGTATTGGCTTCCTCGTCGGGCAGCTCCCAGTCATTGGCCCGGTTCAGGTCACGAATTTGCAGGGACCCGTTGACCACCATTGAGCCGGACGCTTCGCGCGAAATATCTGCACTGATCACGTCATGCTCATCGGCGATATCACCGACGATCTCCTCCAGAATATCTTCCAGGGTGACCAGACCCATCACTTCACCGTATTCATCCACCACAAGCGCAAAGTGCGATTTGCGCCGCAGGAATGCGGAGAGCTGGTATTTTACCGTTGTGGTGTCCGGCACAAACCAGGCATCCGAGCAGATCGCCTTGACATCGAGCTTTGCGGCGTCGCCCTTGTGCGACTGCAAGGCTGCGAGTACGTCCTTGGCATGCAGCACACCTATGATGTTGTCCGGGTTATGCTGCCACACAGGCGCACGCGAAAAGCCTGATTTCAGCAATTCAGATATGATTTCGTCGTTTTGCATGTCGACATCGATGGAGAACATCTTTGTCCTGTGAACCATCAGGTCCGACAATTCCAGTTCAGACAGATCCAGAACACCGCCGAGCATGTCCCGGTCGTTTTTGACGACGGCACCTTCCTTGTGATGCAGGTTAATGGCGCCGCGGATCTCTTCCTGGGGCGACAGGATGTTGCCGGCATTGGCCAGGTCGACACCGGCCAGCGACAGCACGTTCTTGACGATTACCTCGACACCGATCACCACCGGCCCGAAAATCCTGACGAGCACGGATATTATGGAGGCGACGGCGAGAGAAAACCGCTCCGGGTAGACAATCGCATAGGTCTTTGGCAGCACCTCGCCGAACACCAGAACAAGTGCGGTCATCACCAGGGTTGCCCAAATCACTCCGCTTTCACCAAACAGCTGCAGGAACACCGTGGTGGCCAGAGCAGATGCCAGGATATTGACCAGATTGTTGCCGAGCAGAATGCCGCCAATCAGGCGTTCAGGCTGCTCTTTCAGATCCAGAACCGTGCGTGCACGCTTGTCGCCGCGCTTCTCCAGTTCGTGAAGCCTCGGGCGCGACGATGTTGTCAGTGCTGTTTCGGAACCGGAAAAAAAGGCAGACAAAAGGATCAGCCCGAAGGCTGCGCCGGCCATGATGCCGAGTGCGAGCGTCATTGTAGTTTTAATTCGGCCTCAAGAAATTTGATCAGGCCGTCCTCTTCTATGGTTCTGTCGATGTAGGCATTGCCGACATCCTTTACCAGTATAAAGTTAATGCGACCTGCTTCGGCCTTCTTGTCCTGACGCATGATGTCCACCAGTTTACCCGCGTCGGGAAGGTGGGCACGGATTTCGGATACGTCTGTCGGCAAGCCAACCGACTTCAGGTGTTTTTCCATGCGAGCTGCAGCTCCCGGTCTGCAGATGCCCAGCTGTTCGGAAAACCGGAAGGCCTGCGCCATGCCGATTGCCACGCCTTCACCATGCAGCAGCTTGTCGGAATATCCGGTGGCACTTTCCAGCGCATGGCCGAACGTGTGACCCAGATTGAGCAATGCACGATCACCGGATTCACGTTCATCACGCGCCACAATGGCTGCTTTTGCCTGGCAGGATGTGCGGATGGCGTGAATGCGGGCCTGCGGGTCGCCGGCAAAAATCCGGGCGGCATTGTCCTCCAGCCAGCTGAAGAATTCCGTATCGCCGAGCAGGCCGTATTTTGCGACTTCAGCGTAACCGGCGGCAAGTTCGCGGGCGGGCAGGGTGTTCAGGACATTGATATCCGCCAGCACGGCGACGGGTTGGTGAAAGGCACCGACGAGGTTCTTGCCATGGCTGGAGTTGATGCCGGTCTTGCCGCCGACGGAACTGTCGACCTGTGCCAGCAGTGAGGTTGGTATCTGGATGAAACCGATGCCGCGGCGGACAATTGCGGCCGCAAAACCTGCAAGGTCTCCGATGACGCCGCCGCCAAAGGCAATTATGTGGTCATTGCGCTCCATGCCGGCTGCAATGATGTCATCGCATACTTGTGCAAGCCGGGCGTAACTCTTGGTCTGCTCGCCGGCCGGTAAAATGATTGAAGTGTATCTGACGCCGGCCTGATCGAGACTGTCGGTGAGTGTCTTCAGATGGTGACGCGCAACGTTCTCATCGGTCACAATCGCGGTGACCGGGCGTGCCAGCAACGGCGCGATCGTGCGTCCGGCGTGGGCGAGCAGCCCGTCGGAAATTGTAATGTCATAACTGCGCTCACCGAGTGAGACATTGACTTCGGCTCTGGTCGTGTCGGCCTGTGAAGACGGGGTCGGGTTCATGTGTCCGCCGTTTCTTGCTGGCGCAGGTGATCGGCCAGGGTTTCAATGCAGGCCACTACAATCTGGTCGTGGGGCACGTCCTTGCTTTCCACCGTGATGTTGGAATTGCCATAGACGGGATAGCGCTCGGCGATCAGCTTGTGCATGACCGCTTCAGGGTCATCGGTTTTCAGCAAAGGTCTGTTGGATCTTTTGCGCACCCGCTTCATCAACAGGTCGAAATCTGCCTTGAGCCAGACGGAAATTCCCTTGTCTGCAATTGCCGTGCGGGTCTGTTCACTCATATAGGCGCCGCCGCCGGTTGCCAGCACGCGAGGCTGCTCGTTCAACAGGCGTTCAATGACCCGGCGTTCGCCGTCGCGAAAATACTGCTCGCCATGCTCCTCGAAAATCTCCGGAACGGTCTTGCCGGCTGCTTTTTCGATCTCAGTGTCGGCATCGGCAAACGGCAGTTTCAGCTTTTTGGCCAGACGTCTGCCTATGGTGGTTTTGCCTGCGCCCATCAGCCCGATCAGCACAATGCTGCGACCGTTGAGCTGCGACACGATGGTGGTGATATTGTCGTTCGACTTGCTGGTTTCGGTCACTGGTGTTTGAACCCAATTCAGGTATTGAGCTTCATTGGCTCTCGGTTTTTCCTGTTTTAGGAGAAAATCACAATTGATGCCATAGAACATGCGTGATTTCAGCAAGGTGCAAACCGCTTCAATGATACGGACCCGTTACGGCGGCAAGCCGGCGGCGCGCAAACACTTTGCGATTTAGCCCGGTTTGTTGCACATTGCAGGTCGCAGAGAACAAATCCTAACTATCTGTTTGAGGAACATATTATCCGTCATGCCTGACAGTCTTCGCTTTCTGTTAATCGTACTGTGCTTGGCTGGTGCCGGGTATGGCGCAGTCTGGGGCCTGGCCAATTTCCCGCCCGAGCAGCAAGAAGTGGTGAAGCAGCTTTCCAATGGTGTCTTCGAAAACTGACAGAGATAATGGTCTGGATCCAGACGCAACCATTACAGGCGGCCGGGTCGTTGCATTGTTTCTTGAAATGATGAGTGCCGAACGCGGTGCATCCAGAAACACTCTTGCAGCCTATGCCCGTGACCTTGAACATTACAGCGATTTCCTGACCAGGCGTGGCTGTGGCCTGGGTGCTGCGGGCAGCGATGAAGTCCGTGCCTGGCTGAGTGAATTACAGGCAGAAGGACTGGCCAAATCAACCATTGCCCGCAGATTGTCTGCTGCCCGGCAATTGCACAAGTTTGCCTACGCCGAAGGCATTGTGGATGATGATCCTGCAGGTGGCATTGCAGCACCGCGCAAGGCACGCACCCTGCCTAAGACAATGAGTGTGCGACAGGCGGAAAAACTCCTGGTGGCAGCACGTGAACAGGCGTCAAGCGCGCGCGGCAAGGCGCGGCTGAAAGCGCTGCGCATGGTGTGCCTGACGGAGGTCTTGTACGCAACCGGACTGCGGGTGTCGGAACTGGTCAGCCTGACGGTCGGCATGGTTTCGGGTGATGACAGGTTTATCACAGTGCGCGGCAAGGGCGGCCGGGAACGGCTGGTGCCGCTGTCGCCGGCCGCACGCGCGGCAATCAACGCATATATGGACACCGTGAAGCAGGCAGCGGACATTGTGCATCTTGAGCCGGCGCAATTCCTGTTTGCATCCGGCGGCAAGCAGAAACACCTGACACGCCAGCATTTTGCGCTGATGCTGAAGCACCTGGCGGGGCTCGCCGGGCTTGATGCGGACACTGTGTCTCCCCACGTTGTACGCCATGCATTCGCCAGTCATTTGCTGCAGGGCGGAGCAGATTTGAGGTCGGTTCAGCAGATGCTGGGTCACGCAGATATTTCAACAACACAGATTTATACACATGTGATGCCGGAAAAATTGCGTGAAGCGGTTGAAAGTCATCACCCGCTCAACCTGTAAGTTGCGCTTTGTAGACAATAATTAGCAGGTTGACATCGTATCGGCGTAACGCCAGTTTGCAGTCCATAATCAATCCGGCTCAGGCGAGGGCGGTCACTGCGGTTCGAGCAGTTGCGCATCATGTGAAACATGCAGACATTTCTTGATTTTGAAACACGCATTGCCGAGTTGGCAGGCAAGATCGCCGAGTTGAAATCCATCAATGACGATGACGGCTCGGTGTCGATTGCAGATGAAGTGAAGCAACTGGAAGGCAAGCTTTCAAAGTCACTTGCCGAGCTTTATTCGAACCTTGAACCCTGGCAGAAAACCCAGGTTGCCCGGCACCCGGACCGGCCGCATACCCAGGATTATCTGGATGCCCTGATCACCGAGTTCACGCCGCTTGCCGGAGACCGGAAGTTTGCCGAAGATGATGCGATTCTTGGTGGCCTGGGGCGGTTTGAAGGCGAACCGGTCGTTGTCATTGGCCAGGAAAAGGGTGCGGATACCAAATCGCGCCTGAAGCATAATTTCGGCATGGCACGCCCGGAAGGTTATCGCAAGGCAGTTCGGCTGATGGAACTGGCGCAGCGGTTTGGCCTGCCGGTGCTGACTTTCGTGGATACGGCGGGTGCCTATCCCGGCATTGGCGCGGAAGAGCGCGGCCAGGCTGAAGCCATTGCCCGGTCCACCGATTGCTGCCTTGGACTGGGCACCCCGATCATTTCGACCATTATCGGTGAAGGCGGATCGGGCGGAGCCGTCGCCATTGCAACGGCAAATTCGGTGTTGATGCTTGAACACTCGATCTATTCAGTCATTTCTCCGGAAGGTGCCGCGTCGATTTTATGGCATGATTCAGCGCGCGCCAGTGAAGCCGCGACCGCCATGCGTATTACCGCAGCCCACCTGAAGGAACTCGGTGTCATTGATACAATTGTGCCCGAGCCGGTCGGCGGCGCACACCGGGGACGTGATGCTGCCATGCAATCGGTCAGGGAGGCGATTTCAACTGCCCTGATGCCGTTCAAGCACATGTCGGCGGATGAGGTGCGTCAGCAGCGGCGGGAAAAATTCCTGGCGATCGGGCGCACTCTGGCGACCTGAACCCGGTCAGAACCGCGGCAGCGGTGACACCCGTTCGCAACCAATTGCGCCTTTGTTCTCACCAATTCGCCGCAAACTTGCCGTTTTGCTCGGCGATCTTGCCGTTGAAACAATGACAGTGGCGCTTACGTGGATTTATGCGGCGATTATTCAAACTGATGCTGGTGCTGGCGATCATGGTGTCCACCGGCTATGCGCTTTACCGCATCGGCGAGGAGACCCGTATCGTGGAAAAATTGCGCTCCCCCGATCCTGAAGCATTCAGAAAACTGGCATGGGCGGAACTGGACGCTCGGCAACTGAAACCCGGCATGCCGGTCTTCATTCGCATTTTCAAGCAAAGCTCGGAGCTTGAACTGTGGTTGAAAGGCAAAAACGGATGGGAACTGTACCGGACGGTTGAAATCTGTAACTGGTCAGGTGGTCTGGGGCCGAAGCTTAAGGAAGGCGACAAGCAGTCGCCGGAAGGATTTTACACGGTGACGAAGGGCCGGTTGAACCCTAACAGCCGGCATCATCTTTCGTTCAATCTCGGTTTCCCCAACCGTTATGACCGCTCGCTTGGCCGCACCGGGTCTTTTCTCATGGTGCACGGCGGGTGCTCATCGATCGGGTGTTATGCCGTGCGTGACCATCAGGTTGAAGTGATTTACAGGTTGGTGGAAGCCGCTCTCGACAATGGCCAGCAGTCCGTGCGGGTGCATGCTTTCCCGTTCCGGCTGGAACAAGCCGCCCTTGACCGGCACAAGGGCACGAAGTGGCATGATTTCTGGGCAATGCTGAAGCAGGGCTATGATGTTTTTGAGCGTGAGCGCGAAGTGCCGCGTGTACGGTTTGCAGATAAATCCTACGTGGTTAATTGAGCGTTAGCGTGTGGTGCTTCACAATAGAAGATGTGAGGACGGTTTTGAAAATTGGGTTTGTCGAAAATGAACAGTGACAAGACATTCAAGACAGAATTGACGCGCCGTGGCTTTTGCGCCGCCGGTTTAACGTCGCTGGTTGCGCTGTCTGCCTGCAGTGGCACTGACAAGGCGCTGGAGCCGTTGTCTCCCAAGGTCATGGCTGATCTGCACAGGAACAATCTGAAGGTCGGTGCGCCACTCCTTGTCCGCGTGTTCAAGGAAGAAAACCAGATGGAAGTCTGGTTGCAGCAGGCCTATGGACCCCATGTGCTGTTTCGCACTTATGACATCTGCAGCCGGTCCGGCGTGCTGGGGCCGAAATTCAAGGAAGGCGACCGGCAGGCACCGGAAGGTTTCTATATGGTGTCGCAACGCCAGATGAATCCGAAATCGGATTATTATTTGTCGTTCAATCTCGGCTTTCCCAACGCGTTTGACAAATCTCTTGGTCGGACCGGCACTCACCTGATGGTGCATGGCGGATGCCGGTCGGCAGGTTGCTATGCGATCACGGATGAGCATATCAAGGAATTGTTCTCGCTGGCGCGTGAAGCCTTTCTGTATGGCCAGAAAGAGTTCCCCGTGCATGCTTTTCCGTTTCGCATGAGCGAACAGAACCTGTTGCGTTATGCCGGCCATCCGCACGAGCCTTACTGGCGCGACCTGAAAGTCGGATATGACTATTTCGAGCAGACGCGCCAGCCACCAACGGTGGGTGTCAAGCAGCAACGCTATGTGTTCATGCCGTACAATATAAGCGTGCCGCCGGAGTTTGAGGTGCAGCAGGCATCTGCAGACCCGCTCGCGCCACAGCTGATTCGCGGCTGGCGGGCCGGTGAGTGGAAATAGGGCGCAGGCCAAGCAGGACCCGGCCTTCAGCGGCGTTGATGCTGCGCTACCTGCAGGTTATCTGGAAACTCACGGGATCATGGTCTGTGGGTGAGCCGAAGCGGTCATGTGCTTCCACAGTGTTGAACGACGTCTTACAAAGACATGCTGTTCGCAAATTTTACGCCCACGTTCTGGCCATCACGCCAAACAACCTCGCACTCATATATGTGGTCGATATCGGGTACGAACAGTTTGAAACGAGCGGTAATGATGTCAACGTCTGTCATCTGCAATTTCGCGCCTGAATCAGAAAAATCAAGTATCATGCAATCGATCGTTGCCTCTGGATTGGCAATTATGGCATTTGCACCGATCCGCACGCTTCTGCGCCCGGAACGGCGTCTTTCCTGAAACTGAAATTTGGTATTTGCTTGCTTGGTCATGGAAATATCTTTCACTCGACAACAACAGCAAAAAACGTATATCGAATTCGTGTATTTTGTATTTCAGAATAGATAAAACTTATCTAAAGAAAAACATCGCTGATCCTGATTTTGAACCGCGTGTTTTCACAGATTTTCTTTGAGAAGCACTTCGATAGGAGCGGGCCACTGGTTCCTAAAGCGGCCAGACGATCAGGATCATGGGCAAACCAACTGCCAGGATAATGATCTCCAGCGGCAGGCCCATTGGCCAGTAATCCCCAAAACGATAGCCGCCCGGTCCCATGATGATGGTGTTGTTCTTGTGACCGATGGGGGTCAGGAAGGCACAGCTTGCAGAAACCGCGACACCCATCAGCATAGCGTCGGGGTTGACATTCAACTGCTCGGCAATCTTGATTGCAACCGGGGCGGCCACCAGCACGGTCGCCACATTGTTCAGGACGTCCGACAAGGTCATGGTGACCGCCATAAGCAGCAGCAGCACCGCCCATGCCGGCCAGCCGCCGGTGATATCGACGATGGCATTGGCAATCAGTATCGTGCCGCCCGAGGTTTCTATGGCAGCGCCAATCGGGATCAATGAGGCCAGCAGTACAATCACCGGCCATTCGATGGACTCGTAGATCTGTGACGGGGTTACGACCTTGAGCAGGGCATAAATCGCCACGCAGGCAGCAAGTGCAACCGGCAGGTAAACCAGGCCGAGGCTGGCTGCGATGATGGCAATGGCGAATATCGCAATGGAAAAGCCGGCTTTTTCGCGCTGCGTGACCTGCAGCCCGCGTTCGGCCAGCGGCAGGCACCCGAGCCATTGCACGACATCAGGCAAGGCTTCCTTGTCGCCCATCAGCAACAGCACGTCACCGGCCTTGAGCTCCAGTTGCCTGACCCGTTCTCGAAACGGGCGGCCTTCGCGCGCTACGCCAAGCAGCATGGTCTGCTGCCGGTTCAATAGCCTCACGTCACGGGCAGAGCGTCCTTCCAGCCTGGAGCCGGAGGTGACGACGGCTTCGGTCATGGCAAGTGTGCCGGTCAGGGCTCCCTTGTGCCTGGACGAGGACGAATAAGAGAGTTTCAGCGCGTTGGAAAACTGCTCAAGGCTTTCCGGACCGGCTTCAACAACCAGAATATCGCCTTTGCGTATTTCCACTCCGCGCGCGGACCCCGGCAGGCGTTCTCCGCGCCGGATCAAGCCCAGAATGTAGACCTCATTTTCATCCGCCGCCGGAAGCAGGTCGCGAACCTTCTGGCCAATTGCAGGTGAATTTTCGGGAACCTGTACTTCCATTACATAACCATCGAGGTTCTCAAGCTCGGCAGCGGACTCCGAACGGGCCTTGTCCTGGGGGATGAAACGCCAGCCAACAAACGCAATGTAGACAAGGCCAACTGCAGCACATGCCAGTCCGACAGGTGCAAAGTCGAACATGGAGTATGAGTCGCCAATCGGCTGGCCGTTATATGTCGCGTTGCCCCTGAACTGGGCGATGACGATGTTGGTCGGCGTACCGATCAGAGTGACCATGCCGCCCAGAATGGTGGCGAACGACAATGGCATCAGCGTCGCGGCACGAGATCTTTTAGCCTTGTCCGCGGCCTGCATGTCGACCGGCATCAACAAGGCGAGCGCTGCGACATTGTTCATGAAGGCCGACAGAGCGCCACCGACCAGTCCCATGATGGCAATATGGGCCTTCATACCGCGCTGGGCAGAGATGATATTGCGCGTAAGCAGGTCGACCGCACCCGATTGCGACAGGGCCCGTGATACAATCAGCACCAGTGCAATGATGATGACGGCCGGGTGGCCGAAGCCGGCAAAGGCGGTGTCCTTGTCGACCACGCCGACAATGACCGCCAGCGCAAGAGCGGAAAATGCCACGAGGTCATAGCGGATGCGTCCCCAGACCAAAAGTCCGAGTACGCTGCCCATGATGGTGAAGAGGATGATTTGTTCGTTGGTCATGATTGGCTGCAAGTTAACAACTGTGGCGTATTTGCCAACCTGCTAAATTCGCCTGTGCATCAACTGTAGTGTTTGGTGACGACGATGAAGTCGGTGCCCTTGCCGGTTTCCGGTCCGAGACCGGTGTCGGAAATGGCGACGGAAGAATGGGCCCCGAGCCGATATTCAATGCGGTGGCGCACATCGTCGGGAATGGTAAAGCGCAAAAACGCATCCAGCCCGGCCCTGGAGGTTTCGTGTTCGAGGCTGACCGACAGCCATTGTGGCTTGCTTCTATCACCATGATCTTCCGGCAAGGTCAGCAAATGCGCGCCCAGTGGTTGTTCAGCGTTTTTGAGCGGGATGGCGATATCAAACAAGGGCTTGTAGCCCTGGCGCACATAAAGATGACCTTCCGGATAGTCTTCTGCGCCATTGGATGACCGCAGTGCGTGATAGGTTGCGTCGTTGAGAACGCCGTTTGCCGGCAACCCGGCCGATTTCTGGAAATTGTGAATGGCCCGCCAGGTCTTGCGGCCCACATAGCCATCCGGCGTACCGGCCTCAAATCCGAGTTTGTTCAGGATTTTCTGGCCATTGAGGGTTTTTTCGCGGCCGGTCAGGCGGGTAAGCAAAACCCGCAATGGCGGCTGTGAGGTCAGCGTTGCATATTTGCTTGTCTGCACCATGGAGGCAGGTTTCAGCAGGCCGGCATGTTCCACACCAACCGGGGTTGCCGGTGTATCGGCAATGATCACGTGCCGGTCGCTGGTTTCCAGGTCAAACAGCTGTTTGGCGAATTCGTCAGGCATCCGCACGCATCCATGCGAAGCCGGGTAACCCGGCAATTCGCCAGCATGCAGCGCGATACCGCTCCAGGTCAGACGCTGCATGAACGGCATGGGCTCGCGCACATACAGATTGGACCAGCGAAACTTGTGCTTGCGCAACACCGAGAAAATGCCGTGCGGGGTTTCCTTGCCGGGCTTACCGGAAGAAATCGGGCTGAAGCCGATCTGACGCTGGCCCGAAAAGACCTGCATGGACTGCTTCTTGATCGATATCAGCACCTGCAGCGTTTCAGCCGTGGAGGGGGCTTGAATAGGTGTAAACGGCGGTACCGGCTTCGGGTTCGCTGCCAACAGCCTCTTGCGGTGAGACGGAGAGCTGGCGGCAAAAGCGGTTGCGGCCGTCACAATCAGGCAGGCGCTGGCAGTGATGCCTGTAACAAGGTGCCGTCTGGTTATGCCTGACCGTTTCCTCAAACAAAGGCCCCGTGACAGTGCTTGAACTTTTTGCCTGATCCGCAGGGACACGCCTGATTGCGCCCCACGGGTCCCCAGGTTGCCGGATCTTCCAGGTTGAAGCCTTCGGGCTGATCCGGCGATGGAGAGATCGCGGCGGACAGCACTGTTCCAGGCGGCAATTCATTGCCGTGCTCATCGAAATCCTCGATGAACATGTCTGGCAGTTCCTCGTCATCAGGGAACATGTCATCAGCGCCGTTCTGGCTGACTTCAACCCGCAGAAGTTGCCCGGTCACGATGGCGCGCAAACGAACGATCATCTGCTCAAACAGCGTGAAACCTTCAGTCTTGTATTCGTTAAGCGGGTCGCGCTGGCCATAGCCACGCAACTGAACCGCCTGGCGCAAATGCTCCAGGGTAATGATGTGTTCGCGCCACAACTGATCCAGCGAGCGCAGCAACACTTCCTTTTCGATATACTCCATGATCTCAGCGCCGTACTTCTCGCGCTTTTCGGCATAAAGATTATCGACGGCTTCCGTCACCCGTTCACGGATTTCCTCATCCGCAATACCTTCTTCGTCGGCCCAGTCTTCAATGGGGAAATCGATTGCCACAACTTCGCGCAGTTTGTCGCGCAGTTCAGTTGACCGCCATTGTTCAGGGTAGGCACTTGGCGGAATGAACTCCAACACGGTTGAATCCACCACTTCATGGCGCATATCGTCCACGGTGCCGGAAATCTCGTTGCCGTTCATGATGTCGATGCGCTGTTCGAAGATAACCTTGCGCTGGTCATTCATCACATCGTCGAATTTCAGGATGTTCTTGCGGGCATCGAAATTGCGCGCCTCGACCTTCTGCTGGGCTTTTGCAAGTGCCTTGTTGATCCAGGGATGGACAATGGCCTCGCCTTCTTCGAGACCCAGCTTCTGCAACATCGAGTCCATGCGCTCAGATCCGAAAATGCGCATCAGATCGTCTTCCAGCGAGAGGTAAAAGCGTGACCGGCCGGGGTCGCCCTGGCGGCCGGAACGGCCGCGCAGCTGGTTGTCGATGCGGCGGCTTTCATGGCGTTCCGTGGCGATGACAAACAATCCGCCTGCGTCAAGCGCCTTTTGCTTTTGCTCAGCAATTTCGGCGTTGATCTTTTCGATGGCTGCGTCGCGTTTTTTGCCTTCCGGCATATCGCCAAGCTCATTTTCAATGCGCATGTCGACATTGCCGCCAAGCTGAATGTCGGTGCCGCGGCCGGCCATGTTGGTGGCAATGGTAACTGCACCTGGTACACCGGCCTGCGAGATGATCTGGGCTTCCTGTTCATGATAGCGAGCGTTCAGGACATTGTGCGGAATTCCAAGCTCCTTGAGATGTTGAGCCAGGTATTCGGATTTGTCGATTGAAGTCGTGCCGACCAGAACCGGCTGGCCACGTTCGCGGGCATCTTTTATGGCCACGACAATGGCATCGAATTTCTCGCGTACGCTGCGATACACCTCATCGTCCTCGTCGAGGCGCTTGACTTCAACATTTGTCGGCACCTCAACCACGTCCAGCTTGTAAATATCCAGAAATTCGTCTGCTTCGGTGGCCGCCGTACCGGTCATGCCGGCGAGTTTTTCATAGAGGCGGAAATAGTTCTGGAAGGTTATCGAGGCAAGCGTCTGGTTTTCGGGCTGAATGCGGACGTTTTCCTTGGCTTCAATGGCCTGGTGCTGACCTTCGGAATAGCGCCGGCCCGGCATCATCCGCCCGGTGAATTCGTCGATGATCACCACCTCATCATCCTTGACGATGTAATCGCGGTCCTTGACGAAAACCTTGTGCGCGCGAAGCGATTGATTGACGTGGTGGACCAGGGCAACGTTTTCCACATCATACAACGATCCTTCAGTCATCATCTCCGATGCCTGCAGCAATTGCTCAATGTGTTCGTTGCCGGCTTCTGTCAATGAGACGGTCTTGGTTTTTTCGTCAATTTCGTAGTCTTCTTCAACCAGTTGCGGGATGATTGCGTCGATTTCGGTATACAGATCGGAGCGGTCTTCCAGCGCACCGGAAATAATCAACGGCGTGCGGGCCTCGTCAATCAGGATCGAGTCAACTTCATCGACAATCGAGTAATAATGACCACGCTGCACCATGTCTTCGACGGCATATTTCATATTGTCGCGAAGATAGTCGAAACCAAGCTCGTTGTTGGTGGCATAGGTCACATCACAGGCATACTGGTCACGGCGTTCGTCGTCTTCCAGACCATGCACAATGACGCCAACCCGCAGGCCGAGAAACTCGTAAACCTTGCCCATCCAGGCCGCATCGCGCTGGGCCAGATAGTCATTGACGGTGACGACATGCACCGCCTTGCCTGAAATGGCATTGAGATATACCGGCAGGGTTGCCACCAGCGTTTTGCCTTCGCCGGTTCTCATCTCGGCAATCGAATTGTCATTCAGGACCATGCCGCCAACCAGCTGCACGTCAAAGTGACGCAGGCCCAGCGCGCGTTTGGACGCCTCGCGGACCGTCGCGAAAGCAGGAACCAGCAGATCATCCAGCGTGGTTCCGTCGGCAAACTGCTGCCGAAACGCTTCAGTGCGTGCACGAAGTTCGTCATCGCTCAGCGCAGCGAGTTCAGGCTCAAGCGCATTGATTTCTTCTACGCGACTTTGATATTTTTTGACCTTGCGGTCGTTTGAGCTGCCAAAAACCTTGGAAGCTATTGAACCCAGTCCGAACATTTGGTGTCCTTAGAATTGCGTCTTGTTAGACCGCTGAAAGCCGTTTTCAGCTCCTCGGCCGCGTTTTTGCGTAGCCATTATCAGTTGAGAACCATGCTGTAATGTTTAATCAACTTGTCTGCATGCCGCAACAGGTGTGGCAAATGGGTAACGTCTGCAAGAAAAATGTAGTAGGAAAGCATCAGGCTGAACGGCGTCACAGGTTGCGTCAGCGGCAGATAGTGTGGATAAGCGGCTGTTTCAAGGCGAAAATGTCGGTGTGAACAAGATTAGGTGAGGCAGTTCTGAGATCGATAGCGCTCTTGAATATCATAACAAATGTACGCATTGTGCAGCGCATTTATGGCGTTTGTCATTTGCGAGACGTATTGAGGTCATTTTGAGTTGGCTTAATGTCGCCCGAATTGACGAGCATTGACCTGACACGATCAGGTGGAATTGAACTGGATTTACGACGATCCTGTTTCTGCCATATAGGCAGCAGGCAGTCTCAAGAGGTTGGTTGGGTAATATGAGAACGTATTGTTTGAAGCTGTTTCTGGCGTTGGTAACAACTGCATTTGTCGTGGTCTCGACGACTGCCGGTGCGCAGGAAACTGACAAAATCATAGCCACGGTCAACGGCTACAATATAACCACGAAGGAAATCGCGCTCGCGTCCGATGATCTGCGACCTCAGCTGGAGAAGGTTCCGGCAAACTTCAGATTCGCATTTGTCGTTGAATACCTGATTGAGCGTCACCTGCTTGCCCAGGAAGCAGTGAAGGCGAATACCATTGAAACCGAGGAATACAAACGGCGGTTGAAATACTATCAGGCCAAAGCGCTGCGCGATGCCTATTTCACGGACAATCTTGCCACGTCAGTTACCGACGACGCGGTGAAAGAGGCTTACGAAAAAGAAGCTGCAAAAGTTACCACCGAGAAGCGCGCGCGCGCCCGCCACATCCTGGTCAACTCCGAAGAAGATGCGAACAAGGCAATGGCCCGCCTCGAAAGGGGTGAGAAATTTGAAGAAATCGCAAAGCAGGTATCTCTGGATGGCTCACGCGAGTATGGCGGTGATCTGGGTTTCTTTACCGCTGCTGAAATGGTTCCGGCTTTTTCCGAGGCGGTGTTTGCGCTGAAAAAGGGTGAGACCTCAAAGCCGGTCAAGACTGATTTCGGCTGGCATATCATCAAGCTGGAAGATCTCCAGGCAGGCGGCGCCCAGCCGCTTGAGCAGGTCAAGAATCCGATACGTCTGGTGTTGCTGCGCAAGGCGGTTCAGGACAAGGTTCTGGAATTGCGCGCTGCAGGCCGCATCGAGATTCTCGATCCGGACCTGAAACGTCTGCAGGAAGAAGCGGAAAAGAAGCGTCAGGCACTTGATGCTTCCGGCCAGGTACCCAGCACGGTCGGTGGTGCCGCTTCGCAGTCGACAGGCGGCAAGTCCAACAAGGGCGACGCTCAGTAGGTGTCCAACCTGCCAGATCCGATATTCATGTCCGCAAAACCACAACAGGTTTTGCGGACTTTTTGTTTGTTGCCACCCGCCGCTTGGCGGTAATAGATTTGGTATAATCGATCCACGTAGCCTATCTGCGCCTGAACTGCGCTTCCACAGGACCACCTGCCATGGCCAAAGTACTGCCCCAGTCACCGCTTGCTCCCAAGAGTTTTGCCCAATTGCCCGCGATTGACGGTGTCCGGCTGGCGACAGCGGCGACCGGGGTCAAGTACAAAGGCAGGGATGACCTGCTGTTGTGCGTACTGGACAAGGGGTCAACAGTCGCCGGGGTGCTGACGAACTCGAAGACATGTTCTGCACCGGTGGATTTATGCCGGGCCAATCTCACAACAGGCAAGGCGCGCGCCATTGTGGTCAATGCCAGCAATTCCAACGCGTTTACCGGAAAGGCAGGTCTGCGAACAGTAGAGGCAACGCTCGATCAGGCCTGCAAGGTTGTCGGCTGCGATGCGTCGGAGGTTTACCTGGCATCAACGGGTGTGATTGGTGAACCTCTTGATCCGGCACCGATCACATCAAGGCTCTCAGACATGAAGGATGCAGCGACGGGTGATGGGTGGATGGCGGCGGCCCGGGCCATCATGACAACCGATACGTTTCCCAAGCTGTCAACCGCCACAGCAAGGCTGGGCGGCAAGACGGTCACCATCAACGGCATTGCCAAGGGCTCGGGCATGATCGCGCCCGACATGGCAACCATGCTTTGCTTTGTGTTTACCGATGCAGGCCTGCCGCGTGGATTGATGCAGAAGATGTTGTCAGATGCGGCAGATCGCAGTTTCAACTCGATTACAGTCGATGGTGACACGTCCACATCAGATACGCTTTTGCTGTGTGCCACCGGCAAGTCAGGCAACGCCCCAAAGGGCATTCGAAACATCGACGATGCTGCCCTGAAGTCATTCAGGAGTGGTCTCGATAAAGTGCTGCAGGACCTGGCGCATCAGACGGTGCGCGACGGCGAAGGTGCCAGCAAGTTTGTGGCGATGACGGTGACAGGTGCTGAAAATGATACGGCGGCGCGGCGCATCGGCCTTGCCATTGCAAATTCACCCCTGGTCAAAACCGCCATTGCCGGTGAAGATGCCAATTGGGGGCGTATTGTCATGGCGGTTGGCAAGTCCGGCGAGAGGGCGGATCGTGACAGGTTGAAAATTCGCATAGGCGGTATTCTGGTCGCTTCAAAGGGCAGTGTTCACCCAGGTTTTGATGAGGACAAACTAATACCGCACATGAAAGGTCAGGAAATCGATATTTCGGTTGATGTAGGCGTTGGTAAGGGTAAGGCGACTGTGTGGACCTGCGACCTGACCCATGGCTACATTGATATTAACGGTTCGTATCGAAGCTGACGCGCCGGTTGCAATTTGGTAACCCTGCCGACACAAACAGTGATTGTGCCGCTTCAAAACCTAAAATCCAAACAACCCTGTTAACCCTTATCCGCCAAGGTGGTTCCCGGACATGAACGGAAAGAAGCTCGTTCTCGTCGTTGCCTGTGCACTGGTCGACCCGGACGGTAGAGTCCTGATAGCCCAGCGTCCTCAGGGCAAGGCACTTGCCGGATTATGGGAGTTTCCCGGTGGCAAGGTCGAACCTGGAGAACAGCCTGAAGTCGCTTTGATACGTGAGCTGAAGGAAGAGTTGGGTATCGATGTAACGCAAGCCTGTCTGGCACCTGTGACGTTTGCCAGCCACGCCTATGATGATTTCCACCTGCTCATGCCGGTCTATGTATGCCGCAGGTGGAATGGCGAGGTTGAAAAGCGCGAACACAGCGATATTCGCTGGGTAAGGCCAAACAGGTTGCGCGAGTTTCCCATGCCGCCGGCAGATGAGCCGTTGATTGCTCATTTGATCGACCTGCTCTGACGCAGGCACCGGCAGCACCCCGTTAGTGTTCCAACACAACCGATCCGCCAGGCAAGGCGGGCAATTGTGGTGAGTACAGTGAGTAACGGGGAAGTAAGTTAGATGTTCAATTCAAAACCGGATACAGCGCCAGTTGACCGTCGTCCAATCATGCGGGATTACACGGTTCTCGCGCTTGGCATGTCAGCCGCGATTGT
This sequence comes from uncultured Alphaproteobacteria bacterium, assembly GCA_963698275.1. Classification (GTDB taxonomy): domain Bacteria; phylum Pseudomonadota; class Alphaproteobacteria; order Rhizobiales; family Aestuariivirgaceae; genus Anderseniella. Next base: position 180,549 of record CAVOQE010000009.1, on the reverse strand, counting down.
AGCAACTCTTGCAGTAATCGGCGGAACCCTGGGCGGCCTGTGATCAGATATCTGCCGGTGCTGCATCGGTGATATTTGCGACCCGCGGCCTGTCATGCCGGGAATGCGGGAAATCATACCCAGGTAGAAATGTCTTGGGGACGTGATAACCAAAGCTGCGCTACGTCCAGGTCGGCCGATTTGGCTTGAGTTGATCGCACAGCGCGTGACCAGTGCAACCCAGTTCTGTCAGATCCTTCCGGCACATACCTGACAGCTATCCCGACGTCTCCAGTTTTCAATGGGTTGTGAGACAATTCGGGTCACAAGAAGCAAGGCAGAAATGATCAATCAATGGCCTCGTTTTAGTCGGTAATCCCAATGAACGGGATTGGTGGTTGCCCGCATTCGTGAACATAAAATCCCCATCGTCTGGCATGCTGTGCCGGGCGTATGAAATCAATGTCAATTGGTGGCTATCACCACAACCGGAGTTCAATTCGTTGCAAAACCATGCTGGCAATCCTACCGGTTATTATAGGAATACAGAAAACGTGAGGCGGTGAAGGTCGTCTCCGACAGGCTTGTCCACGCAACCGCTTCGCTTCGGAAATTCTGGATATTGTCCAGAACCTTCCGGCTGAGCGAGTCGGTGGATGCCAGATCATTCACCACCTGTTCGGACAAACCGGCAAACCCGCTCAAAACCGATTTGGGGAACTGTTTCAGGATAACGCCATGATCCTTGATGAGCGTCCTCAGGGAAGAGTTGTTCTTGGCCACAAACTCGCTGAGCACCAATTGATTGACGGCAACATTGGCCGCCTCAATCACTGACTTGATGTCAGCGGGAAGCTTCTCCCACTCACTCAGATTGATGAAATTGTCCAGTGCTGTTCCCGGCTCATGCCAGCCCGGATAGTAATAATACTTCGCTTTCTTGTATAAACCAAACGCCAGATCGTTGTACGGACCAACCCATTCGGTTGCATCTATCCTGCCTGATTCAAGCGCGCCCAGAATTTCAGATCCGGGCAGGTTTACCACTTCCCCACCGGCAGCCGTGATCACTTTACCGCCAAGACCCGGTATTCTCATCTTCAGGCCACGATACGCTTCCAGGTCGTTGATTTCCTTGTTGAACCAGCCGCCCATCTGCACGCCCGAATTGCCGGAGACAAAGAATTTGCAGCCCAGCTCGCTATACATTTCGTCGGCGAGCTGCTGGCCGCCGCCGTACTGGATCCAGGCGTTTTGTTCCTGCGCAGTCATTCCGAAGGGATAGGCGGACAGAAAGGCAATCGCGGGAATCTTGTCGTGCCAGTAATACGGCGTCCCGTGGCCCATTTCGACCTCGCCCTTTCTCACCGCATCAAGAGAATCAAATGGCTTTACCAGCTCGCCGCCGCCATAAACCTTGATCCGCAGCTTGCCTTCACTGCCCTGCTCGATGAATTTTGCGAGCAATTCTGCTCCGGTGCCGAGGCCGGGGAAATTTTTTGGCCACGTTGTCACCATGCGCCATTCCCTCAGGCCCTGGGAAATAGCTGGAGTTGCCAAGCCTGCTGTACTTACACCTGCGGCACCCGTTACCGCTGCATTTTTAAGAAAATCGCGTCTCTTCATGAGATAAAGCACCTCTATCTAACTTTGCATCCAGCAGAACGGTGTTTTACGTGCGGATTTTACAAAACTACCATCCGGAAGCGCCTGCAATGGCGTAACAGGCATTAAAATGTCAGGGAACTAGTTGATAACTCTCTCTGACACTCCTGTTCCGCTACAACCCTGGCGAGCAATGGTCCCAATCGATAAGTCCTGCATGGCAACACAAATATTGCTGCCCGATAATTGCCATAGGCAGAACAAAATCTTTTGCACCCATGCATGGCGATCCAACGGCGTAAATGTGGTTAAAGTTGGTAAGGGTGTTGGGGGCATCGATTGGGAGCTACATATATGAATTGTGCCAAATTCCGCAGAACTGCGCTCACCCGGTCGTTTGTGGCCCTGGTTGCAGTTTGCTTTGCGTTTCTGTCTCTCGGGCTGCCCGCCCAGGGACAACAGATCCTGGAAAAGGCACGCCGTGACTCCAATGCAGGTACGGTCAGAATCATGACATCAGGCGTCGAGGGCGCGCGCATGATCGACGAGATTGCCTTCACCGTGAACGAACCGGGAAAAATGCGGGTTCTGCCCATGATCGGCGATGGTGGGGTTCAGAACGTCAACGATATCCTGTTCCTGCGTGGCATTGATATGGGGGTCGTTCACCACGACACGCTTGCCCTCCTGCGCAAGGAGAAAACCTACGGCCAGATAGAAAAGCAGTTGCGGTTCATAACCAAACTGTTTGACGAGGAAATTCACCTCATCTCGGGCAGCGGCATCAATGATATTTCCCAGCTGTCAGGCCGGAAGGTCAACTTCGGCAAGGCAGGCTCGGGCACATTCGCCCGCGCAGCCCGGATATTCAAGGCTGTGGGTGTCGAAGTGGTTCCCGTCAGTTTCGACCCGACGCAGGGGCTTGAAAAGGTTGCCACCGGTGAAATCGCGGCGGCGTTTTATGTGGCAGCAAAGCCATCGCCAATCCTGCAGCAAATTGCTGCCGGCTCGGGCCTTCGCGTGCTTTCGATCCCCGCTGTTGGCGAGCTTGAAACGGCATACCGCAGGTCGACCTTGAGCCAGAGCGACTACCCCAACCTGATATCCGACAGCAAATCGGTGGACACGATCGCCGTTGAATCGGTCCTGGTCGGTTACCTGTGGTCGTCGCCCAATGAAAGGTCCGGAAAGATAGCCAACTTCGTGACCGCCTTTTTTGAGCGCATTGGTGAAATTCAGAAACCCTACAGATCCGCCAAATGGCAGGAAATCGATGTGCTGGCAGATGTTCCGGGCTGGCGCCGGTTGCAGATCGCCCAGGACTGGGTTTCCACCAGATTTGCCGAGAAACGCAGGCAGGACGAATTGCTGGTGGCTTCCTCCACCGATGCACTGGAGGAGCAGTTCACCACTTTTCTGGCCACGATCGAGAAAAATGACAGTCTTCAACAGGTGTTGCAGGAACCTCAATCCGACGAAAAAATGGAAGATCTGTTTCGCGATTTCCTGCAGTGGCGCAATACTGTGAACAAGCAATAATATCTTGTGAGTTCACCCATACTGCTCTAGCCCCGCGGAAGCTTCGTCTCGTCCACTCTCAAGGCATCGGCAAGCCTGGTCCTGGCTGATCCGGGTCTTAACGGCTTGGGCTGGCTTTCGTGCGGTGACCAGCCGGTGAGGTAGATCATCTGGAAAGTGGCGCGGACACGGTTGTCGGGGTCTGCAAAGGCCTGGTCATAGTGGGCGCATGCCATTGCCATGAGGCCGGGTGTCACCAGCGAGCGGCGACGTTCCGCCATACTGTTTGACAGGCCCAGCGCCTTCAGGTCCTTCATCAGCGCCAGGGCGTTGTGATAACGGACCTTCAACCGGTCAGTGTCCACGACGGGCAGGGCGAAACCGGCCCGCTGCAACAGACCGCCTGCATCGCGAACATCACAAAACGGTGCGACCCGCGGAGAGGCTCCCCCGGTCATCATCGTTTCCGCCTGCAGCCAGCTGGTGCGCAATTCATGCAGGCTTTCACCGCCCAGCATCGCGGCTAACAGCACACCGTCCGGTTTCAAAGCTTGGCGCAAGCGGGTCAGGCTGCCGGGCAGGTCATTCGCCCATTCAAGGCCCGGGCAGGCGAAGATACAGTCAAAGCTTTCCGCCGGCAGGTCCGGGCTGTCCAGAAACACCCCGGCTTCGGTCAACATGGAAATACCGGTTATGGTGCTATCATCGCTCAATCGAGGTCTGATGGCCTCAGCCATGCGCGATGCGTCATGGCTGATGATTGCAATGTGCGAGAACCTGCGTGAAATGCTGTCAAATCGGTCGATCAGTTCTGTCGCGGCAACATCGTCCAGAAATCCGGGCAGATTGCCTTTTGCTGCTGCACGGGCCAGATTGCGGAGCAGGGCTGCCTGGTCAAACAGCTCGGGTATGTCGGAAGCCGGCATTGTCATGAGCGCCAGATAAGTCGAGCGGTGCAGTTTGCGCAAGTCCGCAAATTGAAATGAAAGCAGTATCACGGCGCAAGCAATGCAATGAACGTTGAAGGGCATCGAACGAAGAGGGTAATTGCAAACGCCATGCAGGACACAGTCAACCTGATTGCCCGTGCCGGCAGGCGGTTTGCCGGTGACGTGCTGGACATGGTCCTGCCGGTGACGTGTTCTGTCTGCGAACGCCCTGTCTCAGGTGCCGGCGGGCTGTGTGAAGCCTGTTGGGCCGAGCTGGAGATGATATCCCAGCCGGTATGTGACGCCTATGGAACACCATTTGTATTTGATGAAGGTGACGGAGCGGTGTCGGCGCGCGCAATCGCCAATCCGCCGGCTTGGAACAGGGCGCGGGGCGCCGTCATGTTCAATGACTGCTCGCAAAAGCTGGTCCATGCCCTGAAATACCGTGATCGCCATGAGGTGGTGGGTGCAATGGCCCGAATGATGGTTCATGCGGGACGCGATGTGATCTCACAGGCCGACGTGATTGTGCCGGTGCCGCTGCATCGCTGGCGCCTGTGGTCACGGCGGTACAATCAGGCAGCACTGCTTGCCGGCGGGATTGGCGCGCTTGCCGGTGTGAACACGCAGGCCGATCTGGTCAACAGACTGCGCAATACCCGGTCACAGGTGGGCCTTGGCGAAGGCCAGCGCAGCCGCAATGTGAAAGGTGCCTTTTCGGTCCCGGAAGCCCGGGTTCCCGGGATTTTGGGCCAAAGGGTATTGCTGGTGGATGACGTGCTGACCTCAGGCGCGACTGCCAATGAATGCGCAAGGGTGCTGAAACAGGCTGGGGCCGTTCACGTGGATGTGCTTGTTTTCGCGCTTGTCAGCCATGCAGGTTGATATCATATCTACTGCACCTGAGCGCAACACTGCTGGAATCAACTGACATGAAACCCGTAACCATCTACTCGACCATGATGTGCCCTTATTGCAGCGCCGCAAAGAACCTGCTGTCGCGCAAGGGCGTGAAGTATGATGAGATTGATGTGACCTTTGCGCCGGGCAAGCGCTCCGACATGACCAGACGCGCGGGCGGGAAACAGTCAGTGCCACAGATATTCATTGGCGATGAACACGTCGGTGGCTGTGATGAACTGCATGCGCTTGAGCATGCCGGGAAACTTGATCCGATGCTGAAGGCCTGACATTTACCGTTGCATGGCAACATGGGTTCGTATCAGCCGGTAAAATTGCTATACTGGTCCGGAAACGATCAGGTTTGTGGCTTCGGCTGCGATAGCCAGGAATCATCCTGATCCGGTTGAGGCAAGGTTTCGGGATATTGATGCGTATGAGCGAGAAAATGGAAACATCGTTTACTGCAGCCTGCATTCAAATGTGCTCCGGCCGCGATCCGCAATGCAATATTGCCGCGGTCAGTCGGATGGTGCGCCAGGCGGCCAGCGATGGCGCGGATCTGATCATGACGCCGGAGATGACCAACATCATCGACAGCCCTCGCGCTGCAGTTGCTGAAAAGGTTGCCGCAGAAGAAAACTGCCTTGCTGTTGCAGGTTTCGCCAGGCTGGCCGAGGAGACCGGCAAGCACATCCTGGCAGGCTCTCTCGGTGTACAGGCAGGTGGCGGCAAGCTGGCCAACCGATCATTGCTGTTTGCCCCGGATGGAACAGTGATGGCCCGTTACGACAAGGCGCACATGTTTGATGTCGATCTGCCGAACGGTGAGAGATATCGCGAGTCATCCACATTTGCGGCTGGCGACAAGGCGGTTTTTGCGGATCTGCCGTGGGGCAGGCTGGGCCTGACCATCTGCTATGACGTGCGGTTTGCCTATCAGTACCGGATGCTGGCCCAGCAGGGCTGCAGTTTCATTTCGGTTCCTGCAGCATTCACGGTGCCGACCGGAACCGCTCACTGGCACGTTCTGCTGCGCGCCAGGGCAATTGAAACCGGGTGTTTTGTGTTTGCGCCGGCCCAGTCGGGAACTCATGAGGAGGGACGTAAGACATTTGGCCATAGTCTTATTGTTTCGCCCTGGGGCGAGGTGCTGGCTGATGCCGGTGACGTGACAACCGGTATTGTCATGGCCGAGATCGATACGGCGAAAGTGGCGCAGGCGCGTGGCCGCGTGCCGGCACTTACGCACGACAAGGTACTCAGTATTGCTGATGATGTGTCGCAGGCAGCCGCAGAATGATCCGCTACGATATTCTATGTGAGGCTGAACACCGGTTTGATGGCTGGTTTGCCAGCAGCGACAGCTTTGATGACCAGGTGGCGCGGCAACTGGTTCAGTGCCCGGTGTGCGGATCGCACAAGGTAACAAAAGCGCTGATGACACCGGGTGTGCCTGTCAGGAGCAACCGCAGCAATGATCCGGTCCCGGCATTGCATGCGCCACTCGACCCCAAGGCGCAGGCGATGGCCGAGATGGTTCGCAAACTTCGATCGCATGTTGAAGAAAACGCAGATTATGTCGGCGACAAGTTTGCCGAAGCTGCCCGGCGCATTCATTATGGTGAAGAAGAACAGCGCGGCATTTACGGTGAAGCCACAATCGAAGAAGCGCGTGAGCTTCATGACGAAGGGGTTGAAGTCCTGCCGCTTCCCAAACTGCCGGAAGACGGCAATTGAGTGTGATCATTGCCGCTCAACTCGCCGGTTTCTGCGCCACGATCATGTAATTCACATCCGTATCGGCGGCTTTGCGCCAGGTGCCCGAGATTGGGGAATAGGTGACACCGACGGTATCTTGTGCCGGGCAATTGCCGGCAGCCAGCCAACCGTGCAGTTCGGCCGGTGTAATGAACTTTTCCCACTGATGGGTGCCTTTAGGCAACCAGCCGAGCACGTACTCTGCCCCCAGGATGGCAAGGCCGAAGGCTTTCAGCGTGCGGTTCAGGGTGGCCACGAACATAATGCCACCGGGGTTGAGCATGGAGGCGCATGTCGCCGTAAAGGCGGCAGGATCGTTAACGTGTTCGATCACTTCCATGTTCAAGATGACATCGAAGCGGGCGCCTTCTGAGGCGAGTTGTTCGGCGGTTGACGCGCGATAATTGATCTCAAGGCCCTGTTCTTCTGCATGAACCAATGCGGTCCTGATGTTTTTTTCAGACGGGTCGACTGCCGTCACCGCAGCACCAAGGCGCGCCATGGGTTCAGACAGCAGGCCGCCGCCGCAGCCGATATCAAGAAACTTCAGGCCGGAAAAAGGTGTGCGCTGATGCGGATCTATGCGCAGTCTCGCGGTGACCTGTTCACGGATGTAATCGAGGCGAACCGGGTTGAATTTGTGCAATACCGCAAACTTGCCGTCCGGATTCCACCACTCTGCAGCCATGGCCGAAAAACGTTCCACCTCGGCATTGTCCACTGAAGTTGCGGGGCTTCTTTCTGCTGTTTGCGGGCTGGTCATCGAATTTCCGATCATCGATCAACTTGTGGTCATGTTACTTGCACAATACCTCAATATTGCACAATGGCAGTGTTTGCGGTTATGAGTTTCACACGTCAGGTGGCGGCTACCTACCAACCGATGGTCGAATGGCTGTGGTACCGGGTTATACGTAACCGGGTGTGAGCGGGTTTTGTTTTGAAAAGGCAGGGTGATCTTGGGCCGGCTTGTACTGAAATTTGGTGGGACCTCTGTTGCCGACATAGAACGGATCCGCAATGTTGCGCGCCATGTTGCGCGTGAAGCTGCTGCCGGGCATGAAGTTGCAGTTGTTGTCTCGGCGATGTCTGGAACAACCGACCAACTGGTTGGCTGGGTCAATGAAGCAGCCGCCAGTGGTGGCGGCAATGCCGTTTCAACAGACATGAAGGAATATGATGCGGTTGTAGCCTCAGGTGAACAGGTTACAGCAGGGCTGCTGGCAATCGTCCTGCAGTCGATGGGGCTGAAGGCGCGCTCCTGGGCCGGGTGGCAAGTGCCGATGCTGACAAGTGACACCCATGGTGCTGCCCGCATTCTTGATGCCGACTGCAGCAATATGATTGCCGCGATGGCAGATGGACAGATTGCGGTCATGGCCGGATTCCAGGGCATATCGTCGAACGGCCGGATTACCACTTTGGGCCGTGGCGGATCTGACACAAGCGCGGTGGCTCTGGCGGCTGCACTTGAGGCAAAATGTGATATCTATACCGATGTGGACGGGGTCTACACCACAGATCCGCGCATCGAACCCAAGGCACGCAAGGTCGATCGCATTTCATATGAAGAGATGCTTGAACTGGCTTCGCAAGGTGCCAAGGTGTTACAGACCCGATCGGTCGAACTCGCCATGGTGTATAAGGTGCCATTGCAGGTACGATCCAGTTTTGAAAGCCCTGAGTCGGAACACCAGAACCGTGAAGACGGCACGGGCCCCGGCACATTAGTTTGCGATGAGGAGGACATGGTGGAACAACAGGTTGTCAGCGGAATTGCCTATTCGCGCGACGAGGCCAAGGTGTCGATACGCCGGGTCAAGGACAAACCCGGTGTTTCAGCGGCGGTGTTCGGACCACTTGCCGAGGCCGGTGTCAGCGTCGACATGATTGTCCAGAACGTGTCGGCTGACGGGGATACCGCAAATATTACCTTTACCGTTGCCAACAAGGATATTGAACGGGCGATGGCGGTGATTGAAGCAGCCCAACAGGACATCGGTTTTCTGGAGCTTGAAGCGTCAAAGGGCGTGTCCAAGGTGTCTGTCATCGGTATCGGCATGCGAAGTCATGCAGGCGTTGCCGCGGTGATGTTCAGGACACTTGCCGACAAGGGTATCAACATTCAGGCAATCACCACGTCGGAGATCAAGATTTCCGTACTGATCGATGAAGACTATACTGAACTGGCAGTGCGGGTCTTGCATGAGGCCTATGGCATGGAAGCGGCATGAGGCCGGCATTGTCTGAGAGTTTGCATATGAAGATGAATTGGCGAAAACATCCGAAAGGTGAGACTGCGCGCTGATGGTACTTCCAGTCCAGGGCCCGCGAGTTTTGCTCAGACGCATGCGCGAGGTCATGGCACGACCGGAAGCTGCGCAGGCAAGACTCGACAAGATTGTTTCGCTCATCGCGGCCAACATGGTGGCCGAGGTATGCTCCATCTATGTCGTACGCCCTGGCAGCAATGATCTGGAACTGTTCGCTTCAGAAGGCCTGAAGTCCAGTGCGGTTCACAAATCCAGACTTCTGGCAGGAGAAGGCCTGGTAGGCTTTATTGCCCATCAGGCCGAACCGCTGTCATTGTCTGATGCCCAGGCCCACCCGGCCTTCAAATACCTTCCCGAGACAGGGGAAGAAATCTATTCCTCGTTTCTTGGCGTGCCGATCATGCGCCATGGCATCGTGTCCGGCGTTCTGGTTGTGCAGAACCAGGTCAAGCGCAGTTATGCGGAAGAGGAAGAAGAGGCCCTGCAGACGGTCGCCATGGTTCTGGCTGAAGTGATAGCCACACCTGATGTGCAATCAGAACTGGAAGCGGCCGGCAATGGCGCGCAACTTACCGGCTCCTATCACATTACCGGGGAAGGCCTGGTTGACGGGGTCGCGCTCGGCCATGTGGTGCTGCACGAGCCTCGGGTGATTGTGACCCGGTTCATCGCCGAGGATATCGAGGAAGAACGTGGCCGGCTTGATGTCGCGATAGATCAGTTGCAGGCGCAGGTAGACCAACTTGCAGACAAGCGGCCGGGTCAGTTCAGCAGTGATTTCGAAGATGTGCTGGAAACCGTGCGGATGTTCGCCCGTGACCGGGGCTGGTTGCGCAAGCTGCGTGAAGCTGTTGCCACGGGCCTGACCGCAGAAGCGGCAGTTGAACGGGTGCAGTCCGATACGCGCGCGCGCATGGCGCGCCAGTCTGATCCGTATTTGCGCGAACGCCTGCACGATCTGGATGATATTGCCAACCGCTTGCTGCGCATTCTCACCGGTGCTGAGGAAAAAGCCTCGCGTACCGAATTGCCGAAGGACTCCATCGTTCTTGCCCGCACCATGGGTCCGGCGGAACTGCTTGACTATGACCCTTCCAGATTGCGCGGCCTGGTACTGGAAGTTGCCGGTTCAACCTCTCATGTGGCCATTGTGGCGCGTGCGCTGGGGGTGACCACTGTCGGATCGGCACGATCAGTGTCGGACCTGGCTGAAGACGGGCAGGAAATCATCATCGATGGCGGATCGGGTGATGTGCATATACGGCCGTCGCAGGATGTGCAGCAGGTCTACACCGAAAAGGTCCGCTTGTATGCGAAACGTCAGGCGCAATATGCCAAGATGCGCGATATACCTGCCGTCACTCTGGACGGGCGTCATATCGATCTGGGGATCAATGCGGGCCTGATTGTCGACCTTCCCCACCTGGAGGCAGCAGGTGCGCATGGTATCGGCCTGTTTCGTACCGAGCTTCAGTTCATGCTGGCGCGGCGTTTTCCGAGATTTGGCGAGCAGAAACGCTTCTATGAAAGCATCCTGCACGGGGCCGGCGACCGGCCGGTCGTGTTTCGCACCCTGGATATCGGATCGGACAAGGTGTTGCCCTATCTGACATCGGTGAAAGAGGAAAACCCGGCAATCGGATGGCGGGCCATTCGCATGGCTCTTGATCGGCCGGCCCTGCTGAGACTGCAGTTGCGCGCCTTGATATCAGCGGCTGCGGGCAAGGTGCTGCGGGTCATGTTTCCGATGATCTCTGAAACATCGGAGATGGTGCGGGCCCGTGAACTGGTAGATATGGAATGCCGGTTTCTTGCAGATCGTGGCTATGAACTGCCGCGTGAGATAAAAGTGGGTGCGATGATCGAAGTGCCCGCGCTTGTCTGGCAGCTGGATCAGTTGTTGCCGCATACGGATTTTGTCTCGATAGGATCCAATGACCTGATGCAGTTCATGTTTGCAGCTGATCGTCAGCATCCCAAACTTGCCGGGCGCTATGATGTCCTGTCACCGGCAGCACTCAAGGTGATGGATACGATTCGCGAAAGTTGTGAGCGCCATTCCACGGCGCTGACCTTGTGTGGTGAAATGGCGGGCAATTCGCTAGAAGCCATGGCGTTGATTGCCCTGGGTTTCCGGTCAATTTCAATGGCACCGACGTCAATAGGGCCAGTGAAACAGATGCTGTTGAAACTCGACTCGGTGCAAGCGGGGGCCTTCCTGCGCGGTCATTTCGAAAGCGAAGCGTCCTCACTGCGTGAGCCGCTTGTGGGTTTCGCCAGACAGCACAAAATTCCGCTTTAGGGTCGAGGTCTCACTTCTGCGACCCAGAATTGCAGCGTGTTTGTTGAATTTTACGCAAACTGGCGTTGTGTTCACGAATTGCTAACCCTGTTTGTTCATTCTGGACCGCGAATAGTCATGAGCTTCGAACGGATGTGTTCCGGAGCTAGGGTGTTCCGGATGTCAGTATGAGTTGCTTTGACCTTTGCGCATTCGCGAAGGTCGCGCACGCTGCACACAGGCGCCGGATCAAGCAGGAGTACCCGGCGATGAATCAGCATACGCGCGGCAACTTTGACCATAATTACCAGAGCTACCGGACCAAGCCGGATGGTTCCGAAGACCCTGCCGGTGAAGCAGGCTGGTTTTTGCAGCGCGAGCGCGAGCGGCGCAAGGTCAGTCTTCGTGATGTGGCGCGGGCAATAAGAGTACATCCCATTCATCTTGACGCCATCGAGCGTGGTGACCTGACCCGCATGCCGCATCGTACCGATGCCATCGGCATGGTCGGCGCTTATGCCGAGTTTCTGGGTTTCGATCCCCAACCGATGATGATGCACTATGCCCAGTTGCTGCCGAGATCGAGTGCGCCACGGCCACAAGGCTCACGCAAGCCGGCACCGCTTGGAAGTGCCCGCATCATCGATTTCCCGTTGAGCCGCCGCCTCAAGGAGATGGCCGGTGGTGGAGGTGGTGTCGTTGCTTCGGTGCTGGCGGCGGTTTTATTGTTCGGTGGTGTCAGCTACGCGCTGCTGCCTGGCGGCGGTTCTGATTCCAGCCAGACGGTTGCGCAGGCTCTCGATACCGGTTCCGCTGATACAGCGGTCGTCGTCGAAGGCGGCAGTAGCGAAGTTTCGGCTGATGTGAGCAAAATCGAGCAACCGCTCGGCGATGCGCCCAAGACCGCGGAAGCGGTTGATCCGGCGACAGATCCGATCGGTGCGCTGCTTGCTGCGGAGGCCGACCGCGCGGCCGACAGCCTGGATGGTCTCGACAAGCTGATTGCCAATAACGGTCAGATAGACGCCATCGCCGACACCATCACAACGGCAACCACCCAGCCCATCAAGTCTGTCGACAAACCGTTGTCTCGGGACGGCAAGGGCCGTATCTTCGGCGCCGACAATACCGATGCCCGGTTGGTGCTGCGTGCATCAGAGCGGGTCTGGGTGCGCATTGAGGACGGCAAGGGCAAAACCATTCTTGTTGATACACTGAACGCGGGAGATCGTTTCAAGGTGCCCAACCAGGAAGGTCTCGTGGTCATTGCACGCGACGGCGGCTTGCTGGCCTTTGAGATCGACGGCAGGCCCGGGGGAACCCTGGGTAATCCGGGCGAGGTTCTCGTCAACCGTACTCTCGACATCAACAAGTTGATGAACCGCGGCGGCTGATATTCTGTCTTTGGTATTGCCGATGCAATCACGCCGTACCGGCTGGTTGCATCGTTGCGTTGGTACCCGCTCATCTCGCTCTATACTTTTACTCATGCTGCTGTAGAAGTAGGTCTGGTTCCACCAGCAATACTGCCATTATGTCTCTTTCAGATAGTCCGCAAATAGATAAGATCCTGCAACGCTTCGAGGCAATCGAGGCGGAACTTGGCTCGGGCGTAGTCGGGGACGATTTCGTACGGCTGTCCAAGGAATATGCTGAACTTGAAGCAACCGTTTCGGTCATCCGTTCCTTGCGCTCCAGCAGCGAAGAGTTGGCCGGTGTGGAAGAAATGATGCGGTCCGGCGACGCTGAAATGGAGGAGTTGGCGCGGACGGAGCATGACGGCCTGAAACAACGCCTGGAAACGCTTGAGCATGACTTGAGGCTGCAATTGCTGCCCAAAGATGCAGCCGATCAACGCAATGTCATACTTGAAATCCGGGCAGGCACCGGTGGTGATGAAGCGGCTTTGTTTGTCGGTGATCTGTTCCGCATGTACCAGCGGCATGCAAGCTTGCACGGCTGGAAGGTCGAGGTGATGTCGGCAAGCGAGGCAGAACACGGCGGCTACAAGGAAATCATTGCCGGTATTTCCGGCGCCGGCGTCTACGCCAAGCTCAAATTTGAGTCCGGAGTGCACCGCGTGCAAAGGGTGCCGGAAACCGAAGCGCAAGGCCGGATACATACGTCAGCGGCCACGGTTGCCGTTTTGCCGGAAGCCGAAGAGGTTGACGTCGAAGTCCGGAATGAAGACATACGCATTGACACAATGCGTGCATCAGGTTCGGGCGGGCAGCATGTCAACACGACCGATTCCGCGGTTCGCATCACTCATGTGCCCTCCGGCATTGTGGTGGTACGTGCAGAAAAGAGCCAGCACCAGAACCGGGCCAGTGCGATGAAGGAACTGCTCGCAAGGCTCTATGACATGGAAAGAACCAGGGTTGACCAGGAGCGCTCGGATGCCCGCAAGGGTCAGGTTGGTTCCGGCGATCGCTCCGAGCGCATCCGCACCTACAACTATCCGCAAGGCCGGGTGAGTGATCATCGCATAAATCTTACGCTGTACAAGCTCGATACCATCATTGCCGGTGACGGGCTCGACGAAATCATAGATGCCCTGGTGGCGGATCATCAGGCAACGCTTCTGGCCGCTGATGGCGATGAACATGCCGCTTGAGGCTGAGAAGCTGCATCGCGACATTGCTGCCAGATTGCGTACTGCGGGTATCGATACGGCCATGCTCGACGGACGGCTGATTATTGGCCATGTAACGGGCTTGAGTGATCTTGAACTCATAGCACGACCGCAAACGCCGGTGTGCGATGAGCATATCTTGCAGATTGAGGAGATGATCAATCGTCGCCAGGCCGGCGAACCGGTCTCGCGACTGATCGGATGCAAGGAATTTTTCGGGCGCGAGTTCAAGGTTTCACCGGCCACACTTGATCCGCGCCCGGACACCGAGGTGCTGGTGGAAACGGGCCTGCGGCTGCTGGGCGGGCTGCGCGGTGAAGGTCCGGTGCGGGTGCTCGATATCGGCACGGGGACCGGTGTCATAGTCATAACGCTGCTGGCTGAGGTTCCATCTGCGACCGGTGTTGCCACTGACATGTCGCAGGAAGCTTTGAAAGTCTGCCGCAGCAATGCCGTTGCGCTGGGTGTCGATGACCGCCTTGAAACTGTCTGCACGAACTGGGCGGGCGGAGTGAGCGGCAAATTTGACCTGGTGGTTTCAAATCCGCCCTATATCGCCAGCCACGAGATTGCCGGTCTTGCAGCAGATGTTCGTGATTATGATCCCGGCCTGGCGCTCGACGGGGGAGCAGATGGACTGGATGGCTACCGGGCAATCTTTTCAGATGCCGCCGGGCTGTTGCAACCTGACGGGCATGTGCTGGTTGAGTTTGGCAAGGGACAGCATGGGGAAGTTGTGCGGATTGCGGCACGTGCAGGGTTTGTGCTGAGCGATGACAGCACCGGTCTGATACGCGATCTGGCCGGAATAATTCGATGTGCAGTTTTCAAAGTTTGTTGATGCAAAACGCCATATGAAAAAAACTACTTGGAAACACGCGCACAAGCGGCTATTTTCTATTTCAGCGAGGTCATGTGGCGCGGTGATGTGGGTAACACATTGAGCGCAGGACTTCTTGGAGCGAACGATCGCTGGCGCGGGCAGATATGCGCCGATCTTGTCAAGGCACCTTAAAACCGTACTGATATCCAGAGCATTGAAGCTTGGAAGGTGGCATTTGCGGATTATTGGGGGTCAAGGCTCCGGGGCTTAAATATCGCAGGGGTTATGCAAGGCATATTGCTTTGAAAGCTATTTCATGAAGGTTTTCCTGTTTCCGAAAGGACAGGCAGGCCGGGTTTGTTTTAAATTTTGCAGGTGACATTACGGAATGAGACAAGGACAACCACACAATAAGAACAGATCACGCGGGCGTGGCGGCGGTGGTGGAAATCGCGGCGGTGGTGGTGGTGGTGGCGGCGGACGTCAGTCCAATCCACTCAACCGTGTGTTTGAAAGCAATGGCCCGGACGTGAAAGTGCGCGGCAATGCCCAGACAATTGCCGACAAATACCTGCAACTGGCCCGCGATGCGGTTTCATCCGGTGAAAACGTCAACGCGGAAAATTATTTCCAGCACGCAGAACACTATCTGCGGATTGTGGCTGCGGCTCAAGCCTTCAATCAGCAAAACCAGCAAGCGCAGCAGCAGGCCCAACAAAACCAGCAGCGGCGTGAAGATGGTGACAGCGAGGGTGAAGCAGCGTCCGCTAGTGGCGGTGAAGGCGACAACAAGCAAGCGTCTGCCAGTGAAGATGGCGGGGACGAGAACAGCCGGCAGAGCAACCGCAGAAGCAATCGCGGGCAACGCGGCAATGGCCGCCAGCGCCCTGCTGCCGACAATGAAGATGCTGTAAGCCGCAGCGAAGGGGCACAACCTGCATCGTCTGCCGAAGGTGACGAAAACTGGCAGGCACAAGCGCCTGATTTCCTGCGCCGTGAAGCTGGAGACCGCGACGGCAAAGCCAGCAGCGACGGCGATGACGCGACTGTCGAAGCCAAGCCAAAACGCCAGCCTCGCGCCCGCAAGGCAAAACCGGTTGAAGTGGCTGATGCGGCAGACAGTGCAGCTTCATCCGACGATGACGCCGCAACTGAGGACGTCAGCGCGGCCTAGAGCGAGATGAGGTTAAATTGAACCCATCTATGGTTTTTGATTGATTCAATCGAAAACCATGCTGATCCAGCGGGTAGTGTTACCCTGACACCTTGTTGCCTATGCAATAGTGATCTGCTGACCGAGTTTCAAAACCCGGTCAGCTGTGGCGCTGACATAAATGCCGCAGTCATCATGCTGGAAGGCAGACATCAAGGTTCGTGGCAGGTTCATGTCGCGCTCGGCTGTCTGTGGGTTAACACTTGTGGCGGCACATCTTTGAATGCGCTCAGCGACACGAAACGCCGGTGTTCCATCCACCTGCAGTGTCTTGCTCAACCAGCCGAACTCGGCCCATGGTTCTGCACCATCGATATGGATGTTGGCGCGAAACCGCAATGGATCAAGCGGCTTGCCAACAACGCGTTCGACCTCTCTTACACTTGCCAGGTTGAGGATCGAGATGAATTTCGCCGGCACATCGGTGAAATGGTGACCGTCGGCATGAACAACGCGTGGATTGCCGCGCAGCTCGTCCTTCATGTATGCAGCCATAAACTGTTCGATGATCTGTCGCCCGACCGGGGTTGAGAGATCACCGCGCGCAACCTGCTTGCCGTCACGGCTTATGACGAAAACCGGATTTCCGCCGGACACATCCATATTTGTCGCAAGGCCGGCGATCTTCTCATGGCTCATCAACTGGGCGAAAGCGGTCTTGGGCAGATAGGCCGGCGCGGCCACGTCAAATTTTCTGGCGCCGGCCTCGATAGCCCAGCTTCGGTCAAACGGAAAATTTTCTCCGGCGCTGACCTGAATTGACTCATGGGTCTGAACAGACATGCCTTTCACCGGAAACGTGTTCAGTGCGCAGATGGTGATCATGCCGGCCATATTTAGGCTGTCCAAATCTTGTTATGGAAAAAACGATACCTATATCTGGCAGGAAGCATACTGTTTGACCAGTGGTTCATGAATGTTGGCTGATAGCGACATCCTTCACTGGCCGGGCAGGGAGTAACACAGATAGGGCGCAAGCCCTGAATCCAGAACCGGATATCCAGATTTCAGTGCTGTAGTTGCAGGCTGTGCAACCGGATATGCCAGAAGGAGTTTGTCATGGATTTTGAAAAATATACCGAGCGTGCCCAGGGCTTTGTTCAAGCCGCCCAGAATCTGGCATTACGCGAAAATCACCAGCAGTTCTCTGCCGAACACATTCTCAAAGTGCTGCTTGACGACGATCAGGGCCTTGCGTCAGGCCTGATCAAGTCTGCTGGCGGCGATGCCAAGGCTGTTCTGGCCGATACGAGTGCACGCCTTGCAAAGTTTCCGAAAGTGGAAGGGTCCGGTGCAGGTAAATTGTATCTGGCACCGGAAACTGCACGCCTGTTTGAAACTGCCCAGCAGATTTCGAGCAAGGCAGGTGACAGTTTTGTCACTGCTGAACGTCTGCTGCAGGCCCTTACCGTTGAAAAATCAGGTGCCCAGGACGCGCTGAAGGCCGGTGGTGTTACGCCGACCGGATTGAACAAGGCGATTGATGAATTGCGTCAGGGACGCACCGCTGACAGTGCATCTGCTGAAGAAGGCTATGATGCGCTGAAAAAATTTGCCCGTGACCTGACCGAAGCCGCCCGCGAAGGCAAACTCGACCCGGTCATCGGCCGCGATGAAGAGATTCGCCGGGCCATCCAGGTATTGGCGCGGCGCACCAAGAACAATCCGGTTCTGATCGGTGAACCCGGTGTCGGCAAGACGGCCATTGCGGAAGGCCTGGCGCTTCGCATCATCAATGGCGATGTGCCTGAAAGCCTGCGCGACAAGAAATTGATGGCGCTTGACATGGGCTCGCTGATTGCCGGTGCGAAATACCGCGGCGAGTTTGAAGAGCGGCTCAAGTCGGTCCTGTCGGAAGTGCAGGCAGCAGCCGGCAATATCGTCCTGTTCATCGATGAAATGCACACCCTTGTGGGGGCCGGCAAGGCGGACGGTGCCATGGATGCATCAAACCTGCTCAAGCCTGCGCTGGCGCGCGGTGAACTGCACTGTATAGGTGCAACAACTCTGGATGAGTATCGCAAGCATGTTGAAAAAGACGCAGCGTTAGCGCGTCGTTTCCAGCCGGTGTTCATATCCGAACCAACAGTTGAAGACACGGTGTCGATCCTGCGCGGTCTCAAGGAAAAGTATGAAATGCACCATGGCGTGCGCATCACCGATGCAGCTCTGGTTGCAGCCGCCAATCTGTCCAACCGCTATATCACCGACCGGTTTTTGCCCGACAAGGCCATCGACCTGATGGACGAGGCGGGGTCGCGTCTGCGCATGCAGGTTGACTCAAAGCCTGAAGAGCTGGACGAGCTGGACCGGCGCATCATCCAGTTGAAGATCGAGCGCGAGGCCCTGAAGAAGGAAGACGACAAGGCTTCCAAGACCAGGCTCGGCAAGCTGGAAAAGGAACTGGCCGATCTTGAAGAAAAATCGTCGGCCCTGACCCAGACCTGGCAGTCGGAAAAGCAGAAGCTCAACGAGGCCCAGAAGATCAAGGAAGAGCTGGATCATGCCCGGCTTGAGCTTGAACGCGCCCAGCGCGGTGGGGACCTGGCCAAGGCGGGCGAGCTTGCCTATGGCGCGATCCCTCAACTGGAGAAGAAGCTTGCCGATACGGAAGCGATCTGCAAGCCCGCCAATCCGTTGATGGAAGAAGCGGTTACTGCCAGTCATATTGCGGGCGTGGTATCGCGCTGGACCGGGATTCCGGTTGACAAGATGCTGGAAGGTGAGCGGGAGAAACTGCTCACCATGGAAGCCGAACTCGCCAAGCGGGTTGTCGGACAGGCAGATGCGGTGCGCTCGGTTTCAACGGCGGTTCGCCGTGCGCGGGCCGGTCTTCAGGATCCCGACCGGCCGATCGGTTCGTTCATGTTCTTGGGCCCCACCGGTGTCGGCAAGACCGAACTGACCAAGACGCTGGCTGCATTTCTGTTCGATGACGAGCAGGCGATGGTGCGGGTAGACATGTCTGAGTATATGGAGAAGCACTCGGTGGCCCGGCTGATCGGTGCGCCTCCGGGGTATGTCGGTTATGACGAAGGGGGTGCGCTCACTGAAGCGGTGCGCCGCAGGCCCTATCAGGTCATTCTGTTTGACGAGATTGAAAAGGCACATCCCGATGTGTTCAATGTGCTCCTGCAGGTGCTTGACGATGGCCGCCTGACTGACGGTCAGGGCCGCACGGTCGACTTCCGCAACACGCTGATCATCATGACGTCCAATATCGGTGCTGAATACCTGGTTGCGCTGAAAGAAGACCAGGCAGCGGAAGCCGCACACGATCAGGTTATGGAAATGGTCCGTTCCCACTTCCGGCCGGAATTTCTCAACCGGCTTGATGAGATCATCTTGTTCCACCGGCTCAAGCGGGAGAACATGGGTGCCATTGTGGACATTCAACTGGCCCGGCTGGCGCGGTTGCTGGAAGATCGCAAGATCGTTCTGGATCTGACCGACAAGGCGCGTGATCACCTGGCAACCCAGGGCTATGATCCGGCATATGGCGCACGCCCGTTGAAACGGGTGATCCAGAAACTGGTTCAGGACCCGCTGGCGGAAGCGATCCTTGACGGCAAGATCCATGACGAACAGGTCGTCAAGATCGACGCCGGCAAGCTTGGGTTGACCTTCAACGGGGAAACCGCCGGTGAAATGGAGGCTGGCATCATAGCTCCGAACACAGGCGATGACGCTTCCAAACCGGCCAGTGTTCACTAGATCGCGATGATTTTTGGTTGAATCAACCAAAAGTCATTGACCTGATCGCTGTCAAAGTGATCGAGCAACATGGGGTCAGTTGAACCCATGTTGCTCTAGCTGCTCGCTGATAAACTTACACACCTGGTACGCGATGCCGCATTTGGAGTATCGCGTACCAAACAGATTCTATCTGGGCACAAAATGTTCTAGAATATCCAGATGAGCTACTCTCTCAACGCTGGTCTGCGTGAAGCTATCGTCCAGAACCTTTCGGTACATGATCGGATGACCGTTACAGACGGCTCCCTGCGCAAGGCTGCCGTCGCCCTGGTTCTCGGTGCCGCGTGGCAGGAGGCGCCAACCGACATCGTGGTGACCCTGAGAGCAAGCAAGCTGAACCGGCATGGCGGCCAGTTTGCCTTGCCGGGCGGACGCCTTGACGAGGGTGAAGACGTGATTGACGCCGCCTTGCGCGAAACCCATGAGGAAGTGGGCCTGTGCCTTGATAAATCGTCGGTTCTGGGATTGCTGGATGACATGGTGACCCGTTCGGGGTTCGTCATCACACCGGTTGTGGTGTGGGCAGGTGCCGGTGCGAGCTTCACACCCGATCCCGGCGAGGTTGCGGAACTCTATCGTGTTCCCCTGCAAGAGCTGGATGTCCCGTCAATTCCTGAAATGGTGCCTGACAAAATCGGAGGCAAGCCGGTCATGTCTGCGGTACTGCCAACGATCGGGCATCGCATGTATGCACCGACGGCAGCGCTTTTGTACCAGTTTCGCGAGGTTTGCCTGCATGGTCGGTCAACCCGGGTTGGCGACCTCGGGCAACCCGAATTCACGCGGAGCTGAGCACACATGATGCCTGGCGCGAAAAAACATGTTGCCGCTCCGGTACTGGCGATCCTTCTTATGGGCGTCATCGCACCCGCAGCCAGTGGACGAGACCTCTCGCCCCTGGAGATTGCCCGCAAGTCGGTGGTGACCGTGATGCCGGTCTGGTCGGGAAGGCCGCCTAACCTCGCTGAACCGGAAGGCAGCGGCGTTGTGATTGGTGATGGCCGTACCATTGTGACGGCGGACCATGTGCTGGGGCCGGTTCAAGACCAGGTGCCGGTGCTGGTGCGCGATGATGATGGAACCAGTTACCCGGCCCGGGTGGTTGCGCGCCACAAGGCGAGCGATCTGGCGGTGCTGCAGATCGACGAGGCATTGCCGGCAATTGCCGGTCGCGACAGCACGCCGGGCCTGGGTGATGAAGTGTGTGCCATCGGCAACGCCTTCGGTGTCGGCCTGTCGGTAAGTTGTGGCCGGGTATCGGCGGTAAACCGGGCCGGTGTCGGCTTCAATGCCATTGAAGATTTCATCCAGACCGACGCTGCCGTGAACCCCGGCATGTCAGGCGGCGCACTGGTGGACATGCAGGGCCGTTTTGCCGGAGTACTGTCAGCCATCTTCACCAAACAGTCAGACGCCAATATCGGGGTGAATTTTGCAGTCGATGCAAGGCTGGTTCAGGTTGTTGCTGATGCTCTTGTCAGCACGGGCCGCTTTGTTCCAGCCAGAACAGGGCTGCTGCTCAGGGCGGTTCCACCCAGTGGCGAAGCTGGCCGCCAGGGTGTGCTGGTGGTGAGAATTGTGCCGGGACTGTCCGGTGACAAAGCAGGGCTCAGGACGGGTGATGTCGTATACCGGGCAAATGACAGACGCATCCGGAAGCCGCAGGACTGGCTGTCTGTCATGGCCGGCAGGCAGGCCGGTGAGCAGATTGAAGTGTCGGGTCTGCGCGACGGCAAGCCGATGCAATGGATCATGAGTGAATAGATATCCGGTTGAGGCGGGAAAGTCCGTCAAGCGTGACCGGTGTTATTGTCCGTTGACCTGGGCGATCTGAATTGAGGAAGGCGCTTCCTGCATGAGAGCCAGGACCTTCCTCTTCTTTTGCTTGAAGGCCCGCAATTCCTGGCCCTCCAGCTTGTTGCCGGAAGAGGCGACCTGCACCCTGCGTGGGTTGATCGGGCGCCCGGCCTTGCGGACTTCATAGTGCAGGTGAGGGCCGGTGGACCGGCCGGTCGTGCCAACATAACCGATAACCTGACCCTGGCGGACATTCTGTCCCTTTTTCAGCTTCGCGGTCTTGCTCATGTGGGCATACAGGGTTGAGTACTCTTTGGCGTGCTTGATGACCACGGTGCGGCCATAGGAACCGCGCCAGCCGGCATGGACCACGACACCGTCACCGGCTGCCTTGATCGGCGTACCGCGGGCCGCGCCAAAATCGATACCGGTGTGGAGTTTGTTATAGCCCAGCAAAGGATGACGCCGCATGCCGAAGCCGGACGTGATGCGAACGCCGGAAATGGGTGTCCGCATCAGCGATTTGCTGGCGCCTACACCGTTTTCGTCATAATAGGCGGTGTTACCTTTTGAATCCGTGAACCGGTAATAAATGTGGTCGCGGCCGGATGTGCGCAATTTTGCATAATGCAGCACTTTGCGCTTCGTCGACGAGCCGCTGAGCGGATTTCCGTAGAACAGGTCAATCTGGTCACCGGCATGTATCTGGCGCTGCAGGTCGATGCTGTGGCCAAGCACCTTCATGGCGGCATTGATAACGTAGCCCGGAACACCATTGTCGCGGGCGGCTGCGTAAACCGAGGATGATACTTTTGCCTTGGCGCGATAGTGTGGTGCGTTCGCAATGCGCGACAGGGGCTTGGCTTTTTTGCCACCGACGGTTGCGATGTAACGACCGTCATCGTCAGACTCAACAATCAGTTCTTCGCCACCAGGCGGTGTAAACGATACCCGTACCGGCGCGATCACTTCATTGCCATAGAAATCCTGCTGCTTATCAAGCGTCACAGAGTATCTCTGGCCGGTGCGAACCAGGCGACCGGGAAACACCGGTTCAATGGCCGCTGCAATCGCGCGCGCGCTGTCGACGGTAACGCCAAGGTCGACCATGCGGCCAATCAGCGTGTCGCCCTGGCGCAGAACAACTTCCTCGTCAACCGGTTCCGGCGGCAGCGTCTTGGAGACGCTGGTGGAATTGTTGGTATCGGGCAAAGAGGCAAGCTCAATGCTGTTTTCAAGAACGATCGGCTCGCCATAGGTCAGCGCGTCGCTGCCGGGCGCAGGATATCCGTTATCCGTCAACAGGTCGCCGGTCGCATTTATACCGCTTGTGTCCGGTTGACCCTGAATATAAGCCACCGACAATGGTCGCATCGGACTGGCAGAGACTGCCTTGGCGATGGCACCGTTGAAATCACCCTTGGAGGATGTCTGGATGAAACCCGCATTCTGCACCGATGAGCTTGCCGGTTGGCCACCTTGCACCTGCCAGCTGTTGGCGATGACGCCTTGTGTTGTTGACGGCCAGCTCAAAGCAAGGCCGGCAGCGGCGGCACCACCAAACAATGTGAAGGCCACCAGGCTTACCAGCTGGAAATTATTGGATTTCTGTTTTGGAACCAGGAAGAAATCGGTGTTGTCGACAGTCAGGTCATCGATGCTGAGTTTACGAGCGGTCTCTGTCAAAGAGCCTGCCTTATGCGGCCGCATCTTTTTGAACAATGACTTCAAACCCGTAAAACCCCTTGACCTGACCGGATCACAACCGCCACCTGCACGGTAGATTGCAAACCCGTTTTAAACACCGGATGGATACGAACACACCCATCCTGCGCTGCTTAGTCGTCACGCAGTCACCAAAACCTGACAAACGCTATGCTGAACGCAGTTTTACAACTGCTGGTCAGCCGTCCCCACCAACTGAGCGGACAATGCCCGTCAGCACGCTTCCTGTCAACCTTTCGAGACCCTGTGAAGCTGAAAAACCTGAGCTTGCACAATGAGTTGACGTCGGCGGCGGTGAGGTTGTAAGGCAAATTTTAGACAACCTTGCAGAGCCTCATATTGGTAGAATATGGTTTATCGGCGGTTAACTCGGCCATAAATCGCGCAGTTTCGCGATGGCGCCTTTTTTTAGACACAAAGTGGTCATTTTACAGACATTTTGAAGCCCGCAAAAACTCCAATTGTGGCAAGGGGTATGAAGGCAACAAAAACCCAGGTGGCGACAATTTGTGACGTCTGGACGGAAAGGCCACCGGAAAAGCCGGCAGAGTTGGCAACAAGTCCTGCAACTGCCGCGCCCAGGGCATAGGCGATTCGCTGCACCAGGGGAATTGAAGCTGCAGCAATGGAGCGCTCGTTTTCGTCAACGGATTCGACCAGCCGCCGGATGATGAAACTCCAGAACATGCCGAAGCCGGCGCCTTGCAGAACGGCAAACAGGCAGACCAGCCAGACGGGGCCTGAAACCATCGTAACGGCAAATCCTATCAGTCCGACGGCCACCAGGCTTGCGCCGGTCCGGATGATCAGTTTTTCCCGGTGTTCCGGTTGGTTGGCCAGCGCAATTGCGGCAACCGACCATCCTATTGATTCCAAAGCAATAACATAGCCTGTCTCAAGTGCTGACAGGTGATGCAGAACACGTAACAATATGGGTCCGAAGATGGAGAAGGAGATCGTCGCTGCTGCCAGACAGAACACCATCACAAGCGAGTTGCGGGCGGTGCTGCCGCGGACCCGGATCGCCGATGGAAGGATATGTCCGCAAGCGCGGTTCTGATCGATCGCCAGAAATGCGCACAAGCCGGCAAGACCGGCACATCCTGCTCCTATCGCGGCTGTCAGATTGCCGGTAATGCCGGACCAGGCGATTGCGACAATGGAGGCTGCCAGAATGGCCAGCCGCCGGGCAGGAAAAACCCCTGGTGCGGCGCCGTTTTCGGCGGGTTGCACGGGTTTGCCGGGGCAGCCGCCGCTGCTGCCGCTGGTTGGTGTGCCGGCAACATGCTGTGCTGGTATTATTTGGTGTGCCGGCAACATGCTGTGCTGGTATTATAATGTAGGCGATGGCCGTCAGCGCTGCTGCCTGGGCGCCGAAAAACCAGAACGCGCCACGCCACCAGTCTGCATGCGCGAACAGGCTGCCGATCAGCGGGCCCAGGAATGCCGATATCCCCCAGATGGCCGACAACAGCGCAAACAATTGCGGCCAGATGGATCTGTCGAACAGCTTTTCAACTGCAATGAACGCAACTGCCACCAGACCGCCGCCACCAAAGCCTTGCGCCAGCCGGCCAAGCAGCATGACTTCCATGGCCGGTGCCAGTGCTGATATTGCACAGCCGGTGGCATAGACCAGCGCCGACATGGCGAACCCGGTGCGCAATCCCGAGCGGGCGATCTGCAGGCCCATGGCAGCACCGGCCAGAATTGATCCGAGTTCGTAAAGGGCAAGGTTCCACCCGAGAAGCTCGATGCCGCCGATGTCGCCAACAATGTCGGTGATGAGTGTTGAAATGATCAGTTCATCAGCGGCGTGCAGCCAGATGCCAAGTCCCAGGAAGACAAACCGTGACAAGACACCAGACTTTGCCAGGGCGAGCCAGTTGGGCCGGGCAGAAGATGACGCTGCCGGCGATGCCGGCAATGGTGGCCCGCGTTGATGATCAGGTTTGATCACGAACCGTTGCCCGGTCCGGAGGACGGAACCAGCGACTGGACAAGATAGGAGCAGCGTCGCGCACCATCCAGCAGGTACTCGTCGCGTTCCACTGTGAAGGATTTGCCAAGAACTTTTCTGAAGATGGCCAGTTCCGACCGGCACAGGCCCTGGCAGACGCGGGCGGCAGCGCATACCGGGCAGTGGTTTTCCGCCAGCCGCCATGTGCGGTCATCGACCTGCTCGACCTGCGCCATATAGCCTTCCTCGCTGCGCAGTTCGGCGAGGCGTTCGATCTTCTGGCGCGCCGACGAGGCAGATGAAAGGGCGCGCGCATAGCGCATTGTGGTTTCGCCCTCCCGGGTAGCGATCAGTTTGTCCAGACCGGCCTCGCCGAAGACGCTGCGGATCG
>CAVOQE010000009.1:0-152500 GCA_963698275.1 uncultured Alphaproteobacteria bacterium | reverse complement strand
AGCCTTTTTCCTTTGTTAAAGGGGCCTGTAGCTCAGGTGGTTAGAGCGTACGCCTGATAAGCGTAAGGTCGGTAGTTCGAGTCTACCCAGGCCCACCATGCTTCACATGATGGGTTTTGGTGGTTACTAACGGCATTTAAGTGCTCGATTAGCGGCAACACAGCACAAGCAGCGGTTTTCGGAAAATACCGGGGGCGTAGCTCAGTTGGGAGAGCGGTAGCTTTGCAAGCTTCAGGTCGTCGGTTCGATCCCGTCCGCCTCCACCATTTTTCGCTTTGTTTTTTGTTTCGCCTTTTGGCGCAACGCGCGTGGTGCTTTAAGACCCTCAGAGAATATAAAGTTTCCGATCAGCTTTTTGCTGTTCGGCTCTGTTCTTTTGACATTGTAAAGAAGGGATTTGTTTGGGCTGTCCTGCCTATATAGCGTATACATCAACGCTTGGACGGCCTGCTTGTAACCCAAGCCAGTGCGTTTAACCGCACACTGTCAAACAAATCTTGCACATAACTGGTCTTTCTCAATGTTTACCTGCCAGCTCCAAGAGTTCCAAGCGAGTTGGCGTGACGGGTGAGCATTGATAATGAGAATGATCAAGCGACTTAAGGGCATTTGGTGAATGCCTTGGCGCTGAGAGGCGATGAAGGACGTGATACGCTGCGATAAGGCGTGGGGAGCTGCGAATAAGCTTTGATCCACGCATTTCCGAATGGGGAAACCCACAGCTTCGGCTGTATCTTGCACTGAATACATAGGTGTAAGAGGCGAACCCGGGGAACTGAAACATCTAAGTACCCGGAGGAAAGGACATCAACCGAGACTCTGCTAGTAGCGGCGAGCGAACGCGGACCAGGCCTGTGCTGTGTATGATTAAACCAAAAGTGTCTGGGAAGGCACGCCATAGAGGGTGATAGCCCCGTATGGGTAAAAATCGTATGCAGACTTGAGTAGGACGGGACACGTGAAATCCTGTTTGAACATGGGAGGACCACCTTCCAAGCCTAAGTACTCCTCAGCGACCGATAGTGAACCAGTACCGTGAGGGAAAGGTGAAAAGCACCCCGACAAGGGGAGTGAAATAGTACCTGAAACCGAATGCCTACAAACAGTGGGAGCCTGAAATGGTGACCACGTACCTTTTGTATAATGGGTCAGCGACTTAATTTAGCGAGCAAGCTTAAACCGTTAGGTGTATGCGCAGGGAAACCGAGTCTTAATAGGGCGCCTTAGTTCGTTGGATTAGACCCGAAACCAGTCGATCTAGCCATGAGCAGGCTGAAGGTGCAGTAACATGCACTGGAGGGCCGAACCCACGTCTGTTGAAAAAGCCGGGGATGACTTGTGGCTAGGGGTGAAAGGCCAATCAAGGCTGGAAATAGCTGGTTCTCCGCGAAAGCTATTTAGGTAGCGCCTCGCGTGAATACTCCAGGGGGTAGAGCACTGGATGGGCTAGGGGTCCATAACGGATTACCAAACCTAACCAAACTCCGAATACCTGGAAGTACTGCGCGGGAGACACACGGCGGGTGCTAACGTCCGTCGTGGAGAGGGAAACAACCCTGACCGTCAGTTAAGGTCCCCAAGTCTTGGCTAAGTGGGAAAGGATGTGAGGATCCCAAAACAACCAGGAGGTTGGCTTAGAAGCAGCCATCCTTTAAAGAAAGCGTAACAGCTCACTGGTCTAATTAAGGGTCTTTGCGCCGAAAATGTAACGGGGCTAAAGCCAAGCACCGAAACTACGGGTGCATAGCAATATGCGCGGTAGCGGAGCGTTCTGTAAGTCTGCGAAGGGTGATCTGTGAGGACACCTGGAGATATCAGAAGTGCGAATGCTGACATGAGTAACGATAAACAGTGTGAGAAACACTGTCGCCGAAAATCCAAGGGTTCCTGCGTAAAGCTAATCTGCGCAGGGTTAGTCGGCCCCTAAGGCGAGGCAGAAATGCGTAGTCGATGGGAAACAGGTTAATATTCCTGTACCAGTGGGTAGTGACGGATGTTGTAAGTTGTATTTCCTTATCGGATTGGAGATGCAGCGAAGACGTTCCAGGAAATAGCTCCCACATTGGACCGTACCCGAAACCGACACAGGTGGATAGGTAGAGTATACCAAGGCGCTTGAGAGAACTATGCTGAAGGAACTCGGCAAATTGCTCCCGTAAGTTCGCGAGAAGGGAGCCCCATGCTTGCGCAAGCAGGTGTGGGGGGCACAGACCAGGGGGTGGCGACTGTTTAACAAAAACACAGGGCTCTGCGAAGTCGCAAGACGACGTATAGGGTCTGACGCCTGCCCGGTGCCGGAAGGTTAAGAGGAGAGGTGAGAGCTTTGAATTGAAGCCCCGGTAAACGGCGGCCGTAACTATAACGGTCCTAAGGTAGCGAAATTCCTTGTCGGGTAAGTTCCGACCTGCACGAATGGCGTAACGACTTCCCCACTGTCTCCAGCATAGACTCAGTGAAATTGAATTCCCCGTGAAGATGCGGGGTTCCTGCGGTTAGACGGAAAGACCCCGTGCACCTTTACTACAACTTCACACTGGCATTCGTGTCGGCATGTGTAGGATAGGTGGTAGGCTTTGAAGCGTTGGCGCCAGCTGATGTGGAGCCGCAAGATGAAATACCACCCTTATCTACATGGATGTCTAACCGCGGTCCGTTATCCGGATCCGGGACAGTGTGTGGTGGGTAGTTTGACTGGGGCGGTCGCCTCCCAAAGAGTAACGGAGGCGCGCGATGGTGGGCTCAGAGCGGTCGGAAATCGCTCGTTGAGTGCAATGGCATAAGCCTGCCTGACTGCGAGACATACATGTCGAGCAGAGACGAAAGTCGGTCATAGTGATCCGGTGGTCCCACGTGAGGAGGGCCATCGCTCAACGGATAAAAGGTACGCCGGGGATAACAGGCTGATGACCCCCAAGAGTCCATATCGACGGGGTTGTTTGGCACCTCGATGTCGGCTCATCGCATCCTGGGGCTGGAGCAGGTCCCAAGGGTTTGGCTGTTCGCCAATTAAAGCGGTACGTGAGCTGGGTTCAGAACGTCGTGAGACAGTTCGGTCCCTATCTGCCGTGGGTGTAGGAAAATTGAGAGGATCTGCCCTTAGTACGAGAGGACCGGGGTGGACGTACCTCTGGTGGACCTGTTGTTGCGCCAGCAGCATTGCAGGGTAGCTATGTACGGAAGGGATAACCGCTGAAGGCATCTAAGCGGGAAACCCACCTCGAAACCAGTTTTCCCTTGAGAGCCGTTGTAGACTACGACGTTGATAGGTTGGGTGTGGAAGTGCAGCAATGCATGAAGCTTACCAATACTAATCGCTCGATAGGCTTGATTATTCTCATTAATCAATGCTCACCTTAATAGTGACGTTTTAAAGTTCAGTTATGTGCTCTGTTTTTTGCCGGCCTGGTGGTTATAGCGAGGTGACCCCACCCGATCCCATTCCGAACTCGGTCGTTAACCGCCTCAGCGCCAATGGTACTTTGTCTTAAGGCACGGGAGAGTAGGTCGCTGCCAGGCCTGCAAAAAACAGAGACCGCTCCTTTAGACAGGAGCATGTGCAATTCCCTTCTTTTACAATTTCTTCAAAACCGCTTCGGCCTGACAAGGGCCGGAGCGGTTTTTTGTTGCTACAATGTGGGCTTCAAGTGCCGGTGGCGTGATATTTTTATGGCCCAATGTGGCAATTGTCACAGAACCTGCCCGCCCGGCATGCCAGCCTGAATTTGGTGAAACAGAAGATTTCAACGCAGAATGGGGCGAACACAATCATGGCTGAGGATATTGCAACAGAAATCGGTTTGATTGGATCTGGGTCATCCGACCAGACTTTGAGCCCCGCTGCGATTGTGGGATTGTTGCTGGAAATTCAGTCTTCACTGCTGGAAACTCCCGAACATGCCCATTTGTCAGATGCCGCTGAGGATTTGCTGCTGGGTCTGGTGCGCTCGATCAAGAATGCCGAGGCACTGAACGCGGCTGCTGCCAACCGCCCGGGACAGCCTGCGGTGCCGGCATCCGGCAAGACGGGCAGACCGAAACTGCGGATCGTAAAGGGAGCCTGAACCGGCCCTGGCGCCGGCTGGATCAGGATGGCTTTCGGTCGAACCAACCAGAAGTCATGAACCTGATCGCCTGCAAAGTGTTGGTGCAACTTCATGGGTTCCATTGAACTTATGTTGCTCCAGAACGATGTGCGGGGCGCGATTGTCTTTTGTGACATTTTCCCCTTTCATTCCGGTCACCGAATTGCTACATACAACACCAGAAGCGAGGGCTGGTGCCCTCGCTTTCGATTTGTTGGCGCGGGGTGGAGCAGCCCGGTAGCTCGTCAGGCTCATAACCTGAAGGTCGCAGGTTCAAATCCTGCCCCCGCAACCAATTATCTCCTGTGTCCGGCCCGGAGACATAGGTAACAGATTGTACCTAAGACATAGGTGACAACCTCGTGCCGAACGGGTTGTCGATAGTTTGCAATGTTTTTTGCTCCAGGTCGATATATCCCAGATCATAGTTGATGAAGCTTACCAGCCAGATGCCATCTTCGACCTCCTTTAGTCCCAGTTTTTGACCGGCCAGTGCGGTCGAGATATTGATTTTCTTGCGGTGCATGCAGATGCGTCCGCAGGCGGTGACAAGTTTGTCCCTGTCGTGGAATGGATAGGTAATCTCAGGTATGCCTTGATAGGGTCTTGCCGAAGCGGAGTAGAGCTCAGCCGGCATCTTCATGCCGAGCGCCTCATGGGGCCGTTCGGTGTTGAACTCGCTGACAAATTCGTCGAACCGGGCTTGCTGCTGAAGGATATTCATGCCCGGTGGTCTGGTGGCCTCCTTCTTCAAGGTGAGATGCATGCGCTCATGGCGGCCGTTCTGCTGCGGGTTGCCGGGTCTGATGCGTTCAATGGAGATGCCAAGTCTCAACCACCACACCGACAGCTTAGACAGATTGTACAGACCGTTTGGCGAGGCAAACGGCACACCATTGTCGGTTCTAATAGCTTGCGGCAGACCGCGCTCCTCAAACAGCCGTTCAAAGGCAGTTAAGGCATTATTCTGCTTTGTTGTTTCAAGGGCTTCGCACAGGAGTAAGTAACGCGATGCCTGATCCGTGACGGTCAGGGGGTAACAGTATTGGCCGTTGCCGAGCTTGAACTCGCCCTTGTAGTCGGTGCACCACAGTTGGTTCGGCAAAAGGGCTTTTGAAAGTGGCGTTCCTTCAGCCTTTGTGCGCTGTCTCTGCCGGCCTCGCTTGACCAGACCATGGCGATCCAGCACGGCATGAACCGTGGACTTTGCCGGAATACGCACATCGCCGGCCAGGCGTCGCACCAGTAACTCACGGATTTTCCTGGCACCCCAGTGCGGCTTCTCGCGCTTCAACCGTACAATCATCTGCTCGATCTGGACCGGAAGCTGATTGGCATAGCGTACCGGACGGCGCGAACGGTCGCACAACGCCTCAAGGCCATGATCTTTGTAACCGTTGAAAATCTTGTAGCCGGTCTTGCGGGAAATCCCGAACTCCCGACACAAATCGCTCATGCCTTCACCCTCAAGTCGGCGGGCGACAAATCGTAAACGTTCTTCCATTACCGAACTCTCTCTCCACGGCATCAACACCTCCCGCAAAACGAAAAGTGTTACCTATGTGTCCGGTACGTTCTGTTACCTATGTCTCGGGTCGCTCATCCTTGAAATAAAGTGGCAATGTTCTCGGCAAACCAGTCGGGAGTCTGCCTGTGCGTGCAGTGATCATTCCGGCCAGGTTCACCGGTTTGCCATGCCCTGGACGCGGTCAAACCGGCTCCCGGTTAAACCGGCGGGCTGTGCCGAAACGCAGCTGTTCGGCCGCTGAAGTGACCGTGCTGACGCTCAATCCACACTTTCAGGATTTTGACCGGCAGCAAACCGGCGACAGTCCGGGCACACCGGAACAGGAATGCCGCAACCGGTGACAGAACCCGATCGGGCAGGTAACTCCATTTCCCTGTTTTCCTGGCATTGCTGGCCTGCTGCCAACCCTGGCCGTAATAGTATTGCGCGACGTACTCCAGGGTTTGTCTGGAGGGCGCTATGCGATGGTTGACCGGGTTGTCCGATATCAGATAGCCGACGTGGCCGGCTGCAGTCATGTCGGCGATCAGTTTGGTTTCCTCGCCCGATAGGACGAGGCCATCAGGCTGGCGGCCCAGACTTTCGTCAAACCGGAAGTGTTTCAGCGCATCAACCCGGAATGCCATATTGGCGCCGAACGGATAGAGCTTAGGATTGGTTCCTGCATCCAGCATCTTGTCGTGTGGACCAACCCGGAACTGCGCAAAGCAACTGCCCGCGGCGGTAGAAAAAGCATGTCCCCATGAACTATCTGCTTCAAGGAACACGGGTACGATGTCGGAGCCAAAAAAAGCTGCATCCGGATAGCGCCGGAACGCGGCTGTATATCGGACAAGCCAGTCTGCCGGAACCGTCACGTCATCATCGGTGAAGACAATATAATCCGACTGGGTTTCAGCCACACCGGTGTTTCGCGCCATGGATAGACCCGGCTCCGGTTCATGCAATAGCCGGAACGGAAGCGTGTCTACATGCTTTTCGAATTCCTCTGCAGCTGCGCAGTTACGGGAGTTGCTGACCACGGTGAGGTTGCAGGACACAGATGCCGGTACAGCGAGTTGCGCTACAGATTTCAGCGTCTGAGCCATTTTGGCGGGCTGGTTGTGAGTACAAATGAGAATGACAATTCGCATCGCTGCGATCTTAGCTGATTGAGTATTGACCGCAACTCAAGTTACGCATGCACAGGTGTATCGCCCCTGTAATACCCATGGCTGAACAGGTTGCATTTTCCCCTGTATTGAACAAATTGTTCCACCGTATATATGTGTGTACAGAATAATAATCGGAGTATGTTTTGGGGGCAATTGGCGGCATTTGCATTCGGGGCAGAAAAGGATGATACCTGCGGAAATTGAGCAACTGCCACCCTTCACTGAAGGTGGATTGCCCGGCATCAGCCTTGTCACATGCTGCCGGAACAGATCG
Source organism: uncultured Alphaproteobacteria bacterium (assembly GCA_963698275.1). GTDB lineage: Bacteria > Pseudomonadota > Alphaproteobacteria > Rhizobiales > Aestuariivirgaceae > Anderseniella. The sequence goes on along the minus strand of CAVOQE010000009.1, from coordinate 145,462 downwards.
GAAAACCTGAAACGGGCACTGCCGAGCTGGTTGCAACTTGACGACATCAGCGAGATCATCATTGTCGACTGGTCGTCGGACACGCCGCAGAAGCGCGAACTCGAGCTTTTTTTGGACGCTGACGAGCGGATAAAGATTGTCCGCGTGGAAGAAGAGGAAGCCTGGATTTTGACCTGTGCCTACAACACGGGATTTCGCTGTGCATCGCATGCCTGCATTTTGAAAGCTGATGCCGACATTATAATAAGGCCTGATTTCTTTCACAGAAACAGATTGTTCAAAGGCCGTTTCCTGGCAGGAAACTGGCGGAACGCGCCGAAAGATCAAGCCCACATAAACGGTTTTTTTCTCGCACACAAAACGGATCTGGCAGACGCGGGCGGCTTCAACGAGTTTATCACGACCTACGGCTGGGATGATGACGACCTGTATGGCCGCCTGACCGCACTTGGGTTACAGCGAAGCGAAATTGATCCGGGCACCATAAGTCATATTTCTCATGGTGATGAAGCCAGGTCAGGGATGTTCAGGAAGGACAATACCGCCGGTGCCGCAAAAGCCGGCGAACAGCTCCGCAAATCGTCGCGATATGGAAGCCGTCGCAACTATTACGTAGCCGCATTGATGCCGACCTGGTCGCGGAAAAACCGGATGGCCGATTTCTCAATAGTTGACCAGCGCAACGGCCATGTAACCTTGCGGCGGCTTGAGACCGGCGTCAACGAAGTTCCGGTAAACGTTCAGCAAGAGGCTGACTATTTTGCACTCAGGGACATTGTCAGATGGGACCATGGGTGTGCAGCACGCATTGGCAGGGCTGCATTTGCTGCATTGATGGCCCGAAGATTTGGTGACTTTGAGAGTTTTATCCAAACCCTGCCGAAACAACGGGCCAGGGGCTGGCTGTACCGCAGGTTTCAGCGCCACTGGTTGCAACCGGCAATCGTCACCACAGCGCTTGCAACACCATCCTTCAATGTTCCCAGACCGAAATTGTACCTCGACGCACAACATGGTCTTGGAAACCGGTTGAGAGCCATTGCGTCCGGTGCCGCCATAGCCCGGGCAACTGAGCGCGAGTTGATCATAGTCTGGGAACCCGACTCCCATTGTGAATGCCAGTTCGGAGACCTGTTCGATTATGAAGGTACAGTCATGGCCAGGAGCTTTGCCGGTATGGCTGCGGCATGCGGGATGGGTTTTGTAACCTATATGGAGCTGGAACCGAATTCCAGGAAAGACAAACCCATAGGTCTGAGGCAAGGCGAGGATTTTTACGCCCGAACGGCCTATGTGCTGAATTCACCCGAGACCGATTATCAGACTGAAAACGACTTCCTGCAACGACTGAAGCCGGTACAAGCTGTGCTTGACCTTGTGTCGAGCGTGCGCAGTCCAAATGACGTGGCTGTGCATGTGCGAATGGCCGGCGGAAACGGGTTTGAACACCTGCCTTACGAAATGCCCGGCAACTGGAACAACAGCAGCCACAAGAAAATTACCCACTGGCGACGCAAGAGTCATTTTTCCAACTTCATGGCACGGATCGATCAGTTAACTGGTGAAGGCCGGGCAGAGCGGATTTTCGTGGCTGCCGACCAGGCTGAGACATATGACGAGTTTCGCCGGCGATATGGAAACCGTGCCGCATGTCTTCCGCGCACGCTTTATGACCGCTCAACAGAGCAACTGATACATGCGCTGGCGGATGCATTGCTTCTCGGCAGAGCGCCATTGTTGCTTGGTTCCACCTGGAGTTCGTTTTCAGAACTGGCGCAACGCCTGTCTGCCCGGCAGATGCACGTTGAGATGAGTGGCAAGGATTTTTGAGGTGAGACTGCGCGTCTCAATAATAGTGAGTGCCAATTCAACCTCATCTTCGTGCCGATGACAGTGGCAGCCAGCTTAGCAACCTGTTCAGGGTTGGGTTCACTCGATCTTCTGGGACAATCACCACAGGTGGCGCCGATGATGATATCTCAAGGTCTATCTTCGATTTGGTCCCGTGGCTGGCCAAAAGACCGCTTTCCTTCATCATCAGATGCAGGTTCCTCGATAGAGCATCAATGGAAAACAGGCACTGCGCCCTCAACGAGATGACAAGACGTTCACCCTGCATGTGTTCGGGGCTGCCGGCGAGTGAGGTCATGTACTGAACGGCTGCAGAAATGGCGTCGCTTTCGCAAGCGCCCAACGGAGCCTGAAATCCGGCACCCAGCGCTTCGATTATCTCTGGTACTGCCCCCTTGCCGGCGGACACCGGCAGGGCTCCGGACAAGGCCCCCTCAATTATCGTCTGACCAAAAGTCTCATCATGTGAGGTATTGATCACAAAGTCAGAGCATCTAAACAGGCTGGAAAGCCTGGCTTTGTCCGAAATGTAGGGAAGGTGGGTAAAGTTGTCGCCGAGCAAATCAGGGGAAACAGGTGTTTCACCCAATATGATTGCGTGGAAGTTGTCTTCAGCGAGTGCACAAAAAATCCGCCACGCTGCCTGGACATTCTTGCGGCGATCATTGTAGTTGCCGCTGGGCAACAGCACAATCAACTTGCCTGTCGGCAGCCTGAAGCTGTTTCGCAAACCGGCCCGGCGTTTTTCCGCTTCAAGAAAATAGTATTCCGTGTCCGCCCCGAGCCATACAGAATGAAGCTTTTTCCTGATCGCGTTCGCGGAAAGACCGCGGGCACTGAGGGTGGCTTTAACCGCATCCGAGGCGTAGCCGGAGCATGCAACAATGGATGCGTTTGGATGTTCAAGCAGCTTTGCCTTGGCGTGCAAAGCACCAGCGATCCTGGACACGGAAAGGGTCGGGTAGTCAAAAAAGGTCGGGCAAGTCTGATCACAGGACATATCAAGGTGCTTCCTGCAATCACCAAAATATGCACATCGTCCGGTCAGCATGTAGAAATCGTGCATGACAAAAAACACAGGGTATTCCCGCAAAATCTCTGCCAGCCAGGAATGCTCCGCTTCGGCGCCGTGCAGGTTGCCTACCAGTACAAGGTCAGGCTCGAATTCCCGAATTCTGCTGAAAAGAATTTCATGATTTGCCCTGCCTGGTAACTCCGCGGAGTTTGGTTTGGCGGCAAGAGAATATGCCCGGACTTCACACCCTGACAATGTCAACGCCTTGGCAATGCTTTCCTGGGCTATTCCGGCGCCAAACTGAAACCCCAGGTCGTTAAGCATTGCCACTTTCGGTAACCGCTTACTCCACTCAAATCCTGAAAAGCGTGGTTTTCTTGCTTTTTTGGCCGGCGAAACTCCTTCGACAAGCTGCAACAGTTCGCGTTGATAACCTGAAGGGTCATGGGTTTTTTGATCCTGATGCTTGCGGAACAAGGCAATCGGCGTCGAGATTGTTTTAATCTGAGCACCGGCGCGTGCCATGCGTAACCACAGTTCATAGTCCATGCTGAAAACCAGGCTCTCATCCACGTAGCCGCCGGCTCGTTCATATATCTCCCTGGTGAAAAACAATTCCGGCTGGTAAAAGTACTGACCGGTTAGCCACATTCCTTCCAGGTCAAGAAGTTCCCTCTCAAGCAGGGGGCCTTCCGGAAGCGAGTAGATATGGCGGTTGACGGCTTTGCCATCTTCAAACAACACGGCCTGCCCGGCGATCAGATCGGCGTTTGACTGCTTGAACGCCAACGCCATCTTATACAAAGCGAACGGAGCAAGAAGGTCGTCGGCATTGAGCCAGGTCAGGATTTCGCCCCGTGCTGTTTTAAAAGCCTGATTTAGAGCATCAGCCTGGCCTTTGTCCGGCGCTATGCGGGCTTTCAGGAAATCATATTTCTCCAGTATTTCCTGCGTCCCGTCAGAAGAACAGTTATCGCTCACGATATATTCGATATTGGGATAAAACTGAAAACCTACGGATCTGACGGTATTTTCTATATATTTCGCGGAATTGAAAGCCGGCGTAACCACTGTAATCCCGGGCCACTCCCGCGAGGCCAAGCCGGAGATATTCAAACACTCTTCTATCGAGCTGACTTGGACCTTATCCTCAACCCAGGCGGGATCTGTACCACTCTTCGACATATGAGAATCTGTGTCCTGCAGCAGATAAGCGCAATGGCAACTTCAGCATCACGCAAGTTTGTCTGAGCACAGATAAATATGCAAGTTTGCCGGCCAAACATGGGGCGAGAGTTGTTTGTCCGGCCACCGCTCGAGTCTCCACCTCAACAAGTGGCGACGGGTCCAGTTTGTACATCCGCCTACATCTGTGCTTTGCGCTGACGGTGAAAGTGATCCATGCTGCCTGACAGGGTCTGCAAATCTGGAAAGGCATGTTGATGGAATGGACAATTGTACTGGTGGGTGTGTTTGCGATTTTCATTCCCGCCTTGATGCTGCCTGGTCCTGATTTTGTGGCGGTCGTGCGCTCGTCCATGTCGCGAGGGACAGTGGCAGGACTTCTGACAACCGTCGGCGTGACAATCGGATTGGGGTTTTATGCCTCCTTGAGCCTGCTCGGCCTGTCCGCCATCCTGCTCGAGTACCAGTGGCTGGCGTGGGCGGTTCGGATTTGTGGCGGGCTGTATCTGTCTTATCTGGGCCTGAAACTCATCCTGACCAGGCCAACCGCTGTCAGCATTGATGATACAGCAGTGAAAAACAGCGGCAATCCGCTCATCTTCGGTTTTCTGGTCACTCTCACCAATCCCAAGGCAATTGTTCTGTTCACAAGCGTGTTCGCAACCGCGATCACCGATACGATGCCGTTATGGGGCATGATGGTGATGATAGGGCTGGTGATGGCAAGTGCGCTGACCTGGTACACAATCGTTGCTGTGTTCATGTCGTCGCGCCCGGTGATATCGCGCTTCCGCAATGCCCAGCACTGGATCGAGCGGGCAGCAGGTGTTTGTTTTGTTGCTATAGGCGGCAAGATCCTGGTGGACAGCAGAAACCCTATTGCGCCCTGACATGACGGAGTGTGCCGCTGATCGTGCGATCAGTGTGCCGTAACAACTTCCATGAAGGCCTGTCCAAACTGTTCCAGCTTGCGCGGTCCGATGCCGGAGATCGTTGCCATCTGGTCGAGCGTCGTGGGCCGGGTGCGGGCGATTTCGTTCAGCGTGGCATCATGCAGTATGACGAAGGCCGGTACCTTTCGTTCCTGGGCAAGTGTGAGCCTCAGTGCCTTTAACGACGCCAGCAGGTTCCGGTCCGCATCTGCCACTTCTATCGCCCCGGCCTTGGCTTTGGCCGGTTTTTTTGTCCGGGCTGGTTTGAGCGCTTCAATCTTGCGAAGTGCGAATTTTTCAGCGCCTGTCGCAATCTGTCCGGCGCGGTCGGTCAGTTGCAGCGCCCCGTATTTCTGGATATTGATGATCAGGTAGGTGCCGGCAACCGCCTGCCGGATGAAGGCATTCCAGTAGTCCTTGGAGTGACCGGCGCCTGCGCCATAACAGTCCAGCGTGTCATGACCGCGGTCTGCAATCTTCTGGGTTCCGGCGCCGCGCAGCACATCGATGATATGGGCGCCGCCGAACATCTGGCCGGTTTGCCTGATGGCTGAAAACAACAATTGCGCATCGGCGGTTCCATCCTCCAGTTCGGGTGGTTCAAGGCAATTGTCGCAGTTGCCGCAAGCACTTGACTGTTCGTCGAAATACGACAGCAGTGCCTGGCGCCGGCATCCGGATGCCTCGCAGTAGGCAAGCAGCGCATCAAGGCGTTTGTGCTCGCGTAGTTTATGAACCTTGTCCTCGCCGTCCTGCTCGATGAACTGGCGCCGCATCCGCATGTCCGACAGGTCATACAGCATAAGGGTTTCGGCCGGCAGACCATCACGACCTGCGCGGCCGATCTCCTGATAGTAGGATTCCACATTGCCCGGCAGGTTGAGATGGCACACATAGCGGATATCGGGCTTGTCGATGCCCATGCCGAAGGCGATGGTTGCCACCATGATGACGGCTTCTTCGCTCATGAACCTGTTCTGGTTGGCGGCCCGCAGGTCGGCGTCCTGTCCGGCGTGGTAGGCAATGGCCTTGTACTCCTCACCGCTCAGGAACTCGGCGACCTCCTCGCAGAACTTGCGCGACAGGCAATAGACAATGCCGGATGCTTGCCTTTTGTCGTCAAGAAATTCCAGAAGCTGCGTTTTCCAGTTGCGCTTTGAGGATACTGCCAGGGTCAGGTTGGGGCGGTCGAAGCCCTGCACCAGGATTTTCCCCCTGCCACGGAACAGTTTCTGCGCAATGTCCTTGCGCGTTGCATCATCCGCCGTCGCCGTAAAGGCGCCTATGGCGGCATTTGGAAAGCGATCGCACAAGACCGACAACTGCTCATATTCGGGCCGGAAGCTCACCCCCCATTTGGAGATGCAGTGAGCCTCGTCCACCACGATCAGGGCGGGATCAAGTTTCTCAAGTGCCGCCAGCATCCGCTCTGTCATCAGGCGCTCGGGCGACAGGTATAAAAGCCGGCAGGCACCGGATGCAAAAGCCCGCCAGTTGTCGACCTGCTGGGCGCGAGACAACCCCGAATGGATGGCCGCTGCCGCGACCCCGTTAACATGCAGGCCGGCAACCTGGTTGTCCATCAGTGCAATCAGGGGTGACACAATGATGCTGGGGCGATCGAGCAGCAGTGCCGGCACCTGGTAACACAGCGACTTTCCGGCACCCGTCGGCATGACCACAAGGGCATTTTCACCGCGAGACAGGAGATCGATAACCGCTTCCTGATCGGTGCGGAATCCATCAAATCCGAAGACGTCCCGGAGAATTTCTGCAGATGTCTGGGTCAAGTCACTAGAAGGTCCGGATTGCCCGCAAGTGGAGGTCGCGGAACGCCGGTTTCGAGACCTTCGACGCTGCGGGGCATAGACCCGTTCTTGCGCTTACACAAAGTCGTCCTGCAGACACCATGCATCTGACCAGGCCGTGCAAAGGTGCTGGCCTGGATGTTTCAAGAGTTCGTTCTATTCTGTTTTTCCGATGCAAAAAATCAACAAACAATAATTTGCCAAACTTGTTTTCATGGGCAAGATAATGCCCTGATCCAGCTTTGCGGGACCAAGTGCGCCGGCTCATGGCAATGCGCCGAGCGTAATCTTGCTCCCGTGACCTAAAAAGGATGATGCCCATGATCCGCACCGGCGAGCAATACAAGGACTCAATTCGCGATACCCGCGAGGTCTATATTAATGGTGAAAAGGTTGCAGACGTCACCACGCATCCCAGCTTCAAGGCGATCGTGGATGTGAGGGCGCGCATCTATGACATGCAGCATGAAGCGGCCACCGCAGACATCATGACGGTCGACAATGACGGTGAGCGTCAGGCAATCGGCAATGCGCTGCCCTATACCCAGGACGACTGGTGGGCCAAGCGCCGGGCCACCGATACGATTCTGGAAGACATAGGCGGCATTGCAACCCGGGTGGGTGATGAGACCGTCGGTGAGATGTGGTCACTGTACGATGGCCAGGACGTGCTGTCGGAAATTGATCCGCAATGGGCCAAGAATATCGAGACCCATATCCATTCGGTTCTGGCGCGCGATCCGTTTCATGTGTCTGCCAACACCGACCCGAAGGGCGACCGCTCGAAGGCACCGCAGGATCAGGATCCGGACATGCTGTTGCATGTGGTCAAGGAAACCGATGCCGGCATAGTTGTTCGCGGTGCCAAGTATGAGACAGCGGCTGCCTATGCCAACCAGGCTTTCACCAAGCCGACCATTGCCAACTGGGGCAATGATGCCTATTCGGACTACGCGGTCGGTTTCATTTGCGATCTCGGATCGCCGAACCTGAAGTTCATCTGCCGGACAGGTTTTTCAGGCCGTGCCGATGCGCGCGACTATCCGCTGTCCAACAAGTTTGATGAAGTCGATACGCTGGTGATCTTCGACAATGTGCTGATCCCCTGGGAAAACGTGCTGTTCTACCGGCACACCAAGGCAGCGGCGTTCATTCGCGCAACCCTGCACCGCTATTCGGCATTTGCCTTCGTGCAGCGCAATCTCAAGTTCGCCGACATGCTGATTGGCGCTGCCCTTTTCAACACGCGCCAGACCGGTCTCGACAAACAGCCTGCCGTGCAGGAGAAGCTGGCCGAGATCGCCATGTATCGCGAGACCATCAATGCTCACCTGACAGCTGCCATCACGCTTGGCGAGCGCTCTCCGGCAGGCCTGATGATGCCCAACCAGTCATTGCTGATGACCGGCCGGGTACATGCCTGCTCCAACCTCTATGAGGCCATCAACACCACCCGTGACCTGTGTGGCGGCCAGATTTGCGTGACCCCGGACGTAGCCGCCTTCGAAGCGCCCGAAACAAAGCCGTGGCTGGAAAAATACTACACGCTCAACGATGACTGGCTGGCAGAAGACCGCCGCAAACTGCTGGCGTTTGCCCGGGATATGATTTCTTCGGATTATGCCGGCCACCGGCTTGCCTTCCAGATGTTTGCGCAGAGCCCGCGCTTCAACCAGATGGGCGCGATCTACCGCAATTTCGACTGGGACGGTCCGCTGGACTTCGTGAAAAAGGCGGCTGACCTGTCCGACAGGGTGCGGCCTGACACCGGTCGCGCTGCCGGTGACGGGGCGGTCAACAAATGGTATTCGGACAACACGGTGCTCAAGGCAGCCGAGTAGGCTAGAGCGACATGGATATCAGGGAGCAATTCCTGCAAGGCATGAGCTGCGCTGCCAACACGGTCAACGTGGTTACAACCGATGGAGCTGCCGGGCGCGCTGGTGTCACGGTTTCGGCGATGGCATCCGTTTCGGCTGACGGCGATGCGCCGACCATGCTGGTGTGCGTGCATCACCTGGCGGCAGCGGCCCAGACCATCCTGGACAATGGCTGTTTTTGCACCAACATCCTGCGTGATGACCAGTCGTTCATATCCGACACCTTCGCCGGCCGCCTGAAGACGCAAGACGGGGACAAGTTTTCCTGTGTCGACTGGGTGGCGATGAAGACAGGCGCACCGCGTGTCAGGGATCCGCTGACTGCCTTTGACTGCACGGTGAAGAGCAGTGAGCGTGTCGGTACGCACATTGTGTTCATTGGCGAGGTGCAGGACATTTTCGTGGCGACGGGCGGCAGCCCGCTTATTTTTGCCAATCGCATGTACGGGTCATCTGTGACCATTTCACCGCCGCGCAAGCAGCGCGCCGAGCTCGACACCCTCAGGATCGGAACCCTGCACACGTTTGGCCCCTATCTGCTGCCGAGCATCATCCGCAAGCTGGAAGATGAAACAGGCCCGGTGGATCTGGATCTGCACGAAGGTGACCAGCGCGAACTGCTTGAACTGTTGCGTGCAGGCACCATTGACCTGGCATTTGTGTATGATTTTGACCTTGGTTCTGATGTCACGGCATTGACGGTTTCCGAGTTGCCGACCTATGTGCTGCTGGCGGAAAATGACCCGCTTGCCCACAACAGCGCGATTGCGCTGGCAGACCTGGTTGCCAGGCCGATGGTTCTGCTGGATGCCTCGCCGAGCCGGGATTACTTCCTGTCGCTGTTTGATGGCATTGGCGAGCCGCATGTTGCCTACCGCACCGGTACCTTCGAAATGGTGCGGGGCATGGTGGCGCATGGCCTCGGTTACAGTCTGTTGGCAACCAAGCCGGCCTCGGCGATGAGCTATGACGGCAAGGCGCTGGTGACGCGCCCGCTGGCCGATAGTGTTGAAACCAGCCGCCTGGTGCTGTCGCAGAGACGTGATGTGCAGCTCACCAAGGCAACGGAGGCCTTTGTCTGGCACTGTGTGAAAATATTCGGGCTGGATATGGACTGACAATCGCCGGAAGAGCAATCTGTTCATGATCGCTCGTTCGGTAAGGAAGCAAGATTGTCCCGCGAGGGACTTACAGGAGCAGTAAATGACATTTTCATTGGTGGCGCGTTGTGCCGAAACCGGCATGTTTGGTGTGGCCGTCTCATCCTCGTCACCGGCAGTTGCTGCCCGGTGCGCCCATGCGCAGGCCGGTGTCGGCGCCGTTGCCAGCCAGAATATTACCGACCCGCAACTGGGCACCCGAGCGCTGACGCTGATGGAGGCCGGTGCAAGTGCTGCACAAGCCATCGATGTTTTGAGAAACTCCAGCGCATTCATTGAGTACCGGCAGGTTCTGGCCGTCGGCAGGAACGGAGAAACCTCCATCTACTCAGGACCCAATACGCTGGGTTCCTGGGCTGAAGCCAAAGCGACAAATGTGGCCAGCGGCGGTAATCTGCTGGCCAGCAAACAGGTGCCGCAGGCGATTGTTGACGGATTTCTGGGTGCGCAGGGTCATATTGGTGACCGCCTGATTGCCGCCATGCGGGCAGGAGTGGCTGAAGGCGGTGAGGAAGGTCCGGTGCATTCTGCAGGCATGAAGATTGTCGACAAGGTGGCGTGGCCGGTGGCGGAACTGCGCTGCGACTGGAGTGAAGATTGCCCGATTGAAAATATTGCAACCGCCTGGGATATCTACAAGCCGCAGCTCGATGCCTACCTGCAGCGCGCACTCGATCCGCGCGAAGCGCCCAGCTACGGTGTGCCGGGCGATGAGTAACCGTCCGAGGGTCAGGACCCATCAATCTTATGCAATTCTGTTTGAAAGAAAACATTCGAATGATGTTGAAAAAGCGCAAGACAAGGCTTTGTGCCTTGTCGAGCATTTTTCGCCTTCAGGCGGGTGTTTTCTTTCAAACCCGAAGGGCGGGGTCTATTTTGCCCCTGACAGCGTTGAAAGGTCTTGAAAACCGGACGGTTTCCTGCGTCCTTTCGCCTTGTCAGAAGCAAAATATCCTCCCGCAGAATGGATAAGATTAATGGGTCCTGACCCTAGTCATTGCCGGTAAGCAGATGCGCATCACCTTGAAGCAGCTTGAGTATTTCGTTGCCGCCGGTGACATGGGCAGCATCAAGCTTGCCGCGACGCGCATCAATATTTCCCAGCCATCGATCTCGTCGGCCATTTCACATCTTGAACAGGAATTCGGGGTGCAACTGTTCGTGCGCCATCATGCCCAGGGCCTGGCATTGACGTCAGCCGGCAAGACTATGCTGCGCGAAGCCAAGCTCATGCTCAGGCAGGCCCAGGGCCTCTACACCATGGCCGGAGAACTGAACAACGAGATGCGCGGCCGGTTGTCGGTCGGCTGCATGGTCACGCTGGCTCCAATGATCGCGCCGGAACTGGCACATGCGTTCAGCGAGCGCCATCCTGGCGTGACACTGAACATGACCGACGGCAGTCATCAGGACCTGCTGGACAAATTGCGGCAGGTCGAAATCGATGTTGCCATCTCCTACGATCTTCAGATTCCCGCCGACATCCAGTTTGAGCCGTTGGCAAGCCTGCCGCCTTACGTGCTGGTGTCGCGCAGTCACCGGTTGGCTCGCCAGCCGACTGTTGAACTGAGTGAACTTGCGAGCGAACCGATGGTCATACTGGACCTGCCTCAAAGCCGGGAATATTTCGTTTCACTGTTCGAGAGCAAGGGTCTGGAACCGATGATTGTCGCACGCGCCGCCAACCAGGAGGTCGTGCGTACAATGGTTGCCAACAATTACGGCTTCACCATTTCCAATGTCCGGCCACGCAATCCGGCGGCACTGGATGGCCGCAAGCTGGTGCCGGTGAAACTGGCCGGAGACCACAAGCCCATGCGCATCGGTATTTCGACACTGGCCCAGGAACGCAAACCGATGATCCTGACGGTGTTTGAACAGCACTGCCGGGACCTGATTACCGACACCAGCATTCCCGGTATGACCCGCGGAGGACAAGATGGCACGTGACCCCAGGTATGACGTTCTGTTCGAGCCGGTGAAAATCGGCCCCGTGACGGCGAAAAACCGGTTCTATCAGGTGCCACACTGCAATGGCGGCGGATACCGGGACCCGTCTGCCGTTGCCGCCATGCGCGGCAGCAAGGCCGAAGGCGGCTGGGGTGTCATCTTTACCGAACAGTGCGAGATGCACCATTCGTCGGAAATTACACCCTATATCGAACTGCGACTGTGGGATGACGAAGACATTCCGCAACTGGCCAGGATGGCCGGGCGCATGAAGGAGTATGGCGGGCTTGCCGGCATACAGCTGGCCTATTCCGGCATAAACGGCCCCAACCTCTATACCAAGGAGGTTCCGCTGGCGCCGTCCGCGCTGCCGATCCGCACCTTCACCAATGATCCGGTGCAGGCGCGCGCCATGGACAAGCAGGATATCGCTGATCTCAGGCGCTGGTTCGTCAATGCCATGAAGCGCTCGCGCACGGCAGGCTTTGATCTGGTGTGCCTGTACGGCGCCCATGGCTTTGGCATTTTTCAGCACTTCCTGTCGCGCGCCACCAACCAGCGCACGGACGAATATGGCGGCAGTCTGGAAAACCGGGCCCGCTTCGTTCGTGAAGTGATCGAAGAGGCGCACAACACCATCGGTGACACCATGGGTATCACATTGCGGCTGTCACTGGACGAGATGATCGGCGATCTCGGGTTTGCCAATTCCGAGGTGCGTGACTTCGTCGAAATGCACAAGGACCTGCCCGACCTGTGGGACCTGGCGCACGGCGCCTGGGAGGATTGTTCAGGCCCGTCGCGCTTCAAGGAAGAGGCCGCCCAGCAGGACCTGGTTGAGGGCATCAAGGCGCTCACAAACAAGCCCGTTGTGGGCGTCGGCCGTTTCACGTCACCCGACGTGATGGTCAGGCAGATCAACTCCGGTTTGCTGGACCTGATCGGTTGCGCCAGACCGTCGATTGCCGATCCGTTCCTGCCGAAAAAAGTTGAAGAAGGCCGCATCGAGGATATTCGTGAATGTATCGGCTGCAATATCTGCATCACCGGTGACATGACAATGTCGATATCGCGCTGCACGCAAAATCCGACCTTCATGGAAGAGTGGCGCAAGGGCTGGCATCCCGAACGCATGCAGGAAAAAGGCGCATCGCAAACCGTGCTTGTGGTCGGTGCCGGCCCCGCCGGGCTGGAGGCAGCCCATGCACTCGCCAAACGCGGGTATGATGTTGCACTTGCGGAAGCCAGCACCGGGCTCGGTGGCCGGGTGGCGCTGGAATGCAGGCTTCCGGGGCTGGCCGCGTGGGGCAGGGTGCGTGATTACCGTGAATACCAGCTGTCGCAGATGGGCAATGTCGAAACCTATCTCAGCAGCGAACTGGGACCGCGCGATGTGCTGGAGTTTGGCTTTGACAATGTAGCCATTGCAACCGGGTCGACCTGGCGCCGGGACGGTGTCGCACGCCAGCATGTGGTGCCGATGGCGATCGATGACGGCATGCCGGTCTACACGCCCGATGACCTGATGGCGGGCAACGTGCCTGCCGGAGATGTCGTGCTGTACGACGATGATCATTATTACATGGGCGGTGTGCTGGCAGAACTGCTGGTGCAGGCCGGTGCAACAGTTACCCTGGTGACGCCATGTGCCTATGTGTCGGACTGGACCAACAACACGCTCGAACAGGCCAGTATTCACAAACGGCTGGTGGAACTGGGCGTGAAAATCCAGCTTAACCGCGGCCTGCAGTCCATCGCAGCAGATCATGTTGTAAGCGATTGCACTTACACCGGGCGCACCGAGACACTGCCTGCGACAAGTGTTGTTCTGGTCACTTCCCGCGCGACGAATGACGGCCTGTGGCGCGACCTGCAGGCGCGTCAGGCGGATTGGGCGGATGCCGGCATCGCGTCGGTAAAGGTTATTGGTGATGCCCACGCTCCGGGGCCGATTGCCTGGGCCACCTATGCCGGTCATCGGTTTGCGCGCGAGCTGGACATGCCGGATATTGGTGACGCGTTACCATTCCGGCGCGAGATTGCCCAGCTTTCGCCTGACTGAAACAAGCGTCAGCCTTTGGGGAAGTAGTCCTCAAAGCTGCTCTCGCGGTAAACGTCCGCGGTACAGCAGTGCAGTCCGCCGCCGAAGGCATAGGCATCGCGCAGTTCCACCTCGACGACTTCGAGCCCCAGCTTGTCGAATTGCTCGGCCTGGTAGACTTCCGATTTTTCGACACACACGGTCTTGGGGTCGAGAACCAGCACGTTCATGCTGAGCCACGTCGACGAATAACAAAGCGGCGGCGGTGAATTGTGCGCCGGTTGCGCTGCATCGACAATCTCCCAGCCATTGCGATGGAAGAATTCGCGCTGGTCATCTGGCAGGCGCCGGTTCGGATTGTTGAGGATGAGGCCGGGCCGGACCGGTGTGAAGGTCGCGTCTATGTGGATCGGGTACGGGTCGCCGGGAAAGTTCACCGCGTGGACCCGGTGGTCGGGAAAATGCCGGCGCAGCCATTCGATACCCTTGAGGTTGGTGGTGAAGCCATGCTGCACGACGAGATCCTTGCCCATGCGCAGGACGTCGGCGGCATCGAACAACGGTTCTTCCTCGGTGGTGACGAAGAACTTGTCTGCCGTCCATTCAAGGCGCTTTGCAATGCCGATCTTTTCCGACAGGTAATCGGCGCGGTAATCGGCATCGGTGAGCCGCGGCTTGGGTGCTGCCTCGTGTCTGAAATTCGGGTCTTCGTTGAAGTATTGCTGCATCAACGGCCGGTAGCAAAGATATTCAAACCAGCGGCAGCGATAGGACATGGTTGCCTCGAGAATCTCGCTGCCCACGGTGAGCAGCACATCGCGCGGCGGCATGCAGCCAAACTGGCTGTCGGTATGAAAATCGGGCGTTGTGACTGGCAGTGAAAAATCCGTCGGGGTTGGCCGGTCCACCCTGATGCCGCGCTTTTGCAACTGGTTGGCAAAATTGTCGAGCAGCTCATTGCCGCGATCAATCATCTCCTGCGGACGCTTGCCCCACTGGCCGCGCATGTCGGAATCCTCCGGCACCTTGGCGTCCAGTGCAGGTTCCGCCGGCGGGATGTGGCAATCGGTTGCCCGTCCCACAATCACATGCTTCAGGGGATCCCATTCGTTCCAGCTGTTTACGGTTGTCTTGTCCGCAGTCCAGTTCATTGCCGTTCCCTCAACCCAGGTATTTTCTCTTTGTGTATGTCAGCACTTGCGACGGCGCATTGAGCACAACGTCGGCCACTTCGCCAATAAAAATGATGTGGGTGCCCCATGCCTGCTGCAGCTTTGCCCGGCAGTCGAATACAACCACTGCGCCGTCCAGGTGGGCGGACCCGGTTGCACCGGCTGTATGTTTCACGCCGTCAAATTTGTCGGGTCCGGAAGCACCATGACGACCGGCAAATAAATTGGCCAGGCCGGAATCGCCTTCACCCAGCACATTGACTGCAAATACACCGTTTTCCGCTATGGCTTTTGCGGTCGCGCTGTCGGCGTGCAGGCATACCAGCAGCGACGGTGTTTCGCTGTCAGCCGATACCGGCGACATGGCGGTGACTGTCGTTCCGGCGCGGCCGCCTTTGCCGTCCGTGGTAACCACGCACACCGTATTGGTGAGCTGGCTCATGGCATCCAGAAACGGTTGTCTGAGCGGGCTGTCGCCCTTGTCAGTCGGCATGGATTTTCCTGTTGGATTGGATGATCGTAGAAACTGGTTCAGCTAATCAACATTGCAAGTGAGCCCGTGATCTAGCAGACTTTGGGCTGGACACAATAGAGACACAGGCCATGAACGTTCACAGCAAACCGATATCCGCTGCCGCCGAGCTTAAAACCAATGCTTCGGTGCCGTTTGAACAGGCACGCGCCATGCCGAAAAGCGTGTACACATCCGATGAATTCCTGGCCCAGGAAATCGAGCATGTGTTTGCAAAGGACTGGTTTTGCGCCGGCCGGGCCAGCTCCCTGAAACAGCCCGGCGACTATATTACGCTGGAGCTTGCCGGTCAGCCGATCATGGTTGTGCGCGATGCAGATGGTCAGTTGCGGGCCCAGTCGAATGTCTGCCTGCACCGCATGTCGACGCTGCTTGAAGGGTCCGGCAATACCCGGTCCATCGTGTGTCCCTATCATGCCTGGACCTACAATCTGGACGGCAGTTTGCGTGGCGCACCGGCCATGACGCTCAATGAGGGCTTCAAAAAGCAAGGCTACTGCCTGCCACAGGTCCGCTGCGAGGAGTGGCTTGGATGGATCATGGTGTCGCTGAACCCGGATGCGAAACCGGCATCTGAAGGCCTGTCAGAGGTTGAAGACCTGGTTGGCCAGTACGGCATGGAAAACTACACCGAGACCTTCCATGAAACCCATGTCTGGGATACCAACTGGAAGGTCCTGGCTGAAAATTTCATGGAAAGCTATCATCTTCCCGTCTGCCATGCCGGCACCATCGGCGGCTTGTCGAAGCTGGAAGAAATGGACTGCCCGCCCGGCAAGGAGGCGTTCAACTATCACTTCATCCTGAAAGACGACAGCCTGAAGATCGCTTTGGCGCATCCGTCAAATACGCGCCTTGAAGGCCACTGGCGGCGCACCACGACATTGCTCGCCATATACCCCAGCCTGCTGATCACGCTGACGCCGGGCTATTTCTGGTACCTGTCCCTGCATCCGAAAGGCACCGGGCAGGTCAGCATCATTTTCGGTGGCGGCATGTCGCCGGAATTCGTCAATGATCCGGAAGCCCAGGCACACTTCGGGCAGTTGAAGGAATTGCTGGACGATGTGAATGTCGAGGACCGGGGTTGCACGGAAAAAGTCTACAAGGGCCTGTGTTCCGGATTTGCCAAGCCGGGGCATCTGTCCCATCTGGAACGCCCGAATTATGATTTTGCGCAGTATCTTTCAGCGCGCATTCCGTGATACGTCGCGGACATGATTTCGTTTCTGCATACCAGCCCGGTTCACGTGGCGACCTTCGACGCCTTGCTGGATGAATTGTCACCCGACATGCCGCGCCGGCACCGCGTCGAGGAAGGCTGGCTTGAAGCGGCACGCGACCACGGCATGTCAGCTGAACTGGCCGAGACGATAACCACGGCCATGCGAGATATGGCAGACGGCGGGGTCGGGGTCTGCACATGTTCGACGATCGGCGGTGTTGCAGAAGCGGCAGGCAGCGATGATGCACCAACGATCAGAATTGATCGCGCCCTGATACAGGCGGCTCTTTCCCATGGGGCGAGGCCGCTGGTTGCCATGTGTCTTGAAAGTACAAAAACACCCACACTTGACCTGCTGCATGATGTGGCCCGCGTGCAGGGCTGCGAGGCAGCGCCGGTGATCGTCATGTGCCAACCGGCCTGGCGGCATTTCGAGGCAGGTGACATGGACGCCTATGCCCGCTCGATTGCCGACACCATCAAGACGGAACTCGTCAATGACAGCCCGGACTGCATAGTCCTGGCGCAAGGGTCCATGGCCATCGCAGAGCCGCTGCTGGCAGATACCGGCCTGCCGGTTCTCAGTTCACCCCGGCTCGGCGTGGTGCGAGCACTGGAACTGCTGAGCGAAAAATCCTGACCCGAAGTGGTCAGGCAGCACTATTTGGGCCGATTGTCGACAATGCGTTTTGCCTTGCCCATGGAGCGCTCGATTGTTTCGGGTTCAAGCACGTGAACAATCGATGTGACGCCGATATTGTTCTTGATCAGGGTCTGCAGTTGCGCCGCTATGCCGATGCGGACGTCTTCGGCGGCTGAGCCGGGCAGAGCCTCGACGTTCACCGTCATGGCGTCCATGCGATCCGCCTTGGTCAGTTCGATGTAGAAGTGCGGGCTCAGGCCTTCACTGCGCAGGATCAGTTCCTCGATCTGGGTCGGGAACACGTTGACGCCGCGAATGATCATCATGTCGTCGGAGCGCCCTGTTACCTTTTCCATGCGCCGCATGCTGCGGGCCGTTCCCGGCAGCAACCTGGTCAGGTCACGGGTGCGATAGCGGATGATCGGCAAGGCCTGCTTGGTCAGCGAGGTAAACACCAGTTCACCCTGCTCGCCATCGGGCAGCACCTCCCCTGTCTCCGGATTGACAATCTCCGGGTAGAAATGGTCTTCCCAGATGTGCAGGCCGTCCTTGGTTTCCACACACTCCTGCGCGACGCCCGGGCCGATTACTTCCGACAGGCCGTAGATATCGATGGCGTCCATATCAAATGCCTGCTCGATCTCTTCACGCATGGAATTGGTCCACGGTTCGGCGCCGAAAATACCGATCTTCAGGGAAGACTTGCGCGGATCAATGCCCTGCCTGCGGAACTCGTCGAGGACCGCCAGCATATAGCTGGGGGTGATCATGATGATTTCGGGTTCGAAGTCCTGGATCAACTGGACCTGACGTTCCGTCATGCCGCCGGAGATCGGGATAACCGACAGCCCGAGACGCTCCGCACCGTAATGGGCACCGAGCCCGCCGGTGAACAATCCATAGCCATAGGATATGTGGCACTTCATGCCGGGCCTGCCGCCGGCGGCGCGGATCGAGCGTGCCATGACGTCGGCCCACATATCGACATCTGCCTGCGTGTACCCGACCACGGTCGGTTTTCCGGTGGTGCCGGATGATGCGTGGATGCGGGCAATCTGGTCCTGTGGCACGGCGAACATACCGAACGGGTAGTTGTCGCGCAGATCGGTTTTGACGGTGAAGGGAAACTTCGCCAGATCTGAAAGCTGGTTCAGGTCATCGGGCTTGACGCCGGCCTTGTCAAACGCCTGCTTGTAATGGGCCACGTTGGCATAGGCGTGCGCCAGTGTCGTTTTCAACCGATGCAGCTGCAGCGCGCAGATTTCGTCGCGCGATGCCGTTTCTATGGCATCGGTCATGGGGGTGTAGGTTGCTGGATCAAGCATGAAACGGTCCCGTTTTCTTGAATGGTGTGTCAGGAAGCTGTGACAATGCTGCCTCCAATGGTTCTCGAATGGCCGCGGAACTCGGCAATCTGCTGGCCGGTTTCGAGGGTCACGGTGATATCGTAGATGCCGGACCGGCCGGTGCGCGAGCGCTCAACGGCCCTGGCGATCAATCTGTCGCCGGCTTTTGCAGGCGCAATGAAAGTGATCTGGGCATGCTGGGCGACCGTTCTCTCATCATAGGTGTTGCAGGCAAAAGCGAAGGCTGAATCGGCCAGCGTAAATATGAAACCGCCGTGACAGGTGCCATGGCCGTTTGTCATGTCGGACCTGACTGGCATGGACAGTTCGGCGTTACCGGGCGAAACAGAAATGAGCTGCATGCCCAAAGCCTGGGAGGCATTGTCGGTTACCCAAAGTGCATCAGCACAAGCCTGTGCAATATCATTTTGACCTGATGTCATGAAAACTCGCTGATTGACAGATTGGATCGGATTATGAGTTGTAATCACAATGTGCCAAATGTAGCCAGCAATGGCAAAGTTGATTCTGCAGGTTCACAATTTTGCTGCATCGGAGGTCTAGGCGACCCGTATGGACATAAAAATAAACGGCAAGACGGTTTCCATTGAAGCCGACCCTGAAATGCCCCTGCTGTGGGCGCTGCGCGATATTGCCGGCCTGACCGGCACCAAGTTCGGCTGCGGCATCGCCATGTGCGGTGCCTGTACCGTACTTATCGATGGCGAACCGACCCGGTCGTGTTCCATTGCGCTGGAAGATGTGTCGGGCGAGGTGACAACCATTGAAGCGCTGGAAGGCGATGACGGTGCGCTGCATGCGGTACAGGAAGCCTGGATCGAGCATCAGGTTGCGCAATGCGGCTATTGCCAGTCCGGCCAGATCATGTCTGCCGTGGCACTCCTGGCGAGCAATTCAACGCCGGCCGATGCGGACATCGACGAGGCCATGTCCGGCAATCTTTGCCGCTGTGGCACCTATCCGCGCATAAGGGCAGCCATTCATACCGCTGCCAAGAAACTGGCGGAGGCCTAGACCCATGGGAAAACTGCTCAGGCGAACATTCCTCATCGGATCGGCTGCCACTGCAGGTGGGGTGGCGGTCGGCTTCTACATGTACAAGACGCCGTATCCGAACCCGCTCACGGCTGACGCCGACAAGGGCGAAAGCGTCTTCAATCCGTTCGTCAAGATAGCGGCTGACAATTCAGTGACTGTCATCGTGCCGCGCGCCGAGATGGGCCAGGGTGTCGTGACCACCATGGCGGCCCTGGTGGCGGAAGAGCTTGATGTCGAGCTTTCAGAGGTGAAAACCGAATTCGCCCCGGCAGCCAGTGTCTATTACAACCGCGCCATGCTGGAGGAGGGTGCGCCTTTCCAGGTGTTCGACAACTCCTTTATTGCGGAGATGACCCGGGATATTCAGGGCGTGGTGGCGAAGTTTCTTGCCATGCAGGCAACCGGCGGATCGAGTTCAACCGTTGACGCCTTCGACCGCATGCGCATGTCAGGTGCGACCGCACGCGCCATGCTGATCGCTGCCGCAGCCGACAAGTGGCAGGTGGCAGCAGCATCACTGAAAACTGAAAACGGCAAGGTGCTGGACCCTGCGCTTGGCCGCTCCTTTGCCTATGGCGACCTGGTGGCAACAGCTGCAACCCAGGATGTGCCTGAGACCGTTACACTGAAAGACCCAGGCGACTGGCGCTATCTGGGCAAGTCGCAACCGCGCCTCGACATGCGGGCAAAGGTCACCGGCAAGGCAGGTTTCGGTGTTGATGTGCGCCTGCCTGACATGCTGTTTGCCACGGTGCGGATGAACCCGCGCCAGGGCGCAAAGATGACCGGCATGGATGCGTCGGCTGCTGAAAAAATTCCCGGCGTCGTCAAGGTGATAAACCTCGGCACCGGCTATGCCGTGGTTGCAGACAACACCTGGACCGCGTTCAAGGCGGCCGATCTGGTCACGCCTGAATGGGCTGAAGCCACCTATCCCGCAACGACGGATGCGATCTTTGCCAGCATCGATGCTGCCCTGAAAGCAGGCGGCGGATTCACCATGCGCGATGAGGGTGATGCGCCTGATGCGATTGCGGCAGCATCCGGCAAGGCGATCAGTGCGCGCTACAGCGCACCCTATCTGGCACACGCCACCATGGAACCGATGAACGCCACGGCGCAGTGGAGCGACGGCAAACTTGCCGTGTGGTCCGGCAATCAGGCGCCGACGTCGATTGTGACGCAGGCGGCATCCGTGTTTGGCCTGTCGGCCGGCGACATTTCGGTTCACTCCACCTATCTCGGCGGCGGCTTCGGCAGGCGGTTTGAAACCGACTTTTCGATACTTGCTGCCCGTGTCGCAAAAGAGATGGATGGCAAGCCGGTTCAGGTCACCTGGACCCGGGAGGAAGACATGCGTCATGACATGTACCGGCCCGGTGCGATCTGTGAAGCAGCCGCCGTGGTTGATGGCCAGGGTGTGCCTTCGGTGGTGTTCAGGGTGGCAAGCCAGTCCCCCATCGCATCGACGTTCGGACGCCTGGCCGGCGCCATTACGCCGCCTGGCAATGACAAGACCATTGTCGATGGTCTGTGGGACCAGCCCTATGCGCTTGCCAATTATCGCGTCACCGGTATTCCGGTGGACATGGACATACCGGTGGGTTTCTGGCGAGCCGTGGGCCATTCACACAATCCGTTCTTCCATGAAAGTTTCATGGATGAAATTGCTCACTCATCAGGTCAGGACCCGCTGGAAATGCGCCTGAAACTGATGCAGCCTTACCCGGCTGCCGTTGGTGCCATGCAGGCGGTGAAGGACATGTCGGGATGGGGAACACCGCTGTCGGCGGAAGGCGTGAAATCACGCGGGCGCGGCGTGGCGTTCTGCCTGTCGTTTGGCACATGGGTGGCGCAAGTGGTCCAGGTGGCCGACACCGACGACGGCATTCGCATCGAGAAGGTCTGGTGCGCTGCAGATTTCGGCACCGCGCTTGATCCGAAAAATCTTGAAGCCCAGATGATGTCCGGGATCATCTTCGGCCTGTCTTCTGCCATGGGGCAGGAGATCACTTTTGCAGATGGTGCTGTCGAACAGGGCAATTTCGACAGTTATGATGCCATGCGCATGAACCAGTCGCCTGAAATACAGGTACGGGTTCTTCAGGCTTCAGGCAAGATGGGTGGCGCCGGTGAGCCCGGCACGCCGCCATCGCTGCCGGCACTTGCCAATGCGATATTCGCTGCCACCGGCAAGCGTATCCGCCAGTTGCCCCTGTCGAAAGAGATTACGTTCGCTTGAGCACCGTCGCTAGAGCAACTTTGGAGACGATCAGTTTTATGGCTTTTGATTGATTCAATCAAAAACCATACCGATCTAGAGCGCGGCCGATCCGGTTTCGCCGGTGCGGATGCGCAAGGCGTTTTCCAGATCGAGCACGAAGATCTTGCCATCGCCGATCTTGCCGGTGTGGCCGGCCTGGGTGATGGTTTCGACGACCTTGTCCGCCACGTTGCTGTTGACCGCAATTTCGAGTTTCACCTTTGGCAGATAGTGCACCGTGTATTCCGCGCCGCGGTAAATCTCCGAGTGCCCGCCCTGGCGGCCAAATCCCTTGACCTCGGATGCAGTCATGCCACTCACACCAGCGCCTAACAGGGCCTCACGGACCGCGTCAAGCCGGTGTGGCTGGATAATGGCTATGATGAATTTCATCGTTCGAACTCCCGTAGCCGGTTTCGTCACATGATGCGAGACTGCGGCGGCTGCTGCTTCTGGCGAATGTGGAGCTGCCCTGTGTCAGCGTAAACGCTCAAGAATTGACACATAATTGGCGACAGCCGCACCGCCCATATTGAAGATACCGGCAAGTTCGGGGGCCTCGAGCTGCATATCGCCGGCGGTGTCGGTCAGTTGCATGGCCGCCATGATGTGCATGGACACGCCGGTGGCGCCGATGGGATGGCCTTTCGATTTCAGGCCTCCGGACGGGTTGACCGGCAGCTTGCCATCCTTGGCGGTCCAGCCCTCGGTGATGGCGCGTGCGCCTTCGCCCTTTGGTGTCAGGCCCATGGCTTCGTACTCGATCAGTTCGGCAATGGTGAAACAGTCGTGGGTTTCCACAAACGACAGATCATCCAGCGAGGTTCCGGCCTGTTGGTGCGCCTTGCCCCAGGCCTGCTCGCAGCCTTCAAACGCAACGATATCGCGTTTCGCCATGGGCAGGTAATCCTGTGCATGGGCGGCGGCGCGAAAATGTACCGCCTTGGGAAACCGCAAGGCGGTCTCCGTGTCGGTCATGACGATTGCCGCAGCTCCGTCCGAGACCAAAGAACAATCGGTCCTGCGAATGGCGCCGATCACCGTCGGGTTCTTGTCGGAGATGGTGTTGCAGAACTCGTAGCCGAAATCCTTGCGCATCTGGGCATATGGATTGTGCACGCCATTGGCATGGTTTTTTGCAGCGATCCGCGCCATGGCCTCTGACTGGTCGCCATAGCGTTGGAAGTACAGGTCGGCAATGCGGGCAAACACGCCGGCAAAACCGCCCGGCGTATCGGCTTCGGTCTTGCGGTAGGATGCATTGAGCAGCACATCGCCGATAACGCTGCCCGGCGCCGACGTCATCTTTTCGGCGCCGACCACCAGTACGAAGCGCGATTTCTTGGAGGCGAGATCATTGAGCCCCATATGGACAGCCGCCGACCCGGTGGCACAGGCATTTTCAACGCGGGTTGCAGGCTTGAAGCGCAGGGCCGGATCGGCTTCCAGTGCAAAAGCTGCCGGAAACGACTGCTTTTCAAACATGCCGAAATTGCCGACATAGATGGCATCGACTTCATCAAAGCCGATACCGGCATCCTCGACGGCCTGCCTGCATACCCGTGCCAGCATGTTTTCAAGATCATCGTCTTCGAGCTTGCCAAACTGTGAATGGGCCCAACCGATAATTGCTGACATGTCTGTGTCTCCTGAGAAAACCTCTTGTTGGTGTTATGAATATCACGGCTCTGACGGCTTGGCGAGGCCGTCCAGTCTCCATGTTTCACCCACGGAAATGGCACGAAATGAAGGTTCGTCAATGCCGTGTTTGAGTTTGGCTGCGTGGAGTGCAGCGACCGGTGCATCAATTGCCTCATCGGTCAATTGAATGGTGGCGTGATGGATGGCCAGGGATGCTTTTGCGCCCAGCAGCTTGTGAGCACGTGCAGCTTCATCCGGGTCGATGTGCTGCGCCTTCATGAACCAGCGCGGTTCATAGGCCCCGATGGGCAGCAGGGCCAGGTCCGGGGCGCCATAGCGGTTCCTGGTCTGGATGAAATGCTCACCGGTACCAAAGCCGGTATCTGCGCCGAAATACACCTTGCGCTTGCCGGCTTTGATCATGAACGCTGACCACAGCGCCTTGTTGCGATCCTTGAATGTGCGTTTGGACCAGTGCAGCGCCGGGGTCGGCGTGATCAGGACATCAGGGGAGTGCTCGAACGGTTCATGCCAGCCATGCTCGACTACGTTGGCCTGCCGGATCCATCTTTTCACAATGCGGGCGTTGCCGTGCGGTGTGAGGATCGGGGCATCGTGATGCTTCACCAGCTTGCGCAGGGCAGGCAGGTCCATGTGGTCATAATGATTGTGGCTGAGCAGGATCAGATCAATCGGTGGCAAGTCTTTCAGGGCCACGCCGGGATGGCGAACCCGTTTGGGTCCGGCAAACTGGAACGGACTGGCCCGCATCGAGAAAAACGGGTCGGTGAGGATGTTAACTCCGCCTACCTGTATCAAGACCGTCGCGTGACCGATCCAGGTGGCTGACAGGTCATCCCCGTTCACCCGCTGTGGCGGTGCCGGGTGAACATCGTTGTCGGTCCATTTAGGCCATTTCTGCCTTTCGCCGGAGGTCTGCCACTTCCAGAAATCGCTGGTGCAGTTGACGACTTTATGGGACGGCACATGATAACGCTCGCCATCATGGACCACTTTGAGATCTGTCTGGTGATATGACTTGTCGTCTTCTGGCATCTTGTGGCACATCGTGTCTGGTGTAAACAAAATCAAGACGTTCAACCAGTTCAGTATGAGGGGCAATCATGACCCGTACGGTTTTTGTAAATGGTCAATATGTTCCCGAAGATCAGGCACAGGTGTCAATCTTCGACCGAGGGTTCGTGTTCGGTGACGGCATCTATGAGGTTGTGCCGGTTATCGGTGGCAAGATGGTCGACAAGGCGCCGTTCCTGGAACGCCTGAAACGCTCTTTAGGTGAACTGCGTATCGACATGCCGATGAGTGAAGCAGACTATCTGGCCATGCATGAAAAGCTCATAGAGCTGAACGGCATCGATGAAGGCGGTGTGTATTCGCAGATTACCCGCGGCGCTGCCGACCGTGATTTCGCGTTCCCGAAAGCCGCGACACCGTCGGTTGCGGCCTTCACCATGAAAAAGCAGTTGCTCGACAATCCGAATGCCACCACCGGCGTCAAGGTGGTGACGGTGGAAGACATTCGCTGGAAGCGCCGCGACATCAAGTCCGTTGCGCTGCTGGGTCAGGTCATGGCCAAGCAGGAGGCTGTCGAAAAGGGCGGTTTTGAAGGCTGGATGGTCGAGGACGGCTTCGTCACCGAAGGCACGTCGTCAACGGCTTACATCGTCAAGGACGACACCATCATCACCCGGCCATTGTCGAATTCGATCCTGCCGGGTATTCGCCGCAAGGTGCTGCTGCAATTGTGCGCCAAGCACAATGTGAAACTGGAAGAGCGGCTGTTCACGGTGGAAGAAGCACTTGATGCGGACGAGGCTTTCCTGTCATCGGCAACCACGCTGGTGATGCCGATTGTCGACATTGACGGCACCATGATCGGCGGCGGCCAGCCGGGTCCGATGGCGCGCAAAATGCGCGAAGCCTATATCGCCGAGATCAAGGCGGAAGCAGGCATCGCCTGATCCGGAGATTGCCCGACTATTTCAGCGGACCGAGAAACGGGTTGCGATACAGGTTGGTGTGGGTTTCCACGCCAACCTCGACCACGCAGTCTTCCTTCGGTTGGGCAACACACATCAGGATATAGCCGTCCTGCGACTGGCGCTTGTTGAGTGCGGTTCCCTTGGGCTGGCGGACGCTGCCGGACACCAGCCTGCCGGCACAGGTGATGCACCCGCCATAACGGCATGCGATCGGTACTGCGATGCCGGCAGCTTCACAGGCGTCGGCAATGTTCTCTCCTTCGGCAACAGCCAACTCACGGCCGCCGCGATTGGCGACCGTGACCTTGTGTGTGGCGTCGGATGTCATGGTTTGCGGAAAAACCCCAATACCCGGCGCAGCCATTTAAATGACGGCGCCTTGTCGGGCAGTTCCCGTGCTGCGTTCGGCGGCATGCAACAACACATGGCGCTTACATCCAGATGTCGGATGTCACATCACCGCCTGGATAGCGCATCTCGTGACAGCGCGACGGCCCATTGGGTTCCTTGCCGAAATCGACCACGAAATCAGGATTAATCGACATGCCGCCTTTTTCGGTGTCGCAGTCGACCATGTACATCTGCCCGCCCTGGTCCTTCATGCCGGGATAGAACTGGTTGTCCCAGGACGAAAACAGGGACGTGGTCACATACAGGCGCTTGCCGTCCAGCGAGAGCTGGATCATTTGCGGGGCGCCCTGAACCTTGACCCCGTTGACTTCCGGAGCCTTGCCCAGCATGCCGCCGAGCCAAACCTGGCCGGTCATTTTCGGGTTGGCCCGGTCGGTGATGTCATACTGGCGCAGGTCGCCGTGCAGCCAGTTGGCGAAGTAGAGATACTTGTCATCCATGGAAATCAGGATATCGGTGATCAGCGACGGCATCGGGACCGGGAATCCCTCGACATCGATGGTCGGAATGTCGATGACTTTTTCAATTTCGAAGTCACCATCGTCGGTTTTCCACCAGCGGAACACGTTGGACGACAGGGTGGCGGCAAACATGCCCTCATTGGACTCCGGATCATGCAGGCCGCGCACTTCCAGCGGGATCATGCCGTCAGCGCCCATGTCGATGGACTTGACGATTTTCTTGCCTTCGAAATCCCAGAAGTGGATCGACTGGCCGTATTTGCCGGCGCCGACATCTTCCAGGTCAAAGCCCGGCATGAAGGTGTTGGGCGCGGCCCATTCGGAACTGACCATCATGTTGTGGCGCGGCTGATACCAGAAGTCATAATTGTAGTTCATGCCGGTAATGTCGTTTTCCCAGCGCCCGACAATGTCGAAATCTTCGTTGATGTGCAGAAAACCGCCCGGAGCATTGCCGTCGGCATCGCCCAGCATGGAGATGATGATGTCGGCACCCAGGCAATGCACGGTGTGTGGTGCTGACAGGTTGGTCTTTGCCTTGATCTCGTCGCCGGAAATCACCTTGTGCAGTTTCGGATTGGTGTCATCAGAGGTATCAATCACGTTGATGTTGGAGGTGCGCACACCCGGCATCAGCAGATACTGCCGCGATTTCGAGGCGTCGTCGTGGCAGCTTGAACAGGCATTCCAGCCGGAGTGGTGCAGTTCGTCGCCGACTTGCGGCATCTCGGTGCGCGCGACGACGGAGGAATAGGTCGGACTGTCGGGATCCACATCAACCGTGGCCAGGTAATCCGGTTTTTCCACGCCGGTGCCGACATATAATGCCACCGTATGCAGCAGCTTTTCCCGATCGGCCTGCATGGCTTCCTTGGGCGACGCATAGCCCGGTCCGCAACACTCTTTGCTCACGATAATTTCCTCCTGTTATGGATTTTCCCTTTTTGTGCCTCAGCCGAATAGTATTCTGAAATTTGCATATAAGGCTAGGGGCGCTGTTCGTACCCTTGAACCGGCAACCAGCTTCAGTCCATCAGGCTTGGCAGCCAGGTGATGATGCCCGGGAAGGCCAGCAGTCCGGCTACGGTAATGACGTCTGCGACAAAGAACGGACCGATGCCGCGGAACACGTCCTGCAGCGGGATTTCCAGTGAATTGCCGTCTTCGTCCTTCAGGTCTCGCGAGACCCCGGCCACCACGAAACAATTCAGTCCGATCGGCGGGGTGATCAGGCAGATCTCGGCCATTTTGACAACGATGATGCCAAACCAGATCGGGTCGTATCCCAGTGCAATCACGGCCGGATACACCACCGGCAGCGTCAGGATGAGCATGCCGATGGCATCCATGAACATGCCGAGCACCGCGTAGGCCAGCAGGATGCAGATCATGATGACAATCGGCGGCACGTCCAGTGTAACGACCCAGGCGGAAAACGCTGCCGGCAGGCCGGCAAAGCCCAGGAAACGCACGAACAGGAACACACCCCAGATCAGGGTGAAGATCATGGCGGACAGTCGCGCGGTTTCGATCAGGGCTTCTTTCAGACGGCCCGACATTTTCGACATCTCGTTCTCGCGGAACGCGCGCCACAGATAGAACAGGAACACCACCATGGCGCCCAGCGCACCGGCTTCGGTCGGTGTGGCTGAACCGGTATAGATTGCTGAAAAGATGATGCCGACCACAACAAAGATCGGCAGCGTGCCGGGAATGCTTTCGAACCGCTCCTTCCAGGTGAAACCACTGATCGGGCGGCCAAGTTTCGGGTTCCACCAGCACATGCCGACAATCAGAATTACGTATATTACCGCCGAATAAAGCCCGGGCAGGAAACCGGCCAGCAACAGCTTGCCGACCGACTGTTCCACGATGATGGCGTAGATAACCAGGATGGCAGAGGGGGGAATGAGCGAGGCAAGCGTGCCGCCTGCCGCGACCACGCCTGCGGTCAGGCGTTTGTCGTAGCCGTTCTTCAGCATGTCCGGAATGGCGACGCGCGAGAACACGGCTGCCGTGGCGGTGGATGCGCCTGAGACCGCTGCAAAGCCGGCAGTGGCCATCACGGTTGCAACCGCGAGACCGCCCGGCACCCAGCCCATCCAGCGTCGTGCAGCCTCGAACAGGCGCGAGGTCAACCCGGCATAAAACGCCAGGAAGCCGATCAGGATGAACAATGGCAGCACCGACAGGGGGTAGGTCACCGTTTTGGAATGGGGAATCTGGCCCGCTATGGAGGCCGCCACATGCCAGCCTTTCAGTTCCAGCAGGCCAAGAAAGCCGGTGATCGCCGCGGCGGCGAAGACGCGAACGCCCAGCAATACCAGCACGATAAGCAGGCAGACACCGGCAATGCCGGTGGAGAAGGGGTCAAGACCGATGATCATGGGGTGCTTGCTCCCTTGATCTCGTCTTCGGCCTGCTGTTCCACCGTCTTCATGACAGGCACAGCGACAGGCGTGCGCTCGGGATCGGCGGTCAGGCGAATATACCCAAGCAGCTGGATAAACAGCCTGATGAGCAACACGCCCAGCATGACGGGTACCAGCAATTTGGCAGGCCAGGTGGGCAGTTCGATGTCGATGGTTGAATCACCAAAGCTCCATGAGCGCATGAAGTGACTGTAGGAGTAGGGGATCAGGATGGCGACGATGACAATCTGTACCGCGACACCAATGGTCTCGGCGGCCCAAAGGGCGGCACCTTTCAGGTACCCGACCAGGATTTCCATGCGGACATGGCCACCGAGGCGCTGCACCTGCGAGATCGACAACAGGGCAAAGGCGACCATGGTGGCCTCAACGACGTCGATGTAACCGAATATGGGATTGCGGAATACGGTACGCAGAATGATCTGCAGCATGCCGAGAAACATCAGCCCGAAAATCAACAATCCGGACAACAGGTTCAGTGCGTCTTCAATCGGTGACAGCAGCCGGTCGGCCTGCTTCAGCAGCCTGGCCAGCCCGTCATCATCGCGTGATGATTTATCCACCCCTTCATGCCTCCCCGGACGAAGTTCAGTATGTGTCGCCACGGACCCTTTATCGCTCTTGCATCGGCGACACTAGGTAGAGTCCGTGGCGCAACTTGTCGTGATTACTCGTACTTTTTACCAACCGTGGAATAGACCAGCTCGACCAGGCCCTTGGCATCGAACTTGCCTTGATTTTCCTTGATCCACTCGTCGATGACAGGCTTGCCGGCAGCGGCGCGGAAGGAGGCCAACTGTTCGTCGGTGTAGGTGACCTTCTTCAGCTTCTCCTCGAGCATCGGCAGATTGACCTTGTCGATGTCGATATAGGCCTGGATCTGGGCTGTTGCGGCTTCGTCCTTCACATCCATCAAAAGCTTCTGGTACTGCTCCGGAAGCGCGTCGAACGCGTTCTTGGAAAAGATCAGCGGGCAATCCGACGTACCCGGCGACAGGTTGGCGGTGAACCAGTCGGTCACCTCGTGGATCTTGTAGGCCACGTGCGAATAGGTGAACGGGAACGAGGCAGCGTCCATGGTGCCCTGTTGAACACCGGTATAAACTTCCGTTGCCGTTGAACTGGTCGGCGTTGCGCCCATGACCTGCATGGCCTTGCCGAGACCACCGCCGGCGCGCACGGTCTTGCCCTTCCAGTCTTCAAGTTTCATCGGCGGCTCGCCCTTGCCGAGAAATTCATACTGCGGCAGGTAGGACGACATGTATAACATGGCGTTCCACTGGGCGTGTTCCTTGACGATGTCGGGGTGGGCATAAATCGCGTCACGAATCTTGCGGTTGTCTTCCCAGCCGGACATGGGCAGGAACGGCATGGTCAGCACCATGAGCCCGGGGTTTTTCTGCGGGTGATAGAAATTGCAGGTCATGGCAGCTTCGAATGCGCCAACGGAAATCCCATCGAGATTTTCGCGGGATTTCGACAGTGCTGCACCATAGTGCAGTGTCATGGTGAACTTGCCATCGGTCTTGGCATTGACCAGTTCGGCCAGCTTTTCAAAACCAGCCGTGAAGGCGCGCTTCTTGCCCCACAGCGATACGTTCCATTTGACCTCGGGGCCTTCGACTTCGGCTGCGTGAGCAATAGTCATGGTGGAGGTGGTGGCAAACGCCACCAAGGCGGTTGTGGCCAGTAGTTTCTTGATCATGTCGTCTTTACTCCCTGTAACAGACATTGCCCGGTTGTCTTCGGGCAGGCTTTGCAAGCCTCGGCGTCTACATGCCGGGCTTCCTGCGGCGCATGATGCGTTGAACTGGCTCTCGGTGCAAGCATGGCTTGCGGTATTTGGATTAACCGGCCAGCAGGCTGATGCAGCCGAGCACCAGTGCCGCCCAGAAGAAAGCGGTGATCGTGAACGCGGTGTTCCAACTCCACGACAGTGTCGTGCCCGCAATTCCGGTTATGCGGCTCAAAATGAGGGCTGTAGCGCCAAATGGTGACGCGGTCAGGTTCAGCGTCCAGCCCAGCGCCAGGGCTGTGGCAAGCAGGGTCGGGTCAAGCTGGCTATCGGGCAGGGCAGAGTACAATGACCCCATGAAGGTAACCGTGAGCATCGGCGGCATGGCCAGATTGGATGCAACCGGTATGATGACCATAATCGCGAGGTAGACCGCAATCGGCGACCAGGTTGCAAGGCCGGAGAGATCCGCCAGGAGAGGCGCGTTACTCAAACCTGCCGCTACAATGCCGATATAGCCGGCGGCAGACAGGGTGACGGCTTCCGGCGAGCCTGCGGGAATGGAAGTGCGGGCAATGTCGCTGATGCGGATCATCGCGGCCGCTGTCTGATCCGGTCTCGATCTGTACTGGATCCAGATCCAGACGGTGGTTACCACCGGGCTTGCCAGCATCAGGGCCGGCACGACCTTCGCACCGGTGGCAAATATCAGGGCCAGTGAAATACCCGCAAGTGCCGCGCATACCAGCCCGAAGCGCTTGAAGGCCTGCCAGGGAAACGGTTCGGCTGCCATGTCCGGCCGTGGCAGCGCATCGTGGGCTGCCAGTGTTGCCCGGGCGCGTTTGCCGGTAATCCGGTCTTCGGCCCAGCCGATGACAATGATCCCCAACGAGATGAAAAACCCGATACCGGCCATGACAAGCGGCTTCGAGCCCGATACCACGCTGGCCACCAGGGCTTGTGTAACTGCGGTTGGGGACCAGGCGATAATCCAGGAAAAGCCGCGTACCAGGGCTGACATCTGGCGCCGTTCGCGCCATCCAGCAAGTTCAGGGTTGGTTTCGGCGTCTGCCTTGATGCCGCGCTGGATCAGGGGCCCCAACAGGCTGAGCGCGCCGAAATTCAGGATCATGCCGAGGGCATGTCCGCCGGCGTGAATGGCGATGTAACGCTGGCCCGGTGGACGGTGGGTAAGGTAGCGTCCGAGTTTCAAAACGGACGGCGATGTGACCGCGCCATCGCGCAGCAAGGCCAGCAGCAACATGAAGGCTGCAAGATAGGTGGCTTGTCCAAAGCCTCTCTCGATCAGCGCATTGGGGGCGTCGGAAAACATGAAGGCGGATATGGTCGCTATCACTGCAAGGCCGATGAGATATCGCTCGCGCAGGCCCAGGCGGGTTTGTCCAACCAGCAGGAACACAACCAGAAGAACGGCGGCAATTCTCGCTGCAGGGGCGAAATGCGCGTGCAGTTCGATCAGTTCGAACACACTCATGCCGAGCAGGCATAAGGTTACCAGCCGGTCGCTCCAATGCGCGCGCGTGCCTGTGCGCGCCGTTGCTGTGTCAGCCCCTTTGTCCATGCGACAAGTCTATAACGCCTATTGCATGATTAGCGTTGCGAATTTTGCCAGTCAGGGTTGATCCACGGTTGCTGGTTGGAGGGCGGCAGCGGATCGAGGCCTAGAATATGATCTGATGCCTTCTCGCCCACCATCAGGGACGGCCCGTTGATATTGCCGTTGGGGATGGACGGAAAAATAGAGCTGTCGGCCACGCGCAGGCCCTCAATGCCGATCACCCGGCACTGCGGATCGACCACTGCCATCGGATCTTGTTCCGATCCCATCCTGCAGGTGCCGCACGGGTGGTAGGCGCTTTCGGCGTGCTGGCGGATGAAATCGTCAATTGCCTCATCACTGGTCACATCATCACCGGGCTGAATTTCACCGTCGGCAAACTCCTGCATGGCCGGTTGCTCGATGATTTCGCGGGTCAGGCGAATGCACGAGCGGAAATCCGTCCAGTCCTCATCCGCGGACATGTAGTTGAAGGTCAGTTTAGGGGCATCGTCCGGGCTTGCGCTCACCGGCTTTACCGTGCCGCGTGATTTCGACCGGTTGGGGCCGACATGCATCTGAAACCCATGTTTCCTGGTTGCGAGCTTGCCGTTATAGGCAATGGCGCCGGGCAGGAAATGGTACTGGATGTCCGGATACTCGATACCGGCGCGCGAGCGGATGAAACCGGCTGATTCAAAGTGATTGGTTGCCCCCAGTCCGGTCTTGAACAACAGCCATTGCAGGCCGATCAGTCCCTTGGAGATGAGGCCCAGCCTGGTGTTCAGGGTCACAGGCTTCCTGGAATACATCTGGAAGTAGACCTCCAGATGGTCCATCAGGTTGGCGCCCACGCCGGGCAAATGATGCACCGGGTCAATGCCGGCTGCCTTCAGGGTGGCGGCGTCGCCAATGCCGGAAAGCTGCAACAGGTGCGGAGAGTTGAACGCGCTGGCGGCAATGATGACTTCGCGCCGCGCATGGGCGGTTTTGATGCTGCCGGCTTTTTCATACTCCACGCCGGTGGCACGCCTGTTCTCCAGCACGATGCGGCGTGCCTTTGCCCGGGTGATCAATTTGAGGTTGTTTCGTTTCAGCGCCGGCTTCAGATAGGCATTGGCAGCGGACCAGCGACGGCCTTTCCAGACCGTCATTTCCATGGCGCCGAAGCCTTCCTGCTGGTGGCCGTTATAGTCGGTTGTGGTCGGATATCCGGCCTGTTCAGCCGCGTCAACAAAGGCGTGGTAAAGCGGGTTGTCGCGTTCACCGCGGGTCACGTGCATTGGCCCGTCAGTGCCGCGCCAGCCGTCTTCGCCGCCATGCGAGGTTTCCATGCGCTTGTAGTAGGGCAGCACGTCTGCGAATGCCCAGCCGGTCGCACCCAGTTCAGACCAGGTGTCGAAATCCCGGGCATGGCCGCGGACATATACCATGCCGTTGATGGAGGAAGATCCGCCGATCACCTTGCCGCGCGGTGCGGTTATGCGGCGATTGTTCAGGCCGGGCTCCGGCTCGGACAGATACCCCCAATTGTAGGTCTTTGTATTCAGCGGGATCGACAGGGCCGACGGCATCTGGATCAGGGGACCAATATCGCTGCCGCCATATTCCAGCACCAGCACAGAGTGCCTGCCGTTTTCGGTCAACCGGTTTGCCAGAACAGACCCTGCCGAGCCGGAACCGATAATGATGTAGTCGAATGTGGCGTCGCTCATGGAAATCTCAGTGTGCTGGGGTCCGGACCCTGGGAAGCTGGCTGTCGATATAGGACTCGACGAGATGGATGGCCGTATCGCGGTTGTAAACGTCACCGAACAGGGCCGCGCGCAGCCATACGCCGTCGATCAGGGCTGAAACGCCGATTGCAAGCTCTGTCGCCTTGGCAGGGCCGGTCAGCTGGTTGAAGGCATGTTTCAGATTGGATTTCAGGCGCGCATCATACAAACGCAGAATACGGGTCAGGTTCGATGACTGGCGGGCGGACCCGTACAGGGCCAGCCAGGCGGTCATGACATCGGGTGAATACTGGCTTGGCGCGAAGTTTGCCGCAACAATCGCAGACAGCCTGCCGCGCGGCGTCTTTGCCTGTTTCAGGCGCTTGAGCGTTTCTGCACGCAGGTCGCGCAGCATGTGCTGCATGGTGGCAAACAGCAGGCCGTCCTTGCCGTCGAAATAATGATGCACGATGCCGGTAGATACGCCGGCCTTCTTGGCAATACGCGCAACGGTGGTGTCTGCGTACCCATAGTCATGCAGCGACGATATTGCCGCTTCTATCAGTTGGTTCCGGCGAACCGGACCCATGCCAAGTTTCGGCATTTCGCCTCACATAGAAAGTTGAATTCAAGCGCAGGATATTTTTTTTAATTGATCAGTCAATCAAAAACAGCCTAAGTTTCGCAGCGCTGTTGACTTCAATGTGTGCTGCAGCGCACATTCCGGCTGATCCGGACTGCTGAAGATCATCATCTGAAGATGATCGGGCGAAAATCAAATAGGGAGTAAGAATTGATGATCAGGACAATTTCACAAATGATGACGGGTGTCGCAGCAGCGGCGATCTTTGCATTTGTGCCGATGAGTGCGGCACAGGCTGCCGACAGTGAAGCCTGCAAAACTGTCCGGTTTTCCGACGTTGGCTGGACTGACATCACCGCTACCACCGCAACTGCCACAGTCGTCCTGAAAGCATTGGGTTACGAGCCCGTTACCCAGGTTCTGTCTGTGCCCGTGACATATTCATCGCTGAAAAATGGTGACATCGATGTATTTCTGGGCAACTGGATGCCGACCATGGAAGCGGACATCAAGCCGTACCGCGAGGATGGTTCAGTGGAATCCATAGGTGCAAACCTCGAAGGCGCCAAGTACACGCTGGCTGTGCCCAAGTACACCTACGAGGCAGGCGTCAAGACATTCCAGGATATTGCCAAGTTCAAGGATCAGCTTGACGGCAAGATCTACGGTATCGAGCCCGGCAATGACGGCAACCGCCTGATCCTCGACATGATAGAGAATGACACCTTCGGGCTGAAAACGTTTGAAGTGGTTGAATCATCCGAAGCAGGCATGCTGTCTGCCGTTGCCAAGGCGGCTCGCAAGAAAGAACATCTGGTCTTCCTCGGCTGGGAACCGCACCCGATGAATGCCAATTTTGAAATGGCCTATCTTGAAGGTGGCGATGACGTGTTCGGCCCGAACCTCGGTGGCGCCACGGTGCATACCAATGTGCGCAAAGGCTATATCGGCGAATGCCCCAATGCCGGCAAGCTCGTGTCCAATCTGAAGTTTACCCTGCAGATGGAAAATGAAATCATGGGGGCCATTCTCAATGACGGCACCGACCCGGAAGAGGCTGCCACCAACTGGCTCAAGGCCAATCCCGGCGTGATGGATGCCTGGCTTGCCGGTGTCACCACATTTGATGGTGGTGACGGCATGGCGGCGGCAAAATCCGCATTCAAGTAAGCCGATTGTTCGTTTTGAAACTGTGCTACCCGGTTTTGCCTCAACAGCGAAACCGGGTAGTGTTGTTTTCGGCACCGGCCTTCCACAACACCAGGGGTGCAGTAGACCCTATCAACCGGATTTAACGGATTGACCTCATGGACCCGATCAGCGCTTTCCTCGAAGACAACAAAATCCTGCTTGGACAAAGAGGCAAGGAATTTTTCACCTGGCTGACGGACAATTTCGACTGGTTTTTCGATGGCATCGCCAGCGGCATAGAAATTGTTCTCAAGGCGATGATCGACCTGATGCTGTTG
The DNA here is from genome assembly GCA_963698275.1 of uncultured Alphaproteobacteria bacterium. Classification (GTDB taxonomy): domain Bacteria; phylum Pseudomonadota; class Alphaproteobacteria; order Rhizobiales; family Aestuariivirgaceae; genus Anderseniella. Next base: position 109,392 of record CAVOQE010000009.1, on the reverse strand, counting down.
CCGCCGCCAATTGTAATCGTCGCGCTGATTGCAGCACTGGCGTGGTGGCTGTCGCGGTCATGGAAGGTCCCTGCGATCGCAGTTGCCTGTCTCGCGTTTGTGATTAATCAGGGCTTGTGGAAAGAAACCATTGAAACGCTGGCGCTGGTTGTCGGTGCGGCCTCGGTCTCCATGCTGATCGGTGTGCCGGTGGGCATCGTGGCAGCGCACAATGAGTGGCTGTTCCGAATCCTGCGTCCGATTCTGGATCTGATGCAGACACTGCCGACTTTTGTGTACCTCATTCCGGCGCTGATCCTGTTTGGCCTGGGGCTGGCGCCAGGTCTGGTCACGACAGTTATATTCTCTGTTGCCGCGCCGATCCGGCTGACCCATCTCGGCATTACCTCGGTGCCGAAACAGTTGATCGAGGCCGGCCAGGCGTTTGGCGCAACCAAGTGGCAATTGCTGAAAAAGGTTGAACTGCCGGCCGCCATGCCGACCATCATGGCAGGGTTGACCCAGTGCATCATGCTGTCGCTGTCCATGGTGGTGATTGCAGCACTCATCGGCGCCAACGGGCTGGGAAAACCGGTGGTGCGCGCCTTGAACACCGTCAACATTCCGATGGGTATTGAAGCCGGTCTCGCCATTGTGGCGGTTGCCATCATGCTGGACCGTATCTGCCGCATTCAGGAACCCGGCAATGGGGGGCAGGGCAAATGACCAGGACAGCCGTCAGTTTCAAGAACGTCGACATCATTTTCGGTGACAACAAGCAAGAGGCCCTGCGCCTGCTGGATGCAGGGGCGACCCGCCAGGAGATCAATGAGAAAACCGGCGCGGTGCTGGGCGTGGCCGGTGCCTCGCTCGATGTGGCGGAAGGTGAAATATTTGTACTGATGGGGTTGTCGGGATCCGGCAAGTCAACCCTGCTGCGCGCGGTCAACCGCCTCAATGAAACCGCACGCGGTGAGGTAATCGTGTCAACGGACGGTGCATCGGTTGATGTTGCTGCGTGCAGCGACCAGCAATTGCGCGAGCTTCGCATGCGCCATGTCGCCATGGTGTTTCAGCAGTTTGCACTGCTGCCGTGGCGCACGGTTGAGGAAAATGTCGGACTTGGCCTGGAACTGGCCGGCGTGCCGGACGCAGAACGCAAAAGCCGGGTGGCGGAGCAGTTGAAGCTGGTCAGCCTCGACCAGTGGGCAGACCGCTATGCCCACGAATTGTCTGGCGGCATGCAACAGCGCGTCGGACTGGCCCGCGCCTTTACCACGCAGGCCCCGATCCTGTTGATGGATGAACCGTTTTCAGCGCTTGATCCGCTGATCCGGACCCATCTGCAGGACGAACTGCTCAACCTGCAGCGCGAACTGAAACGCACCATCATATTCGTGTCGCACGATCTCGACGAAGCCATGAAGATCGGCAACCGGATTGCGATCATGGAGGATGGCCGCATCGTACAGGCCGGCACGCCGCAGGAAATCGTGCTCAAGCCGGCCAATGCATATGTCGAGCAGTTTGTTCAGCACATGAACCCGCTCAATGTGATGACCGGGGCGACCATCATGAAAAAGCTGGCCAGGCCGAAGCGCGTGGCCGCGGGCAAGGCAGCGCCTGTGATGATGCCGCCCGATGCCACCATGCGCGAGATCATTGCTGAATGCTGGCGCTCCGGCAAAAGCGTTCTGATCGGCACTGACGGCAAGGCAATTGGCGAGGTCGGCGAAACCGAAATCTATTCGGCGCTCATCAACCGGCCCACCGCTTAAAGGTGACGGGGCCCTAGTTCAGGTACCAGAAAGCGAAATTGAGCGCTGCTGCAAAACTGACCCATAAAAGGTAAGGTACCATCAGCCATGCGGCGAAGCGGTCAATGGGCCGGAAAACTGAGATTGCCAGCGCTATTGTCAGCCACAATGCCGTGATGGCAATCAAGCCAAGCAAGGTTGATCTGGCGGCAAAGAACGCCAGCGACCAGGTGAAATTAAACGTCAGTTGCACGAAGAAGACGATCAGGGCGGAACGGGCCTCGCCGACAAACCCGCCGCCGGCGCGCCATATTCGCCAGGCGGCGACCCCCATCATGATGTAGAGCACGGTCCACACCGGCGCGAACACCCAACCGGGCGGAGTCCATGACGGACGGTTCAAGGTCACGTACCAGGTGGCAACAGATTGATTGGTGGCCCATCCGGCTACGCTGCCAACCGCGAGGCACAAGGCGACAAAGCCCGCCAGCACGAGCCATTGTTTTGCTGGAGGACTGGTAGCGTCACTTTTCAGAGTCATGTCAATTCCCACGATAATGTGACTTGTGTTTCAGCGTGCCGTCAGCATGACATAAACACATTCCACATATGACTTCTAACCTGTTCGTTTCCTTAAGGAGCAATCTAATGATCAAGTCGTTTTTGGCCGCTGCCGCCATTTCCCTGTCCATGGCGGTCGCACCCGCACTGGCCGGTGACACCGCAAATGGCACCATAAAGATGGAAAGTGCCCATGATGCAGCCACCACGCTGGACCGGCTCGAAGCGATCTTCAAGGACAAGGGCATCACTGTTTTTGCCCGGGTTGACCATGCTGCCGGTGCCAAGAAGATCGGTGAAGACATGGCGCCGACGCAGCTTTTGCTGTTCGGCAATCCCAAGCTCGGCACACCCTTGATGAAGGTCAATCGCGAAACCGGTTTCGACCTGCCGATGAAAGCACTTGCATGGACCGACGATGCCGGCAAGACGTGGCTGGCGGTCACAGACCCTGCTGCGCTGAAGGCACGCTATGGCCTGGATGATGCCGCGCCGGTGATCGAGAAAATGAGCGGTGCCGTGACCGCCATGGGCAAAAAGGCGACCTCGAAAGAGTAACAGCACGATCCGAAAACAGGGAACCGGTTTTCGGACAAATTGTGCGAAAAAACTACTTGGGTGTCGGACCTACGGTGTTGCGCAAGCGTCCGATGCCCTCCAGCAATACATCCACCACGTCGCCTTCCTTCAGGGCGGCGGTGGTGCCTGCGGTGCCGGTGTAGATCACATCTCCGGGTTCCAGTGTCATGTAGCGGGACAGTTCGGAAATGATCTTGGCCGATGAATGGATCATCTGTCTGGTTGATCCCTTCTGGACCGACTTGCCGTTGACCAGCGTTTCGAACTTCAGATTGTCGATAGACAGGCCCGGTGATATCCAGGGTCCCAGTGGCGCAAAAGTGTCTGAGCCCTTGGATTTCAGGACCGTGAACCCGCCTGACCCGAAACTGCGCTCGGTCACGTCGTTTCCGGCCGTGACGCCAAACACAAATCCCAGTGCTTCCTTTTCAGATACGTTCTTTGCCCGCGCCCCCATGACGATGACCATTTCGCCCTCATAGTGCAGGTTGGTCGACCCTTTGGGCGGGGTGATGGTGTCTTCATGGCCGATGATCGAGGACGGCAGTTTGGCGAAAAACTGCAGGTCGCCGCCGCTGCCGCCATGGCTCTTGTAGTTGAGCGCGATACCGATGACCTTTCCCGGAATGACCGGGGCCAGCACCTTTACATCCTCCAGCGGGATTATGTTGCCGGTGACGACCGTGTCCTTGTCGAAAAAACTGCCGGTCAGCGTGTGGACACCGCCGAACGAGATGAAACCGTAATGAACCTTGCCCTCGTGCTCGAAGCGGCCAAAGCGCAACGGTCCGTCGTCACCTTCGGTGATCTGTGACAGGGCTGGAACACAAAGGCACACGAGCAGCGCCAGGCTGGCGAGTACGGTTCTGAGCAATGCGATTACGTCGAACTGGGCTTTCCTAGATCAGGGGCGCGGTGTTGGTGGCTGTTGCCCAGAACAATAACCCACCGACGCATGCGATGAACAGCCCGCCCATCAGTTTCAGACCAAAGGCGGTGCGGTCCAGCCATACGGCGTTGTGACCGGAATAGCGCAATGCCATGTCACGCGATTTGACCGCGAGGCTGGCGATGATCGAAACCGTGATGGCCGTCCCCAGTGCCATGACGAATGTTGCTGCCACACCGGCCCAGTACAATCCCAGCGCTGAGGAAAACAGCAGCACCAGAATACCGCCGGTGCACGGTCTGATCCCTACCGCGAAGGCGATGCCGACGGCTTTCCACAGGCTCACCGGCAGATCAAGCTCGCTCGCCGACGGCATATGGGCATGCCCGCATCCGCAGTCGGGACCATGTTCGTGGTCGTGGTTGTGATCGTGGTGGTGGTGGGCGTGATCATGATCATGACCGTGGGCTTGAACGACCGCTGCTACCGGGGCAAAGCGGGGACGCAGTGCCTGCCAGATCAGCCACATGCCGGTCAGCGCGATCAGTCCGTAGCTGGCCGCTTCCAGGGCCATTGCCATGGATTTGGCCGTGCTGGCCGCGGCACTCACTGTCAGCAACAGCGCCGATACCAGAACCACTGCCGTGACCGCCTGGAACAGCGCCGCCATGAACGAGATCATCACGCCGCGTTTCAACTGGCGTTCATTTGCCAGCAGCCAGGCCGACACCACTGCCTTGCCGTGACCGGGGCCTGCTGCGTGCAGGACGCCATAGGCAAAACTCAGTGCCATCAGCGTCAGGGCGGCGGACCAGGCTGAGCCGCGCTTCATAGCGGTCAGGGCTGCAGACATCTTGCCGTAGAAGGCGCGCTGCTGTGCCTTGATCCATTCGACCGGGTTGTTGAAAAACTTCGGTGCGACATCTTTGCCGCCGGCATTTTTCCGGCGCTGCAGCAGAAGCTGGCCCGGTTTCACGGTCGAGGGCTGGGCTGTGTCAGCCTGGGCCATCATGACAGGGACAGAGGGGTTGGCGTGCGCCATGTGCCAGCCGGGCAGGCAGGCGGCAGCTAGGGCAAGCAGGGCAAGAACAATGCGGATCAAGGTTGCCCCTCGCGGTTAGCTTGCGGCCGGTTTGCAGGAAACCGAAACCGGTTGTGCAAACAATGAGCCGAAATCCTGCGGCTGGTCCGGTTGCCAGTCCGGGGGCTTGTCCGCCAGTTCCTGCTTGGTCTGCTCGATGCTTTCATCAAAAGCCAGTGTGCCGACATTGATAACGCAGTCCTTCGGCAAATTGCCGATGGCCGTGACGGTTTCGCCCTTGATATAGTCATAGGCAATGAAAAAATCCGGATCGTAGATCTTGTAGGTGAATTCCCCGGTTCTAAGGTCCACAGGCGTTGCGAACGGGACGACAAAGGTCATCGACAACCGGCCCTGGTCATTGATGCGCTGGCCATATTCGGTGACATCGGCATAAGGGATGTCCTTGCCATTGGCCTTGGCCGCGACGAAATAGCGATACTCTTTCAGGGCATTGATGTTTTCCGTCACCACCGGCTGCAGTTCGGCAGCGGTGTAAATACCGTCCTTGTCGGCATCCATGCCTTCGGTGGCGGCCTCGGTATATCCCTGGTCGAAGATCCACTCCACATGAATGGCAGTGGCGCGGCCCTGGTCATCCAGAATGATGTCGGAGCGCAAGTCGGAGTAGACATGCGGGTGGGCAGATGCGGTTTGCGAAGACAAGGCGGCTGCAATAATCAGAGCCGAAGACGCAGCAATGTGTTTTTTCGACAATAGGCTCATGAAGCGGTCCGTGTGCAGGAAGCCGGAATTTCAGGTGTTATACCAAAGGAAGTAATTATTGACCCATTTGATGGAGTCAAATCCGTTCATTCTGGCAGGCGTGGTGCGCAGCGCGATGCGGTGCATCGGACAAGCGCCGCAACGCACCAGATGGACGGATTTGGCCCACCGAAGGCCGGTTTTTCGCGCCCGCTGGACGTCGTTATGCTCCACTTGTGGTCATAAAGACCACGGCGTGAAGCATGCCTAGCCAGCAAACGCGAAAAATCGGTCAAATGAGTCAATAATTACTTCCTTTGGTATTAGCCGCCATTTGCAGCGATATCGTGATGTATCGTGCACATTATTGCGCACCAAAGCTGATTTGCAAATTAACTTTGGCACAGGTTGGGCAATTACGCGCGTGATACCGAGCGAACAGTTTCCAACAGATATTGGCGTGTACAAAGGTTTGAGACTTGACTGCAACAGCCAACACGACGTTGTAGTCTAACGTATATGTGACAGTGAGTTGCCCGGTTGGCTGTTGCATCCCGGCGCATTTACCAGCACTTTCGGGCGAGTTTACCCGACCACGGATTCAGGCACGGAAAACATGGGACTGGACGTATCGATATGGGCGGCATTCTTTGCCGGACTGCTGAGTTTTCTGAGTCCGTGCGTACTGCCGCTGGTGCCGCCTTACCTGTGCTTTATTGCCGGCACGTCGCTGGAAGAACTGACGGGAGAAGCTGAAACCGACAGCGCGGTACAGCGCAGGGCACTGGCTGCCTCGGCGTTGTTTGTGCTGGGGTTTTCGACCGTCTTCATCGCGCTTGGCGCGTCCGCCAGTGTAATCGGGCAGTGGCTCAGGGAGGCTACCACCTGGGAAATCACCATCGGCAGCATGAACTTCCCGGTGCTGACCTCGGTTGCCGGTGTCATCATCATCATCATGGGGCTGCATTTTCTGGGCGCGTTCCGCATTGGCTTCCTGTCGCGTGAAGTGCGCTATCAGCAGGAAGCAAAACCGGTCGGGCTGTTTGGCGCCTATGCCATCGGTCTTGCCTTTGCGCTCGGCTGGACACCGTGCATCGGGCCTGTGCTGGCCGCCATCCTGACCGTGGCAGGATCCGCCGACAGCGTGACCACGGGGGCGGGGTTGCTGGCGATATATTCTGCCGGGCTTGGTGTGCCGTTCCTGCTGGCCGCCGTCGCCATGCCGCAGTTCCTGGTGTTCATGAAGAAGTTTCGCCGCCATCTCGGCCTGGTGGAAAAGGCCATGGGCGGCATGCTGGTGGTGACAGGCGTCATGTTCCTTACGGGTACGTTTACCACGCTGTCCTACTGGATGATCGAAACTTTCCCCGGCCTTGCAACCTTGGGCTAGACTTGTTTCCATTCACCCGTGTTTGAATGGAGAAGCCCATGAAGATTACTGTCGACATTGATTGCACCCCCGAAGAGGCGCGCACCTTCTTCGGCCTGCCTGATGTGCAGCCGATGCAAAAGGCCATGATGGCCAAGATGCAGACCCAGATGGAAAGCCAGATGGACCAACTCGACCCGGCCGAAATCATGAAAACCTGGATGACACCAGGCATTGAAGGCTTTGGCCAGATTCAAAAAGCCATGTGGGCGGCAGCGACCAGCGGGCAGCCGACAAAACCTGGCAAGGACTAGGGGCAGAGCTTGTAGACACAGGTTTATGACGATCTGAATTGAACCCAGTGCGGGCATAACGATGGGCTATTTCAAAGTCAGCTGCGACATTCCTTGCAGCATTGTCTCAAACTCCGAAGAAACCACTTTCTTCTGCTGGCTGCTGCAGCATGATGAGAGAAGGCCTGGTGTGTTGCAAATTGGACACAGATTTCAAAATTATGCCTGAAGGATCGAGTTGGGATTGTGAAAATGGGCGACAATGTGTTAATTAGAAGGAAGATTCTGGTGGCAGGGGCCGAAAAATGGGTACGCTTAGGAACAATTCAGTCGCAACTGTTGCGTTTGCCTTTACGGTCGCAATGACCGGTAATGCAGGTGCAGCCGATTTTGCAGCACCTGCTTCACCACTTGATGTTTATGCAGGTGTCTTTGCTGGCGCTTTGTTTGCTGACAGAGATGTAACAGGTGGCCCCTTGCCGCCTGCATCCTATGAGGACACTTTTGGCACAATTGGTGGCCTTGCAGGTTTCAATCTGCACACTGGTTCATTTTTCTATGGACTGGAAGGGGACTTTGGGTTCGTGTTTGGCGATGCCGGCGTTCCACCTTCCATATGTGAGCAACAATGGTGTGATGCCGACTGGAAAGCCCATATACGCGGACGCCTCGGCGTCTCGACTGGCCAATTCGATGTCTTCGTTGCCGGTGGCCTTGCAATTGCTGACCTTGGAGGCACTGGTTCAAGTCAGACCGTCGCTGGATTTACGGTTGGTGGCGGTGTGGAAAGTGATATTTCAGAGTCCCTCAGCGCCAGGGTCGAAGTCTTGTATGATGAGTTTGAAGAAGACGATTTGTCAGGACCAGGCCCCTATCAGGGCAAGTGGTCTGACATTGCGGTTCGCGGAGCTTTACTATTCAAGTTCTAACCGCCGGGTTTTGCTCACCAGCTTTTTCAATGTCTGCAAATCGGTTTTACCTCCAGCCAACTTTGGCAGCTCATTCAAATAGAGTATCCTGATTTTGGCCGTATTCTCGTAACTGGCTGAAAGTTGCCTGCGAAGGTGGTCCTTATCGTGTCCGGTAGTGCAAACTAGTGCCAAGCCAATATCGTCGTATCCATATTCATTTGGGATAGGCAAAACCGCGCAGGCATCAATTCCAGGGAGCGTGGAAATAGTCTCTTCCAGAACCCTTGCTGAAATTTTGTTGCCCCCGGTATTGATGAGGTCGTTGTCGCGACCGGTGATCACCAACCTTCCCATCTCATCCAGGTACCCCGTATCTCCGGGCACGAACCAGCCATCTTGAGAAGCCATTGTCTTGTCGGTGCAGGTGTTTAGGTAATTTTCCGGCAAACGATTACCTTCACCCTTCAACAGCAATTTGCCACTTGAAGCATCAACACGGACATCTATCCACGGAGCCGGTGCGCCTACCGTACCAGGGGTCTCAGATGCAGTCCCGATCTCAATGCAGGAGACCGGCCCCAGTTCCGAGGAACCATATTCATTCAAAATGACTGGAGCCAGGTTTTGCCGAGCAAGTTCAACCTGCCAACTTGCGATGCCACTTCCTGCGGTCACAATTCGGGTCAACGATGAAAGATCAAACTTTGATCGCCTCTGTTGATGAGCCAACTCCGCCAAAGTGCCGGGAGCCGCATAGATTTCGGTTACACCATGTGCGGCGACCTGTTGCAGGGTTTGAAGTGCGCTTTCAACAGGCCATGCAATCATGCCGCCCAATCGCAGCACTCTAAGCGATAGTTCAAGACCAAAGGGTGAGTTGAGACCAAACGTTATCAGGCATTTCGAACGTCCCTGGCCATGAACCGTGTCGTGATCATCCAGCCGCTGTCTTATCAACGACACCGGAAACGCCATGAATTTGGGGGTTCCTGTCGTACCCGAAGACGCGAGGATCGCAGCGATGGCATTCTCGTCAGAAAAGCCCGTCATGCTTTTTGACATCCGGCCATTTGTCGCTGACCATGCCTGGGTAAGCAGTACTTCTTTTACATTCCCACGTGGTCGTATCGTATCGCTAACCACAACATCGACAGTAATCCCTGCCTTTTGAATGCCTCTTGGGGTCGATCCAGCTATATAGACTGCGCCCAATCGGGACAGTGCCAATACCAGGGCAATTACAACTGACGGATTGCGGATGTCGGTGGTAACTCGATTGCCGGGGATAACCCCCGCTTCTTCGAGGCGCTCACAGAAGGATTGGATGGTGAGATGCAGTTTTTTGTAGGTTACAGACTGACCATGGGGAGTAATGATCGCAGGGTTGAGAGGTGCAGCTTCGAAACCTGGCTGAACCAGTTGAAAGAGATCAATTCCCATTAAGCCTCATTTTGCTTTGGTGCTTCCAAGCATCTCTATCTGTTGGCATTCAACCTGAGTGTTTCGGCAGGCTACACAGCTTTGCATTCAACTTGCAAACACCTTCGAGATTGAGACATCTGCAGCCAAAGCAGTTCGCGTTCGATGTGAATCATTTGATTTGCAGAATACCATTGCAAGCTTCACTCCGCTGCTATCGATGTCCGGCGGGCCATGTAATACCTCCGGCCGTCGAGCGACAGCGCCTGACCGGTTGTTGAGCGTTCTCGATCAGGAAGGACGTCCAGCGACGGCCACAGGCCGGTTTCCAGACCGTCGGCGTATCCTGCCGGCAAGTTTTCCGCTCTGATCCGTTCAGCGGCCTTGTGGGCATCAAACTCAATTGCATGGTGAGTGATGCTGAGACCGCCCGGTTCAGGCTTCAGAACTGACGCCCAGACACGGCTGGTGCCGTCATTGGCGGGCATGCCGAGGGCACCTGAATTGTGCCAGCATCGGTTGCCGATGATCCTGGTAAACGGAATGCCGGCGTGTCCTGCGATCACCAGATCGACGCCTGCCTCATCCAGTTCATGCTCAAACTCGGCATCTGACAATGAATCGAACATGAAGCGATTGGTCTGCTGGACAGAGCCATGCACCACCCTCACCGATATGCCGCCAATCGAGAAAGTCAGGTGTGCGGGAAGCTCGGCCATCCAATGCCTGCTGCCTGCAGACAGCGTTGTTACAGCATGAGCATACCAGCGCACGGATGCTGCATCACATGCCGAGCCTTGTTCATATCCGCAACCGCAATCTGCGCCACCCAGTACGATCTGCTCTTCCACATTGCCGCTGATGGCGTGCCACCGGCGCGCTGCCATGAATTGCACCGACGCCTCGGTATCGGCGCAATAAGCGACCGCGTCACCGCTGTGAATGACACAGGCGTCGTCGATGGCGAGCGAGTGTTGCAATTCGGCCAGCGCTTCAAGCGCCTGCAGGTTGCCGTAGGCACCGCCACAGATCAGCACCGGTTTGGTGAAGGTTCCCAGATCAGCAATTTTCACGATGGGTCAGTTCCGTGTCTCGGCGCCGAGTTCAATCGGGCTGCCGTGTGGCGTGGCTTTGGCTGCGCGGTCCCAGGCATCCTTGCGCTCGCGGCGTTCGGTTTCGCTTAACGCCCCCTTTTGCTGGGTGATTTTCTCAAGCGCTGCCAACCAGCGCAGGTAATAGTTCTCTGCCGCATCATCTGGACCGGCGGCGGCGATCTCCGTGCTTAGCGCATCTGCCCATTCGACCCAGGTAAACAGGCCGTTTTCATGCAGCTTGACGGTCATGGCAAAGGCCTGCGCCTGCCAGGGTTCGGCAAATACCGGTTCATTATCCTGCGTCACAAGACCGGGAATCTGTCTGACATCTTCAGGCAGGGACAAGGTAGCTCTCCCACAGGTCTGCATGCATGCAGTCATTGGCCGGGGCATCTTTGCCCCACAATTCGCGGGCCGCAAATTTCACCGTATAGAGGTGTTGCGGGTTTTCGCCCTTGCCGTGGGCGTTTGTGTCCGGAAACACGTGACCCTTGTGCCAGGCAACAACTTCGCCTTCGCAGCCACGCAGATACCGTGGCAGCCTTGTATGGCCTTCCGGGTTCATGCGTATGGCGCGCACCTTGCTGCCAGCCTTGAACTTTGGTTTTGTGTCGAGGTCGCGCGACGCCGGCCCGCCTTTTGCCAGAATGCCGGCGACTTCACCGGCGCCCACGGGATCGCGATGCAAATCGCGTGGGGTAACTTCCTGGCGCCCCAGATGCACTTCACCGGGCACCACGAATCCGGTATCCAGCATCAGCTTGATCAGGCCTTCGGTCCAGATCTGGTAATAGCTGGATGTCATGTACTTGGCAGGGTGCATGCTTTCGCGGGCATGGCGGCCCTGGTCAATGTTCCACTGGCCGTAAAATCCCATGGCAAGGGTCAGCGCAAAGGCGCGCTTTTCCCATTCGGCATGAAATACGGGCTCGTCAATTTCCGGGTCGATAGGGCCGAGGCCGTGGACGCCGCCGAGATCCTGGCCGCCGTTCATGACGTCACCTGGTCAGGCGTCAGGGCGAGGCCGGTACCGATCATGGAATTGCGGGTGACCAGGGTTGCAAGTTTCTCCGCATTCCAGCCCTCGGTTCCTTGCGGGCGTCGCGGGATGACCAGATACCTTACTTCAGCCGTGGAATCCCACACCTTAACGCCGACGTTTTCAGGCAGTTGCACGCCAAACTCGGCCAGCACGCCGCGCGGGTCTGAGACGGCGCGGGACCGGTAGGGCGGGGCCTTGTACCAGACCGGCGGCAGTCCCAGAACCGGCCACGGATAACATGAGCACAGCGTACACACGACCATGTTGTGGGTGTCTTCGGTGTTTTCCACTGCCACCATGTGCTCACCCTGGCGGCCTATAAAACCCATATCGGCAATGGCGTTGGTGGCGTCAGTGCGCAGTTTTTCCATGAAGGCTTCATCGGTCCATGCTTTGGCGACCACCTTCGCGCCATTGCGCGGGCCGACACGGGTTTCATAGGTTTCGATCAGTTCATCAAGTGCCGCCGGGTCCACATAGCCCTTTTCTACCAGCAGGCTTTCCAGCGCCTTGACCCGCAAGGCGGTCTCGGACAGTTCGGAATGCTCACCTTCGTGATGGTGGTGATCGTGATCATGGTCGTGTGCCATATGGTGGGTTACTCTCTTGATTGAATGAAGGCCATACTGCAATCAACTGGTCAGACTAACAACTCACAAATTTTCAAGGAAACCCAACATGGCTGTGAAACTTGAGGGCATCAAGGCATGTGTTTTCGATGCCTATGGCACATTGCTGAACGTTCATGCTCCGGTGGCGCAATTGTCCTCCCGCATCGGCAAAGATGCAGATGCGGTTTCCAAGCTCTGGCGGCAGAAGCAGCTTGAATACACATGGCTGCGGTCACTGATGAAGGCGTATGTTCCGTTCTGGCAGGTCACCGGAGATGCGCTTGATTATACACTGGAAGCGTTTGCCATCGAGGACCAGGCGCTGCGTGATGACCTGATGGAACTGTATCTTCACCTTGCGGCCTATGATGATGCGGTGGCCTGCCTCAAGGTGCTGAAGGAGCTCGGTGTTGCCACGGCCATCCTGTCCAACGGATCACCGGACATGCTGGGTGCGGCGGTGAAATCGTCCGGGCTTGATGCCTATCTGGATGAAAACATCTCGGTGGCAGATGTGGGTATTTTCAAGCCGGACCCGCGTGTCTACCAGCAGGCGGTGGACCGCATGGGCGTGGCGGAGCGATCTGAAATCTGCTTCGTGTCGGCCAATACATGGGACGCACAGGCGGCGAAAAGTTTCGGATTCCAGGTTGCCCGCATCGACCGCTTCGGCCTCAAGGACGACCGCATCCCCGGCACGCCCGACATGCTGCTGAACAGCCTGGAAGAGTTGCCCGGCGTGGTGAGGTAGAAACGCAAAATGTCAGACCCCGCATCCGAAATCATCCTGCACAATTACCCTCAGTCTCCAGTGGCCGAAAAGGCCCGGGTTGCTTTTGGCATCAAGGGCCTGAGCTGGCGCAATGTGGAAATTCCGCGCCTGCCACCGAAGCCGTTTCTGACTGCGCTGACCGGTGGATACCGGCGCACGCCGGTGGTGCAGATCGGCGCTGATATCTATTGCGACAGCCAGTGCATTATCAGGGAACTGGATCGACGCTACCCGTCGCCGGGGTTCTTCCCCGGTCAGGACGGCGGTCTGATGTGGTGTCTCAGCCGGTGGACAGATGGCGGGTTGTTTGATCTCGGGGTGAAAATCGTACTGGGATCGGCGGGCGATAAGCTGCCGCAGGATTTTGCGGCAGATCGCGGCCGGCTTTATTTTGGTGAGAACTGGGCTGAAGGCCTGAAGGCGGCCAACACCGGGTTGCCCCATCTCGTGTCACAGGTGCGTGCGCCGTTTGCCTGGCTTGACCGTCAGCTTGGTGATGGACGTGATTTCCTGCTCGGGCGCGCACCTGCCGCAATTGATGCGCAATTCTATCATGTCGTGTGGTTTCTGCGCGGCCGGTGGGATCAGGGCCCGGCGTTCCTGTCAGAGTTTCCGGCTCTGGAAAGATGGGAAGACAATGTCCGTAAGCTGGGCCATGGCAGCATGACAGACATGTCGCCGCAAGATGCGATTGCACGCGCCAGTGCATGTGAACCTCTGCAGATTGAAAGTGCGCATGCCAATGATCCGCAGGGTCTTGAACCGGGCATGCAGGTCGCGGTATCTCCGGATGTTGATGGCGGCGAACAGCCGGTTGCAGGCACGGTAGTAGCGGTGAGCTGTGACACGATCACGTTGCGCCGTTCAGAGCCTCAAACCGGCAATCTCAATGTGCATTTTCCGCGTGCCGGATATCTCGTCAGGCCGTTATAGTGACGGCCTGGTTCTCTCACCAATGACCTTTGCGGCGATTCCACAAGTACAGAAGATCGGCAAAGCGATCATAGACCTGCCGGGTTATCGGTCGCAGGACCGCAGAGCCGGCGAGTTTGCCAAGCCAGATATCGCCGGGCGTGCGCAGCCATATTTCGATTGCACAGTCAGCGCCGACAAAGGTATGCCCGGTGGAATCCGCGCCATGCAATCTGCGGCGCACATCTTCAATGCTTGCTTGTATATGGCTGAGTGCGTCCGGCTCGAGATTGATATCCCGGAATTCAATTGCGCCAGCCCTGGCGGCCTTGACCAGCCGGTTCGACTGCCAGTCGATACCGGCATTACAAACGGGACACCTGGCGTTGTACCATACGATCAGCCTGGGCAGCGTCACATTGTGCGGCCTGTCTCCGGTTTGCGACAGGCATGAAACCACTTTCCGGCCCGGCTGGAAAAGACACACATTGACGCAATGCGTTCAGCGACCGGCTGATTGGCAGTCCGCGGGTTACGCCGTTGCTCGTGGTGACATCGGCGACTGTTCTACAAGATGCTTCTGCAACCCTTCGAGATCGGGCTGGTGGGAGACGCACCAGTCTGGGTCATCCTGGCTGAATGCCGGATTGTCCAACTGAACGAAGTCCTTGCCGGCCTCGATGGCGGACAGGCTGGGCGGCGTGGTTGCCAGCAGTTTGATGAACCCGGCCATCGCCTGAAGTTTGCGCGCGAAACTCGGGCGCAGGTCCGCGCGCTGCGCCACGGCTTCGCGAACGATGGTCTCAAAGTCCTTTGGTTCCCGCCCGCCAACAGTGTGCACATCGGTCGTGGGGGCATTCACCGCAAATGTGCCGCGACGGTACTCGTCAGCATAAATCGCGAGTTGCGACACGGCGGCTTCGGAATAGTTCGAAGGAGGGTGCGCCTTGAGCGCCTTGAGCATCATGTCTTCAGAGATGTTGCGGTACCGGACCCGGCGCCCCAGTGCCTTGCCCATGGCGGCGGCGATGTCGTTGGGAGACAGCAGTTCGGGACCGGTCGGGCGATAGGTTTTGCCGGCATGTCTGGCAGGATCGCACAGTGCGCCAACCGCGACGCTGGCGATATCTTCGTTCGATGGCGGTGCATTGGTTTTGGCATTGCCGTCGCCCAGCGGCATGGCCAACAGGCCGAGATGGGCCGCCATGTCGAGGACCATCAGATAGTTGTCGGCAAACCAGCCCACATTCACCGTGGTCACGGTCATGCCCGGGCGCATTGCGATCAGTATGTCGGCGAGATAGACTTCCCGGGTGAACAGGGACGGGTGGTCGCGGCTGGACAGCCACTGGCTGAGCGTCACGACGTGCTCCAGTCCGGCCTGGTATGCTGCGGCTGTAAACACGGCATTGAAATGCAATCCGTTGGGTGCGGTTGGTGCGCATTGATAGGCCCGTTGAACACCGAGCATTGCTGCCTGCATATCCTGCAGGGCGTACTGGTTGCCTGCGAAAACTTCCGCACCAGCCCGTTCCAGTGCCTGCGAGCGATGATCCAGGCGCCTGACGAATGCCCGGACCGGGTAGCCTTTTTCAAGCAGTTGCAGGGTTGTCGGCAGCCCGGTTTTTCCAGCGGCGCTGGTGACGAGAATTTTCGGCCTTGAAGACATGAGGATTGATCCTTATTGATTGGTTGCTTAATGCAATAAAGTGATCACTTTAAAAAATAAAGTAACAAAACCGTGAAGTGCTGATGGCCAAAATCCGTTCCTACAAACTGCTGTGCCCGATCGCGCGCGGGCTGGACCGGATTGGCGACCGCTGGACGCTGCTCATCCTGCGGGATCTGCATGCCGGACCGGCACGGTTTTCAGACTTGCAGCACGGATTGACCGGTATAGCCGCCAACCTGCTGACCGACCGGCTGAACAAGCTGGTGGCCGACGGTCTGATCTCCAAAGACGCCGGTTCCCACGGCACGACGCTCTATTCCCTGACGGACCTTGGCAGACGAACCCGTGACATCCTGTTCGATCTGGCGCTGTTTGGCGGGCAGTTTGCGCCGGAAGGCGAAGTGGTTGATCCGGGCAATATGCGAACCGTTGCAGTGACGCTGGGCACCGCCTGCCAACGGGTCATCACCCAGGATATCGATCTTGAGGTTCAGTTTATCATCAATGATGAGCCCTTCGTGCTGCTGGCGCGGGAAGGGCAGTCCCTGATGCAGGCCGGGCAAGCGAGCGCGCCTGACGTGGTGCTGGAGGCTTCCTACGAGGCGCTGCTGTCCGTCTCGGAAGGCGAAATCGATATGGCTCAGTTTGCCCGGGATCATGCCCGCATTGCGGTGAACACGCCGGGCAAGGAGGTCGACTTCATGCAATTGATGTCGGCGGCCATCGCCGTGTTTTCAGACTAGAGCAACATGGGTTCAATTGAACCCATAAAGTTGCTCTAGCACCTTGAAAGCGATCAGTTTTATGGTTTTTGATTGATTCAATCAAAAATCATACTGATCTAGCTGACAGAGCCTAAACCGCAGTGTCGTCGGCAACGGCCGGTTTGGCCTTTTTGCCTGACAGGCGTTGCGATATGGAGCGGATCGCCACGTAGAACACCGGGGTCAGGAACAGGCCGAGGAAGGTGACGCCGAGCATGCCGAAGAACACCGCTGTCCCAAGCGCCTGGCGCAGTTCCGCACCCGGCCCGCTTGCGATGACCAACGGCACAACGCCCAGGATGAACGCAAATGCCGTCATCAGGATGGGGCGCAGGCGCAACCGGCAGGCGTCAACAATGGCCTGCAGAAGCGGCTTGCCATCGTCTTCCTCCTGCCTGGCAAACTCCACGATCAAGATGGCGTTCTTGGCCGCCAGCCCGACCAGCACGATCAGTCCGATCTGGGTCAGGATGTTGTTGTCCATACCGCGCAGCATGACCCCCAGCAGGGCGGCCAGCATGGACAGCGGAACAATCAGCATGATCGCCAGGGGCAGGGTCCAGCTTTCGTATTGTGCCGCCAGCAGCAGAAACACCACGGCGATGGCGAGTGCAAACAGGAACAGGGCTGTATTGCCGGTCTGCTTTTCCTGCAGTGCCAGTTCGGTCCATTCAAACGTCATGCCTTGTGGCAGATTCTGCGCTGCCAGGTTTTCCATGATCTCCAGCGCTTCACCGGTTGAGACGCCGGGCGCGGTGGAGCCCTGCAGCGGCACCGACACGAACTGGTTGTAGCGCTGTACCAGGTAGGGACCGCTGGTATCGCGAATTTCCACCAGGGTGCCCAACGGCACCAGCGCGCCGGTTGTCGAACGCACCTTGAGCCGGGCAATATCTTCTCTTTCCAGCCTGAACGACTGGTCGGCCTGCATGCGCACGTCATAGCGCCTGCCGAACGCGGTAAAATCGTTCACGAACGATGAGCCGAGGTTGAGTTCCAGTGTTTCGAAGATCGCGCCGATGGACACCTGCAACTGCTGGGCCTTAACCCGGTCGATCTCCAGATAGTAGGACGGGCTGGAGTTTGAGAACGTGGTGAAGACGCGCGATACGCCGGGTGTCTGTTGTGCCTGGCCCATCATGGCAAAGGCGGCGGCCAGCGCGCGGTCCATCTTGGTGCCGCTGCGCTCCTGGATCTGCATCTTGAAGCCGCCGCCCTGGCCGACACCACGCACCGATGGCGGCTGAATGGCTATGATGAACGCTTCCTCGATCTGTTGCAGTCGCCCGAACAGCGACCCGATGATCTGCTGTGAAGACTGGCCCTTTTGATTGCGTTCGGCGAAGTCGTCAAAGGTCGCGAATATGGCTGCGGCGTTGGTGGCGGAGGTAAACGTCGCCCCGGAAAAGCCGGCAAAGGCGACGGCATCCTTGACCCCGGGGGTCTCCCTGATGATCTCGGTTGCGCGTTGAACCACCTTGTCGGTGCGAGCCAGAGACGCACCGTCAGGCAACTGAATGGCGACAATGCCATAGCCCTGGTCTGTTTGCGGAATGAACCCGCCGGGGACTTTGCCAAATGTCCACACGGTGAGGCCGATGAGACCGGCATAAACCACCAGGCCCATAACGGTGCGGCGCGAGACAAATCCAACCGCACGGGCATACCCGCTGCTCGTTCTGTCAAATCCCGAATTGAACTTGTCGGCGGCCCAACCGCCCGCCCGGGCCAGGACGGAACTGGATTTTGGCGCATCATGAGGCTTCAGCAGCAATGCCGCCAGCGCCGGTGACAGGGTCAGCGAGTTGATCGCAGAAATAACGGTAGACGTGGCGATGGTGATGGCGAACTGCTTGTAGAACGCACCGGAGATACCCGGTACGAAGGCGGTCGGGATAAACACGGCCACCAGGACCAGCGAGATGGCAATGACGGCCGAACCAACCTCATCAATTGTCCGGTGCGAGGCTTCTCTGGGTGACATTCCGTTGGCGATATTGCGTTCAACGTTTTCAACAACCACAATGGCATCGTCGACCACGATGCCGATGGCGAGAACCAGACCGAACAGGGTCAGTGTGTTGAGCGAAAACCCAAACGCCAACATCACCATGAAGGTGCCGATCAGGGATACCGGAATGGCCACGATCGGAATGATCGCAGTGCGCCAGGATTGCAGGAAAACGATAACCACCAGTACGACCAGCAGGATCGCCTCAAACAGCGTCTTGTAGACCTCGTTTACGGATTCCGAGATGAACTCGGTGGGGTTGTAGACGATCTGATATTCGATGCCGGGCGGAAACGACGGTTTCAACTGCTCCATGGCGGCAATGATTTCATCCGCGCTCTGCAGCGCATTGGTGCCCGGGCGCTGGAAAATCGCGAGCGCGACTGCCGACTTTCCATTGAGATACGAGTTGGTCGTGTAACTCTTGGCGCCGATCTCCACCCGCGCCACGTCCTGCAGCCGGATCAGCCGACCGTCATCGCCGGCCTTGACGATCACATTGCGGAACTGGCGTACGGTGGAAAACCGGCCTTGGGTCGTTACCGTGTAGGTCACATCCGTGTCGCTCGGCGCCGGTTCGGCGCCGATTGCGCCGCCGGACACCTGGACATTCTGCTCTCTCAGCGAGGCCAGCAGGTCTGCAGATGTCATGCTGTAAGAGGCAAGTTTTTCAGGGTCGACCCAGACACGTAAAGAGTATTCCCGTTCCCCGAAAATCGTCAGGTCGCCAACACCGTCGAGGCGCACCAGCACGTCGCGCACATTGTTGCGGGCATAGTTGGATACGTAGAGCTGATCCAGACTGTCGTCGGGCGACAGCATGTGAACGACCATCATAAGGTTCGGCGAGCTTTTGCGGGTGGTGATGCCGACGCGGCGTACTTCCTCGGGCAGGCGCGGCTCGGCAATCGCCACCCGGTTCTGCACCAGAACCTGGGCATCATCCAGATCGGTGCCGCTCTTGAAGGTGATGGTCAGCGCCATGGTGCCGGCGCTGGTCGAGTTGGACGACATGTACAGCATGTTTTCAATGCCGTTGATCTCCTCCTCGATGGGTGCAGCCACGGTTTCTGCAACCGTCTCGGCATCTGCGCCGGAATAATTTGCCGTTACCACAATGGTCGGTGGTGCAATGGTGGGGTACTGGCCGACGGGCAACTGGAAGTAGGAAATGGCGCCCATCAGCACGATCAGAATCGAGATCACGCTGGCGAATATGGGCCGGTCGATGAAAAAGTGGGCGAAGCGCATGTCGGCCTAGTCCCTGGCCGCAACGGAGGGAAGTTCCTGCAGTTGCGGATCTATGGTCATGCCCGGACGAACCCTGGCAAGGCCGTTGACCACGATGGTCTCATCGCCCTTGAGGCCGCTGCGAACCACGCGGTATCCGTCGATGCGCGGGCCGGGCCTGATGACGGTAGGGGTAAGCACATTGTTGTCGCCGACTACAAAGACAATCCGCCGGTTCTGATCCGTTCCCACTGCCTGATCCGGTACCAGCACGCCTTCATATTCATTTGAACCGGGGATCGAGATGCGCCCGAACAGGCCGGGCTGCAGGAACAGGTCACTATTGGTAACGATCGCCCGTCCGCGCATGGTGCCGGTTGCGTTATCGATGCGGTTATTGACGAAATCCAGATTGCCGGTGTGCTTTGGTTCGTCCTCGTCGGTGAGCTGTATCTTCACTTCATAAGGCGTCAACCGGCCCGATGGCCGGGTGCCGTTGCGACCCAGTCTGGAGTAGGAGAGATAGGAGCGCTCATCTACGTCGAAGTAGAAATAGATCGGATCCAGCGATACGATTGAGGCCAGAACGGTGGAATTTGCCTGAACCAGGTTGCCGACGGAAATCAGGTTGCGGCCGATGCGGCCTTTTACAGGCGAATAGATTTTTGTGTAGCCAAGGTTCAACTGGGCGGTGCGGAGCCGGGCGGTAGCACCGGCAAGCTCTGCCTGTGCGGCCAGGAATTCCTGGCGGCGCTGGTCCTGGACAGACGCGGCAATCGTGCCGGAGGTGCGAAGCTTTTGTCCGCGCTCAAACTCTTCCTTGGTCAGGTCAAGGCGGCTCTGGGCGACCTCGACACTGGACTGGGCATTTTCCAGCTCTGCCTGGAACTGCTTCTGGTCGATGGTGAACAGCAAATCGCCGGCCTCGACCAATTCACCATCCTTGAAATGAATTTCCTGCAGGTAGCCTGAAACACGGGCGCGAAGCTCGACATCTTCCTTTGCCTCAAACCGTCCTGTGAAAACATCAGTCTCGATAATCTTTTTGACGACCGGCTTGGCAACACTGATCTTGGGGGCGGGCGGCGGCGTGTTCTGGGACTTTGGCGCTTCGTCGCAAGCGGTCAGGAGCAATGCACCGGCAAACAATACAGCGGCAGGCAGTGATAATTTACCTGTTGGCATATTCAAATCCTTACGAAGTCAAACAATCTGATCCGTGCAGGGATTTATACTGCAGGTGCGAACAAGCGTTTGCAATAGCGAAACAGGCCCGATGCAGGGCGCAATGATGACAAAAGCATTGCATCTGAAATATGACGTTTTCGAGATGTAGAAAGAGCCTGCCTAGTCGGCGAGATGGTTCGGTAACAATTTGCCGAAAACCGCCACCAGGAAGGCCGTACTCAATCCAAAACCCAACAGGCCTGTGACTGACGCAAACCCACCATACAGGCGGATGTTTTCAGCCAGAACGATGTCGCCGTAACCCAGCGTCGTATAGGTGACGAGCGCAAAATACACCGCTGTACCGGGGTCACCGAAGGCACCGAATACAATGAATGACAATGCCCACAGCCACACCTGAACCGAGTGGGAAAGCACAATTAGCGTAATTGCGGTAATGAGCAGCAGTGCTGTGGAGAACAATGGACCGGATGCCCAAAGTTTTCTGTTCAGCCTTTTCAGCAGGCTGATATTGACAATCAGGAATCCGACATGCAGGAGCATGCAGACGCTCAGCAGTACTGTTCCCCAGATTATCTGCCCTGACATGGTTATCCTCATGAACTTCCGGCGGCTTAATCTAAGCTGCAAAGCTTAAAATTTTTCACCCCCCGACGAGACCGATCAGATCGGGGTCAGGCCGGCAGACCTTTGCCTGAGCAGATAGACGATGAGCGACGTGGCGGCGGCGAACACCACGGAGTACACCAGTCCGGCTTCGATAAGTGCTGTACCACCCACCAGCACCGGCGGGCCGCTTTGTTCGATCACGATCAGGCTGGTGTTGCCGGTACCGGAAAAAGCCAGTCCGAAGACTGAGACCTGTGTGAAATCCCAGGCGAAATGAAAGCCCACGCCAAACCAGATCGAATTGAAAAAATGCAGTGCGGCTATATAGAAGCCCGCAATGACCATCAGGTTGACCAATGCAATGATGCCAAACTGGTTATACTGGGCATGCAGGAGCGCGTAGATAACGGCGTTTGCGATGACCAGAACAGGCAACGGGACAGATCCTTCCCCAGAGGCATATCCGTAAGCGCGATAGCGCACTTCCTCGGCAAAGCCGATGCTGGCGAACTGAACAAGGCTGGTAAACGCAGACAACAGGAATACAGGACTAAGAGGATCAGAAACCGATTTCACCTCGATCCAGCCGAGAGCCAGCTGAAACAGGAATATAACCGCCAGAATGTTGCCCGAGACGATACATCCCGATATCAGCATCACAGGCATGCGCGTGTTGATATCCATGCGAAGTTCGCTCGGATCACGCCGGTCCAGATAGCGAAAACACAGGCGTACGAAATAGTAGGTCAGCACCATGGCGATGATAGAGCTGACCACGATGGCCATTATCAACCATCCCTGCATTTGCCGGAGGGCATCAGGATCGTTGGTCGGGAAAAACAAGAACAGTGCCGCTGCCGACAGCGGGCCAATCAGGACGGTACCGGCTGAGCAGATAGCAACACGCAGCAGCCAGGCGTACCAGACCCGTCTTGCCATAAACTCGGCCACCTGGTGCAGCATGTAGATGTGATACTCCGTGTTCTTGAGAAATTTGCGTATCGCTGCAACAGGGCGAAGTTGAGGCCGGGCTTGTTGTGGCGAAATGAAAAAGCCCCGGATTTCTCCGGGGCTTTCATACTGAGCGCGGGACAGTCTTTGAACCTGCCTGGTAAGCGGGGCCTGGCGGCGGCCAAAGACGGAACCGGCGATCAGCATGCAAGGCCGTGACACATCTGAAGGGGCGTTGGTCAGCATCACAGTCTTGTGTGAAGGGCTCAGTTGTGTTTGCGGCGATAGATGCGGTGGCTTTGACGGTTCAGGGTACGATGCATGCGCACTCGTTCGCGGCGTGTGACAACACCGTCACTCTTGAAGCGGCGCTCCTGGTTGCGGATGCGGGCCTGGCCGCGAACCAGTTGTCCGGTTTCGCGAAATGTCAGTGTACCATTGTGTACGCCATTGAAAATTCGCATCGACTGATTGTGCTGGCGCCAGTCCGCGCCGGGTGTGGATTGGGCTTTGGCAGTGCCGGCACCGACCGAAATGCTCAGGGCTGAAGCAGCAGCGATCAGAAGTGACTTGTACATTTTTTTCTCCATCTGGCTTTTTTCTTCGGCAGAGCAGATACTTTTGGCTCCGATGCCCAAACCATAGCCAAGGTCTGCTGAGAGCCCGCTGACAGGAAATGTCAGTGTTTTGTCAGTTTTGAAATGCTACCTGACCTCAAATGAACGAGTATCTGCACGTGCCGGACAAACGACCCGAATTGTCGCGCCGGGCCTTCCTGATGGCCTGTGCGGCGATGATTTGTTGTGTTCTGCCGGTTGATCCTGCCGCAGCCCAGGGACTGCCACCGTGGCAACGCCGCCGGCGTGAGCAGCGCCGTGAACGCCGACGCCGCAGATGGCGCAGGCGGGAGCGCAGGCAATTGCGTGATGCGATTGAAAGCGGCGAAGTCAGGCCGCTGCACGAGCTGATGCGGAAATTCAAGAGACAGGTTGATGGTGAAGTGCTTGACGTGAGATATCGCGAGCGCGGGCCAAACCGGGTCTATATATTCATCGTCCTGCTGCCGAACGGACGTGTCACCCGATATGTCATGGATGCCAGAAACGAGAGGATCTTCACTCTGGACGAGGCATTCGATCACTATGGCTTCAGGCAGCGTGATTAGCTGTGCGTGCTGTCACAAGGGGAAATTCAGGCTGTGCGTATTCTGGTTGTTGAAGATGAGCCGAAACTGTCGCGCGATGTGTGCCGTGTTCTGTCAGGCGCCGGCTTTGTGCCGGAAGTCGCCAAGGACGGTGAAGAGGCCTGGTTTCTCGGCAGCACCGAGGACTATGCGGCAATTGTGCTTGATCTCGGCTTGCCCAAGATTGACGGCATAAGTGTGCTGCAGCGCTGGCGTGAGGCAGACGTGACCATTCCGGTGCTCATTCTGACGGCACGGTCGGGCTGGCGCGAACGGGTGACCGGGATAGATGCAGGAGCCGATGATTACCTTACCAAGCCGTTTCAGATGGAGGAACTGGTTGCCCGCCTGCATGCCATTGTGCGCCGGACCGCCGGCAAGGCCACGTCATCGATTACCATTGGGTCCCTGACCCTTGATGCACGGTTGATGCGGGTGTCGGTCGATGGCGCCCGGGTGAGTTTGACACCGCTGGAATACCGGGCATTGACCTATCTTATCTATAATGCCGGCCGCGTTGTCGCGCCGCATGAGCTCACCGAGCACGTCTACGGCATTGGCCAGGAACGCGGCAACAACAATCTCGAGGTATTGATCGGCCGCCTGAGGCGCAAGATCGGTGCTTCGGTGATCGGAAACCGCCGCGGGTATGGCTACATTATAGGTGGTGAGGCGGAATGATCTGGCGTTCGCTGAAATTCAGGCTTTTTGCGGCCGCCGCAATCTGCATCATCGGCGCACTGGTCCTGTACTGGAGCGTGTTGACGCAGATCTTCGAGCAACACGTATCCGAGCGATTATACAAGGAACTTGAGGCGCATCTGAACCAGTTGACCACCCGGCTTGAAGCATCGGGCAAGGGTGAGATCACGGTCTCCGATACGCTCGATAACCCGCGCTTTGAACGTCCGTTCGGGGGGCTGTACTGGCAAGTGACAACGACCAGCGGCGAGGTGATTTCATCACGCTCGTTGTGGGACCAGACAATCACCGCACCTGCGGTGCAAAACGGAACTGGTGAGATCTCCCGGCATCGCGATGTCAAATCCAACACCGGAACCTTGTTGCTGGTGGGACGAACCGTGGTCATCAAGGCTGGCGAGAACGACCAGCAGGTTCAGTTGATCGTGGCCATGGACCAGAATGAACTCACCACAGCAAGGGCATCGTTTGCGTCTGACGTGTCGGTTCTGGTTGCCCTTCTTGCACTGTTTCTGTTTGCAGCCATGGCCATTCAGACCCTGATCGGCCTGCGGCCGTTGAGCACTCTGCGGAACCGCGTCAACGCCATGGCAAGCAACCGGCAGGATGTGCTTGAAGGTCAGTTTCCCAGTGAGGTCGAGCCCCTTGTGGCAGAGCTGAACGGCTTGCTGACCGAGAGAGCGCACATGGTTGATCGGGCGCGGGCCAGTGCCTCGGACCTGGCTCATGGCCTCAAAACGCCGCTTGCCATCCTGTCTGCAGAGGGGCGCGCCATTGCGGAAGCCGGCCATGAAGACATTGCCCGTGAGATCAACCTGCAGATCGGCGTTATGAACCGGCAGATCGAGCGGCAACTGGCCAGGGCCAGAGCGCGCGGGCAGCGGCGGCTTGTGGGCCATGGAACTGAACTCAAGCCTGCAATCAGCAAACTCATCAGGGCGTTCCGCCAACTGCCGCGTGGCAAGCAGATAACCTGGCATGAAGACATTGCAGCCGGTTTGTGTGCAGATATCGACCTGATGGACCTTGAAGAGGTTGCGGGCAATATTCTGGACAACGCCCGCAAATGGACAGATGACGAAGTGACCGTCAGAGCGCGTGCTCTCGGCAGGGATGACGTGATGATTGTCGTTGAAGACAACGGCCCCGGCGTGCCGCAGCAGCAAACGCTCGCCATATCACAGCGCGGCAACAGGATGGATGAAGAAGCACCGGGGTCAGGCCTGGGCCTTGCCATCACGCAGGATATTCTGGAGATTTACAACGGTCGCATGGCAATCGAGAATCTTGCGCCGCATGGGCTGAAAATAGAGATCGTTCTGCCTGCATCAGGTCATGCGGACAGTCTGGCTGCCGAAGCCGGTTCAGCGTAATTGGGCAAATGGCGAGAGAAATGAGCGACTTCAACTGGCACGCTGACGCCATCACCCGGTCCACACCGGTTACGGCAAGTTACAGAAATACCCAGAACGTTCGCCGGTTCCTGAAATCCCAGTGCGGTGCGGGCTTCAGGTTCGACCGGCCTTTCATGCAGTGGATCAAGGACGGGACAGACAAGACAATGGGCGATGTGGCCGACGAGTGGGTCAGGCGGCACGCGTGAGCTGGTTGACAGGACCGCCGAGTGTCGCTCGTGGCAAGAAGCCGACCTCATCTCGCTGTAGCTCAACCAGTGCCAGGACCCTCCAACCACCAGCGCCGTATTGCTGTCCTGAAAAGGGTCAGCACCCTGTTGAGTATTCTACCATTGCGGGTACTATGGTTCTTGTGAACAACCTGTCTGTGGTACAGCAGAGAGCGGAGGAAAGCGTGACTCTTGTTCAACTCATCATGACCGGCATCTTTCTCGGCATGGCCTATTTCCTGGCGCTGGTGTTTGCTGACTTCGGGAGCCAGAGCACTGCAGTTCAGCTTGGCGGTTTAGCTGTCATGCTGGGAGCAATCGTTCTCCTTGTCCGCAAAATGTTTCCTGGATAGACTGCGGGTCGCGACCCTAGATCAGGATGATTTTTGGTTGAATCAACCAAAAATCATAAACCTGATCGCTTTCAAAGTGTTAGAGCAACTTTATGGGTTCATTTGAACCCATGTTGCTCTAATCCTGGTCCAGATGTTTTTTGATTGCGGCAATCAGCTCTTCGGTTCGGGCTATCTCACCACCAATTGCGTGTTCAAAATCGACCTTCTCGGTGGCAATTGCAGCGGTCAGCCTGACTTCCAGATCGATGCCGAAGAACAACACTGTGCCCAGGAGTGCTGAAGATTCTGGCGCACGCGACCGCAGTCTGGCAAGCGCACTCAAGGCTGTCTGAACGCTGGCGATTGCTGTGTGCTGGTCCTGTTCATGAAGTTGCAGGGCGCGAGCCAGAGCACGCTTCACAAGCACGGCGTTGTCATAGGCAAATTGCCAGAGTGTATTTTTTGGTTGCGGTAAGATGTGCCCGATTCCCTTTTCCGTCCGGCCGACAGGCTACTGCTGAACTTGCAAATCACCAACCTTGTATCTGCTAATCGTTCAGAACCATTTAACCGGCCTGCCGGAAATGTCTGATGACCAGGTCCCCGTATGCACTTGAATTCCCGGCCTGCCCGACAAGTAACCCCGGCACATGGCCGGGGCTTTCAGCTTTGCAGTAGACGCCTGGTCTTGATCTTCCTGTTATGTTGCAGATTTCATGTCAGGGCCTCAAACTATAAATTAGTGCGATACCAGTTTCTTCAATTTCGCAACGGCCGTTTCCGTATTCTCACGAAATGCAATTGTGCTTTTGAACTTGCCTTTGGCGTCAATCAGGAAAACCGATGCAGTGTGATCCATGGTATAGTCGCCGCTTTCAAGCGGTATCTTCTTCCAGTAGACGTGCCAGGATTTTGCCAGTTCGGCAATTTCGTCCGGCTTGCCGGTGATCCCGACAATGCGATCTGAAAAATTGGACACGTAGCTGTTCATGATTTCCGGCGTGTCGCGTTCAGGATCCACTGTTATGAAGAATGCCTTGATCGGCTTGCCGTCCGGCCCAAGCGTGTTCAGCCAGGAGGCCATCTCATGAAGCGTGGTCGGGCATACTTCAGGACAATGGGTAAAGCCGAAAAACACCGCGGTTGGAGACCCCTCGAAAGCCTTCTCGGTTATGGGGTTTCCGTTGTGATCAACCAGGTTGAACGGCTGGCCGATACCGTTCGACTCGACAACCCTTTGGGCGAATTGTTGCGGTGCATCTGTTGTGACAAGCCAGAAGGTCCCGCCAGCGAGAATAAGGGCAGCCGCCGCTGCCCAGATTCCCAGTCTCCTGCGCAAAGCAGTCATCAGTTGCTGCTCCCGTGTTTGGTGTGGTCCTGGTCATGTGCATTCAGGTGCTTGCGGCTTTTGACCGTGAACTCGACCTGTACGCTTCCGGCATTTTTGAAAGTCAGGGTCGCGGTGCGGTTTTCGCCTTCGGTCAAAGGCTCCGTCAACTTCATGAACATGACGTGGTAGCCACCGGGCTTCAGCACCACTTCACCGCCCGCAGGTATCTCCAGGCCATCAGCAAGTTCGCGCATTTTCATGACATCGCCCTGCATTTTCATTTCGTGGATTTGAACATCGCCGGCAAATGCCGCCTGGCCACCGATCAGGAAATCAGGCTCGCTGCCATTGTTCCTGATCACCATGTAGCCGCCTGCAACAGGTGCCTTCGGCACAGTCGCACCGGCGCGCACATTGCTGATAAGCAGATCTCCAACGGTATAGTTCGGCTGCTTCATCGCCGCATGGCCGGCGCTGTCACCGGATGAGGCTGCCAGGATCATGGTGCCGGTCACCGGTCTCGGCTGCGCGTCCAACCCGCGGGGCGTTTTCACAACAGTTCGTTGATGGTTGTCACCGCTGGCTTGCGGTGTTTCGAATGCCGCGTGCGCGCAGGCGCTTGTTGCGGTGATGAGGCTGGCAACCAGTGCCAGGGATAGGAATTTCACTTGCATTATTGTCTCCATAGCCGCGCGCGGACAAACCTGCTGCAGCGGTCAAGTGTATTGATGTCAATTCGGGGAAGCTGAAATTGCGCGGCTGACTTCCGCATCAAGGCGTCAGGAACCCGGCAGTTGCCGGTTGTTTGCCTGGCGGGTGAGCAGCCTAGGCGGGCGGCGGCCCGCGTGTTGGCGTTCCGGCGTAGTGAACCGGAAAAACTGTCAGATCCTGAACCGCACGTGACGGAGCTTCTGCTGTGGCACATGGCGGTGCCCGGACATGGTGTGGTACCGGCAGTATTGCCGCTCCGGCAAGCCGGCAGAATTCGCAGTCACTGAAGAAAAGGGCATTGCCACTGCCGTCACCGGTACCGGATGGGGAATGACAGATGACCGGCAGAGTGCCGTCGGGCAGGGCATAGGCGGAAAGGTCAACATCCGGTTGCGGCGATACTGCCGGAATTCTGTGTGCGAAACCGACGACAAGCAAAGCGAAGACACACAGCAGGCGTGTGATCGTGCCGAGCGCTTTCTGGGTCCTGTTACTGGATCGCTGCATGGTTTCTTTAACTCTTGCATCCAGCTATCACGCAGTGTGCTGAAAGACGATTTGACATGATGGCGCAGTGGACGTGGCAGGTATGTGACCGGTGCGTAGAGGGGGCTGCGTTTTGATCGATGGATTGGCATCGATCACGGCAAGCGCGCCTCGCACAACTCGCCTGGCAGATGTTTCAATGACAGCCACACATCGATCAGCGCCGGGCATGCCTTAAAGGCCCCTGATCCCGCAAACTGATTGGCATTCTGCTTGCTTGTTTATACCTGAATTGCGCAATTGGAGTCGAAATGCCAGGTCATATGTCTCAGTTCGAAACAGGTTTTATGCCGGTCCGGGCCCGATGGTCGCTGGCATTGCTGTTGGCGCTGCTGGTTCTGCCGTTTTTTGCGGCTGATGTGCTGGCCCATAATATCACCGAAGGTGACAAGGGTTACATTCAGGAGATTGTCGGCCCGCACCTGGTGCCGTTCCTCTATCTGGGTGCCAAGCACATGGTGACCGGATATGATCATCTGCTGTTCCTGCTGGGCGTCATATTCTTTCTCTATCGCCTCAAGCACGTGGCGGTCTATGTCAGCCTGTTCGCGCTCGGGCACTCCCTGACAATGATCGCCGGGGTCTATTTCGGCTGGCAGGTTAATGCCTACCTGATCGATGCCATCATCGGCTCTGTCAGTCGTCTACAAGGCACTGGACAATCTTGGGGCGTTCCAGCGCTGGTTTGGATTTCAGCCGGACACGAAGCTGGCCACCTTGATATTCGGTCTGTTCCACGGGCTTGGGCTTGCTACCAAGATTCTCGACTATGACATAGCGCCCTACGGCCTGTTGCCAAACCTGCTGGCCTTCAATGTCGGGGTAGAGCTCGGGCAAATCTCGGCGCTGGCGGTCATGCTCATCATCATGGGCTTTTGGCGGCGCACCACCACATTCACCAAACATGCGTACACGGCAAACGTCGTGATCATGACAGCCGGTTTCATGCTCGTCGGATACCAGCTGACGGGATATGCCGTCACATAAACCCATCGGAGGTACACCCATGTACAATTCACCAGTTCCACCAAAAACAGAATTGCCATCGTCTGCGCAGCTCCTGAAATCCACACTTGTTGCAGCCGGCGTGGCAGCCACATTGCTTGTGACCGTTGTTCTGCCGTCCGAGTACAACATTGATCCGACCGGTGTCGGCAAGGTGCTGGGGCTGAAGCAAATGGGCGAGATCAAGTCGCAACTGGCTGAGGAAGCCGAGGCGGACCGGCAGCGTGATCGAAAGAAACCAGTCCTGTTGAACAAACCGTCAAATGGCCAGCAATCAGGCTCTATCGGCCAGTTTTTCGCAAGCTTTTTCGTGACCCCGGCCTACGCACACGACGGCAAGGATCAGTATGATCCGCAATCCAGCGAGACGGCTGTCAAGCTGGCGCCAGGCGAAGGCCTGGAGGTGAAGCTTGAAATGCACAAGGGTGATGTTGTGGAGTTCAACTGGACAGCCAATGGCGCCGTGGTCAACTTCAATCACCATGGTGAGGCTGAAGGCGAGTCGGTGGTGTATGAAAAGGGCCGTTCGGTGGCGGAGAAAAAGGGCCAGTTCGAGGCCCTCTTCGATGGTGAACATGGCTGGTGGTGGCGCAACAGGACCGGTGAAAACGTCACCATAACCCTGCGTACCAACGGCAGATACGGTGATATCAAGGAGTACCGGTAGCCAACAAGCGAGCAAACCGCTGCGAGCTTTGGGTTGTCGGCGACTTGCGATACCATCAGCGAGTTGAACTGAATGACGGAATTCTAATGATAATGGAGAATTGTCATATCGTTTCCTGAGGTGAATTTGTGATGCAGGGACCATGAACGTTTTAGAGGAATTTATCATTGAAGGCGGTCATGGTGGACACATCAGCCTGAGGGCCGGTGAAAGTCTCCGGATCGTCAACACCGAAGGCTCTCAGGTGGTAGACGTCTGGGCTTTTGAACAATCAAATCCCGCAGAATTTCTGTCGACGGAACACACCCGTTCCTGCTTGCAAAAACTGGTTCCCTCACAAGGCGACAAGATTTACACGAACCTGAGACGGCCCATGTTTTCAATCGTTGAAGATACTTCACCCGGTATCCATGACATGTTGCTGTCTGCCTGTGACGACCAGCGCTATGCATTGCTGGGGCATGTCGGATACCACAGGAATTGTGCAGACAATCTCAGGGATGCGATGATGCGGGCGGGAGTTTCGTTGCCGGAGATTCCAAGCCCGTTCAATGTATTTGAGAACGTGTCGATTGGCGAAAACGGTGAATTGTCAATCGAGGCGCCGGTGGTCAAGGCCGGACAATCGATCGCCATGAAGGCTGAACTGGATGTGCTGGCCGTGTTGTCAGCCTGCCCAATGGATATCGCCATGACCAACGGGCCTGACAGGTGTTGCAAGCCAATTCTGGTTCAGCGGCTCAAGTGACTCCCCGGCTGCGAGCAACTGATCAAGCATTGCGATACCGAGCTTGAAACAAGGACGATTTCAAGGATCGGAGCTGTGAAAGCTGGCTTATCCGGTAATGTTGGTCTCGTTCCGAGCCAGGCTCATGAAGGTCTTTCGCTGCAGGGAGACGGCAATGGTGGTGAGGCTGGTTTCGCCAAGGGCGGCGCGGATGGGGAACTGGCTGAATACGGGGATGAAACCATCCTGAAATATCAGGCCAAGGCCGCTATCGGCGGCAAGCTGGCCCGGTTGTGTGACTACTGCCAGAACATGGCAGCTCTCGACGGCCACCCATAGGAAGTCAGCGCCGGGATCGCAGTCGGATGTTGTGAGTTAATGGTCAGTCGGCCGTCCTCGGGCCAGCCTTTGCCCATTCAACAGGCTCCCGCTTCAACGCATTGAAGATGAAGCAGGTTTTCAATCTTTCGAATCTTGCACTGAATTATCTGTCTGCAGGTTCGGCCGAGATTTCGGGGGGCGGGTTCTGGCGAAAAAGTCATAATTGATCTCCCAAGTGGTTTCTGGCCGGATATGCATGTGGCGCAGATTCTTGCGGGCTGATGATTGTGTGGCAGCCGTGACAAATAACGCCGACCTGCTAGTCCACCGATTTTACAGAATTATTAACTTTTGAAGCTCAAACTTTCCGCTGGGGAAGACCCGCCCGATCGGCGTGCTCTGACAACCAAAAAGACGGCATATAAGAAGATTTCAGCAGCAGAGCATCTGCCGACCTTGAGAAAGGTTGAGAAGATGATTGTGCTTGTTATGTCTGTCTGCCTCCTCGCCGAGGCCAACACTTGTAAAAATGTCCACCTGGCTTATTCAGCCCAGTCGGTGACGCCCATGCAATGCCTGATGGGCGGGCAGGCGCAGATCGCGCAATGGGCCAACGGGCATCCAAAGTGGCGGGTGAAGCGTTGGAAGTGTGCCCCGGCCACACAGATCGCCCAGGACATCTGAGCAAACGGATAGACCGTGCCGGTTGCATTGCAGAAGCCCACTGCTGCGAACAGCCCATCTTCGCGATCAGAGCCGGGAACATCTGACCTCCGGCGTCACAGCAATCAGTCCCAAGCGGACCAGTCATTCTGTTTGACCAAGTGTCTGAGCACCACTCTATGGCTGACCAGCATAAAAAACCCCGACACGCTGGCCGGGGTTTTGCTTTCGCGAAAGTTTGTCTGTTTAACGTTTCGAGAACTGGGGCGTTTGATAAGCATTGCAATTCTGATTGTTCAAAACGCTAATGTGTTTTGTCACTGGTTTGTCCATGTCTTGCCGAGCAGGCTTTACTACCTGATGATCGGTCAATTGATGCCGGGAACTCGCCGTGATCTGCATACAAAGCTGAAAGTCATTTCACGTTTTTCCAGTACCGTTCGCAATCGCATCGGCAATTATGCAGGTCAGTTCAAACATGAGGTTTGCAGCTGTCACCGACGTAATGCCGGTTGGATCGTAACAGGGCGCGACTTCGCAAATATCGGCGCCAGTCACGTTTACTCCCATCAGCGAACGCAAAATGACCTGCATGTCACGCGGGGTAATGCCACCGATCTCGGGAACTGCGGTGCCCGGGCAAAATGACGGATCGAGGCCGTCGATGTCGATCGTTACATAGGTCGGTCCGGAACCCAGCGTTGCCTTGACTTTTTCAATGGCGGCTGCCCGTCCCATTTCCTCGTAATCGTCAAACGTGATCATGGTAAAACCCTGATCATAACCGAACTGAATGTCTTCAGGCACAAAACGCGACCCGCGCAGGCCCAACTGCACAGTGCGCTTCGGATCGACGAGATTTTCCTCTATCGCCCGGCGCATAAATGTTGCGTGGTTGATCTTGGTTCCGCACATGGTGTCCATGACGTCTGCATGGCTGTCTACCTGCAGTATGCCGACAGGACCGTCCTTGGCCAAAGCGCGCAGGATGGGTGTCGGGATTGTATGGTCTCCACCTATGGTCACCGGTCGGATATCCATTGCCTTGAGGTTGGCGAAGAAGTCCTCGATCTGCTGGATCGACACATCAAAGTTCAATGGATTGATGGGCGCATCGCCAATGTCTGCGATATTGCAAAGCTTGTAGGGTTCGACATTTGTGGTCGGATGCGCCATGCGTATGAGCCGACTGGCATGACGCACTGCACTGGGGGCTTCGCGTGGTCCTGAACGGTAGTTCAACCCGATATCAAACGGTACGCCGACAAGACCGATATCAATATCGCTACACGGATCGACCCTTTTGGTACGCATAAACGTGGCGACATCAGCAAATCGCGGTACCGTGGCTGCGTCAACGGGTTGGTATTTGGGGTCGACCATTTCAATTCTCCAGTGGTTAGGGTCAGGGTTCTAGAGCGGGGCGCCAACGGTGAGGTGAGTCCCTCCGTCGATGACCAAGAGCTGTCCGGTGATTGACTTTCCTTGAAGGGCAAACCAACGCGTGGCTTCGGCTATTTCCTGTGGTGTAACGATGCGCTGCAGAGGCGCGATCCGCGCCGTTTTCTGCTTGAATTCAGCAAGGTCCCTGCCTGCGAGTTTCGGCACCATCCAGTCAGTGTCGACAAATCCAGGGCATACCGCATTTACCCGGACATGAGGGGCCAGGCTGCGTGCCAAACTGAGTGTCATTGTGTTCACGGCACCCTTGGATGCGGCGTAGGCGATGGACGAGCCGATGCCGGAAAAACCGGCGTGCGACGATATATTGACAATCGCTCCGCTGGTTTTCCTGAGTTCCGGGGCAGCGGCCTTGCACATTTGATAACACCCCACCACGTTGACAGCGAAAACGGTCTCAAAATCCACGGACTCAAGGGCGCCCAGGTCAGCTGCATCGGCAAAGCGTGTTACGCCGGCGTTGTTGACGAGCACATCCAAACGCCCCCATTTATCCAGTGCGGCGTTGACGACAGACTGACAGTCTGTATTGGCAGAAATATCGCCTCTTTGCGCGATTGCCTCAACACCATATTGTTGGCAAGCGCGGGCAACTGCTTCGCCACCCTCCTGGTTGCTGCTGAAATTGACAACGATATTACAGCCGGCCTGGGCAAGGTCCTCGGCGATGGCAGCGCCGATGCCCGAAGATGCCCCGGTGACGATGGAAACCTTTCTCTCAGGCATTCAGGTATCCTTGTGCAAATGCGGCAACGCCAGTGCTTCAAACTCGGTCAGCGCAGCATCAAGGCGTGTGACCAGTTCTGTGCATTCGTCTGCTGTAATCGTAAGCGGAGGCGCAATCATGAACCAGTCACCATAGCGCCCGTCCGCGGTTCGTCGTGAGTAGATCACAAGACCATGCTTGAGACCGCAAATCCGAATGTGTTCCGTGGGTGGAAAAGCTGCCGGAAATGGTGTCTTGGTTTTTCTGTCCATCACCAGTTCGATTGCCATCAACAATCCGCTGCCACGTATGTCACCGATCGTCGGGTGTCGCTCAGCCAGATCCGTCAATTGTTTTTTCAGACTGGAGCCAAGTGCCGCGGCTGCATCAATCAGATTGCTCCGATCATATTCGTCGAGCACGGCAAGTCCGGTCGCGCATGCAATCGGATTGGCGTTGTAGGTATGCGAAAAGTTGAATCCGGTTGTCCCGGCCAGTTCGTCGACCATTGCAGCCGGCGCCAGCATGGCGGCCAATGGCGCATAACCTGAGCCGAGGCCCTTGGCCAGCACGACGATATCAGCCTGTGCGTCTGGCCAGGCGTGGCTGGCGAGGAAGCGGCCGGTTCTCCCGGTGCCACACATGACCTCATCGTAGACCAGATAGACACTGTGGCTGGTGCAGATTTCCCGTACCCGGTTGGCATAGTCTTCAAGCAGTGGCTGTGCGCCGGTTGCCAGGCCGCCGACCGGCTCGACGACAAAAGCCAACACATTTTCCGGGCCGATTTCGATGATCTTGGCGGCCAGGGTCTCCGCGCATTCCATCCGGTAACTGTGTGGAGTATGGCCTGGCGGAACCCGGTATTGAAATGGAGCCGGAATACGCTCCGATCTCACAGCAAAACCGTCAATGAACGGATCAAGCGCTTCATCGCCGGTTATGGCGAGTGTGGCGATGGTCCCGCCGTGATAGGACGGCTGCAATGTGATAATCTTGCGCTTTTCCGGCTGCCCTGTAGCGACGACATACTGGCGCAGAAATTTCAGGGCTATCTCCATTGCCTCAGAGCCGCCGGAGGCGAGGCAGGCGCGTTCATATCCCGCGCCAGCCAGTGCACAAATACGCTCAACCAGATCAATATTCGGCTGGTGTCGCGAGACACGGGAATAGGCAAAGTCCAACTTCCTGGCCTGGTCCGCCATTGCCTGCGCAACGCGCTCGTTGCCGTGCCCAAGGTTGCTGACGACCGGGCCCGATGACACATCGATATAGTCGTTTCCCTGATCGTCCCACATGC
The DNA here is from genome assembly GCA_963698275.1 of uncultured Alphaproteobacteria bacterium. Classification (GTDB taxonomy): domain Bacteria; phylum Pseudomonadota; class Alphaproteobacteria; order Rhizobiales; family Aestuariivirgaceae; genus Anderseniella. The sequence continues at coordinate 73,712 of CAVOQE010000009.1, read as the reverse complement.
GTACGCCTTCAGCGCGCACCATCAATGGCAGCGGAACAATGCCCGCTTTGGCATAGAATGCATCCTGAGACTTGCCGGGTGCCATCGCATACCTGCCTTGTGATGTTGATCTCGCCGTTGATTGTGTGTCCCATGGCTCATAATCCCAAATTGATCGCAAGCCAGGGGAAGGGAGTGCCGCCATCATGCCATTGACCGCATCAGTCTCTCAAGGGTTCAACTGCTTTGAAATACTGCATTTGCAATATGGCGCATGGGTCTGGTGACGCAACCCCCCGGAATTGCGCCCGCTCCCGCCAGGATTGAATGACTGTCTTGTGAGCAGTACTGTCGCGACACCACCCTGGCACACGCCATCAGTCAGGACAGCGGTGCGGCACACAATGTCCCCGTTATCCTGTGCCATCCAATACTCGTTTGTGTTTCGAACCCGAATTGACTTAACAAAAAACCCGGCACATGGCCGGGTTTTCGATTTCGTGAATGCCGTCGTGGCTTAACGTTTCGAGAACTGGAAGCTGCGGCGGGCCTTGGCCTTGCCGTACTTCTTACGCTCGACGACACGCGAGTCACGGGTCAGGAAACCGCCGCTCTTGAGTGCGGGGCGAAGCGCCGGTTCAAAATAGGTCAGCGCCTTGGAGATGCCGTGACGTACCGCACCGGCCTGGCCGGACAGGCCGCCGCCGCCAACCGTGCAGACGATGTCGAACTCGTCCTTGCGTTCGCACGCTTCCAGCGGCTGCTGGATGACCATGCGCAGGGTGGGCCGTGCGAAATAGGTTTCGATTTCACGGCCATTGATGGTGATCTTGCCATTGCCGCGCTTGATCCAGACGCGGGCGACCGCGTCCTTGCGCTTGCCGGTCGCGTATGAGCGGCCCAGGGCGTCGATTTTCGGCTCTGCAGGTGCTGCAGCAGCCGCTTCAGGCGCCGCGCCCATTGCTGCGCCGAGGTCTTCCAGTGTGGTGATTTCTTCAGCCATTGCCTTAACCTCTCAGCGAGTTCTTGGGGTTCATGCCCTTGACGTCGACGATCTCTGGTTGCTGTGCTTCATGTGGATGTTCGGTGCCGGCGAAGATGCGCAGGTTCGACAACTGATCGCGGGTCAGCGGACCGCCGGGCATCATGCGCTTGACCGCCAGTTCCAGCACACGCTCGGGGAAACGGCCATCAAGGACCTTGTCGGCCTTGGCTTCCCTGATGCCGCCGGGATAACCGGTGTGGCGATAATAGGTTTTCTGGGTGCGCTTGTTGCCGGTCAACACCACCTTGTCGGCGTTGATGACAATAACATTGTCGCCCATGTCCATATGAGGAGTGAAAGAAGGTTTATGCTTGCCGCGAAGGCGGGTGGCAATAACGGCGGCGAGGCGCCCTACAACCAGACCTTCGGCGTCAATCAAAATCCACTTCTTCTCGATTTCGGATGCCCGAATAGAAAAGGTTTTCATGACAGTCAGTCCTGAGTGATTGATTTATAGACCGGGTAGCTTTGGACCTTGCGAGGACCGGATACCCTGTTGGCGATGGGTTCTACGCCGGTCCGGAGGTTGGGTCAAGCGCATTGTGAAATCTATATTTTATATAAGCATCTGATTTTATTGTATAAAATATATGTGGTATTATTTTACCTTATACACTTCCCATGAAATACGTCGCTTCTGAGCTGGCCACCAGCTTGCCGTCGGCTTCAGAGATGATGTCCACCCGGGCCACGGTCAGGGTGCGGCCGTGCTTTATCAGCCGAATCTGCGCCACGATGGGCCCCGGCTGCGGTTTGCGCAGGAACGAAATTGCCAGATTGGTGGTTACCGCAAGACGGGCCGCTTCCTTGTGGTGCGCCAGCAACAGCACGTAGATCGAGAAATCCACCATTTCCATCATGGCCGGCCCGGAAACAGTGCCGCCGGGTCGCAGTTGCTGTTCGCCGGCCAGCAGTCGGATATGGGCTTCTTCCGGCTCCAGCTTTACCACTTCATAATTTACGCCGTCGCGCAGGGCCTGCGGGAATTCCGTCTTCAAGAATCCGAATACCTCGTCTGCCGACCATTTAAGTGCCATTTACCCGACCCCTGTTTATGCCCGTTGAAATTGTTCACTGGTTTTGGGCAAGTCAGGCATTGTCGTCAATGGTACTTCCCCCGCAATCTGCCGTGCCCTACTATCTGTTTTCATGAAGGGTGCCGGAGACATAGCTGTATTGATAAGCGCTGCGTTCGTTGTCATGAGCGCCGAGCCTGTGCTGGCGGCAAAGGACCAGACACGCCTGCCGGAGATGCAAGACCCTGCTGCAGCAGGCGGCGGGTTGGGCGTTGCACCGTTTGCGCCGTCGCCCGGTAACGAACCGCTGCTTCAGCTCACCCCAGGTGACCAGGACAATTCGGACAACGACAATATCAATGACAAAGGTAGCGATAACACTCAGGAGATGTCTCCTGCTATTTCCAAAGTGGAAACCGTTGAACTGACACCGGACCTGGCCAAACGGGCCATTGACGGGTTTGTCAAACTCAAGAACAACTACCAGGATACCGATATTGCAGAATACGAATCCCTCGAACAGTTTGTGGCCCAGGCCAAGGAAGGCCCGGCGCTGGAGAAAGACATCAAGAGTTTTGGCTTCAAGACAGTCGGTGAATGGAATACAGCAATCACATCAGTGAGTTTCGCCTACGCAGCATTGTCGGGAACCCATGAAGACGAAATCAGGCAGGAACTGGAAAATATCGAGAAGGAAGTCGATCTCGACCAGCAAATGAAAACATCACTCATTGAAGGGCTGCAATCCATGTTGCCGTCTGACAACAACAAGAAAATTGTTGCTGAACTCAACAGGCAAAAGGACTGGGCCGAGAAGTTGAAACTGCTTGAAGAAACCGAAGACGGGGCTGATCACTGATGAGCCATGTACCGTTACTGTCCGTTGAAAACACCGGCAGCATCCAGCGGCTGACGCTGATGCGCGGTTCGCAACGCAATCCGCTGTCAACCGCCATGCTGGATGCTTTGGTGGCCGCGCTTGAGACAGCGGCAACCGACAGGTCGGTCCGCGCCATTGTCATTGCAGGTGAGGCGCCGGGCTTTTGCGGCGGCCATGATCTGAAGGAAATGACATCGCATCGCACAGACACCGATGGCGGACGGGCATTCTACGAAGCGCTGTTTGAGCGGTGCTCCGAGATGATGCAGATGATTGTTGCGCATCCCAAGATCATCATCGCGGAAGTAAACGGCATCGCCACGGCTGCAGGCTGCCAGCTTGTGGCGGCATGTGACATGGCGGTTGCAGGTGCATCAGCCCGGTTTGGCGTCAACGGGATCAATTCAGGCCTGTTCTGTTCCACGCCGATGGTGGCACTGTCACGCAACATCGGGCGCAAGCGCGCCATGGAGCTGTTGACCACCGGTGCATTGCTGAATGCGGATGAGGCGATGGCGGCAGGTATCGTCAACCGGATTTGCGCCGATGATGATCTTGCACGCGTCACGCACCAACTCGCCACGACATTGGCCGAGCGCTCCCAGGCCGTGCTGGCGCTGGGCAAGAAGGCGTTTTACGAGCAGCTTGAAATGCCACTGGATCAGGCTTACCGGCACACGTCGAAAGTCATCGTCGACAACATGATGATGAAGGATGCGCAGGAAGGCATCGGCGCGTTTTTGGAAAAACGCAAACCGGAATGGAGCGACGAATGACCGGCCTTGAACCGCGCATCTCCATTGTAACGCTTGGTGTGGATGACATGAAACGGGCCAGGGCGTTCTATGAGCGCCTGGGGTGGAGCGCTGCAGCGTCGTCCAATGACAATGTCACATTCTTCAATCTGGGCGGCATGATCCTTGGCCTGTATGGCCGCAAAGCGCTCGCCGACGATGCCCAGGTCGAATTCTCGCCAGGCTCGTTCTCCGGTGTATCACTGGCTCATAACTGCGGCAGCGAAGAGCAGGTGGATGCGGTCATGGCATTCGCCGAAACAGCCGGGGCGAAGGTTGTCAAACAGCCTCAAAAAGTGTTCTGGGGCGGCTACTCGGGATATTTTTCAGACCCGGACGGTCATTTGTGGGAAATTGCCTACAATCCGTTTTTCCCGCTGGATCAAGACGGGCGGATCTCAGCACCATGAACCACGAGACTTACGAAGCGAGCTATATTCGCGACATTCTGGATAGCGTGAAAACCATCGCCGTTGTTGGTGCATCTGCCAATGAAGCCAGGCCGTCGTTCTTTGTGACCAAGTATCTTATCGACAAGGGCTACAAGGTGTTCCCGCTCAATCCGGGCATTGCGGGCCAGGAAATCTGCGGACGCACGGTCTATGCATCCTTGAGCGAGGTGCCGGAAGCCATCGACATGGTGGATATCTTTCGCAACTCCGCAGTTGCAGCGAGTGTTGTCGATGAGGCATTGGCGCTGGCGCCCGTGCCGAAAGTCATCTGGATGCAGTTGACCGTGCGCCATGACGAAGCGGCGGAAAAAGCCGAAGCGGCCGGGGTGCGCGTGGTCATGAACCGGTGCCCGAAAATCGAATATGGCAAACTGTCGGGCGAATGGGGCTGGGTCGGCGGCAATTCCGGAGTGATATCGTCGAAAAAGCAGTCGCTGCACGGTTCCGGCAAAATGCAGAGTCTCGGGATCGTCAAGCGGTAGGGACGGATCTCCAGGCGAGTTTGCGTTCTCTAAAAAGAACAATTGTTTGATTTGCCGTCCTTTGCTAGAACGCTCCTCCTGCACTGAAAGTTATCACACGGTTTCAAGGAGCATTTCACATGAGCGATCAGCAACCGGGCTTTGACACACTGGCCATTCACGCAGGTGCAAAGCCTGATCCGGCAACCGGCGCACGGGCCACGCCGATCTACCAGACAACATCGTTCGTGTTTGATGATGCCCAGCATGCAGCAGACCTGTTTGCCCTGCGCGCATTCGGAAACATCTATACGCGGATCATGAACCCGACCCAGGCGGTACTGGAAGAAAAAGTGGCGGCCCTTGAAGGCGGCACGGCAGCCCTTGCCACCGCATCGGGTCATTCCGCCCAGCTCCTTATCTGTCATTCGCTGATGATGCCTGGTGACGAGATCGTCTGTGCCCGCCAGCTCTATGGCGGTTCGATCAATGCCTTCAACCACTCGTTCAAATCGTTCGGATGGAACGTGGTGTGGGCTGACATCGACGACATTTCTTCCTTCGAAAAAGCCATCACACCGAAAACCAAGGCGATCTTCATTGAATCGATCGCCAATCCGGGTGGCCGCGTCACCGACATGGAACCGATTGCCGCCATTGCCAGGGCTGCTCATGTGCCGCTCATCGTGGACAACACGCTGGCCTCGCCTTATCTGTGCCGGCCGATTGAGCATGGCGCCAATATCGTGGTGGAATCGCTGACCAAGTTCCTCGGCGGCCATGGCAATTCCATGGGCGGCGTTATTGTCGACGGCGGCAATTTCGACTGGGGCAAGAACAAGGGGCAGTTCCCGATGCTGTCGGAACCCAATGCGTCTTATAACGGCGTCACCATGTATGAAACCTTCGGCAATATCGCCTTTGCGATCACCTGCCGGGTATTGGGCCTGCGCGATCTGGGCCCGGCCATTTCACCGTTCAATGCCTTCCAGATTCTGACCGGCATGGAAACCCTGTCACTGCGCATGCAGCGCCATTGTGACAATGCGCTGAAAGTTGCCGAGTGGTTGTCCAATGATCCGCGTGTGTCATGGGTCAGCTATGCGGCACTGCCCGGCGACAAGGACCATGCGATGCAGAAGAAGTATGCTCCAAAGGGAGCAGGTGCGGTCTTCACCTTCGGCCTGAAAGGCGGCTATGATGCCGGTGTCGGCACAGTGTCCAAGGTTGAGCTTTTGTCTCACCTGGCCAATGTCGGTGATACAAGATCATTGATCATCCACCCGGCTTCAACCACCCACTCACAGCTCACGCCTGAACAGCTTGAAAAGGCCGGTGCCGGTGCAGACGTCGTGCGCCTGTCCATCGGTATCGAGGATGTTGCCGACATCATTGCCGATCTTGATCAGGCAATGAGCTGAGCGGCTGGCTGCAGGAATGACGTCACGCCGGCGCAGGCTGGCATCCAATGCACGAGGCTCCGACGGCCAATGAACGTGGTTATTGGACCCCAGCCTTCGCTGGGGTGACGGGTTCCAGTTTCGCAACAATCATGTCGGCTGCAGTGATTTTTCCGGCAGCGAGCATCTTCTCCAGGATCATGTCGCGACGCTGTCTGGCGCGGTCGGGATGTTTGGCAGGGTCGTAAATGAACGGTCCCTTGAGCAATCCGGCCAGCAAGGCTGTTTCACCTGCAGTGATTTTGGATAGCGGTTTGCCGAAGAAGGTCTGCGCTGCGTCGGACACGCCAAAGATGTCGCGTCCAAAATAACCGCAGTTTGCGACGAATTCGGTTAGTTTGCGGTGGTCAACGGTCAACCAAAGCTTTAACGCCGTCAGGTAGTGGGTCACGATGAAATTCATGGTGCTTTTTGGCGGTGAAGGCTGGGAGTGTCTCGCAACCGTTAGGACTATGTAAGATCCTTCGGCAATTTCGATGGCTGACAAAACGCGTTCAGGCAGCGGTACGTCTTTGGTCGGAAGGCCGAGCTTGTCCGGGTTTGCACATATGTCTGCATACCCCACTTTCTGACCGGCTGTTGACGCCAGTGAACTTCCTTGTAACCAAAGTACGAACGCGGCAGCAAAAGCTGCAAGACACGCAACCGCCAAGATTAGTCCATATCGACGTGGCTTTTTCTCACCCATATCAACATGCTAGGCTGTCACGACAGCTTTTTCAACTTGGGCTGACGGCGCAGCACACACCTCATGCAGATGCCAGATGCAGGCTGCCAGCACGACAAGGGCACCGCCCTGGTGGATCAGGCCCAGTGTAATCGGTACCTGGGCCAGCAGCGTCCAGATGCCGAAACCGACCTGTGCCAACACGGCAACCAGGATTGCGAGACCTGACATGCGAACGGCCGGAGGATGTGTCTCGCTCATTGCGCGCATGGCATGCAGCAGTGCCAGTATGGCGATGACATAGGCCATTATCCGGTGCTGAAACTGCACCGTGAGCACGTTTTCAAAGAAGTTGCGCCAGGCCGGCTCCATTGCCATCAGACCGTCGGGGATGAACCGGCCATCCATCAACGGCCAGGTGTTGTGGGACAGGCCGGCATCAAGACCGGCCACGAACCCGCCCAGTGCCGTTTGCGCGATGACCAGCACGGTCAGGGCCAGGACGGACCAGCCCAGGCTGACGGTTGAGGCATGCCGGCGTTTGTCCCGGCCAATGCCAAGCGCGGTCCACACGATTGCGGCAAATATGACCGTCGCCAGTGTCAGGTGAGCGGACAGCCGGTACTGGCTTACATCGGTGCGCTCCACCAGGCCCGACATGACCATGTACCAGCCAAGCGCGCCCTGCAGCCCGCCGAGGACAAACAGCACCAGGAGCCGGGGGACCTGGGATTTATGCAACCTGCCGGTCAGCCAGAAGAAGGCAAACGGGACGAAGAAAACCACGCCAATGGCACGGCCAAGGAACCGGTGTCCCCATTCCCACCAATAAATGAATTTGAACTCGTCCAGGCTCATGCCCTTGTTGATGAGCTGGTATTCCGGAATCTGGCGGTATTTCTCCAGCGCCTCCAGCCAGTGCGCTTCGCTCAATGGCGGGATGGCGCCCAGCAAGGGCTTCCATTCGGTGATGGACAGGCCTGAATCGGTCAATCGGGTGGCGCCGCCGACAATCACCATGGCAAACACCATTGCAGCCACAAATACCAGCCACCAGCGTATGTGGGGCAGGGATGTACGCTGTTTTTCGGTCAGGGTTGTCATATCCTGTGACCTATTGTGTGTCAGGGCGGGTTTGAAGGGCGCACAGCGCCGCACCCCGACCTGCCGCAAGGGCAATTAACCGTGTCATTGTTGCTCTAGCACACGCCCCTAAAATCTTGGTACATATGGTTTACGAAAGTTGACGAACCGGAGTATGCGTCAGTGCGGAGTACCAGACTAAAGTGAAGCAAAAGATCGAACAGGCGGCGCAGCTGTTCCAGGCGGGACAGCCACGCGAAGCGCTTGAAATGCTGCAACCTGTGACCAGCGAAGCGCCCGGCATGATGCGTGGGCAAACGCTGTCTGCGCGCTGCTGGCTGGCGCTCGGCCATCGCGACAAGGCGCTGGATCATCTGGCCACGGTTGCCGGCTATATCGACAAAGCCCCGCGCCCGGCACTGGCCCGGGCCAACCTTGCCAGGTTTTATGCCATGGCTGATGATTGGGACACGGCAACGTCGATTCTCGAAGTGGCGGTTTCCCAGGAGCCGGACAATATTGAACTGAAAGTCAAACATGCCGACATGCTGGCCAATGCGGGACATTGGCGCGATGCCCTGATGATCTTTGAAGCTGCGGTCAAGAAGTTCCCGGAAAACGCATCACTTTTGCGCTCTACCGCGATTTCGGCACAGATGAGCAAACAGAATACCCGGGCCGTCGAACTATATACCCGCACCATGGCGGCGGGCCTTGTGGACAAGCAGATTTACTCCAACCTGATAGCCGCGCTGATTGAACTTGGCCGCGTTGATGAAGCCCATCGCCACGCGGTAGACTGGTGTGCCGCCATGCCGGCGGACATCGAGGCGATGGCCTTCATGGCCCTGCTCGAGGTTGAGGTGGGCAATCATGATGCCGCGGCACGCTGGTTTGACTTTGGCCGGTTCGTAAAGGGGCACACCATTGAGGCTCCCGCCGGCTATGATGATCTGGATGCCTTCAACAAGGCCATTGAGGCTGTTGTACTCGGCCATGACCAGCTGGAAACCCCACCTGAAGACCATCCGACCTGGCATCATCCTGCGCTGCGCATAGGCCCGGATATCAACATTGATCACTCCGGCCCCGTGGGAGAGCTGGAAAAACAGATGCGCATTGCCGTCGACAGGTATTTTGCCGACAGTCCCAATGACGACAATCACCCGTTCCTGACAACCAAGCCGACCGATTATGACATTGTGGCGTGGTCTGCGGTGCTGGACGGCGAAGGCAACCAGAAGCCGCATATCCACATGTCAGGTTATCTGTCGGGGTGCTATTATGTGACCATTCCGGACGAGGTGTCGGGATCAGGCGCTGACAATGCCGGCGCCTTCGAGATGGGCAGGCCCCCGGAGGAGTTGCCGTTCAAGGCGGAGTTTCCGGTTGACACCGTTAAACCACATGAAGGCCTGATGCTGTTGTTTCCAGCCTTCATGTATCACGGTACGGTGCCGTTCAAGTCGAAGCAGAAACGCATCTGCGTGGCGTTTGACGTGATCCCGAAACAGGCGGCCTGAAGCCGGATTGTTTTCAAAGTGATCGAGCAGCTTCATGGATTCCAACGAACCCGTGTTGCTCTATTGGGCGGCCTGACGCGCTGCCATGGCGTCCGCCACAACGGCAAGTGCGTGATGAATGATTTCGACACCGGCACCGTCGCGGCGCGCATCTTCGGACAGGATGCGCCGCCACAGCCTGCCGCCGGGCTGGGCATGAAACAGACCCATCATGTGCCGGGTGATGCGGGTGATATAGTCACCTTGCGCCAGGCGCTGCTCAATATAGCCGGTCATGCGTTCAGCCGCGTCCATCCGGTTTGTAACCGGATTGCCGGGCGCACCGAATATCAACCGGTCCACGTCCGCCAGAAGCCAGGGATGCTGGTAGGCCGCCCGGCCCAGCATGACACCGTCCACATGTTCCAGATGGTCAAGTGCTTGTGCCAGGGTTTCGATGCCGCCATTGATTGAAATGTGCAGGTCCGGCCGGGCCGCCTTCAGCCGGTAGACCCGGCCATAGTCCAGCGGTGGCACATCGCGGTTCTGCTTCGGGCTGAGGCCGTCAAGCCAGGCCTTGCGGGCATGTATTATGAAAGTGTCACAGCCTGCTGACGCCACGGTTTCGATGAAGCGGGTGAAGTCTGTCTCGGCGTCCTGATCATCAATGCCGATACGGCATTTGACCGTCACCGGAACGGACACTGCCTTGCGCATGGCGTCCACGCCACGCGCCACCGTGTCCGGTTCCGCCATCAGGCAGGCGCCGAAACGGCCGGACTGCACACGGTCTGACGGACAGCCGCAATTGAGGTTGATCTCGTCATAGCCGACATCTTCACCGATGCGGGCAGCTTCTGCGAGCTCTGCGGCGTCTGACCCGCCAAGCTGCAGGGCGACGGGATGCTCGCATGCATCAAAACCAAGCAGGTGATCGCGGTCGCCATGGATCACGGCACCGGTTGTCAGCATTTCCGTATAGAGCAGGGCGCGATGGGTCAGTTGCCGGTGAAACACGCGGCAATGCCTGTCCGTCCAGTCCATCATGGGGGCTACGGACAACCGGCGCGCCTGATGAGCGGATATGTTGACATGATCGTTCATGGGCTCAGTCCATACAGAGACAGAATGCGTGATGTCAAACCTGGCAGGCAGCCTGGCGCAGTTTGTGACCCACGAAGTCCTTCGCCAGCGAACACGCTTGTTCCCGTGAATGGCCCAGTCCAAGATGTGCTGCTATGGCGCTTGCCAGCATGCAGCCGGTGCCGCGCAGGCTTGTGTTCAGTCGCGGGGCTGCGAATTCTGCGACTGGCAGGTTGCTCTGAAACAACTGGTCAACGGACATTTCGCCATCACCGTGACCGCCCTTGACCAGCACGGCCGCTGCGCCCAGGTCCAGCAGGCTGTTCGCCTGCAGTTCAGGACACTCGCTGCCTGTCAGCATTGCGGCTTCCGGCAGGTTGGGCGTCACCAGCGTGCACAGTGGCAACAGCTGCGTTTTCAGGGCGTCTACGCCGTCCGGGCTGAGCAATGGAGTGCCGGAAGATGATGCCAGCACCGGGTCGATGACCAGCGGGGGCGCTGCGAAGTCAGCAAGGACCTCAGTAATCGCCATAACCGTTTCTGCCGAGTGCAGCATTCCCGTCTTGATGGTGCCGACCGGGCCGGTTGCAAGCGCTGATGACAGTTGCTGTGCGACATGGTCCGCTGAGATGGCCGCAACGGCGTGAACCGCCATATCGGTTTGCGCCGTAACTGCGGTAACCACCGGTCTTGCCTCACACCCCAGTTCGGTGAGCGTGGCGATGTCCCGGGATATACCGGCGCCGCCGCTGGAATCCGTGCCGCCGATGACAATGACTACCGGTTTCATGTAGTTACTATCCCAATGCGATCAGGGAGATGTCGCTACAGCCCGCCTGACGCAGGCGCAGACCGGCATTCCAGGCCCGCAGGCCGGTGCGGCAGCACAGGATTGTGCGATGATCGCGGGTATCTCCTGCCAGGGCGTCCACGTCACCTACAGTGGAACGACGGGCTGCGGCGGTGACGACGGCAGGGGCTTCTTCAATACTGCGAAGATCAACCACAAAGTCACTGTCGGCGATGTCTTCAACGGAGACAAAGCCAAACCCGTCACCAGGTTCCGGTGCATCGACAAACGAGAACGAGGAGGTTGTGAACTGGCGCAGGTCGAGGCTGATCATGCGGCCCAGCGGTGACGGTTCCAGCCCAAGCAGGCAGCTCAAGGCCATCTGCGCCTGCAGCGACCCGAGCATGCCCACCGCCGGCCCGCTGACACCGGCTGTTGCGCAGTTCGCGGCAGAGTGTGGCAAATCCGGGAACACGGCCCTGACGCTGGGTGCGCGGCCACCGCAGAACCCGCCGGCATAACCGGTAAATCCCAGCACCGATGCCGACACGAATCCCTGGCCGGATGTCAGGCAATGATCGGACAGGGTATAGGTGACGGCGAAGCTGTCGGCAGCATCGATGATGATGTCGGCGTTTTTGCACAGTGCTGCCGTGTTTGCCGGTTCTAACCGGTGAACGTCCGCCAGGATTTCGATTTCCGGGTTGTAGGCAACCAGTGCGCCCCGGGCGGCTTCGGCCTTGGCCTGGCCAATGTCTGCCATGGTGTAAAGCGGCTGGCGATGCAGGTTGCTTTCTTCCACCACGTCCGCATCGACAATTCTGATGCTGCCGACACCGGCCCCGGCCAGGTAGCTCAGCACCGGGCAACCGAGGCCGCCTGCGCCAACGACAACAATCCGGGCACTGGCCAGCCGGGCCTGACCATCAGCGCCGATTTCCGGCAGCACCATCTGGCGGGCATAGCGGCTCATCAGGCATACCTTCGCGTTGCTGCCAGCCATTCCCGCGTGCGGGCATCGGGGTTGGGGTTGAGCGTAATGTCGGTGACCACGGCAGCACTGTCGGCGCCTGCTGCAAACACGCCGGGCAGGCGGTCCGGGTTCAATCCACCGATACCCACCAGTGGGCGATCACCCACCAGCTTCTTCCATTCGCCCAGCTTGTCCAGGCCCTGCGGCGCCCAAGGCATTTTCTTCAGGATGGTCTGATAGACCGGCCCAAGCGCCACATAGTCCGGATCATGCAACAGCGCCCGCTCCAGTTCCGCATGATCGTGCGTGGACAGTCCAAGCCGGATGCCGGCCCGGCGAAGGGCCTTGAAATCTGCTGTTACCATGTCGCCCTGGCCCAGATGGACAAAGTCGCAATCAAGATCAATGGCCGCCTGCCAGTAGTCGTTTACGACAAGCTGGCAATCGTGCTTCGCGCACACGGTTCTGGCGCGCCGGATCTCGCCGCGAACGGTTTCATCGTCCATGTCCTTGCAGCGAAGCTGTGCCAGCCTGACGCCAAGCGGCACCAGTCTTTCCAGCCAGGCGGCGTTGTCGACGATCAGGTAAAACGGATCAAGCTTGTGCGTCATCCCAGGCTGGCCTTTCCAAGAACCGGTGTCGACGGGCTGGCCATGTCGCGCGCTTCCATGGGGTCTGCACTGCGTGCCATTGAACCGGCCTCAACAGCCTGCGCAAAGGCGCGGGCCATGGCCACCGGATCACCGGCCCTGGCAACCGCAGTGTTCAGCAGCACGGCATCAAACCCCAGTTCCATGGCTTGGGCTGCGTGTGACGGCAGACCGATACCGGCATCGATGATCAATGGCACATCCGCAAAATGAGCCCGCATGGTGCGCAGGCCATAGACATTGTTGAGGCCAAGGCCGGTGCCGATAGGGGCTCCCCAGGGCATCAACACCTTGCATCCGGCTTGCAGCAGGTGTTCCGCCACGATTAGGTCTTCGGTGGTGTAGGGAAAGACATCGAAACCGTCTTCGCTGAGCAGGCGGGCGGCTTCGACCAGGTCAAAAACGTTGGGGCACAAGGTGTCATTGTCGCCGATGACTTCCAGCTTGATCCAGTTGGTGTCGAACACTTCACGCGCCATTTGCGCCGTGGTGACGGCTTCCTTCACCGTGTGGCAACCGGCGGTGTTTGGCAAAACCCGCACACCCATGTCGCGGATCAGGGTCCAGAATGCCTGGCCATGCTGGCCGCCGCCGGCCTCACGGCGCAGCGACACGGTGACAATCTCTGTACCGGACGCCTGTATTGCATCGCCGAGGATGGCAGGCGAGGGGTATTGCGCCGTGCCCAGCAGAAGACGGGAGTTGATATCGACACCATAGACTTGCACCGTATCAGCCTCCCTGCATGGGGGCCAGGATTTCCAGCCGGTCGCCATCGCCCAGATTGGTGCTGGCGCGCGCAGGGACGGGCACGAATTCACCGTTCAGTGCCGTCGCCACGCGGGCTTCGCCATAGCCGAGTTCACCAAGCGCTGCATCGAGCAGCGTGGCGGTTACGTCAAGCGATTGACCGTTCACGATGATCTTCATCCATCAACTCCGGTTTGTAGCCAGGACTGTCTATGGCTTCGGCCGCCATGCGTGCACACGCCGGTGCCAGCAGGAAGCCGTGCCGAAACAGCCCGTTCACATGCAGTGTACGGCCGTGCCAGCGCAGTCTTGGCAGGTTGTCGGGAAATGCCGGGCGCACATCTGCGCCGGTTTCAATGATTTCAGCTTCGGCAAAGGCGGGATGCACGGCATAAGCCGCGTTCAGCAGGTCAACCATGCCACGCGCGGTTATGCGGCCCCGGTCCTCGGCTTCTATCTGGGTGGCACCGACCATGAAATGACCGTCACCACGCGGTACCAGATAGACCGGCAGGCGCGGGTGCAACAGCCGGATGGGCCGTGAAAATTCCACCCCCCTGGCCTTCAGCACCAGCATCTCGCCCTTCACCCCGCGCAGGTCTCGCAGCACATCACGTGCTGCAAACCCGCGTGTGTCCACAACCACCGATCCGCTGATCTTGTGATCTTCAAGGGTCTTGCCGTAGGTGATGGTCACCCCTGAACTGTCCAATCTCGCAGTCAATGCAGTGATGGCCTTGCGCGGATCGAGATGTGCTTCCCTGTCAAAGAACAAGGCCTGCCGGAAGCGGCCTTCCAGATCCGGTTCCAGTTTCGCCAGCCCGGCGGCATCAATGGTCTGATGTGCCTGTGTGCGCCGGGCAAAGCGGGCAAGCTCGCCTCGAGTCACGCGACGGTGCCACAACCAGCGAGCCGTTTTCCAGAACCTCCGGCACACGCTCGCGCCACCAGCCGATGGCTTCCTGGCCAAGGCGCACGACGGGTTCTTCTGCCGTATCGCCTTCGCACCAGGGTGCCAGCATGCCGCCGGCATACCAGGAGCAGGCGTCCCGGCCAAAACCTTGCGCCCGGTCGATGACCTCCACCTTGCAACCGCGTTCGGCAAGCTCTGTGGCGATGGTGAGGCCGGCAACCCCGGCCCCGACCACGGTGACATTCATGGCTCCGGCTACTCCGCAGGCTCGGCGGTTTCATCGACCGGCATGTAGAGATCGCCACCTTCGCGATACTTCAATGCCATCGCCTCCATGCCTTCCTTCTGCGCCTCGGCACGAATGTCGTGACTGATGCGCATGGAGCAGAATTTCGGTCCGCACATGGAGCAGAAATGCGCCACCTTGTGAGCATCCTTCGGCAAGGTCTGGTCATGGAAGTCACGGGCGGTTTCGGGATCAAGCCCCAGGTTGAACTGGTCTTCCCAGCGGAACTCGAAGCGGGCGCGTGACAAGGCGTCATCACGGATCTGTGCCGCCGGATGACCCTTGGCAAGGTCTGCCGCGTGCGCCGCAATCTTGTAGGTGATCACGCCGGTTTTCACGTCGTCACGATCCGGCAGGCCAAGGTGTTCCTTTGGCGTGACATAACAAAGCATTGCCGTGCCGTACCAGCCGATCATGGCGGCGCCGATGCCGGACGTGATGTGATCATAACCCGGTGCAATGTCGGTGGTGAGCGGGCCAAGCGTATAGAACGGTGCTTCGCCACAGACTTCGAGCTGCTTGTCCATGTTTTCCTTGATCTTGTGCATCGGCACGTGGCCGGGCCCCTCGATCATCACCTGGCAATCCTTCTTCCAGGCGATCTGGGTCAGTTCACCCAGGGTTTCCAGCTCGGCAAACTGGGCCTCATCATTGGCATCGGCAATGCAGCCCGGGCGCAGGCCGTCACCCAGCGAGAAGGTCACGTCATAGGCCCGCATGATGTCGCAGATGTCTTCAAAATGCTCGTACAGGAAGCTTTCCTTGTGATGGTGCAGGCACCATTTGGCCATGATCGACCCGCCACGCGACACGATGCCGGTGGTGCGGTTTACCGTCAGCGGCACATAGTGCAGCCTTATGCCGGCATGGATGGTGAAGTAGTCGACGCCCTGTTCGGCCTGCTCGATCAGCGTGTCGCGATAAACCTCCCAGGTCAGGTCCTCGGCAATGCCGTTTACCTTTTCCAGCGCCTGGTAGATCGGCACGGTGCCGATCGGCGACGCGGAATTGCGGATGATCCATTCGCGGATATTGTGGATGTTGCGGCCCGTCGACAGGTCCATGACATTGTCGGCACCCCAGCGGGTGGCCCACACCATCTTTTCAACCTCTTCCTCCATGGAAGAGGTCACGGCGGAATTGCCGATATTGGCGTTGATCTTGACCAGGAAATTGCGGCCGATGATCATCGGCTCCACTTCCGGATGGTTGATATTTGCCGGAATGACGGCGCGGCCACGGGCGACCTCGTCGCGGACAAACTCAGGTGTGACGTGATCTGGGATCGACGCGCCAAAGCTCTCACCATCGCGTTGCAGCTTTTCCCGGGCGGCGTCGCGGCCCAGGTTTTCGCGGATGGCGATGAATTCCATCTCCGGGGTGATGATGCCGGCTCTGGCATAGGCGAGCTGGGTGACAGCCTTGCCGTCCCTGGCCTTGAAAGGCTGGTTGCGGACCGGGAATTCGGGCGTCAGCTTGTCGCCTGTGACAAAGCCGTTGTCTTCCGGTTTCACATGGCGGCCTTCATAGCGTTCCACATCACCGACGGCCTCAAGCCAGCTTTCGCGATGGCGGCTCAGGCCCTTTGCGATGTCGATCTTGACGTTCGGGTCCGTGTAGGGACCTGAGGTGTCATAGACAGTTACCGGTTGCTCGCCGGATGTCGGATGGACGGAGATTTCGCGCATCGGCACACGGACATAGGGGTGTAATGTCCCTGACTTGTAAACCTTGCGCGAGGCAGGCAACGGACCTTCGGTAACTGTGGGTGTAATGGCGTTCATTCTGGGCTCTCCCTGATCGGTTGAAGACCCAGTTCACGGTTCGGGAGAGGGGGTTTGGTACCGGGTATAAGGGACCTGGCATGGTCCTCGTCCGGTGTCAGCATCCCTCCGCCAGCGTTAACTGGATCAGGTTCGAAGGGTCGCCGTGCTGACGCGTTTCACGTCTTACCGGCCTCTCAGCTCCTTTTCGCGGAGCTCCCCTGGCTACGTTTCAACAGATGGACTGGTGTACTGCGCATGTCAAGAGCAGTCGTGGACAACTCGTGGTGAACATGTATGCACACCAACAAATTGCATTCTTGTGACTTTGCTGCCAACATTACGGTGATCTGTTTCGTATTCGATGGACATGGTTCATGCCAAACAAGCCAGCGTCAGGAAAAGCACCTGCCAACCCGCCGTACCGGCTGGATGATCAGGTGGGGTTTTTGTTGCGCCGCGCGCAGCAGCGTCATTTGTCGATTTTTTCCGAACACATCCCGGATTTCACACCAACCCAGTTTGCCGCCATGGCCAAGCTGTATGAAACCGGTGCGCTGTCGCAAAACGAACTTGGCCGGCAGGCGGCCATGGATGCTGCCACCATCAAGGGTGTGATTGACCGTCTGCGCAAACGCGGCCTGATCTCGACACGGCGTGATGACCGCGATCAGCGCCGCATCTATCTCGACCTGACGGCGGAAGGTCGCAATCAGTATCTCATCCAGGTTGCCAAGGCTGCGACCGTCACGGCGCGCACGGTGTCGTATCTCAGTGACGCCGAACACGCACAGCTGATCGCTGTGTTGAAAAAACTAGTGTAAATCCAGAAAGCAAATCCCATGACTGCACCAGCAAAACTCGTCATCCAGAACATCGGGCTCATACTGTCCGGCAAGATTGAGCAGCCCATACTGGATGGTGACTGCATCATCGCGCTTGATGGAAAAATCTCCGAGGTCGGCTACGCCAGCGATCTTGATCTCGACAATGCCGATACACTGATTGATGCACACGGGACCTGTGTGTCGCCGGGGCTTATCGACAGTCATGTGCATCCGGTAATTGGCGATTACACGCCGCGCCAGCAGCAGTTGAACTGGATCGACAGCACGCTGCACGGCGGCGTCACCTGCATGATTTCGGCCGGTGAAGTACACGCGCCGGGCCGGCCAAAGGACATTGTCGGCCTTAAAGCCATGGCGATTGCGGCACAGCGCTGGTACGAGAATTTCCGGCCCTCAGGTGTCAAGGTGCTGGCCGGCGCGCCGGTACTGGAACAAGGCATGGTCGAGGAAGATTTCAAGGATCTTGCCGATGCGGGCGTGAAACTGCTGGGCGAAGTGGGGCTCGGCACCGTCAAGGCCGGTGAAACCGCCAAGGAGATGGTCGCCTGGGCGCGCAAATACGGCATTCAGTCGACCATTCATACCGGTGGTCCGTCCATTCCGGGGTCCGGGCTGATCGACAAGGACGTGGTGCTGGAAGCCGATGCCGATATTATCGGCCATATAAATGGCGGTCACACGGCGCTGCCGGACAGCCAGATTACCTGCCTGTGTGAAAGCTGCCTGCGCGGCATTGAGATCGTTCACAACGGCAACGAACGCGCCGGACTGCTGGCCATGCGGACCGCGTTCGAACTGAAGCAGCCTGAACGCATTATCCTGGGCACGGACGGGCCTGCCGGGTCCGGCGTGCAACCGCTCGGAATCCTGCGCATGATCGCCATGCTGTCCAGCCTCGGCGACGTGCCAGCGGAAATCGCCTGGTGCTTTGGTACCGGCAACACGGCGCGCATGCGGGATCTGGACTGCGGTATCATTGAAGCCGGCAAATCTGCCGATCTGATCATCGTCGACCGGGCCCAGCACGCGCCGGGCAAGGACATGCTGGAATCGATCAGGCAGGGCAATCTGCCCGGCGTTGGCATGACCATCATTGACGGTGTCGTGCGTTCGCACCGGTCCCGCAACACACCGCCTGCCGAAACGCTGCCGGAACTGGTCAAGGCGCCGCCGGCTGCTGCCGGTGGCGGGCATTAG
The DNA here is from genome assembly GCA_963698275.1 of uncultured Alphaproteobacteria bacterium. Taxonomy (GTDB): domain Bacteria; phylum Pseudomonadota; class Alphaproteobacteria; order Rhizobiales; family Aestuariivirgaceae; genus Anderseniella. Next base: position 55,120 of record CAVOQE010000009.1, on the reverse strand, counting down.
AGCGAGATGAGATTGAAAACGGCGTAGACAACGACTGCTAGTGCAACAGCGATGGTGGCGAGAATGCCATAGGCCCCCTTGGTCATGTCAGCGATGACCTTCTTGACTGCGGCGCGGTCGTTCACGTTGGGAAACTCAGCGTCCGGTTCCGGCACATCGAGAAACCTGCACAACGGACCCCAGCCCTGATCTGCCGAAAATACCAGCAACCGGTCAGCAGGGATTGCCGCCTTTACGTCCTCGACGTGCTGGCTGTATTGGGCGATGGCCGCTGCCCGGTCGTCCATGGTGTTTCTGTGTGAGCGCTGCCATATCAGTTTGCGCGCCATGTCTCCGAATTTCCGGCCAAATGGCGTGAACCACTCAAGCACTTTGAACTGCCAGACATTCTCGGTGAAATAAATAGTGTCAATCGTGCTGTTGTACCAGGCTTCCGCGCCTTTTGGGTGCAGTGTCAAAAGTATCTTGGCCTCAGGGTAGGCCTCCGAAAGCTCACGCCATACACAGGCGGCCGGATTGTCAACTGCGGCAGTGTAATTTCCGAAAACCTCCTCCCAATCATGTTGAGTCCCAGCCGGCGAATTGGCGACCTTGCGCCAGAAATCCAGGTGGGCCTTGTTGGCTGGGTTGTCGAGAACCTCGAACATGTGATAGCACGGAAAGCCCAGTTGATTGAGAGCAGTGAAAGTCGACATTGTTCCTGTGCGGCCAAAGCCTGCACCGATGATCTTCAGAGCCATTGTTGCCGTCCTTGCTGCAATCGCCGGTTGATAGCGAAAGGCCAACTCTATTCAACTTGCCCATCCAAAGATACGTGCAAAAATCTTTTGCCTAACGTGCGTCAAGTATGCGTCAATTGTTTCTTGTTGCAGGCCCGCATGCGGCTTACAAGAACGGTCCTTGCCGGGCCTGCGGTCAAACCAATTACTTAAACGGGAACCTTGTCATGAGTACTAATTCTTCGGTGGTTGATCCTGACGGTCTGATGGAGTTTTCGGTGGTTTTCACCGACCGGTCCCTGAACCACATGTCTGCTGCCTTTCGCAAAGTCATGACCGACATTTCCGGGTTGCTGAAACAGGTCTACAATGCCGAGGCTGCTGTCATCGTACCCGGCGGTGGCACCTATGCCATGGAGGCGGTTGCGCGCCAGTTTGCGACAGACCGCAAGGCGCTGGTCATTCGCAATGGCTGGTTTTCCTATCGCTGGAGCCAGATATTCGATGCGGGCGACATTCCCGAAGAGCAGATTGTGCTGAAGGCCCGTGCCGTGGGCAATGATCTGCCGGCTCCATACGCGCCGTGTCCGATTGATGAGGTGGTGAAGTCCATTCGCGACCAGCGCCCCGACGTGGTGTTCGCGCCCCATGTTGAAACCTCATCGGGCATCATGCTGCCGGACGATTACATGAAGGCCGTGGCAGACGCAGCCCATGAGGTTGGAGCGCTGTTTGTTCTCGATTGCGTGGCGTCGGGAACCGTGTGGGTGGACATGAAGGCTGTCGGTGTCGATGTGCTGATCTCCGCTCCGCAAAAGGGCTGGAGCGCGTCGCCGTCCGCCGGCCTGGTGATGTTGAGTGAACGCGGACTGGCCAGGCTGCAGGAAACCAAGAGCAGCAGTTTTGCAGTTGATCTCGGCAAGTGGCATCAGATCATGCAGGCTTATGAAAATGGCGGCCATGCCTACCATTCCACAATGCCGACAGATGCCCTGACCGGGTTTCGCGATACCATGCTGGAGACCCAGGCGCTGGGGTTTGACAAACTGCGCGACCAGCAACTGGAACTGGGACGCGGTGTCCGGGAATTGCTGGCGGAACGCGGGTTCAAGAGTGTTGCCGCTGCCGGATTTGAAGCGCCGGGTGTCGTGGTCAGTTATACCGATGACCCGGATATCCAGAATGGCAAGAAGTTTGTCGAACACGGCATGCAGATTGCAGCAGGCGTCCCCTTGATGATTGATGAACCTGAAGGCTTCTCGACTTTCCGCCTGGGCCTGTTCGGTCTCGATAAACTGGCCGATACAGCTGCGGCTGTTGGCAAGCTCGATGCGGTTCTGTCCAAAATGGACCCGGTGTGAGAGCATCGACCAGCGCGCAAGCAATCAACACCTTTCGCGAAGCGCCATAATGTTGGCGGTGTCCGCCGGTGGTGCCGTGCTGGTCTGCTTCCGGAATGGCTGCATCGCCTTCAGGCCCGGCAAATGATCCTCGATATCAGCGTTCACCTTCACTATCGCCTGGCGCAACCGACCGATCTGCTGTTGCAGATCGAAGCAGCCGATGGCGGGGGGCAGCAGTTGGTGAGTGCCAATATCAATCTGCGCGAAACCGAACACTTTTCCCGTATCGCGGCTGAGCACGGTCTGGGTGAACGCATCTGGTGGCGCGGCGACGGCGACTTTCTGTGTGACTACTCAGCCAGGATAGACGTCCGGCGTCCTGTGCCGGAGATCGGGTCTCTGGATGGCGTGGCGCCGCATCTTCTGCCCGCAGAGGCGGTCAGGTACCTGATGCCGTCGCGGTATTGCCCGTGTGATGAGTTGCAGTCATTCGTATCGGCAGAGTTCGGACAGCTTTCAGGCGGTGCGCGCATTGCGGCCATGCGAGACTGGATTTACGACAAGTTTCAGTATGTCGCGGGTTCAAGCACCAGCCAGACCACGGCACTTGACACATTCGTGCAGCGACAGGGGATATGCCGCGACTTTGCCCATGTGTTGATCTGCCTGGCGCGGGCCTCGGGCATACCTGCCCGATTTGCCAGTGTTTATGCAGCATCCGTCACGCCACCGGACTTTCATGCCATGGCAGAGGTCTTCCTGGACGATGCCTGGCATCTGGTTGACGCCACGGGAATGGCGCAACCTCACGAAACAGCCCTCATCGGCGTTGGGCTTGATGCTGCCGAAGTCGCCTTTGTGAACAGTTACGGACCGATACAGTTGATCAGCCAATCTGTTGACGTGTCTGTCGAGCGGGATTGACTCAGGCCGGCTGCGCCAGGCTGGCAACTGAAGCGCCGGCTTCTGCAATGAGCCATTTACGGAACGCTTTGACCTTGGGCCGTTTCAGGTTGGCTTCCGGACACACCATGTAATAGGCGTATTCGCCGGGGATGGCGAAATCGAACGGTTTTACCAGGCGGCCCGCGGCCAGGGCGTCTTGCACCAGAACACTGCGCGCCAGCGCAACACCATCGCCGTGTTCGGCTGCCAGGATAACCAGATTGGAATGCTGATAACCCGGCCCCTTGCTTGCATCGATGTCTTCCTCACCCGTTGCCATCAACCACATCCGCCAGTCGACCCGCAGATCGTCATGCAACAAGGTATGGTCCTTCAGATCTGCCGGGCAGCGAAGAGGCGGGCCGGACTGTATCAATGACGGCGCGCACACTGGAAACACTTCCTCTGTCATTAGTCGCTCGACGCTTAATCCGGGCCAGTCACCGGCACCGTAGCGAATTGCCATGTCCATGTTCACCCGGGTAAAATCGACTCTTTCATCGGACGTTGAGATCCGGACATCGATGTCCGGATTTGACCTTCGGAAGCGGCCGAGTTTCGGCACCAGCCATGTCGCGGCAAACGAATCCATGGTTGTAACCGTCAGCACGCCGGATTGATCCTGATGATGCAGCCTGTCGACGGCAGATGCCATGATATCGAGGGCTTCGCTGACTGCCGGAAACAGTGCCTGTCCGGCGGGCGTCAGTATCAGGGCGCGGTTCAGGCGCTTGAACACCGGCATCCCCAGATGTTCCTCCAGGGCCTTGATCTGATGGCTCACCGCTGCCTGGGTCACATGCAGTTCTTCTGCCGCAAGGGTGAAACTCAAGTGCCGTGCAGCCGATTCAAAGGCGCGCATTGCGTTCAGGGAGGGTAATCGTCTGGCCATGGTGTACTGATAAGAAAAAATAATTCACAAATCAATCGTATATCCGGCTAAAATCGGATTTGTTTAATGATTTTGTCACAAAATGGACGACTTCAAGAATTTCAAATTAGAATACCTAATGCGATATGCAATTAAGATCGTTTGTCGGCGGATGACTGATTTCATATAAATGCTTCCACATTAACCCGCCCGCCCGGTCCCTGGATCGTCATGGGAAGTCACAAAACAGGAGCATTATCATGAAGACCTCATCATGCAGCAGAATCCCCAGTATTCCTGTCTCCAAGCCCGCTTCTGACACGCTTTTGTGGACGGCAACTTTGCGTCGCTGGTCCGGCGCGGCGTTCGACAAAATGGCCCAGTGGCATGACCGCATGACGCAGCGCAGGCAGCTGAAAGACCTGGATGACCGCCTGCTGGCAGATATCGGCGTGAACCGCATTGATGCCTGCAATGAGAGCGCCAAGCCTTTCTGGCAAGCCTGAAGCTGCCAGGATCGGGATTATGAACAGCTGCGCGGGCGCCCATGTGGGCCCGCCGCCACACCGGAGTATTGACAATGACTGATATTCACCACCCGTCTTACCTGTTGCACGATGCCGATGACCCACAGGCAAACCCAGCCTGGACAACCATCATTGGCGCGCTGATTGCCATACTGCTCGTCCTTGGCGCCGCCCACCTGGGCGAGCAGGCCAGCGGCGATGCCAACCAGGTTCAAAGCACTGGAGGGAATAAGGCCGAGCTGGACGGCCGCGGTAAATGGACAGGTTACATGTAACTTTTCGCAGATGCCGCTGCGGCATTTGCCCGGCCGGTGCTGGTGATGAAGATGGCCTCTTCACCCGGGCTTTCAGTTCACCACCACCGGTCGGGCATCAGCAGCACATCACGTGACAGGTCGTTCACATCGCGCAGGCCGCACAGGGCCATGGTGATGTCGAGCTCCTTCTGGATGATGTCCAGTGCCGTGGTGACGCCCTGTTCGCCCATGGCGCCCAGGCCATACAGGAAGGCGCGCCCGATATAGGTGCCGGCAGCGCCGAGCGCCTTTGCCTTCAACACATCCTGGCCGGTGCGAATGCCGCCATCCATGTGGATTTCGATCTTGTCGCCCACGGCGTCAATGATTGCCGGCAGTGCCGAAATCGATGACAGGGCACCATCCAGCTGACGCCCGCCATGATTGGAGACAACCAGCGCATCCGCGCCAACCTTAAGGGCCATTTTCGCATCTTCAGGATCGATAATGCCTTTCAGGATAATCTTGCCGCCCCAGCGCTTCTTGATCCATTCAAGATCTTTCCAGTTCAACTGAGGGTCGAATTGTTCATTGGCCCAGCTGTTGAGAGATGAAATGTCATCAACGCCCTTGGCATGGCCAACGATGTTGCGGAAGGTGCGGCGGCTGGTGCCCAGCATGCCCAGGCCCCAGCGGGGTTTGGTTGCCATATTGATCATGTTGGCGATGGTCAGCTTCGGCGGCGCACTGAGGCCGTTCTTGAGATCCTTGTGGCGCTGACCAAGCAATTGCAGGTCGACCGTCAGCACCAGCGCAGAACACCCTGCGGCTTTCGCCCGGTCAATCACATTTTCCGTGAACTCCCGGTCCCGCATGACATAGAGCTGGAACCAGAACGGCTTGGAAGTGTGTTCCGCGACATCCTCGATCGAACAGATGGACATGGTGGAAAGCGTAAACGGTATGCCGAACTTTTCCGCCGCCTTGGCGCCCAGAATTTCGCCATCGGCATGCTGCATGCCGGTCAGCCCTGTCGGCGCGATGGCGACCGGCATGGCCACGTCTTCGCCGATCATTTTTGTTTTGGTGGTGCGGTTGTCCATGTTCACTGCGACGCGCTGGCGCAATTTGATTTTGGAAAAATCGCTTTCGTTGGCCCGGTAGGTTGCTTCCGTGTAGGAGCCGGAATCCGCATAATCGTAAAACATGCGCGGAACCCGGCGTTCAGCGAGCACGCGCAGGTCTTCTATACAGGTGATAATCGGCATGGCTACTCCGGCGTCAGCTACAGGGTCGGGCAGATTGGTAAAATAAACTGACCGGAAAATCCAGTGTCAACAATAGTCATTGCCATTCAGGGGCAGGCCCGGTAACTGCGACAGCATGTCGGCAGATACATCACACCGGCTAACTGTCAGAGACAGCTGTCCGCCGGCGAAGCTGGGTGTATCGCTGCATGGCCTGGCCGAATGCCTGGAACAGGCGAACCGAGTCCGGATTGTCCTTGGCCCGGTATTCCGGGTGCCATTGCACCGCCAGCACGAAGCTGTCGGTATCTTCGGCTGTGGTGACAGCCTCGATTACACCATCAGGTGCGCGTGCCATGACCGTCAGCCCGCTGCCCAGATTGGCAATGGCCTGGCGATGCACCGTGTTCACGATTGTGCCTGACTTCTTCAGAATCGAGTGCAGCATGCTGGCCGGTTCGATGGCAATCGGATGGGCCGGGCCGTAGCGTACTTCAATGTCTTCGCTGTCAGCTGCACGGTGATCGAGATGGCCGGACTTTTTTTGAACCTCGGTATCAAGAGTGCCGCCAAACACGACATTCAACTCCTGAAAACCGCGGCAAATGCAGAAAAGCGGCATGCCCCGGTCAAGCACCGCCCGGATCAGCGGCAGGGTCAGGCTGTCGCGAAGCTGGTCATAGGGTTCATGGTCCGAGCTTGGTTTTGCGCCGAACCTTGGCGGATGGACGTTGGACGTGGCCCCGGTGACCAGCACACCATCCAGCCTGTCCAGCAAATGCTCCAGATCAAGGTCGCCGTCCATGGCCGGAATGATGACCGGCATGGCATTGGAACAGTCCATGAGGGCGCGGATGTATTTGTCCCCGGCTGAATGAAAATGCAGCCCGTCCTTGTCCGCTACATCGGCGGGTATACCTACAAGGGATGGTCTGGGTAGTGTCGACATCGGCTGGATCCTGAAAACGGGTGAGGCTTTGGTAAACTGGCGGCGGCCAACATGTCCAACTGTTTCTCCATGCCGCAATCGGTAAATGAATTACCACCTCGAGCGTTCACCACATTGCCGATATTGCCGGAATGTCATCTCAAAAACTGCATCTTGCTGTTGTATCTGTGAAAAGTTTGGGGTTTATTCATGTCACGCAGACCGAAACGGTCGGCTTTGGGGATCAAGCAGGGCGCGACAGGGCGTGTTTGATCCTTAAATTATGCCTGTTCCCGTCGAACAGGGAGCATTCGAAAACAAGGGAGTAACCGAATGGATCGTCGTAAATTTATCAAGTCAGCCGGTATTGCTACAGGTGCTGCAGCAGTTGCAACCACACTGTCGGCGCCTGCTATTGCGCAAGCCAAGAAAGACATGGTTATCGTGGCAACATGGCCGCGGGATTTTCCCGGCCTGGGTACAGGTGCGCAGCGTCTTGCCGCACGGATCGGTGAACTGACCGAAGGCCGCATCAACGTACAATATTTCGCTGCCGGTGAGCGCGTCGGCGCGTTTGACTCATTTGACGAAGTCGCATCCGGCAACGCACAGGCCTATCACGCTGCCGATTATTACTGGAAGGGCAAGCACCCTGCATGGGCGTATTTCACTTCCGTACCGTTCGGACTGACCCACAATGAACAAAACGCCTGGATCAACCACATGGGCGGTCAGGCGCTTTGGGACGAAGTGGCTTCCGGATTCGGGCTCAAGTGCCTGATGGCCGGCAGCACCGGCGTTCAGATGGGCGGCTGGTTCAACAAGGAAATCAACTCGGCTGACGACCTCAAGGGTCTGAAGATGCGTATCCCGGGCCTCGGCGGTGACGTCATGGCGAAACTGGGTGCATCCCCTGTGTCCCTGCCAGGTGGCCAGATTTACGAAAACCTTGTCTCCGGCGCGATCGACGCAACCGAGTGGGTTGGCCCATGGAACGACTATTTCATGAAGTTCTATGAAGCTGCCAAATACTACTACTACCCGGGCATGCATGAAGCCGGCTCGACGCTCGCTCTCGGCATGAACGAAAAGTGGTGGTCTGACCTCGGCAAGACCGATCAGGAAATCATCAGGGCTGCATGCGGCGAAGAGCACACGTTCTCGATGTCCGAGTACAACGCAAATAACGGTACCTTCCTGACCAAGTTGATCAAGGAAAACGGTGTTGAGTTGCGTGAATTCAATGACGACATCTATGACAGCTTCGGCACGGCTGCTGAAGAAGTTTTCGTTGAGACGGTTGCACATTCCGACCTGGCGAAGCGCACGCACGAAAGCTTTGTTGCAGCGCGTAGTGATGTCGGCGGCTGGATGAAGCTGTCTGAACAGGCATACTTCCAGCAGCGCAACCGCGTTCTGGGCCTGTAATCAGGTTTTTGGTCTGACCAACAACGACGCGGGTGGGACAGGATGTCCCGTTCCACCCGTTACGCCCAAAAACCCGAAAAGAGGTGAAGAGCGTTTAGTGATGACGGTTTTGCTGGGGTAATCAAGGGTGGGTGCCGACTGTGAGCGATCAAACATATAAGGCGTCTATGTCGACGCTGGGCTGGCGGATGTTTTCATGGGCCGTCACATTTTTGATGTTCGTTTTTCTCTTTAACAATTTTCTGACCTATTGGTTCAACTGGCCGGGAGCCACTTCGGTTTCTTCCGGAGGAGGAGCGCTTGCCTGGTTTCAGGTCGCGCTTTACGCCGTGGGGCTGGCCGGCGCCATATGGTATGTGCGCAGATCGCCGCAGCTGCCGTTGCGTGATGACGCCAACCGGCTTTACGGGCTGACGGCCTACATCATTCGCTGGGCGTTTTTCTCGGTGTTGCTGGTCGGGCTGGTCGATGCATTCATTTCGTTCCTGCGCGTGGAAGGCTTTCTTGAGAGCGTGGTCGGCAGCAATTTAACCGCCGAGCTGGGCAGACCGGTGTTTCGAGGTCTTTGGGTGCATGTACCCTTGCTGCTGGTCTCATTCGTTATTGCGGCATTCACGCGGACTTTGGGGTTTATCTGGCTGGCTTTGCTGGTGGTGGTCGCAGAATTGTTGATCGTGTTCACCCGGTTCATTTTCTCCTATGAGCAAGCCTATATGGGTGATCTGGTGCGGTTCTGGTACGCCGCCCTGTTCCTGTTTGCCAGTGCCTACACGCTGATCGAGGAAGGCCATGTCCGGGTGGACGTGCTTTATGCGGGCTTCACCACCAGGACAAAGGGCATCGTCAACCATGTCGGATCGATCCTGCTGGGCATGAGTTTGTGCTTTGCGGTTCTGTTTTTCGGCATGGAAGGCAAAGCCAGCGTGATCAACTCGCCATTGCTGAATTTCGAAGTCTCGCAATCGGGCTTTGGCATGTATGTGAAATACATGATGGCAGGTTTCCTGGCGGTTTTCGCCGTGACGATGATGGTGCAGTTTGCCGGCTACCTGCTGGATGCCGTGGCTGATCAACGTAATGAACCCGGCAAGCGCAAGGTCGCTGACGCCGGCGGACACTGAACTGACGAGGTTGGGGCAACCCGGGTCCAGGTGACCAGACAAACCTGATCTAGTGCTTTGAGGGCAATTCGGATATGGAACTTTTCTTTCTTGCAATGCTGGTGCTGGTCATGGCAACGGCGCTTGGATCGGGCTACCCGGTGGCTTTCGCGCTGCCCGGAGCCGCCATTCTCACCATCAGCGCGGCAGCGGTTTCCGGCTATCTGTTTGCCGGTGACAGCGCGGCCTACTTCGCCCAAGGCTCGCCGTCGCAATGGTTGAGCGCCGGGGTCACCAATTTCCGGGGAATTTACTGGGAGGTCGAGCGAGATACGCTGATTGCCATTCCGCTGTTCGTGTTCATGGGTATCATGCTGCAGCGCTCGAAAATCGCAGAAGACCTGCTGGTTACCATGGCCCAGTTGTTTGGGCCGATACCGGGTGGTCTCGGCATATCGGTGGTCTTCGTGGGGGCGCTTCTGGCGGCTACCACGGGCATTCTGGGCGCAACGGTGGTGGCCATGGGCCTGATCTCGCTGCCGGTGATGATGCGCAACAATTATTCGCACCCGCTTGCCACCGGCACAATTGCAGCCTCCGGCACACTGGGACAGATTATCCCGCCATCCATCGTTCTGATCATTCTGGCTGATCAGCTGGCCAGCGCGGTCGATCAGGCAGATACGACGCGCAAGGCATTGTACAAGGCAACGACGGGCGAGTTCTCGATGCCGTCCGAGTTTGCCGTTACATCAACCAGTGCCGGAGACATGTTCCTGGGGGCATTCATTCCAGGCCTGGTGCTGGTCGGATTGTACATGACCTTCATTATGGTACTGGCGCTGATCAAACCGAAGCTGGCTCCCGCAGTGCCGCTGGAAGGGGGCTATGACCGCACCCTGATTGCCAAGGCAATGCTGACATTGGTACCACCGCTGGTGCTGATCTTCATCGTGCTGGGATCCATCATTGCCGGTGTTGCGACAGTGAACCAGGCCGGTGCCATTGGCGCTGCCGGTGCTCTGATCATGGCGGGCTACAGGCTCAAGGAAGGACAGCCGCGCGCTTACTGGCCCGCCATTATGGCGATCGCTGCGGTTGTTTGCATTTTCGTGCTGTCTTCGCAGTTCAACATGAACGTGAAGAACATTCAGACTTCGACCGATGCCCTGGGCATTGGCCTCGGGGTTGTGGCGCTTGGTGCCCTGATCATCGCCCTTTTGTGGAGCGGCAAACGCGCTCTGCAGATTGACAATACTCTGCGCGGCGTGATGCTTGATACAGCCAAGACGACATCACTTGTGTTCATCATTCTGTTGGGCGCGGCGATGCTGACGGCCGCGTTCCGCGCCTTTGGCGGTGAAGAGCTGGTGAAGGAGTTTCTGACCAGTCTGCCGGGCGGTTTCTGGACCCAGTTCATCATTGTGATGGCGGTAATCTTCCTGCTCGGTTTCTTCCTCGACTTTATCGAAATCGCCGTGGTTGTGGTCCCGATCGTATCGCCGATCCTGCTGGCTGATCCGCAGGCAAACATCACGGCCGTATGGCTTGGTGTGATGATCGGTCTGAACATCCAGACGTCGTTTCTCACTCCGCCGTTCGGGTTTGCGCTATTCTACCTGCGCGGGGTGGCGCCGGCGGCGGTCAAGACCACGTCGATCTACAAGGGCGTCGTGCCGTTCATCGGGCTGCAACTACTTGCACTCAGCATTGTCGGGTATTTACCGAGCCTGGTGAACTACCTGCCGACCCGATTGTCGCTGCTGGGAGAACAAGCTCCGCCTCCGATCAATCCGAAGCTGCAGACCTGTATCGAAGAAACCGTGTTCGTACAGTTCCAGAGCAATGGCGACGGCATCAGGTCTGCCATAACCGATGCCAGAGGCCTCAATACATCGAGCTTGCCGCCGAAGCTGGCAAAATCATTCACTGAAAGCCTGGACAAGGCCGAAAACACCTTCAAGCTGCTGGACGAGATCAAGACAACCGAGGTGTCCCTCAAGGAAGCCGTTCCTGCCTATTCGCCACTGCATGTGCAGGTTCGCGAAATTCAGCGTGATATCCGCAAGGCAGAGGAAGAAGTGAAACGCTTGCGCACCTCACTGAGCCGGACGCGCGGCGATAGTGATGCCGCCAAGGCGGCGCGTGAACGCCTGCAGGCCAGGATTGACAAGGACATGGCTGAAGTCGAACGCCTGAAAGCCGAGATACCGGCGGACTGGCAAGAGAAGAACAAGGCATTCAAGCTGTTGCTGAATGCCGACAAGAAAGCCCGTACGACCTACCGGCGCAACACCGACCAGTCCTACAAGCCGGTGACGGCTATCGTGGAGATTCTCGAGACTACCGATGCGTTGAGCGAGCTTGCGCCGGACGTTGCGGCGCTGACGAAGCTGGCAGATGCCGGTAACGCTGCCGGTGCGGAAGAGGCCGCAAAAGCCCTTACTGTGAAGCTTGGCCCGATAGCAGGTACCAATGATCTCAACAAGGCATTGCGGCTGGTGTCGCGCCATGCGGCCAGGTCACCGGACGATGTGCCGGCGTTGAAGAATCTCGTGGTGGAAACAAGCAGGGTCTATGAAGACGAAGTGCGCTGGCGCACGGCTGCCAAGGCGGACCTTGCGGACGGGCTTGGCAAGTATGAAGCCGCAATCAGGAATACCATCGGCCTGCGCTCGTTAAGGCGTCTGCCTGAAGATACCGCCCTGAACGTCGCTGCCTGCATGTCGCATCACACCGATGTGTCGCTGAGTTTCTGACGGGGGCTGCATGCACGCCAGCAAACTGTTTGATCTGTCCGGCGAAGTCGCGCTGGTCACCGGTGCGTCTTCCGGACTGGGAGAACGGTTTGCCGAAGTACTGGCAGCCCATGGCGCCAGCGTCGTGGTTGCTGCACGGCGTGCCGACCGACTGGCGTCACTTGTCGAGCGAATAACCGATGCAGGCGGTAAAGCCCGGGCGGTGGAACTGGACGTCTCGGACCAGGGCGCAATTGCAGGTGCTTTTGACGCTGCTGAAACCGCTTTTGGAACTGTCACGATACTGGTCAACAATGCCGGTGTCGCCGGCAACAAGGCGGTATTCGACATGACGCCGGAGGACTGGCGCAATGTCATGTCCGTCAATCTGGACGGAGTGTGGTTTGCCGCCCAGGAGGCAGCGCGCCGGATGAAGGATGCCGGCCGACAGGGCAATATCATCAATATTGCCTCGGTATTGTCTTTCAGGGCTGCGCGCACGGTTGTCGCCTATGCCGCGTCAAAAGGGGCGGTGCTGCAACTGACACGCAATATGGCGCTGGAATTCGCGCGCTACAATATTCGCGTCAACGGTATTGCGCCGGGATATATTCTGACCGAGATCAACAAGGAATACTTTGAATCGGACGGCAGTGCGGCGATGATCAAGCGTATTCCGCAGCGCCGCATTGGTGAAGTGTCGGATCTGGACGGTACGCTGCTGCTGCTGGCTTCAAACAAGGCCTCAGGCTACATGACCGGAAGCACGGTGGTGGTCGATGGCGGTCATCTTCTGCCGGTCGACTAGAAACCTAATTCAGCTACGACATTTCAGGGCCCGAAAGGCAGGACAATGGATTTCACAATCTCACCGGAACTCGACAAACTCAGGCTGCGGGTGCGGGACTTCATTGCAGGCGAGGTGCTGCCGCTTGAAGACAACAAGGACAATTACAACGAGTTTGAGAATATCCGGCTGTCGCTGCTGAAGCCGTTGCGTGAAAAAGCCCGCAAGGAGGGCTTGTGGGCACCGCAAATGCCGCAAGAGCGCGGCGGGCTGGGATTGAGCGTTGCCGAATGGGCGGTGTTCTACGAAGAAGCTGCCCGGTCGATCTTCGGACCAGTCGTGCTGAATTGCCAGGCGCCGGATGACGGCAACATGTCGGTACTCAACAAGGTGCTGGCCAGCGATGAAATGAAGGACAAGTGGCTGCAGCCGATCATTGACGGTGACGTGCGGTCTTCCTTCGTGATGACGGAACCAGCGCCCGGATCCGGCTCTGATCCCGGCGGCATGATGCTGACCAATGCCGAGCGCAAGAACGACCGCTACATCATTTCAGGACGCAAATGGTATATTTCAGGTGCTGCCGTGGCGTCTCACTTTATCCTGATCGCGCGCACGTCCGATGATCCACGCAATGGCCTGTCGGCATTCCTGTTCCACAAGGATGATCCGGGATGGCGCATCGTCCGGCGCATCGGCAATATGGGGCCGGATGAACATGGTGGCGTATGTGAGCTTGAATTTGACGGGCTTGAGATACCGATGGCCAACCGGTTGATGGAAGAAGGCGATGGCCTGAGACTGACCCAGATGCGGCTTGGTCCTGCACGGCTTACCCACTGCATGCGCTGGCTCGGCATGGCGAAGCGGTGCATGGAAATCGCCAATGACTATGTTTCGCAACGCGAAGCGTTTGGCGCCAAGCTGGTTGAGCGCGAATCCATCCAGATCATGATGGGCGATGTAGCGGCTGCGATACAGACCGGCAAGCTCTTGACCATGCATGCAGCCTGGTTGATCGACCAGGGTGACAAGGCGCAGCGGGAAGTGTCGATGGCCAAAATCCATGTCGCAGATACGCTGCACCAGGCGGCTGATACGGCACTGCAGCTGATGGGCGCAAAAGGCTATTCCGAAGACAGCGTGGTCGAATGGATTTACCGCTATGCCCGGTGTGCCAGACTGGTGGACGGCGCATCGGAAGTTCACAAGATGGTGCTGTCACGTCACTATCAGAAACGCGGCAATGACTTCTGGGACTGGCCGGTTGGGGATCAGGGTAATAGTTAAAATTCTACCTATCGGGTTAAGCGCTGTTTGGTAACAGTTGATCTATTCTGATTGCAGAATTTCCAAAAAGGGGTTTTGCAGGAAGATGGTTCTCGGTCGGATGATAGATGTGGTTCTTGCGGTTGCTGCGGCAACCTGGATCGCGGTTGCCGGCATGACCGGTGAGGTCAAGGCGGCTGCGTACGACACGTCGCGTCTGGACAGAATGCCCGACTTTTCCCAAACCGATCGAAGGTTGAACCTGCCCGGCGGCGGTTCGCATTATTGTGTGCCGGTTGCGACTGCTAATGTCCTGGTCTGGCTGGCCGAACAGCGCGGGTACAAGAAACTGTTGCCGGTACAGGGTCTGACGACAATCGAAAAGGTTGCAAGCGTCGCAACCGAGCTGGGCAGCGACAACCTGATGTCGACAGCGCCGAAAGGCGGCACGAACCTGCAGAAATTTGTTGACGGATTGTCGGCGTTCATAAGGAAGTCCGGTTATCGCCCGTCGCTTGAAGCTCATAGTCCCTGGAGCTACCGCAATGTCACGCGTAACCATACCGGTGCGCCTGACATGTACAAGATCAGGTCAGAGTTCGCACGCGGTGCGGGTGTCTGGATTTCGGTTGGCTTCTTCAAGGAGGGCAACCGGTCCGGTGATTTTCAACGGGTTGGCGGCCATATGACGACCATGGCCGGTTTCGGTGTCAATGAGCGCGGTGCAACCGATCGTGATGTGATCATCCTGCATGATCCTGATGACGGTCACAGGGCCAGCGTGCAACGCCGCTATCTGCATCCGGAGCGTATCCGGAACGCAGTTCATGTTGACAGTAACGGCAGGCAGATTGCCCGTCTCGACGACTTTCTCGATGTGTCCAACTCGTTTAATATGCGCCAGGGCTATCGGGCCATACTGATGCATGTCTTCGTTCTGGACATGTGATCGATCAGGTCAGTAGTCCGACCGCTGCTCCCAACGCCGCACATACCCCCAGAGTCTTTACCAGCCCGGCGTGCAGCTTCAAGAGCATGACAGCTGACAAGACAAACATTCCAAGCGCCGCAATATTGATGCTGGACCAGACCGGCCAGGTCATTGTGACCGGACCTGTCTGGATCCTTGTCAGATCTGCAAACAGCACATGCAGCCCGAACCATAATGCCAGGTTTGCAATGACGCCGACGACACCTGCTGTAATGGCGCTCAAGGCGCCGGAAAGCCGCGGCATGTTGGCCAGTCGTTCAATATAGGGAGCGCCTGCGAATATCCACAGGAAACACGGCGCAAAGGTCACCCACAGCGCCATTGCGGCCGCCGCCAGTCCGCCGGTTATGGAGCCTTGCAGCCCGGAGGCGCGAAACCCCGCCATGTAACCGACGAACTCTGTCACGAGGATCAGCGGTCCGGGCGTGGTTTCAGCCAGGCCCAGCCCGTCGACCATTTGCGGCGCGGTGAGCCAGCCGTGATTTTCGACCGCCTGCTGACCCATATAGGCCAGCACGGCATAGGCGCCGCCAAAGGTCACGACGGCGAGCTTGGAGAAGAACAGCCCCACCGACACCAGCAGGTGATCGGGATAGGTGGCCAGGGCGATAACGGCGATCGGCGTAAACCAGATGACCAGCCAGATCGCAACGGTGCGTACAGTCTGCATCGGCGGTACCGGTGTGACCTCTTGCAACGCGGTGTCAGGTGCATCTCCCTTTGTCATCACATAGCCGGTGATTCCGGCAACCGCGATCACGGCCGGGAACGGTATGTTGAAAACGAACAGGGCAAGAAAAGCCGCAATGGCAACCATCCAGTGCCAGGGCAGGTTCAAGGCGCGGCGTGAAACTTTCAGCAGGGCTTCAAGAACAATTGCGAGTACGGCAGCCTTGATGCCGAAGAACACCGCTTCAACCAAAGGCAGTCTGCCGAACAGTGAATAGAGCACCGAGATGATGAGTACGACGGCAGCACCGGGCAACACAAACAGCAGGCCGGCCATCAGGCCGCCGCGCACACCGTGCAGGCGCCAGCCGGCATAGGTGGCAAGCTGCATGGCTTCCGGGCCGGGCAGCAACATGCAGAAGTTGAGGGCGCGCAGATAGTCCTGCTCGCTCAGCCACGGGCGCTGTTCCACGAGTTCACGATGCATCAATGCGATCTGCCCTGCCGGGCCGCCAAAGGAGAGGCAGCCGATGCGTGCAAAAACACGCATGGCCTCACGAAATGAAGTTGTGGGTTCATTTATCATTGCTGTTTCCCCTCAATTTGCCATCGGCTGCCAGCCATGGGTTTCGTTGCCCACCAGCTTCAGGCGTGCGTAGAGCGCGTCGTAAACCGGATACCCCAGCCGCATTACATCATGGTCGGTTTTGCCCAGGATGGAATTACCCAGCATGACGGACAACAGCCCGGCTGCCTCCGGAGCCAGATCATTTCTGTCGGTATCGGCACCGCGCACGATGGTTGCCAGTTGAGTCAGAACCGGATCATTCAGGTCAAATTCGCGCAATAGTGTGTCAAAACTGCAAAGATCGCCATCGTGCTCAATGACAGCGCCGGGTGTGTCGAAGGCGACGCCTGAAAGTTCGTCCGCAATATCAATAACCCATTCTGTTTCGGCAAAATGAAACACTGCGTCCGGGTCAATGTAGCGGGTTATCAGCCATGGGCATGCAACGTGGTCAATCTTGGGGTTGATGCGTGTAACCCAGGTGCTCGGCGTGGCGGCGACCGGACACAGCCGGCTTTGCCCGACGGTCGGCAGGCCTGCCTCAATCCAGCCGTCCACACCGCCTGCCAGTGCGCGGGCATTGTACCCCTTCTCCCTGAGCAGGGCAGTGGCGATCTGCGATACATTGTGACCGTGCATGCAGTTCAGCACGATCAGATTGTCGCGAGACAAACCATCAGCCCAGTCGAGTGCCTCGACGTGGTTGCGCCAGCGGCTGCCCGGCAGAAATCTCGAAGCTGGTTCGATGGCTGGTTGCCGGCGCACATCGAAAATGCGAACCGGTTCGGCAGTTGCCAGGCGGTATGAAAGATCTTCAGCGGAAATAAAAAAGTCGCCCATATTGCGGGTTCCCTCCATAGCAGAGTGAACGGCGCTTGGGCGACTTGCCTGACGGGGTGGCCAATATAACCCCGTACCGGAAAACTAGTTCATTGACTGCCCTGCGGCAAGCGATTTCATCAGATCAGGATGACTTTTGGTTGAGAAAACCAAAAGTCATAAACCTGATCGCTTCTAATCTGTTAGAGCAACTTTATGGGTTCTCTTGAACCCATGTTGCTTCGGTCCGGTGCTTGCCGAAGTCCGGGCTTTGGCACAAACTGGAACAGGTTTACGGGGCCGGTTGAAACCATATCGGACTTGTAATGAAAGTTGATTTGACGCGCGGACGAAAAATATGTCAGCATTACTGACCTTTTTCGAATTCTACGGAGTATGAGTAATGGCATTGAAGCCGGTAAAGCTCGACGATAAATTCGACCTTTCGAAATCGCATGTCTTCATGACCGGGACCCAGGCAATTGTGCGGCTGACGCTGATGCAGCATGCACGCGATAAGCGTGAAGGCCTGAATACCGCCGGCTATGTGACGGGCTATCGCGGCTCACCGGTCGGCGGGCTCGATCAGCAGTTCATGAGGTCGGTGAAATACACCGAACCTGCCAATGTTCGCTTTGAACCGGGTATCAATGAAGATCTGGCAGCAACCGCAATCTGGGGTGCCCAGCAGGCGGAAATGCGCGGCGAGGGTGCCTATGACGGGGTGTTTTCGATCTGGTATGGCAAGGGCCCCGGCGTTGACCGCACAGGTGATGTGCTGCGTCATGCCAATTCTGCAGGCTCCTCCAAATATGGCGGCGTGCTGGCGCTGATGGGTGACGATCACGGCGCTGAAAGCTCCACGGTTCCCCACCAGTCAGAATTTGCCATGATGGATGCGATGATCCCGATCCTGCACCCGGCAGGTTTGCAGGAAATCCTTGATTACGGCGTCTATGGTTTTGCGCTGTCGCGTTATTCGGGATGCTGGGTCGGTCTCAAGTGCGTGCACGACAATATCGAGTCGGCCGGTATTGCAGACGGCTCCGTGGATCGCGTCAAAATCAATTTGCCCAAGGATTTTGAGATGCCGGAAGACGGGCTGAATATCCGCCCGTCCGATGATCGTTTTGAACAGGAGTACCGGCTGCACAATCACAAGCGGTATGCCGCGGTGGCATTTGCGCGGGCCAACAAGCTCGACAAGATCATCCTGTCCGGCGGCAAGACACCGAAGATCGGTATCGTGTCCACGGGCAAGAGTTACCTGGATGTGCGCCAGGCGCTTGATGATCTGGGTATTGACGAGGTGGCGTCCTCGAAACTCGGTTTGCGGCTCATGAAGGTGGCCATGGTCTGGCCGCTGGACCCGCAGATCGTGGACGATTTTGCCCAAGGCCTTGATCTCGTCATCGTGGTTGAAGAAAAACGCTCGCTGCTGGAGAGCCAGATCCGTGAGCAGCTATGCAACGATGCCAAAGCGCCGATAGTTATCGGCAAAAAGGACGAAAAAGGAAACACCCTGTTTCCGGCCTGGGGAACACTGGAACCCAACCAGATGGCCATCGCGGTTGCTGACCGGTTGCTGAAGAAGCGCAAGTCGAAACCGGTGGAAGACCGCCTTGCTGTCATCAAGGCCTCCATGGCCAATGTCAGCAACTCGCCAAACCTTGCTGAGCGCATTCCGTATTTCTGTTCCGGCTGTCCGCACAATTCATCGACAGTGCTGCCGGAAGGCGGCCGCGGTTATGCGGGTATCGGGTGCCACTGGATGGTGCAGTATATTCCCGAACGCAATACCGAAGGTGCCACCCACATGGGTGGTGAGGGCGCCAACTGGATTGGCGAGGCGCCGTTTTCAAAGCGCAAGCATGTGTTCCAGAACCTGGGCGACGGCACCTACAATCATTCCGGCCTGATGGCCATTCGCGCCGCTGTCGCCTCCGGCGTGAACATGACCTACAAGATCCTGTTCAACGATGCCGTTGCCATGACCGGCGGGCAAACCCATGAAGGCGGACTGACCGTGCCGCAGATCGCCCACCAGGTGCGGGCGGAAGGCGTTGACCGCATTGCCATCGTAACCGACGAGCCGTGGAAATATCCATCAAACGTGGGTTTCCCGGATCGTGTCAGCGTGCATCACCGGTCTGAACTGCAAACGGTCCAGAAAGAGATGATGGAAGTGCCGGCCATCTCCTGCATCATTTACGACCAGACCTGCGCTGCAGAAAAACGCAGGCGGCGCAAGCGCGGCACATTTCCGGATCCGAACCGGCGCGTATTCATCAATGAGCTGGTGTGTGAAGGCTGCGGCGATTGCGGTGTGCAGTCGAACTGCGTGGCTATCGCGCCGTCCGAAACCGAGTTTGGCCGCAAGCGCCAGATTGATCAGTCTGCATGCAACAAGGACTTTTCCTGCCTGAAAGGGTTCTGTCCGAGCTTTGTCACCATTGAAGGGGGCGAGTTGATCAAGGGGGTATCAAACCCGGTCAACACCGAAGCAACGCCGTTCCCGGTCCTGCCACCGCCTGAGCAGGTCGCGCTGGATCAGCCATGGGCAATGATGATTACCGGGATCGGCGGCACCGGTGTCGTCACCATTGGCCACCTGATCGGCATGGCGGCAAACCTTGACGGCAAGGGTGTTGCCATGATCGACATGGCGGGCCTGTCGCAGAAAAACGGTGCTGTGGTCACACACCTGAAGCTGGCACAGACCCAGGACGAGATTGCGTCCATCCGGATTGCTGCAGGCGGTGCGGATGTGCTCTTGGGATGCGATATTGTCACGTCCGCATCAGAGCGGATTTTATCCGGCGCCTCGCGGACCCGCACACATGCAATCGTCAATTCACACGAAGTGATGCCGGCCCAGTTTACCCGTGATGCAGACTTCAATCTGCCCGGTTCCCAGATGCAGGTGCAGATTGAAGCCCGCACGAAACAGGGTGCGACCAAGTTCATTGACGCGACCCGCATTGCCAGCGCCTTGCTGGGCGATTCCATTGCGTCGAACCTGTTCACGCTTGGATATGCCTGGCAGCAGGGCCTGGTACCGGTGTCGGAAGATGCCATCAATCGCGCCATTGAGCTTAATGGCGTGGCCGTCAAGATGAACCAGCAGGCGTTCTTGTGGGGCAGGCGCGCGTCCCACGACCTGGCGGCGGTTGAGGCGGTGCTGTCTGCCGGAACCAAACAGGCCGAGGAAGGGCCCAGGACACTGGACGATGAGATCAACCGGCGCGTGGAGTTTCTGACCGGCTATCAGAACGCCGCTTATGCGGAGACCTACAGAAGCTTTGTTGAGGATGTGAGGTCACGTGAAGCGAAAGCCGTCAAGGGATCTGAAAAACTGACCGCGGCGGTCGCGCGGTATCTGTTCAAGCTGATGGCCTACAAGGATGAGTATGAGGTTGCACGGCTCTACTCCGACGGGTCGTTTGCAAAATCTGTCGCGGCCAAGTTCAAGGGTGATTATGAGGTTCGCCACCATCTGGCGCCGCCCGTGCTGGCAAAACGCGATCCGGAGACCGGGCACTTGCAGAAACAGGAATATGGTCCCTGGATGATGCAGGCGTTTTCTGTCCTGGCGAAACTGAAAGGGTTGCGCGGCACGGCATTCGATCCGTTTGGCCGAACCGAAGAGCGCCGCATGGAGCGTCAGTTGATCACGGATTACCGTGACACGCTGTCTGTGGTAGTGTCGGGTCTCAAGCCTGCCAACCTGGATCTTGCTGTCGAGATCGCCTCGGTGCCGGAAGGCATTCGCGGTTATGGACATGTGAAAGAACGCCATGTTGCCGAAGCAAAGACAAGTGAAGCAACGCTGCTCGATGCCTACAAGGCCGGCAAGTCCCGGGCACCGGTGTTCCTGGCTGCAGAGTAATATGGACCCGATAGCGACGGCATTGTCATGACCCCTGATGAACTGGCTGACATTGCGGTCTGGGCCGGTGAACTGACCCGGGAGGAACTGGCGCATGCAGCGTCCGGTGTCAGGATGAAAAGCTTTGAGCGAGGTCAGCATGTGGCGCATTTCTCCGACCGGGTTGATGCCTGGCACGGCGTCATCGACGGTGTCCTGCGCATAGGACATGTGTCAGATACCGGCCAGGTGGCCGGCGTGTCCGCCATTTTGGGCGGTGGCTGGTTCGGCGAAGGCTCGATCATCAAGGACGAGGCGCGGCGCTATGATGTTGCCGCAGTGACCGATGCTGAGGTGGCAATCATGCGTGGAGACACCTTTCGCTGGCTGTTTACCAACTCGGTGGGTTTCAACCAGTTCCTCGTGCAATTGCTGAATGAGCGGTTGGGGCAGTTTATTGCCATCGTCAGCCGCGACCGGACCAGTAGTGCAGTGGTGCGGTTGGCGCACACCATAGCGGCAATGTACAATCCGGTCCTGTTTCCACGTACGCCACCTGTGATTGAAATGCCGCAGGAAGATCTCGGCCTGTTTGCCGGTATTTCGCGCCAGATTACCAACAAATCACTGCATACGCTTGCCGATGACGGTCTCATTCAACTCGTGCCGACCGGCCTGAAAGTACTGGATATTGAGGGATTGAAAGATTACGGCGGGTGAGTGAAGTCTCATCTAGATCAGGATGATTTTTGGTTGAATCAACCAAAAATCATAAACCTGATGGCTTTGGAAATGACCGAGCAACTTTATGGGTTCATCTGAACCCATGTTGCTCTAGGCCCAATCTGAGATCATAGAACACAAGAATATGGTCTGTCTGTCAACTCAGTACTGGTGCGCAGCATTTTTTTTCTGCACACTCACCTCCAATCATCGGCACAAAGACCGGTAAATGGAAGTGAACAAGCAGCTTGCTGAGGGCTGCCTGTCAGGGTGGAAATGACATATGACTGCTGAAGCGCGTGACGCGTCGGTGCACGACACGATTCCAAAACTGTTATTGCGAAATGCCAAGATCAGGGGCGCGCGTCCCGCGATGCGTGAGAAGGATCTGGGCATCTGGCAGACCTGGAGCTGGGCTGAAACGCTGGAGGAAATCCGCGACCTGGCCTTGGGTCTGCGGGCGCTGGGCCTGAAGCGCGGTGACCGGGTGGCGATTGTCGGCGACAACCGGCCACGGCTGTACTGGGCGATCTGTTCGGCCCAGTCGCTCGGCGCAATCCCGGTGCCGGTGTATCAGGACTCGGTGGCCGAAGAGATGGGCTATGTGCTGGATCATGCCGGCGTCAAATTTGCCGTGGTGGAAAACCAGGAGCAGGTCGACAAGCTTCTGGAAATCCGTGAAACCTACAAGAACCTCAAGGAAATCGTATTCGACGAGGAACGCGGTCTGCAGAACTATGATGTTGACGGCGTGCGCTCGTATGCGACGGTACAGCAGCTTGGCCGCGACAGCGGTGTGGGTGAAGATGTATGGCGCAGCGAGATTGCCAAGGGCAAAGCGGAAGACACTGCGATCATCCTGTACACGTCAGGCACGACCGGCCGCCCCAAGGGAGTGGTGCTGACGCAGGGTGCGTGTGTCTGGGCTGCAGACACGGCTGAAAAATTCGACAATCTTACCGAGAAGGAAGAGGTCATTGCCTATCTGCCGATGGCCTGGGTCGGGGACCATGTGTTCTCCTATGCCCAATCCTATGTTTCAGGATATTGCGTCAACTGCCCGGAGAGCCCGGAAACGATTATCGTCGACCGGCGCGAGGTTGGCACGACCTACGCATTTGCGCCGCCGCGAATTTATGAAAACCTGATTACCCAGACCACTGTCGCCATGGAAGACGCCAGTGCGATCAAGAAGAAAATGTTCGAGTACTTTCTGGGCGTGGCACGTGAGTACGGCGAAGACATTCTCAACGGCAAGTCCGTGCCGCTGATGGCCAGAGTGAAATACTGGCTGGGTAATTTCATGGTGTATGGCCCGCTGAAAAACCGTTACGGCCTCAGCAAGGTGCGTATCGGGTATACTGCGGGTGAAGCGATCGGGCCTGAGATATTCAAGTATTACCGGGCGCTCGGCATCAATCTCAAACAGCTCTATGGACAGACCGAGGCAGCGGTTTACATCACAGGTCAGCCAGATGGCGAGATTTATGCCGACACGGTCGGCACACCCATGGGCGGTGTGGAAATCAAGATCGCCGACAGTGGCGAAGTGATGTACCGTTCGCCGGGCATCTTCACCGAGTACTACAAGAACAAGGAAGCCACCAGGGATACCAAGACCGCGGATGGATGGGTGCATTCCGGTGATGCCGGCTTCATCGATGACAATGGTCACCTGAAGATTATCGACAGGGCAAAGGATGTGGGCCATTTGAATGACGGCACGCTGTTCCCGCCGAAGTACATTGAGAACAAGCTGAAATTCTTCCCGAACATCAAGGAAGCCGTCGCGTTCGGCGATGGCCGGGACGAAGTGACGGCGTTTATCAATATTGACCTGACATCGGTGGGGTCCTGGGCGGAACGCAATAATGTCGTCTATGCCAGCTACCAGGAACTGGCAGGCCATGCTGACGTCTACAAGATGATTGAAGAGCACGTCGATGCGGTGAACCGGGAACTGTCGCGGGAAGAGCGTGTTGCCGGTGCACAGATTTCGCGCTTTTTGATACTGCACAAGGAACTGGATCCTGATGACGGCGAGATCACCCGCACCGCAAAGGTGCGCCGCTCGCTGGTCAATGAGCGCTATGCGGTGCTGATCGATGCCCTGTATGACCCGTCCAAGAAGCGCCAGAAGATCAAGACCGAGGTTACCTTTGAAGACGGCAGACGCGGCGACATTGAAGGTGATGTCGAAATCAGGGACATGAAACTGCATGCCATTGACCGGGCAAGCTTCAAGGAGGCTGCAGAATGAATGTGGCGGTGAAACCGGCTGCGGCAGGCAATGACAGCGCAAATGCGCCGGAAGTCATGCTCGATATACGCAATGTGTCATTGTCGTTCGGCGGTGTGCACGCCATCAAGGATGTGAGCTTCAACATCAACAAGGGTGAAATTCGCGCGATCATCGGCCCCAACGGGGCCGGCAAGACCTCGATGCTGAACGTGATCAACGGTTTCTATCATCCGCAGGTCGGTGAAATCACCTTCAAGGGTGAAACCCGCGCCCAGATGCGGCCCTATGTTGCCGCCACTCAAGGCATTGCCCGCACGTTCCAGAACGTTGCGCTGTTTCGCGGCATGTCGACGCTCGACAACATCATGTCCGGGCGCACGCTGAAAATGCACAGGAACTTCTTCTGGCAGATGCTGCGCTTCGGTCCGGCCATGCAGGAAGAGGTCGAGCACCGTGAACGGGTCGAGGAAATCATCGACTTCCTGGAGATCCAGCATATCAGGCGCACACCGGTTGGCCGTCTGCCGTACGGACTGCAAAAACGGGTTGAACTGGCTCGCGCCCTGGCCATGGAGCCGGAACTCTTACTGCTTGATGAGCCGATGGCCGGCATGAACCTTGAAGAAAAAGAAGACATGTCGCGCTTCATTCTCGATGTGAACGACCAGTTCGGCACAACGATTGCGCTGATCGAGCATGATATGGGCGTGGTGATGGATCTGTCGACACGGGTGGTGGTGCTGGATCATGGCGAAAAGATCGCCGACGGCACACCGGCAGAGGTCAGCTCCAATCAGGATGTGATTGATGCTTATCTCGGCGTAGCGCACTGACAGGTCAGGGGAACAGGAAATAATGGATATTCTTTACAACATTCTGATCGACCCGTTTGTACAGATGGGCTCTGCGCCGGACTTCTTCCTGCAGGTCCTGTGGTCGGGGTTTGTGGCGGGAACGCTGTACTCGCTGATCGCGCTGGGCTTCGTGCTGATTTTCAAGGCATCCGGCGTGTTCAACTTCGCGCAGGGCATCATGGTAGTGTTTGCAGCACTGACCCTGGTTGGTCTTTACCAGGCAGGCGTGCCGGCATGGGGTGCACTGATCCTGACCATCGGCGCGATGTTTGTGCTGGCGTGGCTGGTGGAACGCATTGTGCTGCGTAACTTGGTGAACCAGGAGGAAATCATCCTGTTCATGGCCACCATCGGGCTGAACTATTTTCTCATCGGGTTTGGCGAATATGTGTTCGGCGGTGAGCCGAAACCGATGATTGCCGCGGAACTCGGGCTGCCGACCGGATCGACGACATTTGAACCGTTTGGCGGCATTGTCATCATCGAGCATCTCGATGTGGCTGCTGTGATCATGGCGATCGTCCTGGTGACGGCGCTGGCGATCTTTTTCAACAAGACCCGCATTGGCCGGGCCTTGCGCGCAGTGGCCGACGACCACCAGGCGGCTTTGTCGGTGGGCATTTCGCTCAACCAGATCTGGGTCATTGTCTGGTTTGCCGCCGGTATCGTGGCGCTGGCCACCGGCATCATGTGGGGCGCCAAATCGGACGTTTCGTTTGCCTTGCAGATTGTTGCGCTGAAAGCCCTGCCGGTTTTGATCATCGGCGGGTTCACCTCGATTCCCGGGGCCATAATCGGCGGCCTGGTGATCGGCTTTGGCGAGAAGCTGTTTGAGATTTACTGGGGTGGTTTGCTTGGCAGCGGTGTCGAGGGCTGGTTTGCATATGTGATTGCATTGATATTCCTGCTGTTCCGGCCACAAGGGCTGTTCGGCGAAAAAATCATCGAACGGATTTAGGGCGAGGCTGGGTACAAGAAAATGTTTTATCGTGAAGTAGGCCAGTTCAAGACGAACTACACTGCCGACAGCCAGGTGTTTCCGATCCTGCAGGACAAGTTCGCCATTATCGCCATGCTGGTGATAGCTTTCGTGTTTGTTCCAGCGTTTGGCGGCGAGTTTTTTCTAAAATCCATCATGATCCCGTTTCTGATCTTCACCCTCGCAACCATCGGGTTGAATATCCTGGTTGGATACACAGGGCAATTGTCGCTGGGAACGGGGGCTTTCATGGGGGTGGGAGCATACTCATGTTATAAGCTCACAACAATTTTCCCGGATGTAAACATCATTGTAATGGTGCTGCTGTCGGGCTTCTTCTCGGCAGGTATTGGAATTCTGTTCGGCCTGCCATCACTTCGTATCAAGGGGTTTTATCTGGCGGTGAGCACACTTGCTGCGCAGTTCTTCCTGGAGTGGTGTTTCATCCGGATCGAGTGGCTTTATAATTACAATGATTCAGGCGCTATCGACAGCCTGCCAAGAACCGCATTTGGATATGCCGTCAGTGGAGGTGCAGCAAACCACGTTGCCCAATACTTCGTGGTATTGTCGATAGTGGTGGTCATGACGTGGATCGCGTCCAACATCATTCGCGGCCGCATTGGCCGATCATGGATGATGATCCGCGACATGGATATTGCGGCGGAACTCATGGGGGTACGTCCGCTGTACGCAAAACTGTCGGCGTTCGCAGTATCGTCTTTTTACTGCGGTGTAGCAGGTGCGCTCATGGTGTTTTTCTGGCTGGGGTCAGCCGAGGTTGAAAGCTTCGACATCAATCACTCGTTTTTGTTCCTGTTCATGGCAATCATCGGCGGGCTCGGCTCCCTGATCGGTTGTTACATGGGCGCGGCTTTCATCTGGATCCTGCCGATCATTATCCGGGCGCTGCCCGAAGCGCTGGGACTGGATATCAACGCTGCAACGGTCGAGCACATCAACTTCATGATGATCGGGGGTATGATCATATTTTTCCTGATCGTTGAACCACACGGGCTTGCCCGGCTGTGGCAGATCGCCAAAGAGAAACTCAGGACGTGGCCGTTCCCCTACTCCTGATCTGACAGATAAGGCATTTTTTGGGAGCAAGAAACTGAAGGGTCGTCAATCCGGGAGTACGGATCAGATGACGCAATATTTACAAAAGCAACCGGATCCACGACGGGACGGTATTCAGGGAGGAAACCAATGAAGAAGCTTTTGATGACTGGTGTAGCCTTTGCCACTTTGGCGGGCGCTACATTTACTACGGCCCCGGTAGCGCAGGCCGAAGACACAATGTTTGTGCCTTCGCTGAGCTATCGAACCGGCCCGTTCGCAAGTGGTGGTACACCGCTGGCAAACGGTTTTGCCGATTACTTCAACATGCTGAATGCCCGTGATGGGGGCATTGGCGGTGTCAAGATTGTCGTTGAAGAATGCGAGACCGGCTACAACGCCCAGAAGGGTGTCGAGTGTTACGAGTCCACCAAGGGCAAGGGTGCTCTGGTGTACAACCCGTATTCCACGGGCATCACGCTGCAGCTGATCCCGAAAGCACCGGTTGACAAGATTCCGGTGCTCTCGATGGGTTATGGCCTGTCGGCTGCCGCTATCGGCGAGAAGTTCCCGTGGACCTTCACCTATCCGACAAGCTACTGGAGCCAGCTGTCGTCGATCCTCAAGTACATCGATGCCAATGGTGGCCTCAAGGGCAAGAAAGTCGGCTTCATCTATCTTGATGTGGGTTACGGCAAGGAGCCCATTCCACTGCTTGAACAGTTGGCCAAGGATCAGGGCTTCGATGTTGCCATGTTCCCGGTTGGCGTGAAGGAAATGCAGAACCAGGGTTCACAATGGCTGAACGTCCGCAAGGAACGCCCAGACTACATGATCATGTGGGGTTGGGGTGCAATGAACGCCACAGCCGTCAAGGAAGCGGCCAAGATCAAGTATCCGCTGGACCAGTTCATCGGCAACTGGTGGGCAGGCGCGCACTCGGACCTGCGTTCGGTCGGTGAAGTCGGCAAGGGCTACAAGGCTGCCAACTTCTCCGGTGTCGGTGCGGACTTCCCGGCGCTTCAGGATGTGATCAAGTATGTCGTCGACACGGGCGGCAGCCAGGTTGCCAGCAAAGACCTCGTCGGTGATGTCCTGTACAACCGTGGTCTGTTCAACTCTGTGCTGATTGCCGAAGGCATTCGCGCAGCCCAGGCCAAGACCGGCAAGAAAGTCATCACAGCTGCTGACCTGCGTGACGGCTTTGAGCTGTTTGACCTGAACGAGGCGCGTTTGAAGGAGCTTGGCCTTGAAGGCTTTACGGCTCCGATCAAGGGCTCGTGCAAGGACCATGAAGGTGCCGGATCAGTGTTCATCCAGCAGTGGGATGGCAAGGACTGGGTGAAGATTTCAGACCCGATTGCCCCGGATACCGCAGTTGTGCGGCCACTTCTGGAAGACGCAGCAGAAAAGTATCTGGCTGACAAACCTGACTGGGAGACACAGACCTGCAGCTGATTGCAGTGATTTAGTCTGACATTTCACGATAATGTTCCGCCTGCCTTATCCGGGCAGGCGGGGCTGATGACCCCGGTACCCAACTGAAAGCGTTTGTCCATGGCCGAGACCCTTGCTGCCCAAGACACTGAAGCAAAAGCCGCAGAACCCGTTCTGTCGATCAACAATATCGAGGTGATCTACAATCACGTCATTCTGGTGCTGAAGGGCGTGTCACTTGATGTGCCACTGGGCGGTATCACGGCCTTGCTGGGTGCCAACGGTGCCGGCAAGACCACGACCCTGAAGGCGGTGTCTAACCTGCTGCGTGCAGAGCGTGGTGACGTGACCAAGGGAACCATTGAGTTCAAGGGCGAGCGGTGCGACCAGCTTACGCCCAACGAGATGGTGAAGCGCGGCTGTATCCAGGTGATGGAAGGCCGCCACTGTTTTGAACACCTGACCATTGAAGACAATCTCCTGGCCGGTGCCTTTACCCGGCGCGACGGGCGCGCGGCAATCGCCCAGGACCTTGAGATGGTCTACAATTATTTTCCGCGGCTGCGCGAGCGCCGCACCTCCCAGGCCGGCTACACGTCCGGTGGCGAGCAGCAGATGTGTGCCATCGGCCGGGCACTGATGTCGCGGCCAACGACCATTCTGCTGGATGAGCCGTCCATGGGCCTGGCACCGCAACTGGTCGAGGAAATCTTCGAGATCGTCAAAAAGCTGAATGAGAACGAAGGTGTATCCTTCCTGCTGGCCGAGCAGAATACCAACATCGCGCTGCGTTATGCCAAGTACGGCTATATCCTGGAGAACGGCCGGGTGGTGCTGGACGGGGAAGCCTCAGCGCTGCGTGACAATGAAGACGTGAAGGAATTCTATCTTGGCGTGTCGGGTGAAAACCGGCGCTCGTTCAAGAATGTGAAAGCCTACAAGCGGCGCAAGCGCTGGCTGGCCTGACTGCCGGGATAAAGATCAAGCCGTTTAGAGCGAAACAGGTTTTGACTGCATCAAAACCGTACACACTTCTGCGAGACATGCTGTAGCGATTTGGAACTTGTATTATGACTTCGTATTTTGATGAACTGGAGACGCGTGAGCCTAAGGAACGCGAGGCGCAACTTTTCCAGGATCTGCCGGCTCAGATCGAATATGCGATGACCGCGCCCGGCTGGAACCGCTACCTGGCGGATGTGCAGCCATCTCAGGTTACCTCCAGACTGGCATTGGCGCAGTTGCCGGTATTGCGCAAGACTGACCTGAAAGACCTGCAGGCGGCAGAGCCGCCGTTCGGTGGTTTCACACCGGGCGGTCCGGAAACCTGGGGCAGGGTGTTCATGTCGCCGGGTCCGATTTTCGAACCGATGGGACTTGCTGCTGACCCCTGGCGCGGCGCGCGTGCGCTGTTTGCTGCCGGTTTCAGGCCGGGTGACATGGTGCACAATTGCTTTGCCTACCATCTGACACCGGGCGGTTTCATTCTCGACGAAGGCGCACGTGCGCTGGGATGCGCGGTGATCCCTGCCGGTATCGGTAACACCGAATTGCAGATGGACAATATCGAGGCGCTGAAGCCTGTCGGCTTCACCGGCACCCCTGACTTTCTGAAAATCCTGCAGGACAAGGCCGCAGAAGCCGGCCGCGATGTATCGTCGATCAGGCGGGCACTGGTTTCAGGCGGGGCATTGTTTCCGAGCCTTCGCGAAGAATATGCCAGTCGCGGGGTCAGTGTATTGCAGTGTTATGCCACCGCAGATGTCGGCGTCATTGCCTATGAGAGCGAGGCAGTGGACGGCATGATCGTCGATGAGGGTGTGATCCTCGAGATTGTCCGTCCCGGCACCAATGAACCCGTTGCCGAAGGTGAGGTTGGTGAGGTGGTGGTCACCAACTTCAACAAGACCTATCCGATGATCCGTTTCGGCACCGGAGACCTGTCGGCACTTCTGCCAGGCGCGAGCCCGTGTGGACGCACCAACCAGCGCATCAAGGGCTGGATGGGCCGGGCTGACCAGACCACCAAGGTCAAGGGCATGTTCGTACACCCGTCGCAGGTCGCCGACATCGGCAGGGCCCATCCCGAGCTTGGCAAACTGCGCCTTGTTGTCGGCCGCAGCAATGAGCAGGACACCCTGCTATTGCAGGCAGAATGCAGCAATCCGGCAGACGGCCTGGCGGTTGCAGTTGCCCAGACCATGCAAAAGATCTGCAAGATACGTGGACAGGTTGAACTTGTTGGCGTAGGTAGTCTGGAAAACGACGGTAAGGTGATTTCAGACGATCGTCCTGCTGCTGCCTGATCTGTTATCTGATACGAACCGTACGCTTAGGGTCAGGACCCATTAAGTTATTCTGGCACTTTAAAGACCACAAGGTTTGTGGTTTTTGATTGTAACATTTAAAAATGACCCTGATCGAAAGCGATACCTGGAATACAATGCTGGACAAGTCCGACCAACACGCAGTTGTGCTGCCCGCCGACCATCCGCCAGTTGTAGGTGGCAAGATTGGTATCCTGATCATGAATCTGGGAACGCCGGAAGCCACCAGCTACTGGCCGATGCGGCGCTATCTGAAGGAATTCCTGTCGGACCCGCGGGTGATCGAGACAAACCGGGCTTTATGGTGGGTTATCCTCAACGGTATCGTGTTGACGTTCCGGCCCAGCAAATCCGGCCATGCCTATGAGCAGATATGGAACAAGGAGCGCAATGAGTCTCCGTTGAAGACGATAACCCGGTCGCAATCCGAGCAGTTGACCGAGCTGTACTCGGGAAATACGGATATCGTGATCGACTGGGCCATGCGCTATGGCATGCCGCCGGTGAAAGAGCGTATCGAGCATCTGAAAAGCCTGGGCTGCGACAAGGTGCTGCTGTTTCCGCTCTACCCGCAATATTCAGCGACCACGACGGCAACGGCGCTTGATAAAAGCTATGACGCGCTGAAACAGATGCGGTGGCAACCGGCCATTCGCACAGTGCCACCCTATCACGATGACCCGGCGTATATCGATGCACTTGCAACCAGCCTGAAAGCACATCTGAAATCAATTGATTACAAGCCGGACGTTGTTGTGGCGTCGTTCCACGGGCTGCCGAAGTCATACCTGATGCGCGGTGATCCCTATCATTGCCATTGCCAGAAGACCGCACGGCTTTTACGTGAGCGAATGGGCATGAAGGAGGGCGAGTTGATCATCACCTTCCAGTCACGGTTCGGAACCGAAGAATGGCTGCAGCCGTATACCGACAAGACAATTGAGAAAATGGCCAGTGACGGTGTCAAGAACATCGTCGTCATTACGCCGGGCTTTTCATCTGATTGTGTTGAAACACTTGAAGAAATTGCCATCGGTGTGAAGGAAACATTCATCGAGCATGGTGGCGAGAATTTTTCGGTGGCACCATGTCTGAACGACAGCAAGGCTTCGATAAGGATGCTGAAGCAGCTGATTGACCGGGAGCTGTCCGGCTGGCTTTGAGGCTGGTCTGCCTGCCGTTTGCGCAAGCTGACGAATTTGCGCCGGTCAAAAGACGAATCAAAGTAGTTTTTAACCAATTTCATCCAGTCTGCCACCAAATGGCAGACGGATGCGTCTTTTCAGATGAGGATTGGTTTTATGCTTGAAGGTTTCAGCGTTTTTGTTCTGGTGCTGCTGGCACTGGCGGTCATTACCCTGTTCAAGGCGATTACGACCGTGCCCCAGGGCTTTGAGTACACGGTCGAGCGATTTGGCCGCTACGTCAAAACGCTTGGTCCGGGACTTGGCATTATCCTGCCATTCGTCGACCGGATCGGGTCCAAAATGAACATGATGGAACAGGTGCTGGAAGTGCCGAGCCAGGAGGTCATCACCAAGGACAATGCCATGGTGCAGGTCGATGGTGTGGCGTTCTTTCAGGTGCTGGACGCCGCCAAGGCGACTTATGAAGTCAACCGGCTGGAAAATGCCATTCTGAATATCACCATGACCAACATCCGTACCGTCATGGGGTCGATGGATCTGGACAGCCTGCTGTCACAGCGTGACGAGATCAACCATGCGATTCTGGGTGTGGTCGATCAGGCAACCTCGCCATGGGGCGTGAAAATGACCCGCATCGACATCAAGGACATCAACCCGCCGCGTGACCTGGTTGATTCCATGGGCCGGCAGATGAAGGCGGAACGTGACAAGCGTGCCGCCATTCTGGAGGCTCAGGGAGCGCGTGAATCGGCAATTCTGAAAGCCGAAGGTGAAAAGCAGGCGATCATGCTGGATGCAGAAGGCCGGCGTGAAGCTGCGTTCCGCGATGCCGAGGCGCGTGAGCGTTCGGCTGAAGCGGAAGCAAATGCCACACGCATGGTGTCGGTTGCCATTGCTGAAGGGGATGTGCAGGCGGTAAACTACTTTGTTGCCAACAATTACATCAAGGCGCTGGAAAGCATTGCCAAGTCACCGAACCAGAAATTGCTGATGCTGCCGGTGGAAGCCTCCAGTATTATTGGTTCCATTGCAGGCGTTGCCGAAATCGCCAAGGAAGCATTCGGTGAAGGTGGTGGCGGCGCACAACGCTCCGGCAGCGCGCAACGCGGTGCAAGCGTACCGAGAGTTAAGCAATAGGGACGACCGGCAGATGGCTGAAATTCTGGACATTTTTGGAGACTGGACCTGGTGGATCATCGCAGGTGTGCTGTTGGTCAGCGAACTGGTTGCCACCAGCATAGTTCTCGTCTGGTTTGGTCTGGCTGCACTGAGCGTCGGCCTGGCCGATCTGTTTCTGGGTCTGACCTGGCAGATGGAAGTTATCCTGTTTGTCGTGCTCTCCGTGGTCTATCTTCTGCTTGGGCGGCGCTATGTCAGGACGCGAGCCACGGATGAGGTCAACTTGCCATACCTGAACCAGCGCGTGAACACATATGTCGGTCGTACGGCAATGCTGCACGAACCCATTGTGAACGGCGAAGGCAAGGTGCGTATCGATGATGCGTTGTGGCGGGTTACAGGCACTGATGCGCCGGCCGGGTCCAGAGTGCGCATCACGGGCGGGTCCGGCATGGTGCTTGATACCGAGCCTGCGTAAGTTCAATGGGTCCTGATCCCGGGTCGGGCTCAATCCAGACCGCCGTTGTTCGCGATAATCTGTTTCAGCACAGTTGTGAATTGTGGGTTTATGTCCGGGCGTGACAGGCCGAGCGCAACATTGGCTGCCAGAAAACCGACCTTGTCACCGCAATCATAGGTGGTTCCGGTAAACTTCAGGCCATAGAAATCCTGCTGGTGCATCAGTTTGAGCATGCTGTCGGTGAGCTGAATTTCACCGCCGGCACCGGCAGTCTGCTTGTCCAGCAGGGCGAAGATCTCAGGCTGCAGAATGTAACGGCCGGAAATGATGAGATTTGACGGCGCATCTTCGGGCTTTGGCTTTTCAACCATCGAGGTGATTTCAAACCCTGCACCGGCATCAGCGCCGACGCCCACAACACCGTATTTGTGCACCTGGTCTTGCGGCACTTCTTCCACAGCGATCACATTGCCGCCGTGCGCGTCATAGAGATCCATCATCTGTGCCAGGCACCCGGGCGACCCGTGGATAAACATGTCAGGCAGCAACAGGGCAAATGGCTCGTTGCCGACAAGCTCACGGGCACACCACACGGCGTGACCAAGGCCGAGCGGTTCCTGCTGGCGGGTAAAACTGGTCTGGCCCGCGCCGGGCAGGTCTGACTGGAGAATCTCGAGTTCAACGTTCTTGTTGCGGCGCTTGAGGGTTTCCTCGAGTTCGAACTGCTTGTCGAAGTGATCCTCGATAGCCGCCTTGTTGCGTCCGGTTACAAAGATGAAGTGCTCGATGCCGGCTTCGCGCGCTTCGTCAACCGCGAGCTGGATGACCGGACGGTCCACAATCGTCAGCATCTCCTTCGGAACAGCCTTGGTCGCGGGTAAAAACCGCGTGCCAAGTCCTGCCACGGGAAACACTGCCTTTTTGATTTTGCTGGTCATTGCCGTGACACCTCCCCTCAATTGCCCCAGTGTTGTGTGACAATTCCCTGAAATTGAGTCTTCAACAGTAAAGCTTTCTAAACGGTTTGTTTGGGTTTTGTTAGCACAATCAGCCTTCATGCAGGGTCCGTGATTCGGGCTGGAATCAACAGAAGCAATCTGGGAAGCAATCTGCAAATGAGTGTTCTGGTCACAGGCGGAGCAGGCTACATCGGCTCGCACATGGTGCTTGCACTGTGCGACGCCGGCCACGATGTCGTTGTGCTTGACAACCTGTCTACCGGAATGTCGTGGGCAGTTGCACCGCAGGCCAGGCTGATTGAGGGCGATATCGGCGATGAAGAGCTGACGCTGAACATCATCAATGAACACAACGTGGATGCCATCATTCACTTTGCAGGCTCCATCATTGTGCCCGACAGCGTGTCTGATCCGCTTGGGCTATTACCTCAACAATACCGTCAAGTCGCGCTCACTGATCCACAGTGCCGTGAAGGCCGGCGTGCCGCATTTCATTTTTTCCTCGACGGCTGCCGTGTATGGCAACCCGAAGAGCGTTCCGGTGCGGGAAGACGATGACCTGTTGCCTATATCGCCATATGGCACATCAAAACTGATGACCGAACTGATGTTGCGTGACGCGTCGATTGCGCATGATCTGACCTATGTCGCGCTGAGATACTTCAACGTGGCAGGCGCTGACCCGAAGGGCCGAAGCGGTCAGTCAACACCGCAGGCAACCCATCTGATCAAGGTGGCGTGTGAGACGGCGTTGGGCCAGCGTGATCACCTTCAGGTTTTCGGCAAAGACTATGATACGCGCGATGGCACCTGCTTGCGCGACTATATCCATGTCAGCGACCTTGTGCAGGCCCATGTCGATGCGCTGACATATTTGCGCAGCGGTGCTGAAAGCCAGGTTTTCAACTGTGGATATGGTCGCGGCTATTCGGTGCTGGAGGTGGTCGGCGCAGTGGAGCGCGCTGCCGGTCTCGCCCTGGATGTACGCGATGCGCCGAGGCGGGCCGGTGATCCGGCGGAAATCATTGCCAATGCCGACCGGGCGCGCTCGGTACTTGATTGGCAACCTCAACATGCCGATCTGGATTTTATCGTGGCAAGTGCTCTTGCCTGGGAAAAACACCTGCAACAGCGCAATGGCTGATGCAGAAGCTTGGTGGAAGTATGAAAAAGCTTGGATTTTCTCTTCGTGGATTTGCGGCACTGTCAGTTTTACTGACGTGCCTCGGGCTTGGCGCGACCGCGTCACGCAGCCTGGACATTGGTGCGCTGGAAGCCCTGAGCCGCAATGCGGCGTTTGACCAGTTTGTTGAGGACCTGTGGCCGGAAGCACGGCGCAAGGGTATTTCGCCAACACTCTACAGGGAAGCTTTTGCCGGTGTGACGCCGGACCCGCGCATCTTTGCGCGCCAGACCAGCCAGGCTGAATTTTCAACACCGATCTGGACCTATATTGACAAGCGGGTGTCTGCTGACCGGATAGCCCGGGGCAAGTCGATGCAGGAGACCCATGCACGGGCCTTGCAGGCGGTTGAGCGGCGCTATGGCGTTGACAAATACATTGTCGCGTCGATCTGGGGCATGGAGACGAATTTCGGCAGCTATACCGGCAAGATGAGCGTTATTCGTTCGCTTGCCACCATGGCATTTTCCGGCGAGCGCAAGGAATATGGCCGCAAGCAATTGCTGGGTGCGCTTGATATTCTGCAAAGCGGCGACATTTCACTGGACCAGTTTACCGGTTCCTGGGCCGGCGCAATGGGCCATACCCAGTTTATTCCGCTGACCTATAATGCCTATGCGGTTGACATGACGGGTGACGGCAAGCGCGACATCTGGAACTCGGTGCCGGATGCGCTTGGTTCGACTGCCAACTATCTGAAGAAGCGCGGCTGGAAGAACCATATGCCATGGGGCTGGGAAGTCCGCCTGCCGCGCGGTTTCAATTATCGCATGGCCGGAAAGAAGGGGACACGTGCTGTTGCTGCATGGGCAAAGCTGGGCGTGAAGCCTGCCGGACAAGGCAGGTTCGGTGTTGCCGATGTCCGCGCCAGGCTGCTGTTGCCGGTCGGCAGACATGGACCCGCATTTCTGGTGACCCGGAATTTTGACGCCATTCTCGCTTACAACAGGTCAATTTCGTACGCGCTGGCTGTGGCACATCTGGGAGACAGGCTGGCCGGCAAGGGTCCGTATGTTGCGAGTTGGCCAACGGACCTGAAGCTTCTGTCGCGCTCTGATAACCGAGAACTGCAGGAGCTGTTGAGCGCGCGCGGATTCGATACCGGTGGCACCAGCGGCACGATCGGTCCGCGCACCCGCAGTGCCATCAGCAATTACCAGCATCGCATTGGCCTGACACCTGACGGGTATGCTGATGCAAGATTACTTGAGCGGTTGCGTCGCGGCCTGTAGACTGCCGACCCATGAATCAGTTTTTGAACATCTGTCAGCGAGTTCTGGCCGCACTGGTATTGGTCTGTCTGGCAAGCGTGCCGTCTCAGGCCCAACAGACAGGTGGAGCGCCGGTGGTGGAAAGTGCCGCCCAATCCAGCTACCTGCCGGCCCGCAAACAGGTTTATGACATCGTCATAATGGGTGATGTTCTGGGTACTGGCCTGTGGGCCGGCATGAACCGGTTTGTTGAGACCGAAGAACGGGTCACCGTAACAGGCCGCATCCAGGAAAATTCCGGACTTGCCCGGCCCAAGCTCTACAATTGGGCCAAGGCAGCCGATAACCTGCTTGAGTCGAGGCCCTTCGATATTGCTGCCATCATGCTGGGAGCAAACGATGCTCGCGACATCAATGCACCAGATGGTTTTCTCAGGTTCGGCAGTGACGAATGGCGCAAAGCCTACGCCGAACAGATCAACGCGCTGGTGAGTTCCCTGAAAAAGCACAAGGTTGCGATCTACTGGATCGGCGTACCGCCGATGAGACGCAAAAGCTATGATGACGCCATGAAAGTTGTGGCCAGTGTCGAGAGGCAGGTCATGGCGGAAAGAGGCGTACGCTATATCGATTTGCGGCTTTTGCTGGCTGACGGTGATGACAATTACACTGATCGCGGCGATGATGGTACAGGTACGATTGTGCGGTTGCGCTCGCGCAATGGCGTCAAGTTCATCGCAGGTGGCAATGACCGGCTTGCTGTCGAGTTGATGAAACTGGTGCGTGCCGACATAGCCATCGCGGACGGTGCCGGCGGCGGTCCGGCGATTGTTCCCCTGCAGGAAGAAGTCATACTGACCCCTGAAGAACTGGCAGCGCTGCCTGCCTTTGTGGCGGAACGCCCAGGTGCCGAAGCGCCGGTAAAAATTGAGCCTGCCCAGTTGCCCGGCCTGAATTACACCGAGATTGCCCGGGTCAATGAAGATGCGATCAGAAGGGCGGCCAGAGAAGGACTGACCCTGTTTGACAAGGTTCGCAGTTCGACCGTACCGGGCAGCGCCGCCCAGCTATTGTTCATGGATGGTGTCTGGCCGGATGCTCCCGCAGATCGGTTTGACTCGTTCTCCGTCGTCAAGGATCCTGCCGGCACTGCCCAGTGAATCAGGCTGGAATTGCCCTGATGCCTATCTGGGCAAAGTGGACGCACCCATCAGAAAGTCATCGATCGCGCGGGCAGCCTGACGGCCTTCACGGATCGCCCACACAACCAGTGACTGACCGCGCCGCATGTCGCCTGCGCTGAATACTTTCCAGCGGTTGGTCTGGTAGGCGTCGGTGTCCGCCTTGACATTGCCGCGTCCGTCGAGTGAGACAGACAGTTGTTTCAACATGCCTTCATGCACCGGGTTCACAAAACCCATTGCGAGCAGTACCAGGTCAGCAGGCAGTTCAAACTCACTGCCGTCGACCGGCTTCATGGCGCTGTCCACCCGGGTTCCGTGCAAGGTCTTGACCTGGCCCTTGTCACCGGAGAAGTGTGTGGTCATGACGGCGAAATCACGCTCGGCGCCTTCGGCCTGACTGGAAGACGTTCGCATTTTCAACGGCCAGTGCGGCCAGCTCAATGCCTTGTTTTCCTTCTCGGGCGGCGCCGCCATGATTTCCAGCTGGGTCACGGACAGTGCGCCCTGCCGGAACGATGTGCCGATACAGTCCGAGCCGGTATCGCCGCCGCCGATCACCACGACATGCTTGCCGCCGGCCAGTATGGGCATGACGTCGCCGAGGTCTTCACGCCCGATACGCTTGTTCTGCTGGCGCAGGAAATCCATGGCAAAGTGCACCCCGTCCAGCTCCCGGCCCGGAACTGCGAGGTCGCGAGGCTCCTCCGAGCCACCAGCCAGCAACACTGCATCATGGCTGCGCTCGAGATCAGTAACGTCGGTGTCGACGCCGACATGACGGTTGCAATGGAATGTGACGCCTTCTGCCTCCATCTGCTTTGTCCTGCGCTCAATCAGATGCTTGGACATCTTGAAGTCGGGAATGCCATAGCGCATCAGACCACCGGGCTTGGCCTGCCTTTCGTAGACGTGAACGTCGTGGCCGGCACGGGCGAGCTGCTGCGCTGCAGCCAGGCCTGCGGGGCCTGAACCCACGACAGCGACCCTTTTGCCGGTCTTTTCTTCCGGGACTTCCGGCACAACCCAGCCTTCTTCCCAGGCCCTGTCGACAATCGCGCACTCGATAGTCTTGATGGCAACCGGGTTGTCATCAATGTTGAGCGTGCACGAGGCTTCGCAAGGTGCCGGACAGATGCGGCCGGTGAACTCGGGAAAGTTATTGGTCGAATGCAGGTTGCGGGACGCCTCTTCCCAATCCTCACTATAGACCAGATCATTCCAGTCGGGGATCTGGTTCATCACCGGACAGCCACTGTGGCAATAGGGTATGCCGCAATCCATGCAGCGGGCTGCCTGGGTCTTGACCTCGGTCTCACCCAGGGGGATGACAAATTCATCATAGTTGGAAATCCGCTCGGCAACCGGCTTGTAGGTCCGGTCCTGGCGGTCAAATTCCTTGAAGCCGGTAACCTTGCCCATCTTACTTGCCCTCTCTGACGCCAATCAGCATTTCGCCGGTGGCATCTTGTGCTTCCATTTCTTTCAGTGCGCGGCGGTAGTCGACCGGCATGACCTTGACGAATTTCGGCAGATAGGTCTGCCAGTTGTCGAGAATTTCCCGGGCGCGCCCGGACGCTGTGTAGTGGGAATGATTGCTGATCAACTGAAACAGCCGTTCTGCATCGTGACTGGTCATGTCGCCCTGCACATCCACAAGTCCGTGGCTTTCCAGATCACCTGACTGGTTGGCAATGCGCTGCAGCA
Source organism: uncultured Alphaproteobacteria bacterium (assembly GCA_963698275.1). Classification (GTDB taxonomy): domain Bacteria; phylum Pseudomonadota; class Alphaproteobacteria; order Rhizobiales; family Aestuariivirgaceae; genus Anderseniella. The sequence continues at coordinate 15,478 of CAVOQE010000009.1, read as the reverse complement.
GTTCTTCTTCTTCCGGCACAGGCTCAAGGTCCACCATGGCCAGATTGCAGCGTTGCCGGAAATCGCCTGCCTCATCCAGGACATAGGCTATGCCGCCCGACATGCCGGCAGCGAAATTGCGGCCGGTCTGACCCAGAACCACGACAATGCCGCCGGTCATGTATTCGCAGCCATGATCTCCGGTGCCTTCCACTACCGCCAGGGCGCCGGAGTTGCGCACGGCGAAGCGTTCGCCGGCAACGCCGTGGAAATAGCATTCGCCGGCGATGGCGCCATACAGCACCGTGTTGCCGACAATGATCGAGTTCTCCGGCACAATTGCGGTGTTTTCCGGTGGGCGAACCACCAGGCGGCCGCCTGACAGGCCCTTGCCGACATAGTCGTTGGCCTCGCCAATCAGGTCCAGGGTGACGCCCTTGGACACAAAGGCGCCAAAGCTCTGGCCGGCGGTGCCGCGCAGGGTGATCGATATGGTGTCGTCCGGCAAACCGGCATGTCCGTAACGCCGGGCAATTTCGCCCGACAGCATGGCACCGGTCGACCGGTCCACATTGCGGATCGGCAGTTCAAAGCTCACCGGTTTCTTGTTTTCAAGTGCCGGTGCAGCGTGTTCGATCAGCTGACGGTCCAGGATCTCTTCGAGATGATGATCCTGGCTCTCGCTGTGGCGAATGGCGATATCCTTGGAAACAGGCGGTTTCGCGAATATTTTCGAGAAATCCAGACCGCGGGCTTTCCAGTGCTCGATGGCCTGTTCCTTGTCGAGGAAGTCGGTGCGCCCGATCATGTCGTCGAGCGACCTGAAGCCCATCGCGGCCATCAGTTCGCGCACTTCTTCTGCCACGAAAAAGAAGTAGTTGATGACATGTTCAGGCTTGCCGGTGAACCGCTTGCGCAATTCGGGATCCTGTGTCGCGACGCCGACAGGGCAGGTGTTCAGGTGACACTTGCGCATCATGATACACCCGGCGGCAATCAACGGTGCGGTTGCGAAACCGAATTCATCGGCACCCAGAAGCGCGCCCACGACCACGTCGCGGCCGGTGCGCAGACCACCGTCAACCTGGACGGCGATGCGGCTGCGCAGTTCGTTGAGAACCAGCGTCTGCTGGGTTTCGGCAAGCCCGATTTCCCAGGGCGATCCGGCATGCTTGATGGATGTCAGCGGAGATGCCCCGGTACCGCCTTCAAAACCCGAAATGGTCAAATGGTCGGCGCGGGCCTTGGACACACCGGCGGCCACCGTTCCAACGCCGACTTCGGAAACCAGTTTCACCGATATGTCGGCTTTCGAGTTGACGTTCTTCAGATCGTAGATGAGTTGCGCCAGATCCTCGATTGAATAGATGTCGTGGTGTGGCGGCGGCGAGATCAGGCCGACACCGGGGGTTGAATAGCGCACCGCCGCAATTGTCTTGTCGACCTTGTGGCCGGGCAGCTGACCGCCTTCACCGGGCTTTGCTCCCTGTGCCATCTTGATCTGGATCATGTCGGCGTTGACCAGATATTCGGTTGTGACGCCGAAGCGGCCGGAGGCGACCTGCTTGATGGCCGAGCGCATGGAATCACCGTTGGCCATGGGAATGAAGCGGTCAGGCTCCTCGCCGCCTTCGCCCGTATTGGACTTGCCGCCAATACGGTTCATGGCCATGGCAAGCGTAGTGTGGGCTTCACGGCTGATCGAGCCGAACGACATGGCGCCGGTGGCAAAACGCTTGACGATATCTGCCGCCGGTTCAACTTCATCAAGCGGGACCGGTTGCCGGCCCATCTCTTCGGCAGGACGCAGTCTGAACAGGCCGCGAAGGGTCATGAGTTGGGTTGCCTGATCATTGACCTGCTTGGCAAATGCCCGGTACTTTTCGGGAATATTGCCGCGCACCGCATGTTGCAGGTCGGCGACTATTTCAGGTCCCCAGACATGTGACTCACCGCGGAAACGGAAGGCGTATTCACCGCCAACGTCGAGGGCATTCCGGTAAATCGGTGCGTCCGAAAAGGCAAGCCGATGCCGTTCAACGGTTTCCGTTGCAATCTCTGCAAGCCCGACACCTTCAACCTGCGTAGAGGTGCCGGTAAAGAACTGATCGATAAAAGCCTGCTTGAGCCCGACAGCATCGAAAATCTGTGCGCCACAATAGGACTGGTAGGTTGAGATACCCATTTTGGACATGACCTTCAGCAAGCCCTTGTTGATGGCCTTGATATAACGCTTTGCGGCTTCTTCACGGCTGACCTCTTCAGCCAGTTTCGGCAGCATGTCTTCAATGGTCTCGAAAGCGAGATAGGGGTTGATGGCTTCTGCGCCAAAACCGGCCAGTGTGGCGAACTGATGGACTTCGCGGGCCTCGCCGGTTTCGATCACCAGGCCAACCGATGTGCGTAATCCGTTGCGGATCAGGTGGTGATGCACGGCAGACGTCGCCAGCAGTGACGGGATCGGGATCTGGTCCTGAGACGCCATCCGGTCCGACAGGATAATGATATTGTGGCCTTCATGGACCGAGCTTTCGGCCCGGGCACACAGATGGTCCAGTGCCTGCTGCATGCCCAGCGCTCCATCGGCGGCCGGGTAGGTTATATCCAGCGTGATGGTGAGGAAATCATTGTCCTTGATGTCACCGATCACCCGGATTTTTTCCAGGTCCTCGTTGGTCAGGATCGGCTGCGGAACCTCAAGGCGCTTCTGGCGCGAGGTGCCTTTCAGGTCGAGCAGGTTTGGGCGCGGGCCTATGAACGACACCAGTGACATGACCAGTTCCTCGCGGATCGGATCGATCGGCGGGTTGGTTACCTGGGCGAACAACTGCTTGAAATAGGTATGCAGCAGCTTCGGCCTGGACGAAAGCGCAGACAGCGGCGTGTCGGTGCCCATGGAGCCGATGGCTTCCTGGCCGGTCTGGGCCATTGGTGCGAGCAGGAATTTGAGGTCTTCCTGGGTATAGCCAAACGCCTGCTGGCGGTCGAGCAGGGCAACATTGGTCTGGGGTGCGCGCGGCTTTGAGGCCGGCATGTCCTTGAGCAGCACCTGGGTGCGGTCAAGCCATTCGCGGTAGGGATATTTGGTGGACAGGGTGTCTTTGAGCTCTTCGTCTGAAATAATGCGCTTTTCTTCCAGATCGATGAGCAACATCTTGCCCGGTTGCAAACGCCACTTGGTGGTAATGGTGTCTTCGGCAAAGCTCAGCACGCCCATTTCGGACGCCAGCATGACAAAGCCGTCATTGGAGACCAGGTAACGTGCCGGGCGCAGGCCGTTGCGGTCCAGGGTGGCGCCGATCTGACGGCCATTGGTGAATGCAATTGCCGCCGGTCCGTCCCACGGCTCCATCAGGGCTGCATGATACTCGTAGAATGAACGGCGGTTTTCATCCATCAGCGGATTACCGGCCCAGGCTTCCGGGATCAGCATCATCATGGCATGTGACAGCGGGTAGCCGGCAAACTGCAACAGCTCCAGTGCATTGTCGAAACATGCCGAGTCCGACTGGCCTTCATAGGAAATCGGCCACAGTTTTTCCATGTCGGCGCCGAACAGATCGGAACTCATGGTGGCGTAGCGTGCCGCCATCCAGTTGTAGTTGCCGCGCAGGGTGTTGATCTCGCCATTGTGACAGATCATGCGATAGGGATGGGCCAGCGGCCAGGACGGGAAAGTGTTGGTGGAGAAGCGCTGATGTACCAGTGCCAGGGCAGACGTTACCTTGGGGTTTTTCAGGTCGGTATAATAATCGCCGAGGTTCACACCCAGTACGAGGCCCTTGTAGATAATGGTGTCAGGGGACATGGACACCACGTAATAGCCCGAACTGTCGGTGTCGGTGATGGCGGTAACGCGATTGGATACCACCTTGCGCATGACGAACAGCTTGCGGGCAAAGGCAAGCGGGTCGGTGTCCTTGAACCCGGGTCCGCGGGCTACGAAGACCTGGCGGTGGAACGGTTCGGTCGGCAGAACGGACGTGCCGAGAACGTCCTTGTTGACAGGTACGTCGCGCCATCCCAGGACTTCGAGGTCTTCTTCCAGGGCGGCCTTGGCAAAAATCTGCTCGATGCGCTCACGCACTGCCGGATCACGGGGCAGGAATACGAAGCCTACGCCATAATCGCCGGCTTCGGGCAGCTTGAAGCCGATCCGTTTTGCCTCTGTAACGAAGAAATCATGCGGGATCTGCAGCAGTATGCCGGCGCCGTCTCCGGCCTTCGGGTCCGCGCCCACGGCGCCGCGGTGTTCCAGGTTTGCCAGAATCCGCAAGCCGTCTGCGATCACGCGATGGCTCTTGTCGTTGTTGATGTTGGCGATCATGCCGACACCGCAGGCATCGTGTTCGTTGGCAGGATCATAGAGACCGGTTTTTGCGGGCAGGCCGGCCTGTGTCATAGCCTTCGAGCGTGCAGAAACTTGGTATGTCATGTCCGGCGATCCTTGCCTGTTTTGCGAACGTTGGTGCTTCGTGCCTGACGAAGGCCGCACGACGCGGGTGTAGAACTCTGTATCTGGAGAATTCCGGCGAATGTCCGGTGGCAGGGTTTTCAGTCAGACGGACACTAACTCCGCTGCTGGCCTGCCATCTTGAACGTTTCGCCTGCAAATCCCTCCGCTTTTTTGGGAGAACTGCGTGGTTGACGTTCTTAAAAGCGTTTGAGCGTCGTGCGTTTTCCCGGGGTCAGGCAGACCGTGCCTTGACGTTTCTGTTTGGTTTTAGCCGTCATTGTGCTGCTGCTCGAGCTTTTTCGGTGGTCTGCCATGATTTAGGTCAGTTTTGCTGACCTAAACTGCCAATTGTCTTGCCAGAAATCCATCCAATATGCAAGCGGTCTTGGTGCCAGTGGATTACGGGTTTATCTGGTCTGTCCCGGGTGTGCTTGCTGAACCGGTTGTGATACCCAGACGGTGCAAACCGACGTAACCGCGAGTGTGGGGACCCAACGTATGAATTTCGGCAGTGACAATGTGTATGGCGTGCATCGCGTGATCATGGAAGCGGTGGTGGCGGCGAATTCAGGCACGCAAGGCTCCTACGGCACAGATGATTACACACGCAAGGCACAAGAACAGCTCAGTGCCCTGTTTGAATGTGAACTGGAGGCGTTTCTGGTGCTGAACGGCACCGCAGCCAACAGTTTGTGCCTGTCCGCCATGACCCCGCCATACGGTGCGGTTATCTGCCATGGCGACGCGCATATTCTGGTGGATGAATGCGGCGCTCCGGAACTTTTTACCGGTGGCGCCAAACTGATTGGTGTCAATGATCCACTGGGAAAATTGCAGGTGGACAGCATTGAACACGTGCTCAACGGTTTCACGCGCGGCGAACATGATCCGAAACCGGCGGCTGTGTCAGTCACCCAGGCGAGTGAACTGGGTACGGTCTATTCGGTTGATGAAATTGCCGCGATTGGCGAACTTGCCCATTCACGGGGCATGAAACTGCACATGGATGGTGCGCGCTTTGCAAATGCGCTGGTGTCGCTGGGATGTACGCCGGCCGAAATGACCTGGAAATCAGGCGTAGACGCGCTGTCATTCGGGTGCACCAAGAACGGTGCGATGGCCCTGGAAGCGGTGGTGTTTTTCGACAGGGCACTTGCAGCCGACTTTTCCCATCGGCGCATGCGGGCAGCGCAACTGCTGTCCAAGGGGCGTTTTCTGGGCGCTCAGATGAATGCCTATCTGGAAAATGATCTGTGGCTTGATAATGCCCGGTATGCCAACGATATGGCTAGTTATCTAAGGGAAGGTCTGGAGGCCACGGGCAAGATGCGGATACCGCTGCCGGTGCAGGCCAACGAGGTGTTTGCGATCATGCCGAGAGAATTGTTTGACATGCTGTTGTCAAAACGTGTCGTGACCTATCAGTGGCCAGGCGAGGGTCCCGGTAACGACGTGGTATCAGAGAGCGAGATATTCGCCCGCTTTGTCTGTTCATTCATGACCAGCAAGGCTGATTGCGATGCACTGGTGAGAGAGGTCGAGACATGGAACGGCGCGGTCTGACGCTATTACTGGCTGGTCTGGCCTGCTTCATCACTGTGCCCCTGCCGCAGGCAGAAGCGCAGTCGGGTCATTTCTACTATTACGGATCACCGGGCTATAATCCCTACCGGTATCCCTATCCAGACCGGGACGGATATGCGCGTTTTGATCTCAACTGTGTTGATGCGGCCAGGCTGTTGCGCGAGGACGGATTTCGCGTCGTCGACGCGATTCGCTGCAAGCGGCATCTGCCCTTTGTCTACCTGGCGGTTCGCGACCGCAAGCGATACCGGGTAACGATCAGCCAGTTTGACGGCGAGATACTGGAGGTTGTGCGGGCAGATACAAAGTCGCGAAAAGTCCGCAAGAAACGCCGCAAGCGAAATAGGAAATAGGGCGCTGAGGATATCCCCAGCGCCCCTCAATTTCCGTGAAAACCGACTGTTTAGGCGGCTTTCTTGTCTTCGATCAGCTTGGCCTTTTTACCGGCACCCTTGATTGCAATGGTGCGTGGTTTCATTGCTTCGGGAAGCTCGCGCTTGAGGTCAATGTGAAGCAGGCCGTTTTCGATGTCCGCGCCGGTTACCTCGACATGGTCGGCAAGCTGGAACAGGCGGTCAAAATTACGTGCCGCAATGCCCTGGTGCAGGAAATTCACCTGCTCGGCACGGCCTTCCTTCTGGCCCGTTACGGTCAGCGAATTGCTCTTCACTTCAATAGCCAGTTCGTCAGGGGTGAACCCTGCAACAGCCATGGTGATGCGATAGGTGTCTTCGCCGGTGCGTTCGATGTTGTAGGGCGGGTAAGTTGGCGTATCCACGGTGTTTACTTCGTCGAGCATCTTGGCCAGACGATCGAAACCAACGCCGGTACGGTAAAGTGGGGTCAAATCAAACATGTTATTCATCCTTTCGATAAGCGATGCAGTTTGTCGTTGCACCCTCCCAGTAGACGGGCAGGGTGTCGATCAGTTACGTGGGCCCGGTTCGGCGCCCACAAGCAATATTTAGGAGACGTTTCTCCGGTTTCAAGCCCTGTTGATTGCCTGCTGCAAATCACCAAGGGTTTGCCTACAATACAAGAGACGGGTCAGGCGAAATGTGATCAAATGACCGGTGAGGGGCAAAGCATACTCCGGCAGAATGGATAAGTTTCATGGGTCCTGACTCTAACAGAGGATTGGCGACCAATATGGCAGACGGATTTGTGTTGGTTGCCGGAAACCCCGTGCCCGCCAATGCCAGTTGCGGTTATCTTGACGTCTCTGACACGGTGAAAGTGCGTTACGGCCTGTTCCCGGCGCTGGGTGAGGCCCGCGGCACTGTGTGTTTTTTGCAGGGTCGTGGCGAATGCATGGAGCGCAATTTCGAAACCATCCGCGACCTGACCGAACGCGGTTACCAGGTTGCAGCACTTGACTGGCGCGGGCAGGGCGGTTCACCTGCTGCCAGCGGGCCCAACCGGCATGGTCACATATCCACTTTCTCGCATTATCTGTCGGACTTCACAAAATTCATGAACGAGGTGGTGTTGCCGGATTGCAGACCGCCTTACATCCTGCTGGGAAATTCCATGGGCGGCCATATTGGCCTGCGCATGATTGCCAAACACAACTGGTTTGCCGCAGCGGTCATGGTCGCACCGCTGATTGATATTCCCAGCACGCATCTGCCTCGATGGCTCAAAGTCGCCGTCGTCAATGGCATGACCTATCTGGGGTTCGGCCGGTTGAAGGTGCCGCTTCATGTTTCAAGACTGATCCGGCCTGAAGACTTCCCGAAGAACCCGCTGACCTCGGACAAGACCCGTTTCATGCGAAACATGCGGTTGTGGCAGGAAGCTCCGCACTTGTCTGCCATAGCGCCGACCGTCGGATGGGTGAGCGCGGCGCTGAGATCATGCAGGAAACTGCGCGCGCTGAACGATTCCACGCCGCTGCGCTGCCCCGCGCTGCTGGTCATTGCCGGCCAGGACGTTGTGGTGGCCAACGAGACCATCCAGCAGTTTGCCCGGTTTGTGCCGGGCGCGGCCACCATCACCATCAACGGCGCGAAACACGACATTCTGGCGGAAATTGACACAATCCGGGACCAGTTCTTTGCGGCATTTGATGCTTTTGTGGCAGACCGGGTGAAGTCACCCTGAAAACCCGCATTCAAGCCAGCAGAGCCATCGCCTGTTCATGCAGCGCCTGGTTGGCTGCGACAAGAATATCACCGCCATCTGAAGCATCGCCTCCATTCCAGGTGGTGACGATACCGCCTGCGCCTTCAATTATCGGGATCAGGGCGGCTATGTCGTAAGATTGCAGGCCGGTATCGATACTGATGCCCAGCTGGCCTGCGGCAACCATGCAGTGAAAGTACGAATCCGCATCAAAGCGCAGGTGCTGAACCGCATTCTCAATGCGCATCAGGCGCTCTTCGTGGCCGTATTTGCGAAACAGGTACGGTGCCGTCGTGCCGGCCAGCACATTGGCGAGGTCGGTTTCACTGGTGCAACGCAATTGGGTTTTCTGATCCGCGCGCAGCAGATGCGCACCGGCCTGGCTGCCTGCAAAGATCTCGTCGGTAAACGGCTGCCCGGCAGCGCCTGCAATCATGCGGCCGTCGTGCTTTAAACCGGCCAGCGTCATCCAGGTCGGGGTGCCGCAGATGAAACTGCGCGTGCCGTCAATCGGGTCCAGTATCCAGGTGAAGTCACTGGTGCCGGTCTTCTCGCCGAACTCTTCGCCAATAATTCCATGATCGGGGTATCGCTCCTCAATCATGGCGCGCATGACCTTTTCTGCGGCACGATCGGCCTGCGTGACCGGATCAAAGCCGCCGGCCTGTTTGTTGTCGACCGCGATGGAGGTTCGAAACAGGGGCAGGGCTATCGGCCCGGCCGCCTGTGCCAACTCAACTGCAAAGGCCAGAAGAGCCTCTGTTGAACTGCCGGCAGGGTTTTTGTCTTGGGTCATGGATTGAGGCTCTTATTTATGTTGCAGTTGCACAATAAGCGGTCATATTGCTGTCTTTAAGCTATGCAGCCTGTGCATTTCTGTAATGCAAATTACACTGCAGTCGACACTGTCGGAAGGAAGGTTTTCAGAAATAATCATTTAAATTCAATATTTTAACCTTTTGCAAAGATCGTTTCCTTCTGTGTTTTACGGAAAATTTTTATATCGATACAGCCTTGAAACTGTCACTGTGCAGTGCAATATAGGCTATGGTGATTACGAAGGATTATTCCTTTTTCTTCACTTGCCCTTTATAGGGCGTTTCCTCCCTAGACTTGGGCCGCCGTGCATTTGCATGTGCGGCCCTTTTTTCTGCCTGTCACTGTCCTGGTCCGGTTTTCCTGACATTGGCGATGTGCAGCGACATTAGATTATAATGGCTGCGATCTTCAAATCCGGTTCGGGTGTATAACGCTTTTGCCGCCTTGTTGTCCCGCTCCACCTCCAGATGCAGCGCGCATAATCCTTCACGCCGGGCCCATGCGCACACGGCTGTCAGGGCGGCTGTGCCGATACCTTGCCCGCGAAAGGCGTCAGCGATGAACAATTCGTCCACAAACGCGTCGCGGCCGCCGAATTCCAGAGAAAACCCGAATGCAAGAACCGCATAACCGACAATTTCGGCGTCGCGGTGCCGGACCAGGAGAATGCGTCCCTGGGCAGGCATGGCGAGCAGACTGTCGATTGAGGTCCGCCGTGCGTGCGCTGCCACGTTGACGCCTTCATGCTGGTGAAAAGCCGCAACAAGGTGATCGATTTCGGCCGCATGTTCCGGTCCGGCTTCAATCAGCTCAATTGGCGGCGGGTTGGCTGGCGTACCCATTACTCGGCGGCAATGGAACGCGGCGGCATTGTTTCGGACGCGCGCGCAATAAATCGCGACATGACGTCAAGCATCAGGGTTTGCAGACGGGAAAACCCGCGGGTTTTCTTCAAGGTGGTCTCATTCATGTACAGGCCGCGATTGACTTCGATCTGGACGGCATGAACGTCTTCCCGGGGCCTGCCGTATTTCTGGGTTATGAAACCACCGGCATAAGGCCGGTTGCGCGACACCTTCAACCCGTGGGCGCGCAACTGTTCTTCAAGGTGGCGGACAATCCAGGCCGAACAACTGGTTCCATGCCTGTCGCCGAGCACGATGTCCGGGCGCCCTGACCCTGACAGTCCGGCCACCGACGGCATCGAATGGCAGTCTACCAGGATGGCGGTCTGAAATCGCTTGAAGGTGCCGGCCATGAGGTCTCTCAGCGCTTCGTGATAGGGCATGTAATAGTGCTGAATGCGGCGGTCGGCGTCCGTCCAGCTCAGTGTGTCCAGGTATATGTTTTCCCCTTCGCTCACAATGCGCGGAATGGTGCCGAGGCCGCCTGCAACCCGCGCGGATGCCGTGTTGACATGCGCCGGCAGCGGATCATGAAACATGTTGGGGTCCAGCTCAAACGGTTCCCGGTTGACATCCAGCCAGGCGCGCGGAAACCGGGCTTTCATCAGCGGTGCGCCAAGGGCGGTCGCAGTGCCGAACAATTCGTCGACGAAACAATCCTCCGAGCGGCGCAGATTATGCAGGTCCAGGCGGGATGATGCCTGGAATTCGATACCATAATCACTGCCGGAATGCGGCGAATTGAACACCACCGGCGAGGTTTGCACGCGCGGTGCATCAATCTGGAAGCCGGGCTCAACCTGATCTGATTTGGGTTTACGTGTCATGAGCAGGGCAGGTCGCTGTGCGGTTGGAGGAACAATCTGTGGTTGTGGCGATCACCGCATCCATTAAGCCCTCCACGCAGCCGGTGCGTCAACGCTGTTTGTCTGTCAGGTTGCAGGTATTTCACCAGTTGAAGCGGTATTGCAAAATTCAGCGCCGATTGTCGCGGCCGTTGCGGGCCGGGATACACCGAGGCGGCATATAAATTCAGTGAAATGACAGTATGTGTCTTCACATGCGGTTTACTCTTTGACAGTATGGTGCCGCGGTGTGGGTGGGCAGTGCGTAAGGCTGGCCATTGGAAATTTCTGGAGGCTGGTACGCGACAATGGCTCGTATTTTACTTGCTGAAGATGACAACGACATGCGTGGCTTCCTTGCCCGTGCGCTGGAACGCGCCGGTCACGAGGTGCATTCGTTTGCTGAAGGCGTCAGCGCGTTTGAAGAACTGAAGTCGCGCGAGGTTGATCTTCTGCTCACCGATATCGTGATGCCGGAAATGGACGGCATAGAGCTTGCCAGGCGGGCCGCCGAACTGGATCCGGCCCTGAAGATCATGTTCATTACCGGATTTGCGGCTGTGGCCCTGCATCCGGATTCCGAGGCACCGCGTGATGCCAAGATTTTGTCAAAGCCGTTTCATTTGCGCGATCTGGTCAACGAAGTCGACCGGATGATTGCTGCCTGACAGCCGCCGGCAAACGGGCCTTGCATGGCTGTCTGCAACCTTATATAGAAGCCTTCGCGTCCAGGACGCACCGATCTGCCGATGGCCCGAAACCGGGTCCATGAATCAAGGCAGCCTTCGGGCGGTTAGCTCAGTGGTAGAGCACTACGTTGACATCGTAGGGGTCACTAGTTCGAACCTAGTACCGCCCACCATTTTTTCTCCGGTTTCGAACGTTTTTGCTTTGGTCTACATGAGAAAAGACCAGTATTCAGCGGTTTTCTGGGCGTTGTGTGCACTTCAGAGGTCTGGAGACTGCTATTAGAGGACGATGACAGGGCAAATTGCCCGTTCGTCTCTGTTGCCAGATCACCGAGACCTGCCGTTTTCGGCAGCTTGCTTGGCTGGTGGTAGCGTTTGCAGATCAATTTTGTGCTGGAAAGTTTAGTGCCTTGCGTTGATCTTGCCACAGAGATGGGAGTGGCTTCAATCGTTTGAGACGTCTGGTCGTCAACTCCGGTGGATGACGTCCTTCGACTATACTTCGCGCGACATCCGGGGCGAGGAACGCGAGTGGCAAGATACGGCTTATCTCCCCGTCATCAATTTCTACGTCACTGGCTAGCTGGGAGATTGTCAGTTCTTCACTCGTCAATCGGTTCAGCCAGGCATGTGCCTGAGCAATCGTGCTGATCAGGTTTTGGTCTGCGTGTCCTGATGATTGCTCGCCAACAAGCATCTTTGTTTCAATTCCTCGCCTTCGAAAGGCAACTGGAATTTCAAGGAGATACTGAGAAGCACCTTGAGCTGATGATATGCCGAGCATTGATGCAAGGCGCTCGGATGAGATCGATATGGTCAGCCGTTTTGCAGAAACTTCGATACGCGATACGATTTCGTGGATTGCATCTCTGGTGATCTTTCCGCTGCGTTTCTGCTCATCAGATTTGGCTTTGGCAGCATCGATGGCTGAGGAGATCTCGTCAGCTTCTCTATTCTGGCATCCTATTGCATCTGTCAGGTTGGGCTGATTGGTCAGGAATTCACTGATGCCATCAGTTACTGCTTTCTCTAGCTGCGGTGCTGGCAAACGCCATCCCGATTGATCTTTCTTACTGCCATGGAGAAGCCGTTGCGATACGTAGTACCTATACCTTCGTGCCTTGCCACCCGCATGGGATGGTGTGAGACGGTCACCGGTTTCGTCGAACAAGATACCAGTTAGAAGTTGCTGTCCGACCGGTTTATTCCTGTGGGCGCCCGCATTGGAGCCACGTTTGAGTTGCTCTTGAACAGCCTGCCACAGTGCATCGTCGATGATCCCCTCATGTTGACCTGGCCATATCTCCTCACCGTGACGCACATTCCCAATGTAAATTGGGTTGCGCAATATCCAGTAGAGCTGCCCTCGTGAGTATGATTTTCCTCCAGTTTGGTTTCCATTGCGGCTGATCCTGATCGGTGTTCGCCATCCTAGATCATCAAGCCTTTCTTTCAGTTCAAAGACAGACCCCAATTCCAGGTACAAGGAGAATAGTTCTCTAACCGTTTTCGCTTCATCAGACTCAACAACAAGTTTCTTGTCGACTGTGCTGTATCCAACCGGTACCGGCCCACCCATCCACATGCCTTTCCTCTTTGAGGCGGCAATCTTGTCACGGATGCGTTCAGCCGTGACTTCCCGTTCAAACTGGGCAAAGGACAGCAGGACATTGAGTGTCAATCGTCCCATGGACGTGGTTGTATTGAACTGCTGCGTGATGGAGACGAATGACACTTCGTGTTTGTCGAAAACCTCGACCATCCGGGCAAAGTCCATCAAGGAGCGGGTCAATCGGTCAATCTTGTAGACAACCACCACATCAACGCGACCGTGTTTTATCTCCTCAAGCAATTCCTGAAGGGCAGGGCGCTCCATGGTGCCGCCAGAGATGCCGCCGTCACTGAATTGCTTGTTGATCAGCTTCCAACCCTCACTGGCCTGCGACTTGATGTAGGCAGCACACGCTTCCTTCTGTGCATCCAGAGAGTTGAAATCCTGATCCAGTCCTTCTTCAGTAGACTTTCGGGTGTAGATCACGCAGCGGAGACGTTTCTTGTTCATAGTCCGAAGAACCTCGGACCTGACCATCTGGCACCAGTGATCTCCCGAGCGATGGCGCTGAGGGATTGAAAGTGGCGCTCATTCCAGATAAATCCGTTCTCAAGCACATCGACTTGATGTGTCTTCCCATTCCAGACCCGCACAAGTCGACTGCCAGGGTTCAGGCTTTTGACTAGCTTCTGTTGGGTGGCAGCAGCTTTACAGCTGCTGCCACTCATGGGGGTCGCTGCTATCAAGGCTCGTTTGGTATTTCGATCAAGATGACCAAACATTTTGGATTGAATGGAATACGCGGCTGATAGCTCCAACAGTCCACGACCAACCCCCTTGGGAGGTGGTGCCTCGTGAGCCTTGATCCATAGCTCAACCAATTTTGACCGCGGTAACTCCACCAGTTCTCCGATCGGATCAGAAATGCACTTCATCGGCTTGATCCCTTCAGGTGGCAGTTGGCTTGACGGCTTTGTAGCGGCGCGCACCCTTACCAGTGACCACGCTTTCGATCTGAAAACCGAGCTTCTTCTTTACAGTGCCCGACAGAAAACCCCGCACACTGTGCGCCTGCCACCCGCTTGCATTCTGAAGTTCGTCCAATGTGCAACCAGATTTCCGGGTCAACAAGTCCAGCATTTTTGACGACTTAGGCGCGGACGCTTTTGTGGTTTTCGTCGACCTTTTTCTGGCAATAGTGCCCGTGCCCTCATTGGCTTGATCAACTGTTTGGCCGGTAGGTTTGGCAGCGCCCAACTGTTGTTGAGGTACCGATATGGTCTTGGTTGTTGATGACATAATTGTCTCCTTCCATTTGTACTGCGCCGGGAAATCCAGCGCATGTACCACCAGGAGCCCGCAAGTGCGGGCGGAGACGTCCGGCAATACAGCGGTTTTCAAAGTTAAAGGCACCGCAGACGTCATGGATGCTTCGTTTGTGCGGGAAGTCCAGTCCATTTTGTGCACTGCGAGAAACTACCGATATGGGCGGGGAGCGGTCATTCACCGCAAGCGCGGGCCAACCATGCTGTAATATTGGAAGCCGACATTCAAACGGCGCTCAAACTGGGCATCACTTTGCGGTGCCGCATGACTGCTCCGAGCCCTTAGTTGCCATTTGCTGACCCAGATCAACGAACTGCTCTGGGTCAAAAACGACAATCCACATTTGACCGACATAAATATTTGACTTCGCGACCGGCCGCCTCTTAATGGTTTGTTAACGAGTGCTGGATGGTCAGGATATATGCGTTTAAGAATACCCTCAGTTGGAAAAGCAGCCATCATTGTTGCTGCGTGCACTTCATCTGATGTGGTGCTTGCGGGAGAAAATTATCCACTCGGCAGTTCACCCATTGCAGACACTCCTGGAAGCATAAGCATTTTGGGTGGGGTGAGTGTAGGCGATAATAATATCAGCGATTTACTTGTTCATCCAGGAGACATGGATGACGAGGGTCTCGGTGAAGGTGGTTTCGCCGGCGTTGCCGTGTCTCGTCAACTTGTGCGCTTTTGGCAATACTGGTGGCTGGAAGCTGAAATGGGGGCTGGATTTCGGTTTGAACCCAGCCAGGATTACTACAGTCCCGAAGCGTGGGCAGCAATTTATCTGAAATTCGACGGTTTCCCCTGGAACGATATGCTCCGAACATCTGTCGGTATCTCAACGGGTCTTAATTGGGTATCAGAACTGCCACCAAGCGAAACAGGCTACGGAGAGGATGATATTCCTGACAGCGCGGTGTTGCAGCATTATCTCTCGCCGGAAATTGCTTTTTCCCTGCCGGACAACCCTCAGGACGAGTTGTTTGTTCGTATCCATCATCGCTCGACTGGTTACGGCCTTTTCTGGAACACAAGCACTGGATCAAACATGGTAACAATTGGTTTGAGGTTCAGAAGATAGAGGCATGCTACGTCCGCTGCTGGTCAGAGCTGGTCATTTGCGAGCTTTATCTCAAGGTCCCGTTTGTCCGCTTTGCAGTCATCTGGGAACGGTATCCTTCGCAATCGCAACGAATGTC
>CAVOQE010000008.1:0-36449 GCA_963698275.1 uncultured Alphaproteobacteria bacterium | reverse complement strand
AGGACCGATTGCACAGAAGCGCTATACCGGTACCGGCTTCCTGCTCGCCAGGGGAGGCAAGGTCGTCACCAACCGGCATATCGCATTGCCCTGGGAGAGCGATGCCAACCTGACCGTGTTCGGCGGACGCGGCCTGCAGCCGGAATTCATCCGCTTTGTCGCCTACTTGCCGGGCAGGGTTGAAGCCCTGCCGGTTGAATTGGTGCAGGCGAGTGACGATGCAGACGTTGCAGTGCTGGCGTTCACTGGCGCGTCGCCGCAAGTGCCCGGCCTTGCGTTATCATCGATCAAACTGGCGTCAGGCGACAATGTGATCGTGATGGGCTATCCCACCGGGCTCAGGGCCATGCTTGCCCAGGCCGGCAGGACATTCGTCATGAAACTGCGTGAAGCCGGCGAAACCGATTTCTGGAAAGTCGCAGAACGCCTGTCGGAAAATTCATTCATTCAACCTCTCGCGAGCCAGGGCATAGTGGCCAAGGTCACTGCCGCGACAATTGTTTATGATGCGGATACTGCCAAGGGCGGCAGCGGTGGCCCTGTCATGGACAGCAATGGATTGGTGGTCGGCGTGAATGCCGCCATCCTGCCTGAATATGGCGGTTCAAACATCGGCGTACCGCTGCAGAAACTGCAGCAATTGCTGGACCTGATTGAAGCCGGGAACACCGCGTCAGCTCAATAACACCTAAAGACAAGTCGTCGGGAATGGTTGGCCAATTGATGCGGGGTTGATAGGGTGTGCCTATTATTTGTTTTCATGCAATGAAGGATTCGCCCATCATGCAGTTTGTCCGCCATGTGTTGTTTCATGCAGCAATTGCCCTGGTGCCAGTAATGTTGGCAATAGGACCCGTCAGCGCCCAGCAGGTGCCGGCTTCGCGCGGCGACATTGCCATGTCCTTTTCACCAGTGGTGAAGACCACCGCGCCGAGTGTTGTCAATGTCTATGCCAAGCGCATCGTGCAGACCCAGGGCCGCCGTCAGCCTTTCGGCGCCGATCCGTTTTTCCGGCGGTTTTTTGGCGATGAACTGTTTGGCGGCAGACCCCGCCAACGTGCCCAGAATTCACTGGGCTCAGGTGTTATCGTGGATGCATCCGGCATAGTCGTGACAAACAACCACGTCATCAAGAACGGTACCGAAATTCGTGTTGTCCTGTCCGACAAGCGTGAGTTTGACGCCGAACTCATCTTGACGGATGAGCGCACTGATCTGGCCGTGCTGCGTATCAAGCCGGATGGTGAACCGCTTGTTCCACTGTCCCTGGGTGATTCAGACGCACTGGAAGTCGGCGATCTCGTGCTGGCCATCGGTAACCCGTTTGGTGTCGGGCAGACGGTTACAAGCGGCATCGTCTCGGCATTGGCACGGACCCGGGTTGGCGTTTCGTCCTATCAGTTCTTCATTCAGACCGACGCGGCCATCAATCCGGGCAATTCCGGTGGCGCGCTGGTGGACATGAACGGCCGGTTGATCGGCATCAATACCGCGATATTTTCCCGCTCCGGTGGCTCCAACGGTATTGGCTTTGCTATTCCCGTCAATATGGTGCGCTCTGTCATCGAGCAGTCGCTGAGCGGCGCCACCAAGGTTGTTCGACCCTGGTTCGGTGCGGACTTGCAGAACGTCACCAGTGACCTGGCATCAGCTTTGGGGCTCAACCGGCCGCGAGGTGCGTTGGTTTCCCAGTTGCATCCGTCCAGCCCGCTCAAAAAAGCCGGCATCAAACGCGGTGATGTTTTGCTGCAGCTGGGTGGCAAACCAATCGAGAACGCCCAGGAATTCAGTTTCAGGTTCGCAACTTTGCCAGTGGGTGAAGACTCTCCGGTGGTGTTTAGCCGCAAGTCAAAACGGTTCAAGGCTGATGTGTCGCTGACGCCGGCGCCGGAAGACCCGCCACGCAATACAACCGTCATCCAGGGCCGGTCACCGTTTACGGGCCTGGAAGTCGTCAATGTGTCGCCGGCAGTTGCTGAAGAGCTGGGTTTGCCGTCATCCGTTGAAGGCGTAGCCGTTTCCGCCGTGAAACGGTCGCTTGCGCGCCGGTTCGGGTTCAAGAAGGGTGATGTGATTGTCGAATTAAACGAGCGTAAACTGGGTTCGGTGACAGACCTGCGCAGTGTTCTGAAACGCCGCGAGGGGTATTGGGATGTTGCCATCCTGCGCAAGGGCAAGCTTATTCGCCGCGAGTTTGGCGGTTAACACCAAAGGGGAAGCCTTCTCATGGCATCTCTGTTTGACGCCGCCGGACTGGAAGCATCTGCGCCGCGCCCGTTGGCGGACAGGCTGCGGCCGGCGTCGCTGGCCGAGGTGCACGGCCAGGACCACCTGAGCGGTGAGACCGGGCTGATATCGCGGATGATATCGTCAGGCCGGATCAGTTCCATGATCCTGTGGGGCCCTCCGGGAACAGGCAAGACCACGATTGCCCGTCTGCTGGCAGGTGAGGCCGATCTGCATTTTGAACAGATATCGGCCATTCATTCAGGCGTGGCGGACCTCAAGAAGGTGTTCGAGGCATCGCGCCTGCGCCGTACGGACAAAGGACAGGGCACCTTGTTGTTCGTGGACGAGATCCACCGCTTCAACAAGGCCCAACAAGACAGCTTTCTGCCATGGATGGAAGATGGCACCATCACCCTGGTCGGTGCGACCACCGAAAACCCGTCCTTCGAACTGAATGCCGCCGTGCTGTCGCGCGCCAAGGTGTTGACGCTCAACCGCCTGGACAGTGCAGCCATGGCCGGATTGCTGACACGGGCGGAAGACCTTGAAGGCAGATTACTACCTGTGACCGAAGAAGCCCGAGAGCAATTGTTTGCAATGGCGGATGGTGACGGTCGTTATTTTCTCAATCTTGTCGAGGATTTGTTTGCCGTTGTTGAAGCGAGTTCGGATGCACTGGATGCAGCCGGTCTGGCTGAGACCATCCAGCGCCGGGTGCCGGTTTACGACAAGGGACAGGACGGGCACTACAATCTGATTTCAGCGCTGCACAAATCAATTCGCGGATCTGACCCGGATGCGGCCTTGTATTGGCTGGCCCGCATGCTGGTCGCAGGTGAGGATCCGTTGTTCATTTGCCGGCGCCTGGTGCGCATGGCCAATGAGGATATCGGCCTGGCCGATCCGCAGGCGGTGGTTCAGGCGCTTGCGGCCAAGGACGTTTATGACTTTCTCGGCTCGCCGGAAGGTGAACTGGGGCTGGCGCAGGCAGCCGTCTATCTGGCAACGGCGCCCAAGTCGATCGGGGTCTACACTGCCTACAAGAAGGTGATGCGGCGGGCGAAGGAAACCGGCTCGGTCATGCCGCCCAAGATCATCCTCAATGCCCCGACCAAGATGATGAAGGAGCAGGAATACGGGTCAGGCTACAAATACGATCCCGACCAGCCAGACGGGTTTTCCGGACAAAACTATTTTCCCGACGAAATGGGCCGGGAAACCTTCTATGATCCGCCCGACAAGGGCTTTGAACGGGAAATCCGCAAGCGGCTTGACTGGTGGGCGTCATTGCGAGGCCAGCGCGGCGAAGATTGATCCAGATCATTTCGCTCATTGACCGGCGCAGCCAGTATGCTTGAAGACCCGTAAAAGGGCATTGGAGCGAATCGTTCTAGGCAGGGGAGGGAGATTTCAATGGCGAAGCAAACACCGGTAAAATCGGCTCCGGGCAACACAATGCCGGTTGTCCGGCATATCGGCCTCGATGATGTCCGTGCGGCATTCGTTGCCGGCGTGAGAGATTTTTCCAGAGCGCCATTGTTTGGATTGTTCTTTGGCGGCTTTTATGCCCTGGGAGGCTTGCTGGCTGTGGCATTCGTTGCCCGGCTTGACATGCACTACATGATCTACCCGCTGGCCATCGGGTTTCCGCTTGTGGGCCCGTTTATTGCAGTCGGCATCTATGAGGTCAGCCGATGTCTGCACGAAGGCCGTCCGCTGACCTGGTCGGGTGTCCTCACAACGGTATGGCGGCAGAAGGGGCGCGAATTATCAATCATGGCCTTCGTCACATTGTTTATTATGTGGATGTGGATGTATCAGATCCGACTGCTTGTAGCGCTTTTCCTCGGTTTCCGGTCGATGTCAACATTGGACGGATTTATCAATATGGTCCTGAATACCGGCGATGGCTTGCGCTTTCTGGCGGCAGGCCACATCGTCGGCGCCATGCTTTACGCTGTATTGTTTTCCGTAACCGTCG
The DNA here is from genome assembly GCA_963698275.1 of uncultured Alphaproteobacteria bacterium. Taxonomy (GTDB): domain Bacteria; phylum Pseudomonadota; class Alphaproteobacteria; order Rhizobiales; family Aestuariivirgaceae; genus Anderseniella. The sequence continues at coordinate 32,239 of CAVOQE010000008.1, read as the reverse complement.
TGTCGATCCCGCTGTTGCTGGACCGGGAGGTGGATTTCGTCACCGCCATAATTACCAGCATCAAGGCGGTATTGACCAACCCGATTGCAATGATGGTGTGGGGACTTGTCGTGCTGGTGTTTACCGGCCTGGCTCTGTTGCCGGCATTTCTGGGGCTTTTCATCGTGCTTCCGATACTGGGACATGCCACCTGGCATCTGTATCAGAGAGTGGTGGAGCCTGCCGTCAATTGACAGGCTCCAACGCCGTTTGCCCCCGGTTCCACCCGTACGGCTCCACTTCCCCCAAAACTGATCGCCGTTTTGGCAGATCAGCTCTATGCTGCAATAATGTTGTGCTCCGGCCCATAGGGAAAACCGGTGATGTTTTCCGCATCCGCTTTCCCAACCACCAGGATGTCATGCTCGCGATAGCCGCCAGCTCCGCGTTTTCCCTCCGGCACGGTGAGCATCGGTTCCATTGAGACAACCATGCCCGGTTCAAGTATGGTGTCGACATCCTCGCGCAATTCCAGACCTGCTTCACGACCGTAGTAATGCGACAGCACACCGAATGAATGCCCATATCCGAACGTGCGGTACTGCAGGACATCATGATCTTCGAAGTAGCGGTTGATTTCGGACGTGATACCGGAACAGCTTGCGCCCGGCTTGATCAGCGATATACCCAGTTCGTGGGCCCCGACATTGATCTCCCACAATTTTCGTTCCGCTTTGGTTGGCTCGCCGATGAACAAGGTGCGTTCCAGCGCGGTGTAGTATCCTGAGATCATCGGGAATGTGTTGAGCGAAAGAATGTCACCTTTCTCCAGTTTGCGCGTGGTAACCGGATTGTGGGCGCCGTCGGTGTTGATGCCGGACTGGAACCACACCCAGCTGTCCCGGATTTCGCTATCGGGATGGCGCTCGGCTATGGCGATTTCCATGGCATTGCGCCCGGCCATGGCGACATCTATCTCGCGTGCACCGACATGAATGGCATTGCGGATGGCGTCACCGCCAATATCCGCAACCTTGGCACCTGACTTGATCAGCCTGATTTCTTCAGGCGATTTCACCATGCGCTGGGCCATGGTGGCCTTGGCGATGTCGCACATGTCCGGTGCGCCCAGGGTTGCTGTTGCCTGATCGCGCATGGCGAGCGTCAGATGATCAGCTTCTACGCCAAGCCGGCCAGGTTCGCCAATCAACTGGTGTATGGCACGCCAGTAGTTGCCGCGTTGCCAGTCTGTGTAGGTCACGTTATCGCCAAACGACCGGCGCCAGGGTTGGCCGGCATCGATGTTGGCGGAAACCGTCGTGCACGTGTCCGGGGTCACGACGCATGCATAAGGACGGCCGAAACTGCAGTACAGGAAGCCTGAATAGTAGGCGATGTTGTGCATGGAGGTCAGCAGCACCGCGGGCAGGTCCATGCGCGCCATGACCCTGCGCAAACGGCTCAGGCGGCGTTCATACTCTTTTGTAGTGAAGGGAAGCTTTGCCTTCTCGCCATTATGGAAGCGGAAGGCGTCTGGACGGGTAATTCTCTGCAACATGACAAATCTCCAACAAGCCGTTCTCCGGGACGGTTGGGTATTACCCATAGAAATGCCCGGAGAAAAAACTCATCCGGGCGTTCAGGATGCCATGAGGGTCTGATCGTTTGACCCCGGCCGGGGATCTGTGCAGCGACGCCATCGCCGCCCCGACCTTGATTTGCTAGTACCACAATTGGCGGTTGAGTCAAACGCCATAAACAAACCCCGGCAGGTAATGCCGGGGCTGTCAATTGCAGGAATAATTGCTGCTTCAGGCTGCAGGCTTGTCGCCTTCGTCCTTGGCGTCCTTTGCCGGGATGTCTTCAACATCGTCGGCTTGTGCGCGTTTGGTCCGGTCAGCCATGAACTGGTCGAACTCGGATTTGTCGCGCGCATGGCGGAGTTTCTCAAGAAAGCTCTGAAACTCTTCATGTTCTTCCTGAAGGCGGTTCAAGGTCTCTTCGCGGTAATCATCGAAGGCACGGTTGCCGGAGGTTGGAAACCCGCCGCGATACCAGCGGCCGGGACCGCCTTTGCCCATGCCGAACCCGGTTGCGTTAAAGGCCGCAACCTTGCCCTTGTTTCTGCATCTCATGCGTCCGCTCCAAATCATGTATCCAAGTAGTGCCAATCCAAGTGGCCAGAAGACCACGAAACTGACCACCATCAGAGCTACCCATGCAGCCATGCCATAGTGGTCCAAGCGTTCAACGAGTGTATTCATGTCTCGCCTCTGTGTTTATGTAAATGTTATTAACATTCACATATGTGAGCATTGTTTGTGATGGAGTCAAGGCAGTTTGAAAAATTTAATGAAGTACCTGACCGTTCACCGAACCGGGCTCACATATGCCCTGTGTCAAGGACGCCCCGGCGCCACGATTTCCGTCGCTCAAATCGCAAGACCGAGGCCGCGCAGATACACCAGCATATGGGATTCCAGCAACTCTTCTGCAGAAATCGGTTGCTTGAACCCGGCTCCGTCACCACGACCGAACAGCGTAGCAATACCATGACTGACCGCCCAGATATGCAGCGAAACCATAAGTACCGGAGGGCGCTGTCCTTCAGGCGCCGTGGCAACCAGTGCGGCAACAGCCACTTTCAATGTCTCAAAAGCTTCATCTGCAGCGATGCGCAGATCCGGATACGTAGATACATTCAGACCGCTTTCAAACATGGCTGAATAATAAGCGGGTTCCTTACGCGCAAATGCCAGGTAGGCGTTGCCAGTGTGCCTGAAAGCGGTTGCTGCATCTGGCTTGCCGTCGTTCCAGGCTTTGGTGAGCGCGGCAGAAAACGCCCGATAACCTTGCCCGGCCACATCTGCCACCAGCGCCTCACGATCCTTGTAGTGCCGGTAAGGCGCTGCCGGGCTGACGCCTGCGTGGCGTGCAGCTTCAGCGAATGTGAACCCGCCGGTGCCCTTGGATCCGATCAGGTCAAGTGCTGCATCAATCAGCGCCTTGCGCAGATTGCCGTGGTGATAGCTGTCGCGCGGTTTCTTGTGCCAGTTCATGTGAAGGGTTTTTACATGGACGCCCGAGGCCGTCCAGAGGATTGTTGCGGTTATGGTTGCGCGTGAGTATACCTCGCTGCCATGACTATGTTTCTTTATGCAGCTCTTGGCGGAGCGATTGGTGCTGCCGCGCGCTACGGTGTGAATATCACAACACCGAAGCTTGTCGGCCATGGCTTTCCGTGGGGCACGATGATCGTCAATGTCACCGGTTCGTTCATTATGGGGTTGCTTATTGCCACGATGGCGCTTGTCTGGAACACCAGTCAGGAGATGCGGGTGTTTCTGATGACAGGCATTCTTGGGGGCTTCACCACGTTTTCGGCGTTCTCGCTTGATTTCGCGGCGCTTTACGAGCGTAAGGACTATGGTCTGGCACTCGGCTATGCCGGCAGTTCGGTGGTTCTGTCGCTGCTGGCAGTGTTTGCCGGACTTTATCTGGCAAGAACGGTGTTGCAATGAGTGGTGTCAAACAGATTTCCGTCAAGGGTGACGAAGACGGCATGCGGCTGGACCGCTGGTTCAAGGTGCATTTCCCTGAAGTTTCCCATGGCCGGTTGTCCAAATTGCTGCGCACCGGCCAGGTTCGTGTTGATGGTGGACGCGTAAAGGCCAATGAACGGCTTTTGCCCGGTCAGACAATTCGCGTGCCGCCGATAAATCTCGAAGCCGCAGCCGGTCACGACGGTCCGCCAAAACCCAAACCCCTGAGTGCGCACGACAAGGCGTATTTCCAGTCTCTGGTGTTGTTTGAAGACAAGCATCTTTACGTGCTGAACAAACCGGCCGGTCTTGCCGTACAGGGCGGTTCGCGGACCACCAAGCATATTGACGGACTGCTGCAGGGTCTGGCTGCGGACCTCTACGACCGGCCGCGGCTGGTGCATCGGCTCGACCGTGACACATCCGGTGTTCTGGTGATCGCAAAGACACGATCCATGGCAACTGCACTGGGCAAGCTGTTCCAGACACGTTCGGTACGCAAGATTTACTGGGCGCTGGTGTCCGGTGTGCCGAGGCCGGAGCAGGGCGTGATCGACAAACCACTGATAAAGGCAGGCGGTCCCGGCGAAGAAAAAGTCCAGGTCGCCAAAAACATGAAACAGGACGGTGCGCAAAAGGCCATGACCCACTATGCGGTGATCGACAAGGCGCCGCCGTCGGTTGCCTGGGTGTCGATGAAGCCGGTAACCGGCCGCCAGCACCAGTTGCGTGTCCATATGCAGATGATCGGCCACCCGATCATCGGCGATCCGAAATATGGTCACCTTGAACATGATGGGAGCGGCGAAGAAAGAGATGAAGGGTTTGTCCACAAGCTGCACCTGCATGCCCGCCGGGTGACATTTCCCCATCCCAAAGGCGGCACAGTAGATGTAACCGCGCCCGTCCCGGGCCATATGCGTGAGAGCATGATCACCTGCGGTTTTGATCCTGAGCAATACGACGTACCCGAGGCCGGCGAGGAATACGACGCGTGAGACTGATTATTTTTGACTGCGACGGCACCCTGGTCGATAGCCAGCACGGCATCATTCACTCCATGCGCAACGCCTATGAGGCAGTTGGCATCGACTGGCCGGGGCGTGAAGCGACCTTGTCCATTGTCGGACTGTCGTTGATTGAGGCCATGCAGCACATGGTGCCGGACCTGGATCACAACACCCACACAGCATTGGCCGACGCCTACAAGCGCACTTTCAAGGCGTCCCGGCTGGAGCAGTTGCATGAAGAACCCCTATATGACGGCTGCCGCGAGGTGCTGGACAGGTATCATGCGATGGACGACGTGATTATGGCAGTTGCCACGGGCAAGTCTCAACGCGGGGTCAGGGCTTTGATCGAGCGTGAGGGATTGCACGGTTATTTCGCCTCTATCCAGACCGCCGATGATGCACCCTCAAAACCACATCCGGCGATGATCCACCAGGCGATTTCAGAGACTGGAGCAACATTGGACAAGACCGTCATGGTTGGCGACACCACCTATGACATCTCTATGGCGCGCAACGCCGGCGTAGGTGCGATCGGAGTGTCATGGGGCTATCATCCAATTGAACACCTGATATCTTCCGGTGCTCACGATATTTTGCATGATTACAGCCAGTTGGAAGCCTCCGTTGACAAGTATCTGGATGCTGGGGCATGAGCGAAACCGAGGATGAACGGGCAACACGCCTGCTGACCGCCCGTTTTGACCGAAACCTGCCCAAGCGCTTCTACAAACAGGTCGCTGTCGGTGAAGGCGAAACCGGCTTTGACATCCAGCTGGATGGCCGTTCTGTCAAAACACCGTTGAAGCGTCCGTTTGCAGTGCCGTCACGTGACATGGCCCACGCCATAGCGGCAGAATGGGATGCCCAGGAAACCCATATCGACCCATCCTCCATGATCGTCACCCGGTTGGCCAATACCGCCGTTGACAGGGTGCGGGATGATGAGGCCCGCATTGTTGCCGAGCTGCGGGAGTTCGCAGGCAGCGATCTGGTTTGTTATCGTGCCGGTACACCGGACCCGCTGGTTGCGCGGCAGGCCTTGTACTGGGACCCGATACTCGACTGGGTGAAAGCCACACACAGCGTCCAGTTCATCTGTGTTGAAGGCATCGTGCATCACGCGCAACCTGACACGGCACTTGCCGCTATCTCAACGGCATTGACCGCAGAAAATGAGTTCCGGCTCACCGCAATTCACAATATTACCACGCTCACCGGCTCGACCCTGCTTTCCATGATGACAGCGGCGGGTGCGTTGTCGGGCGAAGCAGCCTGGGCGGCAGCCCATGCCGATGAGGACTGGCAGATTGAGCAATGGGGCAGCGACGAGGAAGCTGAAGCGCGCCGTGCGATCCGAAAACAGGATTTCGATGCGACCATGCAGTTCTTGGCGATGTGTTGAGTGTCGTCCTGACCAGGTAATTCATCGTCAAAGGTACAACTTGCCTTGCTGCAGGCAAGTGATAAAACATCTCTAACAGTCGCCGTTCAGGGCAGGGGTTTTTGACATGCAGGATATTCTCAACCAACTTCAGGAACGCCGCGATGTGGCACGGCTCGGCGGTGGTGAACGCCGGATTGAAGCACAGCACAAGCGCGGCAAACTGACGGCGCGTGAGCGCATCGACCTGTTGCTGGACGAAGGCTCGTTCGAAGAGTTCGACATGTTTGTCGAACACCGTTGCGCTGATTTCGGCATGCAGGATCAGAAAATTCCCGGTGATGGCGTGGTAACAGGCTGGGGCACCATCAACGGTCGCACGGTATATCTGTTCGCCAAGGATTTTACGGTTTTTGGCGGCTCGCTGTCAGAAGCACATGCCAAGAAGATCACCAAGATACAGGATATGGCGCTGCAGAACCGTGCACCGATCATCGGGCTGTTTGATGCAGGCGGCGCGCGCATCCAGGAAGGTGTGGCGGCACTCGGCGGGTATGGTGAGGTGTTCCAGCGCAATGTGCTGGCGTCCGGTGTCATCCCGCAGGTTTCAGTGATCATGGGTCCGTGTGCCGGAGGAGATGTGTATTCGCCGGCCATGACCGACTTCATCTTCATGGTGAAGGATACCAGCTACATGTTTGTCACCGGCCCGGACGTGGTGAAAACCGTGACCAATGAAACCGTGACGGCGGAAGATCTGGGCGGCGCATCCGTGCACGCTGTCAAATCATCGGTTGCCGACAAGGGCTATGAAAATGATGTTGAGGCATTGCTGCAGATGCGCCGGCTGATTGATTTTCTGCCGGCATCCAACACCGAAGATGCACCCGAGGTGCCGACCGAGGATGATGGAGAACGGCTGGACAAATCACTTGATACCCTGATCCCGGCCAACCCCAACCAGCCATATGACATCAAGGAGCTGATCCACAAGACGGTCGATGAAGGGGATTTTTTCGAAATTCAGGAAGCCCACGCAAAAAACATCGTCGTGGGGTTCGCCCGTGTCGAGGGTCACACTGTGGGCATTATCGCGAATCAGCCGATGGTGTTGGCCGGTGTTCTGGACAGTGATGCCAGCCGCAAGGCCGCCCGCTTTGTCCGTTTCTGTGATTGTTTCAATATCCCGCTGGTGACATTCGTGGATGTGCCCGGCTTCCTGCCCGGCACCGCGCAGGAATATGGCGGTCTGATCAAACATGGCGCCAAGCTGTTGTTTGCCTATGCCGAAGCAACCGTTCCGAAAGTCACGGTCATTACCCGCAAGGCCTATGGCGGTGCTTATGACGTGATGAGTTCGAAGCATATTCGCGGCGATGTGAACTATGCCTGGCCAACCGCGGAAATCGCCGTAATGGGCCCAAAAGGGGCCGCAGAGATCATTTATCGCTCGGAATTGGCCGACAAGGACAAGATTGCACAGCGCACAAAAGACTATGAGGACCGGTTCGCCAACCCGTTTGTGGCAGCAGAGCGCGGCTATATCGATGAAGTCATCATGCCCAATGCAACCCGCAGGCGGATCTCGCGCGCCTTGAACATGCTGCGCAACAAGCAGGTGGAAAATCCGTGGAAGAAGCACGACAATATTCCACTTTAGGTTGCGCTTGACTTGATCGCTGCCGTTACGCGACCTGATGCATAAAAGTCACACTTGTGAAAAATATGTGCTGTTGACCGAACTTTGATTTGACCAGTGTTGCGCGACAATGATCTGATTGCGTGAGCGGACGGCGCTGGTTTTTAACAAGGGGCATGATTCCAGATGAAGTTTCAGAAGAGTTTTCGCAGTGCATTTACCGGAGTTTTTGTGGCGGTAGCTGCTGTTGGCGTCAGTGTGCCGACTGTAGTTGTTCAACCGGCTCAGGCAGCTTCAATTTACGATTCTGGCTTCGAACGCAAAATCAAGATGACAGGAGGACAGCGCAGCAAGGTCAAACGGATCATGCGCAAGTCCAACGCCCGCTTCAACAAGATCTTCCGCAAATACGGAATTCGCAAATCCGCAACGCCAAAAATGGAACTGCTGATGAAGGCCAGTGGCCCGCTGCAGTCGGCTGCGCGTGATGAGCGCAACGCGCTGGCAAAGGTGCTAACACCAACCCAGTTGCAGGAATACGATAAGATCACGAAGCAAACCGAGGACAAGATCGTCCGCGCGGCGAAGTAATCGTTTCACGCGGCGCTGCCGACACCCAGTTCACGTTGCAGTTTCCTGGTCAGGCCCATGGCGACGATCCTGTGCGACTCTGCGATGTAGTCCTTCAACCCGGCTTCATCGAGACCGGGATCGGCGTAGTGCTGGATCCATTTCATGCCGCGTGATGCAAGATAGGGGGCAGGCCGCAGGCCGGGCTGTTCCTTGAGGATTTCGTAAGCCAGTTCGGAAACCTTGAAGGTAACCGCAAAGGTATCGTCCTTGCTCCAGCCTGCAACGGCAAAAACCTTGCCACCCACTTTCCAGACATCTGAGCCGCCCCACTGCACGACATGGGTCGTGGCGGTCAGTGACGCGCAATAGGTGTTGTATTCTTCAAGTGTCATACTGGCCCCCGCATGGCGTTGGTCTGTGCGCCAAACCCGTCATGCCGGCTGATCAGACAAGCTCGCCGACCAGATCATACTCTTCTGCATCGACGATCCTGGCTCGAACCATGTCACCGGGTTTCAGGTCGGTTTCATTAGGCAGCAACACGTTGCCGTCAATCTCCGGTGCATCCCAGACCGACCGGCCAATGGCCTCGCCTTCTTCCACATCGACTTCATCAATCAGTACGTCAATTTCGCGGCCTACCTTCGATGCCATGATCCCGGCCGATATTTCCGCCTGTGCAGCCATGAAACGGTGCCAGCGGTCTTCCATCACCTGCGGGGCAACTGCGCCTGGCAGTTGGTTGGCTTTTGCGCCATCCACATGCTCGTACTTGAAACATCCGGCGCGCTCTATTTTCGCTTCGCGCATCCATTGCAGGAGATACTCAAAGTCTGCGTCTGTTTCTCCGGGAAAGCCGACGATGAACGTCGAGCGGATGGCAAGGTCAGGACAGGCTTGCCGCCACTTGTGAATACGTTCCAGCACCTTTTCCTGATTTGCAGGTCGGCGCATGTTTTTCAATACGCCGGGTGCTGCATGCTGAAACGGAATGTCGAGATATGGCAGCACCTTGCCGTCCGCCATCAGTTCGATGACGTCGTCGACATGCGGGTAGGGGTAGACATAGTGCAGCCTGACCCATGCGCCCAGGTCGCCCAGTTCACGGGCCATGTCGATGAACTTTGCTCTCACGTCACGGCCCCGATACTTGCTTTCGGCATACTTGATGTCGACGCCGTAGGCCGATGTGTCCTGGCTGATCACCAGCAGTTCCTTTGTCCCGGCTTTCACCAGGCGCTCGGCTTCATACAGCACCGACGCCATCGGGCGTGACACAAGATCACCGCGCAGAGACGGAATGATGCAGAACGAACAGCGGTTGTTGCAGCCTTCGGAAATCTTCAGGTACGCATAATGCCGCGGCGTCAGGCGCAAACCCTGGTCCGGCACCAGGTCAAACTTGGGGTCATGCGCAGGCGGCACGGCATCATGTACTGCGCCCACGACAGCCTCATACTGGTGCGGGCCGGTGACGGCCAGAACCTGCGGGTGAGCGGTACGGATGGTGTCTGCATCCTTGCCCATGCAACCTGTTACGATCACCTTGCCGTTTTCCTTCACCGCCTCGCCAATGGCGGCAAGGCTTTCCGCCTTGGCAGAATCCAGGAACCCGCAGGTGTTTACAATCACCGCATCGGCGCCTTCATAGTCCGGCGAGATCACATAGCCTTCTGCGCGAAGCTGGGTCAGAATGCGCTCTGAATCCACCAGCGCCTTCGGGCAGCCGAGAGATACGAGACCAATGGTGGGAACGGCGGGGTGTGTTGTCTGGGTCATGGGCGCGGTGTGTGCGGCAGAAGCGGGCGCCGGTCAAGGCCTTTGAGTTATCCAGCGGCAACTCGTGGCGCTTTGCCCGGCACTGCCGCCATGTCACGAGGCGACAGGCCGGAAAACGTCGTCCGGTACATCAGCCGTTCATGGCCCTGATAGTCGTTCACCGCATAATGCTGGGTTGCCAGATTGTCCCATACGGCAATTGTACCCGGTGTCCAAGAATAGCGGATGCAAAACTCCGGTCTGGTGACATGACGTTGTATCTGGTCGAGAAGGGGGGCACTTTCAGCTTCGCTCAAGCCATCGAGACGCGTGACGTAGGTCGGGTTCAGGTACAGCATGCGCCAGCCTGTCACCGGGTTCTGCAACACAGCGGGGTGTTTGCGTTCCTGGTCCGCCGTCGGGTCTCCCCGGGACATTTTGATGCCGGCGCCTGATTGCTCCTTGACCGGTGGTGCCCACTTCAAGCCATAGGGCTTGCCGACATGGATTGCGTCGCGGCCAAGCAACAGTTCCTGCAGTGCGCCCGGCAAGGCCTCCCAGGCTGCAGCCTGACTGGCCCACAGCGTGTCTCCCCCATAGGGCGGCAGCGTGTGGGCGTTGAGGACGGAGCCTGACGGCGGCACTTCAAGGAAGCTGAAATCCGAATGCCAGTCACCGCCGAACACGCCGCCTCTTTCGTCAGCGCCCCTGTACACCCGTATGATCTCCGGCTCGGCATCCATGGGGGTGACATAGGGCAGTTGCAAAGCAGGCCCGAACACGCTGGTCAGCGCTTTTTGTTGTTGCAAATCCAGGTGCTGATCACGAAAGAATATGACCTGATAGCGTGCCAGGCAGTCCCTCAATGCGGCCTGGTCGGCTTCTGAGATGGTCTTGCGCAACTCAATTCCGGAGACCTCCGCACCGATATGGCCCGTCAGTTTTCGCACGGTGATGGAGTGATCCGACGTCATTTGGACAGTCCCGTCAGTATCGGGCAATCGGCCCGGTCATCGCCATGGCAGGACGTTGCAAGCCGCGCAAGCTCGTCGTGCAGTATCTGCAACTCGGCCATCTTGTCTTCGATTTCACTGATACGCTGCAGGGCCATGCGTTTGACGTCACGGCTGGATCGGTCACGGTCCTCGTAAAGCCCCAACAGTTCACGGCATTCTTCAACCGTGAAACCGAAAGACCTGGCGCTGCGCACGAATCGCAGCTTGTTCAATTCGATCTCGGTATAAATGCGATAACCTGCGCTTGACCGGCCTGATGGTTTGACCAGGCCTATGTCTGCATAGTAGCGAACCGTCTTTGTCGGCAAATCGGCCTGCTTGGCAATCATGCCTATGTTCATTTTATCAGCTCTCATGACATTCCAGTTGCTGGAAGCATTGCAGAGTGGCTGCAGATGGTCAAATGGTGTTGCAGCAACCAAGTTTTGGTTCTGTCAAAAATGCCACTTGCGATTATGATGACAGCAACAGGCAGGCATGATTGCGCGGGAGAGACGCATGTCACACACAGATGGGCCCACCAAAACCCTCAAAGACCTGATGATCGGGTGGCGTCATGAATTTCATCAATATCCGGAACTGGGTTTCAACGAGCACCGCACTGCCGGCAAGGTTGCGGAACTGCTGGCCAGCTTTGGCGTTGAAGTTCATGAAAGCGTGGGACAGACCGGCGTTGTAGGGGTGCTTCAAAGAGGCAATGCCACGCGCAGCATCGGATTGCGCGCCGACATGGACGCCTTGCCAATCAGTGAGACCGGCGATGTCGCCTACAGGTCGGCCAATGAAGGTGTGATGCACGCCTGTGGCCATGACGGGCATACATCCATGTTGCTGGGGGCTGCCAAACACCTGTCAGAAAACGGCAACTTCAACGGCCGTGTCGTCTTCATCTTTCAGCCCAATGAGGAGTATGGCCTCGGGGCTGCCGCCATGCTGGATGACGGCCTGTTCGACAGGTTCGGCGTGGACGAAGTGCATGGCATGCATAATATTCCAGGCATGGAGACAGGTACATTTGCGTCCAGGGCGAACGCCATAACCGCCAGTGAAAGTCTGTTCGAAATCGAAATCTCCGCTCAAGGCGGACATGCCGCCTTACCGCACATGGGCGTCGATGCCATCATGGTCGGGTCTGAAATCGTCGGCGCGCTGCAGACCATTGTGTCGCGCAAACTCAATCCGAGCCTGAACGGGGTGGTGTCTGTCACCGAATTCGAAAGCGATGGACGGCGCAACGTCTTGCCCGGCAAAGCCATATTGCGCGGCGATGCAAGGGCATTGTCACCTGAAATCAATCAGGTGACAGAGATGCACATGCGCCGGATTGTTGACGGCATCTGCGCCGCCCATGGTGTGATCGCAACGGTGTCATATGAGACGATATTTCCCGCCACCATCAACGCCGCCAGCGCCACCCGGTCTGCCGTTCACGCGGCACAGGCCATGGTTGGCGGCGCTGCGGTAGACGGCGATTGTCCGCCAAAATTGTTTTCTGAGGACTTCGCGCACCTCGCCGCCGCCCGTCCCGGCTGTTTCATGCTGATGGGCAATGGCACACAAGGTGCGCATGCAAAGGCCCTGCATTCTTCAGACTATGACTTCAACGATGATGTACTGGTGCCGGGGTCATCCTACTGGGTCACGCTGGTGGAACAGCAATTGAGTGAGAGTGCATGATGTTCGAACAACGCATGCAGCAATTGCGAGACCGGCTGGCCAGTGCAGGTATTGACTGCGCCGTGATCACCGACGACGACAGCGTCTATTATTTCACCGGCTACTACGATTATCTGCACATGGATTTCGGCCGTCCGACCATTCTTGTTGTGCCGCGTGATGGCCAAAGCCTGCTGATCACGCCCAGCATGGAAAAGGACATGGCTGAGGCAGCCGCAAGGGTCGACCGGATCGCCGAATGGAATGATGGCCTTGGCAATGAATGGCGCGAACAGTTGCCTGCCGCCCTGGCAGGTGAGGGCCGCATAGGCATCGAGCCGAACCTGATGCCCGCTATCGTGCGCAATTACCTGGACAGCATAGTCGAACCCGACCGGTTCGTTGATGTGATGCCGTTGATTGCCGACATGCGCATGATCAAGTCACCGGAAGAGCTGCAATTGGCGCGCCATGCAGGTCAGGTAGCCATGGCAATGATGGACGCCGGGCGTGGTGCCATCGGCAACAAGGTGCCGGAGTTCGAGGTCGCACTGGCGACATCTGCAGCAGGTACCCGCAAGGCAGCCGAACTGTTGTCCGCGCACTATGATGACACGTGCATGTCACCCAACACGCATTTCCTGCAGATCATGGCGTCAGGCCGCGACATCACCAAACCGCACCATCGCGCCTCCACCCGGATCATGCAGCATGGCGATCCGGTGTTCCTGTGTTTTTGCGGCATGACCAATTTTCACCGGTTCAAGCTCGGTTTTGATCGCACTTTCTGGATTGGCGAGGTTACCGATCAGCGGCAGGCGGAAGTCTATGAAGTGGCGCTGGCCAGTCAGGCGGCGGCTCTTGCGGCCTTGCGGCCCGGAGTGACGGCTGAAACCGTTCATACCGCTTATGCCGAAGTAATTCAGTCAGCAGGTCACGATTATCCTTTCCGCTGCGGACGCGCGACCGGATACAGTTTTCTGGAAAAACCGGAACTGGTGTTTGGCGACAAGACCATTCTGCAGCCTGGCATGGTGCTGGCGGTGGACGGGTCGGTCAGCGTCGCCAAATCATTCCGCGCGCAGGTCGGCGATAGCTTCATTGTCACCGAGGACGGTTATGAGCAGATCACCGAGCATCCAAAAGCACTGCAAGACATGATCCTGTAACCGGCGGTAGTTTCAGCACGTCTGAACGAGCGTCAACTCGCGTCGTGACATGCAACTTTTTCCTTGGTTTACCCCGCGCGCATTCATCGCTAGAACAATGCGCAGCAACGGCATTATTGTGCGTGGAAACTTGCGCAGGGGTTTGAATGTTCAAAAAGATACTGATAGCCAACCGGGGCGAAATCGCCTGCCGGGTGATGAAGACCGCAAAATCCATGGGCATTGCCACGGTGGCTGTTTATTCCGATGCCGATGCCCGTGCCATGCATGTGGACATGGCCGACGAGGCGGTTAACATCGGCCCGCCTGCAGCGGCGGAAAGCTATCTGGTGATTGAAAAGATCATCGACGCCTGCAAACAGACGGGCGCTGAAGCGGTTCATCCCGGATATGGTTTCCTGTCGGAAAATGCCAGGTTTGCCCATGCGCTGAAAGACGCTGGAATTGTCTTTATCGGGCCCAACCCCAAGGCTATCGAGGCCATGGGTGACAAGATCGAATCCAAGAAATTTGCCAATGCTGCCAAGGTAAATACGGTGCCGGGCTATCTGGGTGAAATCCATGATCCCACGGAAGCCGTCAAGATCGCTGATGACATCGGCTACCCGGTCATGATCAAGGCGTCTGCGGGTGGTGGTGGCAAGGGCATGCGAATTGCCCATTCGGCGTCTGAAGTGGAAGAAGGTTTCAACTCGGCCAAATCGGAAGCCAAGTCATCGTTCGGCGATGACCGCGTCTTCATCGAAAAGTTCATCGTCAATCCGCGCCACATTGAAATACAGGTGATGGGCGACAAGCACGGCAATGTCATTCATCTCGGCGAGCGCGAATGCTCCATCCAGCGCCGCAACCAGAAGGTTATCGAAGAAGCACCGTCGCCTTTGCTGGATGAGAAGACCCGCGCTGAAATGGGGGCACAGGCAATCGCCCTGGCCAAGGCGGTCGATTACGACACTGCCGGCACGGTCGAATTCGTCGCCGGGCAGGACAAGTCATTCTACTTCCTGGAAATGAACACGCGCCTGCAGGTGGAACACCCGGTGACCGAACTGATCACCGGCATTGACCTGGTCGAACAGATGATCCGGTCTGCCTATGGCGAAAAGCTCGCCATCAAACAGAAAGACGTGAAGCTGGATGGCTGGGCCATCGAGAGCCGTATCTATGCCGAAGACCCATACAGAGGCTTCCTGCCGTCAACCGGGCGCCTGACCAAATACCGCCCGCCGCAAGAAAGCCGCGACGAGGACACCGGTATCACGGTACGCAATGACACCGGCGTCTATGAAGGTGGTGAGATATCGATCTTTTATGATCCGATGATTGCCAAGCTGTGCACCCATGCGGACGACCGCGCTACGGCAATAGCCGCCATGTCTCGGGCGCTGGACGGGTTTTACATTGACGGCATTCAGCACAATATCCCGTTTGTATCCGCCATCATGGCTCATCCGCGCTGGCAGTCTGGCGACCTGTCGACCAGCTTCATCACCGACGAGTTCCCGGATGGTTTTCAGGGGGCAGACCTGACCGACACGGTGATGTTCAATATCGCTACGGTTGCGGTGGTCTGCGACCATGTGCTGAACCAGCGCAAGCGTGAGATCTCCGGACAGATGGGCGGGCGGCCCGTCCAGTTCTCCGCCATGCGCAGCGTCAAGATTGCAGATGACTGGGTGGATGCCGAAATCATCGGTTGTGAAGGCAAGCTGTTCCGGCTGAGTGTGACAGGTCAGGAAGCTGCGATTGAATCCCAGTGGTCACCGGGCGAACCTGTGTGGCACGGCCGCATCAACGGCAACGCTGTCTCTGTCCAGGTGCGGACACAGATGAACGGCTTCCGGATGTCTCACGCAGGCTCTGAAGTTGATGCGATCGTGTATACGGCACGCGAAGCCGAGCTTGTGAAGCTCATGCCCGTAAAGCTGCCGCCTGATACGTCAAAGAAGTTGCTGTGCCCGATGCCCGGACTGGTGGTGTCGATAGACGTCAGCGAGGGCCAGGAAGTGAAGGCAGGCGAGAAGCTCGCCGTCGTGGAAGCCATGAAAATGGAAAACATCCTGCGCGCCGAACGCGACGGCACGGTTCAGGTCATTCATGCCGAGGCAGGCGCAAACCTGGCTGTCGATGCAGTGATCATGGAGTTTGAATAGGGCCGAAGACGGTCTCGAACTGCGCCTTCAGCGCAATGTCTGCATCGTGCATGTCGACAGGCAGCCCCAGATCCACCAGGCTGGTCACCCCGTGCTGGGTGACACCGCAGGGCACGATGCCTGAAAAATGCTCCAGGTCGGGTTCCACATTCAGGCTGATGCCGTGATAGGTGACCCATTTGCGCACCCGGATGCCGATGGCGGCAATCTTGTCTTCAACATCAGCACCTTTTTCAGGCCTGCGCACCCAGACGCCGACACGGTCCTCGCGCCGTTCGCCTTTTACATTGAAGGCATCAAGTGTCCTGATCAGCCAGTCTTCAAGCTGCGCCACGAAGCGGCGAACATCCTGACCGCGCCGACTGAGATCAAGCATCACGTAAGCCACCCGCTGGCCGGGACCGTGATAGGTGTATTGCCCGCCACGCCCGGTTTTGTGAACCGGAAACCGGTTTGCATCAACCAGGTCGCAAGGATCCGCCGACGTGCCGGCGGTGTACAGGGCAGGGTGCTCGACCAGCCAGACCAGTTCGGGTGCCTGGCCTGTTGCAATGGCGGCCACACGCGCTTCCATGAAGGCCACCGCGGCGGGATAATCCAAAGGCTCAGCTTCCACCCGCCATTCAACCGGCGATACATTGGCGGGCTCGGTGCCGTTGATGGCAAGGCTGTCACGACTGATACTCATGAGCGACTGTTTACGCCAATCTGCGCCCGGTTCCAATGTCCCATGTTTTGAGGGCTTGATTTGGCCTCGCGGCACTGTTACACGCTGCATCCATCCTACCTGTCTTTGACGATTTGCGGTCGTGGCGGAATTGGTAGACGCGCAGCGTTGAGGTCGCTGTGGGGTAACACCCGTGGAAGTTCGAGTCTTCTCGACCGCACCAATATTTCAATAAGATGCTGTCCTTAAATATCATCGTCGACCGGTGTGATGAATTCACTTGCATAAGTTGCGTACGCTTTACCCAAGGGTATTCACAACGCTTTCCAACTAGACCAGTATCGCCAGCCTGGAATGCAGGCACATGTCTGGTTGGGAGGCGGTTCTGTTAAAGACACTGAACAGGACAAATGTCAGTCGATTGCTGGCTCTGGTATTGCTGTTGCTGATGGTCGCCTTGCGTGTGGTTGATCCGGCGCCACTGGAGACGCTGCGTCTCAAGACATTCGACCTGTACCAGATTGCCCTGGCACCCAAACCGACGCCGCAGCAGGTTATCATCGTCGATATCGATGAAAAGAGCCTCGATGAACTGGGCCAGTGGCCGTGGCCGCGGTCTCTGCTGGCGAAAATCATCGACAAGGTGGGCAAGGCCGGTGCCGTCGCCGTTGGCCTCGATATACTGTTTCCCGAACATGACCGGATGTCGCCTGCAAACATGGCCGGTATCGTGGAGGCCTATGACAAGGACACCGCTGCCCGCTTGCGAAAAATGAAGTCCAATGACGAGGTGTTTGCCGATGCCATGACCCGCACCCGCGTTGTGCTGGGGCAGTCGGGTTATCACAGGGAACTCAAGCAGTGGCACGCCGGTGAACTGAAGCAGTCTCCTATCGCCATGCTCGGACCGGACCCGCAGGCGTTCCTGGACACCTATCCCGGCATGGTCAGGAACGTGCCGGAACTGGAAGCAAAGGCTCAAGGCAGAGGCATGGTTTCGCTGCGCCCGGAAACCGATGGCGTGGTTCGCAAAATGCCCCTGGTGATGATGGCCCAGGGCAAGATGCTGCCGTCTCTCAGCCTGGAATTGCTGCGGGTGGCAACAGGTCAGTCAACCATTCTGATCAGGTCGGGCGATGCCGGCGTGGACTCCCTGGTGCTGGCCGGCGTTGCCATGCCTACCGACAGGAATGCCAAGGCCTGGCTGCATTTTCATCCCCACAATCAACAGATATTCGTTTCAGCAGCGGACCTGCTGGCTGACCGGGTCAACGCGGATGTTTTCAAGGGCCGCATAGTCCTGCTGGGTGCGTCTGCAACCGGACTGTTTGATTTGAAGGCCACACCCGTAGAGGCCGCAATGCCCGGCGTGGAGGCCCACGCGCAACTTATCAATGCCATCTTGAGCAAGACCCTGTTGCAGCGCCCTGCCTGGGCCAATGGCATGGAGGTCAGCCTGGCCCTGTTGATCGGGCTGGGGCTTATCGGTCTGTTGCCGCGGTTCGGCGCTATGATCACCGTTTTCGCAGGCAGCCTTGTGGCCGCGCTGGTGTTGGGCGCGTCCTGGTGGGCATTTACCCAGAAGGCCCTGATTTTTGACTATGCATTCCCCCTGATGGCGTCACTGGCGGTGACCGGTGTCCTGATCGTTCTGGGGTATCTGCAGGAAGAGATAGACCGGCGGCGCATTCGCACGGCGTTCGGACAGTATCTGTCCCAGGACATGGTGGCGCAGTTGACCGAGGACCCGGACAAGCTGATTCTGGGCGGCGAAACCAAGGATATGAGCATTCTGTTTTCCGACGTGCGCGGTTTCACCACGATCTCGGAACAATACAAGTCCAATCCGCAAGGCCTGACCATGCTGATCAATTCACTGCTCACACCATTGTCCGAAGCCGTGGTGGCGCACAAGGGCACCATCGACAAGTATATGGGCGACAACATCATGGCGTTCTGGAACGCGCCCCTGGCCGATAACGATCATGCCTTCAACGCCTGCTGTGCGGCGCTGGACATGACCAGACGCCTCGGTCTGCTCAATGAGGAACGCGTGGCAGCTGGAGACGTTGCCCTGGAAATCGGTGTCGGGATCAATACCGGTGAATGCGTTGTCGGAAATATGGGGTCTGATTTCCGATTCGATTACACCGTGTTGGGCGATGCGGTTAACCTGTCGGCGCGGCTCGAGGGACAGACGAAATCCTACGGCACCAAGATTATCATCGGCAGGCAAACGGCTGAAGCAGTCCGAGACCGGCTGGCCGTACTGCAGATCGATCGCGTCCGTGTAAAGGGCAAGAACGAACCTGAAGACATTTTTGCTTTGCTGGGAGACAGCGAAATGGCGGCAACCGATAACTTCCAGACCCTTGCCAAAGAGCATGGCGTGATGCTGGAAGCCTATTACGAACAGCGTTGGGACGACGTCGGAAAACTTGCCCAAAAGTGCGTTGGCAAAGCTGAGCAACTCGATTTTGATGAGTTTTACAGAATTTATGCGGACCGGGCGGCCGAGTTTTCAGTCCAGCCACCAGGCAAGGATTGGGACGGGGTCAACGACATTCTTGAAAAGTAGAATGAATACGGACTGAAAATCCGACCAAACCCAACGGAGTCTGTGGTTTTTCACACGGTAGAGATGTCTGTACACTGATGTATGATATTGAAAGTTAACGCTAATTAGTTGACGTAACGGCCAACTCACTTGATTGATCCGCCCGATTGTGTGCATCATGGCGAGGTCCAGGCTTTTATGGGGTGGATTTAAGGCACAAACGGACTTGGTTCCCTGACTGGTTGAGCAGCTGTTTCGCTGCGGACCAAAGGCGGGGAGACCAACGTGATCACAAGTGAAGGAAACTTACTGAGCGACAGAGGTTTGTTTTTTTACTAAGGCGGAGTGCTGAGGGGCAATGCGTACTTATTCAGATTTTGGCCGGTATTGGCTGCGCGCGGCTGTGCTGTGCGCGGTTGCACTTATGGCTGCCGACAGTTCGCCGGTACAGGCACAAACGCTGGGCGACGCGGTTCGCCGTGCGGTAGCCACCAATCCGAGTGTAAAGTCATCCAGCGCAAATCGTCGGGCCGTCAACTATGAGCTTGATCAGGCCACCGGTCGCCTGATGCCGCAGCTCAGTATGAGCGCAAGCCTGCAGGCGCAGCAAATCGATCGTCCTCTGGGCATAGGTGACGACACCAACAACGTACTTCGTCCACGGCGGGCGGTTTCGGCGAAAATCAGGCAGGTTGTGTTTGACGGTTGGGACCGGGCCAATCAGATTTACAGGTCCGAAGCGCGCATAGACTCCGCCGCCCTGCGGGTTCTTGCAGCTTCTGAGGCCGTCGGTCTGGATGCCGTTGAAACCTATATCGACGTTATTCGACACCGCAGATTGCTGGCCCTGGCCGACGCGAACATCAAGCGGCACAAGGAAATTCTCAATTTGGTCAATGTTCGGTACAAGGGGGGCAACTCTCCGGTTTCCGACCTTGATCAGACCAAAGAACGGCTCGCCGGCGCACAGGCGGTGCACGCAGAAATACGGTCTGCCCTGCAGTCGGCTGAAGCGCGATATGCCGAAGTGGTCGGCCAGCGTCCCGGCAGGCTTCGCTCCATACCAATTCCAAACCATGCAACCCATGGATTGCAAAGGACAGTAAACAACGCACTGGCGCGCAATTCGATATTGCTGGCACTGAGATCGGATATTGTGGCTGCTGAACACGAGCGCAACCAGTCCAAGTCAGACTACTACCCTCAGGTGTTTCTCGAAGGTGAGGCAATTTATGGCAAGGACATAGATGGTACACCTGGCCGCAACAACGAATTGCGCGGCGGTGTCGTTCTGAGCTGGAACCTGTTTGATGGCCGAACTCGAACCGCGCGCGTTGGCGAACTTTCTGAACGGGTCGTGCAACGGGTAGCCGACCTGGAGCGTCGGGAGCGTGACGTAATCAAGCAAATCGAGACGTCATGGGCCAAATATACCAACGGGCACGCACGCGTCGCGGCACTGAAAAGCCAGGTGGCCAGCAACTCCAAGATCATCAGGACATACCTTGACGAATACCAGTTGTCCAAGCGCAGTATCCTCGACGTGTTGGACGCTGAAAACACCAGGTTCAGGGTACGCTTTGATCTTTCCAGCGCCGATGCAATCAAGAGATTTGCCATTTACCAGGTCGTGGCGTTGACGGGGCAGATTCTGGATGTTTTCGGCGTTGAAGCTCCCAGGGAGGCAATACCGCTCAGCGACCTGGCGCCGGCACGCAGCCTGGGCGGCAATCATGATTTGGTGATTCAGCCCCTTCGATAGACCAACAGTTGCCGCGGTGTGAAATCTGCCGGACGCAGAGAGATAATGGTGTTCTCAAATGCTGCAACGATCTAAAGCCAGTCAACCCGCACTCGACAGTTCCGGTGATGACCGGCAACAGCCGTCCGGGCACGCTGTTGAGGGTTTTGATCCGGTTGCAACCGACCATGTGCTGGCTTGCCTCGGCTTTATAGCAGCACAGGCAGGATTGCCGTTTTCACCTGGTGCTGCCAACCGCAATCTTCCATTGGTTGACGGCCGCCTGACACCTGAACTGGTTGGCCGGGCGGCGGAGAACCTGGGCATGGAAGCCCAGGTGTTCCAGCGCAAGCCGTCCCAGGTACCGGCACTGGTTGCACCGTTCATCGTTCTTTTCGACCGGGGAGACGCCTGCGTCGTCACCGATATTTCGGCAGTGGGGAAATTTGCCCGGGTGGTATTTCCGGCTGTGTCCGACAAACCGCGCCGGGTGCGGCTGAAGAAGCTGGACAAGCAGGCGTCGAACTATGTCATTTATGTCTCGGCAGCAGCCGATCAATCGCCGGGTTTTGCTGAAAATGAAAAGCCGGCCAGACATTGGTTGCTGTCGCCGCTATTGAAATTCTGGCCGGTCGGAATTCAGGTGGCTCTGGCCGCGCTGGTCATCAACATACTCGGACTTGCGCTGCCATTGTTCATCATGAACGTCTATGACCGGGTGATACAAACCCAGTCGATGCCGACCTTGTGGGCGCTAACAGCAGGCGTGGCCATTGCCATAGTTTTCGACTTCATCCTGAAACTGATGCGCGGCCTGCTCCTGGATGGTGCCGGAAAGCGGGTGGATCTCGGGGTGAATGCCTCCCTGTTTGAACAGGCAATGGCGGCCAGAATGTCGGCCCGCACGGCGCCGTCCGGTGTCCTGGCCAATCAGATCAAGGATTTTGAAAGTGCGCGCGAGTTTCTGACGTCATCGCTGCTTGTCGGCGTCATTGATCTTGCCTTCATCGGGATTTTCCTGGCCGTCCTGTGGCTCGTGGCGGGCAGTCTGGCCTTGATCCCTCTAATTGCGGTGCCGCTGGTCCTTGCCGTGACATTGCTGCTGCAAATTCCGCTGAGCCGATCGATCAAGCAGACCCATGGCCTCATGCAAAACAGGCATGGCATGCTTGTCGAGGCTCTGTCCGGCGTTGAAGCGGTAAAGGCAGCAGGCGGGGAAGGCTATCTGCAGGGCAAGTGGGAGCAGGCCACCGCTGCCTCTGTGCGCGCCTCGGCGACAACCCGTTTATGGGCGTCCATCGCGCTGAATTTCACCGGGCTTGTGCAACAGGGCGTCAGTGTCGCAATTATCGTGTGGGGCGTGTTCCTCATCGGCGCAGGTGAACTCACCATTGGTGGCCTGATCGCAGCAAACATACTGGCAGGCCGGATACTCGCGCCTCTGGCCAATATCGCCATGTCATTGTCTCGGTCCGAATTTGCGTTTGCGAGCCTGCGGGCTCTTGGCAGGTTCATGAAGCTGGACCGCGATGATGGCGTGCACAAGCACGCAGGCGGTGTGATCAGGGACGCCGCGATTGAATTCCGTGATGTGTCTTTGTCCTATCCCGAAAGCCCACGACCTGCACTGCAGGCGATTAACCTGTCGATAGGTCCAGGGGAACGGGTCGGCATGATCGGGCGTATCGGTTCCGGCAAAACAACCCTGGGCCGCTTGATGGGGGCCTTGGTTTCGCCCACCGAAGGTTCTGTCCTGATTGATGGGCTGGACGCGCGGCAATATGCAGTTGGCGATGTCCGATCAGCGATCGGGTATCTCGATCAGGAACCCCACCTGTTTTCCGGGACCATACGCGAGAATATTGTTCTGGGCCGGCCCCACGCCAGTGATAGCGAAGTGCTGGAGGCAGTTCATCGTGCCGGGCTCGAGGCGCTTGTTGCGAGCCATCCCATGGGACTGGCAGCACCGGTCGCCGAGCGGGGCAGAAACCTGTCTGGCGGCCAGCGCCATTGTGTCGTACTCGCACGGCTGCTGGTTCGAAAGCCCAAGGTGTTGTTCCTGGACGAACCGTCTGCAGCCATGGATACGGCTGCCGAAAACCATTTGATGGCGCAGCTTGCCAACCTGCCAAGAGAGAGCACCACCCTGGTCATAGCGACCCACCGCGCCTCGCTGCTGGCACTGGTTGACAGATTGATTGTGATTGAGGGCGGAAAACTGGTCGCGGACGGACCGCGTGATGACGTTCTGAAGAAGCTGCAACAGAATAAAAAAGCATCTGCACAACAGCTTAAGGGAATTGAGTGATGCGTACGGATGATCTGCGGTTTGCCGCAAACGCCAAGCATGCATACGAACAGTCCTATTCGCGCGGTCCGTGGATGCTGATCCTGTGCCTGTTATGTCTTATGGGCAGTCTGCTGATCTGGGCCTGGTGGGCGACGGTGGAAGAGGTAACCCGCGGCACCGGCCGGGTAATCCCCTCCAGCCAGTTGCAGGTGGTCCAGACCCTGGAACCGGGAATCGTGCGGGAGTTCCTGGTGTCGGAAGGCGATACGGTTGAAAAAGGTCAGCCGCTCATTCGTATCGACGACACCGAGTTTGCCGCCCGCCTGGGCGAAGTTCGGCAACGCTGGCTGGCGCTGAGTGCCGAGAAGGTTCGCCTGCAGGCGGAAGCAAACAGCCTGGACGAACTGGCGTTTCCGGCACAACTGGTCGCTGATGCTCCAGACAAGGTAGAAAGCGAACGTGCGTTGTTTGCGGCACGGCGGCAAAAGCGGTCTGAAGAAATAATCATCCTGGAACAACAACTGATACAGGCCAGGCAAACGCTTGTGGAACTGGAAGCGCGCGCGGAGAGGCTGAAACAGTCCAACATATTTTCAGCCGAAGAGCTGAAACTCTCCGAAAACCTGAAAAAACGCGGTGCAATCCCGACACTGGAACTGATCAAGGTGCGCCGTTTGCATGCCGAAACAGCCGGGCAGCTGGCCGAGGTCCGCGCGCGAGTGCCGCGTGAACAGGCATCTGTTGTGGAAGCAGAACAGCGATTGGCAAATGCCGCACAGACGTTTCGTACCGAGGCACGCGAAAAGCTGGTGAAGGTGCGATCAGACCTGTCGGTCGTTACTGAAACAATCAAGTCGGCCAGCGACAGGGTTCGCCGGACAACATTGCTGGCACCGCTGCGCGGCATCGTGAACCGGTTGAATGTCAGTTCTGTTGGCGCGGTTGTGACCCCCGGCAAGGATATCGTGGAGATCGTGCCGCTGGATGAAAGCCTGTTGATTGAGGTGCAGATATCACCGCGCGATGTTGCATTCATCCGC
Source organism: uncultured Alphaproteobacteria bacterium (assembly GCA_963698275.1). Classification (GTDB taxonomy): domain Bacteria; phylum Pseudomonadota; class Alphaproteobacteria; order Rhizobiales; family Aestuariivirgaceae; genus Anderseniella. The sequence continues at coordinate 8,065 of CAVOQE010000008.1, read as the reverse complement.
CCGGGTCAGAAAGCCAATGTCAAATTGTCGGCCTACGACTACACTGTCTACGGGGTGATACCAGGCAATGTGGAACGAATCAGCGCCGACAGTTCGACCGATGAGGATAAACAATCGTTTTACCGTGTGATCGTGCGCACCAAATCCAATCAGATCGGACCACCGGAGGCCCAATTATCGATCATTCCCGGCATGGTTGCATCTGTTGATATCCTGACCGGTGATCACACCATCTTGAACTATCTGCTGAAACCGGTGCGAAAAATCGCCGGCGAGGCATTTCGTGAACGCTAACATACGGATTTGGCCAATAATTTGGGGGTCTGGCCTGATAATTGCTTCACCCGTAAGGGTTGTGATTCAACGTAACGTAAAGTAGTCTCCTTCGATCTGGGGAAACAAGTACTTAAGCTCGGGAAGTTCCTGTTATGGCTGTCAACCAGTTTATCTCTCCGGATGCAGACGCATCGCATGTGCAATTGCAAGCGCCTGGCGACGGTTCGCCTGTCCAGATAGCCGATGCAGCCCTGCTCTTTAAGGGCGACTATTCCCGTTCAGGCAACGACCTGGAAATTTCAGGTGCTGATGGCAAATCGATAACGATCGAAGGATATTTCGATAGCGGTTCTGCGTCCGCACTGGTCGGACCGAACGGCGCGATGCTCAGTGGAGATGTTGTCGAAGCACTGGCAGGCCCGCTGTTCCCCGGCCAGTACGCGCAATCTGGCGGCACCGGTCAGCCCGGCAATCCGATTGGCGAAGTGCAGCATCTGGAAGGCACCGCCACGGCAACACGGACCGACGGCAGTGTTGTGCAACTGGAAGCCGGAACCAAGGTATATCTGGGTGACGTGGTTGAGACCGGGTCCAACACGAAATTCGGCCTGAGCCTGGAAGACGGCTCCCTGTTCTCGATGACATCCGATGCCCGCATGGTGTTGAACGAATTCGTGTTCAATGGCGATCAGGCCCAGGACTCCTCCATGCTGGTCAATCTGGTGCAGGGCGCATTTGTTTTCGTTGCCGGCTCGATTGCGCCCACCGGAAACATGAAAGTTGAAACTCCCGTCGCCGTTCTGGCCATACGCGGCACGACCATTGGAGCTGTCGTCGATAATGATCTGGGCTCAACCGAGGTGTCTCTGTTCAACGATATCGGAACCACCGAAGCTGGCCGGTTCCTGGTGCTTGACAAGGCCGGCCAGATTATCGGCACGGTGACGGAAGTCGGTAACAAGCTGATTATCACCGGTGTCGGCGAGACCCCGATCATCATTCTGAAAACCGATCAGGACATACAGAACGAAGAGACACGCCTTGACCTGATCAAAACTGTTTTTTCCAAAGCAGCCGGTCAACAAGGTGAACTGGAGGGCGGTAGCGGATCGGGCTCTTTTGAAGGCATACAGATCGTAGCCCTGGGTCAAACGCTGACGCTTGAAGATCTGGCCGGAAATCCGCTTGCTGCAGCGTCTGCCGCCAAGGTGGTTATTGATACGCTTGACAAGGACGATCCGCCGGTCGCGTTTTTTGACGGGTTCCTGACCGAAGAAGATGATATTTTCTTCGGCAATGTTATCTCCAACACCAGTATTCAGCCTGATGAAGACCCGGAAGGGTTTGACGTCCGGGTGGTTGGGTTTGGCGAAGACCTGATCTGGGAAGAGGGTGTCGATTTCGCCTTCGACGGCAGCATAGTCAGCACCACAGGATCGACGACCTTTGTGCTGACGTCCGGAGCAGTCGTCGAGATCAATTCCGCCGGTGATTTTACCTATAATCCCAACCCGGCCTTCGACTATCTGGCAGCGGGCGAAAGTGCGGTTGACAGTTTCACGTACCTGATTGCCGATCCGGGAAACTTCACCGACTCTGATACGGTTGAAGTGACAATCATTGGCGACAATGACCGCCCGGTTGTGGTGTCAATCGATGCTCAACATCAAGATGCCATAACCGAGACACTTGCTGTACAGGACTCCCCTATAAACCTCGTTGCCTCCGGCACCGTGACGTTTGAAGATCTGGATTCAACTGACGCGCACGATAATGCCACCACAAATACCCCGGTATTTGATAGTGCCGTATGGAATCGTGCAGATTTGCCCGCTGAAACTTATGGCGAAATATTTGGCGGCATGGAACTTACTCTGACCGAGTCGCCCTCTCCGATACCTGATCCAGCCGCAAGCCCCATCCCGGGTGAGGTCGCGTTGGCAGTTTACCATTGCCGATCAGGATATTGATTTCCTGGGTGACGGCGAGACGCTGGTGGTCAACTATATTGTGAACGTCAGGGACGACAGCGGTAATGGTGCTACGGACTCCACATCGCAAGTGGTGACTGTGACAATCACAGGTACAAATGATGTGCCTTTGATTGATGTTCGTGCCGGCGTCACGGACCTGGAAGGTACAATCAACGAAATAGCGGATTTGTCTACCAGTCCGCCTGAATTGGTAACTAATCTCGTTGAAACTGGCGTGGTAACATTTACTGATGTGGATTTGAGTGACCAGCATACAGCTTCGATCACTGCCAGCAGCGTTACTGGCGCAACACTTGCCAATGGATACACACTCACATCCGGCCAGACTGATGTGTTGCTGGATGCGTTTTTCCTGAATGCCGGTGATGGTGGCCCGCGGACCTCATTCGACAGCACATTCGGTTCCGCGGCATCGGGCGAAGGCACAGTTAACTGGACTTATGACATTTCCGACCAGAATATTGATTTCCTCGGTGAAAACGATGAACTGGAATTGTCATTCGAAGTAACCATAAACGACGGCAATGGCGGCACTGTTACTGATACGGTTGTGATTACAGTTACTGGCACCAACGATGCAGCCATTATTGCGGCACAACCGGTTGCGCCGGAAGGCAGTGTAACCGAGGACGTCGCGACACCGACGCTTGAGTCAACCGGTTCGATTGGCTTTACCGATGTTGATCTGACGGACACGCATATTGTGTCGGTTGAGTTCACCTCGAGTGACCATCCAGCCGGGTCGACTGTTCAGTTGGGTAGCATTTCCACGATTGTGGTATCGCCAGACACGACAACAACAGGGCTCAATGGCGAGATTGACTGGACCTACCAGGTTGCCAATGCCGATGTGCAGTTCCTTGGTGAAGGTGAAGTGATAACCGAGACCTACACCATCACACTGGACGACGAGAAGACCGGTGGTCAGGTCACCCGGGAGATCGAAGTGACGATCACTGGTGTCAATGATGCAGCCATTATTGCGGCACAACCGGTTGCGCCGGAAGGCAGTGTAACCGAGGACGTCGCGACACCGACGCTTGAGTCAACCGGTTCGATTGGCTTTACCGATGTTGATCTGACGGACACGCATATTGTGTCGGTTGAGTTCACCTCGAGTGACCATCCAGCCGGGTCGACTGTTCAGTTGGGTAGCATTTCCACGATTGTGGTATCGCCAGACACGACAACAACAGGGCTCAATGGCGAGATTGACTGGACCTACCAGGTTGCCAATGCCGATGTGCAGTTCCTTGGTGAAGGTGAAGTGATAACCGAGACCTACACCATCACACTGGACGACGAGAAGACCGGTGGTCAGGTCACCCGGGAGATCGAAGTGACGATCACTGGTGTCAATGATGCAGCCATTATTGCGGCACAACCGGTTGCGCCGGAAGGCAGTGTAACCGAGGACGTCGCGACACCGACGCTTGAGTCAACCGGTTCGATTGGCTTTACCGATGTTGATCTGACGGACACGCATATTGTGTCGGTTGAGTTCACCTCGAGTGACCATCCAGCCGGGTCGACTGTTCAGTTGGGTAGCATTTCCACGATTGTGGTATCGCCAGACACGACAACAACAGGGCTCAATGGCGAGATTGACTGGACCTACCAGGTTGCCAATGCCGATGTGCAGTTCCTTGGTGAAGGTGAAGTGATAACCGAGCCACCTACACCATCACACTGGACGACGAGACAGACCGGTGGTCAGGTCACCCGGGAGATCGAAGTGACGATCACTGGTGTCAATGATGCAGCCATTATTGCGGCACAACCGGTTGCGCCGGAAGGCAGTGTAACCGAGGACGTCGCGACACCGACGCTTGAGTCAACCGGTTCGATTGGCTTTACCGATGTTGATCTGACGGACACGCATATTGTGTCGGTTGAGTTCACCTCGAGTGACCATCCAGCCGGGTCGACTGTTCAGTTGGGTAGCATTTCCACGATTGTGGTATCGCCAGACACGACAACAACAGGGCTCAATGGCGAGATTGACTGGACCTACCAGGTTGCCAATGCCGATGTGCAGTTCCTTGGTGAAGGTGAAGTGATAACCGAGACCTACACCATCACACTGGACGACGAGAAGACCGGTGGTCAGGTCACCCGGGAGATCGAAGTGACGATCACTGGTGTCAATGATGCAGCCATTATTGCGGCACAACCGGTTGCGCCGGAAGGCAGTGTAACCGAGGACGTCGCGACACCGACGCTTGAGTCAACCGGTTCGATTGGCTTTACCGATGTTGATCTGACGGACACGCATATTGTGTCGGTTGAGTTCACCTCGAGTGACCATCCAGCCGGGTCGACTGTTCAGTTGGGTAGCATTTCCACGATTGTGGTATCGCCAGACACGACAACAACAGGGCTCAATGGCGAGATTGACTGGACCTACCAGGTTGCCAATGCCGATGTGCAGTTCCTTGGTGAAGGTGAAGTGATAACCGAGACCTACACGATTACGCTGAAGGATCAGAATAATGTCCCGGTGACCCGCGATATTGAGGTGACGATCACGGGTGTTAATGACGCTGCTGTTATTGCGGCGCTTCCAACAGCACCTGTAGGCGTTACAGAAGACACTGCACCGACCCTTACAGATACCGGAACGATTGTCTTTGAGGACATTGATCTCATCGACACGCATACAGCAACTGCAGCGTTCAAGTCGAGTGACGTTGCAGGCGGCGGTCAGTTGGGTGGTATTACCGCGATTGGTGTGACGACAGACACCGATGGTACTGGTCCTGGTGAGAACGGTGTGATCAGCTGGACGTATGAGGTAGCAGATGCTGCTGTTCAGTTCCTTGGTGAAGGTGAGGTGATCACCGAGACCTACACGATTACGCTGAAGGATCAGAATAATGTCCCGGTGACCCGCGATATTGAGGTAACTATTACAGGTGCCGACAATGACAATGGACCACCTTTAAGCACCTTAACTATCCTCAGCAATGAATCTGAATTTTGGAATTATAATGATGTTCCAAGTGAAACTTATCTTACTCAACCAGGTGAACCAGACGTATTTATATTGAATAACATTCCGGAAATGGATGCATTTGCTGTTACTGGTTTTGTTCCGACAGAAGACGTACTAGATCTTTCAGCATTGCTCAATGACCCTTATTTTACCGATGCAGGTGTCTCTGACTACCTAGCAGTAGTTGACAATGGAACAGATACCACAATCAAGGTTGACTCTGATGGGACTGACAATGGGTCAAATTATGTTGATCTTGTAACACTGACCGGGGTTAGCGGCGCAGAAATTTTCATTACAACGGCTCCTCCTTTCACAGAATAATTCTTAACAGCGCATGGAAAAATCGAACTGTAAAACCCACTGATTGTTTCCACCTCTCCTGCACACTGATATGTGACAGGAGACACGGCGACATGAACAATGCTTCGGACAGGGCAGCGATCAGCAAGTTACGCTCTATCGAAACAGCGGAACAATATCTGATTGCCAGGACGCATGCAGAACTCAGACATTCGGCTGGCAATGTGCCGGTTGAGGCCTTTGCCGAGGCTCTCTACAGGCCTGTATTGGCACTGGGGCTGACAATCACTTTTGTCTGGTTCCTGCAGATTGGCGTTGTCAGCGATTTTCTGGCTGCAACGGTTTAGCCCGCGATCTGAACGGATCGGGTGATCGGTTATCCGATGCCCTTGGGTTCGGCAGGCGGTGTTGATGACGGACCGCGCAACGAGGCGGGCAAGGGCCTGTCGCCGAAATCTATCACCGTGCGGTTGGAAACCAGACCCTCGCAATCGACCTCTATCTGGGCGCGACGATTGTGGTGAAAGAAGCTCAACCGGAACCCGCCGTCATGTTCGTCGATCCCTTTTTCACACAGGGTCGTGATCGTGCCTTTTTGAATATGGCCAGACACCTGATCTTCCGGAATTTTGAGCAAATCCCCGATCAGTCTGGCGTCGACAACGGGGCCATCATGATCGAACTCAATAAATCCTGTGCCGATTTCAAGATCGCGGGTTTTATCCATGACACCTTCCCTGAACACCAAGATATATGATGTATTTGATATGTATCTTAAGGCGGTAAAGGGTGCTGTTCAATGGTCAAAACAGCGCAAGGCAATCTCCTGACATGGCGCAGATACAGGGAATCGCCAGTCAGTTCCTGCGAACAGGCTTATGGCCACTTTCTGCTCACCTGGCGCCGTCACACCAAATTCGCTGATTGTCCGGTAACTTGTGCATGCTATGTATCATGACAGCAGATTCAATCGGGACGCGAGAACGCCATGCCGGAACTGGTGGAAGAGTTGGGGATACACGACGATGACGGTGCCTTGCGCGCTGAATTCGTACGTGCGGTTGCCGACACCCTCCAGAAGGGTGATGCCCGACAGCTGCGCAAGCTCATCAAGGAACTGCATGTCGCAGACATCGCCGACCTGATCGAGTTCCTGCCGTCGGATGAGCGGGTGCGGTTTATCGAACTGCAGGGCCGGACTTTCGATTTTGAGGTATTGCCGGAACTTGATGAGTCCGTCCGTGACGGGCTCATGGATGCCTTGCCCAACCAGTTTATTTCCTCTGCCGTCCGGAAACTGGACACTGACGACGCGCTTTACCTCATCGAGGACATGGATGAGGAAGATCAGCAGGAAATCCTCGCCAAGGTCTCGCGTGAAGACCGCACTGCACTGACCCGCGGTCTAGAGTATCCCGAATACTCGGCCGGCCGCCTGATGCAGACCAGTTTTGTGGCCGTGCCCTCGTTCTGGTCGGTGGGCCAAACCATAGATTACATGCGTAACGAGGAAGAGCTGCCCGAAGATTTCATCGAGATATACATCGTTGACCCCTCCTATCACACGGTTGGCTTCGTCCCGGTCAGCCTGGTATTGCGTCATCCAAGGTCTCAGCAAATCTCCGAGATCATGCGCGAACACGATGTCGTCTTCTCTGTTACCGACGAGCAGGACGACGTTGCCTACAAGTTCGAACAATACCATCTGGGCTCGGCAGCCGTGGTGGATGACAACCAGCGCCTTGTCGGGTCGATCACAATCGACGATATCGTTGATGTTATCCAGGAAGAGGCGAGCGAAGACATCCTGCGCCTTGGCGGCGTCGGTGATGAGGAAATCACGGACACCGTCTGGTCAACAACCCGGTCACGTTTTGGCTGGCTGGTGCTCAACCTGGCAACTGCCGTACTGGCATCCTGGGTGATCTCGCTGTTCGATGCCTCCATTGAACAGATGGTGGCACTGGCAATCCTGATGCCCATAGTGGCATCCATGGGCGGCAATGCCGGGACCCAGACCATGACCGTTGCCGTGCGTGCCATTGCACAAAGAAACCTTGGTCCGGTGAACGCACTGCGTGTCGTGGCACGTGAAAGTACCGTAGGCGTTCTCAACGGTGTGGCCTTCGCCGTCATCATGGGATTGTTCGCCTGGTGGTGGTTTGGCTCGGATCAATTGGGGCTGGTGATCGGCGCGGCGATGATCATCAACATGTTCGCTGCAGCGCTTGCCGGCATTCTGATCCCGCTGGCGCTGGACCACTTTGAAATTGATCCGGCAGTCTCGTCCGGTGTGTTTGTTACCACCGTTACAGACGTCGTCGGCTTCTTCGCTTTTCTCGGGCTGGCCGCCTGGTGGTTGTTGTAGTCGTTTCGAGGACCATCGCGATCACCATGAGTTTAACTGCACCTGCAAGCTGATCTAGACAATCCACCAGGCCTTTACCCTGTCAGCATATTCCGTCCATGCATCGCCGAACTTGTCGCGCAGGTGTGT
>CAVOQE010000007.1:0-101612 GCA_963698275.1 uncultured Alphaproteobacteria bacterium | reverse complement strand
GGGCAAGCACGCCTTCCGCTGGACGCGGCTGTCGTGCAGGCTGTTCCGCGACAACGAGGTCCGGCTGCAGCTGCATGCGCTGGCCTACAACCTCGCAACCTTCCTGCGCTGCATCGAGTTGCCCGCGGCGATGGCCGACTGGTCACTTACCAGCATCCAGCTGAAACTGATCAAGATCGGCGCTCGCGTTGTCCGCCACGCCCGTGCCATCTCCTTCCAACTGGCCGAGGTGGCCGTCACCGGCCCGATGGTGCGCGCCATCCTCGCCGCCATCCGCCGACTACGAGCGCCGCCGTCATGCGCGTGACCGCGATCCAGGCCCAAAGTGAACGAAAACGGCAGGACAGGTCTGTCTGTCGCGCTCAAAATCCTCGCCTCCGGGCCAGCACGGCACCGGTTCGAAGCATGAGGCACCCGCCTTCAGGCGTTTCCGCAACTCTGGAGATCCTCAGGGGCAAACGATACTTGATCCGCAGGCCTGATCAGGCGATCTTCGCGTCAGATGGCAGGCCACTTGGGGAATGTCGGAAGAGACTATCCACACCAAAAGGAACGAAAATGATGAAACTGATCAATGGACAATCCTCTCACGCCGCCGCGCGGTCTGGCGGAGCGACTGCGTGAGACAAGCGTAAATGCCGTTGCCGCGCTGGCAGCGGCGGCGATGCTCGTTTCGGACATGGTTGCTCCCGCGGCCGCCTGCTCGCGCGTTCTCTGGGCAAAGGAAGGTGAGCCCGTTCTGGTGGGCCGCAACGAAGACTGGTTCCAAAGCCTCGAGACCAAGATTTACGCTTTCCCGGCGGGCATCGAGCGCGACGGCAGCGTGAATGAGAACCCTCTCACTTGGACATCAAAATATGGCAGCGTCTCGGCCGTGGCCTATGGCATAGCCATCAGGGACGGTATTAACGAGATGGGGCTGAACGCGAACCTCCTCTACCTTGCCGAGTCCGAATTTGGGGACCGCGACCCGTACGTGCCGGGCATGTCCGTGTCCATCTTTGCTCAGTGGATGCTCGACAATTTCGCCACCGTGGACGAAATCGTTGCGGCGCTTGAAGACGTGCAACTCGTGCCCATCAAGATGATGCACGACACCACCGAGGTGCAATCACCGTTCCACTATTCGGTGGCCGATGCCTCGGGCGATTCCGCGATCATCGAGGTTCTGGGTGGTGAATTCGTCGTCCATCACGGCCCCGAGGTCACCGTCATGACGAATTCGCCGACCTACGATCAGCAGCTCGAACTGGCCAAGCAGTAAGTGGGCCTCGGGGGTGATACGCCACTGCCCGGCAGCTCGCAGTCGCAAGATCGCTATGCGCGGGGGGCCTATTACCTGAGCCTGCTGCCGGACAACCCGGCAAACTATGGGGCGGCGGTTGCCAATGTCATGAGCGTGATGCGCAACATGTCGACGCCCTGGGGCGTCAGCGATCCGGGCAAGCCGAACGTCGCGCCCACGCTTTGGAGGACGGTCAGCGATCTGACGAACGGACGCTATTACTTCGAGTTCACGCAGAATCCGGCCGTCGCGTGGATCGATCTGCACAATCTGAACCTGTCGGAAGGCGCGCCGATCATGATGTTCGATCTGAAGGCCGACATCCTTGCAACGGGTGAAGTCTCGGACCGCTTCCGCCCGACGAAAGAGATCGATTGGTTGCCGGGCGGCGGCGTTCTGAACCCGGGAACGTAAGGCTTGCACCTTGGCGGCAGGGGAAAAGGTCTGCCCCTGTCCCTCCATTCCAGCTCTGTCAAAACCACACAAGGAAACCCCATGACCCTGTTCACCCGAAAAATCACGATCACGGCACTGGCCACGGTTTGCCCGGCACCCGGAGCATTCGCATTCAACTGATTGCTGCAATGGGACGATCACTTCAGGTGCTGGAGGCCGGTATCAAAGCGAGCTGTGAGGTCGCTTGGTGTTGTAGTGGCGCTGCCATAGGGCATTGCGCAGATTATTGCCGTTCTCTCAGGCTGCAAAAGCCATAAAATCGAGGTGTCCATCTGGGACAAGAAATGCCTTAATTTTTCAAATTCTATGGACGACTGCAATCCGGACAACTTTAGTGGTTATTCTGCTGAAGACAGTCAGCCTGGGGGGCCTCAAAAAAACGAGGAGGATGAAAAATGACGGTTAAAAGGAAGCTCGAATCACAAAATCAGTTGATTTGGGAACCCTGAATGTCCACAAACCTTAGAACAGAACACCGGCCAACGACAGACGTTTAAAGGTTCGTTGCGATAACGAATTTCAAAACCGGCTGACTGAACAATTTGAGGACACAAGAATGACAGGATCGATCGACAGGCGTACACTCCTGGCGTCAGCGTCCGCATCTGTTATTGCCGGCAACGCGAGATCAGTTGGTGCTGCTGCAAACTCGGCGTTTGCCATCGCCCTGGGCGGTGGTGCCGCACGGGGACTGGCCCATATTCCCGTTTTGGAAGCACTGGATGACCTCGGCATCACTCCCTCGCTCATTTCAGGAACCTCCATGGGCGCGATTATTGGCGCGGTTTATGCCAGTGGCATGAACGGGCGAGACATCCGTACTTTTGCGCTGGAGCTGTTTTCAAACCGGCTGAAGACCATTCGCCGCCTGTTTCCCGGAAACCCCGCCACCTGGGGCTCCGTCTTAGCGCTTGGCAACTCTGCAGCTCTGGCGCCTGAACAGCTGATGTCGGCCGCACTGCCGGACATAGTACCGGAGACATTTTCGGAACTGGCTATTCCGCTGAGGATCGTCACCACGGATTTCTATCGGCAAGAGGAATTCGTGATCGCATCCGGCTCGTTGCACAAAGCGATCGGCGCATCGGCAGCCCTTCCGGTACTACTGTCTCCAGTGCAATGGGGGGAGCGCGTGCTGATCGATGGCGGCTTTGTAAACCCGACGCCGTTTGACATTCTCGCCGATCAACCAGGGATCACCGTCGCGGTTGATGTAACCGGCAATGGCAACCGTACTTCCGGTGAAATCCCAGGCGGGATAGAGACCTGGATCGGTTCTTCGCAGATCGCGCTGCACTCGCTTGTTAACGAAAGGCTGAAACGAGTCGAACCCGACCTGCTTATTCGCCCGGACGTGGGCGGCTTTGCCAGCATGGAGTTCCATCGCATCGAGGAAATACTTGCCGCGGCGGAGCAGGCCAGGGAACTGACAAAGCGGAAACTGGTAGAAAAGCTCGACTCCAACGGTTAACGCTGTGGGAAAGAGGTCCGATCCGGCTGACCTTGCAACAAAAGTTTCTTCAGTGACAAAAACAGACCATCGTTGCTTGACCTGGACAAGCCCGGATGAAATGCGTGTCTTCAGGTCGTCGCTTGTGATGTTAACGCAGGGACTTGCCCGATGTACGGACTGACCAGTCGTCTGGAAGATGGGAAAAACCTGGAGCATTTGCCCGGCCCGAGCCGCATTCAGGATTAATGTGCCGGATGCCGAAGGCTTTATCACCGTTTGCGGGAGTGGCGCGCCCGACAACAGTCTGCGATCCTGTGGCAAACCGCGAGTATGCGACCTATTTCTTCTCCTCAGTGCCCCGTTCTTGTGTCCTGTCTTCGGCAGATTCATCGTGACTGTCGTAGTCAGTTTCCGCAGATAATTGTTCTTGTCCTTTTCTGAGTTCCTACTCTGTTGCGTAGAAGTCGGGCGAGCCACTCGGCGGATATCATCGCTACGGCTTGCTGGATTGAGACCCCAATTAGGTCTTTGTTGGGTCGCGAGCGCAAATGACTTCCCCAACCGATAGCACGCGGTTACCCGGATCGGTCACGGTTGGAGATTAACTGGAATTAACTGGTGTTGCGACATACGCCTGCTATTTTCCAATCACACAATGCTCTTATGCTTCCCCTGCAAGTGAGCTTGAGAAGAAGGCCGCCGGGTTACCCCTCCTTGGCGGCCTTCGCTATTCACACTTGTCCAACCATTTCCCTCAGCACGACTACTGACCGATCCTGTTTTTCTGGTGTTGATCACCTCGCATGCAGGTTCCGCCCAAAACAATGCGTGTAGTTGGCACTCACGGGCGGGCGCTTCTTTGGGACATTGATGGTCAGCATAGCTGAGTTGTGCCGCCGTGAAGGCATTGCACAGTCGATGTATACACCTGGTCGAAGGAGTTCATGGAAGCGGGCAAACGTCGTCTGGCAGGCGATAAGGCGCGTGCTGCCACAACAGATGAAGTCAAGGACCTGCGACGTGAAGCCAGCGCGTTGAAGGAAGTTGTCGCCGAGCAAACGCTTGAGATCCGGCTGCTTAAAAAAAGCATGACAATGGATGGGGACGACGAGGCATGAGATACCCTGCATCAGAGAAGCTGGAGATCATCCGCATTGTCGAACAGTCCCATATGTCAGCCCGCAAAACGCTGAAACAATTGGGCATCCCGTGCAGGACTTTTTACCGCTGGTATGCCCGCTATGTGCAGGGTGGCCCGGAAGCACTGGCTGACCGGCCAGCTGCACCCAGCCGTGTCTGGAACCGCATCCCTGCAAGTGTGCACCACCAGATCATTGAACTGGCACTGGAGCAATCTGATCTCAGCCCCCGCGACCTGGCGGGGCGCTTCACCGACGAGAAACAATACTTCGTGTCGGAAGCCTCGGTTTACCGGCTTCTCAAGGCCGCCAACGAGTTCAAGCACAAGACAACCCGTCCCAACGAGATGTGGCAGACCGACTTCACCTACTTCAAGATCATCGGCTGAACAAGCCGCGTATGGCCACGACATTGGTTATAATGGAGTAAAGATTGCACATGCAGTCAGGCTGAGACATCAAGTAGACGTGATACAACGTGAATTGGCCTGATGATCTTACTGGGTGCGCCCGAGCGTTATAATCTGAGAATGACAGGCAGCAAGCGCACGAGAGTAGCTAGTTAGCGCTCGAACCGCTTAGAAATTCTGGAACTAAATCACCACTCGCCCGGGAACGAAAACCTGGCAATGCTGGTATGGAATTATGAAAACAGTTCGCTCATACAAACGTCCGCTAGCAATGATAACGATGATCGTTGTTGGCATTGCTATCGGAAACGGCTTCGTCGGCCCGCTTTTGTTTGGGCCAAATCAGCTTAGAGGGGCAGTTGTATCTGCAGAGGCCACTAAAGGCCAAACTGGCTACACCACTGTTTATAGAGATCCGAACGGCCCTGGTCCCGATGGTAAAAGGTTTGTCGGACGCAGAAATTACACGATCGTATCTGGAATGATCATCGATCAGTCAAAAGGCTTCGAAATATAGCTTTTGTGTATTGACGGCGAGAACGCCGCGCTCCGCTGGTTAGTAGTGGTTTTGTGGTGCGGCTTTCTCCGGCCTTGCACAGCCATACGAGAAATGCACAGGCGTCAACATAACCAGAAATTTTCGGCTCTTGCATGCGGGACATTTCAGCACGTTGTACAGGTCGCAAGCTAAGAAACCCGACTCGAGACATTGCCATGCCATCTCGCCTCCCCAGAGGGATTTCTTATGTTAGAATTTGTGTATGAATTTTAGTTTGTTACCAGGTTCACACTCGTCCGAACCGGCGCGCAATGGTTCACACCTGTTCGATGATTGGCTGACAGTCTCAGAAGCTGTTTCCCATTGTACAAATAAAGGGCTTTCGCGCACACCAAAGACCGTCAGGAAGTGGGCTCATCTTTCCCATCGCGAAGACGGAGTGGGCGATCTTACCGTGCGACGCGAAGATGTCGACAATGGTTTTCGCTGGTCGATCGAACGCACTTCCCTTGATCGCAAGATTGATCAGGAGTTGGAGTTTGAAGCACGGCGTGTTTCCGAACAAGACGCCCCGGTAGATATTGTTGCAAACCAGACCGAACAGGTTCACAGGGGTTCTGCGGCTCAATACTTCAATGAACAGGCACGAACTGGTGCATACCAGTCCGGAGATGTGCAGCCAAGTTCTTCTAATGACATTGGCAACGAACCGTATGAGAACGCGCCCGAACCGGTGCATACCGATGTGGAGCGGTCCGTGGCTGGCACAGCTGATCCAGAAGTGATTACGCAGTTGGAAGCCCGCATCGAAGATCTCAAGTCAGAAGTTGAATTTTATCGTGATGAATTGAAAGACCGGCGGCAAACAACCCTGGCACTGACCGATGTGATTGAGGCGTTTCGGCTAACCGCAGCTTCTAATGCAACTCGTGCGCAGGAACGCGCTGATCGCCGTGCCCATGATATCGTTCGGCCCAACAGCGAAGGGGACAAGTGGCAAAGCGAAGAGCATGGCGATGCGGTATAATTGATCATGTATGGAGGGATTTGCCAAAGCAGGAGGTTTGATCAACAAGGCGAAGTTCAAGCGACGACCACGCTATACCGTTGTCCTTCATGACGTCCGAGAAAAGCTTGGACTTTCCCTCAACACCTATGTCGTGATTGACAGCATCCACAAGCTGTCAACCAGTGATCCGAAATTCCCTTATTGCATTATGTCCAAGCCGCATATGGCAGAGTTCCTGCAATTGGCAGAACGCACCATTTATCGCTCACTCAATGAAGCACAAGAACAAGGTCTGATTGAGCGATCAGATCATGGTCTTCGAGCCACAGACAAATGGATCCGCATGGTCGAGACTTATGACATCCGGGCTCATTGAGGCATGCTCGAATGCAACACATACAAAGAACATCAAGAGGCAGCTGAACAAGATTGCTGGCAGCCTTCGTAAGGCCAGTGGCAATGATGCCTTTGGACAGCATCCCTGCCAAATTGGCAGTACCACTGCCACGGGAAATCTGACCGGAGCGCCTCTGCCAGAATGGCAGGAAATCCCTGTCAATACGGCAGGCCGCTTCTGCTAAAATGGCAGTCAATAATAGTAGTAATAATAGGAAATATTTTTAGACGACAAAAAATGGAAAATGGGCCGGTCGTCACCCAATAATTAGAAACAACCAGCGACGTGGATCAACTCGAAAGCAGGGCCTTGATGTGGTTATCCCAGGATTCAAGCCCTTTGCGCATCTCCGGGAGATAGGCGAAGCGATTGTAGATCCCAGCAACACCCGCGAATGTGCCCGACACGTGATTTAGAACACGTTCGACAACATGAGGCGGCACTTCTAGTCTGGCCATGCCAGTTGCTGCTGTTCGGCGCAGATCATGAAAGGTCCAGCCAGAAACACCAGATGCCGCATCTAAACGAATCTTACCCTTGTTAAAGCCACCAAAGGCTTGGGACTTAACTCCACGAGCCGGAAACACAAAGACTTCATCCAGCTGCGGCAATGACGAGATGATGTCTACAGCACGAGGGGATAGGGGAACTTGCTGAGACCGACCATTCTTAGTCAGTTCACCCGGAATAGTCCAAAGACGTTCCTCGAGATCCAGATCAGTCCACCGCATGCCAGCAACTTCACCGCGTCGCTGGGCTGTCAGGATCAATAGCTGAACAATTGGTCCAACTGGATAGCCAACCTGAACCGAGGCTCGCCAGACGGCACAAAGTTCTTGGTCATCCAGGACACGCTCACGTGCACCGATACGTGCGGGATTCTTCAATCCGAGGCAGGGGCTGACTTCAATCAACCCACGTTCGACACACCAGTTGAACAACTTGCGGATAGCAGCAAAGGCATGGGCAGCGGCTCCAGGCGAGCCACGGTCTACAATCCCATCAAGAATCCTATTGACGTCAACCTTGCCGATAGAGTGAATGTCGCGCTTGCGCCACTTGCTCTCAAATTCTACCCGCAAAAGCCGTTCAGTCTCTTTGGCTGTGTTTGCCCGGTTGTGCCGGTAACAATGAACCCGCACGAACTCATCAACCACGGCTGGAAACAAGTTATCTTTGCGAACCTCGGCCGCTTCCTTCTCAGCCACTGGATCAATGCCTTGTCCAATCTTTGACAACGCTGTCTGTGCCAACTTACGAGCATCTGCCAATCCCAACATGGGATAACGCCCAATGGTCATGCGCCGAGCACGACCCCCATGGCGATAGACCAGCACAAATGATTTTGTTCCCTTGGAGGACACGCGCACTCCAAAGCCCGGCAACTTGCCGTCCCACAGTTCAAACTGGCGGGCCTCGTCAGGCTTCAGTCGTTGAACCATAATATCGGTGAGTGCGTGTTGTGCCATTGCTCTGAGGGTGCATTCCTTAAGTCAGGTTTGCTAAAAAGATAGCACATAGGTAGCACAATCATGCGAGCAAGAGAAGAGCCATATGTTCAACTATGAATGCACAATATATTGATAACAATGCAAAAAAGCCATTTTATTGAGAATCTATGTTGAGGTATATTCATCTAAAAAATCAGACTACGAATCTGGGGGTCGGGAGTTCGAATCTTCCCCGGTGCGCCAAGTTTCCCAGGGTCCATACCGGAGACATGGGTAACACTTTTGGTCCGAATGGATTTGCAGGTGGTTCCAGTTGGCATGTCTCATCATCAAAGCATCCCAGATCACAATCCATAAAGCTCACCAGGCAAATTCTGTCTTCAGCCTGCCTGATGCCCTCCCGCAAGCATGTGCGGGTGGAGCAGAATTGTGTTTCATCTGCACTCGCGCATGGTCGCGACAAGCCGGATTGAACAAACCCTCTTGGTTTTCGACTCGATGCAACTCTAAGATGTAATCGGGCCGGCACCCATTTACTCTCTCGGTACTTTTCAGTGACTGGTGTAAGGTGCCCATTTTGGTTGATGACTTGAGATGCCCTACAATGAATCTGGACAAGATTGAACTGCTGAGCCGGGTTTCAATATTCAGTGTTCTCGCAAATGAGGAGTTGGATGTTGTCGCGGCAAAATGCCAGTGGAGTGATTACAGCAAAGACCAGATGGTGCTGGACGAGGACGACTCAAGCACTGATATCTTCTTCGTCATAGACGGCTCGGTCTCAGCCAAAGGCTATTCCCTGAACGGCAAGGAAGTTACCTACACCTTCATTCGCAATGGCGAAATGTTCGGCGAATTTGCAGCCATTGACAACCAGGCCCGCTCTGCCTCCATACACGCGCTGGAAAACGCTGTAATTGCACGCATGTCGTCTGGCGATTTCAAGTGGGTTTTACACACATACCCGTCGGTGGGTGTGTGTTTTGCCGAGCATCTTGTTCAAAAGCTGAGATACCTGACCCAGAGAATTTTCGAATTCAGCACCATGTCTGTCAGCTATCGACTGCAGGCTGAGCTGTTGCGATATTGCCTGGAAAGCGGGATTGAAGGGAACACTGCGAGGATTGAACCAGCCCCCACTCATTATGAAATAGCTGCGCGCATCAGCACTCACCGCGAAGCCGTATCACGGCAGCTAAGCATGCTGGAAGCATCAGGAATTGTTGCGGCGTCCCGCAAGAGCATCATCGTTCTGGATGTCAGCCGGTTGCGCAATATCGTCAATGCCTTCGGTACTGAAGAGTCCTAGAGAAACATCACGATCCAGGGTCAGACCTGACACCGGCTACTATATTTCTGCGGGCCACCTGCACCTGCCGAGTGAGGTAAGGGGCTGACGAACCTGGACGGCTCCCCAGCATCACTTACAGTTAATCAGAAACAACTCACACTCGTCATCTTTGTCAAATTGCCGGATGTCTGCAGACAAACAGCTGACGGAAACTGCCGGCAAAACCATTGATCCAGACGTTTAACCCACTGCATTTCATAAATAAACTTGCCGCCAGCAGTTTGCGCAAACTATGCTGGTGAGCAAGGCGCTTCGATGCTGCGCACGGTTCATGCCAGCAGTTCAAACCGGCATTGGGTACTGCTGGAATGCAAGTCCAACGACTCGATCAGAGATACTGGGGAGGAACATCAAATGCGATGTCTTGCGTGTGACGCAACAAATCCTCCCGCCAACAGGTTCTGTGGCTCTTGCGGCATAGCACTTAGTGCGATTTGCCAACATTGTGATCACAAGAACGCACCATCAGCACAGATATGCGACGCGTGCGGAGGCGAGCTCCGGCCGGTCCGGAACGGCCCGGCACCCGGCAGCGCTGTGGGTCACCCCCCTTTGGCAGAACGCAAGCAGGGCACGGTTCTTTTCGCTGACATTGTGGGGTCAACACAGCTTATTGCCGAACTTGATCCAGAACAGGCAATGGAAAGACTGCGGCCAAGCCTGGAGCAGATGTGTGCCGCGGTACAGCGCTTTGACGGCACAGTGGTGCGCACTCTTGGCGATGGCATTATGGCTGTGTTTGGAGCGCCCCGGGCGCAAGAAGCACATGCACTTCTCGCCTGCCAGGCAGCTATCGCCATTCGGCGGGCATTCGAAGCACAGATCCACAGCACTGAAGTGCGTATTGGATTACATTCCGGTGAACTGGTCATCTCGCAGGATGAAGACAGGCCCGACCCGCTTCCACATGGCGTGACAATTCACCTGGCGAGCCGGCTGGAGCAAATGGCTGAACCGGGCAGCATCTGCTTGACCGGCGACTGCTATCGGCAAGTGGAGACCCACTGCGACGTGCGGTATCTCGGTAAACGAGAGGCAAAAGGCTTTTCCGAGCCGATTGAGACTTACGTCCTGCAGGGTTTCAAACCAGCCGTTGCCAGCCAGCACTTCAGAACCACCAAGCTGACACCGTTTCGCGGCCGTGAAACCGAACTTCAGAAATTGTGGCAGGCATTGCATGACACCGAGAACGGCGAGGCCAGGGTCATTGGTATTTCAGGAGCAGCCGGCGCCGGAAAAAGCCGATTGTGTTACGAATTTGCCGAGTGGTGCCGCCTTCGGTCCATTCCGGTTCTGGAAGCGCGTGCGTTCATATCCGGACAGGCTACTCCGCTGCAACCCATTCTGGAATTCCTCCGCCTGTTGCTGGGAGTTTCATCTTCAGACAGTCAGGCTGCCGCCCGTGAACGCACAGTTCAACACCCGGCCACAGCAGGACTGGATCAGGAAGCCGACCTCCCACTGCTGTTTCAGTTTCTGGGGATTGAAGCCCTTGGTTCAGACGGCCCCGCCCGGCGAATACCACAGCCAAAATCGCATCTGCGCAGCATAGTTGGCCATATGGTGAAGCAGATGGGGATGCAACCGCTTGTCATTATTTTTGAGGATTTGCATTGGCTGGACGCCGGCAGTGCGGAATTTGTTGCCGAGATCGTTCAGGCGATCCGCGGAACACGAACCATGCTGGTGCTGAACTTCCGTCAGTCCTATACGGCTGAGTGGATGGCCAACTCCTTCTATGAGCAACTTTCCCTTGGAGAATTGGGTGAAGCTCAAACGACAGACCTGGTGGAACAACTGATCGGCAAACATGTCGAACTCAGTCCGATCATGCAGAAGATAGCGGCACGGTGTGGCGGGAACCCGTTTTTTGCGGAGGAACTGGTCAGATCTCTTTCTGAGCGTGACGTGATTTGCGGCAAGATTGGTGATTTCCGGCTTGGTTCGAAATCCGATTCAGACCTTCTTCCTGCATCTGTCCAGGCAACAATCAGCGCTCGGATCGACAGGCTCGAGGCGCAGGACAAAAACATCCTTCATATTGCCGCGATCATCGGCAAGGAATTCCCGCTGTCCATCGTCGAGGACGTTGCCGGCCTGTCCAAGGAACAGCTCCTGGCCAGTGCAGACCGTCTGCACAGTGCCCATCTGGTTGAACCCCGCTTTGGTTCCGATGACCAGGGATACTTCTTTCGACATCCCCTGGTGCAGGAAGTGGCGTACAACGAGCAGCTCAAAAGCACGCGCATCGAGTTGCATGCCGCTATAGCTGCTGCACTGGAGCGGCAATACGCTGCAAAACTTGATGAAATTTCTGCCATGATTTCCCACCACTACGAAGCTGCAGGTCAGCTTGTGAGTGCCGCGAAATTCGCAATCCGGGCAGCAGTGTGGATAGGCAGCACAGCATCCGCCCAGGCTCTTCAGTACTGGCACAAAGTACTTCGACTGCTGAGCGATCAGCCAAATGAACCCGAACTCAACAGGCTGCGAATGAGAGCCAGCGGCCAAATCGCGATGTTTGGATGGCGGGAGGGAATGACCGCCGAACAAGTCAAGCCCTTCATCGAAGAAGCGCTTGGATGGGCGCGGAAAATCGACACAACCATGACATCGCTTTTGCTGGCTGCCGACGGGAGAATTTCGGTGGCCAGCGGCCGTTCAGCAGATGACTATGCTGCACGCATCAAAGAGGCACTGGCACTTGACTGCAAGGAACCAAGTCCCGGACGCGCCGCTACCCTCAATGCTCTTTTCTGCCACGCAAAGTGGTTGGCAGGATGTTTGAACAAGGCACTTGCAGCAAACAGCTGGGCGTTGCAAAACGTCTCGGACATCAGCACGTTCGATGAGCAGTTCCTTGGCCTGGATGTTGAGCAATGGATGAGAAGCCTGCGCGGTCGCATCCTGGTCCGCCTGGGACAGTTCGGTGAAGCCGAGAAAAACCTGCAGCAGGTATTGAGTATTGATCAATCTCGCCTTGACCCGGCTGTTCGGTTTATCCCCCACCTTGCCTATGTGGATCTTGCATACTTTGGCAGAAACCCGGCTGTTGCAAACCAACATGCACTTCATATTTCCGCGATTGCCGAGAAAATTCAAAACCCGTATCTGACTGTGTACGCGCTGGGGTGCCTGGGTACGGCAAGGTTCGTTGAGGGCGAGTTTGATGCAGCAGCGTCCAAACTGATTGAAGGAATTGAATTTGCAAAATCCGCAAAGGCGGCATTGGAGTTTGAACCTGAAATGATGGCCACCCTGGCCGACTGCCATTACCAGATGGAAGACTTTGAAAAAGCCGAAACGATTGCACAGCAGGCAATCGAGGTTGCGCAGCAGCGTGGAGCGAGATTGGCAGTATGCAGGGCCTCGGTGATTTCTGCTTCAGTTATTCATGCGGCCCACGGCGTCAAGCGGCAAGCCGAAGCCATCGAACGATTGACCTGCGCTGAAGACCTGATCAGGTATACCGGTGCCGAGGTGTTCCTCGATCGGGTGGCTCAGGTGCGCGCCCTGATTTCTAACAGTTCGCCGCCTGCCGCTGCACAAGAAGGGTGAACTCCGGCTGACCGTAGCCTTCCACCAGAATTACAGATGAACCGAACTCCCGCTCACAGTGTCTGATCCATTTATCAGGCCGTGCTTTGTACAAAGCGTCACAGGAATTATTGTACGACGAGTTCGAGTTCTCCAGCATGAAATTGACAGCAAAGCCTTTGCGGCTCGCACGGTGCATATCGGCCAGCGTCACCGCCACAAAGTGCTCCCAATGCTGGATTGATTGCTGCAATTTGACATTGAAAATGCCACTGGCAACACAGTAATCCGCAGTACGGGGAATACAATCGGCAGTGGTGAATGACGCCCATGGTTGCGCACGCCAAAGTTGACTGGCGCGGCATTGCATACTCTTCACCAGATCAATGCCGAGATAGTCTATATCTGCTTCAGCATGGCGCTTCAGCAGATATCCAACCAGTGCACCGTACCCGCACCCGACATCATTGAGCGCCAATGGCACGGTGAAATCGCACACTTTCATGATCTGCACAAAGCGCAGCTCCTGAGACGCAATGCAACTCCAGTCAACACCCAATGGTGTACTCCCGAAGCGTCGTACGCGTTTTGCATAGTAATCAGCCACGCCGGAATACAGCGTTGCAAGATCCAGATCATCCATGGATTCTGAAATCTTACTTCGACTTGGCGCGGCGTTTGGCGCGGTTCTTTTCAATCGGGGTCATTGGCAACGAGATAACCAAAAATTCCTGTGTCGAATAAGGCAAGGCCTGTTTTGGGCTTGATGAAACTTTCACACTCATCTTTTTGTTGGAGTCGTGAGACGTGAAATGAATGGGGATCGGTTTCCCCTTTCCCAAATGGCTTCTCAACACCGACAAAATTCTGTCATGAGCGCTTTGCCCGGCCTTGTCTGAAGGACAATTCTTTAGCGAATTCAGATACTTGTACCATCCACGCCGATGCACCCAATGATTAGCCGGCCCTAGGTTGAGAAGTGCAAAAGAATGCTCAAGAGAATGCTTCTTGGAAAACAGGTCGAACTCCTTGTGCAAGGCGAGCATTTCACAAATGGCCTCGTTAGGTCCGAACCGCAAATTCAGTTGTTCCAACAATCCCGCAACATTGATATCTGGCAAAAAGCCACCCATTTTCTCTTCCCTTCGCTTTATTCAATACAGAACAAACAACCATAGCGTGTCCGGCGCACCACAAATACATCTACCGCTCTGGTTCAAGTCATCATCGAATTGAGACCGCTTTGTAACTTGTGTAATCATATCGAGAACACTGCGAATTAAATGAATATTTGCCTATTGTGTCAATCGCCATCCAACAATCAAGAAGACAAACGGATCTTCACCGAACCGGCCTGGCGGCCACTTTACGTCTGAGATACATCCGGACCCGACTGTACGCGGACATGATTGTCACAGGCCGGATTGTCAGCATCCAGCCTTGATATCCCGGTCATTGCAGGCGGATTGATCATTGCCAGCCTGACATACCAGCCGGGGTCAGCCGGGTTGTGATATTTGTTCATGACACCGTTATCGAGAAAATGCTGATGCAGGAATTTCAGCTTGTCCCGGCACAGGGTCACGCCCGGTCGGGGTCCTTCAGGCACCCGCACGACATTGTTCTTCGGCCGGAACCGGCCTTCCTCGATCACATCATGGGGTTGCATTGTCCGCAGCGACTGGTTTGGTTTGGTAATCCAGCTCTGCGACGCGCACAGGTGCATGCAGGCGGCGGCGGCTTATGGCGCTTCAGCAATGCCGGCCAGGCCCTCATCGGTTTCCACCTCGATGATGGTCCGGGTAAAGCCGGGCAATGTGCCGCAGGACCAGACACAGGCTGCCTCCAGCGGTACATTGACGGGCGTGGCGCGGACACCGGTGATTTTCATCTGGTGGTTTCCTTCACGCTTGCCCGGCCCGGCAGACTGGGCAATAGTGCGGTTCCGCTGCCTCGACCGCATTTGAGGCCAACAACAAGATCAATGCTAATCCACAGGGAAGTTACAACATGAAACGCCTATTTGCATCGGTGATGGCAGCTTTGGTGATTGCCGTCTCCTCGGTGGCCGCGATGGCTGCCGACACAACCCTTCGCATCTCGCTGCAACTGCCGTTGAAGAGCCATCTCGGCCAGAACCTGGTGCTGTTCAAGGAAGAGGTCGAGAAAAATTCCGGCGGCAAGGTCGAGGTCCAGATCTACGACTCAGCCCAGCTCTACAAGGACAAGGAAGTGCCCCAGGCGGTGGGCTCGGGCTCCATTGAAATGGGGGTTGCCTCGCTGACCCGCTTCGTCGGTGACGTTCCGGCGGTTGATATTTTCTATGTGCCGTTCCTGTTCAACTCCGAAGAACTGGTACGCAAGGCGGTAGCTCCCGACAGCCCGGTCAGAGCGCCGATAGATGAGGCCATACTGGGTACCGGTTCCCGGGTCTTGTGGTGGCAGGCTTATGGCGGCGCCATTCTGCTGTCCAAGGGCGCACCGGTCAAAACACCGGCTGACATGAAGGGCAAGAAGGTTCGTGTGTTCGGCAAGACGCTCGGTGCCTTCACCGAAGCAGCCGGCGGTTCTCCAACCCTGATCTCGGGCTCGGAACAGTATCTTGCCTACCAGCGCGGCACTGTCGACATCGGCATGACCGGTGTCTCCGGCGTCAAGTCGCGCAAACTGTGGGAAGTCATGGACCATTTAACCGTGACCAACCATGCCGATATTGAATTCATCGTGCTGGTCAACGAGAAATTCTGGCAGGGCCTGCCTGAAGACACCCGCAAGATAATTTCGGCGGCTGCGCTGAAAGCCGAAATGACAGTTCGCGACAAGGTCAGCCAAATCGAAAAAGACGCCTACGCGGCTGCCAAGGAAAACGGCATGACCATCTACACGCCAACCGAGCAGGAAGTGACCGCCTGGAAGCAGACGGCGCAACCGGTCATTGACGGCTACAAGGCTGCCTCCGGCGAGCTTGGTGCAAAAGTGTTACAGGCAGCGCAGTCGCTGCAGTAGTCATCGATCTCCATGGCTGGCCGGGGTCCGTCAAACCGTAACCGGTTTGGATCCCGGCCGGCACCAGATACCGATCTGACCTTCGTCTTTGCAGGGACATGGCGTGAATTTCTCGGACAAAACGATAGACTGGCTGGGCGCGGTGGCGGCCTGGCTGTTCTTTGCAACGGGCATGTTGCTGACCTGGGAGGTCGTGGCGCGCTATGTGTTTTCCGCACCCACCATCTGGGCTGCCGAAATATCGCAGATGTTCCTGATCTGGGGCATGTATGTGGCCCTGCCGCATACAATCGCCCGGCGCAAGAACATCAATATCGAATTGCTGCACGAACGGTTGCCGGGCTGGGCGCAACGGTTTTGCGACCTGGTGACCATTGTGTTCACCGGCTTCTTCTGTGTCGTCGTGTTCTGGTTCGGCTGGGAAATCGCCTGGGACAGCTTCGTTCGCGGCCGGTCAACCGGCACCATGCTCAACATCCCCAACTGGTGGACCGAAATGGTCATTCCGCTGGGCTTCGGCCTGTCGGTTCTGGTGTGCGCTGCTGACCTCATCAGGCTGGCGCGCGGCAAACCGCTGGCCAAACCCGCCGGCGACGGTGGTCACTAGATGACCACCATACTCATTCTACTGGCGCTGTTCACCCTGCTGCTGATGCGGGTACCGGTGGCGTTTGCGCTTGGCGGTCTCGGCCTGGTGCTGTTGCTGATGGGCGGGTTCTCGCCGCTGATGGCACCCCAGAGCATGCTCGGCACCATCGACAATTTCGTGCTGCTGGCGGTGCCGCTGTTCCTTTTGATGTCCAACGTGCTGTTGAAAGGCGGGGTGGGGCGCGACCTGTTTGCCGCGGTTCAGGCCTGGGTCGGTCACCTGCCCGGCGGCCTGGCAATCGCCACGGTGATTTCCTGCGGCATCTTTGCCGCGATCTCGGGCTCGTCGGTGGCAACCGCGGCTACCATCGGCACAGTGGCCATTCCCGAAATGAGCCAGCGCGGATATCCGCGACCGTTCGTACTGGGCCTGCTGGCGGCCGGCGGCACACTGGGCATCCTGATCCCGCCGTCGATCCCGATGATTGTCTACGGGTTCATTACCGAGGAATCCGTCATCAAGCTGTTCCTGGCCGGCATCGGGCCGGGCCTGATGCTGATGGCACTGTTCATCGGGTTTTCGATGATTTATGCGTGGCTGTCACCGCAATGTGAGTCTTCGCCCAAGGCAAGCTGGACAGAACGGCGCGATACGGGCCTGCGCGCCTTACCCGCGCTGGGACTGGCCGGTCTCATCATATGGGGCATTTACTGGGGCGTGTTCACACCCACAGAAGCAGCGGCAATCGGCTTTGCGGCATCCCTTGTCATCACCGGTGTCATCCTGCGCACGCTGACCTGGCAAACCCTGAAAGAGGCAGTCACGCAGTCCATGGTGACGACCGTCACCATCCTGTTGATCGTCGCCGGCGCCAAGGTATTCGGCAAGGCGATATCGCTGTACCGGATTCCGCAGGACGTGTCGTTCTTCATCTCCCAGAACTTCTCCGAAGCCTGGCTGTTCATCCTGGTCGTCGGCGCGGTTCTGGTATTGATGGGCCTGTTCCTGGAAGCGCTGTCGATGATGCTGATCATGGTGCCGGTGCTGGCACCATCGCTGCTTGGTCTCGGCATAGACCCGATCTGGTTCGGCGTCTTCTTCGTGATCATGATCGAATGCGCCCTGATCACGCCGCCGGTGGGCCTGAACCTTTATGTGATACAGGCCGTCGGCAAGGCCTCCATGCAGGAAGTGGCGAAAGGCGTGTGGCCGTTCCTGGCCCTGATGCTGTTCACCGTGTTCCTGATCTACGAGTTCCCGGATATTGCCATGTACATCCCGTTCAAACTTTGAGAATTAGCCATGACCAACCTTTCTCCCGCCGCCCGACTTAGGAAACTGCTGGCTGAAGATACCTGCCATGTGATGCCGTGCTGCTGGGATGCGCTGAGTGCCAAGATGATCGGTGATGCCGGCTTCGGTTTTACCTTCATGTCGGGCTTTGCCGTGTCGGCTTCACGCATCGGCGCGCCCGATACGGGGTTGATCTCGTTTGGCGAGATGCTGGACCAGGGCCGCAACATCTGTGCTGCGACCGATATTCCGGTGATCGGCGACGGTGACACCGGCTATGGCAATGCGCTCAATGTGCGCCGCACGGTCGAGCAATATGCCCGCGCAGGGTTCGGCGCCGTCATGATCGAGGACCAGGTGTCACCCAAAAGATGCGGCCATACCAAGGGCAAGCTGGTTGTCGATCGCGACGAGGCCTTCAACCGGATCCGGGCAGCCGTGGATGCACGCGAGGCAGGTGCCGACATCATGATACTGGCCCGCACCGATGCGCGGCACGGGCATGGTCTGGATGAAGCCATTGACCGGGCCAAAGGGTTTTCAGATCTCGGCGCGGATATCCTGTTTGTCGAGGCACCGCAGTGCGAAGATGAAATGGCTCGGCTGACCGGTGAAGCGCCGGGCATACACATGGCCAACCTGGTGGAAGGCGGCGCAACACCGATACTGCACCCTGATCGCCTGCATGAACTGGGCTACAACTTCGCCGCCTACCCGCTGACACTGATGTCGGCTGCCATGAAAGCCATCCAGGCATCCCTTGCCGAAATGGCGCAGCGCATACACCCCGCCGACCGCCTGCTGGACTTTGCCGACCTGCGCAAGGCGGTCGGGTTCGACGCCTATTACGAAGCGGAAAAATCCTATTCAGACCAGCGGGACTGACCCGGCTCCGCATTCAGGCGGTACAAGTGTGCGGGGCTTTGTCTGGCCGGTCCTGACCCGCCGGTCGGCCCGCCGACATAACGCCTGTGGCGCAGCCGGTGCCGGCTTTTCCAGCGCAGATCGAGCATTGCGTTCATTCACGGTTTTGCAGGGCAGGACGCAAGCGCCTGCTGCAGGCGAAGCATCGGCGCTCCGGAGCTCGAATTGTCGCTTGATGTGGTCAGGCAGTTGACGGCCTCGACGCCGGAATATCCCGGACGCACCAGCTTGAACAGTGCCTGGCCTGATGCGCAGTAGGGTGAGGCCATCGACGTTCCGCTCATGGTGCCGTATGCATTGGTCGATATCTGCTTTTGCGGGTCAAAGGCCACGGCGCTGAAAATATTGACGCCCGGGCAGGAAATGTGACCACCGGTATTTGAAAATGGTGCCCGGTTGCCATCCTGGTCATGCGCCTCGACAATCACGCCATTGGCCGCGATGTTCTTCTCCCTGGCGGTTATTGCTGCCCAGTTGAATGGGCTGGCGAATTTGGCACCGATCGGTGTGACAAGGCCGGAGCTGTCATTGCCGGCAGCTGAAAAAATCACCCTTCCGTTCTGATTGGCAAGTTCAAGCAGCGGAACCAGAAAGGCCCCTTGAGAAGCGACCAGCGTGCGCCATTGGGCAGACTCCGGCAGATCGGGATTGATGCCAAAATTGCTCCGCCAGTTGTACCCCAGGCTGACATTGAAAGTGCCGACGTCATCTTGCGAGTCGACGAATTTCTCCAATGTTGCCAGGACCTGACTGAACAGTACCAGGAAATCCAGAACCTGGCCGCCTTCGACACTGTCAAAGAATACATCGCCGGAGCGCGCACGTACCAGGCAATGCGGCAGCACGCCTTTGATACCCACCTGATTGTCGTGGCGTCCGCAGGCAATCGCAGCGACATGATTACCGTGGTCGTCGACGTCCGTATCGGGCAAAAATCCGAGAAACACGATATCTTCATGCCGGGCAAAACCGACATCCATGACACCAAACAACACGCCATCCTGAGCACCCGGCAGTGACCAGAGCTGATCGGCCTGAATGTCCGTGACGCCCCAGTCAACCACTTCGGTCGGCGCTGCGGGATCGGACAGGACAACGTCACTCGGGGTCAGCAGGTTGGTGATCTGAATGCCTGTTGAACCGTGGCTGGTCTGATCGCGAAGAACCAGATCCGGCGTCGCGTTCCGGATGCGCGGATCAGCCTTGAAGTCCTTGATCACCGTGACGAGCCCGCGCAACAATGCGTCATTGGTGTTATTGTCGGTCAATTCGGGTTTGAAATAGGCGCTGAGATCACCTTCCGCCTGGATTGCGCCGATCTTGGGATAAGTCCGCACGACTACCAGCTTGCGCTCAGCCAGAAAGGCCGCGATCTGCTGTTCTGAAACGTCCTTTTTGAACTGAAGAATGATCGTATTGGGTGCAACGAACGGTACTTCAGCGCGCCCTTGTGCATTGAACTTCAACTGCCCCTTTTGATTTTCGGGAACCTGGTCTGACTTGACGCTGAACTGGCGGAACTTCTGCTCACGTATGTTGAATTTCTGAACCCTGGCCTTGCTGGACGCTGTACTTGCAGCGCTGGCACGTGCGGGAAGTTTTCTCACTGCCTGCTCTGTGTTCTGCGACGGCAAGCGGGTATCGTGTTGCGCCTGTTGGGTTTGTGCCTGCGCCACGGGGTGATACAGGCCGGCGATCAATGTGGTGGCCAGAATGTGTTTTATGAACATGGCTTGCTCCTTCATTTGTCAATCGGATTGTTTGGCAGGTGGGACACAAGGCCCACCCGGGTTCAAGGCAACTGATGCAGTCTGTTCCCTGCCAACCGCGAGCTAGAGCGTTTTCAGGTATTCCAGCAACGCTTCGCGTTCCGGCTCACTCAGGGTCATGCCGTATTCATGTCCGCATCGGCTGTTGCCGGAGCTGATTGCTGAACAATCAGTGGTCTTTAGCGTATGATCGAACTTGGTTTGCTGGCTTGCCAGTCCGACCTTGGCGATATCGTAGTTCGGACCGAGCTTGAACGAGGCAGGACGTTCAGAAGCCGGCAGCAACAGCGCCTCCAGTGTCGGAACCGATCCATTGTGCAAATAGGGCGCAGCAGCCCAAATTCCCTGAAGCACGCGTGCTTCATAACCACAACCCGACTTGCCGGGCGAGGTCGCAAGGCCCGGTGCGGGAGGCTTTACCTTCCGAAATGCACCTTCGAGCTGTTTCAGCTGCGGCGGCAACTCTGCCATTTCTCCAGTGGCCGCGCCTGCGGTACTGGTTGCGCCAAAGCTGGTGACCCGTTGAAAAATCGATCCTAGAACTACCGTCGACAGGACATTGAAGGCTGTGTCCGTCGCCTTCAACCGGTCGGTAAGGAACGGAATTTTCGCACCTTCCATGACCCCGGTTTTTACAGTGCGCGCCAGTATCTTGCATTCCCGGTTGTCGGTACCAACATCCTGGATCGGCGTGGCCCAGGTGCCCCTGATTGTAAATCTGTTTGCGCCGGGCCTGATGCCATGACATTCAACACAGCCGCCACCGGACGACGGCCGGTCGAAAATTTCCTTGCCGGTATCGGCCAGAGTCTGATTGATCTGCCATGGCCATTTCGGCGGGCCGATCTTCCAGATGAGTTCTTCGAGACGCCAGAGCCCCTCGAAATTCGCAGAGTTGTTTCCCAGGTAGTCGCGGTTCAGCAGGGACAGCCCGCTGGTTTTTGTCGGGTGCAATACACCGAATACGCCGTAGACCTCACCCAGATTTCTGGCGAGCCCCAACAGATCATTGCCATTGTCGGCAAAGCCCGGCCATTGGGTCTTGTCCTGACGGGCCGCGTTCCAGAGAAACGGGTAGCGCGTTGGTGCATCGGCCGGATAAATGTTCTCTGCAATCAGATAATCCGGAGGCTTACCGATATCCAGCCCGGTTAACCGGTTGAAGATCATCGATACGGCGTCGAGACGACCCGGACCCCAGGCCGGATCCGGGAATGCCCGGGACGTCAAAGTGGTGAACCTCAGCTGCCACAGTTCGACAGCAATTTTCAGCTCCTGCTTGTCGGTTTCCGAAGCACCTGCGCCTATGACCTTGTCCGCGAACAGGTCAAAGGCCGCGGCACTGGAAAGCGCCGACCCAACTGCCGTAGCCAGGTCCTTGAGAAATGATTGAAAGTCGACCATCGCAGGGCCGCCGTCGATACGATAGGCGGTGCCGTTCACTTCAATCTGCCTGGTATGACAGGCCGCACAGGTCATCCCGATTGATGGGGTTTGTTGATGTTTCGCGACGGTGAAACCAACCGGTATATCCTGGTCCGGGCCATCGGGGTTTTTCAGATACCCGTAACGCGTCAGTCCATTTTCAAGGAAACCGGATCCGTCCGGCAAAACCAGTGCGCGCATCCACGCAAGAGGCATAATTCGCGACCCCTGATCCTGGTTGTAAAATTCCTTTCTGTCAGCAGCGCTCCAGTTTGGTCCCTGATCGACCGACACGGTCTGCGCGCCTGCAGCAATACCGGACATCGCAAACATCACAATTGCCACTGCGGATCGTGCGACACCAGCCATCCATCGTTCACTTAGAAGCATGATTCCGCTCCAGGTCTAAATTTTCAGTACTAAATGCAGTGCCATCATTCAAATACTGACGCGAATAATAGATATGTGATTATTACCACATTCACCTAATTTAGTTTTTGAACGCTTGAAAAATGTAATTATACTTCACTCCGCGACCTGTTTTGATATTTTTACCCCGCAAAATGCGCTGAATATATATTTATACTTATATACCAGTGTGTTGATGAAAATGCCGGAGGGTCAGATATCAGGAAAATTCCGCCAGGATCAGCAAAGCTGACAAACCCTGTCGCTCACCAGAGAGGCAATCCGCACTATTGGGGAAACAGCTTGTCTGTCCGGGAGCCTGCGGCGTAACAGGGCCTGGCGGTTTCATGTCGGGGGGTGTTTTTCGCAGACGTTTGACTGTCAGGGAAGCTACCGAACTTGACCCGCAATCGGCCACCGGTCGTACGCAATCCAAGATATGACGAGGGGCACAAGCTGCAAATCGGCTTGTGGATGGCGGTTCAGTATGCGATTGTTTTGAAAGGGATTGTTACGTTTCTGGAGGCAAGCATGCTGGACAAAACCCAAGCCGGACAAGGCTTCGTTACGCCGCGCGGACGACCCGAGGGCGTACCGGTTTTCAACTCACCGCCGCTGAAATCGGCACGGCCGCCGCGCTGCCCGCCATTTGTCGAGGTGACCAGTCCGGACCAGCTTCTGCCTTATCTCGAACATGTGGCCAAGCGGCCCTACAATCACGGCCTGAATGCCTGTTGGGACCTGCAGCCGGGAGAACGCGTGCTGTTGCGGGTCGACAACTGGCACTCCGACATGGTCATCCAGGCGTGCCAGAAAATTCTCGAAAAATACAATGTGATCTACGAGATCAAGAAGATTGATCGCGGCCCGATCCCGCAATGGGTGGGCGCCGATGAAGTCCAGTACTATTTGCGCCGCACCAAGGAGCTGGCCGAATGGATGGACATGTGGGAGGAGATCGAGAAAAAGAAGGAATATGACAAGGTTCTGATGGGCTATGGCGGACCGGTTCTGGCCGAGCGCCATATCAAGATCCAGCGCATGCCGTTCATCACGCCGGAAATCCTGGCCTCGCCGGCACACACCATGCCGATCGAAGTGCTCAACGCCATGGACAAGTGGACCTGGGACCGTATCCGGACAGCCAAGCGCGCGCGGATCACCGATCCTGAAGGCACCGATCTGGAGTTCACCAACCACGCCGAATACTGGGACAGCCGGCGCGAGTTCTACAATCCCGACCTGGTCTCTGCCACCTGGACCGGCAATGAGCATTTCGGCAAGACCTACCTGCCGGGCCATGTCACCGGCAGGCCGTGGGTGTTCCTGCCCGGCAAGGAGAGCGGCAACGGGGTCATTGCCGGCACCACCAACCACATCGCCGCCATGGACTGGACGCAACTGGTTGTCGAGAATTCAAAGATTACCCAGATCAACGAAGGCGGAGAGTTCGGCCGGCAACTGCGCGAGGTCATGGCACAGACCGCCGATATCCAGTATCCGGCATTTCCGGGCAAGGGCATCATGCACTGGTGGGAAGCCTCGATCGGCACCAATCCGCACATTCACCGGCCGCGCAAGGATTTTCCGTCCGGCTTCGTCAACTGCCTGTATGAGCGGGTGCGCTCCGGTGTGATCCATATGGGCTTCGGCACCATCATTTCATCGATGGCCGAACGCCAGGCTGCGCGGGCAGGTCACCTGGTGGGGCATTGGCACATTCACCTGTATTTCCCGAACTACCATCTTGAACGTGAAGGCGACAACGAGATGCTGATCGAGAACGGGCGCCTGCTGGCGCTCGATGATCCCGAAATCCGGAAGCTGTGTGCGAAGTACGGTGATGTTGATCTGTGGCTGGATGAATCCTGGAACCCGGCTGTACCCGGCATCAACATGGACGGCGATTACTGGGACCATTATGCCGCCGATCCGCTGCACTGGGTGAAGACCGAACTGGAGGTGTGCCGCAACTACCATCCGATGTTCATGAAGATGGTCAGGCGCCGACAACAAATACTGTCACGGCGCTGGTGCCGACTTCTGGAAAGGCGGGTGCTGCAATCATTCAGGCCATGGCCATCATGCCCTGCCCGGCAATTGCTGCGGCTGATTGCGTGCCGGCCAAAACCCATTTTGACGTACTTACCGGCCTGGTTGACTTGGACGGCGTAACCGCCGTCGATGTCGGTGCAGGCGATGGTGCATTCGCCCGGCAACTGGCTGCGCCTGCAGCCCATGTCACTGCCATAGAGGTTGACGAAGACAAGGTGGCAGCAGGCGCACGAAACGCCCCTGCCGGCGTCGAGTTCCGCCTTGGCCGGGCAGAAGACCTGCCGGTGGAGAGCGCTGCAGCCGACCTGGTGTGCTTCATGTTCTCGTTTCATCATGTTCCGGCAGGTGAGCAGGTCAGGGCGCTTGAAGAATGCGCGCGGGTTTTAAGACCCGGCGGCAGGTTGCATGTGGTCGATCCGCTGCCGCACGGCGGCATGACCGATATTGTCAGGCCACTGGAAGACGAAACCGATGTTCGCACCCGGTCGCAAAACCGCTTGCGCGAGCTTGTGATGCCGCAATTCCGGCTTGTCGAGCACCGTGATTATGTTCTGACCCGAACGTTCGACAGTTTCGATCAGGTGGTTGAACGGGCCACAAGTGCCAATCCGGCCAGGGCTGCGAAGCTTGCCATTGCCATCGACGCCATGAAACGCGCCTTCGACCAGCATATGCGGCCGACGGAAACGGGTTACGAAATCGAGCAGCCCTGCGCGATGTTTCACTTTGAGCGAACCTAAACGAACTGGGTCAACCACAATGAGAGTGCGGGCACGGTCAGGATCAGGCCGAGCACGAACACTTCGGCACACAGGAAC
Source organism: uncultured Alphaproteobacteria bacterium (assembly GCA_963698275.1). GTDB lineage: Bacteria > Pseudomonadota > Alphaproteobacteria > Rhizobiales > Aestuariivirgaceae > Anderseniella. Next base: position 76,338 of record CAVOQE010000007.1, on the reverse strand, counting down.
CAGGCAACACCGGTGAAAATCGATTCCAGCTTTATCTTGTCACCGACGATCGACTTGATGACGAATACGTTCAGGCCAATGGGCGGCGTGACCAGCCCGATTTCCAGCAGCTTGATGACCACGACACCGAACCAGATCAGCGAGAAGCCGAACGACTCGACGATCGGGATGGTCAAGGGCAGCGTGAGCAGGATGATGCCGATGGGATCCAGGAACATGCCGAGGAATATGTACATGACCACCATCAGGCCGATCACCACAACGACGGAGGCACCGCTGCCGTCGATCAGGGCGGTGATTGATCCGGCCATGCCGGTCAGCGCGATGAAATTGACAAACAGCTTGCCGCCAATGGCGATCGCGAAAATCATCGACGACTGATAGACGGTTTCCTTCAGGGCCGAGGCAATGTTTGAGGTTTTCAGCCTGCCCAGCACCAGTCCGAGCACCAGGCTTGCCGCAGCGCCGATGCCGGCTGCTTCGGTTGGCGTGAAGAAACCGGCATAGATGCCGCCGATCACCACGACGAACAGCAGGACTATGGCCCAGCAGCGCCCAAGCGCGCTCATGCGATCTGAGCGGGTGACGGTTTCTTGCGGCACCGGCGCGGCGTCGGGTTTGAGGGACACCCAGATATAGATCACCACCAGATAGGCAAACAGCGACAGAAGGCCTGGAATGATGGCGGCGATAAACAGTTTGGCAATCGATTGCTCGGCGAAAATGCCGTACAGGATGAACAACACGCTCGGCGGGATCAGCGACCCGAGCGTCCCGCCGATGGCTACCGACCCGGTCGCCAGTGGCTTGGAGTATCCGAATTTCAGCATTTCGGGGATGGCGATGCGCCCCATGGCAGCGGCACAGGCAACCGACGATCCGGTTATCGCCGAAAACCCGCCGCAGCCGACGATGGACGCCATTGCGACGCCACCTTTCAGTTTCGACAACCACAACCGGGCGGCCCGGTAGATATCGGTGGTGAACCCCGCTTCATAGGAAATATGTCCCATGAAAATGAACAGCGGAACGGTGGACAAGGTGTAGCTGGTGATGAATGCGAACGGCGAGTTGATCAACAGCGAGAATGTCGGCTGCCAGGCGTATTCGGGCTGGAAGTCGGTCCCTGGCCGCCAGGCGAAAATCACAAAGATGCCGACGCTGGCAACCACGCCCAGTGCAGCTGCGATGGGCACGCGCATGGCCAGCAGCACCAGGGCTACAGGAAGAGCGATAAAGCCGACTGTGAGCGGTTCCAAAGCGTCGCCCTACCGGTGTGCGTCAGCGTCAGGCACATCAGGCGCGCGGCCCGAAATGACGGCGCGGGTATTGTTCCACAGGCTGACCAGACATCGTGCCACCAGCACCGCCACGCCGAACACAAACACTGCCTTCATCGGCCAGGTCGGGATGTGTAACTGACCGTCATAGTAAAGGTTCTCCGCGTATTCTCCCGGCACTTTCATCGCCAGCATATATCCCATGGTGCCGAAAAAACCTGCAAACAGAACAGTACCCAGCACGCGCAGCGCATATTGCACCCGCACCGGCAACAGGTCGGCGATGACGGTTACTGAAATGTGCCCGTCGGTGCGTTCGACCCAGGCCAGCGGCAGAACGATGACGCACACCATGAGCAGGCCGACCATGATCAGGTCATCGGGGACCGGCATGTTGAACGCCACGCGACCGATAACCGATGCAGTGACTATGGACCCCATCGCCAGCAGAGCCGCGCATGCCAGCCACACCGCAGCACCTTCGATCTTGCGTAAAACAGTGAGCATCGCCAGTACCTGGATGTTGAAACCAAACAGCCCCGGTCAATGCTGCATCACAATGACCGGGGCTGGCAACTCATGCGAACTCGTCAACGTGTCCAGGGATATCCCTTGTCGTCACGCTCCTTGGTGTATTTTTCAACAAGGCTCTTGTAGTCGGCCAGAACGGCATCGCCATCCATGCCTTTTTTCTTGGCCTTGTCGATCCAGTTTGAGACATCCGCGTCGGCAATCTCGATCAGCTTGGCGCGCAGTGCCGGGTCCGGCTCGACGACTTCGACCTTGTTGCCGTCAATGCCTTCCTGCAGTTCCTTTTTAACATCGGTGCGCGAGGCATGCATTTTCTCAGCCATGTAGACCGTGAACTCCATGCCGAGTTCATCCAGCAGTTTCTGCTGGTCGGGCTTGAGGCTGTTATAGGTGTTGGCGTTCATGGCGACACCGAAGGCAAGCACCTGGCCCATGTTCAGTTCGGTAATGTGCCTGGCCACTTCATAGTGCTTGTAGGCCTTGGCCACGTAGTAATAGGTGGTCGACCCGTCAACCGACCCGTTTGACAGCGCCTCGTAGACCTTGGGCTGGGACAAGGACACGGTTGCAGCGCCTTGCGATTTCAACGCCGGTACAAATGCGCCGGTCGCACGAATGGTCTTGCCCTTGAGGTCGGCGCCGGTCTTGACCGGAGCGTCCTTCATCAGCAATTGAGTCGGCCCGGTGGTGTAGTTGCCGAAATACTTGATGTTGGCTTTTTTCTGCTCGGCAATCGCTGCCGGGTTCTTGGTCATGAATTCGTAAGTGGCCATCATGCCGACCCACTCATCACCGAACTGCAATGTGTCCACGACTTCATAGGCGACCAGCTTGCCCGGTGCGTAGACCGGCACGATCGACGCCATGTCCGCCACGCCGTCCGACAAGCCCTGAGCTGCCGTCTTGGCGCCGAGCAGGGCACCGCCCCAGGTAATGTTCAAACCAAGCGTATCTCCGGACCGCTTGCGCAGTTCTGTGTCCAGCCACTGGATGGCAGCAGCGCGGGTGCCGCGGTTGGGACCAAACTCGGCAAAGCGCAGTTCGCGCATTTCCGCGCTGGCGCTCGATATCCCGAGTGTCCACACTGAACCTGCCGTGACCAGACCGGCAATGGCCAGCGCATTGATAAGTTTGTGCATTAAACAATCCTCCCGTTATTGGCTGCCTGAACCAGCAGACGTCATTCCTGTGACTATCCCACAATCTAGTATTGTATTGTCAACAGATAATTGATATTTCATCAGATGAAATCAATTGAGGCCCTTGAACTCATGGACAGACAGGGACCGGCTGGCAACCCCAGACGCACCAGAGACGGCAGCACGCTGCCGCGTGTGAGGTCAATTTCGCGGGCCATTCACATCATGCGGGCGTTCACACCGGAACGGCGCCACCTGACGCTTGCCGAGATCGTGCGGGCGACCGGACTGGATGCCGGCACCACGCGCAGGATACTTGTCACCTTGCGCGACGAGAGCATTGTGCGCCAGGACGACAACACCGGGGCCTACTGCCTGGCGCTGGACGTGCTGCAGATTGCCGGTGCGGTGCCGGAAGGAAATTCGCTGCGCGAGCTGACACAAAGCAGGCTGATGCGGCTGGCGCGTGACACCGGCGCCACGGTATTCCTGTCGATCCTGCGCAACAATGCCGCCATATGCCTGGCCAGGTATCACGGGGAATCAGCGGTTCAGGTACGCTGGTGGTCGGTTGGCGGCAAGCTGCCGCTGAACTGTGGCGCAGGCCCAAAAGTGCTGCTGGCGCACATGCCGGATGAAGAAAGGGACAGCTTTCTCAACAGCAACCTGACGCAGCTGACAGCCAAGAGCGTCATTGATGCTGCCCGCCTGCAGCAGGAACTCGACGATATCCGGGAAACCGGCTGGGCCATCACCCATGATGATGTCGCCGTTGGCCTTTCCGCCCTTGCCATGCCGCTTACCAATGCTGACGGCGATGTGCTTGCCGCGGTTTCCGTGGGCGGGCTGACGGCGCAGATCGCCGGGGAAGGCGCGCCCAGATGCCTCGACGACCTGTTGCGCTGCGGCCAGGACCTGGCCACGCTTGTGCGCTCGATCTCCCCGGCTTCCATTCCAACCGAATGATTTCATCTGATGAAATCCAAGTTGCTGATTGACATGCCCTGATCATTCGCCGCTATTATTGCGCAAGTCATGAGGCACCGTTTGTCGGGTGTCACGGGAGCAGATCAAATGGGTTTTACAATCGCGGAGAAAATTCTGGCGCGGGCCGCCGGTCTGGACAGTGTCCGGGCAGGTGAAGAGATCAAGGCCAAGCCGGATTTCGTCATTGCCTATGATTTTCCCGGCTACACGGATGTCATCTTCAAGCAGATGAAGGACGAGTTCGGCATCAACAAGGTGGCCGAACCGGAACGCTTTGCGCTGTTTATCGACCACATGGTGCCTGCCGTCACACCGCAGGAAGAAGACCTGCACCAGAACACCCGGGACTGGGGCATCGCCAACAATGTGCCGGTCTATGAACGCAAGGGCATCGGCCATCAGGTGGCTGCCGAGCTTGGCTACGCAACGCCGGGGGCATTCGCGGTTCATTTTGACGGACACATTTCACAACTGGGTACGTTCGGAACCCTGGCCATTGGCGTTCGGCGGCATCTTCTGGAAGCCTTCGTCAAGGAGTTCATCCAGATCAAGGTGCCGGAAACCACGCGCGTCAACCTGAACGGCAGGCTGCGGCGCGGCGTCATGGCCCGGGATGTCTTTCATCACATTGTGCGCACGCTGGGCCCGGCATCATGCCGGTTTCAGGTATTGGAAATCGGTGGAGACGCCATTGAGCACCTGTCCATCGAAGGCCGCCAGACCATCAACTGCCTGGCCATGTTTACCGGTGCCATTACAGCCATCATGAACCCGGATGACAAGGCGCTTGCCTATGCCAAAGACCGCGCCCGCATTGACCTTGAACCGGTGTTTTCCGACCCGGACGCAACTTATGCAGCAGTGCATGACATCGACATTACAGAGCTTGAGCCCATCGTGGTCGTGCCGCCGAGCCCGGCCAATACAAAGGACCTGAAAGACTATGCCGGCACCGAGGTCCATGTCGGCTATCTGGGGTCGTGTGCCTCGGGCAGGCTGGAGGATCTGCGCATTGCGGCTGAAGTCCTGCGCGGCAAGCAGGTCAAACCGGGCTTCCAGTTGCATGTGGTTCCCACCAGCCAGGAGATCATGGAACAGGCGTCGCGCGAAGGCGTGCTGACCGACCTGATTGCCGCGGGTGCCTTCGTGACATCTTCATCGTGCGACTACTGTTTCGGCCGGATGGGCGTGATGAGTGACGGGCAACGTGCGGTGTCTACCGGCACCTTGAACGTGCAGGGCCGGATGGGCAGCCCCGATTCCGAAATCTACATCGTCAATGCCGCTGCCGTGGCGGCGTCTGCCATCGAAGGCAGGATCGCCGATCCCAGACCGTATCTGGAAGGATAGCGCGATGGCTTTAAAACCGCTGATAGGCCGCGCCGCCTGGATATTCGATGAAATCGACTTTGACGTCGACCAGATTGTCGGCGTCAAGAACATCAAGATCAAGGACGTCGACGAGCTCGCCAGAGTGGCCATGGCATCGCGTGATCCGGATTTTGCCAAATCCGTCCGGCACGGTGACCTGCTGGTCGGCAATCATAATTTCGGATATGGCCACCCCCATTACCCACCGATGATCGCCATGCGCAAGCTCGGCATCAGCGGTGTCATTGCAGAGAGTTTTTCGCCCGGCTACTGGCGCGGCGAAATCGCCATGGGGTTCCCGCAAATACCGTGTCCGGGCATTCTGGAAAATGTCGGCAGATGGGACATTCTGGAGGTGGACTGGGAACGCAGTGTGGTTCGCAATGTCACGCGGGCTTTGGAATTGCCGTTTGAACCGCTGCCGGAAGCAGACCGGTTGATGCTGGAAGCAGGCGGGCTCATCGGCTATCTGCACCAACGCGATGAAGCACAGGAAAAGGCGCAGCCGTAATGTCACAAATACTCAGCAAACAGGAATTCGCCAGCGCCGCACGTGAGGGAAAAACCGTGTGGGTGGCAGGCTGCCATGACGCGCTGTCGGCCAAGCTTGCCGAAGAGGCCGGTTTTCCCGCCGTGATGACATCCGGTTTCGGTGTGTCTGCGTCCTTTCTCGGCATGCCCGATGTGGAACTCTACACGATGTCGGAAAACCTGTCGGTGATCCGCAATGTTGCCAACGCCATCAAGGTACCGCTGATTGCGGACGGCGATACCGGATACGGCAACGCCATCAACGTCATGCGCACGGTACGTGAATTCGAAAGCGCCGGCGCAGCAGCGATCATCTTTGAGGACCAGGAAGCCCCGAAACGCTGTCCGGCGGTTGCAACCAGTATCGACATTCTGCCGCTTGAGGAAAATGCCGGCAAGATTGCCGCTGCCGTTGAAGCGCGCAGAGACCCCGACACCCTGATCGTGGCCAGGACCGACGCCCTGACGGTGGATGAAGCGGTTGAACGGGCACGCGCCTATGTGGCCGCCGGTGCCGATCTCGTTCAGCCAATCAGCCGGTGTTTCAAGACCATCGAAGAACTGCGGCACCTGCGCGAAGCCTGCGGCAGGCCCCTGTCATTGCAAATCCTCGGCTGGCTTGAAACCGACCTGGACAAGTCGGACATCGAGAGCGTTGCCGGACTGGCGGTCTATCCGCTGGTCAGCCTGATGAGTGCAACGGAAGCCATGCGGCAGAACTTCAAGAAACTGGTCGCCGACAAGTCTACCCGGAACCTGCCGCAGCCGGTAACGTCCATGGCGGACTTCAAGGCGTTTATCGGATTTTCCGACATTGAGGAACTGCAGAACAAGCACCTGTTGCGCCGGGTGGAGTCGCCCTACAAATAAGCCGCATCAGCTTGCCGAAAATGCGTCGCGTCCAGGTGCCGCGTCGAGCAACAGCTTTGTGTATGGATGCGACGGCTTGGCATAGACGCTTGCCGTCAGCCCCTGCTCGACAACTTCGCCGTGCTGCATGACCATGATCCGGTCGCAGATTTGTGCCGCCACGCGCAAATCGTGGGTGATGAACAGCATGGCCAGGTCAAAGCGCTTGCGTACATCATCGAGCAGTTTCAGCACCTGGGCCTGAACCGACACATCAAGTGCGGACACCGCTTCATCTGCAATCAGCACCTTCGGTTCCATGGCAAGCGCACGGGCAATACAGATGCGCTGGCGCTGGCCACCGGAAAACTGGTGCGGAAACCGGTCCAGTGCATGCGGTGACAATCCGACGATCTCCATAAGGTCACGGGCCCGTTCCAATGCTTCTTCATGCGAGGTGCCGAAATTCATCGGGCCCTCGACAATCGACTGGCCAACGGTGCGGCGCGGATTCAGCGACCGGTACGGGTCCTGAAACACCACCTGCACATTGCGGCGATAGGAGCGCAATTCCGACTGGGGCATTTTCGCGATGTTCTTGCCGTCGATCAGGACCTCGCCGCTTGTCGGATCGATCAGACGCACGATACAGCGTGCCACGGTTGACTTGCCGGAGCCGGACTCACCAACCACGCCGAGGGTCTCGCCGCGCCGCACTTCCAGTTCCACCTGCTTTGCCGCGTGCACCACACGGCCGCCGCCGAACCAGCCGAGTGCGCCATAGATCTTTTCAAGCCCCTTCGTCGCCAGTATCGGTTCACCCTCGGTGATGGCTTTTCGCTTGGGCGGCGTCAGGCTGGGGACCGACGCGATCAGCATTTTCGTGTAAGGCTCGCGTGGCTTGTTCAGCACCTGGCTCGCAGTTCCCTGCTCAACCACCTTGCCGTCCTGCATGACCACGACCCGGTCGGCGATTTCTGCAACCACGCCAAAGTCATGGGTGATGAACATGACACCGGTGCCGTGGCGTTTCTGGATATCCTTTATCAGGTCGAGAATCTGGGCCTGTGTCGTGACATCAAGTGCTGTCGTCGGCTCGTCTGCAATCAGCAGTGCCGGTTCCAGCGCAAGCGCCATGGCAATCATGATGCGTTGGCGCTGGCCACCGGACAGTTGATGCGGGTAGCTGTCAATCATCTGGTTCACGTCGGGCAGGCCGACATCGTTCATCACCTCGATGATGCGATCATGGCGCTCAGATGCTGACATGGAGGTGTGGATTTCCAGCATCTCACCGATCTGGTCGCCAACCTGCATGACCGGGTTGAGCGCCGTCATCGGCTCCTGGAAGATCATCGCCATCTTCACACCGCGCAGTTCGCGCAGTTCAACCTCGGACTTCATCAGCAGGTCTTCACCCTGCAGCATGATTTCACCGGCAACCGGGGTCAGGTCCTTGCGCGGTATCAGGCCCATGACGGTCTGCGCACTGACGGATTTGCCGGACCCGGATTCGCCCACCACGCAGACGATTTCACCCTGGCCGACGGTGAGCGAGATATCCTCGATGGCAAACTCCCGGTCGGCGCCTTTCGGCAGGGTGACCGACAGGCCGCGAATATCCAGAACAGCTTGCGAAGACTTGTTGCCTGCCATCACATCTTCCTCGCAATGCGCGGATCAAGCGTGTCCCGCAGGCCGTCGCCAACCGTGTTGACCGCAAGCACGGTCAGCGCCAGGGCGATACCGGGGAAAAAGATGATCCATGGCGACAACTGGAAATAGGTCCGGCCTTCCGACATGATATTACCCCAGCTTGGAATCTCCGGCGGAATGCCAGCGCCGAGAAAACCCAGTATGGATTCGGTCAGCATCGCGGATCCACAAATATAAGTCGCCTGCACGATCAGTGGCGCGATGGTGTTGGGCAGGATGTGGCGTATCAGTATCAGATGGGTGCGGGTGCCCGCCGCAATGGCGGCTTCCACATAGGGCTCTTCACGCACGGTCAAAACCACCGAACGTACCAGCCGCACCACTCTTGGAATTTCCGGGATGACAATGGCGATGATGACGGTGAACAAGGTGGCACCGGACAGGGAGATCAGGGCAATCGCCAGCAGGATGCCGGGTATCGCCATCAGTCCGTCCATCACCCGCATGATGATGGCATCGAGCCAGCGGATGTATCCGGACAACAGACCCGTCACCAGGCCAAGGACGACGGCTACGACGGCAACAGCAAGGCCGACCACCAGCGAAACGCGTGCCCCGTAGATGACGCGGGAATAGACATTGCGGCCGAGATAATCAGTGCCGAACCAGAACTCCGCTGATGGTACTTTCAGGCGGTCAATCGGATGGATGGCCACCGGATCAGCCGTCAGCAGCGGGCCAAACACGGCGACCAGCACCATGATCACCAGCAGCAGCCCTCCCCAGAACACCGACGGGTGCTTCCACATCAAGGACGCCAGCGATGCATCCTTGCGCGAGGTGAGCGTGGCCTCGGCAGAGGTCGTGAAATCAACCTTGTCTGTCTGCGTGCTCATCAGTATTTGATCCTTGGGTCAAACAAGGTGTAACTCAGGTCAATCAGCAGGTTGATGACGATGTAAACAAAGCTGAACAGCAGAATGAGCCCCTGAATGATGGGGTAATCGCGTTTCAGGACCGCATCCAACACCAGCCTGCCAAGGCCGGGAATGTTGTAAACGCTCTCGGTGACCACCACGCCACCGATCAGCAGGGCGATGCCCAGGCCGATGACGGTGACGATGGGAACAGCCGCATTGCGCACCGCATGCTTCATCAACACCTTGAATTCGCTTTGACCCTTGGCGCGCGCAGTGCGCACATAATCTTCCTGCAGCACTTCCATGACCGAGGCCCGTGTCATGCGCGCAATGAGCGCAATGAAGATGACCGACAAGGTGATGGTGGGCAGGATGATGTGCCGGAAGAACGGAATGACGCCATCGGTGAACATCGACTTGTAACCCTGCACCGGCAGCCATCTCAGCTGGATCGACACGACATAGATCAGGATGTAACCGAGCACGAAAACCGGCACCGAAAAGCCGGCCACCGAAAACAGCATCACGGCCCGGTCAATCAGGCTGCCCTGTTTCCAGGCCGCCAGCGTACCGAGCGGCACGGCAACCACGATGGTGAAGATGATGGTGGTCAGCGTGAGCATGATGGTCGGCTCGAGCCGCTGCACGATCAGGGTGGTCACAGGCAGATTGGTGAAAATGGAAATCCCCAGGTCGCCCTGGGCAAGCTGGCCGATCCACTTGGTAAATTGCACGACTATGGGATCGTTGAGACCGAGATTTTCCCGGATACGAATAATGTCTTCAGTAGTTGCATAATCGCCTGCAATCACGGCTGCCGGATCGCCGGGGGACAGCCGCAGCATCAGGAACACAAACAGCGCCACAACCCCCATGACGGGTATGGTCGCCAGTATTCGCTTGAGAATATAGAAAACCACAAGCCGCTCCGTTGCTGATTAAGGAAGGTAATAGTGAAGCACGGCGGTGAGGGTACACCCCGCCGTGCTTCAAGTCATGTGATCAGTTTTATTCGTCGACCGACATGTTCCAGAAGAACTGAACCGGTGACTTGATCAGGCCCTTGACATTGTTCCTGTAGGCAACCGGAACAAAGAACTGGCCAAGATGACCGGAGGCACCAATCGCCCAGAGACGCTCCTGCACCTTTTCAGCCGAGGCCTTCTTTTCTTCAGCTGTGGTTGCCTTCGCATAGGCCGACCGAGCAGCTTCAAGGTCAGCGTCCTTTGGCCAGCCGAACCAGCCCTTTTCAGGATCACCGGAGAAGGCGATGGCCATCGGATCGATCACATCGGCGCCGATCCACCAGGTGTGGAATATGTTCCAGCCGCCGTCTGCAACCGGATCACGCTTGGCCCGCCTTGACGTAAGGGTTGACCAGTCCATGGCCTGCACATCAACCTTCATGCCGATATTGCGCAGTTTTTCAGCCGTGATCAGCGAGAACGCCGACAACAACGGAATGTCTGTCGGCTGCATGATGACAACCGGCGTGCCGTCATATCCGGCTGCCGACAGGGCAGCCTTGGCCTTTTCCAGATCGCCGGTCTTCATGACGTCAGAACCAATATCGTTCTGCAGCGGCGTACCGCAAGGATACACCGAATAGCAGGTCTTCCAGAATTTCTGGTCGCCCACAGCGCCTTGCATATAGTCGTCCTGCTTCATGGCCATGATGGCGGCGCGGCGAACATCTGCATTGTCGAACGGCGGCAACAGATGGTTGAAGCGGGAAAAGCCGATATTGCCGAGCGGATCATTGATCTCGACGGTAATGCCTTCATTGACTTCAAGCAGTGGCATCAGATCATTGGCGGGCGCTTCAAAATAGTCCACCTCACCGTTGATCAGCGCGTTCATTGCCGTGGTCTGATCCGGGAAGTAGGTCCATTCGACGCGATCCACCTTGGCGACCTTGCCACCGGATGCTGCATTTGGGGCTTCGGAGCGCGGCTTGTAGTCGGCAAATTTCTTGTAGACCACTTTTGAACCGGGCACCCAATCTTCCTTGACGAAGACGAATGGACCGGACCCGGTATAGTCATCGATCTGCTTGAACGGATCGGTGTCAGCCACACGCTTTGGCATGATGAACGGCACGTTGGATGAAATCTTGCCGATTGATTCAAGCACCAGGCCGTATGGATCCTTCAGCTTGAACTGGAAGGTGGAGGCGTCAACCGCCACCATCTCGCCCATGGCACTCATCAGTTGCTGGCCCATGCCGTCACGCGCTCCCCAGCGTTTCAGCGAGGCAATGACATCTTCGGAAGTGACATCCGCGCCGTCATGGAACTTCAGGCCGTCACGCAGCTTGAAGGTCCAGGTCAGCTTGTCGTCCGACACTTCATAAGTATCGACCATCTGCGGTTGCGGCTCGAACTTCTCGTTCATCGCAAACAGCGTGTCATAAATGAGGTAACCGTGATTTCGCGAAATGTAGGCCGTGGTCCAGATCGGATCCAGGTTTTTCAGATCTGCATGCGGGATCACCCTCAGCACACTTTCCGCCTGCACAGGCAGGGCAGGTCCGGCAACGACAGTTGCAAATACAGCTGCGGCTGCCAAAACATGTCGTCTTGTCCAGCGTAACATTATTCTTACCTCCTCATTAGACTGACGGTCTTTGCCATTCAGGCTCTTGACCTGGATCGCAGTCTGTCTGCCTTCGGGGAAGCGAGTCAACGGCTGACTTTCAAATTCCTGAATACCAATGCATGGCTGCCATGCTCTTGTGCAACTGCCTGCTCTTGTTGTTGAATTTCGCGCCGGTTTGTAAGGAGCAAGGAGACTATGCATGTCCGAATACCCGCTTTGGCAATTGAGTGCCTGTGATCTTGCAGCGAAGATTGCTGCAGGCGAAGTGTCATCCAGCGATGTAGTGACGCAAACGGTTGAGCGCATGCGCTGCGTCAATCCGAAGCTGAATGCGGTCGTTGACGATCTTGGTGACGAGGCCATTGCGCAAGCCAGGATCCACGATGAACAGCTGGCAAAATCCGGACCCACAGGACCGCTGCATGGGGTGCCCGTCACCATAAAGGAGAACATTGACCAGACCGGCCGGGCAACGCCCAACGGGGTCGAGGCCTACAAGAACATCATTGCGCCTGATGATTCACCGGTTGTCCGCAATTTCAAGAAAGCCGGCGCAATCATTATCGGGCGTACCAACACGCCGGAATTCTCCTTCCGCGCCACCACGTCCAACGAACTGCATGGCCGCACGTTTTCTCCCTGGAACGACTGGGCCTCATCCGGGGGATCATCGGGAGGTGCTTCTTCAGCGGTCATGGCAGGCATGGGGCCGATCGCACACGGCAATGATATCGGCGGTTCGCTTCGCTATCCCGCCGCTGCAACCGGGTCGGCAACGGTCAAGCCCGGTCTTGGACGGGTGCCGGCCTGGAACCCGTCGCAAACCGCCGAACGCGGCCTGCTGGCGCAGATCATGTCGGTGCAGGGCGTCATCGCACGTGAAGTAAAGGACGTGCGGGCCGGCATGCGCGCCCTGGTGGAATATGACCCGCATGATCCGTGGATGGTGCCGATGCCGTTCGACGGACCGGCACTGGACGGCAAGCCCAAAGTCGCCTTTACCAAAAACATGTACGAGTTTGATCTGCACCCGGCGGTTGAAAAGGCACTGGATACCGCCCGCGACTGCCTGGCAGATGCCGGTTATGAGGTGGTTGAGGCCGACATGCCGGAATTGCGGGAATGCGCGCTCGATGGTGCCCGGTCGCTGTTTGGCGAGGTCAAGGCGTTGCTGGGTGACGAGATCGCCAAGCAAGGGTCCGATACCCTGAAAAAGATCTTTGCCGACTACTACAAGGTGTTTGCGCCGCATGAAGGCAAGGACCTGCTGCTGGCCATGGCGAAGCGCAACTACTACCATCGCCAGTTCAACCTGATGTTCCAGGATTATCCGCTGGTGCTGACCCCGTTCCTGCCCAAGCCGACCTATGAATGGGACCGGGATGCACAAGGTGTCGAAGGTGTCAGGGAAACGCTTGAGGCCGGCATTTACTCGATTGCCTTCAATTACACCGGCCTGCCGGCGGGCAATATAGCCGCCAACTACAATGACGGCTTGCCGGTAGGCGTGCAGATCGTCGGCCCGCGCTTCCGCGAAGACCTGATCCTTGACGCGTGTGAGGAAATAGAAACCCGCGTCGGTATCATGGCCCGGCAACTGTTTGCCCGGGAAGGATGAGTCGAATGAAGCGCCCGCGCATTGCAGTTGCCGGTTTCCAGCACGAAACCAATACCTTTGCCCCGATACCAACGCCGTTCGAAACCTTCAGGGAAGGCGGCGCATGGCCCGCCATGAAGTTCGGCCCCGAGGTCATCGAAACACTGTCAGGCCTCAACCTGCCCATGGGTGGATTTCTGGACGAGGCGGAAGATTTCGACATTGTCCCGATCCTGTGGACCTTTGCCGAACCCGGTGGCTACGTCACCGATGATGCCTTTGACCGCATCGCCGCCATGATCGTGGAGGGTGTGACACAGGCCGGTGACATTGATGGTGTCTATCTGGACCTGCATGGCGCCATGGTCACCCAGTCGCATGAGGACGGCGAGGCTGAACTGTTGCGCCGCATAAGACAGGTCACCGGACCGGCATTGCCGATCGCCGTCAGCCTCGACCTGCACGGCAACATGTCCCGCGATTTCTTTGACCGGGCCTCATCGGTTGCCATCTATCGCACCTATCCGCATGTCGACATGGCCGACACCGGCGCGCGGGCGCGAAAATTGCTGCGCGAGGAACTGGCCCGCGGAACCCCGTTCGCCAAAGCCTGGCGGCAACTGGACTACATCATTCCGATTCAGGCCCAGTCGACCCGGCGCGAACCGGGCGGCAGGCTGTATGCCATGTTGCCGGGCATGACGTCCGACACTGTGAGTTCGGTGGATTTTGTGTTCGGTTTCCCGCCGGCCGATGTCGCTGATTGCGGCTGTTCGGTGTTTGCCTACGGCACTGATCAGCAGGCGGTGGATGATGCAGCTGATACGATGATAACAGCACTGCAGGCGGCTGAAGACGACCTGCACAACCCGCTGGTCCCGGCAACCGACGCCGTGGCCAAAGCCGGCCGGTTGGCAGGCAGCGCATCAAAGCCGGTACTGATCGCCGATGCCCAGGACAATCCCGGCGCAGGCGCCACCGGCGATACAACCGGTGTGTTGGCGGCCCTTGTCGATGGCGGCGCACAAAAGGCCATCATCGGCATGCTGTGGGATCCTGAAACTGCAGGCATTGCCCATGCAGCGGGCAAGGGTGCCGAAATTGACGTGGCCATCGGCGGCAGGTTTCCACAGCTTGGCACCGGCCCGTTCAAAGCCAGGGTCCGCGTTGAAGCCCTGTCGGACGGGCAGTTTACCTTCACCGGACCGATGTATGGCAAGGCACAGGCCAATCTCGGGCCGATGGCAGCGCTCAGGGTGCTCGACCGGGACTGTGACGTGACGGTTGTTGTCGGGTCTAACCGTACCCAGAATGCAGATCAGGCCATCTTCGCCCATATGGGTATCGACCCAACCGAACAAGCGATCGTGGTTGTGAAAAGCGCCGTGCACTTCCTGGCCGACTATGAACCGATCGCCGAAACCGTGATCTTTGCAGAAAGCCCGGGTGCCAATCCGTGCCAGCTCGACCGGATTCCATTCACACGGCTTCGCAAGGGCGTGCGCCTGGGGCCAAACGGTCCGGCGTTTTGAGCCCGTGACATAACCGAGCCTTTCAAACCTAAATTGCGATGGTCGAGCCACGGTCCTTGAGTTCGATTTCAACCTTCCGGTTGAACGGATCCGGCGGCCTGCC
The DNA here is from genome assembly GCA_963698275.1 of uncultured Alphaproteobacteria bacterium. Taxonomy (GTDB): domain Bacteria; phylum Pseudomonadota; class Alphaproteobacteria; order Rhizobiales; family Aestuariivirgaceae; genus Anderseniella. The sequence continues at coordinate 61,244 of CAVOQE010000007.1, read as the reverse complement.
GGTGTCGCTCATCTCGACCAGGGTGACGGCGGCGATACGGCCGATGCGGCGGGCCGGCATCCGTATCGTGGTCAGGCCCGGTTCCAGATGGGCGGAGCCTCTGAAATCACCGATGCCGACAATCGAGATGTCATCCGGTATGCGCACTGCTTCGGCATAACAGGCATAGCACGCGCCATGGGCGATGATGTCGTTTCCGCACACGATAGCCGTAGGGCGGCTCGTGCCGGATACAAGGCCGCGCACCAGCCGTTTTGCCTCACCGATATCGTACGGGCAGGAGATCAACCGGTCCGGCGTGATGGTTATGCCTGCCTGGCGCAGTTCGTCCATGACGCCGTTCATCCTGTCCCGCGCCCGGTCATTTGAAGCGACGTCAGGGAACAACAGCGCAATATCGCGATGCCCGAGATCAAGCACATGGCGAACCACCGTGCGGGCTGCAGCGACATTGTCTGCCCCGACACAGGGAATATCGCTGACATCGCGAAAATTCCAAACCGATATGACCGGGACATCACGCTGCTGCAGCATGTTCATTGAAACCGGGGCATGGTCGAAACCAACCAGCGCGATGCCATCGATGCGCCGTTCCAGCAAGGAGCGCACAATGGCAACTTCCAGATCAAGATCATAACCGTGCGCTGCAATCAGCATGGTCCGGTCAAAATCACGCAGGCGGGCAGAAAACGCCTCGATCAGTTCGGCAAAAATGGCATTGTCGATGGTCGGCACCACCAGGCCGAGCGTACCGGAGAACCGGTTGTGCAAGGCGCCGGCGGCGCGGTTGCGGATGTAACCGAGCTCATCTGCGGCCTGTTCAATGCGTACCCGTGTCGGCGCACGCACCATGCCGGGCTGGCTGAAAGTGCGTGATACCGTGGCAATCGAAACCCCGGCACGGGCTGCCACTTCGACAATTCCCGGCGCGCCTTTTCTGGATCTCGGGTACCTCATGGAGCAAAATTTATCACAAAATGAAAACGTTTGCATTTTTGTTTTCATCAGCTAGCTTTTTAGAAAAGGGGTAAGCCGGATGTAACCGGCAACCGGTTTTACAAAACCGGAACAACAGGGAAGAAACAGGACCAATGGAGTTCCTGAATTATTTTGGCGGTGTGTTTGAACCGTGGGCATTCATGTTGCTGCTCGGCGGCACCATTGGCGGCCTGATCCTGGGCGCGACGCCCGGGCTGTCGCCGACAATGGCGGTGGCGCTGCTGATCCCGTTCACCTTCCACATGTCGGCAACCCATGGCCTGGTTCTGCTGGGCGCTGCCTACACATCAACGGTCGCAGGCGGCGCGGTCAGTGCCATCCTCCTCAAGATACCGGGCGCGCCTGCCAACATAGCAACAGCACTTGACGGCAATGAAATGGCCAAGCGCGGCGAAGGCGCCAGAGCGTTGCATCTGTCGTTCCTGTCATCGGGCGTCGGCGGGGTCATCGGCATTCTGCTGCTGATTTTCCTGACGCCGGTGCTGGCGCAATGGGTATTGAAAATCCAGACACCACACGTGTTCTGGATTGCCATACTGGGCGTGACGGTGATTGGCTCACTGGACTCGAAATCATTCGTCAAGGGCCTGTTGTCGGGCTGTATCGGGCTGTGGCTGTCGACCATCGGATATGATGAGATCCAGGGCACCGAGCGGTTCATCTTTGCCGATGCACTGGGGGGCGGTATTGGCATCATTCCGGCCCTCATCGGCCTGTTCGCCATTCCCCAGGTGCTGGACATGATGGCAAAGGGCCGCGTCGATGCGCTTGTTGAAGCGCTTGAAGTGCCCAGGCAGAAACTGGCCGCGTCGATGCGCGAGCTCACAAAATACGGTCGCGCCCTGTCCATCGGCACGGTGGTCGGTTCCATCATCGGGCTCATTCCCGGTGTCGGCGGCCAGATTGCCGGGCTGGTTGCCTATGACCAGTCGCGCAAGATGTCACCGCAGCGAGAGAAGTTCGGCACCGGTCATCCCGAAGGTTTGGTGGCTGCGGAATCTGCCAACAATGCCATGGTTGGCCCGTCGCTGGTGCCGCTTCTGACACTGTCAATACCCGGCAGCCCGACAGCGGCAGTGCTGCTTGGCGGCCTGCTGATCAAGGAGATCTTTCCCGGTTCGGATATTTTCGAAAAACATCCTGAAGTGGTGTGGACGTTCATCAACTCCATGCTGATCGGACAGGTTCTGATGGTGATCTTCGGCATCATGATTGCCGGCTGGGCTGCCAAAATCGCCCGCGCACCAGCGCCCATCATGGCAGCCGGGGTGCTGGTGCTGGCGGTGTTCGGGTCTTACTCCGTCGGACAGTCGGTAGGCGACGTACATATCATGCTGGCGCTGGGTATCGGCATGTTCGTCCTGGAAAAATTCGGGTTCTCCGCCGCACCGCTGGTGCTGGGACTTATCCTGGGTCCGATTGCCGGAGACAATTTCACCCAGGGCATGACGCTGGCAGCCGCGCAGGATGGTCCATGGGTCTACTTCTTCACCGGCACGCTGAACATTGTCCTGATTGCCCTGGTGGTTGCCTCGATTGCCTATTCGTTCTGGCACAACATGCTGGCGGGCGACAAATCAGCTGCTGCGGAACCGGTTGGGAGGGAAGCGAAATGACCTCGCATCGCCTGCAACACATTGTGCCAGGTTTTGCCATCTTCGTGCTTGCCTCTGTGGTCACCTGGCTGAGCTTTACCGAACAACCGGCCGAAGCCTTCCTGTTTCCCCGGGTCATCTCGGTGGTGTTCATCATCCTAGCCATCTGGAACCTGATCCGGGCGGTGACCGGCATGTCGAAGGTTGGCCGGGGCATTTCCGTCGAAACGCTGAAGAACCTGGCGCCTGGCCTGGCGGTCATGCTGCTGTATGTATTTTTCGGTGCCAAGCATCTCGGGTTCTATCTCGGGTCCACATTGGCCTTTTTCACCATTTACAGTTTTTACGACCCCGCTTCCTGGTCCAGCGTCAAGGACTGGATCAAGCGGGCCCTTGTGACGGCCGCTTTCATGGCCGTCATCTATACCCTTTTCGCCGTGGTCCTGCAGGTCCACACACCAAGGGGAATCCTCTTTTGATATGGCCAATACCAAAGGAACTAACCAAGAAACTTCTGGGAGGAAGACACTATGAAGAGACTTTTTAAAACAGCCGCTCTGGCAGCCGCCACCCTGGCGGTTGCAGCAACCGGGTCATTTGCCGGTGAATATCCGGACCGCCCGATCGGCGTCGCCGTATCCTACGGCGCAGGCGGTGCGACCGACTTTCAGGCACGCATCGTGACCATGGTGGCCGGCAATGAGGACATTCTCGGCCAGCCGATCTACATTCTGAATAAGCCCGGTGCCGGCGGCCGCAAGGGCTGGAACTGGTTTGCCACAGAAGCCACGGCAGACGGCTACACCATGTCGGCCTACAACATCCCCCACTTCATCGCACAGTCGATCAAGGGGGGTGTGAAATACTCCGCTGACTCGTTTGAGCCAATTGCCAACTGGGGTTCCGACCCGGCCGTTGTCGTTGTCGGCAAGGACAGCAAGTTCAACTCCATGCAGGACCTGATCGATTTCGCCAAGGCCAATCCCGGCAAGACCACAACCTCCGGTGCCGGCCTGTTTGTCGGCCACCATATTGCAGCACTGCAGATCGAAAAGGCATGTGAATGCAAGCTGGCTTACGTCCCGACAAAAGGCGGCGGCGCAGCTGCCATGAAGGCAGTGATCGGCGGTGAAGTCCTGGCCGGCATCAATAACCTGTCTGACGCGTTCCGCGCCCGCGAGGCCGGTAACGTCAAGATACTCGGGGTTGCCGATCTGGAGCGTAACGAGTTCATCAAGGATGTGCCGACACTGAAGGAAACAGGCCTTGATGTAGACAACTCATCGGTCAATTTCCGCGGCCTGATGGTGCCCAAGGGAACACCTCCTGAAGTCATCGACAAGCTGGCCAAGCAGGTACCGATGATGTTTGCCCATGAACGCGTTGCCAAGCGCATGAAAGCCGGCGGTTCGCCGATGAAAATAATGAACCGGGAGGAAGTGCAGAAAATGTGGGCAGACCGTGAGGCGGTTCTGAAAGAACTGCTGAAGGGACTGTAACTCCATACCGACAACCACGATCTTTGAAGGCGGAGCCTGTTTCGCTCCGCCTTCAAAAACACCCGGACCAATCACCTTCGAAGCCAGGACCTCGTAGTCATGTCAAGCCAAGTCGCCTTTCCGGCACCACCTACAGATGAAGAAGCCATCATTGATGCGATTGTGGACCGGGCGCGGGCTGCGCAAGTCAAATTCGAGGCAGGTGCCGACCAGGCCCGCTACGACACTGCGGCACTGGCTGCGGCCTGGGCGCTGATGCAACCTGACCGCAATGCCGAACTGGCCGCCATGGCGGTTGCAACCACCGGCTTGGGCAATGTGGCCGACAAGATTACCAAGAACCACCGCAAGACCCTCGGTCTGTTGCGCGACATCAAGCATGCGAGAACACACGGCATCGTGTCCGACGATCCGGCTCGCGGCATAACCGAGATTGCCCGGCCCATTGGCGTCATCGGTGCCGTCGTGCCGTCGACCAACCCGGTGGCGACACCGGTCAACAATGTGGTCAACGCGCTGAAGTGCGGCAATGCCATTATCCTGTCACCGTCACCAAAAGGTGTCGAGGTATGCGAAAAACTGCTCGGCTACATTCACGCCGAGTTCGACAAGATCGGCCTTGACCATGACCTGGTGCAGATGGTGCCGGCGCCGTCGTCCAAGGTGAAGACCCAGCGCCTGATGGAAACCACCGACCTGCTGGTGGTCACCGGCAGCCAGGACAATGTGCGCCGGGCCTACTCTTCCGGCACACCGGCAATCGGCGTCGGGGCCGGCAATGTCACCGTGATCGTCGATGAAACCGCGGACCTGGCTGACGCGGCGCGCAAGATTGCCGCATCGAAAACATTCGACAATGCCACATCATGCTCATCGGAAAACGTGCTGGTGGTGGTCGATGCAATCTATGACGCGTTCATCGCAGAACTCGAAGCGGCAGGCGGCCGCATGCTGCGCGGCGCTATGGCTGACAAGCTCAAGTCGGCGCTGTTTCAGGGCGGCAAGCTGAACCGGCACATGATTGCCCATGATATTGACCGGGTTATCGATGTCGCCGACATAGAGGTCGCCGACGCTGCCAATGCGCGTTTCCTGATGGTGCCGGCAGACGGCATTGGTCCTGATCACCCGGAGTCAGGGGAAAAGCTGTCTCTGGTGCTTTCGGTCTATCGTGCCGGTGATTTCGAGGCCGCGAAACAGCTCAGCGCAAGAATTCTGGCGCATCAGGGTGCCGGCCACTCGATTGGACTGCACACAGCCGACGATACGCGAGCAGTCGGCATGGGGCTGGAGATGGCGACCTGCCGGGTCATCGTCAATCAGGCGCACTGCTTTGCCACCGGCGGATCATTTGACAATGGCATGCCGTTTTCCCTGTCGATGGGCTGCGGCAGCTGGGGCGGCAATTCCATAGACGACAATCTCAACTATCGCCATTTCATGAATACCACCAAGGTGGTGCGCACCATCGCGGTGAACGAACCGGCGGTTGACGATATCTTTTCAGATTACTGGCAGCAGGCCGGCAAATGAACCATCCAGCCCCAGTCGATTCCGGGCAGATCAGCGGCCTTTCGGTTCGCGGGCTGATCGACCTGCGCGCCGGCACGACGCCGGATGCCACCTTTCTCACCGATCCGGCAACCGGCAGAACAACCAGCTACCGCGAGCTTCGCGACCAGTGTTGTGCAGTTGCCGCCCGGATCGCCCGGCACGATGTCAAACCGGGTGAAGCGGTTGCTTATGCGCTCACCAACGGGCCTGCATCAGCGATCTCGATTCTGGGCATCATGTATGGTGGCTATCTGGCCACCGCCATCAACCTGGTGGCCGGTAATGACACGATTTCCTATGTGCTGTCGCATTCGTCTGCGCGGCTGGTCCTGGCCCAGCAGCACACGCGGGACCTGGTTGCAAAGGCCCTGGAAACCAGAGACGACCCGCCACGAACCATTCTGGTTGACGAAGAGTTTTTCAGAATCTGCCACGATGCGGCGGACCTGGCCCCGCTGGCACATGATGATGATGGCCTGCTGATGTACACCTCCGGCACCACAGGCCGGCCGAAGGGTGTCGTGCTGCGGCAATCAAGTATGCTGGCGGGGGGCTTGAATGCTGTTCTGGCACATCAGCTGACACCTTTGGACCGGGCCTTGTGCGTGCTGCCTCTGTATCACATCAACGGTCTGTGCGTGACCGTGATGGGACCGCTGGTGTCCGGCGGAGGAGTGGTCATCCCGCCGAAATTTTCCGTATCCTCGTTCTGGTCCACCATCCGCGATCATGCCTGCACCTGGTTTTCAGTGGTGCCGACGCAGATTTCCTACCTGCTGCATGACGTGGAAACCGCGGCAGCCAATCCGGCCGACATTCCCGGCCTGCGGTTTGGTCGCTCGGCATCAGCGCCCCTGTCTCCCGATGTGCATGAAGCGTTTGAAACAAAATTCGGGCTTCCCATCATCGAAACCATGGGCCTGACCGAAACCGCCGCGCAGATCCTGTCGAACCCGCTGCCGCCGGGAGACCGCAAAATCGGCTCACCGGGCCTGGCAATCGGCAATGAGGTGATGATTGCCGATGACAGCCAGCGCGAAGTAGCCGCCGGTGTGGAAGGCGAGGTGCTGGTGCGCGGGCCCAATGTCATGCGGGTCTATCTCAACAACCCGGAAGCCACCGCCGCCGCACTGACCGGCGACGGGTGGCTGCGCACCGGTGATCTGGGGCGCATGGACGAAGACGGCTATGTGTTCATCACCGGCAGGCTCAAGGAACTGATCATCAAGGGGGGTGAGAACATTGCACCGCGCGAGGTGGACGAGGCGCTCTATGCCCATCCGGACGTCATTGAAGCAGCCGCCTTTGCCTGTGCCTGTGCACGCTATGGCCAGCGCATTGAAGCAGGCGTTGCGCTCAATGCAGAGTCCCGTGTCAGCGAGCAGGACCTGATTGAATTGTGCACCTCGAAGATCGGTGCGTTCAAGTCACCGGACCGGATTCATTTCATGACCGAACTGCCGAAAGGCCCGTCCGGCAAGATCCAGCGCATCAAGCTGCAGGAACTGTTTGACCAGTGAAGTGAGGCGCAGTGCCGGTAGCGTCGACGGCTTACGGGGATTCCTCGTCCGGCGCCTGCCAGGCACGAAAAACTTTCCGGTCAACAAGCCAGGCGACAAACAGGCACGGCGGCGCAATGAGAATCGGTCCCCACACCCCGAGTTCATTCAACGACAATTTCAAAAGCCACCAGAGCGTAAGTGTAAATACGCCAAACAGGATTACCACTGCCAAAAAACCCAACCAGTTCGCCATGCCGTCCTCACTGCCCTTCAACCTCATCCAATGCCTAACTCAACATATCCGATCAAGCATTGCGCAGTTTTTTTGACGTTAGGTTAAAACTGTTGGTGAACGATTGATTCGCCGACTGAACGGAAGTCCTGCCGGTCTGGAAACGTATGAATGGGTAAGGATGGGATTCAGATATATGAGCAGGCCGCAAGGCAATCTTGCAATTGCCAAAGGAGGGGTTTCGAGTGCCGCCCCAAAATCCCCTCCCAGCATCATTGCAAACTGGACATACGCTGTACTGATTTGCCCATCAAGCAGATGGCAAACTACCTTGGAAAGGTTCACGAGCCGTAAAGCCGTTCAGGTCCCGATCTCGCTCCAGGCCCTTTTGCCCCGGAAACTGCCATGTTGATTTTTTGACCTGATCAGAAAATATCAAAGTGGCCAAATGACATCTGAACTCTCGATTGGCGTTTTGCCTATCGGTCTGGGCTGCCTCACACTGGCGGCCAGCGTGCCTGGACGGGATCAGTTGTTGTGGAAACGCCAGCCATGATCCACAGCCACACACACCTTCTTGCCCACAATCGCTTGTCTGTGCCCAACCTGGTCGCGGGCCTGGTGGCATATGGCAGGAAACAGGTTTCCGCCGGCATCGGCCATGGATATTTCCTGGAGAAAATTTGACGGTTGTAAAAGACAGCCTTGAAGATGCATCATGGCGTTGGAACTGTATGGCGACAAGTCGATGGTGAGACACCATTCAGACCTTCAGGAAATACACCATGAACTTTGAACCAAGCGGCAAGGTTACCGAATTTTCCGCACGCCTCAGGGCCTTCATGGACGAACATGTTCATCCAGCCGAAAGCGCGTTCCGCGAGCATTTCGCTACCACGGCTGACAAGTGGGTGACACCTGCGCTGGTGGAAGAGTTGAAGCACAAGGCGCGCGCGGTAGGCCTGTGGAACCTCTTCCTGCCACATCACGAACAGGGTGCCGGCCTGAGCAACCTCGAATATGCACCACTGGCCGAGATCATGGGACGGGTCTGGTGGGCTGCTGAAGTGTTCAACTGCAACGCGCCCGACACCGGCAATATGGAAACGCTGGTGTTGTATGGCACAGATGCTCAGAAGGAGCGTTGGCTCAATCCGCTGCTTGACGGCAGCATCCGGTCAGCTTTCGCCATGACCGAACCCGAGGTTGCCTCGTCGGACGCCACCAACATCAGTTGCTCGATCCAGCGCGACGGGGATGAGTACGTCATCAACGGGCGCAAATGGTACACAACCGGTGCCATGAGGGATACCTGCGAGCTACTGATCGTCATGGGCAAGACAGAGCCGGACAATCCGAACCGGCACGCACAGCAGTCGATGGTCCTGGTGCCGAAGAACACACCCGGGGTCAGAATAGTGCGTCATGTAACAACCCTCGGCTTCGATGACGCTCCTTTCGGCGAACCCGAGATCGTCCTGGAAAATGTGCGGGTACCTGTCGAGAATATGTTGCTCGGCGAGGGTCGAGGGTTTGAAATTGCGCAAGGCCGGCTGGGGCCGGGGCGCATCCATCATTGCATGCGGTTGATCGGGGGAGCTCAGCGGGCGTTGGAACTTGTTCTGGATCGGGTCGAGGAACGCTCTACTTTCGGCCGAAAGTTGTCAGAGCACCAGTCGGTGCGCGAAGACATTGCAAGATCCTGGTGTGAGATAGAGCAGGCGAGGCTGCTGACCTTGAAAGCCGCTGACACAGTAGACCGAGAGGGCACAAAGGCGGCATGGGACCTGATTGCCGCCATCAAGATCGTGGCACCATCAATGGCCCAAACTGTCATCGACCGGGCCATGCAGATTCACGGCGGCAAGGGATTGACCGCCGACCTGCCACTGGCTGAATTGTTCAACTATGCAAGACAGATCAGACTGGCTGATGGCCCGGACCAGGTGCACATGATGGCCCTTGGCCGCAAACTGGTTCGCCAACGACAAGCGGCCAAGGCGGCAGGCTGAAAACGCTATTGGCCGATACATTGATGGATTCTACAGTCCGCAAAGACGGCATTCGGCGCTGGCCTGCAAACCCTTCAGGTTTGTGACGCTTTGTAGCCATTCTCAGTCCTCCTGCTGCTCACACCTGGGATGGACCAATTCTGCAGGGCAAGATCATCCTTGCAATTTTATTGAGACACGACAGACTAGCTCTGTCTGCAAGACTGTTTGCCCTCGGGCAATTGCAAACCAAAAATCTGTCAATTGGGAGTAGAATTCATGTCACTGAGTATTGTCAAAAGGACCAGGCGCTCACTTGTTAAAGTTCTGGCGGTGGCCGCGCTGCTCGGCACGGCGATGACGACCGCGGCGCAAGCGCAGGACGGCGAGAAATTCAAGGTCGGTGTCATCACCTTCCTGTCCGGTGGTGCGGCTGAGAGCTTCGGCGTTCCCGCCTGGAATGGCGGCAAGATGATGATCGACATGCTCAACAAGGGTGGTGTTCTGCCCGCGCCCTACGACAAGCCGGGCTTCGGCGGCATGATGATCGAGCCGACCGTTGTCGATGAGGCCGGTGGTGCCACCAAACAGGTTCAGGAATTCCGCAACCTCGTTCAACGCGAGAAAGTTGACGCCGTGGTCGGCTACGTTTCTTCGGGCGACTGCCTCGCCGTGCCGCCGGTGGCCGACGAGTTGAAGGCTTTCACGATCCTGTATGACTGCGGCACACCGCGCGTCTTCGAAGAAGCCAGCTACAATTACGTCTTCCGTACTGCTGCCCATGCGGCGATGGATAATATTTCACTGGCCAAGTATCTGACGTCCAAGGGCGTCAAGATGGACACGATTGCCGGTATCAATCAGGACTATGCCTGGGGTCAGGACAGCTGGGCCGACTTTGTGGCTGCCGCAGCGCAACTCAGCCCTGACTCGAAGGCCGGTACCGCCCTGTTCCCGAAAATATATGCCGGTCAGTACGGCACGGAAATCTCAGCCCTGATGCGCGAGAAGGCGGACGTTGTGCATTCCAGTTTCTGGGGCGGCGATCTGCAGGCTTTCGTTTTACAGGCCTCGCCACGCGGTCTTTTCAAGCGCAGTCAGGTCGTCCTCGGCGCTGGTGACCATGTCATCCCGCAGCTCAACGACAAGATGCCCGATGGCGTGATTGTCGGCGCACGTGGCGTCAATGGCCTCGCCGCACGCCCACGTGGTGACGAACTCACCACCGTGCTTTGGGAAGAGTACGAAAAACAGTATGGCGTATTCCCGGTGCAGGCACCATTCCGCATGTGGCAGGCGCTTCTCGGTCTGAAAGTAGCCGTCGAAAAGGCGATGGCAGCCAATGGCGGCAAGAAACCGACACAGGACGAACTGGCCGCCGCGATGAAGGGACTGGAATGGACGGCACCTTCCGGCGACATCAAGATGGCGCTTGCGAACGGTCACCAGGCCATCCAGCCTAACGCCATCGGCAAAACACAGTGGAACAAGGAAGCCGGCAAGATGGAGCTCGTTGAGATCGAGTATTACGACGCCGAATGCGTCAATCCTCCAGACGGCACCAAAGCCATCGACTGGATCAAGGCCGGTTTCCCCGGCGCCAAGTGCAAGTAAGCAATTGATCTTGTCATCGCATATCACCGTCCGCTGCTTGCGGGCGGTGGACATGCAGGTGGGCTGAAGGGCGATCCATGGAACTTCTCGGTGTCATTCTCGTCGACGGGCTGATTTACGGCGCGTGGCTGTTCATTGTCTCGGTGGGGCTGACACTCGTCTTCGGCGTTCTCAATATTCTCAATATGGCCCATGGCAGCCTCTATGCCATGGGCGCCTATGCCACAGCCAGCGCCGTCGGTGCCTATTTCGCTTTCGGCGGGGCAAGCTTCGAGTTCGGCTCTTATCTGGTCATGGTGCTGGCTGCCATTGCTGTCGCGCTGATAATCGGGCCGCTGCTCGAACGTGGCCTGCTTCGGCATTTTTATGGCCGTGACCACGTTATTCTCGTGCTGGTCACGTACGGCATTTTTCTTATTCTGGAAGACGTCATCAAGCTGATCTGGGGGGTCACACCCCTTTTTGTATCCGAACCTTATTCGTTGCTCGGTAACGTCGAGATCGGACCGCTTTTCTATGTCACCTATGATTTTCTCGTCATCGCCGTCTCGGTTATCACGGGCTTTGCGGTCTGGTTCTGGCTCAACCGGACGACGCAGGGAAAGGTCATTCTCGCGGTCATCCATGACCGTGAAATGAGCCAGACCATGGGCGTCAATGTGAACCGGGTCTTCATGATATCGTTCACGCTTGGTGTCTTTCTGGCAGCCCTGGGCGGTGCGCTCACGGCCCCGATGATTTCTGTCTCGCCCGGCATCGGCGTCAACGTCATCATCGTTGCTTTCGCGGTTGTCATCATCGGCGGACTCGGGTCCATCGAGGGTGCTGCGATCGGCGCGGTTTTCGTAGGCGTCGCCAGGGCAGCATCGGTCCATCTGTTACCCGAAGCCGAGCTCTTCATCATCTATCTGGTGATGGCCGTCGTGCTGGTCTTCCGGCCTGAAGGCTTGTTTCAGAAAACCCAGGCGCGCAAAATATGAGTGCATCCGCGAAAATCTTTGTCGGCTGCGCTGCCGCCTTTGCGTTGCTCATCATTGCCGGCCTGTTTCTGCCGGACTGGGCGATGTTCCTTGCGACCATCGCCTTTGCCAAGGGTCTTGTTTCTCTCGGCATCATCTGCCTGATGCGCGCCGGTTTGGTCTCATTCGGACAAGGGCTGTATTATTGCATCGGCGCCTACGTCGCCGCGTTCATGAGTGGGTGGACCGGCATTACCGATATCGCCCTGCTTACCGTACTCGGTATCATCAGCGCCGCCATCATCGGTGCGATCTTCGGGCCCCTGCTTGCAAATTATCGCGGCATCTTCTTTGCGATGCTTAGCCTGTCGCTGTCCATGATCCTCTACGGTACGCTTGCCAAGATGAATGTCATTGGCGGCACGGATGGCCTCAACGTCGCCGCGCCAACATTCCTTGGCTACCACCCGTCAGGACGCGATCTCGGCTTCGCACTTTTCATCTTCACCTCGCTGATGGTGGTGCTGGCCTGTGGAGCCATGCGCATTTTCTTCGATAGCGAACGCGGACTCATTCTCCTGGGAATTCGCGAGAATGAACTGCGGATCGAATATCTCGGCTCCTCGGTGCGTCGCGCCATTTCCGTCGCCTATGTTTTCGCCGCCGGTCTTGGTGGTGCCGGTGGCGTGATCGCCGCTCTTGCCATCGGCCATGTCGATCCGGAATTCGCTTTCTGGACCACGTCGGGAGAATTCGTTTTCGTCGGCATTCTTTCCGGCTTCTATTCGGTCGGCGCTGTCTTCGTTTCCTCCATTATCCTGGAGCTCGTGCGCTCCTTCTCGAACCTCTACTTCCCGACGACATGGCAATTATCGCTCGGTGTCTTCCTGTTGATTGTCATCTATCTGCTGCCGAACGGGCTCGGCTCGCTGCTGTCCAAGCGTGACCGTGAAAGGAAGGGCACATGAGCCAATCCATCCTGGTCGCCGAGGGCGTCAACAAGAACTTTGCCGCCATTACCGCGGCCAAGGACATTGATGTCGCCGTACCGACAGGCGCTGTCTGGAGCCTCATCGGGTCCAACGGTGCGGGCAAGACCACCTTCGTCAATATGGTGACGGGCTATATAAAGCCGGATAGCGGTCGCATCGTCTTTGACGGCACCGATATCACCGCGTTGGGTCCGCGTGCGATCAGCAAAGCCGGTGTCTGCCGTTCCTTCCAGATCCCGCAACTTTGCGCCGAGCTTTCGGTGCTTGAAAACATGCTCATCGCGCTTTCCATCCGTGGCAAGGAAACGCCGTCGTTCATCAAGCGTGCTCTGTCATCGTCAAACGCCGATCGCGCGATGGCAGAGCTGGAGAAATTCAATCTTGCCGATTTCCGTGACAATCGGATGAGCGAGATTTCTGCCGGTTCGCGCAAGCTGCTCGATATCGCGATGGCGATTGCCGGTCACCCCAAGGTCGTGCTGCTCGATGAACCGACAAGCGGGGTTGCGGCGGAAGAAAAGTTTCCGATCATGGATCTGGTGATGGAAGTGCTGGCGAAGGAGCAGGTCACCATCCTGTTCGTCGAGCACGACATGGACATCGTGACACGATACTCCCAGCGCATTCTCGCCTTTTACGATGGTGAGATCATTGCCAACGACACGCCGGAAGAAGCGCTTTCAGACGAGATGGTGCAACGCTACGTGACGGGGACCATCAAATGATCCTCGAACTCGACAATATTGTCGTCGATATCCAGAAGACGCCGATCCTGCGCGGCCTCTCGCTGACCATCGATGACGGCGAATTCATAGGCCTGACGGGGCGCAATGGTGCTGGCAAGACCACAACATTGCGCACCATTATGGGCATTATCGCACCGGTGTCCGGCAGTGTGAAACTTTTCGGCAAGGATATGGCGGGCGTCGAAGCGTATGACCGGCCATCGCTCGGCATCGGCTACATGCCCGAAGACCGCCGCCTTGTGCCGCAACTGACAGTGGAAGAAAACATCCTGCTGCCGTCATGGGTGATTGAGGGTCTCGACCATGATGGCAGTCTGAAGTTCATCTACGATCTGATGCCCGAACTGCTGAAGATGAAAGACCGCAAGGCGCTGCTGCTTTCCGGCGGGCAGCAAAAGATGGTGGCGCTCGGCCGCGCTCTGATGGCGGGAACCAAACTGCTGGCGCTCGATGAACCGTTCGAAGGTGTTGCTCCTGCGCTTGCCAACCGGCTCGCCGAGGTCATTGGTGCGTTGCGCGAGGAGGGCCGCTCCATCCTGCTCGCACAATCCGAACTCGCGCATGCCGATACGTTGATGGACCGTGAATACGTCATCGAGCGCGGCGAGATTGTTTCGGGCCGGGCTCTCGACGGACGGGAATAGCGGCCTTATGAACTGGCCTGACAGCATCCATGATCGGCTTCGCGACGAAACCCATTTTGACCAACGCAGACTGCGCTGCTTCGCTGAACGCCCTACTGACCTCAACGCGATGTTCGCCGAAGCGATGACCCGGAATGGGGATGGGGAAGCCGTCGTTTTCGACAATGTGCGCCTGACCTATGCGCAACTCGACCGGGAAGTCGCTGATCTTGCTGCCGGGCTTCACGCCGAGGGCGTTGGCAAAGGTGATCGCGTTGCCATGCTCATCGGCAATCGCACCGAATTCCTGACCGTATTACTCGCAACACTACGCGTCGGCGCCATCGCCGTTCCGATCAACATCCGCGAGCAGACCCCGGAACTCGCCTACATCCTCAATCATAGCGGCGCGGCGCTGCTCATCCATGACCGCGACATCAGTTCGAAGATTCCGCACGCCGATGCACTCGACAATCTCAAACATCGTTTCTGCATCGGTGGGGCAACTGGCGATGCTCGAGACTTTACCGCCATTGCGGCAAGGGGCGCAGCCTCGCCCACAGTTTCGGTTGTCGAGGAAGACGTTGCCGTTATCCTGTATACCTCAGGTACGACCGGCCGCCCCAAGGGCGCGATGCTGACGCATTTCAACATCGTCCACTCCGCCATGCATTTCGAACTCTGCATGGAGCTTGGTGACAGCGAACGGTCCCTGCTCGCGGTACCGGCGTCGCATGTCACCGGCCTCGTCGCGATCCTGTTCACCATGCTGCGTGTCGCCGGCTGCACGGTGATAATGGAAGTCTTCGAGGCGCAGGCCCTTCTGGAAGCCGCCGCGGCCGAGCAGGTGACACATACGCTGATTGTCCCGGCTATGTACAATCTCTTTCTTTTGCGTTGCGAGATCGGTGATCACGATCTCTCAAAATGGCGCATCGGCGGTTATGGCGGCGCGCCGATGCCGCACTCCACCATTGAGGCCCTGTCGCAAAAACTGCCTGATCTGATCCTGGTCAACGCCTATGGGTCGACCGAGACAACCTCGCCGGCCACCATGCTGCCGCTCGGCACCGGCACAACCCGCGCCGACAGTGTCGGCATCGCATTGCCTTGCGCCGACATTCGCGTAGTTGGTGAAGACGGAAAAAACCTGCCCGCCGGTACTCATGGCGAATTATGGATCGGCGGTCCGATGGTCGTGCCCGGCTATTGGGACAATCCGGAAAAGACCCGTGCGGAATTTCAGGACGGTTACTGGAAAAGCGGCGACGTCGGCTCGCGTGACGCTGAGGGGTTTTTTCGCCTGCATGACCGCAAGAAGGACATGATTATTCGCGGCGGCTACAACATCTACAGCGCTGAGATCGAAAATGCGATCACGGCGCATGAAGCCGTCATAGAATGCGCTGCAATCGGTCGGCCGGACGAGGTGCTCGGCGAGAAGATGGAAGTCTTCGTTCATACCAGGAACCCGGCACCATCAGCGCAAGACATCAAAGCCCACTGCGCCGCCCGTCTTGCCGACTACAAGATCCCCGACTTTGTAACCTTTTCTGACATTCCCCTGCCCCGCAACGCCAACGGCAAGATCGTCAAAAAGGAATTACGGAAGCGTACTTCGTAACGCGCTGGGACCACTGAATGCGCATCTGCCCACGGTCTCTCATGCTTTCGGCGGTTCGAATGCTGAAAAGCATTTCACTCGTTTTCAAACCATGAATTAAACCGAATGCACAGGGGCCGAGGGTGCCCAATACAGCTGCCGACCGCCCAAAACCCTGATTGGCGCAACCTCCATGGAGCCAACTACGCGTATTTCTGGTGGCAGAATCTGGCGCTCGTGAGGATGGTTTCAATTGTGATTGATGGATAAATTGGCGGACAGACTTTCGCCGCCAACTTATTCTACAAACAAAACAACGGTTTACCAAGAAAGATTGGCTCCCCGGGAGGGATTCGAACCCCCGACCGATCGGTTAACAGCCGATTGCTCTACCACTGAGCTACCGAGGAAGGATGGCTTGCCTATAGCAGACAGTTTCGCGGTGTTAAAGCCCAATTTGCCACATTGTGCCACTTCCTTTGGTATAAGTTTAAAAACCATTTCGATTCAGTGAGCAACGCCCTTGTATCGCGGTGGTGTCGTGGTTAGATGGCGGCTCATGACCAAACGCGTCCGCATCGGTAATCATTCACTGAAAGTGCCCGGCAGCCCGACGGCGCGCCGGTTGCTCGGTGCCGGCCTCATCATTGGCGGTGTACTGGGCTTTCTTCCCATATTGGGCTTCTGGATGGTGCCGCTCGGGCTGCTTATCCTGTCCATAGACTCCAGTATCATCCGGCGCTGGCGGCGACGCATTGAAGTCAAACACGGGGCCTGGCTGAAAAAGCGCTATCCAAGAATTGCCGCATTACTCGGCCTTGCGAACAACGGCAATGGCAACAACAAGAAGCAGGAGTAGACCATGCCGCAGGCACAGCCGACCGACACATTGATCATCGGCAAGGACGACCTGGTGAAGCAGTTGTCGGTGCTGGGTGTCGGGCATGGTGACGGTGTTTTCGTGCATACCGCACTCGGGCAGATCGGCCATGTCATTGGCGGTCCTAGAGGCCTGATAGAAGCATTGATCGAGGTGGTTGGTGATCGCGGCCTGATCGGCATGCCGGGCTTCAGTCACGACGCCTACGATCCCGGCAAACTCGTTGACGCCAACCTGTCTGAAGAAGAGCGCCTGCATGTCCGGTCCCAGGTGCTGGGCTTCGATCCCGAACGCTCCGATGCGCGGCAGAACGGGGCGGTTCCGGAAGCTTTCAGAAGCTGGCCCGGCGTTGTCAGAAGTAACCACCCCACAAGCTCAGTCTTGTTGCTGGGCCCCGAGGCAGCCGAACTGGCAGCCGACCATGACCCGTTTGACTGGGCCACCGGCCCCGAAACCCCGTGGGGGCGGCTGAGAGACCGGCCCGCCATGAAGATCCTGCTGATCGGCGTAGGCTGGGACCGGTGCTCGGCCTTGCATGCTGCGGAAAGTGTTGCCACCCATCGCCGCACCATCCTGCGTGATATCAGGCATGGCGCGAACGGTGCCTGGATCAAGGCTCCTGATGTCGAAGATGATCTGGGGCGTCTCTTCGTACCGGCCGGCAAGGCCTGGGAGGAGACCGGTGCCGTGATCACCGGCAAGATCGGCAATGCAACAAGCAGGCTCACCGGTTATGGCCCGCTGGTGACATTCGCGACCGACTGGATTGACCGGCAAAACCGCAAGGACGGTATTACCTGAGCAGCGACGGCGTGGTGTCGGCTATCAGCGCTTCGACATCCAGTTCGGGGGCGACCTTGGCATAGTCCTCATCGATCAGCAGCGATGCGGCACCGTGTACAAATGTCCAGAGCCTGACCGCAATGGTTTTCGGATCGCCCGGCACATTGTGACGCTCACAATACAGGGCGACCTGCTCGATCACGTTGGCGAAGCACTTCATGCCATCTTCTTCAACGCCGGATGCCTGCTTGAGCACCGGGTGCTGGCCGAACATCAGCCGGAACAGGCGTTGTTCCTCAACCGCAAAGCGAACATAGGCATGGCCCATGGCGATCATGCCGGCCAGGGTAGCGACCCCGGCATCTTCCACCGCGGTGATTGACCGCCGGGTCATTTCTTCAAATCCCCTGGCAATAACCAGTTCCAGCACTTCATTGCGGTCACGGAAATGCTTGTAGGGTGCCGCCGTTGAGACCCCGGCCAGATGGCAGGCATCAGAGAGTTTAAAGTTTTCCGCACCATCACGCCTGACGAGATCATAGGACGCCAGCACCATGGCCTCTTTCAGATCGCCATGATGATAGCGGGATTTGGATTGCACTGCGGCGCTCTCATCGCTGGTTTGTATCGTCATCATTAAACCCTGACTGGATCACAAATGTTAGACCGGTTAACTTTTTTCTTGAAAGTTAGCTCATCTAACATATGTTAGTCGGCGTAACTTTCAAGGTCAAAGCCCGAAGGAGACCCGCGTGAGTGACCTGCAGAATTATACCGAGAACGCACCTGAGAGCAAATCCACCGGTTTTGGACGCAAGCTTGTGCGCGGCCTGGCGGTCACAAGCACGGCGCTGGCAATCGCCGCCGCGACGGCGGGCGGGATTGCCGCTTTGCAGTATCGTGCATCTACCGAACTGCAGCCGCTGCAACACCCACCGCTTGCGGTCACCACACTACCGGTCAGGATGCAGGACCAGTATGTGACCCGGACCCGCTATGTCGGGCGCCTGGAGCCGGCACGCCAGACCAGCCTGGCCTTTGAACTGACCGGCCTGGTCGTCAGCATCAGCGTTGACGAAGGCACCAAAGTGCGCGCAGGCGATGTCATCGCACATCTCGACACCGACAGGCTGAAGGCCGATCGCAGACGGCTTGAAGCCCGCAGGCGGGAACTGGAAGCGGAACGCACACTCGCGCGACTGACACTGACGCGCCAGTCGAACCTGCGCAGGAAAGGCTTCAGCCCGCAGCAAAGTGAAGACGAAGCGACCGCAGGCGTCGCACGTATAACAGCGGCAATTGACCAGGTCACCGCCCAGATGGACCTGGTGAACATCGACATCGGAAAATCCGTCCTGACCGCCCCGTTCGACGGGGTGGTGGGGGTCCGCAATATCGATGACGGCAGCGTCATCACGGCCGGCACACCGGTTGTCTCCCTGCTTGAGACCGGCAAACCGCAGGCGCGTATCGGCCTGCCGCCGGATGTGGCAAGATCACTTGATCCAGGCGGCCACTATCAGATTACAACCGATGCCGGGCCGGTTTCTGCGCGCATGTCGTCCATGCGGCCGGACCTGCAGACGGCCACCCAGACGGTTCCGGTGCTGTTCGACCTGGACTCTTCAAACGGCGCTGCCTTCCAGCAGATCGTTACACTCAACGTGGAAACGCCGGTCCGCGAACGCGGAACATGGCTGCCGCTTGCCGCCCTGAAGGAGGGTCACAAGGGCTTGTGGTCGGTTCTGGTGGTTGCGGCACAGGACGGACAGACGAAGATCCGGACCGAGACGGTGGAAGTGCTGCACGTCGAAGGTGAACAGGCTTATGTCCGCGGCACCCTTGAGGCCAGTGCGCAAGTGGTCTCCAAAGGAGGCCACAGGGTCGTTTCAGGCCAGCTTGTAGCGCTCACCGGAGGCTGACCGTCATGTCTACCCTGCTCTATCGCAACCGGCGGGTGTTCGCCCTGGTCGTCGCCATGATGCTGGCGACCGGATTGTCCGCCCTGGCGACCATCGGGCGCCAGGAAGACCCGACAATAACCAACCTGTTTGCCACCGTGGTGACGCCCTATCCCGGCGCCGATCCGTTGCGCGTGGAGGCGCTGGTTACCGAGAAGATCGAAACCGAATTGAAGGAAATCCCTGAAATCGCGGAGATAACCTCGGTGTCGAGATCCGGCATATCGGTGGTCCAGGTGGAACTGTCGCAATTCATCTCCGGCCAGCAGATAGAGCAGAGCTGGTCGGAAATCCGCGATGCGCTGTCCGACGCCGCGCGCGAGTTTCCGCAAGGCGTTCCACAGCCCGAGTTCGACAATGACCGCACCGGCGCGTTCACGGCGATCTTTGCCTTGCAACCGGTCTCCGCCGCCAGCAGCAACATTGCCATTGTCCAGCGTATCGGGGAGGCCTTTCAGGACAGGTTGCGGGGCGTTTCCGGCACCAAGCTGGTCGAAATCTACGGCGCCAGCCCGGAAGAGATCACCGTCACAATCGACACAAGGAGACTGACGGCGCTCGGCCTGACGGCCAGTGCCGTTTCAGATGCCATATCACAGGCCGATACCAAAGTGCGTGCAGGCCAGGTGCGCGGTCCCAGCATCGACCTCTTGATCGAGGTTGCCGGTGAGATCAAGGCGCTTGACCGCATCCTGTCGATCCCCGTCAAGACCGGTGAACAGGGCCTGCTGGTCAAGGTCGGCGATGTTGCAAAAGTAACCCGCGGGCTGCGCCAGCCGGCTACCAGCATCGCCATCATCGACGGCAATCCCGGTATCCTGGTTGCCGCGCGCATGGAGGACGATCTGCAGGTCGACGCCTGGTCATCCCGAATATCTGCCGCCGCGCAGGAGTTTTCCGGCACCCTGCCGGCTGGTATCAGGCTCGAACAATTGTTTGATCAGGCCCAGTACACATCGGACCGCCTTTCAGGCGTGCTGCAGAACATGGCGATCGGAACGTCTCTGGTCATCGCCGTGCTGTTCTTCACGCTGGGCTGGCGGGCCGCTTTCATCGTCGCCATGGTGATCCCGTTTGCCAGCATCGTCTCTATTGCCGGCTTGCAGGCAGCGGGCATTCCGATCCACCAGATGTCTATCACCGGCCTGATCGTTGCCCTGGGGTTGCTGGTCGATGGCGCCATCGTC
The DNA here is from genome assembly GCA_963698275.1 of uncultured Alphaproteobacteria bacterium. GTDB lineage: Bacteria > Pseudomonadota > Alphaproteobacteria > Rhizobiales > Aestuariivirgaceae > Anderseniella. The sequence continues at coordinate 40,524 of CAVOQE010000007.1, read as the reverse complement.
ATGACGGATGACGTGCGCAAGCGGTTGCAGGCAGGCGCTGATAAACTTGCAGCTGTCGACGGCGCGGTCAAGCGCCTGACGGTCCCGCTAATTGCGTCTACAGCAACTACCGTGTTTGCGTTCATGCCGATGGCCCTGCTGCCGGGCCCGGCCGGTGACTTTGTCGGCTCGATTGCGCTTGCGGTGATCATCATGCTGGTGGTGTCCCTGGGTCTTGCGCTTACCTTCACGCCGGCGCTTGCCGGCTGGATGCTGCCTGCCGGAACAGATGGCAAGACACGGCACGGGTTTGCGAACGGCATGTCATTCGGCCCGCTTGGCCGGATGTTTGCCACCATATTGCGGTCGGCGCTGCGCCATCCCGGCCTGGCAATTGCCGCCTCGCTGATGTTGCCGGTGATCGGGTTCGGTTCGTTTCAGACACTCAAGCCGCAGTTCTTTCCCGGCGTGGATCGCAACCAGTTCTATGTCCAGGTCAAGCTTGCCGACGGCACCGCCATCTCGGAAACGCACAAGGTTGCCCACAAGGTAGAACGGGTCATAATGGCCGAAGCCGAGGTCAGCGGCGTCACCTGGGTGATCGGGGAAAGCGCGCCTGCCTTCTATTACAACATGATCGGCAACCAGGACGGGGTCCCGAGCTTTGCCGAAGCGCTGGTCACGACCACGTCACCGCAAGCCACCGAGGACATGCTGGACCGGCTGCAGAAAAACCTGGATGGCGCAGCGCCGGAAGCCCGGGTGATCGTGCGCGGACTGGTCCAGGGTCCTCCGGTCAATGCGCCGGTTGAAATCCGCGTCGTCGGCCAGAACCTGTCTACCCTGCGCGCACTCGGCGAGCAGGTACAACTGGTGATGCAGCATGTGCCGGGCATCATGATCACCCGTACCGAGATCGGCGCCGGTGCACCCAAGCTCGAACTGGAACTGTCGGAAGAAAAGGTTCGCATCGCCGGCATGACACTCGGCCAGGTAGCGCAGCAACTGGAAGCGCGGCTTGAAGGGGCGACCGGCGGTTCGATCATTGAAGCCAGCGAAGAGCTTGCCGTCCGCGTGCGTACAAGCGATGCCGGGCGCGGATCGGTTGACGCCATTGCCAGCCTGGACCTGAGCAAGCCGCAATCAAGCGGACAGCAGACAGGTCAGGATATTGTCGGCATTCCGATCAATGCGCTTGGCGAGATGAAGGTGGTGCCGTCAGAAACCGCCATCCACCGGCGCAATGGCGAACGCATCAACACGGTCCAGGGCTTTGTCGAGCGCAATGTACTGCCCGAGCAGGCTTTGCAGCTGGTGCAGCAGCGCATCGCCGACAGCGGCCTGTCGCTGCCGCCGGGATACCGGCTGGAACTGGGCGGGGATTCCGATGCGCGTGATGAAACCCTGCGCAATCTCTTGGGCCCGCTTGGCCTGATCATCGCCCTTACCGTTGCCGCCATCTTCCTGACATTCGGTTCATACCGATTGTCCCTTGTGGCCGGTCTGGTCGCCATCATGTCGATGGGACTAAGCCTGCTGGCGCTGGCGATATTCCAGTATCCGTTCGGCATCCAGGCGGTGATCGGCGTCATCGGGTCAATCGGCGTGTCGATAAATGCGGCGATCATCATCCTGACGGCACTACAGGCCAATGCCGGTGCCATGCGCGGCGAGATCAGCGAGATGGTTGCCGTGGTGACCGGCCAAAGCCGTCATATCGTCTCGACAACACTGACCACGTTCGGCGGATTCCTGCCGCTTATTCTGGAAGGCGGTGGATTCTGGCCACCGTTCGCCATGGCCATTGCCGGCGGCGTGCTGCTGTCAACGGTGGTGTCGTTCTTCTTCGTGCCACCGGCATTTGCGCTGCTCACCAGATATGGCCGGCTGCCCGGCACCGCATCGCCTGCCGATCAGCCTGGTCCGGTACCCGCTGGAGTGTCCGCTGCCTAATCCAGCTTGGCCGCCGCGTATGAAATGGCGTCGATGGTCTGTTCGATATCTGCATCGGTCAGAGCCAGGCTTGGATAGAGTTTGCCGGGTGACTTGAAGATGCCTTTTTCGCGCAACAACTTGTTGAAGCGCAGGTTGCGGGCGGCATCAGCCTTGTAGACATCGCGATAATCCTTGATCTTCACCGATGTGAACAGCACATCAAACAAGGTCGGATCCCCGACGACCTGATGATCGAAACCGGCCTTGCCGAGATGTTCGGAGATGGCGGTCATCAGCGTCTTGCCCAGCCCGCGCAGCTTGTCGTACTGACCGGGGCGGCGCAGGATTTCCATGGTCTTCATGCCGGCGACCGCCGCGATCGGGTTGCCGCTCAAGGTGCCCAGTTGCATCAGGAAACCGTCGGCCCCGACCTTGGCCTTGTCGAAGTGCGCCATGATATGGGCCTTGCCGGCAATGGCGGCCAGCGGGAATCCACCGCCGATGATCTTGCCGAGCGTGCACACATCCGGCGTGACACCGTACAGCTCCTGCGCGCCGCCATAGGCGAAGCGGAAACCGGTCACGATCTCGTCGAACACCAGCACGATGCCGTACTTGTCGCATTCCTCGCGCAGCGCCTGCAGGAAGCCCGGCGCCGGCGGGATGACCCGTTGCAGCGGTTCAACGATGATGGCGGCAATCTCATGGCCGTGCTCGGCAATCAGCGAGCGGGCAAACTCGATGTCGTTGAAGGGCGCCACCAGCATTTCATCGCGTACACCTGACGGAATACCGGCGGAATCCGGCACGGCAAGCGGGAAATTGGTGAGTTTTTCAGGTGCCAGGCTCATCTGGGCTTCAGCCGACATGCCGTGATAGCCGCCTTCGAATTTCATGATCTTGTCGCGGCCGGTGAAGGCGCGGGCCAGCCGCATGGCGTACATGTCGGCCTCACCGCCGGACGTTACATACCGGACCTGCTCGCCACAGGCCATGGCATCGCAAATCTGCTCCGCCAGTTCGATGCCGGCGGCATTGTTGGCAAAGAATGTAAGTCCCTTCGGCAATTGCTCCTGGATCGCATCGAGCACTTCGGGGTGACCGTGACCCAGCAGCATGGGACCGGAGCCGATCAGGTAGTCGACATACTCGTTGCCGTCCTCATCCCAGACCCTGGAGCCCCTGCCTTCACGAATGATGATGCCGGGGTCGAAATTGCCAAACCCGCCTGCCGGCAATACGGCGTTGGCCCGGTCAATCCAGCTTGCTTGCGATTTCATCATGATACTCCTAGTTCAATTGGGCGACAGGCGTGCCCAGGCGATCCGGATCAGGCGCCACCCCGAGGCCGACACCTTCGGGCGGCGCGATACGGCCATCTTTCCGCACCGGGGCAGTTTCATCAAGCCGCGGCGACACGTAGCCTGACAGATCACACACATTCATCAATCGGTCCGGGTTGGTCGATACACCCAGATGCAACGCGGCTGCGGTCGTTACATCCGACCCCCAGGTATCTTCAACACACATTTTTGCCCCCAGGTGCAGGCACAGGTCGCGGGCCCGGCGCATGGCACTCAGGCCGCCGAACTTGGACAGTTTGAGCGCCACGGCGTCCATGCAGCCCAGGTCATGGGCCTGCAGCAGCGACGCGGTATCGTGGACGCATTCATCCATCTTCATGGGCAGGCCGGTGGCGCTGCGAACGGCCGCACAGTCGGCGATGGTCCGGCATGGCTGTTCAAGCATGATGTCGAGATGGGCAACAGCCCGGCCCACCCGGGTTGCATCCAGGCGTGACGCACCGCAATTCCAGTCGCCGTAGACCAGCGGACCTTCGCCGACGGCTTCACGCACCTTGATCAAGCGCTCGACATCCGCGCGCCAGTCGGCGTCTGCCCCCAGCTTGGCCTGGAACTGCCGGATGCCGGTCGCATGAGCCTCGCGCGCCATACGGGCCATCTCGTCAGGCGCCACGCAGGTTATGGAGTGATAAAGCGGCATGGTGTCTTGACGCCTGCCGCCCAGCAGGGCGTAAAGCGGCACACCCGCTGCCTGTGCCGTCAGGTCCCACAGCGCGGTGTCTATGGCAGACTTGGCATAGTCATGACCAGGCAGGTAGGCATCAAGCCGGTCCATGAGTGCTTCCGGCCCGACCGGGTCGGCGCCCAGCAACACAGGTGCCATTTCCTCAAGAGCCGGGGGAACACCGTGTGCGTAAGCCGGCAGGTAGTGCGGGATCGGGCAGACCTCGCCCCAACCGGACAGCCCGGTATCGGTTTCAAGCCGCATAACGGCGGTTTCCACCGTGTCACAAGTCTTGCCGTCAGCCATGTAATAGGTCTCATGACTGGTCAGCGGCACAAGCCAGACGGTGATGGCGGTTATCTTCATGGCGCCTCACTCATACACAGCCACCGGATCGCCGAGGATCGCCTCGTTCGGATCACACCCAAGCCCGGGTGTGTCATCCACGGTCAACATACCGTCTTTCGTGCGGCAGCCCCGGCCGGGTGCCACGTCCACCGTCAACATGTCCTGGCATGACCAGGAGGCGCGGATGAACTCTTCAGGAATTGATTGCGCCACGTGTGCTGCTTCGGTGTCTGCCATCACCGATCCGCCGGTGGCCATCACGAACATCTGGATACCGTGCGCCAGGGCGACATCACGCATGCGCCGGGCTTTGGTCAGACCGCCGACCCGGTTGAGCTTGATGCCGAAGACATCGGCGATACCGTCACGCGCAATGCGGCAGGCATCCTGCAACGTCACCAGGGTTTCATCGACGCTGATCGGTGACGTGGTTACTTTTCGGATTTCGGCAATGTCGTCGAGGGTTTCACCGGGCTGTTCGAAGGTCACGCCAAGATCGGCAACAGCGTTCATGACGATGCCGGCTTCGCGGCGGGTCCAGGCGCGGTTGACGTCATAGAGAATGATTTCGCCGGGTTTGCGGTTTGCCTCGATATGGCGGATGCGCTCGATGTCCCTGTCGACATCACCGCCAACCTTGGCCGAGTGCGCCACATAGCCCTGCCCGCGATACTTGTCGATGATGCCCATCATATAGTCTGGATCACCCGATGAAACGGAAGAGGCTGCCGGTGTCCCGGTATCGCGCCTGCCGCCGAGCAGATCCGCAATGGGCAGGCCGGATGCCTTGCCCATGATGTCCCAGCAGGCCAGGTCAACCGGTGCCTTGGCATAAAGATGGCCGGGCAGGCACAGGTCCATGGCCCTTTCGACAAGTTCGTTCATGCGCGGGTCCTGACCCAGGATGACAGGCGCCATGGTCTCAATTCCGGCGCGAATGCCCGGCCCGTGCGCCGGGACATAGGTGTGGCCCCATGGCGTGCCTTCGCCCCAACCGGTCAGACCGGCATCGGTTTCCAGCTTGACGAAGGTTGCATCGAGCACGTCGAACTTCAACCGGCCGCCGGAAAGCCAGTACGGGTCCGCCAGCGGCAGGTCCTTCCGGTAGACGGAAATACGGGTGATCTTCATGTCATGGTCACCACAATGTTGCCGGTGTGCTTTTTGTCGATGAAGGCCTGCTGAGCGTCGTGAAGTCGCTCCAGCGGATAAGTTGCCGCCAGCGCCGGTTTCACCTCGCCACGTTCAATGTAGCCGACCAGATCGGTAAACACGCCGGGCGGGACAATGGTGGCGCCGGTAAAGGTCAGGTCGCGCAGATAGAAGGTCCTCAGATCCATCTCCACAATGGGTCCGGCAATGGCACCTGCACAGGTATAGCGCCCGCCCCGATCGAGCACATCAATCAACTGAGGCCAGTAGCTGCCGCCGACAACATCTGCCACGACGCTGACGGTGTCGCGGCCAATGGCCTGCGTGAGCGCCTGCTTCAGATTGTCCGGCGCGCGCTCCAGAATGGCATGAGGGTCAAAACCGGCTACCGCGTCATGCTTGGACCTGCTGGCCATGGCGATGGTTGTCGCCCCGCGCCGGTTGGCAAGCTGGATCAGGGCCGAGCCGACACCACCGGATGCACCGGGTATGAGAACGCGATCACCTTCTGCAACATTTGCACGGTTGAGCATGTTCTCCGCGGTAATCCAGGAGGTAGCAAAGGTCGCCAGTTCCGTATCGGAAAGGGTGCTGTCAATGGCGTGAACATTGCGTTCATCGACCTTCACGTATTCTGCAAATCCGCCATCGCATTCAGAGCCGAAATACCCGGTTTTGTCCATGTTGAGCGGATCGCTCCAGTCGCGCACCCAGGTCTCGATCAACACCCTGCGCCCCATCAGATTATCCGGGCCGACGACAACCGTGCCGCACACATCGGCGCCCTGAATGCGCGGAAATGTAATCGGCGCCCCACCCCAGGTGGCATCATCCTCGTCGGCGGTATCGAAGGCACCGCCGGTGGTATTTTCGCTGACGCCCTTTGAGTACCAGGCGGTGCGGGTGTTCACATCGGTATTGTTTAGCCCGCAGGCATGCACCCTGACCAGTACCTCGCCTTTGCCCGCAACCGGCACCGGCCAGTCGGTGTGGTAGACCAGCTTGTCCATGTCGCCATGGCCGGTCAGCACGAACGCCTTCATTTTGCCGGGGATACTCATTGGGCAGGTTCCAGTGCGGCATCGGTTCGAGGCAGCAGGCTGTGCGGATCATAGGCGGGTTCACCCAGTACGTTAGCTGCGCGCGGTTCACCGGCAATGACCACCTCAAGCCGGGTACCGGGCTCGGCCGCATGCGGCTTGATATAGGCAAACGCCAGAATTGTTCCCACCGTATGACCATAGGCAACCGAGGCCGTTGAGCCGACGACTTCACCGTCATGCAGCACCGCCTCGCCGCCATTGCCGTCCCAGACGCCATCCGGCTCGATGGCGATATAGGCGCATATCCAGGGCAGCGGCCTGTCGAGACTGGCTTCAGTCTGCTGCTTGCCGAAGAACTGCTTGTCCATTTTGACAAAGCGCATGACACCGGCTTCCGGCAAGGTCACTTCATTGGTCAGTTCACCTGCGCCCTTGAACATTTTTTCCATGCGCAGAATGTTCATGGCGAAGGAACCGTAATCGGCGATGCCATGCGCCTCGCCCGCCTGCCAGAGTGCGTCATAGATGGCCGGTATGGCGTCGCGGGGCCCGTGAAACTCCCAGCCCAGTTCTCCGGCATAGGACATGCGGAATGCCCACACTGTGTGACCGGCGATCCGGATTTCACGGGCCGACATCCAGCGGAAACTGGCATTGTCCAGCGGGGTATCGGTGCAGGCTGACAGAATATCGCGCGATCTTGGGCCGTTGAGCGACAGGGCTGCCCAGTCACCGGACCGGTTGATGACCTCGATGGCTTCTCATCGCCGCGATGCAGTGCCAGATGATCCAGCAAACGCTGCTCGAAGAAGGCGGCACACACCAGGTAGAAACGGTCCTCGGCAAGGCGCACGATGGTCAGTTCGATCTCGATACGGCCCCGGCGGTTGAGCAGGTGGGTCAGCGCAATGCCGCCCGGTTTCTTCGGCAAGCGGTTCGGTGTCAGGCCGTCGAGGAAGCTCTCTGCATCCGGACCGGAAACCTCGATCTTGGTGAAGCCGGTAATGTCCATGATGCCGGCGCGTTCGCGCACAGCTTTCACCTCCTGTGCCAGCAGGTCATGGATTTCGCTGCGCCGGAACGAGTAGTAATCGCGCTGCTCGATACCATCGGTTGCAAACCAGCGCGGGCGCTCATGGCCATAGACTTCCTCGTACACCGCGCCCTTGGCCTTCAGCCGTTCATAGAGCGGACTGGGCTTGACCGGGCGCCCGTCCAGCCGGTTGAAGTGCGGGAACGGGATTTCATGGCGCAGGCAGTAATCTTCCTTTGCCTTGACCACCTGCCAGTCCCTGGTGGCATAGGCACCGAAGCGGCGCGGATCGTAATCGCGCATGGAAATGTCCGCTGCCCCATGCACCATCCAGCGGGCCAGCTCGCGAGTAAGACCCGGCCCCCAGCCAATACCGATCTGGGTGCCGCAGCAGCACCAGTAATTTTTGCACACCGGGCGCCGGGCCGATCAGCGGATTGCCGTCGGGCGGATGCGAGATGGCACCGTGCACTTCGCGCTTGATGCCAAGCTCGGCAAAGACCGGCATGCGGTCCATGGCGTTTTCCAGCCAGGGCATGATGCGGTCATAGTCAGCCGCAAACAGCTCGTTTTCGGCTTCCCACGGGCAATGATCCTCCCAGACCGTATTGGGATTTTGCTTTTCATAGATGCCGATCAGGCCGGACTTCTGTTCCATGCGGATATAGCCGGACACCAGTTTGTCATCGCGGATGACCGGCAGTTCCCGATCAAGCTCCAGGAACTCCGGCACCGTGTCGGTGACCAGGTAATGATGGGTCATGGAGGTCATCGGCAATTGCAGGCCCGACCATTCACCCATCTGCCGGGCATAGGTGCCGCCGGCATTGACGACGTGCTCACAGACAATGTCGCCGTGCTCGGTCGAAACTTTCCATTCGCCGCCCGGCAGTTGCACAATGTCGGTGGCGCGGCAATGGCGGATGATTTTCGCCCCCAGCTTGCGGGCGCCTGCCGCCATGGCCTGGGTGACGCCTGAGGGATCGACATGGCCATCATCAGGCGTGTGCAGTGCGCCGATGACACCATCGAGATTATAGAACGGGTGCAGTTCGGCGATCCGGCCCGGGCCGACCAGTTCAATATTGAAACCCAATGAACGCCCGACAGACAGAGTTTGCCGCAGCCAGTCCATCTCGTCTTCGGTGTAGGCCAGCCGGAACGATCCGCAGCCATGCCAGGTCACCGACTGGCCGGTCTCTGCCTCCAGTTTCCCTGAGTACAGGCCGATATTGTAGTCAACGCATTTGCCAAGGCCGAAGCTGGATGTCGAGTGAGTGATCTGGCCGGCAGCATGCCAGGTAGAGCCGGACGTCAGTTCGGCCTTTTCCAGCAGGACAATGTCGCTCCAGCCTTCATGGGCAAGGTGATAGGCAATGCCGCATCCCATCACGCCACCGCCAACGATCACTACCTGCGCATGAGACGGCACCATTGATTTTCACTCCGCAACTGTTGTTTTGCGATGGACAACAGCTATCGTACAATTGTACACTCGTCAATCATGAATGATATAAACGTACCATCATCTGAACAATCCGCGCCACCGGAACTTCTCGGCAGGCTGACCACGGAACTTGGCAGCCTGACGCCGGAAGTGCGCAAGGCAGCAACGTTCGTGCTGGAAAACCCCAACGAGGTGGGCGTCAGCTCGATACGCGAAATCGCCAGTGCGGCAGATGTGAAGCCCAACACGCTGGTGCGCATGGCGCGGGTGCTGGGCTTTGACGGCTATGAGGATTTCCGCGAACCGTTCCGGGCAGAGATCAGGCGCGGTACGGCAAGCTTCCCCGATCGTGCGCGCTGGCTGCAGTCGCTGAGCCAGTCCGGCAAACTGGGCAGCCTGTACGCCGACATGGTCAATTCCGCCCTGCGCAATATTGAAGAGACCTTTGCCCGTATCGATGAAAAAGCGCTCAAGTCAGCCGCAGACGACATCTGGGCATCGCGGCAGGTGTTTGTGCTGGGTGTCGGGGTCAACAATTCCAACGCCCGCAATTTCACCTACCTGGCATCGACCGGCATGGAGCAGTTCCACCCCATTCCCAGACCGGGCAGTACCGCTGTCGATGACCTGGCGCGCGCCGACCACCGTGATGTGCTGATTGCGATCACCTGCAAACCATATCGCAGCGAGGTGGTAGAGGCGGTTCGCATCGCGCGCGAACAGGGCCTGACCATTGTCGGTATTTCAGACAGCCCGGCGTCGCCAATTGTTGCCGGGTCACAGCACGGGTTCGTAGTGGCCGCCGACACGCCGCAATTCTTTCCGTCATCGGTTTCAACCATCGCGCTGCTGGAAACGTTACTGTCATTCGTCATCGCATCCGCCGACAGCAAGATTGTCGAACGCGTCAAGAAGTTCCACGAACGCCGCCATGAACTGGGCATCTACTGGGATGAGGAGGCCGGCTGACCATGTCCTCCATGCCAAAACCAGCCAGATCGCTTGATGCGCGCTACTACACTGACCCGGAGGTTTTCCGGATCGAGTCCGACGGCCTGTTCAAGCGTACCTGGCAATTTGCGGGACACGTTTCCCAGGTGGAGAATACCGGCGATTATTTCACCTTTTCCATGGCGGGCGAAAACCTGTTCTGCATCCGCGCCAAGGACGGTGCGATCAATGCCTACTACAATGTCTGCCAGCATCGCGCCCATGAACTGGTCCATGGTGAAGGAAACACCAGGCTGGTGGTGTGCCCCTATCATGCCTGGACATATGAACTGTCCGGCCAGTTGCGCTCAGGGCCGAACATCCAGTCGGTGCCGGGATTTGACCGTTCGGAAATCTGCCTGACACGTGTGCGCATCGAAGAGTTTTGCGGGTTCCTGTTTGCCAATCTAGACCCGGACGCCGAACCGATGGACACCTGGTTTCCCGGTGTGCGCGAACAGCTCAGCTCATTCGTTCCCCATCATGCGCGGCTCAAGCATGTTGAATGGGTGGAAGTCCCGGAAAACTGCAACTGGAAAGTATCGGTAGAAAACTATTCCGAATGCTATCACTGCAAGCTCAACCACCCGACATTTTCATCCGGTGTGGTGAAGCCCGAAACCTATGACATCCAGCCGCAGGGGTTCTGCCTGCGCCACACCACCGAGTGCCAGAACCTCGACCAGATGAGCTACGCAATCGATCTGCAGTCGAATGAGTACGCAGGCGAATACTCATCCTGGTTCCTGTGGCCGATGTTCTCGTTCCAGGTCTATCCGGGCAATGTTCTCAATACCTATCACTGGCGCGCGGTGGACGCTGATCACGTGGTGGTCTGGCGCGGTTGGTACACAATCGACGGCGCGAAATCCGATGTGGTCAGCAAGCTTGCCGTCCAGGATCGCGAGACGACGGTGGAGGAAGACATTCACCTGGTTGAATCGGTCCAGCGGGGTTTGAGATCATCGGGCTACCGGCCCGGCCCGCTGGTGATCGACCCCGCGTGCGGGGTCAACTCGGAACATTCAGTGCAAAAACTTCAACAATGGATGCGGGAAGCGGTTGATGGATGAGACCCTGTTTGAAAAAGGCCTGGCCAAGCGCAAGGCGACGCTGGGGGCTGAGTATGTGGAGAACAACCTGGCCGCGGCAGACGACTTCACCCGGCCGTTCCAGGAAGCCATGACCGCCTGGTGCTGGGGGTTCGGTTGGGGCGACGAGGTCATCGACGTCAAGACGCGCTCGATGATGAACCTCGCCATGATCGGCGCCCTGGGAAAAATGCATGAATGGGAAACCCATTGCCGCGGCGCGATCAACAATGGTGTCAGCAAGGAGGAGATCCGCGCGATCATCCATGTGGTGGGTATTTACTGCGGCGTGCCGCAATCACTTGAATGCTTCCGCGTGGCCCGCAAGGTGCTGGAAGAGCACAAACTGCTCTAGCTCTCCAGCTCCGGCATGCGGAAGCCGCGGAATTTCGGCATCAGCTTGAGCAGGTGTTTGGTGTAGTCGTGCTGCGGATCGGTGAACAGGGTCTCCGTCGGGGCCACCTCCAGCAACTGGCCGTTGCGCATGACGCCGACCCGGTCACAGATCTGCCGGATGACCGGCAGGTCATGGGAAATGAACAGCATGGTCAGGTTGAGTTCCGACTGCAGGTCTTTCAACAGGTTGAGAACCTGGGCCTGGATCGACACATCAAGCGCTGAAGTGGGTTCGTCACAGATCAGGAACCGGGGCCGGGTAGCAAGGGCGCGGGCGATCGAAATCCGCTGGCGCTGACCGCCGGAGAATTCGTGCGGAAACTTGCGCGCTGCCTGTGCGCCGAGGCCGACCACATCCAGCAGGTCATGCATGATCTGGCGGGCTTCGCTCTGGTCGTAGGCCATCTTGTGAAAATGAATGGGTTCTTCGATGATGTCTTCCACCCGCATGCGCGGATTGAGCGATGAAAACGGGTCCTGAAAGATCATCTGCATCTGGCGGCGGAACGGGGCTGCCGCAGCCCGGGATTGCAGCGCGGTCATGTCGGTTCCGTCGAACTCGATGATGCCACCAGACGGCTTGTAGATACCGGTGATCATTCTGGCGATCGTCGACTTGCCCGAGCCTGACTCGCCCACCAGGCCGAACACTTCTCCGGGCTGGATGGCGAACGACACATCTTTCACCGCATCGAGATACAGACGCCTCGAGGGAAACAGCGAATGGCGCGTGATGAAGCGCATGTGCGCATCCTTGAGCTCGACCAGATTACCGGTAAGCTTGTGTTCCTCGCGCACCTTGCCGAGCCAGTGGGTGGCCAGGTTCAGGCCCTCGGGCCGCTCCTCGGCATCCTCGATATAGGTGACCAGCGGAAACCGTTTCAGGCGCTTGTCCGGCCGCGGCACGGCGGAAATCAGGCTCCTGGTGTAATCATGGGTCGGCTTCGACATGATCTGCTGCGTGGTGCCGGTTTCAACCACGCGGCCGCGATACATCACGGCGACCCGGTCGGCGGTTTCGGAAATCACGCCCATGTCGTGGGTGATCAGGATCATGCCGACCTGGCGGTCGCGGCACAGGGCCTTCATCAGGTCGAGAATCTGCGCCTGTACAGACACGTCAAGCGCCGTCGTCGGTTCATCGGCAATGATGAGTTCCGGATCGGCACACAGCGCCAGTGCAATCACCACACGCTGGCGCATGCCGCCGGAGAACTGGTGCGGATATTGCGCGATGCGCACATCGGGATCAGGAATCCCGACCTGGTCGAGCAGGTCGACCGCACGGGCACGGGCTTCGGACTCAGCCAGGTTGAGATGGCGCTGAATGGTGTCGACAAGCTGGCGCTCGATGGTCTGCAGCGGGTCCAGCGAGGTCAGCGGATCCTGGAAGATCATGCCGATGCGGGCACCGCGTATCTTGCGCTGGGCGGCATCGTCGAGATGATCGATACGGTCGCCTTTCAGCAGGATGGTGCCTTCGGTCATTTCGCCGGGTGGTTCCAGCAGGCCGATTACCGCATTGCCGATGGTTGACTTGCCGGCACCGGATTCACCTACAACGCCGAGGATTTCGCCGGGTTCGACCGACAGGTCCAGCCGTTCCACGGCAACAACGTGACCGCGGCGGCTGGGAAACTCCACCCTCATGCCTTCAATGGTGAGCAGGCTGTTATGTTCCACGTCGGCCTTCATCTGAGTTTGGGGTTCAATGCGTCACGCAGCCAGTCGCCCAGCAGGTTGATGGCCAGCACCAGCAGCACCAGGGCAATGCCGGGGAAGATGGTGATCCACCATTCGCCGGAAAACAGGTAATCGTTGCCGATGCGGATCAGGGTGCCGAGCGACGGCGTCGTCGGCGGCACGCCGACACCGAGGAACGACAATGTCGCTTCGGTAATCACCGCAATGGCCAGGTGGATGGTGGCGATCACCAGAACCGGTCCCATGACATTGGGCAGAATATGCCGCCACAGAATAATCAGCGGGCCAATGCCGATGACCCTGGCTGCCTGGACATATTCCTTGTTCTTCTCAACCAGGGTTGAGCCGCGAACGGTGCGTGCATACTGCACCCAGCCGGAAATACCGATGGCAAAGATCAGCACGTAAAACACCAGGTCCTGGTGCATTTCGCGCGGCAGCACCCCGCGCGCCACACCGTCGATCAGCAGGGCAATCAGAATGGCCGGGAACGACAACTGGATATCGGCGACCCGCATGATGAAGGCGTCCAGCCGGCCACCCACATAGCCCGAAATGAGGCCCAGCGAGATGCCGAGGATCATCGAAAAGATCACGGAAGCAAAACCGACAAACAGCGAGATTCTGGCGCCGAATATGATGGTCGAGAGAATATCACGACCCTGGTCATCGGTGCCCAGCCAGAACCTTGGATCACTGCCTTCCATCCAGGCCGGCGGCAGGCTGGCATCCATGATCGAGATCGAAGCCAGGTCGAACGGATTATGCGGTGCAATCCAGTTGGCAAAAATCGCAGACACGAAAAACAGTATGGTCACAATGGTGGAGACAATCGTCACCGGTGAGCGGACGAAGCTGTACCACAGATCACTGTCGGCTGCGCGGGCGAGCCAGCTCTTCTGTGTGGTTTGTGCCGTTGTGTCGGTCATTGCCTGTGCCACATCCTCAATGACCGCCGGCGCTGTCAACGCGCAGGCGAGGGTCAACAACGACATACAGCATGTCGACAATCAGATTGATCACCACGAAGAAAAACGCGATCAGCACCAGGTAGGCGGCCATGATGGGAATGTCCACATTGCCCACCGCCTGAATGAACAGCAGCCCCATGCCCGGCCACTGGAACACGCTTTCGGTAATGATGGCGAAGGCAATGATCGAGCCCAGTTGCAGGCCGGTGATGGTAATCACCGGCACCATGGTGTTCTTCAGCGCCACGACGAAATTCACATAGCGTTCCGCCAGGCCGCGGGCGCGGGCAAATTTCACAAAGTCGGTGCGCAGGACTTCCAGCATTTCAGAGCGCACCAGCCGCATGATCAGTGTCATCTGGAAAAGCGCCAGTGTAATGGACGGCATGATCAGCGACTTGAGGCCTGACGCCGTCAGCAGACCGGTTGACCACCAGCCGAGCTGAACCACATCGCCCCGCCCGAATGTGGGCAACCATCTGAGCACCACGCCGAACAGCAGGATAAGCAATATGCCGATCAGGAATGTCGGCAGCGATATGCCGATCAGCGACAACGTCATGAAAGAATGCGACAACCAACTGTTTCGTCGGATCGCCGTGTAGACGCCCATGGGAATGCCGATGGCCATGGCCAGAAATGCCGACACGATCGAAAGCTCCAGCGTTGCCGGCAGGCGTTCCGCGATCAGGTCAGACACCGGCCTGCGGTGCTGGTATGAAAAGCCAAAATTTCCCTGCGCGGCGTTGGCCACAAAGCGGCCGAACTGAACGAAGAAACTGTCGTTCAGGCCAAGCCGTTCCTTGAGCTCAACGCGCTCTTCAAGGGTTGTGTCCTGACCAACCATATTGTTGATCGGATCACCGACATAGCGAAACAGCGAAAAGGCGATCAACGCCACAGTCAGCATGACCAGGATTGACTGCACGAGCCGTTTTGCAATGAAGGTAAGCATCAGGTCCAATCACACTAGATCAGGATGAATTTTGGTCGCATCGACCAAAAATCATAAACCTGATCGCTTCTAAAGTGCTAGCGCAACTTTATGAGTTCAAGTGAACCCATGTTGCTCTAGAAAGATGTGAGAACCGGACCATCCGTCAAACAAACTGATGGATGGTCCGGCCGGGATTGCGGGTGATCAGTGGTTACTTCTTCACCACTGCGTAGCGCAGATCGAACTGGTTGTCGGGGCGCTGCACCACCTCAACCTTGTCCGACACACCCCATGACAAAGGCTGCTGGTGCAGCGGGATGTGGCCAACCTCGTCCTGGTGGATCTTGAACACTTCGTCGATCATGGCCTGACGCTTGGCCTGATCTGTTTCAGACTGGATCTTGGCGGTCAGTTCATTGATCTTCGGATTGCAGTATCCGCCGAGATTGAACGAACCGATCTTGTCTTCGCCATCGCGGCAGGCGATGAGCGACGAGATCACATTGTGGCTGTCGAAGGTCGACGGCGTCCATCCGAGCAGGAAGAAGCTGGTGTCGTAACCGTTCTGGGCCAGCACCTTGCCGAAATACTTCGACTTGGTCTGGGCCAAAAGGTTCACCTTGACATTGATCCTCGCCAGCATGGCAGCGGACGCCTGACAGATCTGCTCGTCATTGACATAGCGATCGTTCGGGCAATCCATGGTCACTTCAAACCCGTCGGCATAACCCGCCTCTTCCATAAGTTTCTTGGCGGCTTCTACGTCGTAGGGCAAACGCGCGTTCATGGCTTCGCTGTAGCCATTGATCTGCGGGGCGACCATCAGGCCGGCCGGGGTTGATGCACCGCGCATCACCTTCTCCTTGATGGCGTCAACATTGATCGCCTGGTAGAACGCCTTGCGCACGCGCACGTCCTTGAACGGGTTCTTGCCCTTGACGTTCGAGGCGGTCAGTTCATCGCGCAACTGGTCAAACCCGAGGAAAATGGTGCGCGCTTCAGGACCTGCCAGCGGCTTCACACCTTCAGCACTTTCAAGCCGCTTCCAGTCCTGCACAGGCATTGGATAGGCAAGGTCGACATTACCCGAAATCAGTGCCGCCACCCGGGTGGCGTCCTGTGCAATGGGGGTAAAGATCGCCTCGGTGATATTGGACTTCATGTCCTTGTCCCAATAGTCGGGATTGCGCGTCAGCTCGGTTTTCACGCCGGTCTGGCGCGACTTGACGATAAATGGTCCGGTGCCGTTGGCGTTCAGATTGGCATGGTTGCCTTCATCGCCGCCCTTCACATTGGTGGCTTCGGTGGAGTTGTTCTCCTCAGCCCACTGCTTGTCCATGATGTAGAAGATTTCGAACTGGTTCGGCAGGATCGGATTCGGCGTCGGGGTGATGATGTCAACCGTCAGGTCATCGACCACCTTGGCTTCCTTGATCAGGGACGCCACCACTTTCATGTCGGAACCTTCGGTGTTCAGCCGGTTGACCGAGAACACCACGTCTTCAGCGGTAAAATCATTGCCGTTATGGAACTTGACACCGGGGCGCAGCTTGAAGCGCCACACGGTCGGCTCGACGTTTTCCCAGCTTTCCGCCAGTGCGCCGACCATTTCCATCTTGTCATTGCGCTTGACCAGGCCTTCGTAAATGTTGCCCTGGAAGCCGAGCGTAAATGTTTCAAAAAGCCCGTGCGGATCAAGTGTCTGGGCATCACCCTGGAATGCCCACCGGAAAGTCTCGGCATTTGCAGCGCTCGCCCCGGCCAGAACCGTTGTGCCCACCAGCAATGCTTTAAGTGTTTTACCTAACATGGTCTTCTACTACTCCCTGTTGCTTACCAAAACTCTTGTTGACCGCAGCTAACCCCAAAACCGGGCAATCTGCAAATACCGCCTTTGCGATTTGCCTACTTGTTCAAACCGCCGCCAGCTCATCCTTGAAAATCATGCCATCGCGCATCACCAGCGGGATATGGGCTCCATCGCCCTCCAGCACGCCGATATCATCCAGCGGTTTGCCGTCCACCACGATGAGGTCGGCCTTGAAGCCTGCCTTCAATTGACCCAGCTCGGTGTCCTGCCTGAGTATTTCCGCATTGGTCATGGTGGCGGACCTGATGGCGCCGTGATTGCCCATCACCGATGCCTTCAATGAGAACTCCTCGGACTGGTATTTGTGCAAGGGTCCCAGAAGATCGCTGCCATGACCGATCTTGACGCCGGCGTTCATGCTGATTTCAACGGCGCGCATGCCGGCATCGACGATTTCACCCAGTTTCTGCATGGAGACTTCCGGCATGCCGAAATCGGCGCCGTGCTTGTTCATGGCAAAGTAGGTAATGCTGGTCGGCACGTGATAGACGCCGCGTTCAGCCATCAGGTTTGCAGCTTCTTCATCAATCAGGTTGCCGTGCTCGACACAGCGCACACCGCACTCAACCACCCGCTTGATGGCGTGCGGCGTGTAGGCATGGGCGGTTGCATAGGTATGCCAGGCATCGCACTCCTCGACGATGGCGCGGATTTCATCCACCGAATACTGGGTGTTCTGGATCGGATCTGTCGGCGATGCCACGCCGCCGCCTGCCATGATCTTGAGCTGGTGGGCGCCCTTGCGCAGTTCATCGCGCGCAGCACGCCGGCACTCGTCGACACCGTCTGCAATGCGGCCCAGTTGCTGGGCGGAGACCTGACAGGCGCAGGTGATGACGGTGGAGACTTCCGTGGTGCTGCGAAAATCGCAATGCCCGCCGGTCTGCGACAGGGCCAGGCCCGACACGAACAGGCGCGGGCCGACGATGAGGTTGTGATCGACGGCGTCGGCCATGCCGCGATCAGCACCGGCTGCATCGCGCACCGTGGTAAAGCCGCGCATCAGCATGGCCTTCATGATCTGGGACGCGCTGGCGATAAGATAGGTGACCGGCACATCATTGAGACGGCCGAGATTGAGCATGGTCGCCTTGACGTGGACATGGGCATCGATCAGCCCGGGCATCAGCGTCTTGCCGTTCAAGTCGATTTCCTGCGCGCCCGAGGGCGCGGTCAGCGGCTTGTCCGATATCTCCTTGATGCGGTCGTCCTCGACCAGCACATCAAAGCCCTCACGCGCCTCATCTACGGTGCCGTCAACCAGCGTGGCGTTGCGAAAAAGGATACTGCCCATCAGCCCCGGTTCTCCTTGTTCAGTTGCCTGCCGGCATAGCCGTTTCCACCAGGCGTGCCCAGTACGAACAGCCGATGGGGATAATCTCGTCGTTGAAGTCGTACTCGGGATGGTGCAGCCCGGCGCTGTCGCCCTGGCCGACAAAGATGAAGGCACCGGGACGCGCTTCCAGCATGAAGGAGAAGTCCTCGCCGCCCATCACGGGTGGGGTATTCTCGTCCACATTGCCGGCGCCAACCACCTGGCGCGCTACGGACGCCGCAAAGGCGGTTTCTTCCGGATGGTTCACGGTCACCGGGTAATTGCGCAGGTAAGTCAGTTCAACCTTGGCTTCAAACGCCGCCCCGATGTGCTCGCATACCGCTTTCATGCGCTGTTCGGCCAGGTCACGGACTTCGGGTTTGAGGGTGCGCACGGTGCCGCTCATGCGGGCTGTCTGCGGGATCACATTGTCTGCATCGCCGAGATGGATCTGGGTCGTCGAGATCACCATGCTTTCGATCGGATCGGTGTTGCGTGACACGATGGTCTGGAAGCCGTTGACGATCTGGGCCACCACGATGGCCGGGTCGATGCAGCCATTGGGGCGCGCCGCATGGCCGCCTTTGCCTTCGATCTCGACGGAGAAAAAGTCAGCCGATGCCATCAGGCCGCCCGGACGAATGGCAAACTGGCCCACCGGCAGATCGGGCATGTTGTGCATGCCGAACACCTGCTGGATGTTGAAGCGGTCCATCATGCCTTCATCGACCATTTCGCGGCCACCGCCGCCACCTTCTTCTGCCGGCTGGAAGATGACGATTGCCGTGCCGTCGAAATTGCGGGTCTCGGACAGATACTTGGCAGCGCCCAGCAACATGGACGTATGCCCGTCATGACCGCAGGCATGCATGGCACCGTCAATGGTGGACTTGTGCTCCAGGTCGCGTATCTCCTGAATCGGCAGCGCATCCATGTCGGCGCGCAGGCCGATCACCCTGCCGGAATTGTTGGTGTTGCCGTGGATGACGCCGACAACGCCGGTGCGGCCGATGCCGGTGACGATTTCATCGACGCCGAATTCCTTCAGCTTGTCGGCCACGATGCCGGCGGTGCGATGCACATCGAACAGGATTTCCGGGTTGGCGTGCAGGTCCCGGCGCCACGCGGTGATCTCATCGTGAAAGTCGGCAAAGCGGTTGACGGTGGGCATGAACTTCTCCGCAAGTTTCAAAAGGTAGCGAAGACTGCGCAAGTTTTGCGATAAGATCAACACGCAGTTTCGTGAATTTTACTGCATAGCCGTTATGCAGGCTGATTACCTGCCTGATTTTTAGCCTTAAGCCCTGCTTCGCGCATTTGCGACAGGGTCTGGCGTGGTGACAGGGATTCCGCCGACACGTTCAGATCCAGCACCGCGCCGGTTTTGGATGCGCAGGCGCGTTCGAACGCAGCGGCGAAGTCCGCCGTTGTCTCGACCCGTTCGCCGTGAAAGCCGTATGCCCGGGCCAGCATTGAAAAATCCGGGTTTTCAATCTCGGTGCCGGACACCCGTTCGGGATAGGTTTTTTCCTGGTGCATCCGGATGGTGCCATAGGTGCCGTTATTGACGATCAGGATCACCGGCTGGGCCTTGGCCTGGCGCGCCGATCCAAGCTCCTGGCAGTTCATCTGGAAATCACCGTCACCGGCAAAACACACCACCAGCCGGTCCGGATGATTGACCTTGGCGGCAATCGCTGCCGGCACGCCATAGCCCATCGAGCCGCTTTGCGGTGCCAGCATGCGCTGCTTGGGCCCGTAGCGCAGGAACCGGCCCGGCCAGGTGGCGAAATTGCCTGCCCCGTTGGTGATGATCACATCATCCGGCAGCACATCGCGCAGGTGAGCCATGACCGCCACCATGTCGACGGAACCGGGCTGGGCGGGCGCGTCCACATAGGCCAGGTAACCGGCGCGGGCCTGTTCGCGCCAACCTGCCCAGTTGCCTTTGACTGTGAGTTTTTCAACTGCACGGGAAAAATTGTTGGGGCCGGCATGGATCGGCACATGGGCTGCGTAGATCTTGCCGATCTCGGCATCGGATGCATGGGCATGCACGATGCGCTTGGCCGGGTTGGGGACATCCAGCAGGCTCCAGGCATCGGCAACCATTTCGCCGAAGCGGATATTGACCGCGATGATCAGGTCGGCGTCAGTGATCAATTGCCTGGTCTGCGGGAACATGCCGACACCGGCATCGCCGGCATAGACGTCCGACAGGTTGTCGATCAGGTCCTGCGAGCGGAAGGCCGCCAGGACCGGAATGTCATTGGCCTCAGCAAAGCCTTGCAGGGCCCGCGCGCCGTCGTCGGACCAGCCGCCGCCGCCTGCGATGATCAACGGTTTTTGTGAATTCGACAGCTCGCTGCTCAAGCGCCGTGATGGTGTCGGGCGCAGGGGCGGCCTCGGGGATGAGGATCGGGTCGCACGGCTCGACATCGGTGAGGCTGGTCAGCATGTCTTCCGGCAGGGCGACCACGACCGGTCCCGGCCTGCCCGACAGGGCCGTTGCCCAGGCGCGCGACACCAGTTCCGGGATGCGCTCGACCTGGTCGATCTCGACCGCCCATTTGGCAATGCTCCCATGAAACTGGCGATAGTTGATTTCCTGGAACGCCTCGCGGTCGCGCTGGTCGGTACCGACCTGGCCGACGAACAGGATCATCGGCGAGGAATCCTGCCTGGCCGTATGCACGCCGATGGAGGCATTGGTGGCGCCGGGCCCGCGGGTCACCAGGCAGATGCCGGGCTCGCCGGTGAGCTTGCCGTGGGCAGCCGCCATGAAACCGGCCCCGCCTTCATTGCGGCACAGCACGAAATCCAGCGCGCCCTTGGTGTCGTGCAGCGCGTCGAGCACCGCCAGATAGCTTTCACCCGGCACGCCGTACGCGGTCCTTGCGCCGAGCGATTTCAGGCACGCGACCAGCAACTGGCCCCCGTTTCTTGTCATGTGAGTAACCCTTGCCAGTTTCGTTCTTGTGATGGTCGTCAGGCCCGCAGGCGCCGGCGCATCAAGGCCAAATTCGTTGTGCGGAGACAAGGTGCTCGATATCGCTAGCGCTGTGCAAGGGGGTAATGCGGAAAGGTAAAATCGGACCGTGCTGGAACTGGTAAGGCGAGATTTTACCGCCTGCCTTTCGAAAACTCGCTTCCGTGAGTCCCGCTGTCGAAGACTGGGGACATTGGCTCGAAATAGACCATCCGGGCAAGTACACACTTGCTGTTTGTTGCACCAGCTACGAAGAGATGGAAAACGGTTTGCATCACCAGCGCGTGTTTGTTCGTCCTGACAAGCCGGTTATCAGAAGGTGGTTCAAGAAGATCGATGTTCGCGAAGATGTAGAAAAACTGAGTTCAGCGATCAGAAGTTCACTGGCTGATGATCCCGATATATCAAATCTAGAACTGCAAGAAAGCTGAACCGCAGGCAATTCCCTACTGCCTGCACACTGCTGTCCGGGGAATTGCTGAAACCGAAATCCGGACCTGGCGTCTTTTCAGAAATGTCATCACCCGGCTTGACCGGGTGACCCAGTATCCGCAGTTGTTTGAGGACTTGGCACACCAGTGCGGCGCTCAGGAACGCAGTGGAGACTGGGTTGCCCGGTCAAGCCGGGCAATGACAGTTTGTGGAAATAAGAGGCGGAATATGCTGGCGCGCCTCGTTAGGCGACCGCGCGTGCCAGGGCGCACTGGGACCACAGTTCGTTCAGTGCGGAGACAAGGTGCTCGATATCGGCATGGCTGTGCAAGGGGGTCGGCGTAAAGCGCAGCCGCTCGGTGCCCTTGGGTACCGTCGGATAGTTGATCGGCTGCACGTAGATGCCGGCATTGTCCAGGAGCCAGTCGGAGATCCACTTGCACTTGACCGCATCGCCGACCATGACCGGCACGATGTGGCTGTCGTTCGGCATATGCGGAATGCCGGCCCTGTCGAGACCGGCGCGCAGCGCCGCCACCATCTCGCGCTGCTTGAGGCGTTCAGTGTCGGATTGCTTCAGGTGCTTGATAGAGGCGATGGCGCCTGCTGCCACGGCCGGCGGCAGCGCGGTGGTGAAGATGAAGCCGGACGCAAACGAGCGCACGAAATCACACAACTGCGTCGACGCGGTGATGTATCCGCCCATGACACCGAAGGCCTTGCCCAGCGTTCCTTCGATGACGTCGAGCCGGTGCATGATGCCTTCACGTTCGGCGACACCGCCGCCGCGCGGGCCATACATGCCGACGGCGTGGACTTCGTCGAGATAGGTCAGCGCATTGTGCTTTTCAGCCACGTCGCAGATTTCCGCGATGGGCGACATATCACCGTCCATGGAGTAGACGCTTTCAAACGCCACCAGCTTGGGCCGGTCCGGATCGACGGCGGACAGCAGGCGGTCGAGGTCTTCCGGGTCATTGTGCTTCCAGATGTGGCGTTCGGCCTTGGAGTGGCGAATGCCCTCGATCATCGAGGCGTGATTGTCTGCATCGGAGAACACCGCACAGCCGGGCAGCCTGGACGCCAGCGTGCCCAGCGAGGCCCAGTTGGAGACATAGCCGGAGGTGAAGATCAGCGCTGCTTCCTTGCCGTGCAGATCGGCCAGTTCGCGCTCAAGCTCGACGTGATGATGATTGGTGCCGGAAATATTGCGGGTGCCGCCGGCACCGGCGCCGCACTGTTTGATGGCTGCGGTCATGGCGGCGATGACTTCGGCGTTCTGGCCCATGCCGAGATAGTCGTTTGAACACCACACCGTGACGTCTGAGACCGAGCCGTCCGGCTTGTAGCGCGAGGCCTTTGGAAACTGGCCCTGGTGGCGTGCCAGATCGGCAAACACCCGATAATGGCCCTCGTCACGAAGGCCGGCCAGTTGCTGTTCAAAAAAGCCTGCGTAATCCATCAACTCATACCCTCACCAAATTTGCGGTGCATTTATGGCGCAAAAACCTGGACCGTTTCCAGTGGTGGAAGTGCCGCAGGCGTCATGGGTTGGGTGCAGGCGGATCACGCCTGCGTCAGGGGCGGCGGCACTGGAACAAAATTTCATTATGGGTCTTGCCAATAATCCGCATTCGTACAAGTCTCTTCTCAACTGCGGGCCGGTAAGAACGCTCCAGGAACCGTAAATCGGGAGGAAATCAGCAATGAACTGCGTAAGAACACTTGCACTGGGTGCTGCCGTGCTGGCATTTGCCGGCCCGGCGTCGGCGGCCGACGTCAAACTGCCGGACCAGCTGGCCTGGACCGCCTACGGCACCGGGTCTGCCGGATACAACCAGTCGGTTGCCATCGGTGCGGCGCTGAAAACCGCGCTCGGCATCAACCTGCGTGTGCTGCCCGGCAAGAACGACGTGGCCCGCACCGAACCGCTGCGCCAGGGCAAGGTGCAGTTTTCCGCCACCGGCGTCGGCGGATCGTTCATGGCCCAGGAAGGCGTGTTCCAGTTTGGTGCGGAAAACTGGGGGCCGCAGCCGGTGCGCGTGCTGATGGCCAATAATGGCGGCGCGGTCGGGCTGTCCATGGGCGTGGCCAAGGACGTGTGCGAAAAGGCCGGCAAGCCGGACTGCAAGGGGTTCGGCTATTCAGACCTGAAGGGCATGCGGGTTGCCTGGGTCAAGGGCGCCCCGGCGCTGAACGTCAACAACGAAGCCTATCTCGCCTATGGCGGACTGACCTGGGATGATGTCGAACGCGTCGACTTCGGCGGTTTCAGCGCCTCGTGGAAAGGCATGGGCAACAATGAGGTGGACGCGGTTTTCGCCTCGACCAATTCCGGCCTGGCTTACGCGCAGGCGTCCAATCCGCGCGGCCTGATCTGGCCCGAGATCGACCCGAACAATTCCGAAGGCCTGGCAAGGATGCAGGCGATTGCGCCGTTCTTTTCTCCGGTGAACGCCAAGGTCGGCGCCGGGATTGACGGCGGCGATCCGGTGCCCACGGCAGGCTATGCCTACCCGGTGCTGACCGCCATGGCGTCACAGGATGCAGAGCTGGTCTACAACATGACCAAAGCAATGGTGGAGCTGTTCCCGCAATATGACGGCAAGGCGCCGGGCATTGGCGGCTGGTCGAAGGACAAGCAGAACTTCGAATGGGTCGCGCCCTATCACGACGGCGCCATCCGCTATTACAAGGAAATCGGGGCCTGGACAGACGCCGCCCAGGCGCACAATGACAACCTTGTCAAACGGCAGGAAGCCCTGCTGGCGGCCTGGCAGCAGTTGAAGGATGAAAATCCGGACAACTGGGCGGAAGCCTGGGACAAGACGCGCCGCGAAGCGCTTGAAGCCGGTGGTTTCAAGGTGGTCTTTTAGGCCGCTTGTGACACAGCAGCAGGCGCGGTCCCGTCAGGGCCTGCGCCTGCGCCCAAGGCGGGGGCCACTGTCCTGACCGATGCATCTGAAACAAAGCAGGCAAATCCTGCCGGGCTGGTGACCGCCGAACCGACGCTGGCGCGCTCCGACATCGGGACGCCTGCCCGCGCCGCCGTGGTCATCCTGACCGTCGCCGGCATCGCCCTGTCGGTCTACCAGCTGTTCGGCTTCGGCAAATACGTCACCACGCTGTTGCAGGGCCAGTACCTGTATCTGCTGGCCGGCCTGTTCCTGGCCCAGGCGTTCCTGTGCTTCAGGATGTTCAGGACCTCGCCAGCCACACCGCAATGGTATGACTGGGCATTGTCGGGCCTGGCACTGGCGGGCATGGGGTATTTTGCCGTCACGGCGGAACAGAGCCTCGATTCAGGCTGGGAGTATGCCGCACCCGAAACCGCGCGCTGGGTCTCGCTTCTGGTCTATGTG
The DNA here is from genome assembly GCA_963698275.1 of uncultured Alphaproteobacteria bacterium. Lineage (GTDB taxonomy): Bacteria > Pseudomonadota > Alphaproteobacteria > Rhizobiales > Aestuariivirgaceae > Anderseniella. Next base: position 15,502 of record CAVOQE010000007.1, on the reverse strand, counting down.
CTGATACTGGAAGGCACGCGCCGGGCCGGCGGGTTGCCGCTGTTCATCATCGTGGCGGTGTTTTCGCTCTATCCGACCTTTGCCGACAAGGTGCCCAATCCGCTGAACGGGTTTGCGCAGCCGTTCTGGGACACGGTGCCCTATCACATCATTTCCGCGGAAAGCTCGTTCGGCATCCCGATGCGGGCGTTCGGCACGCTGGTGATCGGCTTCATCCTGTTCGGCGCGGTGCTGCAGCGCACCGGCGGCGGCAAGTTCTTCAACGACCTGGCGCTGGCCCTGGTCGGGCGCTTCAGGGGCGGGGCGGCCAAGGTCGCCATTTTCGCCTCCGGGTTCATGGGCTCGATGTCGGGCTCGGTGATCTCCAACGTGCTGACCACCGGCGCGGTGTCGATCCCCGCCATGAAGAAATCCGGCTTCCAGCCGCGCTATGCGGCCGCCACCGAGGCCTGTGCCTCGACCGGCGGCGTGCTGATGCCGCCGATCATGGGGGCGACGGCGTTTGTCATGGCCTCGTTCCTGGAACGGCCTTACATCGAGATCGCACTTGCCGCCACCATCCCCTCGATCCTGTATTATTTCGGCCTGTTTACGCAGATCGACGCCTATGCGGCGCGGCGTGGCCTGAAAGGCATGGCGCGCGAAGACCTGCCGTCACTGTCGGATGCGATCAAGGAGGGCTGGCTCTACCTGTTCGTGTTCGGCCTGTTGATTTTCATGATGGTGCACCTGCGCCAGGACACGCTGGCGCCGTTTTACGCAACCGCCCTGTTGCTGGTCATCAACCAGTTTCTGAAGCGCCATCGGTTTACCCTGAGCAGCGGGGCGGACCTGGTGTTCGGGGTCGGCAAGGCGCTGGCCGAACTGACCGCGGTGCTGCTCGGCGTCGGGCTGATTGTCGGGGCGTTTTCGGCCACCGGGCTGGCCGGCACTCTGGTCAATGACCTGGTGTTCATGGCCGGCAACAACGTCATCGTATTGCTGATCATGGGCGCGCTGACGGCGTTTGTCTTCGGCATGGGGATGACGGTGACGGCGTGCTATATCTTCCTGGCCGTGGTGCTGGCGCCCGCGCTCGAGCAGGCCGGGCTCAACCGGCTCGCGGTGCATCTTTTTATCCTGTATTGGGGCATGGTCAGCTATATCACGCCGCCGGTCGCCCTTGGCGCGTTTGCGGCTGCCACCATGGCCGGGTCGAGCCCGTTCAAGACCGGGCTGGAAGCCATGCGGCTGGGCGGGGTGATCTATATCGCGCCGTTTTTCTTCGTGCTCAATCCGGCCCTGGTGGGCGTCGGGTCAGCCGGTGAAATCGCCTTCGTGCTGGCCACCGCCCTGATCGGCATCACCTTCATATCCGGCGCCCTGCAGGGCCATATCAGCTATGTGGGCGGGCTGGGGTCAGGCCTGGCAGGTATAGTCATGCGCGTGATCCTGTTTGCCGCCGGCCTGCTGTTTGCAGCGCCGGGCAACGACACCATCGGCGTCACGCACCTGCAGTTGAGCATAGCGGCCATCGTGCTGGCCCTGCCGCCGATCATCTATGCCTGGACGCGGCATCGGGAGAGGTGAACGAGCGACTTGAAAGAGTGTCTAACCGCGAAGCGAGGTTAACCGTTGCTGACACGAACAAGCCGGGGTATAGAAGACCAACCAACCGGCATTTGCACCCGTAGCTCAGCTGGATAGAGCGCTGCCCTCCGAAGGCAGAGGTCACAGGTTCGAATCCTGTCGGGTGCACCAATAATGCGAGGGTCTGCTCAATTCCGACCCGCTGAGCATCCTCACCGTCATCATCTTGTCTCGCCTTTGAAGCATCGCTGGTACCGGCAAACCGCACTGCACCGACAAATCGGCATGCACCGGCGAAAAACAACTCCGTCGCACGATAAACAAATTGGTTTGCGACGATGCGGGATTGATGGTGATTGGATTGGGGTGCCGGAACCGTGCAAAACGCCGGGGCTGGCATTGTCTGCGCGCACCGCCAATTGAATGAGTTGTGATTGGTACATTACGGGATCGCGCGCGTATAATGGCTGACAACACTAATACGATTGAAAGGAATGGTGCCGTTATGACCACAATCAGGAACAGCCTTGCCTTTGCCGGGATCGCAAGTGCGATCACGTTCGCCGCGATGACGGGCGGCACACCCACTGCCACAGCCGGAACGTTTTCCAGTGACTCAGGCCGCACCGCCATCTGGGTCTATGTGCGGGCATTTCGCGGCGAAGACGTCTGGGAAACCTGCCGCAGGGTGTATGGACGTGATGTGTACCAGGTGCGCCGCGGCGGCGGCCCGGGTGAAGCGCGCTGCTATATCGATGCCAGCAGTGTCAGCGACCCGCGCGGCTACAACCGCTCGCGCTATCGCGACTGAACGAGTTTTTCCAGCGGTGCAGACAGCCTGCCGGCCTGCACCCGGTCGCGGCGCGGCGGGATGCCGAACTTGGCCGAATAGGCGCGCGAGAAATGGCTGGCATTGGCAAAGCCGCACGCCAGCGCCACCTCGGTGATCGGCAAGGTGGACTGCATCAACAGATTGCGGGCGCGGTCCAGCCTCAAGGTGCGGTAGTGATCGGCAAAGCTTGCCCCCAGCAGGCTGGCGAACAGCCGGTCGATCTGGCGGGTGGACAGCCCGACCCGCTTGGCAATGGCCGCCCGGTCGAGCGGCGTTGCGATATTGCTCTCCATCAGCTCAAGCGCGTAGATCACGTCCTGCCGGTGAATGCCGTAGCGCTGGGTCAACGAGGCGCGCTGCGGCGAGGTCGCCAGCGCCACATCGCGGTGCAGAAACCAGTCCGACACCTGGGTGGCGAACGCCTTGCCGTGCTGTTCGGCAATGATCGCATGCATCATGTCGAGCGCCGCAATGCCGCCGGCACAGGTGACCCGGTCCCGGTCGATGATATAGCGCGACCGGGTCAGCAGCAGATCCGGGTATTCCTCCGACAGGGCCGGCGCATGCTCCCAGTGGATGGTCATGTGGCGGCCTTCCATGATGCCGGCGCGCGCCAGCACATAGGGCCCGCCCGACACACCGCCAATGCGCACGCCGCGCCGCGACAACAGCCGCAGCCAGGCAAACGTCTTCTTGTCGCCATACGACCACGGCCTGCCGCCGGCGCACACGAACAGCGTGCTGGCGTCGATCAAGTCACCCACCTTCGCCTCGCACGGCTGCACCGTGCCAACCGAAGAGGTGACCGGATTGCCGTCATGGGACACGCAGATCGTGCGGTACAGTTCGCGGCCCGCCAGCGTGTTGGCGGCGCGCAACGGCTCGACCGCAGAGGCAAACGACATCAGCGCAAACCCGTCTACCAGCAGGAATGCAATGACTTCCGGAGATGAGGCGTCCTTCAGGCTCATGTCCCTATGAGTAAAGTAAACGGCCCATAGAGACAACAGATTTTGCGCGTCCGGCCCCTATACTTTCGCCCGGAATTACCCAAAGAGCCGAAACGGATGCCCGACATGAAGTATTCGATTTTCTCCCTGGCCCGCAATGCGTGGTCCGGCCACAAGAACTGGCAGCCGGCCTGGCGCTCGCCTGATCCGAAGCCGGAATACGACGTGATCATTGTCGGCGGCGGCGGGCACGGGCTGGCAACCGCCTATTACCTGGCCAAGGTGCACGGCATCACCAATGTCGCGGTGCTGGAAAAGGGCTACCTGGGCAGCGGCAATATCGGGCGCAACACCACCATCATCCGCTCCAACTACCTGCTGCCCGGCAACAACCCGTTCTACGAAAAATCCCTGCAACTGTGGGAAGGCCTGGAGCAGGACTTCAACTTCAACGCCATGGTCTCGCAGCGCGGCGTGGTCAACCTGTTCCACTCCGACGGCCAGCGCGATGCCTATGTCAGGCGCGGCAATGCCATGCGCATTCACGGCGTCGATGCGGAAATCCTCGACCAGCACGCGTTACGCGACATGATGCCGTTCCTGAATTTCGACAATGGCCGCTTCCCGATCATGGGCGGGCTGATGCAGCGGCGCGGCGGCACGGTGCGCCATGACGCGGTGGCCTGGGGCTTTGCGCGCGGTGCCGACATGCGCGGTGTCGACGTCATCCAGCACTGCGAGGTCACCGGCATCAAGCGTGACAAGGGCCAGGTCGTCGGCGTTGAAACCAGCAAGGGCTTCATCGGCTGCAAGAAGATCGGCCTGGCCGCCGCCGGCAACTCAACCACCGTGGCGAAGATGGCCGGGCTTGAGCTGCCGATTGAAAGCCACGTGCTGCAGGCGTTCGTGTCGGAAGGCATCAAGCCGTGGCTCGACACTGTGGTGACCTACGGGGTCGGGCATTTCTATATCTCGCAGTCGGACAAGGGCGGCCTGGTGTTCGGCGGCGACATTGACGGCTACAATTCCTATGCCCAGCGCGGCAACCTGCCGACGGTCGAACACGTCATCGAATGCGGGCTGGCGATGATCCCGTCGCTGTCACGCGCCCGGGTGCTGCGCTCGTGGGGCGGCATCATGGACATGTCCATGGACGGCTCGCCGATCATCGACAAGACCCATATCGACAATCTCTATCTCAATGCCGGCTGGTGCTATGGCGGCTTCAAGGCGACCCCGGCGTCCGGCTGGTGCTTTGCCCACACCATCGCCAACGACGCACCGCACGAGCTGAACTCGGCCATGCGGCTCGACCGGTTCCGCACCGGCTACGTGATGGACGAAACCGCGCACGGCGCACAGGCAAACCTGCACTAAGAGGACACTGAGAAATGGCATATCTCATCAATTGTCCCCACTGCGGCCAGCGCACCACGGACGAATTCTACATCAAGGGCGATGCCTCCAAGCAGCGCCCGGACGCCATCGGCGACGGCACCATGGACAAGTGGCACGACTATGTGCACATCCGCGACAATGTCCGCGGCCGCATGGCCGAACACTGGCACCACACCGGCGGCTGCCGGCAATGGCTGGTGGTCGAGCGCGACACGGTGAGCCACGAGATCTACGCCGTCACCCCCGCCAACAGCGCTGGAAGGGGTCTTCGACCCCGCTGCTCGCAAGACGGCGGCACGCAAGACGCCGGCCGCAAGACGCCTGCCGCAAGACAGGCGGGAGGGCAAAGACATGACCTCGTTCCGGTTTGACACAGGCGGCCTGATCGACCGCAGCTCGGTGATTGATTTCAGCTTTGACGGCAAGCACGATGCAGGGCCATGCCGGCGACACGCTGGCCTCGGCGCTGCTGGCCAATGGCCAGTTGCTGATGGGCCGGTCGTTCAAGTACCACCGGCCGCGCTCGGTGATCACTGCCGGTGCGGCGGAACCGAACGCGCTGATGGAGATCGGCGAAGGCGGCACGGCTGGAGCCCAATACGCGGGCCACCATGCAGGAACTGTATGACGGGCTGGTTGCGAAAAGCCAGAACCGCTGGCCGACGCTGGACAGGGATTTCGGCGCGATCAATTCCATCGCGTCGTCGCTGTTCGTTGCGGGCTTCTACTACAAGACCTTCATGTGGCCGAAGCGCTTCTGGGAAGCGATTTACGAGCCGATCATCCGGCGCGCCGCCGGTCTCGGGCACCTGAGCCACGAGGACGATCCGGACCGCTATGAAAAGGCCTACGCCCATTGCGACGTGCTGGTGGTGGGCTCCGGCCCGACCGGCCTGATGGCGGCACTGTCAGCCGCGCGCAGCGGCGCCAGTGTCATCCTGGCCGACGAGCATGCCGCCTGTGGCGGATCGCTGTTGAGGGAGCGCGAGGAGATTGCCGGCCAGCCGGGCCATGAGTGGGCAGCCGCCACACTGGCCGAGCTTGCCGCCATGACCAACGTGACCATCATGGCGCGCACCACGGTGATCGGTGCCTATGACCAAAGCGTGTTCGGCGCGCTGGAACGGGTGCAGAAACATGTGGCCCTGCCGGACCATGACGTGCCGGTGGAAAAGCTGTGGCGCATCATGGCGCAAGGCTTGCGTGATGGCAACCGGGGCCGAGGAACGCCCGATCGTGTTCGGCGGCAATGACCGGCCCGGCGTGATGACGGCATCGGCCATGCGCGCCTATGCCAACCAGTATGCTGTCGCGGCAGGCCGCTCGGCGTGCGTGTTCACTGCATCCGATTCAGGCTATCGCACCGCGCGCGACATGAAGGCCCACGGGGTACACGTGGAAGCCATCATCGATGCGCGCTCCGACGCGCCTGCAATCGAGACCGGCGGCGTGCCGGTTCTCACCGGGGCCGTGGTCACCAATGTGGACGGCGGCAAGCATGGCATGAAGGGCATCGAGATCGACCGGGGCAGCGGCCACGAGACCATTCCGTGCCAGTCGCTGGCCATGTCCGGCGGCTGGAGCCCGGTGGTGCACCTGGCCTGTCATCAGGGCGCACGGCCGTCCTGGGACGAGGATGAGTACTGCTTCATGCCGCCGCTGGATAACCCGGCGATCATTCCGGCAGGCTCGGCCAATGCGATCTGGTCGCTGGGCAAGTGCCTGGCAGACGGCGCGGCGCGCGGTGAACAGGCGGCGAAGCTGGCCGGATTCAAGACCACCAAAACAGCCGTGCCGAAAGGCAAGGACGACACCTCGCACACCTCTGCACCGGTGTGGTGGGTCAAGCAGTCCACCGGCAAGCCGTTCGTCGACTACCAGAACGACGTGACCGCGAAGGACCTGCCGCTGGCGGCGCGCGAAGGCTATGACCATATCGAGCTGGCCAAGCGCTATACCACGTCCGGCATGGCGACCGACCAGGGCAAGCTCGGCAATGTCAACGCCATCGGCATTCTGGCCGACGCCACGGGCAAGGACATGCACGAGATCGGCACCACCACCTTCCGGCCGTTCTATACGCCGGTGTCGTTCGGGGCGCTGGGCGGCCAGCATGTGGGCGAGCATTTCGCACCGGTGCGCATGTCGCCCCTGCACAACTGGGCAGCGGACCTGGGCGCGGAATTCGTCGAGACCGGCCTGTGGTACCGCTCAAGCTGGTTCCCGCGTGAAGGCGATGACTGGCTGGCGGCGATGACGCCGCGAAGTGCTCAACACCCGCGCCCATGTCGGCATTTGCGACGTGTCGACGCTCGGCAAGATCGATATCAAGGGCAAGGACGCCACCGAGTTCATCAACCGGCTGTATTCCAACGCCTTCGCCAAGCTGCCGGTCGGCAAGGCGCGCTATGGCCTGATGCTGCGCGAGGACGGCTTCGTCGGCGATGACGGCACCACCAGCCGGCTGTCGGACACCCATTACTTCATGACCACGACCACCGGCCATGCGGCGGAAACCATGCGCGACATCGAGTTTGCCCACCAGGCGCTGTGGCCGGACCTCGACGTGCAGTATGCCTCGGTGACCGACCAGTGGGCGCAGATGGCCATTGCCGGTCCGAAGGCACGGGACGTGCTGTCGAAGATCGTCGATACCGACCTGTCCAACGACGCCTTCGGCTTCCTGGCGGCAAAGCAGGTCAAGGTGCTGGGCTCGGTTCCCGCCATGCTGTTCCGCATCTCGTTCTCCGGCGAACTGGCCTATGAGCTGGCGGTGCCGGCAGGCTATGGCGAGGCGGTGGCCAACGCCATCATGCATGCGGGCGAGCCCTACGGCATCGGCCCGTACGGGCTGGAGGCGCTCAGCGCCATGCGCATCGAAAAGGGCTTTGTCACCCACAACGAGATCAATGGCCGGGTGACGGCAGGCGATGTCGGGCTGGGGCGCATGCTGTCGAAGAAGAAGGACTATATCGGGCGCATGATGAGCGAGCGCGACGGGCTGAACGATCCCGAGCGCGAGCAGCTTGTCGGCGTGAAACCGCTCAACCCGGCCAATCGCTTCCGGGCCGGCAGCCACCTGGTCAATCCGGGCGCGACGGCGAGCCTGAAGACCGACCAGGGCTATGTGTCGTCCGTGGCGTATTCGCCGATGCTGGAAAGCTGGATCGGGCTGGCCATGCTGAAGCACGGGCGCGAGCGGCACGGCGCAGAGAATCATGCTGTGGGACGGCCTGCGCGATGTGCACATGGAGGCAGAGGTCTGCGATCCCGTATTCTTTGATCCGGCACAGGAGAAAGCCCATGGCTGAGATGCTGACACAGATTTCCGCGCTGGATGACATGATCGTGCCGGGCCGCTACGGGCGCTCGCTGCCGGAAGGCCCCGGCGTGGCGCTGACGCTGGTGCACCCGTGCGAAGTCGCCGTGGTGATCGCGGCCAAGGGCAAGGCCCGCGCGCTGGCTGCCGCCGTGAAGAAGGACTTCGGCCTCGACCTGCCCGGCATGGGTGGCTCGGCCACGGCGCGCGGCATCAGCCTGCACGGCACGGCACCGGAGCAATGGCTGGCCGTGGCCCCGGGCGCCGCCGCCGGCAGCCTTGCCGCCAAGCTGGAGAAGAAGCTCGGCACGATGGCCATGGTCACCGACCAGTCGCACGGGCGCACGGTGATGCGGATCGAGGGCGCACGAGCACGCGACGTGCTGGCCAAGGGCACGGCGGTCGACCTGAGACCAACCTCCTTCAAGCCGGGCATGTGCGCAGCCACCCAGATCGGCCATGTCGGCGTGATGATCGCCTGCACCGGCGCAGACAGTTTCGAACTCAGCGTCTTGCGCAGCTTCGCCGAAGGCTTCTGGCTGGGCGTATGCGAACTGGCGCTGGAGTGGGGCTACGAGATCCGCTAGGCCGCAAGCGAGCCCAAATGATTTGCGCCCGATTTCCGGCAGGGAGGAGACCGGAAGATCGGGCGCTATAGACCTCAAGGTACGTTGCTCGGGTCTGATGACTTTAAGTGTTCTTATTGCTGGTTGTCCGGTGGTTTGGCAGGGGTGTCGGGGAACCAGTTTTTGTTGTTCGTCACCTTGTTGTTGAAAATGAACATAGGCCAGCCGCAAGCCGGTGAATGTGTGATAAATCACATTGCGGAAGTTTTGTTTTGGATGAGTAATCTGTCCTCAATGCCGCTGGCTTCGGGTCAGTACTGCTTGCAAAGGCTCAGAATCTTTGATCCGGGAGCACATAATGAATTGCCAGACCCCAAACCACATAGTTAGTGGATGGCAAACATCGGCGGGAAACAGACATTCTGCGCGAGAGCCGACTGACCGCCTCAAAAATCAGGAAAACTATTTTGCGAACAATCCGCTTACTGCTTATGCTCAGCCATGATTATAGAAGGTCGTTATTTGGATGAAATATTGCGAACGCTCTATTTTGAGCTTTCGAAAAGTACCGACACATTCAACGCAAGCAAAGGAAAAGGTCAAGATCTTCTGGGGCAAGAGGTTGTACTTAAAGACCCCCGCGCCCGAATCAGCGCCACCGCAACACGCGGAAGACTCATTTCAGCGCTGGCGGAATTTTGCTGGTATATGGCAGGGAGTGCCGACCTAGATTTCATTCGCTTCTACCTACCCGATTATCCCCCCGAAGGAGCCACAGGGGCGCTGGAGGAAGCCTATGGACCTCGCCTTATCGGCACAGGTGAGTTTGGCCGATCATTCAACCAGATTGAGAGGGTGATCGACCGGCTACGGCGGAAACCTGACACGCGCCGCGCGGTGATTTCTATTCTTGAGCCAAGCGATCTTGAACCGGGGAAAGCAGAAGCGCCTTGCACCATAGCCCTGCAGTTCGTTCGCAGACGTGAACGCTTGCATCTCGTTGCGATGATGCGATCCAATGACGCCTATCTGGGCTTTCCCCACGACGTGTTCTGTTTCACGATGATTTAAGAGCTTGTTGCCCGTTCCCTCGGTATCCAGGTAGGCGAATATCATCATTTTGCGACGAGTTTGCATCTCTATGAGCATGACCAGGACAAGGTTTCCGCCTATCTCAACGAAGGCTTCCAAAGTCCAACATTCGCGATGCCCAAAATGCCTTCTGGCTGTCAGTTCGACAACCTAATAACCTTTCTCGATATCGAACAGTTGATCAGAAGCGGCACGATCACAGCGGCGGCACAGATAAAGCTGCCGGAATACTGGCGTGATTTGGCCCTCGTGCTCCTGCGGCTGGCCGATTCAAGATTTAAAAGAGGGCAGAAAATACTCGAGGATAACTTCTCGAATATAAGTAATAACTTTTACAAAAACTTCTTTATTAAACGTCCGAAAATTTTGTCGAAAGCGCCAAAATCGGTAATTATTCAAGACAACCTCAATTTAGGCGATGATGATGCCGATAAGAATTAAGAGCCAACAAAAGTCCGACGAAATTTCCGATTTGCTGGATAATTTCGCAAATGCCCAATTCGTAGGTCTGACCAGCCCGGAGCGCAAATCGGTTCTGGTCGCACAACTGGTCGATAGCATCCGTCGAATTGAGTATCTAAACATGACATCAATCAGAGCCAGGTCCGCCAGTCTTTACACCCCTTATTCAGGGAGCTTTCAGCCTCTCGGCGGTGCTGCGGCGTTGCATAAAGCGGGGCGAACAGACGACGCCTATTGGCTGGTATATCTGGCAACTCATTTCGGGAAGCATAAGATCGACGGCTGGAACTTAACCGAAGATTTCTATGGCCGGTTCGGGCAGGGCGGTGTCTGGGACTGGGCATCTGCGATCCAAACCCCTATGGCAATTTCAAATTGGCTACAGGCGAACTATCCTCATGTTACAAGCGCCGGGCGTTCCCGGCGTTTTGGCAATCACCGCAAGTTTGAAACATTAAAGCCGGGACCCAAGGGCACTGGTCATGCCGTTGCAACCTATATTCAGTGGATTGTTGCACATGGCTCCCATCAGGCATTGATTGGCGATGTGCAGCGGCGCGTTGGCCAAAACCCAAAAGATGTTTTCGCGTGCCTCTATGGCGACCTCGATCAGGTCGCCAAGCTTGGCAGGCTGGGCAAGTTCGACCTTCTATGCAATCTCAGTAATTTGCTAATCGCTCCAATCCTTCCTGACAAAGCTTACATCGCGCAATCAACCGGTCCGAAAGAAGGGGCGCGTCTGCTGTTTGGCAACGCCCTAAATGTCGCGCAACTTGAAACTGCCTGTGCGGAATTGGCACAGCATCTGGATGTTAGCCCGCAGGCTATCGAAGACGCGCTGTGCAACTGGCAAAAAAGCCCAGCAGACTACATCTATTTCCGAGGTTAGTTTGTCCAGCGGAAGCGACGTTTGAGGCGTTGCATCTGGTTAAACCCTATGATGCCCGCATGCTGGAGTTGCCCAACGATCAAACCCGGCGCTACGCCGACCTTCTTCGCAAATTCGATGATCGGAAATCGTGAACCACCGAGCGAGAGCAATTCTTCACGATACGATATTGGAACAATGACCTGGGCGGCGTACTCGTTCGCTTCCCGCTCGCACTGTTCCTCCGTTAGCCCTGTATTCTCCAATATCGGCATTTTATCATAGTGCAGGAGCAGATGCGCGATCTCGTGGAACAACGAGAACCAGAATTGATCGTCCGACAGGTAGCGAAAACTGACCTGAATATGGGGCGTTCCATCTGCCAGAGTCCTTACTGCGCCGCTCGCAGAGCACCCTTTGGGAGCCCTGACAATCGCGAACTTCACTCCGGCTTCGGCGAGCGAGTCTTTGAGCTTCGGCAAGAACAGCGCTGGACTCTTGCACCATGTCAGTCTTCGGAAATGAGGAATCTGGCTTTCCAGCACATTCGGTGACCAACCCGAGACCTCATCATTTTGGGATTTTATTTCGCCTTGGCGAAGCCAGGCCGTCGTTGAAACTTCGCAAGACGCATAGGCTGTTGAGCGTCGATAGGCTGCATGCTGAAACGCATTCTCATATCGCCCTTGCCACTGCGCGAGCGATGAAACACCGAAGAAATTCAGGCATTCTGCGATCTGATCGCCCTTGGATCGAGTATTCTCAATCCACCCGAATTCCTGCATATCGCTGACTGGGAGCTTGCCAATCAACTCGTACAAACTGCTGATCCTGACATTTTCAGGTTCCGCCAAGCTCGCCCGGTAGTCATGTTCACGTGCCATCCAGAAATTTTCCGAAGCGCCAATGGCCCTCGACAACCGATGCGCCAGATCCACGTCGATGGCATGCGAACCGTCCAAAATTTTCTTTGCCACGGTCGAAGTGTGTCCGATTTGGTGCGCAAACTGTTCGAATGTAAGCTCACGCTCTTCAAGGATGCTCACGATCGTGTGCCCAGGCGGGGAGACCCAATCCGGTTTCTCGATAGTTCCATCATTTAACATTGTTGATCCTCATCAGCTTAACCCGTCCGACTGTTGACCAATCGTATAGGCTGCCGTCATCCGCAACTGCATAGTTGGGAGCCATCACGATTGAAAGGAAATCCGATACCATCAGAGTGCATAGGTTTTCATGGAAAAATATCTGCCCGACCGGCAGCTCATACACATTGGTTGCCGCTAGAATGTCAGAGTGCCGATCCTGCAAAGAAATAGCTGCCTTCTTCCCTAACAACTCTATTGCAACGGCTGCATGAAAGCAAACGTCGCGCAGACCCTCTGTATTGTAAGAAATCAGCAAATGAACCTCATTTAGAAGCGTAATTGTTCGTATATAAACGCCTACTTGAGGTCAAGATGATCACGGAGGATTTCGACAATGGGATAGAGCAATGTCTATTTCAATTCTTCTTTGGAATTCGCGCCAAATTTACACAATGTCTTGTTTTCAATTTCAATATCGTCCAAATTTTCGAAATACAAGCGAACTGATTGGCAATTCACGAACTTAGAATGACTGGTGGCCCAATGTCAAAAAACGAAAAGTCGCGTGAAATATTCTTTGCTATCTTTGGCGCAATATTGGGCTTGTTTGGAGCAATACCAACCACCTTTTTGATATTTGACCGATTTTTTCAAATTGTACCGTCTATCGAGTTTTCCGCATTGGACCGTATTAACGGAGAGTATCCAAATGTCGCTGCAAGTCCTTATCCGCGACAAATAGGTATGCTCCACAATAGAGTAGTAGATACGTCTGCCGGCGACATTCGAGCAGATAACGCTGAGCGCCCAAATGAGGTTTCATATGTGTTTGAGGCACCACGAAAGGGTACATACAAGTTTAGAATTTTGTACGCTTCTGTAAATGAGCGGTCGATTGATGTTTATGTCAATTCATTTTTCATCACTAACACACTCAAAGATACCACCCCGTGCTGGGACAACAAATGTCGAACGTGGTCGCCACCTCTTTGCGTTAGACTTAATGCTGGGAGAATTCCTTAAACCTCAAACGCGCCACCCCATTTCCGCATTTAAGCAGAATGGAGTTCATCTATGAAAGCCATTGTGGATAGGTATCGCCACAATCTCTGTTAATGCATCGAATTACGGTAATGGGATGGACGCCCCCATTGGCCGCGACTTCCGCCATCCTGCACTGTCCAAAGACACCTGCGCAGCGAGCCCCCAAGGGGGTGTCTTCAATCATAGGCGCAGCGAAATCCCACATACACCGCATAAAACGCGGACGGTTTCCACTGCATGCCCTCTTTGCGCGCAGCGCCTGGGCCGAACCACCAGCTCCCGCCTGCGGTGAGCGCCTCGTCGCCGCGCCGGTCAGCCAGCCATTCCCAGACATTGGCCCCCATGTCATAGAGGCCGTTGACGCCGCGTCTGGTGGAGGCAACGGCGACCTGATGGCGGCGGTTGTTGTTCATGCCCTCCGGCTGATCGCCCACCGGATAAGCATAGGTCTGACCGGTCCTGAAACCATCTGTCGGGTTTGCGCGCTGTTCCGTATAGGCCGCCGACGCCCATTCTGCGCGCGTGGGCAGCCTGCCGCCCGCGTCGGTGCAGAAGGCTAGGGCCTCGGCCCAGCTGACATGAACGGCGGGCTCGTTGTCCGGGGCAGGCGTGCCATTGGGAGAGCGATAGGTCCAGCCGGAGCGGCGTTGCCAGCCGCCCCCCCATTCGAAGCCGCCGCCTTCCTGCTCGGCCATGGTCACAAGACCGGTCCGCTCAGCAAAGGCCGCGAAAGCACCGATGGTGACCTCGGTCCGGTCGATGGCAATATCGCCAAGATCAACACGATCTGCCGCCGCGATTGAGGCTGCCGATGAGGCAGCAAGGACGGCCAAGATAATCAAACTTCTCAGCATTGAGCCTTTCCCCTTGTGCTGGTCCACACCTAGATCAAACGGTCCGGGTCTTCAAGGTATAGCCGAGCCGTCAATTCAGTCACCTGTCGGCAATTTGCGGTAGTGGGAGCAACGCCTCCATGCCATCAACTGGTTCGTTAACTTGGGCTTGACGTCGCTGAGCTGTAGACACATTGTATTGACTGCCAAGTTCAGGAGGTGCCACGCATGACAGACCAGCACGGAAGTTCCCGCTCGCCGGAACCACCCAGTCAGGAATCAGACATTCGCGTCAAGCAGGATATTCAACCGCTTGGCGATGTTGGTGCAATTTTGCCGTTGTATAGTTTCAGGTACCTTGATGAAGACACTGAATACGTGGGTGTCATGGCGCAGGATGTTCTGAAAGTCCGCCCCGACGCTGTAACTACCGGCGACGACGGATTCTATCGGGTGAATTATTCAAAGCTGGGGCTTCGCATGGCCACCAGAGCGGAGTGGGAGCGTTCCCAGACAGCTGTTTTTGCAACGCCGGGCAGGTCTCCAGAGCCGCCTGTGGACAGCGATTCAGATGTGCGCCTCAAGCAGGACATACGGCCGCTTGCTTACATATCTCCGGAGCCGAGCGATGATGCATCCGATATCCGTCTGAAGCGCAGCATCTGCAAGCTGGGCCAGGTCGGCATCACTGGATGACAGGCCAAGGCCAAGAAGACTGATGGAATTACGGTAATGGGATGGACGCCCCCATCCGGCCTCGCAATGGGCCATACTGGTTGCAGCGACTCGAAACACCTGCTCAGCCTTCCTGCATTGCGTCAAGCAGTCTGCGGTCGAGTTCGTCGAGGAGGCGTGACACGTTCACGAAGTATCCGGCGTTTTCGAACGCCAGATTCTCGAGAAATGCCTCCGCGCGAAGTTCAGTGAGTTGTCCTTCCGATTGATCAACGCACCTCTTGCTTGTCCACAAAAGCCAGGGAGAAAACGGGATGCGTTCGAGATACGCAGGTGGTGCCCTGTCAGGGTTGACGCACAAGTCCCCGAATTGACTCCGGATTTCCGGTTCGCCGCTCCAGCCCAGGGTTGCAAACCCGATCCTGATTGCGCCGATCCGCGCCGGAACAAACACCTGGCCCAGATAGTCATTCAGCGCTGTGGCGGACCACCGTGCGTTGCCTGTCAAGGCGACAAGCTCGGCCATGATCCTGATCTGATACACATCGATCAGGCAATACTGGCGGGCGCGTCCGCGTCCCGGCGACCGGCTGCACAGCACCAGTCCCGCCTTCAGGGCGAAATTCTCCAGCATCGACGAAGTTACCTCAGCCGCCTTGCAGACGGCTGATGCGGGGAACCTCATGTGCTTCAGATTATCTGCTGCCTCGGACTGGTATGTCATGACTATCTTCCGTTTCGGATACGGAAAAGAATCATCATGGAATCCGTTTGTCAAACGGTTTTATCGGCCCGGCCGTTCAGGA
>CAVOQE010000006.1:0-741584 GCA_963698275.1 uncultured Alphaproteobacteria bacterium | reverse complement strand
AATGCTGCGCCGCAGCTGCCGCATTGCTGCCATTCGTCAATCACGCAGCATATTGATGGATCAATGTCGGAACAGCGGATATACTGTTGAAAAATGAACGAAAGTGCGCTACGGGAAATCTCCAAATTTGAACTATCTGGATTTGCACAATTATTTGTACGAAATACGCAATTGCGCCAATTCTGTGCCAATCCGGTTGCTAACAAATTATGGCTAAATGATCATAGATTTTGAAACGCTGGCAATTGGTTATGCCGCATCCGGCTGTCTTTCTCTGCTTATCTTTTGGGCGATCGCCAAGTTGTGAACTAAAACGCTCCTTATTTGTTCCAACGGTGTTCCGACTGAAATCAACAGCCTGGCCCGGTTCGGACCGGCGACATAATGACCTTGATCTGCCGCCCGCCGCACTTGGTGCACCGGCAGCGGCGGGCCAGGTCGCACAGCGGAAAGCCCGGCCCCAGCTGCATCCGCAGTTCGGTCACGTCCAGCGGTGCATTGTGAAAGCATAAGGTAGCCATGCAGTGCACATGCAGCTTGAAATCACGTTTCAGGTCGCCAAGCGTTGCTATGGTTGTGTCGGTCATGCCACAATTTTACATTGGAACATTCAGTGAACAACAATCACTGTTCTGAGTATCCAACCTGCAAGTACCGATCGGCAGCTATATTGTAGATTCGAGATATTCGCCGAAGGCACTGCTTTAGCCGAAATCGGCCCTTACCCCCCATTCGACAATTCCCAAACTCCTTCCTAAGAGCGGACATTCAGCGAAATTGCTAAGTATCCATCTTGGGATGGCGTGATTGCGGACAAGATGAACCTTCACCGCATTTGTATCGAGGGCTGCTTTCATGCCGCCCAGCAAAGACTGTAATTTCTGCCTTCAGCGTGGGCAAATAATTCGTGCCCTTCGTCTGCTTTCAGCATATGCAGCACAGGCGATTGAACCTGTGCCGCAATCCGGTCAGCTTGCGGAAGCCAGTGACTTCTTGGGGTCGTAAAATGGGATCGGCACGACAGCACAGCTGCGCATTTCGTTGAGTTTATCGACCGTGAGTGCCGTGCTGGTTTCTGCATGACCGACACTCAGCATCGCGAGTGCGATGTTCTTTTCCAGCCGCGGGGAATAGATCGCCGAGGTGACGGTACCGACCTGCTTGCCATCCTTCATGACCGGCCAGAAGAAATCGTTGGAACCGATGAAGGGATCCCCCTCGATTTCCAGTCCCACAAGACGCTGTTTGACACCTTTTTCCTTGATCCGGGTTAGCGCGGTCTTGCCGATGAAATCCGCCTCCATGTCCAGATTGACCAGGCGGTCCATGTTCAGCTCGTAGGGGTTGTTCGCCAGGGTCATGTCGGCGTGATACGACAACATGCCTGCCTCTATCCGGCGAATGCTTGATGTGTGACCCGGTTTCAGCCCCATAGGCGCGCCGACGCTCATGATATGTTCCCAAAGCCTGTCGCCTGCGGATCCATCGCGCAGGAAAATCTCGTATCCCAGCTCACTTGACCATCCGGTGCGCGAAATGATCAAAGGGACCCCGTCCCAGTCATATTCCATGAAGTAGTAGTATTTCAGCTCTGTCGGGGCATCGCCAAAGGCCGCACGCAAAATGTCGCGCGACTTGGGCCCCTGGAGTTGCAAGGGTGAGACGTCGGGTTCGTTGATCTCTACATCCATGCCCGCATTCACCGCAACACCGCGCGCCCATAGCAAGACGTCGCTGTCTGCGATGGAAAGCCAGAAGTGATCCTCGGCCAGCTTGAGAAGGACCGGGTCATTGATGATCCCGCCGTCCGCATCCGTGAGCAGCACATATTTGCACTGGCCGACCGCGCATTTCGACAGGTCGCGGCAGGTCAGGTACTGGGTGAATTTGGCCGCATCCGGGCCCTTGATCTCGACTTGGCGCTCAACGGACACGTCGCAGAGAATTGCCTCATTGATCAGATTCCAGAGATTCTGACTTGGATCGCCAAAATCGCGGGGAATGTACATGTGGTTGTAGACAGAGAAGCCCTTGGCCCCCCAGCGCAGGGCTGCGTCGGAATAAGGCGATTTTCGGACCTGGGTGCCAAAGCTGAATTGTGCGAATTCTAGTTCATGAGACATGATGTTTATCCAATGAGGGGTGGAGGGTTAGAGTTTCTGGTGGACCAGATCGCGGAGCTCGTTTTTGCGGATTTTGCCGGTAGATGTTTTCGGCAACTCTCCAAAGATCACTTTTTTCGGGCGCATATACCCGGCAAGGCGCGCCTTGGCGTGAGCAAGCAGTTCTTCTTCCGTTGTCTCGCCCGACAGTTCGACAAAGGCGCAGGGCACCTCGCCCCATTTTTCATCGGGCATCGCTACAACCGCGACAAAACTGACCGCCGGATGGGAATACAGAGCCTTTTCGACCTCGATGGAGGAGATGTTTTCGCCGCCAGAAATGATGATGTCCTTCGAGCGATCGCGGATCTCGATATAGCCATCGGCGTGTTGCACCGCGATGTCGCCAGACCAGAACCAGCCGTCCTTGAAGGCCTTGGCGGTTTCTTCCTCGGCCTTCAGATAGCCCTTCATGACGATGTTACCGCGAAATATGACCTCGCCCAGTGTTTCGCCATCCCATGGCACGGGGGTGCCCGTCTCGGGATCGAGGACCAGCACGTCTTCCTCAAGCTCATAGGCAACGCCCTGACGGGCCTTCAGTTCGGCCTGTTCATCGAGGGGCAGTTCCGTCCAGTGGGGTTTTTCGGCGCAGACGACAGCCGGGCCATAGACCTCGGTCAAACCGTAGACATGGGTGATGGAGATGCCCATGGCCTCCATCCCCTTTATCACGCTGGCAGGGGGCGGGGCTGCCGCGGTCATCATCTTGATCTTTTGCGGGAACTCGCGTTTTTTCTCCGCCCCCGAGATCATCGACATGATGATGGGCGCGCCGCACAGATGGGTGACGCCATGATCGGCGAAGGCGTCATAGATCGCGTCCGCTCGTGGCGCGCGCATGAAGACATGGGTGCCCGCCAGCATGGTGATCGTCCAGGGAAAGCACCAACCGTTGCAGTGAAACAGCGGCAGCGTCCAGAGATAGACGGGATGGTGTGGCATTTCCCACGTCACCACGTTATTGACCGCGTTGGTCCACGCGCCGCGGTGGGAATAGACCACGCCCTTGGGCCGCCCCGTGGTGCCGGAGGTGTAGTTCAGCGCAAGCGCGTCCCATTCGTCCTCGGGCAGGGCATAGGCGAATTCGGGGTCGCCCTCTGCCAGAAGGTCTTCATAGGTCAAGGCGCCGATCTTGTCGCCGTTCGGCCCCGCGCTGTCCTCGATATCGACGATCAGCAGGTTGCGACCGGACTGTGCGACAGCATCGGCGGCCATCGCCGAATACTCCGTATCGACAAGCAAAACCCTGGCTTCGCCATGCTCCAGAATATAGGCGATCGTGCCGGCATCGAGCCGCGTGTTGTTCGCGTTCAAAACCGCGCCCAGCATGGGTAGCGCCAGCGCGCATTCCAGCGCCTCGGGGATGTTCGGGGCGATCAGGGCAACGGTGTCGCCCTTGCCGATGCCGCGTTTAGCCAAGGCGGAGGCAAGCCGTCTGCACCGATCCGCGACCTCACCCCAATTTCGCCGGATGCGCCCGTGGATTTGCGCGGGCAGTTCGGGATGCACACGCTCCACCCGCTTGAGGATCGAAACGGGGGACAGCGCGGTGTGATTGGCTGCGTTCCGCGCAAGCTCGGGGCCATCGTAGATCATTCGCCGGTCCATTCGGGCATGGGTTCCTTGCGGATGAAGGCGCCAATACCGACCTCGGCATCGCGTGCCATCATGTTTTCCGCCATCGTGCGGCCGGCAAAGGCGTAGGCCTCCTCCAGGGGCATTTCGAGCTGTTCGTAGAAGGCGCGCTTGCCGATCTTGACGGCGGCAGGGGATTTGTCGGCGATCATGCGGGCCATTTGCATGCTTGCGTTCTGGAGGTCGGCCAGTGGCACCACACGGTTCAAAAGGCCCATGTCTGCCACGCGCGCGGCGGGCAGGAACTGCCCCAGCAGCAGCATTTCCATCGCCGTCTTGCGCGGCACGTTGCGCGACAGCGCGACCATCGGCGTAGAGCAGAACAGCCCGATATTAACGCCGGACGTTGCAAAGGTCGCGTCCTCGGCGGCTACTGCTAGATCACAGGACGCCACAAGCTGGCAGCCCGCCGCCGTGGCGATCCCCTTGACCTCGGCGATCACCGGTTGCGGCAGGCGCACGACGCGCAACATCATCGCGGAGCACTTCGCAAAGAGATCCTGGAAATACTGGAAACCGCCGTCCTCGTCCGCGCGACGCGCACTCATTTCCTTGAGGTTATGGCCCGCGCAAAAGTGGTTGCCGCCGCTGCGCAGGATCACCGCCTTGACGCTGCGGTCGGCTGCGATTTCGTCCAGGGTTTCCGACAGTGCCGTCATCATCGCCTCCGACAGCGCATTGATCGACTTGGGTGCGTTCAGTATCAGGACAGCGACGCCATCCGTGTCGGCACGCAAGACCAGGTTTTCGGTTTCCATTTTTTGCTCCATGGATCAGACCAACGCGCCCCCAGCCTTTTTCCAGGCACCAACGCCGCCGGCCAAGTTCACAACCGGCGAGAGCCCCATCTCCATGGCCACCTTGACCGCCAAGGCCGAGCGTCCGCCGGATGCACAATAAAAGACGAAGGTCTTGTCCTGATTGAATTCCGGCTTGTGTGCCGGGCTTTCCGGGTCGATATGGAATTCCATCATGCCGCGAGACGACGCAACCGCTCCGGAGATGACGCCCGTCTTTGCCTGTTCCGTGCCATCGCGGAGATCGACGAAGATATGATCGAGTGAGCCGGCCAGCGTCAAAGCTTCCTCAGCGCTGATTGCAGGCACAATGGCCATGGCCTCACTAACAATGTCTTTGGAGGTTTTTGTAATGGTTTGTGGCATGGTCAATTTCCTTTTGCGGTCGGTGTCAGCTAGCTGGTTTCAGATCGCAAGATCGAGACGGGGTTTCCAGAACGGGCGGAACAGCTCGATCTTGGGACAGCGGTTCATCACCACTTTCAAACCTGAATCTTCCGCGAGTTTTGCTGCCCGATCGTCATAAACCCCGATCTGCCCCCAAATCACCTTTGCGCCGATGGCAATCGCCTTTTCGGTAATGGCATAGAGCTCCTCTTTCGGCCGAAAGACTTCGACCATGTCGACCGGGCGGTCGATTTCCTCGAGCGAATGATAGACCGGAATCCCACGGATCTCGGACAGGTTCGGGTTCGGGTTCACCGGGATCATGTCGTATCCCGTTTCGTGCAAGACCCGCAGAACACCGTAGCTGAACTTGGTCTTGTCTGCGCTCGCGCCAACCATGGCGATCGTCTTTACCGACTTCAGGATATCGGCGAGGTATTTCGGATCGTAGTCGTAAAGTTCATCCAGTGCATCGGCTGGCATGGTTCAAGTCTCCTTGGTGTTTTCACGTCCTACCGCTTCGTTACTTGAGGGCGCGGGGTCGCGATATCCGCCTTCAGCTCATGTGGCTCAAGCGGATCGAGGAATGGGTTGCGGTAGAGTTTGTCGTGGCTTTCGACGCCGATTTCCAAAGTGCAGTCTGTGACGGCACGAGCGACGCAGAGCAGGACGTAGCCATTGTCGATCTGACGATTGTTCAGTGCCACCTGACGGCGCTGATCAACTTCTCCCGCGGTCAGCTTGGCCGCGCAGGTGATACAGCCGCCATATTTACAGCCATAAGGCAGATCGACGCCCTGCTCGCGCAATGTATCGAGCAACGGACGGCGCGCATCGACCGTGTACGTGGCGCCGTCACGGTTGGCGATCGTTATGATGCGGGTCTCGGTCACAGCCAGATATCGCTAGTGCAGTCGCCACCGGGATAGCGGGTTTCATGGCAGCGGCTGGGACCGTTGGGCTCCTTGCCGAAATCGACGATGAAGTCCTCGTTGATCTTCATGCCGCCATCTTCGACATCGCAGTCGATCATCAGCATGACACCGCCTTGCGTGCGGATCTCGGGGTAGAACTGGTTGTCCCAGGTCGAGAACAGCGAGGTGGTGACATAGAGGCGCTTGCCATCAAGCGAGAGCTGGTACATCTGCGGTCCGCCCGCGACCTTCACGCCATTGACCTCAGGAGCCTTGCCCAGCAGGCCGCCCATCCACACCTGCCCCGTCAGCACCGGTTTGTGCGGATCGGATATGTCGTACTGGCGCATGTCGCCGTGCAGCCAATTGTTGATATAGAGATACTTGTCGTCCATCGACACGAGGATCGCGCTCATCACTCCCGGAATCGGGATCGGCCATTCAGGGTGCGGCTCGTTCTCGACATCAATGATCTTTTCCCATTCCCATTTGCCGTAGTCGGTTTTCCAGAAATGGATCACATTGGCTGACAGGGCCGCGCCGCAAAAGCCGTGCGTACTGTCTGGGTTATGGTGGAACTTCACCTCAAGCGGGATCAAGCCGTCTTCACCGAGATACATGGTCTCGATCGGTTTGCGGGCCTTGAAATCCCAGATGTGCAAGCGGCGACCATATTTCAGGTGCCCCACCTCTTCCAGGTCGAACCCCGGCATGAATGTGTTGGGTGCAGCCCATTCGGAGGAGACCATGACGTTGTGGCGCGGCTGGTACCAGAAATCATAACTGAACGGGATGTCGCCCATGGTTTCTTCCCATCGGCCCACGATCTCGAAATCCTTGTTGAGATGCAGGTAACCACCGGGCGCCTCGCCCTTCGCGTCGCCGAGAAAGGAAATGATAATCTCCGAGCCCAGGCAATGCACGGTGTGGGGACCGCTCAGGTTGGCCTTGGCCTTGATCTCGGCGCCGTCGATCACCTTGTGCAGGCGCGGTGCGCGCGGGTCGGTGGCCGTGTCGATGACGTGGATGTTATTTGACCGCACGCCGGGTACCAGGAGGTATTTGCGGGACATGCCCGCGTCGCCATGACAGGACGAGCAAGCGTTCCAGCCCATGTGGTGCAATTCATCGCCGATACCAGGCATTTCGAGCCGGTGGATGACCTGCGAATAGGTCGGGCTGTCCGGGTCCGCGTCAACCGTCGCCAGATAATCCGGTTTCTGAATCCCGGTACCTGTGTATATTGCGATCGTGTAGAGCAGTTTTTCGCGAGGAGCCTTGATGGCCTCGGCCGGGCTTGCATAGCCCGGGCCGCAACATGCACCATTCTTCATCACATTCCTCCCTTGCGATCATGTTGCGATTCTCATATACTGATATTCTGTTTCTCACAAGGTAATAGTTATGCATCTGGAACGCCTTACGCACATTCTCGAAATCGTAGGGCAGAAGGGGGAGGCAACTGTGGCCGAGATCTGCGCCCATACGGACCTTCCCAAACCGTCGGCCTACAGGTTGGTTCAGGACCTCGTTGGGGCTGGCCTGTTGGAACCGGTTGGGCGTGGCCAGTTTGCGATCGGCACCCGCCTGAAGGGAATCACACACAGCGACCACTCCGACCGCGCGTTGCTGGACTTGATCGCGCCAACGCTGAAACAGGCTGCCACACAATTTGGAACAACGTTTTTCCTGTCGCGGTTGCGCGGGAAATCCGTGGAAATCATTCATGTTGAGACGCCGGACACCGGCGTGTCCTATCTCCATCCGGGTTTGGGAAAACGCCCATTGCATGCCTGTTCCTGTTCAAAGGCTGTGGCTGCCTTTTCGCCGGGCCTGTTTCCTACCGACGAAATGGAGGGCCGGTTGCGGGCCTATACCGAGTTCACGCTGACAAGTGTGCATGATCTGGAAGCGGAGTTTGAAACCATCCGCCAACGCGGTTTTGCCGAATGCGTCGAAGAGATCGAACGCGGCATGTGTTCGGTCGCAGCTCCCGTTGCGTCAAGCGGACCGGGAGCCACATTGTCAATCGGTGCGACCGGATCGGTTCGGATTTTCACGTCAGAGTTCCGCGAAAAGCTTGGACCCCGGATGGTTCAGATCGCACATGAAATTTCGGCAAGCCTGGGCTGGGAGGCGGTGGAGGACAACAGAACAACGAGCATGTCCTGACAAATCCAATTGCAGCCATGTTCTGCATATTCTCAGGAAATCCGCCCAGCGCCACCGTCGCAAGAGATCGAAACTGAACACGAATCGATGACGGTTTTTTGCCCTCCTTCTCAGCCTTCCAGTGAAACGGTTCTATAGGCCAGATGAACCACGATCTCGTCTCGCTCAGCTTTTTCCAAGAACCGGCAGCAGGGCTTACGTCATGCCGCAACGATTTAGTGCTCTGGCTCAATACGGACTTGCGGCGGCGTGGGTGAAAACGGTATTCGAGATCGCCTGAATGTCTGCTTTCGTCGTCATCGCAAGGTATGCCGCATACGCAGCAAATGTCTGCTCACCGCCGATGTTGTTGAAAAAGTCGGCGAGTTGCTGCCGGTTTCCGGGCTGATTTCCTCTGGGCAAGACCTTGGTCCCGGCATTTCACTGCCGGTAGTCGGCTTGTTGAAATCTTTGATCCTTCACATCATGCAATTGCCTCATGTCGGTTGTTCCGGGGTCGGAGCCTGGCAAGCTTTCGGAGGTTCTGGGCGATGGCTGCAAGAAGGAACTCGTCCTTGGCGCCGTTTGGACCTCGCAACCTCAGTCGGGTCAGGTTGAGGATGCGCTTGAGGTGGGCGAACAGCATTTCGACCTTCTTCCGCTTGTCCCGCGACGTCTTGTAAGCCTTCGTCTTGCGTCCCCAACGGGCCAAGTCACGAGCATCTTCATGCTCTTCCCGCGTGACCGCACGAGCATCCATGTTGGGACAACATCTGTGTTTGGACGGACAGGCCTGACAATCGGCCTTCAAGGCACGGTATTTGTATGTGCCGCCGGTCTTCTTGACCCGGTTCGGATCAGAGTAGTTTCTGCGGAACCGGCGCAGGGCATGACCCTCCGGGCATATATACTGGTCGTTTTCCTCGTCCCACTGGAAGTCGGACCGAGACCAGGTGCCGTCCTTGCGCTCTCCTTTGTCGATCACTGGGATGAACGGGATGATCCCACGCTTCTTGACCAGCCATCCAAGGTTGTCGCTGGAGCCGTAGGCAGTGTCACCGGCAATCCAGTCAGGCTTGATACCGAAGCGCTTCTGCGTCCTATCGAGCATGGTTTGAGAAGCGCCAACTTCAGCCTGGCGAATGGCCCGCGTGGCCTCAACATCCATGATGACCGAGTTCTCGGTGTCGATCAGATAATTGGTGGCGTAGGCGAAGTAGGGCCGGCTTTCTTCGGCGCGTGTCCATTGGGCAGCCGGATCGGACTTGGCGACGAACTTTGGCTGGGACGGCGATGCGGCACCGAATGCCGCATCATCCAGAGTGTCGAGGTATTCCTGCGCGGCGCGAGAGCCAATTTTCCGAGCGACTTCCGTGTTCCATTCTGCGGCAGGCAAGGAGCGCGTCTTGTTGGCATCAGCCGGAATTAGACTGGCGTCCACCGCGAAGCCTTCACCCGAGACAAGGTCTTCCTTCAGGCAACGCTCTACGGTCGCCTCGAAGACATGCCTGAGCAAATTGCTTTCGCGGAACTTGCCATGGCGATACTTCGAGAAGGTTGAATGGTCCGGTACCTTGCTATCAAGGCCGAGGCGGCAGAACCAACGGTAGGCGAGGTTGAGGTGAACTTCATCGCACAGCCGACGCTCGGAACGGATGCCCATCACATACCCAATGACCAGCATCCGAACAATCAACTCGGGATCAATGGAGGGCCTGCCCAGATGGCTGTAGAAGGGGTGCAGCTTCGCCCGCATCCCGTCAATATCCAGGAAACGATCGATCTCACGGAGCATGTGATTGTCAGGCACATGACACTCCAGATCGAAGTCATAAAACAGCTGTGCCGGTGCCGATTGCGTTCCCATCATGGCCAAGTCCTCCCTTCACCTACTTGTCCAGTGAATCAAAGGACTTGCCGCGTCGCAACAAAGACTTTTTCAACAACATCCGCCCGTTTCAGTCGCTGGGTGCAGTGCAACGAACAATCAAAATCGGATCAAACTGAAAGTTTCCAACCGACGCACAACCTGCATTGGATCTCCCGTCACAGCCTTGAACCCAGCAGTGTACCTTCCTCGATGGCGCGTTGGGCGTCCAGTTCACCGGCAAAACCGGCGCCGCCAATGACGTGAACCGGGCGGTTGTCAGCTTTCAGGTCATCAGCCAGAGAATTGACTGACAACTGGCCGGCGCACAGTACGATACTGTCGCATTTGATCAGTCTGTCCTCGCTGCCGACCGAGATGTGCAGGCCCTCGTCATCAATCTGCCGGTAGCTGACATCGGCGATCATTTCGACGTTGGCGCGCAGCAATACCAGGCGGTGCACCCATCCGGTTGTCCTGCCGGGGCCGGCGCCCATTTTCCCGGTTGAGCGCTGCAGCAACACGACATCGTGCGACGGCGCATGATGTTCAGCTTGCTGGGCAACACCCCATGTTGACCGGAACTCTGCCGGATCGAGATGGCTTTTGAGCCCGCGCTCGACCAGGTGCACCGCGACATCGACCCCGACCCCGCCGGCACCGATCACCGCGACCCGTTTGCCGGGCTGACGCCCGCCGGACAACAGCTCTTCATAGGTCATGACGCACGGATGCTCGACGCCGGCGATGTCGGGTACGCGCGGTGTGACCCCGGTCGCCATCACCACGTCGTCAAAGCCTGCAAGCGCGGCTGCATCGGCACGGGTGTTGAGTTTCAAGGACACGCCGAATGCATCCGCCCGGTTGCGGTAATAGCGCAGCGTCTCGTTGAACTCTTCCTTGCCCGGGATATGGCGGGCCAGCAGGAACTGACCGCCGATCTGGCCGGCCGCTTCAAACAGGGTGACATCGTGGCCGCGTTCGGCGGCCGTTACGGCACACGAAAGCCCGGCAACCCCGGCGCCAACAACCGCAACCTTGCGCGCTGCGTCTGCGGGTTTCCAGGTCAGCATGGTTTCGCGGCAGGCCCGCGGGTTGACCAGGCAGGTGGCGTCCTTGCCCTTGAAATAATGATCAAGGCAAGCCTGGTTGCAGGCGATGCAGGTGTTGATTTCCTCCGGTTTTCCGCGAGCTGCCTTGGCTGCGAAATCCGCGTCAGCGAGGAACGGCCGTGCCATCGACACCATGTCGGCATGGCCGTCGGCAATCACCTGCTCGGCTACATCCGGTGTGTTGATGCGATTGGTGGCGATGAGCGGGATTTGAACCTTGCCCATCAGCCGTTCAGTGGCCCAGGTCCAACCCGCTCTCGGCACGGCCTGGGCAATTGTGGGGATGCGGGCTTCATGCCAGCCGATCCCCGAATTGAGAATATCGGCGCCGGCATCCTGAGCCAGTTTGGCCAGTGCGGCGACCTCCTCGAACGGGCTGCCATCCTCGACGATGTCGAGCACCGAAAGCCGGTACATGATGATGAATTGCGGATCGGTTGCAGCCCGCACCGCCTTGATCACCTGGACCGGGAACCGGGCGCGGTTTTCAAACGGACCTCCCCACCTGTCGTCTCGCTTGTTGGTGCGCGGCGCGGTGAACTGGTTGATCAGATAGCCTTCCGATCCCATCAGTTCGACACCGTCATATCCGGCAGCCTGGGCAATCTGCGCGGCGCGGGCATAATCGGCAATGGTGCGCTGAATATCGTCCTCATCCATTTCGCGCGGCGTGGTCTTGTTGATCGGAGCGCGAATGGGTGACGGCGCCACAATGTCGGGTTGATACCCATAGCGGCCCGCGTGCAGCAGTTGCAGCAATATGCGCGAGCCATGCGCATGAACAGCATCGCTCACCTGCTGGTGATGATCGGCATCTGCATCAACCAGAAACCCGCCCTCGGCGCCGAGCCGGCCTTCCGGATTGGGTGAAAACCCGCCCGTGACCATCAAGGAGCATCCGCCCCGGGCGCGCTCGGCAT
Organism: uncultured Alphaproteobacteria bacterium; assembly: GCA_963698275.1. Classification (GTDB taxonomy): domain Bacteria; phylum Pseudomonadota; class Alphaproteobacteria; order Rhizobiales; family Aestuariivirgaceae; genus Anderseniella. The sequence continues at coordinate 729,636 of CAVOQE010000006.1, read as the reverse complement.
AAAAGGCGGCAAGACGGGCCAGGCCCTCCTCGCCCTGTTCTTCAAGGCCGGTGTGCATTGACCCCATCAAAATGCGATTGGGCAGCATCTGCCGGCCAACTTTGAGCGGGGTGAACAGATGCGGGAAGGGGGAAGTTTGTGTTGCCACGGGTAATTCAAATCCGGTTGGTTGTTGTCATGACAGTCTATCGTGTCCTGAACCTGTGTGAAGAGGCTGTGTCAGGCAGGTGGCAGCGGCTGCAATGTTTGCGTCATGGGGTCTGCTTGCGATACATACGAGGGCCAAAACATTGGGGCTCATGCTTATGAAGGGGCGATTGTGATGAATTGCAGGCTCTGGACCGTCTGATGCAGGCAGGTAATGCACTCGACAAGCGGCTCCGCGCCGCTATTGGGGTATTTGAGGCCGGCCAGCTTGATCGCGCTCTCCAGATGGTGCAGCAGCTGTGCCAGAGCCATCCGCATGTTTCCATCGTTCACAATGTGCATGGTGTCATCGCCGCTGAAAAGGGGGCTTTCCAGGTCGCGATTGACAGCTATCAAACAGCAATCGCGCTGGAGCCGGACAATTGCGATGTCCACTTCAATCTCGGCAATGTGCTGCGCGACAAGGGCGACCTGAAATCCGCAGTGGCCAGTTATCGTGCCGCCTTGCAGATCAGGCCGGATGATCCCGACGTGATGTTCAACATGGCCACTGTCCTGCGCGGGCTTGGTGACTTGAACGCGGCGGAAAAGCTGTTTCGGCAGCTGGTTGAAGTTTCACCCAAGGACCACACTGCGCACAGCAATCTCGGTGGTGTGCTGTTTCGGCTGGGGCTGACGGAAGAAGCCATAGATTGCTTTCGCCGGGCATTGCAACTGCAGCCCGGCTTCGTTGAAGCGCATGACAGTCTTTGTGAAGTGCTGGACAAGACAGACCAGATCGATGAGCTCAGAAAAGCCGTGGCGCATGCGCGCACCGTGTGCCCGCCGGACGATATCAGGATTGCCATCAGACAGGCGCAGTTGCTGCGTCGCGACAATGATCTGGAAGGCGCGCGCAGGATATTGTCCGGTGTGGAGAAATTCCATGCCGCGCAGGCACAGTTGAACTCTGCCTACTGGTATTTGACGGGTGACATTTGTGACCGGCTTGAAGATGCCAAAACCGCTTACAAGGCATTTGTCGAGGCCAACATATGGGCAGCAAAGGCAGCAGGCGGGCGCGGCCTGAAACCCGGCAACTTCATACGGCGGCTGGATGACCTGCAGGCTGCCTGCAAGTCTGTGCACCGCGCACCTCCACCCGAACCGGCTGCTCAACCCGATACGCCGCAACTGGTGTTTGTTGTCGGATTTCCTGGTTCCGGCACGACATTGCTGGGCACGGCGCTGTCGAGCCACAGCCGCATCCTCGTCGTGGAGGAAAAGCCGATGGTTCAGGAGATGGTCACGCTGGCCGGCAACTGGCAGACGGGTGACTTGCCCGCCCACGAGGATTTGACGGATGAACAGGTGACCGAATTGCGAAGCGCTTACATGACAAGGCTCAACCAGCACCTGCCTGATCAGGTTGCAGACGGTGACGTGGTGATTGACAAGCTGCCGCTCAACATTGTCGAGGCCGGACTGATCAGCAAGGTTTTCCCCGATGCCAGGTTTGTGCTGGTGTTACGCGATCCATGCGACTGTGTGCTGAGCTGTTTCATGCAGGACTTCAGGCTTGATGACGCCATGGCAAATTTCCTCGACCTGAAAAGCGCGGCCCGGTGTTATGACAAGGTCATGTCACTTTGGGTCACGTATGCGGGCGCGCTGCAACTGCCTGTACACACCGTGAAATGCGAGCAGTTGGTCGGCGATCTCAAGGAGACCGTTGGTGATGTGTTGAATTATCTGGATCTGGACTGGGAACAGTCCATGGCTGATTGCATGGCCACGGCGCTTGATCGCAAGCGAATTGACACATCCGGCCATGATCAGATGGTTCAGCCGACATACAGCCGTGCAAAGGGTCGCTGGCGGCGCTATCGCGCGCACATGGTGCCGGTATTGCCGACACTGCTCAAATGGGCGGAAATCCATGGTTATACCAACCATCAGGGAAACAGCTAAGCCACAGTCCTCATCTCGATCTGGATCAGGTCAGATCAATTCTCTTGCCATCACGGGCGGATGCCTTGATGGCTTCAATCACCTTCAGGGATTTCAATCCTTCGAGGCCTGAAACGATGGGTTGCTCTGCGCCGGCGATCACCTTGCAGAAATGCTCAATCTGTTCGTCCAGCGGGTCATGGGGCTCTGTTTCATAAACAGTTTGATTGATCGGTTGCCACCAGCTGCGTTCGCCGTCCTGGGACCAGATTTTGCCCTTGGGGATTTCAAGCGAGCCGCGGGTGCCGCCAATGAAGTAACAGCTCTCTCCGGTTTCCGGATAGGCGGGGTTTTCAGCTGCTGTCAGTTCCCAGCTCCACGGCGCGACGATACTGTCGGAGACGCTGATTGTGCCCAGTGCGCCATTGGCAAAACCGACGATGATGGCGGCGGTGTCCTCGACGTCGTGTTTGCGCGCATGAGCGGATTCCGCCGCCTGTACGGACACCACTTCGCCAACCAGATAACGCAGCAGGTCAATGTCATGGATCAGGTTGATGAACACCGGTCCGGCGCCTTGCCTTGTGCGCCACGCCACATTGAAATAGTCATCCGGCTTGTAGAGCCAGCAGGCGGCATGCACCGCCACGATGTCGCCGATGCTGCCGCTCTCGATCTGCTGCCTGGCGGCATCTATCAGCGGGTTGTGCCGCCGGTGGTGGCCGACAAGCACCGGCACGTTCAAACCGGCCGCCTCATCCACAAGCTGCGCGGCTGAAGCGGCATTGTCGGCAATCGGTTTTTCGACCAGAACAGGAACCCTTGCGCGAACGCACGCCAGTCCGTTGTCTACATGCATCTGGTTCGGGGTGGCAATAATGACACCGTCAGGCGGGCTGGCATCCAGCATGTCGGCAACCGAGGCATACCAGTCACAACCGATGCTGCCCGCAAAATCTTGGGCAGCAGGGGCAGGGTCAACAATTGCCGACACGATGGCCGTGTCGCAGCGGTCCACGGCCTGCACATGACGCCTGCCTATAAGACCAGCGCCTGCAACAGCAATACGAAACGGTTTGCAAGGTTCAGAACTCACCAGCCTACTCCGCCTAACGAAAGCGGTTAGTGAGTTCTGACCTTCAATTTGTCAACCCGGCAAGGTGGTTTCCCGAGGACTGGTGCTATCGCGGTCTCAATCGCCAAGCGGCTCCACATTGATGATTTCGCCGGATGCACGGCTGACCTGGATGCGCCAGGGTTCACGGTCCCGTACGGCGTCATAGACATAGTCGCCATTGCGGCAGGTGACGACCTCGATGTGCCGGAAACCGGCGTCTTTCAGGTCTCCAACCGCTTGCAGGCAGGACAGCCTGCCATTGTAGGTGCCATTACCATTGTAGGTGCCATTGCCATTGTAATTGCCATTACCATAATCATCACGATGGCTCGGGCGGCGATGCTTGTATTCAGGTTCACGCTGATAAACCGAGTACCTGGGTTCATAGACACGGCCGTTTTGCCAGTTTCTGCGGTGATCTTCGCTGTAGCGCTCGTCGTAGGACGGCGCAGCGGCATTGTCATAGAACCAGTGTGGATCGGCAGCCTGCGATGCATGGCTGGAAAACGCAGTCAGTAACAGCGCGGCGGTGAGGGCCGCTATAGGGGTACGCAACATGACTAACCTCCCTTTCGGGCAGTAGAGAAAGCCGTCCTGGATACCAGCGTCTTCCCTGAATGTGAAAATTACGGGGAGACAATGCGGCGGTAATCCGGCGCTCCGGTTCTGATTCAGTTATCTGTTTCAATATGATACACAAATGCAGGTTTTTGGTAACGATACCGTTCTAACCGGTCAGGTCGTCCAGCAGTTTTTCCAACATCCTGTCACAGGCCGCCATTTCGGTTTCCGCGATATACTCGTCCGGTTTGTGGGCAACGCCGATGGAGCCGGGGCCGCATACAACGGTCGGAATGCCAAGCCGTGTCTGGAACAGCCCGCCCTCGGTGCCAAAGGCGATCTTGCCGGTGGAGTTGCCGCCGGTCAGCGATTTCACATAATTGACCACCTCTGCATCCGGCGCGGTGTCCAGTGCGGGATAGACTGTGCCGGGCGCAAAGCTGATGTCGGCGCCGGGAAACACCTTGCGTGCATCGCTGACAAGTTCATCGGCCTTTGCGTGAATGCGGTCTATCAGGGTTTGCGGATCATCGGCAGGCAGGTGGCGGATTTCATATTCGAACTTCGCCAGATTGGGCACGATATTGAGGGTTTCGCCTCCGTGCAGATTACCGGCGTGAAGGGTGGTGTAGGCAACGTCATAGTCGCCGTCTCTCGTACCGGTTTCAGCAACCTCCGCCTGCAGCCGTCTGATCTCATTGATCAGGTCGATGGCCAGGTGAACGGCGTTGATGGCGGTTGGCGCCAGGCTCGAATGAGCTTCAAGACCGGTACAAATGACCCGCTCACCGGCCTTGCCCTTGTGGGCGGTGACAACCTGCATCAGTGTCGGTTCGCCAATAATGCAGCAGCGCGGTTTTGGTGATACCGGCTCCAGCAAGTCGATCAGGCGGCGCACGCCGACACAGCCGATTTCCTCATCATAGGAGAAGGCAAAATGTATCGGCGCAGAGAGCTTGTCCTTCAGTTGGGCTGCACGCGGCGCCATGGCGATGCAGCAGGCAATGAAGCCCTTCATGTCAGCCGTGCCGCGGCCATACAGCAGGCCGTTGTCGCGCCGCATCACAAACGGGTCGGATGACCACGCCTGGCCTTCGACCGGCACCACATCCGTGTGGCCCGACAGGACAACGCCGGCTGCGTCTTCAGGGCCAATGGAGGCATACAGGTTTGCCTTCCTGCCGTCTTCCGACGGGGCCAGCTGGACACGAAAGCCCAACGGCTCCAGCAATGCGGCGACATGATCGATCAGCGCAAGATTGGAGTCCCGGCTGACGGTGTTGAACGAGATGAGCTTTTCAAGGTGGGTAATGCTTTGTGTCATGCACCCATTGCTAACATGGGGTCGATCATCGGCAAAGAGGATGATCACACATTACTGACTGTACGGTGCGGAAAGGTTCGTTGTCGGACAGGCTGGATCAGCCTGGTAATCTGTCATCTGTAAAATGTCTGCACCTGAGCACAACGTTGACACCGTTTGCCGCTCAGCCAACCGCTGTAATCTGCGCTTTGCGGACATCCATCGCATGGATTCAGGGGTCCGTATAGTCCCACAAACTGACATATAGGCGCGCAACCAGTGGTCAACAATTCACCATAACAGCAAATGTTTGACTGTGGATAATGCAGCTCCAGTTGGGTCTGGGCAGACTGTCAGAGTGACTTCGGCGAACTGACATCTGCCAACAAACTTGCAGATAGTTGACCGATATCAACTTGGGAAAGTGTTTTAGAGAACATCATCCAAATTCGGCGTTCAGGATCAACGCGTGATTGCAACGCCTTGTTTTATCTGCGGGTGCATGACCAAAGATCGGTTTGATAGGATGATGGTTTCTAGTGAATCCAGCAATAATCAGAACGACCCACTGTCAATTGTCGCGCATGAACGCGCCAGTCAGTACGAGCTTTGTGATGAACTTGAGCGCATTGCAGACCAGCTGGGTGGTCCTGTAGATGTTCAACTATGCGAGCCTGCTTTGTTCAGGTTGCGCCATGAACTGCCACTCTGTCATCAGGATGAGGCGATTTTGTTCGACCTGCTGGCAGCACATAAGCCTGAAGACAAGATGTTGGAAAGATGCATAGAACTAGCGGCGTCGGAACATACAAAAATCGAGTATTTGGCATTCGAGCTTGCAGAGCCAATTAGCGATCTCAGTTCGAGCATCGCTGTGAACAACCTGGATGCGGTCGGATACCTGTTGAGGTGCTGTTTCGAGATTACCAGGCAGCATCTGCGCTGGGAGGATGCTGTTGTTTTTCTCAACGTGGAGAACATTTTCACGGAAGCAGATATAAGCGCCCTTAAAGCGGGTCTGATCCGCAACCGCAACTCGATCGGTCAGAAGTTACGCATTGTAGATTGATACGCCAATTACTTTGTAATGCCATTGTAATGACACCGTTTATGGCACAAGCTGGAGGTGGGGGAGAAAAGGTCAATCCAGTGTCAGCATTGAAACCTATAGTGTCGCTGGATTTGCGATGTAAGCAATGCCCCGTTCATCATCATGCTGTTTGCGCCGCCCTCGGCGGATCGAACCTCAACGAACTAGCTGACATAATGATCCATCGTCATCTTCGTCCAGGCGATAATATATTCCACCAGGAAGAGACGAGCCAATTGTTTGCTATCATCGTTTCTGGCGTGGTGAAGGTGACGAGGATGTTCCCCGATGGCCGTGAGCAGATTGTCGGCTTGCTCACTACAACACACAGTCTTGGCGACGTTTATACTGGCACGAGCCACAATAACGTAGAATGCGTCACCGATGTTGAGTTGTGCTGCTTCAAACGAACACAGTTTGAAACCGTGCTTCAGCGTCATCCGGAGTTGGAACGCCGGTTGTCGCATGATGTACAGGAAGATCTGAACGAGGCGCAGGACTGGCTGATGGTGCTTGGCAGAATGGGAGCGAAAGAGAAGCTCGCAACCTTCATATTATGGCTTTGCAAAGATTACGGCAGCCATTGCGTTAATGTTGCTGGACGTGAAACAAATCCAACAATCCACCTGCCGTTCAAACGAGAAGAGATCGCAGGCTTTCTCGGCATGACAATTGAAACCGTCAGCCGAAAATTCGGAAGTCTGAATTCCATGGGCTTCATCAGACTGATGGACAGCAAAACCATTGAAATTCTCGACATTGAGGCGCTTCGTGAAATCGCTCAGTCTTGCGATGTTTAGGCTACTTGGTCGTAGTTTGATTCAGTGTGACCAGACGTCCTTCAAGGCTCAACAGCGGGCATTCGTGGGGCTGTTCTCAATGACAACTTTGTTCGCGGGGCTGCCTTTCTAATTGAGTAAAGTATAAGACTGCCATAGGCCCGTCGCAGGCTTTGCGGCCGGCCAGACAGATGTCTGCAATTCTGCAATTTGCGATTATCGGGTTCTTGCTGCGTGGATATGAGCCCTCGCCCTGGAATCGATTTACGCTGCGGCGCGCTGAGCTGCAACAGTCTCGTCTCGCAACGGGCTCTTCACACCGGGTTGCACGGTGGCCTCCGCATACGGATGCCGGGCGAACACTTCCCGGATCATGGGCTCGAAGAACTCCAGCGGCAGCGTGTCGTAATCGGGGTCAAAGCTCGCCTGATCCCAGAACTCGCAGAAATCGACACATGACTGAAAATAGGGTTCGCCGGCGAATTTTTCCCGCTCAAACTGGTTCCAGTCATAGTGATGCGCGTAGTATACCATCTGGAATGCACCGTGATGGTGAACACACCAGGTCACTTCTTCTCTGAGGAATGGGCGCACGATTGCAGCGGCAAACTCGTCATGGTTTTGCGGTGCCAGTCCGTCACCGATGTCATGCAGAACAGCGCCCACCACCCAGTCAATGTCGGCACCGTCACGCCATGCGCGTGTAGCAGACTGCAGGCCATGTTCCAGCCGGGTGATCTTGTACCCTTCAATGGTCTCGTCTTGCTGGTCGCGCAGGGCTTTCAAAATACGGTCCGGCGTCAGCTTCACGTGTGCCTGTTCCATTTCCCGCAGCATGAGATACTCATCGCGGGTGCCGTGTTTCATTTCCGTGAATTTTACTGTGGGTGTTTGCTCATTCATGACACACTATCTCCTGTCGCTGCATCTGCATAAAGGCCAACCTGCTGCCTGGCTCCCTGTGCCAGTGCAACCGACTGGTCGCTCCTGATCCGGGAATACAGCGCCATTGCACCATCGCCGAATGGCTCTGACGGGGCCGCAACATTGATCCAGTTGCGCTCGCTATCGCAGCCGCGCACCAGCATGGCATAATCGCGTTCCGCCACCAGTTGCTTTACATCAGGTGTTACATAGCGGATGGCACAGCCGATACGCCGATCATCAGCGGTGTTTGGGCCCGAGGCGTGAAACATACGGCCATGGTGCAGGGACATCTGGCCCGGCTCAAGGACAATATTCGTTGCGGTCGCTTCATCAACATCCACGGCGATTTCCTGACCGCGCGACAGAAGATTGTCTTCGTGAAATGTATCGCGATGCTCCACGATGCGGTTGTTGTGGGAACCGGCCACGAATTTCATGCAGCCCGATTGTGGCGTTGCCGGTGACAGGGCAATCCAGGCGGTCAGCTGGTCATCCGTTTCGCCCATCCCCCAATAGGTAAGATCCTGATGCCAGGACACAATTTTACGTGTGTTTGGCTCCTTGATGAAAAGTTCACATGACCAGACCAGCAGGTCAGGTCCGAGGATCGACTCGACAGCATCAAGCACGGCCGGCGTCCTTGCAATCTCCGCCATCAACGGAATCACCACATGGGCACCAACGCGAAAGTACTGTGAAATCGGCTGTGGCAGTGACCCGTCCGGATAGGTTTTCTCCAGGATTTCAATGTCGGACCGCAAAACCCTGGCCTCACCCCCCGACATGACGTCAACCGGGAACACAAAACCATCGTTTCTGTAGGCGGCGATTTGAGATGAAGACAAACTGGCTGGCATGGCGAAGCTCCGGCGAATGGCAACATGGCGAGTTCAGTGTGTTCACGCGGCGGTTGTCAAGTGGGTTTGAGCCCATGCAAGCGGTGCTGGACATTGACTTGTCGGGCACCGCCAATCTAGAAGTCGTATGTTGTCGCAGCCGGGGGTGCACATGGAGAGGCTTGATGTCTGAGCTGGATACGTCAGATAACTTCGCGCAATGGGTGGCGCGAATCTCTGATCCCAAAGGCAGTAAGTTGGTTTGGGGGAACCGAAAAACCAGCCAGTGTATTATCACGGTCGCTACTGGTTATCCTGCTAATTTGTTGAAACCACTGGTTAATTCACTGCGTGAGCACTCAGACGCCCATCTTGTCATTGCAGCTCATGCCGACAGTGGTTTCGAAGAGATTTTTGCAGATCACAATGTGACGGTTTACCCGGTCCCTGAAACCACCGGCTACCGGCCCTATCCGGCCCTGGCCAGGCTTGAGTACTATCTTGAAATACTTAAAGGCATGCCGCCTGGTATCGAGCAGCTACTTTTGGTGGATAGCCGTGATGTGATGTTTCAGGCCGATCCCTTTCGCAGCCTGCCGCAAAACGACCTGACAGTTTTTGCCGAAAACAACGATACCTCGAGCTGGACATTGGCCAACACCAACGGCCGCTGGGCCTGGGCCATGCTGCCTTGTACCTTGCGGCAAAGCCTGAAAGGCAAGCCGATCGTGAACGGAGGGGTGATTGCAGGAACACCTGCCGGCATAGAGAGAATGTGCCGGGCCAAGCTGAACATTGGGTTGACCACACATGAATGGACCAAGCACACAACCGGTCTCGACAATATTTCGACCAACCTGATTGCCCATTCGCGCATGGCCGGGTCTTGTGAAGTGGTGGCGAACCACGAATTCGTGGCCAATGTCTACAGGGACACGGACATGGTGATCGATCCGGATGGAAAAATCAGGATCCGAAGCGGCAAACCTTGTCCTGTTGTGCATATGTATGATCGCCAGGCGGCGTTGCTGGCGCATGTCAACGATCGCTATGATGTACTCGCCGATACCTCGATGGTAATCAGCCAGGACCGTTCCGTCGGTAAATCGCAACCGTTCGCAGGGCTGATCCACTGGTTGAAACTGGCCCGCATCTATATGGTCGGACACGCATAGATCAGTATGGTTTTTGATTGAATCAATCAAGATCCATAAACGGATCATTTCCAAAGTGCTGGAGCAACTTTATGGGTTCAATTGAACCCATGCCGCTATACGGCCGGTTTGTCCCCTGGTTGTAACCCTCGCCCACCTTGGCAGAACGTGCAGGAAATTGCATGACAGCAATGAAGGCGAGGGGCTTGTAAGCAAGCATTTGCACGGCTACTTGTGACACTATGAATTCGTGATGCAGTCAACAACGCTCAAGAGGTAGGTTTCAAATGCTTCGCAAGACAGATTTTTACATAGACGGAAAATGGGTTGCACCTGCCAAGGCGCATGATCTGGAAGTGATCAACCCGGCAGACGAGACCGCATTTGCAACGATCTCGCTGGGCTCTGCCGCCGATGTCGATGCAGCTGTTTCCGCTGCCCGCACAGCTTTCAAGACCTGGAGCAGGACCAGCCGCGAAGAACGCCTGGAATACCTGGAAAAACTGCTGACGGTGTACGAAAAGCGCTCCGGCGATATGGCCAAGATCATTTCCAGCGAGGTGGGTGCCCCGATCACCATGTCCACACAGCAGCAGGCAGGTGCCGGCTGGGGGCATATCAAGTCATTTATCCGCACGCTCAAGAATTTCAAGTTTGACGCGCCATTGAGCGAAAAAGTGCCGACCGAGCACATTGCACATGAACCGATTGGTGTGTGCGGTCTGATTACGCCATGGAACTGGCCGATGAACCAGATCTGCCTCAAGGTGGTTCCGGCCGTCGCAGCCGGCTGCACGGTTGTTCTGAAACCGTCGGAAATCTCGCCCATGTCCGGTATCGTGTTTGCGGAAATCATGCATGAAGCAGGATTCCCGGCAGGTGTCTTCAACCTGGTTAACGGGGACGGGCCAACCGTGGGTGAAGCCATGTCACGCCACCCGGATATCGACATGATGTCATTTACCGGCTCCACCCGGGCCGGCATTGCCGTGCAAAAAGCTGCCGCTGAAACGGTCAAGCGGGTGACACTGGAACTGGGTGGTAAATCGCCCAATATCGTTTTTGCAGACGCTGATATCCCGAAAGCCGTCAAGCGCGGCACACTGCACTGCTTCAATAATACCGGCCAGTCCTGCAACGCGCCGACCCGCATGCTGGTGGAGCGTTCCGTCTATGACAGCGCAGTTGAAATTGCCGCTGAAACGGCAAACAACTGCAAGGTCGGAGATCCGGCGGAAGAGGGCAATCACATCGGCCCGCTGATCTCGCAAATGCAGTTCGACAAGGTGCAGACGCTGATCCAGAAAGGCATCGATGAAGGTGCCAAACTGGTGGCCGGCGGTACCGGCCGCCCGGAGGGTTTCAACCGCGGGTATTTTGTCCGTCCGACCGTGTTTGCCGACGTCAACAATGACATGGCGATCGCACGTGAGGAGATTTTTGGTCCGGTTCTGACCATGATCCCGTTTGAAACCGAAGCAGAAGCCATCGAGATTGCCAATGATACCCAATACGGTCTGGCAGCCTATGTGCAGTCCGGTGATCAGGCGCGCGCCCAGAAAGTCGCTCGCGAACTGCGGGCCGGCATGGTGCTGCTGAACGGCGCCCAGCGCCCCGGCGGCAGCCCGTTTGGCGGGTACAAGATGTCCGGCAATGGCCGTGAAGGCGGTGATTGGGGTCTGGAAGACTTCCTCGAAGTCAAGGCCATCAGCGGCTGGGACGAAAGCGTAGCTTAAGTTTGTCGAACAACTTTCCTCGCTTCGCTCGGGTCGTTCTGCATTATGCTGGTCGAACAACTTTCCTCGCTTCGCTCGGGTCGTTCTCTGACCCAGAATAAGCAGGAGTGTTATCTTATCTCAACACTTTCACTCTCGGACTTGTCCCGAGTGTGAAAAACGACGAGGGTTTTAGTCTTGAGTGATTTTTCGGGTGCGTTCCAACTAGGCCCGGCGGGCCTCGGGCCGGTCAGGCCCGCCCCCGCAGAGTGCAGCCGAAGGCTGCTTGCGTGAGCGAGACAAAGCCCGCAAGCAAGCCTAACCCAGCGCCGTGACGGATTTGTCTGCCGAGATAATCCAGCCGCCGCCATATGGCGTCTGGGTGACCCAGGCATCGCGCACGCCGGCATGATCGAGCACCGCCCGGATGACGCCGGCGTGGGTGACAACCAGGGTAGCGGTGTCATTCCGCCAGGCGCCTTCCGACTCCAGCGCAGAGAGGGCACGCTGCTGCATCTGATGCACGCTTTCCCCGCCATGGGGCCGGGCATGTAAAAGGTCGTTGGCCCACTGGTTCAACTCGTCGACCGGCACATTGTCCCAGCGCAGGCCTTCCCAAACCCCGAAATCCATTTCTTTCAGGCCGTCATGAAATGATGCTTCAGTGTCATGCGCCGCGCCTATGTGATCAGCCAGTCTGGCGCACCGGATCAGCGGACTGGACAGGATCTGATCCGCCTTCCACGGCAGGATTTTCAGGGCTGCCTCGACTTCGCTGGCAAATTTCGCGCCGGGTTTCAGGTCGGTGGAGCCGTAGCAGGTGCCATCTGCAATGTCCGGCTTGGTATGACGCAGCAAAACTAGCACGGTGCCGCAATCTCCCTGTAAAAACCCGGTAAACCTGTTGCTGACAATGCGGCGAGGTTTGCATTCATCACTTTTGCGACATGTTTCTGGCTGTCATCCCTGTTTCAGCGTATATCGTATATGAAACGGTTTGTCAGGCGAGCAACGGAAACACGACGGCCAATACGTCACAACAAAAATGAAAGTGCTGCGCGTATAATGTCAATTGTGAAGCAAATACTGGTCTTGATGGTGCTGAGCGCCGTCGCTTATGGCGGCTATGCGGGCTACGGCCACTGGAAGGCCGGTATAGCAGCAACCTCGCCTGATGCAGGCAAACAGGCAGGCGGCAAGCCGGCTGCCGGAAACCGAGGCCGTGGCGGCCGGGAAACTGCTGTTGAAACGACGAAAGCTGAAGTGCGCACCCTGGCACGCACTGTGGAAGCGGTCGGAAACACCCGCGCCGTGCGCTATGTCGAAATCCGGTCCAAGGCGGATGGCACGATTACCGCAATTCGCTATAGCCCCGGCAACCGGGTCGAAAAGGGCACCGTATTGTTTACCCTCGACGATGCCATAGAAAAAGCTGATCTGGCACAGGCCGAGGCAGAACTGCTGAAGACTGATCTGGCCCTGAAACGGGGTGACAAGCTGAGCCAGTCACGTATTACCGCGCGCGCATCTGTTGATGAATTGCAGGCCGCAATGTCGGCAGCATCTGCTCAGGTTGATCGCGCCAGGTCGCGGTTGGCAGACCGCACGATTCTGGCGCCCTTCGGCGGCACACCGGGGTTTCATGCTGTGGATGCAGGTGCCAGGGTTACCAAGGATACGGTGTTGACCCGGCTGGATGATCTGTCTTCAGTGTTGCTGGAGTTTGCCGTGCCGGAAGAGTATTTCGCCATTGCCCGGGTTGGGCTGCATGCCAGAGCGACAACAGCCGCTTATCCAGACCGGGTGTTTGATGCGAAAATCACCCAGGTCGATACGACGGTCGATCCGATCAACCGGTCATTCAGGGTGCGTGCTGAAATAGACAATTCCGACGGTGCGTTGCCGTCCGGCATGTTCATGCAGTTGACGCTTGAGCTGGACAGTCAGGCCATGGTGATGGTGCCGGAAGCAGCCGTTACCGTGGAAGGCCCCAGCACCCATGTGTTCGTGGTCGCTGAGGGCAAGGCGATGAAGCAGAAGGTCATCACAGGCATGCGTGAGCCGGGTTTTGTCCAGATCGTGGACGGGCTTTCTGAAGGCGATGAGGTTGTAACCCACGGGACATCGAAAGTGCGCCCCGGCTCTGCCGTCAAGGTAGTCAATGCTCAAAGCGGGGGTAGCACCCAATGACGTTATCGGAGTTGTCCATCCGCCGGCCGGTTCTGGCTGCGGTTGTGTCGCTGCTGATCATCGTGGCCGGACTGGCGTCGCTCAATGCCATTTCAGTGCGTGAACTGCCGGATGTGGACTCCTCAATCGTGTCGGTTACCACCACCTATGTCGGGGCTGCGCCGGAAGTGGTCGACACCGATATTACCGAAATTATCGACAGTGCCGTGGCTGGAATTTCCGGGGTCAAGACCATCACCTCGACCAGCCAGAGAGGGCGCTCGACCACGACCATAGAATTTGAACTTGGCCGCGACATTGACCAGGCAGCCAATGATGTGCGCGACGCCGTCGGCAGGGTGCGGGGACAGTTGCCCGAAGAAGTTGATGAACCGCAAGTGGTCAAGAGCGATTCCGATGCCGACCCGGTGATGCGCCTGGCGGTATATTCCGACAGGCAGAGCCCGGAACAGGTGACCGACTATCTGGAGCGCTTCATCAAGGATCGCATCACCACCATCGACGGTGTCGCGGATGTGCGCATTTACGGCCAGCGCCGTGCCGCCATTCGCATCTGGCTGGACCGGCGCGCCCTGGCGGCGCGCAATCTCACGGTGGCTGATGTCGAGGCGGCTCTGCGCCAGAACAATGTCGAACTGCCGGCCGGCGAGATTGAATCGACTACGCGGCTGTTCACCGTACGCCTGGATTCACGGCTGACCACGCCGCAGCAGTTTCGCGACATCGTGGTCACCGAGGCAGGCGGCGTGCCGATCAGGCTGGGCACCGTGGCACGTGTCGAAAGAGGTGTGGAGGACGACAGTACCATTGTCCGCTCCAACGGGCTGAATGCCATCGGCATCGCGGTTCTGCGTCAGTCACAATCAAACACCATTGCCATTTCAAAAGCAGTGCGTGCGCAGCTTGCCGTTTTGAACACCCAACTGCCTGAAGGCATGCAGATATTTGTCGGCTCCGATGATGCGGTTTTTGTCAGCGCGTCCATCAAGGAAGTGCTGATCGCGCTCGGCCTGTCCCTGGTGCTGGTGGTACTGGTGATCCTTTTGTTCCTGCGTTCGGTCCGCGCGACCCTGATTCCGGCGATAACCATTCCGGTGTCGCTTATCGGGTGTTTCTTCCTGATTTACCTGCTCGGATTTTCGCTCAATGTGCTGACGCTGCTGGCCTTGCTGCTGGCCATTGGGCTGGTGGTGGATGATGCCATCGTCATGCTGGAGAACATCGAGCGCCGTCTGGCGAACGGCGAGACAAAACTGCAGGCGGCCGTGAATGGATCGCGTCAGGTCACCTTCGCCATTCTGGCAACGTCGGTGACGCTGATCGCCGTTTTCATTCCCATTTCTTTCCTGCAGGGAGCGGCGGGAAAACTGTTCACCGAATTCGGTTTTGTGCTGGCAAGTGCCGTCATCATATCAACCTTTGTGGCGCTGAGTGCCTGTCCGGCCCTGGCGTCAAAGATCCTGAAGGCACGCGAAGGTGTGAGCGCCGATGAGCTGCAGCAGCCCGAAGGCATTGTGTATCGCTGGTATCGCAAGGCGGTCACCGCTTCCATCAACGCACCGCTGATTGTCATTGCGGCGTGTCTGGCGTTTTCCAGCGCCAGCTATATCGCGCTGCAAAACACCCAGCGCGAACTGACGCCGACCGAAGACCGGAGCCTCATCTTTGTTCCCATGACGGCGCCGCAGGGCTCGACCCTGGCGTTTACCGATGCGCAGGTCAAAAAGCTTGAAGACCAGCTCGTCCAGGTCAAGGACAAGCTCGACATCAAGATCATCTATTCGTTTACCGGCTTCAGGGGCAGGCCGTATCGCTCGTTCATGGTGATCCGGTTTGAGCCATGGGATGAACGCGATATTTCGGTGGTTGAAGCGCGCCGCTCGATTATCCCGATGGTCGCCGGTATCACCGGCGCGCGCGGCTTTCCGGTCATGCCGTCCGGTCTGGGCTTGCGTGGCAACTCCACACCCTTGCGTGCCGTTATTGGCGGGCCGGATTATGAAAGCGTGAAGGTGTGGGCAGAAGAGCTGAAACAGAAGGCGCAGGACAATCCCGGCCTGGCCAATGTGGATATCGATTTTGAGCAGAACCAGCCGCAGTTCCGGTTGACGGTGGACAGAAAGCGCGCTGACGATCTGGGTA
Source organism: uncultured Alphaproteobacteria bacterium (assembly GCA_963698275.1). Classification (GTDB taxonomy): domain Bacteria; phylum Pseudomonadota; class Alphaproteobacteria; order Rhizobiales; family Aestuariivirgaceae; genus Anderseniella. The sequence goes on along the minus strand of CAVOQE010000006.1, from coordinate 713,746 downwards.
TTTCGGTGCGCACCATAGCATCGACCCTGCAGACCATGCTGGCCTCACGCGAGATCACCAGCTATATCGACCGCGGCCGTGAATATCCGGTGATCGTGCAGGCCGAAGACCGTGACCGGCAATCACCGGACGATATCTCCAAACTGTTCATTCGCACCGATGACGGCCAGTCTGTGGTGCCGCTTTCATCCGTCGTCAAGCTGGTGGAGACCTCCGAGGCACCTGCTCTGAGGCGCTATAACCGGTTGCCGTCCATCACCTTGTCAGCGGCCCTGAACGAAGGTTATGCGCTTGGCAATGCCATTGAATTCATCCGCGACGAGGCCGCCAAGACACTGCCGCCGGAAGCCAGCCTGAGTTTCTCCGGCCAGTCACAACAATATCTCGAAACATCTTCCGGAGTGGCGGTAACCTTTGCGCTGGCCATCCTCATCGTGTTCCTGGTTCTTGCCGGCCAGTTTGAGAGCTTTGTGCATCCCTTGATCATCATGCTGTCGGTGCCATTGGCGGTGGCAGGAGCGCTGTATGCGTTGTGGGGGGCAGGGCTGAGCCTCAATATCTACTCGCAGATCGGCATCATCCTGCTGATCGGGCTGATGGCAAAGAATGGTATCCTGATTGTCGAGTTTGCCAATCAGTTGCGCGACGACGGCATGGCCGTGCGCGAGGCCGTGATTGAGGCATCGGTGCTGCGCCTGCGCCCGATTGTCATGACGGTGATTTCGACCGTTCTGGGCGCGGTGCCCCTGGTGCTGGCCTCCGGGGCCGGCGCTGAAAGCCGCATAGCCATCGGCACGGTGGTGATTGGCGGCCTGCTGTGTGCCGGTATTCTGACCTTGTTCCTGACCCCGGTTCTGTATGACCTGATGGCCAGGTTCACCCGCCCGCGCGGCTTTATCGAAAAGCGCCTGGCCGAGGAACTCGATGCAGCAAAGCCCGGTGCGGCGATGCCCCAGCCGGGCGAGTGAGAGCAAACCGTTCCAAAACAATCACTCGACGGCGATGGCCTCGATCTCCAGCAGCCAGGCTTCGTCGAAGATGCCGGTGATGACCACTGTAAGGGCCGGTTCCAGGTCTCCCAGAACCTTGCGGCGAACCTCTGAATTCTGAACCCTGTAGCGCCGTTCGGCGAGAAACGTGGTGTGCTTTGCAATGTTGCCAAGACCCATACCGGCCGCCTTGAGCTGCGCTTCTACATTGGCCCAGGCCTGTTCAGCCTGTTCGGTGAAGCTTTCCGGTACAGTTCCGTCCGTCCGGACCGGTATCTGCCCGCTCACATAGACTGTCCGGCTAGTCTCAGAAACCGCCACCGCCTGGGAGTACCCGGTCTTCAGATTGTGCGCATCCGGTGCGTTTACGTGCTGTATGTTCACTGGCCTACTCCTTGATATGAGTTGATTTTGTTCGGTAAAATTTAGAGTATGCCGATTAAATATCAGACAAAACCGGAAATCAGCGAATGAACGAAAATACGAAACCTGTTCAGCACAGGGCTGCAACAACGGCAGGCCTGGACCCGTTTGACCGAAAAATATTAGGTGCGCTGGTTACCGATTCCGGTTGCTCCTATGCCAGGCTCGGAGAAATTGTCGGACTTTCGGCCCCTGCGGTACACGAACGTGTCAAGCGGTTGCGAAAGTCAGGCGTCATTCAGCAATCAACCGTCAGACTGAACGGGCCTGCCATCGGCAAGCCGTTATTGACGTTCGTTCACGTGGAGTTTGAAGGCTGGGGCAAGAGCCAACGGCTGATGCAGATTGCCGACTTTCCCGAAGTGGAGGAGATGCATTCAGTAGCCGGAGACAGCGGCATGATCATAAAGGTGCGAACCGCAGATGCACACGCCCTGGAACTGCTGCTGTCGCAGTTGTATCAGCTTGCCGGGGTTCGCACGACGAAGAGCTATATTACGCTTTCCACGTTTCTTGAAAGACCGGTGCAGGCAGAGGTAACCGGAGATTGGCCGGACCTGCCACTGCCTGATGAGTGATTGCCAGCGAGGCTGTGGACCTTGCCCGTTGAATTTGGTCAACTACCCGCCGACATGCCTGATACAGGAGATGCCGTATTGTCTCGCCCTCCCTTCAAGATCCAGCAACTTGGCGAAATTGCCATTCGCTGCTCTGACATGGATGCCATGTTCGGGTTCTACCGGGATATTGTCGGTCTGGACGTGTTGAGTGATAGCCGCGATGCAGGGATTGCATTCTTCCGGATTTGTGCCGGGTTTGGCGGTCACACCACAGTTCTGGCCCTGTTTCACAACAGTGCAGGCCGTCCGGATTTGCATCCCAGCGGGTCGGATCCGCCTGAAACCGGTGCGAGATCATCATTGCATCACCTGGCGCTGACGGTGGCTTATGACGAGCAGGAATCAATCATAAAGTGGCTTGACGACAATGCCATCGGCTACAAGGTGCAGGTCTTCGACTGGATCGGCTGGCAGGGCATTTTCATTCAGGATCCGGAAGGCAATACGGTGGAGTTCGTGGCGGCGGACAAATCATTGCTGGCAGGCAGTTGACTCCCGAGGCTGGTGTCCGGCTGGCATCATGGAGTTGTCATGGACTTCAAGCCAGATAACCATGTCCTGATTTATGTCCATCGGGCAATACTGGCAGTGTTTTGTGCCATTGCACGACACCTGCCTGTCGATGGAGAGTTTGCGACCAGCCCTGGTCGCTGAGTGGCTAGACGTTCATCTCTTTCACCTTTCAACTGATGCTGGAAAGCTGCGGAAGGTGGTCCCGTGTTTGATCGTTCAATTACACTGCGGTTGCGCCGCGCCCCGGCTGCTGATGCTGAACGGTTTGCGTTGCTGTCGGGCATTGAATCAATGGTCCGCGGCATGCTGGTAACTGTCATGCCCTTGTCGGTATACCGCGCGTTTCCGGATACCGGTACAGTTTCGCTTATCTATTTTGCAGTCGGCGTGATGTCGCTGTTTGCAGGCCTGATGCTTCCCCGTCTGGCGCGTTATATTCCACGGCGGTGGATGTTCACCCTGGGTGCCGGATTGTTTGTCCTGGGAAATACCCTGGCCATTGCCGGGGGAAATTTGCTGGCTGTGGGCCTGTTGTGCAACACCATCGCGACGGTGACGGTATTCATCTGCCTGAATGCCTATGTCCTGGATTACATAGCCAAGGTCGAACTGGGGCGTACTGAGACATTGCGCATGTTCTACAGTGCGCTTGCCTGGACGATCGGGCCCGTAACAGGTGTGTGGCTGCTGGACCTGTGGCAACCGGCTCCGTTCGTGGTTTCCACTGTTGCCGCCATTGTGCTTCTGGTTGTGTTCTGGGTAATGCGGCTTGGTGACGGCAAGGTCATCACCAAGGCCCGCATACCGGCGGCAAACCCGCTGTCGTTCATTGGGCGGTTTTTTGCCCAGCCGCGCCTGATCGCCGGTTGGCTCTTCGCTGTTATCCGGTCATGCGGCTGGTGGGTCTATGTCGTGTATCTGCCGATCTTTGCGGTCGAGGCAGGGTTGGGTGACAAGATAGGCGGTACCTTGTTGTCGCTGACAAATGGCCTGCTGTTTGTCACGCCGCTGATGTTGCGCTGGATGCAGCGCCGCAGTATCCGCACAGCCGTTCGCACCGGATTTTTCGTTTGCGGCACGACCTTCGTTGCCGCCACGGTCGCTGCGACGTCGCCCATGCTGGTGCTGGGCCTGTTGTTCATCGGCTCGTTTTTTCTGATCCTGCTCGACATCGCTGCGGGCCTGCCATTCCTTCTTGCGGTGAAACCGTCAGAACGTACCGAAATGTCAGCAGTGTATTCCAGTTATCGCGACGTTTCGGGCATAGCGACGCCAGGTGTGGCGTGGCTGGTATTGCAGGTTTTGCCGCTTTCCGGTGTTTTTGCTGCCGTGGGTCTGATGTTGTTTGGAGCGTGGGGACTTGCCGCCAGGCAGCATCCCCAAATCGGCATTCGGGCAAGTGATCGGGTTCGGCAGAGGTCGTCGAGGCTAAGCACGCCTGGAGATTAGTTGGCATCATGGCACCGGTCTGTCCTGGTCCCGCTCATCCGACGATGATGACTTGCCCGGTTCCAGCGCCTTCGACACTCTTTACATAAGCAAGGCCCACGCGTTTCGATGACACGGGTTCATGGCCGGGAAAGAAACTGCCATAGCGCGGCACCGACACGTCCAGCAGTCCCGGGCTGACAACGTTGATCCGCAGGCCCCGTGGCATCTCGACTGCCGCTCCTTTGACAAACCCGCCCAGCGCCCCGTTTGCCGTTGCGGCACCGGTTCCCTGCCTGATCGGATCACGATCCAGAACACCGCTGGTCAGGGTAAATGACCCGCCATCATTGAGTATCTTCAGGCCTGCCAGCACGACATTGACCTGCCCCATGACCTTGTGGGTCAGGCCCAGCATGAACTGGTCTTCGGTAAGATCGGACAACGGACCAAAGTGAACCTCGCCCACAGTTGAGACAATGGCGTCGATCTTGCCGGTTTTCCGGTACATCTCGTCAATGGATGCCCGCTGAGTGATGTCAACCCGGATGTCGCCGCTGCTGCGGCCGGCTGTGATGACCTCGTGCCGCTCCGCCAGTTCAGCGCATGCCGCGCCCCCGATATCGCCATGTGCCCCAATCACGATTATCTTCATTATTCTATCCCTTATGGTCTTTGTAGATCGCCAGCTTGTAGGCGAGCATCTCTTCGCAGCGATCAAGGTCAGTTCTGCGTTTTTCCAGGTGCTTTGCATGCGCCAGCAAGACCTGCTTGCGTTCCGGAATGGTGTGGTCGCCGGCCTGATACAGGCTGGCAAACCGATACATGGTCTTCATCGCCATGCCGGTTTCGCGCAACCAGAACAACAGCGTGAGCCATTCGATGTTCTCGGTTGAAAACCGGCGTTGCCCGTCCGCGCCTCGGCGGATTTCGGGCAGGATGCCGGATTTCTCGTAATAGCGGATTGTATCAATGCTCAGGCCGCTTCGGTGTGCTGCTTCTGCAATGCGCATGTGTTGCTCCCTCACAGATAGTGACAGTCTAACTACCAAGCTGGAGTAACTCCAGGTCAAGGCCTGATTGCCGTTTTTAGACTATCGCTGCACGTGCAACGGTCAGGCAGCTTCCCTGCGCAGCGGCTGGCACATGCAGTGGACGCCGCCGCCAGCCCAGGTGAACATGGTCATGTCCGGGTCATAGACCTCAAAGCCCGCCGCTCGCATTTTCGCGTTCAGGTCGCTCGCACCCAGCGTGGACAGCACTTTATCGCCGCCCAGTGCCACGACATTGCAGCCCAGCGCTATGGTTTCCTTGAAGCTGGCCGGGATGATCTCGATGTTCTTTTGCTTCAGCCAGGCAACAATGTCATCAGGTGTCGTGTCGAGGCAGACGGCCGCGCAATTATCGTTGAGCATGCACACCATCAGGTCGATGTGGACATAGAACTGGTCGATTGGCGCGTACTTGATTTCCCAGCCCTCGGCCTTGAACCAGTTTGCCACCTGGTTGGCGGCAACCTCTTCGGAACGATGGTCGGTATAGCCGACCAGGGCAACGCCATGGCGGATGATGTTGAAGTCGCCGCCTTCGAAGTTACCCGCCGACACCATGTCATAGATCGGAATATTGTTTTCCAGATAAAACCGCAGCACAGGTGCGTATTCTCCGCGCCGGCGCGGGCTGGCCAGTTGGCAGATGACAGCGCCATAGGGCGACATGAACGACGAGTCCCGTGCGTAGATCTGGTAGGGTGTCTGTTCATCTGCCGGCAGGAAGTGGCAGGTGACACCGGCGCTTTCATAGGCGTCGACCATTTCGCGGTGCTGGCGCATGGCAAGCTGCTTGTCGAACCTCAGGCCACGCCGCAGCGTGTCGCGGACCAGTGACGACCAGGCGGCGTTTTCCAGTCCAAGCCAGCGGAAGGTTTCGGCGGGTCCCAGCAGCACATCGCGCAGGATGCCGGTTTCCGATTTCAGATACCAGTCCGACATTTCAGGTGTGCCGCCGCCTTCCACGCGGGCACGCAAGGGGTAAGTGTCTTTGCTCATAACAGCACTCCTTCAGGTCGGGGACGATGAATGAGCAGCAGCATGATGTGACAAAAATATTCACACAAGTGAATTTTGGAGCCGAATTAGTGACAGAAATTACTCAATTGGTGTCATTTCTCCGCTATGGCGGCGCCGTCTTCAAGTAATGCGGCGATCTCTACGTCAGAAAAACCAGCCTCGCTCAACACTTGCGAGGTGTGCTGGCCAAGCCGCGGTCCGCCCATGCGGTATTCAGCGGGCGTGCCGTCAAACCGGGCCGGTGTCCGGGTCTGGCGCAGCGGCCCGGCATCGGGATGGTCATGTTCGACAATGAGCTTGTTGGCCTGAATTTGCGGATGCCGGATCATCTCGCTGCGCGTCATCACAGGGGCATGGGGGACATCATATTCGTTCAGCCGGTCGATCCATTCCCGGCTGGTTCGCTGCAGCAGGGCGTCCTGAGTCATGGCCAGGCGGTCGTTCTTGAATTCCTCAAGGCCGGCAGATGTGAGGAAGCGGTCATCGGTTTTCCACTCCGGATGTTCGCAGGCATCGGCCAGCTTCTCCCAGTCCACCCGCCGAAACGCGGCCACCGAAATATAGCCGTCCGATGTTTCATAGATCAGGTCGATAAAACTCTGGGCGGTTTCGGTTTCCAGTTCGTCGCCGATGAAGGTATGGCCACCCATGTCGGAAGACCACAGGAAGTGCACGACAGTGTCCAGCATGGAAAGCTGGATATGCTGGCCTGTGCCGGTGCGCTCGCGGGCAAAAAGAGCGGCGCTTATGGCCTGCGCAACGGTAAAGCTGGTGAGCTTGTCGGGAACAATGGTGCGCACCAGGGCAGGGCGCACGTCATCGGATCCGGCCTGTATGGTGGTCAGCCCCGACAGCGACTGCACCAGCGGGTCAAATACCGGCTTGTGGGCATAGGGTCCGTCTTCACCGAAACCGCTGATTGAAGCGTAGATGATGTCGGGTTTCAGTGCCCTGGCGTCTTCGTAACCGATGCCGAGGCGGTCGACGACACCGGGGCGGAAATTCTGCAGCACCACGTCAGCCGTCGACATCAGCCGTTTCAGCGCGTCTTTGCCTTTCGGCTTCTTCAGGTCCAGAACGACGGACCGTTTGTTGCGGTTGTTGTTCAGAAACGATGCGGAAAACCCGCCTCTGCGCGTGGCCACGGCGCGGGTGGCATCGCCCGACGGGCTTTCAACCTTGACGACGTCGGCCCCCTGATCAGCCAGTATCATCCCGCCAAGCGGCCCGGAAACCATATTGCTCAGGTCCAGAATACGAACACCGTCCAGCGGTCCGGCCATGGTGATCTCCTTGATGCAGTCAAAAATTAGTCGAAGCCCGCGGACCTTTAGCATGAAATTTGCGTGGTTCGTAGATCACATCATGCTGAGCATGGATCCGGATAAGTGATCAGGTGCGGTTAACTCGATTGTGCAGTGCAAATTGACAGCGGGGCTGGGATTTCATTTGTCTCAAAAAGAAACATTGATAATTGTATACAATTTGTATACAAACCGTCTTATCAGAGGAAGGCGATATGAAGATCAATAAGAAACAGGCCTGTCAGGCTGACTTGAGGCAGCGCATTTTGACACTCAATATCGAGCCGGGCACCGTGCTGGACGAAACCATGCTGTCGCAGCAGTATGAACTGTCCAGAACGCCATTGCGCGAAGTGTTTCAACGCCTTGCCGGCGAAGGGTATCTGACGCTGGAAGAAAACCGTGGCGCCAAGGTCTCGTCAATGGACATTGCCAGCATGCGGAATTTCTTCCTGTCCGCGCCCCTGATTTACGCCGCTGTCGGCAGGCTGGCGGCTGAAAATGCCTCTCCCCGCCAGATTGCCGCGCTCAAGAGCGCCCAGCACCTGTTCTGCAAAGCTGGTGAAGACAGCGATGTATTCGGCATGGCGATGTACAATCACTCTTTCCATCACACGGTTGGTGAAATGGCAGGCAACGCCTATCTGACCCCGAGCCTCAACCGCCTGCTGATCGATCACACCAGAATGAGCCAGCTGTTCTACAACCCGAAAAATGAAGAGGAGCAACAGCTGATCCTGACCGCCTGTGAGCAACACGACCGGATGATCGAGGCAATCGAGAAGGGCGAACCAGCAGCGGTTGTCGAACTGACCCTGGAGCACTGGGACCTGTCGCGTGACAGAATGGAGAAGTATGTCAGGCCGGATCCATTGCCAATGGATGTTGACATGGACCTGCCCGAAGACAAGAAACATGCGCTTTGAAGGCAGCTGTAAGCCGTTTGTTACGCCATACAACGACGATTTCTCAAGCAACCGGATAGCGTTCTGCCAGGACGGTGTTGCGAGCGGCAAGAAAGTTGGTATCGGCGCGAAGATCGCTGGCCACTTCTTTTATAATCAAGGCTTGTGGTTTGACGTGGCAACTGCGCCGTCATACAAATCCTGCCAGTTTAAACTGCTCAAATGAAATGACTTGTCTTCCTAGAGCAACATGGGTTCATTTGACCCATAAAGTTGCTCTAGCATTGTGAAAGCGATCAATTTTATGGTTTTTGGTTGATTCAATCAAAAATCATACTGATCTAGGGAAACCGGACGTGAAAATCACCCGCATTTCAATCTACCAGGTCGACCTGCCCATGACGGAAGGGTCCTACAGCTGGTCGACCCAGTCGTTTTCAGCGTTTGACAGCACCGTTATCGCCATCGAAACCGACGAAGGCATCACCGGCTACGGTGAAACCTGTCCGCTTGGCCCGTCCTATCTGGCGGCCTATGCCGAAGGTGCGCGCGCCGGCATCGCCAAAATCGCGCCGGACCTGATCGGTGAGGACCCGACCGAACTGGACTGCATCAATGACCGCATGGACCTGCTGTTGAAAGGTCACCCTTATGTCAAATCCGCCATCGACATGGCGTGCTGGGATATTCTGGGCAAGTCGGTCGGCAAGCCGGTGTATTCGCTGCTGGGCGGAAAGCGCCAGGAGCAGGTCAAGCTGTTCAAGGTGATTTCGCGGACCGACCCTGACGTCATGGCGGCGCGTGTCGGCGAATATCGCGAGCTGGGTTTCAGCCAGTTCCAGATGAAGGTGGGTGAAGACCCGACAACCGATATCGAGCGCTTCAGGAAAGTGGCCGCTGCCATGCAGCCCGGTGAGGTGATGGATGCCGACGCCAATACCGGCTGGCGCCAGCATGATGCCATCCGGGTCGTTGATGCGGTTCGCCCATTGGCCTCAGAGCACGACATCCGCCTGTACATTGAACAACCGTGCCTGACCTATGAAGAATGCCTGGTGGTGCGTCAGCACACCGATCTGCCGATGATCCTTGATGAATGCATGGAAAGCCTGGCAGTTCTGCTCAGGGGGTATAATGACCGGGCCATGGACCTGATCAATCTGAAGATCAACCGCATGGGCGGGCTGACCCGTTCCCGCCAGGTGCGTGACCTGTGCATTTCGCTTGGGATCGTGATGACCATCGAGGACAGTTGGGGCGGCGAGATTGCCACCGCCGCCATTGCCCATCTGGCGCAATCGACACCGGCAGGCTTTCATTTCCAGTCATCGGCATTCCATGACTATCACACGGTTGCCATTGCAACCGGCGGGCCCGTCGTCACCGGCGGCTTCATGCAGGCGTCCGACGCGCCGGGATGTCGAACCGATCATGGATGTTCTGGGTGAAGCGCTGTTTACACTGAGCGTGTTCTGGGAGCAATGCCGGCATACGGGTTGTCAACACACTGACGGTTCAAAACGGCCTAGCTCTGCACGCCTGCAGCGTACCAGTCCATCTTGAGCATTTCCTCGTCGGTTGCCGTAGCACCGGCTGCGTATTTCTCGACACCCTTCTGGTCCTTGATCGGGCCGGTGAACGGATGCAGCGTGCCGGCAATAATGCCCTTGCGCACCGCTTCTGCGGCTTCAACCACATTGGCCGGTATCACCTCGTTGTATGGAGACAGCGCGACTTCGCCTTCCTTGAAACCGCCCCAGAACGACGACGATGCCCAGGTGCCGTCCATGACGTCCTTGGCACGCTTGACGTAATACGGGCCCCAATTGTCGAGGATGGAGGTCAGGTGCGCTTTCGGTGCGAACTTCGACATGTCCGACGCCTGGCCGAACGCATAAATGCCGCGCTGTTCTGCAGCCTGCAGGGCTGCCGGTGAATCGGTATGCTGGGTGATGATGTCACAACCCTGGTCCATCAGCGCCTTGGCTGCATCGGATTCCTTCGGCGGGTCATACCAGCTTGATACCCAAAGCACCTTGGTCTTGAAGTCCGGGTTCACCTTCTGGGCGGCAAGTGTGAAGGCATTGATGCCCATGACGACTTCAGGGATCGGGAACGAGGCGATATAGCCGGCGGTTGCGGTCTTCGACATGTGGCCCGCAATGGTGCCGATAACCGCGCGGCCTTCATAGAAGCGCGCATTGTAGATCGACATGTTGGCCGACTGCTTGAAGCCGGTGGCGTGTTCAAATTTCACATCCGGGAACTGCTTGGCGACCTTCAGTGTCGGATCCATGTAGCCGAACGAGGTGGTGAAGATCAGCTTGTTGCCGTCCTGGGCAAGCTGGCGGATGACACGCTCTGCGTCCGGGCCTTCCTTGACGCTTTCAACGAACGATGTCTTCACCTTGTCGCCGAGTTCCTTTTCGATCATCAGGCGGCCCTGGTCATGGGCATAGGTCCAGCCATGGTCACCGACCGGGCCGACATAGACAAAACCGATTTTCAGCGGTTCTTCGGCAAAAGCAGCAGCATCAAGCATGGCCAGCGCGGCGGCCGAAGCGCCGGTCAGTTTTACAAAATCGCGTCTGTTGAATTTACTCATTTTATTCTCCCGGAAAACGTCCCTGTACCTGCAACAGGATATGGCGCGCAGGATAGAGCTCTTCACCCTTAAATAGAAGCGCTTGATGGTACCAAATCAGTTCATTCGGCTAGGCGCAAAGCGAAGCGCGATGTGGTGCATCGGGCAAGCTTTGCAACAACGCCGATGGACTGATTTGGTCCACCGAAAGCCGATTTTCTGCGCCCGCTGGACAGCGTTACGGCTCCCTTGTGGTCAACCAGACCACGGCGGAAACCGTGCCTTGCCAGCAAACGCAGAAAACCGGTCAAGCGCTTTTATTTAAGGGTGAAGAGTTCTGACACGCAAGTTGAATGTGGCAACTGTCCACGCCGGATTTCAGGCGTTTTTGTCCGAATATGACGAAATTTTAGGCGAGTTTCGGTCGCAATGCCACCAGATCAGTCAAATAGGGTAACCGACTACGGGCTGCCCCAACCCGCGCAGCCTCCAGCGTTGCCGTAACCAGCTGTGGCCCCTCGCCGGCGCGCGCCAGATCGCGCCCGTCGGGGCCAACAATGCAACTGGCGCCGGCATAGGTGATGTCGCCCTCGCTGCCGGCATGATTGGCGTAAAGCGCATAACAGCCGTTTTCGAAGGCGCGGGCCGGGACAACGAGGTGGGCCACCTGGTCCCACTGGGCGCCGAGCGCCGTCGGGATGATGACCATCTCCGCACCTGCCGTGCAGGCGGCCCGGACGGTTTCGGGAAACTCCGCATCATAACAGATCACCAGCGCACACTTCATGCCGCCCAACTCGAAGCTGGTGAGCTGATTGCCCGGTGTGAAAACACTTTGCTCAAATCCTGGGGGAATGGCGAGCTTGCGATGATTGGCAAGCATTTCACCGGTTGCCGACACAACCAGCGCCGAATTATAGACGGTCTCACCGTCACGTTCGGGATAGCCGTAACAGATGGCGGTGCCGGTTTGGCGGGCAAGGTCCGCAACACTTTGCGCAAACGCTCCATCAGCAGGTTCAGCAAGCTCATGCAGGTGCCTGCCGACATTGTAGCCGGACATGAACAGTTCCGGACAGGCAATCAGGTCCAGCTCCTGACCCGCAACGGCCTCTGCCAGGCTGGCAAGCCGCTCGGCCGGTCCCAGTCCTGCGCCATTGCACTGGAAAATCCCGGCCCTGAGCAGGCTCACCGGTTCACCACCAGCAATTGCCGCGGATACTCGGTCAGGTACTCGCACCCGGTCCCGGTGACCACAATCGAGTCGCCGATACGCCCGCCAAGCTCACCATCGACGCTGATGCCGCCGTCGACGGCAAATGTCATGCCGGCTTCAAGGACTGTCTTGTCGCCGTGTTTGAGTTCCGGACTTTCAAGATAGGCCATGCCGATGGAGCGGCCGGTGCGGTAGCCGGTAGCATACCCGCGCTCGCCATAGACCTCGTCAGCGGCCTCGGCAATGGACTCAGCCGTGACCCCGGGCCGGATGGCGGCAATGGCGGCCTGCTGCGCGTCAATCGCCGCCTGCTGAATTCTCGCGGCCTCGTCTGACACTTCAAGAATGTGGAACATCCGGTCAAAACCCAGCTTGTACTGCTTGAACTGGGCCATGTTGCAGAAGCAGAAATACACCGGGTCACCGCGCTCCAGCAGTTTCACACTGGCCCGGCGATGCACCATGGACGTGTCACGGCCCGACTGCATGACCTGCAGATTGTGGATCATCGGCGAGACGAACTGTTCCCAGCCCTTTGCGGTGAGGAAACCGGCCGCCTTGCGGGTGCCTGCATTGATCACCGCAAGCGCTGCTTCATATTCGGGGGCGTTTTCGGCCAGCGCGCCTTCGGCCGCGCCCATCATGGCCCCGGCAATCTGGCCCGCCTGTTTCATCACCTCGATTTCAAGCGGCGACTTGATCATGCGCATGGCGCCGACAAGCGGTGTGATGTCGCGCAGTTCCACACCGGCGAGCTGGTCATCGATCCAGTTGCGCACGATGATCGGCAGGCCGTTGCGTTCAATGCCGATTGCCTTGTGGGAGCTGCCCAGCGTGCGGGCCAGCACCGCCTCCCAGCGATTGTCGCCGGCATCTTCCCAGGTGCGCACATCGTCCACCCAGGTCATGGCGCCCACCATCTCGCTTTCCATCAGCGGCGTGATGACGATGGGGGCATCATCAGCCCGGATGATCAGGAAGGTCGGGCGGCCGAACTCGACCGACAGATAGCCCCAGAAACCGGCGAAATAGGCAATGGTGCTTTCATCACTGATCAGGGCGATCTCAAGGCCTGCATCCTTCATGCGGGCCTGGAGTTCTGCGGTACGGGTGCGGGCTTCTTCGAGCATATGAACTGTCCTGGATGGGTTGCCGATCAGCTGCAACCTTAGGTTTGCCAGGGACAAAGTCTTTGCTGAAAACGACATTCCCGGCATAGGCTTGGCTATTGGCTGCACTTTTTCCTAGCAGGGGTTTTCCATGGCGCTCACTTCTGTCCGCTCGGCCGCCTATGACATTGATTTTGATGATGGCCGTCATGACCGTGCCAAGATCGGTTATGTGCTGCTCGCCACCGAACAAACCATCCAGGACGACGTCATGGCCCTGCGCCCGGACGGCGTCGGCATTCATGTCGCGCGCGCCGCCATTCCTGACTCGATCACCAGCGAAACACTGGCTGCCCAGGCTGATCTTCTGGCAGACGCTGCCGCCACGCTGTTGCCGGACGGGAGCCTGGACGTGGTGTGTTATGCCTGCACGTCCGGTTCGCTGGTCATTGGCGAGCCCCGCGTGATGGCCGAATTGAACAAGGGCCAGCCGCAGGCAAAGGCAACCTCGCTGATCACCGGTGTCATGTGTGCATTGCGCAAGGTCGGGGCTGAAAAAATCGTGATCGGCACGCCTTATCTCGACGAGGTCAACCAGCGTGAGGCAGACTATATGGCGGCAGCCGGTTTCGACATTCTGGCCATCGAAGGGCTCAACCTGGAAAAGGACAGTGACATGGTGCGCGTCACACCGGCCTTCATCCGTGACTTTGCCATATCACTGGACCGCGCCGATGCTGATGCCGTGTTCATTTCCTGCGGCGCGCTCAGGACCCTGGACGTGATCGGCGAGATCGAGGCGGCCATCGGCAAGCCTGCCATCTGTTCCAACCAGGCCATGATCTGGGACACGCTGCGCCTGGCCGGTGTCGATGACAGCTTCGAAGGGCACGGGCAGTTACTGGCCGAACACTGATATCAGGTGTGCAGGTTTCTGCACACGCGGAGTGCGTTCCCGTGACATGACGGTTTTCAATTCACGGCTTGCGGGCGCTCACGACGAAATGGGTGACCGAGTAGAAAAACCGCCCTTGTTCAGCAAGCGATTTTTGCTCATCCAGCCATGCTTGAGCCTCATCTGCGTCCACATGATTGTTCTGTGTCGCGTATCGCGCCATCAGTTGCATCATCATCGTGGCAAGTCCGTCCGGTTTCAGCGTGTAATCGCAAATGGTGAACGGCTGGATATGCTCAATCACAAATCCTGCATCCCGCATCAAGGGCGGCAAGGCAACCGAAACGCCCCGGTCAGTGAAATGGTGGTCCCAGGACGCGATCATGCGGTTCATGCGGCCGGGATTCTCGCTGAACCAGATCAGGCTATCAAGGTGGATATCACCGATGACCAGTCTGCCGCCGGATTTCAGGATGCGGTTGGCTTCCGCTATCGCACCGGGAACATTGTCCAGATACTCGAACACCTGAACCGAGACAGCCTTGTCTGCAGTGGCGGTCTCCAGCGGCAACTCATTTGCCGTTCCGGTTACGATCTCCACCCATTCATAATCGCTGCAACGTTCAATCGCCGGTTTGCGCATGTCGTCGCTAGGGTCGATACCGAAGATTTTGCCACTGGGTCCGACGGCCCGCGCAAGTTCCAGGGTCAGCAGGCCGTTGCCGCAGCCAATGTCTGCAATCCTGTCGCCGGCAGCCGGTCGCAAGGCATCGAAAGATGCTTGCCGCCTGCGCGTAATGTCGGCTCCCTGGTAGACGATTTCCAAGAGCCGCGTTGTCTTTTCGTCGAATTCCAACATCAAAGATTTCATCCGCTAGCAACCGTATGCCCATCATGCTGCCTACTGCGGATTCCTGTCAAATTTCCTGGTCGACGGGACTGGTGGCATCCATGGCAATGCCGACTGTCGCCAGCATTCAAATTGCGGCATGAGCTCACGGCGCTGCGCAACGGTACCCAGGCGGATGTTAAAGACGTCGCGGTCGCCGTCGGCGGCTGTTGCGTACAATCCTGATCCGCAATCAGGACAGAACGCCTGAACACGCCGGTTTCCGCTATCTCCGGATTTTACGTATTCTTTCGGTGTGCCCCGCGTAATCGTGAAACTGTCTCCTGAAACCATTGCGATTGTTCTGAATGCGGACGCTGAAAGCGCCTGGCAATCCGAACAGTGACAAATCCCGACCTTTTTCAGATCAAGTTCGGCTTCGTACGCAATTGCTCCGCAGTGGCATGCGCCATTGATCTTCATAACCTGGTATCCTCCCGAATGCGGCTGTTTGGCATTTTATAAGCTATTCAGGGGTTAAACGGAACGTCAGTTCCTGACACCTGACGACCGGCTATGTAGAGCGGCTGGCCAGGCACCAATTCACCTCTTGATTGTGAGGTGGAATTCAAAAATTTTAAACTTGCGGCAGTCGGTATTTTGCCCTTCTATTTTGCCTTGTAAGCTTCAAACCCGAGGTCCGGTCTCCCATGACAATTGAACATCTTGTCGCTTTCAACATTGCGCTGTTTGCAGCCATTGCCAGTCCGGGCCCGGCGCTGCTGGTTGCAATTCAGACCACACTGAGTTCGGGCCGGGCCTCAGGCATCGCCATCGGGTGCGGGCTTGGCCTGATGGCGGCGGCCTGGACCATGATGGCACTGCTCGGGCTTGAGGCGATCTTCCAGATTGTGCCCTGGGCCTATGCAGTGGCCCGCATCGTCGGGGCGGTCTACCTTCTCTATATCGCCTGGGGATTGTGGCAGGGTGCGCGCGCCAAGGTTAAACCGGCCATGAAACCGGCCCGCCACGCGTTTCGGCAGGGTGTCCTGATCAATGTGACGAACCCGAAGTCGGTGTTGTTCGCGGCAGCGGTGCTGATCGTCATTTTCCCTGCCGACATGACACTGTTCGAGAACGCAGTCGTTGTGCTGAACCATCTTGTCATCGAGCTGGTGTTCTATACCGCACTGGCTATCGGCATGAGTACCGAAGCAGTCAGCAGGATGTATCTCAGGGCCAAGACAAGCATTGACCGTGTCGCGGCGGTGGTGCTTGGCGCGCTGGGTGTTCGACTGTTGCTTGGCCGCTGAATTGAACAAGGATATCAACAGTGATTGACCAGACCACACTGATTACCTATGTCGCCATCGTAATCGGCTTTGTGTTTATTCCCGGCCCGGCAACGGTGCTCACCGTGGCTCGTGCCACCAGTTCCGGTACCCGCGTCGGGCTGGCCACCGGCCTCGGCATCGCGGTCGGTGACATCATTCATACGGCCCTGGCGGTGCTTGGCATCTCGGCCATCATCCTGGCATCGGCGGTCCTGTTTTCGCTGATCAAGTATCTCGGCGCCGCCTATCTGGTTTATCTGGGAATCCGGGCGATCTTTGAAAAACCCCCGGCTGCGGTGGGCAAGCAGCCAATACAACTGACGCCGGCCGATGCTTTCCGGCAGGGCATACTGGCCGAGGTCCTGAACCCCAAAACAGCCATGTTCTTCCTGGCTTTCCTGCCGCAGTTCGTGAAACCGGAAAACGGGTCGGTTTTCCTGCAACTGAGCACGCTGGGTATCATCCTGGTGGTCCTCGGCCTGACCAGCACCATCCTTTTCGCCCTGTGCGCCGGCAGTGTGGGTGGTTTTCTGAAACGAAACCCCATCGTGGTGAAATGGCAGGGCCGGGTGGTCGGATCAATCTATTGCGCGCTGGGCGTTCGCCTTGCTTTTCAGGAGCGCTGATCGGCTGCTGCCCGGTTTGCCGGGCGCACCGCGACGAGCAGCCCTGCTGCGGTTATCAGGATCATGCCGCAGATGGTGAAGACGTCCGGTGTTTCGGCAAAGAAAATGAAGCCCCACACGGCGGCCGACACCAGATAGGCGTAGTCGAAGGTGCCGATGATGGACGGCGGCGCGATCTGGTAGGCGCGCGCCACGCCAACGAAGTAAGCTGCTGACAACACCCCCAGAAGAGCCATCAGGCCCCATTCGCGCCCGCCCATTGCGGTCCATCCGTCGAACAAAAATGGGAAGGCTGCGATTGTGCCGGCATCCAGACCGATAACCGCAAGCACACCCACAGCTACCGCGCCGGTGACCAGAAACAGGCAATGCAGGGCAAGCCCGAGAACCAAAGGTTGTTCGTGCTGGCATTTGCCGCGGGTCAGGACCATTGCCAGCGAATAGCAGGCAGCCGCGATCAGGGGCAGCAAGGTGAACCACGAAAACGCATCGGTGCCGGGTTTGAGAATGGCGATAACGCCGAGGAAACCCAGCAGCACGCCAGCCCATTGTCGCCCTGAAACTTTTTCGCTGATGACAATCGCAGACAGCAGGGCCGTAATGATCGGATTGGTGTAAACGGCAACCGCTGCCACCGACAGGGTCAGCACCGGAAGCGAGGCATAGAAGAACAGCCAGGTCAGCACCAGAAGCGCGCTTCTGATCAGGGCCCATTTCGGCGACAGAAGTTTCAGCCGGACGCCCATCGCAAGTAAAATTGCCAGCAGGCAGGGGATTGCTACCATGGAGCGGGCAACGAACACCTGCCAAACCGTCAGGTCTGCACTGACAAGTTTCACAACCGCATCGGCAAAGGCCATGGTGAGGACGGAGACGAGAATAATTCCGATCCCCAACGCGGTCTGGTCAGGCTTTGCCGCTTTCATGTCTGGCATGATGTGTTGGGCTCCCGGCAATCAAAGTTACTTTTGGTTTAGCAGTGCGTTGATACCGGCGCCGTCGTGTTTGCGACTGTTTGGATTGAAAAGACCCTGGTTGGGGCGACTACCCCTCAGACGTCTCCAGTGTGGCCTCAAGCCTGTAACGCTGAATGAACTTGCGTTTGACCTGGCGCACCAGGTTGGGGCTGATGGCATGCTCGACAGTAAAACCCCCGCGCCGGCATGCCTGCCGGCGCGGGGGAAATGCGCATCATGAACGATGCGGTTGTAACCCTAAAGACCCGCCTTCTGGGTCTGGCGCAGTCCCATATACAGGCTCACGCACATGACCAGCAGCACAATGGTGAACGGGAAGCCCGTTGACACGGCCATGGCCTGCAGCGCGGTCAGGGCACCGGCACCGCCAACCAGCAGCAGGGTGGCGGCAACCACACCTTCGAAGATGCACCAGAACACCCGTTGTGATACGGGCGCGTCGGTCTTGCCACCGGCGGTGATGGTATCGATGACAAGCGAGCCGGAATCCGATGAGGTGATGAAGAACACCAGTACCAGCACAATGCCGAGGAACGATGTGATACCTGCAAACGGCAGCGGCTTGAGCATCTCAAACAGTTTCAGCTCAAGGGCGGCATCTTTCACCGGGGCTGCCGCATCGGCAACCACCTGAGAAATAGCCGTTCCACCGAAGGCCCCCATCCACAGGACGCAAACCGCCGTCGGTATGATCATCACGCAGAACACGAACTCGCGGACCGTGCGGCCTCGCGATACACGCGCAATGAACATGCCGACGAAAGGTGACCATGAAATCCACCAGGCCCAGTAGA
The DNA here is from genome assembly GCA_963698275.1 of uncultured Alphaproteobacteria bacterium. GTDB lineage: Bacteria > Pseudomonadota > Alphaproteobacteria > Rhizobiales > Aestuariivirgaceae > Anderseniella. The sequence goes on along the minus strand of CAVOQE010000006.1, from coordinate 695,131 downwards.
ACGCTGTCCAGCCTTGCGAGAAGTTGGCGTCCTCACGGCCGAACGGCATCGACAGCGGAATCAGGTTGGTCACATAGGCTGCGCCACCTGCAAAGATGGTTTCAAAAATCGTGGCGGTTGGTCCGACTGCGATAATGAACAGCAACAGCACCGCTGCCAGCCCGATATTGATCTCGGACAGCACCTTCACTCCACCATCGAGTCCGCGTACGACCGAAACAAGGGCAAGGCTGGTTATCAGTGCGATGAGCACGACTTTTGCAACATTCCCGGTACCCCATCCGAACAGGTAGTTCAGACCGGCGAGAGCCTGCTCGGTGCCGAAGCCAAGCGAGGTGGCCAGCCCGAACAGGGTGGCAAACACCGCCGTAATGTCGATCATGTGACCCCACCAGCCCCAGACACGGTCACCCAGGATCGGGTAGAAGGCCGAGCGCAAGGTGAGCGGCAGACCCCGGTTGAAGCTGAAGAACGCCAGCGCCAGCCCGACGACAGCATAGATCGCCCAAGGATGTAGTGCCCAGTGGAATATGGTGGCCGCCATGCCGAGATTCCTCGCAGCGACCGGGTCTCCTGCGGCAGCGCCAAGTGGTGCCCAGTCGGTACGTGCTCCAGCTTCAGCAGCAGTGCCGCCAAGGGAGGATGCAAAATGCGACATGGGTTCGGACACACCAAAGAACATCAGCCCGATACCCATGCCTGCTGCAAACAGCATGGAAAACCAGCCCATATAGCTGTAGTCCGGCGTGGCATCCTGGCCGCCCAGGCGAATCTTGCCCATCGGGGTGACCATCAACATGAAGCAGAACAGCACAAAGACATTGGCTGCGCTCAGGAAGAACCAGTCAAATGTCGATGTCAGAAACGGCCGCAGCCAGCCGAAGAATTCCGTCGCGCCTTGCTGGAACATCAAGGTGATGATCACGAAGGCGACGATCGACAACCCGGAAATCACAAACACCGGGTTGTGCAGGTCAAGGCCGAACGGGTTGATGTTATGCTGACCGATCTCATAGTCGGTATCAACGGGATGGGGAACGTCTTCGGCCCCATCGGTTTGGGTAGCATCTGTCATTTTCAGGTCCCTCCTTATGACAGAACGTGCGGGTTGCAAGGCCCGCATCAATCTTTTTTTGGCTGAAACGTCTCAAATACTGAGACCAGCAGCAGTTCGACGGTAACACTCGCATGATTCTCCGCGGCACGGGTGAGCGGCGTTCAATTGCCGAATTGCGACGTCAATCCGGTGAAGGCAGTTTGTCTATCTACTGATCGTCTGGTCGGGGATATCTTATCCCTCATAGGTCTCCGGCGAGACTTCAAGCCCGTAGCGCTGGATGAACTTGCGTTTGACCTGGCGCACCAGGTTGGGCTCGTTGTCCGGCTTCAAGCCTTCTGCCACCAGCACCGCCCTGGTGAAATCAAGCGCGGTGACGGGTGACTTTTTGGCGATCAGCTCCTCGCCGGTCAGCTCGTTGCGGTACTGCCATTTGGCGCACACCTCATCCAGCAACATGTCGAGGTCTTCAGCCAGCGTGGCGGCCCGGCGTTGTTTTACCGGCATGGCGGCTGCTTTCTAAACGGTTTTGGCCAGAACCAGGTGGCCGGGCTGCGGTGTGCCTTCTTCATGGCGCACTGTAATATCGCTTGCGTGCAGCAGGGTAAAGCCTGCCGCGGTCAGGGCGGTGTCTATGTAGGAGAGTTTGTGCACGAACCGCTGGTGCGGGCCGACCATGAAGTCACGTTCCCCCATGGCTTCATCCGGCAGCACTTCGGTTGAAAACCCGAACACCGCATTGGCCGCGCTGATGCGCCGGACACCTGCAAACAGCGCTGCCACATCGCCCAGATAGGGCAGCACGTCGGTGGCGGCAACCAGGTCCCACGGCTCATCGTCGACCTCTTCCACGAAGCTGACGGCATCGCCCACGTACAGATCATCGTAAAGCTCATGCTCGGCGGCCAGATCAATCATGTTGGCAGACAGGTCGATGCCGGTGCGGTGGCCCGACATGTCGGCCAGCGCAACCCCGGCCAGCCCGGTGCCACAGCCGAGGTCGAGCAGGCGGGCAAAGGGGCCGGGCGCATGATCCAGCAGCGCCTGGCGCATCAGCAGCGGCACGTGATAGCCGAGCTGGTCGACCAGGATGTCGTCAAACACGCCGGCATGCTGGTCGAACAGCATTTCCACATAGGCCTCCGGTGCGCGCTCCGGCGTATCGCCCAGCCCCATGGCGGCCAGCCGCACCGCCGCGCCGCCGTGATCATCCGGGTCGAGCGCCAGCACGCGGGCATAGGCTTTTGCAGCGGCGGCATGATCGCCGGCCTTTTCCAGCGCCAGGGCTTCGTTATAGGCTTCCGCCAGTTCGTCGTCGGGAGTGATCATTTGCGCTATCGTTCAACTGGTCCCATATAGGGATGAACTCGGGTTTTCTGGAAAGCACCAAGCATATTGAGTGACCCTAATCAACAAGATGGTCCGGTCCGGGTTCGCCTGACCGAAGACGGTGAACTCGCCAAGGCCTACGCGCTGACGCTGACCGCCATGGACATGCGCGCGTTGCTGGCGTCCGAAGACGGCGGCTATGCGGTCTATGTGGCGCCGGAAGACGAGCTGCGCGCCACCTGGGAGCTGGACCAGTATGACAGCGAGAACGCCACCGGTGCCGCTGCCGGCAAAAAGCCCTTCGCCAAACCGGCGATTGTGGTTGCATTCTCGACCACCGCCCTGGCCTACGCCGCCGTGCTGCTGTTCTTTTTCGGTGCTGCCAGGCGCGGTGTATTCAATGTCGACTGGGCCGGTGAGGGCGCCATGGTGGCCCATCACGTCACCTCTGATCTCGAGCTGTGGCGCACGGTTACCGCGCTCACCCTGCATCTCGACCTGGGCCACATTGCCAGCAATCTGGCCTTCGGCATCATCTTCGTCTGGCTGCTGGCCAAGGAAACCGGTCCCGGCATCGCCTGGGCATCGACCGTGCTGGCAGGGGCCGCCGGCAACTGGCTCAACGCGCTGTGGCAGGCACCGACCCACACGTCGATCGGCGCTTCCACCGCGGTGTTTGCCGCCGTCGGCCTGCTGGCGGCCCTGCGCCACAGATGGCGCCCACCGGAATTCTCCCTGCGCTACTGGGCCCCTCTGGGCGGCGGCATCATGCTGATGGCGTTCCTGGGGTTCGGCGACGGCAATACCGACATCGGTGCCCACATCTGCGGGTTTTTCGCAGGCCTCGCCGGCGGCTACTGGATGTCGCGCAAGGACAAGGCCTGGTTCGGCGACGAGCAACGCCAGGTTGACGGGCTCAAGCTGGCGAGTTTCACGCTGGCGGGTGCGTGGGCGCTGGCGCTGATGTTTTAGGGTGAGTTGTTGTTTCGCTCGCTAGTTTATATCGCTCACGCAAGCAGCCTGCGGCTGCGCTCCGCTAGGGCGCACTTCGTGCGGCGGCCAGTCGGCCTTGCCTCGGCACTGCGTGCCTCGGAGGCGAGTTCAACACCACTGTCATCCCCGTGAAAACGGGGATCCAATGCCAGTCAGAGCAGAGTATGCAGCCAAGAGTGGATTCCCACTTTCGTGGGAATGACGAAAGTAACAACAGTCATTCAAGGTCGGAGAACGGCCCGAGCGAAGCGAGGACAAGCTGTTCGACCGCTAAAAATGCGCAGCCGAAGGCTGCTTGCGTGAGCGATATAAAACAAACCCGCTCACTTCACAATTTGTCATCCACCCAGCTCCCGCCTCAACGCCTCGCTCATAAACCCCATAAACGTGTGAATGCGCGCCGCGTTGGCGAGATCCGCATGGGTGACGATCCACAGGCCGTTTGTGAACTTTTCATACGCCACGTCGACGCGCTCGATACCGTCCAGTTCATCGCCGAGATAGGTCGGCAGCATGGCCGCGCCGAGCCCGCGCTGGGCGGCACATCCCAGCGCTAAAAGGCTGTCCGTCGTCATGACGATTTTCGCTTTTGGTACCGTGCGGCGCAACCAGCGCCCGGGCGTGGTGTTGGCCAGCGTGTCGCCGGGGCTGAGCCAGTCCAGCCCGGCAAGTGTCGGGCGCGGTTTGTCGCGCAGATAAGCGGGCGCGGCATAGACGGCAAAGTGGATGTCGCCGACATGATCACCGACCAGCGGTTCGGGCTTCGACTGGGCCGGGCGGATTGCCACGTCGGCATCGCGCCGGGTCAGCGACAGGATGGAGTTGGTTACCGACACATCCATGACGATGTCCGGGTATTTCCGGTGAAACAGCGCCAGTGGCCTGCCGACAATGGTGTGCAGCAGCGTGTCTGTCGTGGTCAGGCGGATGGTGCCTTCCAACTTCAGATCCTTGCCGGAGATCTTGCGCTCCAGGCCCCACACTGCCTGTTCAACAGCCTTGGCCGCCTCCAGCAATTGCTGACCCTCGACGGTCAGCTTGTAGCCGTCGGGCCTGCGGTCAAACACCGTTACCTGCTGTAACGCCTCGAACGAGGTGATGCGCCGCTGCACGGTGGAATGGTTGACGCCGAGCGCACGGGCCGCCGCCGCCAGCGAACCGTGATTGGCCACGGCGAGAATGTATTGCAGGTCGCTCCAGTCCAGCCTGTGCATGTGCGCACATCCTTATTGCGAATTTCGAGAATTAGTGATCGTTCACGCATAGCCTATTGTGTCGGCACGGTATTGGGAAGTGGCATGATTAGTAAGGAGCAGATAACATGAAGCGTATGATCGTAGCCGCGATGGTTGCAGCAGGTGTAATGGCGGGCGCAGGCGTTGCCGTGTCGGGTGAAGCCGAAGACAAGGCCATCAAGGCGCGCCAGGCGGTGATGCAGCTGTATTCGTTCAACCTCGGCAAGCTCGGCGCCATGGTGAAGGGCGAGATGGACTATGACGCGGCCCAGGCCAAGCTGGCCGCCGACAATCTTGTGAAAGCCGCCAGCATCGGCCAGGACGCCATGTGGCCGGAAGGCACCGCCATGGAAGACGCCGGCATGGAAGGCAAGACCTGGGCCAAGAAGGCAGCCTGGACGACATATCCGGAAGTCGCCAACAAGCACAAGGCACTGCAGGAAGCAGCCGCCAAGATGGCTGATGCCGCAGGCGGTGGTGTAGACGCCATCAAGGCGGCAATCGGCGGTGTCGGCGGCTCCTGCAAAGCCTGCCACGAAGACTTCCGCGCGCCGAAGAAGTAGGGCGTTTTACCCACAGATTGTCATCCTCGGACTTGGTCCCGAGGATGACACCTGGTGGGTGTTTATCTCGCTCACGCAAGCAGCCTGACGGCTGCGCTCCGCGGGGGCATGCTTCGCATGACGCGCAGTCGCACTTGCCTCGGCACTACGTGCCTCGGGGGCGAGTTCAACAGTATCGTCATCCCCGTGAAAACGGGGATCCAATGCCAGCAAGAGCAATGTATGCCGTCGCAAGTATGGATTCCTTGGATTCACGTAACAAGTGCAACACCTGCTAAGGTGTTGTTGCGATGGGAAAGAGTTATGTTCATCTGTCTCTAGTAGAGCGGATCAAGATCGATTTGTTGCGTAAGGCGAACCAGTCGATCAGAGAAATTGCGCGCCAGCTTGGCAGAGCCGCATGTACGGTCAGCCGTGAACTGAAACGCAATGCAAAACCAACAAAACAATGGAACGGGGTGTATGAGGGTGAACGCGCTCATCAACTGGCCTTGCGACGAAGACGATGGGACTGTCGCTTCAAGCTGGCGCACCAGCCAGCACTGCGTGCACTTGTTCGCGACCGCCTTGCGATGGGATGGTCACCACAGATGATTGCAGGCCGGCTGGCACTGCATAACGCTCACATGCAGATCAGTCATGAGTTAATCTATCGCTTCATCTACCATCGTTCAGCCCAGAAGGATTACTGGCACAGGCTGCTGCCACGGGCAAAACACCGCAGAGGTAAACTCAAGCGCGGTGGTATCAGTCCGGTTGAGCATATAAAACAGCGCGTTAGCATCCATGAACGGCCCCGATCGGTTACGTCACGCACAAAACCCGGCCACTGGGAAGCCGATCTGATGCTGTTTTCCCGCTATGGTCAGGCCGTGTTGGTGCTGCATGAACGAACCTCCAGGTTCACAACCCTCATGCGCCAGCCTTCCAAGGCTGCCCGGCCTGTCGCAGATCGGCTTTCAGGCTTCCTTGCCAAGCTGCCAGGCCATTTGCGCCAGAGCATCACTTTCGACAATGGCACCGAGTTTGCCTTGCATCATGAGCTCAAACCCCTGCTGGCATGTGGCACCTACTTCTGTGATCCTCATGCGCCATGGCAAAAAGGTGGTGTGGAAAACGCCATCTCAAGGCTCAGGCGATCATTGCCGAGAAAGTCAGACCTGGCAGCCATCCCGGCACAACAGTTGCAGTTCATCACAGACAGGTACAACAATGCGCCAAGAAAGTGCCTCAACTACAAAACCCCAAACGAGGTCTTCAATCAGATGTTCAACCGTGTTGCACTTCAAACGTGACTCCACCTTCCCGCTTTCGCGGGAATGACGATAGCAGTAAACGCCTCCGAGGCACGTAGTGCCGAGGCAAGGCCGACCGGCCGCCGCACGAAGTGCGCCCCAGCGGAGCGCAGCCGAAGGCTGCTTGCGTGAGCGGAATAGAACAAAGCGACATAACCAATGGCTAGTCTGGAAACACCCACCCCATCCCGTCTAACATCCCCCCATGAACCTCAACCACTACCTCAACCGCATAGGTTTCACCGGCACCCCCCGCCCGGACAGGGCAACCCTGGCCGCCCTGATGCAGGCATAACTGCAGACCGTCCCGTTCGAAAATCTCGACCAGCAACTGGGCATCCCAGTACCCACAGACGTCGAAAGCGCCTACACCAAGGTGGTGGAGAACCACCGCGGCGGCTGGTGTTTCGAATTGAACGCCCTGTTCCGCTGGGCCCTGACGGAAATCGGTTTCGAGGTCCAGACCCTGGCCGGCCATGTCGGCAACAACGTCGAAAGCCGCACCGCACCCGCCGATCACATGTTCTTAGCGGTGGAGTGCGAGGAACCGTTACTGGTAGACACCGGTTTCGGCGGCAGCATGATCGAACCCATCCCGCTGTTCCAGGCAAACACCCGCCAGCCGCCCTACATCCTGTCGGTGACAGAGGAAGGCAACGGCTATTTCCGGTTTTCAGAACAGCTCGCGGACACACAGCCCACCTCGTTTGACTACAGGCTGACCCCGGTAGGCGACACCTATTTTGATGCTGTCAGCAATTCCCTGCAGACGGACGAGAATTCATCATTCCGGCGCATGCTGAAGGCCCAACGCCGCTACGCCGACCGCCACGTGATACTGCGTGGTTGCGTTAAGAAGACAATTACGCCACAAGGCATCAGCGAACAGGTGCTCAGTTCAAGCAAGGCGCTGCTTGATTGCCTGCGTGACGATTTCAATCTGGACGTACCCGAAATCGCATCCGTTTGGCTGAGGATCAGCAAACGCCACAAAGAGTTATTTGGTTGATTACAGGTGAAGAGAAGGCCTTTCACCCCACCAACCGAAACCGCCCCTCCGGAATATCATACCGCGCCTCAACCGCCGCTGCGGCTACCACGGTCAGCTGACTATTGGCCTCATCCGGCACGTTCAATCCGCCTTTGACAGCGGTAACAGTCACCGTGCCATAGGGCAGTTGCTTCGCAACCGCGCCGGTGTCCACCTGGTCCGGTTTCTGCACGCCGATGGTGACGTTGACCACCATCTTTGCCGGGTCCAGGTCGAGGGACTTGTACAGCGACAGCGACGAATGGTGCAGGCAGTCCTGCACCGCGCGGATGGCGGCTTTGGTGTAGTCTTCGCCGTACAGGTCGTTGCCGGTGCCCATTTCCAGGATGAGACGTTTTTCAGCCATGGGCTACGCTCCTTCCGCGATGTCGAAATAGACGACTGCTGCCGCATTGGCCATCACCGTGGTGTCGCCATTGTCCTTTTCGATGTCGAGGCCGCCGTGTTCCACTATGACTTTTGCCGAGCCATAAGGCAGCACGGCAGCGACTTCCGCCTTGTCCACCTTGTCAGGCTGCGCCACGCCGATCAGCACATCGACCTGCATGGCATCGCGCGGAAAGCCGAAGGCATCGGCCATGGACAGCGAGTTGTGCCAAAGCGCGTCCTTCAGGGCGCGCACCGCCGCCTTGGTATAGTCCATGCCGTGCAGGTCGGTGCCCATGCCGAATTCCATGGCAACGCGTTTGAGGGTCATGTTTTTTCCTTGCCGCGCAATTTGTCCGAAAACCGGTTCCCACTTTTCGGATCGCGCATTTTTGGTTTCGCGCAATTTGTCTGAAAACCGGTTCCCACTTTTCGGATCGCGCTTTGGTCCTTCAGTTCCGTTCTAGTTTCTGGCAGCCAGCACACACTCGCGGATAATGCGGCCGATCAGGTGGCAGTCGTCCAGCGAGAAGGTCAGCGGCAGGCGCATGTCCAGCAGGGTTGACAGCACCTTGTCAGTCTTCGGCAGCGACTGGTTGCCCGCATAGGTCCAGCTGTCATGGCGCGAAGTGAAGGCCACCGGCTCGTCGGCGCCAAACCATTTCAGCTCGACCCCGCGCGCCAGCGTGGTTTTCAGCAGCTTGTCGATCTGGTCGGGCGTGAAGGTCGGCACATTGAACTGGAACGAGCTGGCCACAAACTGTTCCTTGTCGGGCCGGTGCGGCAGGCGCACATAGGGCACGTAGGACAGCTCGCTGGCCATGGCGTCATACTGTTCGTTCCAGCGCCGGCAGTTTTCGTCCAGCAGTTTCAGCTGCGGGCGCAGGATGGCGGCACGCAGATTGTCCATGCGTCCGGAACAGTTGGGCGTCTCCAGCCGGATTTTCAGAAACACCTCTTCCGGCGGCGAGGCCAGATGGCGGCCATACAGCATGTAGGAGCCCGACAATATGGTGGCCCGCGCCATCAGTTCGGCGTCCTCGGAGACCAGAAAGCCACCTTCGCCGGAGTTCATGTGCTTGTAGGTCTGGGTGGAATAGCACGCGGCAATCCCGTGCAGCCCGGATTTTACCCCGGCCCACTCGGCCCCCATGGTGTGGGCGCAATCCTCGATCACCGCGACATTGGCCTCGTTGCAGATAGCCATCAGCGCATTCATGTCGGCGATGTGCCCGCGCATGTGCGACAGCATCAACACCCGCGCCTTGCTGGATTTTATCTTCTTGCGCAAATCATCCAGATCGATGACCAGGTCTTCGGTGACCTCGACCAGAACCGGATGCCCGCCGGCACCGGCAATGGCACCCGGCACCGGCGCCAGGGTAAAGCCGTTGGTCAGCACCGCTTCGCCCGGCTGCAGGCCGAAGGCGCGCAGTGCCGTGGTCAGGGCATAGCCGCCCGACGTGACGGCCAGGCAGTAGTCGACGCCCATATAGGTCGCATATTCCTGCTCCAGCAGCGCGGTTTCTGACTGTTCGCCGGGCCCGGTATTGTAACGGTGCAGGCGGCCGGAACGCATGATCTCGACAGCGCGCTCGATTGCCGCGTCGGGGATGGGTTCCTGCTGGGTGAAGGTGCCGGTGAATGTGTCTGTCATGGTGACAGCATAGCGCCAAAACGGTTAGTTGACGCAAGCGCCAATCACAACGTGGTTTGGTGCCAAGCCGCATAAGCTTTAGCGCATCGGGTGTTTAGTCTGCAAACTGGGAGTTTGTTACCCTCGTCACCCCAGCGAAGGTGTTTTGTCTCGGCCGCCGTACCGGACGTCCATGGTGGATTGCCGCACGCCAATATGGATGAGCCGGTAAACAGGGCTTTGACCTTTATCGCATTGTCGTCATTCCCACGAAAGTGGGAATCCAATCCACGCCGCATACATGTGCTGATCTGGCATTAGATCCCCGTTTTCACGGGGATGACGGCAGTGGGTGTTTCATATATCCCGCCCGGCGCTCCAGTCAGTCATCTTTCAGGACAGCCTTGATCTCGTCCGCCGAAAACCCGGCCTCCGCCAGCACCTCTTGCGTATGTTCTCCCAGCAACGGGGCAGGGCGCTTGATGCCTCCAGGTGTACCGTGGAATTTCACCGGCGCGCCGATGGTCTTTACCGTGCCTGCCACCGGATGCTCCACCTCCGGCACCATGTCGCGGGCAATGGTCTGCGGGTCGGCATGCATTTCATCTATGGAGAGCACGGGACCGGCGGGAACGCCGGCTGCCTCCAGCGCCTCCAGCCAGTGTTGCGTGGTCTCAGGGGTGAAATAAGGCGCCAGGGCGGCGGCCAGGTCGGCCCGGTTTTCCATGCGGGTGCGGTTGGTCGCAAAGCGCGGGTCTTCGGCCAGGTCTTCCGCGTCGATGACTTTCAGCATGCGTTCCCAGTTGGTCTGGTTGGCCGCGCCCAGGTTGAGCCAGCCGTCGGCGGTCCTGAACGCTTCATAGGGCGCATTCAGTGGATGGGCAGATCCCATGGGACCGGGGGCAATGCCGGTGGCGAAACAGATCGCCGACTGCCAGTAGGTATGGGTGATGCCGGCTTCAAACAGCGATGTGTCGACCCTCTGGCCTTCGCCGGTCTTCAGCTTGTGGGCATAGGCGGCAGCACAGCCCATGGCGCCCAGAATACCGGCGGTGATGTCGGACACCGGGGCGCCGACCTTGACCGGCGGGCGGCCCGGGGCCTCGCCGGTGATCGACATCAGGCCGGACATGCCCTGGGCAATCAGGTCAAACCCGCCGCGCTCGCGATACGGCCCTGTGCGGCCAAAGCCGGATATTTCGCAATAGATCAGGCCGGGATTGATCTTTTTGAGCTCGTCATAGCCGAGCCCGAGCTTTGCCATGGTGTCATGGCGGTAATTCTCGATCAGGCAGTCGGCTTGTTCGATGAGTCGGATCAGGGCGGCCTTGCCGGCTTCAGTCTTGAGGTCCAGCCTTATGCCGCGCTTGTTGCGGTTCATCATCATGAAGGCGGCGGATTCGCCCTCGATGTCCGGCGGCAGGAAGCGGCGCGTATCATCGCCGTTTGGCCGTTCCACCTTGATCACGTCGGCACCCATGTCGGCCAGCATCAGGCCGGTGACGGGACCTGCCATGATGTGCGCCATCTCGATGACCTTCATGCCCTTGAGGGGACCTGTGTTGGGCACGCTCATGTCAGGTTACTTGCCCTTCCACTCGGGCTTGCGCTTGGCCAGGAAGGCTTCCATGCCTTCGCGGAAATCTTCGCTCATATAGCACTGAACGATCAGGTCATGATCGTCGCCGTCATGGCCAATGCGCAACCGGCGCAGGGCTTCCTTGGTGGCGCGCATGGTCAGCGGTGCATGGCCTTTGAGCGTTTCCGCCAGCTCATGGGCGCGCGCCAGCACGGCGGCCTTGTCGTCATGCAGCTCAGAGACGAGCCCAAGCGCGAGGGCCTCGTCGGCCTCGATCAGGCGCGAGGTGAAGATGATCTCCTTGACCCGGTGGGCGCCCAGCATGGACGACAGCCGCGCCAGGTTGTTGTTGGACAGGCAGTTGCCGAGCGTGCGGGCGATGGGGAAGCCGAAGCGCATGTCGCGCGCCCCGATGCGCAGGTCACAGCATGCGGCAATGGCCGCGCCGCCGCCGGTGCAGGCACCGGATATGGCGGCAATGGTCGGCACCGGTACCGCTTCAAGCGCGGCCAGCACCTTGTCGACGCGCGCTTCATAGTCGAGCGCGTCCTGCGGTTTGGAGAAATCGCGAAAGGAAGAGATGTCGGTGCCGGCCGCAAACGCCTTGTCGCCGGACCCGGTGATGATAACGGCGCGCAAGGCTTCATTGCCGGAAGCCTTTTCGCAGATATCGCGAATGGCTTCATACATGGCAAAGGTCAGCGCATTGCGCGCCCTGGGCCGGTTCAGCGTGATCACGCCGACGCCGTTGTCTTCACTCCAGAGCAGGTCGTCTGTGTCAGTCATTCAAGGCCTTCACGATCTGTAGAAATATTCCACCAGGAACATGGGTATGGCCGGAATATAGGTGCACATCAACAGCACAGTCATCAACACGGCGATGAACCAGATATTGACCCGCGTCACATCCCAGATATTGGCCCTGGCGATGGAACACGCGGTGATCAGTACCGACGCCACCGGCGGGGTCTGCTGGCCGATGGCCAGGTTGAGTGTGACCACCAGGCCGAAGTGCACCGGATCGATACCTGCCTGGATAATCAGCGGCACCACGATCGGCACCACCAGGATGATCGCCGCAGCCGAGTGCAGGAAGAAGCCGATGATCAGGAAGAAGATATTGAGGATCAGCAGGATGACATACTTGTTGTCGGTGATCGACAGAAGCTGGGCCGCCAGTTCCTGCGGCACCTGGGCCCGGGTCAGGAATCCGCCGACCAGCACCGATGCCGCCACCAGCACCATGACTACCGCCGTCTGCATGCCGCCATCCAGCATGGCGTTGTAAAGTTCTTTCAGGTTGGTTTCGCGGTACCACACACCGATGCCGATGGACACCAGCACGGCAAGGCCGGCTGCTTCTGTTGCGGTGACGAAGCCGCCGAAAATGCCGCCCAGAATGATGATCGGCAGCAGGAAGGTCGGCAGTGCCTCGATGAAGGTCTGGCGCAGGCGCTTCAGGTTGAAGGCTTCTTCCACCGGGAAATTGTATTTGCGGGCAAAGATGTAGGCCACCAGCATCAGGCCGAAGCCGCCGAGGAATCCGGGCACGAAACCGGCCACGAACAATTGCTCGACGGACGTATTGGCCGACGAGGCGTACAGGATCATCGGGATCGACGGCGGTATGATCACTGCCAGCGAGGCCGACGACGAGGTGACGGCGGCTGCAAACGGCGCAGGGTAACCGCGTTTCTTCATTTCCGGGATCATGATCGAGCCCATGGCGGCCACGTCCGCCACGGCGGACCCGGAAATTTCCGCAAAGAACAGCGACACGCCGATATTGACCATGGCCAGGCCGCCGCGCACGAAGCCGATCAGTGCTGTAATGAAATTGATCAGCCGGTAGGTGATGCCGGCCGCGTTCATGATGGCGCCGGCCAGCACGAACATCGGAATGGCGATCAGCGAGAATTTCGTCGACCCGTCATACATGTCGAGCGCGACGGTGACGAGTGAACTGGTCCCTTCGGTCAGCAGCAGGCCGACAACGCCGGCAACCGCGAGGGCTACCGCAATGGGCACATTGAGGCAGATCAGCGCGACGAGAACGAGGAAAATGACGAGAACAACCATGGTCTTTATTTCCCTAATGCTCTGACGACTTGCCGGTGGCGATCTGCCTCCAGTAAGCCGGCAGGCTGATCAGTTCGCACAGGATGAATAGCAAGGCGCCGACGGGGATGACCGACTGGGTCAGTTGCACCGGTATCCAGGTCAGGCTGTCAAGCGTCTCGCCCTGCAACACGTTCAGCACCGTAAAACCGGCCCAGGCCATCAGGATGAAGAAGCCGATGACCACCACTTCACCGAATGCCACCGCCCACATGCGCATCGGCATCCGGATAGCCAGCAGCACCGAGTCAAAGCCGATATGCTTGCGCCTCAGTGCAGCCAGTGCGGCGCCGTAATAGGTGATCCAGGACAGCAGGATGGAGGCAACCTCGTCATACCAGGACAGCGAGTTGCCGAGCTTGCGGTACACCACCGCGACAATGACCAAAGTGGTCAGTGTCACCATCAGGGTGATCAGGATCCATTCAAGTGTGCGGCCAAGCCCGCGGCTGAAAACGCCGGTCATGCTGGTTGCCCCTGCAGTCCGATGTTCGATGAAGGCGGAATTTTCCGGCTGAAGACTCGAGCAGACGTCTGGCGGTCGCTGCCATGCTGACCGGCGCATCGCATCAGGGAGGTCGGCGAGACTGAGCGTCACGGCTCATGCTCCCGGCAAGTTATGGTCAGCTGTGCAGGGCGTCAGGCAGACCGGACGCTTCGGCCTGGACCTTTTCGATGAGTTCCTTGCCGCCCTCGACCGAGCTTGAGAACTCGTCATAGATCGGCTTGGACGCCTCGATGAAGGCTGCCTTGTCGGCCGTGTTGACCGTGATGCCGCCCTTTTTCAGGTTTTCCAGCAGCTCGGTTTCCAGGTTGGCGGCAGTGTCATAGACAAAGCCCTGCGTATCCGCAGCCACGTCCATCAGGGTCTTCTGCACATCATCCGGCAGCTTGCCGAAATGCTCATCCGACACCAGCACATAGGCAGGCGTGTAGACGTGACCGGTGATCGACAGGTATTTCTGCACTTCCTGGAACTTGGCCGACCAGATCTGTGCATAGGGGTTTTCCTGGCCATCGATCACGCCGGTCTTGAGCGCGGTGAACACGTCGGAAAATGCCATCGGCGTCGGGTTTGCCCCGTACAGCTTGAACATCTTGACGCGCCATGAACCCTTCGGCGTGCGCAGCTTGATGCCGGCCAGATCTTCAGGCTTCTCAATCGGCTTGGTGTTGTTGGTGATGTGGCGGAAGCCGTTTTCATAATAGCTCAAAATCCGGTAACCCTTTGCCTTTGCCGCCGCCTGGAACGTATCGCCCATGGATGCCTGCACCCGCTTCATGTGGTCGCGGTCCTTGATGATATAGGGCATTTCAAACACGCCGAACGTGTCCGATACGGACGACATCACTGATGACGGCAGCGAGAAGGTGATCTGGCCGAGCTTGAGTTTCTGCAGCAGTTCCTTGTCCTTGCCCAGCTGCGAGGAGCCGAACACCTGGACTTCAGCCTTGTCGCCGAGTGCTGCATTGGCGCGTTTGGCAAACTCGTCAACCGAAGCCGCAAACAGCGAACCCGGCTGGCCGACATGGCCAAACTTCAGGATCAGTTTTTCTGCACTCGCCGCAGAGGCCATTGCGGCCAGTGCGGTTGAAAACGCCAGAACCTTGATAATGTTTTTCATTTTCAGTTTCCTCCCTAAAGGAATTGCAGCAGTGATTTCGTCTACTCAGCCGCAACAGCGCTGCTTCCGTCTGTCGCGGCAGTCTTCAAATACTCCATGGCGCGTTGTGCCCCGCCGCTCTGGTGCGGCACGTTAGCTACGCCAAGCCCCATCTCAACACCCGACAGGGTGCCCATCAACATCAAATCGTTGAAATCACCAAGATGGCCGATGCGAAACACCTTGCCGGCCAGCCGTGACAGGCCGTTGCCGAGCGACATGTTGAAATGTTTTAACGTGGTGGCGCGAAACTCATCCGCATTGTGCCCGTCGGGCAGCAGGACGGCGGTCAGCGCGTGCGAATAGTCTTTTGGCTCGTTGCACAGGACCTCAAGGCCCCAGGCCTGCACCGCGCGGCGCGTGGCTTCGGAATGACGCTTGTGGCGGGCAAACACATTGTCGAGGCCTTCCTCGTGCAGCATGTCGATGGCTTCGGCCAGCCCGTAGAGCAGATTGGTGGCAGGGGTATAGGGGAAATAGCCGGTCTTGTTGGGTCCGGCCATTTCATCCCAGGCCCAGTAGGATTTCTGCATCTTGGAGGTCTTGGCCGCCTCCAGCGCCTTGTCACTGACCGCGTTGAAGCTCAGGCCTGGCGGCAGCATCAGGCCCTTCTGAGACCCTGCAACGGTAACATCGACACCCCATTCATCATGGCGGAAGTCAATCGACGCCAGCGAGGAAATCGTATCGGCCATCAAGAGGGCAGGGTGGCCGGTGACATTCATGGCCGCGCGCACGTCATCCATGCGCGATGTCGATCCGGTCGAGGTTTCATTGTGCACCACGCACACCGCCTTGATGTCGTGTGCGGTGTCTGCGTCCAGCGCCTCGCCGATGGCTTCCGGCACCGCACCGCGGCGCCAGTCGGTTTCGATCAGCACCGGCTCAAGGCCGAGCCGCTTGGCGAGCTTGCTCCACAAGGACGCGAAATGCCCGGTTTCACACATCAGAACCTTGTCGCCGGGCGACAGTGTGTTGACCAGGGCGGCTTCCCACGCGCCGGTGCCCGATGCGGGGTAGATCACCACGGTCCTGTCGGTCTTGAAGATGGACTTCATACCGTCCAGGCACTTCAGCCCGACTTCGGCAAAGCCCGGTCCGCGATGGTCCATGGTCGGATAATCCATGGCGCGCAGCACCCGGTCCGGCACATTGGTGGGGCCGGGGATCTGCAGAAAATGGCGGCCTGGGGCGTGCATGCAATGAAGTCCTTTGACGTCTCGGGTGATCGAATTTGTCAGGCCGGTTCGGCCTTGCCACCTCGTTTGGAATGCGTATATTTAATTTTGCATTCAAAATTAAGTCAAGGCCTATTCCGTGACCACTGTTGCATTATCCCCGTTCACAAGGCGCCTGCGCGACAGCGTTGAGGGCGAGGTGATGGATGATGCGTTCTCCCGCGGGCGCTATGCAACCGATGCTTCCATCTACCAGATCATGCCGCGCGCGGTCGTCGTGCCGCAGACCTCCAGACGATGTGCGCAACGTTATCGCGCTGGCGCGCGAGGAAGGTGTTTCGGTACTGCCGCGTGGCGGCGGCACCTCGCAATGCGGCCAGACGGTCAATGATGCCATTGTCATTGACTCATCGAAACATCTGAACCGGCTGGTCGAACTCGATGTCGAGGCGCGTACCTGTGTTGTCGAGCCGGGCATCGTGCTGGACGACCTGAACCGGCAGCTGAAACCGCACGGGCTGTGGTATCCGATCGATGTGTCGACCGCGTCACGCGCCACCATCGGCGGCATGACCGGCAACAACTCCTGCGGTGGCCGCTCGCTGCGCTACGGCATGATGCGCGACAATGTGCTGGCCATCGATGCGTTCCTGGCCGACGGGTCTGAAGCCCGGTTCGCCGAGGCGGGCGCTGCCGGTGAGCCCGGATTCGTGTCCGACCTGCTGGCGCTGGGGGCTCGCGAGCAGGCCGAGATCGCCGAGAAATTTCCCAAGGTCATGCGCCGTGTCGGCGGCTACAACATTGATGCGCTGGTGCCGAACGGATCAGCCATCAACCTGTCATCGCTGCTGGTGGGATCGGAAGGCACGCTGGCCTGGTCCGACAAGATCACGCTCAAACTGTCGCCACTGCCGGTGCGCAAGGCCATGGGCGTGTGCCACTTCCCGACTTTTCACGCTGCCATGGATGCGGCCCAGCATCTGGTCAAACTTGATCCTGTAGCAGTCGAACTGGTCGACCGCACCATGATCGAGCTGGCCCGCGGCATCGACATTTTCCGCCCGACCATCGAAGAGGTGGTGAAGGGCGAGCCGGACGCCTTGCTGCTGGTTGATTTTGCCGAAGACGACTGGAACGAAAACCTGCGCCGTCTGAAGCAATTGCACCAGGTCATGGGCGATCTGGGCTTTGACTGGTCGCGCCGGGGCGACCATTTCGGCGGCGTGGTCGAGGTCAATGAGCCGGGCCTGCAGGCGGACCTGGCGGAGGTGCGCAAGTCCGGCCTCAACATCATGATGTCCATGAAGCAGGAGGGAAAACCGGTCTCCTTCGTCGAAGACTGCGCCGTGGACCTGAAGGACCTGGCCGCCTACACCGCAGGGCTGACAGATATTTTTTCAAGGCACGGCACCAAGGGCACCTGGTATGCCCATGCTTCAGTTGGTTGCCTGCATGTGCGCCCGGTGCTCAACATGCGGCTGGAACACGACGTGAAGACCATGCGCGCCATCGCCGAAGAGGCATTCGACCTGGTGCGCAAGTACAAGGGCTCGCACTCCGGCGAACATGGCGACGGCATTGTGCGCTCCGAGTTCAATGAACAAATGTTCGGCGCGCGCATGATGGCCAGCTTCCGGGAAGTAAAGCAGGCGTTTGATCCTGACGGTGTGTTCAATCCCGGCAAGATCGTCGATGCCCCGAAAATGGATGACCGTTCGCTGTTCCGCTTCAATCAGGACTATGCCGTGCCGGAGATGGCGACCGAGCTTGACTGGTCACAATGGCCGGGCGCCGGCGGTGGTTTTCAGGGCGCCATCGAGATGTGCAACAACAATGGTGCCTGCCGCAAGCTGGCCGGTGGCGCCATGTGTCCATCCTATCGGGTCACCCGCGATGAGGTTCATCTGACCCGCGGCCGGGCCAACTCCTTGCGGCTTGCCATATCGGGACAACTGGGGCCGGATGCGCTGGCGGGCGATGCCATGGCGGATACCATGAAACTGTGCGTCGGCTGCAAGGCGTGCCAGCGTGAATGCCCGACCGGTGTTGACATGGCGCGCATGAAGATCGAGGTGGCCGCAGCCCGGGTGGCGAAGGCGGGACTGTCCTTGCGCGACCGTCTGGTGGCTCACATGCCGCGCTATGCACCCTATCTCGCCCGCATGCCCTGGCTGGCAAATGCCCGTGACACGGTGCCGGGGCTGGCCGGATTGAGTGAAACCATTGCCGGGCTGTCGAGCAAGCGCAGCTTGCCGAAATGGCGGTCCGACAGCTATCGCCATGGCGGCAGCGCAGGTCCAATTGATGGCACGCCGGTGATACTGTTCGGTGATACCTTCAACACCTATTTCGACAGCGAGAACCTGCGTGCGGCCCGCAAGGTGCTGGCGGCAGGCGGGTTCAAGGTGGTGTCGCCGTTGCCGGAAGGCTCATCACGGCCGCCATGCTGCGGCAGGACATATCTGGCATCGGGCCTGGTCGACCAGGCCCGCGCCGAGGCCAGGCGTCTGATCGCCGCCTACCTGCCGCTGGTGCGTGCCGGGGCGAAGATTGTCGGGCTGGAACCATCCTGCCTGCTGACATTGCGCGACGAACTGACGGCCATGAAGCTCGGGGCGGAGGCCGACGAAATAGCTGCTGCCGCGATGATGTTTGAAGAGTTCGTGGTTGCCCATGCCGCCCGGTTTGAGTTCACCCCGCTTGAGCGCAATGTGCTGCTGCATGGTCATTGCCATCAAAAGGCGCATAATGTCATGGGCAGCGTGACCGGTGCCTTGAAACTGGTGCCGGGCCTTGTAGTCGAGACGGTTGAAAGCTCGTGTTGCGGCATGGCTGGAGCGTTCGGTTATCAGGCGGAGACCTACGCGGTTTCACAGGCCATGGGCGAGCTGTCATTGCTGCCGGCTGTGCGCGCGGCAGAATCGGATACACTGATCGTGGCGGACGGCACCTCCTGCCGCCACCAGATCGCAGACGGTGCTCACCGCGATGCCGTTCACGTGGCCCGCGTGCTGGAGATGGCCATTGCAGATAATACGGAAGGAACGGGTGCATGAACATTACAATGGATGAAGCCATTGTGCGGCGTTCCCTGCATGACGAACTGGTCGAACGCCTGCAGAGACTGATCATTGAAGGCGAATTGGCACCGGGCGAAAAAGTTCCGGAAAAGGAATTGTGCGAGCGCTACAATGTATCGCGCACACCGATGCGCGAGGCGCTGAAGGTGCTGGCCTCGGAAGGCCTGGTCACCCTGACCCCCAATCGCGGCTCGTCCGTCACTGCCGTCACGGTCGAAGACCTGGAAGAAGTGTTCCCGGTGATGGGCGCCCTGGAAGCGCTGTCCGGTGAACTTGCCTGCGAAAAAATCACCGATGCGGAAATTGCCGCCATCAGCAAATCCCACCATGAGATGATCGGGCATTACAGGGCCCAGCGCCTGCCGGAATATTTTGCCGCCAATGAAGCCATTCACACCGCCATCCTGACCGCTGCCCGCAATGACACCCTGGCCGCCCAGCACCGCATGCTGTCAGCCCGGGTGCGCCGGGCGCGTTATCTCGCCAACATGACCCGTGAACGCTGGGACAAGGCAGTGGCCGAGCACGAGGACATTCTCGCCGCCCTTGAGGCCCGCGACGGCCGCAAGCTCGGCACCATCCTGAAACAGCACCTGCGCAACAAGCTGGAAACCGTATCGGAATGGCTCAGGGCTAACGATCGCGGGTAGCGCGCGTCGATCCCTCATATCAGTTCAAAAAGCGATTTCAGGGGCTTGTTGCCGCAATTTGACTCAATACTGCATGTATCTTGTGCCTGTTTACCAAGAAAACTGGCGGCGTTTGACCTAAAGGTAAACAAATGGTTACGATATTGGTATCAAAGTAAGTAATTGAGGTCGCCATGAGTATGAGTAAATTGGGAAAATCCGCCTATTCCCACATAGCCGTGTGGTATGACAGCGATGACGGGTCCATACATGTGTCCATGCCCGACGTTGAGGGATTTCACACCACCGTCGACAGCGGCCAGCACCCTGAACTGTTCGAGAAACTGTCCGATTGCCTGCAGCAGGTAGGCGAGCAGCCACCGCCCGCACTCAATGTTGTAGACGATCACCGCCAGCAGGCCTGACCGGTCTTTAGCAGACCTTACGGGAACCCGATCACCGCGCCGGCGAGCGCCACATACAGCGGGATCGACAGGATGGCCACGGGCGTCCCGATGCCGGTTGACGTGCCCACATAAGACGACGGGTTGGCTTCAGGCAGTGCGCCACGCATGGTGGGCGGGCCGGAGATGTCAGAACTCGAAGAGGCCATCACCGCCAGCAACACCACACCGCCTGCCGAGAACCCGGTGAGATGGTGCGCAATCAGCCCCACACCGAAGCCGAGCAAGCCGTGCACCAGCGGCGCCGCCAGGCCATACAGAATGTAGGAATGGGCCACCTTGCGCAGTTCCGAAATCCGGGCCCAGGCTTCCATGCCCATGATCAGCATCAGAACCGACAGCAGGCCCCGGAACAAAGGTTCGTAGAAGCCCTCATAGACGCTGTCGGGTCTGGCAAACATGCCGAGGCCCAGTCCAAGCAACAATGCCGTGATGGCCGGACTGCGGAATGTATCGACCAAAATCCCCTTTATCATCGCGCCATCGACACCATCGATGCGGGGGCCGCCGCTGGATCCGCCGCCCATGGTCAGCGTGGCCGTGCCACCGGATTGCGCCGCCGCGGCAGCGGTCCGTGCCACCGACATGCGCGCCAGCACGATGGCGGTGACCAGAGCGGCAATATCCATGAACGGGTAGAGCGCGCCGATGAAGCCTTCATAGGCAATCCCGTCAGCGTCCAGCACAGCCATGCCCGCTGCAAGGGTAGACGCCGACACGGCCCCGAACATGCCTGCGGTTGCTAGACCGTCGACCTGCGCGACACCGCGCCATCTGGCCAGCGTGGCGCTGCCGAGCAGGACGATGCCGATCCCGAGCGCTGCTGCGCACAGGGCCGGGACCAGGAGTGCCATGAATTCGGCTTCGCGCACCGAGATGCCTGCGCCGAGACCCACCTTGAGCAGCAGCAGGATGACGATGAACTTGTAGACGGGAGCCGGGATTTCGAGCTTGCTGCCCAGCGCGGCGATCAACATGCCGCCAATCAGGAAGGCGAGGGTCGGTTTCTGGAACTGGCTGAAAATCGTGGATGTAATGTCAGCAATAATGTCCATGGCGGGCTCCTGTGCTTGAATGGTGCGCCGTAGGTACAGTGCCGGGTTAATAAAGAAAAATATATCTTTTGCTCAATTTCGTTCTATTATTTAGAACTATGAGTCGATTGAACTATCATCATCTGCGCTATTTTCGCGAGGTGGCCCATGAGGGCAATTTGAGCCGGGCTGCAGAGCGGCTGAATGTTTCGCAGTCGGCGCTTTCCATGCAGATCAAGGCCCTGGAGGCGCAACTGGGTCATGCGCTGTTCGAGCGCGTTGGCCGCAGGCTCGTGCTCACCGAAGTGGGTCACATTACTCTCGATCATGCCGATCGGATTTTTGGCGCAGGCGAGGAATTGCTGGCCACGCTGGAGCAGGCAATGACAGCATATCCGCCCTTGCGGGTCGGTTCCCTGTCCACCCTGTCACGCAACTTCCAGATGATGTTCCTGCGCCCTGCCATGGCTCATGGCAATGTCGATATTGTGCTGAAATCCGGCAACACGACAACACTGCTCGACGGGCTGAAGACACTGTCGCTGGATGTGGTGCTCACGACAGAGCCGCCACAGCGCGAGCAGGGAGCCGAGTTCGCGTCTCGCCGCATCGCCGAGCAGCCCGTCGGCATTCACGGATTGCCGAAGCTGCTGCGCCACTCCACGCTTGCTGAACTGCTGGCCAGTGAACCACTCATCCTGCCGACCGGCAGCGCTATCAGGGCAGGGTTTGAAGGCCTTGTTGACCGGCTGGGAGTAACGCCGCGCATTGCCGCCCTCGTCGATGATATGGCCATGGTTCGCCTTCTCGCCCGCGATGGCGCCGGGCTCGCAATCGCGCCTCCGATTGTGCTTGCCGACGAGATCAGCTCCGGCCTCCTGCAAACTGCACCGTTCAAGCTGGATATCGTTGAGCCGTTCTACGCCGTATCCGTGCGCCGCAAGTATCCGCATCCAATTCTGGCTGATCTTCTGAAGGCGGGGCCTCTTCCTTGACCATTGTGCTTACCTGCGCTCGGGAATATCAACGAGCTTGCCGCGCGGGATCTCGGCAAGTTTGTCATAAAAAGGTAATTCGACAAGTTCTGCCTCCTGCATGGAGCCGTCCCTGCACCCGACCTTTACCTTTTCGCCGGGCCCGTGTCGGGGGCCGTCGAGCAATGCATAACCGATGCCGTGCCCGAGATAAGGAGATGTCGCACCGGCAGTGACCGTTCCAATGCGCTTGCCCGCGACTTCAACCGCTCCAGAGATCAGCGGTTCGCCGTTTTGGCAGGAAATGCCATGTAGACGGGGCTCACGAGAGGCGGATTTCAGGGCGGTTTTGCCAATAAAGTCGCCCTTGTCCTCGTCCACGAACCGGCCGAGGCCGGCATCATAGGGGGTGGTTGATGTGTTGAAATCAGACCCGGCGTTCAGAATGCCCGCCTCGATGCGGCGGATGTTCATGGCATCCAGCCCGAAGATTTCCATGCCGTGCGGTTTGCCCGCAGCCTCCAGATGTGCCCACAGCGCTTC
The DNA here is from genome assembly GCA_963698275.1 of uncultured Alphaproteobacteria bacterium. Lineage (GTDB taxonomy): Bacteria > Pseudomonadota > Alphaproteobacteria > Rhizobiales > Aestuariivirgaceae > Anderseniella. The sequence goes on along the minus strand of CAVOQE010000006.1, from coordinate 672,343 downwards.
TGCATCGTGGTGCGGTTCGGTGTAGTATTCCCAGCCCAGTTCATTTGTGTAGCCGGTACGGGTGATCACTACCTCTTGCCCGCCGAACGACACACGGGCAACAGCGAAATAACCGAACGGTTCGGGCATGCCGTCATCACTTGCCGCTTCCAGAATTTTCAGGGCGTTGGGTCCCTGGACCTGCGAGACGAAGACGTCCGGATCGGAAATCTCCACATCCATGCCCGCGCCATGGGCCCGCGCCCAGCTGTAAAAATCCCCATCGGCCTGGGCGTACCAGAACTTGTCCTGCTCGAGCCGTAATACAATGCCGTCAACCAATAGCCCGCCATCTTCATAGCAGGCCAGACCGTAGCCGCAGCGGCCGACCTTCACCTTTGTCATGTCCTTGGTGAACAGCTTGTCCAGCAACCGTTCTGCGTCCGGTCCCTCAAACTGCAAGGGATATTCTCCGGTGTGCAGCACGGCTGCCTTTTGGCGCAGCAGCCAGTAGCCTTCCTCTGTGGAATGGTCGTCGAAGCAACATGCCATGTGACGCCGGTTGTACACGCAATAGTGCGGTCCCTTTGGCCGCTCGATCTCATGATAGGGATGGCGGTTCAAGGCGTAGTCCCAGCCCGCTCCCGGCATGCTGGTCACAAGGTCTCTGGTTTTTCCGTCACTTGAGCGCATCCTGCTTCTCCTGAATGATCTGTCCGCAAGGCCGCAGCTTGCGCCTTGCTGCAGTGGAAGATAAACCCAAACGCCTGCCGGGTGAATTGATTTGATCTGAGCCAAAACTAAGTTAAACTTACTTCATGACATCAAACTGGCTGCCCTCATTACATGCATTAAGAGCCTTTGAGGCGGTTTCCAGGCATTTGAGCTATCAGCAGGCTGCAGAAGAACTGAACGTCACACCCGCTGCAACAAAGCAGCTGGTGGGCAAGCTCGAGGCTGCGTTGGGAAGGCCCTTGCTGAAACGCAAAGGCAGAGGCCTTGAGCTGACCCAGGAAGGACACGCCGGTCAGGCGGACCTCGCTCTTGCCATGCGCCATATCTCCTCATCTGTCGCGAAGATGCGGCGCCAGGAGCAGACCAGCAAGCTGATCGTCTCCGTGGAATCCTCATTCGCTACCGCCTGGCTGGTGCCGAGGCTGGAGGAGTTTCGTACCAGGCATGGCAACGTGAATGTCCTGATCGACTCGTCCCAGCACATCGTGGATTTGCATCAGGGCGACGTCGATGTTGCCATTCGTTATGGAATGGAACGGGACAAGACACTCATCGTACACCGATTGTTCGACGATCAGATCTTTCCAGCCTGCAGCCCCTCACTTGCAAACGGGCCTCCAAAGCTCGAACAGTTGGACGACCTGGCCAATACCACCTTGATCCACTGGGACATATCCCAACTGGCCTGGGCCCGCGAGACAAGGCGCTGGTTTACCTGGGACAGCTGGTTTTCGCATGTGGGTGCCACTCATCTCGCGTCTGACCAGGGCCTCCACTTCAACGACTACGGGCTTGCCGTTCAAGCGGCCGTCGCAGGTCAGGGCGTTGTTCTTGCGAGCTGGCCGATTTTGAGAGAGCCTATCGCGGCTGGCCTGCTCGTTTGCCCGTTTCCCAAAAAAGTGATTACAGATATTGGCTACGATCTGGTGACGACGCCTTCTGCAGCCACGCGAGCAGAGGCGAGTGCTTTCATAAGCTGGCTCACCGATGCCGCTGCGCGCGAGGAAACGTGGTCTGGACCCGGCTCGATCTAGATCTGGATAAGTGCATATTTTGCGCAGTGGATTTACCTACATGTCCGATGCTCAAATTGGCTGCCATCTCTGCCACAAAGCGTTTTGCCCTGCGCAGAGATGAAGCCTTGCAAGCCTGATAGGCGCGCCCCCATATAGGATCTTTGCTGAGCCACCAGGGTATCCCTGTTTCTCCCAATTGATCCACCTGCTTCTCGCTTGTTCTCCAGTATCGCGCGAATAGTCCTCCGCCTGTTTTCCCATAAAGCGGCGGCTGGGTGTAATGCAGCTCTGAGTCAATTGCCTCGCAGTCACTGCCCTTGGTGTGCGACAGGTGCCCGCGAAGTGTCGCAATGCGCGAACTGAAGGTGGAAAGGCGGGTGCCGATAAATCGGCCTGGTGCTGCAGCGCAGATCAGCGTCTCAATAATCCCGCACCAGTGATCAGGGATATTGTCCACGATTTCCTCGGGCAGGCCACCAAAGGTTACAACAGTGAATTGCTCCCGAAATATGTCCAGGAAGGCGCTGTCGATCTCGTCAGTTGCTATATAAATCGGCTGTCCCGGTGACAACAGAGCTGCCGTGTGATCAAGGATCTGGTTCGCGCTGATTTGGGTCTGGTCGTACTGAAAATCTTCGCGAAGCAGTACCTTGCCCGTCTGGATATCGGTGGGATAAACGCACGCGGAACTGGCGAACAGAATCCGTTCTGCATTGTTATTGACGGCGGCCCTGAAGACGGTGTTGTCCAGCGCCATGTTGCCGGCGCAACTGGCTGGATGGCTGCTTATATAGCCCCGTCCGCCATGATCGGCGGCGAGATGAAAAACCACGTCACATCCCCTGGTCGCATTTTGCGCTGCACTTGTGTCACGCAGATCGCCCTTCAGGAAATCGATATCGTTTTGCACAGCCAGCAGGTTCTCCAGCTTGCCGCTGGACAGGTTATCCGCGACTCGCACGTTGGCAGCGCCTTTTTGCAACAACCGTTCAACAAGGTGGCTGCCAATAAAGCTCGCCCCTCCGGTGACCAGAACCCTCTTGTCACTCCAGTTCATGGTCACCTGAGCAACAATTTTTTCAACAAGGCCCAGGCGCGCCGGATACTGCCATCCACATAATTTAATGTGTGTCGCATGCCGGAGCGAAGGGCCTTGTGCTTGCCATGCTTCCGGTCCTCGCGCTTGTCGTACTTCCAGTCAGAGAATGGCCCGTCCTGGTCCACATAATGCAGGAAGACGCCTGCACTCCTGACCCCCTCGAACCGCTCGCGCCAGTGTTTTAGTTCCGTGCCACGATAAACAATTGCGTCTCCGGGCAACAGTTCCACTGGCACAGAATGACCGTCCAGTTCAAAGAAAATCGGCCATGGTTTCGAGGCCTCATATCCAAGTGTCAGTGTCAGGCTGATCTCACACGACTTGCGATCCTTATGGGCTTCCAGCACATCACCATGTTGGTATACGCGAAAGTAGGAATAGGTTGGATGAAGTCTGAGTCCGGTCAACAACTCCATCCGTGGCCGAAACAACTCCAGGAGCGTATCCATCAGAGTGTCACCATAGCAACTCGGTGTTCCGGGAACCTGGCTATCCCCGGGCGCCATGGTGCCACTTTGTGACTTCCTTAGGGCGTATGCATAGGCAGTGCCCAGTAAAGGGTCGTCCAGGAATCCCTTCATAACCAGGTATTTCTCTTTCTCGAACTGATCCGCTTCTCCATTGTTGAAATTGTCGTGAAAAACCTGGACTTCACTCATCTATCGAACTCCGAACCATATATTTGGATGAACAGGAGCAGTGGCCTCGCATTGGTCACTTTTTTACAGCAGCTTTGGCCCGTCACCATTGCCGGTTCGCAGGCGTCATGGTGATACCCGTTCTCCTGGCCCTTGCCGTAGCTAACCACCAGCAGGCGAAAGCCTAGCAGGTCCGATGCCCGTCCGGCAATGTTCTGAATGGTCTGATCCGTGTCGCGGTAACGTGCTTGCGTGCGTCCGGAGTAACGCCCTCACATGGCCGGTGAGGCCGGTTTCGCGTCGATTGGTTGAGCAAACTGCCATCTCTGCTGCAGTGCGTTACGCGCTGCAGCAGAGATGAAGCCTCGGTCAGATCACCACATGGCCACCGGGTTGATGATCATCTGCACCGTGCCCTTGATGCGGGCCTGTCCCAGAACAAACATGAATTCCCCGACATTCTCCTTGGCCAGGCGTCCGGTGTTCATGGTCTCCAGAATGTAGATGCCATTGTTTCTCAGCAACTCGACGTGGCCGTAAAACACTTTCTCACCCTTGACCGGCGGCACGACATCAAGCCCCCAGGTATCGGCTCCGACTGCCATCGGATTCAGTGACGCCAGATACTTTGCTGCCCCATTGTCGAGGCCGGGTTCGGTACTCACCCATTCCTTGGGCGCGCTGACCAGCTTGCCGTCGGTCCAGCCGGTGTGGATCAGCACTACATCGCCTTCATTGATGGTGACATTCTGCTTGGCCATGGCGGCCTTGATGTCATCGGTTGTGATGGCCTGGCCGCCCTCCATGACCTCGACGCCGAAATGCTCCGCCATGTCGATCAGCACGCCACGGGCAATCATGGGCGGGATCTTGTCCACGCTCAGCTTGGTCAGGCCGGTGATTTTGACGAAATCTGCCGCCTTGTTGCAGTTGTAGTAGACGTTGCCTTCGCCCAGGTGGCCAAGGCCGTCAATCTGCGGGCCGGTGCCGAACCACAACTGGGCCAGGTCGTCATTATAGGTCATGTCATAACCGAACGCCTTGGAGTTGTCGGCGCCCTGTATCTGGTTCGGCGCAATCACCTGAAGCTTGGTGGAGCGCGGCGGGAACGCCGGCATGTCGGGGTCGACAACGATGCCCAGCGGATGGCTGGCGCCCGTCTTGACCAGCTTGGCCGCCGCCATGGTGCGTTCCGGCGTTACGTAATTGGCGGCGCCGATTTCATCGTCCGCCCCCCATTTCGACGGCTTGCAGTCCTCCGCAAGCGCTGCAACCGACAGGCAGCAGCTCATCGCTAGTCCAAGTGTGATCTGTTTAAACATGACTTCCTCCGCAAACGCGACCTTTTGGCGCCAGTGAAAGAAGTGGTCGCTTGCCTCCCCCCACGTGGGTGGCGATGGTCTGTCATGAATGAGACGTGTTTGTGTCCGGCGGCAAATCCGGCTCAGGTCGCGTCGAAATCCAGCACCAGCTTTTCGGTTTCAGGCCGTGCCTGGCACGCGAGGATGTAACCGGCCTCAAGTTCCCAAGGTTGCAGCGACCAGTTCTGGTCCATGGTCGCAGAGCCTTTCAGGACCTTGCAGCGGCAGGTGCAGCACATGCCGCCAGCGCACGAATGCGGGATTTCCAGCCCGGCTGCCTTGGCGGCGCCGAGCACCGTCTCCGCAGACGGGTCAACCCGCAGTTTGCGGCGGGCCCCGTCCAGAATGATTTCGACTTCAGAACCGGTCAGGTCGGGTCTGGGCGGTGCGTGTTCACCGCCGGGCTTGCCGTACGGTGTCGGTGTGAATACCTCGAACCTGATCTTGTCGAACGCTACACCCATGTCCGTCAGTGCGGAGCGCAGAGTCTTGATCATCGGTGCGGGCCCGCACAGATAGACCGCATCATAGCGCGCCGGGTCAATCAGGCCGCGCTGTTTCATGTCGTTAAGCCTTGCCGCATCAATACGGCCGGACAGGATGTCGGCATCCTGTCCTTCCTCGGAGATCACGTGCAGCAGGGAAAGCCGGGTCAGATAGGTGTCCTTCAGCGCGTCGAGATCATCGCGGAACATCACGCTGTCAAAGTTGCGGTTGGCATAGACCAGTGTGACAGTACTTTCCGGCTCGTCGCGCAGCACGGTCTTGATGATGGACAGCACCGGGGTGATGCCGGAGCCTGCCGCGACCAGCAGATAGTCATGGGTGCCACCGGTCTCGGCCACGAAACGGCCCTTTGGCGCCATGACCTCGATCCTGTCGCCGGTCTTCAACCCTTGCGCAAAGCTTGAAAACACCCCGCCTTCGAGGTGCTTGACGCCGATTTCCAGGCCATCATCAGGCCGGCAGCAGATCGAATAGGAACGGCGCACTTCCTCGCCGTCCAGATTGGCGCGCACGGTGAGATACTGGCCGGGCTTGAAGGTGAACTCGGATTTCAGGGCATCCGGCAGATCAAAGCGGATGGCCGTTGCCTTGTCGGTTTGCGGCCGGACGCCGGAGACCGTCAGTTCGTGAAATTGATCATGAGCCATCGTCATATCCTCAGATGCACTTGAAATAATCAAACGGCTCTGCACAGGCCTTGCAGGTGTAATGCGCCTTGCAGGCCGTGGAGCCGAATTCGGAGATTTTTTGTGTTTCGGCACTGCCGCAGCGCGGGCAGTTGATGACGGTTTCGCCGAACAGCGCCATTTTCGAATTGCTGCCCTTGACCGGCGGGGCAATGCCGTAGGCGCGCAGTTTCTCGCAGCCCTCCGGCGTGATCCAGTCAGTGGTCCAGGCAGGTGTCATGACCCGTTCGATGCGCGCTTCAAACCCCGCACCCAGCAGGGCCGCTTCAATGGCCAGTTCAATGGCCAGCACGGCAGGACAGCCGGAATAGGTCGGCGTCACATAGGCGACGGCCACACCGTCCTCGATAGCGACATTGCGCAGGATGCCGAGATCAGCGACGGTCACACATGGCACTTCCGGGTCCGGCACAGCGGCGGCTGCCGCCCAGGCGCGGGCTGCATCAAGGTTTCCGGTTGTGGCAGGGCTGGCCATGGGCGCTACCACTGCAGATTGGGGTAGGTGCGCTGCATGTACTGCAGTTCAGCCAGTATATGTCCCATTTCCTCGCCATGCTCACCGATGCGGCCACCGGTTTGCGGGTGGGCCACATCCGGCACCTCAAGCAGGCCTTGCGCAAACACGTTGGTGATGGTCGCAGTCCAGGCCGGGCGCAGGGTTTCCACGTCAGGCAGTACGCCGTCTTCGGCACACGCTGCCATGGCGGCAGAGCCCTGAAACAGCTCGTCGGTATAGTGATGCAGGGCGGTTACTGCCGCCTTGATGCGTGCTGCACTCTCCTCGGTGCCATCGCCAAGCCGTACCACCCACTCGCCGCAATGGCGCACGTGATAGGCCATTTCCTTTTCCGCCTTGCCGGCAATACCGCGCAAGGTTTCGTCGGTTGAATTTGCCGACACCCATTGCCAGAACGGATGCATGAAGGCGGCAAAGTACAACTGGCGCAAAATGGAATGGGCGAAATCGCCATTGGGCCGTTCAACCAGCAGGCAGTTCAGGTACTGGCGCTCAAGTCGCAGGAAGGCGAGATCATCTTCACTGCGCCCGGCATCCTCGATTTCAGCCGCATAGGCATAAAGTGCGCGTGACTGGCCCAACAGATCGAGCGCCATATTGGCAAGGCCCAGATCCTCTTCCAGCATCGGCGCGTGGCCGCACCATTCGCTGACCCGCTGTCCGAGGATCAGATGATCATCCGCCAGTTGCAGCACGGCCTCGAACTGGTGTGAGTGAACGATTGCGACCCCGGTCATCACATGTGCCCCACTTCATCGGGAATGTCATAGAAGGTCGGGTGGCGGTAGACCTTGTCATCGGCAGGATCAAACATCTCCTTGCCCGATGACGGGTCCGACGCCACGATCTCGGCAGATGGCACCACCCAGATGGAATTGCCTTCGCCGCGCCTGGTGTAGACATCGCGCGCCGACTGTATGGCAAGGCTGGCATCGGCGGCATGCAGCGAGCCGACATGCTTGTGATGCAGCCCGTTGCGCGGCCGGATAAACACTTCCCACAAGGGGGTCATTGGTTCAGGCACAGCGTTTCTCCATCCATAGTTTGAGGTTGGTCATGGCTTCCCATCCGAAGACTTCATCCGACGGTCCGTCAGCATTGATCTGTACGAGTTTCGCCATGGCTTCTTCAAGCGTCGGCTGATACCCCACCAGCACGCGCCACATGACGAAATGGCGCTCCTGCATCGGCGTGAACCAGTTCTCCCGCAGCTTGTAGATCTGGGCATGAACGGTCCCGAAGGTGAACCGCTCCAGGTCTTCCACGCTTTCCCAGACACTCAGGTTCGGGATCAGGGCAGGATCATCACCAACTGCCAGTTCCATTGCGTTACCGACAGTGTCGTCCTTGAGCCGCCAGACAAAACCGGGAGAGCGTTCAGCGAGCGCGTTGATGCGCTCAAGATTGTTGACGAAACCGGCAAAGCGGCGATCATTCACGTCGTACTTGGGATAGGCGACGTTCAGTTCTGCGATATGAGTTTTCATTATTCCGCTGCCACCTTGCGGCTAGCTCGTTTTTCAGCGTGGGCAAGCGCTGCCTCACGCACCCAGGCACCGTCGTCCCAGGCCTTCTTGCGGGCGGTGATACGGTCGCGGTTCATGCGTCCGCCGCCCTTGACCACGCGCCAGAATTCGTCCCAGTCAATGGGCCCGTGGTCATAGGAGCCGCTGTCCTCGTTCCATTTCAGGTCCGGGTCCGGCATGGTCAGGCCAATGAATTCTGCCTGCGGTACCGTCGCGTCGATGAACTTCTGGCGCAAAGCGTCATTGCTGAAGCGCTTGATCTTCCACGCCATCGACTGATCGCCATGCTCGCTGTCGGCGTCATGCGGGCCAAACATCATCAGAGATGGCCACCACCAGCGGTTCAGCGCGTCCTGCGCCATGTCCTTTTGCGCCTTGGACCCGTGCGCCAGCTGCATCATGATTTCATAGCCCTGGCGCTGGTGAAAACTTTCTTCCTTGCACACCCGGATCATGGCACGCGCATAAGGCCCGAACGAACACCGGCACAGCGGGATCTGGTTCATGATGGCCGCGCCGTCCACAAGCCAGCCAATGGCGCCGATGTCGGCCCAGGTCGGTGTCGGATAGTTGAATATGGAGGAATACTTCGCCTTGCCCGACAGCAGTTCCTCGGTCATCTGCTCGCGCGATACCCCGAGTGTTTCAGCGGCTGAGTAAAGATAAAGACCGTGCCCGCCTTCGTCCTGCACCTTGGCGATCAGCGCAATCTTGCGCTTCAGAGTCGGGGCGCGGGTGATCCAGTTGCCTTCCGGCAGCATGCCGACAATTTCGGAATGGGCATGCTGGCCGATCTGGCGCACCAGCGTGCGGCGATAACCTTCCGGCATCGGGTCATTGGGTTCGATTTTTTCTTCAGCGTCTATGCGCGCCTGAAAGGCGTCGAGAAACTCTTGCGTTTCTTCTGTGCGGCTGTCAGCGCCGATCAACCCCTGGGAATACATGAGCGTCCTCCATATTGGGTAGTATGTGTAACAAAAAACTATTCAATTGGCAATATTTCGTAACACGTTAAATCGCTGTTTCAGGCTTGCCGGGTCGGTCAGAGCCGGTAAGCCATTGTCATTCAACCAGTTTTCACTGCCTCGCAGCAGGCCATGATAGGTCTGCCCGGCCAATTTGCGGGCTTTGTGGCCGATCCAGCCGGCCGGCAGCATAACATCCGGCAAGGCCGGGTCACGCAATACAATGCGCCGCCAGTCGTGTAACAGCAAGGTACGCGCTGCCATGGCATCACCGGGTGACAGGTTTTCCGGCGCGCCAAATGCCTGCCAGTTGCTGATGAAGTCCGTGTAGTGGGCTACGTGATCGTCAAGCTTCCACAATGACAACAGCGGTGTCGGCAGGTCGGAACCCGTGCCGGAAATCACCAGCAGGTCATCCGGCAGGCCGCTCACATTGCCGCCGACCCGAAGCCATGCCTTGCCGCCAAGCGCGATGAAACCGTGTTCGCTGAGGCGGGTTGAAGTGTCTTGCGCCTCAATGGCCACGGTCCATTCGCCGTCCCAGTCGCGCCCCGCACTGGCATAAATGCGTTTCGTCGGTTCATCAAACGTGGCACGGCCCTGATCCGTCAGCTTGTAGAAACTCAGTCGGCCTTCACGCTCGCGTTCCACCCAGCCTTCGCCGGCCAGACGGGACAGGGCGGTCCTGACGGCACCGGGTTCAATGTCCAAAAGGCCCATGGCATCCTGCAGTGTGCTCAATGCAACCCGGCCACCGCGCAAGGCCACCGCATCACCGAAGAAGGTGATGATCAGCGACCACACCCGCAACCGGCCATTGCCGTGCAGCCGTGCAATATGGCGCTCAAGTTCGCTGGCAGCGCTGCTCATCTCATCCCTGTTGCCGTGCTTGTTTCCTGACCCTAGTGTGTGCCGCATTCAACTAGCAGGAACAAGACCATGAATGATACGCCATCCAGTCACCACAGCCATGAGACGGAAGAAGATGTCCGTAACAGGGACATCAAGATCTGGGTGAACGGCGACATCGTGCATCGCGATGATGCAAAGGTGTCGGTCTATGATTCAGGCTTCATGCTGGGCGACGGCATGTGGGAAGGCATGCGGCTCTATGACGGGAAATGGGCTTTTTTTGACGAGCACATGGACCGGCTGTTCGGCAGTTGCAAGGCGGTCGGCATTGATGTCGGCATGGACCGGGCAGGTGTGCTGGATGCCCTGACGCGCACGGCTGCGGCCAACAACATGGTCACTGATGCCCACTGCCGCCTGATGGTGACGCGCGGCATCAAGGACAAGCCGTTTCAGCACCCCAGATTGTCGCGTTCCGGCCCGACCATGGTCATCATCATCGAGCACTCGAAACCAAAGCAGGAAGTCCAGGCCCATGGCCTGACGCTTGTCACCGTGCCGCAGGTGCGCGGTACTCCGATGGCCCAGGACGCCAAGTACAATTCCCACTCCAAGCTGAACTGCGTGCTGGCCTGCCTGCAGGCCGAACGCATGGGCGCAGACGAAGCCCTGATGCTGGATCCGCATGGCTTCGTGAACACCACCAATGCCTGCAACTTCTTCATTGTCCGTAAAGGTCAGGTGTGGACGTCCACCGGGGATTACTGCATGAACGGCGTGACCCGCCAGAACATCATCAATCTGTGCCGTGCCAATGATATCCCGGTGTTTGAGCGCAACTACTCGCTGTTCGACACCTATTCCGCCGATGAGGCGTTTCTGACCGGCACATTCGGGGCCCAGACCCCGGTTGCCTCGCTGGACGGGGTAAAAATCGGCGAGCATGACGGTGCCGGACCGGTAACCCGGCAGCTACGCGCGCTTTACGCTGACCTGGTGAAGCAGAATGTGAGTTAAACAACTGTTTTCATTGAAAACCCCGGCGCATACACCAGGCGCACGGCGGTTATTGCGTCATCAACCACCCAGGTGCTGCGATTGACGATGAACAGGGCAGCATCTTGCAGACAGTTGAGCAGGCGGCTTTCGGCTGCGGTTGCATTGCCGGCAGAGAAGGTAAATTCACCGCGTGAAAGGGGCATGTTACGCACCAGCCATTCGTTGGCGCTGAGCGTTTCAAGATCAGCGTCGATGATGTCCGGCACAACCGCCAGATTGATCCAGCGCTCTTCATAGGCAAAGGGCGCACCATCGGCCCGGTGCAGTGTCCATAATCCAAGCAGGGGTGTAGAGGCTGCCAGGCCGTATTGCTGCTGCAGTATCGCTGAGGGGGCCAGGTCCTTGCGGTCCAGCACGTCGAAGCTGTAAATCTTGCCGCGCGCCTCGACGTCCTTGCGGATAACCGGAATTTCAACCGTCGCCTTGCGCACCGGGTTGAGGGCCACCCGCGTGCCTGCCTTGCGCTTGCGGTCCAGCAATCCGGTCTCTGCCAGTTCCCGCAGGGCCCGGTTGACCGTAGCGCGGGCACACCCGAATTCCTCGGCGAGTTCAACCTCGCCGGGGATCAGATCACCCGGCTGCCAGCGCCGGGTATTGATTCGGCGCATGACTTCCGACTTGATGCCCTGCCATGAATTTGTATCCAATACCGTCACAATGAATTGCTCAAGCTCTTTATTGTATCCAAATAGCGTTGTATTATGTGTCCGCGAGCCATGTGATTGCCTTCATGTACACAGTGTCGACCCGCTGCCCACACATCAGACACAAGATCGTTGCCGCCAGCAAAGATGAAGCTGTCGAGCAGGGTATCGCCTGAACGCCCGGCAAGATTGGGGTTGCCGGCATCAAGCGACACGAGGTCTGCCAACCAGCCCGGTTCGATTGATCCTGAATTGCGCCCTGCCGCCTGGGCGCCGCCGGCGCAGGCCCCGTCAAACAGCACCCGGCCGGTGGATTTGTCTGGTGTCGCCAGCATGGCGCGGCCCTTGTCGCGCAGGCGTTGCGAATATTCCAGCGTGCGCAGTTCCTCGGCCAGCGAAATACGAATGTTGGAATCCGAACCGACACCGAAGCGCCCGCCGGCATCGACATAGCGCACACCGTCGAAAATGCCGTCTCCAAGGCTGGATTCGGTGATCGGGCAAAGGCCCGCAACCGCCCCGGTCGCTGCCAGCCCGGCGGTCTCGTCCGGCGTCATCTGGGTACAGTGGATCAGGCACCAGCGTTCATCAACCTTGTGGTTGGATAACAGCCAGTCGACCGGGCGCTTGCCCCAGGCCGCCTCGACTTCCTCAACCTCGGCCACCTGTTCAGCAAGGTGCATATGGATGGGTGAGTTTGTTGCCAGCCAGTTGGCGAATTTCAGCCCGTCGCGGCTGACCGCACGCAAGGAATGCGGCGCCACGCCGACAATCGTGTCGTCAGGCAGTGCCTCTGCCGCCCTGGCTGCGGCCCGGTGGAGGCTTGCGTATTTGTCCGGGGTATTGCCAAAGCGTTGCTGACCGGCTCCCAGGGCGCGCCCGTCACAGCCGCCGTGTTCATACAATACCGGCAGCAATGTCAGCCCTATGCCTGTATCCGATGCGGCAGCGCAGACTCTGGCGGAAAGCTCGGCGACATTATCATAAGGCGTGCCGTCGGGCTGGTGGTGCAAATAGTGGAATTCCGCCACCGCCGCATATCCCGCCTCGAGCATTTCCATCTGCACAAATGCCGTGATGGCCTCGATGTGCTCCGGGGTCAGTTGGTCCAGAAACCGGTACATCAGCTGCCGCCAGGTCCAGAAACTGTCTGACGGGTCGCGCCCGCGTGCTTCGGTCAGGCCGGCCATGGCGCGCTGGAAGGCATGTGAATGCAGGTTCACCGGTGCCGGCAGCAATATGCCGGTGCGATGGCCTGCCGGACCGGTGTCTGCCTTTACCGATGCGATGGTCCCGGTATTGTCTACCGTTACCAGCACGTGGTTTTGCCATCCGTCGGCGGTGAGTGCGGTTTCAGCCCAGATTTGCTGCATCATAAAAGTTTCCGGCATTGACTCATATTATGTCTGCACATAATATCACGAACACGGAAACATTCAAGGGTGCCCGGCGTGTCATCTTCCCGAAAACTGCTGACAAATCTGAATCTGGCAAGCATGGTGGCCGCAGGCGACGCTTATGGCCTTGTTGAAGGTGCGGTAATTGCCATGGATGCTGAGCGGATCACCTGGTGTGGCAGCCGCGATAGTCTCCCGTCGCAATATGTGAACTGGCAGCAGGAAGACCTTGCAGGACGCCTGGTGACGCCCGCTTTGATCGACTGCCACACTCACGTCGTGTTTGGCGGCAACCGGGCCCGCGAATTCGAAATGCGCTTGCAGGGTGCAAGCTATGAAGAAGTTGCCCGCGCCGGCGGCGGCATTGTCTCCACGGTCTCCGCGACCCGAAGCGCCAGTGAGCAGGAATTGCTGAATTCCGCACTACCCCGGGTGGATGCGATGTTGTCTGAGGGCGTCTCGGTAATCGAGATCAAGTCCGGATACGGGCTGGACACCGACACCGAACTGACCATGCTGCGCGTGGCGCGGGCAATAGGGCAGCAGCGTCGTGTGCGGGTAAAAACCTCGTTCCTCGGTGCCCATGCGGTGCCCCCAGAGTATAAAGACAGGGCCGATGCCTATATTGACGATGTGTGCATCCCGGCGCTGGAAAAAGCCCATGCCGAAGGCCTTGTAGATGCCGTTGACGGGTTCTGTGAAAGTATTGCTTTTATGTCTGCACAAATAGAGCGAGTGTTTGAAAAAGCTGGTGAATTAGGCCTGCCCATAAAGCTTCATGCCGAGCAATTGTCCAATCTCGGTGGCGCAAAACTGGCAGCCAGCCATGGCGCGCTATCGGCCGACCACCTCGAGTATCTCGATGAGGACGGCGTAGAAGCCATGGCTGAAGCCGGCACGGTGGCCGTGATCCTGCCCGGCGCCTTCTACACGTTGCGCGAAACCCAGGCACCGCCGATCGGGTTGCTTCGAAAGCACAAGGTGCCGATGGCGGTTGCAACCGACTGCAATCCCGGATCGTCGCCCCTGGCATCGCTTTTGCTGACCATGAACATGGCCTGCACCCTGTTCCGCATGACCCCGGAAGAAACGCTGGCAGGCGCGACGCGTAATGCAGCCACGGCACTCGGCCTGGATGACACCGGCACTATAGAAGCAGGCAAACGGGCTGACCTGGCCGTGTGGAATGTCGGACATCCCGCGGAACTTGCCTACCGCATTGGTTTCAACCCGTTGCACAGCCGGATTTTTGCAGGGACTGCACAATGACCAGCCTCACCTTGCAGCCGGGAAACACTAACCTCGAGCAGTTGCAGCAACTGTATCGGTCAGGTGCATCGGCAGTGCTGGACGACAGCGCCCGCGCCGGTGTGGATGCTGCTGCCGACCAAGTCGCCCGCGCCGCGCAGGGCACAGAGGCGGTGTATGGCGTCAATACCGGCTTCGGCAAGCTGGCATCGGTGAAAATCAAACCGCAGGATACCGAAACCCTGCAGCGCAATCTGATCTTGTCGCACTGCTCCGGCGTTGGAGACCCGATCCCGACCGCAATTGCCCGCCTGATGATGGCCTTGAAACTGTTGTCGCTGGGCCGTGGCGCCTCCGGTGTGCGCTGGCTGGTGATCGAACAGATACAGGACATGCTGGCCAAAGGCGTTACCCCGGTTGTCCCGGCGCAAGGCTCGGTCGGCGCCTCCGGCGACCTGGCGCCGCTGGCCCATATGGCGGCAGCGATGCTGGGCGAGGGCCACGCCGAACTGGATGGCGCAACACTGCCTGCCGCCGAAGCCCTCAGCAAAGCCGGTCTCAAACCGATCGTGCTGGGCGCCAAGGAAGGTCTGGCGTTGATAAACGGCACCCAGTTTTCAACCGCCTTTGCGCTGGCCGGGTATTTCGACGCCCAACGCAATGCTGAAGCCGCCATTGTGGCTTCGGCGCTCAGCACCGACGCCGTCATGGGCTCAACCGCACCGTTGCAGCCGGAAATCCACGCGCTGCGCGGCCATCGCGGCCAGATTGACGTGGCAGCCGCCATACGGGACCTGATGCAGGGCTCGGAAATACGCGAAAGCCATCGTGACGGCGATACCCGCGTGCAGGATCCCTACTGTATTCGCTGCCAGCCACAGGTGACCGGCGCTGCCCTGGACCTGTTGCGCCAGGCCGGCCGCACACTGGAAATCGAGGCCAATGCGGTCACCGACAATCCGCTGGTGCTGGCAGACGCCGGCCTGATTGTGTCCGGCGGCAATTTTCATGCAGAGCCGGTCGCCTTTGCAGCCGACCAGATGGCGCTGGCCATTGCCGAAATCGGTTCCATCTCGCAACGCCGCACGGCCGTTATGGTCGACCCGACCCTGAGCTTCGACCTGCCGCCGTTCCTGACCCCTGATCCCGGGCTGAATTCCGGCTACATGATTGCCGAGGTCACCACAGCTGCCCTGATGAGCGAGAACAAGCATCTCGCCAACCCGTGTTCCACCGACTCCACCCCCACCAGCGCCAACCAGGAAGATCACGTGTCCATGGCAGCCCACGGCGCGCGCCGCCTGATGCAGATGAACGCCAACCTGTCGAACATTATCGGGGTAGAACTGCTGTGTGCGGCGCAAGGCGTGGAATGCCGGGCGCCGTTGCAGACCAGTTCCAAGCTGCAGGCCGTGCTGGGACGATTGCGCCAGGATGTGCCGTCACTGGGCAATGACCGTTTCATGGCGCCTGAACTGAAACTGGCGGCCGGCCTGGTGACCGGCGGCGACATTTCACGTGCTGCCGGCAGCGAACAACTGATTGACTGGAAGGATTGACGCCATGACCACCAACCCGCGCCACAACCTGCGTGATGTGTATCCCGCCACCGGCACCGAAATTACCGCCAAATCCTGGATGACCGAAGCCCCGATGCGGATGCTGATGAACAATCTGCACCCGGACGTGGCGGAAAATCCCCATGAACTGGTGGTCTATGGCGGTATTGGCCGGGCGGCGCGCACATGGGCTGATTTCGACCGCATTGTCGCGTCGCTGAAAACCCTGGAAGACGATGAAACCCTGCTGGTGCAGTCCGGCAAGCCGGTAGGCGTATTCAGGACACACACCGATGCACCGCGGGTTCTGATCGCCAATTCCAACCTGGTGCCGGAATGGGCCAACTGGAAGCACTTCAACGAGCTCGACCGCAAGGGCCTGATGATGTACGGCCAGATGACGGCCGGCTCGTGGATCTATATCGGCACGCAGGGCATTGTGCAGGGCACCTATGAGACGTTTGCCGAAGCCGGACGCCAGCACTATGACGGCGATCTGACGGGCAAGTGGATACTGACCGGCGGCCTCGGCGGCATGGGCGGCGCGCAGCCGCTGGCCGCTGTCATGGCAGGCGCGTGCTGCCTGGCGGTGGAGTGTGACGAGACCCGCATCGATTTCCGCCAGCGCACCAGGTATGTCGATGAAAAGGCGCAGACACTGGACGAGGCACTCGACATGATCGAGCGCTGGACAAAGGCCGGAGAGGCAAAATCTGTCGGTCTTCTCGGTAATGCCGCCGACGTGTTTCCCGAACTGGTGGCGCGCGGTGTGAAACCCGATATCGTGACCGACCAGACATCCGCCCATGACCCGATCAACGGCTACCTGCCGCAGGGCTGGACCATGGCCCAGTGGCGCGACAAGCGCGAAAGTGATCCGGATTCGGTTGAGAAAGCGGCGCGCGCGTCCATGAAAGTGCACGTCGCGGCCATGGTGGACTTCTGGAACGCCGGTGTACCGACGCTTGATTACGGCAACAATATCCGCCAGGTCGCCAAGGATGAGGGCCTGGAAGACGCCTTCGCCTTTCCCGGTTTCGTACCTGCCTACATAAGGCCCTTGTTCTGCAAAGGCATTGGCCCGTTCAGATGGTGCGCGCTGTCCGGCGATCCGGAAGACATTTACAAGACCGATGCCAAGGTCAAGGAACTGATCCCGGATGATCAGCACCTGCACAACTGGCTCGACATGGCGCGCGAGCGCATCGCGTTCCAGGGCCTGCCTGCCCGCATCTGCTGGGTCGGGCTGGGACAGCGTCACCGGTTGGGGCTGGCATTCAACGAAATGGTCAAATCGGGCGAGCTGAAGGCGCCGGTGGTCATTGGGCGGGATCATCTGGATTCAGGGTCGGTCGCATCGCCCAACCGCGAAACAGAAGCCATGAAGGATGGCTCTGACGCGGTCTCCGACTGGCCACTGCTCAATGCCCTGCTCAATTGCGCATCGGGTGCGACCTGGGTGTCGCTGCATCACGGCGGTGGAGTCGGCATGGGCTATTCGCAGCATTCCGGCATGGTGATCTGCTGTGACGGGTCTGATGATGCGGCAAGGCGCATTGGCCGCGTATTGTGGAATGATCCGGCCACTGGCGTCATGCGCCATGCCGATGCAGGCTATGAAACGGCAATCGAGTGTGCCCGCGAGCACGGGCTGAACCTGCCGGCAATTCTGGATAAGTGAGTTGGAAAAGAGGAGAAACAAAATGAAAAGACGTGACTTCATCAAGACAGGCGCTGTGGGGGCCGTGGCAACTACCGCCCTTGCCACACCGGCAATTGCCCAGGACAAGCGCAAGTGGAAGATGGTGACGGCGTGGCCGAAAAACCTGCCCGGGCCCGGTGTTGCGGCCCAGATGCTGGCAGACCGCATCACGGCTGCGTCCGGCGGGCGTATTGAAGTGGAACTTTATGCTGCCGGCGAACTGGTGCCCGGCCGTGGCGTGTTCGACGCCGTGTCTGAAGGCACCGCCGAGCTTTATCATGCAGTACCGGCCTATTGGGGCTCGAAATCCAAGGGCATACTGCTGTTCGGATCGCAGCCGTTTGGCCTCAGGGCAGATGAACAGGTGGGCTGGCTCAACCATGGTGGCGGACAGGCGCTGTATGATGAAATGTATGCCCGCTTCAACCTGAAGCCATTCCTGTGCGGCAATTCCGGTCCGCAGTGGGCTGGCTGGTTCCGCACTGAAATCAAGTCGGTGGATGATCTGAAAGGCCTGCGCTACCGCACTACCGGTCTGGCATCGGAGATGTGCTCCAAGCTGGGCATGGCAGTGCAGGCCATGGGCGGGCGCGACATGTTCCAGGCGCTGCAGTCCGGCACCATCGATGCCGGCGAATTCATTGGCCCGTGGACCGATTCCGCCCTCGGCTTCTACCAGATTTCCAAGAACTATTACTGGCCGGGCGTCGGCGAGCCGTCATCTGCGGAAGAGTGCGGCTTCAACAAGGCGGCCTATGACGGCCTGCCGGATGATCTCAAGCAGGCGGTCAGCTTTGCCTGTGAATCGCTCTACAATCCTGTGTGGACCGAATACACCACCAAGCATGCAAAAGCCCTGAAGCAGATGGTGGCCGAACATGGCGTCCAGGTGAAAATGCTGCCGGAAGATGTCATCAAGGCAATGGGCAATGCTGCAGGTGAAGTGATCGATGATTTGCGTAATGACCAGGACGAACTGGTCAAGAAGATCACCGAGAGCTTCCTTGCCTATCGCACGTCCATCTCCGACTACATGGTCTATGCCGACAACGGCCAGATGAATGCCCGCGCCCTGGACTACAAGTACGGTGGCTGATGACACTATCTGCGGCCGGTTCCGTGCCGGGACCGGCCTGCAAGCTTTGAGGGCGTTGTTTCATGATGAGGGACTGGGCTGAGCGGCTTGATGCGGTCAATCGCTGGTGCGGGCTGACGGTGCGCTGGCTGGCGTTGGCGATGGTGCTGCTGCAGTTTGCCATCGTGGTGATGCGCTACCTTTTCGGGCTCTCCTTCGTATTTCTGGGCGAAGGGGTTTTATACATGCACGCGGCGTTGTTCATGCTGGGTGCCGGCTACACGCTGCTGGTGGACGAGCATGTTCGCGTCGATATTTTCTATAGCCGCCGCGATGAGAAGGGCCGCGCCCGTGTCAATGCCGCCGGTGCCGCGTTGCTGCTGATCCCGTCGCTTGTCCTCATTCTGTGGGTAAGCTGGCCCTATGTGCGCAACTCCGTATCCATTCTGGAAGGCGCCATTTCGGTTGGCGGCATTCCAGCTTCGTTTCTGCTGAAAGGCCTGATCCCGGCATTCTGCCTGTTGCTGCTGATACAGGGGATTGCGTGCCTGTTGCGTGACCTGGCCCGGCTGGAGCGCCAGGAATGAGCTTCATTACGGACAATCTCGACATTGCAATGTTCCTTGTGCTGGCGGCAGCGCTTTTGCGCGGCTATCCGGTGACTTTTACACTGGCAGGTGTGGCGACGATCTTTGCCGGCATTGGGGCCGTGCTCGGGGCGTTTGATACGGCTCTGCTGGGCGCGCTGTCGCAACGGCTGTTCGGCATCATGACCAACCAGGTGCTGATTGCCATTCCGCTGTTTGTGTTCATGGGTATTGTGCTGGAACGCAGCCGGCTGGCCGAAGAACTGCTGGAGGAGATGGGCAGGCTGTTCGGCACCATGCGTGGCGGCCTGGCCGTATCGGTTGTGGTGGTCGGCACGCTGCTGGCCGCATCGACAGGTATTGTCGGGGCAACCGTCATCACCATGGCCCTGATTGCCTTGCCGGCCATGCTGCGCAATGGCTACTCAAAACGCCTGGCCGCGGGAACCGTATGCACCGCAGGAACCCTTGGCCAGATCATCCCGCCGTCGACACTGCTGATCATTCTGTCAGAGGTGATGTCGTCTGCCTATCAGCAGGCGCAGTTTGAACAGGGCAAGTTCTCGGTTGAGACCATCAGCGTCGGCCAGACATTTTCTGCTGCCCTGTTGCCGGGCCTTGTGCTGGTGGCGCTGTATATCTTCTACATCCTGGTGCTGGCCTGGTTGCGGCCGGAGCGCGCGCCTGCCATGCCGCGCGAGGCCGCCGAACCGGTCAGCACAAAGCAATTGCTGCGCGTGTTGTTGCCGCCGATCTTCCTGATTGTCGCCGTGCTGGGATCGATTGTCGGCGGGGTTGCAACCCCGACCGAGGCGGCCAGCGTCGGCGCGGTCGGCGCATTGTTGCTGGCAACCTATAGCCGCGATGAGGGCAGCCGCAGCGCCAGCCTGCTGGCCATTGCAGCACTTGCCGGTATCGTGGTGCTGGCGTCATCAACATCCATCCGCCTGCAGCGTTCAGATGCCGATATCGGCGTGTGGATGCTGGCGGCAGTCGGCGCAGGCCTGGTGGCAGTGGTGGCCTGGGGTATCTGGCGCGCCGTTCGCCATGCCGCGCGCGAAGGATATCTCGGCGTGATCAACACGCGCACCATGTCCGTCAGTTCGATGATCTTCGGCACCATAATCGGCGCCAGTATTTTCTCTTTGGTATTTCGCGGGCTCGGCGGCGACAAGCGTATCGAACACCTGGTGGAAGCCATGCCCGGCGGTGCCACCGGTGCGCTTGTCTTCGTCATGGTGTTGATCTTCCTGCTTGGCTTCATTCTGGATTTTGTCGAGATATCGGTGATCCTGTTGCCGATCGTGGTGCCGGCGCTGATTGTCATGGGCCATGACCCGATCTGGCTGGCTGTGCTGATTGCCATCAACCTGCAAACCAGCTTCCTGACCCCGCCGTTCGGCTTTTCCCTGTTCTATCTGCGCGGCGCGGCCCCGCCGGAGATAACCACCGGCGATATCTATCGCGGCGTGATCCCGTTTATCGCGCTGCAGATGATCGGGGTCTCGCTGATCTGGCTGCTGCCGGGCATCGCGACCTGGCTGCCCGGGGTCATGTTTGGCCGCTAAAATCCGGTGCATTCGACAGGGGATCGATATTCAGCCAAAGTAGGGGTATCAAAGGGCAAAAATAATTGGTAATAATATTTTACCAATTTGAATGACCCGTTCTGAATCAGATTGCGTTCAAAGATTCGCACGCAGTTGCGCTGGTTGAACGAGCAGGAAGGATGACCCGTTATGGAAATGCCGGTCCCGGATCAAAGTGTACTGGAGCGCAAGGCATCCATTGTCGCCAGGCTCGAACAATTGCTGCCCGGTGAGGCGGTGATATCCGACCCCAATGAAACCCGCGCCTACGAATGTGACGCGCTGACCGCCTATCGCTGCCAGCCGCTGGCGGTTGTGTTGCCCGGCACCACGGAAGAAGTCGCTGCGTGCCTGAAGATCTGCCATGAAGAAGGTGTGCCGGTCGTGCCGCGCGGCGCAGGCACATCACTGGCCGGCGGATCGCTGCCCACCGCAGACAGCATCATCATCGGTGTTTCGCGCATGAACGCGGTGCTCGAGACCGATTATGACAATCGCTTTATCAGGGTAGAGACCGGACGTACCAACCTGTCGGTGACCGGGGCGGTTGAAGAAAACGAGTTTTTCTATGCGCCCGACCCGTCAAGTCAACTGGCCTGTGCCATAGCCGGTAATATTGCCATGAATTCCGGTGGTGCCCATTGCCTTAAATATGGGGTTACCACCAACAACCTGATGGGCGTCAGGATGGTCACCATGGAAGGTGAGATCATCGACATTGGCGGCGCTCATCTTGATGCTGCCGTCTATGATCTGCTCGGTGTCATTTGCGGCTCGGAAGGCCAGCTTGGCATCGTCACCGAAGCGACATTGCGGATTTTGCGGAAACCCGAAGGAGCAAGACCTGTTCTGCTGGGCTTTGATCGCGCCGAGGTTGCCGGCGCCTGCGTGGCGGATATCATCAAGGCAGGCGTGTTGCCGGTGGCCATCGAATTCATGGACCGGCCCTGTATTCGGGCAACCGAAGATTTTGCCCATGCAGGCTACCCGGATGTGGAAGCCCTGCTGATCGTTGAGGTTGAAGGCTCGGAGGCCGAAATCGTCGAGCAGCTCGACAAGATCAAGACAATTGCGCGCCGGCATGACCCGGCTGAACTGCGCGAGAGCGCCAGTGCCGAGGAATCCGCCGCGATCTGGAAAGGCCGCAAGGCCGCTTTCGGCGCCATGGGCCAGATCAATGACTATATTTGCCTGGACGGCACCATCCCGGTCAGCCAGTTGCCTTTGGTGCTGCGCCGCATGGAGGAGTTGTCGAAGGAGTATGGTCTCGACGTCGCCAATGTGTTCCACGCCGGCGACGGCAATCTGCATCCGCTCATTCTGTTTGACGCCAACAAGCCCGGCGATCTGGAAACCTGCGAGGCCATGGGCGCGGAAATCCTGAAACTGTGTGTCGAAGTGGGGGGCTGCCTGACCGGCGAACATGGCGTGGGCGTTGAAAAACGCGACCTGATGCTGACCCAGTATAATGAAGGCGATCTGGAGGCGCAGGTGCGGGTCAAGGACGTGTTTGATCCCAAATGGCTGCTCAATCCGGCCAAGGTATTCCCGCTGATCACAACCAGGACGCGGCGCGAGGCAGCATGAAACCAAAATCGGAACAGGAGCTGGCTGACGCCATCAAGTCGGCGGCGGCAAAAGGCACGCGGCTGCAAATTCGTGGTGGCGGGTCGAGGGCAGGGCTGGGTCACGGTGTGACCGGCGAGTTGCTTGATACAACCGGCCTGAACGGTATCTCTCTGTATGAACCGGGTGCGCTGACTATCGTGGCCGCCGCCGGTACGCCATTGGAGACAATTGAAAAGACCCTTGCCAAGGAAGGCCAGAGACTGCCGTTTGAACCAATGGATCATCGTGTGCTTTACGGCACAAACGGCAAATCCACCATTGGCGGTGTCGTGGCGGCGAATATCTCCGGCCCGCGCCGCATCCAGGCAGGGGCCTGCCGCGACTCGCTCATTGGCGTGCGCTTTGTCGATGGTGAAGGCACCATCATCAAGAACGGTGGCCGGGTGATGAAGAACGTCACCGGCTATGACCTGGTCAAGCTGATGGCCGGCAGCCACGGCACGCTGGGTGTGCTCACCGAAGTTGGCTTCAAGGTCCTGCCCATGCCGGAAGCAGGAGCAACAATTGTCGTTGACGGTCTCGATAATGAAAACGCCGGTGCAGCGATGAGCGCGGCGCTTACCGCGCCTTATGATGTAAACGGGGCAGCCCATCTGCCAGCCGGTATAAACCAATCTGCACGTACCTGTATTCGTGTTGAAGGCTTTGAAGGCTCGGTCACATATCGTTCCGGCAAATTGCGGGACCTGCTTGCCGCTTTTGGCGATGTGAACATTGAAGCGGATCAGGCCAGGTCTCACAAACTGTGGCAACACATCCGCGATGCCGAGGCCGTAGCCACCGGCAAGGGCGACATATGGCGTATTTCCGTGAAGCCGTCAGACGGTCCAAAGCTTGCAAGTCTGCTGGGTCACGATGTGCAACTTCAGTTTGACTGGGGCGGCGGTCTGGTGTGGGCCTGCGTATCGCAAGGCACTGATGTGAGGGCCGTCATGAACGGGATTGACGGACACGCCACCTTGGTGCGCTCAAATGAAGCGACTGCGAAACAACTCGGTGTGTTCCACCCGGAACCGGCACCGCTTGCGAACATCAGTGCCGGGCTTCGATCCCGCTTTGATCCGCATGGTGTTCTGAACCCCGGCCGGATGGGCTAGAGCCTTTCTGGTCTAAATGGAATCGTTTGATGGTACCAAATCAGTTCACTCGGCTAGACGCAAAGCGAAGCGCGATGTGGTGCATCGGGCAAGCTTTGCAACGACGCCGATGGACTGATTTGGTCCACCGAAGGCCGGCTTTCTGCGCTCGCTGGACAGCGTTACGCCTTTCTTGTGGTCAACCAGACCACGGCGAAAGCCGTGCCTTGCCAGCAAACGCAGAAAACCGGTCAAACGTTTCAATTTAGACCAGAAAGGCTCTAGGCGACGATGCAGACCAATTTCACCATCGAGCAGATGAAGGACCCGGCGATCAAACGGTCGAACGAGGTTCTGCGCACCTGCGTCCATTGCGGGTTTTGCACCGCCACGTGTCCGACCTACCAGGTGCTGGGCGACGAACTGGACAGCCCGCGCGGCCGCATCTATCTGATGAAGGACATGCTGGAAAAAGGCCGCCCGGCAGATGCCAAGACGGTCAAGCATATTGACCGCTGCCTGTCGTGCCTGTCGTGCATGTCGACGTGTCCGTCGGGCGTGCATTACATGCATCTGGTGGATCATGCGCGCGAGTACATCGAGAAGACCTATACAAGGCCACTGCCGGAACGCGTGCTGCGCTGGCTGCTGGTGCAGGTATTGCCCTATCCCGGCCGCTTCCGGCTGGCCATGTTCGGCGCCACGGTTCGCCAAGCCGTTTGCGCCCTACTTGCCGGGCAGGCTGAAGGCCATGGTATCGCTCGCCCCGTCCGACCTGCCGGGACCAAGCCCGATGGACCTGCCGCAGGTGTTCAAGGCTGAAGGTGAACGCCGCAAACGGGTTGCCCTGCTGACCGGCTGCGCCCAGCGCGCGCTGAACACCGATATCAATGAGGCCACCATAAGACTGCTGACGCGGCACGGCTGCGACGTGGTCATCGCAAAGGGGATCGGCTGCTGCGGCGCGCTCACCCATCACATGGGCAAGACCAGTGAGAGCCACGCGTCTGCGGCGGCCAACATCAACGCCTGGATGAAGGAGTATCGCGGCGAGGGCCTTGATGCGGTGATCATCAACACGTCCGGTTGCGGCACCACGGTAAAGGACTATGGCCACATGTTCCGCAATGACGCGCTGGCCGAAGACGCTGCCATTGTATCGAAGCTCACGAAGGATATTTCGGAAGTCATGGTGGAGCTTGGTCTCAACCAGGCAAAAGTGCCTGAGATGAAGGTTGCCTATCATGCCGCCTGTTCCCTGCAGCATGGCCAGCAGATCAAGACCCATCCCAAAACCCTGCTGAAGGCGGCGGGCTTCACCGTGATGGAACCCGCAGACCCGCATCTGTGTTGTGGCTCGGCCGGTACCTACAACATAATGCAGCCGGAGATTTCCGCTGAGTTGAAAAACCGCAAGGTGGCAACACTGGAAGCCCTGACGCCGGACGTGATTTCCGCCGGCAATATCGGTTGCATGATGCAGATCGGCAATGGCACCGGTATCCCGGTTGTGCACACCGCAGAATTACTCGACTGGGCCACCGGCGGACCGCAGCCGCGGGCCCTGGCGAAGCGTTTTGCACAGGCTGCGGAATAGGCCTTGTGTGTCGCCTGTCAGTGAGTTCTATGGCTCACGCAGCACCCGGTCATCGCCCATGCTGGCAATGTTTCGCAAGTCACTTCTGCTGGTGGGAAAGCCGGGGCGGGGTTTCTTGTTCTGACGATCGTTCAACGTGCCACCGAGGGCTGCAATTTTCTCCACACGTTGTTTTAGTGCAGTGCGGGCAGTCTTCGGGAGTTGATAGCCGATTTCGCCTTTTTGCAGGTTTTTGCAGGTTTGCCCTGTGTAGCCGGTGATCATGGCATCAAACCCGGTCGAGCCGCTCTGCGCCGGTTTCTTGTAGTTTTCCGCATAGGTGATCAAGGCATCTTCCATGGCGGCTGTTTCCACCAGCAGGCGCCGCCAGCGATGTTCGTCCAGGCAGAATTTCTGCACCAGTGTTGTGCCGGCTATTCCGCCATATTTGCCCAGTTTCTTGACCGTTGCGGCGGGCATGGCGAGGTTGAGCCCGCCTTCGTCAGGTGCCAGTGCAATGGAAACGATCCGCTCGCGATATCCCGGCAACTTGGTCTGTAGCGTGTCCTGCCAGTCCTTTGCGCTGCTGAACATGGCCCAGATAAAGCCGCCGACGGAATTGAACTCGTGGGTCGGGACATCATGGCCTCTGCCGGCCTTGAACGGTAAATGAACCCGCGCGTTCTCGTCATCGGCTGTTTGCCCGTCACGCAGGCGGCGCTGGTCAAAGTCAGTCAGCGAGATTCCGAACGTGGGCGTGTGAGGCAGGAACTCGTCAAAAAAGTGCACTGGAAAATTACTCGACAGACCACCATCGGAAAACAGGCATCGTACCGGCTTTTCCTTGTGTTCGTTCGCGAGCGTATGGTCATGCCTGTATAGGGGAACCGCGGAAAACAGGAACGGAAAGCTGAGGCTCATTCTGGCCAGCACGACCAGCGGCATTTCCTCATCCTTGAAGTACCACAGGTCGCCGATGGGCTCTCCCGTCGCCTTGTTTATTACCCTGGAAGTTTCATCCCGTGTCATGTGATCCACGACACGGGCCGGGAACAGGCCCTCAAATTCGCGCTTCGAAAAGTAATAGGTGTTCGGGCCGATCGGCAGGGAGTAGGGGCGTCGCGTTGTCAAATCAGTTGTCACTGTCGCGACATTTATTTTGGGGTCGGCCTCGTTCAGATCCTTGATTGTGAGCGGGGTGCCGGAGGCTGGTCTGCCTGCAACCCGGTCGATTGTATCCGTCAGCCAGTCCGTCAGCGCAGGTTGGGAACGCCCTGGCTGGGTCAATCCGGTGCACATGCCAAAATCGTGCTGGGCGACGTCAACCTTCACCAGCTTGAACACCTGCATGGCAGTCCAGGCAATTGCGCCGATCACTGCCAGCACCACGCCCAGGACGATGCCGCTCAAGGAGAAAGGCATGATTGACGCCATGATGATAAGTACACCCGGGATGGCGCCCAACAACAAGGAAGACAGGAAATTGGCGCAGATTGCCCGGACAATCTTTGCCGGGCCGGACTTCTTGATCAGTTCCAGCGCCACATTGAAAAGAGGTTCAAACTTCGGCAGCGGTTGAAACTTGCTGATCAGACCGGTGGAGAGTTCTTCCGGCAGTTGCGCGATTTTTTCAAATCCGCCTGTTTGCCTGCCATACTCCGCCGCTGCGGTGATGACCGCCGAAATTGCGCCGGCGGATGTGCCGCCGATGTTCTCGAACCGGTAGTCCTCGGCCAGCCTCGTGACCACAAGTGGATATACGACGCCGCTGGTCACGCCGCCTTTCATAACCAGATCGCATCGATTTTCGGGTGTTTTCATATTGGCCTCGCGAACTTTTTCAAGATGTAATACTTGACGTAATATTAAATTACGTCAAGTGCGTTCGATGTGATTTACCCATCACTCCACAGGTGTGTCCTGCCTTATTTGTAATCCTCGGCGAATCTGTCTTAGAATATCTTCATCAGGGTTCATCTTGTTGGGTGAGATAAGCAATATGAGCGCTGATGCTGGGATTGTTCATTGGTTTCTTAAGCTCTTGTTAAGGTTGAGACGCCGATGATGATTACCGGTCCTTTAAGTGTTGGACCGGTAGGGCAACAAGCGGTTTCAAGCTTCTAGCCTTGCGATTAAGCCGGGGTTTCCCGGTTTGAACGAGCGATGTGACAGGCCTCACAGACAGGCCCGCCTGATCTCTTGTTTATTGGTCCCAGTAGACTTTTTTACGCCGTGCCTTGTCCGGACTTGTAACAAAGACAAAAAGACTTCGACGCAAGTAGGGCATATCCCCGATCCGGAAAGGCACCTCACACTGGCATGTCTCGCACAACAAGCGTGCGTTTCTGCAAATGAAGGCATGCTGTAACCGAAGTTTGGAGCACTGGTTTTGATGCAGTCAGAACCTGAAACACTCCGATTGGCTGGGGAGCCTTGAAATGAAAAAATCTCTGTTGATTGCCTTGAGCGCTGCAAGTGTCTTGTTGCCGCAGAATGTTCTCGCTGCCGACTGGATGTCGGGACGCGAGATCATGAAGGAGCTGGTTGGCCAGGAGCTTTCGTTCCGCGGCAAGCTCAGCGGGAAGATCATCTATCGCAAGTCCGGTGAGATGCGGATGCTGTCAACCAAGGGCCGCGCGGTCTATGGCGAGTGGCGCATTGACGAGGAAAACGGTAGCCTGTGTTCCCGCATCAAGCAGCGCAGGCAGGCCGAGGAAATCTGCTATCGCACGCGCCATGACGGGTTTGGCTATCGCACCGACCAGGGCTACAAGCTGATGCCGTTGGGGTTTTAGGGCACTAGATGCCGGGATTTCATGAAACCGGCACATTACTCAATTCGTTTGGCAAATAGCATACCCTTTCGTTGCCTATGTTCATATCCAGCCTCAGTGAGGCGAAGCTTGAACTCCTCTGCGGGGCTCTTGCCGTCCCTCTCTGGGCTAACATCAATTGCGATCCTGGAAGGACGCAGATCAGCCAATCCTTCCCATACTTCAAGTTCCACTCCCTCAGCTTCGATCTTTACAAAATCAGGAGCAGGAACGTCATTCAATTTGCAAAAGTCTTTCAACGACCAGACGGGTATTGATTGGGTCAACCCGGTTTTTCCCTTGTCAGGGCTCAGGAGTGAATGCTCCACTCCCGATGACGACAGGTTCAAGGTCATGTCACCACTTTCGCGGTACAAACCGGCTTCAACAATAGTCGTATTGCCATACACCTCAAGGTTGTGGCGTGCGCACTCCACATTCAGTGGAGCTGGTTCGAAAACATACACCTTTGACGCCAAGCGCGAAGCGGAAAGAGCAAACCCGCCAACATAACCCCCACAATCAATTACAATATCACCGTCCAGCACTTCAACAAATCCCGGCATTGAATACTTTCGGCGTAGCCAGTCTTCGTAACCAAAGGAAATGTGTTGAAAATTAACGGTCGGCAAAGGTCGAGGAAATACTAGTTGTTTTCCCTTTTGGCTTACCAGCAACAACTGATCTTCAAATTCAAAATCAGTATCGACCAAATGGCGAGACCACTTTGAAAACCGGGAGTAGATGCCAGTTTGTGTGCTTTCGCTGGTGTGACGCACAAAGCGACGCATGCACTTCTCAAAGAGAAAAACACCCCTCGTTGCATAGCGAAAATTATCTTCAGTATTCACCATTTACCCCCTAAACACGTGCCTGACGTCGCGAACAGTAACAGCAAGCCCGTATACTATGAACAACCAGCCTTAGGTTGCAAAAAATTCTGGATCAGAATGACGTCCGATCATTGTAGCAGCGCTCTTCAATCGAGTTCAGTCCGTCCGGTGAACTGGTGCCGTTTTCACGCGGTCGCAGTGCGTTGTCCTTGTACGCATTGTGAAGCAATACACAGGGGATCAAGCTGGGGCAGTTGAACGGGCTCAATCGCAGACCATATCATTGAAAAAATCAAAGGCAATCCGAACGATACATGAAGTCGTCGGCCTGAAAACAGCATAATGTAGTGGTGAATAAAGTTGTTTTTGGTGCACAAACTAAACCTGGATTGCAACCTGGTTCCAGATTTTCCAAAGCTCAAAAAACATCCAATCGGTTGTTTACATCAAATTTTTTTAAAATCAAATAGATCAAAATCTTTTCTGTAAACTCTATTTATTAAATCTATTCGATTTTTGTGATTAAGTATATTTTCCTCAAATGTAACAATTTTTGGGCTAATATTTTCTTTTTTCCAGGAATTGATGGACAAATTATAATCAGTATTTAATTTCGCATGCAATTCATCCATTTTATCCAATTTGAAGACATCATCGACGATAAACTGGCTTTTCTGATCAATAATCCAGTCCGCCTGTGGGTTGGCATGTGATATGGCATGAGTATTGTACAGCCCAATTGGGGGTCTGTTGTTTTCTACCTCATATAAAAAACGATCAAAATCCCAACCTTTAATCCTGCTGCCTTGAGCCAGATAGTTGTACAATGAGGCTACCCGCTCATATGGATTTCTAACAATCGAAAATTTATAACTGTTATCATGATATTTTTTGCTGACAAACCCATCCCTTAATAGCGACAGATAATGAACATGACCAAACGTAACGACGCCTTGGTTGTCAAAATTCATGAACTCCTTGGGCTTTTTCAATAACCGCATGCCAGCATGTTCTGAAATCGTCTTGTATACGGATGTTCCAGCAGATTTTGGTATCCAAATAAAACAGATGTCGAAATTTTTATCTTTGTTTATTTGGATGTTTCTTCGATAATGATATAGATCCCAAAATTTATTTTTGATTTTAGACATCAAGGCAAACCCCCAAAACGTGATTCCATATTTGTTGAAGCTACGTCATCACCCGCTTCTACACACTGCGGTCCGGTTAAAGTTTTCATATGCTGAGATACATCTGTGTGCTGTCGTAAATTGGCGGCGGCGGTTTTTAAGATCATTGATTGACCGCCTATGCATGAGGTTCAGGCGCTCGAGACTGACAAAGGCGAGTGGCTGGTCAATAGCTTTCTGTATGGCCTGTGCGGCACGCAGCAGGTAGGTAATCATGGCGACATAGACCTGGATGCGTACAGCATTCTCTGAGGCTCCAAGGAAATGACGGATCTTCAGGTTCAGCTTGATCCACTCGAAGAACAGCTCGATCTGCCAGCGCTGCTTGTAAAGCTCGGCGATTTCTGCAGCCGGAGCATCAAGGTCATTGGTAATCAGGCGGATGATCTTGCCAGTGGAGATGCGCACAGCGACGCAGCCGACCGACGGGCATTAGCGTCGGCCAGTGTGGCGCGCGCTACACAGCATCCGCCAACATGGTAGAGCCGGGCCGCATGGCTGATCAGCCCTACTCGATCTCGCGCAGGCTCGAAGCCCCGGCCAACTGCCCGAACAGCAGCGCCAGGAACTGGCTCTTGCTGGTCAGACGCCGCACCCGGTAGTCAGCCCGGTGCTTGTCCACAAGCCGATCAAAAATGCTCCATGGAACATGCTTCAAAACCTGATGAAAAACGCTTTTGTGATGCCGCATGACATTGATCTCCTGCTCGTGTCTCAAAAGCCGAGAAACGTCTGAAACAGAGTAGAATTAATGTCATACACCTTGTCTACCTACTTAAATCGGACAGCAGTGGCTTCTACAATGCGTTGTGTTGCGTCAGCAAAGACGTGACCAGATGACAGAAGAACGTTTATTGACTTGCCGCCCGCAGCGTATCTCAAAATTACATCCTATCGCCATGCGGGTTCGTCGTCCACTATGATCACATTCGAACGCATCAGGAACTTGGCATGCGCCCACCGGGTCCCGAAACAATTTGGAGAAACGAGAAATTGGTGGCCCACAAAATGGGGACTTTACACCTCCAGTGATTCATACCGGCCAACAAAATCATATTTCGCCACGTCATACGGCAAAATGGCTGTTTGAGGTGCCCAGTGCAGATTGTCCAGCAACTGACCATCTTTCAAACCGTCCAAAAAAAACCGGAAGCCTGACATCGTACCGGGCTCGCCCCTAAGACACTGATGTTTGCTGCGCATAGCATCTGCCCTGGATTTATCCAGAAATGCGGAAAGTACTCTGCTTGCCGGGTTGCGGACAAAGGTGAAGGTGTGAAGTTTGTCCATGTCCGATACATGCGGAATGCCCTGCAATAGAAGCTTTGCAAATCCACTGTCTGTTTCCCCACGGCCAGGCATGTTGTTCAGCAGCGACATAACAATTGTGCTGTTTGCAACCTTGGGTATTCTGAAATAGCAGAAGCCATGTTCGTTGCTCATAGCGATACGGCTAAGTACTTTCATCCTGAGTGCAGGGGCAATGTTGGCAACAAGCGGGTGCCTTGTAATGGTACCATACCGGAGCAGTATCCCGGCATAGTTTGGCACCTTGGTGAATTTGTTGCGCATTGATCGTGAAGTTGGAATGAGGACGTCTTTCTCTGGCGGTTATGCAAAGTGCACTATGTATTCATGTGGCTTCTATATCCTTAGGGCTGCATCTAAAGCAAGCTGAGCCGCAGCACCAGTGCGGCCATGACATTGTTCGTTGATGCTTCATCAACATATAGCCAATCTGTGGATATCAAAAAATGTGTGTTTTCAATATCTTTTGAGTAATTAGCATGTGCATGGCAAGGGTTTGCAACCCGACCGTTCAACAGTTCTTCGGCATTATGATTTGAATAGCTACTCGCCGGATGCCTGATTGCCGGCTTCATCATCACGGGCAGGATGGCCATTGGCATCCAGCAATCGAAATACTTCCGTCCAGTAGGGCGCTCTCATGTCCACCTGCCAATCGAGTTTGTGCACCGGAAATTTTTCGGTTGTGATGAATTGGCGGATGTCTTCAGTGATGGCAGGAAGGTTCTTGGCTCGCTTGAGTTTGACGAATGGCTCGCAGGGCAAGGACGATGTTTCGGACCAGGCTTCTGCAATCTCGGGATCTTCAATGGCCAGCTTGTTGAACATATAGTGCAGCGTGAAATAGGGATAGATTTTGAGCACGTCTGTAAACAGTGTTGAAAACCATAACCGGGTGGTGCCGGGCGTTATCTCCAGAGGGGGTTTGAGAGCAGTGCGCAAAATACGGCCATACCAGACCTCGTTTCCTTTAAAACGCCGGCCCTGGAAAATCTCCAGCAGTCGGCTCAGCATCCTGGAAGGCACGATGTTGCCAGGATGAGCTGCCAGAAACGGACTTCCAATCATGCGCCCGCGTCGTGCGCCTTCGAATGCGAAGAAACCCGACTGCATTCGCTGCGGCAGCCAGTCCTCCAGCGGCTCCGAGCAGTAGACGCTTGCGTCGGCCCAAACGCCACCATGCCTGCTCAACAATGCGATACGGATCATGTCCGACAAGAACTGAAGACTGATGTCCGGCCTGGCGTTGAACCAGTCGGCCGGCAGCCCGGTTGGTTCCTGAACAGTGCCGGCATCAAGAACCCTCACAGACCAGCCTGGATTCTTTATCTGCCATGATGCGATGCAGCGCCTGACTATTTCCGGCGCCGCTGCTTCACCTTGATGCCAATACATCCAAACAATTTTCGGAAGAGTCGTCATGTTGGGGAATGTTCGCTGGAAAGGGGGTTGAGGAGTGATTTCTGGTACCTGCTGAAGTCCGCTAGTACCATCTGGTCATTGGCACGCTCAGATCGCAACGTCGACCAAATTACATTCCTAGCTGGGATGAAGTTATAGTCATTAGGCAAAATTAATCCAGCAATTTGCGTTTGATATTCGCTGACTGGAATTCTTTGAAATACTTCTTGGTATAACAATGCTTTGCCGCGACCCTCGAAGTCTCAACATCTGGACTGGTTTCAACTCGACCAGCCGCACGCGCCGGATCATACGTCTTGATCCACGGTTGCAGGCCTGAATCATTCATGGCATATCAGGTCTCACCTGATACCGAATTGCTGGAAGATGATCGCTGCACAAGCTTTTTCGAAAAAGCGGTTTGTCCGGCGGCAGACGTCATCTGAAAATGGGTCAAGCGGCAGGTTGGTTCCAAAGCTGGTTTGTTCTGGCCCACCACATTGAGGTAAGCATTCCAATGAAGTTTCCGAACTTCCGTCGCTACTTGGATTTCGGTTCGCGGCATTCTTCGTTCGACGAACGCAATCAGCTTATCGCTTCGGGAATTAGCAAACAGCACTCCTGGATACTGGACATAGGTTCCAACCTTGGCGAGACCTCCAATTTTCTTGCGTCCAAGGGACATTTTGTTGTCGGCGCTGAAAAGTTCGAAAAGGAACACAAGATAGCCTGCGCCAGAAGTGCGCCTGGTACGGCATATATGCGAACCTCGGTGACACCTGAATTCATCCAGTCGACACTACACTGGGACGCCATTTTGTTGTTGAGCGTCTTGCATCGGATTTATGCGTTTGAAGGCGAAGAATTCATGAGATCGGTACTGCGGGCGTGCGGTGAAAAAACCGATCATCTGTTTATCGAAGGCAGCACCCGACGCGCCAGGTACACGGACCAGGGCAATCCGCCACCACCGTTCACGGATTTCGATACCGCTGACGCCGAAAGATGGCATCGCGACGTGTTGCGTTCAGAGCTTGGAGACCGGTGGCAGGTGTCTCCTGCCAGGGTCCTCGCCCACAGCAAGTCAGAGCCGCACAGACTGTTCTTCCATGCTGAAAAATCAGCCGGGTGAACATTCACCATGGCGCAGGAAAACAAGAAGCTGAGATTGCTCAGATCCATTGTGCGACGACGCTATCGGCATATCAGGATTGACCCCGACAATGTGGGGTACATCCAGTATCCCGAATTTCGTGATTCACATCGAATACTCGCCAGACCCAAAACGCGTGAGCTTGCCGGCGACTGGGATCAGACAATAGATCAGGAGGTTTTCTGGTGTTCGGTTTACGAACCGGCTGCACAACATGTCTGTGGAATGGTCTCGCTGAACAACTATGTATTCTATCGGTCCTTGCAAGCTCATTTTAATGACGGCGAGTCGTGGCAGGCCACCAGGTGGTATCGCTGGATGATCGACCAGCAGCAGAATAATCCCATAAGGCGCTATAGAAACCGGGATGAAGTCGCCGAGCGCCTGGACTTTCTCGACAAGCTGTACTCAGACTTCAGGTCAGGGCTTTACCGGGATGATCCCGTTGACCGGCCGATTATCAACATTGGGCGAGACGGACGAATGGCCGTGGAGGACGGGCGCCATCGGCTGTGTGTTGCACGGGTGGCCGGTCTGAGAGAGTTCCTCGTTGATGTAAATGTCGTTCATGCAGATGTCTCACTGCACAATATATGACCTTGTTGTCTTGTGACGGCCTGTCAGATAAAAGGCACTGACCGCATGCTGTGCCGCAATCTTGTGCGCCGCAACGTCTGCGCCAGGACGTTTCATATGGAAAATTGAAGTCATTCTGGTGCGGTTTTCCGGGTTTTTGGACGATTTTCTGGACCCATGCTGGTTACGCTCAGGTCTGTGACGAGTATCGGAAACCGGTCACATTCCACCACAAATTAACCCCGACAATTCCTTGCGGCCTGCTTCTCACTGCCGCAATGGCAAGTCACTTTCTGCCTCGTGGACGGCAGATGAACGACCTCACCGGCTGCTCGATGAGGCAGGCCGTGCAGGTCGCAATAAGTCTAACTGGAGAATTAAACATGAAAAAGTTTCTCGCAATCGTACTTGCTACTGGTTTCGCTTCAACCGCAGCTCTTGCTGCTGACTTCACCGCTGTAGACGCTGACCAGAACGGTTCAGTATCCATGGAAGAAGCCAAGGCTGCCATGCCTGATATGGCTGATGACGCATTCAAGGCTGCCGATGGCGACCAGAATGGCGAACTGAGTGCAGACGAGTGGGCTGCAATCCAGGGCTAAGCCTGTACGCATTCAGGAATGTTTGTAAGGCGATCAGGTCGCCATACCTTCCTGCAAGCCATTGACCCCACCGGTATTTCCGGTGGGGTTTTTGCTGTCAGCGACCCAGATCATCGGCCAGAATTGCAATCAGGCTTTCTACCCGGCGCAGTTCCTTGCGGCGGTCAAATCGCTCTATCCGGCTTCGTGAACTGTCTTGCGAAAACAGGTTGAGGAACGGTGCCCGGGCCAACAGCGTCCTGAGCGCGTACCAGGAAAGCCAGCGCCCTGGCGGGTGATCCGGCACGCCGAAATACCCCAGCGAAAATGCCTGCCACTGCGGAGTTCTGCTGCCAGGGATCGGACGTGGATCCCGCTCTGAGCCTGGTCCCCAGTTTGACCGTTCTATTGAGTATGAAATGTGCAATGTCGATCTCGATCGGTGCTGCTACCGGGTTTGAAAAATCAAACGAACGCAGGTCCATTTGATCATTGGCGATAACCAGATTATTCGGGCTGAAATCACCATGCTGAAGACTGACAATATTTGGTTCGTCAGCAAGTTTCAAAACCGCGGCCTGCAGCACCTCCAGATAGTTGAGATGCCTGTCCTGCCTGTCCCCGGAATTTGCCAGAATCCTGGTATGTATTTCTCGCACGAACTCCGAAGTGTCAAACGAGACCGTTTCACGTCCCCATGAATCGTGAAGCCGCGAAAGCCATCTTCCGGCGGCTGTAATTCCTGCATTGCGATGATGCTCGCGGAACATGTTCAGGTAGAAATGCTTGCGCAGGTTTCGGCCTTCAAGCCATTCGGTCACCAGCAGCCCGCTTGCGGCATCGGCGAGATGTAAACGGGCTGTCAGTCCCGGGTGATCAGGGGGTTGATTTTTTTCAAGTTGCCTGAGTACATCGGCCTCACGTTCAAACCACAAGCCGGCATTCGGTTTCGAGTCCGTGTCGACAGCCTTTATTGCCAGATCATACGGCAATGATGAACTGGTGCCGCGGAATATTTTCGTGGCCGGATGCGGGCCCCCATTGTGCGGATTTGCATGCACGGGCCCTGAAACACGGAAATCGGCCGGTAGGGCTGGATTTGCCGCCTGCAGGCTGTTCAGTTGGTTTTTGACCGCTTGCGAAGTCATCTCGTGAAATTTCATGTCTGCAAACGACCTTGAGTTTAGTATTGCCGGGATGGTCGGAGGGTCATGTTTGCGTCACCTGGCATGGGATCAGCACGAGCCGAAAACACTTGTTCAACTGACCAGACAGGCAATGGTCCAGGATTGTCTACGCAACATACCGGCTTTACGCAAACCAATGAACCGGTTATTGCAGGCACGGCTTACATTCCTTGGAGTTTTACAACATGAGCAGCGCACAGAAAATCCGCGTCGCGGTAATCGGGGCATCAGGCTATACCGGCGCTGATCTCGTGCGACTGGCCTATGCTCACCCGAATATGGAAATCGTGGCGCTGACGGCCAATTCCCATGCCGGCAAAACAATGGAAGCGGTTTTTCCCCATCTCAGCGGCCTGGGCTTGCCGGGGCTTGTCACCAATGACGAGGTAGACTGGTCGCGCGTCGACGCAGCGTTTTGCGGTTTGCCGCATGCCACAAGCCAGCAGGTCATAAAGGGGTTGCCTGAACATCTGAAAATCATAGACATGTCGGCTGACTTCCGGCTGCGTGACCCGGAAACCTACCGGCAATGGTATGGCAATGAGCACGCTGCGCTGGATCTGCAGACACAAGCGGTCTATGGACTGACCGAACATTACCGCGACCAGATCGCCGGTGCCAGGCTGGTTGCCTGTCCGGGATGTTATCCAACCGCGGTTCTGATGTTGCTGCTGCCGCTGGTGGCGGCGGGGCTGATCGATGCATCTGATCTGGTGATTGATGCCAAGTCTGGCGTGTCCGGTGCCGGGCGTGCGCTGAAGCAGAACACCCTGTTTTGCGAAGCCGGTGAGGGCATGGGGCCATATTCCATTGGCAAGCACCGGCATGCTCCCGAGATCGAGCAGGAACTGTCGATTGCCGCGGGCCGCGATGTGATCGTGAACTTCACGCCGCATCTGGTGCCCATGAGCCGCGGAGAATTCATCACCGCCTATGCCAGGCTTGCCCCGGGCAAAACCGCGCGCGATTGTCACGACGTGCTTGCCGGACGCTATGACGATGAGCCGTTCGTCAACATGGCACCCGGCGGTGTAATGCCTGCGACACAGTTTGTCCGCGGCTCAAACCGGGTGATGATGGGTGTGGTTCCCGATCGGATCGAGGGCAGGGTGGTGCTTCTGTCGACGCTGGACAATCTGGTCAAGGGCTCTGCCGGTCAGGCAGTGCAGAATTTCAACCTGATGTTCGGACTGCCGGAGGTGACCGGTCTTGAACAGGTGACATTGTTCCCGTGACGATGGCTCCTGACCCCAAGTTGTTTTCGCCCTGCACCATCAAGCAGGTCACGCTTCCAAACCGCGTGGTCATTGCGCCCATGTGCCAGTATTCGGCGCAGGACGGCCTGTTTTCTGACTGGCATTTCGCCAATTACTCAAAATATGCCCTGGGCAGGCCCGGTGCGATCATTCTGGAAGCCAGTGCCGTACAGGACATCGGCCGCATCACCCATGGCGATCTCGGTATCTGGTCGGACATCCACGCCGATGCCATGCGTGGCATCGTCGATTTTATCAAGGGGCAGGGTGTGGTGCCCGGTATCCAGATTGGCCATGCAGGCCGCAAGGCGTCCGTACAGCGCCCGTGGCACGGCAATGGCGCGCTGGATGAAACCGATGCGCTGCGCGGCGAGACGGCCTGGCCGGTTATCGGCCCAAGCCCGCTGCCGGCCGGCAAGGGCTGGCTGGTGCCACGTGAAATGACCAGGGCTGACATTGCGCAAGTCACCGCTGACTTTGTTGCCGCCGCCAAACGGGCCAATCATATCGGCATGGATATTCTGGAACTGCATGCTGCCCATGGCTACCTGTTGCAGCAGTTCCTGTCGCCGCTGTCCAATGTGCGTAACGATGAGTATGGCGGCAGCCGCGAGAACCGCATGCGGTTTCTGCTTGAAGTCACCGAAGCCGTGCGCCCGGTGTGGCCCGACGCCAAGCCGCTGTTCGTGCGCATTTCTTCCGTGGACGGGTTTGAAGGCGGCTGGAGCATTGAAGATTCCGTGGCCTTGGCGAAGGCGTTGAAAGCCGCAGGTGTGGATGTCATCGACTGTTCTTCAGGCGGCAATGCCGCGGCAGGCGCGACCGCTTCAACCGGCTATCGCGGTCCCGGATTCCAGGTGCCGTACGCCGACCGGATCAGACGCGATGCTGAAATCCAGACCATGGCGGTCGGGTTGATACTGGACGGACCGCAGGCCGAAGACATTCTGCAAAACGGCCAGGCGGACCTGATCGCAATTGCGCGCGAAGCCATCAATGACCCGTTCTGGCCCCGCCATCAGGCCCAGGCGATGGGTGTTGATCTGGATTTTGCCCATTGGCCGGAACAATATGGCTGGTGGCTTGATCGCCGCGCGCGGGGCCTGCACCAGCTGGCCAAGTCGGAAAAATAGCGCTGTCGCGGACCATTACCTAAATCGACGCTGAAATCCGTCGGGATTGAGATGGATCAACGACGTAAAATCAGGTGTCGAGCACTCTGCTGTCCATGATTATTGCTGTGGCACACTGCAGGAGGACACGCCCATGCTAGACATCTCCCCGGAAAAGGTGGCTCACGTCATCGTGCGGGCCCGCGAACTGGACGGCAAGGTTGCTGCCTGGGACGGGGACGGTGATGAGGCTGATTCCGACAGCATTCTGGAATCCCGCCGGGACGACCCTACAGAAGCTGAACTGCGCGGGTTCATTGATGACATGAACGTCGATGAGCAGGTGGCGCTGGTCGCACTGATGTGGATAGGGCGCGGCACCTACGAACCGGACGATATTCAGGAGGCTCTGGACACCGCACGCTCCGAACGGGTCAACAAAACCGAGGATTACCTGCTGGGTGTACCCTTGCTGGCGGATTATCTGGAAGAAGGTCTCGACAGGATGGGGATTTCCGTGGAAGCGGCGGAAGAAGGCATTCTCTAGATCAGGATGATTCTTGGTTGAACCAGCCAAAAATCATAAACCAGGTCGCTTTCAAAGTGATCGAGCAACATGGGTTCACTTGAACCCAGGTTGCTCTAGCGTCCTGGCCCTAGTTTCCCTTGACCTTCACATAAGATCCCGGTGCCGGTTCAATCGGCTGCAGCTTGCCAAGTTCCGGATCGCGCGCCGGCACCATCTTGCCCGACCTGTCGGCCAGCCATTCCATCCAGTGCGGCCACCACGACCCGGGGTGCTCTTCGGCGTTCGCCAGCCATTCTTCAACCGTGTCGGCACCCTTGTCATTGGTCCAGTACTGGTATTTGCCGCCTTCAGGCGGGTTGACCACACCGGCAATATGGCCTGAACCCGCCACGACAAGCTGCGTGTCACCGCCCAGTATCTCACCGATCTTGAACACCGACTGCAATGGCGCGATATGGTCCTCGCGCGCGGCCAGATTGTAGACCGGAATCTTCACCTTGCTCAGATCAATACGCACCTGATCGAGCGTCATCTTGCCCTGGCTGAGATGGTTGTAGAGATAGCATTCGCGCAAATAGAACGAGTGGGTGGCGGCCGGCATGCGGGTCGGGTCGGCATTCCAGTACAGAAGGTCAAAGGGCATCGGGTCCTTGCCCTTGAGGTAATTGTTCACCACATAGGACCAGATCAGGTCATTTGATCTCAACAGGTTGAAGGCATTGGACATTTCCTTGCCGTCAAGGAATCCGTCCTTTGCCATGCGCTCTTCGACGAGGCTGATCTGCTCTTCATCGGCAAACACTTTCAGATCACCCGCATAGGTGAAATCCACCTGGGTTGTGAAGAAAGTTGCAGACTTGATGCGCTCATCGTTGCGGGCCGCCATGTAACCGAGTGTCGAGGCCAGCAGCGTGCCGCCAATGCAGTACCCGATGGCATTGACCCGTTGTTTTTCACCGGTCTGCTCCTGGATTTTGTTGATGGCCTCGAGAATGCCGTCATGCATGTAATCGGCAAAGCCCTTTTCAGCCAGCTTTGCATCCGGATTGACCCAGGAGATGACAAACACCGTCAGTCCCTGTTCCACGCACCAGCGAATGAAGGATTTTTTCGGATTGAGATCGAGAATATAGAACTTGTTGATCCACGGCGGCACTATAAGCAGCGGGGTCTTGTGCACCTTTTCCGTCGCAGGCGCATATTGAATAAGCTGCATCAGCTCATTCTGAAACACCACCTGGCCGGGTGACAGCGCCATGTTTTCACCCAGCGCAAAAGCGCTCGTGTCGGTCTGCTTGATGCGCAGGGATCCGTGACCTGCTTCCAGGTCGCGGGCAAGGTTTTTCATGCCGTCCAGCAGGTTCTGGCCGTTTGAGGCGAGCGTCTGCTTCAGCACTTCCGGGTTGGTGACGGCAAAATTCGACGGCGACATGGCATTGGCAATCTGGTCGAAGTAGAAGTTCGCCTTGTGCCGGGTCGCCTCGTCCGTGTCTGCCGTATTGGCGATGGTTTCATGCGCCCATTTGGCGGTCAGCAGGTATGCCTGTTTGAAAAAATCAAACACCTGGTTGCGCGACCAGTCGGGATCCTTGAACCGCTTGTCGCCACGCGCTGGTGTTGCAACCGGGTCGGGGTGTTCTCCCATCATGCGCGCCAGTGAATTCTGCCAAAGCTGAGAATATCCCTGCCAGAGCTGGAAACTGGCTTCGGCCCAGCGTTCAGGATGTTGCGCATAGGATTGGGCAATTTCGGTAAACGTCTTCAACACCGGTTCAATGGGTTTGAATGCCTCGCCGTCCGCAGCGCCGGCATCTTGCTGCTTGTGCTCGGCCATGTTCTGGGCGATTGCCGCACCAAGCTGCAGTGCCTTGGACAAATTATCCATCAACTGGATGGGATCAGGCAGGGTAAAGCCGGCAGGATCTTGAGGTGCTGGGCTTTTTGACATGCGTTGACGGTCCAATCGGAAATGAGCGCGAACAAGCGTGGTTTATAACAGTAAAGCAAGTCTGCTGCATGACAAGAGCGGGTTTATTGTGTCGTTAAAATCCGCAACCAGCTTGTCGGCACACCCCAATCACCGTGTCTGCCCGCCGACCTGCCTGATCCGGTATTTCGAACCTGCCAGACCGGATGGAAATGACCGGGTCTCACGATGTTCAAGGTCGATGTCGCGATCGAGTCGGCCGAACAACGGCAGTCCTTCCCCGATCAGGATCGGTATGTGGGTGACGATGATGTCCGAAATCAGTCCGGCACGCAGAAACGACTGAATAATTTTCCCGCCATCAGCATAGGCGCGCTGCCAGCCCTTGCGACCAAGTTCCTGCATCAGCTCTTTCGGCTCCAGGGTTGAAAGCTCCACCTTGTTTCGCAACCCGCCCGGAATGTCTGCATCGTTCAATGTCTGGCTCATCACGACAACCGGCTTGTGATAGGGCCAGTCATCGAAGGTCAGGACTTTTTCAAACTAACCACGGCCCATGATGAGGCCGTCAACCGATGCCATGAAGGTGTCGCAGCCGTGATCTTCGCTTTCGGTTTTCTGTTTCATCAGCCAGTCGAGATTACCGTCTGCCCTGGCAATATAGCCGTCCAGGCTCATAGCCATGAATACATACCCGATTGCACTTTTTGCCGGCGTCATGATGGAAATGACCCTCTTTGCTTTGTTTGTCGGGATTCTCCGGCAATGCGGCGCTGTCGTCATGATGACGGGACAGGAGAGGTGAGTTTACTTAATCGGCCAAATCCCGCCCGGATGGTGTCAATTCCGTGGAAAATGGGTCACATACTGCGCTAAGCCTCAAAAAATTTGAAAAAAAGGAACAGCCGATGCCAACCTCTCGCTACGATGAAACCCAACTGGGGGATGTCAGAACAATGAAGGTTTTTTGGGCTCGGGTTAAATAAAACTGGAACGACTACGCTTGGAAAATGCCTCAAGGCTTTGGATTATAATCACATGTCCTGCCGAAAAGATCTCCTCATAAAATTTCGGCAGGGTAGATTGGACGAGGTTTTTTCAGAGATAGTTTAAAAACCAAACTCGGCAAGTCTCCCCCTGGAGCGTATGAAAGGCCAACTGAGGAGGATGTTGAGTTTATCTACTCCATCTTTGATAGAGTTTTAATTTTTAATATTGGATATGTAGATGATTAGAAAATATATTGTAGAGTAATAGGAATCCAATATTTTTCGACGGATGAGCTTTACTGGGTTTTTGTAACTTTTGTTTGTTGGTTCTATTTTGCGAAATAAGTGACTGTGTTTCATGCTTATTTTGTGCAGCAGTGTTTCGTCGTCGTTTGGATATGGTTCGTATATGGCTTTGGAAAATTCTTCTGAGTAATGTTTATTCAACATGCGCCAATTTTCAATTGTTGCCAAAATAAAGCCTGCACTAAAATTTATTTGTTTGCCTTTGTACCTCATGCCGGATCCACGCATCAGTACTTTGTCAGTGGCGCTGACGTCGACGAAATTTGCTGAATTTCGATTGATGGCGACTCTTGAAAGTGAAGCATCCACCCAAGCAAAGGCGTTGGTATTAAAGGGATTTTTCTTTATAGCTATGTCGTGTACGACGAAGACTTTGGATAACCATACAGCAAGGATGGTTTTGTAAGCGTCTTCACCTGAGCCTATGAGATCTCTGTTGTAATGAATGAGCCCTTTTTCCGCCTTCAACCTCGCAAATTTTACAATTTTGAATTTTTTTGCAGACGCGATCAACTGGTCGATATGATGATGTGCTCTCATCTCGTTGACCAGGACTTTTTTTGCAAAAAAATATTTCGTCTCAATTTTTGCTCTGACAAACTCAAGGATTGAATCATCGTCGTAAAGAAATATAACCTTCTTGTTTTTCAATAATTCCAACGTCTTCGGAAGATGCGCCAGGTAATGCTCTCTGCTCCTTTTTTTGTTCCCCGGAACCAGCCACAAACCAACACAATAGGTTATGTCGCTATTGTCTGTAGCGGCCTTCGTTTGGTGATCGACATTGTGATTGAAAATCAGTCCAACTCCATGACCTGAGCCCCATGTTCCCTCCATCAATACGGAGAGTCGTGCTTAGTATGTTGGCCTCATGCGGCCTGTTTTTCCAGTGCCGTTTTCTTGACGAACATGCCAACCTTGCGATCCGAAACATAACTATCTGGGTGATATCGGCTGTTTCCATTGCACTGCCATGACGAATCTATCGCACAAGGTCTGACGATGTGCGCAGTCCGAATACACCTGCACCCATCCCGCCCTAGATCAGGGTGATTTTTGGTTGAATCAACCAAAAATCATAAGTCTGATCGCTTTCAAAGTGATAGAGCAACTTTATGGGTTCTACCGAACCCATGTTGCCCAAGTGGTTTTTCGCGCGAAAAGACAGAAGCCTTTCTCCAGCACCGGTAACCGGTCTGATCCGGTTGCATCAGGCAGTGTGGGAATCCCGATCTAGACCTTTGCTCTTTGCACCATGCCGAACAGGTCGCGCGGATCATCCGGATCGGCGATCATGTCGAGTTCGACAAAATGCCCGGTGGCCTCTAGCTGGTCGTACACATAGCGCAGGGCGGAAAAATCCTCCGTGGCGAAACCGACGCTGTCGAACAGGGTGATCTGGTCGCTGGATGTGCGCCCCTTGGTCTTGCCGGTAATCACCTGCCACAACTCGGTTACCGGATGATCTGCATCCAGTTGCTGGATTTCACCTTCAATGCGGGTTTGCGGCGGGTATTCCACAAAAATGCTGGAGCGCAGCAGGATATCCCTGTGCAGTTCCGTCTTGCCGGGGCAGTCACCGCCAATGGCATTGATGTGAACACCCGATCCGACCATGTTGTCGGTCAGGATGGTGGCGCACTGTTTGTCCGCGGTGCAGGTGGTGATGATTTCCGCGCCGGTCATGGCATCTTCGGCAGAGGTGCAGGCGATCACTTTGAGGCC
Source organism: uncultured Alphaproteobacteria bacterium (assembly GCA_963698275.1). Lineage (GTDB taxonomy): Bacteria > Pseudomonadota > Alphaproteobacteria > Rhizobiales > Aestuariivirgaceae > Anderseniella. Next base: position 628,435 of record CAVOQE010000006.1, on the reverse strand, counting down.
GGTGTCGGCCAGATTGCGAACCGCCTTTTCTGTCGCGGTCGCATCTATGTCAAAAAGCCGGACGGTTTCAATGCCGACAATTTGCTGCATCGCCAGCGCCTGAAACTCGCATTGCGCTCCATTGCCGATCATTGCCATGGTCTTCGCGTTCTTCGGGGCCAGGTGTTTGGCCGCCACCGCTGACGTTGCCGCGGTGCGCAGCGCGGTCAGAACCGTCATTTCCGACAGCAGGATGGGATAGCCATTGTCCACTCTCGCCAGCACGCCAAAGGCGGTCACGGTCTGGAAACCGCGCGCCATGTTGGCCGGGTGGCCATTGACGTACTTGAAGCCATAGGTCTCGCCATCACTGGTCGGCATCAGCTCGATTACGCCTTCGTGCGAATGGGCGGCGACGCGAGGCGTCTTGTCGAACTTGTCCCAGCGCACGAAGTCGGCTTCGATATAGTCGGCCATCTCGGCCATCATTTTCGCTGCACCGATGGTGTTGACGATGCGCATCATGTTTTCAACGCTGACAAACGGCACAAAGGCAAGCTTGGAAGGAGCGGGTGGAAGTTTGGTCATTGTTGATGTCTTTCTATCGCTTGGAAAGGTGAATGCCGGCCAGCACGCTCATTGTCAGTAACTCCTGGTGGGACGATCAAGAACCTTGCGGCCGAGAAGGCTGGCACACAGGTCAACCATCAGCTTGGCCGTGCGGCCGCGATCATCCAGGAACGGATTGAGTTCAACCAGGTCGAGCGAGGTGACCAGGGCGCTGTCGCACAGCATTTCCATGATCAGGTGGGCTTCGCGGAACGTTGCGCCACCGGGCACGGTGGTGCCGACCGCCGGGGCGATATTGGGCTCCAGGAAATCCACATCGAGGCTGACATGCAGTGCGCCGCCGGCTGCTTTGACTTTTTCCAGAAACGCCCGCAACGGTCCGGCCACGCCGTGCTCGTCAATCGCGCGCATGTCGTAGACCTGGATGTCGCTTGCCGCCAGCAGTGCCTTTTCGGCCTGGTCAACCGAGCGCAGCCCCATCATGCAGACGTTTGCCGGCTTCACCTTTGTCGTCAGTTCCGGATAGCTGTCTTCAAACCCGCTGTGCCCGGTCAGATACGCCATCGGCGTACCGTGCAGATTGCCGCTTTCGGTCGTCTCGAGGGAGTGAAAGTCGGGGTGGGCGTCAAGCCACAGCACGAATTGCTCACGGCCGTTTTGTTCGGCAGCCTTGGTGACACCAGACACCGAGCCAATCGACAAGGAGTGGTCACCGCCCAGGAATATGGGAAAGTCGGAGCGTTCAATTGCAGCTTGGGCGATCTCGTTCAGGGCCAGCGCCCAGCCGACGGTCTCATTGAGATGATGAACAGCCCTGTTACCGGAACTCGGCCGTTTGACTTCGCGCGGCGAGACATTGCCATGGTCGGCAACATTATGACCCAGCGCCTGCAGCGTGGTTGCAATACCGGCGGTCCGAAATGCGTCCGGCCCCATCAGGCAGCCTTGTTGACTTGTACCTGTTTGAACCGGCGCACCGACCAAATAACAATTGAGCGACATCAAATTTCATTCCTGTTGTGACTGGAATGCAGTTTCCGCTATTGGTGATTGATCAGATAGTTGAAAAATTGAGCATTTTATGTATAAGTTTTAGCATATTGATAAAGCTATAATGCAAAGTGACAAAATTGATGTTGGATATCTCGGCCACGGACAGGCGTCTGATATACGCTCTCAAACAGGATGGACGCGCTTCGGTCACCACACTGGCCGGCATGTTGAAGGTGTCGCGCGCCACCGTTCAAAGCCGCATGGAACGCCTGATTGGCACCGGCATCATCCAGCGCTTTACGATTGAAGTGGATGCATCGGCGGAAGTGGAGGTTATTCGCGCCGTGATGATGATTGAGCTGGAAGGCACACTGGCCAGATCGGTTACCGGTGCGCTGAAGCACCTGGCGGAAATTGTCTCGCTGCACTCCACCAACGGCACCTGGGATCTGGTCGCGCATATCGAGACCTCCAGCCTGCCGGAGTTTGACCGTGTGTTGCGCGAAGTGCGCGAAATCAAGGGGGTGCTGAACAGCGAAACCAGCATTTTGCTGAACAAGGCGATCGCCTGAAATTCGCGGGCCTTACTTCAACAGCAGGCCACCGTCCACCACCAGGTCGATGCCGGTGATGTACGATGCGCCGTCCGACAGCAGAAAAACCGCAGCAGTCGCCAGTTCGGTGGGCGTTGCAATGCGACCGAGCGGCACGAAACCGCCGACCTCGGCAATCTTTTCCGGCGTGTCCCAGCGCGCCTGCAGAGGTGTCTGCGTCAAACCGGGATAGATTGCGTTGGAGCGGATGTTGTCTGCGGCAAGCTGCATGGCCAGCGAGCGCGACAGGGCACCGACACCGGCCTTCGCGGTCGAATAGGCATCCTGCGGCAGCGGATCACCGCGCAGGCACTGGGTGGTGGAGAAATGCACCATTGCGCCGGCTTTTTTCCTGCGCATGTGCGGCACGACGGCCCGGGCGGTATGGACCATCGATTTGAGATTGATGTCGAACACCTGGTCCCACACCGCCATATCCATGTCGAGCAGTGACGCATCATGGTCAAACCACAAGACACCGGCGACATTGGCAAGATAGTCAATCTGCCCAAACCGCCGGGCACCTGCAGCAATTGTGGCATTGACGAATTCAGGGTCGGTCAGGTCGCCCTGCGCGTATAACCGCTGCTCGGGTGCGCCGCCCAAATCGTCCGGCTCAGGTTTCACATCGATCATGACAACTGAACCGCCTGCGCCCAGAATCATGTTGGCGATCTGCTGGCCCATGCCGCCACCGGCACCGGTAACGACTGCAACACGGTTGGAAAAATCAAATGTAATCATGTGTTCGGTTTTTCTTCAGGTTGTGGTTTGCAGCAAGTATCCCGGTTTTGTCGTTTACCATCAATGCCACTTGTGGCAACTGTTGACCCACACGTCTCCGTCGCTTGAAAACCATCTCCAAACAGCGCATAGAGGGCGCAAAACCACATGACTTTTTTCAATTGATGCGAGCTTGACCATCCGATGAGTGACCCTTTGCGAATTGGTATTGCCGGACTGGGCACCGTCGGGACCGGTGTTCTGGACGCGATTGCCCGGCACGGTGAATTGCTGGCAGCCCGCTGCGGACGGTCTTTGAAAGTCACGGCCGTGAGCGCGCAAGCCAGATCAAGGACGCGCGGGGACCACGATGTCTCGCGCTTCACCTGGTATGATGATGCTGCCGATATGGCCACAAACGGCGATATCGACGTCCTCGTCGAGTTGATCGGCGGCGAAGAAGGTGTTGCGCGCGATTGTGTTGAAGCAGCGCTGAAGGCCGGCCGCCATGTTGTCACCGCCAACAAGGCCCTTCTGGCGCACCATGGCGTTGCCCTAGCCAGGCTGGCTGAGGCAAACAATGTGGCGTTGAACTATGAAGCTGCCGTTGCCGGTGCCATTCCGGTCGTCAAGACGGTGCGTGAAAACCTGGCCGGCAACTCCGTGTCGCGGCTGTTCGGTATCCTGAACGGCACCTGTAATTTCATCCTCACCAAAATGGAGATCGAGGGCCGTGATTTTGCCGATGTGCTGAAACAAGCGCAGGAGCTTGGCTATGCCGAGGCTGATCCGACCTTCGATATTGGTGGTTTCGACACGGCCCACAAGCTGGCCATCCTCACCTCGCTGGCATTCGGCACCGAGGTTGCACTTGATGACATGTATATCGAGGGTATTGAAGACATCACGCTCGCCGATATCCGCAACGCTCATTCACTGGGCTACAAGTTCAAGCTGCTCGGTGTGGCAAACCGGACCGAAGACGGTATCGAGCAGCGCGTTCATCCCGCACTGGTACCGTTGGGCTCGCCCATTGCCGATGTCGGCGACGCCTTCAATGCGGTGGTCCTGGAAGGCGATTTTTCCGACACGCTGTTCCTTGAAGGCCGTGGTGCGGGCGGTCATCCGACAGCATCATCTGTCATGGCTGACATATGCGACATTGCCCGCGGTACGGTTTTGCCGGTGTTTGGCGTGCCGGCAACCGGACTCATGCCGTTCCGGCGCGCTGCCATGCGCGCCCATGAAGGAGGCTATTATGTAGCCCTGGACATGTTCGACCGGCCAGGCGAGTTGGCCGGCGTAGCAAAAGCCTTCGCAGATGAAGGCATCTCGATCGAAAGTGTCATTCAACGCGGCCCGGCGATCAGCCGGTCGCAGGCTGGGGCGGATATTGCGCCATTTGTGTTGATAACTCATGACACGCTGGAAAGTGCCATGCGGGCTGTACTGGACAAGATAGAGGCTGCCAAGCATGTTGCAGACCGTCCGCGCATGGTGCGGATTGAACGTCTGTGAGACTAGGGTCAGGACCCATTAATCTAATGCAATTCTGTTTGAAGGAAAACATTCGAATGACGGTGAAAAAGCGCAAGGCAAGGCTTTGTGCCTTGTCGAGCAGTTTTCGCCTTCAGACGGGTGTTTTCCTTCAAACCCGGAGGGCGGGGTCTATTTTGCCCCTGACAGCGTTGAAAGGTCTTGAAAACCGGACGGTTTCCTGCGACCTCTCGCCTTGTCAGAAGCAAAATATCCTCCCGCAGAATGGATAAGATTAATGGGTCCTGACCCTAGCTGAAACAAGAAGTGAAGATGAAGTCATGCTGAACCGTATGTTGACCATAGAGATTGCCCGGGTAACGGAAGCTGCTGCGATCGCGGCGGCGACAATGCGCGGGCGCGGCGACGAAAAGCAGGCTGACCAGCTTGCCGTTGACGCCATGCGCACTGCGTTGAACGATATTGACATGGACGGCAAGGTGGTGATCGGCGAAGGCGAGCGCGATGAAGCGCCCATGCTGTATATCGGTGAAAAGGTCGGCACCGGCACAGGCCCCAGAATCGACATTGCGCTGGATCCGCTGGAAGGCACCACATTGTGCGCCAAGGCCATGCCGGATTCACTTGCGGTTATCGCCATGGCGGTCGGCGGCAGCCTGCTGCATGCCCCCGACAGCTATATGAGCAAGATCGCCATCGGGCCCGGTTACCCGGAAGGCACCATCGATCTGGATGCATCGCCCGAAGAAAACCTGCACGCGCTGGCCAGGGCCAAGGGCGTGAAGACCGAACATCTGACGGCCTGTGTGCTTGACCGTCCCCGCCATGCCGAACTGATTGCAGGAATACGGGCAACCGGTGCGGGTGTCCGCCTGATCAGCGATGGTGATATTGCCGGTGTGATCCACACAACCGACCCGGACAATACCGGTATCGACATCTATATGGGCGTCGGCGGCGCTCCGGAAGGTGTGCTGGCGGCGGCGGCACTGCGCTGTATTGGCGGTCAGATGCAGGGCCGCCTGGTGTTTCACAAGGCCACCGACCGTGACCGGGCCCTGAAAATGGGCGTCAAGGACCCGGATGCGAAGTTCGACATGAACGAAATGGCCTCCGGCGATGTGCTGTTTGCAGCCTCCGGTGTAACTGATGGCAGCATGCTGGCAGGCGTGAAATTCAGCAAGTCTCACATCACCACGGACACGGTTGTGATGCGCTCTGCCACCGGCACGGTCCGCTGGATCAAGAACCGCCGCAAGGTGGCATGACCTGAATGGGTCCCGACCCCAAGGCTTTTCTCGGTGTCGAACGTTCCATCACCGGCAGGCGGTGGACACCCCGTCTTCAGACCGACCGGATGGCGCAAGCCATTTCTCAGGCAATCAATGTCAGCGATATCATGGGCCGCATACTGGCCGCCCGCGGCGTGCTGCCTGAAACCGCGGCGGGTTTTCTGGAACCGACACTGCGCGAACTGATGCCGCCTGCAGCACACATGATGGATGTGGACGCAGGCGCTTCCCGGCTGGCCGATGCAGTCATGGCCGGTGAAGCCATTGGCCTGATCGGCGATTATGATGTCGATGGCATGACGTCATCTGCGCTGATGGTGGATTTCCTGAGTGCGGCAGGCGTGGTGCCACGGGTGCATATCCCGCATCGTGTCGATGAGGGCTACGGCCCGTCTGTGGCCGCAGTGGAAGATCACAAGGCGGCAGGCGTGCAGTTGCTGATCACGCTGGACTGCGGGGTCATGGCGCATGACCCGCTGTTGAAGGCCCAGGAACTTGGCATGGACACGGTGATCGTTGATCACCATCAGGCAAGTCACGAACTGCCGCATGCGTGCGCAGTGATTAATCCCAATCGCCTGGATGACACATCAGGACAGGGTGCCCTGTGTGCGGCAGGCGTGGTGATGGTGCTGATCGGTGCAACGTCGAAGCAGTTGCGCGCCCGCGGCTGGTGGAGCGACGCACGTCCGGAGCCTGACCTGATGGCGATGATGGACCTGGTGGCGCTCGGCACGGTGTGCGATGTGGTGCCGCTGGTCGGCTTGAACCGGGCCTATGTGCGCCAGGGGCTGAAGATCATGGCCAGGCGCGACCGGGTAGGGGTTGCCGCCCTTGCCGACGTGGCCCGCCTGTCACGCCGCCCGGATGCCCATTCACTGGGCTTTGTTCTGGGCCCGAGGCTGAATGCGGCCGGCCGCATCGGCTCTGCCATGGACGGCCTCGCCCTGCTCACCAGCCACGACAAGGGCCATGCCATGCAACTGGCCCAGTCGCTGGAGGAAATGAACCAGAAGCGCCAGGCCATCGAACTGGCCACGGTTGACCGCGCCATTGAACAGGCCGAAGCCATGCTGGGTAAAGAGGCGAAGCTGCCGGTTGTGGTGGTGGCAGGCGAGGGCTGGCATCCCGGCGTGCTCGGGCTCGTCGCATCGCGCCTGAAAGACCGGTTCGACAAGCCTGCCTTTGCCATCGGCCTGCCCAGGGACGGGTCTGCGGCTTCCGGGTCTGCGCGCTCCATTGCAGGTGTCAACCTTGGCGCCGCCGTACAGGCGGCCGTGGCAGCCGGTGTGGCGATCAGGGGCGGCGGTCATGCAATGGCAGCAGGCATCACGCTGGAACAGGCCCGGCTCGGCGATCTGCGCGCTTTTCTGGAAGCACGGCTCGCCGCTGAAGTCGACGCCGTGGCCAGTGTCGATACTCTTGTCATAGATGCCGCCATTGCCGCCTCGGGTGCCTCGACCCGGTTCATAGAGGATATGGACCGGGCAGGGCCGTTCGGCCAGGGCAACCCGTCACCGGTGTTCGCCCTGCCATCGCACAAGGTGGTCTATGCCGCGCGTGCCGGCGCAGATCATGTCCGTTGTACGCTGGTGCAGTCAGACGGCACCCGCCTGAAAGCCATTGCGTTCAGGGCCATGGGCACCGAGTTAGGTGAAGTGTTGTTGTCGGAACGCCAGATGCCGCTGCACCTCGCCGGCCGCTTGACCATCAACGACTGGGGCGGCAAGCGCGAAGGCCAACTGTTCATTGACGACGCAGCGGAAGTGCCCGGCAGGTAGCGGTTACCCAGATTTTTTCGGTTTTTTCGTTTGAGTGCTTGCCAGCGGGCCGGAACCTAGATATACGGACGCCCGGTGGTGCGCGCCCTTCGTCTATCGGTTAGGACACTAGCCTTTCACGCTGGAGAGAGGGGTTCGATTCCCCTAGGGCGTACCACCGCCTTTTCCTTGTTCAAAGATTGCTTGCTGCCGTCGGTGGGGCAACATGCGTGTCAGCACGTCATCGCGCCTGACGAAATGGTGCCAGATGGCTGCGATGACATGGATTGCCAGCAAGGGCAGCCACAAATGGCTGGCCAGTTCATGTATCTCTTCCGCATCCCCTGGCACCAGCCAGACCGGAACGCCGGGAACCGGCAGAACACCGAACAGGGCACCCTGACTGCGAAATTCCACTGCATGGGCAGCAAGGCCCGATAGCGGGATCAGCACCATCAGCATGTAGAATAGTACTTTAATGCTGTTGGCGGCCCATTTTTCAACAGACTTCATGCTTGCGGGGTAAGCAGGAGCTGCATGGCTCAGCCGCCAGTAAACCCGAAATGCTGTCAGGGCGAGCAGGGCCAGGCCGGTTGACACATGAACCCCGTATCCGGCTGCCTCGACAAACCGGTGCGAGGTGTTTTCTGCCACCAGGAAACCGCCGATCAGCAGTCCGGCAGCAGACCAGTGCAGCCATTTCGATACGGCATCATAACGCGCTGCGCGATTCGGCATTTGCGGGCTCCTGAATGTCTATTGTGTGTTGACGTTCAACGCACCCGCAATCCGTCGCGGTCAGGCTACCACTTGCCGATATTCTCCATGGACTTCCACGGTTCCTGAACCGGCAGGTTGTCGCCTTTCTGCAGCAATTCGATGGAAATATTGTCCGGCGTGCGGATAAATGCCATGCGGCCTTCGCGTGGTGGCCGGTTGATGGTCACGCCGTTATCCATCAGCATCTGGCAGTACTCATAGATATTGTCGACCTCATAGGCCAGGTGGCCGAAATTGCGGCCCTCGTCATACTCTTCCGGATCCCAGTTATAGGTCAGTTCAACCGGACAGTCCGGCGACTCGTCCGGTGCCACGAACACCAGGGTAAAGCGGCCCTGTTCGCTCTCATAGCGCCTTGTCTCGGTGAAGCCGAGCACATCGCAGAAGAATTTGACCGATGCATCCAGATCTGTGACGCGGACCATTGTGTGCAGATATTTCATGTGTGACCCTCTTGGCAAGTGTGTCGGATTGGGTTGGTTTTTGATGATGAACGATTTGAACGGCAAACGGGCGGAACTTGCAAGGCTTGTGGGCCAGGCAAACCGTATCGTGGTTTTTTCCGGTGCCGGTATTTCAACTGAATGCGGTATTCCCGACTTTCGCTCGCCCGGCGGTGTGTGGTCGAGGTACAAGCCGCTCGATTTCAAGACTTTCATGTCATCGCCGGAGGCGCGCCGTGAGGGCCTGTCACGGTTTCTGAAAATTCGCGACGAAGTAGGCCCGGTCGAGCCGGGCAGGGGCCATGCAGCGGCAGCGCGCTGGCATCGCGCCGGCAAGCTGGCGGGTGTCATCACCCAGAACATTGACGGCTTGCACCAGCGCGCCGGTGTGCCGGCGTCCAGGACCGTGGAACTGCATGGCAATGGTACCTATGCCCACTGCCTTGAGTGCGGCAGGCGCCATGAGCTGGACTGGATCGCCGAACAGCTTGAAGCCCATAGTGGTGCACCGGCCTGTGTGGAGTGTGCGGGTATTGTGAAGACCGCCACCATCTCGTTCGGCCAGTCGATGCCGGTGGAGGCCATGCGCCGGGCCGGCGAGATGACCAGGGACAGCGATCTGTTTCTCGCGGTGGGGTCTTCGCTGGTGGTGGAGCCTGCCGCCAGCTTCCCGGCACTTGCCGCACAGCTTGGTATTCCGCTGGTCATCGTCAATGGCGAACCGACCCCGGCTGACCGGCTGGCTGAACTGGTCATTCACGATGACATCGGAGATGTGCTGGAGGAGGTCTGAGCAAAGCCAAACCGGGTGCCGTACTAACTGCCGGAAATCAGCCTCTCCAGTTCCTCGGCATAGTCGGCAATCGCCCGTCTGCCATTGGGGCTCAGCTCGTAAATGCCGGTCTCGACCCGGTCAAACCAGCCATAGTGATTGGCAGACATGATCTGCCGGGCTTTTGCGACACCTGAAGACTTGGCCACATGGGCAGCCTTGGTGGCACCATTGTGGTGCAGGGTTCCGGCGCAGCGCAGCGCGTCCTGCCGGTATGCCGTCATCAGGGTTTTCCTGGCCGTGCCGCCGGTATTCGGATCGCCGACACGGGTGGCAAACTCTTTCAGCAGTCTTGTCTTTTTGCGTTTTGACTGGCGTGGTTTGTACGGCGCCGGGTCGAGATGGATTTCAGCCAGCCCGTCCTTCAGCCGCACGGTGATGAGCCCGAGCCCGAGCCTGCGGCACAGGGTCTTGTTGTTCTTCAGTGATTTCAGAAACGCGCGCCCCGACCCGCGCGGCACGCACACATAGACGGTGTCACTCAAGGAGAGCCGGTCAATGGCCTGGTGGAACAGGGACAATGAAAAACCGGTCTTCAGTTCCACAATGACCGGGTCTGCCCCGTCGCGGCAGGCAACCACGTCAGCAGCACCCACTTCGCCCTTGACCTCGTAGCCCTGGCCTTCCAGCAGCGCCTTGATGGGCACGTAGAGCTCGGTTTCGCGTATCGGGGAGGTGGCCATGCGATCTGTTTAGCTGATTCATTTTGGTTGGTCGAACAGCTTGTCCGCCTGCGGCGGGCCGTTCTCCGACTTAAGTGATGTCGCTCACGCAAGCAGCCTGGCGGCTGCGCTCCGCTAGGGCGGGCCTGACCGGCCCGAGGCCCGTCGGGCCTAGTTCCAGAGTTCAGCACAACCTTCTTGATGAACTCCCTCCGAAGCACCACCGGTGCTGAGGCAAGGCCGACTGGCCGCCGCACGAAGTGCGCCCTAGCGGAGCGCAGCCGGAGGCTGCTTGCGTGAGCGGAATAAAACACCCCGTTCTCCGACCCTGAACTACCGTAGTGATGAATTCCCCCGAAGCACGGAACGTGTTGAGGCAGGCCGACCGGCCGTCGCACGAAGTGCGCCCTAGCGGAGCGCAGCCGGAGGCTGCTTGCGTGAGCGGAATAAAACACCCCGTTCTCCGACCCTGAACTACCGTAGTGATGAACGCCTCCGAGGCACGGAACGTGCTGAGGCAAGGCCGACCGGCCGTCGCACGAAGTGCGCCCTAGCGGAGCGCAGCCGACAGGCTGCTTGCGTGAGCGATATAAACTCAAACTAAAAGGCCCCCGCTGCGCAAGCAGCGGGGGCCTTTTAGTTTTTGTCTGCCAGGCCTATTCAGCCGGTGCGGCAACCGTACTCATGCCGGCTTTTTCACGCCGGCTGTCATTGAAGATGGCCTTGACCAGCGCAAAGCACATCAGCACCATAACAATGGAGAACGGCAGTGCCCCGATCACCATGGCCGTCTGAATGGCCTTCAGGCCGCCTACCAGCAGCAGGGCGGCAACCACGGCCCCCAGCGCGACACCCCAGAAGATGATATGCGGACGCGCCTTGGGTCCCTCATCACCGGCGGCATTGATGGTGTTGACAATCAGCACCGCACTGTCGGCCGAGGTAACCAGGTAGGTCATCAGCAGTACCACGATCATGAATGACATCATCCACGACAGCACTTCCGATATGGGTGACAGCATGAAGTTGGTCATGGCAAAGATCTTGTCACCGTCAGGTGCCGAGGTGATGACGCCACCGGCACCACCGTTCAGTTCCAGGTCAATGGCAGTGCCACCGGCCCAGGTGAACCACACAAAGCACATCAGTGACGGCACAATCATGGCGCCCAGGACAAACTCGCGGATCGTCCGGCCCCTGGAAATACGAGCCAGGAACAGGCCTACAAACGGCGCAAACGCCACCCACCATGCCCAGTAGAACACAGACCATGCGCCCTGCCAGCTGGCCAGCTTGGTCGCTACGCTCTCCGGATTGCCGTCGCTGTTCCAGACCCGGAACATCATCTCCGGCAAGGCAATCAGATAATCCCAGATGCCGACCACAAGTGCCTGCAGGCCGAAGAACGTCGAACCGAACAGCAGGAAGAACCCGAGCAGCGCAATGGACAGCACCATGTTGATATTGGACAGCCACTTGATACCCTTGCCGACACCCGAAAGGGCAGACAGCGTCGAGGCCCCCATGATCGCCACGATGGCCACAATGATGCCAACTGAGCTGGCCGTGCCTTCTGCGGTCTGCAGGCCGCCAACGCCGATACGCGCAAGGCCGGACACAAACTGTTCGACGCCGAAGCCCAGCGTCTGGGCGACACCGAGAATGGTGGCCACCACGGCGACAATATCAATCACATTGCCGAGCGGGCCGGACAGTGCCTTGCCGAACAGCGGCGTCAGCGATGAACGGATGGTCAGCGGCAGGTTGCGGCGATAGCTGAAGAAGGCCAGCGCCAGCCCGGCGATTGCATAACACGCCCACGCACCAAGCCCCCAGTGCAGGAACGACCACTTGTAAGCCATGCGGATATTGTCCGCAGTGCCGCCATTGGTAAGGCCCTTGATCACCTCCGGATTGTTGCCGAAATGATAGACCGGTTCTGCCACCGCCCAGGTCAGCATGCCGACGCCGATACCGGCGCCGAACATCATGGAGAACCAGGAGAAGTTGGAAAACTCCGGCTTTTCCCCATCCTGGCCCAGGTTGAGCTTGCCGGCTGCAGGCCATAAGGCCAGCAGGACGCACACCAGGACAAACAGCGCCACCACCCAGATATACCAGCTGGCAAAGTTGCTCAGAATGAATGAATTGAACTTGTTGAGCACCGCTCCGGCCTGTTCCGGAAATGCCACTGCCCAGATCACAAGTCCCCCGATGATGAATTTGGACGCAATAGTGACGTCTTTACTGAATCCTCTGTAAAAACCGGCATCCGCCGTTTTGATCGGGAGATCAGTAAGTGCTGGCTTGAGTGCCATAATTTTGTTTCCTCCTCAGTTTCCCGGCAAACAGTCTACAGGCCTGCGGCAAATTGCCTATGAAAAATGCAAAAATGTGAAGTCGAGGTCACGTGTTGCCCACAACTGGATATTGTTTTTGCAAAAAATGAGAATTTGACGCTGATTATGGCGTTGATTTTGAGACCTCGATGCCGTCCATCCGGTGTTGATTCGTTGTCTTCCGTGCCGGTTCTTGTCAGCTGAATCTCCCGGAAGGCCCGCCAATGCAGGGTGCAAGACCGGGTTGCGCACAGGTTTACCAAGAAAAAAAATCAAATTGAAAAAACATGGAAACCACAAAAATTTCACAAAAAAGCCGGATTTTCAAACGGTTACCTGCGCGTTACGTCAACCGCTGAATGCAGGGCCTGCGCGAACATCGATCAACTTTGTGTAAATCCGAAAATTTCCCCGTGTGATGGCTGTACAAATCGCCGGTGTTTGCCCATCATTTGGTTGAGGGCAACTGTAGATAGCGGATTGAGTAAAGGTTAGGAGCAGTTATTATGGCTGGTGATGGCGGGCCAGTGGACGATGGGGCTGAATTAAGAAACAACACGCCGGCACAGACCGGACAAGTGCGCCAATCTTCACTATCAGAGCTGGAATCCAATGTTGAAATTTTCGAGGTGGCAGGCTTCGTCAAGTGGTTTGACGTAGCACGCGGCTACGGCTTCATCATACCCGACAGCGGCATCCCTGATGTCCTGCTGCATTTGAGCTGCCTCAAGCGCGATGGTTTTGACGCGCCGCTGGAAGGCACGCGTGTGGTCTGCGAAGCTGTGCAGCGTCAAAAGGGCATCCAGTGCCTGCGTGTGCTGGACGTCGACACCACCACCGCGATCCATCCGGTAGAGCGCGTACCGCGCACTCACCAGAACGTTGAGGCCGGCAGCGAGTGGACCCGTGTGAAGGTCAAGTGGTTCAATCGCACCCGAGGCTTCGGTTTTGCCAGTGAAGGCGAAGGCGAGCCCGACATCTTCATTCACATGGAGGTTCTGCGCAAAACCGCGATCGCCGAGATTGAGCCGGACCAGTGGATTTATGTCCGCTTTGGCGATGGCGCCAAGGGAAAGATGGCTGCTGAAGTTCGTCTCAGCCTTGATGACGACCGGTTGCCTGGCACGAATTGATCCGCCGTCAGATACGGCGTACAAGACATGCCATGCGGATATTGGCGTCAATCCTGATTTCATTGTTGTTTCTTGCCGGGCCGTCGCTGGCTTCGGAAGAGGTGGTTCGCCTGCCTGTTGAGCAGGTGATCGTGACCTCTGATCGCGGTGACATTGCATTTGCCACTGAAATTGCCACCAGTGATGAAACGCGCTCGCGCGGCCTGATGTTTCGCCGGTCCATGGGCGAGCGCGAGGCCATGCTGTTTCACTGGCCAAGTCCCCGCCTGGTCTCCATGTGGATGCGCAATACCTATCTCTCTCTCGACATGCTGTTCGTCACCGCTGACGGGACAGTTGTGCATGTTCAGGCCGACACGGTGCCTGAGTCCCTGCAGGTACTCAGTGCGGGCCGCGAAGTGTCTGCAGTGATGGAGGTTGTTGCCGGTACGGCGGCAAAACTCGGCATCAGGCCGGGCAGCCGCCTGAAGCATCGGTTTTTCAATGGCTCCTAGCGCAACTCTGGAAACCATCGGGTTTTTCGGATTTTGGTCGAGACAACCAAAAATCATTCTGATCCGGGTGATTATCCTCTTGCCGAGCAGGTGTGTTTTCCTGTAACCACCCTTCACCAGTTCAGGGATGGTTTGTCCGGCAACGGCATTCGGAGCGTAGCGCAGCCTGGTAGCGCATCTGGTTTGGGACCAGAGGGTCGGGAGTTCGAATCTCTCCGCTCCGACCACCGGCCACCGGCCGGACCTGAAACGAGTTTGGAGCCAACCGGCAACACTTAAGGCGACATCATGCCTGCACGTATTTACCAGCCTTCCCGCAACGCCATGCAGTCCGGCAAGGCCAAGACGAAAAACTGGGTGCTGGAATTTGAAGCAGAAGCCCCGCGCGAAACCGACCCACTGATGGGCTGGACGTCATCCGGTGACATGAAGCAGCAGTTGAAGCTGACCTTCGCCACCCGTGAAGAAGCGGAAAACTACGCCAGGCGCAAAGGCCATGCCTACCAGGTCATCGAGCCGAAAAAGCCGTCCGCCAAGTCCAAGTCCTATTCCGACAATTTCCGCTGGGGCCGCACAGATAACTGGACGCACTAGATCAGGATGATTTTTGGTTGAAGCAACCAAAAATCATAAACCTGATCGCTTTCAAAGTGATCGAGCAACTTCATGGGTTCACTTGAACCCATGTTGCTCTAGTCCTCGATCATCTAACACTTGCGAGACACGCGCTCTTGCGGCAAACAGGGCGCGCAAACTGCTGAACAACGGTCCCGTAGCTCAGCTGGATAGAGCACCAGCCTTCTAAGCTGATGGTCGCAGGTTCGAATCCTGCCGGGATCACCAGCATTTCAAATGTCCGTTCCGGACATGCGGACGCAGCATGCCTATTCGGGCATGGGCAGTTCCAGGTCCGGCGTCTTTTCCATCAATTGGGTGGTGAAGCTCTCATACCCGCTGCTTTTGGAATCGTATGTTACTTTGGTTATCCATCCGGTTTCCCGGTTTACCCAGTATTTGTAGTGGTTTGAGGATTTGTACTGCTGGACGGTATCGAAATCGGCTTCGACAGTGTCGTGCATGACACCGTCGAGCATTTCCTCACCACATGCGGCATTTTTTATTGTTTTTGCATTTGCTTCCTGGTTCCTGATGTTGTCGAGCCGGTTCTGTTCGCTGTCCATCTCCCTGACTTTCTTCCAGGTTTTGCCCTCGTCGGAAGACGTGTACATCTTGTTGTTGTAGGCCAGCGTGATGGGCTGGTTTGCCGGATCGGTCATCACCGTCATCCAGTGACCGGTGGTTTTGAAAAAGAATTCGTTCTTTGACACCTTGCCGCCCTTCGGTTCCGACGTGATGCGGATCGTCACCGGATGCGGCCCGTTGCCTTGGATCAGCAGTTGAGCGAATTTCTCCTTGCAGGGTTCAGCAAGGCTGGGCTGCACGCAGGCCAGAAATATGAGGGAAGCAGCGAAAGTCAGTCTCATGGTATATGCCCTTGGTTTTTGCACTTGGTCCTATCGAATATCGCTTTCAACGTGTCACGGCAA
This sequence comes from uncultured Alphaproteobacteria bacterium, assembly GCA_963698275.1. GTDB lineage: Bacteria > Pseudomonadota > Alphaproteobacteria > Rhizobiales > Aestuariivirgaceae > Anderseniella. The sequence goes on along the minus strand of CAVOQE010000006.1, from coordinate 612,798 downwards.
GTTTATGGGGATTATCGAAACAGCATATGCACTGCCAGCGCGGAGACAAGGCTGAGACCGGCAGCAGCTGCCAGCGCGATCGTATACCCACCCGTTGCATCAAACAGGGCACCCGCCAGCCAGGGGCCGGCCAGTCCGGCTGTGCCCCAGGCGGTAAAGACCCGGCCGTAAATGCGTGCGCTGTTGGCCATGCCGTAGCGTTTGGCAATGATGGCCGGGTAGATGGAGATGATGGCGCCATAGCAAAACCCGACGCAGGCAAGGCCCGCCAGAACCGGCAGGCCCGGCGCGCTGACGGCCAGCACCGCAAGAACGCCGGATAAAAACATCGCCAGGCCCGCCAGCAACAATCTTGGCGCCATGGCATCGGCCAGATATCCGCCCGACAGGCTGCCTGCCAGGTTGAAGCCGGCGATCAGGGCAGGCGCAATCCAGATCAGGTGGGCAAGCTGATCTGATCTGGCGATCTCCGCAGCATGACCGATGACCATCAGGCCGGAGAAAACGCTTGCGCCAAAACCGGTCCACAGCAGTGCCACTTGGCCCGGCCTGATCGTGTCGCGTGCGGTTTGGCGCGCCGGCGCATCCAGCCGCGCGCCCGTGCTGCTGATCATTATTGATCCGCAAACCGATGCGCCCACCAGGGCGACCGTCAGGCCCAGCATGGCGGTCTGGAATCCGCCATGGGACAATGCCCACTGAAACCCGGCGGGCGCGATCATGGCGCCGGTGGCGTAACAGGCTGTCACAATGCCCATGGCCATGCCTTCACGGCCGGTATTGGCTTTTGCGGCAAGCTGCAGACCAAAGCCGTAACCGACACCGTTGGCCGCCCCGAACAGCAGGCCGTACCCGAACATGGCCGCAAAGAAACCGGGCGCAAAAGCCGTAATCATTGTCCCGGTGGCCGCGACCAGGCCGGACGCCAGCAGGATGGACCCTGCAGGCAGGCGATGGAAGAATTTCGGCCCGATCAGAACCGAGATGGTCAGCGTGATCAGCGCGCAAGAGTAGATCAGGCTGATCTGTGCCCGGGACGCAGAATAGGCCGTTTCCAGCGGCACCAGAAACACCGAGAACGCATGTACGGAGCCCAGCACCAGACACAGCAGGCCTGCCGCAGCAATCACCAGTCTGCCGTTTTCACCGCTGGCGCCGGGTGTTCCGCTTCCATCCATGCTCAGGTGAACTCCACAACCGGTGACAGACCGGCCATTATGCATATCGGCGGCATTTCCGCGAGCCGGCTGCAGGCGCCAAATTAATCTGGCGTTAATGTGACGCATCTGTCCTTGCGGTGACGGAAAGCCTATTATCCCTGACATGCAGATCAGAACCAAACTCGTCATGAGCGTCAGCACTCTTGCGGCGGTTGTCGTCGCATGTTCGCTGTTGCTGCTCTGGAACACCTACAGTGCAACCTACAATCAAAAGCGCACCAGCCTCGCTTATGAGGAACTCACCGGGTATCTGAGCCTGTCCAGCGAGGTATTGAGCACATTCAAGCGTGTCCGCCGCGATCTGCTCAACGAAGGCAACAGCCTGACGTTTGACCTGGATGAGGCTGAGGCGCGAATTACAAAGATCATTGCGGACATTACTGAAACCACAGCCGACGAGGATCAGGTCGGACTGCGCGATGGCGAAGTTGATGCGGACCGGCAGCGCGCCATGGATCTAGCGAAACAGCTTGAGAATGCGTTTGCCGATGTGCGCCAGACAGAATTGCTTCTGAACAATGGCCGTGTGGACGAGGCCCGGGAATTTCTCGACACCAGCCTTAAAGGCCGGCTGGACGATGCAGTTGCCGGGTTGATCAAGGACGCAGTGGACGATGAGCGGTCGGAACTGAACGATGCGCTCAGGGAAATCGAGTATTTCAACACTGTCGCGTACTGGGCGGCAATTCTGGCATCGCTGAGCGGTGTTCTGGTGGCCGGATGGGCGATGTATGCTCTGGCATTGAGACTTTCCAACAGCCTGCGCAACCTTGAAAACGGTGCGGAGCTGTTTGCAGCCGGCAAGTTGAACCATACCATTCCGATCACCGGGCGGGACGAGTTCGCCATGCTGTCAGGGCGGTTCAACGCCATGGCCGGCCAGTTGCAGACCCAGCGCACAGCCCTGGAAGAGGCCAGGGACCAGCTCGAACAGCGGGTCATGGAGCGAACCGATGAACTGCAGGTCGCCAATGGCGAACTCGAGCGGTGCGCCGAAACCAGGCGGCAGTTCTTCGCCGATATCGGCCATGAACTGCGCACCCCCATTACCGCAGTTCGCGGCGAGGCGGAAGTCGCCCTCAGGGCGCGCCAGAAACAGCGTGAGACCTATCACTCGGCATTGAGCCGGATCGTAGCCATTTCCGATCAGCTGACCCGGTTCGTCAATGACATCTTCCTGATTGCGCGCGAACAGGCCGGAGTGGTGGACATGCGCCAGAGCACGATTGATCTGCGCAGGCCGGTTATCGCGGCGGCCGGACAGCTGCATGCGAAATTTGAACAGGACCGATGCCGGCTGTCCATGGACCTCGGCGATGAAATTGTGCCGGTGGAGGGTGATGCTCAGCGCTTGTGCCAGTTGATGCTGATCTTGATATGCAATGCGATTGAACACTCACCTGCCGGCGTCAGCATCGAGGTTTCACTGGTCCGTCATGATGATGAATGGTGGCTGAGCGTTGAAGACGACGGACCGGGTATATCGGACGAAGACGCCAGTCATGCATTCGAGAGGTTTTATCGCGGCGCCGTGGAAGCGGCGCCGGACCAGCGCAGGAGCACCGGGCTGGGTCTGTCCATAGCGCGCTCGATAACCAACGCCCATGGCGGGCGCATCTGGATTGATACGGGTTTTTCCGGCGGCACGGCGGTTCGGATTGCGCTTCCTGTTGTTGAACAACATCTGGATGAGCCGGAGCCTGTCGCACATGCTGAAATGGAGATTGTGAATTGAGGTTGCTGCTTATTGAGGATGATATCCGGATTGTGGAGTTTCTCGGCCGGGGACTGAAGGCCGAAGGCCACTCCGTTGATATACAGAACGACGGCAAGTCCGGGTTCGACGCGGCCAGCAAAGGCGCCTGGGATGCAATCATCCTGGACGTCATGCTGCCTGCGCTTGACGGGCGTGAGGTGTGCCGGTCGCTGCGTCTGGACAACAACCGCACCCCGATTCTGATGCTCACCGCGCTGGACAGCACCGACGACATTGTCCGCGGTCTCAGGCTCGGCGCTGATGACTATATGACAAAGCCCTTCGCTTTTGATGAGCTGCTGGCCCGGCTTGAAAGCCTCGACCGCCGCTCAGGCGCGGGCGAGATGAAACAGGCCAAGGGCATGATGCAGGCCGGCGACCTGTCGTTTGATCGTGATGCACTGATCGTCAAGCGTGACGGCAAGACCATTGAGCTGACCTCCCTGGAATATGCCTTGCTGGAATTCCTGATGGTTGAAACCGGCAAGGTACTGAGCCGCGCCAGGATATTGCAGAATGTCTGGGGCGTGTCGCAGGACCCGCTCACCAACGTGGTCGATGTCTATATCAGGCGGCTGCGCGCCAAGATCGACGACGGCGTGGAGACCAAGCTGATCAACACAGTCCGCGGCCGCGGTTACCGTTTTGGTGCGGTCTGACGGGCCGGGTATAGTGAATTCGAACCATGCAGGCCAGATCGGACATGACATGCCACTCACTTATCGTCAAATGCGGGCAGAAGATGTTCCCGCGGCCTTGGCCGTCCGACTGTCAACCAAAGAAAACGCCGTCACCCTGGACGAGTTGAAGAAAGACTACAGTGTCACGCCGCAGTCCATGGCAGACGAGTTGAGATCAGACGCCAGCGGCTGGGTTTGCGAAGATGACGGAAAGCTGGTCGGGTTTTCGATGGGCAATGGATTGAACGGCGAAATCGCGGTGGTTGCCGTCGCGCCTGAATATGAAGGCAGGGGTATTGGCAAGACCGTATTGGCGCGCACGCAAAACTGGCTCTTCTCCCTGGGCCATGAAGAGATTTGGTTGCTTGCCAATCCAGATCCGGATATCCGCGCGACGGGCTTTTATGAAAAGCTCGGATGGCGGGCCACCGGCATCATGAAAGGGCATGACCAGGTGCTTAAACTTCAACATACCGTCGCCAATGACCGGATGATATAGACTTCACATGACGGCTCCAGGCGGGGTGAGCAAGGCTCCCCGCAATACCGAACCGGTGCTGCACTGCGGTGGTGGCGCCGGTTGCTGTTTTGACGCGATGGTCGGCGTCACACTTTGTCAATCAAACGACCATCGTGCAGCCCCATCTTCATCACCAAGTGAGGCCAGTGTATCCCGGGTCAGTCGTCGTCCAGACCTCAGCCCGGATGGTAACAAGTGAGCAGCAGGACCACGGTCAAAGTCGCGCAGGAGATTGTCTCCCATGAGGCGATTGTGCGCGAAGCCTATCTGGACAGCGTTGGTGTGTGGACCTGGAGTGTGGGCATCACCAACTCATCCGGACATACGGTTTTTCCCAGATACAAGGACAATCCGCAAACCATCAGGCGCTGTCTTGAAGTGTTCGACTGGGTGCTGCGCACAACCTATGTGCCGGCTGTTGCAGACGTGTTCGACGGTTTCGCCCTGACAGAAGAACAATTCGGTGCCGCCCTGTCGTTTCACTACAACACCGGTGGCATTCGCCGCGCGACCTGGGCAAAGCGCTGGCAGGCAGGCGATGTTGCCGCTGCCCGCACCACGTTCATGAACTGGTCGAGGCCGCCTGCAATTATTCCCCGCCGGCGCAAGGAACGGGATCTGTTTTTCGACGGCGTCTGGTCAAGCGACGGGACCGCAACCGTGTTCCCGGTCCGAAAGCCGTCCTACCAGCCCGATTGGGGCAGGGCGCAGAAAGTCGACATTGTCCCGGTGCTGGAAGACCTGCTGGGTCGGTCGGACCTGTCGCCGGTGGCAGAAGTCTGAGGCCATCCAAATCTCCTTGACATAGTACCAAACGGTATCATATATACATGATACCAAATGGTATTGTAATGGAGATCATCATGATGCAGACCGTGCCGTCAGACCTGCAGGGCACCTTTCGGGCGCTGGCCGATCCGAGTCGGCGCAAAATGCTCACCCATCTGCGCGATGGCGAAATGACCATCGGTGAAATGGCTGAGCATTTTCCCATGACCCGCGCGGCAGTGAAAAAACATCTCACCATACTGGAGCAGGGCAACCTGATTTCCGTTCACGCAAGAGGCCGCGAGCGCATCAACCGCCTGGAACCTCTTGCCCTGAAGGACGTTGCGGACTGGCTCGATTACTTCAGCAATTTCTGGGACGACAAACTCGCCAAACTGCAAACAGCGGTTGAAGCCGCGGAAGGAAACAGCAAATGACCGGTTCAACCATAATAAAAACAGTCATGTTCACCGCGTCGCGCGAAACCGTGTGGGGGTTTCTGACGGAAAAGGACAAGCTCGCGATCTGGTTTCACCCGGCTGATGCAGATCTGGCCGAGGGCGAGGAGTTTGCCCTGCTCGGCACCACCGATGATGGCCAGACGGAGAAAATCTGCTGGGGTTCGGTTCTGGAAATGAAACCGCCTTCGAGGCTCAAATACACCTTCACCATCAAGCCGCTGGGCGGACACATGACAACTGTTACCTGGCAACTGGAAGAGATGCTCGGCGGCACCAGATTGTTATTGCAGCATGAAGGCTTTGACGCGGCAGGCGATGACGCCCTTGGCCTGCTGACGGCCATCGATGCAGGCTGGGACCGGCATTTTGCAACGCTGCGCGAAGCTGTTGCTGCATGATGTGATGCCGATGCATCAACTGGCCCTGTCAGTTCGACCCTGATTGGGCATAGGGGCCTGGAACAATGGGGTCTATGATGTTCAGAAGAAAACCAAGCGATGCACTCAAGACTGCTTTTTGATGCGGGCACAAATGGACGGGAGCAGAGAGTTTAATGCGCCTTTTGGTCTTTCAACATATCGATTGCGAGCATCCCGGATCGTTGCGGCGGTTTCTGGCTGATGACCGGATAGAGTGGGATGCGGTCAACCTGCATGCCGGTGAGCCGATCCCGCAGCTTGAAGACTATGACGCACTCTGGGTCATGGGTGGGCCGATGGATGTCTGGGACGTGGACGACCATCCCTGGCTGGTGCCGGAAAAGGCCGTAATCCGCAAGTGGGTGGGTGATCTTGAAAAGCCCTTTCTGGGCCTGTGTCTCGGGCATCAGTTGCTGGCCGATGCGCTCGGGGGAACCTGCGGACCGCAGCGTCCGCCCGAGATTGGCATTCTTGATGTAGAATTGACCGACGCGGGTCGAAAAGACCCGCTGTTTGAAGGCTTGCCGCGCCGGCAGAAGTTTCTGCAGTGGCATTCCGTCAACGTTGCGCAGGCGCCTGAAGGCGCAACCGTTTTGGCCAGTTCAGACATCTGCAAGGTGCAGGCCATGCGGATCGGAAAACATGCCTGGTCGATGCAGTATCACGCGGAAATCGAGCCCGACACAGTGGCAAACTGGGGCGAGGTTCCAGCCTATCACAATGCGCTTCTGGCAGCGCTTGGCGATGACGGACTGACCGCAATGCAATCGGCAGCCGATGAGCATATGCCGGCCGTCCTGACATGCGCGGAAATCCTGTATCGCAATTTCATGCGGCAGGTTGCGGATTGAGGTTGCCCCCCTGTCGCCCGCCCCAGCGGGCCGAACAATGCCGATGTTTGAAGCCGGAGTTTCTCGAGCAGATCCCAATGCAGCGCTACGGCGACTCGCTGCCCGAGATTGCGTCTGTGTTCGCGTTCCTGGCCTCAAGCGGCGCAGCCTACATCACCGGCCAGAACATCCGCGTGGATGGCGGCATTACGCGGTCAGTGTAATCGGATGGCGCGAGATCAGGTTTATCGGTTCACTTGAATCCACCTCGCTCTAAGGCGCCACCCAACTGCCGCACCAGTCTGCTCCCGTGCGCACCAGGCTGGCCCTTTCGTGGCCATCTGCTGAGAGGTCGAGCCAGTCGATATGGGTCACCGAGATGGCTACGACGCAAAAATTCTCGTAGCCGTCGTCACGGTCGGCCGGCTCGTTTCCAGGTTGGCCGTCGGATGGCTTGGCTATCTCTGTGCCCGGCACCAGCGGGTTGCGATACAGCACCAGCGAATGGTCGCGGCTGGCATCCCATGCCGCCCTTTTGACGGGGCCGTCAGTGATGATGCGGGCTTTGCCCTGCAACCTGATCTGTGTTTTGTTCTCAAGATCGGCGGTCACCAGTGCGACATTCGGATTGGCATCGATCTCGGCAATCTTGCTCGAGCGTACATCGGTGTGAAAGGCGAATTCGCCGGTTTCCTCACACGCCCGACGCAGCACGACATAGCGCACTTTCGCCGCTCCGTCCGTGCCAACGGTTGCCAGTTGCGCGATACTGTAGGGCGAACGGCCCGGTGCTGCCGCTTCGTGCAGGCAGGTCCAGACAGTTGAGAGAACCTTTTTGAGGGCGGCATTGCTGGTGATGGGTTTAGCAGGTGGCTGGCGTGTGTTCACGCGGCGTCGTCCTTCAGCAAATTTGGGGGCTCTTGCGGGCACCGCAAAAAAGGCGCCGCAGTAAGCGACGCCTTTTCAGTACTCCATTCAAAACCAGTCTAGTCGAAGACTTTACCTGCTGCCGAAGTTGATATGGCAAGTACCGATATCCACGACGCAACAGCTATTTTCGTCTCCACAAAACCCTCAGCCTCCTGGCCCGCCCCGAGCTCTGCCTTACGGTAGATGCCGGGAGACCGCAGGACAATCTGTTTTGATGGCGCAGCTGCACTTTTTTGAAAACTGTGTCCTATATGTCACAGTTGTATTAACCCAGCCGAGCGATCAGCTCCACCGGCGCGATGCGTCCGGCTTCAATATTGTCGGCCATGTTCTTTACTTTTGCTGCCCGGCTTTCACCCATCAGGATGTGCAGGCCAAGCGGCGGCGGTCCCCCTGCAGCCCTGGTTTTGGTGGCCAGTTGCGCAAAGAACGCCAGGGCAAAGTCACGCCGGTTTCGGTGTGCCGTGATTTCGAAGCCTGCCTTTTCAAGCGCGGTTTTGTATTGATCCGGGGACGCCAGTTCACTGGTTGCTGATGTTTCGGCCCACGGTACCGGAAAGCTGATCTCGTCCTTAGCGGTCCGCATCACGTCATAGATGCCGAACGTGGCGCCGGGCTTCAGCACCCGGGCAACCTCACCAAACAGGCTTTCCTTGTCGGCAATGTTCATACCCACATGCATCATGTAGGCGGCATCGAAACCCGAATTGTCGAACGGCATGGCAAGCGCGCTGCCTTCCACAAGCGTTGTGCTGTTGTCGACGCCGACCCACTGACACAACACTTGTCCCGTCTGCACGAACTCCGACGTCAGGTCGATGCCGGATACAGTCGAGCCGTAACGGCTGGCGGCAAAGCGCGCCGGCCCGCCCAGCCCGCAGCCGACATCAAGCACGTGGGATTGATTGGTCAGCGACAACTGATCAAGAAATTCAGCCGATGCCACACGCCCGCCGATATGAAACTCGTCAATGGGACCGAGATCGTCAATGGTGATGGTCTCAGGTGTCTTGCCCATCTCCGCGATCCCGGTCTTGATCGCATCAAGCAACGAGCCGTGGGTGTAATGATCAGCAACCTTATTTGAGCCCGCCATGGCTACCCGCCTTTCGTTTCGGCATTTCGTCGCAACTGAAAACAGTGTTCCGGTTTGCCTAAATTTTCACGCACCAAACTAACCTGACGTTAGCGCAATTATCCACACACTCACATCAACAATAATCATGAACGGGCGTGCCCTGCATTGAGTCGTTAGGCTTTCAACGTACGTGACGAAGGGAGGAAGCGGCACTGTCCGCGAGCAGAATGCCTCAATCAATGAACAAACCATATCCCGGCGAAGCCGCGACAGCTCAACAGCTTCTCGGTCTTGCGAGTGCCTATCAGGCTGCTGCCACAGTTTTGCGGGAGCAGGGCTGCAGCAAGCATACGATAGCCAGTGCTCCGCTTCACCTCACGGCTATTCACGCCATCGAATTGTACCTGAATGCTTTTCTGCTGCACACCGGCGTTTCACCGGCCGAGGTACGGGGTCTGAAGCATTGCCTCGTTGATCGACGTAAACTGGCGCAGGAGGCAGGAATGGTGCTACGTGTAAAAACGAGCAAACACCTGGACAGGATGTCAAGCGATAGAGAGTATCTGGTTGCGCGCTATGAGCCGGAGTTGAGGGAAGCAATGTCACACATCAACAGGTTGATGGCGACGCTTGATGAAGTTTCCAAAAAAGTGAAAATCATGGTCAGCGATGAGAAAACGCCGCCGTAAAACTACGCAGACCTGAAAGGCCCCCAGATGAGTGTTGAATTTCTGCTGACATCAATTGTCGTCGTCCTGCTGCCGGGAACCGGTGTGTTGTATACGCTGGCCGTCGGGCTGGGGCGTGGGTTCAGGCCCAGCATCGCTGCCGCGTTCGGGTGCACCTTAGGCATCCTGCCTGCAGCGATTGCCAGTATTGTCGGGCTGGCCGCCATACTGCACACCAGTGCGCTGGCCTTTCAGATCGTGAAGTATGTGGGTGTCGCCTACCTGTTCTACATGGCCTGGAGCATCATGAAGGACGGCGGTACGCTTGATGTTACGGAAGACAAGGCCCCGGTTTCCGCCGGCAGGACAATCCTGAACGGCATGCTGCTCAATGTCCTGAACCCCAAACTGTCGCTGTTCTTCATGGCCTTTCTGCCGCAATTCGTGCCGCTTGATGCGCAAGGCGCAACCGCGAGCCTTGTGCTGCTGGCGGCCGTCTTCATGGCGCTCACCTTTATCATTTTTGTCGGATACGGTGCCTGCGCTGCCATGGCCCGTGACTATGTGATTTCACGCCCGGTGGTCATGACATGGCTCAAGCGCATGTTCGCCGGCACGTTCGGTTTTCTGGGTCTGCGGCTTGCGTTGTCCGAGAGATAGTATCAACAGCGAATGCAAGCTGGTCCGGTTCCCGATTCATCGAAACGACGTGCGCCATTTCTTGCGGTAGGCAGACGCCGTGATGCCGACATGCTTGCGGAAGGCAGCGCGAAAGCTGGACGGCTCGTCATAACCAACGTCTGCTGCAATATCGTCTATCGCAGTATCCGACGTTTCGAGCATCTGCTTGGCTTCTTCAACACGAAGCGTTTGTACGTATTGCAGAGGTGACTGTCCGGTGGCCTTTCTGAAGCGGCGCAGAAAGCTGCGTCTGGACAGCTTGCTGGTTTGTGCCATTGCCTGAACCGGATTGCGGTGATCGTAATGCCTGGCGGCCCAGACCTGCGCATCGGCAACAATGTGGTCGGTGTGCTGGCGGCCGGTGGCAAGCGAGGCATAACACAACTGGCCCTGGGCATGCGGCTCTATCAGATAGAGCTTTGCGATGCGCCGCGCCTCCTCAGTCCCGGCAATCTGTGCGATCAGGTATAACAACAAGTCACCCCAGGCTGATGCGCCGCCCGCAGTGATGATCCGGTGACCTTCTCCCGCCGGCACAAGGATGCGCTCACGCCGCATGCGTATTTGCGGAAAGCGTTGCGCCATGATGTCGGAGTAGGCCCAGTGGGTGGTTGCCTCGATACCGTTCAACAGCCCTGTTTCAGCCAGCAGCAGCGCACCTGAGCACACCGAAGCAGTCAGGGCGCCGTGGTCATGTGCGTGTCTGATCCATTTCGCGATGGGGGCGAATGTCTCCGGTGCCGGTGCGTAAGGATCAAGATGCAGGTCGGGAATAATAATCAGCCCCGGCGCCGGGCCTTCTGAAAATGCGCCGTCCGGTGTGATCCGTCGGCCATTGGGATCATCGTATGGCAACCCGTCCAGTGACAGTAATCGCGCCTTGAAGCGTGGCGGGCGGGCAGGAGCGCCATGCAGCATTTCCCAGTCACGGCCCACGGAGGAGAGCACGTCGAGGATGGCAAATGTGGTCGATGCACTGGCCCAGGGCAGGCCAATCACCACAGTTTGGACCGCGCTGTCAGAGTTCGACATGGTGTGTCCGTTTTCAACCGGTTTTGTCATATTTTACTCTAACATGGTTCAACATTCTCGGCCACAACAGCCGCCGACGTCGAGGCAAGCCGAGACTGCAGGTCCGCAAAAAGCGCCTGCAGTGTGAGGAACTACACTTGTCTCTTCCAGATACGACTGCAATCAATGAGACAAAATCATGCAAAACTCATCGGCCAAAAATTCCATCGTAATTGGCGCCGGTCTGTCCGGACTTACGGCTGCGCGCGAACTGATGCGGCGCGGTATTCCAGTAACGATTCTTGAGGCCGGTGATCGTGTGGCCGAACCCTGGCGGGCACGTCATCCGCAACTGCGCCTGAATATTCACCGGCATTTTGCCCGCTTGCCCGGGCATCAGGCGCCCGACACGGACGGTGCCTTTCTGTGCCGCGACACGGTCGTGGACTATCTTGAAAGGTATGCTGCTGACCTTGAGGTCCCGGTTCGTTTCGGGGTCAAGGTGACCGGCATTGAACGCGCCGGGGCAGCCTGGCGGCTGACCACTGACGACCAGACCTACGAGGCAGGCCATGTCATCTTTGCCACCGGGCGCGACAGCATCCCGCACATGCCCGTCTGGAAGGGACGGGATGATTTCACCGGTGAACTGATCCATGCGGCTGATCTGGGCGATGTTTCACGGTTGAACAACAAGCGTGTGCTGGTGATCGGTGCCGGTAATTCGGGCGGCGATGTGCTGAACCATCTGGCGCACAGTGAGCCCGCCGATGTGCTCATATCCGTCCGGCACGGTCCGGCCATCGTCCCGACCCGGGTGCTCGGCTTTCCGCTGCATCGGGCGGCAAACCTGTTCGCAGCACTGCCGGTCGTCGCGCTTGACCCGGCATTCCGGTTGATGCAGTGGCTGTTTTTCGGCAACCTGGCTCGCTACGGGTTGACCAGCCACCCGGATGGCGGAGGCACGCGGTTGTTGCGCGATGGTGTTGCCTTCGCCATGGATGATGGCTTTGTGGCTGCCATCAGGGACGGCCGCTTCAAGGTTGCGGGGGATATCTCTGAATTCGGGCCGGACACGGTCGTGTTCAGGGATGGCCAGACTTTCCGGCCGGACACGGTGATCTGCGCAACCGGATATCGGACTGGTCTGGAACCTCTACTCGGCCATCTGTCGGTGCTGAACGATGACGGTGTTCCGTTGCATCCGAGCGGCGAAGTTGACCCGGGCAACAAAGGTCTCTGGTTCACCGGCTACCGGCCAGTATTCCAGGGCTATTTCCATGCTGCAGTTGCAAGTGCAAGGCGGATTGCGGATGCAATACTGGCGCAAGGGCAGGCAACCGCGAACTAACCCCTGACCGGTGCCTGCTTCTGACGCAAAAACCTCACAATTCAACCGTTTTTGGCCCAATAAAAACCCACCGGGGAATGTCATATGTGCGCGTCGGTGAGGCGTTAAGATAACGATCTCACCAGATACAATAATGCCCGTCTTGATGACGGGTTGTCTAATTTTGGAGGGTGTAATGAAAAGATTTTTTGCTGTTCTGGCTGTTTCGGTGCTGGCTATCGGCGCTGCACAAGCTGCGGATTTTGCCGAAGTGGATACCGATGCTGACGGGTCTGTCTCGCTGGATGAAGCTGTGTCGATGATGCCTGATCTAACGGAAGATGCCTTCCTTTCAGCAGATGCCAATGCAGATGGTGCGCTCTCGGCGGATGAATTTGCCAGCATGAAAAACTGACATAAACCACACGGCCCGGATTGGGGATCGCGCAAGCGCACCCGGTCCGGGTGTTCTAACTGTTTGCTATACTGAGGCAGCCTCTGGGGCCGGACCGTGGTAGATCATCTTCCATTCACCGGCGTCCTTGCGAAAGACATTGATCATTCGCACACTTCCCGGATTGAGCTTCTCAAGACAGGTCACCGCCCAGCCGCCGTTGGAAAACCGCACCGCTTCGACCTCGCAGCTTATGTCTGGCGGGCGGCGCATCATCTGTGACCAGCTGTTCAAGACAGCTTCGCGCCCGTCTATGCGCGAAGTTGACGGGTGCTGCACCGCAACCGGCTCCTGGCTGCTCCAGACATTTGCCATCGCCGCAGTGTCGCTTTCGCGAAACGACCGGTAGAACTCGGTGTTAACCGCAAGAACCGCATCGCGGTCTGCATTGGACTGAGCTCCGGCACAGGAGACATGAGCCGCCATGAGCAGCGTGAGCGAGACGAAGAAATGAATTACTGGTTTTTTCGCGACTGACAACATGACAGTTTCCATCTGTTCTGTTCGAGCCGTCACCAAGGTATGGAAGACCGGAGCAATAATCTCCGTGTTTCAGGTAGTGGAGTAATCTAACAGCATGGTATTAGAGTTTGCCAATCACGCCTTTGTGCTCCGGCATGGCCATCCGTGGCTAAGAAAACCCGCAAAATTCCGGGTCGTGGCAAGGTCAGGTATATTGAGCGAAAACTACTGGTGCCTATTGATGCCATCCTGAACAAACGGCGCTATCCTCCCGGTCAGTTCGGAAATGTCGGACTGATGGAGTTTCAGATTGTTTCATAAATGGTGGCGCAGTTGATTTTTGCTCAGCATCAGTCGTCAAGACCAGCATGCAGTCCGGTTGCGCGTTTCCAGGAGTCCAGGGCCTCAAACAGCGCTGTCTTTATATCCGGGGCTGCGCAGGCAATGATTGACTGCTCCATCCTGAAGGCCCGCACTGCAGGATGAACGCAGCGTTCACAATAGTAGACCAGATTGTGCGTCAGTTCGAAAACAGCGCGGTCAACCTGTTGTTCAACCGTGGTAACATCGAACCGCAGTGTGTTGCAGGTTGAGCCTGCGCACGAGGGTAAAGCGATGTGGTAGTGGCCATCCGGTTCACCAAAGCAATCGAACTTTATCAGTTCATGTCCAAGCACAAAAACCGAGCAACTCGGGCCGGAACCTGCGCCGACCTGTTTCCAGAAAACATGTATCTCCACACCGTCCTGGGTCTTGATGACATTGCAGTCCTTCCTGTGAGGAGATGCCTTGTCGAGATGCCCCAGACTTCCCGGAGCCTTTTTTGCCTTGAAAAACATTGTCACTCTTATCTCAAATGCCGCCCGTGCCGGGACCAACGCTCCTGACCTTTCAGGTACTTCGGAGTTTATACGTCACTCAATGATGCCCGAGCATTCAGATAAGCGTCAACGTTCGGTTCCGGCACCATCATGGTATCGCGCCAGGCGCGTTGTTCCGCGTTGATCAGGCCCAGTTCCCAGACACAGGCGACGACCGGCCTTGAGGCGGTATCCATGGGCGTATCGGCGCCCCACAAAGTACGTTCAATATGCTGGCACAGAACCGATCCTTGCATCCACCAGTGCAGCAGGACGGACACGCCAAGTTCGCCCGGATGAATGATGACAAAGCCAAGCCCGTCATCCTCACCCTCCGCAGCCACCAGTGGCGGCAGGTCGCGCTGCGCAAAAGCATGCGCTTTGCTGACAATGCTGTCTGAGAGATTTTGCCCTTCAGCGGTAATCCCGTAGACCTTCAGACGCAGATGTCCGATTTTCCAGACACCGAGATTGGACACAGCTCTGGGCTGGTAGACGCTCAGGTTCGCTGTCTGGCTTGAGGTCAAGATGTGCGACCGGCCTGCTCAGACATGATACTTGTTGCTTGGCGTGAACGATGACACCACCGGCTCGCGCGGCTCGTTGACCCACAACTGCCGATCCGGGTGCATGCCGGCACCTTGAATGGCCGACACGGCAGACCGGCGCATGCGGTTGAGCAGACGGGTATCGGCATCACCGCACGACGGATGCAGGCCACCATTTGCCTCGACTGCTTTTGTCCATTCCGCCTTGCGCGCTGCCAGTATGGCCGGGTCGTTCAACTGTGTGCAGTTAAGCTCATTGTTGTTCAGATCTGCGGTGATCTCGTCGCCGTCCTCGATGAAGGCGATGGGCCCGCCAAGTGCCGCTTCCGGCCCGACATGCCCGATCACCAGCCCGACCGAACCGCCGGAAAAGCGGGCATCGGTCATCAGCGCCACGACGATGTCGCGCTCGCGGCACAAGGTCGTTATACGCGAGGTTGAATCAAGCATTTCCGGCATGCCCGGCCCGCCGCTGGGGCCCTCATAGCGCATGATGATCATGTCATGATCCTTGAAACTGTCAGGCTCACGATCAAGTGCGTCCAGCAGGTCCTGTTCGCCGTCGAACACTCTGGCAGTACCGCGGAACATGTTGTCTTCAAGGCCACCCTCGACGCCGGCCAGTTTCAGCACCGCGCTGAACTCCGGAGACAGGTTGCCGCCCAAAACCCGCAAACCGCCGGTCGGCTTGTAGGGTTTCGAAACCGGATAAATCACCCGTCCGTCGGCTGATGGCGTGTCGAGCCGGGCGACCTGTTCGGCAAGCGTCTCACCGGTGCAGGTCGGTACATCGCCGTTCAGCAGGCCTGCTTCCAGCAGTTCCTTGACGATCACCTGCACACCGCCCACTTCATCGATGTCAACCATCGAATAGCGGCCATAGGGCCGGGCATCGGTAAGCACCGGTACCACGTGCTGCGAGATGTGGTTGAATTCTTCCGGTGTGATGATGTCTTTCCAGAAATTCGCAAACCCGGCAGCCCGCGCGATCTCCGGTGCGTGCAGCACGACGTTGGTGGACCCGCCGACCGCCATTGCCACGATCAGCGCATTGCGGATGGAGTCGCGCCCGACAATGTCTCTCGGCGTGGTGTCGGTTTCGATCAGCTTCTTCAGGTAACCGACAAGCTCAGCCGGGAACTGTTCCAGGCGGCGCGGATCGTCAGACGCCGGTGCCACCATGTGCAGCGGCTGCATGCCGGCAACCCCGATGAAGGTCTGCATGGTGTTGTAGGTGAACATGCCGCCGCAACTGCCGTATCCGGGACAGGCAATACACGAGATGTGCATGCGCTCTGCTTCATCCTTGTTGCCGGCCGCCTGGTAGGCGGTGACCAGGTCAACCGGGCTGTTGGATTTGGGATCAAATCCGGGATGGATGGAGCCGTCCGACATCATGAT
The DNA here is from genome assembly GCA_963698275.1 of uncultured Alphaproteobacteria bacterium. GTDB lineage: Bacteria > Pseudomonadota > Alphaproteobacteria > Rhizobiales > Aestuariivirgaceae > Anderseniella. The sequence goes on along the minus strand of CAVOQE010000006.1, from coordinate 596,721 downwards.
GGCGGGCCGGTTGTGCTCAAGCAGGGCGGCGAGCGTCCCGACCGGCGGCTTGTCACAGGCCACGACGGCGATGGTGCCCGCCAGACCGCTGGCGCTCAGGTGTTCGCACACCGAGTCATGGGTGACCTCGCGCCCGATCAGCGAGTAGCGCATTTCGCGGGTGCCGTTGCGGATGCCGTCCGATGTGGCAACGGTGTATTCCGGCTGGACCAGGCGCATCGGCATCTGGCCCGGCTCGGTGCCGATGCGGCTGAGCAGATTGTCGTGGATTGCCTGTACCTTGGCCTGGACCCCGATATAACACTGGCTGTCGCCCTTGTTTCCGATCACCCCGACAGACGGCTGGTGGATCAGGTCAGGGTCGGTGCCAAGTTCCCGTGCAATGCCGAAGGCCTGGGCGCTGCGGCCGGGGTGTTTGTCGATGATGACGGTCCTGGATTTTGGCAATTTGGTAGTCTCCATTAGATCAGTATGGTTTTTGATTGAATCAAACAAAAACCATAAAACTGATCGCTTTCAAAGTGCTAGAGCAACTTTATGGATTCAATTGAACCCATGTTGCTCTAGAGCGTATGTCGGCACCACGATAGACCGTAATGCCGGATCAGAGCAGTTCATTAAATGATTGATGGCCATGTGACCAGAACAGATCTGCTTGTGCAAGTATACAAATGGCAATGAAGGCTCGAAGTCAGCGTCCAGGCTCGGGCTTGATCCGACCGGTTTCAAAAGCGGGTCAGGTTGGCCCGAACCGGAACCTGCGGGTCTCAATTACCAAACAGGATTTTCGCGGTGTGCCGTGCGCGACCAGCAATATGCGTTGTGCAGGCTGCGGTGGCAGGTAGACGAAATGATCACCCTCAACCGCGCTGACGAATCTGGTTTCCGCGTAAGCCGGAACAGCATTTGCCAGGCAGACAATCGGCAACAACAGTACCAGCGCGTACCCGGCGGCAATGCGCCTTGTTGTGCTATCGTGTTCTTGAGGCCGGTTGTCCCGTCTGAACCGCAAACCGCATGGTGCTTCAATCACTATGAAGCCTCGCCTCAAGGTCTTCCTTGCGCTCTTGTAGCGTTGCGTATCGCTTGAACACACGGCCGGCCAGCCATGAGCCGAAACAGCCAAGTGCAAAAAAGCTGATCACACCTTGCCACAGCGGCCAGGCCATAAACGCCCACAGGCCCAACAGGGCGAAAACCAGCGATATGGAAAACTTCAGATAATGCGCCATGCTGAAATTCTATGTGCAAGTAGTTAAATGTCCGCGAATCGTTTTCTGGTGTTTCGGAAACAGTGTATTCCTGACCTGGGGCAGTTTCTGTATGGCAAGGGTAGGGGCATGGGCTCGCATGTATTCCGGGCGGTTGATCTGTGGGCCTACTGCAGGCACCCGCTTTTGACGGCAAGGTTTTATCGAGAGCTCGGTTACCTGCCGTCGATTGGCTTGCCGGACACCTACAATGAGAAAATTCTCTGGCGCAAAATATTCGACCGCAATCCGCTCATTGGCACCTTGAGCGACAAGCTTCAGGCAAAGCAGTATGTTCTTGAAACCTGCCCTGACATAAAGGCCGCAGAGGTGCTTTGGTCGGGCAGCCGGGCGGAAGATATCCCTGAAGAGCTTCTGCAGGACAATGTGGTCGTGAAAACAAATCACGGATCAGGGTTCAATATATTCGTTCAGAAGCGGGAATCTGATCGCCCGGGTCTCAACAGGAAAGTGAACCGCTGGCTGCGGCACCATCCCTATGGTCGAAAGTCCGGCGAATGGTGATACCGGCCTGTCCAGCCCAGGGTCTATGTTGAACGGATGCTGTGCACCGAAACGCAGGCCGAGCCGGTGCAGCTCAATTTTTCGACGTTTGCCGGACGACCGGTAATGGCGCTGGTAATGGTCGGCGCCGTGCATGGCCCCATGCGAGCCGGCATTTTTGCTGCGGATGGTCACAGGCTCGCCGGAACACCTCATCATTTCCTGCGCCAGGACCAGCAATTGCCGCCGGATTTTGAACTGCCCCAGAGCTTTCACCAGGCCGCCGCCTGTGCTGCCAGGCTGGGTGAACAACTTGACTATGCGCGGATAGATTTTCTTTCACTGGAAGACCAGTTGTATGCCAGCGAGATCACCTTCTACACGCTGGGCGGTTATGCCACCTACACAGATCCCGAAACCGAAAGACTGCTGAGCCGGGCCTGGGACCTGCGGCAGTCATGGTTCATGGCTTCACCGGGGAACGGGTGGCGCAAAACATATGCGCAGCACCTGCACGCAGCTCTCTCCGAGCCCGTCGGCTCAGTAGGGTAAATGGTTGCTTGAACTGGATATCGGGATTTGGCGGCATCAATTGACCCATGATGCCGGCATATCAGGGTTGGACATGACGGCAAGTTGGAATCTGCGGAATGGGTTCTACGAGGCGCTGATTCAGGCTCTGGACAAGTAGCTCTAACGCTCTGGAAACGTTCAGATTTATGCGTTCCGGTTAATGCAGTCGAAAATCACTTAAATCTGGCCGGGGTTAGCCGGTTTCTCAGTATCCGAAACTGCCGGCCCGATGCACTCTGATGCGTGAGGGGTGGAAAGTAGCTGCCCGGTGCACCGTGATGTGCGGGCGGTAGAACGGCCTCACATGGTTGACCGTAACGTGCACATACCGATTTGTTGTCACATGATACTCAACAATATCAGCCGGGCTGTTGTCGCAAACATCGGCGGCTATGGTCGTATCCGGCACGGAACCTTTGGGATATATGAACTCCACGTCGATAGAGCGTTTTGAGGAATATCCCGGCGCATATTTGACTGAAAAGGCATGTGCCTGCGACACTGCCAGTGACATTGCCAGGCCCGCCAATACGATCATGCGCGGATAGGTTTTGCTCGTTCGGGACATCATGGGCTCGGACCTTTCCACTGATTTCAAAGATGGCCGCATCCTTGTGTTAACCATTTAAGCATTGCCATGCCACGGGAGTAAAGAGCGGTCATGCCTGATCGTGACTGATCGGCCTTGCCTTGGCGCTTCGTGCCGGGGTTTATTCCGCTCACGCAGCAGCCTTGCGGCTGCGCTCCGCTGGGGCGCACTTCGTGCGGCGGCCGGTCGGCCTTGCCTCGGCACTTCGTGCCAGGGTTTGTTCCGCTCACGCAGGCAGCCTTGCGGCTGCGCTCCGCTGGGGCGCACTTCGTGCGGCGGCCGGTCGGCCTTGCCTCGGCACTTCGTGCCAGGGTTGTTCCGCTCACGCAAGCAGCCTTTCGGCTGCGCTCCGCTGGGGCGCACTTCGTGCGGCGGCCGGTCGGCCTTGCCTCGGCACTTCGTGCCTCGGGCTGGAGTTCACCAATACGGTTGTAAGGGCTCTGAGAACGGCCTGAGCGCAGCGAAGAAAGCTGTTCGACAAGTAAAAAACCGAGCGCAACGAGGCCAAGTTAAAGCCGGTACACCCGGATCTTGCGGCTTCGGCCGCGTACCGACTGATCGCCCAAGTCATCAAGGACATGCTTCGATGTCAACTGGTCTGCGGTCGCTGCGGTGAGCAGGGTTGTCACCGAGCGGTTCAGTGATGGCTCGTCCGTGAACTGCTTGCCGAGTTGTTCCATACGCTGGGCAAGGTTAACATTGTCACCGATGATGGTGTAATTGATCCGCCCCGGCGCACCGATATTGCCGACGGTGACCGGCCCGCTGTGCAGCCCGATCCGGATCTTGATCTCAGCTTCGCCTGCCGCCATGCGGGCCTTGTTGTCCTCGTCAAGAGCGCGTTCAATTGCCAGCGCGGCCCGCACTGCCCGGTCGGCGTGGTCGGCATAATGGTCAGGCGCGCCCCAGAACGCCATGACGCTGTCACCGATGAATTTGTCGACGGTACCGTCTTCGGCCTCTATGCAGCCGGCCAGCAAGCCAAAGTGCTGGTTGAGCAGTTTGGCAACCTGCTCTGCGGCAATGCCTTCAGACAATCCGCTGTAGCCGACAATATCGGTGAACATGACGGTGACATCACGTTCGACGGAGGAGGGGAATTTGTCTGCATCCTGGCTTATCAGCCGTCGCACCAGTTTTTTCGGCACGTAGGTTTCAAACCATTTCAGGCCTTCCAGCATGGTGTTGAAGGCAATTGCCTGGTCATTGAGTTCGCGGAACGCGCTGCCTGACAGCCTCGGTGTGTCGGAGATTTCAAGCTGGCCGATACGCGAGGCAGCAAGGGCGGTGTCCACAACCGGTTGCGCGATTTTGCGGCCAAGCCAGACGGCACCTGCCAGCGCGACCAGCAAGGTGGCAAGACCGGCCAGCGCTGCCCACAGCAACCGCTGGAACTCGGTGTCCACCTCGGAGCTGCGAAAATAGGTGCCCACCTTCCACGGCTTGCTGGCATAGCCCGGCAGATCGCGATAGATGAACACGTACTCGTCGTCAAACAGGCCAAGTACATGGCCCTGCAGGTCGCTGTCGGAGGCAATGTCGAGCGGGAACCTTTTTTCGGGTTGCCAGAAGGCTGCCAGTACCGGGTCACCGGTTTCGGCAAGACTGGGCAGCGGGGCATCTTCGGTGCGGTTGCCGCCGCGCAGGCCCGCCAGGTTGGGGTGGGCAAGAACCGTGTTCTTGTCATGCAGAATAAAGACATTGCTGCCGATGTTCGGATCAAGACTGCCGAGATAGGAAGACAGTTCGCTGACCGTGACCGATGCAACCAGCAAACCGGTCTTGCCACCTGGATAGGTCACCGGCGCGCGGTAGTTCAGCAGCGTCTTTTTGATCTGCGGCAGCCAGATCGGCTCGCCCCACGACCCCTTGCCCTCACGTTGGGCCTTGTCGAAACCGTCACGGACATTTTGATCGGATGAATAATCACCCTGGATCTCGACAAAACCGGAATCAGACCGCGCCACACCCGTGCCCTGGTAGGCGTGATCGAAATACAGCACCGAATCAAGTTGCGGCGCTGCTGACAGACCTCCCTTGAACATATCGATCAGCCTGTCGCGCCGGGCAGGATCAAGCTCACTGGCTGCAACAAGTTGCCCGAGCAGGGTCACCTGGTTGCTGGCCGGTTCCAGGTGGGTGCGAACCTTGTCGGACGTGGTCGTCAGGATCATGGAGGCTTGTTGCTGCAACAATTCCCGGGTGTTTGTGGCACCACTCCACAGACCGATGAACAGCACACTCAGGACGGCAACCAGCAGCAGGGCGCTGATACTGGTCGCCAGGGTAACCGTCAGGGACACCCCGCCACGTTTACGGACAGCCTGCGTTAACCCAAACATTTCCCACCACTCTCAATTCTCATGCCGCCCACGATAGGACATGCAGGGACTTTCGTGAAACTCAAGGCTTATATGGCAGGCTGGAAGCTGTTTTAACACCTCACAAACGCAGCCGTGTGCAAGCCAGATCAGGATGATTTTTGGTTGAATCAACCAAAAATCATAAACCTGATCGCTTTCAAAGTGTTAGAGCAACTTTATGGGTTCATTTGAACCCATGTTGCTCTAGACAGATATCGTGAAAGCCACCTTGTCCGCCACAGGCCAGGTTCGACGAACCAGCGCCAAATACCGGTCAGGTCAACTGGTTGTCGTCCTGATCGCCCCAGCCCGGTGGTGCCGGGATCAGCATGTCGAGCAGCGCATAGCTGAGGGTCTTGCCGTGCCGGTCCAGCCTGAGATTGACATTGACGCCGCCGTCCAGCACGTCCTCCAGCACAAAGTTCATCGCATTGATTTTCGGCAGCACATAGCGCGTGATGCCGCTGGGCGGGCTGAACGCAAAGGCGCGCCGGCACAGGTCTTCGGTGACATGGGCCTTGAGATGATTGAAATGCTGCGGGTCAAATGCAATCACCGAAATGTTCAGCCGGTTGCCCTTGTCACCGGCCCGCCCGTGCGCCAGCAGTCTGATAGGTATCATCGCAACCGATATCCGGGCTTCTGTCATTGCGTGTCCTCCAGCAGGAAACCATGCGAGACGGCCTCGTTCTGGCGTACCGCACCTGCAACGGTTGCGGTGCGCGCGCAGATGTTAAGGCGGATGCCGCCGCCGCCGGCCGGGCCGTTCAGGTAAAGCGCTTCAACCTCGTCGAGCAGGGCCTGTACCTGGTGCCGGTCAGCTGATGCAACGGCCATTCTGAGGCGCACATCACGCGGGCGCCCGGTGTTGTTTTCCGTCTCATCATACATCGAGCCGATGACGTCGAAATGCGGGTCTGCTGACGGCGCAATATTTTCAAGCCGCTGCTTGAGGATCGAGCGTGCCATCTGCGCCCGGTCGAGGCTGGTGTCGCCCATATAGGAAATCTCGCCTTCGCCGATCCAGCCCTCGTCGACACAGGTCAGGGTTTTCAGCCAGTCCGGCCTGGCATGGCCGACACAGCCGGTCAGCGTGACCTCGTTCTTGCCGGTCTGCTGCATCGACACAGCTGAAATATCCATGACCACGTCCGGCGTGAGATAGCGGGCCGGGTCGTGAATTTCATACAGCAATTGTTCTGTCACCGTGGCGGTTGTGAGAATGCCGCCACCCAGCGGTTTGCTGATCTTCAGCCGGTCATGGCCGCGTGCAACGCTGGCAACCGGTGCGCCGAGCCGGGTCAGGCCGGGCACCTGCTTGGCGCCGCTATCGGCAAAATATCCGCCGCAGACCTGGGTACCGCATTCTATCAGGTGGCCGGCCAGGGTGGCTTGCGCCAGCCGGTTCCAGTCGATCCAGTTCAGGTCATGCTCAAATGCCACCGCCCCGACCACAAGCGACGGGTCCGCCACCCGCCCGGTGACCACGATATCGGCACCGGCATCCAGTGCCTCGACAATGCCGTTGGCGCCGATATAGGCATTGCGTGATATGGCCCGGCCGCCATGCTCGGCTTCGTTTACCGGCAGCTCATCGCCGAGCACATAGCCGATCTTGCGGCGCAGGTTGTGCTGTTTGAGAAAGCCGGCAATGGCTTCGGCCACCTGCTTCGGCGCGCTGCCGCCAAAATTGCTGATGATCTTGATATTGTTGAGAATGCAGGTGTTGATGCAGGCCTCAAGATAGCCGATGGCGCGTTCAACCTGCCTGCGGTGGCCGTCTTCGGTCTGCGCCAGGGCCAGCGTGCGCTCGGCCAGGCATTCGAAAATCAGGTATCTGTGGCCTTCAAACAGCGTCAGCGACTGGGCGGCGATTTCGCCCAGTTCACGCCGGTCGTTTGAAAATCCGGCCCCAGCCGCAATATGTACGTCGCCCAAAGGTCAGCCCCGAATCAATCACGCAAATTCCATGACCGGTTCACAGGTTACCGGAAAATTTACCGAGCGGGCGATGAAACAGTACTTGTGGATGTCTTTGTGAATATCGCGCGCCCGGACAAGGTCACATCCGGCTTCAACGCAGATGTGCGGGCGCAGGGTAGCGCTCAGGAAGCGGCCTGATCCGTCCGGATGGCTTTCACCTTCAGCAATCGGGTCGTCGCGGTAGCTGAGCACGGTGATCTTGTCGACGCTGGCCAGGTGCAGGTACCACAGCATGTGGCACGCCGACAGCGCAGAGATGAGCAGGTCTTCCGGGTTCATGAGTGTCGGGTCACCGCCCAGCAGCGGGTCATTTGAACAGTGAATGACCGGTTTTCCGGGCACCGCAATGTCCCACGTTCTTTCATAGCCTTTATAGGTCCTGGTGCCTTCACCGGTATTGCCGGTCCACTCGATGCGGCTGGTGTAGGTGTGGTTGCTGGCCATGATTGACTCCATATGTATACATGTATACGTAAATTGCTATCCGAATGACCACCTGTGTTCAAGGTAAAACCATGGCTGACGACACCATCCTGGATGGACTGCGCAGCGAGATCCTCAGCGGGGCGCTGCAGCCCGGGTCCGAACTACACCAGGCCAGTATCGCCGAGCGCTTCGGGGCCAGCCGCATTCCGGTCAGGGACGCACTGGCGTCGCTGGCGGGTGAACGGCTGGTGACCGTCCGGCCCAATCGCGGAGCCCGGGTGGTCAGCCTGTCGCCACGCGAAATCGGGGAAGTGTTCGAACTGCGCATCATGCTGGAATGCAACTGCGTGCGTGCCGCTGCTGCTGTTGCATCAACTGAGCAGGTTGACGAGGTTCAATACCAGCTGCGCCGATCTTCACTGGAAGCGGGCAGGGCAGGCTGGAGCAATGGGGACCGGGCGTTCCACGAGGCGCTTTACCAGCCGGCGCAAAAGCCGCGCCATAACGAGCTGATAGGTGAGCTGCGCAATCTGTGCCGTGTCCACGCCAAGGGTTATGATGATCTCAGAGCCCAGACACCGCGCTGGTTGAAGGATCATGAGGCCATCGCAGCGGAATTTGCCGGCGGGCATGCTGGTGCGTGTGAAAAAGCGCTGCGCAGGCATCTCACGGCAACCAGGGATGTGCTGCTGGCGGCCATGACAGCCCGTTAGCTTCGCATCACAACCAGTCTGGCCACGGCAATCAGGCCCATGCCGGTAATGGCCAGGTCACAGGCGCCTGTCGTCATGCTGAAACGAAGCGTGGCGTCGCTGCGGCTGCTGGCCTGAGCCCGCATTTTCTCCACTACTTGACAGATTAGGGCGGTCGTCCTAATAAACGCTTGAATTAGGACGCACGTCCTATAGACGGGAGCTTTACCCATGAACGCCATGACCACGCGTGATCACATTGTTGCAGCAGCCGACCAGCTGTTCTACAGGCAGGGTTATGAGCATACGTCGTTTGCCGACATTGCCGGTGCGGTGCGGATTTCGCGCGGCAATTTCTATTATCACTTCAAGACCAAGGACGACATTCTGGAAGCTGTGATCGGCGCGCGCATGGTCGATACACGGCACATGCTGGCTGCGTGGGAGGCGGAAAGCGAAAACCCCGAAGACCGCATTCGCAGCTTTATTCACATCCTGATTGCCAACCGCGCCGACATCAAACGCTTCGGCTGCCCGGTCGGCACACTGACCACCGAACTTGCCAAGCTGAACCATGAGTCCAGGGCAGGCGCCACCGAGCTGTTCTCACTGTTTCGAGCCTGGCTGGGTGTGCAGTTCTGTGCCCTTGGACTTGACGAGGAAGCAGACCGGCTGGCTATGCATATCCTGGCCCGCAGTCAGGGCGTTGCCACGCTGGCTAGCGCCTTTGGCGACGACAAGTTCATTCGCCGGGAAGTCAGCGAGATGTGTGACTGGCTGGCATCGGTCACCGACAGCGCCCGGCCAAATTAAACAGGAGAGGAATTGAGATGTTTGTCGTATTGCTGAAATTTGCCGCTGGCAAAACCCGGGCCGGTGAATTCATGGACGCCCACAAGGCCTGGATCAAGCGCGGCTTTGATGACGGCGTGTTCCTGATGGCAGGCAGCCTGCAGCCGCAACTGGGCGGTGCCATCATGGCGCACAAAACATCGTTGCCTGACCTGAAAGTCAGAGTGAATCAGGACCCGTTTGTCGCTGAAAATATCGTCAGCGCCGACATTCACGAGATCACTCCGGCAAAGGCTGATGAGCGGCTGGAGTTTCTGCTCGCCTGAGTAGCCATTCAACGAAGGGACACGCAAAAACGTGAGTGAGACATTTATAGCGCCGGACGGAAAACCGCGCTGCCGCTGGGCAGGAGCTGCGCCGGAGTTTCTCGATTATCATGACCGCGAATGGGGCTTTCCGGTAAATGATGACCGAAGGTTGTTCGAGAAACTGTGCCTGGAGAGTTTCCAGTCCGGCCTGAGCTGGCGCACTATCTTGGCCAAGCGGGAACACTTCCGTGAAGCGTTTGCGAAGTTCGATTTCGACAAGGTGGCCGGTTTCACCGGGGCTGATGTGGAGCGCCTGCTCAAGGACGGAGGCATCGTGCGTCACCGCGGCAAGATCGAGGCGGTAATAAACAATGCCCAGCGCGCGCAGGAGATGGTTGCCGGCGGAGGTTCTCTGGCCGCCTTTTTCTGGGGCTATGAACCCGATGCATCCAAACTCGGAAAACCCCAGACCGCCTCCACCTCAGACACCTCCATTGCCCTGTCGAAAGACCTGAAGAAACGCGGCTGGAAATTCGTCGGCCCGACCACCGTCTATGCCTTCATGCAGGCCATGGGCCTGATCAATGATCATGCGGAGGCGTGTGTGATCAGGGCCGGGGTTGCACGAGCGAGAGAAAAATTCAGTTGCCCGGGCCAGTAAAGAAACACTAGTTGGTCCTGCTTGCTGCACCTTGGCAGCAATGTTATCCCGAAAGCACTCATAACTGGACGAGCGTAGCGAGGTCTGAAAAGTGACAACCAGCGACTTTCAAGCGGCAATGGTCCCGTTCATGGGGGCCACCGGCACTGTCAAACCCGATCAGGCCGATGCTGTGCTGTTCGGCGCGCCGCATGGCACGCCTTATCAAGACATCGACAACGAAGTTTATGCCGGGGCCCCGGATGCGATGCGGGCTGCCATGGAAGAGGATTCCGCATGGCCGGATCACTGGGATTTCGATCTGGACGGGCCTCTGCTGGGCGACAGCGATTTCACGATCGCCGATGCCGGCGATCTGAAGACCGCAAGTCAGGACGGCATCGGCAACCGGACCCTGATCGAGACGGCCACGGCCGAGATCATGGCGACCGGCGCAGTGCCGCTCATGCTGGGTGGCGATGATTCAACGCCAATACCCTTCATAAAAGCTCTGGCACCAGCCGGTCCACTGACCATCATTCAGGTTGACGCCCACATCGACTGGCGTGACGAGCGTCGCGGCGAGCCGCTTGGTTTTTCGTCCACCATGCGCCGCGCTTCTGAAATGGCCCATGTCGAACGCATCATTCAGGTCGGCATCAGGGGGTTGGGGTCGGCCCGGCGCGAGGAAGTGGAAATTGCGCGAGACTGGGGTGCGGAAATCGTCACCGCGCGCACTGTGCATGAACAAGGTGTGAGTGTCGCGCTGCAGCATCTGCCGGAGGGTGCAAACTGCATGATCACCTTTGACTGCGATGCGCTGGATTCCAGTATCATGCCTGCAGTCATGGCACCGACACCGGGCGGCCTTACCTACACCCAGTCGATTGACCTGATAGCCGGTGTCGTTGCCAAGGCCAGGCTGGTGGCGTTTGACATGATTGAATTTGTGCCGGAGCGCGACACCAACGGCGTGGCAGCCTTCACAGCCGCCCGCATTGTCGCCAACGCAATCGGCCATCTGGCTCGGCGTTGATCGTGGCGTGATACCCGGAGACGGCTCAGGCAAGCCGTCTCCGAAAGATGCCGTCACACCAGCGCCCCCTTGCGAAACTCCACCACCGGCAGGCCGCCTATGCCCCAGTCCTCCAGCACGACTTCTTCTATGACAACAAACGTGGTGGCCGGGGCCTTGTTCAGCACGCGGGACAGCAGGTCGGTTGTGCCCTTGATCAGTTCCGCTTTCTGTTCTGCTGTCGGGCCGGTGCCGTTTGGGCCGCCTTCCTTTGTCACCTTGATATTGACGTAGGGCATGTCAGGCCTCCTGTGGTTGGGTTGCAAAGCTCGGCTTGCAACGGCGGTTTGGTATTTAAAGTAAAAGATATTGAAAACAGAAGCTTAGTGGTTGCCTCTGATTCAATACAACAATCTGAATCACCCTAGATGAAGACCTTTGCCATGATCCGCCAGCCATGCTGGTCACGTGTGAGCGTCAGGAAGTCCAGATACTCGTGATCCATCATTTTCATCGACGCTGTAACGAACGCCATCCGGGTGCCGCCAAACTGTATCGACAAGATGCGATCAGCGCGCTCTTCGCCCCGGCTGGCGGGTGGCGTGCGCTGATCGACCATCTCGAAATAGTCGCTCAGCGACTTGTTCATATAGTCGCCCTCGATCATGTTCACATAACGCGCATCCGGGTGAAACACGTCGGCAAGCCGCCTGGTGTCGGCGTGGTAGAGGCCGTCGAAATAGCCGGTCATGATGTCGGCTACATCGGCAAAGGCCGGCTGATCAGCCATCACAGCAAGCCTTCCGCTTTCATGGCAGCCTGGGCTGCAGGGCGGGCGGCGACGCGGTCGACGAACGCGGCCACATGCGGCCATTTTTTCAGGTCAATGCCGGTGAAGTTTGACCAGTTGGCAACCACAAACAGGTAGGCGTCTGCAACGGAAAATCCGCTGCCCAGAAGATACGTCCGGCCATCGCTGAACATATCATTGAGATAGTCGAATTTGTGCGCAACTGCCTTGCCCGCCGCCTGCTTGTCCGCCTCGCCGGCAGTGCTTGAGAAGAACGGGCCGAACGCCTTGTGCAGTTCCGACGCGGTATAGTTCAGATATTCCTGCAGCCGCGCCCGCGCAATGGTTCCGGCCTTCGGCGCCAGGTCGGTTTCGGGGTGCTGGTCGGCAATGTATTGCAGGATGGCTGCACCTTCACTGAGGACTTCACCGGACGCCAGTTCGAGCGCCGGGACATAGCCCTTCGGATTGATCGCTGTGAAGTCGCCGCCGGACTTGGTGCGCCCGGCTTGCGTATCAACTTCCTCGATGTCGAACGTCTCGCCTGTTTCGTACAGGATAATATGTGTGGCCAGCGAACAGGCGCCGGGTTTGTAATAGAGCTTCATGGGGGTAGGTCCTTTCTCGTTGCATCCCGGTTGGGGTTTCGAGACGGATAACGACAGCCATGATTAATTGATAATATTGATTTCTCATGATAACGATCTGAAAAACAGATCAAGTTTCAAGCGTTGTGAGACCTGCCTTGACCTATGAACAATTGATCGTGCTGCACGCTATCGTCACCGAGGGAACCTTTCGCGGTGCGGCGGAGCGGCTCAACAAGTCCCAGTCCGCCATCAGTCACATGCTGAAAAAGCTCGAGACCGAGATTGATGTCCCACTGCTGTCGCGCGCGGCGTACAGGCCTAAACTGACCCGTGAGGGTGAGGTGTTTTACAGGCAGGCAACACGGGTCATGCAGCAGATGCAGCAACTGGGCAACATGGCAAAAAATCTGAGTGCCGGGCAGGAGGCCGAAGTGTTCCTGGCCGTCACCGCCACTTACCCGCTGAAACCGGTGCTGGACGTTGTCGGTGCCGTGCGGACGCAATATCCGGGCACGCATATCCGCCTGTCGCGCGAGAGCATGGGCGGGCCGATTGAGCGGCTGTTGCGCAATGATGCCGACATCATCATCGCCACCATGGACGGCGTGCCGGTCGACCAGGTCGAGGCGACCCCGTTTGCCGAAGTGACAATCATGCCGGTGGCCCACCGCGACTATGAGCCCGCGCGCAGTGCTCACATGAAAACCATCTCAGAGATGCAAAGCTACACCCAGATTGTCGTGGCTGACAGCAGCTCTGGCAGCTTTCCACAGAGCAGGGGCCTGCTGCCCGGCGGCTTGCGCTGGACGGTGTCCGACTTCGCCGCCAAGAAGGAAATCCTGCTGGCCCGGATGGGCTGGGGCGGTATTCCCACCCACATGATCGAACAGGAACTGGAAAGCGGCGAGCTGGTGCCGCTGAATGTCGAAGGCTACCAGCCGCTGCGTTCTCACCTGTTCCAGATCCGCCGCCGCGACCGCCAGGCCGGTGTCGTCGCCCAATGCATCTGGGAGAAACTGCTGGCGCGGTGATTGCCTGCGAAGCCAGGACCATTTCTAGTCAATGCGGGTGAAGGTGGCTGTGCCGACCTGCTTCAGGCCTGTATTGTCGAGGAAGTGCGGGCTTGCTACCAGCCGGATGGATTCAGCAGGCTGGTTTGCGTCATTGTCTGATGCATAGGACGCGCCGCGGTCGGTTCCCGCATCCCAGGCCCACAAGACATAGGTGGCCTTGTCCCGCCAGCCCGCATCGTCGCGAAGATCAATACCTGCAACACCGGTAAACCAGTCTGGACTCGGGGCGATCATGGTGATGAACGACACCCTGGAATGGGTTTCGCTGACCGGGAATTTCACGGAAATGCGTCCCGGCACCTGGGCAATGCCATCGGCCTGAAACACATCCTTTACCCGCTTGCGCTCAATGGCTTCGTCCATCTCGGCGCGCAATATGCGTTGCCGGCCTCGCTCTGCCACCGACTTGACGCCGCTGCTCGCGGTGTTGCCGTCGGCAAACATGACATAGCGCCCGTGGTGCGTGGCGCCGATCAACCCGGACATGTGCCCGCCGTCCGCAGGCCAGTCATGGGGGTGGGTGTCACGACTCCAGCTTATGTCGAGATCCAGCTGATACTGTACTTCTTCGGCCAGTGCCTGCGAGCTGAAACCCAGTGTGAGCAATAGTACTGAAAGTATCCGGATCATTGAAACTGTATCCCAATAGTGCCGGTCTGTTGCCGGCTTTATCATCAATAATGTTACTGCGATCGCCGGATGGCAATGTATCCGATCATTGTCCGGTTGTCCGCAACAGCTATACGCAACCCACAAGAGTAAGATCACAATGGCACGATCAGATTACTTGCAGCCGGAAGTGCGAAAATGATCCCTGGTGGCATCCATGAAAGCCTGCATCAGCCGCTGCGCTCTCATCTGTTCCAGATTTGCCGCCGCGACCGGCAGGCCGGTATCGTTGCCCGATGCATGTGGGAGAAACTGCCGGTGCAGCGATTGCCTGTACCGGCAATCTGTATGACACTGCCACAAGATCAAATGGGTAACAGCATGGCAGACAAAATTGAGACTGAAAACATACCTGGTACCGACGACAGCGCCTTCGCCCGGCAATGGCACTATCGTCCGCCGGTGCCCATCAAGGTATCGCCGTTCTTTTGCTGGCCGCCCGATCCGGTGAGAATGGTTCGCTGGGTTGCCGACCGCTGGTTCTCGATTGCCGAGAACACCATTCTGGTTGTGCTGGCTTATGTCACCTGGCGCTGGTTCCAGCCGACGCCTGATGAGGCAATGACCCTGGCGCCGGGCTGGATTGCGCAAATCTATGTCCGCAATCTCGTGCTGCTTGTCGCTGTGGCCGGCGGACTGCATCTGTATTTCTACACATGGAAAAAACAGGACAGGCGCCGCAAATTCGACAAGCGCGACCTGTCGAAAAACACCAGCGCGTTTACCTTCAAGAACCAGGTGCATGACAACATGTTCTGGTCGCTCACCAGCGGTGTTGCCTTCTGGACGGCCTATGAGGTGTTGATGTTCTGGGCCATGGCCAACGGCTATGCGCCCGGCCTGTTGTGGTCCGGCAACCCGATATGGTTCGTGGCGCTGTTCTTCCTGACACCGGTGTGGATTTCATTTCACTTCTACTGGGTGCATCGCTGGTTGCACTGGCCGCCGCTGTATCGCCTGGCCCATGCGCTGCATCACCGCAACACCAATGTCGGCCCGTGGTCCGGCTTCTCCATGCATCCGATCGAGCATCTGATCTTCCTGTCATCGGTGCTGATCCACTGGGTCGTGGCGGCACATCCCATTCATATCCTGTTCCACATGCAGCACCAGGCGCTGACCGCGGCCACGTCCCATACCGGGTTTGAAGACCTGCTGGTGAAGGACAAGAGCCGGCTGGCGCTCGGCACCTTTCATCACCAGATGCATCATCGTTATTTCGAGTGCAATTACGGCAACCTGGAAGTGCCGTGGGACAAGTGGTTTGGTTCCTTCCACGACGGCACCGATGCATCCCACGCCGAATTCAGGGAACGCCGCCGCCGATTGTCGCAAGTTTTGTAATTCCGAAACTGGTCGTCAAAGCCGTTCAGCAGGTCTGGCACAGGCGCAGCGCGTCGTTGACGGCGGCGTGGATGTTGCGGCTTGAAAGCGCGTCGCCAATGCGGTGCAGTTCGAATGTGGCGTCCGGGTTTGTCACCTCATCTGTCTCGGTCCCGCGACCTGCAACCCAGTTGTGCAGGTTGGTCACACCTTCGTTGGAAGACCGCTGCCGCAAATCGTGGAACAGGTCATCAGCCGGGTAGGTGCCGCTGTCGAAGACAATCTGGCTGGCCGTGATTTCGCTTTCCTGATTGGTCAGTTCGCTCCTGAACGTGGCCGCCAGGCGGTTGCCCTGCCTGCACACGTTCATCAGCAGTTCTTCGGTCTGCACAGACAGGTTGATCTGCCGCGCCCATTTTCTCCAGATCACCTGCTCGGCATAGGTCTGTTCGGCGGCAAGCGTACTGTCGATGGTGACCAGGCGCAGCGCGCTGCCGTTCGAGTGGCAGAAATCCGTGGCACTGAGCGCTGCATGCCGGCCGGTTCCGTCCACTACCAGCACATCGCTTTCAGGTTTCACCGTGCCGTCGAGGATGTCCCAACTGCTCGTGATCAGCTCATGGCCTGGAATGTGCCCGAAGTTCGGGACCCCGCCGGTGGCGATGATGACCAGGTCCGGCGCAAACGCGGCAACCTGATCTGTATCGGCATAAGTGTTGTAGCGGATGTCGACACCCAGCCGGTCCAGTTCGTTTACCCGCCAGTCGACAATGCCAACCAGGTTCTTGCGCCATGATGCCCTGGCGGCCAGCAGGATCTGCCCGCCGGCTTTCGGCGCCGCTTCCAGAACCGTCACCTTGTGTCCGCGCTCGCCACATACCCTGGCCGCTTCAAGACCGGCCGGACCGGCGCCGACAATCACAACGGTACGCTGTGTGTCGGCAGGCTCGATGATCTGCTTGAGCACCGCTTCATGTCCGCTGGCCGGATTGTGGACGCAGGTCGGGCGCATGTGGCCCATGCAGTGGGTGGTGCCGACACAGGGACGAATCCGGTCTTCCTGACCGGCGGCGATCTTGGTCACCAGGTAGGGGTCTGCAATATGCGCACGGGTCATGCCTACAAGGTCGATCAGTCCTTCGGCAATTGCGTGCCGGGCGGTGGCTACATCGGAAATTCTGGCCGCGTGAAACACCGGCAGCTTGATCTCGGCCTTGAAGGCGGCCGCCTTGCTGAGCCAGGGTGCGTCGGGCGAGGCCATGCCGGGCATGTTGTCGATGGCCAGTGCTGCATAGGTATCCATGCGCCCGTAAATGGCATTGAAGAAATCGATGTGGCCTGCCGCCTGAAACAGCTGGGCGATTTTCAGGCTCTGTTCGAGATCAAGCCCTTCCTTGTAACCCTCGTCGACAATGAACCGGAAGCCGACCAGGAAATCGTCACCCACCGCTTTGCGAATGGCTTCGAAAACCTCAAGTCCGAAGCGACAGCGGTTCTCCAGCGAACCGCCATATGTGTCAGTGCGGAAGTTTTGTGCCGGCGACAGGAACTGCCCGATGAGATGGGCCCCGGACAGACATTCGATACCGTCCAGCCCGCCTTCCTTGCAGCGTAGCGCTGCGCGCGCAAAGTCAGCGATGATGCGGCCAATGTCGTGATCGTCCATTTCGCGTGGGATCGAGCGATGCAGGGTTTCGCGCACCACTGACGGCGCCACGGTGGGCAGATAGGCGTCCTGGTCGAATTCACCACGCCGCCCCAGATGGGTGATCTGGCACATGATGGCGGCACCTTCGGCATGAACCCGCTCGGAGAATTGTTGCAGGTAAGGCACCACGGCATCGACGCCGACGTTCAACTGCGGCATGACGTCGGGTGAATCGATCGACACGTTCGAGGAGCCGCCGAACATGGTCAGCCCTATACCGCCCTTGGCTTTTTCAACGTGATAGTCCTGGTAACGCTGCGCCGGCATGCCGTTGTCGCCAAGGCCTGCGGCATGGCTGGTGCTCATGATGCGGTTGCGCAGGTGCAGGCCTTTCAACTGGAAGGGTTGCAGAAGAGGATCCGCGCTTCGCGGTTCCGATGTCACGCTGCTTTCGGTCTTCACCATGCGAAAAAAAGCCTCCCACTGAAATGATGAAGCCGACCTGGCACCGATCTTCACCGACACACTTCACGGCATTTCGGAAAACCTTGCAAGCTGAATGAGAGGATCGCCGCGCGTCACTCAGGCGGTCGTTGCAGCCCTCATGAAGGCTTTCAGTTTTGCCTGATCAAGCCGGTCATTGGTGCGAACCCCGGTGCACAAATCCAGACCGAACGGTCTGACGTCCTGAACAGCCTGCCGGGCATTGTCCGGGGTCAGGCCACCGGCCAGGAACACCGGCAACGGGCTTGCGTCGACAAACGCCCGGCTGATTGACCAGTCGTGCCGCCGGCCGGTACCGCCGAGTTCCGGGGTGTCAGCGCCTGGTCGGCCGGAATCCAGAATAAACGCCTGCATGTAGGGGGCATAGACCGGAATCAGGTCGAGTGCGCCTTGGTCCTCGACATGGATGACCTGTACCCGGCGCACTTGGGATTGCAGGACAGCCAGCTTTGCCGCTTCCGTCTGGTCGATATGTGAAACGATCTGCACGGCCGTCGGTCGCGTTCGCTCCAGATGCCGCGATATGTCGTCGGCGGTTGTTTCCGCCGTCAGCATGAACGTCGCGACCGGCGGCGGAACCCATGCGGCGATATCGGCAATTTCCTCATCGCTGATCGGGCCGGGACCGGACGGCATCCGGGCAACAAGCCCGACAGCATCTGCGCCCGCGCCAATCGCCATCTGCGCCTCTTCCCTAGAGGCGATGCAACACACCTTTATCCTGACTCGCATGGCAAAAACTTACCTCCCTGATCCAGGGTCAGGACATGAGATGGTTGCCGGGCCGCGTGAAAATCTGTCCGAAACCCTTGATATGGTCACTGATACCGGCGCGTCTGAGGCAGCTCCAGAACTGCGCCTGGTTGCTGGTGATCACCGGCTTGCCGGTCAGTTGCTCGATCTCTTCGGCGACGTCCAGTGAGCGGATGCCACCGCACGACAGAAAGATCGCATCTGCGTCAGGCCGGTCGATCTCGCGGGCGAAGGTTTTCCAGTAACCGGGCGTGACACAACCGAACTCGATGCCGGTGGTCAGGTTCAGTCCCTGAATGTCGAGGACCTCAAACCCCTTTTCTGTCAGGAACTCCGCTTCCGCGGTATTGATCTCATCCAGGTACGGCGTGCCGACAACCAGCTTCTTTGCCTCCAGTTCGCGCAACGCATCCACAACGCCGGTCACCAGGCACATCGGTTTTGCCCACGGCGCTCCCTTGCGGATTTCTGCATAAATGCGTTCCTCGCCGATGACGATGGAGCCGCTGGTGCAACTGTAACTGATCACGTCCGGTCTTGTGTCCGGCTGCAGGCGTGACGCAGCATCTGCCATGTGGTCAATGTGCCGGGCCAGCGTTTCGGTTGTGGTGTAGTCGTCCGTCTTGAGCCGGGTGATGTGAACCGCCACACCTTCCGGCGCCATGGCAAAGAAATCAGCTTCAGCGGCCAGGTCCGTTGACATTAAAATAAATCCCAGCCTTGCGCGATGATGCTTGCCGTCATCCAGTTCGGGCGTGCGGTGGGCGGAGGTCACCATGGTACCGGTTTCGAACATGTCCAATCGCCTCCTGCTCAAAAAATGACGGTATTGCCCCGTGTGCCTGGGGCGAATTTGACGGCATTTTGGGGGATGTTTCAAGCCGAATGCCATGTTCGACATTGTCGCGAACACTGGTCAACGTGACGGTCGCAGTCAGATGTTTCGGTTCCGCAGACCGTTGTCAGGTTTCGACATGGTCAATTTCGACGACTTCGAAGTCAATCAGGTCTGTCCAGTGTTCAAACCACACTGAAAACAGGTCGGGAGACGTGGTCTCCATGAGTTGATAGCAGACCATCCTTTCCTGGTTTGCCCATGAATTCAGATAATGCAAACCGTCAGGAAGCATCCGTCCCTTGTCATCAAAGCGCTGATAAACCGCATCCCAGCAGCCGGGCCTGAAGCGTTCGATGACCATGTATTTCCTCATCGTCAGATTCTATCAGCACCCGGTTGATAATTCCATGTTGCAGATTTCTCCATGTGGCAGATTTTGCACTGACACGGCGCACTAATCGCCATCATCTCCTTCACGCCACACGTCCTGGGGAAGCTCGAGCAACCTGTTCAGCATCCACTGACCGGCCACGCCAAGGGCGCGTTGTTCGGTCCACACCGCGTCCACGCCCTGCAGGATATCGCTTTGCTGAAAGGCATAGGTCAGTTGCGCCAGTTCTGCGGTCCCGATCCGGTCTGCGATGATGGAATAGGGAAGTTCAGCCCAGCCAAATCCCTGAACAACGAGTTCAAGGACCAGCATGGGGTTTTCCGCATACCAAACGGAAGGACTTTTGCGATTGCCCGGGCGGCCGGTTTGCGCCGTCGGGCGGCTTTGCGGGACCAGCTCGCGGTATCTTCTCAGGTCCGCATGCCTGATCTGGGCCAGGCCCGACAGGGGATGGTCGCGCGCCGCCACAGGGACCGTTCTGGAATAACCGACACCGCGAAACTGGAACCCGGTGGGGTAGCTTTCCTGCTCGATCATCAGGCCAAGTTCGGCGCGTCCCTGTTTCAGCAACACGGCCATGTCGGTTGAATCCGGGGTCAGGATTTCGAGCGATACATGGGCAAAAGCTGAGCTGAAATCCCGCAGCAGACCCAGCAGTGGCTGTATGCTGATGCCCGGTTCAATCGCCATGCAGAGATGGCCCTCAACACCTTGTGACATCGACGTGGCCCTGGCCAGGAATTCCTGGTTGCCCAGCAGAATTCCCCTGGCATTCGGCAGCAGTGCCGCGCCCGCTGCAGTCAGGACCGGGTTTCGGCCGCTGCGGTCGAACAGCTTTACATCGGCGTCGACCTCCAGGTTTGCAATCGCGGTGGACACCGCCGACTGTGCCTTGCCCATCTGTCGCGCGGCGGCTGAAAACGAACCGAGTTCGGCAGCCAGAACGAAAGCCCGGAAATTCTCAATGTTTGGCATGAAATTACCTATCTGTAATTCAGATATAAACTAACT
This sequence comes from uncultured Alphaproteobacteria bacterium, assembly GCA_963698275.1. Lineage (GTDB taxonomy): Bacteria > Pseudomonadota > Alphaproteobacteria > Rhizobiales > Aestuariivirgaceae > Anderseniella. Next base: position 575,996 of record CAVOQE010000006.1, on the reverse strand, counting down.
ATTATATAGCTGTAATTCAGATATAAAGGAGAAAATGCCGGAGCACGACCAATGTCGCAATCACCAGCCATGCGGACTGGCGCAGACCGTCTGCGCTACACAGTCACGTTCGAAATGACACTGCTGGTGCTTCTGGTCCCGGCCGGCGCGGCGTTTTTCGACAAGGGATGGGCCGATATCGGCCTCTTGGGCCTGATTCTGTCGACCAAGGCAATGCTGGTGAACCTGGCCTATAACTGGGTGTTTGATCATGTCGACGCCAGGGCCAACCGGGTATCGTCCGATCGATCCACGCTCGGCCGCATGCTGCACGCTGTCGGATTTGAGCTCACGCTGCTGACTACATCACTGCCCATCTATGTCTGGTGGTTGAACATCTCCCTGCTTGAGGCACTGATGACCGATCTGGTCGTGACGTCGTTCGTTGTTGCCTATACCTACCTGTTTACTGTCGGCTATGATCGCCTTTTCCCGGTCGTGCCGCTGCCAGTGCCTGTGAAGACTGAATAACGGCCCGCACCGGGGGCAGCGTTTGGTAGTGAGTAACAGGAGAAATGATCATGACTTACGTAGATGGATTTGTAGCCGCCGTACCAACCGCAAACAGGCAGAAGTTTATCGAGCACGCGCGCTATTGCGCACAGATATTCAAGGACCATGGCGCGCTGAAAGTGGTGGAGAACTGGGGTGATGAGGTGCCTGACGGCAAGCTGACCTCGTTCCCCATGGCGGTCAAGAAGGAAGCGGATGAAACGGTGGTGTTCTCCTGGATCGTGTGGCCGTCGAAAGAAGCCCATGAAAAAGGCTGGGAGAAAATCATGGCAGACGAGCGCATGAGCCCCGAGAACGCAGAGATGCCCTTCGACGGTAAGCGCATACTGTTTGGCCGGTTTGAGACTATACTCGAAGAGTAGGTTTCAAATTCCGGTTATGCAGAACAGGTGATCGTGATGTCCACAATACGCCAGAGCGACGATGACGTGCCGTTTCTGGATCCGTCCGATCCGGATTTCTCGATCCGATCCGATGAGGTGTTGCAAGCCCGCGACATGAGCTGGTGGGCAAGGACACCCTATGGCCTGGCTGTGCTGCGCTATGGCGAAATGAGGCAGATGATCAATCATCCGCTGTTGCGGCAGGGCTCCTACCGCTGGCCGGAGCACAACCAGGCAGGCGGAATATGGGCACAATGGTGGAAGCGCATGATGTTGAACCGGGAAGGCGCCGATCACACCAGGCTGCGCAAGCTCGGAGCGCCGGCGTTCGCGCCAAGGCTGGTTGCCGGGATGATCCCGAAATTCCAGGCACTTGCCGATGACCTGATCCGTGGCTTTGAGGCGGACGGCAAATGTGAATTCATGAACCGGTTTGCCGAGCCCTATGCAACCCGTGTGGTTTGCGAACTGGTCGGGGTTTCACACCAGCAATGGCAGGAGTTTGCTGACCTGGCAGTCACCATGGGGCTGGCGCTGGGGGTGACCTATGCCCGCGATGAAGCCAGGATCAATGCGGCGACCACCAGGTTTTTCGCCATCGCCGAACAGATAGTCGCCGACCGCCGGCACGCACCGCGGGATGACTTCATCTCCGCCTTGATCAACGCCAATGAGGATAAGGACACGCTCAGCGACCAGGAGCTGTACGATATGATCGTGCTGTCGATCTTTGGTGGTATCGATACGACACGAAGCCAGATCGGGCTGGCCATGGCCATGTTCATCGATCACCCTGATCAGTGGAAACTGCTGGGTGATAATCCGGACCTGGCACGCCCTGCCGTGGAAGAGGTCATGCGCCTGCGCCCGACCACCACATGGGTGACCCGCGAGGCCACCGAGGACTTTGAGTTCAAGGGCGTGCCGATTGCCGCAGGCACCACCATTCACCTGTTCTCAAGTGCAGCCGCCAGCGATCCTGACCACTTCACGCCCGGTTTCGACATTACGGTGCAGCGCAAGCCGCATTTCGGCTTCGGCGGCGGCAGGCATCACTGTATCGGATCACAGATTGCCCGGGGCGACATGACCGAAGCGCTGAGGCTGCTGGCGCAACGGCTGAAGAACCCGGTCTATGACGGCGAACCACAGTGGCTGCCGGACAGCGGCAATACCGGACCGGTCAGCCTGCCGATGGCCTTTGATGTGGTGTCGAAAGAGTAACCAAATTTGGGTTCTGAAAGCCCGGTTGGCGGCTATTTCTTTTTCAGTTTCTGAACCTGTCGAATGGTTTTCCCCAGCATTTTGTCCTTCGACTTCCGCTGCGCCAGGCTCGCAGAATTGTGCCGGTCTTCCGCGACAAGTTTCTGCCAGCGCGCCAGCCGTACCGTGTCGACTTCCCCGGTCTCGAGCGCTGCAAGAACGGCACATCCCGGTTCTGTCTCGTGCTGGCAGTGGTTGAACCGGCATTGTCTTGAAAGCGCATGGAGATCGGAAAAACTTCAGCCACGCCGGACTCCACATCGGTCAGTTGCAGCTCCCGTATGCCGGGTGTATCCAGAACCGCGCAGCCCTCCGGCAGCATGCGAAGCTGGCGGCTTGTCGTGGTGTGGTGGCCCTTGGCATCATCTTCGCGTATGGCCTGTGTCTCTATGGACCGGGTGCCGGACAGCGCATTGATCAGCGTTGACTTGCCGACACCGGATGATCTTACCTCCGGTCGCTATATCCAGGATACGGACATGCGCCAGGAAGTCTGTTCTCAGTGGAGATAAGCTTCCCTGTTAAGCGGAGATGCGTTAGACCGTCCGTATTGTAACTATAAACAGGACAGTTTGGGCACACACAGAGCCTCTCAAAAGGCCGCTTGCGACCACTTTCACGACGCGTATGGAGGGCGCTTGTGCTCTAGCCTCTTCTCCGGCGATCTGACATGATCTGCGCGAAAGGGAGAAGAAACATGACCAAAGACTATATACAATACGTACATGATATCGACGCGGGATTGGCGGATGTTTTCAAGGCAGCGCCTGGCCCAATGCGCGCTTACCACCAACTATTTGAAGAAGCTACAAAGGCCGGCGCGCTCGACACGAAGGTAAAGGAATTGATGGCGGTTGCCATATCAATCTCTATTCGCTGTGAGGGTTGCATCGCCTATCATACTCGCGCGGCCCACAAGAAGGGGGCTACCCGCGAAGAGATGTTGGAAACGATTGCCGTTGCCGTCGAAATGGGTGGTGGCCCATCCACGGTTTATGGAGCGGATGCGCTGGCGGCCTATGATCAATTTGCGGCATAAGCCGGAGATCATCTACGACAACGTCTCGACAATCCTTGTTTGAAGTTTCAGGCGTTGTTCTGCAAGTTCTCGATAGACCGTGGCGCTCTTGTCGAGATCACTCGCCGCGATAGCTTTAGCGAGCTCCATTTCCAATTCCATGCATTGGAGACGGATGTAGTAATCCAGTCCTTCCTTGAGATGGGCGAGCACGATGCGTCCTGTCAGGATAGGATGATTATTCGTAATATTGGCGTCAGCGAATTGGGTGCCGTGCTCCAACTCGACCTTCAGGCCGTGCTTGAAGTCAGCCAAGGGGATTTTTAGCGCCTCACCGCCGATGATTTGGCGAATGGCATCGGCCTCTGCCTCGTCAACTTGGTTAGCTTTGATCTTGCTCCAGTCCTGAATACCGATATCGCGGCAGACCGACTGAACCTCCGCCTTGGTGATATAGTTATAGTCAGGCATTTGGTTTCATCTCCATTTTCACCACGATGCGGGAAGCTTAGGGCAGACGGCAACGGTCATTGATTGATCTACGTCAATGCGGTACCCGCTGAACCGGGCAGAGTAACAACCATTAAGAGCGCTCATCCCCGAGAAATCCTCACTCAAAATAGAGCGCTTGAGTAAAAGGCTTCGGTCACCCCCGAGGCCTCGGTTTCTTGTCGAAAAGACGCCGCCAGCTTGAGGGGATGTCAACGAAATTACAAGGATATCGACATGACAGCCTCGACTTCCAAGAACGCAGGTGATCGCGAGAGTCCGATGGGATCGATGATGGAGATGATGCCCAAGATGATGCAGGGCATGATGTCCCAATGTTGCGGCGAGGGCTCCGACAAGATGGCAGAAATGCAGGGTATGATGGCAAAGATGAAGGAGGGTGGTCCTGAAGGACACATGGCACAGATGCCAGAGATGATGCTGAACATGATGCTTCCTCATTGCATTGAGATGATGTTGCCCAAGATCGACCCTGACAAACGTGGTGCGGCGGCCGCTGGAATTCTCTCGAAGATCATTGAAAAGGGCTCTGAGGGGATGTCTGATGAGCAGGCGCAAGCCTTCCGCAAGGCGCTTGATGAGGTTGTGAACCCGTCCAAATGATTCAAGTTGGGCAGTCACTGCGAGGAATTGGATTATGTGGAAACACGTCTCAGTTTTTCTAACTTTGATCGCGATCTCGATAACGCAACCGCTCCTGGCGGTCGCGCAAACAACGACGAAACCAGATGCTCCGCAACAGCCGCAATGGCCTTATGGTCATGGGCCGTGGCACATGTGGGGCGATCACCATCATGGATGGCACTTCTGGTGGATACCATTGCTGATGTTCTTCTTTATCGTCATGTTCTTTGTGGCGATGCGCCGGCGCGCCGGCGGGCGATGGGACATGATGCACGGGCCGTCCCGCGACACGAGTGCTTCTGCAATCGAGATCTTGAACGAGCGTTTCGCAAAGGGCGAGATAGAAGAGGACGAGTATAAGGACAAGAAGGCGAAAATCCTGTCCGCTTGATCCATCAGGGTACAGCTCACCCAGGTTGCCCGGTCTCATGTTGCTCGGGATAAGCTTTGCCTTTGGCATCGTCAGCTCAACATATCTCGTACTGTCCGTATTATACCTATAAATAGGGCAGTCAGGCTCCCCGTTATTCACGGGAAATACAGGCTGTTGTCACTGATGTCTCAGTCGAAATTGCTCTTGCCGAAGGTGCGCGCGAAACGCTCAAACAGGTCATCGAAGTCTGGCGGTTGACCTTCGTAACGCAGTGCGTTGGAAGGAGGAGAAGACCATGCTTGGGCGCTCGCAAGCCAAAGGTGACCAAAGGGCACAATCCAACTGGTGTTATCCAAAGTTCCAGGTTTTATATTGATGATCTTCGGGTTTCTTGATGGCTCGTGAAATAGTCGGGTTCCACACTCATTGCAGTAGCGTGCTTTGACAACGCGCCCACTCACTGCGGTTCTTTCCCAAGTTCTCAAGTCGTCGAATTCACAACTTACAGCTTCCCTCGCAACCGGCATCGACATCCCAAATGCACTGGTAGACTGAGTTTGACAATCGGTGCAGTGGCACGCGTATAAAGTGAGAGGCAATGCAGAAACTGTGTACCGATGGCGTCCGCACTGGCACCCACCACTCAAGGGCAATTCGATCAAGGTCATGTCAATCCTCGCGTTGTTGCAGGGCGGAGTTTAGAGCAACTTCCTGATGATTTGTTAAGACTTGCAATCTGCTGGAGTGGTCAGTTTGCCAGACGTCGACTTAGCGGACTCCGGGTAGTCAGCATGTGAACGTCAATTTGTTAGTGGAGTTTCTGCTCACTTCTTTTTCAGTTTCTGAACCTGTCGAATGGTTTTCCCAAGCGTTTTGTCTTTCGACTTCCGCTGAGCCAGGCTCGCCGAATTGTGTCGGTCTTCCGCAACTAGTTTTTGCCAGCGCGCCAGTCGCACACTATCGACTTCCCCGGCTTCAAGCGCTGCAAGGACCGCACAACCCGGCTCCGTCTCGTGCCGGCAGTCATTGAACCGGCATTGTGTTGAAAGCGCATGGAGGTCGGAAAAAACTTCAGCCACACCGGACTCCACATCGGTCAGCTGCAGTTCCCGTATGCCGGGTGTATCCAGCACCGCGCAGCCCTCCGGCAGGATGTGAAGCTGGCGGCTTGTCGTGGTGTGACGGCCCTTGGCGTCATCTTCGCGTATGGCCCGGGTCTCGATGGACCGGGTTCCCGACAACGCATTGATCAGTGTTGACTTGCCGACACCGGATGACCCCAGAAACGCAAGTGTCCGGCCCGGCCTGCACCACTCGGCCAGTTTCGATGTTGGCTCCTTGCCACGCGCATCGAGAACCACAACCGGCACCAGGCTGGAAATGGCGCTTGCCTCGGCCACATACTGATCCGGTGTCTCGCAGAGATCGGTCTTGGTCAGGATAATGACCGGTTCCACGTCGGCTTCAAAGGCCAGGGCGATGTAGCGTTCAAGCCGCGCCACGTTGAAATCCTGATTGCAGGACGTGACGATGAACACCGTATCGATATTGGCAGCGATCAATTGTGTCTGGCGATCATGCCCGGCGGCGCGGCGCTTGATAAGGCTCTTGCGCTCCAGAACCCGGCTTGAAGCTGGATGGGTCCGGTCGAACAGCAGCCAGTCTCCCACCGTGGCGTCGGGCCCGGGGGGAATGATCGTGTCCACCCCGTCGCCTACCGCATGAAGACCATTGCGATGCACCTCGATGACGCGGACAGGTGGTGTTTCAGCCATCTCGTCTACGCTGGTCTGTTGGGCAAAGTATGGTTGCCAGCCAAGGGTTTCCAGTGTCGAGAGAGTGTGCTTTGCGCCGCCTTTTGCGGCAGGCTTGAGGAATTGTGAGTAATCCCGTGTCATTGATGTGAACTTTCATGGTCCGGCCACGGGCAAGACCCGGGCATGGGTGTCAGTTTTTGCTGAAGTCGCAAACAAACAGGGCATCTGCCGGGGATCGGCAAATGGCGCTTTGTGTTTGAGTCTTGCATCGGGAGACCAGCTTGCCTCCCCACCTTACCGGGACATAAAACCTCCATGTTGACGTCTGTTGTTAGCATGGCTGGCGGCGCATTTCCAGCTTGCTGCGCTTGCGGTTGGACAAGGTGTCAATGCGTAGCTCCGGCCAGGCCCGGACATATCCAGGGTCATCGGGGTGATTGCAGGACGGTATTGTCAACGTCGAACTCTGCCAGGGTCCAGTCGCGAAACGCGGCAGCTATCGGGGCCATTTCGGTGTTGAACGGCCATATCATGTAATACCCGCTCTGCGTTTTCACCGTTTCGGAAAACGGCTGTACCAGCGTGCCGTTGGCAAGATGATCATCGACCAGGTGTCTCCAGCCCAGAGCCAGCCCGCTGCCATTGCACGCAGCGTCTATGACGAGCGGATAATTGTTCATCTTCATTTTGCGCCGCGTGTCGGGCAGGGGAAGGCCGGTTTCCGTCAGCCAGATTGCCCAGTTCATCCAGTGCCATTGTTCGTATTCAAGATCCAGAAGATCGGCGACCGGAAGCTCTTCAAGTTTGAGGCCTGCCGCAAACCGGTCAAGATATCCGGGCGCGCACACCGGAAACACTTCTTCTTCGAAAAGCAGCATGGACTCGTAACCGGCCCAGTTGCCCTGGCCGTGTACGATGGCGATCTGGAAATCGCTGCTGATCAGGTCCGCCTGCACATCCGTGGTGGTCAGCCGGATTGTGCAGTCGCGATGGCGCGCTTCAAAGCGATGCAGGTGCGGCACCAGCCACATGCCTGCAATGGACGTGTCTGTAACAATCTCCAATTGCTGGAAATCGTCGTCGATGCGGACTTCATCCGCCGCATTGGCCAGATGGGTAAGGGCAATCGAGACACTGTTTTGAAACAGCCTGCCACGATCTGTCAGGTGCACGGAGCGATGACCACGCTGGAACAAGGAGACACCCAGACCGGTTTCCAGGCTCCTGATCTGCTGGCTGACCGCCGGTGCGGTGACATTCAGTTCCCTGGCCGCCAGGGCAAAGCTGGACAGCCGTGCCGCCGCCTCGAACGCGATCAGGGGATCAAGGTGCGGTAGCTTCTTTCTGACGTGTCGCATTAGAATTTCTTTTCCAAATGCCAAAGAAATGATGTTTTGCAGATAGTGTTGGACTAGTGCAGCTTTTGTGATCTGAAATGTCAACTGGCCTGTAAGGAGCGTGAACATGGAATCATCCATACTTGAAAAGCGGGAAAATGATGCTCCGTTTCGGGCAGATCCGGCTGCTTCCTTCACCATGCCTGCGCGCTTTTACACCAGCTCGGAAACCTATGAGCTTGAAAAACAGGCGATCTTTTACCGGACTTGGCACTATGCCGGGCACGTGTCACAGGTCGCCAGCCAGGGCAGTTATTTTACCACTGCCATCCACGAACAGAACATTTTCGTGGCCCGCGGCCGCGATGATGAATTGCGCGCCTTCTACAATGTATGTGCCCATCGCGGCCATGAGCTTGTGCAGGGAGCCGGTCAGAAGAATGTCATCACATGCCCTTACCACGCCTGGGCGTTTGACTTTGAAGGCAATCTTGTTGCTGCACGCAACTCGGAAAATGTCGCCGGGTTCAACAAGTGCGACTTCGCGCTGAAGCAGATCCGGCTGGAGGTTTTCTGCGGCATGATCATGGTCAATCTTGACCCTGATGCGGTTTCCTTTGCCGAGCAGTTCAAGGGCCTGGAAGACGAGATCCGCCACTATATGCCGTCGGTCGATACACTGGCCTTTGCCCAGCGTGACACCTTTGATGTTGCATCGAACTGGAAGGTCCTCGTCGACAATTTCCTGGAATGTTACCATTGTGCGCCTGCGCACAAGGACTTTGTCGACCTGGTCGACATGAATTCCTATCGCACCATCACCCACAAGCTCTATTCATCCCAGTGCGCCGCTGCACCGCGCACTACGTCCAGCAATGCCTATTCCTTCGAGCCGGGTGACGTCGACTTCGGCTATGCGGGCTTCTTCGTCTGGCCGAATTTTACCATCTGGATTTATCCGGGCGAGGCCAATCTGTCGGTCCTGCAGATGAACCCGAAAGAACCGGCCAGAACCATCGAGTACCAGGACTGGTTCACCCCGGGTGGTGTGCTGACACCGCAATTGAAGGAGGCTGCCGACTATCAGAAGAATGTCCTGCAGCCTGAAGATATAGGATTGTGCGAAAGCGTGCAGCGCGGCCTGTGTTCCAGAGGCTATAATCAGGGCCGGTTCATCGTTGACCATGGCAAGACGGAACTGAGCGAGCATGCCGTTCACCATTTTCAGTCCATGGTCATGGAAGCGCTTGGCGCTGAACTGGAGTGACTCTAACGGTTGACGGCAAGCAGGCGGGGTCCGCGATCAACCAGCAAATCCGTCACGCCGGCACCAAGCCACATGCAGACCAGCGCGATCCACGCCGTCAGCGCCAGAACCGCACCGCCGGTCATGCCGGCACCGACCGCACACCCGCCTGCCAGCATGCTGCCAAACCCCATCAGGCAGGCGCCGGCTATGTAGCGCGGCATCGGTGCCTGCTCGTTAAATGTCTGGATGTGGAAATCACCCGCCATAAGCGACGCAATGAAAGACCCGGCAAAGACACCCGGCACAAGGCCCAGCCCGAAGCCCAGCGACAGGTTTGGCTGATTGACCACAGCCATGAGGGTATCGGCTGACGGCCCGGTAAAACTGACGCTTTGAACCGCCACAATATCGAAGGACTGGCTGGCCAGTGTCGCGGTGAACCACCATCCCGCAGTAACCGCAATTCCTACCATCAGGCTGGTTGCAATCAGCGGAATTGAAAATTTGTGACGCAGCGCCATGCCTGCTGCCAGCGCCAGTATGGCGACGCCTGCCGCCAGCCCGCTATTGTGTGGAAGATGGTCCATCAGGTTTCTGGTCTCCGGTCCGATCAGCCATAATGATGCGAGCTTGAGCCGGGCAGGCGACAGAATGCCCCGCAAGGATGCCTGGGCCACCACGGTCAGTATCAGGCCGGTTATCAGGGCCCTGAGATTGCCCGTTGCCGACAACACCAGCAACCGGCTGGCACACCCTCGAGCCAGGATCATGCCCGACCCGAACATCAACCCGCCAATCACCGCGCCGGACAGGGAGCCGGTGGTCGAGAGCTGGCGCACGGACGCGGCGTCCAAAATGCCGGCTGAAAACAACAATTGGACACCCAGCAGCGCTGCCCCAAACGCCAGCAGCCAGACGGCTGTCTTGGGCCCGAACGAGCCGTGCCAGAACTCGATTGTCGCTGATCTGAGACAAAACCGGCTGCGCTGTGCTGCAACGCCGAACAGCAAGCCTATGACGCCACCGCCGATCGTGGCGCTGCCGGCATCACTGAAGTTTTCTATGAGCCAACTCAGGTCCACCGGGGTCTCCCATCGTGCCGGTCATTCCAGTCATGTCAGGAAGATTGCGTATCGCAATGCGCTGTCAGTCATCCCGCCATGACTTGCTAGCACCGGCGCGCGACATCACCTTGATCTGGATCAACGCCTGGATCAAACCGGAGGCTTGACGAGCAATTGTTACCACAGCCAGGTTTCGACATTGACGATGGGTTTTCCGGCAGATGATGCCTGCAGGCCCTTGACGCATCGAACGATCAGCCACACGGCAACTGCAAGAAGCAGCAGGAAGCCGATACCGACGATCATGAGCACGAAACTGATCAGGGAGTATAACAGCCCGATCCAGAAGGTGCGGATCGCGTAGCGGTAGTGCGTCTGACTGACCGGGTCAGCCTTGCCCAGATTGATATAAGCGAATACCAGTCCAAGCAGTGTCGACAGCCCGCCCAGCACGAACCCGGCCAGGTACAGGATGTAGACAAGGGTCACATTGTTCTTGCCGGGAGAAAGCCAGTCACCGGAACCGGTATGTGCAGGTGTATCAGGCATGTCCGACCTTTCTTTTTGTAATAGCTGGATGTGATCCGGGCATGTGCAGCAGATTAACCAATATTCGCGTCTTGTCACTGTCGTCAGCGCCGTCGGTTTGATTCACGCTCTCACCATACCTATCTAAGAGGCTGATATTTCTGGAGGAAATACCTCTTGGCTTTTGCGAACAAAAATGTCCGGTTTCTGTATCTGACGACAGGGCTGGTGCTGGTCGTGGCGGCGGCTTTGCTGTGGCCGGCCCCTCAGGCGCCGCACTTTGAGCGCCCGGAAATGGCTTTTCAGCGGGATATTCCCAGAAGTCTTAATCCCGGGTGCAGCCTGCCCGGCGGCACCAGTAGATCTTATGCTGTGCCCTATCGAGTCAACTGCTCGCATCTGGATTCGACACTGCGGAGAGTTTTCAATCCGGCAGACGCCGTCAACGACGCAAGGTTGGATCTGGAAAGAGGCGCCTTCCGTTTCATTGGAAGATCCGCCGGACGGCGATCTGAGGTAGTGATACCGGGGATTGAATATGCATCCGAAGGCTTGCGGAATGCCCTTTACGACAGCACCTGTGTGGTTGTGCTGCGAGCACAGTGCAAGTCATTTCCCAGCTTCGACAACTACGCCAAAGCCTACAACACGACGCCACTGAACAAACCTGCTCACAGCTCTTCAGCCTGTAAATGAGCTGCAGGCGGTTGCCGACCGGCGGATGGTCCTGCCCGCTTGTGGGTTCCTGAAGCCTTTCCTGAAAAGCTTCAGCTTGTTCATCTTCAGGCCTTCTATCAGTGCGTTGATGGTTCTGTTATCCATGACTGGAAACACTGGCTTGGAACGAAAGTGATGAAATTGGACAAACCTGTTTATGTCTTTGTGAATGCCGCTGCTGGCCAGGCGATGACAATGGGTAAAGACAGGGTTCGCGAGGTGGTGGAAAGCGTCTTCGGTCAGGATGTGATCTTGTTCATCGAAGATGCCCCGTCTCTTTTCAATCACCTGTGCGATGTGATGGCCGCAGACCGGCCTGATACGATCATTGTGGGTGGCGGCGACGGCACGATTTCATCTGCTGCCAAACTTGCGCTGAAGCACAATGTGACATTGGGTATACTGCCTCTCGGCACGATGAATTTGTTCGCCAGAGCGCTTGGTATTCCCATGGACTTTCAGGACGCATTGTCGGCCCTCGCCAGCGCCGGCGCGGGCACAGCAGATGTCGGTTATGTCAATGGAGAAGCGTTCTTCAACCATGTCAGTGTCGGCATTCATCCAAGATTGATCAAGCTGCGTGACGAGTTGCCATATGACAGTCAGTTGTCAAAAATTGCATCAGGTGCGAAGGCACTCGTCCGGGCATCTCGAACCATGCAGTCATATGACATCCAGTTCGAAGGAGAGTTTGACTCATTTTCCGCTGACACATCGCTTGCAGTGGTTGCTGTGAATCCAATTCCCAATGCGCTTGGGCAACTGCCGTTCAGACCCGGTCAGCGGTTTGGACAGCTTGGCCTTTATGTCTGGTCCGGCTCGAAAGACGGAGACAACGATATCGTGCCGGTTGTCGCCGACCTGCTTCTGGGCAAATGGTCAGACTCGACAAACGCGGTACATCATCAATCATCGTCCGTCACATTGCTTGCTGATTGCAATTTTCGTGCATCAATCGATGGTGAGGTAACGATGGTTTCGTCTCCCGTGAATTGCACTATCGAGCCTGGTGCGTTGAGTGTATTGCTGCCTGGCACTCCAGGTGCAGGCGTTGAACCATGAACCAGGACAGTAATGCGGCTGACAAGATAGATCTCAATCACGATGAGGAAGAAGCCGTTCGCGAGCGTGAGGGCCTGCGTGCGCCGGTTATCTACGAGATTATCCGCCGGGAAGGCGAAGAAGAGTTGTCACGGCCAGCGTTTTCGTTGGCGGTCTCCGGTATCGCCGCTGGCCTCACGATCGGTTTTTCAGTGGTCAGTGAAGCCATCCTGCATGCCTATCTGCCTGACGCTGCCTGGCGCCATCTGGTTGAAAGCGTCGGCTATACGGTGGGTTTTGTGATCATCATTCTGGCCCGCCTGCAATTGTTTACCGAGAATACGATCACGCCGGTGCTGCCGGCATTGCTCAATCCGTCCCTGACCGCGGTTACCCGGACCGCTCGTTTGTGGGCCATCGTTCTGGCAGCCAATGTGGCCGGTTGTTTCATCTTTGCGGTAATGTTGAAAGTACCGGGAGCATTGCCCGTGGAAGTTCATGACGCGGCCATGTCGATCAGCCGTCACATGATGGAATACTCGCAATGGGAGATGTTCATTCGGGGTATTTTTTCCGGCTGGCTGATTGCCTCGCTGGTATGGATGCTGCCATCGGCTCAATCGGCGAAATTCTGGGTGATTGTTCTGATGACCTACCTGATAGCAGCGGGCAGTTTCACACATGTTGTTGCCGGCAGTGTGGAAGCGTTTCTGCTTGTGCTGGCCGGTGAACTTTCACTGGTTTCAATGGCATCGGATTTTTTCATACCGGTTCTGCTCGGCAATGTGGTTGGCGGTACCGTGCTGTTCGCCATGCTGTGCTACGGGCAGGTTGCCCGGGAAGTTTGATGGTCAGATCAACCACAAGACGATTCCTGCACAAATGGCACCAACGCTCAACAAGTGAGCAATTACTGCAAGGTTGCGGTTTGAAACCGGTTCGGCTGTATGCGTGTCGAGACGCTGTTTTGTCCGCCTGGAATTGATCAGCGCGGTTTGAAACAGGTAAAGCGAAACGACCACAAACACCGTGGCAGCCGACTTTGCGATCCAGGTTGGCTCCATTGCGCCGAACACCGCCTGCATGCCGACCGCCAGACCGAGGCTTCCAAGTCCGGTCCCCATCCAGCTCGAAAACGTTCTTTCGTTGGCAAGGACGGTTCGATCTTCCGCCCAATCGGTTCTTTCCTCAGCCAATCTCCTGCTTGTCCTGGCTGCTTTCCGGCATTTACATCAACCCCTTATGGATGAAACCATTGAACGATCTTCCTGTTGGCGGAGTATTCAGTTCATGCATGGAATTAGCAAGCCGGGATGGTCTGCGGTGTATGGAATTCATCCTTGATGCGGCCCGGGTGTGAGCCTGTTGAAAACAGTTGCCAACCCTGGAACCAGCCAGCTATCTAGCGGCTTCAGCCAGTCAGAGTATGGACGGGATACTGATGAGCACTTCAGGGCCAGATCGTTTCGACACGTCGAACTCTACGTCCACCATGATGGCGATTGTGACCACCGGCAATGGTGACTACGACAAGCTGGTTTACCGCGAAGTGCCGGTGCCTGAGCCGGGGCCGGGCGACGTGCTGCTGCAGGTGCTGGCAGCAGGCGTCAACAATACCGAGATCAACACCCGTCTCGGCTGGTATTCCGCGTCGGTGACCACGAGTACCGAAGCGGCTGCACAGACCGACACCGCACCGGTTGAGGACGGCGGCTGGAACGCGGCAACGCCGTTTCCGTTCATCCAGGGCACCGATTGTTGCGGGCGTGTTGTTGCGGTTGGCGACGGTGTCGATGAGACCATGATCGGCGCCCGGGTACTGGTGCGCTCCTGCATGCGCCCGGCCGGGTATGCTTCAATGGACAATATCTGGATGGGATCGGATTTCGATGGCGCGTTTGCCCAGTTCGTGAAGGTGCCGGCATCGGAAGTTTTTCCGGTGGATTGCGACTGGTCGGATGCCGAACTGGCCACTGTCCCGTGTGCCTATGGTACCGCGGAAAACATGCTGCATCGCGCTGGCGTGTGTAAGGGCGAGCACGTACTTGTCGCCGGTGCGTCGGGCGGGGTCGGATCGGCGGTGGTGCAACTGGCCAGACGCCGCGGCGCCAGGGTGACCGGGATTGCCGCAAGCGCCAAGGCCGACAAGGTGAAAGCCATCGGGGCCGATGAGGTCATCGATCGCAATGATGATGTGGTTGCTCGCCTGGGAGAGCACAGCGTTGATGTCGTCGTCGACAATGTGGCCGGACCGGCGTTTGGTGCAATGCTCAACGTACTGAAGCGGGGCGGCAGGTATGTATCGTCAGGCGCAATCGGCGGGCCGCTGGTCACGCTCGACATGCGCACCTTCTATCTCAACGACCTGACCCTGATCGGCTGCACGGCGTGGGACGAACCTGTGTTTGCCAACTTGGTCACCTACATCGAGCTTGGCGAGATCCGGCCACTGCTGGCAAAAACCTTTCCGCTGAATCAGATCGCAAATGCCCAGCGTGAATTCCTGAAGAAGACGCATGTGGGTAATTTCGTACTGTTGCCGCCGCAGTAAAGAGCTTCCCGGCACTGCCGCTTAACCGGCTGCCTTGCTGCCGGCCCCGAAATGCCTGCGATAGTCGTTGGGTGACAGGGCAACCGCTCTCGTCATGGCACGGCGCAGGCGTTCGTCGTCGTTGAAACCGCAGCGGTCGGCTATGACGGTTACCGGCAGGCTTGTATCCTCGAGCAGTCTGCGGGCAGCTTCCACGCGAAACCGTTCCACCGCTCTGGCTGGCGATGAGCCGGTCTCTGCCGCATAGACACGGGCGAAATTCCTGGCACTCATGTTTGCCTGCTCAGCCAGTTTTTCCACCCTGAGATCATTGCCGAGATTGTCGATGATCCAGGTGTGCAGGGCTTCGAACCGCCCGCCCGCATCACTGGCCTGTTGATCCAGAACGGGGCTGAACTGCGACTGCCCGCCCGGTCGCATCATGTAGGCCACCAGCGAGCGTGCCAGTGCCAGGGCGGATGCCCGGCCATGATCGTCCGCAACCATGGCCAGCGCCATGTCGATGCCGGCGGTTACACCTGCCGAAGTCCAGACATTGCCGTCGCGCACATAGATAGGATCAGGGTCAACGCTGACCAGCGGAAACCTGTGCTGCAGATCGGCGCAGGATTCCCAGTGAGTGACACAACGCCGGTGATCCAGCAGACCGGCTGCTGCCAGCACGTATGCTCCGGTACATATGGACGCCACGCGGGTGCTGGTCGCAGCAAGGCGCTGGACTTCCGTAATGAGGGGCTTGTCGACCGACGCAGCACGTGTGCCCACGCCGCCCGCCACAATCAGCGTGTCAATCGCCCCGCCGGGCCATTGTGCAATGGCGTCGGCGGAAATCGACACAGCCGTATCGGTTTTGACCGGGCCCGGCTCCAACGCCAGTATGGCTGTTTCATAATTGGCGGCACAGACACTGTTGGCATCTTCAAAAACCTGCAGCGCGCCGGACAAATCCAGCAGTTTCACGTCCGGAAACACGATGAAAACAACTGTGTGAACGGGTTTGGCAGAAAACGAGGTCATATTGTCATTTATGCCAGACTTCAAACTGCTAGTCTAGCGTCATTGATAGCCGTCTGATGTGAAAGGAATGTGAAAGATGTTGTTGCTCAAGCCGAACTGTGAATGTTGTGACAAGGACCTGCCCGCCGATGCCGCCGATGCCCGCATGTGCACGTTCGAATGTACCTTCTGCGCCGAGTGTGCCGAGCAGCGCTTCGGCAATACTTGCCCGAACTGCGGCGGCAATCTGGTGGTCCGCCCCATCCGGCCGGCAAAGCACCTGGCGAAGAACCCGGCCTCGACAAAGCGCTTTACCAAAGACCACGCCGAATGCGCCGACCTGAGTAGCTGACTACCTGTTTGTTTGAAAAGGACATCCCCCATGAGATCAATTGCTGCCCTGGTGTTTCCGGGCTTTGAAACCCTTGACCTGTTCGGTCCCATCGAAATGTTCGGCATGTTGTCCGAAGAGTTCAGCCTGTCCATTGTGGCCGAACACGAAGGCGAGGTTGCCAGCACCCATGGTCAGCGCGTGTGCGTTGACCACACGTTCTCGGCAGCGGAGCATTTCGACATGCTGCTGATACCCGGCGGGCCGGGAACCCGGACCCAGATTGACAACCCCGCCATGATGGACTGGCTGAAGGCAAAGGCGGCACAAGCCGAAATCGTCATGTCGGTGTGCACCGGGTCTGCGCTGCTGGCAAAGGCCGGTCTGCTGGATGGCCGCAAGGCGACCTCCAACAAGATGAGTTTTGCCTGGGTCAAGGAGCAGGGCCCTGACGTTGACTGGATTGACAGGGCTCGCTGGGTCGAGGACGGGCGGTTGTTCACCTCGTCAGGCGTGTCTGCCGGCATGGACATGAGCCTGGCGGTGATCGAGCGTCTGGCAGACAAGGACACAGCCCACCAGGTTGCGCGCTATACCGAGTATACCTGGCATGAGGACGCCGCCCGTGATCCGTTTGCGGAGCACTATGGCCTGGTCTGAGTGCCTGCTGCTCTGGTCGGAAAATTCAACTATTACGTGTTTTGTAAAGATATATGCTATTTTCGAATAACGTGTTTTAAAACAGCATGTTATGGGAGATTGTACGGGTTATTCAGGGCCTGAATCGCTCTGGTCGGGTCAGATTTTTGTTGAAACGAAACAGGAGAACATACTAAGAACATTCCATGTATATGGAGACTGTTCAGGATATCTGCGATCGCAATGCGCACCTTGAAGTCAGGTGTGTGCCGTGCACCCGTTCGGTGGATATTCCGCCGTCTCTGATACCCGGGAGGATACCGCGCGATCTGCCGATCCAACTGGCTGCCGCTCATTTCGTCTGTTCCGGCTGCGGCGGCAGGCAGCTTGTCAGCGCGCTGTGGGATTACCGCACGGCAAAGGGCAGGGGACGCTGATCAAGCATGGCCAGAAACAAACCAGCCGCACATGTGCGCAACCCGTTTTATCATCCCGGACCGGAAGAATACGACTATGCCCGGCTGCTGGATGCGCTCAGGGAAAGCCGCGAGATGGCAAGAAAACTCACCCTCGGCTGCGGCCTGCGCAACCCGATCTATCGCGAAACCGAAGCCCTGATTGCCCAGATCGACGCCGTCGCTGCCCTCACCCGGGTGCCGGGTGCGTCCGGGTTCGTCAATCCGGATGATCACACAGTGATGGCTGCGCGCCAGTAGACCCGGACGATGAGGGGCAGGCCTGTGAGTATAAATCATGCCGCCGCAATCTTCTGCAGGGAAGCGGGAAGCTGATCAGGTGGAATTTGTGAACTAATTGTTAACCGTGTTTCTGAACTCCGTTTTTACTGCCGTTGGGGCAAACTTGTTAAATAGCAAGCAAATCCGTTCAGGGTTTGCTCACCAGGTGACGGCGGTCAAAATGTGGGAATACAGTGATCATGACGGATCAAAATCTGAGACTGGCAAACCGCCGCGCTCACCGTGGCGGTTTCTTCATTGGCGCAGGTGTACTGTGCACCGTTGCCGTAACCCTGGCCGGTTGTTCCGGCTTGTCGAAAAAGCAGGACTCGGTTGCCACCGTCGGCCAGACCAGTCAGGTAGAGACCGCGCAGGCCAGGTTTGCGAAATCCGAACGGGCGCGAAAAGCCGCCGTTCAAAAGCTTGCCATCGCGGTGGCCGCCAACAAAACCCTGAAAAAGCAACTGGCTGGTGCAAAAAACACCGCCAGGAAGTTTCGCGACGAATTTCAGGCAGCTGACAAGGATATCGCGGATCTGGAAGCCCAGTTGAGCAAAGCAAATGCCCAGCCGGGCGAAACGGAAACAATGCGCAGCGCCGTGCAGCAGTCCGAGCAATTGGTCGAAAGCCTCAAGGCCAGGCTCGACAAGGCCGGCGACGAACGCGATGTCCTGAAAGCCCAACTCGATGAGGCGCAAAAGGGTAGCGCGCAAGTGATCGAAAAAATGCTTGTAGCAGCATCTCAAGAGGCCAAGGAGTCGAAACAGCGGATCGAGCAACTAGGCGGCCAGATAAAGGCCGTCGAAAGCGAAAAAAGCGAACTGAAACAGAGACTGGAAAAAGCCGACTCGGCTTTGAAAGAGCGCACTCAGGTGGAGCAAGCGGCCGCGAAACAGGCCGAAGCATTACGCGATCAACTGGCAACGGCAAAGCGGCAAATGTCCGATGCACAGGCCGCGGCAAAGACCGCGCGCATTGAACTTGCCACCGCGAATGCCGAAATCGCGCGGTTGAAGGCTGCGCCGGCTGAAAAGTCGACCTCATCGGCTACCCGGCAACCCGCAAAACCGCAATAGGAAGTTTAAACGGATGTTCGATCCATCCGTCCCGGAGAGTACTTGTAGGCAAAGTGTTTGAACAACGCGCATGGGACAACAGGTAGCATCATGACGATAGCAGAAATGGTCGAAAAGGCCTGGCTCATGTTAATTGGCCTTTCCGTTTTTGGCGGTTCTCTGTATGTCGTCTACTTCAGGGATTCTCATTACTGGCGTTATCTCTGTGAATTTTACGAAGCCCCATGGCAGCGTCCCATCGAGACACGCTACTTTCAACACGCTGTTGCATATGGCGAAGGCATTGCCTCGAAATCCTATAACGGGATACTGACGATTGGTGTTCACGAGTTGGGCCTTGCCCTAAGTATCCTCCCACCGTTTTCATTCTTCCACAAACCGCTGTTTATTCCGTATGCAGAAATCAAGGGCTGGAAGCAGTATTGGTATTTGAATTCAAAATCTTATGAGCTGGAATTTCAAAGTGCGCCAGATGTGAAATTGGTGATGCCGGCGTCACAGATAAAATGGCTACAGGAAACATCCCGGGGGCAAATGGAAATTGTCGGTGAACACTCCCCACATAAGCAAAGACCAAACATTTGGTACGCCATTCTCATTGTTCAGGGGCTGATGGCGCTGGGGCTTTTGTTGTATTTTGTGCTGGGTGAGGTGACCTTGTAGGTTCAACCCGGTTGACCAGCCAGATCACGCCTGCCCATATATCCGGCATGATTTTCAATTTCGGGTCCATCAATGTCGACCATGTCTACCGGGTGGCGGAGATGCCGTCGCCTGGTGAGACTTTGGCAGCGGGTTCGTATCAGAAACTGCTGGGCGGCAAGGGCATCAACCAGTCGATTGCCATTGCCCGGGCCGGGCAGGCGCCTGTCCATGTCGGGGCCGTGGGCAGCGATGACGGCTGGACGATGGAGCAGGTGAAAAACTTCGGAATCGATACCGCCCACATCGCGCAGTCCGCGCGCCCGACAGGGCATGCGGTTATCTATGTGGATGATGCCGGCGAGAACCAGATCGTCATTTTCGGCGGGGCTAACCAGGACCTGAAACCGGTGCAGATTGAAAAGGCGCTCAAGACCGGTACCGGCGGTGACCACTGGGTGCTTGTCCAGAATGAAACCAACCTGCTGACAGACATTGTTGATCAGGCAAAAGCAGCCGGTTTCAGAATTGCCTATAGCGCTGCGCCGTTTGTGGCAGATACCGTTGCTGAGCTTATCGACAAAATTGACCTTCTGGCGGTGAACGAAGTTGAGGCGGAAGCAACCGCCCGGCTTCTCGGTGTAGCCGTTTCGGAGATTGCCGTTCCCGAACTCCTGATTACCAGGGGCAGCAAGGGCGTTGAGTTTCACAGTCATGGCGAAGTGTACCATCAACCGGCGTTTCAGGTGGATGTGGCCGATACGACCGGCGCCGGTGATACCTTTCTGGGCAGTTTCCTGGCGCACCATTGCCAGGACATTGAGATAGCGCAATCACTGCGCTATGCATCGGCGGCCAGTGCCCTGCAGGTCACCAGGCCCGGTGCCGCCATTGCCATTCCGGCTCGTGAAGAAGTCGAGACGTTTCTGAAACAACGGAAAACCTGAACTTGCAAAAAGTCATAATCGATACGGACCCCGGCATAGATGATGCCATGGCAGTGCTGTTTGCCTGCCTGTGCCCCGACATCGAACTGGTCGGGCTGACCAGTATTTTCGGCAATGTCACGACGGATATCGCCACCCGCAACGCAAAGGCGCTTGTGGAAATGGCCCGCCTCGACGTGCCGGTTGCACGCGGCGCTGACGCGCCCGTCCAGCAAGCTGTCAGGCCGGTTGCCTGGGAGGTGCACGGCAAGGAGGGTTTTGGTGACGTGGCGCCGATCACGCCTGCCGGACAGGCTGTCGATGAAACCGCTGCCGAGTTCATCTGCCGGAGCGTGTGGGAAAACCCCGGCGAGATTGTCCTTTGCCCCGTGGGGCCGCTGACCAATCTGGCCCGGGCGCTCGAACTGGACCCGGCCATTGCTGCACAAGTCAAATCCGTCACCGTCATGGGCGGCAGTCTGGATGCAGGCGGTAACGTTACACCATCTTCGGAAGCCAATATCTGGCAGGACCCGCATGCCGCGGACGCCGTGTTTGCAGCAGGCTGGGACGTCACCATGGTCGGGCTTGACGTGACGCATCAGGTCAAATGCACGCCGGCGCATTTTGCCAGCCTGGTCAAACCGGCCCCGGTACTCGGCGGTTTTCTCAACGAAGCCGTCCAGCACTATTTTGAGTTTCATCGCACGGTCGACGGGTTTGACGGCTGTTACATGCATGATCCAAGTGCGGTTATATCAATTGTGCGACCCGACCTGTTTGCGGTTGAACGCGAACCCTTACGTGTTATCGTCGAGGGAGCAGAAACAGGCCGCACGGTTCGCGCTGCGGGCTCAGGCCGGTCCGCCACATCGGTTTGCACCGGGGTTGACGTGGATGCGGTTCGTGACCTGTTTCTGGAAACTGTCAGTAGCGGATTTTGAAAGAAACCGGAATACATGTCCGACTTCAATGTACTTGCCATCGACTGCGCTGACCCGGATGCCGGCACCAGGTTTGTCACGTCCCTGCATGACACCGGTTTTGCCATTCTGAAAAATCACCCCGTCGAGCCGGATGAGATTTCGCGCATGTACGATGCCTGGCGGGAGTTTTTCGCCGGCGATGCCAAGCATGATTTTGCTGCCCAGAGCGGCGACATGCATGGTTATTACGGTTTCAAGTCGGAAAATGCCAAGGACAGCGCTCACAAGGACCTGAAGGAATTCTATCATGTCTACGAGACCTCACCGGTCCCGTCCGACGTGGAAGCCGAGACGCGCACATTCCACACCAGAATGATGGAAATCGGTCGCCTGCTGCTCGGCTGGCTGGATGACAACACGCCTGATGATGTCAGATCGCGCTTCTCGCAACCGCTCACAGCCATGGTGGAAGACAGCACCCAGAACCTGTTGCGGGTCCTGCATTACCCGCCGGTCCAGGACGATGCCCAGCCCGGCGAAATGCGCGCTGCAGCGCATGAGGACATCAATCTTATCACGCTACTGGTGACCGGCAGCGAACCCGGACTTCAGGCCCGCGACAAGCAGGGCAACTGGCATGATGTGCCGTGCCAGACCGGCTATATCACGGTCAACGCGGGCGACATGCTGGCCAAGGCATCGGGCGGATACTACCCTTCAACGACACATCAGGTGGTCAACCCGCCAGACAGTGCCAACCGGTCGCGATATTCCATGCCGCTGTTTGTGCATCCGCGTCCGGATGTGAAACTGGACAAGGACCTGTCGGCAGGCGACTATCTTGCAAAGCGGCTGAAGGAAATCGGACTTACATAAAAACAGGTAACTGCGTGGCCATAGCAGGTGAGGGAAAATGCAAAACATTCTGAGAATTATCGTTGTCGGTATCTTCGCCATTCTTTCCAGCACTGCCTGGGCCGAGGAATTCAAACCTGCCGTCGTCTACGACATGGGGGGCAAGTTCGACAAATCCTTCAATGAAGGCGTGTACAATGGCATCAAGCGCTTTGAGGAAGAAACCGGCATCAAGGTCATGGACTTTGAGGTCACCAACGAAACCCAGCGCGAGCAGGCCATGCAGCGCATGGCCAAGCGCGGTGCAACCGTGATCCTCGGCGTGGGCTTTGCCCAGGCAGATGCGATCAACAAGGTGGCCGCTGAACACCCCGACAAGAAGTTTGCCATTATCGATGTGAGCTGGCTCGACCAGCCGAACCTGCGCCAGTATGCCTTCAAGGAGCATGAGGGTAGTTATCTGGTCGGCATGGCCGCAGCACTGGCATCGAAGACCGGCAAGGTCGGCTTTGTCGGCGGCATGGACATTCCGCTGATCCGCGCGTTTGCCTGCGGCTACGTGCAGGGCGTGAAGAAGGTCAACGCTGACATGGAAGTGTTGCAGAACATGACCGGTACGACACCTGCTGCCTGGAACAATCCCGGCAAGGGGGCTGAACTTGCCCAGAGCCAGATCGACCGCGGTGCCGACGTGATCTACCAGGCCGCCGGCGGCACAGGCATAGGCGTCATCCGTGCAGCGGCTGATGCAGGCAAGTTTTCAATCGGCGTGGATTCCAACCAGAACCATCTGGCACCGGGCTCCGTTCTCACCTCGATGCTGAAGCGCGTCGATGTTGCCGCTTACGAAACCTTGAAGGACGCCATGTCCGGCAAGTTTGAAACCGGCGTGCGCTCACTGGGGCTTGCCGAGAAAGGTGTCGGCTGGGCGCTCGATGAACACAATGCCAAGCTGATTTCCGATGACATGAAGGCACAGATCGAAGCGGCAAGTGCCGATATTGTTGCCGGAAAAATCACCGTGCACGATTATCGCAGTGACAGTTCCTGCCCGAACTGAGTTCGCAGTCGGCTTCGCGCCAGTGCAACGTGACCATAGTAACCCGGCTCCTGCAATCGAGTTGATCGATATCTGCAAGTCCTTTGGGCAGGTTAAGGCCAACAGGGATGTCTCGCTGCGGGTTGAGCCGGGCTCTATTCACGGCATTGTCGGGGAAAACGGCGCCGGCAAGTCGACACTGATGAATATCCTGTATGGGCTTTATCAGGCTGACAGTGGTGAGATGCACGTGGGCGGCCAACAGGTTTTGCTGCGCAGCAGTGCCGATGCGATCAACCTCGGCATCGGCATGGTGCACCAGCATTTCATGCTGGTGTCCAACATGACGGTGCTGGAAAACGTCATGCTGGGCAGCGAGGGCGGACCGCTGCTGCGCACCGGCAAGCGCGAAACCCTGAACACCCTCAAAAAGCTTGCTGACGACTATGGCATGGAAGTTGACCCCGATGCCGTGATTGCCGATCTGCCGGTCGGCATCCGCCAGAGAATTGAAATCATCAAGGCCATCAAGGGCGGTGCCCGCATTCTCATTCTGGATGAACCCACCGGCGTGTTGACGCCCGGAGAAGCCGACAAGCTGTTTGAGGTTCTCAGAGCCCTGCAGCGCAACGGCGTGACGGTGTTGCTGATCACCCACAAGCTCGATGAAATCATGGCAATAACCGATGCCGTGTCGGTCATGCGCCATGGTGAGATCGTCGGGCACCGGCGCACCGCAGACACCAGCCCGGCTGAGCTTGCCCGGCTGATGGTGGGACGTGATGTGCTGTTGAGCGTTGATCGCGGACATGCCCACCCCGGTGAGGTGTTGCTGGAAGTATCGGAGCTTGCCTGCACGTCGTCGCGTGGCAGGCAGGTGCTGAGCGATATCAGCTTCGATGTCCGCTCCGGTGAGATTTTCGGCATTGCCGGTGTATCGGGAAACGGCCAGACCGAGTTGCTGGAAGTCATCGCCGGCATGCGGAAGTTCGAGGCAGGATCGGTCACGCTGCTTGGCGAAACCATCACCACCAGCGCCCCGAAGACCCCGGCGCAGATACGTGACATGAGGGTTGCGCATATCCCTGAGGATAGGCACCAGTTCGGCCTGATCCTGTCGTTTGATGCTAAGGGCAATGCAATTTTAGGCTATCACCAGTCTGCGGATTACGGGTCGGGATATTTTCTGGATGAGGATGCCGTTGCAACCCATTGCAACAAGCTGATGTCGGAACATGATGTCAGGCCCGGTAATCCGGCACTTCTTGCCCGGAACTTTTCCGGCGGCAATCAGCAGAAGCTGGTCATTGCGCGCGAAACCGACACGGATCCGAAAATCCTGATTGTCGGCCAACCGACCCGCGGTGTTGACGTCGGCGCCATCGAGTTCATCCACAGGCAACTGCTGGCCCTGCGCGATGCAGGCTGCGCCATCCTGCTGGTATCGGCCGAACTTGATGAAATCATCGGCCTGTCCGACCGGATCATGGTGATGAACGGTGGCAGGCAGATGGGTGTCCTGGAAAGTGCAGACGCCGGCAGGGACAGGCTCGGTACCATGATGGCCGGTATTGCAGAGGCGGTACCGTCATGACGCCCGCACCGCCATTGCCACGCTGGGCCGACATTTTCGTTCTGCCGCTGATCAATCTTATGGTGGCACTTCTTGTGTGCGGGTTGATTGTGCTGGCGCTGGGAGAAAACCCGTTCGTCGCCATTGTGGTGATGATCAAGGGCGCCTTCGTCTATCCCGGCAGCCTGGGCTATACGCTGTACTACACCACCAATTTCATTTTCACCGGCCTTGCCGTCGCGGTTGCCTCGCATGCGATGATGTTCAATATCGGTGGCGAAGGCCAGGCCTATATCGGCGGGTTGGGGGCAGGGCTTGTGGCACTGTGGCTTGCGCCCCTGGCGCCACTGGTTCTGGTTATTCCGGTTGCAATCCTGGCGGCTGCCCTGTTCGGTGCCGTGTGGGGGCTGATACCGGGATATCTGCAGGCCTATCGCGGCAGCCACATCGTCATCACTACGATCATGTTTAATTTCATCGCCAGTGCCATCATGGTCTGGCTGCTGGCGGGCGCGCTCATGCAGCCGGGACAGCAGTCGCCGCATACGGCACAGTTTGCCGTGTCCGGGCAGATGCCGAAGCTGCATGATCTGCTGAACGTCCTGTCATTCAATGTTGCCGCATCGCCACTCAACCTGTCCTTCCTGCTGGCGTTGGCTGCACTGCTGGGGTTCTGGGTCCTGATCTGGAAAACCCGCATCGGCTATGAAATCCGTGCGGTCGGACAGAATCCGAAGGCGGCCCACTATGCTGGCATCAATGTGCCGCTGGTCATTGTGTTTTCATTGGCCGTGTCAGGTGCCTGTGCCGGGCTGATGGCCACCAACGAAATTCTCGGCGTGCAGCATCGTGTCGTTCTGAACTTCACCTCCGGATACGGCTTTGCCGGCATCGCCATCGCCCTGATGGGCCGCAATCATCCAATTGGTATCTTCTTCGCCAGCCTGCTGTTCGGCGCGCTGTATCAGGGTGGCGCGGAACTTGATTTCGAGTTTCAGTCGATCACAAGGGAAATCGTCCTGCTGATCCAGGGCATGATCGTGCTGTTTTCAGGCGCGCTCGCCTACATGTTCAGCGCCCCGCTGGCCAGATTGCTGGCCCGGTTGCAGGTGCGGCCGAAACCGGCCGAGGGTGAGACGTGATGTCGGACTTCGCCTTCCAGCTCCTGTTGACACTGGATGCCACGCTGCGGGTTGCGACCCCGCTCATCCTGTGCGCCATGGCAGGTATTTTTTCCGAGCGCTCCGGCATCATCGATATCTCGCTTGAGGGCAAACTCCTGATGGGCGCGTTCGTGGCGGCAACCGTGGCATCGCTGACCGGTTCGGTCTGGCTGGGCGTGATCTGTGCGATTGCGAGCTGTGTGATACTGGCCCTGATACACGGGTTTGCCTGCATTACCCACCGCGGCAATCAGGTAGTCAGTGGTCTGGCCATCAACATGCTGGCGTCAGGCCTCACCGTAACCGTCGGCATTGCCCTGTTCAGACAGGGCGGGCAAACACCACCGTTGGGCAACACGGAACGCTTTCGCCCGGTTGAATGGTGGTTTGTCGAGACATTCGACGGCATTCCAGGCTTTGGCGCGATTTACCGTGAGCTCATCAGCAACCACAACATCCTGGTGTACCTGGCGCTTGTCATGGTGCCGGCAACGGCCCTGCTGTTGTACAAGACCAGGTTCGGCCTGCGCCTGCGGGCCGTCGGAGAGATGCCGGAGGCTGTCGACAGTGCCGGTGTATCGGTTACCTGGCTGCGCTACCGTGCGGTTATCCTGACCGGCCTGTTCTGCGGCCTGGCCGGTGCCTATCTGTCAACAGCCCAGGGTGCCGGGTTTGTCCGCGAGATGTCAGCAGGTAAGGGCTATATTGCGCTTGCCGCCGTTATCTTCGGCAACTGGCGTCCGGTCCCGGTGCTGCTGGCCTGCCTGTTGTTCGGGTTTCTGGAAGCCGCAAGCGCGCGGCTGCAGGGCGTCGAAATCCCGCTGATCGGCGAAGCGCCGACCCAGCTGATGCTGGCACTGCCCTATATCATGACCGTGCTCCTGCTGGCCGGTTTTGTCGGCAGGTCATCACCGCCGTCGGCGATCGGGGAGCCTTATCAGAAGTGATGGCCGGCATGTGTGCAACAGTACGGATTTCTGCGCATCCACATCAGGAGTGACTTGCAATGGCACATCATGATCACGGCCATACACACAGCCATGGCACTCAAAACCAGCGTGCGGTCGGCATTGCCGCCCTGCTGACCGGCGTGTTCATGATCGCCGAAGTGGTCGGCGGCATTGTCTCCGGCTCGCTGGCGCTCTTGGCTGACGCCGGGCACATGCTGACCGACTTTGCCGCCCTGGTGCTGGCCTGGTTTGCCTTTCGCCTGGCCCGGCGCCCTGCAGATGAGGAGCGCACCTACGGCTTTGACCGGTTCTCGGTGCTGGCCGCCTTCGTCAACGGACTGACGCTGTTCGTCATTGCCGGGTGGATCTGTTTCGAGGCGTACAAGCGCCTCAACCAGCCGGTCGAAGTCATCGGCGGGCTGATGCTGTGGGTCGCCCTTGGCGGGCTTGTGGTCAATATCCTCGCCTTCTGGGTGCTGTCACGCGATGAGGGCGACAATCTCAATGTCCGCGCAGCCGCCTTGCATGTGGCAGGTGACTTGCTCGGCTCGGTCGCGGCGCTCGCTGCCTCGCTGGTGATCATCTTCACCGGCTGGATGCCCATTGATCCGCTGCTCTCGGTGCTGGTTGCGCTGATCATATTGCGGTCTGCCTGGTATGTGGTGCGCGAAGCCGGCCATATTCTGCTGGAAGGTGCGCCGACAGGGTTTCGACCGGCGCAAGGTCGCTGAAACCATCATGGCGGAAGTAGCCGGCGTTACCCGCGTGCATCACGTGCACGCCTGGTCGATCACCCAGGAACGCCCCATGGCAACGCTTGAGGCTGAAGTCGGTGACGACGCCGATGTCGATCAGATACGGCAGTCCATCAAGCAGGTCCTGAAGGAAAGTTTCGCCATTGAGCACACCACGGTTGAGATCAGTCGGGCGGAGGCGATCGGGAAGACACCGGACTAGTTGTGCCATTATATCGCTAGCGCCAGCAGTCTGACGGCAGCGCTCCGCTGGGGCGCACTTCGTGCGGCGGCCGGTCGGCCTTGCCTCAGCACATGCCGTGCTTCGGACTGGAGTTCATCACAACCATTGTTCGGGAACGGATAACGGCCCGCCGCAGGCGGACAAGCTGTTCGACCAGAAAAAATCTCCAAAAATCACCCGCCATCACAACACTTATCGCCCTGCTGGATAGGCGGGCAGGGCACAGTGCCGTAGGAGCAGTAGACACAGCAGTCTCCCGGTTTTGGGCGCAGAACAGTGCTGCATCCCTTACAGTCATAAAACCACTGGCAGGCATTGGTCGGCATGGTCTCGGTTTCGACATGTCCGCATTCGGGGCACGTGATCGTCGATGTCAGTTCGACCGAACCGTCTTGCGTTTCCATAGGGCATACACCGTGATTGCAACAAAAATGGCCAGCACAGGCAGCAGGACATAGTCCAGCACGCCGACAAGCGCCGACAGGCCAACCGCGCCCAGCAACACCACCAGAACCGGCGTGAAGCAGCACAGTGCCGCTATGACGCTGCCGATAATGCCCACTTGCAAAAGTCTGCTGTCCGTCATGAAGGCAAGTCTACAGCATGGCGGCGTTGTTTAATACCGCTCACGCAAGCAGCCTTCGGCTGCGCTCCGCTAGGGCGCGCTTCGCGCGGCGGCCGGTCGGCCTTGCCTCCGCACTTCGTGCTTCGGATTTCAGTCCATCACTGCAATTGTTCAGGGTCGGAGAACGGCCTGAGCGAAGCGAAGAAAGCTGTTCGACCAACAAAAAACAGCGGCCGTCAGGCCGCGCGATCAACCGCATGCGGGGTTCGGAAGCCGACAGCCAGCCGGTTCCATACATTGATGGTGCCGATCGCAACGCTCAGCTTGGCGATCTCCTCTTCGGAGAAATGCGCGCGCAGTTCTTCGTAGTCTGCATCGGGCACGCCGGATGTGCTGATATTGGTCAGCGCCTCGGTCCAGCCCAGCACGGCCCGCTCGCGCGCGTCGAACACGCTTGCTTCGCGCCACACGCAAACCAGGCCGATCCACTGTTCGCTCAGTCCGTCCTCGCGGGCATGTTTGACGTGCATGTCGACGCAAAACGCACACCCGTTGATCTGCGATGCACGCAATTTCAACAAGTGGATCAGGCGCGGTTCGAGGCCTGATTGCCGGGACACATACAGTTCAAGCGCCAGCACCGCCTGGTAGGCGTCCGGCGATGCTTTGACGTAATCAAGACGCGGTTGCATAGGATACTCCTCTACTCATTTTCAATTTTCGGATCGGGTTTGGGCTGGCGCAGATGGTCTGCAAGAAACGCGCAGCCGCGCGCAGCAATGGCTCCATCATCGGCGGCTTCCAACTGGGTCATCAGGTCGTGGATGGTGACATTGCGCAGTTCGTTGCGATACGCGCGTTCGGCGCGCAGCATCGCGGCATTTATCTGGCACGGCGCGCTGAAATACTCGCGCGGCAGCGGGGCAGGCCCGTTCTGGCGAATTTCCTTGCAGCGAAAAGCGGGCTCGGGACCTTCAACGGCCAGCACGATGTCAAGCAGGCTGATGTCACCAGGCGATCTGGCAAGCTTGTAACCGCCCCGTGGCCCCGGCACCGTACGTACAATCCCGGCCCCTGACAGTACCTGCAAATGCTTGAGCAGGTAGCTGGTCGAAACCCCGTGCAACTCCGCCAGGGAGGCGGCCGGCAACAGACCGTCTGCCGGCAGCACCGCCAGCACCGTTACGCAATGGATCGCCTGTTCAACCCCGTCACCGAGTTTCATGTTGGTCTCGTGATTTAATCGTGGATAATATTTATCTATGATTTTGTTGGTGAGTCAAGTAGGTTCATGTCGCTCACGCCAGCAGCCTTCGGCTGCGCTCCGCGGGGGCGGGCCTGTACCGGCCCGAGGCCCGTCGGGCCTAGTTGGGAGTTCATTCCCAGGGGTAGTGCAGGTGGCTATCCATTATGCTGGTCGAACAGCTTTACTCAGCACTGCGTGCTTCGCGCCGTTCTCCGACCCTGAACCAGCGTTGTGTTGAACACCGTTCCGAGGCACGAAGTGCCGAGGCAAGGCCGACTGGCCGCCGCACGAAGTGCGCCCCAGCGGAGCGCAGCCGCAAGGCTGCTGGCGTGAGCGGAACAAACCCCGGCACGAAGTGCCAAGGCAAGGCCGACCGACCGCCGCACGAAGTGCGCCCCAGCGGAGCGCAGCCGCTAGGCTGCTGGCGTGAGCGGAATAAACCCCGGCACGCAGTGCCGAGGCAAGGCCGACCGGCCGCCGCACGAAGTGCGCCCCAGCGGAGCGCAGCCGACAGGCGGCTGGCGTGAGCGGAATAAACCCCGGCACGAAGTGCCGAGGCAAGGCCGACCGGCCGCCGCACGAAGTGCGCCCCAGCGGAGCGCAGCCGACAGGCGGCTGGCGTGAGCGGAATAAACAAAAACTCCCGCTAAAACCTCGCCCCGGCAAACCCGGCCAGTGCCTCGATGCGTTGTCTGATATAGGCGAGTGCATCGGCGGAACATGGCGTGCCGGCGCATTCCTGCTCACCGATACGGGCGAGGTCGGCGGCAATGCCCATGGCGGACGTGGCCATGTGCTGGCAGTCGGCAACCAGGGCGGCGCGGATGGGGGCAGAAGGTGTCGAGCGGCTCATGCGCAGGCCTCCCGTCTCGACCGGTAGTCGGCGATCAGGCGCATGCCGCGTGCCGGCGTGAAATTCCGCCAGTTCAGGTACCAGTTCTGGCTGGAACTACGGGTGAAGGTGCGCGCACAGCGAATTTCAAAGAAGCAGTAACCCGGCCCGCCATAGCCCAACTCGCGTGCCGTGATGCGGGCTTCGCGGTTGCCGTCACAAGCCTGCCAGTCACCGCGCCAGAAAGCACAGCCATGGCGCCTGACCGCATCGCACTCGATCGGGTCTTCGTCATGGGCCAGTTCAACAAGTGGCTGCGGGGCCGGTGTTGATACCGGCCATGCCGGTCTGGAAAAATCATGCAGGAAAACGTCACCCATTGCGGCCTCGCTGAAACCTGTACGTGAGCCTGTGTATGTAATAGGTATAGTCCTATATTGTCAATAGAAAAATACCTATAACGGCAGGAAAAATCCTGTTCGCAGGCGTTGGTGCCGCCTGGTACCGACCACATCAAGCGCATTTCGGGTTTGATTCCGTCAGGCAGGTGCGTTGAACTTTTATTGTCTGACTTACGGTATTTCGAAGCCTCAGCAGCCAATTGCGGACCTTGCAGCGCTGGATGAGTTGTGGCTTCTTTGCGCAGCCCTGACGAAGCAGTGTGGCGGGAGCAGCAGCAATATCAATGGCCGGTATCTGGTGGTCCGGATGCTCTGTGTTTGTGCATCGCCCACAAGATCGCACGGGTGAGCACATATCCGATAACCAGGAAAATCAGGCCTGCTGCAACCAGGCGGCCGATTGCATGTCCTGCGCCTTGCGGAAACCCTGTCGTTATCTCTGCGATCAACCTGAAAACCATGGCGGCTGCAGCCAATGCGCCCCCGCTGATCAGGGCGATAACATTGCTGGTCATCTTGCGCGGGCTGAGTTCGCCTTGCCAGTCAGGCTGGTTTCTGGCGCCGCCGTATTTCACCCGGTGGGCCAGCCTGGCGACCGCGCGCGCTGCCGCATAGGTGAAAAGTCCCAGTGTAGTGGCGAAAATGACGGCTCCGAGAAAGGCGGCGCCCTGGTCGGCCAGGTCGTACCGGTGATCAAATGTCAGGACCAGCAAAACGACAGTTGCCGCGGCAATGAGGATGCACAGCCCAACGCCGATCCGGTGGGCAAGCTCATCAAAAGCGGCCCTGCGCCTGAAAAATTCGCTGGTCACCGGGTAAACCGGCCCACATAGCGCCCGACGATGGAGATCTCGTCCAGGCGTAATTCCTTGGTCATGTGGTGTGGGTTGTCGGAGCCGACACGAACCATGATGTTCTCATCACCGGGGCCGCTGGACACTTCCAGCCGCTTGACGATAACCCCTCCAAACTCGTCTGCCAGCACGAACAGGCCCGGTGGTGACGGCTGGCGGACGCGGGTGTCGACGAACACCACGTCGCCGTCCAGCAGCGTCGGCGACATGCTGTCTCCCTGGACCGGAAATGCCGCCAGATTGCCGGATTTGGCATTGAGGCTGTACAGCAGCCAGTCGGGCAGGCGCCAGTGATCGCGTACCACTTCGCGGCTGAAGGTCATGCCGTTGGCGGAATGTGATTCAAGTGCGGTAAACCCGCCGCCACCGGCGCCTGCATGCACATCGATTTCCGGTATCTGTTCCTGTGCGCCGGCAGCCGGCCTGCCGGGGCGCGGGCCTTGCGGGCCGCCAAGCTCCGCCTCGTCGACACCAAGCTGTTCGGCCAGCAGCATGCGGGTGCGCTCGTTCAGTTCTTTCGGAATGCCGCGCTCCAGATATTGCTGCAGATAGGCGTGGTTCTTGCCCAGTGCCAGCGACAGGCCCTTCATGTCAAGGTTCTTGTCGCCAATCAGCTGGCGGATGCGTTTGCGTACGGGATCAGTCATAGGAATAAGCCTCTCAGTTAATAGGAGAAATGTCCAATAGGAATTTTCCGCTTGACTATAGGTATAGTCCTATTATGTTAACCTGCCGTATCCGATTCATCAGGTGAGGCAGGTCATGACAACAGGCAAACCGCTGGCAAATTCAAAACCGTCCAAATGGACACCGGGCAAGGTCGAGCAGGTGAGGCGATTGACGGCTGATGGTTACACGTCCCGCCAGATCGGCGCGATCATGGGCTCCACCCGCAATGCCATTGTCTCGGTGTGGCGGCGGTTTGGCATCGAGCCGGTCCGCAAGCGCAATAGCTGGGACGAGGCGGCCATTGCCCGTGTGGTGCAATTGCTGGACGAAAGGCTGAGCTATGCCGAGATCGCAGCCGAGTTCGCTGTCACCGTCGGCACCATCGGCAATGTGGTGACGCAGCACGGTCTCAGGCCACGCAAACCAAAACCCAACAGCTTCACCATGAAGGCACCGGATTTTGACGCTGACGCGGTGTTCGACAAGAGTCCGCTGAAACCGCTGTTTGCCGAGGGTTTCCAGGGCCAGACCGGCAGGCTTGCCATGGCGGACCTGGAAGATGGCCACTGCCGGTTTCCCATCGACCAGCCGGACGGCACGGTCAGATTCTGTGCCGACCCGCAACTGCGCGGCTCCGCCTATTGCCCGGCCCATCACGCCAGATGCACCGACGGCCCGGCGATCATCCTGAAAAGGCGCGCCGGTTGAGATCATCTGCAGGCCTGAACAACCCAGGGCCGCACGCTGTGACGGAAATACCAACAAACAAGGAGGTTTTGATCATGACCCGACCGCGGGGAAAAATCGATCAGCTGGCCCGTGAATGCGGCGTGGAAATCCTGCCCTGTCACAAGGCCAGGAGAGGCCGCACCTACAAGATTACCCACGCCAGGCGCACCCTGCAGCGCATGTTGCGCCAGCACGGACCCGGTCATGTCCGCCTGACGCTGAGATGCATTGTGGACTCCAGCCGCGCCAATGCATCAGAGCTGCATGACGATACCATAGGCGCGGTGTCGGACGTGCTTGCGCAAAACCCCGAAATCGCCGACATGGACGGCCTGCTGGACGCCTTCGAGAGCCTCAGTCTGGCAAAAATCCGCCGCGCCCAGACGCGGGCGTTCAGGACCGCAAGACGCCATCGTATCGCAGCAATACTGGCAGATCGGCTGTTGGGAGAGGGGTGAAGTTTATATCGCTCAGCATGAGTTTTATATCGCTCACGCAAGCAGCCTTCGGCTGCGCTCCGCGGGGGCGGGCCTGAGCGGCCCGAGGCCCGTCGGGCCTGGTGGGAGTTTGTCATTGCGGTTGTTCAGGATCGGAGAACGGTTAATCTTATATCGCTCACGCAGGCAGCCTTCGGTTGCGCTCCGCGGGGGCGGGCCTGAGCGGCCCGAGGCCCGTCGGGCCTGGTGGGAGATTATCATTGCGGTTGTTCAGGATCGGAGAACGGTTAATCTTATATCGCTCACGCAAGCAGCCTTCGGCTGTGCTCCGCGGGGGCGGGCCTGAGCGGCCCGAGGCCCGTCGGGCCTGGTGGGAGATTATCATTACGGTTGTTCATGGTCGGAGAACGGCGCGAAGCACGAAGTGTTGAGTAAAGCTGTTCGACCAGAATAGTGGAGAACGGCCTGAGCGAAGCGAAGAAAGCTGTTCGACCAAAATCAAGTGACGGCATGTGACGACGGCAATGTAGCTCTGCAAAGAAGAACACGCCACAAGATCTGCATTCCAGGGGTAAAGAATACGCCACTCACCGCAGATCTTGAATCACATGCCGTCTGCACCAGCACGTTACCGAAGCGAGGCAAAATGATGATGATGTCGTGGCAACACAATGGTTACCCACATTGTGCTGCGCGAGCGGAGCAAAACCGGCAGCATACGTTGCAATCTGTGGATACCCGCCGTCGCGGCAGGCGCAAGTGCAGGTAATCTCGCGCATGTCATGTTGCGTACAAACCTTGTGATCCATTCGGCACAAGACGCTACCGTACCGATCAGTGGTATCCGGTTGAACAAAACAGGCACGGCGATTTCGATGCAAGACATCATGGCGTGGATCGAGGTGAACCGGTTTCTGGCCTATGGGCTGGTGTTCGCCTATTGCGCCCTGAAGAGCGGTGTCTTTCCGTTCTTTGCCGGGATGGCCGCAAGTTCAGGCATCCTTGATGTTGCCGCAGTGGCGATGACCACGTTCCTGGGCGGGTATCTTGGCGACGAGGTACGGTTTTTCATTGCGCGGCGCTATGGCCACAAGCTGTCGTTCACGACACCCCGGCTGCAACGCGCCCTGAAGATCACCCGGGCGCTGATGGACAAGTACGGTGCCGCCTACATGTTCGTGTACCGCTATCCCAAGGGCATGCGCACCATCGGCGCATTGCCGGTCGGGTTGACGGACATCCAGTGGTTTCGTTTTACCTGTTTGAATGCCGCCTCCGCCGGGGTCTGGGCAACACTGCTGGTCGGGGCAGGCTATCTGTTCGGCGCACAGCTTGCAGATGTCATGGAAAACGGATGGTCGCTGTTCAGCGTGGTCCTGCTGGCTGCGTTTTGCATTGCCGGCTGGCTGATGATTCGCCGGTTACGAACCGCGGCAGATCTTGTGTGAACAGATTTTCGGTTCTTGCAATCTCTGGTTCTGATGCTGGGGCTTGCGGGAAATTCAAATGCCCAAATAAAGAAGTTCGCAGCTTGCTGTCCAGGGCCGGGCGCCAATTGTGGCGGCAATCTGAACCGTGGATGAACATGAATTTCAGTTAACATTCAGGTGGGGTTTGGCAATGTGCTGATCAACGGGTCGGGCAATATGACCAATGAACGGAAACTGAAATCATGATCAACAAGACCAACTTCATGGCAGTGGCGATTATAGCAGCTGCCGCTTTCACCGCCGCACCGGCAGCCAATGCAACTGTTGCCGCCGGCATGTCTGCCGCTACCGCGGCAAGCACAACGGCGGCCACTACAACCGCACCTGCCGGCATTGTTCTGGCACATGGCTATGGCGGCCACTGGCATGGCGGCTGGCTGGCGGTGGCGGACACTGGGGCCATGGTGGCCATCGTTTTCGCAAGTGCCGCTGGCTGAAGCGGAAAGCACGCCGCACAGGACGTGGCCACTGGTGGAGAAAATACTACAGATGCCGCAATCGCTTCTACTGAGCCGTTGACCGCAATCTGTGACTGACAAGAAGGCAGCCGGAGCATCTCCGCGCTGCCTTCGACATTTGTGTGCGGGGTGACTATCAACCGGTTTTGCTGGCCGTTACGGTAATGCCTGTGCACAGGTGTCAGGACATAACGGCATTCCTTCAAAGCCAGACACATGTCATGTCGCTGCTACAGCATGTGGCGGCGCTTGACGTGGAAGATTGCTGGATCGGAGCCGGCCTGATTCGCAATGCGATTTGGGATCACCTGCACGGTATGCCCGTCGAGCTTGTACCGGGAAGCGATGTAGATGTGGTCTATTATGAGTCCGCCGACACCAGCCCAACCAGAGACCTTGCGATCGAGAAGCGCCTGTTCGATGCACTCCCCTCCATTCCTTGGTCGGTACACAATCAGGCGCGCATGCACCAGGCCAACGCGGATGCGCCCTATCGCAACGTTGCAGATGCAATCAGCTACTGGCCGGAGACGGCAACCGCGATTGCCGCTCGGATAATTGCTGACAAGGTAGAGATCATCGCGCCGCACGGAATCGACGATCTGGTCGGCATGATTGTTCGGCCGAGCCCAAACTTTGCTCACAAGCTGTCAATCTACCGAAACAGAATCGCAACGAAGAAGTGGGCCCAACGCTGGCCTGGGCTGCAGTTCATCGACGCCTGATGTTTTCCGATCGTATCTGCCTCGCCATCGCAATTGAGGTGCTGTCGGGGAGTAAATGCCAATGGCAGCAATCAATGTATGGTTGATCTTCTCAGGGCGGGTAATGAATATTTTAGAACAGCATTTTGAACATCTGTGTTGATCCCGCCGGACTTCCATGCCGCCAGCGCCAGGTCGCCCTGACGGGTTGCATGACAGCAAGGTGGATGCCTGTTGCGAAGTGCTGGCTGTGATGAAGAAAACTCTCAACGGAGCGGAAAACACCAACAGACAGCTTTCAGAAAGACGCCTAGTCAGTGGCTTTCAATGATTGATTCAGGTTCTTAAATCAGGAGATAAAAACATTATAAAACAATACTTTAACCCTCCATCTTGCATCAACACAAATTTGATTGCTGCCGGTTGCCACTCGCCGCCGGATGAAAAATGCGGCCGGGACGCGCATTACCGGCTAATCAAATGCATTAAGTCCAACCATGCCTATCTGCGGCGATTGTCCCTCCTGGGCATTCTTGTTCGGACGCATCATATTGTCCGGTGCAGAGTTCATCCCACCATCACTGTGAGCAGGTAAACTATGCTATGGTTTGCATGAGAATTAGGAAGGTCCGGTGACAAATTCACACACGACATATGCCGACGCGCTGGAGCGCTACCGGGCACTTGTTGCTGATGCCACCGGCGAAAAGGTGCGCGGCAAGGCCAACCCGTATACGTCGATGAACGGTAACATGTTCAGCTTTCTCGATAAGGCAGGCACGATGTGCCTGCGGTTGCCGGACGAAGACCGCAAGGCCTTTGCCGCTGCTTTCCAGACGAGCGCTGTTGTTCAATACGGCGCCGTGATGAAGGAGTATGTCCCGGTACCGCCACAGTTGCTTGCAGACCCGGTCGTGCTCAAGGGTTGGTTCGTCAAATGCCTGGCCTATGCGCAGAGCCTTCCCGCCAAACCGACCAGCAGGGAGTAACGCAGACGACTGGTTCTCACTAAATACCGGGACTGCGCCTTGCATGCATCATGTGGGCGCGCCCAAACCAACGCCTGTATTTAAGTGAACAACACGAGGCATGCATGGCTGAAACATCAGGACTCAATCATCTCGGTCTGTCGGTTTTCGATCTGGATCAGACAACGGCATTTTTCGTCGAGGTGCTGGGCTGGCAGGAAGTCGCCCGCGATGACAGTTACCCGAGAAACTCCGTCACCGATGGCAATCTGCGCCTGACCCTGTGGCAGGTGGACAGAACGCAACAGGTGACCGGATTTGACCGGCGCGCCAATGTCGGTCTGCATCACATGGCCATGCAGGTGGAAAGCGAACATCGGTTGGCTGAACTGGCAGACAGGGTCGCAGCCTGGCCCGGTGTTGAAGTGGAGTTCATGCCCGAACCGCTCGGCGACGGTCCGCGCAGGCACATGATGTTTGCCGAGCCCGGCGGTATTCGCCTGGAGCTGATCTGGCCCGGCTGAGGCGGACGTGTCTTGACCAGAACCAGAATCTGTTCAGCCAAACCAGCCGGTGGCCAGGGCATGGGCACAGTCATCGCGGCCATCCCCGAGCCGAACCGATCGCGGGATGTGGGTGTGCCCGCAGACGATGGCGAGGCTTACACACCGTGTGCATCGCATCAGACCTGTGCAATCGGTGTAATTTCGATAACGACATCTTTGCCTGCATGCTCAGGCCGGGAGGTGGTGTTTGTGTGCGATGCGACACAATTTGTAAACCAAGACTGCATCGCTCAGGTGGCAATGTTCCCAAACAGCTACTAAGATAAATTTGTATGCTGAGGAAATGAGGTAAGGTCCTGATTCAGATTGTCATCGATGATCGGCCTGCCGCCAAAACGGGTAGCAAAGCCATGCAACGTATCTGCGCACTGTTTGTGATTGTCATTTTGTCCGTCTGCAACCCGGGAGCTAGCGGTGCTGAGCCGGCTGCCGGTCAGCGCGATCTGGTGAGAGATTTTAGCGTGGACCTGGTCTTTCTGGACCTTTCCAGGCAGATCAAAGGTGTTGCAACTCAAGACGATTTCTCAGGCGACGCCACGGTCAGGTCCGCGTGGATATCGGCTGTTGATCAAGTGATGTCCCAGCAACGCATGGAAACCGCTATGCGGGATGAGTTTGCAGCCATTCTGAACGAAAGCGAACGCGCCGCACTGTATGAATTCGTGGACTCGCCATTTGGCCGCCGGGTCCGGAAAATCGAGCGTCAGGCCATGCAAGCAGGTGCGTGGGAGGTGATGGTGAACAAGGGCAAGAAACTCGTACCGTCACTGAGCAAAGAGCGCGCCTCTCTTCTGGCCGGTATTCTGAACGGTACCGGTGGCCGGGAAAATTCAATCGCCATGGGAATGAACATGATGACAGCCATGGTGAAGGGAATGAAAATCGGCGGTCTGTTTCCCGAACCCGTTGATGATGAAACGCTGAACACAATGATTGCTG
Source organism: uncultured Alphaproteobacteria bacterium (assembly GCA_963698275.1). GTDB lineage: Bacteria > Pseudomonadota > Alphaproteobacteria > Rhizobiales > Aestuariivirgaceae > Anderseniella. Next base: position 537,340 of record CAVOQE010000006.1, on the reverse strand, counting down.
AACAAAAGGCGATCGTGGTGGCTACTGTTGACGACCAACTGCCTGTGATACTGGCGTTTACCTACCATCCGCTAACCGATCAGGAGCTTGACAGGTATCTGAGCTTCCTGAACACAGATACCGGAGGGCTGATTAACGCCAAGCTGGTTCCGGCTGTAGAGCGTGTTGCGTCAGCAGCGCTGACGGCCTTCGGCATTCGGCTTGCCGTCCTTTGCGGTAAACAGGTCGAGGAAAGAGATCTTTGATCGGCTTCAGGCATCTTTCAAATGTTCAAGCACCAGCTCTGGTGCCTCCAGTTGTGGCAGGTGGCCGACGCCGGGCAGGGGCGTAAACGAGCCCTTGCCGACCAGCCGGTGCAGGGTCTTGCCGCGTGCCAGGGGTATCCACGGATCATCCTCGCCCCACAGGATTTTGACCGGGCAGCGGATATCACCGAACATTGGTTCAACCTCTGCGGTATAGCGCTCATCGGCCTGGGCGAACTGGTGGTAGAAACTGCCGCGTCCAGCCTCGCTAAGCCACGGTGCGACAAGCGCCTCAAAATCCTCAGGATCGATGTCTGAAACGAGGGCGCCCTTGATATAGGCTTCCACCACTGCCTTGTGGATGTGCGCAGGCAGGCCGAGAAAGGCGTCCACATGGCGGCCCACATGATCGAAGAATTCCGATCCCCACGGCCGCATCGCAACCACGTTCATCAGCACATAGGTTTCAAACTCACAAGCGTGCAGAAGGTGCGCCCGCAAGGTGGTGGCGCCGCCAAAGTCGTGGGCGATGACATGCGGACGCGTAAGGTTCCAATGGTCGAGTATCTCCGCAAACACCAGGCCTTGCACATCCAGCGATGTGGCCTGGTCAGTACGCATGTCGGAGCGGCCATAACCGGGCATGTCATACCAGTGCACCTTGTACTGCTTCGCCAGTTCCGGAATGACCCGGTGCCAGGCATAGGATGACCATGGCCAGCCGTGCGCCAATATCAAATCAGGCCCGTCACCGGCGCGTCCGGCCGCCACCTGTCCGGCGCTTGTTGCAAAGGTCTCGTCCAGGTGCCAGGTCATGAATTGCGCTCCGCCGCAGTGTGCCAGTCATAGCTGGTGACTATGCCATGAAAAGTCTTCTGCGTCGGTCAAATCAGGTCAGCGATGGCACAGGCCTCTGTCAATCATCGCTTCAAGCGGCTGAATTTGCCGATTTTTCGCTTTCACATCGATATGGTTAAAAAACCATTGAAATTTAACTACGAATTAGATTCAAATTGACAGGCAGCCCAGCGACTCGCTACGGTGAATCAATGTCTCCAGGGCCCTCTGAAGACAGTTTTCTACGCAGCATGGACGGCCGTTGTGTAGATGCGGCAGTTTATGGACCGATGTGTCGCCCTTGTTAGTTAGTAACAAGGAGTATCGGCAATGAAAAAAGTACCGGAATGCCCGGATGACGGGCCTGAACAACCTCAAAACAGTAAAATGGATCGCAGAGACGCCATGGCCAAACTTGGCTTGGTGGGGCTTGGCCTTCTGGTTGCACCTTCAGTTGTGACCATTAGTGAAGGACATGCCGGACGAGGCGGCGGCAAAGGTGGCGGCTCCGGCGGCAAGGGCGGCGGCAAAGGCGGCGGCTCCGGCGGCAAGGGCGGCGGCTCCGGTGGCAAGGGCGGCGGCAAAGGCGGCGGCTCCGGTGGCAAGGGCGGCGGCAAAGGTGGCGGCTCCGGTGGCAAGGGCGGCGGCAAAGGCGGCGGCTCCGGCGGCAAGGGCGGCGGCAAAGGCGGCGGCTCCGGCGGCAAGGGTGGCGGCAAAGGTGGCAAGGGCGGCGGCAAAGGCGGCGGCTCCGGCGGCAAGGGCGGCGGCAAAGGTGGCAAGGGCGGCGGCAAAGGCGGCGGTTCCGGCGGTTACGGTGGCAAAGGCCACGGGAAGGGCCACGGGAAGGGCCACGGCAAAGGCCACGGCAAAGGCCACGGTAAAGGCCACGGCAAAGGCCACGGTAAAGGCCACGGCAAAGGCCACGGTAAAGGCCACGGCAAAGACCCAGGCAGGAGCCGTGGCAGCGACCCGTCGTCAGGTGACGGTTGCGGCAATTGGGAAAACTCGCCACGGCGCTGCCGCGACTGGACTGGGTCGGATTAGTGCCTTTGGCACACTTCCTGCTTGTTCAATAACAACAACACTGCTGCCAGAGCTTCGCGTTCTGGCAGTAGACCATTTTCAAATCAGGTCATCACATGTTGCAGCATGCAGTGAAAATCGAGACCGTCCAAACCGACACCCGCCGACTCAAAATAGGCTGGAATGGTGTGCACTGGATTGTAGATGTTGTCGGATGCGAAGGTCTGTTTGCAGACCTTCAAAAAATCCTGCGTGGCTGGAACATAGTCGAGCAACCAGTCACTGAGACGATCGAGCCTGCCATGGTGTTCAGCAGAGTTGGCGACGTCTACGACTGGAAGCTTCCCGCCAATGATCTGACTGCTGAAAAACTCTTCGGCTACCCTGAGAGCACTGCCGGTGCGGTCCGGGATTTCCACTTTCTGTTAAACGGTTGGTTCGGTGATGAATTTCAGCAATATTTCGCATTGCACTGTGCTGCGGTAATGGTTGGCGATGGTGTCGTCCTGTTTCCAGGAGGGCATCGGGCCGGGAAAAGTCTGTTGACGGTCGCTTTGGCCGCTAGCGGCCACATGGTGTTCGGTGACGATGTGGTGGCAATTGACCCGGCCGGGAACAAGGCATTGTCACTCGGCATGCTGCCGCGCATCAGATTACCTTTGCCACCTCAGGCTGTTGGTCAGGATTTGCGCGATTTCCTGGACATGCACGCCATCCTGGGTGACGTCGAGCAACAGTACCTGGATCTGGAAGCTGGCCAACTGGCTCACGTTGGCAAGTCACTACCGATCAAGGCGATTGTGCAACTCAAACGCTCGAACAAGGCAGGCTCGGCCAGCCTGGACGATGTGACAAACGGCTCGGCCCTGCGAGCACTGATCTGCCAGAACTACAGTACCGGCATGCCGGCCAGTTCGGTGTTTGACCATTTGCACAGGATCGTGGAAGGCGCATCCTGTCACTGCATGACCTACCACAAAATTGATGATGCAGTTTCGTTGCTCGAGGCTGCTTTTGATCGCCGAGTGAGTGATCAAACCGGGGTTGGACAATGAGTGATACAAATGCCGGCTATTGGCGCAACCCCGAGATTCTCCATAGAGAACTGGATGGCGAGATTTTTCTGATCGACGACACTCTCGGAAAAATACATGCGCTCGACCCGATGGCGTGTGGGATTTGGCGGTTGCTTGAACAACCTATAACAATACATGATATCGTTGCGATATTTTCGGCAGCGTTTCCCAACAGGAAACCCAAGGACCTGCGACGCCAGATTTCCCGGTTTTTGGATGGTATGCAGCAGAACAATCTGGTGATGTGCGCTACATGATCGAGGCTGAGGCGTCAAACTTGTTGAGCAGGTGGCGCCACGGTGACTGGGGTGAGGACATCCAGCGGATTGCGCTTTTGCTCGCTCAAAAAGCTACAGTTTAAGCTTCGTGTTGCGAGACAGACTTCTTTATCGCCTCACCATCGACAACAGGCACCTTTTTCCATTGCGACGGGGACGGCATCAGGAATTCGTGGGACCCGCGTACCTGATCCTCCCTGGAGGTGATGATCAGATCAAAGGAAACCGAAATTCGGTCATCGTCCGTCATGTTTGGCTCCACCGAATGGGTCAATTTGGCAGGAAACAGTAACAGACGGCCTTCAACGGGTGAATACTCGGCGCTGTTGTAGTTGAACATGTTGCGCTCGAAATAGGACCCGGTCATCCCCGAGCTGATTCCGTGTGAAATTTCATTGGGGCGATTGTCATTGAAAAAGGTCGTGCCACCCGGATCCCCATCGCCGGGTATGGATACATAATAGACGGAGCTGACATGGGCGGTGTTGTGCGCGTGGGGCGACACCACCTGTCCCTTCTTCGCTATTACAGGCCAGGAACGCTGGATGTGAACATCCATCTTTTCAAGGTCATGGCCAAGTATAGTCAGATATCGCATGACATTGTTGCCGACATGATCTGTCAGCCAGTCAAAAACCGGGTCATGATGGACACGATCCACACCATGTATGTCGCCGGTCCAGCTTGCACTATCCGTTGTACGTTGTTCACCAGATGACGCACGCAAAGCATATATATGCTTTACCAGGGCCTCCTTGTGCAACGCGCTTTCGGGTAAATCCTCATAGTAAATTGCCAGCGGAAACCAGCTTTCGACCACCACGTCAGTACTCCTGAATTGGTTGAATCCACTTCCACCATGAATTGTAATTGATTTTCTCAAATCTGGTTTGATTTTGGTGCAAAATGCTTAATTTCAATAATGGCACAGGAGACGTTGTCGCGTTGGGCCGCATCCTCGCACAATTATCAAACGCTGAAATTTCTGCTGTACGGCAAGAACGACCACAGCTTCCCGTTTGCCAGTTCCCATCCCCATAGGCTCCGCCCGGCAGCCACCGATCTACCAGAACTATGGTATCGTCATGTGTCCCGCTTTGTGAACGATATGCAGCAAGACAAGCTGGCAATGCGTGTTACCCTGTCCGGCCATTGACGCCAAACTTTGCCAGCAACAGGCGTTCACCCCTTGCACTGAACTCCACCAAGCGTGAACCGTCCACCCGTGAAGCCCAGTCCAGTTCGTAAAACCGGTTGAGCAGAGCAGTGCCCAGTGAGCCTGCCAGGTGGGTGCGGCGCGAACTCCAGTCGAGGCAGGATTTGCACATGGGGCGCCTGGACTTTGACAGGGTGGCCAGATCAATGCCGAACTGACCGGCAAAGTCTTCCCCGCTGCAGGTCAGGTCAACGCCATCATCAAGTTCGACAAGATAGCCGTGGCTGACCATGCCGTCATAGATCGCCACGCCCAGATCTCCGGCCAGGTGGTTGTAGCACACCCGCGCCTTGCGCAGGGCATCGTCCCTTGGGCCAGTGCGGGTACGCACCAGGCCGCGTTTGGCGGCCAGTCCCATCATGGCCTCCAGAACACTGCCGACATCATCATCTGCCAGAGTGAAATAACGGTGCCGGCCCTGTTTGCGCTGCCGCAAAAGGTTCGCGTCCTGGAGTTTTTTCAGATGCGAACTTGCGGTTTGAACGGTGACGCCTGCTTCCGATGCCAGCTCGCTGGCCGTCAGCGCCTTGTCGCTCATCAGGGCGGTGAGGATGTTGGCCCGCGCCGGATCACCGATCAGCGAGCCTAGAAGAGCAATATCAGGGCCTTCTTTCATGCTTCGATCGTAATCGAAGCATTCGCGCCATGCAACATGCCATTGTTAGATGCTCAACGAACCATGGAAGTTCAACCGGGAATGGAGGCTCAAGTGCTGACCTGCTTTATTCGCTATCACATCGATCCGACAAAGAGACATCATTTTGAACAGTACGCCCGCAACTGGGGCGAGGCCATCCCGCGCTGTGGTGCAGGCCTGATTGGCTACTATGCACCGCACGAGGGTTCCAGTACGCTGGCCTACGGGGTCTACACTATCGACAGCCTTGCAGCTTATGAACAATACCGCGCGCGGCTGGCTGCCGATCCGCTGGGCCAGGAGAATTATGAATTTGCCCAACGCGAGAAATTTTTGCTGCGGGAAGACAGGACCTTTCTGAAACTTGCATCTGCGCCGCACGCAGACGGCGGGGCAGGGCGGTGCGGCTGAGAAACGCAAAGGTACCTGACCAGTGAGCGCATCCGCCAAACCGGTCCCGATTATCGAACTTGCCTTGCTTGGGCTGCTGGCCCTGCTGTGGGGCTCGTCCTATCTGTTCATCAAGGTGGCGGTCACGGAAATTCCGCCGTTCACGCTGATCGCAGTCAGGGTAACAGTTGCGGCATTGTTTCTGCTTGCCGTCCTGTCATGGCGCAACGACCACCTGCCGCGCGATGGCCGGACCTGGCGCATGCTGCTCGTACAGTCTTTCTTCAACTCCACTGCTGCGTGGACGCTGCTCGCCTGGGGCCAGCAACATGTCGACAGCGGCTTGGCCAGCGTTCTCAATTCCACATCGCCGATCTTCGTTTTCCTGTTCACGGTTTTCATCACCCGCCATGAAGTGACAAGCGGCCTGAAACTGTTCGGCGCCTGTCTTGGTCTGCTCGGCGTTACCATGATCGTGGGGGTTGATGCCCTGGCCGGTCTCGGCCAGCAGGTGGCTGGACAACTGGCCGCAATTGCCGGGGCGATCCTGTACGCCTGTGCCGCCATCTACGGCAAGCGCTTCAGCCATATTTCAGCAACCGCAACCGCAGCAGGAACCATGGTGTGCGCAGCTGTTGTGCTGGTGCCGGCCAGCCTCATGCTGGAGCAACCGTGGACCCTCACGCCATCCCTGCAAGCTGTCGCGGCGACATCGGTTCTGTCGGTGCTGTGTACCGCCTGCGCCCTGTTGATCTACTTCCGGTTGCTGAAGACGCTGGGCTCCATGGGTACCGCCAGCCAGGCCTATCTCAGGGCCGGGGTTGGTGTCGCACTGGGCATCGTGTTCCTGGGCGAACAGATCACTCCGGTGATCGGGCTGGGGCTGGTGGCAGCCATCATCGGCGTGGCGGCAATCAACATGCCGGCACGACCGAAGTGGATGCCTCGTGGTTGAAGGAACTGTATGCGAAATTACGCAAACTGCTGGATAAAATATTTTAAAAACAAATGTTTGAGCTGCAAGTCTGATTCAATTCATCAATCTTCGCACTGAGCTGGAGGTTCGCAGATCACCCGCCCTCACTGGAGGGCGGGTATCGTCTATGACAGATCAGGTACCCATGGATTTCGACATGGGCAGAACGCGAATGCGGCGTCCGCCTGCGGCGGCGATGGCGTTGGCAACCGCCGGGCCGATCGAGGGCACGCCGGGCTCACCGACACCTGTCGGCTTGTTGGTGGACGGCACGATATGCACGTCTACTTGCGGCATCGCATCGATGCGCAACGGGGTATAGGTGTCGTAATTGCCCTGTTCCACTTCACCGTTCACCAGCGTCAGTTCCTCAGCCAGGATAGAGCCGAGGCCGAAGCCCGTGCCGCCTTCCAGCTGCGCCTTGATGGTGTCCGGGTTCACCGCGATGCCGCAGTCAACGGCAACCGTGACCTTGTGCACCGTCGGTGTGCCATTCTCCATCGAGATCTCGGCAATGTGCGCCACAACCGACGCGAAGCTTTCATGAACCGCCAGGCCGCGGAACCGGCCCTCTGGCGCTGGAGTATTCCATCCTGCCTTGTCGGCTGCCAGCTTCAGCACGGCAGCATGGCGCGGATGATCTTTGAGCAGTTCCATCCGGTAGGCGTATGGATCTGCGCCCACTTCGGCAATGACCTCATCCAGGAAGCTCTCAACCGCATAGGCCGTATGGGTAGAGCCAACCGCGCGCCACCACAAGACCGGCACTTTCACATCGGTCGTCGTCAGGCCGACATTGATGTTTTGAATGCCGTAGGGAATGTTGGAAGCGCCTTCAACCGACGTGCTGTCCACGCCATCCTTGATCAGGCCTTCAAACGGCGTGCCGGCGACAATGGACTGGCCGACAATGTGATTGTGCCAGGCAACCAGCTTGTTGTCCTTGTCGAGGCCCGCCTTGAACGAATGCACATAGGCCGGACGGTAGCGGCCGCCGCGCATGTCATCTTCACGTGTCCACTGAACCTTGACCGGTGCCTTGAAATCAATGGCCTTGGCCACCGAGACGGCTTCCGCAACCACGTCACCGTCCGCTACCGCGCGTCGGCCGAAGCCACCGCCGGTTGTCATCACATGCATGGTCACCTGTTCCGGCTTCACCCCGGCAATCTTGGCGGAAATACCCTGATACACATCCGGGATCTGATGACCACCCCAGACTTCCAGCGTTCCGTCCGCGTTCTTGCGGGCCACCGCATTGAGCGGCTCCATGGCGGCATGGGCGAGATAGGGGAACTCATAAGTGGCCTCGATGACTTTGGCGGCTGCCGCAAGGGCTGCCGCCGTATCACCTTCGGTCCGTGCCGTGGCCTGCTGCGCATCGCCGGCCCTGGCTTTGTAGTCGGCCATGATTTCGGCACTGCCGCGGGTTTCAGCCTGTGCTTCATCCCATTCAACCATGAGCGCCTCACGGCCCTTGATGACCGCCCACATGTGCTCGCCAACCACGGCGACGCCGCGCGGGATTTCCACCACGTCAGTGACGCCGCGCACCTTCAGTGCCTCGGTGGCGTCAAACGATTTCACCCTGGCGCCAAACTTTGGCGGATGCGCCACGACCGCGGTGAGCATACCGTCGAGTTTTACATCGATGGTGAAGCCATGCGTGCCGTTGGTTTTCGCAGCACTGTCAAACCGGCGCAGTTTTTCATTGCCGATCTGGGTCCATTCGTCTGCATCCTTCAACTTCACGTCCTGGGGCAATGGCATGGTGGCGGCTTTTGCGGCCATGTCGCCGAAGGTGGCTGAATTTCCGGACGTATCGGTCAACTTGCCGCCGGAAATGGTGATCTCAGACGCGGCAACGCCCCAGGTTTCAGCAGCTGCCGCAATCAGCATTTCGCGTGCCGCGGCACCTGCCTGGCGATAGCGATCAAATGATGTGGCCATGGACGTGGAGCCACCGGTGCCCTGCACCGCGCCGCCCCACATGATGTTGCCGTAGAGCTTGGTGTTGCCGGCCGCGCCCTTGACGTCGATCTGTGACCAGTCAGCGCCCAGTTCTTCAACCACCAGCGTGGCCAGACCATGATAGGGCCCCTGGCCCATATCGAACTGTGAGGACAGGATGGTCACCGAATTGTCCGGGGCAATGTGGATATAGCCGGTCAGCGGGTTTGCAGGCTCGCCTGCAGCCGCACCGCTGGACGCGGCGCTCACCGGTGCTGACCGCATGCCGACCATCAGGCCGCCGGCAACGGCAGATGCGCCGAGCAGGAAGCCGCGTCGGCTGGTTTCGATTTTTCCAGGGTTCAGGGCAGGAATGATTTTGTTCAACATGGGCTCATGCCTCCAGGCGCTTGGCGGCTTCATGGATGCCGGCGCGAATGCGTTGATAGGTGGCACAGCGGCAAAGATTGCCGGACAGTGCGTCATTGATGTCTTCGTCGGTCGGTTTTGGTGTTTCATTGAGCAGGGCCACGGCGGCCATCACCTGGCCGGACTGGCAATAGCCACACTGGGGCACATCCAGGTCGGTCCAGACTTTCTGGACGGTTTCCGCAACCTTGCCGGTGACACCTTCGATCGTGGTGATGGTCGAGCCTACCGCATCCGATACCTGCAACTGGCACGACCGGGTCGGAACGCCATCGACATGCACGGTGCACGCACCGCACTGGGCAAGGCCGCAGCCGAACTTGGTGCCCGTCAGGCCGGCCACGTCACGGATGACCCACAGCAGCGGCATGTCTTCATCGACGTCAAAAGATTTCTGCTCACCGTTTATATTGAGATTGTAAGCCACTTTAAGAACCTCTCTGTTTAGCCCAGCGCCCCGACTTGAAACGGCATCAGGGTACGGATGGATTTGAGTTCGAAACTTAAAAGTCTGTAATGACCGCTTCGTTGGCAATTTAGTTTGACGCGACCGATGGTCTGCATAAGGCGGAACAACTGCTGCCAACGCCGGCGGGTCCGATACTGGATACTCAGGCATGAGCCGGCTTGATCGCTTGCCGCATACTCCGGAAAACTTGCCTATTCCTCCGATCCACCAGATTTCGGGTGATCGGTGCAATGCAAGTACATATATCTTGAGTGATCAAAAGGACCTTGCTCATGAAACTCTGCGAAATCGCCGAACAGGTGGACCGCCACGCCTCGAAACACCCGTCTTCAGGTCAGCCGATACCGCTTGTCGTGGACGGCTTGTCGATCTTCCGGCAAGCGAGTTGCACCACATTCGAAGCCCTGCTGTACCAACCGGTTGCCTGTCTGATCTTGCAGGGCAGCAAGGAAACGGTGATTGGTGACCGGACGGTGACCTATGGCACCGGAGACTCGCTTGTGGTCAGCCACGATGTGCCGGTTGTTGCGCGCGTCACCGAAGCCAGTGCGGAGAAACCCTACCTGGGGGTGATCCTTGAACTCGATATGGGGATCATCCGCAGTCTCGATGATGAGATCGGGGCCATTCGATCAGAAGACAAGAACGCGCTATCCGTTGATGTGAGCGCATCAGATGAAGCATTGATTGACGCATTTGGCCGTTGCGTCGCCTTGATAGACCGGCCACTGGAGGCCAGGGCCCTGGCCCCCCTGATTATCAGGGAAATTCACTTCCGGTTGCTGATGGCACCGCACGGCGCCATGCTGCGCAGATTGCGCTGGCACGACAGTCACGCAAGCCGGATTCAAATGGCCGTTGCGCACATCCGCCAGAACTACAAGTCCGTGCTGGCCGTTGCCGAGCTTGCCAAACTGGCCGGGATGAGCACATCATCTTTTCATGAGCACTTCAAGTCTGTGACCGCCACCACGCCGCTGCAATATCAAAAGCACCTCCGTCTGATGGAGGCAAAGCGCCTGTTGTCGGAGGGAAATCATGCGGTATCAACAGTGGCGTATGAAATCGGGTATGAAAGCCTGAACCAGTTCAGCCGCGAGTACGCCCGCAAATTCGGCGCTTCACCGCGAAAGGATTTGGCGAAATTGTCGGCAACGACATTAAACGCCTCATAAAGGCTCGGTTTGATCAGACCTTTGCTCCTGGTAACGGACTGGAGTTGTCGGAGTTGATGTTTTTTCTTCTGCCGGCCGGATGATTGGAAAGCGCTCTAACTTTCAGATAAAGCGATTCGAAAACAATGGCTTGGGCGACAGGCCTGATTCATACCGTCAATCAGAGTACGAGCATGTGCGTGCCTGAAGTCGGTGCACTGCTGATATCAACTCAGGATTGCGCGGCAGAGACACGCCCCAGCGCATTACGCGCGATCAGAATGTGGAACGGCAGAATTGTCTTGAGATAAAGCCGGCCGCCAATGTTGTGTGGATGCACCCATGTTGCCAGAAACACCTGATCGTCCTGCGATATAACTGACACCCGAAAATCCAGGTGCTTGTCGTTGAACCCGGCGATCAGTTCGCGACCGGTTTCGGTTTCCACGGGAAATACCCCGACCTTGTCCGGTGCGGACGGGCCGTCGTTTGAAAGACCGAAAGGCGAGGTAACAATCCTGCGGATGTGCAGAAGAAACCGTGCCCATCCGGGGAAGTCGGTAATCACCTCGGCAGCCCGGCGCGGCGACAGATCCGACGCCACGCAATAGCAGTCCAGGAAGTCGGTTGAGGCAACACGCTCGCCCAGAAGGCTGTGTGCGGGAAGCTCGGTTGCGGTCACGCCGGCAGTGTACATCTTCGGCCATCTCCCAAATCGTCATGGTGTCACGCGATCCTCTTTCAAGGTAGGTTGTGCTGTCTCCAATTGCACGCTCCGGTGCTGTGTCAAAGCAACTCAGGGCGACAGTCAAATCACCCGGCCGGACGTCTCAAGTTGAATTCTCACCGATGAGTTCGGGATCGAGCAACTCGCTTATCATGCGGTTGCCGTAGCCATTCAGTGCAGCGCTGGAAAACACATCGAGCAAAGCCGGGAGCAGGTCGGAGCTGCATGAGTTCTGCTCTTCCAGCTCGGCGAAATACGAAAGATCCTTGATGCTGTTGTCGATGGAAAACTTGTACCCTTTGAAATCCCCGGCAACCGCGCCGCCGGCAATACGATCAAGCCCGACCGATTTGCCGGAACCGTGCTGTGCCAGTTCGTAGAGTTTTTGCCAGTCGACCCCCAGCGCTCTCGCCTTCCGGAAAGTTTCGATAACCAGTGCTGCAGTCCCGAGCGCCAGAAAGTTGCTGACCAGCTTGGCGCGTGCGCCGGCACCGGCTGGTCCGAATTGCTCTATCTGCCTGCAAAAACACGACAGCACATCGCGCGCATCGCGGGGCAGGTCCTTGTCGCAGCCGACAATCGCACCGAGCACACCTTCGCGCGCCTGTTGTGCGCCGCCGGTCACCGGTGCCTCCACATAGGTTATGTCCAGCCTGGCCAGTGTCGAACTGAATGCTTCGGGGCCGCCGGAGGTGTTGGTCGTGGTATCGATGACAAGCATGCCAGGCTGAAGCACTGGCGTGAGTGCGTCGATAACCTTCTGTGCAGCAGGGGTACCTGTGACGCACAGCACCACAATATCAACCAGTGCACCCAGCGCGGCAGTCGAAGCCGCTTCAACCGCTCCCCTGGAGACCAGGTCCTCGATTGGCTGACGATTGCGATGCGCCACCACATGAAGCTCATGTCCTGCAGCCAGTATGTTTGTTGCCATGCCGTGTCCCATGAGACCGGCGCCGATCAGGCCAATTTTCATCGTCATCTCCTCACGCTGTGCGGGCTTGTCATCCAGCCTGTTGCGAAGTCCGGCCGCCCAGCAGCCTGGTCACTTCCATTGCGGCTCTTTTGACCTTCGGGCCCAGTTCGCTGATCACCTCGTCCGGCAACCGTGCTGCCGGACCGGAGATGGATATCCCGGCAATGGCTTCGCCGTGAAAATTGTGGATGGGGGCTGCAATGCATCGCATGCCGTAATGGCGCTCTTCATCGTCGTGCGACCAGCCGCGCCGGCGGGTGGCTTCGAGGTCCGCAAACAGGTCATCCGGTGACGTGAGGGTCTTGGACGTAAACTCCTCAAGCCCTTTTTTCTGCAACACCTGTTCGACCTTGTTCTGTGGCATTTCGGCCAGCAGTGCCTTGCCTATCCCCGAGCAATGCATTGGCCCGCGGGTCCCGACGCTGAAAAACGCCCGGATCGGGTTTGGCGTCTCGATCTGGCTGATGAACACAACATCGCCTTCATCGGCAATGCCCAGATTGGCGGTCTCGCCGGTGTCCTCCATCAGCCGGCGCATGACATCGCGGCCGGCTTCAACCAGACTGGTGCGTTGCACAAAGGCGCTGCCGATCCGGAATGCCTCGATACCGATCATCCATTCCTGGGTGGTTTCGTCAAAGTCGACAAAGCCTCGCTTTTGCAGGGTCGCCAACAGGCGATGCGCGGTCGATGCCGGCATGCCGACGCGCAGGGCCAGTTCGGTCAGCGTCGTCTTGCTCTCCTTCGCCACGACGACCAGCAGCTGCAGACCCCGGTCGAGTGCCTGCACAGTTGCGCCGTTGGCGTCTGGTGACAGCGAGCGCGGCCTGCCGCGTGTCCGGGTGATTTGGTCTGCCATTTTGCCGTCTCCTGACGTCTGAATAATCGGTTGTTCGCAGATTATATGATTGAAAAATATTTTCAAATAAAATCCAAAAATCAAATTTGAAAAAATACTTTCCTATTAAAAACAATAAATTGGATAATTAGAATTAAAATGAAATATTTTTCCAGAAAAATTGCAATTGGATCAGGCTCATGTATATTGAAGGCTATCTTATTCAAGCGGAGGAAGCGAAATGACTGGCCAGAACCCTGTCTTCATACCAGGCCCGACAAACATCCCGGATCGTTTGCGCTACGCCATGAGCATACAGTCGATGGATCATCGCGCGCCTGATTTTGTCGAGCTGCTTTCGCCGGTTCTTGCGGATTTAAAGAAGGTCTTCAAAACACAAACAGGTCAGGTGATTTCATTCCCCGGCAGCGGCACCGGCGGCTGGGAGGCAGCGATAACCAACACGCTGTCTCCGGGAGACAAGGTGCTTGTTGCCCGGTTCGGCATGTTTTCCCATCGCTGGATAGACCTCTGTCAACGCCACAATCTCGATGTCGAGGTGATCGAATGCGAGTGGGGGACCGGAGCGCCCGCCGACCTTTACGGTGAGCGTCTGGCCGCTGACAAGAATCACCAGATCAAGGCGGTTCTCGTGACCCACAATGAAACCGCAACCGGGGTACGCAGTGATATTGGCGCGGTTCGCAAGGCAATGGATGATGCCGGTCATCCCGCCCTGCTCTATGTCGATTGCGTCAGTTCGCTGGCATCCATGGATTTCCGCATGGACGAATGGGGTGTTGACCTGGCGGTGTCGGGCTCGCAGAAGGGTTTCATGCTCGCGACCGGGATGGCCATCGTCGGGGTTAGCCAGAAGGCGTTGGCTGCCTGCGACACCGCCACATGTCCACGCTGCTATTTCGACTTTCGCGACATGGCTGATGCCAATGCCAGGGGCGGTTATCCCTACACCCCGCCTTTGCAGATCATGTACGGACTTCGCGAGAGCCTCAATATGCTGTTCGAAGAAGGCCTGGACAATGTTTTTGCCCGCCACTACCGGATTGCTGAAGGGGTGCGTGAAGCAGTCAGGGCATGGGACATGCGACTGTGTGCAAAGAGCCCGGAGCTCTATTCCGACACCGTCAGTGCAGTTTATGTTCCCGACGGTTTTGACAGCAACGTTCTGACCGACCATGCGTTTGATGTCTACGGTGTCTCATTCGGTATCGGGCTCGGTGAAATGGCCAACAAGGCGTTTCGCATTGGCCATCTTGGCTCAATGACCGATGTCATGGCATTGTCGGGGATCGCGGCAATCGAAATGGCGATGAAAGACCTGGATTATCCAATCGAACCTGGTGCAGGTGTTGCGGCCGCGCAAAACTACTATCGCGCAACTGCCCGCCGCCCCCAGTTGAAAGCTGCATGAGGATGTCATGAACGATATGTCTGGCCTGTACATTCCAACTTATGAAGACGTCATCGCCGCTCATGCCCGGATTGAGCCGTATATCCATCGCACACCGGTTCTGACGTCGAGCTATTTCAACGAGCTGACCGGTGCGCAGCTGTTCTTCAAGTGCGAGAACTTCCAGAAGGCCGGCGCGTTCAAGGTGCGCGGTGCATGCAATGCCGTCTTCGGCCTGGATGACGAGACGGCAAAGAAGGGGGTGGCGACCCATTCTTCAGGCAATCATGCCCTGTCGCTCAGCTACGCTGCCGGACGGCGCGGTATTCCGGTAACCGTTGTGATGCCGCGGACGGCGCCTGAAGCCAAGAAGGCAGCTGTGCGCGGCTATGGTGGAACCGTGGTGGAATGCGAGCCGAGCACGACTTCTCGCGAAGCCGTCTTTGCAGAGGTTGTTGCTGCATCCGGTGCCGAATTTGTCCATCCCTACAACGATCCACGGGTCATCGCCGGCCAGGCCACGTGTTCCAAAGAACTGGTTGAAGATATTGCAGACCTTGATGCCATCGTGGCGCCGATCGGCGGCGGCGGCATGATTTCCGGCTCGTGTCTCACCCTGTCGAACATTTCGCCGGGCACCAAGGTATATGCCGCTGAACCGCTCAATGCAGATGATGCTTACCGCTCGTTCAAGGCTGGCCACATCATTGCCGACGATGCACCGCAAACTGTTGCCGATGGTCTCAAGGTGCCACTGAAAGAGCTGACCTGGCATTTCGTGTCGAACCATGTCGAGGACATTCTCCTGGCGACCGAACAGCAGATCATCGATGCGATGTACCTGACCTGGCAGCGCATGAAAATCGTGATCGAACCGTCGTGCGCCGTACCGCTGGCAGTGATCTTGAAGAACCGCGCCGTGTTTGAAGGCAAACGCGTCGGCGTGATCATTACCGGCGGCAATGTCGATCTCAACAAGCTGCCGTGGATGCAAGACGAAAGTTGAACCGCCAATTCCTCAAAGGGAGAAATGTCATGAACGTTATGAATAAAGTTGATGGGCTTGAAGTCGGTTACAATGTTCCCGCTTCTGTCGGCATGGACGAAGCGGACATTCAGACACCATGTCTGGTGCTTGATCTGGATGCGCTGGAGCGAAATGTCATCAAGATGGGTGATTTTGCCAAGCAGATGGGCGTGCGTCACCGCGTGCACGGCAAGATGCACAAGTCGGTCGACGTGGCACTGCTGCAGGAAAAACTGGGCGGCAGCTGCGGTGTGTGCTGCCAGAAGGTCAGCGAAGCGGAGAGTTTTGCCCGCGGCGGCATCATGGATGTGCTGGTCTCAAACCAGGTGCGTGATCCGGCCAAGATCGACAGGCTGGCCCGTATTCCCAAGCTGGGTGCGCGCACCATCTGCTGCGTCGACGACATCGATAATGTCGCCGATTTGTCTGCTGCAGCTGTCAAGCACGGCACCGAAATCGAGTGTCTGGTCGAGATCGACTGCGGGGCAGGGCGCTGCGGTGTCACAACCACGCCCGACGTGGTGGCGATTGCCAAGGCGATCGATGCTGCCGACGGGCTGAAGTTCACCGGCATCCAGGCCTATCAGGGCGCCATGCAGCACCTTGACGATTACAATGACCGCAAGGCCAAGATCGATATTGCCGTTGCCATGGTCAAGGACGCCGTCGGTGGCCTCAAGGCGGAGGGCCTTGACTGTGACATTGTTGGCGGCGGCGGCACCGGCTCGTATTATTTCGAAGGCAGTTCAGGCGTTTACAACGAACTTCAGTGCGGCTCGTACGCCTTCATGGATGCCGACTATGGCCGCATCCTCGACAAGGACGGCAACCGCATCGATCAGGGTGAGTGGGAGAACGCGCTGTTCATCCTGACCTCCGTCATGAGCCATGCCAAGGCCGACAAGGCGATCTGCGATGCCGGGCTGAAAGCCCAATCGGTTGACAGTGGCCTGCCGGTTATCTTCGGTCGCGACGATGTGGAATATGTCAAATGCTCAGACGAGCACGGCGTCATCGCAGATCCGGACGGCAAGCTGAAAGTGAACGACAAGCTCAAGCTGGTGCCCGGACACTGTGATCCGACCTGCAATGTGCATGACTGGTATGTCGGGGTGCGCAACGGCAAGGTTGAAACCGTCTGGCCGATCACCGCCCGCGGCCTGGCTTACTGAGGAACAGGTAAATGCTCATTGTTTCCGAAGAAGTCTGTCAGGCGGTTGTGGGCCGCGGCGACGCGTTTGCAGCGGTCGAGAGTGTGTTTTCCGCGATGGCCAGCGGAGATGCCTATAATTTCCCGGTCATCCGTGAAGCAATCGGCCATGCCGACGCCCTGTATGGGTTCAAGTCCGGCTTTGATCGGGCCGGGCTGGTGCTGGGTCTCAAATCCGGCGGCTACTGGCCCGGGAACATGGACAAGGGACTGACCAACCACCAGTCGACAGTGTTTCTTTTCGATCCGGACACGGGCCAACTGCAGGCGCTGGTCGGCGGCAATTACCTGACCGCCATACGCACTGCGGCCGCCAGTTCAGTGTCGATTGCCCATCTGGCCCGCAAGGACGCCAAGGTGCTCGGCATGGTCGGTGCCGGCCATCAGGCAGGGTTCCAGCTCAGGGCGGCTGCCGAGCAGCGCGACTTTGAAAAGGTCGTGGCATGGAACTTCCATCCGGACATGTTGCCTAAGCTTGGTGCTGTGGCCGAAGAAATTGGTCTGCCGTTTGAGGCGGTCGAGCGCGAGCAGCTTGGTGCCGAAGCCGACGTGATCATCTCGATCACCTCGGCCCATGACCCGCTGATGATGAAGGACTGGGTGAAGCCGGGCACACACCTAGCCTGCATGGGCACCGATACCAGGGGCAAGCAGGAAGTGGATCCTGAACTGGTCGCGGCGGCAACCGTGTTTACCGACGAGGTTGCACAGTCAACGACGATCGGCGAGGCCCAGCACGCCATCTCCCAAGGACTGATCAGCGAAGCTGACATCACATCCATCGGCGACGTCATAAACGGGACCCATCCAGGCAGAACCTCAGATGCCGAGATTACGCTTTTTGACGGAACCGGCGTGGGGCTTCAGGACCTTGCGGTGGCGTCAGTCGCTGCCAGGCTGGCGGAAGAGGGCGGCCAGGCGCAGCACATCCAGCTTTGACGGACGGCAGACAATGAACATCGTGATTATAGGGTTCGGCGCCATCGCCTCTTATGTGTCGGCCAGATTATCCCAGGACGCCGATATAGTTGTGAGCGGGGTATTATGCCGCGCAGGCCGCGAAGCCGCAGCAATCGACGCGCTTGGGTCCGGTGTGACGCCGTCTAATTCCGTGGATGACATTCCCGGCGATACCGACCTGGTCATTGAATGCGCCGGACACGCAGCCCTTGCTGAATACGGACCAGCAGTATTGCAGCGCGGGATTGATCTGATCTGTACATCGAACGGCGCGCTGGCCCAACCTGAACTGGCAGACAGACTGGATAAAGCGGCGCGCGCAGGCGGTTCGCGATTGCAACTGGTGTCGGGCGCCATTGGCGCCATCGATGCCATTGCGGCGGCCAGTGTCGGCGATATCGACCGGATCGTGTATCGGGGCCGGAAACCGCCGCAGGGCTGGAAAGGATCGCCGGCCGAGGATGTGGTTGATCTGGATAACCTGAAAGAGCCGGCGTGCCACTTTTCCGGCACTGCCCGCGAAGCTGCACTGCGCTATCCCAAAAATGCCAATGTAGCGGCGACCGTGGCGCTTGCCGGGCCGGGTCTGGATGAAACCAGGGTTGAACTGGTGGCAGACCCGGCAATAACGGAAAACATTCACGAGATTGAAGTCGAAGGCACATTTGGGCGGTTGCATTTCAGAATTGATGGCAAGCCGTTACCGGGAAACCCCAAGTCATCTGCACTCACCGCCATGAGCGTCGTGGCGGCGGTCCGCAACCGGATGGCGCATATCAGGATGTGAAGCATCTTTCAAAGGCTGTCACTGGCATTCCGCTCCAGAACCAGCATGGCATCCTGCTCGCGCCCGTCAGCAACAAACAGGTGATCATGGAAAAAGCCTGATACGGGGTTTACACAAATGTCGTGTCTGGCAAACTAACTGGCAATGCGCGCAATGAAGCCGACGGCTTCCAGTGACGAATGCACGTCCAGCGTAATCATCCGATATAAGTCACTCAACGTTGCCGACTTTGACAAGGCTGTTGAATGGTATCATGGCAAGCTTGGGCTGGAGGTCGAAGTCTCCTGGAAAGTCAGTGAACTTGACGGCAAGCAGCCTGCGTACCTGACGCTGAACGGAACCCGTGTCCTGTAAATCGTGGCAGCTGATGCGAACGGAACCGGATTGCGCCGCTTGAAGCGCGCGGTGTGACCGCATTCGTCACGGCGGAAACCTACCCGCTGGATGGCATCGAGTTCGAACGCCGGGTAGCCTTCATCCATGATCCGGAAGGCAATGTCGTCGAGTTTGGTGAACCGTTGAGGAAAACCTCATGAGGCAACCCAGCTGCAGACTAACCGGCCAGTTTACGCGGATCAGGGCTTTGATGGTCTGGCGAAAAAACTGCGCGCCACCAAGGCTGGGTGCCCTGCTGTAGATTTTGGACATGGATGGATGATCGCAAATTCGGATTCTGCAAAACTGCACGAACTTTCACGAAAAATCACGCAAAAACAAATTCTTACCGTTTCGATCTGATTCATCTCGTCAACGAAGTGGCAGGCTGAGTGCTCATCGGCATTGACAGAAAATCGTCTCAATCCCGGCCTACCCAAATTGGCTGGAGAATCTGTTCGCAAAGGTGCCCATGACCAATCTGTTACCGTTCACCATCCGCCGCCTTGTATCAGGCGATGTCGATCTGGTTCGTGAAATGCTTGCTGTATTCGGGCAAGCCTTCGAGGACGATCACACATACACAAAAGCACCACCTGACCGGCAATACCTCGACAAGCTGCTCGGCAGTGAAACGGTCACCGTGCTGGTTGCCCTGCAGGGTGCAGACGTCGTCGGCGGGCTGGTGGCCTACGAACTTGAGAAGCTCGAGCAACGCCGCAGCGAGATGTACATTTATGATCTGGCCGTTGCAGAACAACACCGCAGAAGAGGAGTGGCGACCGGCCTGATTGCACAGGTCAGAACCATTGCATCTCAGCGCGGGGCCCATGTTGTTTTTATCCAGGCCGATCTGGAGGACGACCCCGCCATCCAGCTATACACAAAACTCGGCGTACGCGAGGACGTGCTGCACTTCGATATAGCCGTGACATGAGCAGGATCAAGCTCGGTCGTTGACTGCTCCGGTACATCGTACCCAGGTCATTGCCTGGTAGGCGAACCTGTTATAGAACCGCCCCGTTCTCAGGGCGGGGTGAAAGTCCCCACCGGCGGTATGCAGGTTGGTCTGTGAGCCCGCGAGCGCCTTCACTCCGTGTGAAGGGTCAGCAGATCAGGTGCGATGCCTGAGCCGACGGTCATAGTCCGGATGATAGAGACAGTGCGATTGCCGGCTGCCATTGGGTGAACGGCATCGTTCAGGATCGCCTTGGTGACGTGTCTTGTTGCTTGAAAGGAGATCTTGTGTGACACACACCACTTACGCATTCATCAAAGCCAATTGGCATGCCGATATTGTCGACCGGGCCCTTGAAGGGTTTTGTTCCGTCATTCCGGCTGACCAGGTCGACGTCTTCGACGTGCCCGGTGCTTTCGAGATGCCGCTTCTGGCTTATGAATTGGCGGCGACGAAGAGGTATTCAGCCATAGCTGCCGCAGCCTTCGTCGTTGATGGCGGCATATACCGGCATGACTTTGTGGCCGATGCCGTTGTGCACGGTCTTATGCGGGTCAGCCTGGATACCAGGGTTCCCGTACTGTCGGTCTCCCTGACCCCGCACCAGTATCAGGAAACCGGTCATCACGATGAAATTTACCGGAAGCATTTCATTGAGAAAGGCCGCGAAGCGGCGCAGGCGGCTTTGCTGATTGGAAAAACCAGGGCATCACTGGCCGCTTGAATGAATGAGGCGAGCGGAGATGGTCAGTTATCCCTCGACAGTTGCTACCGGCACTCAGCCGGTATTCTGTGCGGTACGCAAAACAAGACCCCCGGATACTGATGTGAGCATCCGCGGGTGAGCATCGCAGAGATTGCAGTCAATCAGAGCTGTCTGGCGTTCTACTGTTCCAGTGTCATCATCTCAACGCCGAGACCGGAGTAGTTCACCCGGTAAAAGCCATCTGGTGCAATGGCCAACGCCTCGGGATGTGTTGCTTCGAGATCCTGCGCCATCACGCCAACCCAGGTGGTGACAAGGTCGGACTTGTATTTCCAGCTATACAGCTTGATACCATCTTCGGTTTCACCAAGCGCCACAACATCAGTCTTGAGACGGCGGTCAGAAAACTGCTGGCCTGGTCCCCTGCAGCTGTGGTCGAAGTTCGGTGTATCAAGGGTGGCGCCCTGATGATCCACGGTTAGCATATCACCTGAGAACGAGTAGCTGGTACCGACCATGAACGTATGATCGTCTACGTCGTCCCCGTTATTGCAATTGTCGTGGAACGTGCCGCGATAAGCCACATAGAACAATGTGTCTCCGATAACCGGCAAGCCTGTATTGCTCAGTTGGCACAGTTTTTTCGGATGTGTGACATTTCAGCCACAGTAAGTCGCATGAATATTTTTCATATTTTCTGACGTGTTTGGGCTCTGGTTTGGTGTCTTCTTCTTGCGGAGCCGGACAGAGTTAGAATCGCAAACGCCAACATGCTGGGGGCTTGTCAATGAAGAAGCAGTTATGAATGAACCGGACCGGCAATCTGGCTCGGCTTTCAAAGCCATCCGGGCAATAGACTATACCGTCATTTTTGTCCGCGATATGCAAGCGATGCGATACTTCTACGAAGACGTCATGGGATTTCCGCTGCTGCGGGAATTGTCGCCAAACTGGATCGAATATCGCGTCGGCAACAATACGCTGGTGCTGTCCAGGCCGGGGCTCACCGCATCGGATGTTCCGACGCCATACGGCAGCGCCTCGCTTCATCTGGCATTCAAGGTATCAGCGCTTGAAGTTGACCTGTGTGCCGAAGAACTCATGCGCAGGGGCGTTAATCTGGTGTCACCGCCCACTAATCGGGACTTCGGGCATCGCACCCTGTTTTTTCGCGATCCCGATGGCAACCTGCTGGAAATGTTTGCGGAAATCTAGGGCCGGATTACCCAACTCAGCCACTGCCCGGTTTCGGGCCAAGATGGCGCCGCAGGAAGTGTACGACTTCCTGTTTCGGGCTGTTGAACTCCAACAGTTCATGTCTGCTTGCCAGCGGTTCATCTGCGTAAACAATCGACGCGCTGCCGTTGTTCGGGTTCAGGAACGGCTGGCAGTCACCCTGTGAAGTGTCTCGAAACCATGGATCTTTGGTGCCGACCAGAGCCAGCACCGGCTCGGAAGCAGATGCACGCACCCCATTGTATTCAGGCCAGCTATCATGGCAGGTCCAGCCTTCAATAATGCGTGCCCGCACTTTCTGCTGCTTGTTCCGGGGTTTGAACGTGGCTGCTGTTATACCGCCCTGGCTCAGGCCCATCAGTACAATCCTGTCGCCGTCCACAAACGGCAGCTTCCGGATCTGCTCAATGGCATATCCGGCATCTGCCTGGCGCATTTTCAGCGTTTGCCGATACATGCCCGCCGTGTAGCTGTCGAGCTCACATGACCGCGGGTATTTTTTGCGAGCCAGACTGGCCGGCGCAACAACCACAAAGCCGTTTTCCGCCAGGAATTTCGTCCGCATGTGTGTTCCTGGCCAAATGCCCGAACAACCGTGCATGTAGACCACGGCGGGCAGTTTCTGTCCGAACTTGAACTTTCCGTCCTGCAGTTCCGACACCGAGCTTTCAATGGACTTCCTGTCCTTGCCTGGCACATGCACAATTGCAGCGTTCCATGCCCTGCGCATCTCGGCAGGATCAGTCCAGTCCGAAGGGTTCATGTCCTCAGGTTGAGCGAACACTTTTGTACTGTTGTGCAGGCCGCCTGTACCGCTGAGGTCGGTGTCTGCGGGCGGCGCCGGTTTTGGAAAGAACAGGCTGAAAATAGACTGCGCGAACCCGTTTACACTTCTTTGGATATCTGTTTCAGCCTGTGATGGTTGCGGAACGAGCATGCCGGCAACGACAACCGCGGCCCCAATCAGATGTCTGGACTGTGTTCGTGTTGCAGGAATCATGTGGCTTAAATCCTCACATCTTCGGAAGACGACTTTGCCGGCAGTGAAATATTGCCGCCGGCAGTCATTTTACAGATGAATAATACGCAAAAGATAGAGGCTTGCGCCTCCAACCTTGAGACAGCATTTAAAAAATTCGTGATTGTCCGTCTGCGTTTACCACGTCGATCCATAATGGTTTGTCCCGTTTGAGGTCTGACGTAGAGTAATCGGCAGTTGCGCTGGTGTTGTCTGCCCTTGTGAATAGGCGGCTGAACCGGCAGCAAGTTCGCTCATAACCGGATTGACGGGTTCGTTTGAGCCTGTTGGTGGAAGAGAGCTCTGATGTACTGCATTTCTATACCGTTGCTGGAAAAAACGGGCACGCGCAGCTTTGTTGCAGCGTTGTCAATTGCGCTTTGCGCGATGTCTGGTCAGGCATATGCGGAAGAGGGCGTGCGCATTCCCGCCAATTTGTGTTCCTGGGAGATAATGGGCTGGCGCGACCTCAATGGTGCGGAGAGATTGGCCTGGTCGGAGCTTGGCTGGACCATGCACACCTGGCACCATTCCCGGTCGGACAATTACCCGGCATCATATCGCAAATCCTGGCCGGAGCTTTCTGATACGGAAAAGCTGCTTGCCGGGAAGCTGGGTTTCAGCCAGGAGACATGGGATACCGACGAATGTCCCAACTACTCGACATTGGTGCCGACGCGGGAAAAGGCGGGTGTTTCAGTGCAGGGCGTCACACAATAGGCCGGTTGACGGTATGTTTTCCGGGCCGGCCGTTTGCTTGCAAGCAACACTGAAGTAGTATTTGGCGTCTTGTGTATCTACGGTTGTCATATCAATACCGATATGATCGCCGGTGTCCAGCAGGCTCTCCGGGCATCGGACACATCCGGCCCGCACGTCAATTTCGATTTCACGAAAATCCACACCGCATCCGATGCCCATCACCTTGGACGTGGCTTCCTTCGCGGTCCACAATTGCAGGAATGCCGGCCACTGGTCAGCATCGCTGTGCCGTTCCAGCCAGGCCTGTTCGCGTTGGGTTAACTGGTCCAGAGCAGGGCCGGTGTCGCCAGTCCTGGTTACCAGTTCCAGGTCAATGCCGACCTGGACCAATGGGCTGGTTGTGACAGCAACCAGGCCTTCCGTGTGGCTTATGCTGAAGTGGACTTGCGGCAGGTGAGCTATTACCGACGGCTTGCCGTATGCTCCATTTTCAAACTGCCATGCGGCAGGCTCAACCGTGTGTCCGGTTGCAGCGGAAAGTGAGTGCCGCAACAAGGCCCGTCCAGCGACGAAGTGTTGGTGGCGTGCCTTGTGCGTCATGCAGGCGGCGCGCGCGCGCTCAACGTCGTCAAGGGCATCTGTCCCCAACTGGCGTATGACATCACCCGGGCAGGCGTACGTAACATTCAGGCTGGTCTCATCCCTTGCGGTGGCCATTGAACATCTTGCTCGTATTAACAGGAGCCATGATCTTGCCGACAATGACTTGCCTTTGAAGGACTTCGCGATAATCCTGCGTTGTATCGGTTGTTTCAGGATTTGTTTGCGGCGCTGGTCTCCATGGTACAGCTCTACCCTTACGAATGTTATCGGTGAGCCGATCGCGAGCCGTAGTTCGTTTTCCTGCAGATCGTCTGTGGACTTGAGCAGCGGTGCTGGCTGTCACAGGGGCCAGGCTTGCCGGGTTGCCTTGCCATGTCTGGCCTGCCGGTACCATTTCGCCCTTCATCAGGAATGCGTTCGGCCCCAGGGTTGAGCGGTCTCCCATCTCAACGCCGTAATGCACAAAGGCATCTGACGCGATGGTGCATTGGCTGCCGATGCGGACGGGTTCGGATTTGAACAGGCCTTCTTCGAGGGAGTGCGCCTGCAGGATGCAGGCCTTGTTCAGGTTGCTGTAGTCGCCTATGTCCAGAAGCGTCTTGTCGTACAGGTTGGCACCGTCATCAAACACCATCTTGCCGACGCGAACACCAAGCGCGCGTGACAACAGGTTCCGGAACGGCGTGCCGTGGAACAGCATGTTCAGCGGTTGACTGCAGAATTTCCAGTGCCGCTCGTGAAACAGGAAATAGGGATCATACATGGTCACGGTACGCGCCTGCAGGCAGTCAAACCCCAGACTTGCCCTGTCAAGTAGCGTGAAGTAGGCGATGATAAACGCCATGATCGCGAAGGTGCCTGTGAGAATTGAGGCGATGGCGTAGCGGTCATAGTACAGGACTGCCAGGAACATCACGAACACGGTAACGAAGGAGGCAAACCAGTGGGCCATGAATATGGCGCCCATGGTAGCCAGGTTCCATCTGTTCTTGCGGGCAAGATTGCTGCGTAATGTCAGCGGATCATCATCTGCAGCGTTCTGCCTGTCCTGTTCGGTTGAGCGCGGGATCTCGAAAGCAGGCGACCCCAGCAGGCCGGTATTTTCGCGCAAGGGTCCGTCAATCGGCACCATGGTCTTGGTGCCGATCAGGACATTATTGCCGGTTCTGTTGCCGGCCGGCATCACGATGGCGTTGCCCAGATAGTTGTCAGCACCAATCTTCACGTCTGCAAGCGTAAACGAGGTTGCAGACAGTTTGATGTTGGACATCACAATACCGTCTGAAACCATGGAGTTTGCACCGACATGACATAGATATGGATTGTCATGTACCTGATCGAGCCCGAAATTGGACCCGGTTTGCTTACCCGGTGCTATGTTCCAGCCTACCAGTTCCAGATATTTGGGAATATAGGAACTGTCACCGAAGATCACGTTCATGTAACTCCAGTTTGTCGATAATTGAACCAGGCGCTGAACGACATAGTGAAATCCGAACAACACGTAGGTGCGCTCTGTGCGCAAAAAACAATGGAGAAGTGGCGGCACTACACGCAGGAGTATGAAGCCGAGGACGGTCACGCAGGAATATATCAGAAAGGACAACCAGAGACCCATCGGTGCAAGCGATGTTACAACACTGGCCAGGTTGTCATAGTTCAGGTTTTCCGCACCTGAATAGGAGTGCAGGACGGAATAGCTGTAGAACAGGAACACGATAGGTATCGGGGCCAGCGCCAGATTGGCCGTTGCAAGCAGTCCGCTATACATCCAGCGCCGAAGGCTGGAACAACGCATTGCTTCCACCGTGTTGAAATCCGTCGATGTTTCCTGTGCAGGAGTGCCGTGACAGCGCCTGCCGGCGGCGATCTTCTGGCCTTCCTGCAGCGTCGACGAGTGTGCAAGCTGACCACCATCTTCGATGATGGTGTCGATATCCAGGTGACTGCCGGTGCCGACATAGGCATCCGCACCGATTGATATCGTCCCGGTTTCAATAACGTTGTTGCGGGCGCGATAGCCCATCGTCACGGTGTTTTCCCGAATGATGCTGCCGGCGCCAACGCTGTACAGATCGGTTGTCACAGGCGCTTTTGACAGGATGACGGCATGCCGTCCAATGCGTGCGCCGAGCAACCGCAGCCAGAGATTGTACAAAGGCGTTCCTGTAAGCAGATGGACCGGCGAGTTGTCAAAGAGCAGCTTCACGAACCAGAAACGGAAATAACTCAGGCTCCATATTCGAACGGCTCCGGGTTTCCAGCGCCGGACAAGAAGCCATTTCGCCAGAACCGGGCCAAGGGCGGATATGGAGGCCAAGCCCAGCACGCACACAAGCACGCGTCCATAAAGAACTGCCGCATCGTTAATCGCCTCATTTGCCCACTGAACACCAGCGACGATTGCGGCGACCAGACCGACGGTCAACGCCAGGTAGGTGCCAAGCTGCAGCGTCCCGCACACCCAGTATTGCAGCCGGGTCGGGATCACACGAGGTGTCTCGTCCTGTTCGGTTAGCTCTGGAGTTGAGACTTGCTGTGCGACCTGTGCCTCCAGTTTTCCGGCCAGCTTCTCCACGGTGGGATTGGCATAGACATCGCGCATGGAGACATTGACGGCGTTTATCCTGTCACGAATGGCGGAACAAAACCGCGCCATCAGCAGGGAGTGGGCACCGAGGTCGTCGAAGAAGTGGTCCAGAACGGAGACTTCCGGCAGTTTCAGGGTTTCAGCCAGTGCTGCCGCGACCAGTCTTTCGGTCTCGGTGCGCGGTGGCTGTATTGATCCCGACACCTGGCAGCGCGGACCGGTGGGCGGCGGCAGGCATTTCCTGTCCGCCTTGTTGCTGGTCGACATCGGAATGACATCAAGCCGCTCAAGATAGGCCGGCACCATATAGGGTGGCAGTTGCTCACGCAGTGAAGCGATGATCTGCTCCCTGTCGATCTCGGTGGTCTGGGACCTGGGGCTGCAATAGGCAACCAGCTCCAGTTGTCCCGGCGCGATCTCGAACGGGTTCACAACCGCCTGGGCAACGGTCGGGTTCTGCAGGATCAGGGATTCGATTTCGGTCAGCTCGATCCTGTAGCCCCTGATCTTGACCTGGGTATCGATGCGCCCGAAATACTCGATCTCGCCATCGTCATTGAAGCGGCCAAGATCACCGGAGCGGTAGATCCGCTTCGACGGGTTGTCCGGCAGGCCGGCAAAGTCGGGAATGAACTTCTCCGCCGTCAGCTCTTCCCGGTTCAGATAGCCTCTCGCCAGCCCGATGCCGGCAATGCCGATCTCGCCGGTGCCGCCTTCTTCGACCAGTTTGCTTTCGGTCTCGTCCAGAATGACAATCGTGTAGGTTGGCAGTGCCTTGCCGATGGTCACCGGCTTGTTCGGGTACAGTTCAGTGAGCGTCGCGGTGACCGTGGCTTCGGTCGGTCCGTAGGCATTCAGGATGTTTCTGTCCTTGCTGTACCAGCGTTCCACCAGATTGTGCGGACACGCTTCACCGGATACCAGCAGGATGCGCAGGTCGGGCAGGTCGCTTTCAATGGTTGCCAGCAGGGTCGGCACGCAGCACATCACCGTAA
Source organism: uncultured Alphaproteobacteria bacterium (assembly GCA_963698275.1). Classification (GTDB taxonomy): domain Bacteria; phylum Pseudomonadota; class Alphaproteobacteria; order Rhizobiales; family Aestuariivirgaceae; genus Anderseniella. The sequence continues at coordinate 509,541 of CAVOQE010000006.1, read as the reverse complement.
TCCGGTTATCCCTGAGATAGTCGGCAAGGTCTTCGCCGATGAGATTGGTGCCGGGGCTGGCCGGCACCAGCGTTGCCCCGGCGATCAGCGGCACCCACAATTCCTCGACCGAAAAGTCAAACGCAATGGTCATGCCCTGATAAACCCGGTCACCCTTGCGGATGCCATAGGTCTCGGCTGCCACCCTGACAAAGTTGCAGATGCTGGCATGGTCGATGGCCACGCCCTTGGGATTGCCGGTCGTGCCGGAGGTGTAGATTATGTAGCTTAGCTGATCCGGCGCGCGCTTCGACTTTGGAGGCTTTAAACGCTCGCAACTGTGTTTGTCTATCTGCGCAGCGTCATCGTCGATGAACACCTTGGTGTAGGGCAGGTCGGAGAGTTTTTCCCGAAACATGCCTTGCGAAACAAGGGCTCGTACATCCGCATCTTCAAGGATGAAGGCGATCCGCTCATTGGGAAAGCTCTTGTCCAGGGGCACATAGGCTGCGTGCAGTTTCTGGACCGCCAGCAGCACCACATAGGTGTCAAACGACTTGTCCAGCAGCAGCGCCACCCGGTCGCCGGCCTTGATGCCTTTTGCCCGCAAATGGCGTGCAGCCTGGTTGGCCCGGTTGTCCAGGTCGCGAAAGCTGTACTCGGTTCCCTCGGCAATGACGGCAGGGCTGGTGTCTTCGCCGGTGAGCGCCAGCGTGTCGCACAGACCTTCGAAGAGATCTTCAAGCCGCTCGCCTTTTGACCAGCGAACGCCGGTCGATGCCGGCTTGTTAGCTGCTGCAGGTTCGACAACCACCGGTTCGCTGGACAGCTTGCCGGCACTCGCCGGCAGGCTGACTGCTGTAAGCGGTTGCTTGGGAGGCGTTCGGTATCGAGATTTGCTGCCCTTGCGGGGCCGTTTTACCCGCCGCTGGGCCCGCGTTGGTAAGGCTTGAACGCTCATCAGGTATTCTCAAGCTGTACGGATTTGTTGGAGTCCTTGATTTTTGCAACAATCCTGGAGGTGTTCCCGGTCCTGGCTGGACGGCGTACCTTCCTGCATGGGGCAGGATTGAGGACTGCCCGGAATGCGTTCTCGAGAATATCCAGTCCTTCGTCCAACTGCGAGGTTTCGATCGTCAGCGGCATCAGGAACTTGATGACTTCGTCATGGGATCCGGCGCGTTCAAAGATTGCTCCGTTCTGGAAGGCGTGAGCCGTAATGGCAGCAGCCTTCTTGGGATGCTTGCAGCAAATACCGCGCATCATCCCACGGCCGCGAAGCTCGACCACCTCACGAGGATACAGCGTCTTGATCTTCTGCAGCCGGCTTTCCAGAACAGCACTCTTTTCTGCGATACTGTCGGCAAACTCTGACGTGCGCCAGTAATGGTCAAGGGCCGCGGCGGCAGTCACAAAGGCGTGGTTGTTGCCGCGGAAGGTGCCGTTGTGCTCAGCAGGCTTCCACTGGTCGTGCTCCGGCTTGATCAGAACAATGGCCATGGGCAGGCCATATCCGGAAATCGACTTGGACAGTGTAACGATGTCAGGCACGATACCGGCTTCGGTAAAACTGAAGAAGCTGCCGGTGCGGCCACACCCTGCCTGAATGTCGTCGACGATGAGCAGCATCTTGTTGCGCCTGCAGATCGTTTCCAGCCGGCGCAGCCATCCGGCGCTGGCCGTGTTGATCCCGCCTTCGCCCTGAACCGTCTCGACGATGACCGCAGCCGGATGGTCGACGCCGCTGGCGGGATCGTCGAGCATGGCTTCCATATAGTCGAGTGTATCGGTCTCAGGACCCATGTATTTGTCGTAGGGCATGGAAACAGCCCCTTGCAGCGGCAGTCCGGCTGCGCCGCGGAAGTGGCTGTTGCCGGTCAGCGCAAGCGAGCCCATGCTGACACCGTGAAATCCGTTGGTGAACGAAATCACCGTCGTTCTGCCGGTGACCTTGCGGGCAATCTTGATCGCCGCCTCCACGGCATTAGTCCCCGTTGGCCCGGTGAACTGGACCTTGTAGTCAAGTCCGAGCGGTTCCAGGATTGCATCATTGAACGATTGCAGGAACTTTTCCTTGGCGCAGGTGTGCAGGTCCAGCGAGTGGGTAATGCCGTCGCTGGATATGTAATCCAGCAGTGCCTGCTTCAGCACCGGATTGTTGTGGCCGTAATTGAGAGACCCGGCACCGGCCAGGAAATCAAGATACCTGCGGCCGTCCTTGTCCCAGATGACCGCACCCTTGGCCTGGCTGCACAAGAGCGGGAAGGCCCGAGCGTAGGACTGTACCGACGATTCCTTCAGCGCAAAGATATCTGCTTGTGGGGTAGTGGCGGTTGTACGGTCTTTGTGCATGGCAGGCCTCCTTGGTGAAATGTCGCGTTGGATCAGATGACACTGTCGATTCGAAACAGCATCGCGTGATCGTTTGGAACGGGATGTGGAATTGCAGGTTCTAGGCGCAGTAGGCGTGTTACCGGTCTGAATGATCTTCGCGTCGTCCGAAAACTGCGAATGCACAAATCGGAAGGCATCGAGTTTTGAGCGAAACAGTCCGCCTTTGGTGTTGCTCTCATCGCGAACCGACCAGACAGATGGTCGAACTTCACATATGTAAACTTGTGCCTGTTTTTCAGGCTTCTTGTACATCCCTGCTGGTGCAGGTTCGTCGTTGATCATTGCCATAGCCCCGTTTCATTTTGATACAAGCCGTTAAGCTTCACTTGGTGCTCAAGTTCATAGCAACAACCATGCCACCTGAAGTTGACTGGAAGTTTTGTTAACCTATTGTGTTAAACGAGAAATTTACGCGATCTGGTGTTGGGTCAATTTCCTGTGGTGCGCATGGATCCCCCCCGCTGCCATTTTGGAAGCTTCCGGCTCACCTCGTATCGCCTGTTTCCGGGCGTTTTCATGGAAAAAAGCTATTAAATCTGCGCCCGCAGCGGCATGTGCGGCGCAGTTTCCCGGTTCAGCTCGGGTGCCACCAGTTGCCAGCCAATACAACGCCTTGAACGTTAACCTTTTTGTCACCAACCAGCGTCTCGCCCACCACATCAACATAGTTAAACTCACCTTCGTCCACGCTGAGGATGGCAACATCGCCAATCGAGCCGGGCTTCAGGTTGCCGAGATCCGATCTGGACAGGGCCAATGCGGCGTTTTCGGTGGTCGTACGGATGACCTCGGGAAACGACATTCCAAGATTGAGAAACTTTGACAGCGTCGTCACCTGATCAAAGGCCGGGCCGTTTATGCACAGGGCATGAACGTCAGACGAGATCGTGTCAGGGTAAAACCCGTTGTCCAGCATCGTGCGGGCAACCTTGAACGAGAACGACCCCATGCCGTGACCAATATCGAACAGGACACCACGCTGTCGCGCAGCGAGGACCTCCGGGCGAACCTTTCCGTCTGGCGTGACGGGTGTGTTTGGAAACGGCCTGAAGCAATGTGTCAGCACATCGCCTGGCCGCAGCCTTTCAACCACTTCGGCGTAGGAAGGTGGTGGCTCATCGATATGCACCATCAGGGGCAGGCCGGTCTCATCTGCGACCTGTATGGCATGTTCGAATGGCGACATGCCATGAATGCCCGACGCCCATTTTCCCAGCCTTACCTTTATGCCGACAATCAGGTCGCGGTTTGCCAGCGCCACCTCGACGGCCGTCTGCGGATCCATCAGGCGCAGGTCTTCGCTTTCGCCAACCATGATGCGGTTGGAAAAGCCAAAGATCCCGGCATGGGAAACGTGCAGAAAGGCGAGGATCCTCACTTGTGAAGGTTCAATGACGTGCTTGCGAAATCCGGCAAAGTTTCCAGGCCCCGCGGAACCGGTATCGATTGCCGTGGTGACCGCACTTGTTCTGCAGAACTCCTCAGCATCTATGCCAAGCGAAGTGCCACCCCAATAGACATGCGTGTGCATGTCGATCAGGCCGGGTGTTACATAGTGGCCGGTGACGTCGCGCGCCTCGACACCCGGCGGTACGGCGATGTTTCTGTCAATTGCCGCCACCTTGCCGGACAGGAAGGCGACATCCATGGGCCCGTCGATAGCCTGCACCGGATCGACAACATGCCCGCCTTTCAGAACCAGATCATACTTCGCCATGGAGAAAACCCTCGTTGCTACGACAAGCTGAAACCAGCGCTTATTCGATGTCAATTCTGAACATGGAATATTGATCTGCGTTGTGATCGCAACGCAAAGCCAACGAGATCAGCTTCAACACCGCAACAGCCAATTGAAAAGTATGCGATCAAGTTATCCGGAACGTCCGAGTTCAGCCCCCGACCGGCTGTAAGCTTGTCACGTATTCTCAAACATCCTGACAAAATACACTGTGGAGAGAATGAGACCGAACGCGATGACACCGACGCGAAGATATGCGTCGTTGACCAGTCGAGCATAGCGGCCTCCCAGATAGCCGCCGATACTACTGCCAAGCATCATGATTGCGGCTTCCGGCCAGGCGATGATGCCGCCAACGCCGAAGACGATTATGCTCAGGATCGTAAAGCTTGTGGCGAGCAGGTTTTTCAGACTGTTGGCCACGTGAAACGATGTGAATCCCATGATCTGAACGATTGCCAGAATAATGATGCCGAGGCCTGCACCGAAATAACCGCCATAGATGGAAAACAGGAAAAGGACCGAATACATCAGCCCGTGCGCCGACCGCCCATCTAACAGTTTCATGAGTGACTGGCGTATTCTGTCTCCAAAGGCAAACAAACCGGTCGCGGCCAAAATCAAAAACGGTATCAAAGCCTCAAAAACGGCAGGGTCTGAAACCAGCAGGAGCAGAGAACCGGCAATGGCGCCCAGTCCCGATACAATAAGCAGAGGCCAGACAGCACTTCCAACTCCTGCCAGTTCCCGCCTGTAGGCCGGAAGAGCAGCTGCGTTCGATGGAAGCATCGCCAGGTAGTTCGTTGCATTTGCCACAACCGGAGGCAGACCGGCCGCGATAAGGGCCGGGAAAGTGAACAGGGTTGCACCACCTGCAATGGCATTCCAAGCACCTCCAAGAATACCAATTGCAATCAAGAACAAAGCTGTATCAATCGACATTACTGACCTCATTGCTGGTGAGGTCACGAAACTAGATCCGGCATTGCGTTAGATAAAATGAATAGTTATTATCTCAAGCATGAATGAAATCGAACGCTCTGGTCCAAGTAGCGAGCTTCTGCACACCTTCCTGGTCATCGCGGAATGCGGCAACCTGACAAAGGCTGCTGACATATTGGGACGAACCCAGTCAGCCATAAGTGTTCAGGTCCGCAAGCTGGAAGAAAACCTGTCCACGCGTCTTTTTGAGCGGCATGCGCGCGGTATGGAGCTGACCGAGCATGGCAGGAAGCTGGAACCGGTCGCGCGCGCTGTGGTTTCAGAAATACACAGTTTAAGTGGCTTGTTTGAGCCGCCTTTAAGGGGTCGGTTGCGTGTCGGTATCCCGGATGATTATGCAGATACCATACTCGAAAGCGCACTCGTTGAATTCGCCACACGCCATCCCGGTGTGGAAGTTGTCACCCGATCAGGTTGCACGGCGGGTTTCGAAAGCGCGGTTCGCTCAAACCAGTTGGATATTGCGGTCTGCTCCGGGCCCGATTTGAACGTTGAGGGCGTGTTTTCCAGCGAACCCAATGTGTGGGTTGCGCATGAAAAACTGAAACTAGACCGGGAACTGCCGGTACCTCTTGCAGTTCTTGACCGCAATTGCTGGTGGTCGAAATTGCCGATTGACGCCTTGAACCGGTTGGGCCGCAAGTGGAAACCAGCTTACACGAGTGAGAGCTTTGCAAGCATTAAGGCTGCTATTCGAGCAGGCCTTGCTGTCGGTGTGTTGCCAATATGTAGCAAAGAAGCGTCCATGACAGAACTCAGCGAACATGATGGATTTCCATCATTGCCAGTCTCGAAACGGGCCATATTCATTGCTGAAGACGCACCGGTGAACTTGGCTCAGGCGATGGCAGTGGCCATTCGAAGGGCGATGCATTGAGCACGATCTCCTGCCCATCCGCTGCGCCTTTTGAAACTGTCATCCGGTCCGTAACAATCGTGACATGCGCCTGCCGGAAACAGCCGCGACAACGGCCACCGCTCCAGCCAGCGGGGCGATAAAGAATTCCGGCGATCCCAGCATCCACAGTGTCAGGCCTGTCAGCGCGCACCACACAAGTGGCACAATCCACGCCAGCCAGGTGAAGCCTCCGCGGCTTAAAACGAGGATGGCAAGTGTTGCGACAACGCCGGGATCCGGTGAAATGCCGATGAACTCGACACTGTCCAGCGGCCGTCCCAGCGCCACAGATGCAGCCGGATACCCGACCAGTGCGAACAGGTACACTATCATGGCAGTCCGGCCCGCTGCAGTTCCGGTATAGTTGATGTCAGGACATCTGGGCGCGGCAGCGAACAGGCAGAACAACAGCCCCTGTAACCAGAAGGCGGGTGCAACATAGGCCGCAGCCCAGTTGATCGCAGTATATTGTACAGAGAAAAAGTACCAGCCGGTCCATAGCCATGAAAGGCCAAGCAGCCCCCAGACGAGTCGATACCTGGCTACGTTTCGTGTCAATACAAGAAGGCCAATGGCCAGCCCTGTAGCCAGAGTGAACAGATGGGCAGGCCAAAGCGTTGTGTTCAGCAGTTGGAACAGGCCGATATAGGCTTGCAGCGAAAACAGCAGCAAGTCGGACAACGAGTAGCTTGACCACTCCGCCATTCAAAGTTGTCCGACATAGTCCGCCATACGCTTTCGCAACGCTGCATCCGGCAACACCCCTGATGCAGCCGCCATGTTCTCCCGGACATGCTCCACCTTGCTGGTGGCAGGAATGGCGCATGTAACGGCAGGATGGGAAATGACGAATTTCAGCAGAAACTGTGCCCAGCTTGACGCGCCGGTTTCCGTCACCCAGTCCGGCAGCGGGCTGGAGCTGAGCCGGTCAACCAGATAGCCGCGCTGAAACGGGCGGTTCACGATCACAGCTACGCCGCGTTCCCTGGCCAGCGGCAACAGCCGCTGTTCCGCCTCGCGGTCTTCCACATTATAGGTGAGCTGAACGAAGTCGACCGGCTGCGATGCAATGATGTCCTCAAGATCCGCATGCCGGCGGCCATGTGACGTGGTGATACCGATATACCTTATATCACCAGCCGCTTTCATGGACTGCAGCAACTCAAGGTGCTCGCGCCAGGCGACAAGGTTGTGCACCTGAACCAGGTCAAACCCCGGCACACCCCAATTGCCTCGCGATGTCTCAATCTGACTGGCGCCATTGCCTGCAGATGAGGTCCACACCTTGTCTGCCGAGAACAGGGCCTTGGGCATGCCAAGCTTTTTCAGGCCGTATCCTATTGTTGCCTGCGCCGAGCCGTACATGGGCGATGAGTTGATCATCCTGCCGCCGCTGTCAAAAAAAGCGGCCATCACGTCGCTGCTGGCATCAAGCAGCTTTTGATTGTTGCCGACATTGAAGGTTATCCAGCTGCCCAAACCGACGAGCGGCAGCATCTCACCGGTTGAGGTGATGGGTCTTGCAAGCGGCGTCGCCATGGCACGCGCGGGCATCAGGCCTGCTGCGGCCCCTGCGACGGTAGCAGCCACTGACCCTTTCAACACGCTGCGGCGGTTAACCGGCATGATCGCTCTCCCAATATCTGCAGGACGGCACCTTCATAAAGTCAGGTTTTCAGGTTCCGTCTTGTGTGCCGGTTTGCGGCACACGCCATCGTCTGTTTCATATAGATACTCGCAGATATCGGCCTAATTAAATCATGGTAAAGGTCAGCCGGAAATCTCGCTCACGCCTGTCTGCTTGCTGGTTATGAAATCCCAATCATACGTGACACCGAGACCTGGCCCGGTCGGGATCGAGACACAGCCATCGCTGTCGATGTCTTCCAGTTGGTCGCCATAGCCGCATGTATAGATCGGCGGCTGCATTGAATTGTACATGCCCGGCCCGACAAGCCCCATCTCATAATAATAGGTGTTGACGATCGCTGAGAGACAGTGCCGGTGCATCGGGCCGGCGGTATGTATTTGCACATCTATCCCCAGAGCTTCAGCAAAGCCTGCGATCTTCATGGTGCCGGTAATGCCGCCATCCAGTTCCGGGTCGATATGGACGATATCGGTTCCACCGGCCAGCAGGAAATCGGCTTTTTGCTCAAATCCCCGAATATGTTCCGACACCAGAAGCGGCGTTTTGATGAAGTCGCGCAGTTTTTTCTGTCCGAACGCGCTTGAAGAGGCATCCCGGTAAGGGTCTTCATACCAGAAAAATCCCAGATCATCGCAGGCCCGTCCAACTTCGATTGCGTCAAGGAAAGTCGGCAGCGACGATGCCGGATCGGTCATCAGCCGCATTGTGTCTCCAACCCGTTCGCGCACCGCTGTCATGACGGCGATTTCGTTTTCAGGCTTGCCGTCCCAAAAACCGTGAATCTTGAACGCCGGATATCCCAGTTCCCGGCACTGCTGTGCGAAATCGGCATAGGCTTCGACGCTGTCCAGTCCGCCAGGTTTGCTTTGACCCGGAAACGTGCTGGCATAGGCCGGTATCCGGTCGCGATATCCGCCGAGCAACTGGGCAACGGAGCAATTATGTTTCTTCCCGGCAAGATCCCACAGCGCGCCATCAATCGCAGCAATTCCAGCACGGTCAAAATGACGAAATGCGTTCTTCAGGTCTTCAAAAATTCTGCTGCGGTGTTCGGCATTGCGCCCGATCAGCATCGGGGCCATCTGGCTGACCTGCGCGCATGTCATGGCATTGGCCATGTAGTGCGGCGCGAACTCGCCGCGCAATCCATCATCTGTCTCGATCACCGTGACGAACTTGGTGACCGGCAACCGGCCATTTTTGGCATAGGTCATGATGTTATGGCCGAAATCTTCAAGCTCATAACAAAACGCGTGAACCGCCACGCGGCTGATGATACTCACGGATTTTCCCTCCAGGACAAAGTGTTGGATTATTCGTTGCCAATCGGCTGAGTGCCCGGCAGCCACACCGAGTTTGGACCATGCTTGCGTTCACACCGGACAACATCGTGCTCCACACCATCCAGACGATGCCTGATCTCGTCGACGTCGGCAATATCAACATGTTATCGGCGGATGGAGCGTGAGGCACGCGCCTGATCCTAATCCAGACCATCTCCCGAGCCGTACTGTATAAGAAATACCGTGTTCTAAAGGCCTGAAACATCGATGCTGTCATTACAGAACTTCCCGACCGGGTTTCGTGCGGTGGTTTTCGGATCGAGTGGCGGAATCGGCCGGGAGATATTTAATGCTCTTGAAGCTGAACCTGCGTGCGGCGAGGTTATTGGTTTTTCCAGATCAACGGTTCCGGCTTTCGATCTGGAAGACGAAGCATCGATTGAGCAGGCCGCTGCGGCAATGGCCGATGCTGGTCCGGTCCATCTGATCTTTGACGCTACAGGGTTGCTGCATGATGCCAATATGCAACCGGAAAAGTCGATCTCCGCTGTCGACCCGCAGCTCATCGCGCGATCGTTTGCGGTCAACGCCACCGGGCCGCTCCTCTTGTTAAAACATTTTCATCATTTGATGCCGCGCAACGAGCGCAGTGTGTTTGCAACAATTTCGGCGCGTGTCGGCAGCATTGAGGATAACCGGCTTGGCGGCTGGTACGGTTACCGAGCGTCAAAGGCGGCGCTGAACATGTTTCTCAAGACCGCCTCTATCGAGATAGCCCGCAAGCGGCCGCAGGCAATATGCCTTGCGCTGCATCCCGGAACAGTGGAGACGCCGCTGTCAGCACCATTTGCCGGTGACCGGACCCTATTGTCGGCAAACAATGCCGCCAGACTGCTGCTTGACGTGATCGACAAGGCCGACAGTGACAGCTCGGGTTCGTTCTTTGCCTATGACGGCCAGGAGATTGCCTGGTGACGAACCGTGCAGATATTAATGGGAGTTTATGATGATTATAAATCGCCGATCAATTGTCGCCGCAATGATTGCCTTGGCCGCGTGTCTTCCCGCTCATGAGGTGAACGCGGACAACTCGTCCGGTTTTCAATTCAGCTTCGATGGCTTTGACGGCAAACCGTTGCCGTTGGACAGGTTTCGCGATCGTGTCGTGTTAGTGGTGAATACCGCCAGTGAATGCGGCTTCACCGGACAGTACGCCGGGCTTGAGCAGTTGTGGCAGGACTATAAAGGCAAGGGGCTGACTGTGATCGGTGTTCCGTCCAACAATTTTGGCGGCCAGGAGCCGCTCAAAGGCGAGCAGATCAAGAATTTCTGCACATTGAATTACGGCGTGACATTCCCGCTGGCTGATCGCACCGATGTAGCGGGCAGCAAGGCTCACCCGTTCTACAAATGGGCGCTTGAGCAGGCCGGTCAGAAAGCCAGGCCACGCTGGAACTTCCACAAGATCCTTCTGGATCGCAACGGTGTTATTGCTGCGACCTTCGCGACCGCCGTGGAGCCGACCAGCGATGAGGTCCGCGGTGCGATTGACGACGCCCTGGGAGCAGGCTCATGAGCAAGTGCAGCTTAATAGGCCGCAGGGCTGCAGTCCTCAGGGTGATGTTTCTTGCCGCTATCATCACGTTGCTGGTGCCCGGGCAACCGGCCTTGGCCGGGCAGGCCGGATGGGATGCACTGAAGAATGGCACCGCTTTCGTCATCATGCGCCATGCGCTGGCGCCGGGCACCGGCGATCCTGGCAATTTCAACGTGGATGAGTGCAGTACGCAGAGAAACCTGTCCGACCAGGGGCGGCAACAGGCCCGCAAAACAGGCGACTTGTTTCGAAGTAACGGAGTCGCTGATGCCGAAGTCTGGTCAAGTGCCTGGTGCAGGTGCCGGGACACCGCCCAGTTGCTCGGATTGGGCACCATGCAAACCCTTGAGCCGCTGAATTCGTTTTTTCGCCGGCAGGGCAGGCGCGATGCGCAAACCACGGCACTGAAAAACTGGTTGCAGGCCCGAACCGGCGAAAAGCCGCTGGTACTGGTCACGCATCAGGTCAACATCAGTGCGCTGACAGGTGTCTTTCCTCAATCGGGTGAATTGATCTTTGTCCAGATGGGTGCTGACAATTCGTTGCGGGTTATTGACCGCACCGGAATTGCTGCTCAATAGGGCTGTTCGTTGCAAGGTTCGCTTCGGCTCGTGCAGCGAACCGGCTTAACGCCGCAACACGCGACACTCATTTGCCGGAACAGTGGGCTGCCGTTTGGCGATATGCACCGCACATCAACGAGGTTTGCGCCATTCAGCCACGTTTCAGCTTCCGCAGGCGAGACCATGTGGGTTCTCCACAGAAGATGAATCCACAAGCCCGGCAAGGTGCGGCGCGTGATGCAGGTAAAAACCAGGCCGCCGGGGCGCACAACGCGGACCATTTCGCCCAGGGCGGCAGCAGGGTTTGGAAGGTGTTCCAGTATGTGCCCGGCCATGACCATATCGAAACTGTTGTCGGGGTAGGGGAGCTGCTGCACATCCGCCTGGCGCAATGCCACCTGCAGACCGAATCTTCTTAACCGTTCACCGGCTTTGACGAGCATGGCCGAAGAGATATCGACCGCATCAATTTTCAACAGCGCGTTGTATTCCCGCGCCAGTGCTTCCGACATGGCGCCGGTTCCGGTGCCGCAGTCCAGGGCCCGAAGCTGCGGTGTTGATCCGGTTGCCGGCCAGTGCGACAGCGCCTGTTTGAGCAATGTTCTGTAGGCGTGCAGATAGTTCAGCCGGTCGATAATCCGGTTCCAGGCGCCGGCAGCGAGGTCATAGTTCGCGCTAAGCTCTGCTGTGTCATAGGGTTGGCGTTGAAGCGACAGATGCCAGGATCCGAGCCGGCGGGCGAATACTGGTATTCGGCCGCCAGCATCGGTTTGTTTTCCGGCCAGGGCATTCAGCGGCGTTGAATTGGTTGGGGTGTGCATGGGGGTACGTTCTGTCAATCTGGAGTGGATTGTTTCAACCGGGAAAGTTTTGTTTCAGGCCGGTTTTCTGGCCACGATGAAGACGCTTGTGCCTTTGCCCGGGCTCCATTCATGCTCGATTTCAAAGCCCTGTGCCTTGAGGCTGGTGACCAGTTCCTGCGTCGTGAACACCTGCAACAGCGGCAGCACGCCCAGCGCACGCCCCAGCGGGCCGATCAGCTTGAAGAACTTCATCGTATTACCGAGGCAGACCGTGCTGGATACAAACACGCCACCGGGTTTGAGCATCTTGTGAACCTTGGCAATGGCCATGTCCTTGTCAGCCAGCAGGTGAAGGATGCTCATGCCCAGCACAACATCGAAGCTGTTGTCAGGCGCAGTGAAATCGTCAATTGCAGCGCGTTCAAACTTGACATTGCCTATGCCGGCAGCCGCTGCCTTCTGCTCGGCAATCTCAAGCATCCTCTCAGAAATATCGATTGCCAGTATACGGTCCACAAACGGTGCATGTGTGAGGGCGGTGGTGCCCGTGCCGCAACCAAATTCCAGCAGCTTCATGTTCGGCTGCAGGTAGTCCTGCGTTATCTGCAGTTTCTTCTGGTAAGCCGCTTCATCCTTGACCGGCTGGCGGGCGTAGCGATCGGCAATTCTGTCCCAGAAACGCGAAGATGGCTGTGTCATGGCAGGTGTATAATCCGTTGAGGTCATGGTGCATTTTCCAACTTAGATAATGGTCTTCCCGTGTCAGTCTGCAGTTTCCCGCTACAGTGCGAGGAGAAGAAAACACGATGTTGGGCATCTAAGTAGCTCTGCGAATTCGAATGGTGAATTGACTAAATTCGAATATACTATATGCGAAATTGCATGGATTGGCGTTCTGTAAAATTCGACTGGAACCGTGCACGGGCTTTTCTTGTGACGGCTGAGGAGGGATCGCTTTCGGCGGCGGCAAGAGCCCTGGGCATGGCGCAACCAACGCTGGGCCGGCAGGTCAGGGCTTTCGAGGAGGAAGTCGGGGTCCTGCTGTTCGAGCGCATAGGCAATGGCCTGAAGCTGACCTCCGGCGGTCTTGAGCTTGTCGAGCATGTCCGGGCCATGGGAGAGGCGGCCGGTCGTGTGTCGCTGACCGCGTCGGGACAGTCTCAGCAGGTCGAGGGCACGGTTTGCATAACGACAACCGAGGCTGGAGCAGCCTTCGTTCTCCCTCCCATCGTGGCCAAGCTACGCGCCGCAGAGCCGGGCATCACCGTCGAGGTCGTCGCAACCAACAATGTAAGTGATTTACGCCGCCGCGAGGCCGACATCGCCATTCGCTCCGGCAGGCCAACCGATCCGGACCTGATTGCCCGCCGGCTGCCCAGTTACGCCGCGTGCCTTTATGCCTCGGAAACGTATCTTGAGCGGATCGGCAACCCTCAGACCAGCGACGAGCTGTTGCGGGCCGAGTTCATTGGTTTTGACCAGCAACAGCAATTTATAGACGGGTTGAACCAGCTCGGCCTGAAAGTGACGTCGCAAAATTTCCCCATCATATGCAGCAATCACATTGTGCAGTGGCAGATGGTCAAGCAGGGCATGGGCATCGGAGTGATGATTTCTCAGGTCGGAGACGCCGAGTCCGGTGTGCGGCTGGCGGCACCCTGGCTGCCAGGTTTCGAAATCGAGGCGTGGCTGGTTGCTCACCGCGAACTCAATACCAGCCGGCGGGTGCGTCTGGTCTTCGATTTCCTGGCCAGGGAACTGGAAAATCATTAGTTGGCGTTCGTCCGGTCCCGGCTATGGGCATGCTTAATCCAGGACACTGATCATCGCGTCTTCCAGATCGCTGATCAGGTCGGATGGCTGTTCCAGCCCCACATTCAGCCGCACCAGTCGGCCGCCGTAATCCTTTCCGGGTCTGTCGAGGTCCGGATACACGACCGCCAGGCTGTTCACACCGCCCCAGCTGAGGCCGATCCTGAAAATCTTCAGTTTGTTGATAATGGCTTCCACCTGGCCGGGCGTGATTTCATCTTTGAACATGAAAGAAAAGACACTGGCAGATCCGGTGAAACCCTTCTTCCAGTTTTCGTGTCCGGGACACGAGGCAAGCGCCGGGTGAAATACAACCTCAACACGCGGATGTTCGGCCAGCCAGTTTGCCACGGCAAGTGTTGACTTCTCCAGCTGATCAAGACGTACAGCCAGTGTCTGCAGTCCGCGCAGGGCAAGGCTGCAATCATCCGGAGAAACCGCCAGACCAAGTTGGCGGTAGATGGGTCCCAGTGTCTGGTAGGCCGGATCATCACGCACCGAAACCGAGCCGAGAAGTATGTCGCTATGGCCGCCCACGTATTTTGTGAGCGCCTGTACGCTGACATCAACGCCATGGGCAAACGCGTCAAACAAGACACCTGCAGCGTAGGTATTGTCCAGCGCGACCGATACGCCACGCTCATGCGCAACGCTCACGATGGTCGGGACATCCTGGACTTCCATGGTCACTGACCCGGGACTTTCGCACCAGATCAGTGTTGTGTTTCCCTTTATCAGGGTTTTGATACCGCTGCCGATCAGCGGATCATATGGCTCAACCGTGACCCCGAAACCGCGCAACAGTCCGTCCGCCATTTCCCGGTTGGGGCCATATGCCGAGACCGGGACCAATGCGTGGCTGCCTGCCTTGCAGAATGCCATGTAGACAAGTGCAATAGCAGCCTGTCCGCCGGGAACAATGAAGGTATGGCGGGCATGTTCCAGATCGGCAATGCGCGCAGCAAGTTCCAGGGTGGTCGGCGTGCCGTACAAGCCATAGGAGTAGCCGTTTTCGGCCTGTTGCCAGTCATCGGACACAGCGCCCTGATTGTCGAACACAACCGTGGAACCCCGATAGACGGGCGTAGCAAGGGATTTATAATCCCGCCGTGCGCGCGGGGCAGGACTTAGTAATCTTGTGCGCCAGTCCATTATTGCTTTTCCTTGTTCGAGTTTGGGAGCCTTGCATCGATCCGATTGTTTTCAAATGGATTTTTACTGTGCTGTCAACACTCTCAGCCTGTTGCTGTGATGACAGGAGCGTCGTCCACGCCGGCGTCGCCAAGCGCGCAATTATGCTGCAGGCAAGGGCGGGATATTCTGTATCGGACCGGCAATTGTCTCGTTGTGACGCGCGCGGCATAATTCAGATATTTCATGCGTAACTTCTTTGGCGACACAGTTGCTGACCGTGATGCAGGGCGCTGTGTCATCGCAGCAAGAACGCCCATTTTGGAACTTGTTTGCAGACATGTGAGACTTGACGTCTCAGCAAATTTGCCACACTCTCATATAGAAGAATGTGAATGTGTTTGGTGAGGAACTATGCGTGCTGCGACCGTGGCCTTCAGTTATGTTTGCATGACGGGGGCGCTATTTGCTGAAGGTGATCCGGAGTATGGGCAATACCTTTCATCCGAATGTGTGACGTGCCATCAGTCTGCCGTCACCGGCACAATTCCCGCAATCGCCGGCATGAACGAGGATGGTTTCATCTCATTGATGAAACTCTACCGATCCAAACAACTTGAAAACCCGACGATGCAAACTGTTGCCATGCGCCTGTCTGACGAGGACATAGCGGCATTGGCAGCCTATTTCTCAGCGCTCAAGCCTCCTGACTAGGAGCGCAATATCCAATCAACAGTCAGGAAATCTGGGAGGATGAATATGGTTATCGTAGACAGACGAAAATTTACCACCGGACTGCTTGGACTGGGTGCCGTGTCTGCCGGGTTGAACCTGCCGGCTTATGCACAGGGTAAAAAGCCGAAGGTCGTCGTCATCGGGGGAGGGGCCGGCGGTGCGACCGCCGCGCGCTATCTCGCAAAAGACTCAAAAGGCGCAATTGACGTTACGCTGATCGAACCGACAAGGAAGTACTATACCTGCTTCTTTTCAAACCTGTATCTGGGCGGTTTGCGTGACTATGAGTCCATTGGCCATACCTATGAGGCTCTGGCCGCCGGTCACGATGTAAACGTCATTCATGACTGGGCAGTGTCTGTCGACGGCGCTGCCAAGACAGTTGAGTTGGGGTCCGGCGCCAAAGTAGCCTATGACCGGCTTGTCATTTCTCCCGGCATTGATATGAAATACGACTCCGTGGCCGGTTACTCGATAGAGGCCCAGGATACCATGCCGCATGCATGGAAGTCCGGCACCCAGGTGGCATTGCTGAAATCGCAGGTTGAGAATATGCGCGAAGGCGGCACGTTCGTCATGGTGCCGCCGCCCAATCCGTTCCGCTGCCCGCCCGGGCCATACGAGCGCATCTCGATGATTGCGCACGTGTTGTCGAAGAAGAATCCGACCGCAAAAATCATTGTGCTCGATCCGAAAGAGAAATTCTCCAAGCAGGCGCTGTTTGAGGAAGGCTGGCAGAAACACTACCCTGACATGGTCGAATGGATTCCCGCGTCGGTTTCCGGCGGCGTGAAAAACATCAATATGGATACCATGGAAATCGAGACCGACATTGACACGTTCAAGGCGGATGCAGCCTCCGTTGTGCCGGCTCAAAAGGCAGGTGCCATCTGTGACCGCGCCGGCATTACCGATGGCGACTGGTGCCCGATCGTGCCGGCAACCATGCAATCCAAGGCGGACGAGAACATTCACGTGCTCGGTGATGCCTCTGTTGCGTCAGCCATGCCGAAATCAGGGTTTTCCGCAAACAGTCAGGCCAAGGTGGCAGCCATGGCGATCCGCGGCGCGCTGACCGGGTCAAAGGTCTTTGAACCGCGCTTTGCAAATACCTGCTGGAGCCTGATTGACGCCAATGACGGTGTTAAGGTAGGAGCCAACTACAAGGCTGGAGCGGAGAAGATTGAAGTCGCCGACAATTTCATTTCCAAGACCGGCGAAGATGCAGGCCTGCGCAAGGCGACCTACGAGGAATCTGAATCGTGGTACACGGCAATTTCTGCGGACATGTTCAGCTAGCTCGCCGTGCAATTTACAAAACCTGGCTACAAACCTGAAAGGTGAATAGTCAGAGCCAGACATAAAGGCGGCGTTTCAGTGTGAACCGAAACGCCGCCCTGATTAATTGTCTAACTGTCTCTCAGTGTCCTTCCACCTCAGATCAGTATGGTTTTTGATTGAATCAATCAAAAACCATAAAACTGATCGTCTCCAAAGTGCTAGAGAAACTTTACGGGTTCAGTTGAACCCATGTCGCTCTAGGCAAGGTCAAAGCGGTCAAGGTTCATCACCTTGCCCCATGCCGCAACAAAGTCGCCGACAAACGTCTGCTGGGCGTCGTCACATCCGTAGACTTCCGCCAGGGCACGCAGTTGCGAGTTTGATCCGAAGACCAGGTCAACACGGCTTCCGGTCCATTTATCCTTGCCGGATGCGCGGTCTTTGCCTTCGAACACGTCTGCGGACGCTGAAGATGGCTCCCAGGTCGTATCCCGGCTGAGCAGGTTGACGAAGAAGTCGTTGCTCAAAGTCTCGGGCCGATCGGTGAAGACACCGTGGCTGGAGCCATCCGCATTGGTGTTCAGGGCGCGCATGCCACCCACAAGAACCGTCATTTCCGGTGCCGTCAGTGTCATCAGTTGCGCACGGTCCACCAGAAGCTCTTCCGCCGAGCGGCTTTGGTCGGCCTTCAGATAGTTGCGGAAACCGTCTGCAACCGGTTCGAGCACGGCGAATGCCTCCACGTCCGTCTGTTCCTGTGTGGCGTCCGTGCGTCCGGGAGAGAACGGCACACTCACATCGTGCCCGGCGTTCTTCGCTGCTTTTTCAACAGCCGCACAGCCACCCAGGACGATCAGGTCGGCCAGGGACACCTTCTTGCCGCCCGAATTGAAGTCACTCTGGATGCCTTCCAGGGTTTTCAGCACGCTCGCCAGTTGAGCCGGGTTGTTGACTTCCCAGTCTTTCTGCGGAGCCAGGCGAATGCGGGCACCATTGGCGCCGCCGCGCTTGTCGCTACCGCGGAAGGTCGCCGCCGAGGCCCAGGCGGTGGACACCAGTTGCGAAACCGACAGACCGGACTCCAGAAGTTTGGCCTTGAGATCGGCGATATCCTGCGCCCCGATCAATTCATGATCGGCTGCGGGAACCGGGTCCTGCCACAGCAGTTCTTCTGCGGGAACCTCGGCGCCGAGATAACGCGAGACCGGACCCATGTCACGGTGGGTCAGCTTGTACCAGGCCCTGGCAAACGCATCTGCGAACTCGGCCGGGTTCTGGTGGAAGCGCCTTGAAATTTTCTCATAGGCCGGATCCATCCGCATTGCCATGTCCGCTGTGGTCATCATCGGCGCATGTGTCTTTGCGGGGTCATGTGCATCCGGCACCGTGCTCGCGGCAGACTTGTCCGTAGGTGTCCACTGGTTGGCTCCGGCAGGGCTCTTCGTCAGTTCCCATTCATACCCGAACAGCGTGTCGAAATAGCTGTTGTCCCAGGTGATTGGCGTTGGCGTCCATGCACCTTCGATGCCGCTGGTGATGGTATCGCCGCCTTTGCCGCTGCCCATGGTGTTCTTCCAGCCGAGGCCCTGTTCCTCAATGCCGGCGCCTTCAGGTTCACGGCCGACATACTTATCCGGATCGCCGGCGCCATGCGCCTTGCCGAACGTGTGTCCACCGGCAGTAAGGGCAACGGTTTCCTCGTCGTTCATCGCCATGCGGGCGAACGTCTCACGGATGTCCCTGCCTGATGCGACCGGATCCGGATTGCCGTTTGGGCCTTCCGGGTTCACGTAGATCAGACCCATCTGAACAGCGCCAAGTGGATTGGCAAGCTCACGGTCACCGCTGTAGCGCTCGTCGCCGAGCCAGGTTGTCTCAGGACCCCAGTAGATGTCTTCTTCCGGTTCCCAGACGTCTTCGCGTCCGCCGGCAAATCCGAAGGTCTTGAAGCCCATGGATTCAAGCGCGCAGTTGCCGGTCAGGACCATCAGGTCAGCCCAGGAGATTTTCTTGCCGTACTTCTGCTTGATCGGCCATAGCAGGGCGCGGGCCTTGTCCAGGTTGCCATTGTCCGGCCAGCTGTTCAGCGGCGCAAAGCGCTGTGAACCGGAAGACGCACCGCCACGGCCGTCATAGGTCCGGTAGGTACCTGCGCTGTGCCATGCCATGCGGATAAAGAACGGCCCGTAATGGCCATAGTCGGCAGGCCACCACTCCTGAGAGTCGGTCATCAGTGCTACGATGTCCTGCTTGACGGCGGCCAGGTCGAGGCTCTTGAACTCTTCGGCATAATTGAATGCCTCGCCCATGGGATCGATCTTCTCGGAGTTCTGGTGCAGGATCTTCAGGTTCAACTGGTTCGGCCACCAATGCTGGTTGGCGGTGCTGCCGGTTGCCTTCTGGGCATTGGATCCGCTCATTACGGGGCACTTGCTGGCGCTCATATCGTTCATTTTTGTCTCCGATCTTAGTGTGTTTTTCTGTTCCGTTGACGCTGGTGGTGGATGCTTCGGAAAGTCATCCTGGTTTTCGCGGCCCGGGTTGTGACAAAGGGGTGGAAGGGTGAAATGTCCTGATCGCCGTCTGCCTGCCTGCAAGCTGGATATCCAGTAGCAAAATCGCGCCGGTCCGTTGGCATTCTGACTGCTCGATATGTTGCGACCGTCGCGCTGTCGGCGGTTTCCTGCCGGGCTCTTTAGGACGTTTGTTCCTCCCTGTCTTTGTTGCGCGTATTATAGCAAAATCCCATCATTAGTTGAAATCGTATTTACTGATCGTAGCGATTAGAACATCTTATTTTTTGGGTTGGTGCCTCAGCGGCTTCGCCAAGCGAGTTGTTGGCCCTGCGTGGCCGTAGTGCACACATGGTCGAAGCTTGTGCGATCTCTCGGCCGGCATTGTTGATGCAGATCAAGGAATTGCCGGAACTGCTGGACCAAACCGGCAGTTGCTGCAATTCAACAACGTGCAAGAAGATATTCTCGCACATGAAATTCGCCCGTTTCAGCATCTTCACCGCCATGAACCGAAACACTGCCATTTCACAGGTGTGTGACGCCGTTTCTGAATCGCGCGGCTGGATTGTTGACCAGTCATTTCTTCAAACATTTCAGCGACCATAAATTTCGAGTTGCCGTCGCATTCGCTTCAGATGTTTCAGCAATCCTTGCAGGAGACAGACTTGAAGGCGCATGTTGAAGGAGAGTTTCCTGCAGCTGAGTCTGCTGATGTGCGCGGAACGGTCGCCTTAACGTTTTCCCATGATGAATCCGACTTGAAGAGGGACGTTCCCCCGTTCGGTTGAAACTTTGTTCTTCTTTTGCCAACCTGTTTGGCGGTATCAGCAGGCAGTCGTCATGGGACCCGCAGATTTTCACATTTGCCTGCAACCCAAAACAGATACCGCTTGTTTGAGAAGCCTGATCTCTTCAGGGCAGTTTGACGCCCATGCTTTCCCGTAGCTGCGGCACCATGAAGTCAACGAATGCCCTGACCTTGGCCGATACCAGGCGGCCTTCCTGATGCACGACATGAACCGGTTGTGGCGGCATTTCAAAAGCGTCGAGTACGACCTGCAATCGCCCATCCGCCAGGTAAGGCGCTACCTGATAGGACAGCAGGCGCGAAACCCCGCCGCCGCGAACGGCCAGTTCGATTGCCGCGTCGTTGGTGTTCATGCGCACACGCGGTGCCAGCCGGACCGATATCGGTTTGCCGTTATGCTGGAATTTCCAGTCGTCGCCGGGATTGGTGCCGGTAGCCTGGATGATCTGGTGACTGGCAAGACCCTCCGGCAATGTCGGCAAGCCGTGCCTGGCAATGTAGTCGGGTGAGGCGACCATCACCTGGCGCACTGTCGCGCAGCGCACTGCCACCAAGGATGAATCCGGCAAGGCCCCAATCCGGATCGCCACATCCTGTCCTTCATCGACCAGATTGACCACCCGGTCGACAAACAGCGTGCGTGCGCTGAGTTGCGGGTGCAGGTCTAAAAAGTCGCCCAACAAGGGTGTGACATACATCCGCCCGAACAGGACCGGCGCTGTGACATGCAGTTCACCGCGTGGGGCTGCATGGGCACCGACAGCGGCGTCTTGCGCTTCTTCGAGGTCCAGCAGAATACGCCTGGCATCTTCCAGGAACCGCTGGCCGTTTTCCGTCAGGCGAACCGAGCGGGTGGTGCGCACCAGTAATGGCGTACCGAGGTCTTCTTCGAGCATGGAAACGGCGCGCGTGACCGCGGGCGGTGACATGTTCAGGCTGCGCGCTGCAGCGGCAAAACCCCGCTTGTCAGCGACTGATATGAACACCTGGATGGCGCGAAACTTGTCCATATATTATTCCATTTATCGGAATAGATAATTCAATACTACACCAATTCTAAATTTTTTTGAAACGGACTATTTCTCAGTCACTGGACGAAAGCGAGCGATCAGATGATCGACAACCGAAAGGCGCATCATGTCACGTGCATTTGCAGAAATCAGTTTCACCCCGTCCGTTCTGGCTGTGCAGGAACAACAAGGATCAGCAGACAGCTACGCAAAGTTCCTGCACCCTGACGCTGATCGTGGCGACCGTATTGGCCCGTCCGAAGCGGAGTTCATTTCCCGGATGGACGGTTTCTTCCAGGCAACCGTATCAGAAACCGGATGGCCCTATGTGCAGTTCAGGGGTGGTCCTGCCGGTTTTCTCAAGGTGCTTGACGATACCACCATCGCTTACGCGGATTTTCGCGGCAACCGGCAGTATCTGAGTGTTGGAAACCTTGCCGAAAACGATCGCATTTCCCTGATCCTTGTTGATTACCCCAACCGCCGGCGCCTCAAGGTGTGGGGCCGGGCGCGGCTTGTCGATGCCAGGCAGGACCCGGAACTGATCGTGCAACTGAAAGACGAGGGCTATCGCGGTCTGCCGGAACGCGCGCTTGTCATCACCATCGAGGCGCTGGACTGGAACTGTCCGCAACACATTCCGCAACGACTGACACTTGAAGAACTGGAAGCGCAATTGCAGCCGGTTCGCGATGAGATTGCCCGTCTCCAGGAGCAAAACAGAGATCTGAAAATCGCGCTTGGCCAGGGCTCCTGACCAGCGTTTCGCAAACAAGCAGCACCACATGCTTCCTCAAACCAGCCCTCTAAAGGAGGACATCAAAATGCACCACTCCCTGAAATCCCTCATCGGCGCCAGTCTCCTGGCATTGTCTTTCGCCTCGCCTGTGTTGCTGCCATCACCGGCCCACGCAGTTGATGCCGCAGTCACCGTCCAGCATGAGCAGATTTCGTTTCGCTCCGAAATGATTGACGGTGTCAAGGTGGCTTACCGCGAAGCCGGTGATCCGTCGCGGCCGGCGATCCTGCTGCTGCATGGCTTTCCAACCTCGTCGCACATGTTCCGGAACCTCATCCCGCAGTTGGCGAAGAGGTATCATGTGATCGCCCCGGACTATCCCGGATTTGGCGCATCGGACATGCCGGCGGCAAAGGATTTCGATTATTCGTTTGCCAATATCGCAAGCATGATGAGCAGACTTCTCGACATCAAGAAAGTCGACCACTATTCGGTCTATCTGATGGATTACGGCGCGCCGGTCGGTTTCCGCATGTTTGCCCAACACCCTGAGCGGGTTTCAGGCTTTATCATCCAGAACGGCAATGCCTATGCGGAAGGACTGGGCGAGTTCTGGGACCCGCTCAAGGCTTACTGGGCTGATCCATCAGCGGAAAACGCCAGCAAGCTGCGCGGGTTTCTGACGCTGGACGCCACCAGATGGCAGTTCACCCACGGCACCCAAAAACCAGACCAGATCAGCCCGGACAATTACTGGCATGTGCAATACCTGCTTGATCGAAAGGGCAACCAGGAAGTGCAACTTGAACTGTTTCTGGATTACGGCACCAACGTACCAGAGTATCCGAAATGGCAGGCCCTGTTCCGCAAGCATCAGGTGCCGACCCTGCTGATGTGGGGCAAGAACGACCACATCTTCCCGGCAGCAGGTGCCCATCCCTACAAACGCGACCTGAAGAACCTGGAGTTTGAATTGCTCGACACCGGCCACTTTGCCCTCGAGGAATACGGCACCCGCATTGCCCGCCGCATGATCGGCTTTCTGGACCGCAACACGAAGTAGGCAATGCAAAAACCACCAAAAGGACAATGCGCCGACCTTGGAGGTGGCGCGTTGTCCCGCAAAGGCCTTGGAACCACCTTGCTGAATGTCTTGCAGTGATGAGGGTGACTTCTAACTCACGAAATCTGTTTCGTTCGAAGGTGCATCACGTGCCTGTCGCACGTTCCTGGCGATTGCCCGCAGATGAGTCTCTCCTGTTCCGCAGCAACCTCCCCAGACGTTCATATGCGGGTAACGACGCGCCAGATCGCCCATCAGGCGGCCAAGTTCGACCGGGTCGCCTTCTTCAAGATGGCCAAGCTTGCACAACGCGATTTTTTCCATTTTTGAAGCATTGGGACGGAATCCGTGCAGACGGCGTACCCAGGAACCTGCTGTCAATGCCGGTTCAAACTCCACCGGATGAGAACAGTTGAGCAAGTAGGAAATTGGGGCTGCATCGGCTGCCTCAAAGTCGATGGCTTCGATTGCATCTGCCACCGTTGGACCGGATTTCAAACGTGACGAGCTGTCTACAGTGAGCGAGACAATCAACGGTACGCCGATCTTTTTCGCAGCCCTCGCGACGCCGACAGCTTCCGGGATATTGTTGAATGTGGCCGCGCAGGCGAAATCTACGTCGGCTTGTTTCAATGTCGCCAGTTGGACGCCGTGGTAGTCCTCAGCCTCTTCAGCCGTGATGGTCCTGTTCAACTGGTAGGCATCACCTCGCGGACCGATGGTTCCACCTATCAGGGTACGTGGTATCTGGCCGTCATATTCGCTGGCAAGCTCGCGCAGGAACTCGATGGATTGAATGTTGGCCTGCGCCAACCCTTGCGGTGAATATCCGAGCTTGGCGCCCCAGTCCGGGCTGGCGCGATAATCGATGCCGGTCAGCAGCATCGACATGGCAAATTCCGCAGCGACATCGAGGTGGCCGCGAAACATGTCCCGCATGGCCGTCACCGCGCTTGGGTTCTCCAGCAGGGTAAACATCGCAAATTCAGGCAACTCGAAGCCATGCTTGTACATGATTTCGGTTTCGGTTCCGCCCTCGGTGAGGAACAGTTCGCCTGGATGAGGGTTTGGAAACTGTGCTTGAGGGCCCATCTCAGGCCTCTGGCGTTATGTTCTGATTGAATCGGAAAACGTTTTCCGGGTCGTATTTCGCCTTGATCTGGGCCAGTCTGGTGTAGTTGGCACCAAAAGCTTCCCGGGTGAGGTCCTCGCCATCCTCCCCATGACCGGGGAAGTTCAGATAAGCCCGTCCTTCTTGCGCATAAGGTTCCGCGGCGTTCCAGCCATCCCGCGACCAGGTGATGTTTCTGCTGTCATCGGCTTCATCCGGCCAAATGGCGTCCAGCGAATACATCCAGCCCATGGATCGGTCACCGAAGGCGGTTGCGGCAGCCGGCACCCTGGCGGTGGCACCGCCGAAGTTCCACAAGGAAGAAATCGTGTTGTCCGATGGCGCAGCTTTTGCGTTTGATATGGCCAGATCGATCATTTCATCGGAAAGATCCGACAGGTAACGCGCCTTCCAGTAGCAGCGATAATCGCCGAACGGGATAAGCGTGTCGAAAAGTTGTTGCACATCAGCGTAGTTCATCCGGCCCGAAAAATCAGTAGCCAACGGAGCAAGCTCGCTCAGGGGTTTCAACAAAGCCTCGCCCTCGGCTGCATCGCCGTTGTAGACGCAGGCGAGCGTGTAGACCCGTTTGCCCCAATACTCTTCGGGGAAGTCCTCGCCTTCGGCGGCCGTCGAGAATTCGCACAAGGAAGCCACGCGGTCACTGTTGCGTGCTACGAAGTCGCGCCAGAACCGGATAGGCTCCGGGCCCGCAGAGAGCGGATAGATCGGTGCGGCGAACATCACTTCCGGCCCCATGGGATGCAGGGCGAATTCAAATTTCACTACCACACCAAAATTGCCGCCGCCGCCGCGCAACGCCCAAAGCAGATCCGGATTTTCCGTATCGCTGCAGTGCACGAGTTCGCCATCGGCAACAACGACGTCAGCCGCCATGAGATTATCGATGCTCAGGCCATGCTGCGCGCGCATCCAGCCGATACCGCCGGACAACGTCAAACCGGCAACACCGGTGTCAGAGATCAATCCTCCGGGTGTTGCCAGGCCATAGGCCTGAGTTGCTGCATCCACATCCGCCCAGATCGCACCACCCTCAACCTCAGCGCGCCGCGCTTCCTGATCGACGCTTACCGAGCGCATCAGGGACAGGTCGATCATGATCCCGTCATCGCAGACGGCATGTCCGGCGACATTGTGCGCACCGCCACGGATCGAGACAGGCAGGCCCTGCACCCGGGCAAACTTCACTGCGCCGATTACATCTCCAACCTCCCGGCAACGTGCAATCAGTTTGGGTCGTCTGTCGATCATCGCATTCCAGACAGCGCGCGCAGCATCGTATCCCTTGTCGCCGGCGACGAAAATCTCTCCATGAAATCCGCTGCACAAGTTTTTGGTGCCTAAATTGAAGTCACTCATATGTTTTCTCCATTGCTGGTTCGTGATCAGCCTAGGAGATGGGCCAAGTTGTACCAGTGGCATAATCGTCAAAACAAAGGCATAGTGGACGTGTTATGGGGGTGAATTCGACAGTATCGAGCTAAATCAGACAATGGAGACATCGGATGCCCCGAACTGCCAGGCCTCTTATTGCGCTGCTCGTGGCGCCCGAAACATCTTCATCAGTGTTGTATGGGCTCTATGACGTTCTGGTATCGGCTGGCGCAGTTTATCTCGACATGACCACTGGCTCGCCGGGGCGTGAGTTGCTTGATGTGCAGATTGTGACTGCCGAGGGCAAGCCGTTTCACTGCGTCGCCAATGTCCCGGTGTCCCCGCACGCTTCACTTGAAGACATCGACGACCCCGACGCAATTGTTGTTTGCGACATGTATACGTCTATCCATGCTTCACCGATTGGGCGCTATCCCCGCGAGATTGCCTGGCTAAGCCGTATGCACAAGCGTGGCACGTTGATCAGTTCGGTCTGTTCCGGCTCGTTACTGCTGGCTGAGGCCGGTTTGCTGGATGGTCGTGCCGCCACGGCCCATTGGGCGTATCGTGACATGTTCCAGCGCCATTTTCCGAAAGTCCGCTTCCAGAGCGCATCGATGCTGTGTCTGGCTTCTGCCGACGACGGAGTTCTGACAGCCGGCGGCGTGAGTGCCTGGCACGATCTCGCGGTCTATCTGATCACCCGGTTCTGCGGCCAGACCCAGGCAATCGAAACAGCCAAGGTGTTTTTGATATCCGGCCATTCAGAGGGGCAGTCGCCCTATGCCGTGATGACCCGGCCCATGGAAAACTCTGATGGCTCGATCTCTGAATGCCAAAGCTGGATTGCTGACAATTATGCTCTGGGAAATCCGGTCGAGCGCATGGTTGAACTTTCGGGGCTCAATGCGCGCACGTTTGCCCGGCGGTTCCGCGCTGCTACAGGATATGCGCCGATCGACTATGTGCAGGCGCTCCGGATCGAGGAAGCCAAGCAGATGCTGGAGAGTGAAAGTCTCGGTATTGAAGACATTGCTGCCTCGGTAGGATACGAGGACCCGGCCTCGTTCCGCAGAGTGTTCAAGCGCCGGGTTGGGTTACCACCTGCTGCCTATCGCCGAAAATTTCAACGCATTGCACAGATTGCAGCGCCTGCGGTCTGAATGTGAAATAGTCTGGACGCTTACGAAAAACGCTTGGAAAAGCAGTTTATTCAGGCGCTATCTCAACTCACTTACCAAACGGCAGCATCACTGCTGAAGTCGCCGCTGGTAAAGTGACGGGATCTGACTGTGGGTCATCGATAGATATTCGGTTACCCAATGCTCGGTTATCTACCAGATTGCGGAATGCTGCTGAGATCATGAACCCAGTCCAGTGCAGATCCGCTCCAGGCCTGCACGGTCGGCTTCAACTGATCGCGCTGGCGTATGGTACCAACACGAAGGCCGAAAAACTTTGAGCTGTCACCCGGTGTGGTGGCATGAATTCTGGTGCCGCATTCAGGGCAGAAGGCCAGCGCCCGGATGGTGCCGCTGTCGGCTGTCTTCTCGTAGACTTTCAATGTGCCCTGCAATAGCTGGAACTGCTGGTCCACAACTCCGACGACTATGCCGTACGCCGTGCCGGAATGGGTCTGGCAGTCGGTGCAATGGCAGATGGCCACCATGGAAGGGTCAATCACCGCTTCGTATCTGATGTGTCCGCACAGGCAGTTGCCGTCAATTTTCATCGGCATGCTCCGGCATTTGAAAGGACATGCTCAGAAAACCACATTGAGCATGACCAGTGAGACGATAAGGAACAGGATTGTCATGATGCCGCCGCTCTTGACGAAATCAATCACCTTGTAGCCGGCCGGTCCCATGATCAGTGCGTTGACCTGATGGGTCGGGATGATAAACGAGTTTGAGGTCGAAATCGCCACGGTCAGCGCAAACAGGGCAGGGTTGGCACCTGCCGCTGCCGCAATGGAAACAGCCAGCGGCACCAGCAGAACCGTGGCACCGACATTGGACATCACCAGCGAGAACACGGTGGCAAGGATTGCCACGCCAACCTGCAGCGACCATACTGGCCAGCCGTCAAGGATGGTCAGGATCTGCTGGGCGAGCCAGGCAGCCGTTCCGGTGTTCTGCACCGCCTGACCCAGCGGGATCAGGCCTGCCAGCAGGAACACCGTGTTCCAGCCAACCGACCGGTAGGCCTCATCAATACTCAGCACTTTCGTCAGCAACATGCCCACTGCGCCGGTCAGGAGGCACAAGGACAGGCGCACATCGGTAAACAGGATCATCGACAGCGAGAGCAAGAAGAACGCAAGCGCCCAACTGACCTTTTGCGGCCGCAGTTCTTCCTGCGGGTAATCGGAGGTGACCACGACCCAGGACCGGTCCTGCTTGAGCCTGGTCAGCATGTCCCATTTCACATGTGCAACCAGCATGTCTCCGGCCTGGAACCGGACCAGGCCGATCGCGGTCGGTTCGTGGTCTTCGGTCTCAACGTGGCTCAGGATCTCCTCGCCACGGTAAATCGCCAGCAGGCTGAGGCCGGTGGTCTTGCGCAGCAGAAGGTCACGCGGACATTTTCCGATAACGCTTGATCCCGGCGGTACCACAACTTCGGCAATACCGGCATTGGTAAGGGCGAATTCCTCACTGAACACATCCAGCTCCGGTCGCATCCGCAGATTGTATTTGCTGGCAAATCGCGCAACAACGGATTTCTTGCCAATGATTGCCAGGCGGCACGGTGCCTCGATTTCGGCGGTCAGAACCTGCACCATCGATACCTTGCCCTTGTAGTAGGTGCTGATGATGTACAGGTTGTTGTCGAGATTGATGTCGGCCAATTGCTGCCCGACCAGCGGGCTGCTGGCCGGCACATCGACCTCGAATACGTCTGCCTGAAGACCGTACACCCGCTCCAGATACTCTGACATGCCTTGGCCGGCCGACACGTTCATCTTGGTCTGGCCGCCGGGCAGCACCCAGCGCCCCAGAAGCAGGAAATACGCGATACCTGTCAGCACCAGGGCAAGGCCGATGGGCGTTACCGAAAACAGCCCGAACGGTTCCATCTTCTGCCCTGATGGCAGGTTGGCATTGGCTGTCAGGATCAGGTCGTTGAGCAGGATCAGCGGAGATGATCCGACCATCGTCATGGTACCGCCGAGGATTGCGCAAAATCCCATCGGCATCAGCAACCGGCCCGGCGCAATGCCCGTGCGGGCAGAGATACGGCTGACGACGGGGAGGAACAGCGCCGCAGCGCCGACATTCTGCAGGAAGCTCGAAATCACACCCACGGTACCGGACACGATAGGCAACACCCGTGCTTCGGTGGTGCCGCCGCGCTTCAGGATTGTGGCTGCGACCTTGTTCATGATGCCGGTCTTGTCGAGGCCCGCGCCGACAATCATCACGGCGATGATCGAGATAACGGCGTTTGACGCAAAACCGTCAAACAACCGGGTCGGGTCGGCGAGATTGTCAAGGCCGGGCACATAACTCAGAAGGCCCAGCAGAACCAGGATCACAATGGCAGCCAGGTCGATGCGGATGATTTCGGAAACAAACAGGAAGATCGTGAAGGCCAGCGTTGCAGCCACCACGCCCATCTCGAATGTGAAAGCCATCCCCTCCAAAACCAAACCCTCCTCTTGCCCGGTCAACAGGAGCGGTCAGCGAGTGCCATGCCGGAACGAAAGGAAAGCCTATCGTGTTCGCTTGAAGCTGCCCCATAGCGACTGCTGATCAGCCCGCAGATGACACTGTGCACGGCTGATCCATCTGCAACAAGGGGTTGTGCTTTCTGTCCGGTGCAACCAGACGTTTTGGTGGTCAGTGCCATGGCAGATCAAGCGTATCATCAGCCATGTTCACGTATTAACGCGGCATTAAAATCGATTGCAGTGAGCGTGTGTCGAGGACGTCCAGGAAGGCAGATCTGGCGTCCGCCATGACACCCTTCAGCCTGCATCGCGGTGAAAACACGCAACTGCATTCCTTGTCGAGCATGCACTCGACGATTGCCAGATCGGCCTCAATCTCCCGGACGACATCACCGACCATGATCTGTGATGGCTGTTTTCCGAGGCTGATGCCGCCGGTTCTGCCGCGATGTGATACCAGTATCCCGGCTTTCACAAGCTTGGCGACAATCTTCATGACGTGAGACTTTACCAACTGCAGCCGCAGGGCAATTTCCTCAACCGTGACCGGTTCTTTCTCATTGGCCAGCAGCATCAATACCCGCAGAGCGAAATCGCTTGCTTGGTTCAGGCGCATGATCTCTCCAAAAACATTCAAATAGTATGTTGCAAATAGCAAATTTCTCGCTTATAAAAAACATCGAAATTAAATGAATGTATTTAGTTTCCCAGGATGCCGGTTTCCCGGCACAGGAGGTCTGCTTGCCGTCACGCCGCTGCAGCAGGCGAGGTGATGGATGTTGATCGGTAATTTCCCAACATTGAAGGGACAACATGATGGCCATTCTGAAAGCACTCGCACATGGACTTCTTCTGCCGGGCACTCTTGTTCTGGGCTGTATGGGTATCAGCGTTGAGGAAGACGCCGGCATATTCCGGTCGTTCATAAACAGCAGCTTCTGGGGGGCGATCGCCCTTTGGATCGCACTGGCGTTTTTCGTCTGATCCAGGGATCAGATAGAATGCCGCCGGCATTTCTCAGCCGGTCTGGGTTAGGTACTGGAGGATTTTCCTTTGTCTTGCCATGCTGACTGTCCCGGCGTCTGCTGCAATAACATTCAGCTGTTCGACGAGCCTGGTTCTTAATTCGTCGGCAAAGTTGCTGATCAGGAACTCACACAGCCATTTGACCTGACCATCGGAAATTCCACAGGTCTTGAGTTTGTGCGAGACAAAGCGCAGATCATCTGCGCGAAGATTCAAGCCCGGCTTGAACAGCAATGCCAGGTACCGGCGCTTCTGCATGCTGATAGTACCGTTTTCGCCAAGTACCCAAATCAACATGATCAGTTGCAGGAACTGCTCATCATTCTCCTGCAAATCCGGAAAAATTGCATCCTGCCGATGCGCGTGATCGATTATTTCAACCAGCCTGCGTTTCTTTTTGGTCCGTCGGCGCACCCCGTTTACGGTCATTGTTTCCCTGACTACTGCTGCCCCAAGTCAACGCCGTATTCCTGGGGTTTCCCTAGATTTTTGCTGATTTGCCTTGATTGCCCGGATGATCAGGCTCGCTTGATCAGTTCTGAGCTGCGCCTCATGCCCAATGTGGCCGCCCGTCTGTCGGATTTCTGGAGCCAGTTCTGTAGCGGCAGGCTGGCGGTTTGGTTGCGGATGACATGTCGAATTCGAATGGCCTGTTCGATGCAACTGTCAAACAACAGGGCGTTTTCCGGTGCAATCAGTTCACCCTTCAGGACAAGTTGCTCCAGTTGCACAAGTTCCTGCGCGATCGCCTGGATCGCCAGTTCCTGCTCTTCCATGAAATTCAAACGTGACATGGGTGTCATGGTCGATTACGCAGCGGCAGATATCAATTGATGATATTAAAATGTTTACGGAACAAGCGTACCATATTGTAGGTGCATTGATCATCCATCGATGGTAATTTCATTTACCAATGAAGTTGTCCACGCACTCAATACCTGGTCGCTGGAAGTCTGGCCGGATTGTTAAAATATTATGAAACGTGAAATGAGCAAGAAGCAACCCACTGTGCAGCGCCCGCCAAACATCATGCACGAAATGCTGCGCTCTTTCGTGACCCTTGCGAAGTTTCTCAACCTCACACATGCAGTCAACCATCTTGGCTCAACCAGGCAAACTGTGCGGCGCCATATTGAAATGCTTCAATCGCTAAGGGGAGAAAAGCTGCTTGCTTTCGTTGATCGCCAGTATCTCCTGACCGAGGCAGGTGAATTGGCATTGGTCGAAGCTGAACAAATACTCCTGCTTGACGATGCCTGGATGCGAAAGGAAGTCAGGGTGGTCGATGGTCTGACCGCAGTCCTGTACGATACCAATGCTGAGGTTCCCTATTATTCGCAGCAGCATGCCATCGACATGATCTGGAAAAACGGAACACCGCTCATACAAAAAGGGCTGCTTTGCTGGATCGAAGCCAAGGCCCAACTGGAAGCCCCCGAGTTCGATGCAGTCCGCGATTACCTCCTTGCATATCGGCGACACAACCATGAGTGGCTGTGCGTCAGCATTGGTGAAAAGTCTTCCTATGCAACCTGGTTGGGATGGTCGTGGGCAAAAAGCGCAATCGGCAAGCCTCTCGCCGACGACCCCATGGCCAGCGACGCTGACCAGTATGTGGGCCAATCATATGACAGCATCCTGCGCAGCGGCGGCCTCCGGATCGATCATGTCTATACCAGGATAGCCAGGACCCATGGCGGTGTGCCTGAACCGATCACTTACCAACGGCTCATCTTGAGGTGCATGTTTCCCAATGGTGACCATGCGCTTGTGACCCTGGTTGACAGAACCAATACTGTACAGATCGTTGATGTGAATCTTGATGATCTGCCTGCAATGGACCCTGCCATGTTATAAGCTGTGATCAGGATGGCCTAAACATGGATTGTTGACATGAACCACCCGAATCACGCCTTTTATCCTAGCAGTAGTGTCCAGATGGAGGCAGAATCGATTGTGCTTAGTAGAGACAGAAGGTCGATTGCCAAGTATATCGCCGGTGCTGAAAGCATAGTTTCAGAACTGGGTATTACAATTGAGGTCGGATCGGATTTTGACTTCTTTTGTTCGATCCCCGATTTGCAGCCTGACCGGCATGCAGTTTCCCCGATATTTGATCCGGACGAATCCTGTATTTCGGCTTCAAATGGATTTTGGCTGATCGGGCGTAATGCTGCTGGCGAGATTGTACTGACCCAGGCAATAAAATTGATTCCGGTCGGAGAAGCCGGTTTCCTCACTCATCTGACGGAAAATCTGGCTGATTACAGGCCAAAAGGCGACAGGCTCGACATTGCCAAATCGCAGGTTCACCTGACCGATCGTGCCGCCAGACTGTCGGGGGACCTGTGCTACTATGGCGAGTTATGGATCAGTAGTTCATATCGCGGCAGTTGCCTGACCGCAGTCATGCCGCGGCTGATGTTCGCGATTGCGATTGCGAAATGGTCTCCAAATGTGGTGTTCGGGGTTATGGAGCCCCTCGCAGCCTGCAAGGGCCTGGCGGCACGTGAAGGCTTCATGCATCTGGAACAGGGCGGGCTTCATTGGTGGGATCGCGTTTCTTCCGAAACGATGGAAGAATGGCTGGTCTGGACCACCAAGGACGACTTTATCTTCAATATGAGAGTGTCGCCGGAGATGCTGTCGAACCTCTATCCAAGCAGGATGGGCAAAAAGCCCGCCAAGGTGTCTGAAGTCGCCTGATTTGGCCGATTCCATCCGGGAGCTTGCCGACCTTCGTCCAGTGCAGTGTGGACAACTGCGTTTGATCGAGCCTGGGCAGAATTCACATCGCAATCACCTGGACGTGACGTGGATTGATTTCCCCTGACGGTCTGC
Source organism: uncultured Alphaproteobacteria bacterium (assembly GCA_963698275.1). Lineage (GTDB taxonomy): Bacteria > Pseudomonadota > Alphaproteobacteria > Rhizobiales > Aestuariivirgaceae > Anderseniella. Next base: position 476,492 of record CAVOQE010000006.1, on the reverse strand, counting down.
AGGTCCCCACAATGGTCTTCGGATATCAGGAGACCATGACGTGGACAGGACGCATCTACTGCAAAGTCAACGTTCCCGATATTTCTATTCGACGGGAGCGACCTGCGCAAAACACCTGGCGGCACTTGCGCTGGTGGCATGTATTACTGTCACTTTCGGGTTAACTGCCGTGGCGCAGGAAACTGAGAGGGAACTGGATGACGGCGACAGGCCGGTTCAAACCGGTCCGATCAGACAGGCGGAAGATCCCAGCGGCCCGCGTCGGCACTTCCGCCTGAAAAACCCGGCTGTCCTGAGCGCGCAGGACGCCGAGACACTCTACAACGAGCTCAAGCCGGACATGGCAAGGCGCTATGAGCTGTCGCGTCAGCCGGGAGTTGCGAACTACCAGACATGGAAGCGTTACAGCCGGGCACCTTACCCGAGCGTGTCGCACGGAAACCGGTATCTCAACAACTACGGAAACCAGGCAGCGCAGGCCTATGGGCGGTACGAACAGGCCGGTAGGCTGCCCGTCGGCTCGATACTTGCGAAAGACAGCATGACGGTGAGCAAAGACGGCAAGGCAATGCCGGGCGCATTGTTCCTGATGGAAAAGATGCAAGCCGGCTTCAATTATGTCAGCGGCGACTGGCGTTATACCATGATCCTGCCGGATGGCAGTCTGTTCGGCACAACCAATGGTGAAGGGACGCAGCGGGTAAAGTTCTGCATTTCCTGTCATCTGGCCGTTGAACAGCAGGATCACCTGTTTTTTATCCCCGAAGAATACCGGCAAAACTGACGGCAAGACCCGGTTGTTTCGCTCTGTGCCGCTGCTATGGACACGGCTTCTCACGAGCCGGTCACCGGATTGTGATAAATCACACATCGTCCTTGTGCTGTCTTGCGTAACGTCATCCTCAACAACCGCGATATATCGCGCGCGTCAAAACCGGGTTCTTTCGCCGCCTGGGTTGGCGGCCATATCGCACAACACCGGCAGGTATACGGGCGGTCCTGCCACTAGAGGAGACTCGAAAATGACCAAGAAACTCATGACGATTGCGTTGTCCCTGGCGGTTCTCGCAGCTTTTGCTCCCGCAACTCCTTCGGCTCTTGCTGGGCCAGGCTTCAAACAAGGCGGTGGCGGCGGTGGTGGTGGCATTCCACCCGGTCCTGGCGGTTTCGCACCCGGCGGAGGCGGCGGTGGAGGCGGCGGCAATGGCGGTGGTTGGGGTGGCTGGGGCGGCGGCGGCTTCGGCATTGTCATCAATCCGGGTTCGCAGCGCTACTATGATGACGATCGCATTTCCTGCCGGACCGGCAAACGCATTGTGCGCCAATCAGGCTACCGCAGGGTTCGCGTCATCGAGTGCAGAGGCAATACCTACACCTACAGGGGCAAACGCGGATCAAGGGTCTACCGCCTGAGCGTGGACTCGCTTGACGGCATCATCGTCGGCCGTCGCCGGCTGTAACCGGCCCACCGGTTCGTTCCCGGTAAAACAACAATCTGGTGCCCTCGACCGGGTCGCGGTCGGGGGCCTGCCTGCCTGAAAACCTGCACACTTTTGCAATCATATGTAGCCGGGTTCCTTCTGGTTTTCAGTAAATAAGTGTTGTCAGTCGCCGGCCTGCAGGCCCTCAAGGGCATGGGTCACCGCCTGTCGCGTCAACCCATCGCCGTCCCTGGCGACATCCCACCCCACGGTGGTTGAGATCGCCACCAGGCGGCCCGTCGCCATCAACTGTTCCAGCGCGTGGCGCATCTCTTCTGCAGATGGTCCGCCTCGAGCCGGATAAAGGAATGCCGGAGCCTCGTCAGCGTCAATGATGTCGCTGTCGAAATGCACATAGAGCGGACCTGGCGGCAGGGTGGTTGTGTCAAGCTCATTCAGGCGTTCAATGAACTGAATTCCCGAACTCTCCACCAGCATGCGCTCGCCGGGATCGAGGTCACGCCCGTCACACAACAGCACGCGTCCATCTTCAATCGGGGCAAGTTCCACGGCCTGCATCATGCGCTGGTCGCCGCGTCCGGTGAGCATGGCGAGCGGCATGCCGCCGAGAAAACCGGACGGTGATGTTTGCCAGGTATTGAAGTCGCCATGGGAGTCGAACCAGACCAGGGTTGGCTGCAGGCCATTGCGCTCAAGCCCGGCCATCACCGGAATCGCCTGGCAGCAGTCACCGAGAATTGCGAACGGCCTGTCACCTCCGGCGATGACGCCGGAGACAGTCTCTGCCAGTTCCCGGTGAATGGGTGCGAGGCTTTCCGTCTGGTCGCCACTGCCCGGACCTGCGGCGATCACCTTGTCACCGGGCCGGCTCATTATCGCAACTGCATCGGACCGGCGGTCCAGAAACATCGGTGAGGCAATGCGAACGTCCTTCACGGCGCGCTCCTTCTGGTGGGAGTGTGAAAAACACCGGCTTTGCCAAATTATGGCATTCCTTGCCACAAAGACAATCTTGCGTTGCAGGGCGCGATTCAACAGCCGCCCTGCCTGCTGCAATGCTGCCTGCTTCCGACCCTAATCTGATTGTGGACGCCTATACGCCAAAGCGCCAGGTCACGGCGCGTGACCTGGCTCAATACTGTGATGGATTGGCAATTCACCGGCAGCCGTGATACACCATGCAACCACGGTAATCTCGGCCGCGACCCCATCTGGCACGACAGCGGCGATGCCAGCGTTCGCACCGGCCATATCTGCGAGGGGCGGCATACAGTGGTACAGTCCACCATGGGGTAGCATACCAGTAACCGCCATGGTAATGGCGATGAATACCGCGCCGACGACGATGGCGCCGCCCATGTCTTCGCCTGTTATAACGCCGGTGCCTGACCTGTTCTATCGGGAAGACTTTTGTCGTCTGTGGTGCAAGAACAGACGCAGACGGACTGCTGACGATGCCGGCAGACGCGCTGACCGATCCAGCTGCGAAAAGGCCTAACGTGACTGCTGAGGCCATAAGGATTGACTTGAATATTTTCATCTTTCCTCCAGTGGAGATAATGACGCCCCTCACAAACAGGTTGCGATTTTTCGCCCAGGCCCGCATTGACGAATATCAAGCGGCAGTCATTTGAATGAAACAATATCGAACCAGGAGACGGGTGCCGACCACTTGAACCGAGTATGCTTTGGGTCGGTGACCGGTCAGTTTCAGTTGCTGTCGGCTAGTTCAGCCAACCATCTGGCCAGCAATTCATGATGGTTGTGCGGACAACTGCCATGATTGTCCAGAAACACTGTCAGAGCGTTTACAGCCTCGTCAGCGGCGCCCCGAACGGAAAACCACTTGCGCGCGAGTTGTTCCGGCTGGTGGCAACGGATGCAATAGGCTTCGTACGCCTGATTGACAGCAGCAACTTGTGACGGATCAAGACAGTCAATTGTCTGGGGTTTGTCTTGCGCCGCCGCCCCGGCACCGGCAAAGAGTGAGAAGCAAATGATTGAAGCCGCGAGGCGTGCGGTTGTTTTCGACAAACGCCTTTCTGGATACATGTATTAACGTCCTTACGATGAGATGCGCTTGCCAGACTGAGATGCGAGCGGAATCTGTTGGCGGCATGAATCGGCCGCGGGCAGATGTGTGCAGGTCAATCTCCCGGCCCGGACAGGCTTTTCATGTAGGCAAGCATGTCACTGATGGTGTCGATGCTGAGCTCGAACTCCGGCATTGCCGGATGGCCCGTAACAATTCCCTCGGCAAAGGCCTCGGCGAGGCTGTCGATGGGATAGCGATTGTGCAGCGTGCGAAAGGCGGGCGCTTCAGGCATGTGACTGTCGTCATCCATGCCAACCGCGTGGCAGCGGGCGCAATTGCTTTCCACAAACGCTTTGCCCTTCATGGCATCCCCGTAGGATTGGCTATGGGCGGGCGAGCCGGACAGTGTCAGCACAAGAACACTTGCTGCCAATACGGTCGGGATACAAAAACTGGTTTTTATCTGCATGTCTGAAACGATAACAGGCAATCGATCTGGCTTCTTTGATCCGTGTCAAACAGTACCTGAATGTTTCTCTGGCTACCACGTCCCGGCTGTGGCGTTTGCATGCGGCATGAAGTGGAGATCTAAACCAAGTCGATGATGCAGCAGGCGGAGTGGGCACTGTCCGTCAAAGGACTTCAACATTGCCGCAGATACTGATGGCCTGGCCTGAAATGTTGGCGCCCAGAGGCGAGCACAGGTACATCGCCTGATTTGCGATGTCCTGGGCGGTAACCATGCGGCGCAGGGATACCTTGTTGATGTACTCGCGCTCCATGTCTTCATAGGACACGCCGGTGGCGTCCGCGCGCGCGGCAATCACCTTTTCGATGCGCGGGCCTTCAACGATGCCGGGCAGCAGGGCGTTTACCCGGATGCCGTCGGGGCCAAGCTCGATGGCCAGGCTCTTGGTCAGGCCGATGATTGCCCATTTGGTTGCGGCATAGGGCGTGCGCCAGGCATAGCCAAGCCGGCCTGCCACCGACGAGATGCCGATGATCGATGCATCGGCGGACTGTTTGAGCAGGGGCACGGCAAGCCGGGCACAATAGAACTGGCCGTTCAGGTTGACATCGACAGTGGTGCGCCAATCCTGTGGATCCAGTTCGTCGATGCCGCCAGTGGGGCCTGCAATGCCGGCATTGTTGATCAGCACATCCAGGCCACCAAGGTGGGCTTTCACGTCTTCAAACAGTGTCGCAACCTGCTGCTCATCGGACACGTCGCAATGGGTGATGCCCCAGTCGGGGAAATTGTTGTTGCAGTCGGCCAGTGCCGCATCTGAAACATCACACACATGCAGCCGCGCACCGGCAGAAGCAAAGGTCTCTGCGATAACCCGGCCGATACCGCCGCCGCCCGCCGTTACCAGAACGCGCAGGCCCGGTTTCAATCCCATTGTCTCAGTCATTGTTTCATCCCGCACCATTGAAGCTGTCAAAAACCAACCTGGTCGCCGCCCTTCAGGTCGAGCATTGCGCGGGCCTCGTCAGGCGTCGCGACATCGAGCGACAGGCCTTCCAGGACCTGGCGCATCTTGGAGACCTGGTCGGCATTGGATTTTGCCAGTTCGCCCGGCGCGATCCACAAGGAGTCCTCCAGTCCGACGCGCACATTGGCACCTTGCGCTGCGCCCATGGCAGCCAGCGGAATCTGGTTGCGCCCGGCACCCAGGATCGACCAGCGATAGCTGTCGCCGAACAATCTGTCAGCGGTGCGTTTCATGTGCATCAGGTCTTCCGGGTGTGCGCCGATGCCGCCGAGCAGGCCGAAGACCGACTGGATGAACAAAGGCGCGCGCGCCAACCCCCGGTCGACAAAATGGGCCAGGTTATAGAGATGGGAAATATCGTAGCATTCGAACTCGAACCGTGTGCCGTTGTCGTTGCCGACCCGCAGGATCGTCTCGATGTCATTGAAGGTGTTCTTGAACACCAGGTCTCGCGAGTTTTCCAGGTGCGTTCTTTCCCAGTCATGGGTGAAATCCGAAAACCGGTCGAGCATGGGGTACAGCCCGAAGTTCATGGATCCCATGTTCATGGAGGCGACTTCCGGCTTGAACACCGCGGCAGGGCGCATGCGCTCTTCCACGGTCATGTGCGGGCTGCCGCCGGTGGTGATGTTGATCACGGCCTTGCTGGACTGTTTGATGCGCGGCAGGAATTTCTCGAAGACCGCCGGGTCCTGGGTAGGGCGCCCGGTTTCGGCATCACGGGCATGCAGGTGGATAATGGCAGCACCTGCTTCAGCCGCTGCAATGGCCGCCTCGGCTATCTCGTCAGGCGTGACCGGCAGGTGCGGCGACATGGAAGGCGTATGAATGGCGCCTGTGACAGCACAGGTAATGATGACTTTGCGTTTTGGTTTTGCCATGACGAGTGGGGAGTCCTGTTGGTAGTGGGATGCAGGCAGGGTAGCACGATGATGATCATGCAGGGTCTGCCGGTCAATGCTGTTGTCGCCATCAATATTTGCTGGTCGCGACCTGCCGGAAAACATCGCAATCAGTATTGTTCGCTCGGAAGCTGATCTTGATCAGAAGCATGTTTCGCCGAATTCGGGCAACATGTTACGACGCGGTGTGTGGTTTCCGTTAGGGCATGAGTTATCATCACAATGATGTTTATCTCCGCTTGATCCTGGTTCCCAATGCCAGCACATTTTCAGCGTATTGTTTGCCTATAGAAGATGGTCTTTATCCTTCCTACAGCGGAGAAATCGCTTGGACGTCGTTTTAGCAGGTATGTCCACGGTTGTTCCGGATGCCAAATTGCCACAAGATCTGGTTTTGGATTGGGCTCGCCGGACCCTGGGCAGCAGGTTTGCCCAGTTTGAGCGGATGTCGAAAGCATTCGACAATGCAGGTATTGAGTCTCGCTATGCCGTGGCAGATGTGTCCTGGTTTGAAACCCCCAAATCCTGGCCGGAACGCAATTCGGTGTATCTCGAAGGCGCAACGCAGCTGTTTATCAAAGCGGCGGCTGGTGCCCTGGACGATGCCGGTTGGGACGCAGACGAAGTTGACGCGATCGTCACTGTGTCTTCCACCGGCATTGCCACGCCGACGCTCGAGGCACGCGCCCACCTTGAAATGGGGTTTCGCGAGGATGTAATACGCATACCGGTCTTCGGGCTGGGCTGTGCAGGTGGTGTTTCGGGCCTGGCAATCGCGCGGGATTTTGCTGCCGCCCATGAAGGCACAAAGGTGCTTATGGTTGCGGTTGAAGCCTGCACGGTGTCGTTCTGCGCAGGCACGCCGCGCAAGGCGGACATTATTGGATCGGCCATATTCGGCGATGGCGCAGCGGCGGTGTGCGTCACCAGCGAAAACAGCAGCCTGAATGGGCACAATGGCCACAATGGAAGCAATGGCCGCAACGCAGCCAACGGCCACAATGGTGCCAATGGTCAAAAGGGCCACAACCTCCACAACGGCAACAAGATCTACATCGGCAGAGGCTCGCAGAAAATGTGGCCAGACACACTGTCGATCATGGGCTGGGAAGTCGACGAAGACAGCCTTGGAGTTGTGTTTGACAAGTCAATTCCCACCTTCACCGAAGAAAATTTTCCCTCCGCAGTCAATGGTGCACTGGCAAAACTCGGCAAGGATATCAGCCAGATCGACCGCTTTGTCTGCCATCCCGGCGGCACCAAGGTTATACAGGCGATTGAAAAATGCCTGCAACTGCAGCCTGACAGCCTTGACGAGGAACGCGAGGTGTTGCGCAATTTCGGCAACATGTCAGCCCCCACGGTTCTTTTTGTCCTGCAACAGGTACTGGAGAAGGACCAGACCGGCGACATGCTGATGTGCGCGCTGGGTCCCGGGTTTACCGCGTCGTTTCTGCCGATCTCAAGGGCTTAGAATGTCGATCTCCATTCCTGCCTTGTGCCTTTTGGTCTTTCTTGTGGTCCAGCGGCTGGGCGAATTGGTGCTGGCGCGGCGAAACACCAGACGATTGCTGGCAAAAGGGGCCTATGAAGTAGGTGCCGAGCATTATCCTGTGATGATTGCCCTGCACGTGTCCTGGCTTGCAGCCCTGGTGTATTACGGTATCGATCAGCCTGTATCAATTGGCTGGCTGGCAGTGTTTGCGGTGTTGCAGCTGCTGCGTGCCTGGATCATCTCCAGCCTCGGCGGCAGATGGACTACACGGATCATTGTTCTCAGTGATCCGCTTGTCACAAAGGGGCCTTTTGCCTGGCTCAAACATCCCAATTACCTGGTGGTGATTGCGGAAATCCTGACCGTGCCGATGATCCTGGGGTTACCTGTCGTGGCTGCGGTTTTCTCCGCGCTCAATGCCGCGATGCTGACGATACGCATTAGTGCGGAAGAATCCGCGATCAGGCGTTACAGGTGAAGACCTGACCCTACGATGACCGGTCTGTCCGGCGCACGAACGGAATCAGCAGCACGCCAATCGCGGTAAAGGCGGCCACCATTGCCCAGGCATCATTGATGGCCAAAGTGAGCCCGGCCTTTTCCACTTGCGGGCGGATCATCTCCACGATGCTTTCCGGCGGCACAAAGGCGATCGACGGAATTTCATGTATCGACATATCGGCGAACGCGGCGGCGTCCGGGTCCAGTTCGACCAGCCTGGTGCCGATGTCTTTCGAATGCATCTCCACCCGTTGCCAGATCACCGTATCGATGAGGGCGACACCGATGGCGCCGCCAAGGTTGCGCATCAGATTGAACAGGGCGCTGCCGTCCGGCACCTTGCTCTCGGCAAGCAGCCCCAGTGCAATACGGGTCGGTGGCAGCAGGCAGAACATGATGGCGCATCCACGCAACACCTGCGGCCAGAACATGCCGTCGAAATCCGTCGCCGCCGTCTGGAAGAAACTCCAGCCGAGGCCTGCTGCAAAACACAAGAATCCGCCGGCTGTCAAAATTCGTGCATCAACACGCTGCTCCAGTTGTACCGCCACAGGGGCAGCGAGCAGCTGGGCCACACCGGTCACCAGCATCACCAGCCCGATGTCCAGCGGTCCGTGCCCGCGCACCAGGCCAAGGAACACCGGCATCAGGTAAACCGAACCGAACAGGCCCATGCCGAAAATGAAACTGAGCGCGCAGGCAATGGCGAAGTTCCTGTCGCGAAACAGGCCCAGGTCTGCAATGGGCAGATCACGGCGCAGCGACCTGACCACAAAGCCTGCCAGAGAAACAATAACAGTTGCCAGCAGGCACAGGATCAGCATCGAGGTCCAGCCCCGCTCCGGTGCTTCCTTGAGTGAGATTTCCAGGAATGCAAGGCCCAGTGCGAGAGCTGCAAGCCCGAGCCAGTCCATGCGCCGCAACAGCCTCAAATCACCGGAGGCCCTGGGCAGCAAAACCGCTGCTATGGCCACCGAGGCAATGCCGGGCAGCACGTTGACGAGGAACAGCCAGGGCCAGCTGTAGGTCTGGGTGATATAGCCGCCGACCGTTGGACCCAGCGTGGGCGCCAGCACTGCCAGCACCCCGGCAATCGTTGTGGCAATGCCCTGCTGGCGCACGGGAAACATCAGGAACACGGCTGAAAACACCAGCGGGATCAGGCACCCGCCGGCCAGTCCCTGCAGGATGCGGAACAAAATCAGCGTCGCAAAGTCCGGGCTGAATGCACACCCAATGGAAGCCAATGTAAAAAGGGTAAGTGCGCCCAGGAACAGCCGGCGCCCGGACAGCGCGCGTGACAACAGCCCGGTCAGTGGTATCGCGATCACCTCGGCAATCAGGTAGGAGGTCTGGATCCAGCTCATCCGGTCCGGCGAGATGTTGAGCGCATCGCGGATTGCGGGCAAGGAGGTCGCGACAATCTGTATGTCCAGAATGGCCATGAACATGCCGACGCACATGGCTGAAAACCCTGCCCAGGTTTGCCAGCTGACGCGATCGCGTAAAACCCCTGCCTGCACGGTCGTCACTTTATCATGGTTGAGGGTGCCGTCAGGTCCCGTATCGCAATGGGTGTTGGCTTGATGGTCACGGATAATACCCCTTCATGACGGCTCGGTTTTCGGAAGTAGCGCATATTGCAGCGGGCATTTCCACACCCTTGTTTGCCCTTCTTCCGATCATGACTACATCAATTCGACAACCCGATGGCATGCGGGCGTCATGATCCTAGTGTAACCGCCACTCCGCATCGACCTTGCGCAATTCGGCCGGTCCTATGAGCTTTTTGTGTGCGACGCGAACTTCTGCCAGCGGGCCGTCGAGGTTTTCAGTCCAGAAGTCCAGGAACCGCACCAGCCGGGGAAAGCGTGGCGCGAGATCATATTCCTGCCAGACATAGCTTTGCAGCAGATTGCGATGGTCAGGCATCCGATAGGTAATTTCAGCCGTGGTCAGGCTCCAGCCGAGAAGCTGGCAGTGCAGGTGGTTTTCGAGCATGGTTTTCCTTTCACCGTGAAAACTGCCGCTCCTGCGCAACACCGTTGAGCCCGGATCACGTCGGACCGACTCACCCAGTATATCTTGTGAAATAAAAACAGCTATATGTTTCAGATATTTAGCAGCGAATACTGGGGAGTGCTAACAATCACCGGCCATGTACCTGATTGCGACATAGCAGAACCTGAGCAGCCGTTGCAGACTGGGCTCAACTCTTGCCGGACGTCCGGTTGATCTCCGCTGTCCACCAACTGGGTGCCGCAGCCTTGTAGCTGTGCTGCTTGCCCGGCACGAGCAGCGACGGTTCGTCAAACACCGCAATGGTCAGAGAGACCTTGTCATATCCGTCATCCAGCGCACAAATGCTGCTGCCGCATTTCGCACAGAAGCCACGCCGGGTCTTTTCGGAGGATTGAAACGTTGATGGCTCGCCACCTGGACCTGTCCATGCAAACCCTTCCAGCGGAAACTCGACCCAGGCAACGGTCGGCGCGCCGGACCATGTCTGGCACATCCGGCATGAACACAGGTGCGGAAACGTCGGATTGCCATTTGCTTCAAATCGAATGTGCCCGCACAGGCACCCGCCAGAAAACGTCTTGTGTTTGCTTGCCACAATGCCTGCTCCCTTGGCTGAAATGTTGCCTAGTTGACGTGTGAAACTATGTTGACCAGTTTTCCAAACGCATCGCGAACAAAGAACCGGCGAACGCCCCAGGGTTCGTCAGCTAGGGGATACGCGATGTTTGTAACGATGCGTCTGACTGTCATGGTGGTCTCGTCGAGTTCATCGCATGATACCTCACCATGCCGTCGGCCGGAAGCCGAAGTGCAATAGCAACATGGATTCATGTGAACCCATGTTGCTCTAACGTGTTGCGAACGCTCAGATTTATGGTTCTGATTGTTTCAACCAATATCAGCTTGGTCTAAAGTTGCAGCCTGAGTTGCGGCTGACCGTTGGATGTTTTCTCAGTGGTTATGCCATCGGGTCCGATGAAACAGGAAACGCGCTGGCGAAAAGCTGAGAAACTGTCAAACGTGACAACGTCGACCGGCTCGTCAAAGTGCAGTACGACCCTGAATCTGTTGGCTTGAGAGAAGCTTTCCAGAGCCTTGACTTCGCCTTCAAACGGCTGTCCGAGATAGTGTCCGCTGACCCGCTGCCCCGCCACAACGGGGCTCGATGGCGGACGGTTGCCGATGGCGGCGTGCAGCGTGTTCCAGTCCCTGTAGCCGTGCTGATGGGCGAGCAGTTCAAGCGAACGGCTGTGGCCGATGACGGTGCCTGCGGCTGCAAGTTCCTGGCGCAACCGTTTTGCCTGTTTTTTCAATGCATCGATAGCGGGAAGGGTAGTTGATCTGTTCATTGTAAACCTCATTCAGGTGTTGAATGCGGAAAACCAATGGTGCTCACATTGCCATTAGACCGCACACATCTGAAATTGGTCAATGAGATCGGTTTCAAGACTTCACCGTGGCATCAGCCTGTGAGCGGCAGGGGTCCTGACCCTGACCGGTTGGTATTCAACCTGACCGGGAATGTCAAATGCAATGGTGACCGATGGTTCAAGTGACAAGCACAGTTACTATGGAATTCAGGGGCTCCAATATCGGACGTGAGCTCCAAGTCCATAAACCCGCGCCTTGCTCGTGCTGGTAACGAAAACTTTGCAGTTAGTTGGTAACCTTACGTCAGCAAGTTCCGTGTTCAGACGAAAGCAGTCGAGATGAGTTTATCCCAAAGCGAGAAGGCAGGTGAAACGGTCGATGAGGCCAAATTCGCCTCAAGCGGTGTGTTTCGGATTCTGCTGATTGGGGCAAAGGCTTCGATTGTCCTGTTTGTCGTTAGTGCGCTTCTTCGACTTTGAGCGGTTCCGCAGTTTACCTGTATCGAGCTGCATCAGCTTCAGGGAATTGTTTTGTCGAGCCCGCGCGGAATGCGTTTTTCGCGGTCATAGAACGGCAGGTCCACAATCTCACAGGCAACTGATTTACCCTCTGCTGTCCGCATGGTCAGTTTCTGACCCGTCCAGTTCCCTGCCGAGTGGAAGCGCGCATAACCAATGCCGCATTCCAGGTAAGGTGACCATGCACCAGCGGTGATGCGGGCAACACCTTCTTCTCCATCCAGGATTTCACCTTGATAAACCGGCGTGGCTTCGGCGCATTTGACGCCGTAAATCCGCGTGCCGGGCTTGCCGCCAAGAAGGGCGGCCCGACCGATGAAATCCTCCTTGTCAACATCCACAAAAGCCCCCAGTCCAGCCTCAAACGGCGTCATGGACATGTCGAAGTCTGTGCCATTGTCCAGAATGCCTGCTTCCAGGCGGCGGATCTCCATGGACGAAATACTGCCGACCAACATGCCGTGAGGTTCACCGGCTTTCAGCAGGTGTTGCCAGAGGCCTGGACAATCGGTTGCTTTTCCCTGGGTGTAGATTTCGTAGCCCAGTTCTCCGGTCCAGCCGGTGCGGGAAACGTAGACTTCCTGGCCGCCGATCTTGAAAAATCCGGAATGAAAATAGCCGATGGTTTCATCAATCGCGCCGCCGGATGCAGCGTGCATGATATCAAGCGATGTTGGTCCCTGTATCTGCAGCACCCGCGAATGGGGATCAGAGATGGTAACGTCAAACCCGTCACTGTGAGCGTGTAGCCATGTCTCCAGCGCTCCGTCAGGCTGCACATACCAGAACCTGTCCTTCGCCAGCTTGAACAATATGCCGTCCATGAACACGCCGCCTTTTGGCGTGCAGGCAATGGCGTAACGACCACGGCCTTGCTTCAGGTTGGAAATTCTGCGGGCAAACACTCGCTCCAGAAACGTCTCCGCATCAGGACCCGAAATCTCCACCGGGCGTTCCGGTACATCGTACATGACAGCTTTACGGCGCAGCGCCCAGTAGGTCTCGGTGACGTCTTCACCATTGAACACACTGTAATAGCGACCGGCATAAACCCCCATGACCGTGTGCTCATTGGCCCAACAGTCATGGAAGGGGGAGAGTTCAAAACGCCGGCTGCTCACGCGGACCGTTTGTTGCGTATCTGAATGGATAGAATTGCTCATCGAAATGCCCCGGGGAAATGATCGGATAGTATTGCTGAAAACTAACGCTCACTGGCTGTCGGGCAAAGTTATTTGATCTTTGTTATAGAGTTAGTTTATCTACCTTTTGACATGAGCGACTGGCTGCCATCACTAAACGCCCTGAAGGCGTTCGAGGCTGTAGCGAGGCATCTGAACTATGCACGCGCGGCTGAAGAACTGCGCGTCACACCGGCAGCAGTGAAGCAACTGGTCGGCAAGCTGGAAGAAGCCCTTGGCACGCAACTTGTGAAACGCAGCGGACGCGGCCTGGAACTGACTGCATCGGGGCAGTCAGGTTGCAAGATGCTGGCGTCCGGGTTCGCCCAGGTCCGCGATGCGGTCGATTTGATGCGCACGCCGGACACGCGCAAACGCCTGATTGTTTCGGTCGAACCTTCCTTCGCCACAGCCTGGCTGGTACCGAAACTGGACCGGTTTCGCGAAAGCAACGGTGAGGTTGATGTGCTGATTGATTCCTCGCTGAAGATCGTCGATCTCGAAAACGGTGCGGCGGATATTGCTGTCCGGTTTGGCCTGGCACCGCAGGGCAAGCTGGTTTCACATCGACTGTTTGATGAGCAGCTCTGCGCCTTTTGCAGTCCTTCACTTGCGTCCGGCCCGCGCAAACTGAATGTGATTGATGACCTTCAACACGTCACATTGCTGCATTGGGACCTTTCCGACCTGAGTTGGGCGCACGCCACCAAACGCTGGATGGGTTGGCAACCATGGCTTGCACAAGTGGGAGCGGATCATGTCAGTTCGGCAACAGGGGTTCGCTTCAGTGACTACAATCTGGCCGTTCAGGCTGCTATTGCGGGGCAGGGAGTTGTGCTGGGCAGCCTGCCCGTATTGCATGATCTGGTCGAAACAAATCTGCTTACCTGCCCGTTTCGCGAGCGGGTAACCACCGACATCGGTTATGATCTGGTGACAACGCGGCGTGCCTTGCGGAGAGATGAAGTACGGGCCTTCAAGGACTGGATTGTTGCAGAAGCGGCTGCTCAGACAGCCCACATCCTGATCTAGTGCCCAAATGTCTGAAATCTGCCAAATTGTGTGTTGCCTGAACCATGTTTCCAAAAAAACATTCTGCACCCGCCAAGGAAATGCTGTTGTCATGCGTCCAATGACAGAACATGCGAATGAACACGAGTGACAGCGAGCTGGCCGCGCAGGCCGCTGGTGGCGATATGGCGGCATTCCAGGTGCTGCTGGAGCGCCACTATGACAGCATCTTCCGTATTGCGCTGCGCTTTACCGGCGTGCGCGAGGACGCTGAAGACGTGGCGCAGACAGTTTGTACATCGCTTGCGGTGAAACTGCGCTCGTTCAAGGGCGAAGCCCGGTTCACCACATGGCTGTACCGGATCGTGGTCAACGCAGCACAGGATTTTCATCGCAGGCAAAGCGCCACGACCCGGCTGCACCAGGCCTATGGCGAAGTGTCCGAACTGGTGCGCGGTGCAGAAGCAGATGCGGCCCGCGAACTGGCCTGGCTCTACGATGCGCTGCAACGGGTTGGCCAGGATTTACGCGAAACCGCAGTTCTGGTGCTGGCCGAAGGCCTGACCCATGCAGAAGCCGCGGACGTACTCGATATCAAGGAATCCACCGTGTCCTGGCGCATGCATGAACTGCGCAAGGAGCTTAAAACGTTGGCGAAAGCAGAAGCATGAATGACGAACTGAACAGGATGGAACGGGCGTTTGAGCGGCAGGCCACCGTTCGGCCGAGTGATGCTGCGCGTCAGGCTGCGATGCGAGCAGCCACGGAAGCTTTCCACAAAGAAAATGCAACAGTCCACCAAGGAACCGGCATCGGTAGCCGTCTTAGAGAGCGGGGCAATCAATTGCTTATCGCACTCAAGAGGAAACCTTTCATGGACTTTGCACACCCCAAACTCACACACGTATTGGCCGGCGGCGCGAGCCTGGCTGTCCTGGCCATTGCAGTGGTCAATATCGACCACATCAAGCCCGGCATCGTGTTTTCACCGTTTGAAACCAAAATGGATGAAGCGGAACTCCCGGCTGACAAGGACGTTGTGGCAGCTTTGACGGATACCAAGCCTGTTGCACGGCTCGAAGAAAATCTGCCCAAAACAAAAGAAGTCAGAAAGCAACAATCTGGCGCTGTACAATTGTCGAAGCGGGAGAATGAGGCCGTACGCGCTTTTTCGCCCCACATCGTTGGCGGTATTGTTGCGAATGAAGCGACGTCAGGCTTGCGCAGCCGTGATGATACTGCGGTCCGGCAATACCGGGAACAGGGCCGAGATAAATTCTCCGACATAACCCCCAATCCACTAAAAGTGGTTGCAAAAGACCCGGTATCAACCTTTTCAATTGATGTTGATACGGCGTCCTATGCCTTTGTGCGCAACGCCCTGAACAATGGTGTGCTGCCGCAAAAAGACGCTGTGCGTGTCGAGGAAATGATCAACTACTTTGACTATGGCTACCAGGCTCCGGAGAACCGGAGCGAACCGTTCAGGGCCAATGTCTCGGTGATGCCGACGCCGTGGAACACCAATACCAAACTGCTGCGCATTGGCATCAAGGGCTTTGAACTGCCGAAGACTGAAGCGCCAAAGGCCAATCTGGTGTTTCTGATTGATACGTCCGGTTCAATGAACGCGCCGGACAAGCTGCCGCTGCTGCTCAATTCATTCAAGCTGCTGCTGTCGTCGCTGAAGCCCGATGATACGGTGGCTATTGTCACCTATGCAGGCTCTGCCGGCACGGTGCTGGAGCCGACGCGGGTGGCCGACCGCAACAAGATTCTGTCAGCACTTGAGCGGCTGAATGCCGGCGGCTCGACGGCAGGTGCCGAAGGCATCCGCCAGGCCTACCAGCTTGCCGAACGCCAGATCGACAGTGCCGGTGTCAACCGGGTGATCCTGGCCACAGATGGTGATTTCAATGTCGGTATTTCGGACACCGGAGAGCTGAAGAGCTTCATTGAACGCAAGCGCGAATCCGGCATTACCCTGTCGGTGCTGGGCTTTGGCCGCGGCAATTACAATGATGAGTTGATGCAGGTGCTGGCCCAGAACGGTAACGGCAATGCCGCCTATATCGACACACTGAGCGAGGCCCGCAAGGTGCTGGTTGAAGAGGCAGGTTCCACCCTGTTCACCATCGCCAAGGACGTGAAGCTGCAGCTGGAGTTCAATCCCGCAACCGTCAGCGAGTATCGCCTGATCGGCTATGAGACGCGGCTGTTGAACCGTGAGGATTTCAATAACGACAAGGTCGATGCCGGGGACATCGGTGCCGGACACACGGTAACGGCGCTCTACGAGATCACGCCCGTTGGCGCACAAGGCCGGTTGGTCGATGATCTGCGCTATCAGTCTGAGACTGCGAAACCTCGCTCTTCTGGCAGCGCCGAAGAATATGCCTTCATGAAGATCCGCTACAAGCTGCCGGACAGCGACACCAGCACCTTGATCACCGCCCCGGTGACGCGGGGCTCGGAAGCAGCGTCAGTAGAACAGGCATCGCGCGATGACCGGTTTGCAGCGTCTGTAGCCGCTTTTGGCCAGGTGCTGGGCGGAGGCCGCTACACCGGCAGTTTCTCTTATGACGACGTGGTGGCACTGGCCCAGTCGGCCAAGGGTGAGGACCGGTTTGGTTATCGGGCCGAGTTCATCAACCTGGTGCGGCTGGCCAAATCTGCCGCGGCCCTGGAACCCGGCAAGCAATAATGCGGCGCTGGTTCCTGCAGGAAAACTGCGGGAACCAGACCATCAGCAAACAAGGAGTTTGAGAGATGTACCGTAAAACCACTACTGCTTTCGCCCTGACAACCCTGCTGACCATCGCAGGTGTTTTGGGGCTGACCTTCGTCTCATCCCAAGGTGAAGCCAGGTCCCTGGCCCCGCCAGCCTCTTCATTCGTCAATGTGAACGTCAGCTTCGACATGCAGATGCCGCTCGCAGACGATGAAACAAATACATTGTCAGACGCCCAGACGAGGGGCAGAAAAATGATCTACAGGCAGGCAGTTACCGAGTGCCCCATTTTGCTGGAGGCCATTGCGGCCACCTGTTCTCTGACCCGGCTGAACGTGTCCACAAGCATAAATCGCCGGAACAACAACCAGGAACATTTTCTGCATCTGAACGGCAATGCTCAATTTGCAATTACCCTGCAGGTCGCCGAGTAGGTAACAGGCAACGGCAGGACAGCCATGAGGTCGCAAATGATCGTGGCTATCCCGGCTGTCATAAGCCCCTTATTTGCCTTGTTTTGCTGCATGGCGCTGCCCACATCTTGACGAACACAAGGAGTGTTTGCATGGACCGAAAACCCGTACATCTGAAGCGCAGGGACTGGGCATCGGACGACCGGCCCTGGAAAGGCGTACTGGAGGGCAGGGACATCGGAACCGGTGTGACGGTAATTTTCTATGCAACCGAAAAGACGGGTGCCGGCCCCAAGTGGCACGTGCATCCTTATGACGAGATATTCATAATCCGTGCCGGCAGGGCCCTGTTTACCATCGGCGAGACGAAGATTGAAGCAGAAGCAGGCGAGATATTGCTGGGTCCTGCTGACATTCCTCACAAATATGAAAATCTCGGGCCCGGACTGCTGGAGACCACGGACATTCACGTCAGTGACAGATGGATTCAGACAGATCTTGATGATCCCGAGTTAGAAGACTGATCGGCTGTTACATTTGTCAAGCGCCTCGTTGATCTGGAGACGCAAACGTGGCGCGGGTAAAATTCGGTGGTGAATTCTGCTGCCTGAAAGGACCCCCGCACATGACCTGGACTTCCGAAATCGTCATCTACCGACTGATCCGCGCCGCCGACACGATCAGGAGACTGCCTGGTGGCGGGCTTCGCCCGGCGGGCTTTACATCTGCCTGGCCGGCGGTGCGCGATGAGTGGGCGGATCAACTGGCCCGTGTCGGCTCGGATGAGACCCGGGGCCGGGACCGGCCGCGCCTGTCTCCACCGCGCCCGGGCGAGATTGACCGCATGTATCAGTGCATGGACTGGATGGTGCATGTCGGTGATCTGGAGCACCGCAAGGCGCTGATGATCTATTGCCGCGACAAGGCGCATGGCTGGCGGTTTTCCAGAACCTGCAAGAAACTCGGCTGGAACCGGCGGACCGCCTACAACCGAAAAGACAAGGCGGCTCAGGAGGTTGCGTCAGCCCTGAACAACAAGGCAGTTTCCTTGTCCCAGGCCGACATTGACGCGGTTGCACAAATGGCGGCAAACCACATGCACATCAACGGTAAAACGGGGAACCGTGCGCGTCCGTCGAATTCGTGGATTGCCGAAGGCGCGAAGCCTGAGATGTTTGTGTGTGAGCTCGCTGAATAGGTGGGTTTATGGCGCTCACGGTAGCAGCCTGCGACTGCACCTCCGCGAGGGCGCACTTCGTGCGACGGCCGGTCGGCCTTGCCTCAGCACTTCGTGCTTCGGATTGGAACTCATCACTACGGTTGTTCGGGGTTGGAGAACGGTCCGCCGAAGGCGGACAAGCTGTTCGACCACTAAAGATGTGCAGCCGAAGGCTGCTTGCGTGAGCGAAACTACTTAAAAGGAAAACCCCCATGATCATCAAGGATGGCTACACCTATGTGGCCGGTTCTCACAAATCTGACGTTGCCGATCTGCCGAGGACGGCATCTGCAGTGCGCGTTACCGTGCCCGCTGCCGCATCTGCCGTGGTGCTGGCGGTGTGGATGGACGGTGACGATACCGCCGTGCCGCTGACCTTTCTGCCCGGCCACAACGGCTGGGAGCCGGTACGCTTGCGTCGCATTCTCGCCACCGGCACATCCGGTGACGCGGAAGCCGGTGTCGAGATCGTGCTGGGCACCGCAGGTACACCTTCGTGACGCCTGCTGGAGGCGGCTTGTTCTACCGGTTTTAGGTTGCAAAGATGCAGGTATTTGAGCCATCCGAGACTGACCGGCGCAGGGTCATGATGCTGGTCGTGTGCGGCATTGCGCGGGACAGGATTGCCGAACATCTCGGCATCTCCAAGCCGACCTTGTACAGGCACTTTGCCGACGAACTGCACAATGGCAACGACATCGCCAATGCCGCCGTTGCCGGCAGCCTGTACCAGAATGCCGTCAACGGCACAGTGAGCGCACAGATTTTCTGGATGAAAACCATCGCCAGATGGAGCGACAAGGACATGGGCGAGGCAAACCCTGCTCCGGCCATGGAAGCCGGGGCGGAAGAGGCAGCCGTCTCGGATCGTGAGGTGGCCCGGCGCATTGCCTTCGTACTCGACAAGGTAGCCAGAACCGAAGGTGAAGAAACCATATGACTGGACTGCTCGATGAACTGCTTGTGCGCATCAAGGCGGCTGATCCGGAAGAGTTCCAGCAGGTGCGGCGCGAGGTCATGCAGCGCACTGCCGACATGGCCTGGATACCCAATCCCGGCCCGCAGACGGAGGCCTACTACTGCGAAGCTGACGAACTGCTCTATGGCGGTGAGGCAGGCGGCGGCAAGACCGACCTCTTGCTGGGATTGGCACTGACGGCCCATCGCAAGAGCCTGGTCCTGAGGCGCCTCGACAAGGAGGTTGAAGGCCTTGAGCAGCGCATGGAGGAAATCTTGGGCAATCGTGACGGCTACAACAGCCAGAAACGCATCTGGCGGCGCAGCGAACCGAAGCCCGGCCTGATCATGCTCGGCGGCTGCCAGCATCTGAACGACAGGGCAAAGTATCAGGGCACGCCCAAGGACTTCATCGGGTTCGATGAACTGGCCAATTTTCTGGAGGCGCAATACACGTTCATCATTGCCTGGGCGCGATCCACGCTGAAGGGGCAGCGAGTGCGCGTGGTGGCCGCGTCCAACCCGCCGGTGACACCGGAAGGCATGTGGATCAACCGGCGCTGGGCCCCCTGGTTGATACCGGACCATCCCAATCCGGCACTGCCGGGTGAACTGCGCTGGTTCACCACCATCAAGGGGGAAGACTGCGAGGTCGATGGCCCCGGTCCGGTTGAGATAGACGGCGAAGTCTTGCTCGACAGCAAGAACAAGCCGGTACTGCCGAAGTCACGCACCTTCATTCCTGCCGAGCTGGCCGACAATCCCGACCTTGCAGACAGCGGCTATGCATCCATTCTGGCAGCCCTGCCGTCGGGCATGCGCGAAGCCATGATGGAGGGTGACTTTACCATCGGCCAGCGCGATGAACCGTTCCAGGTGATCCCGCAAAGCTGGGTGGAAGCGGCCATGGATCGCTGGCATGAGGCCGGCGGCTCATCTGCCATGACCGCGCTGGGTGTCGATATCGCCCAGGGAGGCAGCGACATGACGGTGCTGGCGGCCCGCCACGGCGGCTGGTTTGCCAGGCTGAAGACCTACAAGGGCGTCGATACCCACGACGGCCCGAGCGTTGCCGGCCTGATTTTCATGCAGTTGCGCGACGGGGCAGAAGTGGTGCTCGACATGGGCGG
Source organism: uncultured Alphaproteobacteria bacterium (assembly GCA_963698275.1). Taxonomy (GTDB): domain Bacteria; phylum Pseudomonadota; class Alphaproteobacteria; order Rhizobiales; family Aestuariivirgaceae; genus Anderseniella. The sequence goes on along the minus strand of CAVOQE010000006.1, from coordinate 456,068 downwards.
CGGCTATGGCGGGTCAACCTATGATCACCTGAAGCAGACCCTGTCGCCGGCCCAGTTCAACGGCGCAGCAGCTGGCCCGGGCCGCGACAAGTCCGGTACGCTCGGCTTCCTCAACCTCAGGGCGGCAGCCTGGTGGGCACTGCGCGAGGCGCTGGACCCGGACTATGGCGGCCAGATCGCCCTGCCGCGCGATGCGGAACTGAAAAGCGACTTGTGTGCACCGACCTACAAGGTGGTGCCGGGCGCGAAAATCCAGATCGAGGGCAAGCAGGACCTGAAGAAACGCATTGGCCGGTCACCGGACAGGGGCGATGCCGTGGTCATGGCCTACTGGGCATCAGGCAACAGACGGGCAGGGGGCTACAGATCACATGACCTGCCGCGCCGGGCGGTGACCTCGAGGAAGTGAGATGAGAATGGATCCTCGGGACAAGCCCGAGGATGATAATTATGTATTAATTACAGAGGCTTAATGCTGAACAGGGCAACAGTCTTATTCTGTTGTATGCGACCGGCATTGACCTGCTTACACAAATATCCGCAAAACCCGTGTGCATAAGCGATACAGTGAATCCCCATGTGAATCTGTGGATTGTTTGGCTCGAACCTGGTTTCAGTTTATCCCGCTCACGCAAGCAGCCTGTCGGCTGCGCTCCGCTGGGGCGGGCCTGACCGGCCCGAGGCCCGTCGGTCCTAGTTCCAGAATTCTTTTCAACGGTTTTGAAATACACCAATCCGAAGCACGAAGTGCTGAGGCAAGGCCGACTGGCCGTCGCACGGAGTGCGCCCTAGCGGAGCGGTTGGCGCAAGCCAACTCGCGTGAGCGATATCACTTAAAAGGAGACCCACCCATGTCCAAGGCCATCAAGGCGATCGGTTCCATTTTCAAACCGAAGATACCGGAAGTTGCCGTCAGCAAAATGCCTGACCCCAATTCGTTTGCCAGCAAGCTGGCCGCGCGCGACAGGGTGCGCGAGCGCCGCAAGAAGCGGGGCGGGCGCGATGCCACCATTTATTCCGGCCAGTCCTATTCCGGCTCCAACCTGGGCGGAACCGCCTGATGGCATTGCCTGAACGCGCCACCCGCCTGTGCGCCATGGCGGCGTCTGCCTTTACCGCGAAGCAGGCGCTCAACTCTTTCTGGCAGGAAGTGGCTGAACTGCACTTCCCCGAGCACGCCGACTTCACCACCAAAAAGAACGATGACGGCTTTGCCTCCAACCTGTATGACTCAACCCCGGCGCTGTATCGCCGCGACTTCGGCAATTATCTCGGCTCGGTGCTGCGTCCCAAGGGACGGGAATGGTTCAAGGGCAGGGACCGCGATGACGAGGTCAACCGGCAACAGGCGATCCGTGCGCACTATGAGCGCACCGACAAGCGCATGCGCGCGCTGTTGTATGACAACAAGTCCCAGTTCATTTCAGCTCAGGCCCTGGCGGACCATCAATATGTGACCTTCGGCAATTGCGTGACGTCTGCTGAACCGCGGTCTGACCGCTCCGGCATGCTGTATCGCACCTGGCACCTGCGCGACTGTGCCTGGGCCGAGGATGTCGACGGTGAGGTGGACACGGTCTACCGCCGCTTCAAGATGAAGGTGGCGCACCTGTGCGCGAAGAAGAAGGCCGGCTGGACGATTCCCAAGAACATCACCGAAAAACTGAAAAAATCGCCCGACGACAAGGTGCAGTGTCTGCATGTGGCAATGCCGATTGACGCCTACTACGTGGCTGACAAGCCGAAGTCTTCCGCCAAGGACTGGGTGTCGGTCTATATTTGCGAAGATACCAGGGACATTCTGTTTGAAGAAGAGCTCAACGAATTGCGCTATGCGGTTAGCCGTTGGTTCCGGCTGTCCGGCTCTGCCTATGCCATCTCGCCGTGCGCGGTGATTTCGACACCTGATGCCCGCACCATGCAGTCGATGACGTGGTCGATCATGCAGGCCGGCGAGAACGCGGTTGAACCGCCTTTGGTGGGCCAGTCCGAAGTGGTGCTGGGGCCGGTCAACCTGTTCCCCGGTGGGATTACCTGGGTGGACAAGAATTATGACGAGCGCAACGGCGATGCCATCCGCCCGGTCAACCTGGGCAAGGTGCCGGAACTTGGCGTGACGCTGCATGGGGCCATGCGCCAGCAGCTCGGCGATGCCTGGTATCTGAACAAGCTGTTTCTGCCGGTGGGCGGCGGCGAGATGACGGCACAAGAGGTGGAGCGCCGCTGGCAGGAGTTTCAGCGCGCCACGCAACCGATCATCGAACCGGCAGAACCCGAACGCAACGGCCGGGTGCTGAACCTGACATATGAGGTTGCAGCGAATATGGGCTGGCTGGGCCAGGAGGAAGACCGGCCGGCCGAAATCGACGGCCGCGAGTTTGACTGGACCTATGACAACCCCATTGAAGATGCTCGCCGTGACGGCCTGGCGCTGATTTTTGGCCGGGCCATGGAACTGACCCAGGCAGCATCAGGTGCCGATCCGAAAATCGCCGCCCGGTTCAACGTCACCAAGGCCTATGGCGATACCATGATTGCCATCGCACCTGCCCAGTGGATGCGCGAGGAAGACGATCCCGAAGTCGAGGCCGCCCAGGCCGAAATTGCCGCGGCCGCGCAAAGCCAGGGCGCTATTGCCGAAGCCAGGCAGATGGCCGATGTGGCGGCACAGGCCGCCAAGGCGGGAATACGATAATGGTATTGAAACCCGCCCCCGGACCAAAGCCGCTTGGCGATAACTGGCCTCAGAACCTGACTGTCAAAGAAGTCATGGCAATCAAGAGTTTAGGGGCTGGAGTCGGTAACGAGGATCAACAGAAATTGGCGCTCGAGGTCATCATCAAGCGGTTTTGCGGCTATTACGAACTGACATTCCATGAACACAGCGAACGGTTGTCTGCCTTTGGTGAGGGCCGCCGGTATGTGGGCGCGATGATCCAGGAAGCCCTGATCACTCCCACTGCAACCAATCAGGAGAAAATATAAGTGAAACCAAACTGGTCCGAAATACTTCGTGCGCCTGCCGATGCAGACGCTGCTGCCGCTGACACAACCGGCGATGCCGGGCAGGAGGCGAGCCTGCAGGACAGGACCCGGTCCTGGTCCGACAACGGCAAGGAAGGCTCGTTGTATGACGAGGCGGGAACGGACTCGTCCGATTCAGACGCGTCTGTTGCAGGCCGGTCTGCTCGAGATAAAACTGCCGCAGACGAGTCTGCCGGACGCGGGTGGCCGGATAACTGGCGCGTGCAGATGGCCAATGGCGATGACAAGGCGGCCCGGCTGCTGGAGCGCTATACTTCGCCTGATGCCGTTGGCAAGGCCTTGATGTCGGCCCAGCAGCGTATTCGCTCCGGCGAAGTGAAGCTCAGGCCGGGCCCTGAGGCGACAGATGAACAGCGCGCCGAATGGCGGCTGGAACATGGTATCCCGGAAACCGCCAGCGACTACGATGTGCCGATCCTGCTGGACGGCAAATATGAAGACCTGGATGAGTTCGGCAAGGCATCGATAGATGCGTTTCGCGGCACGTTTCATGAGCTGGACATGCCGCCGGAGCATGCGAAAAAGATCATGTCGGTGGCCAATGAAGTCGCCTTGCAGCAGATGGAGCGCCAGGCGGAAACCGACGCCCTGCGGCAGGAGGAAACCGAAGATACTCTGCGGATGGACTGGGGCGCGGATTACAAAAAGAACATCGCGCTGAACGCGCAGTTCATGCAGGACAGACTGGGCGACAGTTGGCAGTCCTTCGTCACCGCGCGCACGCCGGAGGGTTTAAGACTGGCTGATGATCCGAAGTTCAACAAGTTCATCAACCAGATGGCCCGCTCAGAAGGCGGCACAGTACTACAGACCGGCGAGACCGCCGCTGGCCACAATGTACAGGCCCGCATTGAGGAAATTCGGAAGATCATGTCCACCGACTATTCAAAATACAAGCGCGAAGGCCTGGACGTGGAATACAGCAAACTGCTGGAGGGCCGGCGTTAGGCTCTAGGGAAGTGAATGAGCAATTGCCATTCGGTGCTCAACGCAGGGCATAGTTTTCCCAGTTCACTGTTGCAATGTTCTTGTTTTGGTCCCAGACTGTCAGTCTAATGAATGACAATGCCTGGACACTCGTGACCGATCCCGGCGTTCAATGGGAAAGTATGATCAGGATGCGCAGCCGAATTGTAATAATTTTCGTTTTTATTTTGGGTGGTCTGCTGGGAAACATGTTGTCGGAACTTTTGCGTGGAGACCCTTATTTTGAAGCAAACAGGTTGGCTTACTATATTTACCAGAATGGAAGTTTTGAAAATAGAAACGCAAAAGAAATATTCTCGGACGGGCAAAGTGACTGGAAGGAGATTTGCCATAATATTCACATGAATACGGAAACAATCGAGAATATTGAAATGAGGCATGGCCCCTTTGGTGATGACGAAATGTTTTACGAGCTAACCAGATTGGTGGTCAAGGATGATAACCGGGCCATCGCACTGTTTTTTGACAAAAGATTTTTCGCATTCGAGTCTGATATCGAGTGTCAGCCCATTGACTCAGTTTTTATTACAGCAACGCAAGGTGACACAACAGTCGTAAAACTGAAGGTGAATAAGTGAACATCAAAGAAAAATTGAAAAATTATGCAAAGGAAAACAATCTTTATTACGAAAACATTGCCGCTTACGTAAACGAGTTAGAGGCGCTTGGTTATGATAAAGACAGCCTTGATGCCCTCAAGCATGTTATCGCGTCTGCTCACTCCACGGTCGAAAGAGGTCAATGGACCACGAACGTTATCGGGCATGCCAACGAAGCTTACGCTGCGTACCGGGCGAGAGACAATTTTGGAGAACACAATAAAGATCACTTCAACAACGTCCTTGGAATGACGCTCGGAGGCTGGTTGAGCAATATGCTCGGTCGTACGCCGACTTTGCCGGAAATAGTGACAGCAGCAGGAGTTATCGCTGGGGACGGGATGGTGGCGTCTCACAGGCCGAAAGGCTCCTCCAATGTGTGGCACTCGATGGCATCAGGTGCGCTGGCAAGTTTTTGGGGAAACACAATTCGAAATTCCACAGTTCAGCGACTGGATGCCCGTCACACTCAGATACTGACCCGGATAAAGCAGATGTCCGATGACGGGCGCATGGAGCGCTTACAGAAATTCGTGGCCTCTGGTGCAGCGCGGAAACTGAAATTCTCCGACACGACCAACACAAAGGCATTGAAGAGCCTTGTTCACGGCAAAGCCGGAAACAGTGCCGCGACATCTTCCGGTGCTTTGCAACGGTCTGCTGCAGGGTCTGTCGATTTACCTGATCGCGATGATCTTACACCTGATGGTGATGATTTGTTGGTGCCATCATCGGGTGCGGCTGTCAGGCCTGTGAACCTTGACCACAATCATCTGCTGGACGTGGCGCCAGACGGTGAGTCCAACCATATGACCAGCCTTGCCGATGTCGACGACCTCAATATTTACCAGATGGCCGAAGAAGTATTTTCCAGCCTCACGCTGGATGATTGGGCGATCATTCCGAACGACAATGATCCGTTTGGCAACCGCGATCCTTTCGCCAATGGCGTGAAATGGGTGCCTGGCATTGGACTGCCACCCGTGAACCCGTAAACCGAACTTCTGATCAAACCGGCCATCCCGTTATTTACGGTCCCGGTTGAACCCCGGGGTCAAGACCCCAAACCAACCCGCTACTGTCCCTACGTCCCTGCAGGCCAGTGAAACCGGCTCTTCGGTGAACCGAAGACCTCCCGGTGTTCGCTCCCCTTCCGGCCACCCGTTCAGGACCAAGCTTTCATTCAACCCATCAATTGAAGGAGGGACACCATGCCTGGTGCAGCCCCAATGATTCAATACCGGGAAGAGATGGTTCTGGCCTTTGGCCAGCGGCAATCGCTTCTCAAGGATACAACCACCAAGGAAAGCCAGACCAAGGGCAATCAGGCCACGTTCCTGATCGTCGATTCATCCGGCACAACCGTAACTCGCGGCGTTGGCGGCCTGATCCCGGCGCGTGACAACAACAATACCCAGACCACCGTCACGCTGAAGGAAAAGCACGACCTCATCGAAATGACCGGATTCAATATCTTCCAGTCACAAGGTGACCAGCGCGAAATCATGCAGATCAATACCATGTCGGTGTTGAACCGCGACATTGATGCCACCATCCTGGCGCAACTGGAAACCGGCACCATAACCACCGGTACAACTGCAACAGCGTCACTGACCATGGTGCAGAAGGCGACGACATACCTGATGAACAACGGCGTTCCGTGGGACGGCAATGTGTTCGCGGTGATCTCGCCGGCCTTCCTGGCCTACCTGATGACTATCCCGACCTTCTCAAGTGCGGACTTTGTCACCGTCAAACCGGCGGTGAACTATCCCGGCTGGAATGCCATGGATGCCAAGACAGCCTCGAGCATGGGGCAGGGCTGGTATGAATGGCTCGGTGTGAAATGGATCGTCTCCAACCAGATCGCCGGTCTCGGCACCAGTTCGGAGCTGTGCTTCATGTATCACCGCAACGCCGTCGGTCATGCAGCCGATGCCAAGGGCATGGACGTGGCCATCGGCTATGAGGACAAGCAGCAACTGTCCTGGTCACGCTGTTCACTCTACCACGAAGCCAAGCTGCTTCAGAACACCGGGATCGTTCAGATGACACATGATGGTTCCGCCATCGTGGCGTCCTAAAGGGAGGATTACACATGGCTTATGTAACAGCACAATGGAACTGCGTGATCCCGTGCGTGGGCGATCAGCCGAAAGTCTGGCTCGCCTATGGTACGGACATTCATACCGCTGTGGACGCCGCCGACTTCATCGAAGACGGTGCCGCCAAGGGCATGAAGGTCAATGACGTGGTGATCTATGTGAAGACCACCGCAACCGTCGGTGCCACCACGCACGTCGTCACTGCGGTAACGGCAGGCGGTGCTGCCACCATGTCACCGGCCATCCTGGCCTGACCATTTAACACGACATGTCCGGTCCGGCAGCTTGCCGGGCCGGATCCGCGACCGGAACATGGTCGCGGCGCATTTGACTTTCTGAAAAATATTTTTGTTCAATGGATTACCGATGAATTGGGCAACAGGTAAGGTTCGTTGCCTGCTGCCGTTATTGACCTGCTTACACAAATACCGGCAAACATATGCGTATCAGCGCTACAGTGAGGAACTTTGCATACACATCGCTGCTGCCGCCTGGTCATGCCGGCGAAAGCTGTCATCTGTAGTAGACATTCAACAAATGCCGTTGCGTGTCTTGCAAGTCTGTTCCACAGTCAATGTCATGAAACGTATTCTTGAATTGGCAGTTGTCAGTGCGTTGTGTGGCCTTGTAGCCGGGTGCGGAACGTCCGGTGTGTCGCTGTTCGGCGATGACGAGACACCGGCGAGCGTCGCCGACACCGGTAACAACTCAGACCTTGCGGGCAACCTGCCTCCGGCAAACAATACTCTGCCTGCAAATGTCGGCAGATACCCGCCGCCGCAACGCTATTACGAACTCACCCTGGACGGGTTTCCGGCAGGCACCCGGTGTGAGGTCACCGATGCGCTGGGCAGGGTCTGGAAACGAGGTACGGGCAGGCGTATTTCAATCAGCATCACCGGGTATCCGAGCCAGGGCGAGGTGGTTTGTTCGACCGGCTTGTTATCCCAGTTCGTTATCGATACCAACAAATGGGTGTTCACCCAGCCACGGCGTCCCGGTTTGCAGGAAGGTGATGTTGAAAAAGTATTCGTCGAGGTGGAGTACAGCCTGACCAATGCCAAACTGACCCCGGTTGCCAACATGACCATGAACACCAGCGCCGGTACCTTCACGGACCGGATTGTGCTGGACAATCTCGCGGAGTAAGCGTCGGGGAAAATCCAGTCGTGCGTTGAAGTTTGCTTCCGGCACTCTGCTCCAGGATGCATTCAGCTCCATGAGCGGTTTCGGCTGACGCGACAGATCATGACGACTTAAAACCCGAAACGGGGCGTGGTTCTTCAAAGGATCCGCGTCCCGTTTTACATTTCAATCACAAGGAACCTCCAGAAAAATGGCAAAAAACCCCGTCCCAAATCCGGTTGCAACCGATGCCACTGCCTTTGTCAAAACATGCCCCAACGGCCATAGTGTGTTTCAACTGGCCAGCCATGTTGAAAGCAGGTTCATGGTGCAGATCCCCGACGGTGACCAGCTGGACGATATCTGCAAGCCTTCCTATTGGGCCCATCATGCGGCCCGGGTGACGCCGAAATCGCTGCTCACCTGTATCGATCAGCGTCTGCGCTGGGAGGCCGACCTGAGGGTGCTGGAAGCAGGGCGCAATTACCTGCGGGTCGCGGTTGTGCGGCATGTGGAATATGACATCAAGGCGCTGGGCCGGCCGGAGATCGAACGCCTGCGTGGTCTGCACACTATCGAATCCAATGGTCAGAACGGCTGGCGGGTGGTCGACCCTGACGGCATTGTCCTGTTCGCCGGACTGACCACCAGGGTTGATGCCGAGTGCGCCCTTGATACCCATCTTGGCACCATGAACCGCAAGGCGGCGGCGTAAACCGATGGCAACCAGCAAGCTGGAAATTTATCAGCGCGCCATTCTGCACTGCAGGCAGACGCCGGTGACATCGCTGAGCGAAAACAATGAAGCCCGCAGATTGTGCGACATTCACTATGGACCAATGCTGCAGTCGCTCATGGAAGCAGGTTTCTGGACCCATGCCATGCGCACCACCCAGATCACAGTGAACAATAGTGTCTCGCCGGCCTTCGGCTATGCCCATGCCCATGACATGCCGGCAGATTTCGTGCGCAAATATGTAGTGTCTGCCTCCGAGGCCCTGGATCCTCCACTGGACTATCACACAGATGGCAGGGCCTATCTGGTGGAGGGCGGTTACCTGTGGTCCGACGTGACGCCGCTTTACATGCGCTACACCTCCAGTGATGCCGCTTATGGGCTTGATCTGGGCAGGTGGCCGGAACGGCTCACCGAGGCGGCATGCACCGAACTGGCCTGCCGTATCGCACCGAAACTGACCGGCTCGACCGAACTGCAGAGCAGTCTCATGTCGCTGAAGGCCGTGGCGCTGGGCAAGGCCAACACGTTTGAAGCCCTGCAGCAGCCGACACAGGCCAGCAGGCCGGGACGCTGGATGAGCAACCGGTTTTCCGGCCGCCGGTCAAGCCTTGATTACAGGCGGGCGTGATGCGCGAAAAATCCTATCTGTTTGCCATGAACGGCGGTGAGGTGTCGCCGCTGGCGCTGGGCCGCGTTGACCTGTCGCGCATGCGTATCTCGGCCGAGGTGATGAAGAACTGTTTCCCGCGTGTGATCGGTCCGATGGCTGCACGCCCCGGGCTTGCTTATCTCTCGTCGACAGACGGCGATGGCGAGGCGCGCAACATTCCGTTCATCTTCTCGGCAACCGACACTGCCCTTTTGGAATTGTCAGACCAGAAATTGCGCGTTCGGGTCGCTGGCGAGCTTGTTTCCAGGGCTGCTGTTTCCACGGTTGTGACCAATGGGGATTTTGGTGCGTCGACCGGCTGGACGCTCACGACGACAGGCGGTGGAGTGTCAACAATCTCCGGCGGCGTGTTGACACTGCAAACACCCGACAGGGGCGGCACGACACTCGCCAAGCGCTCCGACACCGTGTCTGGTGGCGACCAGAATGTCGAACATGCGATTGAAGTTACCGTTGACCGGGGCCCGGTGAAATTCCGCTGCGGCTCCACTGATGGCGGCGATGAATACATAAGCGAAACCGAATTGAAAACCGGGTTTCACTCGATTGCCTTCACACCTGTGTCGGGCACCTATTACGTTCAGCTCTCAGCGGAAAGCGAGGCAAATCGCATCGTATCCGATGTGTCCATTGCCGCGGCAGGCGTGATGGAACTGGTGACAGGCTGGGCTGCCGCTGATCTGTTCAAACTGAGATATTCGCAGTCCGGTGATGTGATCTTTGTGACCTCATCCGACCAGGCTTATCAGCCGGTGCGGATTGAGCGCCGGGCGGAAACATCATGGTCTTTAACAGGCTACGAGTTTGTAGATGGTCCGTTCAGAGGCAAGACAGCAGACCTGACGCTTACACCTGACGCCAGAACCGGGAACGGCACCCTCACGGCGTCGGCTCCGTTCTTCAAGTCCGGTCATGTTGGGTCAGTGTTCCGCATTACCCACCAGCAGACCATTGTGGGAGCGTCCTTATCCGGGCCGGACAGGTACACGGACACCATTCGGGTGTCAGGCAATTCCAGGTACGACATCGATTCCGACGGAGCCAACGAAAACACCAACGAGCGTGATGTCGTCATCTCGATTACCGGAACCTGGGTCGGGCGTATCGGGCTGCAAATCTCCGAAGACGACGGCGAGACGTGGCGGCGGGTTGAGTTTTACACAACCAATCAGAGCATTACCAGAACGCCGGGGTCTGCGAACACGGTTGTATTGTGCAGGCTCGGTTTCAATTCGGACGACTATACCTCAGGGACTGCAGTCATTACGGCGACCTATTCGGGCGGCGGTGGCGGCGACGGCTACGTGTTGATCACCGGCATCAACTCACCGTCCTCTGCCGACTATGAAGTCATGTCCAGAATTCATGCCGACGAAGTTGCCAATGACTGGTCGGAAGGACAGTTCTCGACCTTGCGCGGCTGGCCGTCTGCCGTTGCGTTGTTTGAAGGCCGGTTGTGGTGGGGTGGCGCCGACAAACTGTTCGGTTCCGTCTCGGACGGCTTTGACAGCTTTGACCTGGAACAGGACGGCGACAGCGGGCCTGTGATCAGGTCCGTAGCAACAGGTGCCGTGAACGCGGTTAACTGGATCCTTGGTCTGGCCCGGCTGTGCATCGGCACATCAGGGGCAGAACCGGTTGGCCGGTCTTCATCGTTCGATGAGCCAATGACACCTTCGAATTTCTCCATCAAGGATGCTTCCACACAAGGCTCTGCCGATGTGCAGGCGATCAAGATTGATCGCTCCGCGGTGTTCGTGCAGCGCTCGGGCAAGCGCGCTTATGACCTGTCCTACACGATCGATGCGCAGGATTATTCATCGTCGGAAATCAGCCGGTTTCACCCGACCGTGCTTAGTGCCGGCGTGAAGCTGCTGGCCGTGCAGCGCCAGCCCGATACCCGCATCTGGTTCGTGCTCAATGACGGCACCTGCGCCATGCTGACTTATGAACGTTCCGAAGACGTTCTGTCCTGGTTTACCTTCCAGACCGACGGGCTGATCGAAGACGTGGCCATCCTGCCCAATGTGGAAGACGACGATGTCTTCATGGTGGTCGCGCGCACCGTCAATGGCGCGACCAGGCGCCATGTGGAGCGGCTCGCCTATGACACCCAGGCCCAGGGCGGCATCCACAACTACATGGCCGACAGCTATGTGACCCGGACCCTTGTCGCATCTGACACGGTAACCGGGTTGTCGCATCTTGAAGGTGCGCAAGTGGTCGTTTGGGCCGCCGGCCAGGCGGTCATGGATGGTGATGAACCGGCCATATTCACTGTCTCGTCGGGCCAGATCACATTGCCTGAACCGGTCAGCGGCACGGTTGTTGTAGGGCTCGCATATGACTGGCAATGGCGTTCGGCCAAGCTGGCCTACGGGGTTCGCGACGGCGCACCCCTGTCGCGGCGCAAGACGCTGCGGGACGTGGCACCGATCCTCTACAGGACGCACATCAGGGGCATCAGGGCTGGCCAGACGTTTGACGCCATGGATTACCTGCCCTTGTCGTTTGCAGGAGAGACGCTGGATGCCAACACGGTGCTGGAAACCTATGATGCACAGTCCTACTGCATTCCCGGCACCTGGGACACCGACACAAGGCTGTGCCTGGCCGGGCAGGCGCCTTTGCCATGCACGGTGCTGAGCCTGTCGCTGACCATGGAGGCGAATTGATGCTGACCGTCAGGGAGGCCAGACCCAGCGATGTCCAGAAATTCTGCCGCATCGTAGCACCCATGTGGTTCATCGGTGTGGTGGCGGAAGATGAGACGGGTGCCATCATTGGCGCAGGATGGGTGGTGTGGGGTGACGAAAACCGGCCCTGGGTATGCTTTGAAGGTAACAGCGAGATCAAGGCGCACAAAACGCTGATCGCTCGCTGGTCTGCACGGCTGGTCAGGGCAGCGCAGGCTGCATGCGACGAACTTTATACAATCGAGGATTGTTCAGAACTCAACGGGTCGAGATGGCTTGAATGGCTCGGGTTTCGCGACACGGGCGAGGTCCGGCAAGGCAACAGGGTATTGAAATGGCAGAAACACTTATTGCACTCACAGCCGCCATCGGCACATCCGCTGCGTCGGCAGGAACTGTAGGCACTGCAGCGGCTGGTGCTGCTGCATCGGCAGGCAGTGCGCTTTCCACACTGGGCCTGCTCGGTACCGGGCTCAGCGCCGCTGGTACGCTCTACAGCGGACTGCAGGCAAAGGCGGGTGCTGAAGCCGAGGCCAGGCAGCTGAAAGTCAAGGGCGATGAAGAACAAGCCATTGGCCAGCGCCGGGCCATGCAGGCCCGCCGGGAAAAGGACCTTGCCCGGTCGCGCATTCAGGCAGTCGCAGCAGCGTCTGGTGGCGGGGCAGGTGATGCATCGATCACCAGCCTGATGCAGGGTGTTGAACAACAGGGCAACTACAATTCCATGCTGGAACTCTATCAGGGCAATACCGGCCGCAACAAAGCCTATGCCAGCGCTGCTGCCCGCCGCGCTGAGGGCCGCAGTGCGCTGACCGGGTCAATCATCGGCGCTGCCGGCGGAGCTGCGGGCAATCTGTACAAGATGGCGAGATAGACCGTGCCCAGAATCCCGACACGAGATAATTTGCGCCAGGGCGTGCCGCGCTCAAGCGGCGGCATCGTATCTGCGCCGCGTGACTTTGTGGGCCCGGCCATGCATCGGACCGGCAAACAGTTGTTTGAGGTCGCCAGAAAACAGGCGGCTCACCAACAGCAACAGGAAAAGGTCAGGCAGCAGCGTTCCGCGCTTGAACTGGCGAGTGCCCGTTCGCGGTGGACCTCAAGCCTGCTTGCCGAACACAACAGCTACACGCCCGACCAAAACCCCGACTATGACAAGTGGAGCAAGGCTTATGAGGCCCGCGCAGCCGCTTGGCAGAAACAGGCAGCGCAGGGCATTTCTGATCCTCAGGTGCGCCAGCAGTTCATGGCAGAGACACAGGATGATCTGGCACAGGTTGGTATCAGCATCGGCACGCTGGCCCGTGAGGTCGGACTGAGTGTCAAACGTGCCGAAGCCGACAGGTCTCTGCTCCGGCAGGTCGACATTGCCGCATCGCAGCCTGACGAGGACGGAAAAGTGGTCATGGGTGGGGTGCGCGCCACATTGCAGGACATGGTTGATACAGGCGTTATTTCGGTGGAGGAAGCCGCTGGCCGTAGTGTTGGCTATGCCCGCCAATATGCATCCGGCAAAATAGCAAGGATCACGAAGCAGGACCCGGCTCTGGCTGTGTCGGTTCTGAGAGGCGAACAACCGGGCCCGAGCGCGCTCATCAGGCGGTTGCACAGGTTTCGCTCGACACCTTACTGGCACGGGCGTGCAGACCGGGCCGGTTATGGATCTGACACCGTCACTCATGAAGATGGCACGGTTGAAAAAATCGTGCCCGCCATGACGGTCACCCGCGCGGATGCTGACAGGGATGTGCAGCGCCGTGTCGATGAATTCCTCTCCGGCATCGACAAGCAGGTCGGTGGCAAGGTGTTTGATCGTCTTGCACCGCATGTTCGCGCGGCGCTGGTTTCTGTGGGGTATCGCACAGGCCATCTCCCGGATGATGTGGCAGCGGCGGTCAGATCAGGTGATACAGAGGCAATTGCTGCTGCCATTGCTGCGGACGGCAATGAAGACGATGGCGTGAACCGGCAGGTCAGGCTGCAGGAAGCCGCGATTGTGCGCGGTGAGGGCAGCACGCCTTATGAACAGATTGCCCGGCGTCCTGCATGGGCCGATGTATTGGAGCCCGAACAGAAGTCAGATCTGCTTGACGCTGCCGGCCGTGAGCTTGAACGCCAGGACAGCAGGCATGCTCTGGCTGACAGGATCCATGCAAGGCAGCTTGGACAAAGCATCCGGTCGGACATCCGCTCTGCCTTTTCAAATGGCGCGCACGCGGATATTGACCCGGATAGTGTGCTGAGGGAACTGGGGCCGGAAACACACCGGCAATGGCTTGAGGCCAGGCAGGACGCGACCGATGTAGCTGCCAACACGCAAAACATGGCGAGCCTGCCTGATGAGCAGATTATGCAACTGGTTGAAGCTCACCGGCCTGAGCCTGGAGATGAGGGCGAAGGCTTTGCCCGCAGGCAGGCGGTTTATGAGCGGATGTCCCGGCAAGCGAACGAGATAGGGCGCGAACGAAGAGACAATCCGGCGCGCGCCGCCATGCGTGTGCCGTCTGTTCGCCACGCATTGTCTGAAGCGCAGGACCCGAGCGCCACATCACCGCAAAAAACTCAGGCGCTGGTGCGGGAAATGATGGCCGCACAATCAGCGCTTGGCGTTGCACAGGCATCGATCGCCCCGGTACCGGATGAATGGGCTTTCGAAATCGGCAAGGCGCTGACCCGCATTGCAACCGATCAGGACAGCCCAGAAACCGAAGAGCAGGCTGCTGCGGTTCGCCAAGTGTACGCCGATATCAACGAGCAGTACGGAGAGTTTGCCGACGATGTGATTGCCTACTCCATCGGCAAAGCCAGAGCCCTCAGCAGCGACATGGCCCGTCACGTTGGCGCGTTGATAAAGTCCCTGACCCAGCGCAGGTCGCTCGGCGAGATTGAACCCGAGTCAGACATATAGTTTCACGACAGGCGGGTTGAGATTTCCGTTGTGTTGCGAACAGTTTCGAGACCTGGCAAGGGGCACCTAGTGACTGAGATGATAGGGGACAACATATTTGATGACAAACAACGTTGCATGATTTTCAAAATCAATTGCGGGGCGCAGGGTTGCTCAGCAGATCAGCAACTAGGGTGCTGTCAACACGCACTGGAGGTTTTGGATTTCTTGTGACAATCTCAGTACATAAGCAAACAGCATTGGGAATTTTGGCCAAGAATGCGGATTTCGTTCATGCACAAGTATGTGATGTTCGACGTGCCAAAGAGCGCATCAACTTCAATAAACTTTGCCCTTCGGCACGTCTCAGAATGCATACTTGATGGCAACGGTGGCGTGAAGCATATGACCGTGGCGGATTATGAAGAGTATTTTGAACCCTTTCTTAAGAAGCGCAGTGGTTTGGACGCTAACATTCTTGAACGAATTGCAGTTGTGCGTGAGCCGTTCGATATGTTGGCTAGTTATTACAAATATCTGCGCCGTTCTGGTGTGGAAAAGGCGGGTCATGTCGATCATCTGCGCAACACATACAATATGTCATTTAGCGACTTTCTTGAAGGTGTTTGCGGAGGTGAAACAAAGAGATTTGTGGTGACACGCTCTTCAAGCTTTATCCTCAACCCAAGAAGGAAGATAGGAATTGACTTGTTGTTTTCGTTCGAGAGACTCGACGACCTTGCTCAACACCTATCGTCTAAAGTTGGGCAAAATATTGAAATCCCTATGAAAAATGTTTCCGAACAACAAGATGTTGGGCCTGTGAAGCAGGCTTTGTTGGATCGGGTAAGGGACGTGTTTGAAAACGACTTCATTTTATATGATGCGATTATGCGAAAGCCAAAAGGGGAACCCTTGCGGGTTCGACACAATGGCATTGCTGAGATTCGCCAATAACCAAATCTCGACACCTGCTCAATTGTAGAGGCCGTTCTTGCGAGCGGCCTTTTTCTATGAACTCACAAGGTATTTTCATGCCATCCACTATCACTGACAGAGCATCGGGCCTTGGCACCGGCGCTACACCCAATGGTGAAAACGCCACGATTTCACAAAAGGTGCCTTGTCGCGTAGCAACCACAGCGAACATTGCGTTGGCTGGGCTACAGACGTTGGACACCGTTACGGTGGTTGCAGACGACCGGGTGTTGGTAAAGGATCAAACAGATGCATCAGAGAACGGCATTTATCTCGCGAGTTCCGACGTCTGGCAACGCACGAGCTGACTGTGTCGATGCCGGCGATCTGGTCAATAGGTTCGCAGGTACGAGTGAATGAAGGAAACATTGGGGTCTGGCTCCTATTACTGCACGTCTGCAGATCCGATTATCATTGGTACAGACGACATTGCTTGGGTCGATGTCGCCACCACTGTTCTGACAGGTGCAGAAATCAAGGCCCTGTACGAAGGAGAGGTCAATACCAACGCTTACACCGATGCAGAACAAGCTAAGGTTGGTCATATTACTGTCAGCCAAGCCATCGATCTGGATCAGATGGAGACTGACATTGCCGCACTTTCAGATGGCATGGTCTATAAAGGCAATTGGGATGCGTCAGCCGGGATATTCCCCGGTGCGGGTGCAGCTCAGACCGGCTGGTTCTATTATGTATCAGTTGACGGCACAGTTGATAGCATCGAATTTCGCGGTTGGCGACAACGTTGTGGCCACCACTGACAATGCATCGATTTCTGCCTATGACGCAAATTGGTCAAAGCATGATCAGACCCCTTCGATAGTGGATGATGTTGATTTCGATACAAAGACAGATTTAGAGGCGGCCAATATAGCAGTCGGGCATTAATCTTGTTCGTATTGCCGGATACACATCTGTTGGCGATGGTGGTGGGGCGTCTTACAAAAGGGTTGGTTCGGAGCCTTCTCATGCAGGCAAGATACAATCAAGCGATGGTGCCTGGTGGGAATTGTTCGAAACCACTGTCACACCGCAGATGTTTGGTGCGGTCGCAGATGGTTCGACAGATGATACGATCGCCATTCAAGCTGCCTTGGATAAAGTGGCAGGTGTTTCAACTGTGCTGTTCCCTGCCGGCACCTACAAGGTCACGTCTACACTGACAGTATCGTCCGGCGGCATTGCTCTGCTGGGCGAGGCTGCAAGGGTGACGACAATTCTCCATTCCGGGAATTACGGCGACACCATAAGTTTTTCGAGCCTGACCCCGCTTAGCAACAGGATCGCATTTATCACCATCAAGGATCTGCGGTTCTTTACGGACAGCGCAGCTGTGCTGCCGACAACCGGCGTTCATTTGCACTTCGTGCGCCCGCAGAATGTCGAGCTGCACAATCTGAACATTCAAGACCATTTCGGCGGGATGCACTTCGAAGGTGGCGCCGGCGTCTACATGTCCGACCTGGTTATGTTCGGTGGCCAGTTCTACGGGTCCGTCCAGGCCGGCAGCTATCTGCTGAAGTTCTCGCCGGCAGCCACATCCGGCGCCAATGAGTTCCCGGCCGAGTACGCTATTTCCAATTTCAATATCAAGGCCAATGGCGCTGCTTACCTGGAGGACGGCATTATCGTCGAGGCGTCCGACGGCATCTGGTTTTCCAACGGGCATGTTGGCTTCACGGCCCTGAATGCACTGAGGGTTCAACCGGTAAACGCCACCGACAGCCTGAACGGCCTCAACTTTTCAAACGTGCATTTTGACGGGAATTTCAACACACAGCGCGGCGTGAACTACACCGAGGGTGTATTGGGCTTTCACACTGGCGCTTGCTTCGGACACACATACACCGGTTGCCAGTTCTCCATATGTACTTTGGAAGGCATGAAGTTCGGACTGCAGAGCTGTGACGGCATTTCAATCACCGGGGGCAGATGTAGTGGCAATGGAACCTACGGCATGCGGTTTTCGCGTGGCTCCGGTTATGCCATCAGCAATGTCGTCTACAAGGACAATGGAAACAACCTTGCCGGGTCAGGCCATGTGCTGTTTGAAAACGACGCTTCGCACTCCAAGATAGACGGCATCTTCAGGGCGACTGCCTACAGAGGAGTTCAGGTTGCAGGGACTTGCGACAACATTCTCATTGATGGGGTGTTCAACGGCATCACGTTTGAAGACGTATTCACCTCATCGTCAAATGCAAATCTGACCATTCGTGGAGTATCGGACAGGAGCACAACACTCGCCAGTAGTGCTGCACTTCAAATACCCATATTTGGTAACGAGTTCACGATCACCGGCAACACAAACATCACGTCCATCAGGGCCTCTGCAACGCTTTCTGAGGGTCGCGTCATAACCTTGCGCTTCAACTCCACGCCCACAGTCATTGATGGCGGCAACCTGGTCTTGGCCGGAAACTTCGTCGCAACGGCCAACGACACGCTGACGCTGAGGAACATGAATGGTGCGTGGCTGGAGCTTTCCAGAAGTGCGAACTAGAACGTGTAGGTGTTGCTGGTAGGTGGCCGACCTCAATCCTTGGTGTAGCCGAGATCGACTAGTGGTTTGTCAAAAAGATTTCTGAAGCGATCAATCAAGTCGGAAGGTATCAAGTCTCGGTAATTTCCGACCTTTTGTTTCCAGAAGAACTTGCCGTTCAATTTGGTGTTGTTTAGAGCAGCTTTGAACCCGAGGGCAATGTTATTTGCTGGAACATCAATCCTGGTGGCAATGTCTCTCACGGCGTCTATGCCGTTTTCTGAAATATCTTCGTAGCGCAGAATGAGGATGCGTTCAGGCTCTGACCGTTGTCTAGCTGTCCAGTATTGCGTGTTTTCTACCCAGCTTCCAGCATCGCAAAAACGTGGTTGTAGTGTACCAAATGTACAGAAAGCGCTGAAATACAAGTCAATGTCACCGCGACGAATGATGTCATCCACACTCTGGCATGGCAGCACTACTCCAGCTTCGCCCATTACGTTGTCGGATATGTAGTTGAGTTGAGACAGGAAAACATCAAGTGGGTGGCGAGTGATGTATATGACTTGGGTGTTTTTGAATTGCCGACCATAGGCCTTCGTCACTTCATTCTTGGAATGGGACTTGTAAAATACCACATTATGATTCCCAACTTTTACCGGGTGCTCCCAGATACTGCCATTGTAAATGTCGGGTATCGCCCTGTGAACATCATCTCTACCCACAGCATTTGCAATAATATTGCGCACCCATGTATTCCCAGATTTGGGGAATGAATACAGGCCAATCACTTTGGTGTTCATTTTGCTGTTTTCCAAGTTTCTGCAAAGGATAATCCGATGGCATATCACCATAATCTACAACTCTCGGAGTATGCAATCATGAGCAATGACATAGGCGTTGGAGTGGATGTGGGGCTTGCGATAGTTTTCCGGCCTGCCTGACACGAAATTGAAATGGTGCACTGGCTGGATTGACGGCACGTGGGACTAGTGCTGTGCGCTGCATGGCATTGCTTACACCATGCACCTTGATAAGTGGTCAGCAGACATTGCACTTGGAATGTGTGTAGCCAGATCGGGGCCTGATCTCATGGGTCTGCTCATGGCTCTTGCTGTGCTGGCTCTCGGTGGTCGGGCCTACAGGAACGCAAGAAATTACAAGTGGCCCACCTGACTGCGCGAACAGATTGGACGAGCCTAACTGCAATATCCTCATGGGGAAGGGCGGAACAGCTTTGAACAGCATGGACCAGCACGGCCAACAAGTGACCCATACTGACGGCGAAAAGCGAGGTGCGGCATGAAATTCGAACCCTCAATGGTCCATGACTGGGTCTTTTGGATTGTCACCGGCGTTGTGGGGGCACTTTCCAGCGCAGTTTGGTGGGTCGGCCGCGTGGTTTTCACGAACAACAGGCGCCTTGATCTGCTTGAACAAGAAAACAAGCATTCTCGCAAACTGCGCGAAAGCCAAGACGGCGCAATTCAGGAGATCCGCAAGGATCAAAAGAAGCTCGTCGAACACCTCCTGAAGTCCAGGTAACTTACTCAACTACATTGGAGATTTGCCATGCCACGTCCGAAAGGAATGGATAAGGAAACCTGTGCGCCTGTGCGATTTGCATGGGCTGCGTTTCCAGGTATCTTGCTGCTGGGGCTGGCCGCCTGCGTCTCATATGCAGATGCCGAAACCGTCAATCATGCCGCCAAGCAGGACTATCAGCACGGCAAATCACATCACCGCATATGTGAGCTGAGCGAAGCTGACAACATAGAGATTATCAACCGTCGCTTGCCCAAGGCAGACATCATTCGCTTCGATGACAGGCAGGCAAAACTCTACACGTTCTTTCTCCAGCACGGCTATCGGATTGACGGTCAAGGCCGCCGTCTGAGCGGAGGATATGGTGTTCGCCTGCCTGATCCGGACCGTCTCTACATCGTCGATAGAACCGGTCACTCGTCAGTCTATCCGTTCTTCATTGTTGACGGTTGCGTGGCGCAGCGATTGTTTCAAATCCCGCGTCTGCTTCACCGCATGATCATCAAGCACATGAAGGCGCATCCGGCATGAAATGGGCAGCGCTGTTTTTCATCGTGTTCCTAATCGTGTTTGTGGCACTGGCCGGTACTCAAGACCTGACAGCCAGGACAGTCAGGGTGTGTGCTGACATAGACCTGCCGGCACAGGGCAAATGCATCCACAAGACCATTCGTGGCTTCAGGGTCAGTGTGTGCAAATGACCCTTTCAGCATTCTTCGACGAAGTGCGCCACAGCCCGTTCGATGGCAAGCTCACAACCAGACAAGTGTCGGGCATGGAGTTCATTCTGGAGCAGTGGAACGAGACTGGTTTCACCAATCGCCAATGGCTGGCCTACGCACTTGCGACCACATTCCATGAAACTGGATTCACCATGCAGCCAATCAGGGAGATCGGCGGCACAGCGTATTTCACACGCATGTACGACATCAGGGGCAGTCGTCCGAACAAGGCGCGCGAACTTGGCAATCTGTCACCTGGTGACGGGGCGAAGTATGCCGGTCGGGGGTACGTCCAGCTCACTGGCAAGACGAACTACAACCGCGCCAGTCAGGCACTTGGCATTGATTTTGTACGCCAGCCTGACCTCGTAATGGAACCCGCCAACGCGGCCTTTATCATGTTCCAGGGGATGAAGGACGGCTGGTTCACTGGCAAGGGTTTCGACGATTATCTAAACGACAAACAACGCGATTACTGGAACGCCCGGCGCATCATCAACGGCACCGATAAAGCAGGCAAGATTGCTGATTATGCAATCAGGTTCGAGGCGGCCCTGGACGTTTCATACGAAGCTCCACAACAGCCAGTTCCAAAGCCAACCATAACCGCAACTCCAACACACTGGCTGGCGCGCCTGGCGCTGGCCTTATGGAAGATATTCAGATCATGAGCATTGTCAGCATTATCGCACAAGCCGCACTTGGCCCTGTCCTGGACGTGTTCAGGGATCTGGGCGGCAAGTGGATCAACAAGCAGATCAGTGATCAGCAGTTCAAAACCGAAGTGCAAAAGGCGCTGCTATTGGCTCTTACAAATCTGTGGTCCGAACAGGGCAAGGTCATCATCGCCGAAATCAACAGTGAAAGCCCCCTGACGCGCTTATGGCGACCGGCCGTGGCTGTCAGCTTTGCCTTCGTCCTGTTCTGGTACGCGTTCTTCGTACCCATCGCTGTGGGCTGGCTCGGCGCGCCACCGCTGGCAGTTGGCGACAAGCTGCTGGAATGGATCATGACGCTGCTGACCATCTCAATCACCGGATACATCGGCGGGCGGTCCGTTGAAAAAGTCGTCGACAAGTTCATCAGGAAAGGATGATGCAATATGGAAAACCTCACTGACATGATCACAACCGGCAACGGCTATCTGGATGCCGGCATTGCTACCGTATCTGCAGCAGGCGCGTGGCTGGCGGCGAAATTCGACTGGTGGAAAGACCAGTCTAAACCGCTCAGGGTCGCTGTGGCTGTGGGTGCGTTTCTGGCAGTGGCGCTCGCCCTGTCGCTGATCACTGCGCCGTTTACCTGAACTCAATCGGGTTGAAAAGCACCCGTAAAGCCCGCCCGGTATTAGTTGCCGGCGCGGGCATTTTTGTCGTTCGGGAAGCTGCATCATCGGCCAACTGACGGTTTCAACCTGCCCGATAATTCAGCCTGTCCTGCACAATCTATGGGCTTGGCATTGCAGGTGAATTCGGATTAGGCTTCCGATGACGGGAATGTCAGGTCCGGACATGATTGGTCCGACGACAGTGAGGGAGTGGGCGGTTTGCACGGGAACCTGGAGGCGATGCCGGCGATTTCGGCGCATCTGGTCACCAAGATTTTTGGGGCAGGGCCTGGCAGTGTTACAGCACTTGACAGTGTTTCCATCGATATCCAGCGCAACGAGTTCTTTACGCTGTTGGGCCCTTCTGGGTGCGGCAAGACAACTCTCCTGCGCCTGATTGCCGGTTTCGATCACCCGACCAGCGGGCGCATTGATCTTGAAGGCAGCGATATTTCCTACCTGCCGCCGTTCAAACGCCCGGTGAACACGGTGTTCCAGTCCTACGCCCTGTTTCCACATATGAGTGTTGCTGAAAACATCGGTTTTGGCCTGAAAATGCTTGGCAAGTCTGCTGCTGAAATCGACGCGGAAGTCGACGCCATGCTGAAGCTGGTCAAGATGGAAGCCATGCGTGACCGCTCCACGGCCCAGATATCCGGTGGACAGCAGCAACGCGTCGCGCTGGCTCGTGCGCTGGCCCCGAAGCCAAAAGTACTGTTGCTCGACGAACCGCTCTCCGCTCTGGATCTGAAACTGCGCAAGGAAATGCAGATCGAACTCAAGCGCTTGCAGCATGAAACCGGCATTACCTTCGTTTTTGTCACCCATGACCAGGAAGAGGCACTGACAATGTCAGACCGAATTGCGGTCATGAGTGCCGGCAAGGTTTTGCAGGTCGGCAGTCCCCGCGACATCTATGACCGCCCGTCCAGGCGCTTCGTGGCCGACTTTATCGGCGAAACAAATTTCATGGATGTCGAACTGGTGTCCATTGCAAAAGATGCAGGCCGCAAGGCTTCGTTAAAACTGGCATCAGGCAAGCAGATTTCCGCCAGTCTGCCGGAAGGAGAGATGGCTCTCGGCAGGGTAACCGCCGTGGTGAGACCGGAGCATGCCTCGCTGACCAACCCAAAAGCATCTTCTGTACTGTCCGGGACTTTGAAGACCGTGGTCTATTTCGGTACAGACACCCACTACCATGTGGCACTGACGACTGGCGGCACGTTCACGGTGCGCATGCAAAATGCCCGCGGACAGGCGGGTGAGTTCTCAGAAGGCGACAAAGTCGGCGTCGATATCGATGCAGGTGCCACTCAGGTGTTGAGAGATTGACATTGCCATGACTGACACCGCAGCACCCAGCCAGCAATCCAGTACCAGTGGCGCAGACGCCGGTGTTGCGGCGCGCAAGAAGGACGTGCGCAATCGCTGGTTGCTGGCAAGCCCGGCACTGACGGTTATTTTTTTCGCCGCACTCGGACCATTGCTGATCATGCTGGTCTATTCGTTTCTGCAGAAAGGCTCTTATGGCGGCATTGTCTGGAGTTTTTCCCTCGACGGCTGGTTCAACGTTTTCCTGAAACGTGATATTTTCGACGACACGCTGGGCTTCGCCGATGGTCATCTGTCGATCTTCTGGCGCTCCTTGAAACTGTCATTCGGCACCACCGTATTTGCCTTGCTGCTCGGTTTCCCCACCGCCTATTACATCGCGACACGGCCTGCCAATCTGCGACCGGTTTTTCTGTTTCTCATCACCATTCCATTCTGGACCAACCTGCTGATCCGGACTTTTGCCATCATGGAAGTGATCCGCAATGAAGGTGTCGTCAACACCCTGCTGATGAGCCTGGGGGTGATTTCCAGCCCCATCCAGATGTTGTTCACCGACTTCGCCATCATGCTGGGCATGGTTTACGTGTATCTGCCCCTGATGGTCCTGCCGCTATATGCGTCCATGGAACGGCTCGATTTCCGGTTGGTTGAGGCAGGTTATGACCTGTATGCAACCCGGTTGGGTGTCCTGCGACGCATCATCGTGCCGATGGTCAAGCCGGGCATTATTGCAGGCTCCATACTGGTCTTCGTTCCGTCGCTGGGAGCTTATGTAACGCCACGCGTGCTGGGTGGCGGCAAGAACATGATGCTGGGTAATCTGATCGAACTGCAGTTCGGCCAGGGCCGTAACTGGCCGTTGGGCGCTGCCTTGTCCATAACGCTGCTGGTGATCGTCATGGTGGCGTTGCTGTTCTATGTGCGCAATGCCTCAAAGTCGGGAGTGAAGTCGCATGGCTGACGCATCCGCAAAACCGTTTTCCATCAAGCGCCAGACCGGCTTCGGCTTTATTGCCCTGTGCTGTTTCGTCCTGCTTTACACGCCGATCCTCATTCTGGTGCTGTATTCGTTCAATGCCGGAACCTCGATTGCCATCTGGGAAGGCTTCTCCTGGCGCTGGTACGAAGCGGCCTGGCAGAACGAACGCGTGGTGGATGCCTCCATTACCTCATTGAAAATCGCCGCTTCGGCTGCTTTCCTGGCCACCGTATGTGCCACGCTGGCTGCCCTTGCCACCACGCGCACCGAACCTTATCGCGGCATCACGGCAATTTACGCGGCCATCAACCAGCCTCTCATGGTGCCGGAAATCGTCACCGCAGTGGCTCTGCTGATCTTCTTCGCCATGATCAAGGTCTATACCGGTTATCAGGGTCTGGCCTATCTGATCATTGCCCATACGGCGTTTTGTATTCCGTTTGCCTATCTGCCGATCCGGGCGCGGCTGGAAAACATGGATCTGTCGCTGGAGCGAGCCGCAGCGGATCTTTACGCCAACCCCTGGCAGACCTTCCGGCATGTCACCTTGCCGCTGATGGCACCGGGCATACTGGCCGGTGCCATGCTGGCCTTCGTCATTTCGCTGGATGATGTCGTGATTACCGAGTTTGTAAAGTCAGGCGGGCAGGATACATTGCCGACCTATATGCTGGGCCAGCTGCGGCGCGTCATTACGCCTGAAATCAATGCCATTTCCACGGTGTTCCTCGCCATCTCGGTGGCTGTGGTCACAGTGTTTTTCCTGCTGAACCGAAAGGGCAGCAGTTCGTCGTGAGTAAGGGGCTTTGCCCCATAAGTTTAACAAGCAAGGAGTTTGGGAGATGAAGTACAAGATTACAGCAATGATGGCCGCTGTCGCTGTGGCGGTGGGATGTTCAGCATCAGCCGCGATGGCAGCCGGCGAGTTGAACATTTTCAACTGGGGCAATTACACCAACCCCAAGCTGGTCGAGAAATTTGAAAAGGAATTCGACGTCAAGGTTACCGTCACGGATTATGATTCAAATGACACAGCGCTGGCGAAGATCCGCGCCGGTGGTCACGGCTATGACATTGTGGTGCCGTCGGGCACCTATATTCCGATCTGGATTGCCGAGGGTCTCCTGATGGAAACCAACCCGAACGGCATGGAAAACTTCAAGAACGTGGCCGAACAATGGAACAATCCGGTGTTTGACCCGGGCCGCAAATACACGGTGCCATGGCAATGGGGAACCGTTGGCATCACGGTCAACACGTCTGTCTACAAGGGCGATGTGAATACCTCTGCCATTGTCTTCGACCCGCCGGCCGAACTGAAGGGCAAGATCAATGTCGTGCCTGAAATGAACGATGTCATGTCGCTGGCCATCACCTATGTGGGCGGCGAGCCGTGCACCACCGACAAGACAGTTCTGAAGAAGGTTCGCGACACGCTCGTGGCCGCGAAGCCGGACTGGTTGTCGCTTGATTACGGCACGGTCGAGAAATATGCCAAGGGCGACATTTCCGCAGGTGTGTACTGGAATGGCGCGTCTTTCCGGGCCCGTCTGCAGAACAAGGACATTGTCTACGGTTATCCCAAGGAAGGTTACCCGATCTGGACCGATAATGTGGCCGTGCTGAAAGACGCCAAGAACGTCGATAATGCCAAGGCGTTCCAGAACTTCATCATGAAGCCTGAAAACGCTGCCCTGATTTCGGAATTTGCCCGGTATGCCAATGGCATTGCGGGGTCTCAGGAATTCATGCCGGAAGACATGAAAACCGCACCGGAGGTCAATGTACCGGCAGATCTGAGCAAGGCGGGCTTCGTCGCAGAGACATGCTCTCCGGAGGCAACCGAGCTTTACACGGCAATCTGGACCGAACTGACCAAGTAGGTCAGCCTTTTTCTGCGATCAGGCAACGACACCTGATCGCAGGTTTTACCCTGACCGGACCGCATGGCCGGTTTCAGGGCTGTTCACAAAATCGCACGTTCGCCTTGCTGCTGGAAATCAGCACCGACTGCTGATCGAACTGGGAGCGGTATTTTTCGGCGATCTCATTGATCATCGTTTCGTTTCCCGGTGTTGCTTCATGCAGAATTACAACCTGTTTGCCGCTTTCATAAACCGTGGTCCTGGTATTCTTGTCCCGCCAGTAGCCGGTTGTTTCAACGACAGTGAACCCATCCGGGAAACCGGGCACGAAATTGTCGGTGACGAATTTGTCCCAGTTACGCCTTGAAACTGCGCCACCACCACTTTTGCTCAATCCCATAAACAGCTTGGTCTCAACCCATTCCAGTTGCGAGTGAGGGCAGTTTACCTGCGGCTTGTCTTGAGCATAGGCCAGTTGTGCAGGGCCGGTGAGCGACAGCACAGCCATGACGCTACAGAGCATTTTCAGCTTATTCATTCGTCTCACAAGCCTTCTATTTGCGGAACCGGTTGAGGTTGAATTCATCACCGTCGCGGTTGCATTGGCTGAATGAAGGTTAGTGCAACCGAGGACACAATCAAGCCAAGGGCGATGATCTTGTCCAGTGTCAGCACATCGCCAAGCAGCAGGCTGGACGAGAGCACCCCGACCACCGGTATGAGCAGGGTGCCGATGGCCGCTGTTGATGCAGGCAGGCGGGAAACGAGGCTGACCCAGGCCGCATAACATAATGCAACCGGGCCGACGACATGGAATGCAAACACGGCGAGAACGGAAGCATCCGGGAGACCGAGCGTCCACGGCTGTTCAAACAGCACAGCACCTGCCCATGCCGGTATGGCTGACACTCCGACCAGCCAGGCAGAGCGCGCCAGGGGTGCTATTGTCCAGTCCCGCGCCTTGAGTAACACTGTGCCGGCGGCCCATGAAACGGCTGCACCCAGCATGAACAGAAAGCCTGCCGGATGGTCGATGAAGGACCGTGCATCAGCGGCAAGCAGCGTTGCCAGTCCGGCCATGCCAAGCAGCAATGAAGCAAGTCGGTTGAGGCCAAATTTCTCACCCAGAAAAATCACTGCCAGCAAGGCAGCCCACATCGGCATGGTGAAGGCAATGATGGCAGCCTTTGAGGTTTCGGTCAGCAACTGACCGAATGCGGTAAAAACATTGAAGCCAAATACGGTCAAAAGGCTGGCAATCATCATGGGGCTGCGCTCTGCAGCTTCGACATGAAGGCTCTCACCGGCGCGGCGCGCAATGATTGCCAGCAGTATGGCACCCAGCGTGAATGCGAGCGCACGGAACGTCCACGGCGGAACAGATCCGAGTATGAATTTGACAGCAGGCCAGTTGAGGCCCCACAAAATTCCGATTGTCATGACCAGCGCAACGGCGACAGCTTGCGATCTGGCCATAGGTTCAATCCGTGTGGTTTCGCGCCATTGTTGCCCGGTTGGGAATTTTGAGGCGCAGTGGGTGTCAGGAAAACTCAAAAACCGTTTGTCGACAACCCTTGTCCACGCACGGCTATAGCAACATGGGTTCGAACGAACCCATAAAGTTGCTACAATATTTTGGAAACGATCAGGTTTATAATTTTTGGTTGATGCAACCAAAAATCATCCTGATCTATACTGCACAGGACACAGTGCTGGCTCACCGCACAGCCACCAGACAGGCACCGTCGACCTGGCCGGCTTCCACAGCTTCATGGGCTTCGACCATCTGCTCAAACTCAAACCGTGCTCCCACATGATGGCGTAACTTGCCGGCGCTGAGTAACTCACTGACGCCGGCCAGTGCGGCGTCCCGCTGGCTGTCGCTTAACGCGAAGATCGAAAACGGCGTCAGTGCAATATTGGCGTACAGCATCTGGCCGAATGGCAGCGCAGGGGCCGGGTTCATATCGGACGCATAAGCTGCGATCACCGCACGCGGGTTCAACACGGGCAGGCCATGTTCCAGTGTCAGAGCCAGGGTGGCATCACATACCCGGTCAATACCGTCGCCCGCTGCCGCTTGCAATCTGGCGCCCAGATCCGGCGCGGTGTAGTCAATTACTATGCTCGCACCCAACTTTTTCAACTCGTCAGACTTTGCCGGGCGTGACAACGCAATCACCTTTGCCCCCGCTGCTTTCGCAATCTGTACGCCATAGCGCCCGACCCGCCCGCCGGCACCGGTCACCAGAACGGTTTTACCTGCCACCGCTCCATCCCCCAGTACGCCATGCCACGCGGTTACCGCAGGCACTCCTATGCAGGCGCCGTCTGCAAAGCTCGCGGATTCGGGTAACTCAATGGCAAGAGGCGAGGGGATTGCCAGCATGCTGCTTGCCGTACCATGTGGCCTGCCGGCTTGTGCGGCGAACAGCCAGACATGGTCACCAATTCTCTCTGCCGGCACTGCCTCCCCGACAGCTACGATAATCCCCGCGCCGTCATTATTGGGGATGATGCGCTCAAACCTGCCAAGCTCGCGGCCGGTGGTTCGCCGTTTGATGTCGGTCGGGTTGACCGCCGACACTTTGGTTTCGACGAGAACCTCCCCTGGGGCAGGCTCGGGTGCCGGCAGGCGCTGCAGTTGCATCACATCGCGGGCTGCACCGGCTTTTGCATAGCTCCACGCGCGTATGGAAGAAGCGGAGATCACTTTTCCATATACTCGCCACACTTCGGAGCCGGCGAATTGCCCCATGGCATGATCGGCACGGTCGAGGTGGAGTTTTGCGGGCTGCCTTCAATGATGCGGTCCGAGTACACCAGGTAGACCAGTGTGTTGCGTACCGGATCACAGCCGCGCACGATCTGCAGTTTCTTGAAAAACAATGACCGGCGCTGCTTGTACATCTCGTCGCCCTGCTCAAACTTTTCCTTGAAGCTCACCGGGCCGACCTGGCGGCAGGCGAGCGACACTTCCGACCGTTCCTCTGCAAAACCCGCCCAGCCTTTCCAGCCACCGATTTCCGGCAGAGTGAAGTGACACGCAACGCCTTCAACAAGCGGATCATCCAGCGCATAGACGGCCAGCTTGGCATTGGGTGACAGCAGCCGGAACACGGTCGATTTCTTGAAGATCAGTTCAGGATCATCATCATCGGCGGTTGCCGGGTTGACGGCAGCGCCTGTCATCAACAAGGCCAACATGCTCGCGGCCATGAGGGATTTGAATAAGGTCATGGGAAACTCCGTTAAAGGGCGTGCCGGTAAAGCCAGGTCGGAACGGCCTCTTAATTACTCCAGTGCTGCCATCGCCTTGAAACCGTCCTCGAGATCCTTCTTCAGGTCCCGAACATCCTCAAGCCCAATGTGCAGACGCAACAGATGGCCTTCACGATCCCACATTGTTGCTGTCCTATAACTGGTGACATCACATGGAATTACAAGGCTCTCGAACCCGCCCCATGAATAGCCCATGCCATACAGCGTCAACGTGTTGAGAAAAGCGTCAACGGCTCGCTGATTAGTGGTTTTCAGCACAACACCGAACAGGCCCGATGAGCCTGTAAAGTCACGCTTCCAGATATCATGGCCGGCAGCACCGGGAAGGCCGGGATGCAGAACCTCTGCCACCTCGTCGCGTGCCCTTAGCCACTCGGCAATATCAAGCGCCGACGCCATGTGCCGCTCCAGGCGCACATCCAGCGTGCGGATACCGCGCAGTGTCAGATACATGTCATCCGGCCCGGCACACAATCCCATTTGCTCATAGGTGGCCTTGAACCGGTCCCAGTGCTCTTCAGCGACCGTGATACATCCCATCATGCAATCCGAATGGCCCACAAGGTATTTGGTGGCGGCCTGGAAAGAGATGTCGCAACCATGCTCAAAAGCCTTGAAATAGTATCCGCCGGACCAGGTGTTATCGATGGCGACAAGCGCTCCATGAGCGCGCGCGGCTTTGACGATTGCAGGTATGTCCTGCATCTCAAATGTCTGCGAACCGGGACATTCGGTCATCACCAGCCTGGTATTGGGTCTCATCAGGTCGGCAATGCCGGCTCCGATCAGGGGGTCGTAAAAAGTTGTCTCTATACCCAAGCGCTCCAGCAAGCCGTTGCACAGGCTGCGGGTAGGTCGATAGGCACTGTCGGTTACCAGTACGTGGTCGCCCGTATCGAGGAATGCCATCATTACGGTGGATACCGCCGCCAGTCCGGAGGGGGTCAGCCTGCAGGCATGACCGCCTTCCAGCTGTGCAATGGTTTCTTCCAGAGCGCGCGATGTAGGGGTTCCCTTGCGCCCGTAAGTGTAGGGTTGGTTCTGCGCGCGCAGTGCATCGGTGTTTGGGTACAGAATTGTCGAAGCGTGGTAGACACCAGGGCTGACAATGCCATGCTCGGAATACTGCCGGCCTGCGGTGACAAGATCGGTTGCAGGTTGGTGCGAGGCACCCTTGGAGCTTTTCATGGGATGGGCTTTCACAGACTGAAATGGATCAACCCTGTTTACCGTTTCTGTCAGCTTTGAGAAGAATTTTTTTGTTGAACAGCTTGACGATGGTTGGAATTTGGGCAGGATACCGTTCGTGCGCGCTTAATAGGCGCGTACTCAGGGAGTAAAAATTGAAATACTCATGGACGGTGGCTATTGCTGAACCGGAACCAAGTGACACGGCAGGTAAAATATGTTGCCGCGTTGCCTTTTCGCTCTTGTTGCAAGAGCAATGGCCCAATCTCAAATGATCAAAGGAAATACACATGAAACGTACGTTGCTTTCGCTTGCTCTCGGTACAGCTGTATCGCTGGCCGGCATTTCAGCTGCTTCAGCAGGCACCCTTGATGACGTCAAGTCCAAGGGTTTCATCCAGTGTGGTGTGAGCCAGGGCCTGATCGGCTTCTCAAACCCGGATGACAAAAACAACTGGACCGGCCTTGACGTTGACTTCTGCCGCGCAGTTGCCGGTGCGGTATTCGGCGACGGCCAGAAGGTGAAGTTCACGCCATTGTCAGCCAAGGAGCGTTTTACAGCCCTGCAGTCCGGTGAAATCGACATTCTGTCGCGTAACACCACATGGACCATGGGTCGTGATACGTCACTTGGCCTGGTGTTCGCTGGGGTGACTTATTATGACGGTCAGGGCTTCCTGGTTAAGAAGTCGCTTGGTGTCGACAGTGCGCTGAAGCTCGATGGCGCATCGGTTTGCACACAGACCGGTACCACCACCGAACTCAATCTGGCCGACTATTTCCGGGCCAACAACATGAAGTACGAAGTTGTTGCCTTCGAAAAGGCTGATGAAGTTATCGCCGCGTACGATTCCGGTCGTTGCGACGTGTTCACGACCGATCAGTCCGGCCTGTATGCCGAGCGCCTCAAACTGAAGAACCCGGACGAAAATGTGGTTCTTCCTGAAATCATTTCCAAAGAGCCGCTGGGCCCGGTTGTCCGTCAGGGCGATGATGCCTGGTTCAACGTTGTAAAGTGGACCTACTTTGCGCTGATCAATGCTGAAGAAGCTGGCGTAACTGCGGCTAACGTCGATGACATGACGGCCAACTCGACAGATCCGAACATCCGTCGCCTGTTGGGTGTTGAAGGCGACTTCGGCAAGGCGATCGGTCTTGAGAACAACTGGGCTGCCAATGCAGTCAAGGCAGTTGGCAACTACGGCGAAATGTTTGATCGCAATGTTGGTCCTGACACCAACCTGAAGATCAGCCGTGGCGTCAATGCGCTGTGGAGCAAGGGCGGCATTCAGTACGCACCGCCTGTTCGCTAGTAAAGACATTTGAAACTGTCCGGCATCCTGCATTTCGTATGCGCAGTTTGCCGGGCAGTATTTAGTCCTTTTGTATTGAGATATGAATTTTACTGTTCCTGTGGTGGAACGACCCGGCATAAGATCGGGCGGCAGGAAATGTGAAGGGTGAGGGCTCGCAAGCGGTATTAGCGTATCGTGTTTGCGGGCAGGAAAAGGGGTAGTGATCCGGCGGCTACGCAATTTTGGCGGTCCCGAGATCAGCTCAGCAGGGTGAAGGCAGCAGCATGAGTGTAACCACGGGCGTCGACGGCCCTCCAAAAGTCGCATTTTTCAACGACCCGAAAGTCCGGTCGATCGGCGTGCAGGCGATATTGATCGCAGTCATTATCTTCTTCGGTTGGCAGATGGTTCAAAACACCCTGGCCAACCTGGAACGGGCAAACATCGCTTCTGGCTGGGGTTTCCTCGATACGACGGCGGGTTTTGACTTGTCGTTTACCCTGATCCCTTATTCGGAATCCTCAACTTATGGCCGCGCGATCACCGTTGGCGTTCTCAACACACTCCTGGTGGCGTTTTGCGGCATTCTTACTGCAACGATCATCGGCTTCGTTGTTGGCGTCATGCGCCTGTCAAAGAACTGGCTGGTGGCCAAGGTTGCCGAAATCTACATTGAAGTCGCGCGAAACATTCCGCTGCTGGTCCAGATGTTCATCTGGTACAAGGTGGTGCTGGCAGCACTGCCCAATCCGCGCGACGCCTGGTCCATTGGAGGCACAGTTTTCCTTTCCAATCGAGGGATTACCATTCCCAAATTTATCTGGGGTGAAGGAGCGTGGATGATCGTAATTGCGGTAATCGCGGCGATTGTCGGCATCGTGTTTTTGAGGAAATGGGCGCACAAACGTCAGGAAGCAACTGGCGAACAGTTCCCGGTGTTCCTCACCTCGCTTGCTATCTTTTTCGGCCTGCCTCTTTTGACTTATTTCGCATTGGGCGCACCGGTTGAATTTGAATTCGCCGAACAGGGTAATTTCAATCTGCGCGGTGGTGTTGGCCTGGTCCCGGAATTTGCTGCTCTTTATTTTGCCTTGTCGGTCTACACCGCATCATTTATCGCCGAGATCGTTCGCTCCGGCATACTGGCGGTCAACAGGGGCCAGACCGAAGCATCCTATGCTCTTGGCCTGAGGCCCAACCCGGCACTGCGTCTGGTGGTTATTCCACAAGCCATGCGGGTGATCATTCCGCCGCTGGCCAGCCAATATCTGAACCTGACCAAGAACTCGTCCCTGGCCGTCGCAATCGGCTTTCCTGAACTGGTGGCAGCAGGCGGCACGGTCATGAACCAGTCCGGACAGGCGGTGGAAATCATCGTCATCTGGATGGCGGTCTACCTGACCATATCGCTGCTCACGTCGGCCTTTATGAACTGGTTCAATTCGCGAATGAAGCTGGTGGAGAGATAAGCACATGTCAGACATTCATTCTCAGAGAGACCTTGCTTACGTGCGCACCGAAGAGGCGCCGGCGATGCCGGCACCGCTGACTGTCAGCGGACCGATCGGCTGGATGCGGGAGAACCTGTTCCCGACACCCATAAATGCACTGATGTCTCTCATATTCGGAGCGCTGCTGCTTTATGTAATCTGGATCACGCTGGAATGGTCAGTCTTCAATGCAGTGTGGAGCGGTGAAGACCGGTCAGCTTGCATTGGTGATGGAGCCCATGGTGCCTGTTGGGCGATGGCACGAGCCAAGTTCGGCCAGTGGATGTACGGGTTCTATCCGTTTACCGAGCGCTGGCGGGTAGACGTTGTAGGTATTGTGGGCGTTCTGGCCCTGGTGCCGATGATGATGCCGTCGCTGCCCTACAAACGGATCAACGGCATTTTCCTGCTGGGTATCTATCCGGTCCTGACATTGATTATGCTCACCGGCGGTAATTTTGATATCGGCCTGTCAACCTGGCTGACCGTCGGCGCATTTGTTGGCGCCATTGTCATCCCGATCCTGTTGCTGGGATTTGTTGCCAAGATCATTCAGCCAACTCACGCACTGATCGCGTCTGCTGCCATTGCCGGCGGGGTTGCCTTACTGCTGATCATCATGTCGATTGATTTCGGGCTTCCCTATGTTGAGACGTCCAAATGGGGCGGCCTGCTGTTGACCCTGGTCGTGGCCGTTACCGGCATCGTTGCGTCATTGCCGATAGGTGTCCTGCTGGCGTTGGGCAGGCGCTCCAGCATGCCGGTGGTGAAACTGTTCTCGGTGGCCTTTATTGAACTCTGGCGGGGTGTTCCATTGATCACCGTGTTGTTCATGGCGTCTGTCGTGCTGCCGCTGTTCCTGCCGCCGGGCACCAGTTTCGACAAACTGTTGCGGGCGCTCATCGGGGTGGCATTGTTCTCGTCAGCCTATATGGCCGAAGTTGTCCGTGGTGGTCTGCAGGCCATCCCCAAGGGCCAGACGGAGGCTGCTCAGGCACTGGGTCTGACCTATTGGCAGAACATGGGGCTGATTACACTGCCGCAAGCGCTGAAGCTGGTCATTCCCGGCATCGTCAACAGCTTTATCGGTCTGTTCAAGGACACCGTGCTGGTTGGCATTATCGGTTTGTATGATCTGCTGCTCATCGTGCAGGCGGCGAATACCGACCAAAAGTGGGTGGCGCCACAAACCCACTCGACCGGCTTCTTCTTTGCCGCTGCAGTGTTCTGGATATTCTGTTTCGGCATGTCGCGCTATTCCATGTTCATGGAACGCCAGCTCGATACCGGACACAAAAACTAAACCGTTCAAGCATTAGGAAAACCGACCATGGCCAAGGCAACCAAAACAGCGTCTGCGAAAAAAGCGGCGAGCAAGACAACTGCATCTTCTGCAACACCGGCGAAATCCGGCCATATCATGATGGACGATGTGGCGATCCAGATTTCCAGCATGAACAAATGGTATGGTGACTTCCATGTGCTGCGTGACATTGACCTGACGGTTTACCGGGGCGAGCGCATTGTTATTTGCGGGCCTTCCGGGTCCGGCAAGTCGACGTTGATCCGCTGCATCAACCGGCTGGAAGAACACCAGAAGGGTCAGATCATCGTGGACGGCATTGAGCTGACCGATGACCTGAAGAAGATCGACGAAATCCGCCGTGAAGTCGGCATGGTGTTCCAGCATTTCAACCTGTTCCCGCATCTTACCATTCTGGAAAACTGCACCCTTGCCCCGATCTGGGTTCGCAAGATGCCGAAGAAGGAAGCCGAGGAAGTCGCGATGAGTTTCCTGGAAAAGGTGAAGATCCCCGAGCAGGCCAACAAGTATCCTGGCCAGCTGTCAGGCGGCCAGCAGCAGCGTGTGGCCATTGCGCGTTCACTGTGCATGAACCCGCGCATCATGCTGTTCGATGAACCCACCTCCGCGCTTGATCCCGAAATGATCAAGGAAGTGCTTGAAGTTATGGTGGATCTTGCGGAAACCGGCATGACCATGCTGTGCGTGACCCACGAAATGGGCTTTGCACGTCAGGTGGCAGACCGGGTGATCTTCATGGATGAAGGCCAGATCGTTGAGCAGAATGAACCTGAAGCCTTCTTCACCAGCCCGAAGTCAGACCGCACCAAGTTGTTCCTGAGCCAGATATTGCACTAGTTTTTTTACTGGTCGAACAACTTGTTGTTTAAGTGATGCCGCTCACGCAAGCAGCCTTCGGCAGCGCTCCGCTAGGGTGCACTTCGTGCGGCGCGCGGTCGCGCGTGCCTCAGCACTTACGTGCTTCGGATTGGCGTTCCTCAATACGGTTATTCAAGGTTGGAGAACGGCCCGCCGAAGGCGGACAAGCTGTTCGAGCAGCAAAAAGCAACTAGGTCCGACCGGGCCTCGGGCCGGTCAGGCCCGCCCCCGCGGAGCGCAGCTGTAAGGCTGCTGGCGTGAGCGAATTTAATTAGCAACGCGGCACACCGTGCAGGCGTACAACTCTCATGCAATCTTCTGGTTATATTCGCCGACTTCAGGATAATCGCTCAGGTGCATGTCGATGGCCTTGAACATGGCCTTCATCATGTCCTCGGACGTTGGGCTTTCGCACACCACGACAAGTTCCGGCTTGTTTGAAGACGCCCGCACCAGGCCCCATGTGCCGTCTGCCAGCACGATGCGGATGCCGTTGACCGTGATCAGTTCGCGAATTGACTGGCCGGCCAGCTTGCCGCCGTCTGCGGCAATCCGCTGGAAGTAAGCCACAGTCTTGTCGACGATGCCGTATTTTGCTTCATCGGCGCAGTGCGGCGACATGGTGGGCGAGCCCCAGGTCTGCGGCAGGTCGCGGTAAAGGTCTGCCATTGACTTTTCAGGCTGGCGTTCAAGCATGCGCAGGATGGCGATGGCAGACGCCAGTCCGTCGTCATAGCCAAGTCCGTAGGGTTCGCGCAGGAAGTAATGGCCGGACTTCTCAAATCCGGCAATCGCATCCAGCTCATTGGTGCGCCGCTTCATGTACGAATGCCCGGTTTTCCAGTAATCGGTACGTGCGCCCTGCGCCTTCAGAACCGGGTCTGTCTTGTACAGCCCTGTGGATTTTACATCCACGACAAATTGCGCGTTTTCATGTTCTGATGACATGAAGCGGGCCAGCATGACGCCGACCTTGTCGGCGAAAATCTCATTGCCTTCATTGTCCACCACGCCGCAGCGGTCACCGTCTCCGTCAAATCCAAGGGCGACATCTGCACCCGACGCCAGCACCGCATCGCGCATGGCATGCAGCATTTCCAAGTCTTCCGGGTTGGGGTTGTAGCGCGGGAAGGAATGATCGAGTTCGCAATCCAGCGGTACCACCTCACAACCCATGGCTTCCAGTACTTTCGGCGCAAATGCGCCTGCTGTACCGTTGCCACATGCGCATACCACTTTCAGCTTGCGGGTGACCGGTCCGTCCTTGACCAGGTCGGCGACGTATTTTTCTTCCAGATCAGATACATGTACCAGACCGCCGCCATCACGGGTCTGCCATTTACCGCCCAGCACAATGTCCTTGAGTGCGCTCATTTCATCCGGCCCGAAGGTGAGCGGGCGGTCACACCCCATCTTCACACCGGTCCAGCCATTGTCATTGTGGCTGGCGGTCACCATGGCAACCGCAGGCACGTCGAGTGCAAACTGGGCAAAGTAGGCCATGGGAGAAAGTCCCAGCCCGATGTCGTAAACCGTGCAGCCCGACGCCATCAGACCGGTGGTCAGCGCCTGCTTGATGGACATGGAGTAGCCGCGAAAGTCATGCGCTGTAACTATATGGGGTTTGATACCGCGCTGGTGCAGATAGGTGCCGAGCCCGAGGCCAAGCGCCTGAATGCCGTAGAGATTGATTTCCTTTTCAAACAGCCAGCGGGCATCGTACTCGCGAAATCCTGTCGCCTTGACCAGCGGCAGACGCTCATAGTCCAGCGTGTTGGGAACCAGATCGGCGCGGGGTTTGGCAAGCATCGAGGGTTTCCTTTTTGATACTGGGGAATGACCGCGTCTAACCGGTTTTTGCCAGCCGGTTGCGGCGTCCGCCCTTACGGCGTTTGTTGCGGGTTAGATTTGCCAGCCTGTGGCCCAGTTGCCCGGTCACCGTTTCGCGTTCGCTCGGAGACAGGGATATCCAACTGGCAATTTCATCGCGGGTCCGCCCGCAGCCCATGCAGAAACCGCTATCGGGTTCCATTATGCACAGTTTGACGCACGGCGACTGGATTTCAGGGATTGTACGGTCGCTCATTTAGATGCCTGGAGTCCACGAATGACAGATGGGCCTTGTCCCCTGCCGCGTAGCACGCACAGTATCCAGTGTGCAACATTTCTCGTGGAAAGCCGGGCAAATTCTGCAACGGCTATTGTTCAGGGTTTGGTTCTGCCGGTGGCGTCGGTTCATGAGTATCCATGTTGGCAGGCAGCGCAGGCTGATTGCGTTCATGCTCCCTAATCCGGCGTTCAAGATTGTTGAATGGCACCCATTTGTCCTCATGGATGGTCTTCTTCAGCACGAAGTCAACTTTGGGCTCTTCCACATCGGGTTTTGCAGGAACAACAACAGCAGGTTCCACTGTCCGGTCCGCATCGTCGCGCAGGTTCAAATTGTCGATGTTAACGACCACCACAACCACCGCGAGAGCTGCAGATGACCACAATGAAGCCAGACGGGCAGTTGAGTAACTTGGTGCCAGCATGGCGAGTGCTGCGCCAAATCCCGCACACCCAATCAGAAACATGAACTCCATGGAAGGCGTTGCAGCCAGACTGTTGGGTAACCACTGGTATTGAGATTTGCCCAGGGCCGCCACAATGATCATTGCACAGCTAAAAAAGAAGCCGATCCACGCGTGCATGATAATTCCTCTCTCGATGAAAACGTTGGGAGAATAATAGCCCGGATTGGCAAACGTGCCGTGAAAGAACACGGTTAATAAAGCGTGGAACTTTGGGCCTGTCGGGACATTTGTTTGGTCGAACAGCTTGTCCGCCTGCGGCGGGCCGTTCTTGATGCCGGTCGAACAGCTTGTCCGCGTGCGGCGGGCCGTTCTTATGCCGGTCGAACAGCTTTGCTCAGCACGTTCCTTGCTTCGCGCTGTTCTCCATTTCTGAACTATGGTTATGATGAGCTTCCAACTAGGCCCGACTGGGCCTGGGGCCGGTCAGGCCCCACCTCGCGGAGCTGCAGCCGTCAGGCTGCCGGCGCGAGCGGTAACAAACCAGATAAGCTGTTCGACCACACAAAACAATGCTAAGCGAACCCAACTAGTCTTTCACTTAAACCAGCGGCCTGGACTTGAACAGAAATGTCGAAAATGAGCCAGAACCCCAGCCTGTTACCGTTTGATGATATTCGCGCTCTGGTGGATGAACTTCCGGGCTTCGATGTCAAGGCGGCCAGTATGTTTGCGGCGCAAGGTCGGCAGCCAAATGACAGGATTGCTGAAATCGGCAGGTGGATGGCCGGCTGGCAGGCGACTGCCCGGCCAAACATCCGGCGACCGGTGGTTACCCTGTTTGCAGCTTCTCATGCGGTGGCCGCGATCCTGGATGCCGGATTGCAGATCAGCCAGATCGCTGAACTGGTTGAAGAAGTTCAGGCCCGCTCCGGCCCGGTTGCGAAAGCGTGTGGCCGAGCAGAGCTTGGCCTGAAGGTTTTTGAACTGGCTCTCGAATTGCCGGTGGAAGATTTCTCAGTTGCTGCAACGATGGCGGAAACCGATTGCGCCGCGACCATTGCCTACGGCATGGAGGCAACTACAGATGGCTGTGATCTGCTGGTGGTACGCGGTATTGCCGCGGGTGGAGAGGCTTCGACCACTGCAATGACCGCGGCGCTGCTTGGTGAAGACAATTCCCTCAATGAACAGCGCAGTCCGGCAGAAATTGATATTGTTGGCAAAGCTGTTTCTACGCACAAATCCCATTTCCAGTCGCCGCTGGAAGTACTGCGCCGGTTGGGTGGGCGCGAGGCCGCAGCTATTGCCGGTGCCATCGTGGCAGCTCGGATGCAAAGGGTACCGGTTATCCTGGATGGATCCCAGGCAGCGTGCGTGGCACTGCTGTTGGAAGGATTGCGCCAGGGGATCGCGGATCATTGCATGGTATCATGTCATGACATGCACCCTGACAGCGCACGGCTGTGCAAGGCGCTTGATCGGCCTGTTTTGTTGTCGGGCAGTTATGCCGAACACGACGGCACCTCAGGCGCGTTGGCGGCAAGGGTCGTAGCAGACGTGATGGCGGTACTTGATGAAGCGGGCGATTGATCAGCTCTGAGTTTACGTCGCTCACGCCAGCAGCCTATCGGCTGCGCTCCGCTGGGGCGCACTTCGTGCGACGGCCAGTCGGCCTTGCCTCAGCACTAACGTGCTTCGGAACGGAGTTTATCATAAAAGGTAGTTCAGGATCGGAGAACGGCCCGCCGCAGGCGGATCAGCTGTTCGACCAATAAAAATACGGCGTGCGCTAGCACGACGTTACTTCAATCAATTTGCGTTGGGTTTGCGGCATGGACTTGTTGGCATCAGCGAGGCTTGCCCGAACGGTACCCAATACCTTGTGCGATGGAAATTCGATGCTGACAATCAGTCCGGTCGGCTGATTTGACTTCATCGCCAGCTTGGCTTCATGCAGTTTCGCCAGACCGTTGACTATGGACAATCCCAGCCCCGCGCCATCGATGGCTTTTTCCCGCGCATAGGTGCCGCGGACAAATGCCGTACGCATGAAGTCAAGCTCGTCGGCATGGAGGCCAGGGCCATTGTCCGCCACGCTCAAACTCACCGAACCATTGCTCTTCTGCCGGATGCTGACGCAGATATTGCTCGCTTCCGGCGCAAACTTTACCGCGTTCGACAACAGGTTCAGCCATATCTGGCGCAGAGCCCTGTTGTCAGCCAGCAGGCGCACCGGCTCGTCAGGAAAATCAAACTGCACCGTTTGCGCTTTGTGTGATGTCTGAATGGATAACAGTTCCGCACTTTCCCGTGCCACGACACAAGGGTCGACCGGCTCGATATCCAGATCGCTGCGGTTGGCTTCAATGCGCGACAGGTCCAGAATGTCATTGATCAGCTTGAGCAGATAATCACCGGAATAGTGGATGTCGTCTGAATATGACTTGTAGACAGGCACCGCATGCGGACCCATCATTTCCTTGCTGAGGATTTCTGAAAACCCAAGTATGGCATTGAGTGGGGTGCGCAACTCATGGCTCATGGTTGCCAGAAACCGTGACTTTGCAAGGTTGGCTTCCTCGGCTTTGCTGCGGGCGATTTCAGCTTCGCAAAGCGCACCGTCCAGTTGGCCGATGAGAGCCTCGCGCTCGGCCTTGAAAACCAGCATTTCCTGAGCGGTGCCCTGGAGGCGGCGCACAAGCTGCACGAAGAATATTTCGGCAAGAACAACAATTGACGCAAGTGTGTTATACACCAGGCCGGATTCCAGAAGGCAGCGGGTCATCGTCGCCAGGGCGATAATGCCGGTACCTGCAAGAATGATCGGCATATAGTTGCCGGCGGTCAGTACCCTGGCTGCAATGGCCGCCAGCGTGATGGACACCAGGTATATGTGTTGTGATTGGTTTCCGGTTTCCCAATAGGCAAACAGTGGAATCACCCAGCACACTGCAATCAGCGTTTCAGAGGCGCACAGCATGCCAACCCATTCTGTGGACTTGAGTTTGTCCTTGCGGGTCTGTTCATACAGATTGCAAAGATAATACTGTATTGCCTGAGCCGTCAGGTAGCTGCCGAACCAACTTGCCGCGGCCACCCAGGTTGTCCAGGAATAGATGGCTGCCATCATGAATATGGACAGAACCGGCATTGCCAGAGAAACCCTGATCTGGTTTCGAACAAACAATGTCAAAAGATCAAATTCCCTGACATCATCCGATGATGAATCAGCCTGTTTCGGCGTGATGGCTGGTTGTTCCAGTTGATTTTCGACGGGCATTGTCAAGTTTGATTTACCACAGTTGCAGCTCATGGGACTGTTGACCATGAATGAAAATGCTTAAGAACGGCCTTGCAGCAATGGTTAGCAAACCGCAAAGATGGCAACTC
The DNA here is from genome assembly GCA_963698275.1 of uncultured Alphaproteobacteria bacterium. Taxonomy (GTDB): domain Bacteria; phylum Pseudomonadota; class Alphaproteobacteria; order Rhizobiales; family Aestuariivirgaceae; genus Anderseniella. Next base: position 414,639 of record CAVOQE010000006.1, on the reverse strand, counting down.
CAATTGGAGCGAAGTTGTGTCGATCAATGTAGTGATTGACCGGGAGAAGGGTACTTTTGAGCATGATACTGATAGAAGACAATCGAGCCCCAAATCCGCGCCGGGTGCGGATTTTTCTGGCGGAAAAGGGCATTAAGGTCGAACGTCGGCACATTGACATCATGACCGAAGAGCATAAAACACCTGAAATGGTGCAGCGTAATCCGTTCATGCGCATTCCGGTTCTGGAACTGGATGATGGCACCTGCATCGCCGAAGCGATGGCGATCTGCAGGTACTTCGAGGCATTACATCGTGAACCGGCACTGTTCGGTAAAACGCCGCTGGAAATCGGCATGATAGATATGTGGCAGCGCCGAATTGAACTTCAATTGATGCATCCGATTGGCTTTGCTTTCCGCCACTCCCATCCCAGGATGGCGCATCTTGAAGTCCCGCAGATCAAGGAGTGGAGCGAGGTGAATGTCGGGCGTGTCGAGGCCATGCTGGATTTCCTCAATGGTGAACTTGCATCCAGACAATTCATGGCAGGGGACAGTTTTTCGGTGGCTGATATTGACGCCTTGTGCGCTGTCGATTTCATGCGCGTGGCTCGTGTTGCCCTGAAAGATGAACACACCCATTTGAAACGCTGGCATGATCAGGTTTCCGCACGCCCGAGCGCGGCGGCCTAGTGTCCAATTCATTGGATGCGCTGGTCTCGCAGGTCCGGCAGTGCCGGGTGTGCCGTGACACGCCAAAGGCCGGCAAGCCGTCTTTGCCGCATGAACCGCGCCCGGTGCTGCAGGTGTCGGCCGTTGCCCGGATCATGATTGCCGGGCAAGCGCCTGGCACTCGCGTGCATGCATCAGGCAAGCCTTTTACCGATCCGTCCGGAGACCGGCTTCGCGACTGGATGGGTATAACTGAAGAAGTTTTCTACGAGCCTGACAAGTTGGCGATAGTGCCCATGGGGTTTTGCTTTCCCGGCCTTGATGCCAAGGGCGGCGACTTGCCGCCGCGCGCAGAGTGTGCGCCGCTTTGGCGTGACGGCCTGATGCAGGCGATGCCGCAGGTGACGCTGGTTCTGACAATCGGCATGTATGCCCAGAACTGGCACATGGGCAATCAGCGGAAGTCCACATTGACCGAAACAGTCAGAAACTGGCGGCAATATCATGAAATGACTCCGGTATCCGTCATCCCCATGCCACACCCGTCATGGAGAAATACTGGCTGGTTGAAGAAAAACCCGTGGTTTGAGGCAGAGCTTCTGCCTGTCTTGAAAGCAGATGTTAAGGCACTTGTGTCTTAAGTCGGCGAGGATTTTCCGCCTGGCCCGGCCATCGCGATACAGGAGGTGGCATGCAACATCGATCAGTGATCATCGTCCTGTGCCTCGTGCTGTGTGCCGCGGTTAGTGCGTGCGCCAAGCCTGAGTTGCTCGATACCGGCCCGGTCATCGGTGCGGCCAGTCTCAGTGATACCGAATACACCACTACAGACGGTGAGAGGCTGCAGGTTTCCAGCTGGAAGACAACCGATGCGAGCGCTGTATTCGTGGCAGTGCACGGTTTCAATGAATACGCAGGCAGTTTCCAGTTGCCCGGCCCGTGGTTTTCCAGGCGCGGCATTTCCGTCTATGCCTATGATCAGCGCGGCTTTGGGCGCGGTGACGCTGAGCGGCTTGGCAAGTGGGCAGGCGGCGATGTCATGGCCAGGGATCTGGCCGGATTTGTTGAACTGGTGCGCCGACGGCACCCCCAGGTGCCGGTCTATGTTGTCGGCACTTCAATGGGCGGTGCTGTGACCATGAAGGCATCTGTAGACGATGGCCTGAAAGCGGATGGTCTTGTTCTGGTTGCACCGGCAATCTGGGGATGGCGGTCCATGAACCCGATCCTGAAATCGGCCTTGTGGGTCACCGCTCACACCGTGCCTGACAAGACCGCCAACGGATCACAATTGGAAATATGGCCAAGCGACAACATTGCGTGGTTGAAGGCGTACTCAAAAGACAGGCACAACATCAAGCAGGGCCGCTTTGATACGCTGTATGGCCTGGTCACGCTGATGGACGAGGCAGCTGCCGCAGCGCCGAAAATCACCGTGCCGGTGCTTTATCTGTATGGCCTGAAGGATCAGGTGGTGCCTGAAACACCCAGCCGCAAGGTGATGGCGTCATTAACTGCGCCCAACAAGCAGATGATCTACGACAAGGGCTATCACATGCTGCTGCATGACCTGCAGCGCGAAACTGTTTACCGAGATATCCTCAGGTGGGTCGGTCGTGACAAGGTCGCAACACCTGTGTCCACCAGTCGCCCATGATCGAATGAAACCAGCAAGCAGAGCAATATCAGCGCGCCGGATTAAGCCTGCCTGTCGGCTATAGCCTCCAGCAGGTACCGCACCACGAGGGCAGGTATTTTGTATCTGGAGCCAGGCTTCACATTGTCCAGTGGCGGCTGTCCTGCCAGTTGGCAAGCCCGCAGCACCACCTGTCCGTCTAGTTCAACATGTTCCAGGTCGCGAGGCATCAGCCAGTTGAGTATGGAGCCGATCGGCCTTTTTGCCCATCTGACGTCATTATCAAAAATCTTGAGCGCGTTGCTCAGATGGGTGACCAGATCGGAATCTGAATAGGGCATCCTTGAAAAAGCATTGCCGATATCGCGAGCAGCCTGGAGGCTGAAATTTGCCTTCACCAGTTGCGATACCGGTGGCTTCGGCACTTCCGTCAGGCCGGTTTTATTGTGATCATTCATGATTTTCCTGATGCACAGGGGAATCCGCAGAATAGCAACTTTCCGTTACCACTGCGGTGTCAGGCAGCGTCGGGCACCCTGATGGAAAATGACAAGGGCACACCGATAGCCATATAGGCGGCCTCCATCTGCTCAAGGTGTGACTTGTGATCAAGCCGGAACAGGCGATCCACCTGTTCGCGGTGCCAGGTCAGCCGTCTGCCGAGCTCAGCCCGTGAGACCTTCTGATGACGGCATAGTTTGTACAGCGCAATCTTTAGATAAGTCAGGCCCGGCACATGTACATACCTGCCCTTGCCATGGGTACCGCTCACAGGTGCAGGGATATCCTGACCATCTGCCATTCTGGCGGCCATGGCCTCTTCTATGGCCCCGAGACCATTTCGACAGGCACTGGCCTGATTGGTGCCAAATGTAGTGACTTCCGGAAAGGCAGGTGCGGTCACAAGCCAGTTCATGCTGCCGTCTGCAGCCATGTCCGGTTCAACGATCACTTCGTAGAAACGCGACATTACCTGATCCTCAGGTCGGTCAGGATTTTGCGTCCCAGTGCATTGCCAAGTTCGGCGCTGCCGCTGTGGCCGGGGAAGGTTGACTTGAACTGACCGCGCCGGACTGTCTGGTGTCCACTGCCGCCATTGTGGTTCTCAAACTTGCATCCATGCTTCTTGAGCAGGCGTCTCAGCTCGGCAGCTCTCATCTCGGTACGCTCTCAACACAACTGTAGAATTCCACAGAAGTGTTACACCGAAAATGTTCAGCGTCAATCGGGTGCGATGTCGATTTTTGACGTTAGGGCGAAAAAAATTATTCCCACCTCTGAAGGCATTGTGTTGCCTGTGCTGGAGCAGGCCCAAAATGACCGGGAAAAACCTCTCAATCCCGTGAACAGCTTGGTTTTGCAAGACAATCAGCCGGAAAACTGCCCCACGATCCAGTCAACAACCAGACGGGTCGCCGGGTCACTCTTCAAATGTGGCTGAATGAGCAGGAAAACCTCTCGGCGGGCCCGTAGCGGCGTTGCCATCAACCGTTCGTCGTGCAGCAAGTCGGCTGACAGATGCTGCGGGAGCACGCCAGTCACACCCGTATGCTTGATGACGGACCTGATCAGCCGGACATTTTGCTCTGGGACAGGTTGACAGTTTTTCAAGTTATGAATGGAGGCCTTGATGTCCGATCCCAAAACACTTCTTCTACTGGCAGGCGCTGAATTGGAACCAACCGAGCTGGCAAACCTGATCAGTGATACCGGGCGCAAGGACGTGATCATTGTGGGTTTCATGACGCACATGTGTGTCAGCTCGACCGCCCGTGCTGCACTCGACCTTGGCTTGCGGGTGACAATTGATGCAGCCGCTTGCGCGACGCGCGATCTGCCTGATGGACGGGGAGGGCGCATTGATGCAGCTACTCTCAATGACATGGAACTGGTTGAACTTTCCGATCGGTTTGCAGTCATCGCGAGGGGTCATGACTGGGCATAGCAAGCTCGCGAATGCCTTCATGTTGACCACAGTACCCCTCATCATCATGACACACGCGTTTGCCAGACAGCCCACCGGCTGTATTCCGGGTTGACTTCGACTCGACCCGGTTGGGTGTTGGTCGCAGAAAGCTGTCAATTTCTGTACTTATCCGCTCCAGGCGTCGATAATCTGTCGGCAACACCAGCAACTGAGGTCGAACAGCATGAAAGCAGGAGAACCAACATGTATGTCGCAATGAACCGCTTCAAGGTGGTTAAAGGATCGGAAGACGAATTCGAAAATGTCTGGAGAAGCCGCGACAGGCGGCTTGGCGAGGTGCCCGGCTTCGTGCAGTTCAAGTTGTTGAAAGGGTCGGAAGAAGAAGACCATACGCTGTTTGCATCGCACACCGTCTGGCAAAATTATGAAGACTTTGTCGCCTGGACCAAGTCTCAGCATTTCAGGGATGCGCATGCCAATGCCGGTAGCACCAAGGTTACCTACCTTGGCCCTCCACAATTCGAAGGCTTCGAAGTCGTGCTCGACAATTAGAAGAAACAAGAACCAGTGGTGGCTCTTTCACCTGATTCAAATGAGGCATCTGCAAAATGCTGCAGGATCAGCCAGGTGTGGTGGTCGAACATGTCTACCGTTACATTGTCAGGTATCGTTGCTTGTCGCCCTGTCTCTGGACCGGTCGACAGGTTTGACCTGCTTGTTGCGTCGATTAATGCCGAACAAGGGGTACTGAAAACAGCTTGATCTGAAGATCGAGCACATGGCCCGCGATCAGGACACTGCGGCATGCGGTATCTGCTTCGAGGCCAGGGCCTATGTGTCGTCGAAGCTGTTTTGACAATTGCTGCATGACGGGGAATGCCATATCCACTTTATCGAAACCGAACTTGAACTGATGGACAGGATCGGCGAACAGAACATGGCCGTTAGCAGGCTGGTTCTGCAGACCAAGCCGAATGAAATCCGGCAGTTTTACAAGAGCTGCCGCAAAAAATAACGACTAATGGTGAGCAGAAATCATGAACAGCACGACATTGGCGCAGACCATGGCAGACCGCCGCACGCAGCGCGGATTTTCACAACAAGCAGTATCCCTGCAAGTCGTGCAGCGGCTGCTGTGGGCGGCTTATGGCATTTCTGAAGACGCCGGCAAGCGAACCACGCCATCTGCCCATGCTCTTCATCCGCTGCGCATCTATGCCTGCGCTGGCAGGGTCGAGGGAGTGGAGCCGGGCGTCTATGCAATTACGTCCAACGCCCGCGACATGAACCTGCATATTGATCATGACGTCCGCGCTGACCTGGAAACCGCAGCGCTTGAGGACCAACCCTGGATAGGCAACGCTGCAGGCATCATCACAATCTGTGCGGATATGGTGGCAGCGACATCGGCGTTCGCTGACCAGCCGCCCTATGGCACCCGCGGGCTGCGCTATGTCCATATTGAAGCAGGCGCAGCGGCACAGAACATATACCTGCAGGCCGCAGCCGAAGGCCTGGCCTGTGTTCTCGTGGCAGGCTTTCAGGATGAAGCCACGGCTGGCGTATTGAACCTTGCAGCGCCGGTTGCGCCGGTGCTCCACATGTGTATTGGCTGGCCTGCAGACAACTAGATCAGGATGATTTTTGGTTGAATCAACCAAAAATCATAAACCTGATCGCTTTCAGAGTGTTAGAGCAACTTTATGGGTTCATTTGAACCCATGTTGCTCTAAGCAACTCGCGCAGGGCTACCCGCCGTTAGCCGTTGTTTTCTGCCTGCTGAGTGGCCTCGTACACAATATCGCCAATAAAACCGGGCAGGGCAAAGGCCGCCTTGTGAAGCGCCGGAGTGTAATACCGGCAGTTGAGATCGGTCGCCTCGAAGCGCTTTTTCAGCGTGGCCTCATCCAGCAGGCGAAGGCCTGGGTCGTCCGTTCCCCATCCGAGCGCCATGAACCCGCCTGCATAGGTCGGCACTACGGTCAGGTAGCACCCGGCATCAGCAAACAGGCTGGCAAAATTGAACATGGTGTTGTGCAGTTCATCCGACTGGAACCACGGCACGCCGTTTTGCGTCACAAGTACGCCACCGTCATTCAGCATGCGCTTGCAGTCGGTGTAAAACGAGCGGGTGAACAGCACCTCACCCGGCCCGACCGGGTCGGTCGAGTCCACGATGATCACGTCGAACCGGTCCTGCGAGGTTGCAGCAAAGTCCTTGCCGTCGGCAATCACAAGGTCAAACCGCGCATCGTCGAAGCAGCCCTTGTTGATGGATGCCAGGTGCGCACGGGCAAAATCGATAACCCCTGCATCGATTTCGACCATGACCAGTTTTTCAACCGTCTTGTGCTTGAGCACTTCTTCGGCCATGCCGCCATCACCGCCACCGATAACCAGCACGCTCTTTGCCCGGCCATGTGCCAGGATTGGTACGTGCGCCAGCATTTCGTGGTAGCAGAACTCATCGCGCTCGGTGACCTGGGTCACCCCGTCCAGCCACACCACGTTGCCGAAAGCCTCGGTGCGCCCGACGACCAGCCGCTGATGCGGGGTGTTGCTGTCAAAAAGCGTTTCTTCAAGACGGTAGGTAGTGCTGAAGCCTGTATGCAGGTGTTCGTGCATCCACACGCTGCCGTCATCTTCGCGCTTCAGGCTCACAGGTTCGATCCCCGCAACAGCTCGGAGACTTTTACCTCGCCGGGCCGGAAGTGCTTTTTCAGCACATCAATGCATTTTTCAGGCTGTGAATCGCCGCACATGAATACGTCCAGCGCGGCATAACCGCGTTCCGGCCATGTGTGAATGGAGATGTGGCTTTCCGCCAGAACCGCAACGCCTGATACCCCCGATATGCCTTCAGGCGTAAACGGGTGCAGATGGATATGTAAAAGGGTTGCGCCGGACGCGGTCACACACTCGCGCATGGCAGCATCGATCAGATCGATGTCGGCCAGCCCTTCAGCGTCCACAAGGTCGATGATCAGATGCGTTCCCGCGCACGCCACACCGTTTTTCACGATGAAATGATCAGCCGCTTCGGCCTCCCGGTTGAATGCCACGACATTGTCTGTTGCAGCCGTTTTGTCTCCGTGGGCGGTGCCTGGGCCATCCAGGTCCATCCCCAGTTGGAACAGGGCGTTGGTCTCGGTCATTGTGGGTCCCTCCCCAGCCAGTAGATGTCGTTTATCTGCAGATCGCAACTGACCTGCAGACGCAAAAAAGCCGGCGCATGGTCGCCACCCCAAGCTTGCCAACCCCGGGTTGCCCCGGGACCTGTCACTGCGTCAACCGCAGCAATGGCTCCCCGCGCACTAGCGGAGAATGACAAGCCGGTGTCTCCATGTTGCCGGCTTGTGTGGGCGCGATGTAGGACCGTTTGCCGTCATGTTCAAGAGTAAAATTCTGCAACCGGAGATTTTCTGAACCTGACAGTCAATACGCCGCAGCTTGTTCATGATCTGGCGGGCTCCTGTGATGGGTGCGTCGATCACAGCGTTTCGCGTGATCTCCAGAATTTCAGCACTGCCTTGCGCACCAGCACAATCAGCACGATGAAGGCGACGATGCCGGCCAATATGGCGGGCGCGCGGCCGGACAGGCCATCCATGGTGGTCACAATATGGGTGACCCATCCACTGAACACATAACCCAGCGAACCGACGACGGTTGCCCACAGGGCACAGGCAAGCAGGCTGGCGGGCGCAAACACCCGTGTCGGCACGTCAGAGGCCGCCAGTGCCAGCATGCAGGCAGAGCGCAAACCCCAGAAAAACCTGGACAGGATGATGAACTTCACCGAATGTCCAGCCAGCAGCCGGCGCGCTTTCTCGGTGCGTCTTTTCAAGGTCGCATTGCGCGCCACCATAGCCGGTCCGAACCGCCGGAACAATTGATAGCTGATCTGATCGCCGGTCGTGGCGCCGGCAAATGCGATGATGATCACCCAGGTCAGATCAATCAGCCCCTGATTTGCTGCCAGAGAGGCAAGCAGCAGGGCGGTTTCTCCTTCCATTACAGTGCCGGCATACAGGAGCCAGTAGGCGTTGTTTACAAGTGTATCCAGCATATGGAATTGCGTTCCAATTCGGTCTGTGACAAGGTGGTGCCAGTTCGAGGCTGGGTTCTACCGGGGTTTGTTAGACCAGATGGCCCGCAGATCTTGGAAATTTTAAGGGAATATTGGGTTCTGTCGGTTCTTTTGAAACGAAGAACGCTCCGGTGTGTGGTTTTTGATCCACATTGTGGAACGGCATCGTATATACCTCTGAATCAGGCGATTTTGAATTGGGAACATCTATGCTCGAAAACCAGGTGTCCGACAAGGACAGAGACGCTGCGCGGCGCGAAGAGTTTCGTGTACCGAGCAAGGAGATCCTGCGGGCCTCCGGACAGGTGCAATCCCTGAGTCGCGCGCTGAAACTGCTGAATGCACTTTCTTATCATGCATCGGGCCTGTCTTTGTCGGAAGTGGCCCAGGAAGTAGGTCTGCCCAACTCGACCGCACACCGTTTGCTCACCACGTTGCAGAACGAAAGGTTCGTGAGGTTCGATACCGAGCGGTCGGTATGGCTGATTGGTGTTCAGGCGTTTCGGGTTGGCTCTGCCTTTGTGCGCTCGCGAGATGTAGTGACCATAGCGCGCCCCTATATGCGCCGTTTGATGGAACAGTCGGGCGAGACAGTGAACCTCGGTATTTCCGACAGAGGTGAAATTGTCTATCTGGCCCAGGTTGAATGCCAGAAAATGATGCGCGCCATTGCCGGACCGGGCGGCCGGGCGCGAATGCACTGTTCAGGTGTCGGCAAAGCCATTTTGTCCCACATGAATCCGGAAGACACCCGCAAGGTGCTGCATGGCCGTGAACTGACCCGCGAAACCTCTCACACTCACACATCCATCGAAGCGTTGTTTCAGGACCTTGAAGTCTCGCAGCAGCGTGGCTATGCAATTGATGATGAGGAAAATGCCATTGGCCTGCGCTGTGTGGCGTCTGCCATTTTCGATGAACACGGCGAGCCTTTGGGCGCGGTTTCAGTGTCCGGCCCGACCGCGCGTGTCACCGACCAGCGTGTGCTTGCCCTTGGCGAACTTGTCAATAAAATCGCCAATGATATAACCTCTGAACTGGGTGGTGCGCAGCGTCGGCGCTAGCCGCGCTGCCTGAGAGGTTAAATCTCGACTTTTCAATGGATTGAGCCGTTCTGCATACAAAAAGAAGAAACCGGCCGCCGCAGATTTGGCGGGTCGCGTTCAGGGATTTTCAGATGGTAGAAAAACAACAAGTCATGGCGGCCCTTTCCAAGGTACGCGGTCCTGATCTTGATGGTGACCTGGTGTCACTCGGCCTGGTCTCAGACGTGGTTGTCAGCGGTGACAATGTGATGTTCGCGATCACTGTCGAGGCATCGCGTGCCAATGAGCTGGAGCCGCTGCGCCAGGCTGCCGAGAAGGCAGTCGGCAAGGTCGAAGGCGTCGCAAAGGTCATGGCCGCCCTCACTGCGGAGGTCAAGCCGGGCTCACGCCAGGCAGCCGGCCAGACCCCGCCGCCCACAGGTGCCAATATGGCGCCGCCGCCGCCCACAGGTGCCAATATGGCGCCGCCGCCGCCCATGCAGCAACCGGGTCCAAAAGCCCAGGCAGCGCAGACCATGGCCGGTGTGCCCGGTGTAAGGCACATTGTTGCTGTGGCGTCCGGAAAGGGTGGGGTGGGCAAATCGACCACCTCGGTCAATCTGGCGCTGGGCCTGCAGGCAAATGGTCTCAAGGTTGGGATACTGGATGCCGACATCTATGGCCCGTCGGTACCGCGCCTGCTGGGCATTACCGGCAGGCCCGAACCGGTGTCGCCGGGCTCACGTATGCTGAAACCGCTGCAAGGATTTGGCCTGAAAGCCATGTCGATGGGCTTCCTGGTGGAAGAAGACACACCGATGATCTGGCGCGGGCCGATGGTGATGTCGGCGCTCCAGCAGATGCTGCGCGAGGTCGCCTGGGGTGATCTTGATGTTCTGATTGTCGACATGCCGCCTGGAACCGGCGATGCACAACTGACCCTGGCCCAGCAAACACCGCTGTCAGGCGCTGTCATCGTGTCCACGCCGCAGGATCTTGCGCTGATTGATGCGCGCAAGGGCCTGAACATGTTCCGCCGTGTGAATGTGCCGGTTTTGGGCATTATCGAGAACATGAGCTATTTCACCTGCACCAAATGCGGCGAGCGCCACGAAATCTTTGGTCATGGTGGCGCGCGCGACGAAGCGGAAAAGCTGGGTTTGCCGTTTCTGGGCGAGGTTCCGCTGGACAAGGATTTACGTATACGCTCTGATTCCGGCCAGCCGATCGTGGTTTCAGCGCCTGATTCCCATCATGCTGGGCTGTACCGCAGCATTGCGGAAACCGTCTGGACTTCGGTTTTGGGCGATGCTGCAGGCCAAAAGCGGGCTGCGCCACGCATAATTGTTGAGTAGATTACTCTACATTACCAGATGGTGAAAGCCTGCAGGATCGGGCTGGAATATGCTTGCCTAACGCGCCTGTGCTGCGTCATCTTACGGGCAACTAGGAGAGGAAGGCGAGAAGGGTGCTCCGTTTGAAGGGCACGGCCTTGTTTAAGTAAAGCATGGGTGAGGCAAAGTTAGCGCTGCCGGTTTCCGAAGAGGATGTGTTGCGGGCAAACCTTTACAGGTTGCTGGCATCGGCCCTGCGTGCGGGTCCGTCACGGCACGATCTGGACATGTTTGCCGACATGCATGGCGATGATACGCCGATTGGCCAGGCGGTGTCCGCTATCACCCGGGTTGCGGCCAAGTCCGGCCCTGAAGAAGTCTCCCGTGAATTTCATGACCTGTTTATCGGCGTGGGCCGGGGCGAACTGGTGCCGTACGGGTCTTATTATCTCACCGGATTCCTGCACGAAAAGCCGCTGGCGCGGCTGCGCAATGACATGAGCCGCCTGGGTATTGAGCGGCGTGATGATGTCGCTGAGCCCGAAGACCATATTGCTGCGCTGTGTGAAATGATGGCCGGTCTTATAGTTGGTGAGTACGGCGAAGCGCTGGATCTTGAAGAACAGAAGAAATTTTTCCGGGCTCACATCGCATCGTGGGCCAAACACTTTTTCACCGATCTTGAGGGTGCGCGCTCATCGGTGTTTTATGCCTGTATCGGGCAGTTGGGCGCGGCATTCATGGACGTAGAGGATCAGGCCTTCTTGATGGTCTGATGCTTTTTGTGTAACGGGACGGCTTGCCGTCCAAATTAGCGGGCGGGCAACCGTCCAAAACTGAAGGAGCGGAAAATGGCAAAAGGAAGTGACAAGGTGGCCGCAGGCCGTCGCGATTTCCTAAAGCTTGCTGGTGTGTCCGCCGTGACCGGAACTGCAGCTGTTGCTGCCGGATCGGTTGCGGCAGAAGCTGCAGCGCCTGTTGAAGGCAGTGCAGGCTATCAGGAAACTGATCACGTCAAGACATACTACAAGCTTGCCGCATTCTAGTTTTTGTTTGGAACTGAATTTGCGGAATTTCGGGACTTAAATTCAGGCGCCAATAAAGGCGCCGCATCTGGAGGAAGATCATGCTCAGGAAGAAGACGGGAGAGGTGGCGTTCGGCCCTCGACTGTCATCGGCCCTCACCGATTTAACCGGTGGAGCGATTGACAGGCGGACATTCTTGCGCCGTTCGGGACTTGCAGTAGGCGGTCTCGCGGCAGCATCGACACTATCGTCGGGAATGGTGCGCAAGGCTGAAGCAGCAACGGTTTCCGGTGCGGTTGAAATCAAGAAGTCAGTGTGTACGCACTGCTCCGTTGGTTGCACCGTGCTGGCAGAAACCAGCAATGGCGTTTGGGTTGGCCAGGAACCTGGTTTTGACAGCCCGTTCAACCTTGGTGCGCACTGCGCCAAAGGGGCTGCGGTTCGCGAGCACGCTCATGGCGAGCGTCGCCTGAAGTATCCGACCAAGCTGGTGGATGGCAAATGGCAGAAAGTGTCATGGGAAGAAGCCATCAACGAAATCGGCGACAAGATGCTGGATATTCGCGAGAAGTCCGGTCCTGATTCAGTGTACTGGCTGGGGTCTGCCAAGCACAACAATGAGCAGGCCTACCTGTTCCGCAAGTTCTACGCCTACTGGGGCACCAACAATGGTGACCACCAGGCGCGTATCTGTCACTCGACCACAGTTGCCGGTGTTGCCAACACCTGGGGCTATGGTGCGATGACCAACTCGTACAATGACATGCACAATTCGCGTGCCATCTTCCTGATCGGCGGCAACCCGGCCGAGGCACATCCTGTGTCTTTGCTGCACATGCTGAAAGCCAAGGAAGAAAACAACGCGGCATTCATTGTCTGCGATCCGCGCTTTACGCGTACCGCTGCTCATGCCACCGAATATGTCCGGTTCCGTTCCGGCACTGACGTGGCGCTGATCTGGGGTATTTTGTACCACATTTTCGAAAACAGCTGGGAAGACAAGGACTTCATCTCCCGCCGCGTTTGGGGCATGGAGTACATCAAGGAAGAAGTCGCCAAGTGGACCCCTGAGGAAGTTGAAAAGGTCACCGGTGTTCCCGGCTCGCAGTTGAAGCGCGTTGCCCGCACCATGGCCCAGAACAAGCCGGGCACCATCGTGTGGTGCATGGGCGGTACCCAGCATACCAACGGCAACAACAACACACGGGCTTACTGTGTGCTGCAGCTTGCTCTCGGTAACATGGGTGTTGCCGGTGGCGGCGCCAACATCTTCCGCGGCCATGACAATGTGCAAGGTGCAACCGACCTTGGCGTTCTGATGGACACTCTGCCTGGTTACTACGGCCTGTCGGCTGGAGCATGGGCACACTGGGCCCGCGTCTGGGAAGAAGACCTTGACTGGCTGAAGGGCCGTTTCGGTACCCGCAAGGACAAGGACGGCAAAGACAAGGCGATGATGAACGAGAAGGGTATTCCCGTCTCGCGCTGGATCGACGGTGTCCTTGAAGCGAAAGAGAACATCGATCAGCCGGACAATGTCCGCGCCATGGTGTTCTGGGGCCATGCGCCCAATTCGCAGACCCGTTTGCCTGACATGCAGAAGGCAATGGCCAAGCTCGACCTTCTGGTCGTGGTTGATCCGTTCCCGACCATGTCGGCCGTCATGCACGGCCGCAAGGACGGTGTCTATCTGCTGCCTGCAACAACGCAGTTCGAGACCCACGGGTCTGTCACTGCATCGAACCGCTCGCTGCAGTGGCGAGAAAAGGTCATGGACCCGTTGTTTGAGTCCCTGCCGGATCATGTCATCATGCAGATGTTTGCCGAGAAGTTCGGCTTTGCCGATCGCTTCTTCCGCAATATCAAGGTCGAGGAGACCAAGATTGGCAAACTGACGGTCAAGGAACCAAACATCGAAGACACGCTGCGGGAAATCAACCGCGGCATGTGGACGATCGGGTATACCGGACAGTCACCGGAGCGTCTCAAGCTGCACATGGCCAACCAGCACACGTTCGACAGAACGACGCTGCAGGCCCGCGGTGGCCCGGCGGATGGCGACTATTACGGTCTGCCATGGCCGTCATGGGGCACGCCGGAAATGAAGCATCCCGGCACGCCGAACCTGTACGACAACTCCAAGTCGGTGGCTGAAGGCGGCCTGACATTCCGTGCCCGTTTCGGTGTCAAGGCGCCGGACGAGTGGGGCGGTGCCAACATGCTGGCTGAAGGCGCTTACTCCGTGGATTCCGAAATCAAGGATGGTTATCCTGAGTTCACCTACGGCATGCTGCGCAAACTCGGCTGGGACGGCGACCTTTCGGCAGACGAACTGGCTGCCATCAAGAAGGTTGCCGGCACTGACGATCAGGAAAAGCTCGACAAGATCAACTGGAAGGTTGACCTGTCAGGCGGTATCCAGCGGGTTGCAATCAAGCATGGTTGCGCGCCGTTCGGTAATGCCAAGGCTCGTACTGTTGTGTGGACATTCCCGGATCCGGTGCCGTTGCATCGCGAGCCGCTGTACACGCCGCGTCGCGATCTTCTGCCCAAATACGCGACCTTCAAGGACCGGAAGATGCATCGTCTTCCAACCATGTTCGAATCGATTCAGAAGAACGATTTCTCGAAAGAGTATCCGATCATTCTGACGTCGGGTCGCCTCGTGGAATATGAAGGTGGTGGTGACGAGACACGTTCCAACCCATGGCTTGCGGAATTGCAGCAGGACATGTTCGTCGAGATCAATCCGGTTGATGCAAACGATCTTGGTATCAGGAACGGAGATACGGTCTGGGTAGAGGGCCCTGAAAAGGGCAAGGTCAAGGTAATGGCCATGGTTACCGAGCGGGTCGGCAGGGGCGTTGCCTTCATGCCGTTCCACTTCGGCGGTCACATGCAGGGTGAAGACCTGCGGGCCAATTATCCTGCGGGTGCTGATCCGTATGTCCTGGGCGAAGCGACCAATACGGCGCAGACCTATGGCTATGATTCAGTCACCCAGATGCAGGAGACCAAGACCACTCTCTGCAAAATTGCAAAAGCATAAGGAGGATACAGAATGGCTCGCATGAAGTTCCTGTGTGATGCTGAACGTTGCATCGAGTGCAACGCCTGTGTCACCGCGTGTAAGAACGAACATGAAGTTCCGTGGGGTGTGAACCGCCGCCGCGTCGTCACCATCAATGACGGCAAGCCCGGTGAACGCTCGATTTCGGTAGCTTGCATGCATTGTTCGGATGCACCTTGCATGGCCGTGTGCCCGGTTGACTGTTTCTATCAGTCTGCCGAGGGCGTGGTTCTGCACAACAAAGACCTCTGCATCGGTTGTGGTTACTGCTTCTACGCGTGTCCGTTTGGCGCGCCGCAGTTCCCGCAGGTTGGTAACTTCGGCTCACGCGGCAAGATGGACAAATGTACCTTCTGCGCCGGTGGTCCCGAGGAAGCCAATTCCGACGTCGAGTTCAAGAAATATGGCCGCAACCGCCTGGCCGAGGGCAAGCTTCCGTTGTGCGCGGAAATGTGCGCGACGAAGGCATTGCTTGCAGGTGATGGTGACCAGGTTGCCAACATCTACCGTGAGCGTGTGGTTGGCCGTGGCTTTGGTTCCGGCGCCTGGGGATGGGGCAAAGCCTATCCCGGTTCCGGCTCATAAAGGCCGACATGAAATAGCCAGGAACCGCCCGGCGGTTCCTGGCGGTCACATCGATGATATGGGCATATTGATGATGCCCGGACAGGGCGGCGAGAAATCGCCGCCCTTGTTCCAGATGACGGTGTTATTGCCGGATTGAATGTTTGTTGAACTTTCGACGGCATCGGTTTTGGCCATGCCGCACCTGAAAGGGGTGAATTTGTTGAAGACCACCAGAACCGTACGGTTTTTCGTATTGGCGATACTTCTCGGGCTGCTTGCAGGTTGCGAGGAGGGGGAAAACGCAAACCCGTTTCTAAAAGAAAAAGGCGTTTACAGTGGGCCGGCAGATGAATCGCTGAGTGATGAAACAAACCAGAAGCTTCGCCAGCGCATGATCATCCAGCGCGGCGGCAGCATATAAACATGAGTGACAGTCGCTGATCGCGCGGCAAGTGAATTATTACCTGACACGGGCAACCCAAGGGGACCAGCGTTATGAAATCCAGCACAGACCTTTTAAAATCCATGCGAACGGTGTGCATGGCGCTCATTGCGGTAACGCTACTTGTTACTGCCGGTTTCAGCGCTCCCGCGGCTGCCCAGACATCAGGTCCGGATGTGGCGACCGAAGCGCAAAGCACTGACCTGAATACCGGGTTCTGGAGCCAGATCCGCAAAGGCGCTACCGGCACGGTTTCAATTCCGGACAAGAACGCAGCTGTCCTTATCCAGTCGGAAGGTGATACTGCTTACCGTGCGTTTCGCAATGGTCCGCTGAAACTATATTCAGTCTACGCGCTTCTCGGCATGCTGTTTCTGCTGGCTTTGTATTTTCTGCTGCGCGGCCGTATCAAGATCGACCATGGCCGGTCGGGCGTCACCATAGAGCGCTTTAACGGACTTGAGCGTTTTGCCCATTGGTTGATGGCAGGGTCGTTCGTGATACTCGCCGTGTCCGGTCTGAACATGCTGTTTGGCCGTTATGCGCTGATGCCGGTGATTGGCAAGGAAGCCTTTGCCTTCATCACCTTGTGGGGCAAGTACCTGCATAACTATCTGTCATTCGCCTTCATGCTCGGTGTGGTGTTGGCTTTTGTTTTGTGGGTGGTTCACAATTTCCCGAACCGGCATGATCTGGTCTGGCTTCTGAAAGGCGGCGGCATGTTCTCCAAGGGAGTTCACCCACCGGCCAAAAAATTCAATGCGGGTCAGAAAATACTGTTCTGGAGTGTGGTTGTTCTGACAATCTCCGTGTCTCTGTCCGGGATCGCGTTGATGTTCCCGTTTGAAACAGCGTTTATGGCAAAGACGTTCGCTGCCTTGAACGCCATCGGGTTTGACCTGCCGACCAGCGTAACCGCCATCCAGGAACAGCAACTCAACCAGATCTGGCACGCCATTGTCGGCGTTGTCTTCATCGTCATAATACTCGCTCATATTTATATCGGCTCTGTTGGTATGGAAGGGGCATTTGACGCCATGGGGTCCGGTGAGGTCGATACCAACTGGGCGCGCGAGCATCACAGCCTGTGGGTTGAGGAGGTGGAGCAGAAGGCCAAGTCGACGCCTGCTGCAGGCTCGGCCAGCCAGCCGGCGGAATAAAGTGCCGGGGTTGGAAACTTGACTGGTGATCGCGTTTTCGAAATTTTTGCCTGCCTCCTGCAGAAGGCCCGGCTTTTCCGGATCGGATTGGTGGCGATCGTCACGCTGATTGCAATACTGAGCCTGCCTGCCGGGGCTGAGATCAAGCCCGGGCAGGGTGATCTCAAGGGCCATGGCGGGCCGGTCAAATCAGTGGCCACGTCTCCGGACGGCGTCGGCATCGTTTCCGGCAGTTTCGATTATTCCATGATGTACTGGGATGTCACCGATGCAGCAAAACCGGCCATGCTGAAACGGTTTTCAGATCATGACGGAGCGGTGAATGCGGTTGTCATTCTGCCTGATGGCGGGCATGCGGTTACCGGCAGTGATGACGGCATGATGCGCCTGCTGAATCTGCAATCCGGCACTGTCGAGCATGTCTTCAAGGGCCATGACCTCAAGGTGGTCGCTGTTGCCGTGTCGCCCGATGGCAGGCTCTTGGTCTCCGCGTCATGGGATCGCACGGTGCGGATCTGGTCGCTTGCCGAAAAGCGTCTGCTGCATGTGCTCAAGGGTCATCGCAACACGGTCAACGCAGCGGTGTTTTCGACCGACGGTGAGTTTGTCTATTCCACCGGCACTGATGCCACCATCCGCAAATGGCGCGTCGCCGACGGGGCCGAGGAGCGGGTGATCTATCGTAATGGCTGGGGCATCAATGTGCTGGCCGCCTTGCCGGGTGGCAGGGAACTGGCATTTGGCGCGCTCAATGGGACCGCAGCCGTGCTCGATATCGAAAGTGGCGAAATCGCCCATCAACTGGCGCAGCGTGAACGCCCCATACTATCAATTGCAGTGTCTCCGGAGCATAAGGTTCTGGCGTTTGGCGGCGGTGACGGCATTGTGTCTGTACATGACATGACCGACTGGACACCGGTGAAACTGCTCGACAATCCATACGGCCCGATCTGGGCTCTGACCTTTTCCGGGGACGGCGACACGCTTTACCTGGGTGGGCTCGATGACACGGTACATTACTGGCAATTCCGCCCGGGCCGGGATTTTGAACCGGCCCGCGGCAAGTTTCCACGCCGCTTTCAGGCTGATGAAGGACTGAGCGTCGGTGAACGTCAGTTCGCCCGCAAATGTTCCGTCTGTCACACCCTGTCACCAGACGATGCCAATCGTGCCGGGCCGACGCTTTATGGTGTATTCGGCCGCAAGGCCGGTACCTTGCCGGGATATGCCTATTCAAAGGCTTTGCTCAACTCTGATATTGTCTGGAGCGCTGACACTATCGGAAAACTGTTCGAAAAAGGCCCGCAGCATCTGGTGCCCGGCACCAAGATGCCACTGCAGAAAATGTCCAATACCGAAGAGCGCGATGCCATGATTGAGTGGTTGAAGGAAAAGACACAAAGCTCGCCGGATCGGGCAACAAAGTGAAAACAGTTTGCACATAGGTGCGCGGCGTATCTATATCAGTAAGAGAATGGCAACAGCCACGCTCTGCCGGGACTCCGGCAAAAGGGGAAACAGGAAGGGTCAACACAATGAAAGCATTTGTACTGGCATGTGCAGCCATGGCTGTGATCGGGGTTGGTGCGCATTTTACGCTGGCTTCGCTGGAACTTTCGGCAAGCAATGTGTACTCGACCGACAATGTGCGCCAATAGGACAGGATGGTGTTTGGTTGCTGCGCCCAGCAGCCATCAACAGGACCGTTTCTGAAGCGGGCGCCTTCTACAGCAAACAGGGAAATACCGAAAATGGATGACGACAAATTCAACATGTCGATGCGCAAGTTCCTCAAGCAGGTAGGTGTGACGTCACAGCAGAAAATCGAAGAGGCGGTGCGTGCGTCCGGCAAGTCCTCCGGCAGTGTGACGGTTACTGCAACCATCACTTGCGGCGACGTTGCGCTGGATCACACGGTGACCGGCGAGATTGATCTCGGGTGATGCCCCGCCGGATTTGCAGGTGGCTGTCATGAACGAAGAGCCGGTTTTTCCGCCATTGCTGAACGGCATTGAGGTTGCACCTGGAACGGATACTGCCAGGGTGGCAACCGCTGCCGTCATGGCAGGTGAGGCCGGTGCAGGCGACCTGTACTGGTCGCAGTCGGAAGACCGCCTTAACATGGCGATCGTGCTGGAACCGGATGTGCCGTTGTCGCGTGCCGCACAGGTGCGCCATGTTCTGGCGGTGGCGTTCGGGGATGCATTCGGCGCCATCTCGCCACCGGAAATCGGCGTTCATTATCGCTGGCCGGGGGATATTCTGGTCAATGGTGCCAGAGCCGGCGCGATAACGCTGGACGTGCCGGCGGGGTTGACCGCTGACCAGGTGCCGGCATGGATGGTGCTGGGCCTTGATGTGGCCATCACCCTTGACCTGTCAATTGAAAACCCCGGTGAACTGCCGGACAGCACCACCTTGCATGAAGAAGGCGCCGGCGAGGTTACCCGCACCATGTTGCTTGAATCCGTGTCACGCCATTTCCTGACCTGGATCGACGGCTGGATGAACGAAGGCTTCAGGAGCGTGCACGAAAACTGGCTGGGCCGGGCGACGGGATCGGACGAGGACATCACGGTTTGCCACGCCGGAACCACTGTGAGTGGCCGGGTGACGGGCATGGATGAAGAGGGCAACCTGTTGTTTGCGGCGGCAGACAAACCGGTGCAGGCCTTGGCGCTTGTGGACACCGTGGAAGGGCATGCTTGAGCCATGATCAAGGTCCTGCGCACCATCAGGTTTGACAGTTCGGACGACAATGTGTTTGCCGCACCGGCAGGACCCGACGAGATTGCCCTGTCCGGCGCATTTGCCTTTGCCGGTGTCGGCGTTGAAGAAATCAGCGGAAAGACCCGGCAGGCATTTGCCAACGGATTCCTGGCACTGCCCAGTCTGGGCCGCGCGACATTTGTATCCGTCGGCGAGGCAGATGAAGATGAAGTATCAGATGCTGTCGATGGCCTGGCGCGGGTGTTCATGGAAGACTATCAGGCGCCTGACCTGAGTACGGCACGTGACGCAGCACGCGAAGAGGTGGACTTTTCATGTGAGCTCGCCCGCGGCAAACCGCTGAACACCTTGCTCACTGTGCACCGCACGCTCACCGAAGAAGGCGCCATTCATGAAGAATATCGTGAGATCACACCGCCCGGGCAGGAGCGCCCGCACACGCGTATCTGGGATGTAGCTGATGAGTGAACGTGCATGGCATTCATCCGGTGCCTATCTGCTCAACCGTTTGCCGGGCCGCGGCGGTCTGGAAGTGACCGCAGACTATTTGAGGGCCTATTTTGCGCGCCCCGAACTGGCCCCGATCGACGAAAGCTGCGAGGCCGAACAAGTGGCCCATGCCCGCCTCGTCGACAATCCATACCTGCAATTGTCGCATCAGGAATTGTCAGAGTTCGAAGACGCAGATGCTGGTCAGAACTACAAGGTGTTCCTGGCCTTCCGTGATCTGCTGGTGGCATCAAAGACCCTTGAAAAGGCTTACCTGGCAATTGTGCGCGGTGAAGCGGGCAATGTACCGCCCCTGTTTGTCGAGCAGATCGTGCACGCTATTCTGGCCAGTATTCTGCATGGTCAGACCGACCCGCTGCGCTGGCGGGCGGCTGAAATTTTCTTCCGTTCGCAAAACGTGTCTGCTGATGAAGGTCAGTTGATGCTCGCAGATGAGGAAGTCGTCGACATGTTTGCCGAAACCGGCGGCATGGGCGGGCTTGGCCAACTGGTCATGGAAGCCGCAACACCGCTCAAGCAGGTCGAGCTGGATGTGCTTGATGAAGACAACAAGCAGATGTACTGGGCTCGTGCGGAACGCTTTGACACGGTTATTGATTTTCGCTTCACCCAGCCTGCCAATGACGCCTTTGCCCGGGTCATCGAACACTGGATCAACCACTTTACCGGCATCAGTGTCCGGGTGCAGCCGGTGCAGCGCATAGATGATGAAAAGTGGACCTGGCATATTGGCATGGATGCCCAGGCCACCCAGCTGATGAACAAACTATACGAAGGCACAGAGTTGTCGCTTGAGGAAGAAATCAGCATTATCGGCCTGTTCCGCATGGATATTCTGGATCAGCAATCGGTCATCGAGCGCGCGCGCGGCAAGCCGGTCTGGCTCGGACTGGCCAAATCTGCGGCCGGCAAACTGAACATGAAACCGCAAAACCTGCTGATCAACATGCCATTGCAGCGTGGCAGTTGAACAAATAGACTAGCTGATGCCTCGCAAGGGCAGGAACATGTTTTGCGAGATCAATACACTGGGGCAAACGCGGGGAGGAATTGTGCAATGGATAGTCGTCATTTTCTGGATAGAAAGGGTGCCAGGTTTTTGGCTGGCCTGATCTGCGTTCTGGCCCTGTCCGGCCTGGCCCTGACCTGGCACAAGCAAAACAACACCGATACGGCAGGCCGTCCGGTTGCAGCGACCGGCGTATTGGGCGCAGGCGCCGCCAACGCACCGGCGGTCAACCCCAAATTCGAAGAATGCCGCACCAGGCGCAGCGGAGAGATTGCCAACATGCTGAAAGACGGTGTCATTGACCAGGCAAAGCACGACGATTTCCTGGCCAGCGCCCTGCAAAGATGCGCCGGCATGTTCCCACCGGAAAGCTAGAGCCTGATTGAAATGCCGTCATCTGCTGTCATGGCGCTGCCGGTGACGAAAGATGCCCGGTTGGACAACAGAAACATAGCGGCTTCGGCAATTTCTTCAGGATCCGCCATTCGCCCGAGCGGATGCAGGCCGGCAATGTAGTCATGGATTTCAGGATCGTCTCCGGCCATGGCTGTCCTGGTGCCGCCGGGCAGCAGGGTGTTTACCCGAATGCCGTCGGCGCCGTGTTCAGCTGACAGAGACTGTGCCAGTCCGATCAGGCCAGCCTTTGAAGCCGCATAGGCGCCCATGCCGGGCATGCCGGCATTTGCGTATCCTACAAACGACGAGGTGAACACAACAGACCCGCGCCCGCGCTTTTTCAGGGCTGGTATCTGGTACTTTGCCGCAAAAAATGCGCTGGTCAGGTTTGTGGCTATAACATCGTTCCAGTTGGCGGTCTCCATGTCGGGAACTGCCACAGTATCTCCCATCATCCCGGCATTGTTGAAGGCACCGTCAAGGCCGCTGAATTCCGCTGTGGCCAACTGGACCAACCCGTCCGCATAGGCTTCGTCCCGAACATCTCCTGCCAGAAAAACCGCGCTGCCGCCGCTGTCATTGATCTTTGTGGCAAGCTGGCGAAGCAGCGCTTCGCGGCGTGCGCCGAGAACAAGCTTTGCCCCTTCTGCCGCAAACAGCACGGCTGCTGTTTCGCCTATGCCGCTGCTGGCGCCGGTGATGATGATGGTCTTGTTGTTGAGTTGCATTGTCTGATCTCCAGGGGTTTCAAATGTAATCCTTGGATAGGAACGCCGCACTCCGTGGTCGACCCGGTTTACGGGTGTGCAGGAAGTCTCCTGACAGTCACCGGCAGCCGGTGTAACAGAAATGCAACCCGGCGGTCATCCGCCTGCCAGCCTTCGCTGGCATGACGATACATGCAGTCCAACCTGCAAACCGGGTTGACAGGAGTATATTATTTCTATATTTCTAGTTTTATCGAATTAAGGGTACTTTATTATGGACCTCGTCACGGCTGCACAAGGATTTTCCGCCATGGGCTCGGAGTCCCGTCTGGAAGTCTTGCAAACCCTGGTCAGGGCAGGGGACAAGGGTTTGCTGGTTGGTGATATCCAGCAGCGTACCGGCATTCCGGGTTCGACCCTTGCCCATCACCTGAAGTTTCTCACATCTGCTGATCTGATTGTGCAGAACCGGCAGGGGCGCACCATCATCAATCGGGCCAACTATCAGCATCTGCAGGCTCTGGCGGGCTTCATCCTGGAAGAGTGTTGCGCAGATCAGGAGATCCAGACATGAGCGATGTGTCCCGCGAACAGTTGCCTCTGGCTGGCGAGATAAAGTCCCGTCTGGCCACACCGTGGACGGTTACCATACTGGCGCCGGTTGCAGTTGCTGTGCTGGATTTTCCCAATCTGGTTCCGGTCATCAGTTTTGCGGCAAAGGCATTTCTGGGAACACTGCCCTACATCGCTTTCGCGGTGTTTCTAATCGCGGCATTGAAGGCCGCAGGCGCAGAGGCCGTCATTGCCAATGCATTCAAGGGCCGTGAAAACCGCATGATCGTATTGGCAGCCCTGTTTGGCGGGCTGGCGCCGTTTTGTTCGTGCGAGGTGATCCCGTTCATTGCCGGCCTGCTGGCATTGGGAGCGCCCTTGTCCGCGGTGATGGCATTCTGGCTGTCGTCTCCCCTGATTGATCCGCCCACGCTGCTGATCACAGCCGCCGCGCTCGGCTGGCCGTTCGCCATTGGCAAGGCGGTGTCAGCCATCGGACTGGGGCTGTTTGGCGGGTTTGCCATCAAGCTGTTGCTGAAGGGCGGCTGGTTTGGCGAGCCGTTGCGCGAACAGATTGCGCCCGGCTGCGGCTGCGGTCCGAACCCGTTCGACGGCAAGCCGGTATGGCAGTTCTGGCGCGAAGCCGGACGCAGACAGGTGTTCAAGACCGAATTCATCAACAACGCACTGTTCCTGATCAAATGGCTGGCGCTGGCCTATGTTCTGGAAGCGCTGCTGATCACCTATGTCCCGGCATCCCTGATTGCAGGGCTGGTTGGCGGCGAGGGCATCACGCCGATTGCCATTGCAGCCCTGGTCGGCATGCCTGCCTATCTGAACTCCTACATTGCCCCGCCCTTGCTGTCAGGCTTGATGGAGCAGGGCATGAGCGGTGGCGCTGCCATGTCATTCATGGTGGCTGGTGCGGTCAGCTCTGTTCCCGCGATGGCTGCAGTGTGGTCATTGGTGAAGAAGCAGGTATTCGCCGCCTATCTCGGCCTTGGTGTCAGTGGTGCCATTGTCTCGGGTGTCATCTTCCAGATGTTCGTTTGAGGGGGGCTTATTGATGGATACGCTGTACTGCGTGGGTTGTTTTATCTCGCTCACGCCAGCAGCCTTCGGCTGCGCTCCGCTGGGGCGAGCCTGACCGGCTCGAGGCCCGGTCGGGCCTAGTTGTTTTGGTGGTCGAACAGCTTGTCCTCGCTTCGCTCGGGCCGTTCTCCGACACTGAATGAACGTAGTGATAAACTCCCCTCCGAGGCACAAAGTGCTGAGGCAAGGCCGACTGGCCGTCGCACGAAGTGCGCCCCAGCGGAGCGCAGCCGAAGGCTGCTGGCGTGAGCGGAAAAAAACAACACACGAAGTGCCTGGACAAGCTGTTCGACCAACAACACCCAATCTCACTCATCATCTATCAGAAAATCATCGGCACTCAACGGTTCACCGGCAGCTGTTTTTCTTTCGGCTTCAATATAGTCCTCGGTTCTGCGAATGGCCGGGCGTGAGCCTGCGCTGAACGGGTCATTGCTGGAATTGGCCTGATGTTCGATGCGGCAGTTGTCACACATCTTGATCAGTTTCGAGGCTTCGGAGTCGGCAAACATGGCGTGCTTGCCGGCCAGTTGGGCGGAGATTTTCTCGATGGTGCTTTTGGTGCCGAATTCCTTGCCGCAGGAAATACAGGCGAAAGGCTCCTCTTCATTCAGGATTGCCGGCGACAGGGCCGATGCCGCAAAATTGTAGCGTGGCTCCAGTGTAATGGCGCCTTCAGGACATGTGGTTCTGCACAGGCCGCACTGCACGCACGCCGCTTCGGTGAAGCTCAGTTGCGGTTTGTCCGGACTGTCGGCAATGGCGTTGACCGGGCAGGCCCCGACACACGCCTGGCACAAGGTGCAGGTGTCGGTGTTGACGATAATCTGCCCGTAAGGTGCATTGTCGGGCAGGGCGATGATGTCCTTGGGCGCTGGTGCAGCGCCATGCAGCAGGCCCAGCATGGTGCGGGTGACATCGCGCTTTGAGCCGACACCGGATATGGCGTGGGCCTTTAGGGCAGGCACGCGTTTGTCTGCCCAGACGGTTGCCTCCAGCGCGTCCGGGTCCGCCTCGCAGATCAGGTTGATGGCACACTCATATCCCAGGCCATCCGCCAGGGCTTTGGTCAGCTCAATCTGCGCCCCACAGCCGGATAATTCTTCCGCCTTGGCCGGATTTGCGATCAGATGAATGCGCGAAACACCTGACGCCATCATGGCCAGCAGGCCGTCATGGCCGATCTGGGTAATTTCATTGACCCCCAGCGGCAGCACGTGGGCGGGCAGGCCGCGGCCAAAGCGGGCGCTCATGGCGATCAGTTCCAGGCCAAAGCTGTTGTCGTGCACCAGCACTTCCGGCGTCTTGCCACCGGCGCTTAGATAGGTCGAGACCAGAGTATCGATGCGGCCGATCAGGTCGGCCCTGTGCGGCATGGCGTAGGATGCGGCACCGGTCGGGCACACGGCAGAACACGAACCGCAGCCGCCACAAATGATCGGGTCAAACTCGACAATGTCGCCAATCGACGTGATGGCGCCTGCCGGACAGACATCCAGGCACCGTGTGCAGCCGGTCTTCAGGCTGCGCGAGTGGGCGCAAATGCTGGAATCATAATGCACATAGAGCGGTTTTTCGAACTCACCCGCCATATCGGCCAGCTCGAACATGGCTTCCATGACACGCGCCGGATCGCCTGCATCGACCTTCTTGTAGCCGTCACGAAGATGGCCGCCGGTGAACAATGATGGTCCGTCGGACAAATCCAGGATCAGCGCGCAGGTTGACGAAGCGCCATCGCGCGCCATGACAAAATCTGCTGATTGCCTGGCCGACGGCATCAATGGTGCATAGTCATCGACCACGATTTCGAACGCACCCAGATGGCCGGCTGCCCTGCTGATCTTGCCCTTGAACAGGGCGACATCCGCACTGACAGGCGGAATCACATCGCCGACGTCGCTCAACAGCAAGGTGGTGGGAATTCGCTGGTTCAGCTTGCGCGCTGCATCAAGCGCCTGCTGACCGGCGCCATAGACAAGGCATTGTCCGCTGGATGTCACGTTGATAGATCCTGCCGGTTCGCTGGAGTGTGCTGCATCTGCCAGAAGCGCGGCGATCTTGGCGGAGTTTGCTGTCTTGTCCGCGCTCCAGCCTGCGCGCTCGCGGATATTTGCGAACCTCAGTTCGCCTTCAAATTTCTGCTCCCCGGCAAGTTCGGTAAACAACGGTGCTTCCTGAGTGCAGGCTACCAGTACCTTGGCATTGCCCGACAGGGCTTCTGCAAACTTGCCGACTTCGGCGCGGCACAGATTGCTGAAAACGTCGGGCTCATCATCGCCACCGGCTGCCTTGCATATCTTCCTGCCGTCGAGCGTCATGGTGCGCTCGCAATTGCAGATCAGGGTTTCATAGCCGTTCAGTTTCATGGCCTGGCCTTGTGAGCATTGATGTTGGTTGGGCAGCAAAACCGGAATACCACGTCGTCATGCCCGTTTCGCAATGTGGTATGCGTTGGTGTAGCCTATCTGTGATGTGCTATGCAGTACAAAAATCCGCTGTGTGGGAGACGGCATTGTCTGAAGGTAACAGTATTCATTTGTCGCTTGTGTATGAGCGCAAGGCGTCCTCACATCCGTGGCTGGACTGGGAATGGTCGGTTCGCGGCATGATGCCGGTCGCAGACGGCGATATCAACTCTGCGCCACGCCTGCTGGAACGCACCGATCAGGTGGCGCGCTGGCTCGGCGAACCGTCACGGCTTGACCTGCACAGAACCGACCTGGATGCCTATGTCTACAATCTGACCTCGCCGCAGCCATCTGTGTATACAGTGGCCCATGAACTGGATGACCCGGTTGCCGACGGCTTGATCTGGAAAACCCATCTTGTCACCATGAGTTCCTATGAAGCTGAAGAGTACATGTCCGGTGATGATGCATTGATCGGCAAACTGGTCATGCAGACCGATGTGCGCGAATGGCTGGAGGCGTTTGTGGCGCTGCATTATAAGGACAGCACTTTCAAGAAGCGCCGTCGCGACAAGCTCGACACCGAGGAGTACAAGTTTGGTCAGGAGACCCTGCTGGAGCTTCGCCGCCGGATGCTGGCGTCCGGTAAACCGGAAGGAGAACTGCATTGAACTCGCGTGAAGACGGTTTCCTGTCGCGCTGGGCAAAGCGCAAGGCGGATGTTCGCGAGATTGAGGCGCGCGAGACCGAAGAACGCGAAGCAGCGTTGGCACCGCAACCCGGTGAGGGTGTGATCCCGGTGCTGATGGACGATGGTCAACCACCTGCTATCGACGAAGAAGCTCGTGATGTGCCGCCGGACGATGAGACCCGTCAGCGCTGGATCGAAGAACTGGAAGCAGTCGATATTGATACGCTGACCTACGACAATGACTTCACCATTTTCATGAAGTCTTGGGTGCCGGGTCCGCTGCGCCAGCGCGCCTTGCGCAAACTGTGGACGACCAATCCGGCGCTTGCCGTACTCGACGGGCTGAATGACTACGACCTGGACTATACAGACGCAGCCATGCAGGCAGGCAAGGTGGTGTCCAGCTATGTGCCCGGCAGAGGATATGCCACATTGGAGGAGATGGCGGAAAAACTCGCTGAAGCTGTCGCAGATGATGACGACGAACAAGGTGCAGGCGAAGATGATCTGCCGGAGTTTGAGGATGACGAACCGGCGGCACCGGATGTTGATGATGAGGCCGATGGCGTCCAGGCAGTTGAAGCTGAGATGGCAGACGGAGACTCTCCAGAACAGCAAGTTGACGAAAGGGCCATTGCAGTGCCGCAAAACGACGTTAAACTGAAATCGTGATGGCCAATCAAAAACCATACTGATCTATTGTGGGCTTGGGCTGGTAATGGAGCTTGGTCAAAGTCACAGGGAAAACAGGGCGCAATTGCCTGTTGTGTCTCGCTTGCTGTTGTATTATCGGCTAGCGTTATATTGCAGACCGCGCGCACTAAGGTTTCCAACTTGCGTTGGCGCTGTTGGAACTGAGGGGTAAGAGGCATGAAAACACTATTGATATTTTTGGCTATTGTGCTGATCGCGGCGGGCTGGGCGGTTGGACTGATAAACATTTTTTCACCCGGAACCGTAACCGTTGGGTTGAACCTTGATGTGGCGGCAACCCTGTTTGTAGGCGGTTGTGTGCTGCTCGGCCTTGCTGTTGTCGCCGGCTATCTGTCCGCGCTGACGCGGCGCGAGCCTGAAGATGTAGCGGCTGAAGACTATGCGCCGGCGGCATCGGCGGAAACTGATTTACCTGACTTCATGGCACCGGCATCCGCCGTTGCAGCAGGTGCAGCTGCCGGCGTTGCAGCAAGTGCGAGCGCGTTCGGCGATACCGCGAAAGATACAGCGCAGGCATCAGCCGACGTCGTGGAAGATCTCATGGATGACATCAGGTCGGAAGCAAAACCGGCTGTGGAATCTGCAGGTTCCATTTTCAGCTCTGTAACCGGTACAGCTACAGAGGTTGCTGATGAGGCTGTCGACAAGGCGGAAGAACTTGCCGGAGACGCAGCCGACAAGGTTGAGGAAGTAACCGGCGACGCGGTCGACAAGGCCCGTGACGACCTCTCGTCGTTCTTTTCCAAGCCCGCCGATACAAGCTCTGCACCTGAAGCGGTCGAACCATCGGCGTTCACGGCAGCACCCGATGTGAAGCCAGGTTCAGTTGCTGCTGAGGAAACCGGCGTTGAAACCGAAGCAGAACCGGAATTGTCGGATACCAACGAGGATGCTGACGCAGACACTACCAGTATCTTCTCTGGCGCTTCGCCTGCCAAGGCAGGCGGGGGCGGCACCGACGCAGCCGCAGCGGACACGACCACACCGGGTGTCATCACAATGGACGCCGCCATAACCGATGCGCCGGAGGCTGAGGCAGTGGCAGAAGAGCCCGCTGCAAGTGCTTCTGAAGGGTCGCAGGACGTGGAAACGACACCGGCATCGGAAGTTGCAGTTGCGCCAGAACAGGAAATTGCGCCAGAACAGG
Source organism: uncultured Alphaproteobacteria bacterium (assembly GCA_963698275.1). Lineage (GTDB taxonomy): Bacteria > Pseudomonadota > Alphaproteobacteria > Rhizobiales > Aestuariivirgaceae > Anderseniella. The sequence goes on along the minus strand of CAVOQE010000006.1, from coordinate 385,750 downwards.
AAGTTGAACCGGAACCGGCAGCTGAAAGCGCACCTGAAGCCCTGCCGCAGGAAGATGAATTGTTCGTGGTCGAAGAGCGCGTTATTCGCGAGCGTCCGGCGCGCCTGTTGTCAGACGGAACGGTTGAGGCCGAGACCGATGAAGGCTGGATGCGGTTTGAAAACGTGGAGCACGTCGAGGAATATCTCGATGCCATGCGGGCAACCGCCTGACGCTGTCTTCTGCAGTCACATGAAAGATTGAAAGGGCCGCAGACAAGTGCGGCCCTTTGTTTTTGATGATGCGTTGCCTTGGTGGCTTTGCCCCAATTGGCCTGGATCAGGATGATTTTGGTTGAATCAACAAAAAATCATAAACCTTATCGATTTCAAAGTGTTAGAGAAGCTTTATGGGTTCATTTGAACCCATGTTGCTCTACCGCACGTCCAGCACCGAGGTTTGCGCGGTGCGTACAACGTCAACCGCGGTTGAGCCCTTGATGGCGCGCTGCAGCCGTGACCTTCCCTCGTCGGTCACCACGATGATACTGTGACCGGAACCGAGTTCGGCGATTTTCTGCGCCGCCGGGCCAACCGCGGTGATGACATCCTTGACCTTGATCCCCATCGCCTTGAGCAGGGCACGGGCGTTCTTCACGTTTTCTTCTGCTGACGGCAGCCCGGCTTCCTGGGCACTGGCGGAAAACAGCGTGATGGGTTCTCCGGCTGAATGTGCCAGTACGGCGGCGCGGCGAACCGCCTGCATGGACCGCGAGGTACCGTCTGTGCAAATGAAGAACCCGGTCTTGTCCAGCGGTTCGCGGACGATCAGAACCGATGACGGGGCATGCACGGTGACCTGCTGCACGATGCCGGCGTCAAACAAGGAGTGGAATTCACCCCGCCAGCGTGATGGCTCGCCCATGATCATCAGGTTGTAGGGACCAAGCTCGTACTGGTCCAGGATGCCGGAGGCCGGATCAGGTGCGGTTTTCAGTTTCAGGACAACCGAACGGCCTTTATCTGAAATGAACTCAACCTTGTTGTCCCCCAACGGATCTCCCCAGGCATCCTGATGGCCGGTTCTGTGGGTCCAGTCTTCCGCCGGGATGCCTTCTTCGCGCAGAATATCCAGCGCCATCCGTAACCGGTTGATACCCGGCAGTTCCAGGCCTGCTTCAAGCATGTTCTGGCGGGCAACACGGACCTGCAGGCCGCCTGACCACAGGCCCTGGTCAATGGACCGGACATACAGCACGATGATGTCGCAATCGTCGGTCTTGGCCAGTCTTGCCGCCATGCGAACCGTGCAGAACGACTCTTCGGTCTCGTCAATGCACGCGAGCACACGGAAGCGCTTGCGGCGCTGCGCATAGACGTTCGCCAGTGTTTTTTGTACCGCGCGCTCGGTACGTTCACTCAGCACAGTTTTCTTGAACAGTGACATCGTCGCAATCCTATCGCAGCAGCGGCCAGTAGAAATAGGCGAACAACATGAGCAGAGCCAGTGACGCAATTGTCATGCGCCAGCCGGATTTCAGGAAGTCCTTGCCAGTGAGATAGCCTGAAGCATAGATGATCGTAAAGGCCGGGTGAGCCGCAGCGGTAATATAGGCAAAAGCCGATGAAACTGCAGTAATGAAGCCAACGGCCAGCGGGTCAGCGCCCCCGGCGGTTGCTGTTTTCAGCACAATGGGTCCGAGAACCGCAACTGCTGCGCCGGCCGTCATTGTATTGGTCACAAAGGTCGTCAATAGCGCGATGGCCATCTCCAACCCGAAACCGGTGGCCATGCCTATGGGACGCAGGAGTTCCACGAAATTCCTGGCAACCCATTCGGCCGCACCGGTGTCTTTCATCTGAACACCCAGCGAAATCGCGGCGGCATACAACAACACAACTCCCCAGTTCACGCCGGAATTGACGTCCTCCCAGCGCACCAGGCCAGCCACCAGGAACGCAATCGCACCGGCGATGGCGACAATGCCGAGCCCCAGTTCTTCGGAAAACGCGATCCAGCCAATCACCGTCAGAAAGAACACCAGAATTGCCATCCACTGGGCCGGCCGGATCGGACCATCCATGATGACCTGGGTGCGCAGTCTCGAAACCGCGCGCGACAGGTCAGGGTATTCCGGTTTGAACGTCCAGAACAACACGGTGGTGACAATCGGCAACTGGATCAGGAAGATCGGATAGGCATACATCATCCAGGTCACGTAATCGACGAGGAAGCGGCGTGTCTCTGGATTGGTCGGATCGAAGAAAAAGTCTTTCCAGTAACCGATCATGATGGCGTTTCTCGCCCCGCCTGACGGTGTTCCGATACCGGCGATCGCACAGCCGTACGAGATCGACAGCAGCAGGACCGCGGCCAGGTTTTTCACTTTTTTCGGCTCATTTGAAGTGAGCGTTATGAGCGTGATGCCGACCGGCAGCATCATCGCTGCGACCGTGTGTTCACCGATGAATGAGGCGAGCACGCCGCAGGTCAGCGTAATGCCGAAACTGATACGGAAGGTGCTGGTACCGGTAACCCGCACAATGGCCCAGGCAATGCGCCTGTCGAGCTTCTGCTTGACCACGGCAACCGCCAGCATCAGGGCACCCATGATGAACAGGACTGAATCCGTCATCAGACTCCTGGCCACGGTTGTGGATTCAAGTCCCAGCAGGACCACTTGTCCGACAATGATCATCAGCGCCACTGTCGGCAGCGGCACCGGCTCGGTGATAAACAGGATGGTGGCAAACAGCGACATGGTCAGCACGATCTGACCTTCGCGGGTCAGACCCTCATATGGTCCTGTCTGCAAAAACGCGAAGGCCAGCATGATGGCGATGAAGAACCAGCGCTTTTCCCAGAAGTAATACAGATTGACCTGGCTGCGCAGGTGGACCCAGCGCTGATACCCGTGTCGCTGAAGCCGGTGCAGGCGGTGTTCGCCATAGTCAGCCTGAAGGCTGTCGCGGGCCAGCTGAAAATCGGTATCGCTCATGCAATCCCCCTTGCGATGCTCTGCGTGCCTGTGAGAGGCTCGGAGCCGCTAAATACAGTTATTCGCACAATTGCTCGCCATGAACGGAAAACCGCCTGATGACAAAACTCGATGCAATTCTTGACCATGTTGATGACCAGCTCGATGCAAGTCTCGACAGGTGGTTTGATTTGTTGCGCATTCCGTCCATTTCGACCGATCCGCAATACACCGACGAATGCCGCAAGGCGGGACAATGGGTCACCGATGAGCTGGCCGGCATGGGATTTGACGCAAGCCTTCGCGACACGCCCGGTCACCCGATGGTGGTCGGCCATTACGATGGTCCTGCGGGAAGCCCGCATGTCTTGTTCTATGGTCACTATGATGTCCAGCCTGCCGAACCGCTCGACAAATGGAAGACACCGCCATTCGAGCCGGAGCGCGTGACGGGTGCTGATGGAATAGAGCGCATATATGCCCGCGGCGCCAACGACGACAAGGGCCAACTGATGACCTTCATAGAGGCCAGTCGCGCGTGGATCAAGACAACAGGTGGATTACCGTTCTCGGTGACGGTGTTGTGCGAGGGTGAGGAGGAAAGCGGCAGCCCGAGTCTCGATCCGTTTCTGACCGAAAATGCCGCTGAGCTGACCCGTGAAGTGGCGCTGGTTTGCGACACCAATATGTGGGACCCCGAAACGCCTGCCATCTCGACCCGGTTGCGTGGTCTTGCCCATGAAGAGGTCACCATCATTGGTCCGCGCATTGACCTGCATTCAGGATTTTATGGCGGTGCTGCCTTTAACGCCATTCATGTGCTGACTAAAATCCTGTCCGACATGCGCGATGATGACGGCCGCATTACCATTCCCGGCTTTTATGACGGCGTGCCGGAATTGCCGCCGGAAACAGCTGCCCAGTGGCAGGGTCTCAATTTTGATGAGGACCAGTTCCTCGGCGACATAGGCTTGAAAGGTCCCGCAGGCGAGAAGGGGCGCAGCGTGCTCGAGATGGTCTGGTCGCGGCCGACACTTGAAGTGAACGGCATATATGGCGGTTACATATCCGCCGGCACCAAGACCGTGATTCCGTCTGAAGCCACTGCCAAAGTGTCCATGCGTCTTGTCGGCAAGCAGGACCCGAAACACGTTCTAGGCGTGTTTCGCAAGTTCATCGAAGACCGGTTGCCGGAAGGCTGTTCGGTTCGCTATGGCGGCAATGCCGATGGCTCTCCTGCCATCGAGATCGCTGAAGACAATCCGCATCTGAAAAAGGCAGCCAGGGCGCTTGAAGATGAGTGGGGCAAGCCTGCGGTATTGATGGGATGTGGCGGTTCAATTCCGGTAGTGCGCTCGTTTCAGGATATCCTTGGCATGCAAAGCCTGCTGGTCGGATTTGGTCTGCCGGATGATGCGCTGCATTCGCCCAATGAGAAATACAATCTCAAAAGCTTCCACAAGGGCATCAGAAGCTGGGTCCGGGTGATTGGTGAACTGGCTGGGTAGAGGTTGAATACCTAGCATGATTATACAGCTTATCATCGGGTCCATCGTCATTATCGCAACAGTGGCCATTCAGGCTGAAATGTTCGGCCTGCTGACCCGCAAGCATGAACCGTTTCTGACCTGGACGCGCAGGAGGTTCCGCCGTTTTGCCGGCACTGCCTTCATCACTGTGGCCATGCTGGTGGTGCTGTTCACCATGACCGTTGAAGTCTGGTTGTGGGCCTTCGTCCTGATTGCCACAGGCGCTGTGTCGGGACTTGAGCCGGCGGTATATTTCGCGCTTGTGTGCTTCACGACGCTGGGTTTTGGTGACATAACGCTGCCCATCGAGTGGCGGCTGTTATCGGCGCTGATCGGGGCCAACGGGTTCTTGATGTTCGGCTGGTCGACGGCCTTCATGGTGGAACTGATCAGGAAGAGCCGCTAGAGAAGTGCGGCTTCATTTGTGTTCGCAAGATGATTTTATCACGTTGATATCATGTGATTTTATGATCGTACTTGATTCATTTCGTTAACGTTATGGTGTAAGGGTTTCGGTCATCACCCGGGCAAGCTCGCGGTCGCGATCCTTATCGGAACCGGCAAGTCCGGAAATGGTGCTGGCCTTGTCAGCTTCTGATCTGTGCTGGTTCATTTTCCACACGCCTTCGAGTTGGCTGACGTTCAGTTCGACGCCGACAATGCCACGCAGCATGGTGGCCACATAGTCATCCGGTGCATCGGACACTTTCCATGGCGCGGGTTGTTCGGCTTCGTTGCGGTCGGTCAGGCTGTTGACGTGGGCCAGCAGCCGGTCAGCGTCATGCAGGGTGCTGGCAACACCGTGTGCATGGACAATCACATAGGCCCAGGTCGGTACTACCTTGCCGGTGTCCTGCTTGCTCGCATAATGCGATGGAGACAGGTATGTATGCGGCCCCTGGAAAATCGCCATGGATGTCGTGTTGCCGCGTTCAATGATTTTCCAGTGATCATTGGCACGGGCAAAATGGCCGCACAGCCTGATCGACCCGTCTGTCGTTTCGCTAACCAGCAATGGCAGATGCGACACTTTCAGTCCGCCGTCGGGAGTTGAGGTAACAAGCGCGGCAAGCTGAATGGCGCGCGCGGCATCCAGCAACACCGCCGGCCTGGTTTCGCGTGACGTGTCACGTGCATACACAATATCGGCCATGATGGTCTCCAGAGCGGCTTGGCCTTTCAAAGGGCTGCCATTTTCGCCTTGTTCGCTGTCGCTAGTTCCTGCTCCGTCGCGCCATGGTCATAGGCCGGTGACAGGATCAGCTCCGCTGATTCCAGGTCAAATACCATAAAACCCGTCATGTGCTGCAGGTAATCGACCCAGTACTGCTCAAATACGCCGGTGAGTTCGCGAGAGGCAACCGCTTTGGCAATCACCGTGCCATTGCCGCAAACCCGCACCGCCTTTCGCGTCAGGGGGTCAAGAAAGCAGATTTCGCAGGCCGGATTGCGGCGCAGGTTTGCCACCGTGCCGGGTGAACGGATATTGCCGCACGCAATTGTGCGCTCGTCCACCACCACAAAAGTGGCCTTGGGGGAAACCGCGGCGGATCCGTCAGCCCGGACCGTGGCCACAAATCCGGCAGTATGGGTGCGGATAAGGGATTGCATTTCGTCGGTCAGCATTTTCGCGTCGGCTCCTATCCGGCCTTGAAATTCACGGCATGGTCCGGGGCTGTCAGGCCATCATGGTTGCGCGGATCATCGATTGGCATGCCGGTTGTCGTCGTCAGCGGCACAACGCCGGCCCAGATTGGCAGTTCATAGTCTTCCTCATCATCTGACGGCGGTCCAGTACGGATTTTGACGGAGGCTTCATCAAGCGGCAGGCGCAACACCGTCGTGGCCTTCAACTCCTGCTCGGTGATGGCCCGCAGCACATCCCAGCGCCCCGGAAACCAGATATCGAACATGGCCTTCAGCCGGGTTTCCTTGTCGTCCGGCTTATCGACAATTTCAGCTTCACCAAACACCATGCACGACCGGTAATTGGCAGAATGATGGAAGCCGGAGCGTGCCATGACCATGCCGTCCCATAGTGTCACGGTGAGGCACACCTGCGTGGCCTTGGCGGCCCGCAAAACCGGCTTGCCGACGAGCCGTGCCAGTAGACGTGATCGCCTTCGCGCCATTGCATTGTCGGCGTCACCACCGGTGCCCCGTCAAGCTGATAGCCGACATGGCACAAGGGCATTGCGTCCAGCACTGCATGTACTGATGCAGCATCAAAGTGGCCGCGCTCATGCAGCCGCCTGAGCCGGGTGCGCTCGCTTGGTGCATCTGTTTTCCGGGGCATTGAACATATGTCTCCTGACATATCGACTTTGCAGCAGGTCAGCGTAATAATGGCCTTGAAGAAAGAGCCAATATGAGCAAATCCAATATATCCACTACTGATGCTGCCATTGCTGCAATCGCTCTTGATCGCGACGGCACCGCACCCTTGCATGTGCAGTTGACCGGCCAGCTGCGTGACATGATCCTGTCAGGCCGTATTGCGCCGGGCGGGCGATTGCCGGGCAGCCGTGCGTTTGCCGGTGACCTCGGCGTTTCGCGCATCACCGTCACGACCTCCATGGATCAGCTGGTGGCGGAAGGATTTGCCGAGGGCCGTCACGGCAAGGGTTTGTTCGTGGCGCCTCATTTGCCCGATACATCGCTGAAGACAGCCGGATTTGGCGAGCCATTTGAAATTCACCCGATTGAAACGGGCCGGTCATCACCGGTGCCGTTTCAACCTGCCGCTCACGATGACCGCCTGTTTCCGCACAACGAGTGGGCCAAGCTGCTGGAACAAACCTGGCGAAACCCGGATAATCGCGCAGCGTCCGGTATCGACCCTTCCGGCCATCCGGCGTTGCGCGAAGCTGTTGCACATCACCTTCACGAATGGCGCGGGCTTCGATGCCAGCCCACACAGGTTTTTGTCACCGCAGGTGGCGGAGACACCACACAGCTGATTATCCGGGCAATCGGTCTGGTCGGCCACAAGGTTGTGCTGGAAGATCCCGGTTACCCGCTGTTTGCCAGTGAAATGGCGCAGCAGGGCGTCGACGTGGTTCCGGTTGCTGTGGACGAAGACGGGCTGAACCCCGCTGCCATGCCGGCGGCCCGGCTGGCGATCACCACACCGTCGCGGCACTATCCCACGGGCGTGACCATGCCGCTGGCAAGACGGCTGGACCTTCTGGCCTGGAGTGACAGGCATCAGGCCCTCATCCTCGAGGATGACTTTGACAGCGAGTATCGCTATCGCGGTACGCCGCTTCCCACGCTGATGGGATTGGCCAACAATGACCGGGTACTCTACATGGGGTCGTTCTCGAAAGTCTTCACGCCGCAATTGCGATTGGGCTATCTGGTGGTGCCTGAACCACTGGCCGGGTCTTTTGAACACGTGCTCAGTGAACGTGGTCCGCTGGCGTCGGCAATCGCGCAACCGGCCCTGGCGCAGTTCATGGCGTCGGGTCGCTTTGCCACTCATATCAGGCGCATGCGGCGGGTATACAGCGTGCGCCAGCAGGCACTGATCGAGAGTGTGTCGCGTCATCTCGCCGGTTTGCTGGTGGTGCAGGCGGAAGCCGGCGGCATGCATCTGACGGCACGGCTTGCTGCCGGTCTTGCGGCACGGATGAATGATGTGCAGGTGTCGCGCAAGGCCCGTGACGCAGGGCTGGTGCTGCCCGCCTTGTCCGGTTATTGCGCACGGTCAGCCAGCTGCCAGGGATTGCTGATGGGGTATTCCGGATTTGATGAAACGGAACTGGATGCGGCTTGCGCACAACTTGCAGGCCTGCTTCAGGTATAAGACCGAACCCGGTCAAGCAATTCGGCAGGCACGGCGATGCCGTGCGCCGCAGCCATCTCGCGATGTGCGTGACGGCTGTCGCCGGGCAGGCGTACACCGTCATCTTCGCCAAGTGCCGACAACATCACTTCCAGGCGCTCGGCAAACGGGCCTGAGCCTGCCTGAATGCCGCTGAAAACCTGTGGCGCAAGGGCAATGAACATCTGGCCCACATCACAAGGCCCGCCCTCATTGTTGCCGAACAGGGATGCCTGGAACGAAAAATTCGGGCCCGCCAGGCCGCCGGCCAGCACATCGACCAGCAGCGCCAGCAATGATCCCTTGTAACCGCCCGCCGGCGCCATGGCGCCACCGTCTAAAACCTCATTGGGGTCGATGGTCGGTACACCGTGTTTATCCAGCCCCCAGCCAAGCGGGATGGGTTTTCCCTGCGCGGCGTGTTGTTTCACCGTTACATAGGCCACCTGAGACGTTGCCATGTCACCAATCAGGGCAGGGCGGCCATCGCCGCGCGGCACGGCAAAGGCCAGCGGGTTGGTGCCGAAAAACGCTTTGCTCCCGCCATGGGGCGCCATCAGCGTTGATGAATTGGCGAAACCGATGCCGATCAAGCCGGCTCTTGCCGTACGCTCCACGAACCAGCCCAGGATACCGGCGGATGACGAGCGCCGGATGGCAAGTGCGGCAATGCCCTGGGTGCGGGCGAGCGCATGGAAGTCGTCCATGGCCTCGTGAAAGGCGGCAAACGAAAACCCCTGTGCTGCATCGCTGGCAATGGCGGATCCGGCAACCTGCTCATGGCAAGGTTGCGCAGTGCCGACAATCTTGTTGCATTTCAGGTGCTCGCAATAGCTCGGCAGATATCCAAGGCCGACAGTGCGAAGACCATCTGCCTCAGCTTCGACAATGGCCGCTGTAGCCTGCTCCAGCTGTATGCCGCGCGCACCTGACCCTTTCAGTGCACCGTGTGCCAGATCGTTTATGTCGGCAAGGGAAAGGTATTCATCGTGCGGCATGGCGGTCATCCAGCTTGTGGGCAGGCGCAGAAGACAGTTGTATGCTCAACTCGCGGCCCAGTTTTCGCTTCATGGCTTTGGCAAAATCCTCAAATTCGTCGGCGCTGATGACGAATGACCCCGGACCTCCGGTTACGTTGGCGCGATAATAGGCAGCAAGGCCTGCATCGCCGTCAAGGATCGCCAGCCCGTTGATGGTGATGCCTTTTGAAATTGCCACACTGCGCGCCTCGGACGGATGCTGACCGGAATTGTTGCGGCCGTCTCCGGAGATATCTATGCGGCGGTACTCTCCGACCTGCGCGTTGTTTTCCAGCATTTCGACCGACCGGTTGATGGCGGTGGCGATGGCCGTGAAATTGCCGGTATTGGCCCGTGGTGCCTGAACGATCCGTGCTGCCAGTGCCCTGATTGAAGCTTCCGTAGATACCACGGTCCAGTCGACGGCAACCTTGCCAAGCAGCCCGCCGCTCCATTGCAGCAGGGCAATCGCGACGCCGTTCTTGTGCTGGCCGATGGCTGTAATGATCTCGCTGCTTTCAAAAGCCGCCGCGATGCCGCGCATCTGCAGCGCGTATTCCATATCATCGACGCTGGCCGATGTGTCCACCGCCAGAACCAGCTCGATTGCGACGGGTTGCGCAGCAGCCGGTGCACAAGCCGGCAGCAGGCACAGCGGGGCAACCATCACCGGGTGGATTTTACCTGGAGCAACATGGGTTCGATAGAACCCATAAAGTTGCTCTGACACTTTGAAAGCGATCAGGTTTATGATTTTTGGTTGCTTCAACCAAAAATCATCCTGATCTGGTGCAGACAAACTCGACTTAAGCGCGACCCGAGCGGCGTTCCACCGGGCCTGAAACCAGGACCCGGGATCCATCAACCAGTTCTTCCAGAGCCTCACCACTGACCGGTATCACCTCATGGTCGCCACGCTCGCTGAGGGTAAGTCTAACCGGTTCGCGTGTGTAGTCGAGCCCGGGATGCAAAGTGGCCCGTGCGCCGGCATTTGCCGGTATGAACGGCCAGCCTGCATTTTCAGTTTTGAAGTTGACGCCGCCATCGTCTGTGCGCTGGACAACGGCCGGGCGCGGCCACAGCACGGGATCAGGCGTTCGTTCCGGCATGATGCCGAACGGATTGAACAGGTCGGCTTCCACCTCGCGCAGATGATCGTCTTCGAACAGTTCGCCGCCGCTGAGGACTTCAGCGTACATGCCGCAAAACGCGTGGCCGGTATAGGTGCGCAGAATGTTGACCACATCGATGCTGGTATCACCGCTCCACGGATCGGCTGCTGTCGCAGCGCAGCGCAGGGCAGGCCGCAGCACTTTCATCTCAACGGAGCCGAAACGAATGGTTTTGCCGGCCAGCGAAAATTCCTCAAACGGTTCCAGCCCGGCCACGTACAGATTACCGCGGAACCGCAAATGCGACAGCGTCAGTCCGCTCACCCATTCCAGCCATTCCACTGTTGCAAGGTTGATGATCGAAACGCCTGTATCGGTGAAATCCCAGTGGCCATGGGCGTTGGCCAACCGGTGAAGCCGGATGGGGCCCAGCGGTCCGGGAGTGAAATGCCGGTTCATCATTCCATTCACTGCGCTGTCATCGCCGCTGCTCAAACCGGTTGATGCGGTGGTGTCGTCCGGCGACTTGATATGCAGCGCATCTTCGGGCTCATTCACGTCGGCGCTGAAACCCGCCAGTTGCGGATACACCGTCATCTGGATGAAGCTTCGGGCCTGGGTCCAGTCGGTATCGTTTTGAGGCGGCGGCTGGTTGCCGGAGGTAAAGGCAAATGCCCGATCCCAGGCAAGGCCGGCGCCGGCGGCAAGCACGCCGCGTTTCACCCGTTCGGCCCGAAAACCCTTCACCGGATAGCGATAGATGTATTCAACGCGAACTGTCATGTTACCTGACCAACCGCTTGCCAAAACCGATGCGTGTCTTCAAGCGTCTTTCGCGATATAGCGTGAACAGGCCCGAGCCGACAATCAATACGATGCCGAGCATCGACCAGCTGTCCGGCACGTCACCAAACACCACATACCCGAGGATCAGCGCGTAGATGATCAGCGTGTAGCGGAACGGCGCCGTGTAGGCGACTTCGGTGCCGCGCAGCGACATGACGGTGAACAGATAGCCGCCAACCAGGAATACCGATCCCAACCCGATCCAGCCGGTCTGTGTCACGTTGATGGGGTGAAAGCCTTCAAACGCTGCCCACACCGCGCCACCCAGCATGACGCCGACCGAGTTGGTAAACGCAACAATGATGGAGGGCACGGTCAGATTGAGTTTCCGGGTCGCGAGATCCCTGATGGCAACCGTGAAAACACACGCAAGCGTCAGCCAGATGTAATTGTTGAATCCGTCACCGCCCGGTTTGACGATTAGCAAAACACCGGCGAATCCGACCAGGATGGCACTGAGCCGCCTCCAGCCGACGGCTTCACCCAGGAAAGCAGCGGCCATGACGGTGACCACCAGTGGTACGGCCTGCATCACGGCTGTCACATTCGGCAACGGCAGATGGAACAGCGCGATGATGAACAGGAACGTCGACACCACATCAAACAGGGTACGCACCAGCACTTGTGGCGACAGCGCTTTTGGAATGTCGCGCACGTGACCCATCGCTATGACCAGTACGGCGATGATGGCGCTGGCGAACAGGCCCCGGATGGCAATGAACTCACCGACATAGATCTGGTCCGACAGGGTTTTTGCCACCGTGTCGTTGAGAACGAAGCACAGCATGGCCACTGACATCAGTGTGCCGCCCCGCACCGCCGGTGGCAATGCGGCCTGATCATCGCCTGAACTGGCGGGTGCCGTGCTCATGACGTCCTTCACGTAAAAAGCCTCTGCGTGTCCTCACCAATAGGCCATCGCCTGAGATCGCGCCAGATGCCGTTTTTGCAGGTGCGCCAAGCGTTGCGCACGGGTCTGCCTTGTGCGAAGAGCTAGATCACGACAGGAAACTGCAAGAACAAGCGGAGGTGGCAGACATGGTTGAGGGTGGCAATGTGGATGACCGGTACGACAAGGCGTTTCCGGTTTCCTGGGAACAGTTCCATCGCGATGCACGTGCACTGACCTGGCGGCTGGCCGAGCATGGACCGTTTCATGCGGTTGTCGCCATCACCCGCGGCGGCCTGGTACCGGCGGCCATTGTCGCCCGTGAGTTGGGCTTGCGGGTGATCGACACCATTTGTGTGGCTTCTTACGACTATGGCGCGCAGGGCGATCTGCAGGTCCTGAAAGAGGTCAAACAGGAATTGTCAGCAGACGGCGGCAAGGGTGTCCTGATCATTGATGATCTGGTTGACACCGGCAAGACGGCAAAGGCGGTGCGCGACCTGTTGCCCAATGCCCACTTTGCAACCATATATGCCAAACCGTCCGGGTGCCCGCTTGTTGATACTTTCGTCACCGAAGTCAGCCAGGACACCTGGATTTATCTGCCGTGGGACATGAAGCTCCAGTTTGCCCCGCCAATCCGCGACGGTGCCAAGGTGTAACGTCCGTACATGAATAGGGAGAGCCGGAATTTTGACTGCCCGATATCAAGGCCCCGTTGACCTGACATTGCCGCAGGCATTGCTGAAGGCTGCCGCTAAGCACGGCAAGTCCATGGCCATTCTGGAAGACCAGACCCGTCAGGCCATTACCTATGACCGGCTTGTGCTTGGGGCTCAGGTGCTGGGACGGGTTTTCGCCCGGCAGACCGGGCAGGGCGAGACGGTCGGCCTGCTGCTGCCCAATGTCAACGCAACGGCGGTTACCCTGTTTGGCCTGCTGTGGCACGGACGCACCGCCGCCATGCTGAATTTTTCCGCCGGCCAGAAAAGCATTCTGTCAGCCTGCAAGACGGCAGGTATCAAGCTGGTCATCACCTCGCGGGTGTTTGTGACCAAGGCCGGGCTGGGGCCGATCATTGAGGCGCTGAGTGATCAGGTGCGCGTGGTCTATCTCGAAGACGTGCGCAAATCCCTGTCACCGCTGGCCAAGGTGCGCGGTGTTTTCGACAAGCTGCGCGCGGCCTCCATCATTGCCCGCAGCGGTGTCAAACCAAACGATGCCGCCATCATCCTGTTCACGTCCGGCTCGGAAGGCGAGCCCAAGGGTGTCGTGCTGAGCCACAGCAATATCCTGTCCAACATTGCCCAGATCGCGGAACACATTGATCTGTCCAGGTTCAAGACCTTCTTCAATCCGCTGCCGGTGTTCCATTCCGTCGGCATGACCGGCGGGCTGCTGCTGCCGCTGATCGAGGGCATCCGGGCTGTGCAATACCCCAGTCCGCTGCACTATCGCGAGATCCCGAAACTGGTTGGCGAGATCAAGGCTGATCTTCTTTTCGGTACCGACACGTTTATTGCAGGCTATGCCCGGGCCGCCGCGCCGCAGGATCTGAAATCGGTCAGGATGATTGTTGCGGGCGCGGAACGGGTCAAGGATGAAACCCGTGCCCTGTGGGAGAAGTACGGCACTGAAATCGTTGAGGGCTATGGAGCGACGGAGTGCTCGCCGGTGGTGGCGCTCAACACGCCCGAGACCAACCGGCCGGGCAGTGTCGGCCAGCTCTTGCCGGGCATCGAACATCGTCTTGAACCGGTCAAGGGCATCCATGAAGGCGGCAGGCTCGCGGTGCGCGGCGGCAATGTCATGCTGGGGTATCTGCTGCCGGGCGGTGACGGCAAGCTGGTGCCACCGGAAGACGGCTGGCACGATACCGGCGATATCGTCACCGTGAGTGAAGACCGCTTCGTCACCATCAAGGGCCGCGCCAAGCGTTTTGCAAAGCTGGGCGGCGAGATGGTGTCGCTCGGCGCCATCGAGGCGCTTGCCTCCGGCCTGTGGCCTGAACACAGCCACGTTGCGGTGACCATAAATGACGGTCGCAAGGGCGAACGCATTGTGCTGGTCACCGATCAGGAAACCGCCACGCGTCCGGAAATGCTGAGTTATGCCAAGCAGGAAGGCGTGCCGGAACTGTGGGTGCCCAAGGCAATCATGGTGGTTGACGCCATTCCGGTACTGGGCTCGGGAAAAGCCGACTATGCAGGCGCACAAAGGCTGGTGGAGGAGCGCATTTCCCTGTTATAGAGTGCCGGAATATATGCGGACGTGGCGAAATGGTAGACGCAAGGGACTTAAAATCCCTCGGCCGCAAGGCTGTGCGGGTTCAAGTCCCGCCGTCCGCACCAGCATAAAAACCCGGCAAGAAAGCATTTCTGATCATGTCGGCAACTTCAATCCAGTCACCAAAATCGCTCTGGCTGCTGGTGATCCTGCTGTTCACCGGGCTTTGCTGGGGGCTGACCATTTCACTGGCGACCATTGCCACTGCGTCCGGTATTGACCCGTTGACCGTCGCCTTGTGGTCTGCCCTTGTCGGCGCGCTGATGCTGAGCGTTGTATTGCTGGCACGTGGCAAGCGGCCGTCCATGGACGCTCCGCACTTGCGGTTTTATCTGGTGACGGGGTTTCTCGGTACGGCGTTCCCGCATGCACTGTCATTCTATGCGGCTATTCACCTGCCGGCAGGGGTGCGGGCCATCGTGTTTGCGCTGATCCCGATGATTACACTCGTGCTGTCGATCGTGCTGTCCGTGGAAAAGGCCAATGCGCGCCGTTTCATCGGCATCCTGCTGGGGTTGTCGGCGATGCTGGTCATGTTTCTTCCCGGTGTGCAGGTGCCCTTGCCGGGGCAGATATTCTGGACGCTGGTAACGCTGGCGGTCGCAATCAGCTATGCTATGGAAAATGTCTATATCAGCCTGAAACGTCCCGCACAGCTCGACGCTGTTACAGCGCTCTGGGGCATGACTGTCGCCGGCACGTTGATGCTGCTGGTCACATTGTGGCTGGCAGACGCACCGTATCTGCTGCCGTTTGATGCCGGCCCGGCGGAACTTGCCATCGCGCTGATGGCGGTGGCTCATCTCAGCGCGTATGGCGGGCTGCTGTACATGCTCAGGCATGGCGGCGTGGTGTTCGCCAGCCAGGTCTCCTACATCGTCACCCCGGCAGCGGTCATGTGGGGCGTGGTGCTGCTGTCGGAGAAAATCTCCCTGTCGATTGTGCTGGCACTGGTATTGATCATGGCCGGTCTCGCACTCATCAAGCCAAAGCGAAAAGGCGAGGAGTGACCGGTACCTATCCAAACATCCCGCCTTCATCAGCGTCGAGCACGATTGACGCCATGGTGACATGGCGCGGGCGGGTGAGGGCAAACAGGCCGGCTTCCACCACATCACGCGATGTGACCATTGCCTTTTGGCCTCGATCAGCATCCCAGCTCTGCTTGTTCAGGGGAGAGATGGTTTCCAGGTTCGGCGGATACAGCGCATGCACGCGAACCGGCTTGCCGTGCAGCTCTTCACGCAAACCGTCCGACATGCCGGTTTGAGCATGTTTTCCCATTTTGAACGGAATCGCTGCTGACTGCAGCGGGCCATTGGCGATGCCCGACGTCGACACGATATTGACGATGTCACCGGCACCGCTGGCGATCAGGCAAGGCAGCAATTGCCGGCTCAGCAGGAATGTACCCGTGGCGGCAGCGTTGATTGTGCTGACAACGGAATAGGCATCATAGGCGTCCATCGGTCCTTCCAGCCATTGCGCGCCATTGTTGATCAGAATGTCGAGCTTCGGATAAGCCTTGGCGATTGTCTCGCCGAACTCGATGACCGAACCGCTTTCGGCCAGGTCAAGCAGATGGGTTTCCGGCTTGGTGCCGCAGCGCAGCCGGATCGATTCTGCCGTACCTTCCAGCATTTCAGTCAGCCGCCCGGTCATGATGACATGCGCGCCGGCGTCTGCCAGCACGGTTGCAAACGCGGCACCCAGACCGCGTGCAGCTCCGGTGATCAGGACTTTTTTCCCCTTAAGCGCACTTGCATCCATTCACACGGCTCCTTCTGTTACGATGATCAGGGGGCGCTCGACCTGGCCGAACGCCTTGAGGCCGGCAAGGCCGGCCGCACCCGATGGCGTGGTCGCGATGCCCTGACTGGTCAGCCTGGCGGCCGCGTCCTGGGCTTCAGCGTCAGTAACCGTCATGAAGTGAACCCCGGTGCGCTCAAATATGCCAAAGGCGATGAGGGACGGTTCCTTGCAGTCGAGCCGGCCCATATTGGACACACCTCCGGGGACCTGCACGGGGTATCCTGCCGCGTGGCTCTCCGTCAGGCAGGGCGCCTCATTGGGTTCAACGATAATGATCTCCGGTTGCACAGCCCAGTTTTCCCGGATCATGTGGGTAACTGCTCCCGCTATGCCGCCGACGCCTGCCTGCAGGAACACGTGAGAGGGCCAGTCACCGCTTTGCTCGAATGCTTCACGCAATTCTTCAGCGATAACTGTATAGCCTTCCATCACCAGAAGGGGAGGATGGGAATAGCCCGGCCATGACCCGTCCGCCAGCAGGATCGCGCCGGTTTTGGCAGCATCCGCCTTGGCGGCATCAACGCTTTGCGCATACGTATCGCCGGCACGTACCACTTGCGCATTCTGGGTTTCTTTCAAGCGGCTTTCAAATCCTGCCGGCACCTCGCGGGCCAGAAAAATACGGGCCTTCGCGCCAAAGATGCGTGCACCGGCAGCAACTGCCATGCCGTGATTACCGGCACTGGCGCATACAAATGTCATGGTTGCAGCAAATGCCTTGACCTCTTCCGACATGTAATCTTCAGGGGTTAGAGGTCTGTTGCCTTCGCCTTGCCAGGCTTCGTCAATCAACCGCGCAACGGCATAAACCCCGCCCAGCGCCTTGAAGGCACCCAGGTTCATGCGCCTGGTTTCATCCTTGACCAGCATGGTTCGCCCGGTGGGGCCTGTCTTGGCGACAAGCGGTGTGGCTGCGTAAGCCGGGCAAGCCGCCAGCAGGGCCAGTGGCAACGCTGGATTGGGCGCAAACGCCGGGACATCTTCAAGTGTAGCGATTTGTATTGTCATGGCTCGCAACTTATGGCGAGACGCGCGACACTGCTAGTGCTTATTCGGCTTCGGATCGAGACTCTAGTTTACGACATTGATCGACACTTTTGTCACGCCGGCGCGGATCAGGCCGATTTTCTGCGCAGCACCCTTTGACACGTCAATGATGCGCGACTTGATGAACGGTCCGCGATCATTTATGCGCACGACAACGGTTTTGCCGTTGCGCAGGTTCTTGACACGCACCTTGGTGCCGAAGGGAAGGGTGCGATGCGCCGCAGTCAGCCCATTGGGTTTGAAGCGCTCGCCGTTGGCGGTTTTGGTGCCCATCTTGTACCACGACGCCTTGCCGGTCTCCGCAGCATTGGCAGGCGCCAAAGCGAGCAGCAACATCGCGCAGGCGCTCAGAACGCCCGCCGCAAAAAGATATTTGTTCATTTGAAGTCCCCGGTTTATGTCTTGATGCTCCTTAAACGCCTTGATTGAGGCTAATTCTTGTCGTGTTTGAGGAGTTTTCCTGATAGCCCTGAGACCGGTTAACGACATGGCAGGGCACAATAAAGATGACAACCAAAGGAACAATTCTGGTAACCGGCGGCAGCAGGGGCATTGGTGCAGCATGTGTGAAACTGCTGGCGCGCGACGGCTATGATGTTGCAGTCAATTATGCCCGCTCGGCCGCAGAGGCGGAAAAACTGGCCGGCGACGTAAGAACGATGGGAGGCTCGAGTATCACTATCCAGGCGGATGTGGGGTCTGAAGCTGAAGTTACGGACATGTTCGCACAGATCGACAAGGCCATGCCGCCGCTCGTAGGGCTGGTCAACAATGCCGGCATATTGTTTGAAAAGGCCATGCTCGAAGAGTTCAGCGCTGAGCGCATCAACGAGACCTTGCGGGTCAACGTAACCGGCAGCTTCCTGTGCGCGCGTGAAGCGGTGCGCCGCATGAGCACAGACCGCGGCGGCAAGGGCGGCGTGATTGTCAACCTGTCGTCAGCAGCAGCGCGTATCGGGTCGCCCAACGAGTTCATCGACTATGCCGCGTCCAAGGCTGCCATTGACGCCATGACGATAGGGTTGTCGAAGGAAGTCGCCGCCCAGGGCATCCGGGTCAACGCAGTACGTCCCGGCCTGATCCACACTGACATTCACGCCTCATCCGGCCAGCCTGACCGGGTGGAGCGTTTGCAGAGCCAGATACCGATGGGCAGGGGAGGAACAGCGGAAGAGGTAGCGGAGAGTATTGTATGGCTGCTGTCACCGGCTGCGTCCTACGTCACCGGTGTATTGCTGGATGTGACGGGTGGGCGGTGAGTGATGCTCAGGTCCGCCAGCGCAATACATAGCGCTCGATCGCGCCGATTACGGTACTGAGCAGCACGCCGAGCAGGGACAGGATGACGACGCCTGCAAACAGGCGTTCAAGATTGTACAGCGCGCCGGCTTCCAGGATGTAGGCGCCGATGCCGTGTTCCGCGCCCAGCATTTCCGCGGCAACCAGCAGGATGATGGCAATGGCGAAGGAAATGCGCAAACCCGACAAAATGCCGGGCATGGCGCCAGGCAGGATGATCTTGCGAACGATTGACTTCCAGCTCATGCCGAAACTTTGCCCCATGCGGATCAGGGTGCGATCCACATTGTCCACGGCGCCATAGGTGGCAACAACGGTTGGTGTGAATGTACCAAACGCTATCAGCGCATATTTTGACGCTTCATCAATGCCGAACCAGATGACGAACAGCGGCAGCAGGGCGATCTTGGGTATGGGGAATATGGCTGCGATCAGCGGCACCATGCCGGCGCGGATATAGGAGAACAGGCCGATCAGCACGCCGACGCCGATGCCGAGTGTCGCACCAAGTGCAGCACCGACCGCCAGCCGGGTCAGGGAAGGGGCCAGATGTGTCCACAACAGACCGGAGGCATGGAGTTCGCGGAATGTCAGCAAGACGTCAGACGGCTTGGGCAGTGTCAGCGGTGAGATGAAACCATATTGCGTGCCGATTTCAGCGAGGCCGACCAGCACCACGAACACAGCCAGTCCTATCCAGCGATAAGGTGTCGGCGCAAAACCGCCGCCGCGAAAGGCGACCTGGCGGGCGATGTCTGTTTCTTCAGCATCAGACATTGATCAGCTCCGAAATCCGCGGCAAGCGCTTCATCGCGCATCAGGTTCCACAGGTATTTCTGCCGGAACTGAAGATCGCCGTCACCGTAACTGCGCTCATTCAGGGGCTTTTCCAGATGCACGGTTTCCCGTATCTGGCCAGGGCAGCGTGACAGCACAACAATCGAATGGCCCATGCGGACCGCCTCGTCCAGATTGTGGGTCACATAGACTGCAGAAAAAGGCTGTCGCGTCCACAGCGCGACCAGGTCGTCCATCAGCAACTCGCGTGTCTGGCTGTCCAGTGCTGACAGCGGTTCATCCATCAGCATGACGGCAGGCTTTACCGCCAGCGCCCGGGCAATGGCCACGCGCTGCTTCATGCCGCCTGAAAGTTGTTTGGGCAGGGCGCGGGCAAAATCGGTAAGCTTGGTCCGTGCCAGCACGTCACTGATGGTGTCCTTGACATCGGCGCGTGAAAGGTCGTGATCTTCCAGCACCAGGGATATGTTTCCCGCCACGGTCCGCCACGGCAGCAGGGCAAAATCCTGAAACACATAGGTCAACGGGTTCAGGCAGTTTTCAGCAGGCACGCCCAGTTGCAGCACGCTGCCCTTGTTGGGAGCCTCAAGCCCGCCGATCAGCCTCAGCAGTGTTGACTTGCCGCAACCGGTGGGCCCGACAATGCAAACGATCTTGCCGGATGGAATGTCCAACGAGATGTTGCGCAGGACTTCGACGTCGCCGTAGGAATGACTGATCCCTGATAGACGGATATCCATGAACAGTGCTCCGACGGTGGGTGTGAGTCCCAGGGGCGTAACCCTAGATCAGTATGTTTCTTGATTGAATCAATCAAGAAACATAAAACTGATCGCTTTCAAAGTGCTAGAGCAACTTTATGGGTTCAAGTGAACCCATGTTGCTCTAGGCGCGGATCGTTTTCACATAACTCGTATCAACAAGCGTATCCATTGTAATATCGGCATCGACCAGTGCTTCGGACTGGAACCATGTCAACTGATCCTGGATCGAGGTCACGTTCAGGGCGGCTCCCTCGTTCAGTCGCATGATGCCGTTGATGATCGACGGGGCCGCCTTTTCAAGCGGGCGATCCGCGTAGACGTATTTGTGAATCAGCCGAACCATGTCATTGACGCCGTCCTTGCCGAGGGTTCCGGCAATCATTGTCGCGTTATAGTCGGCAACCCCTTTGGAAAATCCGGCCAGGAAATCACCCGTCATGACTTTCTGTTCTGCAGCATTGTTGGCAGAGGTGAACACGGTAGTAATCTGGTAATTGGGCAGGTAGTCCGATATGTTGCCGATGATGTGTGCTGCGCCGGATTTGGCGAGCGGTTTGGCGATATGCGGCACGATCGACCAGGCATCAATCTGGCCTGATTTCAGGGCACCGATGATTGCGCCCACCTTTTGCAGGGGTTTGAATTTCATCGACACGCCTTCGGCTGCGGCGACTTTCGAGCCCATATAGTGGAAGCTGGATCCTGCCGTGGACAAGCCGAAGATTTTGCCGTCCAGTTTCTTCGGCGACGTCAGGCCTGCCTTGAACGCGGCATCAGAGGCAAGGATCTTTTGTCCGTCTATGCCCGGCTCTTCGGACAGGGCACCGCCTATGACCTTGACGGCACCTTTTTGAGCCAGCGAAATCAAACCGCCCGAGACGGCGGTGACCGCATAGTCGATACTGCCCGATGCAATCGCAATAGCCATTGGCTGGGCGGCCTGAAAGAACTTCAGTTCAACATCCAGGCCGGCCTCGGCAAAATACCCGCGCTCAAAGGCAATGAAGCTGCCCGAATGACTGGTGAAACGCAGCGCGCCGACGGTGATTTTCCGGTTCTGAGACAAGGCTGGCGCAGCCAGACCTGCAGTTGCAGCGGCCCCTCCAATAAGTGCGATTGCCTTGCGTCGGTTCATTGCCACCGTTACGTCTCCCCAAATTTCCCTTGGTCTCAGGTCTGGTTTGCTTGCCCCCGTTTCTGTTTCGGTTTCTGGCCGGGATAAGTCAATGGCACCCGGGCAGTTAAGGGCGGAAACACGGCAGGCAAATGCAAGTATGCTTAATCGCCGTTTCTTCGCTGTACCGTTCGCCTCGCATAATCCGGATCGCGGCGCTAACCTCCCGTCACACTCATGTGACGGGTTACTGCGGGAGACTTGGTGCGCCGGTCGATGATGAAATCATGCCCCTTCGGTTTGCGGCCAATGGCTTCATCTATGGCCGCGCTCACCAGTTCATTGCCTTCGGACGCGCGCAGCGGATCGCGCAGATCGGCTGCATCGTCCTGGCCAAGACACATGTAAAGCGTACCGGTGCAGGTCAGTCGCACCCGGTTGCAGCTTTCGCAGAAATTATGTGTCATCGGTGTGATGAACCCGAGCCTGCCGCCGGTTTCCTTGACCTCGACATAGCGTGCCGGACCGCCGGTCTTGTAGGGGATATCTTCCAGCGAATACTTGTCCAGCAGGTTGGCCCGGACCACCGACAAGGGCAGGTACTGGTCCGTGCGGTCTTCCTCAATCTCGCCAAGCGGCATGGTTTCGATCAAGGTCAGGTCCATGCCTTCCGCATGACACCATTTCATCATCGGTTCGATTTCAGCTTCATTGAAATTCTTCAGCGCCACCATGTTGATCTTGATGGCCAGGCCTGCTGCCTGTGCTGCCCTGATCCCGCCCATCACCTTGTCCAGGTCACCCCAGCGGGTGATGTCCTTGAACTTTTTGGCGTCAATCGTATCAAGCGAGACATTGATGCGCCTGACACCGTGGTCAACCATCTGCGAGGCGTATTTTTCCAGCTGCGAACCATTGGTCGTCAGGGTCAGTTCTTCCAGCGCGCCGGTTTTCAGATGCCGCGAAAGGTTTTCAAACAGAGACATGATATTGCGGCGCACCAGTGGTTCTCCCCCGGTCAGGCGCAGCTTCTTGACACCTTTTTCGACGAACACCGTGCACAGCCGGTCCAGTTCTTCCAGCGTGAGAATGTCTTTCTTGGGCAGAAAGGTCATGTTTTCCGACATGCAATACACACACCGGAAGTCACAGCGGTCGGTAACCGATACCCGTAAATAACTCACATGGCGCCCGAACGGGTCGATCATTTCAGAAGCCGCATCGGCTGGCATTTGTATGGAAGTGTTCATGTCGACATATTTGGCGACCGCACACGGTTCCGTCAAGCTGCAACGGCCAGTTTTGAAAAGCCCTGCCGCACAGTGGAATGACGCGCCGAGAACAGATGTGCGATTGGCATGTTTGTTGCGTGGGATTAACCAATCAGGCCGATATGGCGCGATTTGAACAGTAAAAGGCGTTTCTGCTGTTGATTATGGTGAAAAAATGATCACTGTTGCTAAATTGTCAGGCAAGCGTTTATGTTTGCCTCATCAAAAAAGAGACCATGCGGCAAAACGCGTGGTCATCTGGGTGGAACGGGTCTGGTGAACGTTAATCGGGGTGTTGAATGGGTAATGCTGGTGAAACCGGCGAACCGATGGTTCGCTTTCAAAACGTTCAGAAAAGTTACGACGGTGAAACGCTGGTTGTAAAAGATCTGAATCTCGACATCGCCAAGGGCGAGTTTGTCACCATGTTGGGCCCGTCGGGTTCCGGCAAGACAACCACGCTGATGATGCTTGCGGGTTTTGAACCTGCCACGCACGGCGAAATTTATCTCAACGGCAACCCGATAAACAATGTGCCGCCGCACAAGCGCGGCATTGGCATGGTGTTTCAGAACTATGCCCTGTTCCCGCACATGTCGGTTGCTGAAAACCTGGCTTTCCCGCTGGCGGTTCGCGGCATGTCGAAGTCCGAACAGGAAGATCGCGTGAAGAAAGTGCTGGAAATGGTTGAACTGCCGGCATTCGGCGGCAGACGCCCGGCACAGCTTTCAGGCGGTCAGCAGCAGCGTGTCGCAGTTGCCCGCGCCCTGGTGTTCGAACCTGACCTGGTGTTGATGGATGAGCCACTTGGCGCGCTGGACAAGCAACTGCGTGAGCAGATGCAGTATGAGATAAAGCACATTCACGACTCGCTCGGTGTGACCGTGGTGTACGTAACCCACGACCAGTCCGAAGCGCTTACCATGTCGGATCGCGTTGCGGTCTTTGAAGATGGTGTCATTCAGCAATTGTCGAGCCCGGAAGAGCTCTATGAACGGCCTGAGAATTCCTTCGTGGCCCAGTTCATCGGCGAGAACAACAAGCTGCGCGGCACCGTGCAGGAAGTAGGCAGGGACAAACTGGCCACTGTGAAACTGGACAGTGGTGATGTGGTCAAGGCGCTTGCAGTTGGTATTGGCGCCAAGGGTGAGCGTACACTGTTGTCGGTTCGTCCCGAGCGTGTTGCCATCGAGCCGAAGAAAACCAAAAACACGGTCACGCTGACCGGCCGGGTCGAGGAACTGATCTATCTGGGCGACCACATACGCACGCGCATGTCTGTTGCCGGGCACTCGGACTTTATTGTCAAGGTGCCCAACAATGCCGAGCATCATGAACTCACGCAGGGCCAGACAACAACTGTTGGCTGGGAAGCGGAGGATTGCCGGGCGCTGGATGATATGGCAGCCTGATTGAAGTTTTTTGAATTCTGTTCTGCCTCAATAGTGAAAGCAGGACGGTTTACCGGGGGTTTTGTTGAACCTCCGTTCTACCAAAGGGAGTAAGTTTGAATGAAGAAATTTTTAACCACAAGCCTGTCGGTTCTGGCTCTTGGAGCTGTCTCGACAGCAGCCAGCGCTGAAGGCTCGATTACGGCCGTATCGTGGGGCGGCGCCTACACGAAAAGCCAGGTGAAAGCCTATCATGAGCCGTTCACCGCCAAGACCGGCATCAAGATCAACTCGGTTGATTACTCCGGCGGTATCGCCGAAGTGAAAGCCCAGGTTGAAGCCGGCAATGTGTCCTGGGACATCGTCGACGTTGAACTGTCCGACGCCGTTCGCGGGTGTGATGAAGGCCTCTTCGAAAAAATTGATGCATCAAAACTGCCGGCAGGTGCTGACGGTACACCGGCTCAGGAAGATTTCCTCCCGGGTACGCTGCATGAATGCGCGGTGGCCAGCATCGTGTGGTCAACCATCTATGCCTATGACGACACCAAGATCGGCGACAAGAAGCCAACAACCATGGCTGACTTCTTTGACACCACGACATGGGCCGGCAAGCGCGGCATGCGCAAGGGGCCAAAGCCTAATCTTGAATTTGCCTTGATCGCTGACGGTGTCGCTGCCAAGGACGTTTATGAGGAACTGGCAAAGCCTGAAGCAATCGACCGTGCGTTCGCCAAGCTCGCAACCATCAAGGGTGACGTTGTATGGTGGGAAGCTGGCGCGCAGCCGCCACAGCTTCTGGCTGATGGTGAAGTGCTGATGACAACGGCTTACAATGGCCGTATCTTCAATGCTGTTGCAGCCGAGAACAAGCCGTTCGTCATCGTATGGGACGGTCAGAATTGGGACGTCGATCTTTGGGCAATTCCAAAGGGTGCGCCAAACAAGGACAATGCCATGGAATTCCTGGCGTTCTCGACTGAGACCGAACAGCTTGCCAACCAGGCCAAGTACATTGCGTACGGCCCGGCGCGGAAATCTTCTGCTCCATTGGTGGGCAAGTATGAAGACGGCAAGATCGACATGGGGCCACAGATGCCGACGGCACCGGAGAACCTTGAAAATGCCGTTCAGAACAACTTTGAATGGTGGGCAGACAACCAGGATGCGTTGAACGAGCGTTTCAATGCATGGCTTGCACAATAAGGCTTATTTAGCCTGTGGCCGGATGGGTATTGTTGCCCGTCCGGTCCTATTAGGTTCTTTTTATGAAGTGATTTGACTGGCGATATTCAAGTCCGCCGACAGGGATGGGGAAGAAGGCATATCATGACCGATGTAACTACATCTGGCGTGCCGGGGGGCATAACCACCAGCGATGGTGTGCCACTCAAGGTTTCTCTGGCGCGCGCCACCAGGCGTCAGCGTATCCAGGCGCTTGTGCTTGTGCTGCCATTACTTTTGTTCCTTTTGGTTGCTTTTGTTCTGCCAATTGGCGAAATGCTGTTCCGTTCTTTTTACAGTCCGGTCGGCACCAGCGTACTCCCGAATTTCTCCCAGGTCATCAAGGACTGGGATGGCGAAGACCTGCCGTCCGAGGCCGTGTTTGAAGTGTTTGTCAAGGACATGACGGCAGCCAGGGAGAGCAATGAAATTGGTAAGACCGTTGGCAATCTCGCGACCCGGATAAATTATGAAATTCCCGGCTCCCGCGGCCTGTTCACCAAATCTGCCCGCAAGGTCAAGACCATTACAGAGGGACCCTACAAGGAAGCCCTGATCGCACTGGACAAGCGCTGGGAGAACCAGCACATCTGGCGCACCCTGCAGAGGGTGTCGCATGACTACACGATTTCGTTCTATCTGGCCGCAACGGATAGGAAGTATAGCGAGGACAACGAAATAGTTCAGGCTGACCCGTTGTACCGGATCTATTTGCCGATCCTGTTCAAGACCCTGTGGCTGTCGGCGCTGATCACAGCCATATGCCTGTTGATCGCGTATCCGGTATCGTACCTGTTGGCGACATTGCCGCTCAGGACGTCGAACCTGTTGATGATCATGGTGCTGCTGCCGTTCTGGACATCGCTTCTGGTGCGCACTACAGCCTGGATCGCGATGCTGCAAACCGAGGGTATTATAAACAACATACTGGTTTTCACCCGGGTCATATCCGAGGAAAGCCGAATTCAGATGATCTACAACCAGACCGGTACGATTGTCGCGATGGTACACATATTGCTGCCGTTCATGATCTTGCCCCTGTACTCGGTGATGAAAACCATCCCGCCATACTACATGCGGGCGGCACGCTCACTGGGCGCCACGGGAACCTATTCATTCGTAAAGGTGTATTTCCCGCAAACCATACCGGGCATAGCGGCAGGCACGCTGCTGGTGTTCATACTGGCGATTGGCTATTACATCACGCCAGCGCTGGTGGGCGGCAGCGACGGATTGTTGATCTCCAATCTCATTGCAGATCATATCAAGAAGACACTCAACTGGAGTTTGGGGTCGGCGCTCGGTGCCATTCTGCTGGCAATAGTGCTGATCTTTTACTGGATCTACAACAAGCTTGTCGGTGTCGACAATCTGAAGTTCGGGTGAGGACCAAGTCATGTCTGCATTGGATAAACTGCCTGCCCCCGGATACATCGCCTACGCGATCGCGTGCGTCATCGCTTTCCTGTTTACCGGCACACTGGTCTCCACAATTGGTATTGCGCTGGTTCTGGGATTGCCACTGTTTTTCATGAGCGAACTGCCGCCCTATGCGACGTGGCTTGAAAAGTTTGGTCAGTACATTTTCTTGCTGATCTGTACCATGATCTTTATTTTTCTCATTACACCGGTACTTGTAATTATGCCGCTGTCATTCAATTCGGAACCTTACTTCAGTTTCACAGAAGGCATGATGTCGCTTGATCCTGCAGCATTTTCGACCAGATGGTATCAGGACA
This sequence comes from uncultured Alphaproteobacteria bacterium, assembly GCA_963698275.1. Lineage (GTDB taxonomy): Bacteria > Pseudomonadota > Alphaproteobacteria > Rhizobiales > Aestuariivirgaceae > Anderseniella. Next base: position 358,828 of record CAVOQE010000006.1, on the reverse strand, counting down.
TTTTTCTGTTCGGCATGAATGATCCCAACCGCACCGAAGGCTGGTGGTCAGATGTGTGGAACAATGCGACCTGGGTAAAGGCTGCAGTCAACTCTTTCAAATTTGCCATTCTGGCCACGATCATGGCGACTTTTTTTGGTACACTGGCGGCATTGGGTCTGTCGCGTCCGGAAATGCCATTCCGTTCGGCCATCACCAGCCTGCTGATTTCGCCGATGATCGTTCCGCTGGTGATCACAGCAACGGGCATGTTCTTCTTCTACGCAAAGAAGGATGTTTTCCCGTTTTTCCCGGATGGTCTCATCAACGAAGATCTCGGTATCGTGCTGGCTCATGCGACACTCGGCGTGCCGTTTGTCATCATCACCGTTACTGCCACGCTGACCGGATTTGACAATTCGCTGATACGGGCATCGAAAAGTCTTGGCGCCAACGGTTGGACCACGTTCCGCCGTGTCATCATGCCGTTGATCATGCCCGGCATGATTTCAGGTGCGTTGTTTGCCTTCATCACGTCTCTGGATGAAGTCGTTGCCGTGATCTTCCTGGCCGATGTGCATCAGGTTACCATTCCGAGGCAGATGTTCTCCGGCATTCGCGAACAGATCTCGCCGACCATTCTGGCCGTTGCAACGATACTGGTTATGATCTCGATTGCCTTGCTGGCGACAATGGAGCTGTTGCGGCGGCGTTCTGAACGCTTGCGCGGTTTGTCGCCCGGTTAGGGTCAGGACCCTAAACAACAACTTGCAGGCAGAGATACGATATCATCATGAACAGTGACAGCATTCGTCAGCTAGTATCGCGCAGGCGGATGTTGTTACTGTCAGGTGCTGTTGCTGCTGGCGGTGCGGCGGGAGTTCTGCGCGTTGCCGGTCCCGGCAATGCCCAGGCCGGTGGTGAAGTGGACCTCATCCTGGTGCTGGCGGTTGATTGTTCCTACTCCGTGGATGGGCGCGAGTTCCGGCTGCAGATGGACGGGATCGGCCAGGCCTTCCAGACCAGGGAAGTGCACCGTGCCATCGAGAGCGGACCGCTGGGGCGTATTGCAGTCACGGTGTTTCAGTGGTCGGATGCTGAAAACCAGGCCTTGTCCACGCCGTGGACCGTGATCGACGGTCCGGCATCGGCCAATGCCTTCGCACAGAAGATGTTTTCAATCCAGCGGCAGTTGGCCGAAGGCGGCACTGCAATCGGTGCAGCCCTGCAGTTTGCCGCTGCTGCAGCAACCGCAGCCCCGTTCACGGCTCTTCGGCGGGTCATCGATATTTCGTCCGATGGCCGTAACAACCGCGGCGAGATCGTCGAGGTTGCCCGCGATGAAGTGATTGCACGCGGCATTACCATCAACGGTCTGGCCATCTTGAACGAGTGGCCGACGCTTGATCACTATTTCCGAAATTCAATCATCGGCGGGCCCTATCACTTTGTGCTGCCCGCCAATGATTATGATGCTTATCGCGAAGCGATTTACCGCAAGTTGCTGAAGGAGATTACCGGTCCGGGGTTATCCTAGGCCTGATCAGGCAGCTTCAGCCAGCAGGGCGTCCAGGTCCAGTCGTTCCGTGATCATGGCAAGCGTGCCGTCTTCATTTTGCGGCCAGTCCGTCTCCGGCCGATCCCAGTAAAGCTCGACGCCATTGCCGTCGGGGTCGCGCAGATAGAGAGCCTGTGACACGCCATGATCGGACGCTCCTTCAAGCTCATAGCCTGCGCTCTTTACGCGTTTCAGCGCATCAGCCAGGTCGGCCCGTTCCGGGTAAAGGATAGCCAGGTGAAACAGGCCCGTGCTGCCGCGAGGCGGTGGTGAGCCGCCCTCGCTTTCCCAGGTGTTGAGGCCGATATGGTGATGGTAGTCACCGGCGGCGATAAAGGCAGCCTGTTCGCCATAGCGTTGTTTCACGCCGAAGCCCAGCACGCCCACATAGAAGTCGAGGGCGCGGTCGATATTGGCGACCTTCAGGTGGACATGGCCGATGCGGGCACCAGAGGCGACAGGCGCTTGCGGGGCAGGGTCTATGTTTTTGAACACTGGCTTCTCCTTGGCTCACGCATTGGCCGATGCTTTGCGGGTCCGCATATCATCTACCGCAAACGCACCGCTGCCAAGCATCGCCTGCACCACCAGAACCACGGCCCAGAACAACGGGTATTCCCAGCCGCCGCCCTGGTTGGAAAACACCCAGCCATTGCCGGAATGTGCCCACATGGCGCCGAGCAGGATGGGGACCATGGCGAGCGAGACCAGCCGGGTCTGGAAACCGGCGATCAGAGCCAGGCCGCCGACGATCTCGACAAATGCCGTGATATAGGCAAGGAAACCGGGCAGGCCGAGAGATTCAAAGAACCCGGCGGCACCAGGCAGGGTGAAGACAAAAACTTTCAAGAGCCCGTGCGCAAGTGCGGCGATGCCAAGTGTAATGCGTAACAGGGCAGTGCCGTTTGCAGTCAGTTGTTCATTGCTCATGGGAGCGATCCTTTCGATGAATTTGGTTTCGATGGCTGATAGATAGGATATTTGTTGCTGGAGATAATCGGCAGATTGTGAGATATATTATCTCCTGTAAGGAGATAATATGGACCGTCTTCGCGCCATCGAGGTGTTTGTCACCATTGTCGAACATGGCAGTTTTGCAGCCGCGGCGCAGGCGCTCGGCCTGTCCCGCAACATGGCGTCGCGCCATCTGGCAGATCTTGAAGCCTATCTCGGCGCCCGTCTGCTGAACCGTACAACCCGCTCGCTCAGCCTGACCAGCACGGGTACTGCCTATATCGAACGGGCACGGGAGATACTCGCGCAGCTTGACGAGGCGGACCGGGTTGCCGGTCTCCAGACCCTGACGCCGCAGGGACGGCTGGCACTGTCTGCGCCCATGTCATTTGGGGTGCGCCATGTGGCACCCTATCTCAGGCAATACACATCGGCCAATCCCAATGTCGCCGTGGACATATCACTGAATGACCGCACCGTGGATCTGGTTGAAGAGGGGTTCGATGTCGCCATCCGTATTGCCGGCAAGATGGCCGACTCCAGCCTGATTGCCAGGCGCATTGCCGGGACCGAAGTGATCCTGTGCGCAAGCCCCGACTACATTGCACACCATGGCGCTCCCGAAACACCCGCATGCCTGATCGACCATCTCTGCCTTGGGTACACATTTGGCCATGAAGGCAATGTATGGTCGCTGCGTGACGGCAAAGGCACGCTTGAGCAGGTGCGCATATCGCCGGCGGTATCTGCAAACAGTGGTGACGCCATAGAAGAAATTGCAATCGCAGGTGGCGGGCTTGCCCTGCAGCCGGACTTTATTGCCAACCGCGATATTGCATCCGGCAAGCTGGTGCGTGTGCTTCCTGATTGGTCAGGTGGTGTGCTGGGGATCTATGCGCTGTGCGCCGGCAGGCTGTATGAACCCCTGAAGGTTCGCAGTTTTATGGACTGGGTAGGCAAACTTTACCGCCCAAAACCGCCATGGACCGTGGATTTCGAGCCTAATTGAGAAAAAATTGCAACGAGGACTTGGCAAATCAGTGGAAAAACTATGACAATAATGTGACGGGCGGCACCCTGCGATTTGATTTTCGACGGCAACTACAAGTTGATTTTCGACGGCAACCTGAATGTGATGTTCTCATGAGCAATCCCTATCCGCATCTGTTTACCCCAATTACCATCAACCACAAGCGGTTGAAAAACCGCATCGTGTTTGGTGCCCATACCAACAACATGGCCGAGAACGGGTTGCCGTCGCGGCGAACCAAGGCCTATTACGTCGAGCGCGCCAAGGGGGGCGCCGGCATGATCGTGGTCGAGCCGGTGCCGGTGCATGCCTCCGGTGTCCTGACCCGCGGCAATTTCAGGGCCAATGACGACGCCATTATTGCGCCGCTGCGCAAGATCAATGAAGCCTGCAGCAACTATGACACGGTCATGTTGCACCAGCTTTATCATGTCGGACAGCATGGTGACGGCGCCAACTCGTTCCACGCCAACTGGTCAGCGTCGGGCATGCCGTCCATGCATGATTCAGACGGCGGTCATGCTGTCAGCGAGGCAGAGATCGAGGAACTGATAGTCTCGTTCGTGGCTGCTGCCGACCGCGCCCAGCAGGCAGGGTTTGACGGTGTCGAAATCTTTGCCGCCTATCATTCCCTGGTCGATCAGTTCTGGACACCCTGGTCCAACCGGCGCGATGACAAGTGGGGCGGCAGCCTGGAGAACCGGGTGCGGTTTTCGGCTGAAATTCTAAAGCGCATCCGCGAGGCCTGTGGTTCCGACTTCATCATCGGCATGGCGGTGTCGGTCGACCAGATGGCCGAACCGGCTCTGTCACTGGAAGCCCTGAGCGAAATTGCTGCCTGGCACGACGAGCGTGGCCTGATGGATTACGTGACCTGCGGCACCGGCAGTTATTTCCGCGACCAGCCGATTATCCCGACCCACATTCACGAAGGTGTCGAAGGCGCGCACCTGGCCGATCACCTCAAACACCAGATGCGCCATGCCCGGGTGCAGGCGGAATCAGGCATTCATTCACCTGAAAAGGCCGAATTGGTCATTTCAACCGGCCAGGCGGACACCTGTTCCATGGTGCGCGCGCAAATTGCCGACCCGCATCTGGCCAACAAGGCACAGGCCGGCAACGGCGCCAGTATCCGCCCGTGTATTCATTGCAATCAGCAATGCATTGCCCGGCGCTACAAGGACTACTGGATTTCCTGCCTGGTCAATCCGTCCGTGGGGCGCGAATGGGAATGGCGCGGCGACAAGATAGCCAAGACCGAACGCCGCAAGTCGGTGCTGGTGGTCGGCGCCGGTCCGGCCGGCCTGGAAGCGGCACGGGTGTCGGCAGAAGCCGGCCACAAGGTCACGCTGATAGAGCGCGGGCCGGCGATCGGCGGCCAGTGGCATCTGGCCGGGCGCCAGCCGACGCGGTCCAGAATTGCCGACCATATCAAATGGTACAGCCATGAACTGGAGCGCCTGGGCGTTGATGTAAAGCTCGGCGAAGCCGCAACACCGCTGACCGTGCGCCATCTCCACCCCGATCACATCATTGCGGCAACCGGCATCAAGCCGGTGACGTCCGGCTTCCAGCGTGCCTTGCCGATGAACGATGTGTTGCCGGGCCATGACGAGGCAAATGTCATCAGCTATCACACCGTGCTTGAGAACGGCGCGATGATCGGAGAGCGGGTGCTGGTGCTTGATGATCTGCATTCCTGGAGTGGCATTGGAACAGCACTTTATCTGGCCGAAGCCGGTCACAAGGTGACCGCCATGACGGCCAATGGCGTATTGGCAGCAGAACTGTCAGGAACCGGGGCAGACGATGTGGCGCGCGCGCGCTTTGCGCGTCACGGCGGCGTTGCGCTGACCGACACCGCGCTGCAATCATGGGGCAAGCCTGACAATGAAGGCTCGGTAGCGCGCTTTATCAACCTGCTGACCGGCGAAACCTTCGAGCGCAATTTCGAAACCCTGGTACTGGCGACAGTGGCCAGTCCCAACACCGAGTTTGCCGACGACATCCAGGCCCTGGGCGATTGCCCGCCGTTCGCCGTCGTGGGCGACTGCAACGCCCCGCGCAAGGCCCACATGGCCATCTACGAGGGCCGCAAGGCGGCACTGGAGATCGCTTAGCAAGCGACCGTCGCATAGACGAAGCCCGACCCGGACGAGCCACCGGGGTAGAACGGCGACGACGAAAGAACTTGATGAGCCGAGCCTGCGAAGAGAAGACCCGCTAAAGCGCTCAAAAGAAAACAACTGATGTCACAATTTGTACGACGGCTGGTAGCAAATGTCTAAGTCACGTTTTCAACTAGGTATGGACACTTTCCGCTACGAAGAAAGCGGCAAAACTTGCACAGTCAGGGTGGACGTCTCTCAACAAACGGCTGACGGCTGCGAGTGCTATGTTCTTATTAAAGATCCCGAAAAAACGATTGAACAAACCGTTATTGGCGAGAATTGGTACCAGGCAGTTACACTGGCTGGAAAGTTCATAAGGCTAAGTCTTGATGAACATTATCCGGGTTATCGATGTGAAGATGGGGAAGGAACCACCAGCGGACTTCACTGCGTCTATCCTCGAATTGTGGATCCGTATTACGGCACTGATGTATATGATGATGTCTGCAATTACATGGATAAGAAAATACAAGCCATTGAAGATGACATGACTCGCCGATTTGGAACACATGAAGACGGCAACGAGGATAACTGATTGATCTGTTAACTCGCTGGTTAGGCTCAACCTCGTCGATGTCGGTGAACTGCGTTTGAGATCGCCTAATCTTGGACAGGCCCAGTAACTAGGCCGACAAGGTCTGAAACCATATCAGCCTCCCAGAGCCCCTTGCACGTTTCTAACAATTGCGCGGCCCGCGCCTCGCCCAGCACTGGTGCGGCGAGGCTGGTGAACTTTGCATGCAGGTCAGCATCGCTGATCGGGTCCTCGGGGTCGCCGACCGCCTTCATCATCCCGCTTTCAAGTGTGCGTCCGTCAGCCAGCGATATGCGGACCCGGGCTAAACGGTCCGCCGGAAAGGCCGCATTGGCCTTGTCGTCCTCGGTGACCTCGATCATGTTGGCCAGCCGCAGGATGTCTGGATCGCTCAGCGCCGATCCTGTAACTTCTTCAACGCCGATGCGCCTGCGCACCAGGGCGGCGGCTACCGGGAACTTGATCGAGTATTGCGCCTGCTCGGTATTGGCCGGTTCCGCCAGCGGCAGGCGCTTTGCCTGGTGAAAAGTTTCTATGCGGATGCCGGATACGTCAGCCACGTCAAACTGCTCGCTCAGTGACAGGGCAGCCGCGATGGCAGGTTGTGCCCAGCGGCAGACGGGATAGAGCTTGACGTACTGATCGCTGACATACCAGCGCCCGCCCAGGTCATTCCAGTAAGATGCCAGGTCCGGGTTCTCCAAGGTGACGGCCGGCGCGCCGGTGTGGCCCAACTGTGCAAGCTGGGCAGCGGCGATACCGGTGAACCCACCCCAGGTCGCGCCGTCCTTGACCATGGTCGGGTGATCGATGCAGCGCATCATCTGCGAGCGTGGGCCATTGTATTCGGCAATACCCAGCGCATGCCGGGTCCACTCGGCATCAAGCTTGAGGGCACGGGCGCCGATCGCTGCCGCGGCCAACGCGTTCCATGCCCCGGATGTGTGATAATCCGAAACACTGGCGTGCAGGGCCAGGCCGGCCCGCGTCGCAATCTCGTAGCCGATGACCAGCCGGGTCATGAATTCCCTGCCGGATACAGGTATCTCGCCTTCTGCAAACGCAAACAGGGCAGGGATGACGACGACCCCCATATGGCCCTTGGTATTTTTCTGCCCGTCATGGGCGTCAAGTGAATCGATAGACCCAGAATTGGCAAACCCCGCGCCCGGCAGGGAAACGGCGCGCCCGTCGAACATCAGTCTCGCCGCCTTGCCCGGCGCACCGAATGCCGTGCTGGCAAAGTCGCGCAGGATGCGTGAATTGTCAGTTTGCGTTGCTGCAGCCGCCACCCCCAGCGTGTCGATAAGAGCCCGGGTGGCATGGTAGCGGGCAATTGCCGGAATGCGGGACGCCTCCAGGTCCAATATGAAGTCGATTGCGTCCATGATGTCACCTGACCCTGGTTGGCGGAAGAGCATTGGATGCCAGCATGGACCGGTTTCAATGATCTGAGAAGGTGCCGTAGAGATCGTGCCGGCGTTAATCTTGTTGGTGAATTTTACTGTCGGACAAGGGGTCTTACACGGTATCGGTTGTGTAACGGCATTGGCTTCTGGTACCGGGGGGAAGAACAGCCCATGACATCGCATGTCCACGACACGGCACAATGGCTGATCCGCGCCATCAGCTCGACCCTGCAGGCCAACAATGCCGGTGAGGATGGGGTTGACGAGGCTCTGGTGCGCCTGGCCCAGCAGGATACATCTGCCGCCGCCCTGACACCACCGTCGCCAAGACGCTTGCCTGCGTGCCGGTTCCTGCCGGACGTGGTTGCCTCGACCCTGCTGGTGGCTCCCGATGTCGCCGCAGCCCTGGCAGCGGTTGAAGAAGACCTGCACTGGGCCCAGAACCCCAACTACTCGAACGAGGCCATGGGCCAGCCCCATTACATGGACAATTACGCCTATGCAGAGATCATCGGGCCGACCGGCGCTTATGCCGGCAATGATTTCCTGCTGGGACTGTTTCTGCTTGGCCCCGGCCTGAACTATCCCAACCATGCTCATCCGGCCCCGGAACTGTACTGGATCCTGTCAGGCGCCAGCGACTGGCGGGTGCGTGACGAAGAGTTTTCACCGCGCGAACCGGGTGAAACCATCTGGCACGAACCCTATGTGCCGCATGCCACCAATATCGGCCTGCAACCCATGCTGGCTGCCTATATGTGGACCAAGGACGTAAAGCAGCGCGCTTTGCTGGTTTAGGTGGGGTTGTTTTATATCGCTCACGCCAGCAGCCTTCGGCTGCGCTCCGCGGGGGCGGCTGACCGGCGCTGCGCTCCGCGAGGGCGGCCTGACCGGCCCGAGGCCCGTCGGGCCTGGTTGTTTTTTGGTGGTCGAACAGCTTATCCGCCTCCGGCGGGCCGTTCTCCGACCTTGAACAACCGTAGTGATGAACTGCAGTCCGAGGCACGGAACGTGCTGAGGCAAGGCCGACCGGCCGTCGCACGAAGTGCGCCCTGCGGAGCGCAGCCGTCAGGCTGCTGGCGTGAGCGATATAAAACAATCCTCTCATTACAGCCAAACCCCTCCAGCAACCTCCTCCCTCATCCCCCATTTTCACATGAACCGGACATGAACGCCCGGCTCAGGTTCGGTTCAGGGGCTTGTGACTAGATTGGGGACAGTTGATTTGAAGACGAGCTGCTCCGGCAACGGGGCGTCACACAAAACAAAACTGAAAACCAGTCCTTAGGAGACCAGACATGTTCAAGAAAACCGCCATCGCCGCCATTGCCGCCCTGACCATCGCTGCTGCATCGGCTTCCCCCGCACAGGCCCTGTCCAAGAAGGGCGCCTTCTTCCTCGGCCTCGGCAGCGCTGCTGCCATCGGTATTGCTTCTGCCCATGCCCATGGCGGATATTATGGTGATCGCGGCCATGGTTATCGTGGTGGCCGTCACTACCGCCGTTCAGCACGGCGTTGCGCCCGCCGGTTCGGCTGGCACACCTTCCGCTGGGAGCGCTGCATGTACCGCCGCGGGTACTGATTGAAAGCTTTCCAGATTTGAATGAAGACACCGCCGGAGATTTCCGGCGGTGTTTACTTGTTTCTGGTCGAACAGCTTATCCGCCTTCGGCGGGCCGTTCTCCATGCATGAACTTCTGACAGCGTGTGTCGGACGGGCTTAGTTTATCCCGCTCACGCAAGCAGCCTTGCGGCTGCGCTCCGCGGGGGCGCACTTCGTGCGACGGCCGGTCGGCCTTGCCTCAGCACGTTCCGTGCTTCGGAGGAGCTCATCAATATGGTTGTTCCGGGTCGGAGAACGGCCCGCCGAAGGCGGATAAGCTGTTCGACCACAAAACACAACTAGGCCCGACGGGCCTCGGGCCGGTCAGGCCCGCCCTCGCGGAGCGCAGCCGCAAGGCTGCTTGCGTGAGCGAAATAATCTAAAGTGTTCTAAATACGCACAGCCTCGATACGGAAACCCGCCTGTGCCATGGCCTGAGCTGCGGGATGGCGGCGCAATTGTTCGGCCATTTCCTGTGCGACGGAAAACGGTTGCCACTGAACCTCATGGTCCTCGCCGAACCACACGTCCTCTATCCGTTCATCCAGACCATTGGCCCAGGCGGCAATCTTGCCGGCCTCGGTCAACAGAACAACAGCTGCGGGTGGTTCACTCAACTTGCGTCGGGACAACTCACGCTCACGCGACTTACGCTGAAAATCAATCACATCACTCATGTCAAAGTGATGCTGCGAGTCGGGTTAACGCAAGGTTTTCAAATCCTTAAGCAAGCCTTACCAAGTGACTGTTTTGGAACAGTTTAAACGTCTTCCCACGGAAAGGTATCGAGCACCTCGATACCATCCGGCGTGACCACGGCCTGGGTCTCGAGCTTGACGCATTCCTTGCCGCCTTTCTCGCCGATCAGGCTTTCAACGCAGACCACGCTGTTTTCCTCGAAGGTGAAGTCATAGGCCCGGTCAAAGTCCGGATGCAGTGGCAAGGACGGGTATTCGTCGCACAGGCCGACGCCATGCAGGGCAACCGAATACCGGCACGGTTGATACTTCTCCGGGATCTGCCAGGATTTCTCGTTGAACTCCCGCGACGTCATGCCGGCCTTGAGAATTGAGCAATTATGCTCGATCTGCTCCAGCGCGGCTGAGTACAATTCATGCTGCTTGGCATCGAACTTTGTATGCCCGATGGTCCAGGTGCGTGAAAGGTCGGCACAGTATCCGTAAGGCCCGATCAGGTCGGTATCAAAGGCGATAATGTCACCTTCACTGGCGACAAAGTCCGACGCTTCGGAGAACCACGGATTGGTGCGCTCACCGATGGTGAGCAGGCGGGTCTCGATCCACTCGCCACCGGAGCGGATGTTTTCATAATGCAGCTCCGCCCAGATTTCCTGCTCGGTCTTGCCCGGAAGCGAGTTTTCCCAGATGCGCGCCATGCCCGCCTCACAGACACGGATCGTCCACTTCATCAGTTCAAGCTCGTCTGCCGACTTGATCTCGCGGGCCAGTTCGGTCAGTTCCTGGCCTTCGACGATGGTGACGCCACGCGCTGCCAGCGCGAATGTGCCCATCGGCTCCAGCTTGTCGACGGCAAGCCGCATATTGCCGCCGCCATGGGCTTTCAGTTCGTCAACCACCTCATCGGCCCACGCATTGACCCGTTCATCAAGCCGGTTGCCTGAAGAGAAATAGAACCAGCTTTTGGCAGGCCGGATGTCACGCACGGTTGCCAGGCCATCTGCCAGATGTTCCGAGCTATGGTATTCGAAATTGATCGAATGACTATCGGCAAACAGCATGGCGTAGTGAAACGGATTGTGCGTGCCCCACAACTGCATGTTGGACAGATCGAACGTGTAGCGGATGTTGAGCGGATCATACATCAGGATGGCTGCGCAATCGTGCTTGATCACCTGGTCCAGCATGCGCTGACGGCGATAGTCGCGCGCCCTGACCAGGACCGAATGCGGCACCGGCGAGCGCATTGGCTTGTCCTTGCCTTCAGGGTTGAAATAGGATTTTTTGCGGTCGTCACTGAACACGGCATCAAGCATGGCTGCTTCCTTCTGGTTGGATGCTGTTTACGCTGCAAACTCACTTACCTGGTATGTGGCCTTGTCGAGCCATGCCGGGCTGATTTCAACACCCCATCCCGGTGCATCGGTCACCGTGGCCTTGCCGTCGGTGATGGTGTAGGGATATTCGACAAACAGGCCGTCCTGCCAGGGATAGTAATCTTCACCCTCAATCGAGAATTCCAGATACTTTCCGGCATTGGGAATGGCGCGCAGCAGGTGCATGGTGCACAAGGTGACCAGCGACAGGTTTGCACAATGCGGCGTGCAGGGCAGCCCGGCATCTGCCGCCATCTGAGCCACGCGCAGCGTTCGTATCATGCCGCCCATATACATGACATCCGGCTGCACGACGTCGACCGCGCGCATGTCGATTGTGTACCGCCACCATGACAGATCGCAATCCTGCTCGCCGCCGGTGACATCAATGGAAAGCGCATCGGTGACCTGTCTGGTCTGTTCGGGTTCCCAATAGGGGCAGGGCTCTTCGAAATGCGAAACGCCTTCGGCTTCCAGCAGCCTGCCCACTTCAATGGCGCGTGCCGGGGAGAAACCAGAATTGCCGTCAACAAGTTTGGCGGTTCCGTCGCCCAGTGCCTTGCACACCATAGGCACAATGGCCTCTGTGCGGCCAGGCCACTCGTCCACATCGCGGCCGCACTCCGCGCCGACGCGAAACTTGAAGGCGTCAAAGCCGAACTGATCGCGCAACCTGACGAACCGGGCTGCTTCGTCTTCCGGTGTGATGTCACGTTTCATGGATGAGGCGTAGGCCCGCATAGGTCCTGCTGTGCCACCAAGCAGCTCAGCGACCGGCTTGCCTTCCACACGGCCGCGCAGGTCCCACAGGGCCGTGTCCAGTCCGGCCATGGCGCGCCGCAGATAGGAGCCTGGAAACTTGTGTTCACGCTCGGTGATGCGGTCGAGCAGATCATCAAAATCGTAAGCGTCTCCACCAAGCGCGTAAGGTGCCACCTGGCGATGGAATATTTGCGCGGTGATATCCGAATGATAGGTCGACACCTGGCCCCAGCCGGTATCGCCGGTATCAGCGGTGACCCGTACAAAGCCGACGAATTCGTTGGCGAAGGTTTCCAGTTTGGCAATCTTCATGATCTGGACCTAGCTCCTCATCCGTTCACCGGCAGGATCGAACAGTGGTTCATGCTGGATACGGGCAGGGCGCATCTCGCCCATGATTTCGATCTCAAATCCGGAAATTTCCGAGGTCAGATGTTTGGGGATGTAGCCTTGCGCCAGCGATGCATCGACGAAATGGCCATAACCGCCGGAGGTCACCCAGCCGACCACTTCACCATTATGGGAAACCGGTTCGTCCCCGATGACATCGGCATCGTCTGCATCCACCACAAAGGTCACACGGGCCAGCTTGCCGGCACCGTCGCGTTCGGCCTGTGCCTTGTCACGGCCTATGAAATCGTTCTTGGTCAGGTCGACGAAGCGATCCATGCCTGCCTCATATGGCCCGTAGATCGGCCGCAGTTCGCGATACCAGGTCGGGAAGTTTTTCTCCAGCCGCATGGCCAGCAGCGCGCGCATGCCGAAATTGACGATGCCGTGGGCAACACCTGCCTGCATGATTGCGGTGTAAAGCCGGCGCTCATATTCAGGCTTTACCCAGATTTCATAGCCCAGGTCACCGGTATAGGTAATGCGGTTGACCCTGGCCGGGACACTTGCCACATCGATCTCGCGATAATCCATGAACCGGAAACCGGCACTGGACACATCCTCATCGGTCAGTGCCGCCAGCACGTCTCGTGATTTGGGTCCTGCAATGGACAGTCCCACGAGGCCGAGATCGATACGCTCAACGTGCACGGAGCGATCATCCGGCAAGTGCTTTTCAAACCAGCGCATGTGATAGACCTGCGCCGGTGCCGAACCCCACATCATGAACCGGTCATCGGCCGCCTTGGCGATGGTGAAGTCACCGATCAGCTTGCCCTGTTCGTTCAGCATCGGCGTCAGGCAAATCCGTCCGGTGCGCGGCATCTTGTTGGTCATCAGTCGCGACAGGTAGCTTTCGGCACCGGGTCCGGTGAACTCGTACTTGGCGAAATTGGCAATCTCGGTGACGCCGACGCGTTCGCGCGTACCGAGCACTTCGGCTTTTACATGGGCGAAGTCATTCGAGCGGCGGAACGAGAAGATGTCGACAGGCTCGACGCCCTCAGGTGCAAACCACAGGGGAACCTCAAGCCCCCAATTGTCGCCCATGACGGCGCCCTGGCTCAACATGGTGTCATACAACGGCGTGGTCTGTTGCGGACGCGCTGCCGGGCGTTCCTCGTTCGGGTAGCGGATGGAAAACCGCTTGGAATAGTTTTCGCGCACCTTTTCATTGGTATAGCTGCGGGTTGCCCAGTCGCCGTAGCGCGCCACGTCCATGGCCCAGATATCGCCGCCCGGATCACCGTTCACCATCCAGTTGGCCAGTGTCAGGCCGACACCGCCGCCCTGGCTGAAACCGGCCATCACCCCGCAGGCGCACCAGTAATTCGACAATCCCTGCACTGGTCCCACCAGCGGGTTGCCGTCGGGCGCGAAGGTGAACGGGCCGTTGACCACGTTCTTGATGCCTGCTTCACCCATGGCCGGATAGTTCTCGAAGGCCTTTTCCAGCGACGGCGTGATGCGGTCCAGGTCCGGCGGCAAAAGTTCGGCGGCAAAGTCCCACGGCGTATGTTGCGGCGACCAGGGCCGGCAGTCCTGCTCATAGGTGCCCAGCAACATGCCGGAACGTTCCTGGCGCATGTAGATCTCGGCGCCGAAGTCGGCAATCATCGGCATGTCCGCGCCGTGTGCTTCCTTGTAGGCGATCACGTCGGGCATGTCGTCGGTGACAAGGTACATGTGTTCCATGGCCAGCACCGGCAGTTCAATGCCGACCATGCGGCCAACCTCGCGCGCCCACAGCCCGCCGCAATTGATCACGTGCTCGCATGCGATGGTGCCTTTTTCGGTCACCACATCCCAGCCGCCGTCGGAACGGGGCTTCAGTTCGACAACACGGTTTTCCAGCACGATCTCGGCACCCTGCATACGCGCGGACTTGGCGTAGGCATGGGTGGTGCCGGACGGGTCGAGGTTGCCTTCCGCTGAATCCCACATAGCGCCGGTGAACTTGGCATCGTCGAGCAACGGCATGCGCGCCTTTGCTTCTGCCGGGGTAAGCAATTCGGTTTCAAGTCCGAGATAGGCTGATCTGGCATGGGCCATCCTGAGCCAGTCCATGCGCTCTTCGGTGTCGGCCATGAGCAGTCCGCCACACCGGTGCAGGCCGCACGACTGGCCGGAAATCCGTTCCAGTTCATCGTAGAGCTCAATGGTGTAAGCCTGCAGCTTGGCGACGTTGGGGTCGCCGTTCAGCGTGAGGAACCCGCCTGCGGCATGCCAGGTCGAACCGGATGTCAGCTGTGAGCGTTCTATCAGCAGTACATCGCTCCACCCGGCCTTGGTCAGGTGATACAGCACAGAACATCCAACCACGCCGCCGCCAATGACTATGGCCCTGTAATGCGATTTCATTGGCGGCTCCCGAACTGTTACAGGGTTTAAGACCTCATGTGTGACGCATCGGCATCAAACAACGGGTCTTTCTGCGGGCTAGCCTTGTAGTTCTGGCCGAGAATTTCAATCTCGAATCCATCCGTTTCACCGGCAACATCCGTCGGCACAAAACCGATGGCCACGGACTGGCCTGCCGCATGGGCATAACCGCCCGACGTGATCCATCCGACGCACTTGTCCTTATGGTAGATCGGCTCGTCACCGATGACGTCGACATTATTGCCGTGCACGGTGAATACGGTCATGGCGCGCTCGCCACCGGTTTCCTTTTCCTTTGCTGCAGCGTCACGGCCGATGAAGTCATTCTTCGACAAGGCGACAAAGCGGCCAAGACCGGCTTCGAACGGGCCGTAGATCGGACGGTATTCGCGCGCCCATGTTCCCCAGTTCTTTTCCAGACGAAGTGACAGCAGCGCGCGGCCACCGACCGGCTTGATATTGAACTCTTCACCTGCCTCCATGATCATGGTGTGCAGCGTGGTGAGATATTCCGCCGCGACCCAGATTTCATATCCCAGGTCCCCGGTGAAGCTGACGCGGGCAAGTTTTGCCGGCACTAGCCCCAAGTCCATTTCACGGAACGACATGAAGGGCAGGGCGCTGGTCGATACATCGGCGTTGGTGAGTTTTGCCAGCAGCTTCTGCGAGTTCGGTCCGGCGATCGACAGGCCGCACATTTCCAGCCCGAACGCATGCACCTTGACCGAACCATCTTCCGGCAGGTGCTGTTCGAACCAGCGCATGTGATAGTTTTCCGCCGCTCCCGATCCGAAGATGTAGAAGCGCTCGTCATCGGCCTTGGCGAGAGAGAAGTCGCCGATCAGCTTGCCGTCCTCTTTGAGCATCGGGGCCAGCGTCATGCGGCCCTTGGCCGGCACCTTGTTGGCCAGCATGTGTGACAGCCAACCCTCGGCACCGGAGCCGGTGATTTCATATTTGGCATAGCCGGATATTTCCAGCACCCCGACCGAATTGCGCACCGCACGGCATTCATCGCCAACGATATCAAAGGCTTCGGAGCGCCGGAAAGTAACGGCTTCTTCCGCTTTCTTGCCTTCCGGTGCAAACCACAGGGCATTTTCGACACCATAGGAGACGCCGAAGAACGCGCCCATGGCCTTGAACCGGTCATACAGCGGCGTGGTGCGCAGCGGCCGGGCAGCGGGAAGCTCCTCATTGGGGAACATGATGCGGAAACGCCGGCCATAGTTTTCGCGCACCTTTTCATTGGTGTAGGCCATGTTGGCATATGACCCGTAGCGCGCAATATCCATGGCCCATACATCGAAGCCGGGATCAGCATCCACGATCCAGTTGCTCAGCGCCAGGCCGACACCGCCACCCTGGCTGAAGCCGGCCATGACACCGCACGCCACCCAGTAATTCTGCAGGCCCCGGATCGGCCCGATCAACGGATTGCCGTCAGGACCGAAGGCGAACGGGCCGTTGATAATGTTCTTGATGCCGGCAGACTGGAAGGCCGGGTGATGGGTGAAACCCCGTTCCAGATTGTCGGCAATCTGGTCCAGGTCCGGCGGCAGAAGTTCAGTGGAGAAATCCCACGGTGCTTCGGTCGGTGACCAGGGAATGCCATTGGGCTCATAAGTGCCCATCAGCATGCCCTTGCCTTCCTGGCGCATGTAGATTTCGCCGTCGAAGTCGATGGCGTGAACGATTTCCTTGCCGTCATTGGCATTGTTGTAGGCAACGACCTCTTCCATCTCTTCGGTAATGAGATACTGATGCGCCATGCACAGGACCGGCAATTCAAGCCCTGCCATACGGCCCACTTCGCGGCCCCACAGGCCGCCGGCATTGACCAGGTGTTCGCAGGTAACGGTGCCTTTTTCGGTGACCACGGACCATGTACCGTCCGGCAACTGGTTGGTTTCCAGCACCCGGTTCTGGCGTATAATTTCAGCTCCGTTGACGCGTGCTGCCTTGGCATAGGCATGCGTGGTGCCGGACGGGTCAAGATGGCCTTCAAGCGGATGCCACATGGCACCGACGAACTGGTCCTTGTCCATCAGCGGGAAATGTTCTGCCGCTTCTTCAACCGAGATCATGCGGGTGTCCACGCCGAGGTACTTGTTGCGGGCATGGGCCATTTTAAGCCAGTCGAAACGGTCCTTGTTCGACACCAGCATGACACCGCCTGTGACATGGCATCCGGTCGACTGCCCGGATACCTCTTCAATCTCCTTGTAGAGGTTGATGGTGTATTCCTGCAGCTTGGCCACGTTGGGATCGCCGTTCAGCGTATGAAACCCGCCGGCGGCATGCCAGGTCGATCCTGACGTCAGTTCATCGCGTTCGATCAGCAGAATGTCAGACCATCCCTTTTTCGTCAGGTGATACAGAATTGAACAGCCGACAACGCCACCGCCGATGACAATTGCGCGATAATGCGATTTCATGACCCATGTCCTTGATGAAAATAATCCATGCAGCGATGCAATCACTTAGCGGCAAGACAAGTCATGCCTGCAAGCGACAACGGGTTTCAAAGCATGGCCCTGTGAGACAGTTTTTTGGCGCATTGACAGCAGTGCTGATGGTGCTGGCGAATGCTGCAATGCACTCTGCAGCGGCCAGTGATGAAGTTGATCTTGAACTGGTGCTGGCGGTGGATGCATCGGGCAGTGTCGACAATGCAGAATACAGATTGCAGTTGTCGGGAATTGCCACCGCCTTGCGTGACCCTGCTGTTCTGCGAGCGATTACCGCAGGCAAGCACAGGCGTATTGCACTCAACGTATTGATCTGGGCGGAAGCCCGGCGGCCCAAGGACGAAACCGGCTGGTTTATCCTGTCCAGCAAGGCGGAAGTGGACCGGGTAGCAGCCATGATCGCTGCCATGCCGCGCACCCAGGTCGGCGGCACAGGCATTGGAGACGGTGTTGCCCATGCCATAAGGTCGATTGATGAAAACGCAATCCACTCAGACCGGCGTATTGTGGACGTCTCGGGCGACGGCCGCGAAACCCCGCCGCGCCAGTATTCAACCATACTCAGTGAGGCACGCTCCATGGCGATCGCCCGCAAAGTAACCCTGAACGGGCTGGCCATTCTCAATGAAGACAAGGAACTGGATGATTATTACCGTGCACGGCTGGCCGTCGGCGAGGGCAATTTCGTCGAAGTGGCGGAGGATTATGATGACTTCGCCCGCGCCATGCGCCGCAAGTTGCTGCGTGAGATAGATCCTGATCCGATTGTTGGACTGCGATGAGGGGATAAGATCAGATATGGCGCCGGATACAGTTTCAGATCGGGAGTTCGCAGGCCGAGAAGTCCGACAGGTGTTCGAGAGTTTTGACGAGCATGTGCGCGAGCGCTTGCTTGAACTCAGAAAGATGATCCTGGACGAAGCCGCCCGCCATCCGGAGATCGGAGAGGTGCAGGAAACCCTGAAATGGGGCCAGCCGAGTTACCTGCCTGTAAAACCGCGTACCGGAACCACAATACGCCTTGGTCGTCACTCAACCAAAGCCGGCAAGGTCGGCATTTACTTCAATTGCAACTCGTCACTGGCTGACGACTATCAGCAATTGTATCCCGGTGTATTCGAGTATGAGGGCCGCCGTGCGATCCTGCTTGGCCTGACCGGGGCACTCGAGGAAAAACCATTACGCCATTGCATCGCGCTGGCTCTTACCTATCATTTGAACAAGAAGCGCTAGGGCAGGTTCAGCCTACTTCCGCGCCAGTCCCTTGGCCTGCTTGACCCAGTCATCGCGCTCGATACGGCCCTTGAACGACAATTCGTCATCCACGATCGCTATGTCGGCTTTTTTCCAACTGGCGATTTGGTCGAAATGCCAGAAACCCAGCTTGTTGAGGGTCTGTTCCAGCTTGGGGCCAACGCCTGATATCAGTTTCAGGTCATCTGGCCTTGCCGCGGGCCTTCTCGAGCCGTTCGGGGCCTGCTTTACGGGCCACGGGTTTTTTCGCAGCGGGTTTCTTTGCCGCAGATTTTTTAGCCGCTGACTTTTTAGCTGCCGGTTTTTTGGCCGCGGCCTTTTTAGCTGCCGGCTTGGCTTTCGCCGCCGTGCCCGGCACGGTTGCGATGGAGGCGGCAGCCAGTGCCGCCTTGGCGCGTCCCGGGCTTGTCGAAGCGCTTGCCTTTTTCTTCTTGTCCGATGGCATCGCAATGACAGGTTCCATCGCCCTGAGGTCTTCTTCACTCAGATGGCACATGATCTTGTGACCATTGCCGAGATCCTTGACGTCGGGCAGGTCTGTCTCGCAGATCGAGCCGATCTTGCGCGGACAACGGGTCTGGAACGGACAGCCCGATGGCGGGTTCATCGGCGACGGCAATTCACCTTCCAGCACGATGTGCTTCTTGGTGATGGACGTATCGGCAATCGGCACGGCCGACAGCAGGGCTTCCGTATAGGGGTGATAGGGCGGTGAATAGATGTCGTCGGTGTTGCCTTGTTCCATGATCTGGCCGAGATACATCACCACAACACGGTCTGCCAGATAGCGCACCACCGACAGGTCATGCGAGATGAACAGCATGGTCGTGCGCCGTTCGCGCTGAATGTCTGTCAGAAGGCCGGTCACGGCGGCCTGCACCGACACATCAAGTGCTGATACCGGTTCGTCTGCGACCACTACCTGGGCTTCACCGGCAAACGCACGCGCGATGCCGACACGCTGTTTCTGGCCGCCTGACAACTGGCGCGGACGGCGCTGGGCGAAATCACGCGGCAGCTTCACCATATCCAGCAGCTTGTAGGTTTTCTCCAGCGCTTCTTCCTTGGTCTTTGCCACGCCGAACATGCGCAGCACCCGGCTGATCTGAGCGCCGACAGTGTGCGACGGATTGAGTGTCTCAAACGGGTTCTGGAAGATCATCTGCATCGAACCGACCATTTGCGGCGTGCGTTTGTTGACCGGTATCTGGCCGATCTCCGTGCCGTTCAGAATAATCTCGCCGCCGGTTGCGGTTTCAAGGCCGAGCATCACCTTGGCAAAGGTTGACTTGCCGCAGCCGGATTCACCCACGATGGCCACGGTTTCCGCTTCGCGGGCTTCGAAATCCAGCTTTTCATTGGCCTTGACGAACCTGGAGGCCTTGCCGGAAAGCAGCGCTTTCAGTGACCGGTCGTGAACCTCGTAATACTTCTGCATGTTCTTGACCTGCAGAACGGTCTTGCCGAAGTTGGCTGCGGTTCCCGTCTGGGCCTTCGGCCTGGCCGCCTCCCAGTCAATGCTCAGATATCGTTCACAGCGAACCCGATGGCCGCGATGGGCCGTAACGTCCTGCATCGACAAGGGTTTCACATTGCACACGCCATCCTTGAAATGGTCGCAGCGTGGTCCGAAATTACATCCCTTGGGACGTTCATGCGGCAACGGCAGCTGTCCCCGGATCGGGACCAGGGGCCTCGAATACCGGTCGGCACCGGGCAGGGGAATGGAATTGAACAGGCCACGGGTATAGGGGTGGCGCATTTCGTCGAAGACCTGGTTGACGGTGCCGAATTCAACTGCCTCGCCGGAGTACATCACGGCGATCTTGTCGCAGGTTTCCAGGATCAGGCCCAGATTGTGCGAGATATAGATCATCGACGTGCCAAAGCGTTTCGAGATGTCCTTGATCAGTTCCACGACACCTGCCTCAACGGTCACGTCAAGCGCAGTGGTCGGTTCATCGAGTAGCAGTAATTGCGGCTTGGACAGCAAGGCCATGGCAATGACGACCCGCTGCTGCTGGCCGCCCGATATCTGGTGCGGGAACGAATCCATCAGCCGCTCGGGATCCGGCAGGCGCACAGCATCCAGCATTTCGATGGACCGTTTGGAGGCCTCTTCGTCAGAGATGCCTTCATGGTAGATCAGCACTTCATTGAGCTGTTCGCGGATCAGCATGGACGGGTTCAGGGACGCCATTGGTTCCTGGTAGACCATCGAAATGCGCGAGCCGCGAATATCGCGCAGTTCTTCTTCGGACATGGTGCGCATGTCGCGCCCCATGAACTTGATTTCGCCACCGACAATGTCGCCGTTCTTGCCCATGTACTGCATGATGGCGAGCGCGACCGTGGACTTGCCACAGCCGCTTTCACCCACAATGCCGACCGCTTCGCCGGGCATGACTTTCAGATTGAAGTCCACCACGGCGGGTATTTCACCGGCTCTCGTATAGTACGAGATCGAGACGTTGTTACATTCCAGAACAGGCGTGTTCATGTCCGGTGCGGCCATAGGATCAATCCCTCAGCGAAATTTCACGCAGGCCGTCGGCCAGCAGATTCAAACCCAGTACCAGCGAAGAGATCGCAATGGCGGGCCACAGCATCATGTTCAGGCCGTTATAGCCCCACTGACGCCCGTCGGAGATCATCTTGCCCCAGTCGGGGTCCGGGGGCGGCAGTCCAAGTGACAGGAAGCCAAGCAGGGCGATGGTGATAATCACGTAGCCCAGACGCAGGCAGGCATCCACGATGAGCGGCCCGCGCGCGTTTGGCAGCAGTTCGACCAGCATGATCCACAATGGACCTTCGCCGCGCACTTCAGCTGCTGCAATGTAGTCGCGGGTTTTCAGGTCCAGCACAATGCCGCGAACGATACGGGCGACCTGCGGAGCTGTTGAAAAAGTAATGGCTACAACAATCAACGCACCGGACACCAAGGTCTTGCCCAGTCCAAGCTCCGACTTCATCCAGACGCCGATATCCGAATTCGGTCCGAACGCGGTCAGGATTACCAGCAGCAGGACGATCTGCGGGAAAGACAAAAGGACATTGCCGATAAACGAAATGATTTCATCCCACCAGCCGCCGCGATAGCCTGCGGTGACACCCATGATCATGCCGACCGAGTAAGCCACGATTGTCGCCAGCGTCGACCAGAACAACACGACGCGTGAGCCGTGCAACAGGCGCGCCAGCAGATCACGGCCGCGATCATCGGTTCCCATCCAGTGCATCACACCGTTCTTGTCTTCGGTCAGCATGGGGAAATTGATGACCCCGCGTGTCTGGGCCAGCGGGTCCTGCAATGGCAGCAGGTCAACAAAAACCGCGATCAGCACCCAGAATGATACCAGGAACAACCCGATCATGCCGACCCAGCTCTCGCGCAACAGCCCAAGGGCGGCCAGGAAACGTGCGAACCCTGTCGCTGTGTCAGGTGTGTCGGTCTGTTCAGCTGTTGTATCTGTCATGGGTCTGTTTCCTCAGCTGAACCGGATGCGTGGATTGAGAAGCGTATATCCGATGTCGGACACAAACTGGGAAAACACCGCGATGAACACCGCCACCATGGCGCAGGCCTCGATGACGAAGATGTCACCGAACAGGGCCGCCTCGTAGAGCAGTTTGCCGAAGCCTTTGTAGGAGAAGAACACCTCGGTCACGATAACGCCCGACAGCAGGTAGTTGAGCTGCAGGATCATCACCGTAAACGGCGCAATCAATGCATTGCGCAGGCCGTGCCGCAGGATGACGCGTTTGTAGGGCAGAC
Organism: uncultured Alphaproteobacteria bacterium; assembly: GCA_963698275.1. GTDB lineage: Bacteria > Pseudomonadota > Alphaproteobacteria > Rhizobiales > Aestuariivirgaceae > Anderseniella. Next base: position 336,477 of record CAVOQE010000006.1, on the reverse strand, counting down.
CCTTCAGAATGGCGGTCCGGACATATTGCGATGTCATCACCTCTGCCATGGAAGCCCGGGTCATGCGGGTGTAATAACCGAAATTGTAGATCACCAGCACCATCACCGGCAGCACAAGCTGATTGGCATCGGCCCATGTCAGCCCGTTACTGAAGGGCGATGTTCCCGGTAATATATCCAGCCAGAAAACAAAGATGGCGACCAGGATGGTCGCGGATGCAAATTCCGGGACCGATGTCGTGATAACCGCCAGAACCGTGATGCCGCGGTCACGGGGAGATCCTTCGGCAATGCCGGACAGAACACCGAGAACCAGGGCGATCGAAACTGTAATTGTGAACACCAGTCCGCCCAGTACGGCTGTGTTGAGCAAGTGATCCTTGAGCAGTTTGGACACCGGTGTGGCGAACTGCACGGACTCGCCAAAGTCGCCGCGCGCAGCGTTGAAAACCCAGGTGACATAGCGTTGCACAAACGGCGCATTGTAGCCGTTCTGCTCCAGCCACTGCAAACGCTGGTCCTGGCTTGCGTACTGGCCAAGCACTTTGCCGGCAAGGCTGTATTTGTCCGCCTCAAATGCAAGAAACAATAGGAGCGATACAGTCAGCATTATCAGTGCCATCTGTACCAATCGCTTGCCGGCCAATTGCAGCATATGTCTGTCTTCCCACCCTGTTTGGCGCCGTTTGCCGACACCTTTCAGCTCCCCGGATGCTATCACACAGCATCGCAGTCACCACCGTAGCAGCAGGCCGGACGCATCCGTACTGCCGAAAAGAGACACTTATCTGCCTCCAGGCGACGTATTCCCCCTCAACTCTAACGCGTATTTCATTAACTGCAAGTCATTAACTGTAAGTCATTTTGAAGACCTGCGTGCCACGGACCGGGAAAACGGACAGTGAGCTTTGTGGGTTTGGTCTTTAGCTGATAGAACGCTGAACCTGTTTGCTTACCCGCCTGTAAACACCGTGGTCTCCCGATGAACTTTGCCTCGCTGCCCATGTATGATCTGCCTGAACTTGCCGCGGCAACGAGTGCCTGGTGGACTGGCCTTGCCACGCACATGCAGCGTCAGGGAGTTGCCGATGTGCCGGACGTCTGTGCCACGCCGGAAGACCTCGAAAGGCACTGGTGTTCGCCCAGCCTTTTGTTCTCGCAGACCTGCGGCTATCCGCTCACCCACCAGTTGAACGGCAAGGTTCGGCTTCTGGGCCTGCCGGTCTATGCCTGCAACGGATGTGACCCGGACGGCTTCTACTCATCGATGATTGTGGTGCCGGCTTCTTCCAATCTGTTTTCGCTGGCGGACTGCAGGAGCGCACGGGCGGTTTACAACACTGACGATAGCATGTCGGGCCTGCTGGCCCTGCGCGCGGCGGCAGCAAATCAGCATGCTCATGCCGACCCGTTCTTCAGGTCTCTGTCGCGGTCAGGCGGCCATCGCCGATCACTGCAGTCGGTCGCCGACGGCACGGCAGATGTCGCCAGCATTGATGCGGTGACATTCGCCCTGCTGTCGAGAATTGACCCGGACCTGGTCGCGCGTGTCAGGGTGCTGGGACAGAGCCCCAAAGTCCCCGGGCTTCCCTACATAACCTCGCTGTCGGGAAGTCTCGAAACGGTGGAGCGGTTGCAAACGGCGCTTCGCGAGGCGATGGACGATCCTGCGCTGAGTGATGTTCGTGCAGAATTGCTGCTATCAGGCATTACATTTCCCGATCCGGCCCATTACAACGTCATTCTCGACCTCGAAGCAGCGGCAAGCCGGCTGACACTGGCATGACCAATCGCAGCGCATCTCAGTTCATACCTGTTTTGAAAATCCTGCAAGGAGACTACGACTAAAATGATTGATCTCTACACCTGGAGCACACCCAACGGCTACAAGGCATCCATCGCGCTTGAGGAGGTCGGGCTGGAATACACTGTTCACCCGATCAACATCATGAAGGATGAGCAGTTTCAGCCGCACTTTCTGAAAATATCACCCAACAACAAGATCCCGGCAATTCATGATCATGACAATGGCCAGAAAGTGTTTGAGTCCGGTGCCATTCTTTTGTATCTGGCCCAGAAAACCGGCAAGTTTCTCAGCCCCGACGGGCCCCGTCACTGGCAGGCCTTGGAATGGCTGATGTGGCAGATGGGCGGCTTTGGTCCGATGCTTGGCCAGGCCCATCACTTCCTGCACTTCAATCCGGGCAAGGCTGAATATGCCGAAGCCCGCTATGCTGCAGAGTGCAAGCGGTTGTATGGCGTGCTTGACCGCCGGCTGGCGGAAGAAGAGTACGTGGCAGGTGACTATTCGATCGCCGACATGGCCATCTGGCCGTGGGCATCACGGTTTGAATGGCAGCAAATTGACATGAACGAGTTTGCCAACGTCAAGCGCTGGTACCAGGCAATCGCCGCACGCCCAGCAGTTCAGGCCGGTTTCAAGGTGCCCAATCCGGACCGCGAGATTCCGCAAGTTGGCTGACACATCTGCCTCAAAACACTCGTCACCGGCAGGACTGCCCATTGCCGGATTTGCCCTGCTGGCGGCGGTCACGTTGTTTTGGGGGATTAACTGGCCGGGTATGAAAATTGTGCTCGGCGAAATCAGCCCGTGGTGGTTTCGCACCATCTGCCTTGCCATAGGTGGTGGCGCCTTGCTCGCCATTTCGGGCCTGTCCGGCAACCGGTTGCGGGTACCTGTCAGCGATCTGTGGCCGTTGCTGGCGTGCGGCGTGTTCAACATGGTCGGCTGGCATTTGTTTTCAGCCTACGGGCTGACGCTGGTGCCGGCGGGCAGGGCATCCATCATTGCCTTCACCATGCCGGTTTGGGCCGCCCTGTTTGCCGTTCCCGTCCTGAGAGAACGCATTTCGCTTCCGGTGTTTGGCGGCCTTGGCCTTGGCATGGCAGGCCTTGGTGTCCTGATTGGTCATGACATCGCGGTGCTGGGGTCTGCACCAGTGGGGTCATTGATCATGCTGGGTGCCGCCTTGTCCTGGGGCTTCGGCACAGTCCTGTTCAAACGGTTTGACTGGCACACCCCGGTTGCCACCGTTATCGGCTGGCAATTGTTGTTGGCCTCGATACCGGTCGGTATCGGCGCTCTGGCGCTTGAGCCATTGCCGGACCTGGCAGGCCTGAGTACGCCGGCGATCATTGCTTTCGCTTATGTGTTGATGTTCCCCATGGTGTTCTGCCAATGGGCCTACTTCAAGATCGTGAGCATGTTTCCCGCCGTCTATGCCGCAATCGGGGTTATGGCGGTGCCGGTGATCGGGGTGTATTCCAGCTTGTTGTTGCTGGGCGAACCGGTGGGCTGGCGCGAGATCGCGGCACTTTTGCTGGTCTGTTCAGCAATCTTCATGGTGCTGATCCTGCCAAAGTTGAGAGGCTGATTTCCAGGCCCGACCGTCAGTTTTGCATGATGATGGGTCAGAAATCGGCAGCTGTCAGTGTGTATGAGGAGCGGCGTTGATCGGAATAGGCCTTGCGCGCCACATCAAGGATCAGGTCACGCGTGGCATCGAATGCCGTCAGGCATTCCGCCTCCAGCAACGCTTTGCCGCCGGATGTGATCAATGCTGTTGCCTCAACAACGAACGGCACGTGGAACACGCCGTCATAGCCGGAGAAGCGTACGACATTGTGTGCTTCATCAAAGCTGCGGCTCGGATTTGGAAAGCTTAGAGTCATGGCCGTCGGTTCTTGCCTTTGCCACGTTGGGGGATCTCGGCGAGTTTGACCTGGTGGCCGACGGTTGCTTCAGGTTTGGTGGAAGTGGTTTTTTCTTTAGCACCCTGATTTCGCAATTGCTGCGTTTGTATCTTTTCGCTACCGCCGAACGTTGTTTCGATAAGGTTTGGGCCACAGCCGGATCGGGACATGTCGAGCGGTTCGATGCTTGCCTGAGTGATCACTCGTTCATGTCGCTCGTCGTCGTTGCGGATACGGTATTGGGGCGAATCGCCACGCGGCGGGAGTGTGCCGGTAATGTGGTATATATCGGAAGACAGCGTCGAACCCCCTAGTCCGACCTTCATCCGGACTGCCTGTCCGACCGCGAAGAGATGGGTTGCAGCATCGCGCCGGACCGGCCGGGCATTGGGCGGTGGGTTGTTTGTGATGGTCACGGTGTCCTGTAGTCCTTTTGCAGGGCGGCATCGAGGGCCGCCAGGTTGATTGAGACCATCCGCTGCGTCAAACCCGTCGCCAGGCAAGCCGGAAAGTCTCCTTGATCTGCTTCTCTTCGTGGTCGATGCGGGTGACAGCGATTGGTTGTCCTTGGCTAACTCGACCGCAGATGAGAAGGGCACTGCGGTCCGCCTGGTGCGGCTGGTCACGGCCGCTAATTTGTAATTACGCCCGCCGGCTGACGATAACGACGGTGTTTTCCCGTATGCGGCTTGTACAGGGAAGCAATAGGTTCGCACAATCCAGATGAACTAAACAGACAGAAAGGCAGGAAGACCGTACACCCATCAGGGCCCTGGACCTACTCTTCATACATGGCCACTTACAGCACCCGATTCAAGCTCTCCGAGAAACCATGCAAGCTATTCGGGGCCTGTGTGCTACAAGAAGACATCTTGCACGCGATCATGCGTGCCTGTCCCTATACTGATTGGACTTCATCATGCAACTTCCTGAATGGACTAAACCTGCGCTTATGGGCGCGGGAGCGGGTGCTGTCGCCCTGGCTGTCGTCGGGTTTAGCTGGGGAGGATGGGTCACAGGCAATTCAGCTGCGGAAATGTCGAACAAAAAATCCATGGCGGCTATCGCTACGGCACTGACGCCCTATTGTCTCCAGAACTCACAAGGCGATCCGAATTCGACTGAAATTCTGGCAAAACTCAAGGCGGCAAGCGGCTATCAGAGGCGTGGCATCGTTGAGGAAGCCGGCTGGGCGACACCTTTGGGTGCCGAAAAGCCTGATCGTGCCCTTGCAGAAGCCTGCCAGATCGCACTGGTCAAAGACGTCTAAAGACCATCGGCTCGATGAGCCCACGAAGCTTTTGCTCTCGGCAAGCTGCAGGCTTGCCGAGGGCTTGAGAACGATCCGGTTTTGGCCTGAGCCCGGTAATTTCCAGCTTGGCAATGCGCGCAATATACCGCGGCCGAAACCACAGATGCGGAGCCCCGCGTCTCCTGAGGAATAGCGGCAACGCGTTCTTCCCGTAGTCCCGGACGAGCACCAGACCTGTGGCAACAACCACAAGTGCTGCCTGTTACAAATGCTCGCCGCCATAACGACCAAGTACCGTAGTTGCTCCGCTAGCGCGATCCCGCTGCTGGCGCCAAGTACCAATTGAGGATTCGACATGTCATCCATTACACATCCCGAACAACCGCATTCATCCGGTTATGAAAATCGTCCTGCCGTTATCAATGACGACAGGCCTCTGATCCGGTTTCCGACGCCCGGCACACCCAAAAAGCGCAACACCGCAATTGTTTATTGCGAAGGCAATTTCGGCGCCGTTGACGGCAAGACAGCCAACGGCCTGGTCCGGCACTCGGAAAAATATGAAATCCTGTCAGTCATCGACAGCGAAAAGGCGGGTCTCGATACCGGTATGGTGCTCGACGAAGTGCCAAATGCCATCCCTGTCTGCCGCAACCTTGCCGATGCGCTGGCCCAGGCTGAAAACACACCTGACTATTTCATCTTTGGAATGGCACCTTCGAGCGGCATGTTGTCGACCCATGAGCGCGGTCTTGTGATCGAGGCCATGAGCTATGGCATGAACATCGTCAACGGCCTGCACGAATTTCTCAACGACGACCCTGTATTTGCGGCAGCGTGCCTGGCCAACAATGTCACCATTCTGGATATCCGCAAACCCCGTGCCAAAAAAGACCTGCGCCTGTTCAGCGGCAGGATTGCCGAAGTCAGCTGCCCGCGTATTGCGGTACTGGGAACAGATTGCGCTATCGGCAAACGCACAACAGCGACAATACTGACCCGCGCACTCAATGACCTCGGTATCAAGGCTGTAATGGTGGGCACGGGCCAGACCGGCCTGATTCAAGGTGCACGCCACGGCATAGCCATGGATGCAGTGCCGTCCCAGTTCTGCTGCGGTGAACTGGAAGCCACAATCATTGAGGCATTCGAGGCCGAAAGCCCGGACGTCATAATCGTCGAAGGCCAGGGCGCGCTCAGTCACCCGGCCTTTTCCACATCGTCTTTCATTCTGCGCGGCTGCTGTCCTGACGGTGTCATACTCCAGCATGCGCCAGGACGCGTTAACCGCTGCGACTTCGAACAGATGCCGATGCCAACGCCTGCCAGTGAAATCCGTCTGATCGAGACTTTCGCCGACACCAGGGTTATCGGTCTCACGATCAACCACGAGAACATGACCGGTGCAGAAGTCGGTTCGGCGATCACACGCTACGAAAGCGAACTCGGCATTCCGGCAACCGACGCGCTGACACGTTCACCCGACCATCTGGTGGAAATGGTGCTGGCGTCATTTCCGCAGTTGAAAAAGCAACTGACAGTTGGTGCCAATTGACCGCTCCCCGGCTGGAAATCAATCTCGACAAGGTCGGGCACAATGCCCGCGTGCTGGTGAACTTGCTCGGCAGTCGCGGCATCTCCGTTTCGGGAGTGACCAAGGCCACTTTGGGCCTGCCGGGCATTGCCAGGGAAATGCTGGCTGCAGGGGTGACCGGACTTGCCGACTCCCGGATTGAGAACATCCAGACCATGCGTCGTGCCGCAGTGAAAGCGCACATGACACTCATCCGTTCGCCAATGATCTCTCAGGCAGCTCTGGTGGTCAGCAATACAGACACCAGCTTGAACACCGAGCTTGATGTCATCTCGGAACTGTCCAAGGCAGCTCATGCGATGAACCGCACGCACGGGGTCATACTGATGGTCGAGCTTGGGGATTTGCGCGAAGGCATTTTGCCGGCTGATCTGGAGAATGTTGTTCGCCGTACGGTTCGCTTCCCAAACATTGCCCTCAAAGGCATTGGCGCCAATCTGGCGTGCCGCTGTGGTGTGGCTCCAGACGCGCAGAACATGGGTGAATTATCGGTCCTGGCAGACGCGATTGACGCAACATTCGGCCCCGTCCTCTCAATCGTTTCCGGCGGAAATTCGAGCAACCTCGATTGGGTGATTGGTGGTGGTCCCACCGGCCGTATCAACAATCTTCGGCTTGGCGAAGCCATATTGCTTGGTTGTGAGCCGCTGCATTGCCGGCCGATAGAAGGGCTTTATACCGATGCCATGACGCTGGTCGCGGAAGTCATCGAGTCAAAAGCCAAACCGTCAAAACCATGGGGTGAGATAGCAGAAAATCCGTTCGGGTCGGTTGTGCCGGTGGCAAACACCGGAAACGTTCTGCAAGCCATACTGGCCCTGGGGCACATGGACACCGACCCGGCCGGTCTCACACCGCCACCCGGTATTGAAATTCTCGGATCGAGCAGCGATCACCTGATCGTGGACTCCGGCAAGCAGCACCTGCGGGTCGGCACCGAGGTCAGGCTGCAGCCAAATTACAGCGCCCTGATCCGCGCCATGGCCTCTCCCTTCGTCGTCAAGCGGATTGAACAAGGCATAAAAGAGCAAAAACCGGTGTCCTTCCAGGCGCTGGAATTTGCTGCCTGAAGGCAACAGGCAGTGCAAAATTGACGCTGACCAGGATTGGAAAACGAGATGGGCTTCAGGGTGCTCACTGCGGAAGTCTTTCACGAAACCAATACTTTCAGCCGCCTTCGTACGGACCAGGAGGCTTTCCGTAACCGGTTATTCCTGCTCGGCAAAGCCGCCGTTGCCGAGCGCAGCAACGCCAATACCGAGATTGCAGGTTTCTGCGATGTCGCAGTTGGCCGTCACTGGGAGATTGATCATGTGCTCAGTGCCGCAGCAGGCCCGAGCGGCTGCGTTACTCGGGCAGCGTTCGACTGGATCTGCGACCCCATTGTTGATCGAGCTTCAAAAGGTAATCACAACGGCATCCTTCTGGCGCTTCATGGCGCCATGGTGCCGGACTTTTGCGAAGACGGTGAAGGTGAGTTGCTGCGCCGTATCCGGGCGATGGTCGGCCCGTCCATGCCGATTGCCGTGAGCCTCGATCCCCATGCCAATGTGACACAAACGATGTGTGAGCTCGCAGACATACTGGTCTCTTTCAAAACCTATCCGCACGTTGATATGCGTGATACCGGGCGGCAGGCTGCTGACATTCTGCACTGTACAATGGCGGGCGAAATAAAACCGCGAACCGTAATGGTTCGCCCCCCCATGCTGAAAGAGGTCAACGGCGGACGCACCGACATCGGCCCCATGATTGCACGCCTGGCCAAGGCGAGGGCTTATGAGGCACGCCATGATGTGTTCGCAGTAAGTGTCAATGCCGGCTTTGCCAGCGCTGATATTGCCGAGGTGGGTCCATCGGTTCTGGTCACCGGTCAGGGTGATCATTGTGCGCACACCGCTTTCGCAAAACAAATCTCTGACGACATCTGGGCAAGCCGGCACGACGTTCTCAATACTTACCTCACCGTTGAAGCAGCAGCGGCGCTGGCGTCGTCATACCGGTCGGCAGAAGGACCGCTGATTATTGCCGACTATGCGGACAATCCAGGTGGTGGTGCTTACGGAGATTCAACTGCATTGCTGGAAGCAATGCTCATGGCAGACATTGACGACGCCTGCTTCGGCCCGATTGTCGACGCCAGTGCCGTGCAAGTCCTTGGTGGCGTGCCTGTGGGATCGCAGGTCAGCGTGGACCTGGGTGGCAAAACAGACCCATTGTTTGGCGGCGGACCACTGCATGTGACAGCTGAACTGGTTCGCGTTTCAGATGGGCACTTTACCGGAGACGGCCCGATGATTGGCGGCCTGGCGGACAGTTTCGGTCCAAGTGCAGTCATCCGGGTCGAAGGCATCGACATTCTTGTCACAAGCCTGGCGAGGCAAATGCTGGATCTGCAACAATTCAAGGCATTCGGCATAGATCCGGCGAAAAAGCGCATTGTCGCCCTGAAGTCGATGCAGCATTTCAGAGCTGCCTTTGCACCTGTCGCGGGTCAGGTCATAGTCTGCGACAGCGGAGCGCTATGCACGCCGAACTATACTCGAATGCCGTACCAAAATGTGCGCCGGCCGGTTTATCCGCTGGACAATACAGCCATTGAACAGGATCCGGTCTGACTGGATTGACGGGAAATGTCAGTGTCGCCGTAGCGGTCCGAAACAGCTAGGCCGCTGACTTTTTCAACGGAATAGGCCCAGAGTGAACATATGTTGAGGTGCATTTGATATCTGCCGGGTGTCCTGTCTGGCTTCACGCTCTTCAATTGGAAGACAACAAAACCACCGGAGGGCGATAAGTCGAGCGCCCATGCACTGGTCGATGGTGCCTGGCAACGGATGCGATTACGTTTCCGTGCCTTGCAGTGGATGAACGACGCAACATTTGAGCGCTTGAGCGAAGAGCAGCGTCAACAGTATCACTGAGGCGGCACTTTCGCACGTATTTGCGGTGGCCTGCAAAATGCAGCGGAAATCTAGACCACGACCAGAAGTCCAGCCCTTTGTGTTGCCAACTCGCGAAACCGCTTCTTGCCGGAGTCGGAAAGCTCGTTTTCTTCAACGCAAATCATGCTCAAATTGGATGCTTGTCTCGCCCATTCCAGCACAGCCTGGCCACCGGCATCACCCATGCCGCAGCCCACGAACCCAATCTCGCTGACTGTTTGAGGTAATGATTTTGCTAAAACTCCAGTGCCGTTATCGCCAAGCAATGGATTGTAACTCACACTGAACGACTGAAGTACCCGGCCGTTGAGTGATGAATATCTCGTCAGCGCCACTGCCAGGACTTCGGCATCAGAAACCCGCAGCCCGGCGTTTCGAAGATGAAGAGAAAAAGGCGCGTTGGAAGTCTGTGCCGCCTCCAGATTGTTGGCAGCCGCGTTGCATGCTTGTGTTCCGATGAATCTCAGTGCATTGATCAAGATGCTGAATTCTCCGGATGTCGAGGGTGCGTTGGCGAATGCTGGCAATTCAACGGCTCTCAAGGCCAATGCACTCGCTCCCAGGATTCCAATTTCACAAACTAGACGCCGGGAGATGATCTGGCGACCTGATGTTGGTTTCTTTGTCACTTTTGCGTCCGTCAGTTTGAAGCACCCGTGGTCGGTTTGCATAAGATCAGGCTGATTGAAACGTGGCCTCGCAATAGTTACGCACGGATGAATTGTTCGGTCCACGCTTCGACGCAAAAAATTGTAACGTTGCCACCCATGTGTTGCAGCGATCAGTTGAAACCACGACGCACTTCGGAAATTGCACGAAAATTGACATGTTAAAACTCAATGTCTGCTTGCCGGAAACTCGTCTTGGATATGACGGCTTACTAGAAAGTCGGGTATGGACGGAAATTGCAATGGACTAATGCTGGCCACGCTGCATTGCGGCGAATGTCCGCTCCTGCGTCTGCTGTGGTTTCCTGATCAAGCTGACTTGCGATCAGTCGATTTCTTTACGCCGCCGCGCCAGTTCGCGATAAAGGGCGGCAGGTGTGACCCCAATCCAGTCAGCTACCTGAATCCATCTTCCAGTTTCAGGTGGACCATGAAGATCAAGATATGCGTCAAGACGTGTGCACAGCGTCTTCAACCGCATCACCTCCAACCGTGCGCGCAAGGCTTGAACCTCCCGCGCTGATTGGGCCAAAGCAACCAAGGCACCTTCTGTACTATGGAGAGCCGAAATAACATCTGCACGTGACAATACTGCAAGCCTTGATGGCGCATCGCATATCGCATCGCAGTGATATTGATTAGCAAAGAGTGACGCCTCGGCGACAAGTGAGCCTGGAGGTGCCTGGTGCAGTGTTAGTTCTCCGCCATCAGCGAGCGTCCGCACGAGGTGAACACCTCCCTCGCGCACTAGGTAGGCTTGTGAAACGCGATCATCCCGCCGGAAAACGCTTGCACCTCGCCCGTAGGATCGATCGGGTGCGCCGACAAAGATCTCCAACCAGATATCCGACATGATCAGGATCATGTGCGGATCTCCAAATCTGCGCAATAAGCAAAAGGTAGTCAACTCGAGGAATGTGCCCTCATGCCAACCAGCAGAGCCGCCATAGCCATCTCACTTCTCATCGCGGGTGGTGCCGCGCACGCTCAACAACATGCTGCCTCGCCCTATGCAGGTGAAGAGCGGAGACAAATCGCCTCTCTTTCAAAAAAAGACTTGGCTGAGCTGCGCTCTGGCCACGGGTGGGGCCTCGCACTTCCGGCAGAACTGAACGGAGTTCCGGGCCCGACCCATCTTCTGGAAATGTCTAAGGAGATTGGCCTAACCAACACGCAGATTGCCGCGCTAACCGTGATCCGCGACCGAATGCGTGCTGAAGCCATTGAAGCTGGAGAACGCTTCATAGCCTCCGAGCGCGCGCTGAACGATGCGTTTGTTGATGGTGCACCGGATGCAGGCACATTGGCACAGTTGGTGGATGCCGCTGGCGAGGCGAGAGCGAACTTGAGGTTTGCGCATCTGTCTGCGCATCTCGAAACTTTGCCACTGCTCACGACACACCAAGTCACATTGTATAATCGGTGGCGCGGTTATCATCACGCTGACCCTTGTAAGTCGATACCTAAAGGCCACGATGAGGCGATGTGGCGGGCGCACAACGGGTGCGAATAATGAAGAACCCGATCTAGCACGAACGCAAAGCAGCCATTCTGCGGACGGGAGCTTCTTCTGCACAGCCGTCAGTGGGCAATGTTTCAACCAATGGCTGTTTTTTGTCTACGCAGGTATTCGCGGCATCCGCGTTCTGCCGTCGTTGATCAAAGCACTCGTCGTGGTTGTCATCGTTCGCATGTCTCGCGGGACCGCCCGCATGTTTCCCAGACCGGCTATAATCTATCTATCGCGCGTTCCCGTCCGATGAGCGGCAGCAGGGTTGCCAGCTCGGGCCCGTGCTGTTTGCCGGTCAGTGCCAGACGCAATGGCATGAACAGGCCCTTGCCCTTTCGGCCGCTGGCCTGCTTGACCGCATCAGTCCAGGATTTCCAGGTGGTTTCACCCCAGGGTTCATCCGGCAACACGCTGGCAGCCTGCGAGATGAAGTCACGATCGTCATCCGCAATCTCGCCGGTCATGTCGCCATAAATGATCCGGTGCCATTCGGCCGCATCCTGGACCCTGGAAAGATTGCTGTGTACGGCCTGCCAGAAGTCTTCACCGCCATCTGCGCCCATGTCCACAAGCCGCTCGCGAACGTCGTTGTATGATAGCTGATGCACAATGCGTGCGTTCAGGTTTTCAAGCTCGCTCATGTCGAACCGGCCCGGTGCGCGCGACAGTTTCGACAGGTCGAACGCCTCCAGCAGTGTGTCCATTTCGGTGTGCGGTTCGATGGCTTCCGAGGTCCCGATCAGGGCGCCGTGACTGACCACCGCCATGGCTTCCAGCCCTTGCTCGCGCATCGCTGCAATCGACAGTGACCCGAGGCGCTTTGACAGGCCCTTGCCATCTGCGCCGACAAGCAGCGAATGATGCGCAAATGACGGTGCGGTGGCGCCAAGTGCTTCGAATATCTCCACCTGAACGGCGGCATTGGTGGTGTGATCTTCACCCCTGATGATGTGGGTCAGCCCCATGTCGATATCATCGACAACCGACGGCAGTGTGTAGAGGTAGCTGCCATCCTCGCGGATCAGCACCGGGTCGGACAATGACGATGTGTCGATGCGCACGTCTCCGCGCACCAGATCGTCCCAGTGAATGTCCCGCTGATCCAGCTTGAACCGCCAATGGGGTCTGCGCCCGTCGGCCTCCAGTTTTGCCCGGTCTTCGTCTGACAGGTTCAGCCCGGTGCGGTCATAGACCGGCGGCTGGTGCCGGGCCAACTGACGCTTGCGCTTGTAATCGAGTTCTTCGGCGGTTTCATAACAGGCATAGAGCCTGCCGTCATTTTTCAGTTTCTCGGCAGCAGCGTCATACAGTGCAAATCGTTCCGACTGCCGGTACACCTCATCCGGCGTCAGGCCGAGCCAGTCCAGATCAGTTGCTATGCCGTCTGCAAATTCACGGGTTGAGCGTTCCAGATCGGTATCGTCAAACCGCAGTATGAAGCGGCCTTCAGCCTTGCGCGCGAACAGCCAGTTCAAAATGGCGGTGCGGGCATTGCCGATATGTATGCGGCCGGTGGGTGAAGGCGCGAAGCGAACGGTAATGGTCATGTCTCAGGCCTTGTCCCGGAAACCGTTGGTGATCGGGTAACGGCGTTCCTTGCCGAAAGCCCGGCGGGTAATCTTGACACCCGGTGCGGCCTGACGGCGCTTGTACTCTGCAATATAGAGCAGGTGCTGAATGCGCTCGACCACGGCTGGATCATGTCCCTTCGCGACAAGGTCGGCCAGCGAGGTTTCGTTCTCAACCAGTCCGTCCAGAATATCATCCAGCACATCATATTCCGGCAGTGAGTCCTGGTCGGTCTGATCCGGCCTGAGTTCGGCTGACGGCGCCTTGGTGATGATGCGTTCCGGGATGACGCGGGCCGCCGGGCCTTTGAGGCCAGTGCCATCTGACTGGTTGCGCCAGCTTGCCAGTGCGTAGACATCCGATTTATAGACATCCTTGATCGGGTTGAAGCCGCCGTTCATATCGCCGTAAAGCGTGGCATATCCGACCGACATTTCCGACTTGTTGCCGGTGGTCAGAACCATGGCGCCAAACTTGTTGGAGATCGCCATCAAGATGGCGCCTCTGGTGCGCGACTGGATATTTTCTTCCGTGACCCCTTCCGTCGTGCCTTCGAACATCGGTCCGAGTGAATTCAGAAAGCCTGTGACCGGTTCGGAAATCGGTACAATGTCATACCGCGCGCCGAGCGCCCTGGCGCAGGCTTCGGCATCTTCGAGACTGTCGGATGAGGTGTAGTCATAAGGCAACATGACGCAGTGAACCTTGTCTGCTCCCAGTGCGTCGACTGCCATAGCCGCAACCACGGCGGAATCGATGCCGCCGGACATTCCAAGCACCACGCTTTCAAAGCGGTTCTTGCGCACATAATCGCGTGTGCCCAGCACGCAGGCGTGCCAGATTTCTTCATAACCCAGCAATTGCCGGGCGGTATCGGCCTTGGCACATACCCAGCCGTCGGGGCCACGGGTCCATTCGGTGAGCAGTGTCGCTTCTTCAAATTCCGGCATCTGGCAGGCCAGTGAACGGTCGGCATTCAACACGAACGATGCACCGTCAAACACCAGTTCGTCCTGACCGCCTACCTGGTTGACATAGATCATCGGCAGGTTGGTTTCGGTGACCCGTGCCACGACAAGGTTGAGACGGACATCCTGTTTGTCGCGCTCAAACGGTGACCCGTTCGGCACAATCAGCAGTTCTGCGCCGGTTTCCTCAAGGGTTTCGCAGGTTTCTTCGGTCCAGATGTCTTCACAGATCGGCACCCCGATGCGTATGCCGCGAAAGTTGATCGGTCCAGGTGCGGGCCCTGCGTCAAACACCCGTTTTTCGTCAAACACACCATAGTTCGGCAGATCGTGTTTGAAGCGCACGGCGTCCACCTTGCCGTCCTCCAGCAGAATGGCCGCATTGTAGAGCTTGCCGTCTTCAGCCCATGGTGACGTGATCAGCATGGCCGGCGCACCGTTGCCGGTCAGTTCGGCGAGGTCTTCCACAGCCTTCTGACAGGTTTCCACGAAAGCGGGTTTCAGAACCAGGTCCTCCGGCGGGTAGCCGGAAATGAAAAGTTCCGTGAACACCAGCAGATCAGCACCGGCTGCAGCCGCTTCGGCATGGGCGGTGCGTGCACGTCTGGAATTTGGCTCAACCGCGCCAACCGTCGGGTTCAGTTGAGCCAGCATAATTTTGAGATTATCAACCATGCCCGCTCTATTAGCGTCATCCAGACCTGCCATCAATGATTGCTTTAGAATTGTCGGGTAAAATCGTCGGGAAGTGTATTACCCTGTCGGGGCAGTGAGCATTTTGTGGAGCAGGTCACATCTGTTTCAAAGGTTGAAGAAACGAACCCGGTGTGGAGGTCCGCCTTGTGGTGCTGACTGCAAGTCAAGATCAGGTTGCTGTTGCATCCACGGATGCTGAACTTCTGCAGGTCACCCTGAACAACGTGGCTTGCGGGGTGGCATCTGTGCGCGAAGACGGCGATGTCATAACCAGCAACGACGTGATTTATGACATGCTGCGCCGGGCAGGATTGCTGAAACTGGAGTTTGTCAACACGAAGCGCGAAGACCTGGTTGCCCTGTCTCTCTATGATGTCTCGCCGAAATTGCGCGACCGCCCGAACAAGGTTGCGGGACTGACAGGCTGTGCATTTGAACTGCAGTATATTGACGTTCAAGACCAGTTGGGCGGCACTTTGATATTGATGAATGATGTTACCTCGCGGCGCCGCAGCGAACAGGCGATGTGCGATGTGCTTGCGCAAAAAGAAGTAATGGAGCAGGCCAGAACGACGTTCGTTTCCCAGGTCGCGCACCATTTTCGAACCCCGCTCAATGTGATCCTCGGCTATGTCGACATACTGGCTGCCGGCGATGGCAACGAGATTGATGCCGGTACACGCGCCTCCTATCTCGGCTTCATCCGCGAATCTGCGAAAGCCTTGTTGCTGAACATGAACGAGATGATGGAAATCATCAGGTTGCAGCGAAACGAGCAGCCGGTTGAACTGGAAGTTCGTGAACTGCGAACGCTGATCTCCGGCGCCATCGACGAAGTTCAGTCTGTGCTGGTTGCAGAAGACGTTGAGCTTGATTCAACGGCAATGCTCGACGTGATCGGGACCAGCTGCGTGCGCATGGATGCCCGCATTGCCAGGCGCGCCATCGCCAGCCTGTTGCGTACATCCGCCGTGCTGGGTGGGCCTGGCAGCCAGTTGAAACTGGGTGGGCGAATGTCCGCATCCGATGCCCTGACTGTCATTGTGGAATTCGAGGTCGGCAGGACCGACGTGCAATCCATTCTGGTTAGTATTCAAAGCGGGGAACCAGTGAAAGAAATCAGCCTTACCGGGAATGCCAGCGGTTATGGACTGGCCCTGGCTGCGATGCTGCTGCGGTTGTGTGAGATCAGGATTTCGGCAACTGCCATGGGCGAGCGCGGCGTTTGCATCGAAATGGCGTTTTCCACGTCAGGATGACTTTCCAGCAACCCGGACATCCGATTGGCATGTCAAGACAGTCTGGGATGTTCATGGGTCCGCCGTGACGGCCCGGTGTTATTTGATGCGGGGCAGCATTTTCTTGAAGGACGCCGTTCCTGCCTTTGCGAGCCACTCGAATACGACCATTTCGGTGGTGACGATGCCTACACCTGCAGCGCTCAACCGGTGCAGACAGGCCTGCTCGCTCTCCGCTGAGCGCGAGGCGGTAGCATCGGAGGCGACGAAGACCTCGTAGCCATCTTCCAGCAGGCTGGCTGCTGTCTGTACCACGCAGATATGCGCCTCCATTCCGGCAAGCACAATCTGCGAGCGTCCACTCGCTTCGACCGCGCCGGCAATGGCGGCATCCTGCATGCAGGAGAAGTGCAGCTTGGGAAAAACCGGATAGCCGGAGGCCACCCTCGCCACTTCCGGTACAGTCGGGCCGAGACCTTCAGGATATTGTTCCGTCAGCAGCACCGGCACATCGAGTTCGCGCGCTGCTTCTATAAGCAATGCGGTGTTCTTCAGTGTTCGCGCCGGCGCGAGCATGGCTGGCACCAACCGCTCCTGCATGTCGATGACAAGAAGCATGGATTCACCAGATTTAATCAACATATCCCAGATCCTTCGCAGCCAAACGATTGTCATCGCCATCGGCAACACGGCGCCGGGCAATTTTTCACTTATTCCATTGCCATACACCACAAATCATAAAGATGGCAAAACACCTGTTTGAACGGCTCTGGCGCTTGAGTGAAAATGATCTGTATCCACAAGGCTCATGGATGCAAAAACATCATTGACGGCACTGTTGCTTGATGTATGGTATACCAGATACAAAGCCCGACTTCAGGGTGCTCTTGCAGTGAACCAGCAACAAAGGGAGCCTTCGGATCCGTGTCGATTACGCAGAAATTGTCGCCAATCGCTGCAAACTTCACTTTGAAGGATCACACCTATGACGTGTTGCGGGCGGCCATACTGGACATGAACATATATGAAGATGGTGCCGACCTGCGGCTCGACGAACGGCAGATGGCCGAAAAGCTGGCAATTTCACGCACCCCGATCCGGGAAGCGCTCGCTCGCCTGGCACAAGACGGTTTGGTGGAGATCCTGCCGCGCAAGGGTGTGTTCGTGTTGCGCAAGAGCATGGACGAAATTCTGGAAATGATTATCACGTGGGCGGCACTCGAAAGTATGGCTGTACGTCTTGCGACAGAAAATGCGACGTCTGGGGACCTCCGCGAATTGCGCAAGTTTGCATTGAAACACAGCATTGATGCGGCGCGGGCGGATATTGAGGAATATTCGGAAATCAATATCCAGTTTCATCAGCGTATTCTGGAGCTTTCCGGCTGCAAATTATTGAAATCAACGGCGGATGGACTTTTCCAGCACATGCATGCGGTTCGTCGCAGGGCGATGGGCGAGAGCGACCGGGCAACACGCTCAGTCGTTGATCACATGGAAATCATAGAAGCACTCGAAGCACGTGATGGCGATCTGGCGAGCAGGCTGGTTCGTGAACACACGATGAAATTGCATGACCACATCCGCAGGACCTGGACGAGGCTGGAAGGTCTCGCTTCAAGCCGACTTAAAGCCAGTTCGAACTGATTGAAACAACAGGAAAACCAATGTCTTCATCCGCAGCCATGCACACATTGAACAAAACCGAAGCAACTCCCCAGGGTGATCTGACAGATGGTTTTCATCTGCTGATCGACGCGTTGAAGTTGAACAATATCGAAACCATTTACGGTGTGCCGGGTATCCCGATAACGGATCTCGGCCGCATGATGCAGGAAGAAGGTCTTCGCGTTCTGTCATTTCGTCATGAACAAAATGCCGGTAACGCCGCCGCGATTGCGGGATTTCTGACCAAGAAGCCGGGTATTTGCCTGACGGTTTCCGCGCCCGGCTTTCTGAACGGTCTGACGGCCTTGGCCCATGCGACCACCAATTGCTGGCCGATGATCCTTATTTCGGGATCGTCCGAGCGCGAAGTGGTCGACTTGATGCAGGGCGATTATGAAGAGATGGATCAACTGGCCATCGCCAAGCCGTTGTGCAAGGCGGCATACCGCATCCTGCATGCCCAGGATATCGGCATTGGGGTCGCGCGGGCGATACGTGCGGCGGTTTCCGGGCGTCCTGGCGGCGTCTATCTTGATATTCCCGGCAGTCTGCTGGGGCAGGTGATGGATGAAGTGCAAGGTCGGAAATCGCTGGTCAAGGTCATCGATCCCGCGCCTGCGCAAATCCCTGCACCCGACGCGGTGAAGCGCGCACTTGACGTGATCAAGGGGGCCAGCAAACCGCTGATTGTTCTGGGCAAGGGGGCGGCCTACGCGCAATGCGATGATGTGGTTCGCGAGTTTGTGGAAAAATCCGGCATTCCCTATTTGCCGATGAGCATGGCCAAAGGCCTGTTGCCCGACACCCATGAGCAGTCGGCCGGACCGGCGCGCTCGCTGGTGTTGAAGGAATCCGACGTCGTGATCATGGTCGGTGCCCGCCTCAACTGGCTGCTTTCCCATGGCAAAGGCAAGCAATGGGGCGAACCGCATTCAACGAAATTCGTGCAGATCGACATTGAGCCCAAAGAGATGGACAGCAATGTCGAAATAGCAGCACCTGTTGTAGGTGATATCGGCTCGTGTCTGTCGGCCCTGATCGATGCCATGGGTGACGACTGGAAACTGCCCCCTGAAGAATGGACAACTGCCGTCAAGGCCAAGAGAGATGCCAATATCGAGCGCATGGCTCCTACATTGCAGAACAACAATTCGCCGATGAACTATGCCGGCGCGCTGGGATCTTTGAAGCGTGTCATCAAGGAACGGCCTGACGCGATCCTGGTAAATGAAGGCGCCAACACGCTTGATTTCGCCCGCTCGATCATCGACATGTATCAGCCCCGCAAGCGGCTGGATGTGGGCACGTGGGGCGTGATGGGTGTCGGTATGGGATCGGCTATTGCGGCAGCCGTCGAGACGGGCAAGCCGGTATTGGCCGTCGAGGGCGACAGCGCTTTTGGTTTTTCCGGAATGGAGATTGAGACGATTTGCCGGTACAAGCTGCCGGTCTGCGTGGTGGTCTTCAACAACAATGGCATCTATCGCGGCACCGACGAAAACCGCTCCGGTGGCGAAGATCCCGCACCCACCGTGTTTGTCGAAAACTCCCGCTATGACATGATGATGGAAGCCTTTGGTGGCGTTGGCATTCACGCGTCAAATCCCGATGAGCTCTATCGGGCCGCCAGTGAAGCAATGGATAGCGGCAAGCCGACACTGATCAACGCTGCCATTGACCCGGCGGCCGGAAAGGAGAGCGGGAACATCGGTTCTCTCAATCCGCAAAGCGTCGTCAAGAAAAAGAAATAGAATCCCATGTTCGTGAACAGGAAGAAGACATGAAAGCACTCAAAGGCGTGAAGGTTCTGGACTTCACTCACGTTCAATCCGGTCCAACCTGCACCCAGCTTCTGGCATGGCTTGGCGCAGACGTGATCAAGGTGGAACGCCCCGGCGTAGGCGATGCGACGCGCGGTCAGCTGCGCGACGTGCCCAACGCCGACTCCTTGTACTTCACCATGCTCAACCACAACAAGCGTTCCATAACGCTCAACTCCAAGACCGAGCAGGGCAAGGATGTGCTCGAGCGGTTGGTGAAAACCTGTGACGTGCTGGTGGAAAACTTTGCCCCCGGCGCGCTTGACCGCATGGGGCTTACCTGGGAACGGATACAGGAACTCAACCCGAAGATGATCTATGCCTCGGTCAAGGGCTTCGGTCCCGGCCCGTATGAAGACTGCAAGGTCTACGAAAACGTGGCCCAGTGTGCAGGCGGGTCCGCCTCCACGACCGGTTTTCTGGATGGACCGCCATTGGTGACCGGCGCGCAGATCGGTGATTCCGGTACTGGCCTTCATCTGGCATTCGGCATTGTGTCGGCGCTTTACCAGCGCACTCATTCCGGCAAGGGCCAGCGCGTGCTGGCAGCCATGCAGGATAGTGTTTTGAACCTGTGCCGTGTGAAATTGCGTGATCAGCAGCGCCTGGCTCACGGGCCGTTGAACGAGTATACGCAGGCCGGCAAGGGCATTGAATTCGGTGAAGCGACACCGCGTGCCGGAAATGATTCAGGTGGTGGTCAGCCAGGTGCCATTCTCAAGTGCAAGGGCTGGGAAACCGACCCCAATGCCTACACCTATTTCATCACCCAGGCGGCGGTCTGGGAGAAGGTCTGTGACACCATCGGTGAGCCAGATTGGAAAACCGATCCGGGCTATGCGACACCGCCTGCGCGTCTGGACAAGCTGGAACAGATATTCGAGCGCGTTGAGCAATGGACAAAGACCAAGA
The DNA here is from genome assembly GCA_963698275.1 of uncultured Alphaproteobacteria bacterium. Classification (GTDB taxonomy): domain Bacteria; phylum Pseudomonadota; class Alphaproteobacteria; order Rhizobiales; family Aestuariivirgaceae; genus Anderseniella. Next base: position 315,923 of record CAVOQE010000006.1, on the reverse strand, counting down.
CCAAGTTCGAGGTTATGGAAATCTGCAATCCGCAGGACATTCCCGTCGGCCCGATACTGTCGATGAAGGAGATTGCCGAAGAGCCGTCATTGCGGGCAACCGAAACGGTCGTTGAGGTGGATCATCCCGAGCGCGGAGCTTATCTGACAGTGGGCATGCCGGTAAAACTGTCGGAGTCTCCTGCCGAGGTGAAACGCTCGCCATTGCTGGGCGAACACACCGAAGAAATTCTGACACAGGTGCTGGGCTATTCCGCAGACGAGGTTGATCAGATCAGGGCTTCCGGTGCCATTGGCGACATGAAGCAGGCGGCTGAATAACAAGACGATCGGGAGTAACTCTGATGACAACGAACTGGCAAAAACCCGGCGATCCCATGCGCCTTATCGTCATGGGTCAACAGGCATTCGGCAAGGATGCGCTGGCAAAAATACTTGAAGCCGGTAAGGACGAAGTTGTCGCGGTGTATTGCGAACCCGACCGGGAGGGCAGGCCGGTCGACCCGATCAAGGAGTTTGCGCTGGAACAGGGCCTGGCCGTACATCAGCCTGCGGATTTCGACACGCGCGAAGCGCTGGACACGCTGGCATCCTGCAATGCCGACCTGATGGTCATGGCTTTCGTCAACGTTTTCGTGCCGGAAGCCGCCCGCGATACGCCGAAACTGGGGTCAATCTGCTTTCACCCCTCGCTGTTGCCACTGCATCGTGGTCCCAGTGCGGTGAACTGGCCGATCATCATGGGGTCAACCAAGTCGGGCTATAGCTGGTTCTATCCAACCGACGGGCTCGATGAAGGCGACAGTCTCATGCAGTGGGAGTGCGATATCGCGCCGGATGACACGGTGATCAATCTCTACTTCAAGAAAATCTACCCGTCTGCCATTGAAAGCGTGCTGGACGTCTGTGACCTGTTCCGTTCGGGCGAGCCGCCACGCATTGTACCGGACGAGGCCTTCGCAACATACGAACGGCGCTGCACGAAGAAGCATGCCAGGATTGACTGGAACAAGCCGGTAAAACAGGTTTACGATCTGATCCGCGGCACCAACCCGAGCCCCGGTGCCTGGACAACGCTGAATGGCAACGAGGTGCAGATTTACGACTGCAAATTGGTGGCCGGTGACGGTGTCTCCTCTAAAGTCGTCAGTGTCTCGGATGAAGGTGTCGTCGTGCAACTGATCGGCGGGCGGATTTGTGTCAAGCGGGTCCGGCCTGCCGGTGGTGAAAAGATGACTGCCCAGGACTGGGCAGGGCAGGCAGGTATCGCGGCCGGAACAGTGTTGGGCAGTTAGGAACCAGGGTATTATGGCAATTCGCAGAATATTTGTTCCGATCAGGAACGATGGCAAAGGCGAGAACGTGCTTGATCACGCGCTCGCGCTGGCTGGCAAGATCGGGCATATCGAGGCAGTGCATTGCCGCCCGGCACCGGAAGACCTGATCCCGTTTGGTGTGTCCATCCCGGCCATTTTGCGTGACCAGATTGCCAAATCCGGCGATGAACTTGCCAATGCAGAAGAGGCGCAGATCACGCAACAATTCGAAGATTATGCCCGCGCCAACAAGCTGACAATCATTGATATTGGCAAATCTCACCCCAAGAACAAGCTGACTGCAACCTGGCGCATCGAGCGTGGCAAGCAGGCTAATATCGTGTCGGCGCGTGGCCGGTTGGCTGATATTGTCGCGGTCGCGCGTCCTGACCGCGACAGGGCGATGGGCCGCAACACACTTGAGGCAGCGCTGGTAAATACAGGTTCGCTCGTGATGATGTGCCCGCCGTCGGCGCCACCCAAAAAGATCGGCAGCCATATTGCCGTGGCGTGGAACGGATCACGCGAAGCTGCCCGAGCTGTATCACTGGCAATGCCGATCCTGACCACCGCTGACAAGGTGTCTGTCATGACCATGGCCGGTGACAAGCTGGAGCTTACCGGCGCGCATCTGCTGAACTTCCTGGCCGATCACGATGTCAAGGCAACCCATACTGAAATCAAGTCTGGCAGCAATGCGGGCAAGGCATTGCTCGAGGGTGCCAAATCGGTCGATGCGGATTGTCTCCTGATGGGTGCTTATGGCTCAAGCCGGGGTCGGGAAATGGTTTTTGGGGGTGCAACACAATACGTTGTCGATCATTCAGATATGCCTGTACTGATGGCGCACTAGAAGGAATTTGGATGCGATCTGGAGCAACATGGGTCTGAATGAATCCACATTGTTACTCTAACAGTTTTTGAAGCAGTCAGGTGTTTCGGTTTTGGTGTTTCAATCCGGATTCAGTCTGATCTGTAAGCCATAGGAGAAAGGAGCAACCACTGTGCGGAAAAACATCACAGAATCTGCGACAACCTGTCCGGTTTTGCTTGATGCCGACCGCCAATCTGATACGATCCGGTCATCGACTGGTATACCACACGCCAAGATTTTTTGATTTTGGCTGATATAACAGATGGTTCCACAATGTGGACAGGTACCGGAAATAAGCCGGCAGCAGATTCGGCGGTCTGGTGGCCAGAGTTTCAATTTTGTAGCAGCGACCTAACATGGGTGCTGTTGTCAACGACCCCAAAGGGAGAAATAGAATGAAACTTACTAGAAGAATTGCACTCGGATTCATGTTTGCAACAGGGATGATGGCGTCCGTTGTCACTGCGACAACTCCGGCTCATGCCTGGGAGCCGACCAAGCCGATTGACTTCGTCATCATGGCCGGTGCCGGCGGTGGTGCCGATCAGATCGCCCGCTTCATCCAGTCTGTGGCTGAAAAGAAGAAGCTGACGGTTCGCCCGCTCGTGCCGAACAACAAGGGTGGCGGTTCAGGTGCTGAAGCGCTGATCGCCCTGAACGGTGCCAGCGACAAGGATCACTCCATTCTGGTCACATTGAATTCCTTCTTTACCACACCGATACGCCAGCCAAACCTTGGCATCGACATTCAGACGTTCACACCAATTACGATGATGGGTGTGGATCCGTTTGTTCTTTGGGTCCACAAGGATTCGGGTATCAAGACGTTCGAGGAATGGCTTGAGAAGGTAAAAGCAGACAATGGTGAATACGTCATGGGCGGTACCGGCAAGGGTCAGGAAGACTCCATCGTCATTGCGTGGATGGAAAAGAACTTCGATGTGAAGATCAAGTACATCCCGTACAAGGGTGGCGGTGCCGTGGCCAAGGATCTCGCCGGCCAGCAGATCATGGCGTCCGTGAACAACCCTTCGGAAGCCAAGGGTTTTTATGAATCGGGTGACGTGGTCCCGTTGATTGCGTTTTCTGATGAACGCCTGCCGAACCTGCCGGAAACGCGCACTGTCAAGGAACTGGGCAAGGACTTCTCCTACTACAACCAGCGTGCCGTTGTTGGTGCGCCGGGAATGTCGGACGAGGCTGCTGCCTACTACCGCGATCTCTTCGGGAAGATTTACGACACTGAAGAGTGGCAGACATATATGAAGTCTGAAAGCCTTGAACCGCTGCCGATGGATGCTGCAACCCAGAAAGAGTACTGGAAGACCCAGGTCGACCGGCACAACGAGCTGCTGAAAGCAATCGGCGGCTAATTTCGGCGCACAAGGATTGTATGCAATAAGCTGGAGCAATCAGATCAGTTGAACTGACTGCTCCAGCCCCCTGAAAATGAAGTATTCGTCTTCACGCGCGAGCCTTCGGCACGCTCGATTGAGGACGTATTGGAGGAGCCGCCATGCGGCGTGCAGAAATAGTTACCGCTGGTATTCTGGCTTTGATGTCAGTCTATCTGATGTGGAAAAGCACCGAGTTGAATATTGGCTATATCACGGGCGAAGGCCCGGGTGGCGGTGCCTGGCCGTTCTGGCTTTCCGGCATTATGTTGATTTGCACCGGCTTCATTGCGGTCAACTGGTTTCGGCAAACCTCGCCCCCCTCGCAATCAACGGAACCGTTTCTCGATGGCTATGGCAAGAAAATGCTGTTGCTTGTCGGCGGCGGTATTTTCGGCTTCATCGCATTGATCAACATAATTTCCATGTACGGCGCGATGTTTGTCTTCCTGATCTACTATCTGCGCTTTCTCGGCCGTCATACATGGACGCTAACCATGACAATCGCGACACTGGTGCCGGTTGTGTTCTTCTTTTTCTTCGAAGCGCTCATGCGTATCACGCTGCCCAAGGGCATGAAGTTTCTTGAGCCTGTTTTCAATTATCTCAACACGATTATCTATTGACCGAAGCGCGCCTGATGGCGCTGCAGGCGAGGGGCTTGTGACATCATGATGGAAATTCTCGGACTGCTCAGTGACGGCTTGTGGTTGTCACTGCAACCAACCAATCTCATGTTGATTATAGTCGGTGTGACGCTGGGCTTGTTCATTGGTGCCATGCCGGGGCTTGGATCCGTGAACGGCGTGGCCATCCTGCTGCCGATCACCTTCCTGGTCCCGCCGGCATCGGCGATCATATTTCTTGCCGCTATCTATTATGGCGCCATGTATGGCGGGGCAATCAGTTCGATAACACTCGGAATTCCAGGTGCTTCAACGGCCGTTGCGACAACGTTTGACGGCAGACCGCTGGCCTTGAAGGGCAGGGCAAGTCTGGCGCTTATAACGGCTGCGATTGCTTCGTTCATCGGTGGAACGGTCTCAAATGTGCTGTTTACCGCATTTGCACCACCGCTTGCCACGGTAGCGCTGAGTTTCGGCAATCCGGAAATTTTCGCACTGATGCTGCTTGCATTTGCGACGTTTGTGGGTCTGGGGGGTGACGATATTCCAAAGACCGTCTTCTCGATCTGTATTGGCCTGGTGTTTGCAGCTGTCGGCTATGACGAGATTTCCGGCGCGCCAAGGCTGGTTTTTTTCGACATTTCCGGTTTCCTGCATGGGGTTAACTTCCTGGTGCTGGCCATTGGGGTATACGGCATCGGCGAGATGCTCTGGACCATCGATTCAACCCGAGGCAAGATCACTTCCACGGATGCGAAGATGACCGTCAAGGGTATTGTGTCAGATGCGAAGGAAGGCATGCGGCGCGGCTGGAAAGGGACCGCCATCGGCTCCTTCCTCGGCTTCTTTGTCGGCATTCTGCCGGCTGCCGGGGCGACGCCTGGCTCGCTCATGTCCTACGGCGTAGCCAAGATGCTGGCCAGGAATCCGAAAGAATTCGGCCAGGGTCACCCAGGTGGCGTCGCGGCACCTGAAGCGGCCAACAATTCCGCCTCTACCGGTGCGATGCTGCCCATGCTGACACTCGGCATTCCGGGCTCGCCGACAACGGCCATCCTGCTTGGTGGTATGGTCATCTGGGGCTTGACACCCGGTCCTCGGCTGTTCACCGATCAAAGTGAGTTTGTATGGGGTCTGATCGGTTCATTCTATGTGTCGAACTTCTTCGCGCTGGTGATCAATATTGCCTTCATTCCGCTGTTCATCTGGATGCTGCGCATGCCGTTCACGATCCTGGCGCCGATGATCTTTGTGTTGTCGGTGGTCGGTGGCTATGCTGCTACGCAGGATATGCACGATGTGTGGCTAATGCTCGGCTTCGGTCTCGGTGCATTTTTCCTGCGCAAACTTGACTACCCGCTCGCGCCCGCCGTGCTGGCCATCGTACTGGGTCCCATTGCCGAACCGACCTTGCGTCAGTCGCTGCTGTTGTCTTCAGGTGACCCGACGATCTTTTTCACCCGCCCGATCGCCGGGCCGATCACGGTCATCGCCATCATCCTGATCCTGTTGCCCTTGTTCAAGATCATCTGGACGAAGGTGAAGTCCTCCAGGGTCGAGACGCCCGCACAGTAGCGCCTCAGTCGGCCACCCGGCCGATCACGCCATGGTCACAAGAGCGCATCTCAGCGTGAGTTGAGGTGCGTCTCGCTGTGCCACACCGGATATCAGTCGTCGCGACGGACCGGAACCCTGTTTTGCTGATAGCCTGTCAATTGCCCGGGCGCTGTGCCGGGTCCGCAATGTGGAACAGGCATTCGGTCGCAGGCAAAATTGCCATGCATTCAGATAATGCTTTCATAATATAATCTTTATATTTCAGAGAAATAAAACGATCAATCATTCCTAAAATGCATAACGGAATGCATTTCTACCATATGGTGGAATGAGTCGCTTGCTCGCGTACGCGCGCGCAGGTAGCATTCGGTTCAAGTCCAGCTTTGGTCTGAAGGGGTCTCTGCAATGAAAATATGCATTTACGGTGCAGGTGCGATTGGCGGATTCATGGGCCATGCTTTGGCCCAGGTGCCAGACGTCGAACTGTCGCTGATTGCCCGGGGACCTCACCTTAAAGCCATGCAGGAGAACGGCCTGACCCTGATCAGGGACGGCGAAACTGTTTCCGTACCGGTGACGGCAACATCGAACCCGGCGGAGCTGGGGCCTCAGGACTATGTGATCATCGCACTCAAGAGCCATCAGGCCTGGCAATCTGCCGAAAGTGTTAAGCCGTTATTGGGGCCGAATACCGCGGTTGTAACCTGTCAGAACGGCGTGCCGTGGTGGTATTTTCACAAGCTTGCCGGTGCATTTGAAGGCAGCAGGCTGGATGCAGTTGATCGGGGTGATCTCCAGTGGAGCACGTTTGGACCGGGCCGGGCCATCGGATGTGTGGTGTACCCGGCTACGGAAATCGTCGAGCCAGGCGTGATCAAGCATGTCTATGGGGACAAGTTCTCGATCGGCGAGCCAGACGGCACGGTGTCACCGCGTTGTGAGGCTTTGTCGAAAGCCCTGGAGGAGGGTGGTCTCCGCGCTCCCGTGCTGGAAGATATCCGCTCAGAAATATGGCTCAAATTATGGGGTAATCTCTGTTTCAACCCGATCTCCGCACTGACCGGCGCAACCCTGGATGTGATCGCCACCGAACCAGGCACCCGTGCGCTGGCGAAATCCATGATGCTTGAAGCACAAACACTTGCTGAAAAACTGGGTGCCAGCTTCCGGGTTGATGTGGAGCGCCGCATCAATGGGGCTGCCGGCGTTGGTGCGCATCGTACCTCGATGTTGCAGGACCTTGATGCCGACAGGGCGATGGAAATCGATGCACTGGTCACGGCAGTTCAGGAAATGGGCCGCATTGTAAATGTTGCGACACCAGCGATTGACGGCGTACTGGCTCTGGTACAGCAGCTTGCAGAAGGTCGCGGGCTGTATCCGACCTACCCGGTGGAATATGGCGACAGCCTGGCCAAGGGCGCTTAGAGGCACCCACAAAGCCCAGATAGAAGCGTGAACGATTCTAAGCAGACTATTTGGGTCTGATCCACTTCCTTTGGTATTATGTCTTGATGTTTCGGTCTCGTTGCGGCGAAACTGCAGGAAATGGAATTGTGAGTACGATAAAGGAATTTAAGCCATGCGGCTGGATGATGAACAGGCAAGTTCCAATGTGGAAGACCGCCGGGGCCAGCGTGGCCGCCGTGGCGGGTTTCGTATCCCCATGGGCAGGCGCGGTGGCGGTGGAATCGGGATCGGAACCATCGTCATCCTGGGTATTTTGTGGCTGGTATTCGGCGTCAACCCGCTGGAGATGTTGAGCGGAGGTGGTCTCCCGCAGCAGCAGACGCAGCAGGTGCCTCAGACCCAACAGCAGCAGGGGGCTCCGGCAGCGAACGATGAAATGGGCAAGTTCGCCAGCAAGGTGCTGTCGACAACCGAGCGCACATGGACCCGGGTATTCAAGGAGAACGGCCGCCAGTATGAAGAACCGCGCATGGTTCTGTTCTCCGGCTACGTGCAATCAGCCTGTGGTGCTGCCCAGTCGGCCATGGGGCCGTTCTATTGTCCGCGCGACAAGAAAATCTATATCGACCTCAGTTTCTTCCGTGACATGAGCACGCGTCTTGGCGCGTCCGGCGATTTCGCCCATGCCTATGTCATCGCCCATGAGGTCGGTCATCATGTTCAGACCCTGCTGGGTATTGCGGAAAAAGTGACGGCTGCGCGTCTGCGCTCCTCAAAAACCGAAGCCAACCGTTTGTCGGTCCGCATGGAATTGCAGGCGGACTGCCTGGCCGGTGTGTGGGCACGCGATAACAAGAACATTCTGGAACAAGGCGACATTGAAGAAGGCATCAATGCTGCAACCGCCATTGGCGATGATCGCCTGCAAAAACGAAGCCAAGGTTATGTGGTCCCGGAAAGTTTCACCCATGGCACATCCGCCCAGCGGGTGGAATGGTTCAAACGCGGCATTCAGACCGGGAATATCAGCCAGTGTGACACGTTCGGCTGAGCGACTGCCTTCTTAGACAGGTTTGACATAACGTTCATTAGGATTGGGCGCCTGCCATATGACATCTTCGAAGCCTTCTCAACCGGTGCTCGCCTCGGCGGCGCGCAGCGTCTTGGTGAGGCGCAGGATTCGCGATCACGTCGTCAACACGCCGTTGCTGAAGTCATGTGCAGTTCTGCCTGACAACACCGAGCTCTATTTCAAGGCGGAGAATTTTCAGACAACTGGCTCCTTCAAACTCAGGGGCGCCATGGCCAAGCTCACATCATTGCAACTGGACAGGCCATTGATCACTGCGTCATCGGGCAATCACGGCATTGCCTGCTCGCACGCAGCACAGATCACCGGCCATCAACTGACGGTTGTGCTGCCGGAAACCGTGGCACCGGCCAAGCTTGCTAAAGTCAAAAGCTTTGGTACCGAGGTAATCCTGCATGGTGCAGAATCAGGGCTTGCCGAGACCCATGCCCAGGCACTGGCGGCCAGCGGGAAATATGTTTACGTCTCGCCCTACAATGATGCCGAAGTCATCGCCGGTCAGGGCTCCATTGGCCTGGAACTTCTCGAACAACTGCCACACATAGACAATATCTTCATTGCAATGGGCGGCGGTGGGCTCATTTCGGGGATCGGCGCGGTGCTCAGGTCATTTCTTCCCGGCTGCCGCATTATTGGCGTTAGTGCCAGCAACTCCGCAGCATTGGCGGCGTCGATTGAGGCTGGCCGCGTGGTTGAAACGCAGCATCTCGACACCCTTGCCGATGGTATTGCCGGCGGTGTTGATGAAGACTCCATAACACTCGCGCTGGCGACAGAAGTGATTGATCGGGTGGTCCATTGCAGTGAGGAAGAGATAGTTTCCGCGCTCAACGTGCTGGCCTGGACCGAAAAGCAAATCGTTGAAGGGGCCGCAGGTCTTGCTTTGGCCGGATATCTAGCCGGTCAGCCGGACTATGCCGGCCAGACAAATGTAGTGTTGTTATGCGGTGCCAATTTCGACAAGGCAGCCCTTCTGCAGGCCATTGCCACCTGACCTGAACGTTGGAGCCTGAATTCTCAGTCAGGCCGGCAAGAGGGTGCCACACTTGTCGGTCCGACGCCCCCGGTCAGCCTTGGCTATGATGAAACGATCAGCCCATCAGCTTGTTTTTGATCATCCCGACAACAGTCTGCACGACGAGACCGCCGATACCACCGCCGACCAGTTGACCTGCAATGGCGCCGATGTCCATGCCGCCCGCCGCATCACCACCGGCTGCACCCAGCAACCCGCCCAGCAGCGAGCCACCGCCGACACCGCCGACTGCGCCGGCAATCAGATTGCCGATCTGGCCCATGTCACCGCCTTTGATGAACTTGCCGCCGGCTGTACCACCTGCAGCGCCGCCAATGGCCTGTACGATAAGTGAGGTTAAATCCATCGCTTTTCCCTCCGATTGGATACCCGTGAAGCGGATCATCATGTCCGCCGCATGTAAGAGCCTAGCCAGCTTCGGCTATACGGCAAGGTCTTTTTCAACCTGTCGTAGCAATGCTCTTTCGGACCAACACATAAAGTTGTTGTGATTTCATGGCGACCGATGGCCGGTCGCAGTATGTAAAACACCGGGCAGGATCAGGAAAATTCGCAGAATATGCCCGAAAAAGACAGGTAATTCAGCGGTTTGTCGATCAGGCCAATCAAGCCGAGAAGCCGTAATTGTGACACGAAAACCGCATGATATTGTGGCTTTTGAACAATACGTTAATCCAATAGTTACCACACGGGCACATACTGATCTCAGCGTAAATGATACAGAGTTGAGTTCGGCAAAGCCCGAATCTGCGCTCTGTCGCGTCCAGTAAAGTTAGTTGTCCAAGGGGTCTTCCATGAAAAAGCTGATTACAACATTTGCCGCAACCATGCTTGCGTTTTCAATCGCAGGTGTCGCGCAGGCAGAGCAACCTGCCGGTGTTCCGGCAGATGAGCTTTCAATGGAGTCTGATGCGCTGGAGGGGCTGTTCCCCGGACACTATGAAGCCCATGTTGCCGGTGGCTACCGGTTGCTGATTTCAGCAAAAGATGACGGCACCATGCTGGGCCGGGCGTTCGGCAAGGAAGACAAGGGGGCGTGGGTCATCAAGGACGAGGAACTGTGCATTGCATGGCGCTCGTGGACCCGCGGTAAATACAAATGCGGCGCTATCACCCAGAACGGTGACTGGTTCGTGGCCACCAACAGCAAGAACGGTGAAACCATGAAGTTCAAAGCCATTAACAAACGCGATGTGTACACAGCGCGGGTAGGGCGCCGGGCCTCCAGAGACTAGAAACACTCGCAGATATGTTAATTTCAGACGCGGTGTTCCTCAGGAATGCCGCGTTTTTGGTTTGCCCATCATTCCGGTTACTATCCGAAACTCCTGTGAGACGGCGCTTATCCCCGGCCGCGATAGGGCGGGACACCCTGTTCCGGCAGCCACAGGCCGTGTGGCGGTTCGCCGCTTTGCCAGAAAACGTCGATTGGAATGCCGCCGCGCGGGTACCAGTACCCGCCGATACGCAGCCATTTGGGTTTTAGGAGGCTAACGATATCGCGGCCTACACGCACCGTGCAGTCTTCATGGAATGCGCCGTGATTCCGGAACGACCCCAGATACAGTTTCAGCGATTTGGACTCGACGATCCAGTCTTGCGGCACATAGTCGATAACCAGGTGAGCGAAATCCGGCTGGCCGGTGACCGGACAGATGGAGGTGAATTCCGGCACGGCAAAGCGCACCAGATAATCCGTATACTGGTGCGGCGCAGGCACGCGCTCCATCGTGGCCTCGTCCGGTGAGCCGGGCAGGGCAGTTTCCGCGCCCAGTTGCGTGAGTGTGGTTGTTTCAGACATGAGTGTCAGGCGGCCTTGCTGGCGGTCAAAGCTCCATTGATGGCTGCATCGAGCTTGTCGATGATCTCGCCAACATGGGTCTCGTTGATTATGTAGGGCGGCGCGATCAGTACGTGGTCTCCGGCCTGTCCGTCAACCGTGCCGCCCATCGGGTAAACCATGAGGCCACCGGCCAGCGCCCGCTTCTTGATGTCGGCATGCAGCTTGAGCGCCGGGTCAAACGGTTGCTTGCTGTCCTTGTCCTCAACCAGTTCGACGCCCAAAAACAGTCCCCGGCCACGTATGTCACCGACATGGGGGTGCTGGCCAAAACGGGCCTCGAGTGCTGCCATCAGTTGAGCCCCCATGACATTGACATTTTCCAGCAGGTCATGTCGTTCAACTTCCTGCAATACAGCTACTCCTGCAGCACACGCCGCAGGATGACCCAGATAGGTATGACCATGTTGGAAGAAGCCGGAACCCTGTTCGATTGCTGAATAGATTTCCGCAGAGCACAGCATCGCACCGATAGGTTGAATGCCGGCGCCAAGACCCTTGGCGATACAGACCATGTCGGGCCTGACATCGTCATGTTCTGACGCAAACAAGGTGCCGCACCGGCCCATGCCGCACATCACTTCATCCAGTATCAGCAGCACGCCGTACTTGTCGCAGATTTCCCGGATGCGCTTGAAGTAGCCGGCCTCTGCCGCCACGGCGCCAAGCGTTGCGCCCACCACAGGCTCGACGATGAAGGCTGCGACGCTGTCTTCGCCAAGTTCCAGGATTTTTTCCTCGAGCTGGTTGGCCATGCGCAAACCATAGGCTTCAGGCGTTTCGCCAGCCTGCGCCCAGCGCCAGAAGTAACAGGCATCGATGTGGTGCATGGCAGCGGTCAGGAACGGTTCAAACTGCTTGCGGCGCCAGCGGTTGCCGCCGGCTGCAAGTGCACCCAGCGTATTGCCATGATAGCTCTGCCAGCGCGCAATCACATGGCGCCGGTTGGGTTCACCTTTTTCCAGAAAATACTGCCGGGCCAGCTTCATCGACGCTTCGGTGGCTTCCGATCCGCCGGATACGAAATACACCCGGTCGATACCTATAGGTGCCCGCTCGATCAGCATGTCGGCCAGTTGTTCCGCAGGCTCGGAAGTGAAGAAGCTGGTGTGCGCCCAGGCCAGTTGATCGAGTTGGGTTTTCACGGCCTCACGGACCACTTCGTTGGAATGCCCGAGGCATGATACGGCCGCGCCGCCGCAGGCATCCAGGTACCGCTTGCCATCGGCATCGATGACGTAGGGGCCATCGCCGGCAACTGCAGTGGCCAGTTTCGATTTGGTGTGCCGCGGGAAGACATGGGACATTGAAAAACTCCTTAGGCAGCCAGGGGGAGCTGCAGAATATTGCGCGCCTGCTGCCAAGTGGCGACAGGTCGTTCGTGTTTGCCGCACAGTTCGACGGCACGCTTTACCAGTGCAGAATTCGACGGTGCCAGCGTATTGCGGTCAAGACGCACATTGTCTTCAAGCCCTGTCCGCACATGGCCACCGGCTGCAATACACCAGTCATTCAGGACAATCTGGTTCTGCGCGATTCCCGCACCGCACCATTGAGCGTCGGGTGCCAGCCGGTTCAGGGTTTTCACGTAAAAGTCGAAAACCTCCTTGTCGACCGGCATGGCGTTCTTCACACCCATGACGAACTGCACGTACAATGGCCCCTTCAACCGGCCATCTTCGGCCATCTTGACGGCCTGAAAAATATGACTGAGGTCGAAGGCTTCGATCTCCGGTTTGACGCCGTATTTCAACATCTCACCGGCGAGCCAGTCCACCAGATCGGGTGAGTTCTCGTAGACCCGGGTCGGAAAGTTGTTGGAGCCCACCGTCAGGGATGCCATGTCCGGTTTCAGCGGCAGCATGCCGCCACGTTCATGACCGGCACCTGAGCGCCCGCCGGTTGAATACTGGATGATCATGCCCGGGCAGTGCTTGCGCAAACCCTCGCCCAGGCGGGCGAACTTGTCCGGATCAGAGGTCGGGGTCTCATCGTCATTGCGCACATGACAATGGGCAATGGAAGCACCGGCCTCGAAGGCCTCATGTGTGCTCTCGACCTGTTCGGTGATGGTAATCGGAACGGCAGGGTTTGCCGCCTTGGTCGGCACGGACCCGGTAATGGCGACGCAAATGATGCAGGGATCAGACATGGTTTTCCTCAAATATCAAAGAATATGGTTTCGGCTTCACCCTGAAGTGAAACATCAAACCGGTAGCTGTTGTTGGAACTTGTATCAGGTTTTGCCAGCAGGGTTTCGCGGCCATCAGTAACCTCATTGAGTACGGGATCTGCAGCGTTGGCATCGGCCTCATCGGCGAAGTAGATCCGGGTGTGCAGATGAATATTGATGCCACGTGCGAAAATCATCAGGGTCATGTGCGGTGCCTGCGGTGACCCGTCGGTCCAGGCAACCGGCCCGGGTTTCACGGTTTCGAAACGGAACTCGCCGGTTTCGAAATCGGTGTGGCAGCGCGCAAAGCCCTGGTGGCCACCTCCAAATTGACCGTCACCATTTGCCTGCCAGATTTCCAGCAGCGCATCCTTGACGATGTCGCCCGCGCCGTCGCGAACCACGCCTGTAATGATAATGGGTGTGCCGCCACCCAAACCGGTATTGCCGCCAATGCCGTGATGTTTGACATCAATGCCGGCAACACCAGGCAGCAGGCCGATGTGCACATAGGGCCCGGCGGTTTGTGATGGGGTTTCCTTCAGGCTTTTCTTCATCAGTCATGCTCCGCATCAAGCGGTGTCTCTTCGCGGCCACGCAACACAATGTCAAAGCGGTAGGCAAGCGCGTCAAAAGGCACCGCATTGTCGAGGTCAAGCCTGGCCACCAGCCGTTCAACGGCAGCGGGGTCGCTGACCGCATTGACGATGGCGCAGTGCCTGATCAGGGGATCACCTTCGAAATAGAATTGTGTAATCAGGCGCTGGGCAAACGAGGCGCCAAACAGCGACAGGTGGATATGAGCCGGCCGCCAAGCCGGCCCGTTATTGGGAAACGGATAGGGGCCGGGGCGGATGGTGCGGAACGAATAGTTTCCCTGATCATCCGAGATGCATCTGCCATAGCCGGAAAAATTCTCATCGAGCGGCGCCAGATATCCATCACGTACGTGCCGGTAACGCCCGCCGGCATTTGCCTGCCATACCTCGATCAGCACCCCTGCCTGAGGCCGGGCGTACTCATCCAGCACCCGGCCCGACACCACAATGCGTTCGCCTATCGGATCGCCGTCCACGACCGCATTGGCCAACATGTCCGCATCATGTTCGCCGAACATGTTGTGGCCGAACACCGGGCCTGAGGTCTCGCTCAGCGAGGTGGGCATTTGCAACAAGGCACGTTGTGGCGACCGCAGCACAGACGAATTGTAGGCAGGCGTGAGCCCTTTGGGGTGCCATGTCCGGTCACGCGGTGCGAATGCGGGTTTGCTGTTGGAAGCCATCTGATCTGCCTGAAGTAAGGTGTAAACCTCAATCTCTACCGCCGCGCGTGTGCCGTCAACCGGCAAGGCATGTGTCAGCGCCCTAAAACCTGACACGCATGCCATGGTAATCAGCCGCGCTCGGTGGCAGTATCCCGGCAAATTGGGGTAGGGCAATCCGAACCGTGTCAGCAGCAAGTGAAAATACTGATCAATGGCCGCGCATCTGGGTGGTGTTTCTCACCGGCGTCGCCGCCGCATTCCTCGTCGGCAAGGCACCTGCAGCGCTGCCGGTATTACGGGCCGAACTGAACCTGTCACTGTTTCAGGCCGGTCTTGTCGTCTCCATGTTTTCACTGGTGGCGGCCGTGGCCGGAATACTGTTCGGCGCATTGTCCGACAAATGGGGGCAATTGCGGCTTGCGATTGTCGGTCTGGTTCTGGCTGCGGCTGCCGGGGCTGCCGGGGCCTGGGCCGACAGTGGCGTGACCCTAATCGCCAGCAGGGTTGCCGAAGGTGTTGGCTTCTTCATGATATCCGTGTCGCTGCCGGGTCTCGTCCTGCGGCTGGCAGATGATCGCACCCGCCAGACCGCCATGGGGCTTTGGGGCGCGTATCTGCCGCTTGGTGCCGGGCTTATCCTGCTGGCAGGCGGTGTCATCATTGAAAGCGTCGGATGGCGCGGATTGTGGTTGCTGATCTCGGCAAGCTATGTGGCGTTTCTTGCCGCCCTGGTGTGGGCGGCGCCTCGTGAACACGGCGATATTCCCCGTGTCGGGGAAGGGCGGGTAAAAGCGGTCCTGAAAACGCCGGGCGCCGTCATGCTGGGCGCGGTGTTCGGATGCTATTCCGGACAATATATGGCGGTGACGTCGTTTGTCCCGCTGATCCTGGTTGAACGTGCCGCATGGGAGCTGGCACCTGCAGCAGCGGTTGGTGCGATGATCATGGTGGTCAACACAACCGGCAATATCGCCGCCGGTTTCATGCTGGATCGCGGCGTGCGCCGGCAATCCCTCATTCTTCTGGCCAGCGCGGCCATGGCACTGGGCGCGGTCATGGTGATGAGCGCCGCCTTGCCGGTGCCAGTGCGCATTGCAGGTGCCGTGCTGTTTTCAAGCTTTGGCGGCATGATACCTGGATCACTGTTTGCAGGTGTGGCGCGCCATGCACCCAGCCGGGCGCATGTCTCCAGCGTAAACGGGCTCATGCTGCAGTGCGTGGCGATCGGTCAGCTCATCGGCCCCGCCTTGACTACATGGCTGGTTGCGACCGGTAACGGCAACTGGACCATGTCGCTGGTCTACCTGCTGCCGATGGCAGCCCTGACGGCGATTGCCGGTATCGTGCTGGGTCGCATCGAGCGGTCGCCTGGGTCCTGACGATTTTGCTGACATCCCTCCGGCTTGACTTAAGGCGTCTTTATCCGCATTTACGCTTGCTCATCAATTCAGACAGTGCAGACGACACATGAAACCATTTCTTATCCTGCAGCTTCGCCCGGAGACGCAAGCCTCGGACGACGAATACGAAGCCATTCTGGAGAAGGGCGGGCTGGAGCGATCTGAAACTGTTCGCATCAGGCTCGACCAGGAACCGATACCCGGCGACCTGAACCTGCAGGATCATGCGGGTGTCATCGTCGGTGGCGGACCGGGTTGTGTGAGCGATGCGAAAGCCGAAAAGTCAGAGCTGGACAAGCGCATCGAGGACGCGGTTTTGAACCTGATGCCTGCAATCACCGAAGCTGATTTTCCCTATATGGGGTGCTGTTACGGCATCGGCATTCTCGCCCATCATCTGGGAGGCAAGGTCAACAAGGACCGGTTTGGCGAAGAGGTCGGCGCCGTTGAATGCCGGTTGACTGACGACGGAAGGTCAGATCCGCTGCTGCAGGGCTCGCCGGAAAAATTCATGGCATTTGTCGGTCACAAGGAAGCGGTGCAGGAATTGCCGGCAGGCTGTTCCCACCTGTTGGCGTCCGGTCCGTGCCCCTACCAGATGATCCGCTACAAGACCAATGTCTACGCCACCCAGTTTCACCCCGAGGCTGACAGCAAGGTTTTTGAGACCCGTGTCAAAGTCTACAAGGACAAGGGGTATTTTCCACCTTCGGACGCAGACAGGATAATAGAGTTCTGTCACCAGCAGGATGTCAGGATACCGGGTCAGATACTTAAGAACTTCGTGGATGCGTACAGGTAGGTCCAATCACTTCAGCGTGGACCGGGTGCAAAACCCGTTCAACTCTGGCACCTGGGATCAGGATCCATTAAATCATTAGATCCGCAATGGCTGCTTTGAGCCCAACTTGACAGATGCTGCAACGTCCGCCAACGACTGTTATGTGTATTTAGCCCTTCAAAGTGTCGGCACATCATTGCGGACCGTGCCGGCAGGAGAGTAATGGTTCAGCCATTAAAATAAGTGGCGTTGTCAAGCTAACGGTACTGAGCTCCAATTCTCCAACCTGTTGTTTAACCAACGGCCTGCTTCTTGTCTCCATCATTGCCGATGATTTTCATTGTAACACCACGGGAACGTGATTTGTCCGTCTCAATTAGATGAGATCGGTCGTGCTGTTCGATCAATTTCTTCGGGAATTTCAATGCTGCCTTGCGATCCCGGCGCTTCGTGACGTAGGTTACCTTGCACGGTATAGTGCTAGTCAATACCGGTATCCTTTGCCCACTGCAATATGGCACGGCTGGTTAACTCTGTACCGTTGGTCGATCAAAAGATTGTCCGATCCAAAAGGCTCACGGCGCACCACTTTCATCGGCATACGCGGCCGATTGATAAGAGTCGATTTGATCGAGCGCATCCAGCCAGTAGCCGGAACCGGTCACCTCAACGGTCATGACATCCTGGCTGACAACTTGCGCGCGCACGATCCATGCGACCTCCGCAGCATTTGGAAACCACCGTCCCTTTAGTTGCTCACCATAGAGGCGATGCAGTACCGCATGATCGTCCATACCGTCGGCGAGCATCCGGACCACAAAGGTCTCATCGGGTGAGGCAGTCAGAAGTTCTCTTGCAGCGGCATTCGCGGCCGTGACATTAAGTTTGATGCGAACCGCATCGGGCACCGGAAACGTCCGGGGAAATGCCGCATAGAGCAGGCTTCCAACATTGAGAAGGCGCTCGTGCAGCGCCGGATTGACGTACTCCTCCCACAATTTCTCATCGAGCATCTCGTTGGCCATGTTGCGCAATTGCCCGTCGCGCAGCACGTCTCCCATGTCATGTTTGAGCACCAGATAGGCCGCCTCTTCGGGCTCGAGATCCTGCAGCGACATGATGCACATCTCACGCAACTCACCGTCGCTTATCCCGGCAGTTTCGCGATACTCCATAGCATCAAGCAGCGCCACAAAGTCACCACTCATCCAGGCTCCTTCGATTTCCGCAAGGTGGACTGTCATCAAATGCCACTTGGCTGTTGACAGTTCCGGTCGCCCGATGCGTATCATTCTGAGACCCTGACAACGCGGTGATGCACAAATGTCAGCTGCGCTCATTACGAGGGCCTGAAGCTTGTCAAGATCTCGGTTGGTACCGCTTCGGGTCCATGCGATAAGCGCTGTGGTTGCCGACAGGCACGTCGCCCTGTTTCCTGATCCCAGCAACGACCGAAGTCACAAACTCTGGCATCGATGTACCGACTGCGACGATGGTGAGGCCAATCACCGTTTCCGAGATGCCGAACCCGCGTGCCAGCGACACGGCACCATCAACTAGAAACTTGCCGCCAACGACCACCAGTATCAGGCCGCCCAATGCAATGAGCGCCGATACAAACAGCGAACTGGACGGTGCCGCGGACGGTGCGAGGGCCGCGTCGGTTTCCTGTAAGGCAAGACTTTTGTCAAAGACAGCGCCATGGTCAGCCGTTGCCACAGCACGTTCCTGCCGGAACGCAAAGTAGACGTAGGCAATTAGTGCAATGACAAAGACCGCTCCCGTAAACCGTCCGAGCGGAATCATAAAGGCGATGACCGAGAACAGGATCGCTACGGCTAGCATGATCGCGCCGTCCCTCTTCAATGCGGAAGATGCAATAACCATCGGACTGATCAGCGCGGCGACGCCGGCTAACAGCGGAAGCACTATTTCAACGATGCAATGTCCCGCCTTTCCGGACGCCAATAAAGTTCAGCATTGTCGAGGGGATTCAGCCCGGATGCGTTGCTCAGTTGCATTGCGGCGAGGACTGGATCGAAATACTTGAGCCGCCCGCCATGGACAAAAGACGCAGCCCAGATGGGGCGTTTGGATTTCTGCCAATTGATGCGTATTTTCAAAGTGTTGTCGTTCATGAATTAGCGCATGCGGTATATGATCAGCTGCACTTGCCCACTTTTCACCAGACCTGCTTCGTTACGATGA
Organism: uncultured Alphaproteobacteria bacterium; assembly: GCA_963698275.1. Lineage (GTDB taxonomy): Bacteria > Pseudomonadota > Alphaproteobacteria > Rhizobiales > Aestuariivirgaceae > Anderseniella. Next base: position 296,955 of record CAVOQE010000006.1, on the reverse strand, counting down.
AATTGTAGCGCCAAGTACTGTTTGCAAGTCCTTTAAAAAATATCTTTTCAGTGGTCCGCACCTCGTGACGGGGACTTGTTGTCGTTTAGACATTTATTTTTCTAGACCACTTGTAGAACCGGGGTGGCACCACATATCTGATCTCACCCAATCCCGGGTTATGGAGTGCAACCAAAATGCTGCATGATTTTCAGCTGTCAGATGCTGGCTGATGTCGCTGTTAGTCATTGGGTGGTCTGTTTTGTGGCGTTTCAATTTGCTCCGAAAACCACCAACGAACTGGAATAGAAATCTTAGTCTAACAGGGATTAAATCCGGTCTCGCAGTAAAAGTCGTTCATAACACTTCTACGACCTGGCGCATGGCTGTCATATCTTCGCCTGGCACAGGAGCCATCATTAGAAACTGTTGTCACAAGGACTGCTGAAGGCTTCGGAGCACAACTTCCGAAACGGCACATTTATGCGGGAACGGCATTTTGCGTTCTGATCGAAAGTCTCGATCTGCCTTATCGAAAAGTCCGCCGGAAACGTGCGCGGAATGGAACAGATAAGAGCAGTGTGCATCGAATAAATGCCATCATCGAAGGATCGACACACCCGTGCGACCGAACACTTCTCCACCGACCGCTGAGCGGACTTCAATCCTCTTGAAGCACTTGCTTGCCAATTTGCCTGATGAAGACGTCTCCATGGGTTCATCGTTCTGCAAATGCGGCGGCGGTCTTTCGGCGGTATATTCATCATTCTGGCGGCGCTCGGGCTATTACCCGGCATTTCGTTCTTCGCAGGCCTTGCAATGCTCGTGCCGGCGTTTCAGATGGCGGTTGGTTTTCGGGCGCCGTTGCTGCCGCGTTTCATTCGTCGGCGCCGGATCGGAGTAGCGGCTATTCGATCGCTGGGAACCAGGGCAATTCCCTGGATAGAGAAAGTGGAGCGCCACATAAAGCCGAGATGGATTCCTTTGACACTGCCCCCGATGCCCATGATTATCGGTATCCTCACATTTGGCCTAGCTTTGATCGTCATGCTTCCGCTGCCGTTCAGCAATCTTCCTCCGGCGCTAGCGTTGATATGCTTCTCTTTGGGACTTCTTGAACGCGACGGCATGATGATTTTGTTCGGTCTCATTCTGGCGACTACCGCGCGGTTGTAGCTGGTGTTGCAGCGATGATCGCAGTGGAGGCGCTATTGCTGCTGGTCAAGCAGCCTCCGTCCTGGCTGTCGTGGTCGGTGAAATTGACCTGCTCCCCTGAAAAGTCCTCGCTTTGAGGTTAGTCAGTTCTCTTGTTGCTGTGCTACCCAAAGTGTCCCCGGTCAGGGCCAGATTTTCCGCTCTTCTGTCACACAGACGGGCTGGCTGCGCCTGTGGATTTCATCAGTGCTGCCGGGACGTTGTTTCCAATGGCACCGTGCAGTCATTCGCTGTTTTTCGGATTAATGGGTCCTGACCCTAGGTGTGAGCCGCAAACCGGCCTTCCAGTATCGGCAGCACCTCGTCAAAATGATCCACGATGTGATCAGGCTCAAATGCCGACACATGGGTGTGGGTATAGCCGAAACTGACCGCGACAACGGGTATGGCCGCAGCCTGTGCGGTGCGGATGTCGGTGGCGCTGTCGCCGATCATGATGGCGCGGGACCGCACACAGCCGGTTGCCTTGATCGCGGCAAACAAGGGTCTTGGGTCAGGCTTTGCAACGCCGATCGTATCCGGTCCGATGATCGCCGAGAAATAGTGAGCCATGTCGAGGCCATTGATCAGTTTGACCGACAGGCGTTCCATCTTGTTGGTGCACACGGCAAGGCCGACGCCGCGGGCTTTCAATTCATCAAGCAGCGCCAGCACGCCGGGATAGGGTTGTGACCGGGCGGTGATGTTGGCGGAATAAAAGTCGATGAACTGGCGAAACAGGATGTCGATCATGTCTGCGCGTGCCGGCTCGCCGGTGCGCTCGAAACCGCGCTCAATGAGCTTCTTGGCACCCATGCCGACCATGTCGTAGACATCGTCCAGCGACACCTCGCGCCGTCCGTGTGCTTTCAGAACATGATTGGTGGCTCCCCAGAGATCCGGCGCCGTGTCGACAAGTGTTCCGTCCAGATCGAATATTACGGCAGATTTGGTCATTTTACCTCGCAAGAGCATCCTGTGATCAGGCGACATAACCCCACTGCATCCTGCTCTGTTTGTTCGTTGCTGCAGGTATGCGTCGGATACGGTCGCGATGCAACCTGATGTGCTTGGAGTGTGACGCAGGCCATGCTACACCGCCTGCCAACAACCCTGTAAGTAAGGAGGTTACCCAAAATGGATGCGATCAAAACCCAGGCCCTGAAAGACATTCTGAAAGACAAGTCACTGCTGAAGGAGCAGTGCTATATTGACGGCAAATGGGTCTCTGGCGACGACACCATAGAGGTCACCAACCCGGCTTCAGGCGACGTGATTGCCTCGGTGCCCAAGCTCGGTGCCGCCGAAACCAAAAAGGCTATCGAGGCAGCTGAGCGGGCCATGAAGGACTGGGCGGCCAGAACCGCCAAGGAGCGCTGCAACATCATGCGCACCTGGTACAATCTGATCATGGAAAACCAGGAAGACCTGGCCCAGATCATGACCGCTGAGCAGGGCAAGCCACTGGCTGAGTCCCGTGGCGAAATTGCCTATGGTGCATCATTTATCGAGTTCTTCGCCGAAGAAGCCAAGCGCATTTATGGCGAGACCATTCCGAGCCACAAGGCAGATGCGCGCATCGTCGTGACCCGCCAGCCGGTTGGTGTCGTCGCCGCCATCACGCCGTGGAACTTTCCAAACGCCATGATCACCCGCAAGGCGGGCCCGGCCCTTGGCGTGGGCTGCAGTATCGTCATCAAGCCGGCGTCGGAGACACCTCTGTCGGCACTGTCCTTGTGTGAACTGGCCGAGCGCGCCGGCATCCCTGCCGGTATCATCAATGTGGTGACCGGCAAGGCCTCGGAAATCGGCGGCGAAATGACCTCCAACCCGATCATCAAGATGCTGACCTTCACCGGCTCCACGGAAATCGGCAAGGTGCTGATGAAGCAGTGTGCCGACACGGTGAAAAAGGTTGGCATGGAACTGGGCGGCAATGCGCCGTTCATCGTGTTCGATGATGCTGATCTGGATGCAGCCGTTGCCGGTGCCATGGCGTCCAAGTACCGCAATGCCGGCCAGACCTGCGTGTGCGCCAACCGCCTGCTGGTGCAGGAAGGTGTTTATGACGCGTTTGCCGCAAAACTGTCTGAAGCAGTGGAAAAAATGGTCGTTGGTGACGGTGCCAAGGACGGTGTGACCACCGGGCCGCTGATCAACAAGGCCGGCGTCGACAAGGTGCGCGAACATATCCAGGACGCTGTCGACAAGGGGGCAAGTGTCGTCACTGGCGGCAAGGCGCTGGGCGGCAATTTCCACGAACTGACCATCCTGCGCGACGTCACCACGGACATGAAGATCACTCGCGAGGAGACCTTCGGTCCCGTGGCTCCGCTGTTCCGGTTCAAGACCGAAGAAGAAGCCATCCGGATGGCGAATGATACCGAGTTCGGGCTGGCATGCTATTTCTACACCCGCGACATCGGCCGGGTCTGGCGTGTCGGTGAAGCGCTGGATTACGGCATCGTCGGCATCAATGAAGGCATCATTTCCACCGAAGTTGCACCTTTTGGCGGTGTCAAGGAATCCGGTATTGGCCGCGAGGGCTCAATCCACGGTGTCGAGGAATATGTCGAAATGAAATACATGCTGATGGGCGGTTTGAGCACGTGACACCTGACGAGGCCAAGGAAGCCGCCGCGCGCGAGGCTTTGCAGCACGTAAGCGAAGGCATGAAGATCGGCTTGGGGACGGGGTCTACGGCCGAGAAATTCGTAGCGGGGCTTGGCGAGATGGTCGCAAACGGCTTGAACGTCGTTTGCGTGCCGACCTCCGAGGCGACCCGTGAACAGGCGGAAAGCCTCAATATCCCGCTGACCCGGCTCGATGAAGAACCGGTTCTCGACCTGACGGTTGACGGCGCGGACGAACTGGATGCGAACCTGACCCTGATCAAGGGCGGCGGCGGGGCGCTGCTGCGCGAAAAGATCGTGGCATCGTCGTCGAAGCAGATGATCGTCATTGCCGATCACACCAAGAAGGTCGAAACGCTGGGGGCGTTCCCGCTGCCGGTGGAAGTGGTGCCGTTTGGCGTCAAGGCCACGGCCATGAAACTGGAACACGCCGGTAAATGGGCCGGATGTGACGGCCCGCTTGCCCTGCGTATCCGCGATGGCGAACTGTTTGTCACCGACAATGGCAATGTGATCATTGACTGTGCCTTTGGCACTATTCCCGATGCCCAGAAGCTGGCGTCGGTGATCTCAACCATCCCCGGTGTTGTTGATCACGGTCTGTTTATTGGCATGGCCGGCATGGCGATACTGGGTGGTCCCGACGGTCTGGAAATTATCGAAAGTCAGAAACTCCATGTCTGAGTACGATTACGATCTCTTCGTCATTGGCGGCGGGTCCGGCGGCGTTCGCGCTGCCCGCATTGCGGCCACTCATGGTGCCAGGGTCGGCATTGCGGAGGAATACCGCTATGGCGGCACCTGCGTCATCCGCGGTTGCGTGCCGAAAAAGCTGTTTGTCTATGCCAGCCATTTTGCGGAAAGTTTTGAAGATGCCATCGGTTTCGGCTGGTCCACGAAAAAAGTGTCTTTTGACTGGTGGACCCTGATCTCCAACAAGGACAGGGAGGTTGACCGCCTCAACAAGATCTACATCAGCAATCTTGAAAAGGCCGGTGTTGACCTGTTCAACACCCGCGCCGAAATGCGTGATCCTCATTCGGTGTTTCTGGTGGCCGAACAACGCCACGTGACGGCAAAATACATTCTGATTGCGACCGGCGGCACTGTGAACATTGACGAGCAACTGCCCGGTATCGAGCATGTGATCACGTCGAATGAAGCGTTCCACCTGGAAGCGCTGCCTGAGCGCATCGTGATTGCCGGTGGCGGATATATCGCAGTGGAGTTTGCCGGCATATTTTCCGGGCTCGGTGTGGATACAACCCTGCTGTATCGCGGTGACAAGATCCTGCGTGGGTTTGACGACGATGTTCGCGATCACCTGACGCTCGAGATGAAAAAGAAGGGCATTGATGTCGTAACGGGTCAGGTGTTCACCAAGATCGAAAAGCACGGCGATGTGCTGCAGGGGACCCTCACCAACGGAGAGGTCCTGGAAGCTGAACAGATCATGTTCGCCATAGGCAGGTCGCCCTATACGCAAGGGTTGGGGCTTGAACATGCCGGTGTCGAGACCAGGGCCAACGGTGCCATCAAGGTTGATGAGTACTCACAGACCAATGTCGATCATATCTATGCTGTTGGCGATGTCACCGACCGTGTGGCGCTGACCCCGGTTGCCATTCGCGAAGGCCATGCCGTTGCCGACAACCTGTTCAATGGCAAGGATATTGCGATGGATCATTCACTGATCCCGACCGCGGTGTTCTCGCAACCGGAAATCGGTACCGTTGGCCTGACCGAAGCCGAGGCGCGTGAGAAGTTCGGCGATGTGGACATCTACAAGTCCACCTTCCGCCCGATGAAACACACCTTGTCGGGCCGCGACGAAAGAATGCTGATGAAACTGATCGTGGAGCCGAAGTCCGACAAGGTTGTAGGGTGCCACATCATGGGACCCGACGCAGGCGAAATGGCGCAATTGCTGGGAATTTCGGTCAAGATGGGCGCGACCAAGGCGGACTTTGATGCAACCATGGCAGTTCACCCGACAGCATCGGAGGAGCTGGTGACCATGCGCACCAAGTGGACCGGATAACACCTTTTGCACATGGCCTGCGCGCTATTTCAGCAGACGGTCACCCTGCTGGTCGATGATCTGCTTTGCCTTGATAATGGAAAAGCGCGCGGCCTCTTCGGTTGAGGTGAACGTGTCTGCGCGGATGAAGTCATGCGACGGTCCGTCCGGATCACCCTCCTTGCGAATGCTGCCGGCGATGTTGTAGGTGCCGCTGGTACCCTTTGGCTCAGGCTCGATCACATACCCTTTGTAGGTTTCTGTTTCAAAGGCAGGAGCGGACTTTTCACCGCCGCCGCCGAACAATTTCGAGAAAAATCCACTCATCATCCAGTGTCCTTCAATGACTGATTGCTTCCAGTCTTAGCATTCACGAACGGATCATCCAAATGTGTGTTGTGCGGCGCTTGAGATTGGTCAATGTGCAGGCCCTGTTACCATGCTTGCCCAGGACCTCTGAACCAATGATGACCCCTCTGCTGTTGACACTGTGCATCCTTGCCGTGATCTCGTTTCTCTTGACCCCGCGCCAGCGCACTGTAGAGGGGTTCTATGCCGGGCAAAGCGCCGATGGATCAGCACCATCGATGGTCACGCTGGTGTTCTCGCAGGTTACCACCTGGATTTTCGCCCGCTCGCTGCTGACTGCAGCCATACTCGGGTTTTACTATGGCATTGGCGGCGCGCTCGCCTACACAGCCTACTATCTGTCGTTTTTTACAGGCGCTGTCATCGTTGACCAGATCCGCTTCAGGCACGGTTTCAATTCTGTGCAGGCATTCCTGGCAGACCGCTTCGGGGCATCCGGCACAACAGCGTACAATCTGGTTGTCGCGTTGCGCCTGCTGTCGGAAGTGTTCGCCAACCTTATTGTGATCGGCACATTGTTCGGGGCTGAAGGTTCGTCTGTGTATCTGCTGGCAGCAAGTGCGGCGGCCGTGTTTACACTGGGCTACTCCATGATCGGGGGCTTGCAGTCGTCATTGCGCACCGATGTCTTCCAGATGAGCGTTTTTCTCGTCATGCTGGCAGTGCTGGTATTTGCGCTTGTCGGTGCGCCCGGCTGGTCGATTTCGCTGATCGGCGAAACTGCAAGACCGATTTCAGATCCCGGCTGGGTATTGCTGATGGTCGCCATGCTGCAGGTGATCTCCTACCCCATGCATGACCCGGTGATGATGGATCGTGGTTTCCTCGCCGATCGCAAGACCACCTGGAAATCTTTCCTGCATGCCGGCTGGTTGTCGATGAGCTGCATTTTCCTGTTTGCGCTGCTCGGTGTCTATGCCGGCACGCAGGCCGGGCAGGGTGAGCCCATGATGGCTGTATTGAGCCGTACCCTGGGCGACACGACCATGCTGATCCTCAATCTGGCGCTCATCGTGTCAGCGGTTTCCACGCTCGATTCAACCCTGTCGAGCGCGTCGAAGCTTGCCATCAAGGACATGGGCCTTGCAGCGCCTACACTGTTCAATGGCCGCATCGCCATGCTGGTGTTCATGATCGGCGGTCTCTTGTTCCTGCTGCTGGACACAAAGGAACTCTATGCCGCCGTCGCGATCTCCGGCACCGCCTCCATGTTCCTGACCCCGGTGATCATGTTTTGCATCATCGGCGGCAGGCGGGTGTCGCTGTGGGCTTTCCACGTTACCTTCGCCGCCGCCATGTCTGGTGCGGTGCTGTATTATCTGGAAACCAGCAATCTCGGTTTCATGACGCAGGCCTTCGGCATTGAGCACAAGTACACCAAGTTGCTGGTGATCTGTGTTGCTGTGCTGTCGGTGGGCAATGGTGCCTTTGCGCTGGCGCTCAAGCCGAAAGGCTCAGTCTTTCAAACAGGTTAAACGCTGTCGCGTTCCAGTGGTGTGGTTGAACAGTGAATGCCTCCGCCGTTCAGCTGCATCTTGTCGTATTGAACCGGGATGATCTCGACACCTGCGCGCTGTATCGCATCCAGTGTGCGGTTGCTGGCGCCGTCACCCATGATGTAGCGCCCGGGTGCCACGGCAAGCCCGTTGATGATCCAGCCATTGTCGTCAGGTGTGATCTCGATGGTGCGGATTTTCAGGTCTTTCAGGCGCTCCAGAAACCAGAACGGCAGCTGTGTCGGGTCCACCAGCGCCAGGTCACGGTCCACCATCACGAAGGCGCCGTCGATGTGGATCAGGTAGCCGCACAGATCAACGACGATCAGCTCCACGCCCTGGCGCTTCAGCACGTCTTCCAGCTGGCTGATGGCCTCGTCATTGACGCGGATCGAGCGGCCCACTACGGCGGTCTGCGGGTTGAGCCACGCGAAGCTGCCGCCTTCCAGCATGCCGTTGCAATGAATGGTGCGCAGTATCGGGATGCCGAGTTTGGCCAGCGTTCTGGTGACCACCAGTTCCTCGCCCTGGCGGATGCGCGGCGCCATGCGGCACACGATTGCACCGCCCTTGACCATGATGACCGGGTCACGCGTGTAACACGCCTTGAGTAGCCGGTCCGTACCGCCGTCGAGAAAATGCACCTCGATACCTTCGGCGCGTAAAGCATCCACCAGCCCATCATGCTGGGCGCGCATGTCGTCTGCGGGCGGTATTTCGTCCGATTGCCAGTACCAGCCTTCTTCCAGGTCGCCGAACGTACCGGTTTCTTCAAGCTTCTTCGCCGGATCCACCATGCCCAGTTCAGGGCCGGGGCGGTGCATCAGGATGGAGCGGATCTTGCCGACATCATTGTCGACGCCCCATTTGCGGCCCCAGTCCGCCAGCAACCGGCGTTCGTCCTCGAACGGTGGTTCCGGCTCCGAGCCAAAAAGCTTGATCGTGGTCTGGTAAAGGTGTTCGGCGTGGGCGGATGAAGCCATGATCAGCGTCCGTTGAAATTAGTCCAGAATCTCGAAATGCGCTTCGGTTGTTGTCTGCGAGTTGATGTCGAGTATGTCCTGCGGACAGCAGGACATGACGGCAATCACATCGATTTCGGCGCGCAAGACCAGGTAATCACCGGGTTTGGACAGGGCAGGGTCGAATGACAACGAGCCGTCCTGTTGCCAGGGAATGTTCATGAACAGGTTGATGGACGCCGGTGTAAACGGAACCGTAAAACCGAGCTCGGCAAGGCCTGCGTGCATGTTGTCCTTGCAATTGTCGTGATACTCGGTGCAGCCCAAAAGGCCATAGCGTTCATTGTCACACGGCGCCATCAGCGTATCGTGGCGGCCCGGCGAGGTGTCTTCGGTCAGTGTCATCAGGGCGCGGCGGCGGTTTGAATACAGCGCATCACCGGTTTGTGGATACAGATGTTTCCAGGTCGCGCGGCATTGCTCCATGCCGGTGAACTCGGTCAGGTGACCGGCCACAAATGCCCAGAAATCAACAACCTGTGTGCCGTGGGTATTGATGATCCTGATCGACTGGCCCTTGTTGACAAAAGCCGCCTTGCCGCGTCGGGCGGGAACTGTGTGGAGTGTGGTCATGAATGGTCTCGTTGCTGCCTGGTGTTGAATGTCCCGGAGCTTCACTCCGGCGATGAAATCGGTCAAGGTAAAATCCGTACAAAAACGATTCGGGGGCAGGCAGGGAATTTCAACGCGGGATGTGGGCAGAGGCCTGGGTACAGAGTGTAGTGGCACGCAATTTCGTGGCACTTGCGGTTACTGGGGACATGGCACTCCGGATGTCAGCGGAATGGTTCGAGTTTTCCGTGTCTGTTGTATTCGCATCTGCAGAATTGTTCGCAGCAACACTTTTGTGGTCCTGCCTGGCATATGTAGTTCATGCGCAAATTTTATCGCCCCGTGATCTTAAATTCACAACGACCATCGCCAGAGTAATTGGATTTGCATTGCGCTCGTTCGGCATTGTGATTGTGATTGGAGCTGTAGTCGCCCTGGTGACATTCATTCTGGCAAAGTTGTTCGTAACCGGGTCCCCGGTTGTGGTTGAGTTTTATTTTATGTTGGCGGCAATAGTTCTCGGATTTCCTCTCTTCATCTGGTTAGCGACGCTGCTGCCTGCCTACGTGGCTGGCCGGGCAGGCGGCGTGAATGCTGCCGTCGAGCGCGGCAAGTCGCATTTTGGCTGGATAGCAGGGCGGTTGTTGGTTGGGCCGTGCCTGGTCTTCGTTTTGTCCGTCGCCCTCTATTTGCTGCTGCCGTTTCCGAATGATTCTATTGGTCCATTCTGGAATGAACAAAAGGTTTTGCTACCGCTTAATGTCCTCGGTTCTTTGCTGTTCAACATAGTTCTGGCATTTGTGACCGCTCTTACCGCCGTCATTCTATCTCGCGCCTTTCTCCGCGAAGAAGGCATGCCGGACGCTGCTGTTGCCTAGCCGCCTTCCATCCCTTCGCGAACACTGCTAGAACGCGCGCGACGCTGCACTTCTGGAAGCATTTTGACCATGAGCGATACCAAGACGGAACGCGATTACTCCACAACGCTGTTCCTGCCCAAAACCGATTTTCCCATGCGCGCCGGCTTGCCCAAGAAAGAACCGGAAATTCTGGCCAAATGGGAAAGCATGGACATGTACAAGACCCTGCGCGAGCAATCCAAGGGCAGGCCTAAATATGTGCTGCATGACGGCCCGCCCTATGCAAATGGCAACATCCATATCGGCCATGCGCTCAACAAGATTCTCAAGGATCTGATCACCCGCTCGTTCCAGATGCGTGGCTACGACTCCAATTACGTACCGGGCTGGGATTGCCACGGCCTGCCGATCGAATGGAAGATCGAGGAAAAATACCGCGCCGCCGGCAAGGACAAGGACGACGTGCCGATCAACGAATTCCGTGAGGAATGCCGCCAGTTCGCAAGCCACTGGATCGGTGTCCAGACCGAAGAATTCAAACGCCTCGGCGTGGTCGGTGATTTCGTTGATCCGTACCTGACCATGAATTTCGAGGCCGAAGCCCGCATTGCCGAAGAACTGATGAAGTTCGCCATGTCCGGCCAGTTGTATCGCGGCTCCAAGCCGATCATGTGGTCGGTGGTGGAGCGCACAGCTTTGGCTGAAGCCGAGGTTGAATACCAGGATTACCAGTCCGATACGGTTTGGGTGAAGTTCCCCGTGATTGCAGGTGCCGATGCCCTGCAGGGCGCCTGCGTGGTGATCTGGACCACGACACCCTGGACGATGCCCGGCAACCGCGCGATCTCCTATGCCGACCGGATCAGCTACGGGCTTTATGAAGTAACCGGTGCGGAAAACGATTTCGGGCCGCAGGCCGGTGAGAAGCTGGTGTTTGCCGACAATCTGGCAGAGGAATCCTTCGCCAAGGCCAAGCTGCAATACAAGCGTCTGTCGGATGTAACGGCAGACGATCTGGCCGCCGTTACCTGTGCTCATCCTTTGCGGGGCAAGGGATACGACTTCGATGTACCGTTGCTGAACGGCGACCATGTGACCGATGACGCGGGTACCGGCTTCGTGCACACCGCACCCGGCCATGGCCGCGAGGACTTTGATGCCTGGATGGATAATGCGCCCGACCTGGAAGCGCGCGGCATCGATCTGGCAATCCCGTTCACGGTGGGTCCGGACGGCCGCTTCACCAAGGATGCGCCGGGTTTTGAAGGTGAACAGGTCATCACTGACAAGGGTGAAAAGGGCAAGGCCAATGAAGCCGTCATCAAGGCGCTGATCGAAGCCGGCATGCTGTTTGCCCGTGGCCGACTGAAACACACCTATCCGCATTCATGGCGCTCAAAGAAGCCGGTGATCTTCCGCAACACGCCGCAGTGGTTTGTCTATATGGACCGCGACATCAATGGTGCGACCTTGCGCGAGACGGCGCTCAAGGCGATCGATGAAACGCGCTTTGTGCCGGCTGCCGGACAAAACCGCCTGCGCGGTATGATCGAGGACCGGCCGGACTGGGTGTTGTCGCGCCAGCGCGCATGGGGTGTGCCCATAGCGGTGTTTGCCAACGAGACAGGCGAGGTGCTCAAGGACGAGACCGTCAACAAGCGCATTTTCGATGCCTTCATGAAAGACGGAGCGGACGCCTGGTATGCGGAAGGCGCTGCGGAGCGCTTTCTGGCAGGAGACTATTCAACCAATGAATGGACCCAGGTGCGTGACATTCTGGACGTTTGGTTTGATTCAGGCTCCACCCATGCCTTCTGCCTGGAACAGCGTGAAGACCTCAAATGGCCGGCTGATCTGTATCTCGAAGGCTCCGACCAGCATCGCGGCTGGTTTCATTCGTCATTGCTGGAATCCTGTGGCACGCGCGGCCGGGCGCCCTACGACACGGTGCTCACCCATGGCTTCACCATGGACGAGCAGGGCCGCAAGATGTCCAAGTCGCTGAACAATTCCACCGCACCGCAGGACGTGATCAAGCAATATGGCGCCGATATCCTGCGCCTGTGGGTGGCCTCGGTTGATTATGCAGAAGACCAGCGCATCGGCCCGGAAATCATCAAGACCAATGTCGATGCCTATCGCAAGCTGCGCAACACACTGCGCTGGATGTTGGGGTCGCTGGCGCATTTCAAGCCGGAAGACAAGGTGTCTGACGCCGACATGCCGGAACTGGAGCGCCTGATGCTGTCGCACCTTGCCCGCCTCGACGGTGTGGTGCGTAAAGGTTATGACGAGTTTGACTTCCGCCGCATCTATTCCGCGTTGTCAAACTTCATGACCACGGACCTGTCGTCGTTCTACTTCGACGTGCGCAAGGACGCGCTTTATTGTGATGCGCCGTCATCTGTACAAAGGCGGGCTTCACTTACCGTCATCGACCGTATTTTCGACTGCATCGTGTCCTGGCTGGCCCCGATTCTGGTGTTCACCTGTGACGAGGCCTGGGCACAGCGCCACGGTGACGAGGCTTGCGTCCACACGGTCCAGTTTCCGGAAGTCTCGGCAAGCTGGCGCGATCAGGACCTTGAAGCCAAATGGGCGAAAATCATGAAGGTGCGTTCCGTGGTTACCGGCGCGCTGGAAATCGAACGCCGCGAGAAGCGCATCGGATCGTCGCTGGAGTCTGCACCGGTGGTCTACATCGCTGATGAAACATTGTCCGGCGCGGTTTGCGATATCGATATGGCTGAAATCTGTATCACCTCCGATGCACGCGTTGAACACGGCGACGGTCCCGCCGATGCCTATCGGCTGGATGAAGTGCGTGGTGTTTGCGTGGTGCCGGCAATGGCCACGGGCACCAAGTGTGCGCGGTCATGGAAAGTTCTGCCCGAGGTCGGCAGTGATGCGGAGTATCCTGACGTGACACCTCGTGACGCCGATGCCCTGCGTGAATGGGCCCGGCTGGGTGTGACCGTTTGATGATCTCCAGGCCGGTGATGTGGGGCCGCCTGTCCGCCATTGGAGCAGCGCTGGCGGCGCTGGTCTACATCATCGATCAGGGCCACAAATGGTACATGATCAGGGTATTCGATATCAGCCAGCACCAGCCTGTGAAGGTGGTGCAGGGGTTCGATCTGGTCATGGTCTGGAACTACGGCATTTCATATGGCTGGTTTGCCTCTCATTCCCAGGCGACAAGATGGATATTGATCGTTTTGTCCGTTGCGGTGGCGGTTTTGCTATGGATATGGCTGGCACGCCAGACCAGGCCGTATGTGGCAGCAGCGATCGGCCTGGTGCTGGGCGGCGCGCTTGCCAATGCAACTGACCGGCTTCTGCATGGTGCGGTTGCTGATTTTTTCCACCTCTATGTCGCCGGATTTAGCTGGTATGTTTTCAACATAGCCGACATGGCCATCGTTGCAGGCGTGCTTGTGCTGATGTATGACTCGTTCACGCACGAGGAAAAGCAGACGGATAAATGATCTTGTGGTACCGCACCAGGTCATGCTTTTGCCCTAAACGGCTGTCAGGCGTGGCGCAGGTATTCGTCATATGCTGATGTCGATTGCAACAGTAATGGGAGTGTTTCTGATATGACGTTTAAGTTTAACATGCGAACCGGGCTGGCACTGCTTGTTCTGCCGTTTCTGGCGGCGTGTTCGGAAACCAGTGTGCTGGATGCTTTCGATTCAGGTAATCGGGCTGAGGAGAACGGTGCGATTGTCAGCAATCAGCCGCTGTCCGTGCCACCTGATCTGTCATTGCGCCAGCCGGGCGCTGCCAACGCTCCAGCCTACAACAGAAGCAGCAATGGCCTGCAGGTTCAGCAGGGCCAGCGGGCAACCAACCAGGCTTACCAGGCTCCGCCGCCACCGCAGCCTCAGGGCCAGCAGCCGGCATGGCAGAATTCTGCACCTGCGCAACAACAGCAGGCATATCAGGTACCTCCCGCGCCGCGCGACAACACAGCCGGCATATCAAACAATATTGTACAAAGCCGAAATCCGGCTGATGAACCGTATCTGCGCAATGGCATAAACCCATACAATGCCGATGGTACACGCAAGAAACAGTCGGTTCTGGACAACGAAGCGCGCGCCAAGAAACTCGAACTCGAACGCGCCAAGAATCCGGATTACGGTACCGTGTTTAATTCGGGTGAGCTCTGGTCAACCAACTAGATCGGTTCAGATTGGCGATGTGATCTGTCAAAACCATTTGCTGGATCCATTGCAAGTGTTTGCAGGCTTATGACCTTGCAAGCACACACGCAGAAACACGAAATTGGTTACGAATAGTTCAGTAGCGTTCAAAACACACATAATGCATAGTGCACGCAAGTGATTTGCCTGGATCAGGATGGTTTGTAAGCGTAACGGCTACAAGCCATAAGTCTTGGCCGTTTGCAGGTGTCAGGGCAATTTTTCGGGTTCCGGTGAACCCGGTTTGTTCTAACGCGTAAGCTGGCAGATCGATATGCGTTTAATGGCTTTGTCGGGCCAATTGGGAGTTTGCCTTGCTCAAATCAGTAATGTTCAGCCTGCTTGAAAATGGCCGTTCTGTATCCGTGGCGCTGTTTGCTCTGGTTCTGGCGATGGCCGCATCGGTGGTGCCTGCACGAGCGCTTGATGTTGATGTCAGCGAATACACTCTGGACAACGGCATGAAGGTCTTTGTCATTCCGGACCGTCGTGCGCCCGTGGTCACTCACATGGTCTGGTATCGTGTAGGATCCGCGGATGAGGAACTGGGTAAATCCGGCATTGCGCATTACCTCGAGCATTTGCTGTTCAAGGGAACCAAGCGCCTGAAACCCGGCGAGTTCTCGAAAATCATCCGTCAGAACGGTGGCGAAGACAACGCCTTCACCAGCTATGATTTCACAGCCTATTTCGAACGCATTGCGACAGACCGGCTCGAACTGGTCATGGATCTTGGTGCGGATCGAATGGCAAATGCCGTGTTCGATGACAAGGACATCAAGACCGAACTGGAAGTCGTCAAGGAAGAGCGCCGCTCACGTACCGACAACAATCCCGCCGCTCTGCTGCGCGAACAGCTTTCCGCTGCGGCCTACACCGCTCATACCTATGGCCGCCCGGTGATTGGCTGGATGTCGGAGGTTGAAAAGCTTGCCGCCGCTGATGCGCAGGCGTTTTATCGCAAGTATTATACACCATCCAACGCGGCTCTGGTCGTGGCCGGAGATGTTGACCCCGAAAAAGTGCTGGAACTGGCGGTAAAGTATTACGGTAAACTGAAGAATACCGCTCCGACACCGGTGCGTTTGCGCACCCAGGAGCCAACGCCGATTGCCGCCAAGCGGGTCGAAATGTCGGACCCGCGAGTTGCGAGCCCGTCTATTGCCCGCACGTATCTTGTGCCCGGCGTCAATCAGGCACCTCCAGGTGTATCTGAAACGCTTGATGTTCTGGGCCAGGTCCTTGGCAGTGGCTCTTCATCCTACCTTTATACCGAACTTGTCATCCGCCAGAAGGTCGCCTCGCAGGTCTCGTCATGGCACAATGGCGATACGCTGGACGGCGGCGAAATAAGCATAAGTCTTGCACCGGCACCAGGCGTTGACGTCAAAGCCGCTGAGGAGGCGCTGGATGCGGCATTGCACAAGCTCTTCAAAGACGGTGTATCGGAAGACCGGGTTGAGCGTGCGCGCAACCAGCTGGTTGCCAGCAATGTATACGCCATCGACAGCCAGTTCCGGTTGGCCTACATATTTGGTGCTGCATTTGCTATCGGGCGGTCGGTTGAAGATACCTTGGGATGGACCAACCGCGTGAAGCAGGTCACTGCAGAGCAGGTCAATGATGCGGCACGTGAATATCTCAAGCTGAGGAATTCGGCGACCGGCGTACTGGTTCCGGCGCCCTCGCAGGCAGCCAGTGCCACTTCAAATTGAAACCTTATCCTCCAAGTCACGGAACCGGACGGCAGGCATGAAATTCTTCAAACTAACCATTCTGACGCTGCTATTGAGCTTGTTGCAAGTCGCACATGTCAACGCGTTTGAAATACGCGAAGTTGAATCACCCGGCGGTTTGAAAGCCTGGCTGGTATCCGACAAGACGGTACCGTTGATTACCATGCGGTTTTCATTTCGAGGCGGTACCATCAACGATCCCGAGAACGTGCCTGGGCGGTCATATTTTCTGTCCGGTATGCTGGACGAAGGCGCTGGTGATCTGAAGTCTCAGGAGTTCCAGCAGCGCATGTCGGAACTGTCGATGCGTATGTCATTTGATACCGACCGCGAGCACTTCGGTGGTTCGTTCCAGACATTGTCGGAAAACAAGGACGCCGCCTTTGACCTGTTGCGGCTTGCTGTTACCAAACCACGCTTCGATGCAGAACCCATGGACAAGGTACGCGGCCAGATTCTGCTTGGGATCAAGGGTGACGATGAAAATCCAGGTCGTATTGCCAGCAAGGCATTGTTGAAAACCATGCTTGGCGACCATCCCTATGCACGTGTTCCCAAGGGTGATGCCGACAGTGTGTCAGCCATGAAACCACAAGATCTTAAAGACGCCTGGTCCTCCATCTTTGTGCGCAATCAATTGCAGATTGCCGTGGTTGGCGACATCACCGCCGAAGAACTGGGACCATTGCTGGACAAGGTGTTTGGTGCGTTGCCGGAAAAGGGACAAAAGATCTCGGTACCTGATCTGAAGGCACCGGAGAAAGGCTCGATAACCATTGTTGAGCGCAAGATACCGCAATCAGTGATGTCATTTGCCATGCCTGGAATGGTGCGCAGCGACCCGGATTTCATCACCGCCTATGTGATGAATTTCGTACTCGGCGATGGCGGTTTCGGTTCGCGCCTGATGGAAGAAGTGCGCGAGAAGCGGGGTCTGACCTATGGTATCTATACCGGCCTTGCGTCATGGACAAACGGTGGCTTGCTGATCGGGTCGGTATCCACCCAGAATGCCAAGGCGGGCGAAACACTTGATGTCCTGCGGGCTGAGCTTGTGAAGATGGCGGAAACGGGTCCGACAGAGGAAGAGCTCGAACAGGCAAAGACCTATCTGACGGGATCTTACGCGCTTCGCTTCGACAGCGGCAGCAAGATTGCCGGCCAGTTGCTGGGCATCCAGCAGGACAATCTGGGCATCGATTATGTGACCAAACGCAACGATCTGATCAACGCGGTCACGGTCGAAGACGCCAGGCGCGTCGCCAAACGCCTGATCGATCCTGAAGCATTGACAATCTCCATCGTCGGACGGCCAGAAGGAATTCCGTTGCGGACCGGTGATGCCCCGGGTTGACCGCAGATTGCGGTAAAGGCCGGAAATTCCTGGAGCGTTGACCTCCTCATCGGCTTTGCAATTTTTGCCTGGTTCAAGAAGGAACCATAAACCTGTTTTATTTCAACAGATTAGGCTTCCTTTCTCCAGCGAGGCCGTTTGCGCTTGGCTCCAACTTGCGCTAAAGCAGGTATCGCAAAACTGCGTGCGGTTTTGCGAACAAAGACGTGCTAAAAACAAAGTTTGGGGCATGGGGCTTGATTCCGTCGAAACCTGAATGGCTCCAAGAGTGTGTGGTTGTCACATCCTTTGATATTATCCAGGGGTTCGCCTGAATGAGCGTTTCGAATGGCGCATTTATTCACGATATTTCGGGCTGCATGGCTGCGCATGTGGGCTATGCGGGATTGAGTGATGAAGATCTGGCGCTCTATATCGAAAGGGCCGGTGAAGCTCGTGCACGCCTGTGCGCGATGCACAAGCAACACTCGCTGCCGCTGTTTCGGTTGCCGCAAAAAATAGATGACCTCGCCTCATGCAAGATGGCGGCAATGTTTCTGCGCGACGGTGCGACCGATATCGTTTTTCTCGGAACCGGCGGATCGTCTCTGGGCGCGCAGGCCATTGTGCAACTGGCCGGATACCGGGTGCCGGGCTGTGAAGCCAATATTGGCGCGAGACTGCATTTCTTTGACAATCTGGATGCCTCGACACTGACGGAAGCATTTGCCTCACTGCCATTGGTGACAACCAGGGTACTCGTCACATCCAAGTCCGGTGGTACGCCGGAAACAATGGTGCAGACACTGTGTCTGCTCGGTGCACTTGAACATGCCGGACTGGCGCCTGCCAATCACCTTGTTGTGCTGAGCGAGCCAGGCGATCCGCACCATAATCCCCTGATACGGCTTGCCCGGATACACCGACTGATGCTGCTGGATCATGATCCGCACATCGGCGGGCGCTATTCGGCCCTGTCAAATGTCGGACTGTTGCCGGCGCTCGTGGCAGGTCTTGACGGGCTGGCCATTCGCAAGGGTGCCGGTGATATCATGCAGGCCGTGCTTGCCGGCGACAACGCGTCTCCGGTGATTGGTGCAGCTGTATGCGTTGCGCTTCAGGAAACCCGCGGCATGAATGTTTCGGTGATGATGCCTTATGCTGATCGGTTGCGGTTGTTTTCCAACTGGTATGTCCAATTGTGGGCCGAGAGCCTGGGCAAGAACGGCCTCGGGTCGCAACCGGTGGCAGCGGCCGGACCGGTCGACCAGCACAGCCAGATGCAACTTTTCATAGATGGTTCCGAAGGCCGACTGGTGAATCTCATCTTCCCGGCTACAAAAGGCCAGGGGCCTCGTCTGCCTGACAATCTGGCTGCAGATCCGATGCTTGGCTATCTGGCGGGGCGCACCGTGGGGGACGTTACTGCCTGTCAGCAAAGTGCCGCGGTTGAGGTTCTGATCCGCAATGGCAGGCCAGTCAGGGTGTTTGCCGTGGACAGGGTGGACGAACGCACACTTGGTGCCCTGATGATGCATTTCATGCTTGAAACCATCCTTGCAGGCTTCATGATGAATATCGATCCGTTCGATCAGCCCGCCGTTGAGCAGGGCAAGGTACTGACCCGGGATTATCTTGCTGCCATGAAATCATAAACCGGGTGGCAGCGAACCCCGGATTGTTTACAAAACAGCAGGACGGTTTCACAGGTTCAAAACCTGGGTTCTTGTTTGAGGGAAAGGCCAGAAGCGGCAAACCATGATCCGCAAGCTATCAGAAAACACCATCAACCGTATTGCCGCCGGTGAGGTCATCGAGCGGCCCGCCAGCGTGGTCAAGGAACTGGTTGAGAACGCGCTTGATGCCGGCAGTACGGCCATCGAGGTGGCGCTGTCCGCCGGTGGCAGGTCGATGATACGCGTTGCCGACAATGGCTTTGGCATGACGGCTGAGGAGCTTGAGCTTGCCGTTGAACGTCACGCCACATCGAAACTGGCAGAGGATGATCTGGTCAACATCCGGACCCTGGGCTTTCGCGGCGAGGCACTGCCATCCATCGCTGCAGTATCGCGTTTGAAGATATTGTCACGCCCGCGCTCAGGAGGCGACGCGCATGAAATACGTGTCGAGGGCGGGCGTAAGCAGGCTGTGCGCCCGGCTGCCCATTCAGATGGTACCGTCATCGAGGTCACCGACCTGTTCTTTGCCGTGCCGGCGCGACTGAAATTCTTGAAGTCAGAACGTGCAGAAACCGCTGAAGCAGCCGATGTGGTGCGCCGCCTTGCCATGGCCCATCCGGGTGTCCGGTTCACCATGACGTCTGACGGGCGAACCCTGGTTGATCTTCGCCAAGGTAAACTTGAAGACCGTATCCACGCCGTGATGGGGCGTGAATTCCAGGGCAATACGGTTGCCATTGATGCGGTTCGTGAGACTGTCAAACTGACCGGGCTGGTCAGCCTGCCGACGTACCATCGTGCTCAGGCCAACCAGCAATATGTGCATGTCAATGGCAGGCCGGTGCGTGACAAGGTCATCGCCGGTGCGTTGCGTGGCGCCTATGCCGATTTCATGATGCGTGGCCGCCACCCGGCTGTTGCCCTTTTTCTCACCGTGCCACCGGATGAGGTGGATGTTAATGTTCACCCGGCCAAGACCGAAGTGCGGTTTCGCGATCAGGCCCTGGTGCGTGGCCTGATTGTCGGGTCCATCCGCCAGGCGCTTGCTGACGCCGGCCACAGGGCCTCGAATACCGTGGGCGCAGGCACCATCAATTCATTTCGCCCCGAGACCGGGGTCCACCAACGCCAGCCGCAAAGCTGGACGTCACCGCCGCGACCGGGATTTCAGGAAACCCAGGCTGCATTTGAGGCTTTTGCACCACCATCGGGTTCCGGTGTCAACGAGGCGCCGCTTGACGATGACCTGGATACGCCGCTGGGCGCGCCGCGCACCCAGCTTCATGAAAATTATATCATTTCCCAGACCCGCGATGGCGTGGTGATCGTGGATCAGCATGCGGCCCACGAGCGGCTGGTATATGAAAAAATGAAGGCCCAGTTTGCCGCCTCAGGCATTGCCAGGCAGCCTCTGCTGGTGCCGGAAATCGTCGACCTCGATGCAGCATCCGCCGAACGCCTGCTGGATGCGGCCGCTGATCTGGCTGCTTCGGGCCTGGTGATCGACGGGTTCGGTCCGGCTTCAATCGCAGTTCGCGAAGTGCCGTCGCTGATTGCCGGCGGCAATATCGCAAAACTGATCAGGGACGTGGCCGATGACCTGGAAACATTTGAAGCCTCGACCGGAGTGAGCGAACGGGTTGATCATGTCCTGTCGACCATGGCCTGTCACGGATCGGTGCGCTCCGGCAGGCGGCTCAAGCCGGAAGAGATGAATGCCCTGCTCAGGGAGATGGAAGCCACACCACACTCCGGCCAGTGCAACCACGGCAGACCCACCTATGTCGAGCTGAAACTGTCGGACATCGAGCGACTGTTCGGCCGAAATTGATCGTGTAGCCGGACTCCCCGCAGCATCTTCAACGTCGCTTCAGACCATCTATCAAGTGCACCAGCAGCCCGGCCAGCAGGCCCCAGAAGGCAGCGCCGACGCCAAAGGCGGCGATACCAGATGCGGTTACGATGAAAGTCGCGGCAGCAGCGAACCTGGTTGCCGGGGCATCGAAGGCAGAAGCCAGCGCACCGATCAATGGTGTGATCAGTGCCAGTCCTGCAACGACCGCAATAATGGCTTTCGGCATCGCGATGATGGTGACGATAATCACCGGCCCGAAAAACCCCAGCAGCATCCAGATGATGCCGTAGGAAATACCGACCTGCCAGCGTTTGGACTTGTCCGGGTGGACATCATCGCCAAGGCAGATGGCTGCCGTAATGGCCGCCATGTTGAAGGTGTGCGAACCGAACACACCGGCGATCATCGAGCCTATGCCGGTCACACCAAGGCTGGCGGCAACAGGCGGCGTATAGCCATGCGCGCGCAGTACCGCAAAGCCCGGCAGGTTCTGTGACGCCATGGTGACAAGGTACAGCGGCAAGCCGAGGCCGATCAGGACAGCCGGGTTGAACTCCGGCATGATGAACACCAGAGACAATGCCTCGAACCGGAATGCCGGGACCGGCACGCCTGCATAGGTGAAGGCTATGACAAGGCCCGTGGCCAGGGCAGCCAGAACCGCATACAGCGGACTGATCAGCCGTACGATCAGAAACACCGCAATCAGCGGCAGCACCATGCGCCAGTCGCTGACCGCATAGGTGGCAACGGCAATGCAGAACGGCAACAGCACGCCAGCCAGCATGCCGGAGGCGATGCCGGTGGGAATGGATGAAACGGCACGATTGATCGCAGGCACCGCCCCGGTCAGCGCGATCAGGGCGCCTGCCAGCACGAACGCGCCGACGGCTTCGTTGATGTTGATGCCGGTCGATGCCGCGATCAGGGCCGCGCCCGGTGTTGACCAGGCCAGCACGATCGGCACCTTTTTCCAGGTGCTCAGCAGCATGGATCCGATTGCCTTGGCGAAACAGATGGCGGCGACCCAACTGGCGGTTTGCGCCGAATTGGCGCCGACAGCCTGGGCCGCAGCCAGAATGAGTGCGATCGTTGAACCATAGCCGACCAGTGCAGCGACAAGTGCCGCGGAAATCATCGACGGTCTCATTCACCGGCTCCTATTTATGAGTTCATGACCTGAACTGCAGTGTCAGTACCTTGGTGTCGCCATACCGATGCTCGCCCAGCAAGGTCAGTTCATCGGATAACGCGACATCCACCTTGGCAGCTTCCTCCACCACGACAACTGCGTTTTCCGCAAGCCAGCTACCCGCGGTCAGTGACGTGAGTGCGCGTTCTGCCAGGCCTTTGCCGTAAGGCGGGTCAAGGAACACCAGGGAATAGGGGCTCATGGGCGTGCAGGAGCCCAGGTTGGCGGCATCGCGGCGCCACAGCTTGCATTGCCCGATGACACCGAGCGTGTCGGCATTGCGCCTGATGAGGCCACGTGCGGTGTCGCTATTGTCGATAAAATGGGCGTGCTTTGCGCCACGCGACAGCGCTTCGAGGCCAAGTGCGCCGGTGCCTGCGAACAGGTCCAGTACGCGTGTGCCGTCAATGCTGAAACCCGGAACACCATGCTCAAGCCGGTTGAAGATCGCCTCGCGCACCCGGTCCGTCGTCGGGCGGGTATCGCGGCCTTCAGGTGCCGATAGGCTGCGGCCCTTGAACTTACCGCCGACGATCCGCACGGGCAGCTCCCTTGGCACCGGCGGGCTTTCCGGCAGGCTTGCCTGCGAAAGGCTTTCCAGCAGCTGTTTTGCCTGATGTGGATTTACCCGCAGTAGGCTTGCCTGATGCGGATTTGTTGCCCGGTTTGCCTTTCGCGGGCGCCCGTTTCTGTTTGCGGAACGGTTTGCCGTCAGGCCCCAGTTTCGGATCGCTAGCCCGTTTCGACTTCGCGCCATCCTTGCGCTTGGTGCCGCCGCGAACCTGTTCGTTGAGCACTTTCTGTGCAATCTCATCTACTGCGCCGCGGGCCAGTTCGCCGAGCTGGAACGGGCCGAATGAGGTTCGGATCAATCGTCCGACTTTCAGGCCAAGGTGTTCGCATATCTTTTTGACTTCGCGGTTCTTGCCTTCGCGCAGGGCGATGGTCAGCCAGACATTCGCCCCTTGTTCCTTGTCCAGCTTGGCCTCGATCGGGCCATACTGTACCCCGTCCACCTGCAGGCCGTCCTTGAGCGCTTCAAGCGCCTCGGGTGTGACCTTGCCGTTGGCCCGTACCCGGTAACGACGCACCCAGCCGGTTGCCGGCAGTTCCAGCAGGCGGGCAAGTCCGCCGTCATTGGTCAACAGCAGCAGGCCTTCGGTATTGATGTCCAGTCGGCCAATCGAGATGACGCGCGGCATGTCCTCCGGCATCTTGTCGAAAACCGACGCACGGTCCTTTTCATCACGATGCGACACGACAAGACCCGATGGTTTGTGGTACCGCCACAGCCGCGCCGCTTCACGTTCCGGCAATGGCTTGCCGTCAACCTCCACCGTATCAGTGGGTAGAACCGTCATGGCCGGTGTGATAAGCGGTTTGCCATTGACATTGACCCGGCCCATTTCGATCCAGCGTTCGGCATCTCGGCGCGAGCACAGACCTGCCCTGGCCATCACCTTGGCGACGCGTTCGGGCTTGGTTGGTTCATCACCGGGTGGTGGCAGAGACGGGCTTGATTGTTTGGCGTTCATGGAGTTGCTTGTATCAGAAGGGCAGGGCTGCTGCACAGGTCCAATTGCGCAAGCTCAAGAAACAAGTGTGAAAAGACGATGAAGGTTGAGTTGCACCCTGCCATGGCGCGGGCGTTTGAGGAAGCCGAAGCCGCCGGCGAACGCGGCGAGGTGCCGGTAGGCGCGTGCGTTACTGGCCCCGGCGGCACCATTGTGACAAGTGCCGGAAACCGGACCCGCGAGCTGAATGACCCGACGGCCCACGCCGAAGTTCTGGTCATCCGCGAAGCGGGCAGGCTGCTGGACAGCGAGCGTCTGACCGGGTGCGACCTGCATGTAACCCTGGAACCGTGTGCCATGTGTGCTGCCGCCATCTCGTTCGCCCGCATCGGGCGTCTGTATTTTGGAGCGGATGACGAAAAGATGGGGGCCGTCGAGAACGGGCCGCGGTTCTTTACCCAGGCAACCTGTCATCATGCACCGGATGTTTATTCCGGCCTGGGTGAGAAAAAAGCGCGCGATCTGTTGACTCAATTCTTCAGAACCAGGCGCTAAGCCCCTGAATTGACTCAGCTGTTCAGAGCAAGTTCAAGTGACCGCTTGATCTCGTCGCGTGCCGGTCTTGCCGCGCTCATGATGTCTTCGAAGCGGAAGAAGTCATGAATCCGAAATTGGCTGATGGCCGGTTCAATCCAGATGTCACAGCGCAGGCTGTCGCGCTGCAACTGGGCGATTTTCTGCTGCTGGATCTGCATTGCGCCCGACAGCAGGTCGGTGGTTCGCGCGGCTGACCCGTTGGACGGTTGCGGCTTGCCGATGACATTGACTGCGACCACGATGTCACAGTCCTCCTGTACATGGGATATGGGAACCGGATTGACGCAACCGCCATCGATCAGGGTGGTGTTGCGTTTGGGCGCCGAGATGACGCCGGGGATGGCAATGCTGGCAGCGATGGCAGCAACGGGATCGCCCGACGAAAATGTCACTTCACTCATATTGTAAAAGTCGGTTGTAACGATGGTGAAAGGGATGGCGAACTTTGCCAGGTCATCTGGAAGCGGGGCCGGCAACACCAGCTTCACCAACTGGGTCCCGTCTATGATCGGTGAAGCCAGCGGATTGAAATTGATCAGATCCATCAGCCCGCCGCGTCCTGACGAAAATGCCCGTCGCGCGGCATCCAGCCGGTTGGACAAAACCAGGCGGGAATGGTCTTCGATCTCGGCAGCGCTCAGCCCGCCTGCATAACCTGCCCCAATAAGTGCGCCGATGCTGGTGCCGGACATTCGATGCGGCTTTATGCCCAGTTCGTCAAAAGCATGCAGAATCTGGATGTGGGCAAGTCCGCGCGCCGCCCCACCACCCAGCGCCAGTCCGATACGGGGATCACTCATGCGCCGGCCTTTCGGGCGTAATCCCATGCAACGTCAGCCATGGGAGACACAAGGTTTGCCATTTCCGCAGCATGCGGATTGGCTGCCGTGCCGTCCCGCACCCTGCCAACAATGCCCTGGAAGATGGCTGCCATCCTGAAAAAATTATAAGCCAGATAGGTGTCCAGATCAGGAATGGAACTCAAACCCCGGCGCTGGCAATAGGCTGCAACATAGTCTTCAAGCGCAGGCACACCCTCAAGGGCTTCATGCCCTATCAGCGAACCGACGCCGGCACCGGTTTCAGACGGCGGCATGCGCCACTGCATCAGGTGGTAGGTAAAGTCCGCTATGGGATCGCCCAGGGTAGACAGTTCCCAGTCCAGCACGGCGCGGATTTTCGGACTTGTCTGATCAATGATGCAATTGTCGAGGCGGAAGTCGCCATGCACCAGTGACACCTGGCCCGAGGACGGAGAGGCATCAGGCAGCCAGTCCATCAACCGGTCCATGGCCGGTATTTTTGCGGTTTCCGATGCACGGTACTGCCCGGACCAGCGCTTGATCTGGCGCGCCACATAGCCTTCAGCGCGGCCAAAGTCGGCAAGGCCGGCGCCATCTACATCCACCGAATGCAGGTTTGCCATGAACGAGTTGAGTTCATCAAAGATTGCGGCCCGCTCGCCGCCTGAGATACCGGGCATGAACGGTTCCCAGAACACCCGTCCGCCGACAAAGTCCATGACGTAGAACTCGGTGCCGATGACGCTTGCGTCCTCACACAACAAATGCGGTTTCGCAACCGGCAGTCCCTGGGCATGCAGTGCCTTTATGACACGATATTCCCGGTCAACCGCATGCGCGGACGGCAACAGTTTTCCCGGTGGTTTGCGGCGCAGAACATAAGAGGCAGTTGGGGTAACAAGTTTGTAGGTCGGGTTCGACTGGCCACCCTTGAATTGTTCAACCGTCATTGGCGGGATGAAACCGGCTATGTGGATTTGCAGGTAATCCGCCAGGGCCCGCTCATCAAACCGGTGGGCGTTGCGCACGTCACGGGTGCCGGAAAATTCGGCCTGTCTGTCCATCGGCTGGCTCAAGCGGCATTCTCCATCAGGAACGGCATCATGGCGGCCAGCGTTTCCACTGGGGCCTCTTCGGCCAGGAAGTGCCCGCAGGCAATGCCGCCGCCGGTTACATTTGTCGCCCATTTGCGCCAGATGTCCAGCGGACCGCCGCCTGATTTTCCGGGGATGCCGGCATCACCCCAAAGTGCCAGCATGGGGCAGGTGATCTTGATACCCTGATCCAGTGCCGCCTGGTCGTGTTCCACATCGCAGGTGGCCCCGGCGCGGTAGTCATTACACAAGGCGTGGATGACCTCAGGATTGCGATAGTGGGCGCGATACTCGGCAAGCGCGGCAGGGTCGAAGACATCAAGACCGGTGCCATTGTTCCAGGCGCCGAGTTTTTGATCGAGATAGAAATCCGCATCGGCGCCGATCATCTTTTCCGGCAGCGGATAGGGCTGCGCCAGAAACGGCCAGTGATAGGTGTTCATGGCTCCGGCAATGCTAGCCATGGCTTTCCATTGCTCCAGCGTGGGCACAATATCCAGCGTGATCAGGCTGGTCACCGCGTGTGGATGGTCCTGTGCCAGACGGTAGGCCACCCGTCCGCCGCGATCATGGCCGCACAGGTGGAAGTCCTCATGACCGAGGGAGCGCATCACAGCCATCAGGTCGTTCGCCATGGTCCGCTTGGAATAAGCCAGGTTTTCTGCATCATTGGCCGGTTTGTCGGAGCGGCCATAGCCGCGCAAATCCGGGATCACCAGGGAGAAATGCTGGCTCAGTTCACCGGCGATCTTGTGCCAGATGGCGCCGGTTTGCGGAAATCCGTGCAATAACAGCAATGCCGGACCGTTGCCGCCGGTGCGTACAAAAAGCCGTGCGCCGTCGCCGTCGATCATGCGTCCATCAAAGCCTGGGTAGAGATCGCTCATGCATTACCTTTTTCACGTTCGACGGCCCGCCAGCCAATATCGCGGCGGCAGAAGCCCTGTGGCCAATGTATTGCATCCACTGCTGCGTAGGCCAGTTTCTGCGCATTGCTGACGTTGTCAGCCTGTGCGGTTATATTCAATACGCGTCCGCCATTGGCCAGGATGTTGTCGCCGTCCCGTTTTGTCCCGGCATGAAAGACCTGCACTCCGTCCATCGCCGATGCGGCATCCAGGTTTCCGATGACCGATCCCTTCTGAACGTCACCTGGGTAGCCTTCCGCCGCCATTACCACGGTGAGTGCCGTCGTGTCGTGCCAGCGCACGGATACCTTGTCGAGCATACCCGAACAGGCCGCCAGCATGATGGTAACGATATCGTCCTTGAGCCGCATCATCAGCACCTGGCATTCCGGATCACCAAAACGCACATTGTATTCGATCAACTGCGGCCCGGTGTCGGTGATCATCAGGCCGGCGAACAGCACGCCCTGAAAGGCAGCGCCTTCTGCCGCCATCGCCGCCAGTGTGGGGTTGATGATTTCGTCCATGGTGCGCCGGCTCATGGCCTCGTCCATGACCGGGGCAGGCGAATAGGCGCCCATACCGCCGGTGTTCGGTCCGGTGTCACCTTCACCGACGCATTTGTGATCCTGGGCCGAGCCGAAGGCTACCGCGGTGCTGCCGTCGCAGATGGCAAAGAACGAGGCTTCTTCGCCGACGAGATATTCCTCGATCACCACTTCAGCTCCGGCATCGCCAAAACGCCCGGCAAATATGTCGCGTACTGCTGCTTCAGCCTCGGCGGTTGTCATGGCAACCGTGACGCCCTTGCCGGCAGCAAGCCCGTCTGCCTTGACCACAATGGGTGCGCTGTGATCGGCCAGATAGCCAAGCGCGTCGGCTTCACTGTCAAACCGGCCGTAGGCACCGGTCGGGATATTGTACTTGGCGCAGATGTCCTTGGTGAAGCCCTTTGAGCCTTCCAGCCGGGCGGCCGCTGCATCGGGACCAAAAGTCGTAATGCCGGCACTGCGCAATTGATCGGCGAGGCCTGCCACCAATGGCGCTTCCGGGCCCACCACGACAAGGCCAACTGCGTTCACCTTGCAAAAACTGATCACGGCAGCCGGATCATCCAGGTCCAGCACTACAATCTCGGCTTCTTGTGCTATACCGGCGTTTCCGGGTGAACAGAACAATGTGTCCGTCAGCGGGGAATTTGAGATTGCCCAGGCCAGCGCGTGCTCGCGGCCGCCCGATCCGATCAGAAGAATGTTCATGAGGTGTCAAGCTCTCCTTGCCATTGCCACTGTTTTTGACATCCAATGGGTGCCATTGAAAGGATTCTTGTAGCCATGTCCACCGATTGGCCTCCGTCCGGGTTTGATCCCGACACAGGCGAGCTTATGGATGAGCCCGAAGCGGTCTCCAATGTAGCTGAATTTACCGTATCGGAGATCTCCAACGCGCTGAAACGCACGCTGGAGGACACGTTCGGCCATGTGCGGGTGCGCGGTGAACTGGGGCGTGTGTCGCGCCCTGCGTCCGGCCATGTCTATCTGGACCTGAAAGATGATCGCGCCGTGATCTCAGGCGTCATCTGGAAGGGCACGGCTTCGCGCATGAAGATCCAGCCTGAACAGGGGCTGGAAGTCATTGCCACCGGGCGCATCACCACGTTCCCCGGGCAGTCGAAATACCAGATCATCATCGAGACCCTGGAACCAGCCGGCGCCGGTGCGCTGATGGCGCTGCTGGAAGAACGCCGCAAGAAACTGTCGGCAGAAGGCCTGTTTGACGAGGAGCGCAAACGGGAATTGCCCTATCTGCCCACTGTCATCGGTGTGGTGACATCACCAACCGGTGCGGTCATCCGCGATATTCTGCATCGCCTGTCGGATCGGTTTCCGCGCCACGTCCTGGTGTGGCCGGTGCGGGTGCAGGGAGAAAGCAGCGCAAAGGAAGTTGCCAACGGCATTCGCGGGTTCAATGCATTCGACCCTGACGGCGACATACCGAGGCCTGACCTGATCATCGTGGCGCGTGGCGGCGGCAGCCTGGAGGATTTGTGGGGCTTCAACGAGGAAGAAGTGGTGCGTGCTGCTGCTGACAGCACCATTCCGCTTATTTCAGCAGTGGGTCACGAAACCGACTGGACCCTCATTGATCACGCCGCCGACTGGCGTGCACCAACGCCCACTGCTGCTGCCGAACGCGCGGTGCCGGTGCGCTCTGAACTGCTGGCCTACGTGGCCGATATGGGCGCGCGCCAGCACCGTGCCATATCGCGCGCCATGGATGAACGGCGCACCCGCATAACTGCTGCGGGCAGGGGCCTGCCGCGCCCTGATGATCTGCTGGCGCTGGCCCGGCAGCGCTTCGATGCGGCCTCAGGCAGGCTCGGACAGTCCTTGAAAGCTGCAACAGCCGCCAGCCGCAGCCGGTTTGACCGGGTTGCTGCGCGCCTGACCGTCAGGCCGCTGCAGCAGCAGATCACCCGGGACCGTGAAACCCTCATCCGCCTGTCGCGCGACGCCAGACGCAGCCTTGATGCGCGCATGGAGCAGCGCCGGCAGGCCCTGTCCGCGGCGGACAAGCTTTTGCGGGCGTTTTCCTATCAGGCCGTACTGGAGCGGGGCTTTGCACTGGTGCGCGATGGCGACGGGCAGCCGGTTCGCACTGCAGCAGCAACCGAGGCCGGCATGGGCGTCAGCATAGAATTCGCCGATGGTTGCGCCGATGCGGTGATCGGGGTCAAAGGCACGCGCAAGCAGGCATCATCTGCCAAACCGCCAGGCGAGGGCAAACCGGGCGGTGGTCAGGGCAGCCTGTTTTAGGGTTCGGGGCGAACAGTCATCAAACACACCGGCAGTCGGATAATGGAGGCTGACAGGAATTATGCTGGTGCCGAGGCGGCGTGGCTTGTTTCGAAAATTTCCAAACCCCTTCTCAAGCAGTTATTCTGGCTGTAAGAATAGAGCCCATGAACTTTGAACCAACATTTGCCGCTGCCCAGGAAGCCAAGGTCCGCTATCTTGATGCTGACTTTCAGGTCCTGCGTCATGGTGATTTCGTGCGCTGTGCGGTTACCAGGCAGGCTATTCGCCTGGATGATCTGCGCTATTGGTCGGTGGATCGTCAGGAAGCCTACGCATCGGCTGAAGTAGCCATGCAGCGCCACCTGGAAATCAACGACGCCGGTTAGTCTAGTCCGCTGACTGTCTCTTCAATCAGACTGTCCACAACAGTCCGCATGGCTTCTGTGTGATCGGCGCCTTGATCGGTTGCAGATTTAAAGACGGCACGTTGCCTGTCGGCGCTGTTGCCGCTGGCTATTATGTCGCGCAGCTTGACGATTTCGTTCGAACAGCCCAGTTCCTCCGCGTCCTGGGCGACCAGATCAAGCAATTCATCAAGCAGGTCGGGATAGTCGAC
This sequence comes from uncultured Alphaproteobacteria bacterium, assembly GCA_963698275.1. GTDB lineage: Bacteria > Pseudomonadota > Alphaproteobacteria > Rhizobiales > Aestuariivirgaceae > Anderseniella. Next base: position 266,497 of record CAVOQE010000006.1, on the reverse strand, counting down.
AAGCTCCGCCTTGCCGAAGTCCATCAACTGCCCTGATACACCGTGGCGCTGTGCCTGCCAGCGGTTCTCGTTGATCAAAAACCGTTCATACTGGCGCCAGCGCTGATTGGACAACCTTAGCCTGTACAGCATATGCGCCAGGCTCTGCACCAGGGCCGCCATGGCAACGGTATCATCGAGACGCGGTGTAACATCGCATATCCGGGTTTCCAGCGTTGGAAAACGCGCAGATGGCCGCAGGTCCCACCAGATTTTGGTTGCATCCTCAATCAGCCCCGACTGGATCAGCCTGTCCACCGCGCGGGTGTATTCTCCGTAGGAGTTGAAAACGGGCGGCAGCCCGGTGCGCGGCAGATTGTCGAACACGCTCAGCCGGTAAGAGGCGAGCCCTGTATCCCGGCCTTGCCAGAAGGGCGATGACGCAGACAGCGCCAGCAGGTGGGGCAGGAAATACGACAACTGGCCAAGCAGGTCGATGCGCAGATCTTCATCCTCGATGCCGACGTGAACATGCATGCCGCAGATCAGCATGCGTCTGGCAACGCCCGCCAGATCGCGCGCCAGTTCTTCATAGCGCTGCTTGTGGGTAAATGACTGGTGCTGCCAGTCGGCAAAGGGATGGGTGGCGACGGCAAGCGGCGCAAGACCATAGCTGTCGGCAATGCCGGCAATGGTTGTACGCAGTTCAACCAGTTCAGCGCGTGCTTGTGGAATGGTCTTGCAAACCCCGGTGCCGACCTCGATCTGACATTGCAGGAATTCAGGACTGACGCGCGACTTCAGCACCTTTTTGCATTCGTCCATCAAGGCATCAGGCGCCGCCACCAGGTCCCGCGTTTTTCGGTCTACCAGGAGGTACTCCTCCTCGATGCCTAAGGTAAATGTCGGCGTTTGCAAACTCATGACGCAAAGTCTGCTTCAAGCGGCTCGCGCTTGCAAGTCATTCAGCACAGATCCCGCGTCAGGCAAGAAACCCGACGAAGCGATGATCCTTGTTCAGAACCAGAAGAACGTTGGTCGCGACGATCAACCAGCCAAAAATGCGTGTAAATCTGGGGGCTTGCGCTGCTTCGACATGCAATGATCGCATCAAAATTATTGCAATGACGCAAAGTGCGTTGATGATGCCAAGTTGCAGTGCCAGAGGATATTTTCCTCCAAAGAAGAAGGCGTACATCCAGTTCAGATTTCCGTCCGAAAACAAAGTGTTAAGCATGATTCAAACCTCTTTATACAAGGTCAAATTATCTCAGCCGTCCCGGGCGCACACATTGTATCAGGCAATTCTTAACTCATTGTATCGTATATGCGGGACATTCAGGTGATGGTGGGCAACTGCCTGTATAGCCGCGAAATTGTGTTTGACCGGATGTGTCGTGGATGGTCGTTCACCTGCACAGTGCTTGCATTTTTTGCTATGATGGCGCTATGAAATCAACGGTCCGCAAGGTGGCGGGCAGTCAAGAGAGTAAGTACTATGAGCAACTGGACCCCTTCAAGCTGGCGTTCTTTCCCGATCAAGCAGGTTCCCGACTATGCTGATGCGGAAGCCCTCAAGACCACGGAAGCCCGTTTGGCTACGTTTCCCCCGCTTGTATTTGCAGGTGAAGCGCGCAAGCTGAAGCGCAAGCTGGCCAAGGTGTCGGAAGGCAAGGGGTTTTTGCTGCAGGGTGGTGACTGCGCGGAAAGCTTTGCCGAACATGAGGCGGACAATATTCGCGACTTCTTCCGCGTGTTCCTGCAAATGGCGGTTGTATTGACGTTTGCCGGTGGTCAACCGGTGGTCAAGGTCGGCCGCATCGCCGGCCAGTTTGCCAAGCCACGGTCTTCCAACGTTGAAAAGCAGGGTGACATTGAATTGCCGAGCTATCGCGGTGACATTATCAATGGCATCGGCTTTGACACTGCGTCACGCGAGCCGGACCCCGAACGCCAGATCATGGCTTACCGACAGTCAGCCGCCACGTTGAACCTGTTGCGGGCATTTGCCATGGGTGGTTATGCCAACCTGGAACATGTGCATCGCTGGACATTGGGATATCTTCGCGGTTCACCGCAATCCGAGCGCTATCAGCATCTGGCTGACCGGATTTCGGAAACGCTGGGCTTCATGCGCTCGTGCGGTATCAACCCTGATACCACACCGCAACTCAAGTCGACCGAGTTCTATACATCGCACGAGGCGCTGTTGCTGGGGTTTGAAGAAGCCCTGACCCGCGTCGATTCGACCTCCGGGGAATGGTATGCAACGTCCGGTCACATGCTGTGGATTGGTGACAGGACACGCCAGCCCGATCATGCGCATCTGGAATTCTGTCGCGGTGTGCAAAACCCGATCGGCCTGAAATGCGGCCCATCCCTGGAAGCGGATGAACTGATCCGTCTCATCGACATACTGAACCCGGCCAATGAAGCCGGCCGGCTGACGCTGATCGCACGCTTTGGTGCAGGCAAGGTGGAAGATCATCTGCCTGGACTGATCCGCAAGGTAGAAGCCGAAGGCCGCAAGGTGCTGTGGTCGTGTGATCCGATGCACGGTAACGTCATCAAGGCATCCAGTGGCTACAAGACCAGGCCGTTCGACGCCATACTGTCAGAAGTCCGCGACTTCCTGTCCATCCACCGGGCCGAAGGCACCCATGCCGGCGGTATCCATGTGGAAATGACGGGTCAGAACGTTACCGAGTGTACCGGTGGTGCCCGTGAAGTGTCTGATGATGATCTTGCACATCGCTATCACACCCATTGCGACCCGCGTCTCAATGCAGATCAGGCGCTGGAGCTGGCGTTTCTGGTCGCGGAAGAGTTGCGTAAGTCGGTTGCGACGAATTCGGATGAGTCAGACGAAGACAGTTTTGAGGCGGCTGAATAGCCGATCGCTCTAAGATGCAGGCGGCATCGCAACCCGCAGTTTCAGTGTCTCCGGCAGCAGGCATATTTCATCTGAACAGGTTTGTACCTGCAACCGGGCTTCAACCGGCCCGGTGATGGGCTCGTCAAAGCGGGCTGTGATCTCGACCTGGTTTTCCAGAAGGGCCATCGGTTTTTCATTGAAGGCGAGCTTCTTGGTTTCCGGTTCCGGGTAGGACACGGTTGCCGTTTTCGCTGCTTTGTTGCCGGCAATGTCCAGCTTCGTGGCCACCAGGTAATCTTCCAGCGGGGCATGGGAATTGACATGCCAGCCATCAGCCACCTGCAGGCGAATGACCAGGCTCTTGCGATCGGCACCTGGAACCAGCCGCGCAGTCACGACACCGTTGCCGGCAAATTGCACCACACCTGTCTGGCCATGCAGGAAACTGTCTGACGCCGACAGAATGGAAGCACCGCTTGTTGGGGTGCCGGCTGCAATGCCTGACAGCGCGGCAATGGTTTGCTCCGTGGCGCGGCGCATGTCCGGCGTGCCGGCGCGTTGTGCCAGACGCACCATTGCATCTAGGGCTGCGCCATTGCCGGAAGGCTGGTCAACGTCGGAGCGCGGCTTGGTGCGCGCGAACCCGGCGGCCTCGCGGGTGCCGTAAAAGTCACCGGTTTCGGTGTCCTGAAAATTCTTGCGCATCTTGGCCAGCAAAGCCTTGGCACGATCCAGCCAGACCTTGTCTCCGGTGGCGTCGTGAACAAACAGATAGCCACGCGCCATCTGGGCATAATCGTCCAGTTCGCCCTCAATATCATTGATGCCTTCAAAGTGGCTGCGATGCAGCACGCCATCTTCATCATACATTTTGCTCCAGACGAATTCCCCGGCCCTGACGGCGACATCGCGGTAGTTGACGTCATCAAGCAATATCGCTGCCTGTGCCACGCCGGCTATCATCATGCCGTTCCAGTTGGCCAGTATTTTTTCGTCCCGAACCGGCTTCTGCCGTGGCTTGCGGGCCTCGGCCAGTTTGGCAAGAACCTGATCAAGTTTCGGAACCGGCTGATCACCTGCACCATCCATGTTGAGGATGACCTTGCCGGCCATTTCGCCATCTGCAATCAGGCCGAATGTGTTGAGTGCAAATTCGGCGTCCTGTTTGCCCAACACGTTTTCGAGTTGTTCCGGTGTCCATAGATAGTAGGTGCCTTCCTCACCTTCCGAATCGGCGTCGCGGGCGGTGAAGAAGCCGCCTTCCGGCGCGGTCAGGTCGGCCAGCACATAGTCAATGGTCTTGCGTGCCGTCGCTGCATATTCCGGTTTTCCGGTGAGGCGATAGGCGGTCAGGTAGACCTCGGTGTTGAGAGCCTGATCGTTGAGCATCTTTTCAAAGTGCGGCACGCGCCATCCGGGATCGATCGCATAGCGGTGGAAGCCACCCTCTATATGATCATGGATACCGCCGTTCAGGCCCGACTGCAGGGTTCTTTCCACCGCGTCCAGCACGTCGGCATCGCCGGTGCGTTCGGCCTGCTGCAGCATGAAGGCAAGCACCGTGGGCCGGAAGAACTTCGGGCCGTCACCAAGGCCGCCGGCGAAGGCATCAAATTCCCCGGCCAGTGCTTTGGCCGCGTCCGCCATCAGGGCAGGGGTCAGGTTCTGCGCTTCCTGCTTGCGGTTCAGGTAGCCTTCCAGAAGTGCAGCAAGCCGGTCACCTTCTGCCAGAACGGCTGGATTGTCCTGGACCCAGCTCTCGGTGACGCCGCTCAGCAGCCCGGTAAGATCTTCCGGTGGAATGTAACCGGTTCCATAAAACGGTTTCAGATCCGGTGTCAGGAACATGTTGTTGGGCCACCCGCCACGCTGTGTGAGCAACTCTGTCACCAGCATGTAGGTGTCGTCCAGGGCGGTGCGCTGTTCACGGTCCACCAGCACCGGCACAAACCGCTCGTTGATTGTCCGGGCTATGGCTTCATTGTTGAAATGGGTTTCCTGCATCACATGACACCAGTGACACGCCGTGTACCCGAACGAGACAAACAGGGGCAGCTTCAGTTTCCTGGCCCGCTCGAATGCCTCATCGCCCCAGTCATACCAGCGCACCAGGTCGTTGGAATGAGACCTCAGATATGGCGAACTGCTTTGAGACATGCGCGGGTTGTCGTCTGCCTCGCCGACAAATCTGGCGTTGGCAATCGATGCATGGACAAGCAGGGCAAGGACAGCAGCTAGAATTGCAACCGGACGGAAAGCAGGCCTGAAATGCAGCATCTGATGAATTTTCCTCGAGCAATGAAAAAGGCTGTCACCTGAATAGGTAACAGCCTTGTCTGTCTGGAGGAATTCACGATGGCGTGGGCTTTTCTTCCCTAGGGGGAAGTCAGGCCGGAGTAGCCATTGCCTGCTTGAACGATACCAGCCGGCGCGTCTTTTCGTCCCACAAGGTAAGCGGGATGCATTTCAGGCTCTCCCAGAACGTCAACCGTCCGATTTCCTTCAATTCGGGATAGTCCCGCATCACCTGCGGCAGCTTGTGGAACGGAACCCGGCTTGAAAGATGGTGCACATGATGAATGCCGATATAGCCGGTCAGCCACATCAGCGGCTTTGGCAGATCATAGAAAGAACTGCCATGCAGGGCAGAATGTTCATGCTCCCAGGTCTCGGTATGGTCCCACTGCGTGGTGTCGAACTGGTGCTGAACATAGAACAGCCACACACCGATTGAGGCGCCCAGGGCAACAACAGGAAGTTGGATCAAAATGAATGCTTTGAAGCCGATGAAGTAAATGATGGCCCCATACAACACCGCGATACTGAGGTTTGTTGTCATGATGCTGATCCACTGGGCGCGGCCGAGGCTGAGGGCCCAAAGTGGAAAACGGTGCCGGACGATAAACAGATAGGCCGGGCCGATGATGAATAGCACGAACGGGTTCCGGTACAGCCGATATCGCAATTTATTGAACGTACTCAGTGAGTTGTATTCGGAAATGGTCAGCGTTTCGATATCACCAAAGCCGCGCTTGTCCAGATTGCCGGAGCCGGCATGGTGCATCGAGTGTGCATACCGCCAATACTCATATGGTGTCAGGGTCAGCGGGCCCATGCAGCGCCCCACCCAGTTATTCACGGTGCGTGACGAAAACATCGCACGGTGGCCGCAATCATGCTGGATGATAAACAGCCGTACCATCAGGCAGGCAGCCACCGGCACCAGCGCTAAGGTCAGCAGGTAGCTGACGTTCATGAGGGCGTACATGGCAATCCATGTGCCCACAAAGGGAACCAGCGTCAGGATGATTTCCACAACAGCCTGGCGGTCGTCGGCGCTTCTGTAGGGTGCGAGTTTCTGGACCCATGCGCGCTCGGCGGCAGTCAAAACGATGCTCTTTGCAAAATGAAAACCACCCTACGGTCTGAATCGATTGTCGTCGTCGTTGCACACTGTATTGCAGTCTCGCGCCAAGAGAGCAATCGCTTTTTGCCCTGTCTACCGGGTTTGTGATCGGAATGTGTCGAGTTGCCGCAACATCTTAGAGAGTTCCCGCTTCTCGGAATGCCCTGATTTCGGTGCTGCTGAAGCCCAGTTCGGCCAGTACCTCGTCCGTGTGTTCGCCAACCAACGGCGGTGGGCGCTTAAGACCCGGTGTACCGTGATCATAGGAAAAAGCAGCCACCGGAAACGCCGGCGGGCCGTTGTCGGCAGGGGCACGGCCTGCCTGCTGCACGACCCGGCGTGACCTGATCTGCTCATGCGCAAGTGCCTCGTCCAGCGTGCGCACCCTGGCAGCCGGCACCCTTGCATCGTTGAGTACCGCTTCCCATTCGTCTGCACTTCGCGACTTCAGGTGATCTGATATAATACCGGCGTCATCAGCGGCCATTTCGCCCACACGGGCACGCGGTACCTGCAATATGTGCGCTGCTCGTTCCGGTTCTCCGACAACTTCGAACAATCGTGACAGTTGCCGGTTGGTCCATGCGCCGACCATCAACAGACCGTCTGCCGTTTCAAATGTCCGGTATCCGGCATAGTTGGGGTGATTGTTGCCGTGCGGTTTTGGTGGCTTTCCGGTTGTCAGCGTGTCGGTCACGCTGGAGCTCATCAGCATCAGGGCGGCATCCAGCATTGAAACATCAATGCGCTGGCCCTTGCCGGTTTTTTCCCGTTGCAGCAGGGCCGCGGAAATCGCCAGTGCCGCTTGTGCACCGGTGCCATAATCAACCATGGGAGGTCCGACGCGGACCGGTCCGGTGTCGGGTGTTCCATTTGCGCTCATCAATCCGGAAAAGGCCTGAATGACCACATCATAGGCCGGGTGATTGGCCTTTGGGCCGGTGCGGCCAAACCCGGTCAGCGTACAATAGATCAGTTTTGGCTGGATTGCCGAAACCGCGTCATAGCCGAAACCCAGCCCTTCCAGTGCGTCACCGGCATAGTTTTGCACCAGGACATCTGCGGTTTTGATCAGGCGTCGCAGTACATCGCGTCCGGCCGGATCCTTCAGATTGACGGTGATCGCGCGTTTGCCTGCGTTCTGGGCCTGGAAATACGTACCGTAAGCAGCGTCGTTCAGAGCCGGCACAACACCTTCTTCGCGGGTCATGTCAGGGTTGTCCGGCGGCTCGACCTTGATCACGTCTGCACCAAGAACGGCAAGTTGGTAGGTGCAGAACGGCCCGGCCAGCACATGGGTCAGGTCCAGCACCCGGATACCTTCGAACGGTTTCATGATTTGCATTCCGTGGGTTTTTGCTCAGCGAGTTCCCCGACATTGCGTCACAAGCCGGAAACTCATGCAACCGGTTTATCGCACCCGCGCCGTGCCTGCCTGTTTCAGGTTGAGCAGGTTGCCCAGCAAAATGAGGGTGGCACCTGCCACGGTGAATACATCAATGCCTTCGGAGTAAATCAGCCAGCCGGCTATGGCAGTTGCAGGAACACGAATGAAATCCATTGGGATGACTACCGTGGCATCGGCATACAGCATGGCCCGGGTCATGCAATAATGAGAAAACGTCCCGCAGAACGCCACGGCCAGCACGAAACCCCACAGGTGGGTTGGCACCGGTTGCCAGACGAGGTAAGCCGGAACGGCACCGATTACGGCCTGTATCACCAGCATCCAGAACAGGATACGAACCACGCTGTCCGTGCGGGTCAGCGCCTTGATCATGACCACCGACACCGCAAAGCCCACTGACGATGCCAACGCCCACGCCTGGCCGGGATCAATCCTGCCAGCCTCCGGCCGAACGATAATCAGCACCCCCAGAATTCCGAGCACAATCGCCGCGATCTTCCAGGCGTTCATCCGTTCGCCCAGGAACAGCACCGCGAGGATTGCAGTCCAGATCGGCATGGTGAATTCAATGGACACAACCTGGGCCAGCGGTATCAGGCCAAGTGCGATAAACCAGGAATACTGCGCGCCATAGTGCACGACGTTTCGCGCAAGATGGCGAGCCGGGTAAGCTGTTTTCATGGTACTCAGGCCGCCGTGCATGTAAACCAGCGGGTAGATCAGCACGATCCCGATCAGGGCACGCAGTTCCATCACCTGAAACGCATCGATCTCGCGCGTCACCTCGCGGCCAACCACGGCCATGGTCAGCATCAAGGTGATCCAGCCGGCCATCCAGAAGGCCGCTTTCATGTTTGAGGGGGGAGGCGTCGTCATAATCGTTGCAGCGTATAGGCGTTTCCGGCTGAGTTGGAAACCGGTATTGTAACTGAAATAATAGCCGAATAACCAAAATCCGGTCATGGGCTTGACGCGCGCTGTGATCGCGCGCATTTTGCGCACCATGGAACCGCTTCGTAAATCCGCCTGCAACATTTGCCGGATTATTATCAACTAGTCGCAATCTTGCGCTGGTAACGGTTCTGCTTTTCCAAACATGAGAAAATGAGCAACCCCGGCCAGCGTGGCCTCAAGGGTACATGTCGCATGGAACTGACACTCTACAATACACTGACAAAAGCCAAGCAGGTGTTTCAGCCGATCGATCGGGAAAACGTGCGCATGTATGTGTGCGGGCCGACGGTTTATGATTTTGCCCACATCGGCAATGCGCGTCCGATCATCGTGTTTGACGTGCTCTACCGCCTGTTGCGTCATGTCTATGGCGAGGCCCATGTGAAATATGTCCGCAACATCACCGACGTGGATGACAAGATCAATGCGCGCGCCAGGCAGGAAGGTGTGCCGATATCCGATGTAACAGAGCGCACCACCAGGCAGTTTCACGAAGACATTTCAGCACTTGGTGTCCTGCCGCCTGACGTTGAACCGACCTGCACCGGCCACATTCCGCAAATGGTCGATATGATCAAGGTGCTGATCGCCAAGGGCAATGCCTACGAGGCTGACGGGCATGTACTGTTCAACACACCGTCCATGAAGGACTATGGTGCCCTGTCGCGCCGCTCGCTGGATGAAATGGTGGCCGGTGCCCGCGTCGAGGTGGCCACCTACAAGAAAGATCCGACCGACTTCGTGTTGTGGAAGCCGTCAGATGATGAAACGCCGGGCTGGGACAGCCCGTGGGGCAGGGGCCGGCCCGGCTGGCATATCGAATGCTCCGCCATGGCCAGGGAGCATCTGGGCGAAGTGTTCGACATACACGGCGGCGGCATCGACCTGCAGTTTCCTCACCATGAAAACGAGATCGCGCAGTCACGTTGCGCCCATGACACCAAAGTCATGGCCAATGTCTGGATGCACAACGGCTTCCTTCAGGTCGAGGGCAGGAAGATGTCGAAGAGCGACGGCAACTTCATCACCATCAACGAGTTGCTGCAGAAGTGGCCCGGTGAAGTATTGCGCTTCAACATGCTGCGCACCCAGTATCGCCAGCCCATTGACTGGACGGAAAAGTCGGTTCAGGAGAGCTGGGATGTGCTGGCCGGCTGGTATGCCAAGGCCTCCCCGGCAGATGCAGAGCCTGCCATGACCGGCGACGTACTCGAGGCCTTGCTGGATGACATGAACACACCGCGTGCGATCGCGGCCCTGCATCAGATGGACGACACTGAACGTGCGTCAAACCTTGCGGCTCTGGGCTTTGCCGGCGACCTCAGCGACCCGCGCGCCAGCCAGGTAGATGCATCTGCAATTGAAGCCGCCATCGCCTTGCGCCTCGAAGCCTTCGGAAACAAGGACTTCGCCGAAGCAGACCGTATTCGCGATGAGCTGACGGCTCGAGGGGTTCAACTCAAGGATTCAAAAGACCCGGCAACCGGTGAACGCCTGACAAGTTGGGAACTGAAGCGATGATGTGGCCGACCCCCACCCCCGACCCCTCCCCACAAGGGGGAGGGGAGAAGCTGAAAAACCAGCCGATCATTCAGCCCCTCCCCCTTGTGGGGAGGGGTTGGGGTGGGGGGTGAGCAAAAATGACAACGCGCATCCCGGCCAAAACCAGGCAGGCAGCACGGCGTCTTCGTCGTGAACAGACTCCGTTCGAGCGACAGTTGTGGCCGCACCTGAAACAACTGAAGGCATCTTACGGACTGCATTTTCGCCGACAGGCACCGATCGGGCCGTACATTGCCGACTTTGTCTGCTTTGCCAGAAAACTGGTTATCGAACTGGATGGTGAAACTCATGTCGCAGAAGCCTCGAATTGCGCATGATGCGAAGCGCGATGCGTTTCTTCATCAGCAAGGATTTTCGCGTGTTGAGATTTCTCCAATCGAATTGTCAGTCACCGACGTTGCCAGTGTTGTTGACACCGTCTTAAGCGAGGTATTGTCGTGACGACCACACCAACTCAAACAGCTGATCAACAAAAGCCGCGACGCTCGCCGCGCGAACGGCTTTATCTGTACGACACGACGCTGCGTGACGGGGCGCAGACGCCTGGCATCGACTTCTCGCTGGAAGACAAGCTGGCCATCATTGCCATGCTGGACGAACTGGGTATCGATTTCATCGAAGGCGGCTACCCGGGGGCCAACCAGACTGATACGGCCCTGTTTGCCGAACCCCGCAAAATGAAGGCGTCATTTTCAGCTTTTGGCATGACGCGTCGCCCGGGAAGGTCGGCGTCCAATGATCCCGGCCTGCAGGATCTGCTGCAGGCGAAATCCGATGCTGTCTGCTTTGTCGCCAAGTCGTGGGACTATCACGTCGAGGTCGCGCTGAAGACCAGCAATGAAGAAAACCTGGCCTGCATTTCCGACAGCGTTGCCGCCGCCATCGCCGCCGGCAAGCAAGCCATGGTCGACTGCGAGCATTTCTTCGATGGCTACAAGGCAAACCCGGCCTATGCGCTGTCTTGCGCACATGCCGCCCATGATGCCGGTGCGCGCTGGGTGATCCTGTGTGACACCAATGGCGGCACGCTGCCCCACGAGATTGAACAGATCGTGCGGGCGGTCTGCGAACAGGTTCCCGGCTCGCATCTGGGGATCCATGCCCACAATGACACTGAACAGGCGGTGGCCAACTCCCTTGCCGCTGTCAGGGCGGGCGCGCGCCAGATCCAGGGCACCCTCAACGGTATCGGTGAGCGCTGCGGCAATGCCAATCTGGTATCCCTGATCCCCACACTGATGCTGAAACCGGCTTATGCGGATCTGGTGAAAACCGGCATTACGGCGCACGGTCTGGAGCGGCTGACGCATGTGTCGCGCGCTTTTGATGAACTGCTCAATCGGGCCCCCGACCGGCAGGCGCCTTATGTGGGTGAAAGCGCCTTTGCCACCAAGGCGGGCATTCATGCATCCGCGCTGCTGAAGGAGCCGGAGACCTATGAACACGTGCCACCGCAGACCATCGGCAACATCCGCCGCGTTCTGGTGTCGGATCAGGCGGGCAAGTCCAACCTGATTTCCGAAATCGAACGTGCCGGCATCAGCGTTGACAAGTCAGATCCGCGCCTCGACACACTGTTGCGCGACGTAAAAGAGCGCGAGACGGCAGGCTATGCCTATGATGCCGCGCCTGCATCGTTTCAGATTCTGGCCCGCCAGGCGCTCGGCTCAGCGACGAATTTCTTCGAGGTCGAACTCGTTCCGGGTGTCCGTCGAACACCGCCACAATGCGAAAGGCGAGGAGACGTCGGTTGCCGAGGCGGTGGTCAAGACCATCATTGACGGCAAGCGCATCATGTCGGTCGGTGAGGGCAATGGTCCGATCAATGCCCTGGACACCGCGTTGCGCAAGGACCTGGGCAAATTTCAGGACCTGATCGAGGATCTGGAACTTGTCGACTATAAGGTGCGTATCCTGAATGGCGGCACCGGTGCCATAACCCGTGTCCTCATAGAAAGCCGCGACAGGACCGGTGAACGCTGGTTCACCATTGGCGTATCGCCCAATATTGTAGATGCCTCGTTTGAAGCGCTCCTGGACAGCGTGACCTACAAGCTGCTCAAGGAAGGTGCGGCCTCGTGAGATGAGCGTGAACCTGCTTCGTCACGACACCTACAACCGCAAGCCCTGGAACAATGGCGGCGGCATGACCCAGGATGTCTGGCTCTGGCCCGAGGCCGCTCCGCAGGACGGTTTCGACATCCGCTTGTCGCTTGCATCCATTGACACAGACGGGCCGTTTTCGTCTTTCCCGGGCATTGACCGCACCATTACACTGGTGGGAGGCGCGCCTTTTGTTCTGGAGTTTGGCGATAGCCGTGCACAGCACATGGAATTCCTGCAGCCGTTCCGTTTCGACAGTGTGCAAACACCGTCAAGCCGGCTGAATGAAGGCGCTGCCAGTGCCTTCAATGTCATGACACGGCAAGGCAAATGGACCCACCGGGTCAGTATTGTTCATGGCGGCGATCCACGTGATCTGCCGGTCCCGCGCAATGGAATTGCGGTCCTGCATGTGGTCCGTGGCAGTTGGCAGGTCGAGGCCGGTGATCGTGTCGTGGCTGAAATGTTCGACACTGTGGTTGTGGAGCACACGGAAACCTTGCACCTTGATGCAGCGGCAGACGCAGCAGCCGTCTTCACTATCCTTCAGGCTGCCGAGGACAGGTCTTGACGTCATCATCGTCCAAACTGCGTTCCATGACTTTTCTGGTTGTGGCGGAAGTGGCTGCGCTCAGCCTGTGGTTTGTGTCGTCGGCGACGCTGCCGGGCATGATGGCTGAGGTTGCCATGTCCCCGGGCCAGCAGGCGGCCTTGTCCAGCGCGGTGCAGTTGGGGTTTGTCGTCGGTGCGTTTGCCTCGGCATTTATGGGTATTGCCGACCGGTTTGATCCGCGCCGCGTACTGGCGCTGTGTGCCTGCATTGCAGCGGCTGCCAATCTTGGTCTGGCGTTTGTTTCACCGGCAAGCGCTGTTGCGGTGCTGCTGCGCCTGATCACCGGGATCATGCTCGCAGGGGTTTATCCGGTCGGAATGAAAATTACGGCAGGCTGGGGCCTGAAAGATCGCGGGCTGCTGGTGGCCATTCTGGTTGGCGCGCTTACATTCGGGTCCTCCCTGCCGCACCTGGCAACGCTGATGGGTGGTGCCGACTGGCGGGTGGCTGTGTACTCCACGTCCATCGCGGCCTTTATCGGCGGGGCTTTTGTATTGGGGACGGGCCTTGGTCCGCACCATGCGCGCTCGCCGGCGTTTTCTGCCCGGTCCATCACGCTTGCGTGGACCGACACGCGCATTCGGCGCGCCTATGGCGGCTACCTTGGTCATATGTGGGAGCTCTATGCCATGTGGGCGTGGCTGCCGGTCGCTGCGGCTGCGTCCTTTGCTGTTTCACTCGACGTGCAGGCTGCCAACCGGCTGGCAAGTCTGACGGCATTTCTGGCGATTGCGCTCGGTGCAGTGGCCTGCGTCTGGGCCGGGCGGTCTGCAGACCGTATCGGCAAGGCAAATGTCGCCATGATTGCCATGGCTGGTTCGTTTGTTGCCGGCCTGGCGACGGCTGCAAGCTTTGGCGGCCCGTGGTGGCTGACCTTCGCGTTGTTCATTGTGTGGGGCATCACGATCATTCCGGACTCTGCACAATTTTCCGCACTTGTTGCGGATGCCGCACCGCCGCAGCTTGCCGGCAGTCTGATGACGTTTCAGACAGCGCTCGGATTTCTGCTGACTTTCGCAACAGTCCAATTGACGCCTGTACTTGCCGAGCATGTTGGCTGGCAGATGACACTTGCCGTCATGGCCGCCGGCCCCGCATTGGGCATCATCGCCATGTGGCCGTTGCGCGAGCGGTCCGGAGCCATGCAGTGAAGATTGTATCGCTATGCGTGGGCACGCATTGCGTGTTTTCTGTTCGCCGGGCAATAGTCGCTGCGTCATGACGTCCGTAACCACCACACCTGACGAGGCCGGTACAAACCGAAGCGGCATCATATGTGCACTGATTGCCTATCTGTTGTGGGGAACCTATGCGGCGTTTTTCGCGCTGCTGGCCCATGTCAATGCGCTTGAGGTCGTCGCACACCGGGCATTCTGGTCGATCCCCATTGCAGCAGCCGTGATGCTGGTCATGGGGCGGACGCAAGATGTGTTGCGGGTGGTGAAGACCCCGAAACTATTGGGCCTGATGTGCCTGACGACGCTTCTGGTGACCATTTCCTGGGGAGTTTTTGTCTGGGCAGTCTCCGTCGGGCGAGCGCTGGAGACGTCGCTGGCGTTCTACATCAATCCGTTGCTCAACGTGGCTGTGGGATATCTGGTATTGCGCGAGAAGATGACCGGGCTGCAGATCGTTGCCATCGCACTGGCCGTTACAGGTGTTGCGTATCAGACCTGGGCGCTTGGTGCGTTTCCGTGGCTGTCGCTGATTCTGGGCGCTGCGTTTTCTGCCTATGGTTTCATGCGCAAGACCATCGATGTCGGGCCGGTGCAGGGCTTTTTCGTGGAAAGCTGCATTCTGTCACTGCTGGGCCTCGCGGTGGTGAGCTGGCTTGGAACACAAGGCCCGCTGGCGTTTGGCAGTGACTGGAACACCACGGCACTGTTGCTGGCCTGTGGACCGATGACGGCATTGCCTTTAATGTTTTTTGCAACCGCTGCCCGTCGCATCCGTTTCTCGACCCTCGGCCTGCTGCAATACATTGCACCATCCATGTTGTTCCTGACCGCCGTTTTTGTCCTCAACGAACCCATGCAGCAGGCACAGCTAGTGACCTTCGGCTTCATCTGGACCGCCCTGGCCCTGTATTCATTCTCCAGTCTGCGCCGGCCGGTGGCATCATGAGCGGGGTGCGCGCCTGGGCAATCAGCCTGGCTCCATTCCTGTTCCTGCTCTTGTGGTCGGGCGGGTACACCTTCGCCAAGCTGGGTCTGCAATATGCCGAACCCATGACCTTTCTGGCGCTGCGCTATGCCTGCGTGCTGGGGCTCATGATCCCGCTGTTCATCATCGTCAGGCCACGGGTTCCGCAACGGCCAATCAACTGGTTTCACCTGGCAATGACCGGGCTGCTCATGCAGGCGGTCTATTTCGGCATGACATACCTTGCCTTTGCCGACGGCCTGTCAGCCGGCGGCGTGGCTCTGATCGTATCACTGCAGCCAATCCTGGTAGCGATCACTGCGCCATATATTGTCAGCGAAATGGTATCGCGCTATCGCTGGGTCGGGCTGGCACTTGGGCTGGCAGGGGCTGTCATGGTGATCGGATCGCGGCAGGAAATCTCGACATCATCCTATATCGGCGTCGTGTTCGCGGTAATCGGGCTGATAGCCATGTCAGCAGGTTCGATCTACGAAAAGCGCTTTGGCCTGAACCAGCATCCGATCACCGCCAGCCTGGTGCAGTTTGCCGTCGGCTTCGTGGTCATCGCGCCAATTGCCTATTTCCGGGAAACCATGCAGGTCAACTTCACGCCCGAGCTTCTCTGGTCTCTGGCTTACCTGGTCATCGGCAATTCGATCATTGCCATATCGCTGCTGCTTTACATGATACGGGCCGGCGAAGTCAGCCGGGTTTCGGCCCTGCTGTTTCTGGTGCCACCGGTTGCATCACTGCTGGCGTGGTTCGTGCTCGGTGAGGCGATGCCGCCGCTGGCGTGGGCCGGCATGGTCCTGGCAGGTGCCGGTGTGCTGGTCGCCAGCAAGGCGAAATCCGGCTAAAACAGTTCCGTAATCTCGCTGTCGTCGGGTGCTGTGCCTGATATCGCCAGGCGATCGAGGAATGCCGGTACAATGTCTTTTGCCCGATCAACCACTTCGAAGTGCACTTCCAGGCCCTCGCGGATGAACTGTTCCTCCTTCATGTGGGAAACAAGCGTCAGCAGCGGCTGCCAGTAATTGTCTATATTGGCGACAATGATCGGCTTCTTGTGCCGTCCAAGTTGCGCCCAGGTCGCAATCTCCACCAGTTCTTCCAGCGTGCCGATGCCGCCGGGCAGGGCGACAAAGCCGGACGCACGTTCAAACATCATCATTTTGCGCTCGTGCATGTCGTCCACGATCAGGAGTTCATGACCGCCGTCGTCAAGCATGCGTTCACGCTTCATCAGGAACTTTGGAATGATGCCGGTAACATGGGCGTTGCCGGCAATGACAGTGCGCGCCACTTCGCCCATGAGACCAATGCCGCCACCGCCGTAAACAAGCCCGACATTGTTTTCGGCCATGGATGACCCGAGGTCGCGCGCAGCCTGCATGTATGAAGGGCTGCGGCCTTCGCCGGAGCCGCAATAAACGCATAAAGACAAATTAGTTTCGGAGAAACGATTCGATACCATGTGTCCATTGTGTCACAGGCTGAGGGGCTAGCGTCAAGCACTGCGTGTGGTAATTTGCAACTGTGGCCTTTTTGTCTTCCTTGAGAGGGGATGACATCATCCAGGTCTGGCTTTATCTTGGAAAGCCGCAGTCAGGCAAAGATTGCACCAACCTTGTACGCGCACTATGTTCTCATGGCGGACACAAGAGCGACATGGGGGCAGGTGAACCCGTAAAGTTGCCATAACACTTTGGAAGCGATCAGATTTATGAATTTTGGGTGTTGCAACCGGAACTCACCCTGATCCAGTGACAGGAACGAAAATGAAGCCTCTTGTATTATTCAGTTCACTTGCAGTGCTTTGTGCGGGCGGCCTGGCAGCCCTCAGTTATAAGGGCTGGCAGGAGGATCCATCGGCGCTGACTTCACTGACTTCAGGTTCGCAGACCGTCAAGATCAAGCCTGCCGAGACGGCGTCGACACCGCCGGCTAGCCAGCAATCTGCTGAAACAAGCGCTGCCCCGGCGGAAAAAGCTGAGGAAAAAGCCGAGGAAAAAGTTGCTGCTGTTGCACCTGAAGCAGCCGAAACTGCTCCATCTGCTGAAACTGTTCCGGACGTAAAGCTGGGCGATGAGACCGCAAAGCCGGAAGCTGCCGAAGCGGAGCCCGAAGGCGCGTCGTTTGACATTGTACGGGTTGAAGAAGACGGATCAGCAGTGCTTGCCGGCCGCGCCGCACCGGGTTCGACGGTTCGGCTGTTGATAAATGAAAAAGTCGCCGGCGAAACGCAGGCCAACGAGCGCGGCGAATGGGTCCTGATACCGGCTGAGCCAATGCCCGCTGGCGCCCATCAAATGCAGATAGAGACTGAAAATGCTGCTGGCGAAGTCAAGCTGGCAGAGCAGAGTGTGGCGCTGACGGTTCCCGACCAGCCAGGTACCCAGCCACTCATTGTGTTGAGTGAAACCGCGAAACCATCAAAAGTGCTGCAGAAGCCGGAAGCCGCAGAGGTCAAGCAGGCTGAGGCTGCACAGGAAAGCACTGCAAGCGAGAATGGCGAAGCATCCACGGCTGCTGGCCAGCAGCCTGCCGCTGACTCCAAAACGGCGGCTTTGCAACCGCCTGCGACTGCCACCGCGCCTGCAGCCACATCAACGGCACGCAGCTTGAATGTGGATGTCGTCGATTATAATGACGCAGGCCTGACCACATTCTCCGGCCGGTCTGCCCCGGCCAGCACAGTGCGTGTCTATGTGGACGACGTATATACCGGTGAAGCAATCGCTGGCAGTGACGGAACATGGTCGTTTACCGCAGTTAGTGAGATTGCGTCGGGCCCTCACACCTTGCGCACCGATCAACTTGCGCAGGACGGAAGCGTCTCCGAACGCATTGAGTTGCCATTCTTCCGAGAGTCTGCAGAGCGCATAGCCAGCCTGCAGGAGCAGCGCAAGACAGCGCAAGAAGAACAGGCGAAACCGGAAACGGCTGCAACTGCTGCTGCAGAGCCGGCGACAGCGGGTGCTGCGGAGCCAGAAACAAATGCAGAAGTTGCTGCGACTGCAGCTGAGGCCGAACCAGCCAAAACGGAAGCGCCGACCGCAACCGAAGCCAGGGTGGCAGACAATGTGAAGCCTGTAGAGGAAGCTCCGTCCGCCGAGAAGCCGGAACCAGCAGCATCCCAGCCGACGTCAGGCGTCAAGGGTGATGCCGAAACAGTCAAGGCAGATATTGCTCCGGCTGCAGCTGAGTCCGACCCAACTCGGCAGACTGCGGCGGTCGAATCCTCCGCGGAACCGGCCAAGCCTGAAACAACTCAGCAGCAGGTCGCCGCCGCTGAGCCGGTTGCTGAACCGGTCAAGCCCGCAGATTTAATTCCGGCAACCGAGGATGATGCACCGCCGGAGGAAGTGGCCAAACCTGACCCGGACGCAGCGCTGGTTGAAACTGCTGCGGTAACGTCTCAAACCGAGCAGGCGGAAACCGTCACGCCGGTGACCGGAGCAACCGCCACGCCGGTAACCGGAAAAGTGGTTATTCAGCCCGGCAACAATCTCTGGCAGATTTCTCGTGTGATCTACGGCCAGGGTCGCCGGTACACCGTGATTTATGACGCCAACAAGGAGCAGATTCGCGATCCGGACAGGATCTATCCGGGGCAGATTTTTGAAACACCCGGCTCGGACGCGCCGGAGTCCATCGATCCTGCATGCAAGCTGCCACTGGCGGAATGCAACTGACGGTCGATCGATCCCGAAACAACATGGGTTCAAGCAGACCCATAAATCTCATCTCGCTCTAGTGACTGTGCTTGTCGCCGATGTCACCGGCGGTGGCTTCAATCTGCACTTCACCGGCGTTTTCGAAGGTCAGGGTGAGTGGCACCGGGGAACCTTTTTCAGGCATGGTTTTCACGTCAAACATCATGATGTGGTACCCGCCTGATTTCAGTTCTGTCATCGTGTTGGCCGGGACTTCAATGGCCTCGACAGGACGCATCCTCATGACACCGTTGTCCATGGTATGGGTGTGCAGTTCCACCCGCTGCGACAACCTGGAAGAAGCCGCCACCAGCTTGTCGGCACTGCCTTTGTTGTCAATGCTCAGGAATACAGCACCCGGGCGGCCTTCCAGCAGGAAGCGTGCGGTTGCATTGCCGATTGACAGTGAACCGGCGGTTGCCTGAACCCTCATGTCGTGATGTCCATCGTACATCATATGCATGACGGTGTACGCGCCACCTGCTGTGGCAAGCACTGCCAAGGCGGCAATCAGATATACTGGTTTCATGGATCTGGATGTCCTTTTGTCGGCGTACAAACTGGCTGGAGCAACATGGCTTCCTCTGAATCCTTGAAGTTGCTCTAGCACTTTGAAAGCGATCAGTTTTATGGTTTTTGATTGATTCAATCAAAAATCATACTGACCTAGTTGATTGAGCTGTGACCATGCGGCATGCGGCCCTTGTGGTAGCGCCAATCCTTGTATATCGTCAATTTACGATGATTATACAAGCCGACCACCGTAATCCGACATCTTCAGGTGCCCAGGACAGCGTGGACAGTATCCGGATGGCATCTGTCATGGCGGCGTTGGGACATCCGGCGCGGGTGACGATTTTGCGCAGGCTGGCGTGCTGCGACGAGTGTTGCTGCCGCGAAGTGGTCGAACACCTGAATCTGGCGCAGTCCACGGTGTCACAACATCTGAAAGTATTGGTCGAGGCGGGGCTTGTCAGCTATGAACCCCGGCGACCGAAATCGCGTTATGTGTTGAACAAGCAGGCGTTGCAGTCCGCGTCGTGCGCGATTGATGATCTTGTCAATGATTGCCAGCCGCAACCCTCGCCCGTTGTCCAGCCAGACAGCTAATTCCAAAGGCATTCAGTTTTGACCGCTAAAAAAGTTTCCGCTGACAGCGGTGCCACGCTCCGTACGATCCGCAATTTGTGGCCTTACATGTGGCCGTCAGACCGACCGGACCTGAAGATGCGGGTGCTGTGGGCAACGCTGTTTCTGGTGGTTGCCAAACTGGTGCTTGTCGTGGTGCCGTATTTTTTCAAGTACGCAACAGACGCTCTGAACGGCAAGCCGGGCGCACCGGAGTTTTTCCCCGTCTGGTTGCTGACACCGGTGATGCTGGTTCTGGCCTACAATGTCGCCCGGGTCACGCAATGGGGGTTCAACCAGTTGCGCGACGCGTTGTTTGCACGCGTTGGCCAGTATGCTGTGCGGCAACTCGCCTTCCGCACCTTCAAGCACATGCACAAGCTGTCTTTGCGGTTTCATCTGGAGCGCAGAACCGGCGGCCTGTCCCGCATCATCGAGCGTGGCACCAAGGGTATCGAGATCATTGTGCGGTTCACCATCTTGAACACGGCACCGACCATCCTTGAGTTTGCGCTCACCGCAGCGATATTCGCCTATGCCTACGGCTGGAGCTACGTTGCCGTTATCGCGGCAGTTGTGTGGTTGTATTCCTGGTTCACCGTGCGCGCCAGTGACTGGCGCATCAACATCCGCAAGGAGATGAACGAGTCAGACAACGAGGCCAACACCAAAGCCATCGACAGTCTTTTGAACTTCGAGACGGTGAAGTATTTCGGCAATGAGGAAATGGAGGCCAGACGTTTTGACAACTCCATGGAACGATACGAAGCCTCGGCAACCAAGACATGGACCTCGCTCGGGTGGCTCAATTTCGGGCAGGGACTGATATTCGGCACCGGCATGACCATCGTCATGGTGATGTCGGCGCTGGAAGTGCAAGCCGGCAACCAGACGATCGGTGATTTCGTATTCATCAATGTCATGTTGATGCAATTGTCCGTCCCGCTGAACTTCATCGGCTTCGTGTATCGTGAAATCCGTCAGGGCCTGGCCGACATCGAGCAGATGTTCGACCTTCTGTCTGTTGAGGAGGAGATCCTTGACGCACCGGATGCAAAGCAGCTTGACGTCAGTGACGGCGTCATCCGGTTCGACAATGTGGATTTCTCCTATGATGCCGAACGCTCGATCCTCAGGGGACTGGATTTTGAAGTTCCGGCTGGTCAGACCTTTGCCATTGTTGGCCCGTCAGGTGCCGGCAAATCAACCATTTCGAGGCTCATCTACCGGTTCTATGACGTGACCGGCGGCAGTATTTCCATTGATGGCCAGGATGTGCGCGAAGTAACCCAGAAATCACTGCGCGCCGCCATCGGCATGGTGCCGCAGGACACCGTTTTGTTCAACGACACCATCCGGTACAATATTCGCTATGGCCGCCCGGACGCGACCGACGAAGAGGTCGAGGCCGCAGCCAGGCTGGCCCAGATCCATGACTTCATTCTTGATCTGCCGGATGGTTATGATGCCATGGTCGGCGAGCGCGGACTCAAGCTGTCTGGTGGCGAAAAACAGCGCGTCTCGATTGCCCGCACCATTTTGAAAGGTCCGCCGATCCTGATACTGGATGAGGCGACCTCGGCGCTGGACACCATGACCGAACAGGACATCCAGACAGCTCTTAAACTGGTTTCGAAAGATCGCACGACGCTTGTTATCGCCCACAGGCTGTCAACGGTCGTGGATGCTGACCAGATTATCGTGTTGGGTGAAGGCAGTATAGCGGAGCGTGGTACCCACGCGCAGTTACTTGAGCAAGATGGTGTCTACTCATCCATGTGGAACCGCCAGCGCGAGGCTGACGAGGCGCTGCGCAAGCTGGCGGAGAACTATGAAACCCGCGGCATGACTGCAGAGGAACTGGCCCTCAGCCTGAAAGCGGACAAGTAGACCTGAAATACTGAGCCAGAGCGGATGTGATGCCCGGTCATGAGATGCGTGCTTGATGCATCTTGCACTGCACGTCCGGGCGCTTTACCTAGTTGCTGTCTAACTATTTTCTAGTGCTGGAGAAATTTTCCACCGATGTTGAGTTCGATCCTGTCGATATTTGTGCCTGTTCACCGCGAAGGCTATCGCTTCATCGCCATTTTTGCGGCCGTTACGCTGGTGTTGTTCTGGCTGTTGCCGGAGTTCTTCGGCTGGATAGGTGTTGTCGCAACCGCCTGGTGTGCCTATTTCTTTCGCGATCCCGAGCGTGTGACGCCGCAGGACCGAAACCTGGTAATTTCACCGGCTGATGGCCGCATATCATCCATTGAACAGGTTGCCATACCGCCGGAACTGGCCCTGGAAGGCGACAAGCTGACCCGGATTTCGGTGTTCATGAATGTCTTTGACGTACATGTGAACCGCTCGCCGGTTGATGGCGAAGTACTGCAGATGAGTTATGTGGCGGGAAAGTTCATCAACGCCGAACTGGACAAGGCCAGCGAGCACAACGAGCGCCAGGCCCTGACGCTGGAAATGCCGGACAAACGCCGCATCGGTGTGGTACAGATTGCCGGGTTGGTGGCACGCCGTATCGTCGGTTTCACGACACAGGGCGCGCGCTTGCAGGCAGGTCAGCGTTTCGGTCTGATTCGTTTCGGATCGCGTGTTGATGTATATCTGCCCGAAGGAACCGCCGTGCGGGCATGTGTTGGACAACTCGCGATTGCAGGCGAGACGGTGCTTGCCGACATGTCAGGCTCCGGGCCGGCGCCGACCGGCCGCAAGGGCTGACGACTCTAGGGCGAACTGGATATGATGACCAAGGACGAAGAACCGGCATATACAGGCGAACAGCGCCTGCGGCAGATACCAGTGCGGTATCTGGTGCCCAACATTGTCACGCTGCTGGCGCTGTGTTCGGGTGTCACAGCCATTCGGCTGGGCATTGAAGGCAGGTTTGAACTGGCCGTGGCGTGCGTTATTCTCGCAACCGTACTCGACGCCCTGGACGGGCGCATCGCGCGCGCCCTGAAAGGCTCATCGAAATTCGGTGCCGAACTGGATTCCCTGGCCGACTTTGTCAACTTTGGCGTGGCCCCGGGTCTGCTGATCTACATGTGGTCGCTGAGCGCGCTGAAGAACCTTGGCTGGATCGTTGCCCTGGCATTGGCCATGTGCTGCGCACTGCGTCTGGCGCGGTTTAATGTGGCGCTTGAAGACCCGGACCGTCCCGCCTGGAAGATCAATTACTTTACCGGCGTCAACGCCCCGGCAGGCGCCCTGCTTGCCATGCTGCCGATGTATATGGGGTTTCTGGACCTGCTGCCGCCGGGCAGCGAGATTGCGCATTTTGTGCTGATCTATATCGCGCTGATCGCCTTTTCCATGGTGTCGCGCGTGCCGACCTTCTCCGGCAAAGGCGTCGGCAGGGTCAGGCGGGAACTGGTGTTGCCGATCCTGGCCGCAGTTACCATTATTGCAGCACTGCTGGTGACCTATACCTGGGAAATGGTGACTTTTGCCGCATTCCTCTATATCGCGGCTATTCCGGTTTCCGTTGTCAGCTATATGCGCCAAAAGGGTGCCTGGGAAAAGCGCATCGCCAACGGCGAGGCTGAGACAACTGCCGACACTGACCGCGCTGATCTTGATGCGCAGGAGACATCTGTGGGGGACCATAAAACATGACGGTAGTTGTCCATCACAATCCTGCGTGCGGCACATCACGCAAAGTCATTGAGCTTGTCCGGGCATCCGGTGAAGAACCCGTAATCATCGAGTATCTCAAGGAAGGCTGGACGCGCCCGCAATTGCTGGCCTTGTTTGCTGCCGCCGGTCTGACGCCACGCGAAGCGCTGCGCACTGCAAAGTCACCGGCAGATGAGCTTGGGCTGACCAATCCGGACGTGGATGATGAAACCATCATTGCGGCCATGCTGGAACACCCGGTGCTGGTCAATCGTCCCATCGTCGCAAGCCCCAGGGGCGTGCGCCTGTGCCGTCCGTCAGAACTGGTTCTCGACCTGCTTGATACGCCGCGAGATAAAACTGATGAGAAATCTTGAGCCCGCACTCTACACCGACCCTGCTGTGTTTGAGCGAGAGTGCGCGGCCATCTTCCGGTCAAGCTGGCAACTGATTGGTCCTGTCTCCCGCTTGTCCGAGCCGGGCGACTATGTCGCCATCGAGATCGCAGGTGCAAAAATTGTTGCAGTTCGAGGCAAGGACGGCGTGCTTCGCGCCTTCCGCAATGTGTGCCGCCATCGCGGGGCCCGCCTGTTTGAAGAAGGCGAGGGGCGCTGCAACGTCATCCGCTGCCAGTATCACAACTGGGTTTATGATCTCGATGGTTCGCTCAGGCAGGCGCCATGGTTTGGCGAGGATGCTGATTTTAACATGGATGAGTGGCCGCTTGAACCGATCAGCATCGAGCCCTGGCGTGGATTGGCGTTTGTTGCCATTGATCCGTCCGTGACGCTGGAGAAGCAACTGGGGGCAACAGTTCCGGAACTGGCCGATGAGCCAATTGAGGAGTTCCGCGCGGTTGCTGAACGCCGCATGGTGTTTGACGCAAACTGGAAAATTTATACCGACAACTTTGTTGAGGGATACCATATCCCCGGTATTCATCCCGGCTTCTTCCAGGCCATAGAATTCGAGCATTTTGAGACAACAGCCCATGACAATCTGGTCCGCATGACGGCCCCGCCGCGCGAAGGCCTGTTTTACAAAGGCAAATGGTTGTGGATGTGGCCCAACTGGACCCTGTCGCTGTTTGACGGCGGCATGAATACGTCACGCATCAATCCGGTGAGCGAGAGCCGAACGGAACTGATCTATCATTTTTACTTTGCCGACACATCGTATGAAAAGCGCGCTCACCGCGAAGATACTATTGCTCGCAATCTTGCAGTGGTGGAAGAAGACTTCGGCATCTGTGCTGAGACCCACAAGAATTATGCCACAGGCGGTTACCGGCCCGGACCGCTCTCGCCACGCCACGAACAGGGCGTTGCCTGGTTCCAGAACCGGGTCAAAGAAATATTGGCGGAGTAATGCCAAAGGAACTGACTTGACTACTCCGCCGCCTGCGGGAAGGCTTCGGGAACATCATCTCCAGGCTTGCTCTTCTTTCCGGCTTTGGGTTGAACTGCCCCCGAGGAAGCGTCGTCACCCGTGCGTGAGGACTTGCCGCGCCAGCTCTGCCAGCTTTCCTTCCATACCGTCGGCGCTGCCAGCATGACCGGTGCAAACACCAGCGTCAGGATGGTCGAGAAGGCAAGGCCGAACACCATTGCGGTGGACATGTGCACCCACCAGGCAGATGTCATGGAGCCGATTGTCACGGTACGTTCAAGGAAGTTCACATTGAGCTGGAACATCAGCGGCAGCAGGCCAAGAATAGTGGTGACCGTTGTCAGCAGGATCGGCCTGATGCGCTGGGCCGCGGCACGCAGGGTTGCATCTTTGACGCTCATGCCACGCTTCAGCAGGCTTTGATACGTATCGATCAGCACGATCGCGTTGTTCACCACCACACCGGCCAGCGCCACAAGTCCGGTACCGGTCATGATGATCGAGAAATAGTGCCGCATCACCAGCATGCCGAGTATCACGCCGACTGCCGACATGATCACGGTGAGCAGGGTCAGCGCCGTATGGTAGAATGAGTTGAACTGCACCACCAGGATCATGAACATCATGAACAGCGAGCCCAGCAGGGCCTTCTGCAGGAACGCCGCTGATTTCTGCTGATCCTCGTCCGCACCGCGAAACTTGAAACTTACGCCATTTTCCCAGGTCTGTTGCTTCAACCAGGTATCCAGCTCATTGATCTTGTCATTGGCCAGCACGTCCGGTCCGGCATTTGCCTTGACGAACAGGGACGGTTTGGAATTGAACCGGTAAAGCGTGTTTACCTGCTGCTTGATTTCGCGGGTGACAAAGTTGGACAAGGGCTGCTGTCCGCCCGGCGTCTGCAGTTTCAGCGTATCAAGACTTGCCAGCGAGCGCTGGTCTTCGGGAAGCCGAACACGAATATCCAGCTCGTCGCGGCTGTCATCCGGCCGGTAGGTGCCGATCAGCGCTCCATTGGTTATGAGCTGCACAAGAGAACCGGCAGCAGCAACCGATGCACCGAAGCGACCGGCTTCCTCGCGGTCCACCTTGAGTTGAACCTCATAGCCGGGCAGGGGAAGATCATCATCAATATCGATGAGCCCGGTCATGGTGTTTTCCATGTAGTCGCGCACTTTCCGAACGGCAACAATGGCATGCTCGCGGTTTTCCGACTGCACCTGCAGTCGGATGTCCTTGCCGGTCTGCGGTCCGCCCGCCAGCTCACGAACTTCAGTGATGGTGCCGGGAATGCCCTGCACGGCCTCGGTGAGCTGCTTCTTGACGGTTACCCAGTCTTCGCGCTGGCCGACCGGTTTCAGTTCTATCTGCACCTGGCCCACAACATCGGGAGGCACATCCTGTGATGCACCAAGGCCGCTATTGCCGCCGGTCTCGGTGCCTGCATAAGTTGTCAGGTTGTCGATCGCCGGATGGCTGGTGAGTTTGTTGTAGGCTTTGCGGACGATGGTCAGTTTCTGCTCATTCGACAGATTGCCGCGCGCCCGCACATAGACGATGGCGACTTCCGGCTCGGTCTCCACGAAAAACTCCACACCGGTTGGCTTGGCGGCATAGGCACCCACAATCGCGCCCATGGCGAGCAATATGACCACCATGACCTTGGCAGGGTGCCTCATCGCGCTGTTCAGGAACCTGATGTATTTGCCGGTCAGCCCGGGCATGGTCAGAAGGTCACCTTCGCCATCGCCTGCCAGCCGGGCCGCATTGGCCTTGTCGGTTGTACCTGCCTTGCCGAAAATCGTGCCCACTGCCGGCAGGAAAATCATCGCTGTGATCAACGATGCGCTCAGCACCACAATAACGGTCAGCGGCAGGTAGCCCATGAATTCCCCGGCAACGCCCGGCCATAACAGCATTGGCAGGAACGCAGCCAGTGTGGTTGCCGTCGACGACACAATTGGCCAGAACATGCGCTGGGCCGCCGCTATGTAGGCTTTTTGCTTGGGCAGGCCTTCCGCCATCTTCCGGTCAGCATACTCGATCATCACAATCGCGCCGTCCACCAGCATCCCGACAGTCAGGACAAGGCCGAACATCAGCATGATGTTGACTGTGTATCCGAGGAAGCCAAAGAACAGAAAGCCGATCATGAACGAGGTCGGGATGGCAAGCCCGACCATCAGGCCGGAGCGTAATCCCAACGCCGCTACGACAAGGGTCATCACCAGCAGGATGGCCAGGAAAATCGACGAGGACAGGGAGCCCAGTATGTCCGCTATGAGACGTGACTGATCCAGTGTGGTCTCGACCTTTATGGCATCGGGCCAGTTTGAAGTCACCTCGGCGATAACGCGTTTGACTTCATTATTGTTGACCAGGATGTTTGAGCCAAGCCGCTTGACGACCTCTATGGCAATGGTTGGCTTGCCATTGAATTCCGCATAGCGATCACGATCCTTGAAGGTGCGCTTGATCTCTGCCACCTCGCCGAGGGTGACCGTGGTGCCGTTGGATGACTTCACAACCAGGTTGAAGATGTCGGATGCGTTCTCAAACAGGCCCGGTATCTTCACATTGAATTTTCCGGCCCTGGAATTGACAGCACCGGCGGCGACCAGCCGGTTGTTCAGGCTGGCAGAGTTGAGCAGTTCCTGCTGTGTTACGCCATAAGCTTCCAGTTTTACCGGATCCACGACAACTTCGAGAAGTTCTTCACGCTGACCGGACAGCTTGGCCTCCAGCACCGTATTGATGCCTTCAATGGCGTCCTGCAGTTCGCGTGCATGCTTGAACAGCGTGCGCTCGGGAACTGTGCCGGACAGCGCCACAATGATGGTCGGCTGCAGCGAGAAATTGATTTCGTTGATGGTGGGTTCTTCTGCATCGTTCGGAAGTTCCGACTTTGCAAGATCGACCTTCTCACGCACGTCGAGAATGGCCTGGTCAATGTCGACCTCGGTTTCAAACTGCACCAGGATGCCGCCATGGCTTTCCGACGCAATGCCGGTCATTTCCTTGACACCGTCCAGGCCGCGCAGTTTCTCCTCCACCGGTTTGACAAGCAGACGTTCGGAGTCTTCAGGGCTGATGCCGGGCAGCGGTATCGAAATGTAGACGACGGGAATCTGAATGTCCGGATCGGCCTCTTTCGGAATCTCCACAAAACTCCAGACGCCGGCCAGAAGCATGACGACCATAAGGGAAAGGACAGCGCGCGGACGCGACAGTATGGCGGCAAGTGCGGCGTGCATCAACTGGCCTCCGCCGCCGACACAGCGACTTCAACGGTCTGGCCGTCGACGACAAAGTCCTGTCCTTCGACAATCAGCATTGCAGTTTCGGGAAGGCCGGTCACCCACACCCCGTCTGCTTCCTGCGATACGATTTTGATGGGAGCGAACTTCACCTTGTTTTCGTCCACCACGATACGCACGCCAAGCTTGCCATCGTCTGAAAGTGTCAGTGCAGACGCAGCAAGCTTGTGTGCCACCACCCTGGGCAGATTGATGTAAAGCTCGCTGGTTATGCCCTCGCGCAGTTTTTCACCGGCATTGGCAACTTCCAACTCGACCCTGAAAGTCCGGGTCTCACGATCTGACGCCATCGCAATGGAAGTGATCTTGCCTTCGATGGTTTCTCCAGTCACCAGTTTGGCAGCCGCCTGCATGCCTTCGGTGACATTCGGAAGCAACCGTTCCGGCACCTGTGCGGCAACGATCAGGGGGTCCATGATGTGCACGGTGGCGCACATCGATCCGGACTGCAGATAGTTGCCCGACTGGGCAGGTTTGCCCCGCAAGACGCCCTCGATGGGAGAGCGTATCTGGGTCCACTTCATATCAAGCTCGATCTGCGCAAGCTCTGCCTGTGCCAGTTGCATTGCGGCCTTGTCGGACGCTACCTTGGCTTTTGCAGCGAAATTGCTGCTGGCCAGTTTGGACGTGGCGTCAAGATCACGGCTGGCGCTGGCCAGAGCAGCCTTCGCGCGTGCCATCTGGGCTTTGCGGGCCCCGGTATCCAGTTGGCAGAGCAGGTCACCGGCGCGAACCCGGTCACCATCGTCAAATGACTGTTTCTCGACAATGCCGTTGGTGCGGGCGCGTACTTCCACAATCCGTGATGCCTCTGTGGTGCCTCTCACCGGGAACACGCTGACGCGTTCTACAGCTTTGCTTTCCCTGACGCCGACCAGGAAAAGCTTTGCCAGCTCGTCCGCCTTTGCCTGCGATTTCTGCTGCTGCTCGATCGCGGCCGTGTCGCCATCGCCATTGGCAGGCAAGACATAACCCGACCCAAACCATCCAATGATCGCTAAGGCGAATATCGCCGACCATAAATAGGATTTTGACATTGTTACCTGAACCGTTTCTCAAAAATTGGCTGTTATTCGGCAGCGTCACTTGATATTGGCCTTTGCGGCAGGCCAAGTGAGCTGCGTGACTCTTCCATATACTGGATGGCGGCTGATACCACCGCGCGTCCGTATCCGTTCACAAAAGCGTGGCCGGAGCCGGGTTCTGCTGACTGGCGGCACTCTTCAATTGTGGCAAGTTCGCCATACAGGAATTCCATTTGTTCGTTGAACACAGCTTCCAGATGCTTCGGATCAACCTGATCACGAAACAGGGCCTGAAACAGGAATTCCGATTTGAACTTGTCCTGTTGCGGCAGTTCATGCAGCGAGTTTTTAAGGGCTTTTCGGCCTGCCTCGGTAATCGTATAGGCTTTTTTGAGCGGTTTGCCTTCCTGCACCTGTTCGCGCACGCTGACCAGGCCATCCGCCAGCATCTGGGTCAGGGCAGGGTATATCGAGCCATAGCTCGCCTCGATGAAATGCGAGAACATTCCATCTTCAACAGCCTTTTTTATTTCATAGCCGGAGGCTTCGTCAAACGCGAGGATGCCCAGACACAATGTGCGCACATTCATATGACGATATCCCATTTCGTTTACGTGGCGGCGCGAAGCAGTATATCGGATTGATATATAGCAATTATGAATATATCAAGACGATAGAGCTGCCTATGTGGTTACGCCTTTCAACTTGAACCGGATTACACCTGTCTCGTACGACAATAACCTGGGCGTGGACCCTAGGTCGCATGGGGTTCAGCAGCGACTGTGTGTAAAAGAC
This sequence comes from uncultured Alphaproteobacteria bacterium, assembly GCA_963698275.1. Taxonomy (GTDB): domain Bacteria; phylum Pseudomonadota; class Alphaproteobacteria; order Rhizobiales; family Aestuariivirgaceae; genus Anderseniella. The sequence goes on along the minus strand of CAVOQE010000006.1, from coordinate 236,460 downwards.
GTGCTGAATTTACAGATTCCGGCATGGAGATGCGGCAACAATGCCTCTCGATATCAAGAAAATTATTGAAGACAATACCGGCGCGAACAATGCGCTGTATGCCGATCACGTCAATCCGCGCTTTGCCAGGGCATTGAAGATAATCGGGTTTGACAAAAATTATGTCAGGGCATCCGGCGCCTATATGTGGGACAGCAAGGACCGCAAATACCTGGACATGCTGGCAGGATACGGTGCCTTCAATATGGGCCGGAATCATCCCGATATTCGCCAGGTGCTGAAGGACTTCATGGATGCGGACTTCTGTTCCCTCGTCCAGATGGAAACGCCGATCCTGTGCGGGCTTGTGGCGAAGGAGCTCAAACAACGCTGCGGCTACGGGCTGGACAAGGTTTATTTCTGTTCTACCGGTGCTGAAGGCAATGAAACAGCCATCAAGTTCGTGCGCCGGGCGACCGGCCGTGACAAGCTGGTGTTTGCAAGTTCTGCCTTTCATGGCCTGACGTCAGGTGCACTCGCCTTGAACGGCGGTGAAGTGTTCCGGGAAAAATTCGGCGAACTGCTGGGCACCGCCAAGGTACCGTTTGGAGATCTGGACGCTTTGGAAGCGGTACTAGCAAAGGGTGACGTTGCCGCGTTTTTCGTCGAACCCATTCAGGGTAAGGGCGTCAACATTCCGCCTGCCGGATATCTGGCCGGTGCAGGCAGGTTGTGCAGGAAATACGGCACGCTTTTTGTCGTCGACGAAGTTCAGACCGGCATCGGTCGCACCGGAAAATTCCTGGCAATCCAGCACGAGGATGGCGTTGAACCGGACCTGGTTATCCTGTCCAAATCCCTCTCGGGCGGTTACATACCTGTGTGTGCCGTGCTGATGAAGGATGGCGTTTACAACAAGGTGTTTTCATCTCTCGACCGTGCGGTTGTTCATTCTTCAACATTCGGTAAATCCAATTTTGCCATGGCTGCAGCTCTTGCGGCCATGACCGTCCTTGATGAAGAGGACCTGTGCGCCAATGCCACGGCCATGGGAGACCTGCTGGGCGAGCGGTTGTCTGCACTGGTGCCGAAATATGAATTCATGAAAGAGGTACGTTGGCGCGGGTTGATGCTGGCGATTGAATTTGGGAAACCGAAATCCCTCAAGCTGCGCACCGCATGGGCGACCGTCAATGGTCTGAACGAGGATCTGTTTTGTCAGGCGGTCACCATTCCGCTGCTGGAGGACCACGCCATCCTGACCCAGGTCGCCGGAAACCGCATGACCACGATCAAGCTCATTCCGCCACTGACCATCAATGAGGCCGATGTTGACTGGTTTGTTTCCGCTTTCGACAAGGTCATGGCGGATCTGCACAAATTCCCAGGTCCGGCGTGGGAGAGCCTGACCCGCATCGCCAGGAATGCGCTGGCGCGCCCGGATGAAAAGGCCAGGGCCAGCGCATGACGACGACCAAGCGTACGGCGCGCAAGCCAGCCGCTCGCAAGTCTGTTGCGGGAAACAAGCCTGACAGGGCATCAAGTCGGCCGCAGTCTGAACAAGACTTGCAAACCGCCGGTGCTGATCCGTTGGGCGGCGAGACCAGCGCATCTGAAGATACAGACAGCGCCGAAGGCAAAGGTATCGCCGCCGCCCTGAAATCGGGCGAGGCGTTCGCGCACATTGCACGTGCCTGCAGCAATCGTGCCTGGACGGTTGTCGTCATTTTTGTGATTTTGGCAGCCCTTGGGGCAGGTCTGGCTGCAACCAAACTGAAAGTCGACACTGATCCGGGCCTGATGATCTCCAACAGCCTGGATTTCCGCCAGCAGTACAAACAGTTTTCCAGAACGTTTCCGGCGGTTGAAAACAATTTCCTGTTCATTGTGGAAAGCGATGATCCCGAGGAAAGTCGCAAAGGCGCAGAACGCGTCGAAAAGGCCCTGTTGGCCCGGCCGGACCTGTTTCATCATGTGGTCGCGCCCGGTGTCGGCGCGTTTTTTGACGATTACGGTATCCTCTACGCAGACACGGATGATGTGAAAAAGATTGCGGACCAGATCAAGGAGTCCGCGCCAACCTTCAATGCCCTTGCAGATCAACCGAACATGGCTGGCCTGTCGGGTGTGCTGAACGAAATCACCGCCTACACCCAGGCGGGCAGGGCGCCTGAAGGCGTGGACGTGTTTCTGAACGCCATTGCCAGGACAGTTGACGGGGAAACGTCGGGGCAGCCGGTGCCGCTGGACTGGTCGGGCCTGGGCGGAACCGGCGATGGTCCGACGCTGACTGAAAAACGCTGGTTCGTGCTGAGCCAGCCGATACTCGATTTTTCCGAGATCGAATCAGCGGCGCGGCCGATGGCGCATGCGCGTAAACTCATGGCTGATCCGGCCATAACCGCAGACGGCAAGATCACTGTAGAATTGACCGGTGAAGCGGCCTTGAACGCGGAAGAATTTGAAGCCGTGACCAAGGGCGCAGCCATTGCCGGCATCATATCGTTCACGCTGGTCACAGTGACCGTATTCTTTGGTCTGCCGGCGATGGTGCTGATTGTTCCGGCACTTAGCCTCATCATTCTGGGTTTCCTGATCAATGCCGGGTTCGCAACCTTGAGCGTCGGTTACCTGAACATGATATCGGTTGCCTTTGCGGTGTTGTTTATCGGCCTTGGCATTGATTACGCGGTTCACGTGGTGTTGCGGTTTGCAGAACATCGGGCAAAAGGCGAATCCGGTTCTGATGCGGCGGTAAGCGCAGTTCGCAAGACAGGCCCGGCCCTTGCCTTGTGTACGGTGACCACTGCGCTTGCGTTCTTGGCCTTCACGCCAACCGATTTTGTGGGCATGGCCCAGCTTGGCGTCATCGCCGCAGGCGGACTGGTGATAGCTTTTATTGCCTCCATTACGCTGATACCGGCCATCCTTACCTTGCTGCCCGGCAAACAGGAAAAATTTGCCCGCAACATGGCTCACCTCAAGTCAGTGAACGGCAAAGGGTCTTCCCGCAGTTCCTGGCTGCGCAGCGGTGCCACGCTGGTCATTCTGGGATGTGCGGCAGTCTCCCTGTTCACATTCTCCGATGCCCGCTTTGACGGCGATCCGATAAACCTGAAAGACCCGGCCGCGCCGACCGTCAAGGCGTTCATGAAAATACTCGAAGACCAGCCCGGTGAAATCTACGCCGGTCAGGTTCTCGTTGAACCGGGGCAACCGGCGCGCGAGATGGTTGCAAAACTGATCGCCCTGCCGCAGGTCAAGAAGGTTCATGCTATTTCCGACTTCCTGCCGGAGGATCAGGCCGCCAAACTGGCAGAACTTAATCCTCTGCGTGATGTGATGCCGCGGGTGGTGAATTCAGGTTCTGATGTCGGCGATGAAGTGCGCCGGCGGATGATTGCCAGCATTTCCAGAAACATGAAGGCGTTGTCCGGTGTCGAAGATGCACCGGCTGCATTGAAAGCGTCAGCGAAACGCCTGCAAGATGCCATTGCGGCCTTTGACGAGAAAAACACAGGTGATGACAGCGAAGCCACTGCAAAGCTGGAACGGCAACTGTTTGTCGGGTTGCCGGACATGCTGGCCGATATCAATCGCCTGGCCACAACCAACACGGTCAGTGTTGATGCCCTGCAGACCACCCTGCGCGAGCGGTTTGTAGCGCCGGATGGCAGATGGCGGCTTGAAGTCGTGCCTGCAAAAAACATGCGCGATTCGGGTAATCTGGAAGATTTCGTGACCGCTTTGCAATCCGTGGATCCTGACGTCTCCGGCTCACCTGTGGATATTGCGGGCTCGGCTGATGCGGTTGCGCGGGCCATGATCATGGCGACGCTCGCGGCCTTGGTGATGGTCGTGCTGTTGGCATGGCCCGCATTCCGGCGTGTGCGTTATGTGTTGCTGGTGCTTTCGCCGCTGCTGTTGGCCGCATGCCTGATGGTGGGATACACGGTCCTGTTCAATTCGCCGTTCAACTTCGCCAATGTCATCGTGCTGCCGCTGTTGCTGGGTCTGGGCGTTGATTCTTCGATCCACTATGTCATGCGTGCACGTGAGGAAGCCGTGGCCACCGATGTAACCGGCACGTCCACTCCAAGAGCGGTGCTGATTTCTGCCCTCACCACAATCGGATCGTTTGGAACCTTGTGGTTGTCCGGCCATCGCGGCATGTCCAGCATGGGGGAAATGCTGACAATTGCCATCTTGGTCACGCTAATTTGTACACTGGTGGTCTTGCCTCAACTGATGCACTGGGCATTTTTGAGAAAGGACTATTTGCCAGTGGCTAAAGAGCACACCATGGGTGGAAAGCCTTGACCTCGTCGTGAGGTCATAATTAAGAACATGTCTTCTGATTTACGGGGGCGTTTTTCAAGTTCGAACAACCAAAGGTGGTAGACCTGTGTCGGTACCGTTTATGCAGCAAGCGCGCGTCGGCGCCTATGTGATGAAACAGAAACTCAAGGGCAACAAGCATTATCCGCTGGTGCTGATGCTTGAGCCGCTGTTCAAATGCAATCTGGCGTGTGCCGGTTGCGGCAAGATCGACTATCCGAAACCGATCCTCGACAAGCGGCTGTCGGTCAAGGACTGCCTTGAGGCAGTCGACGAATGCGGCGCGCCGATCGTCGCGATTCCCGGTGGCGAGCCGCTGATCCACAAGGAAATCGGTGAAATCGTTGAAGGCATTGTGGCGCGCAAGAAGTATGTGTCGTTGTGCACCAATGCGCTGCTTCTGGAAAAGAAGCTGCATCTGTTCAAGCCGTCGCCGTTTCTGTTCTTCTCCGTGCATCTCGACGGTCTCAAGGACCATCATGACAAGTCGGTTTGCCAGACCGGTGTCTATGACCGCGCCATTTCGGCCATCAAGGCAGCGCAGGCCAAGGGCTTCCAGGTCAATGCCAACGCCACCATCTTCGATGGACACTCGCCCGAAGATATTGCCAAGTTCCTCGACATGACAACCGAGATGGGCGTCAATGTCTCAATTTCACCCGGCTTCATGTATGAGCGTGCGCCTGATCAGGAGAGTTTCCTGTCGCGCCGCAAGACCAAGCAACTGTTCCGCGAAGTGTTCAAGCACGGCAAGGGCAAGAAGTGGAAGCTGTCTCACTCGACCTTGTTCCTCGACTTCCTTGCGGGTAACCAGGAATACATGTGCACACCCTGGGGCATGCCGACCCGCAACGTGTTCGGGTGGCAAAAACCGTGCTACCTGCTCGGCGAAGGCTACGTCTCCACCTACAAGGAACTCATCGAAACAACCGACTGGGAAATCTATGGCACCGGGCGCTATGAAAAATGTGCCAACTGCATGGCTCATTGCGGATTTGAACCAACGGCTGCACTGGATGCGACGGCCAACCCGCTGAAAGCGCTGGCGGTTGCAATTCGCGGTGTGAAAACCGAAGGCGACTTTGCGCCGGAAATCGATCTGACCCATGCCCGCAAGGCCGATTATGACTTGCATGAAGAGCACGTTACAAAAGTCATGAAGGACATTCACGCGCCCAAAGTTGCTGCCGAGTAGCTTGTGCTGCGTTGAGCCTCGCAATCAATCAGAAGCCCGGTGCAGCGATGTGCCGGGTTTTTTTACGCCCTGGACTATGCTCTATCTAGCAAGACTGAAATCCGGCAGCAGGGCCTCGCAGACAGCCTTGAGTTGTTTTTGCGCCCTGCTGGATTTGCCGGCAAGCCGTATCAGCCCGCCGACATCCTGGGGGCGCGAGGCCAGACCGCGCAGCAGGCCACCAATATTCAGGTTGCCATCGGAATGCACAGCATCGCGCGTCGCTTCGGGCAAGGTGTCTGTCCCTTCATCCAGCACGATGCGAACGGCGATGAACGGTATGTTGAACCGCGTGGCCGCATGCGCGATCCCGGCGCTTTCCATATCGACAGCACAGGCACCGCATTGTGAACGGGTGGCCTGTTTACCGGCTTGGGTTTCAATAATTTCGGTTGCGCAATAGATGGTTCTTTCCGTGACAACCGGCAAACCTGCCATCTTGGCTGCAACCGCAGATATCCAGCCGGCGTCTGTGTCGAAGCGCTCATTGTCGGCGGTTATTATCGCGTCCGGCAGGATGATGCTGCCCGTGGCAATGGCCGTATCGAGTGCACCACAAAAACCAATTGAGACCAGACCTGACAACCGCTTCTCCCGACGGCCCAGTTCCGCCGCGGCCAGAAATCCCGCCGCGCGTCCAAGGCCTGACTGCACTGCAATCAGCCTGTCGCTTACGGGAGCGACCGCACCACGTACGACAGAGTACTCCTGCGCAAGCGCAGTTATGAGCCCGATGGCTTTGATGTGATCTGAGGTCGCCATTTGAGGCAAAGCAAGTGCAACAGTAAGGCGGCTACGTCAACCCGCTATGTGCACTGGACCGGTTTTATGGTTTTGATTGAATTGGTCAAGGACCGTAAAACTCATCGTTTCCGGAGTGCCGGAGCAACCTTGTGGGTTCAGTTGAACCCGGGCCGCTCTAGATGAAAATGATTTCGCAGTGACAGGACAACCTTACCGGTTCACCCGACAAGGCCTACATGCCCCATTCGACCTTGCGTGTGTTGCCGCGCATCAAATTGGCGTAGCGTCCCAGTGCCCATATCGGAAAAAACGATGAATAACCGTGATAACGCAAATAGAACACACGGGGAAAGCCAACGGCAGTGTACCAGGGCTCGTCCCATTTTCCGCCTTTGCGCGGTGCTTCATTGATGAACTGCGCGCCACGGGCCACGCTTGAGTGGGTGACTTCACCGGCTGCCATCAGGCCGAGCATGGCCCAGGCTGTCTGTGAAGGTGTGGATGCCTTGGCCTCGCCGCGGCGTTCCTTCCAGTAGGTCGCCCCGTCTTCGCCCCAGCCGCCATCGTCACGCTGCTGTGCGATCAGCCAGTCAACAGCCTTGCGCACATAAGGAGCGTCCATGTCCTCGCCGACGGCGTTCAGTGCATTCAACGCTGACCATGTGCCGTAGATGTAGTTGGTGCCCCATCGGCCAAACCATGACCCGTCTTCTTCCTGATCTGCGCGCATAAACGCCATGCCGTTCTGAATGCAGGGATGATTGCGCTCATAGCCAACCTGCGCCAGGAAAGACAGGCAACGCGCCGTCACATCCACCGTTGGCGGGTCAAGCAACGCGCCATGATCGGCGAACGGAATGGTGTTCAGGAAATCGGCATTGTTGTCGATGTCGAATGCACCCCATCCGCCGTTGCTGCTCTGCATGCCTTCGGTCCATACAACGGCGCGGCGAATGCTTTCTGCATAGCGAACAGGATCAACGCGGTGCAACAACATCCCGACGACGGCAGTATCGTCCACATCAGGATAGTGATCGTTGCGGTACTGAAATGCCCAGCCGCCCGGTTCCAGGTCGGGGGCGTTGATTGCCCAGTCGCCCTTGACGTCCAGGATCTGAAGATCGCGCAGCCAGTCGCACATGGCGATGATACGCTCATCATCAGGCGCAACGCCTGCCTCCAGCAGCCCGTGGGCAGCAAGCGAAGTATCCCAGACCGGAGACACGCACGGCTGCACATAACGCGGTTTGTCACCGCGGCCCTGGCGGTTTTCGGTCACCAGTTTGCGGCATGCACTGAGTGCCGTAACAAAGTCCTCATGGTCAGGGCTGTAACCCAGCGCATCATAAGCCATGACCGTGTTGGCCATTGCCGGGAAAATCGCACCAAGCCCGTCATCTCCGTTCAGCCGCGGCTTGATGAAGTCGAGCGATCTTTGAATCGCCCACTTGCGGAACTTCATGCGCGGGAAAATGTGTTTCTCCGCCGGATGCAGCAGCTTGTCGATCTGCAGGAAGAACTCACCCCAGCGGCTGCCGGTATGATTGAAATTCCACACCTTGATGTCTGCCGGCGGCTCGCGGAAAATCTCCCGGCATGATGCATTCATCGGGTTGCGGGCAATCGGCTTGAGGGCTGCCAGTATGGTCAGCGGTGCAATCACCGTGCGCGACCAATAGGCAAATTTCCAGATATTTGCCGGAAACCATTTCGGCATCAGCATCAGTTCAACCGGCATGGCGGGCACGCCGCGCCATGGTATCTGTCCGAACAGGGCCAGCGAATAGCGGCAGAACACGTTGGATTTTTCTGCACCTCCATGGGCCAGAATTGCATTGCGCGCCTTGATCATGTGCGGCGCATTCCTGTCATCGCCCAGCAGTTTCAGGGCGAAATATGCCTTCACCGAAGCCGAGATATTGAAGCCGCCTTCGTGAAACAGCGGCCAGCCGCCATGGGTTTTCGACTGCAGCGAACGCAGATATTCACCCAGTTCGGCTTCAAGTTCCGGTTCGCGCATGTCAAGGAAGTGATTGAGGAAGATGTACTCTGCCGGGATGGTTGCGTCAGCTTCCAGTTCGAACACGAGGTGCCCGTCGTCCTGCTGCATGGCAAGCAGATGTTCACCTGCGTCACGCGCGGTGTTTGCACTATCGGAGACAAGCGTCGGTGAAGTCCCGGACTCGGGACGCAGGACGTAAACGTTTGACTGCATGTTACCTCAACCCAATTACACCAAGCAGAAGAGTCGCGCCCTCTCAACTACCGGTGTTACCTAAAGAAAGAAAATTGCCGTCTGAGTCAACTCGCAATACGTTGAACCAGTAGTCGTGCGGCGCTTTGCCCCGATCTGATCGATCCTTCAATGGTGGAAGGAAGCCCATTATCTACCCAGTCCCCACTAAGCACCAGATTTGGCCATTTTGTTGACGAAGACGGGCGTTTTTCAAGTTGCTCCGGTGTACCCAGGAAGGTGGCGCGGCGTTCCTTAATGACGCGCGCGCGGGTTGGCATGTTGTCCGGGTCCTGACCGATTTCCGGAGCGATTTCACGCCACACTGTGTCCAGAATGTCGCTGGCGTCACGGCTGGCGGCTTCGTCGCCTGCAGAGATTGTAACGGACGCAACATCATCACGCACAAACAGCCATTGCGACAGCGAGTTCAACATACCAAGCAGCGGCTTTTTCATCAAAGGCATGCGCGGATTGCTGACCCGGAAATGAACATTGACGATGGGCACAAACGCATCTGGAACAGAAACATCCGGTATCAGGGACTTCGCCACCCATGCCGGAACCGCCATCACCACCACGTCACCGGGGTTTACCGGTTCGCTTCCCTTGCCTGTTTCAATTGCGGTGACCCGCCTGTCGTCCATGGAAAGGCCGGACACGCGGTCATTGAAACGGACCTCACAACCGCAGTTTTCAAGCCATTTGATGGCCGGTGTCACAAAAGTGGTGGACAGTCCGTGCCGCGCAATGAGCGGTCTTGAGTATTCTGCACCCCTGGCGAGTGTCTCGCGTATCACCGGGGTCAGCAGGCGCGCTGCGGCCTGGTCTGCGCTGGTGTTGATGACGGCAATCGTGAACGGGTCCCAAAACCGCTCGTACAACTGGCCCTGGCCTGCGAACAATTGCTGCACGGTGCGGTTTCCGGCAGACAGCAGTTTCAGTCCGCTCAAGTACTCGGAGAGCCTTGTACCCGGGACCCGGCGATCCTTGTCGAGGATCCACCACGGCATCGGGCCCCGGTCCAACTCGATTGACCAGCGCTCACCGGATTTCAGATCGACAAATGGAAATTCCGCGTGCTCCGGCCCGATCAGTTCATCGGATGCGCCAATGGTTTCAAGATACGACAGTGCCGACTTGTTGCCCGACAGCAGCAGATGGTTGCCATTGTCTATGGTACAGTCGAGGGTGTTGTCGTGAAACGAACGGCAGCGTCCGCCGGCCTGGCCGGATTGTTCGTGGACAATGACGCGAAACTGGGCTGTGGATAACTCAACAGCTGCGGCAAGGCCTGCGACGCCTGCGCCAATGATATGTGCGGTTGCCATGGCTCCAGATTGCCCTAGAAAAATCCGTGCCGGACGGCAATCAGCAGCTTTTCTTTCGATCCAACCAGGCGCTTTGAGACTTTGGGATCGGCCAGGGTGGTATCCGGCAGCGCCATCATGCGCTCAAGATTGCGCTGATAAACAGCCTTCATGATGCGGGCAGGGCGCATGACGTCCTTGCGGCACAGGTTCATCGCTTGTTCGGCATCCATAAACTCACCGTGTGCGACTTCGGCCAGTTCCCGCCACAAGGCGATGTAGCCTGGCTGTGATGTGATTTTCACCGGGTCCGAATAATCTACATCGTGTTTTTCAAGCAGTTCACGTGGCAGATAGACCCGGCCGATGCCTGCGTCTTCGTCGACGTCGCGCAGGATGTTGGTTATTTGCAATGCACGGCCCGTGTGATGGGCTACCGCAGTACCGTAATCTGTCGGATCGCCGAACACACACACGCACAGCCTGCCGACGGCGCACGCCACCCGGTCCACATACAGATCAAATGTCTCCATGGACGGCGCAACTATCGGCTCGCCCGCATCCATTTCCATACCCGCAATCACGTCCATGAAGTCATCGCGGCGCAAGGACAGTTCCCGCATCGGCACTTCCAGCGCGCGTGTTTCCGCCCGCCTGGGATGGCCTGCATAAAGCGCATCAATTTCCTGGCGCCATACGGTCAGCTGCTTGCGTTTTTCCGGTTCATCAAGCTGCTCGCTGTCAACAATGTCATCAACATTGCGGCAGAATGCATATACGGCGAACATCGCCCGGCGTTGGGATTTTGGCAGAATCCGCATCGCCCAGTAAAACGATGTCGATGCATCGCGAACTGTTTGGGCTATCATGCGGGCTTCGGCTGCCGGTGATGTGCCAGACGAAGCTATATGCGTACTGTTTGCCATGATCTTCCGGATGCCGGCCCGATGAAATTCCAGTTTGGTCGCACGACTGCTTAATTGTTACACAGGTGAGATCAATTTCTGGCTGCGAATTCCAGCACCTTCTCGTCAAGTTTAAGGCCGCGCAACACTTCCACAACAATGTCATCGGCTTCCAGTCTGGCCTGCTTGTACTGCCAGTCGGGTGCGCCATGCCCGATGAACGCGTCAGGCAAGGTCATTGGTTTGACCACCGCGCCACCCTGCAACATGCCGTTTGCAGCAAGGAAATGCAGAACATGGCTGGAGAAGCCGCCGACTGATCCTTCTTCGATGGTAATGACCAGCTCATGGTTTTTCACCAGGCTGATGATCAAATCCGTATCCAGCGGCTTGGCGAAACGGGCATCGGCGACCGTTGTCGACACGCCGCGCTGTTTCAGATCTTCAGCCGCTTTCAGGCAGGTGCTGAGACGCCCGCCCAGAGTGAGCAGCGCAACCCTGTTGCCTTCAACCATGATGCGGCCCTTGCCGATTTCCAGCGGCGTACCTGTTTCAGGCATCTCAACGCCCATGCCCTCGCCGCGCGGATACCGGAATGCGCAGGGGCCTTCGTCATATTCGACGGCGGTGGAGACCATGTGCATCAGGTCTGCTTCGTCACCGGCGGCCATCACCACCATGTTTGGCAGACAGGCAAGATAGGCGACATCGAAGCTGCCCGCATGGGTTGCTCCGTCCTGACCGACCAGGCCAGCCCGGTCAATGGCAAAGCGCACCGGCAGTTTCTGCAACGCCACATCATGCACCACCTGATCATAGGCGCGCTGCAGGAATGTGGAATAGATCGCCGCAAAAGGCTTGAATCCTTCCGTCGCCATCCCGGCAGCAAATGTCACTGCATGCTGTTCGGCGATACCTACGTCGAACGTGCGGTCGGGGAAGTGTTCTTCAAACTTGTCGACGCCGGTGCCGGACGGCATGGCAGCCGTAATGGCGATGATCTTGTCATCCGCTTCCGCGTGCGAGATCAGCGAACGGGCAAACACGGAAGTATAGCTTGGCGCGTTGGATGTGCCCTTTTTGACATCAAAGGTGACAGGATCGAACTTGCCGACCGCGTGGTGTTTTTCCTTGTTGGTGTCGCCGAACGGATGGCCTTTGCCTTTTTCCGTCACGACGTGCAGCAAAACCGGACCGACTTCCTTGGCCTCACGGATGTTTTCCAGAATTGGCACCAGCGTCTCCAGATCATGACCGTCGACCGGTCCGACATAGTAAAAGCCCAACTCTTCGAACAGTGTACCGCCCATGACCATGCCGCGGGCATATTCGTCGACACGCTCAGCCGCCTTGCGCAGGGTCTTGGGGAATTTCTTCGACAGTTGCAAAGCGATGTCCCGCAATGACAGGAACGGGTGCGTGGACACCAGCCAGGACAGGTAGTTGGTCAGCGCCCCGACGCCCGGCGCGATCGACATGCCGTTGTCGTTCAGGACCACCAAAATACGGCTGTCCAGGGCACCTGCATTGTTCATGGCTTCATAAGCCATGCCGGCGCTCATCGAGCCGTCTCCAATTACCGAAATGACATGGTTGTCCTTGCCCATCAGATCCCGGGCAACGGCCATGCCGAGACCGGCCGAAATGGATGTTGACGAGTGAGCTGCGCCAAAGGGGTCGTATTCGCTCTCGGTGCGCTTGGTGAAGCCATACAGACCATCAGACTGGCGGATCTGGCGAATGCGGTCACGGCGGCCTGTCAGGATCTTGTGTGGATAAGCCTGGTGGCTCACATCCCAGATCAACCGGTCAGCCGGGGTGTTGTAGACATAGTGCAGGGCGACTGTCAGTTCGACCACGCCCAGGCCTGCACCAAAATGCCCGCCTGATTCTGAAGCCGCATCAATCGTCTCGGCGCGCAATTCGCTTGCCACCTGCAGCAAATCCTCATGCTTGAGTTTTCTGAGGTCGGCAGGATACGAAATGGTGTCAAGCAGTGGTGTTGATATTGGCATGTCAGCTCTTTTGTCTTTTTACGTTGTTTTTCAATCGGCGAGGCGGATCGGCATCAATTTAGACAAGGTGCCATCCAAGCGCAAATATGCAACTGGCGATAGGGCCAAGCCACATCGCAAGACCCCGCTCTTTATACCAATATCGCATGGGAGCCAACCTCTGCCTTGGTCACGTCTTTCAAACACTAGTCCAGAGCATGCATCGCCGCCCCATCTTTGTTAGAACAGCCCCTTTATGGCACCTTTGAGGCCATAGAGCATGAATTGCGGTTTGGACAGTTCAACTCTGCTGGCAAGCGGATCCTGCCGTTTCAGCTTGTCGACCAGTTTCCACGCAATGGAAATGATGACACCGGATTCCATTGCCAGTGATTTGCTCTTCAGTTTTCCCGGCAATTTGTCAGCCAGCCGAAGCAGGCTTTCAGTACCTTCAAGGCATTTCATCTGGACTGTGCGCAAGGCAGGCGGTGATGCCTGCTCGCGCAACATGTCAATGTTTGCACCGGTCTCCTCGCACCATTCCAGAGGCAGATAACACCGGTCGAGGTCGCGCAAATCATCTGCGCAGTCCTGCAAATGATTGATGACCTGAAGCGCATTGCACAAGGCATCTGAGTACTTAAAATGAGCTTTGTCTTCGCCGTGCAACTCCAGCAGGTAGCGCCCAACCGGCGATGCCGAGCGCATGCAGTAGTCGATCAGATCGCCCCAGGTGTTGTAGCGGCTCTGCACTGCATCCTGCCTAAATGCGGAAACCAGGTCGCTGCCGTGCGCCAGATCAACATTGGTTTCCAGCATGCTGGCCCTGAGCGCTGTTGCTTTGGCCAAAGTCTCATCCGGCTTCTTGTTGCGGCCCAAAAGGGCGTCATCCATCGCATTGAGACCGGTAATCTTGTCCTGCGGCAATGTATCCGGGTCATCCGCAATGTCATCAATGGCCCTCGCAAACGCATAATAGGTCATCACGTGCGGGCGAAGGCGTTTGGGCAGCAGGAATGATCCGACCGGAAAATTCTCGTCTGCCGCCCCTTTGCCGGATGGTGTTTCAACTGTTTTCAGATGATCGTTCATGCGGTTTCACACAATGCGACCAGGGCGCGTGTCATGTCGGTTGTCCCGTCGGCCAGATGCCTGACTACAGTGAAATGATTGTCGTCACCGACGGGATGCCAACTGCACGCCATGCCGGCACCACCCCAGCACGCGGCCAGGGTTTCGCTCTGGCGATGATATTCGCGTGATTCTGCGCCACCCACCCAGGCCTCAAATCGGCCGTGTTGCGGCGAAGGCCACAACAGGGGGCTGCACTGCATGGAGATTTTCCCGTCAATGCCGATGCGCTGATTGATGCCGGTTGGCATGAGCGGGCGCAGATCATACAGCCCGCTGATGCCCAGACCGGCGCTGACCAGTTCGTCAGGTCCGCCGTGGTTGGCCCAATCGGTCGCGAACATTGCTGCGGCCAAATGTCCACCGGCGGAATGCCCCGTCACCACCAGCTTGCGGCCATGAGTGGCCCACAAGGCCAGGCACAAGCTGCGCATGTCATCAATGATCTCCTGGACGCTGACGTCCGGCGCCAGCCGGTATGACGGGATTGCCATATCCAGCCCGTGTGCGGCCACACCTGATGCCATATGCGAAAACGCTGCACGATCGAGCGCCTGCCAGTATCCGCCATGAATGAACACCACAACCGGCGCGTCATCGCGGCCGTTGGCCGGGAAAAAATCGAATTTCTGCCGCTCGTGATCGCCATAGGCAATCTCCAGATCGCACGCCGCCGCCTCGCGATAGCTGGCCGCATCATTCACCCACCCGGCTATCACCTGTTCATGGTCAGGCACCCGGGCACGGTTGTTGTATTCAGCCTCGAAATCGATCACATCTTTCAACATGCCCTATATGTCAAACTCCTCGATAGTCTCGACCGCGGTACGCAACGCTTCGGACCATTTCCCCGAAATGGAGCGGAAATAGGGATCATCCTGTTCAATACGCCGCACCCGGTCAATGCTCAGATTGTCGGTATTATAGACCACCATATCGATCGGCATGCCGACCGAAAGGTTTGAGCGAATTGTTGAATCGAAAGACAACAGCACCAGCTTCGCAGCCTCGCCCAGCCGCATGTCCTGATTGGCCACCCGGTCCAGAATAGGCTTGCCGTACTTGTGTTCGCCGATCTGGAAAAACGGAGTGTCGTCCTTGGCTTCGATAAAGTTGCCTTCGGAATATATCTGATACAGCCTTGGCTCTTCATGGCCGATCTGGCCGCCAAAAATGAATGACGCAGAAAATGCATCGCTGTTCAGTCCCTGGTCCACGTGGCCCTGGCGAACTGTCTTCAGTGTCTCGCCGACAAGTTTTGCAGCCTGGAACATGGTGGGTACGGTTTTCAGGCTGCTGTTTTGGTCGTCTTCGTCCGGGTGGTCGAATTCCTCTTCCAGTATGGCGACAACGGCTTGCGTGACAGCCAGGTTACCGGCCGACATCATGATGAACACTCGTTCGCCGGGGATTTCGAAAGTCTGCAGCTTGCGGAAGGTCGCAATGTTGTCGAGACCCGCATTGGTTCGGGTGTCGGCTGCCATAACCAGGCCGCGCTTGAGTTTCAGGCCAACACAATATGTCATGGAGTTTCCGGTCGTTAGGGTCAGGACCCATTAATCTTATACATTCTGCGGGAGGATATTTTGCCTCTGGCAAGGCGAGAGGTCGCAGGAAACCGTCCGGTTTTCAAGACCTTTCAACGCTGTCAGGGGCAAAATAGACCCCGCCCTTCGGGTTTGAAAGAAAACACCCGCCTGAAGGCGAAAAATGCTCGAAAAGGCACAAAGCCTTGCCTTGCGCTTTTTCACCATCATTCGATTGTTTTCTTTCAAACAGAATTGCATAAGATTAATGGGTCCTGACCCGACGCACAGTTGGTGGAATCACCGGTAAACTACTGCTCTGCGACCCTTTCAACAAGCACTTCCACGTCCATCGTTTCAGCGCCCGTCGACAGGCCGCGGCGAACCCCTTTTGCAGGTGTCGCACCTGAGACATCCATACCGGTCGCCACCCGCACATAACGTTCATCGGGGCTGACCTGGTTTGAAACATCAAAACCCACCCATCCAAGGCTTGCTACATAGGCTTCCGCCCAGGCATGGCTTGCCTCGGCAAACTCGTTTTCGCCGACCACCATGTAACCCGATACGTATCTTGCCGGCACACCCAGCAACCGTGCCGCCGAGATAAACACATGGGCGTGGTCCTGACATACGCCCTTGCCGTCACGCACGGCGTCGGCGGCAGTGGTGTGCTCATTGGTGGCGCCGATAACATAGGCCACCTTGTCCAGAACAGAAGCTGAAAGGGAATGCAGTTGTTCAATGCCGGACAATTGGCCGTGGCCGTGTGCCAGCGCCGTGATCGCTGCATTGGCTTCAGTTGCCGGCGTGCTTGCAAGATAAGCCTGGATTGGTACTGAACCGAGGTCATACCCCGCCACACCGGCTGTATCGGTTGTTCTGACAGTACCGGCCGCAACAACCGTCACTTCTGCCAGATCAATAGGCGGGGTTGTCACGTGGGCCACATTGCCAAATGCATCAACATATCTGAGTGCGTTTTCAATACCCGGTGCCTCGATGGTCCACTCCAGCACCGACTGGCTGGGAGTATCCAGTGGTGTCAGGTACAGCCGCTGTACCAGATGGGAACCTGGATTGTCATAGTGATAGGTTGTTGCGTGGCGGATGTGAATTTTCATGGGAAATTGTACGCAGTTGCAATTTCAGCGGTCAGCCTGTTGTTCCTGTCAATGAAATCGGACAGGAATTCATGCAATCCGTTCTGAAATATTTTTTCCATGTTCGCACTAGCCAGCAAGTTCATCGTTTCAGTGGCTGTTTCATGACATGGCAACGTCCCGTCCCCGTATTCCTCTTCAATCTCGGAAAGGGTGTTGTTGCTGATCCAGTCATAACAAAATAGCAGCGACCGGGGCATGGCCGGATTGAGGATCAAAAACTCTGCGACGTTCCAGGGCTGGTAACTGGCATCGCGATAAGCCCACCTGTAGGCCCGGTGCGCAGACACGGAACGCAGCAGGGAGGCCCATTGCTGGCGGTCGATTGAGCTGCCGGGCCCGGCGCCGCGTGGCAGAAGAATGTGGTATTTTACATCCAGTATCCGTGCCGTATTGTCCGCTCGTTCAATGAAGGCGCCTGCCTGACAGAAGTGAAAACTGTCCCGACGCAGGGCCGTGCCAAGCATGGCGCCCCGAAACAGCATGGAGCGCTGTTTGATCCAGTCGAGAAAACCGGGCAGCTTGTCGCTCGGCAACTGGTTCATGCGCAGTGTCGACAGCTCAATCCAGGTCGCATTGAGCGATTCCCACACGTCACGGCTCAGCGCCGTGCGCACTGCACGGCCATTGTTGCGCGCCGTCTCCATGCTGGAGCGGATGCTGGATGGGTTTTCACGATCCAGGACCAGGTGCTGGATGACGTTTTCCTGGCTGGCAGTGTCATACTTACCCGCAAAAGTTGCCTCGCAGTGGGCACTCTTGAGTGCTGAACTCCAGTCATCCTGATGTGCCCGGAACGGTTTCGGCATGAGCGAAATGCGATAGCTCACCTCAATCAGGCGCGCCATGTTTTCAGCCCGCTCCATATAGCGGGCCATCCAGAACAATGATGCAGCGGTGCGTCCTAAAAGCATCAGTCCTCCAGCACCCAGGTATCCTTGGTGCCGCCTCCCTGGCTGGAGTTCACAACAAGTGATCCCTGTTTCATCGCCACGCGGGTGAACCCGCCCGGGGTGATGCGCATCCGGTCACCGGTCAGGGCAAAGGGTCGCAAATCCACATGTCTGGGCGCTACCCCGGACTTGACGAAGGTCGGACACGAAGAAAGCGCCAGCGTCGGTTGCGCGATATAGTTGCCGGGACGTTTTTTGAGTATCTGCCGGAAGGTAGCCACTTCCTTCTTGCTGGCGGTTGGCCCGACCAGCATGCCGTAGCCGCCCGAACCATGGACTTCCTTGACGACCAGTTCTTCAAGATGCTCCAGCACGTAAGCCAGCGAGTTGCTGTCCGAACACCGCCATGTCGGCACATTGTTCAGTATCGGTTTTTCACCGGTATAGAATTCGACTATGTCCGGCATGAACGAATACACTGCCTTGTCGTCCGCGATACCGGCACCAGGTGCGTTGACAATAGTGACCCGCCCGGCGCGGTATATATCGAAAATGCCTGGAACCCCCAGTGTCGAGTTCGGGTTGAATGTCAGCGGATCAAGAAAATCATCGTCAATGCGCCGGTAAACCACGTCTACCCGCACCGGTGACCGGGTCGTGCGCATGTAGAGCCAGCCGTCCCGGACAAACAGGTCGTCGCCGGTAACCAGTTGCACACCCATTTCATCGGCCAGAAAGGCGTGTTCAAAAAACGCCGAATTGTAGATGCCCGGCGTCAGGACAACACAGGTGGGTTCGCCCTCACACTGCGGGGGCGCGACGGAGTCCAGCGTCTGCCTCAGCAGTTCCGGGTAGTGTTCGATGGGCGCGACGCGGTGCTTTGCAAACAGGTCGGGAAACAGGAACATCATCGCTTCGCGGTCTTCCAGCATGTAGGACACGCCTGACGGGGTGCGGCAATTGTCTTCCAGCACGTAGAAGTCATTTGCGCCCACACGCACGATATCCGTGCCGATGATATGCGAGTAGACATTGCGGGCGGGGGAGTGGCCGGCCATCTGCGGCAGGTAGGCTTCATTCTGCAGGATGAGGTCACCTGGCACCTTGCCGGCCCGCACGATTTCCTGGCGATGATACACGTCATCAATGAACGCATTGAGAGCGCCGACGCGTTGCGCGATGCCGGCTTCCAGGCGCCGCCATTCGCTTGCGGCGAAGATGCGTGGAATGATGTCAAACGGGATCAGCCGTTCTGAAGCTTCCTGGGTGCCGTAAACGGCGAAGGTTATGCCAAGCCTGCGAAAAATCGATTCTGCTTCGCGAATTTTGGCACGCAGATCACCGGGCGTCTGTGTCTCCAGCCACTTGTGCAGTAAGGCATAAGGCGGGCGGACACTGCCGTCCGCCTCAAGCATCTCGTTGAAATTGTCTCCCATTACCAACACTGTTGCGCACTTGTGACATATTCGAAAGCCTAAAATTTACGCACAGGTGATGTATTTTTCATCCTGTTGCCAAGCTTCGCAAAATTGTGGCAGTCTTTGGATCATGTTCTACAGGATTGGCAAAACCGGGCATTTGGGCAGAACCGCAAGGCGTGTCACGCGCGACGAAGTGCTGCTGCATTGTGCCCGCATCGGCTTCAATCCCTGAACAGTGCTTTCCATGACGTCCAACAGTGTGCGGCACCACAGCCGCATCTTTCTGTCGATCAGACTTGCGGAGTGCATCCATGAACAAAAACCTCAATATCGAAGAACTTGTTGCTGCTGACAACGCCCATCATTTCCACCCTTTCACTGACCATAAGAGCTTGCACGAAGGCGGCGGCGTTCGCGTCATCACCCAGGCCAAGGGCGTCCATATCTGGGACGGCAGCGGCAACAAGCTGTTTGATGCCATGGCCGGTCTCTGGTGCGTGAACATCGGCTACGGCCGCAAGGAACTGGCCGAAGCCGCTTATCGCCAGATGCTTGACCTGCCGTTCTACAATACGTTTTTCAAGACCACGACGGTGCCGGCAACCCTGCTGGCGGAGAAGGTTGCCAGCCTGCTTCCCGATAGGTTCAACCAGATTTTCTTCGTGAATTCAGGGTCTGAAGCCAATGACACAATGGTGCGGTTTATTCGACGCTACTGGGAGGTGCAGGGCCAGCCCGAACGCCAACATATAATTTCGCGCCACCGCGCCTATCATGGCTCAACCTGCATTTCGGCATCGCTGGGAGGCATGTCGGCCATGCATGCCCAGGGTGGTTTGCCATTGCCCAACTTTCATCATGTGCTTGAGCCCGACTGGTTTCAGCATGGCGGTGATATGAGTCCGGAAGAATTTGGTCTCAAGGCCGCCAGGGAAGTGGAAGCCAAGATCAAGGAATTGGGCTCCGACAAGGTTGCAGCTTTTGTTGGTGAACCCATCCAGGGGGCAGGCGGTGTCATCGTGCCACCGGACAGCTACTGGCCCTATGTTCAAAAAGTCTGCCGCGAACATGGTATTCCGATTGTGGCCGATGAAGTGATCTGCGGTTTTGGCCGTACCGGAAACTGGTGGGGTCACGAGACCATGGGCATCGATCCCGACATCGTGGTGATGGCGAAAGGGTTGTCATCCGGCTATCAGCCGATCGGCGCCGTCGCGATTTCGGACAAACTGATAGGTGATTTCTTCGAAAAGGGCGGTGAGTTTTTTCATGGCTACACCTATTCAGGTCATCCGGTGGCGTGCGCTGTTGCGCTGGAAAACATCCGCATCATGCAGGACGAAAAACTGATTGAGCATGTCGCCGCGATTGCACCTTATGTAGAAGAGAAAATCGGGGTATTGCGCGATCACCCGATCGTCGGTGAAGTCCGCGTCAAGGGTTTGATTGGCGCCATCGAACTGGTCAGGGACAAGCAGACCCGGGCCCGGTTTGACGATCTTGGCCGCGTCGGCGGCATTTGCCGCGATCACTGCTTCGACAATAACCTGGTGATGCGTGCGTGCTGGGACACAATGGTGTTCTCGCCGCCACTGTGCATAACCGAGGCTGAGGTTGACGAATGGGCAGACCTGACACGCAAGGCACTCGACGCGACATTTGAAGATGTGAAAGATGAATTGCAGTAAATCCGGTGCTTGAAAATCGGAAGCTGGGCTCGTCAAAAACAATCATTGAAACAGCCGGTATTGTGTTTAACACTCGCTGTGTCAGGTTTTTGACAGGGTCGTTGAGGGTAAGCCTAAAAACGTCAAAAAACCTAAATCAGGGAGTACTGAAATGACATTCACACCAAAGTTCCGGGCATCGCGCCGGTCCGTTCTGAAGGGCTCGGGTGCCGCCTTTGTCGGCCTCACCATGATGCCGCGTTTTGCAATGTCGGAGGAAGAGAAGAAGCTCAATTTCTATAACTGGGACACCTATATCGGTGAGACCACGCTGGAGGATTTCAACAAGGCATCCGGTATCGAAGTCAAGATGGACCTGTATGCCGACAACGCTGAACTGTTCGCCAAGCTCAAGGAAGGCAATCCCGGCTATGACGTGATCATTCCGACCAACGATTATGTCGAGCGCATGATCGCCGCCGGCATGCTGGACGAGTTGGACCAGTCCAAGATCCCGAATATGGCCAACATCGCCGATGCCTTCAAGGAGGCGACGTTCGATCCGGGCCGCAAGCATTCGGTGCCTTACATGTGGGGTACACTGGGCATCGGCTATCGCAAGTCCAAGGTGAAAGACGCATCAAGCTGGAAAGCAGTGTTTGAAGAAAGCGAAAATTCCGGCCGTATCTCCCTGCTCGGTGACGGCGAGAGCGTGATTGGTGTCGCCCTGCAGTATCTTGGGCATTCGTTCAATTCGGTGGTTCCCGCTGAAATGAAAGCAGCCGAAGAACTGCTCATTGCAGGCAAGAAGAACGTCAAGGTCTATGCCGACGACAACGGCCAGGACCTGCTGGCGTCCGGTGAGGTCGATCTGGCCATGGAGTGGAACGGCGACATCATCCAGGTGATGGGCGAAGATGATGATCTGAGCTATTCCGTACCAGGCGAGGGCAGCCTGCTTTGGCAGGATTGCGTCTGCATTCCAAAAGGCGCGCCGCACCCTGAAAACGCCCATGCGTTCATCAATTATCTGCTTGACGCAGATGCCGGCGTGCACATCGCAGACACCATCCAGTATGCAACCGCAAATGCTGCGGCCAAGGCCAAGATGGATGAAGAGTACACCGGCAATCCAGGCATCTTCCCGCCTGACGAGGTTATCGCCAAGTGCGAGGCTTCGCTTTACTCGGAAGAAAAGACCAAGCTGCGCAATGAATCCTGGACCCGAATCCAGGCAGCCTGATCTGATATCACAAATATCGGGAGGGTCAGGTGAATAGCATCTGACCTTCCTGTTTCAAGGTGCTGGGCGGGTGGAAAACTGGAAACAGAACAAGGCGGTATTCTGGGTAACTGCGTTACCGGGAGTTGTGTGGCTGTTATTGTTTTTCCTGATCCCGCTTGCGCTGATCTGGGGCATGTCGTTCGGTGAGAAGACCTCGATCATCGACATTGAAATCACCGGCACGCTGGAAAATTACATCCGGTCGTTCCAGGCCGTGTATGTAAAGATAATCTGGAAATCCATCTGGATCAGTGTCATCTCAACTGCGGTCTGCCTGGCGATTGCCTATCCGGTCGCCTTCGGCATCTGTTTTTCACCTGCCAGATGGCGGCCCTTGCTGCTGTTGCTGGTCATCCTGCCGTTCTGGATAAACCTGCTGATCCGCACCTATGCGCTGATTGCCGTATTCCGGACCCGCGGCACCCTTAATTTCACACTGGAATGGCTCTGGAACCTGGCTTTCCTGGACAAGCTCGTTGGCCCGTTTCAGCCGCTTGAACTGCTCTACAACAACGGTGCGGTGATTGTCGGCATGGTCTACGTGTTCATGCCGTTCATGGTGTTGCCGCTGTATGCCACCATAGAACGGCTCGACCGGTCTTATCTTGAAGCCAGTCTCGACCTTGGTGCCAGCCAGTGGCGGACCTTCTTTTCAGTAACCGTACCACTGACCATGCCGGGGATCGTGTCGGGTATCATCCTGGTGTTCATCCCCATGCTCGGCATGTTCCTGGTGCCGGACCTGCTGGGCGGCACCAATGCCATCATGATCGGCAATGTCATCACCGATCAGTTCAAGGCTGCCAATGACTGGCCGTTTGGGGCGGCACTTTCATTCCTGTTGATGTACGTCACTTTTGCAGCCCTGGCGCTGCGCGCCTTTATCGGCGCGCGCATGAAGGCCGGAGTGGGGGTCTGACATGGCAAAGCGCAAGTCGAAACGCGGACCGCTGGATTACGGAAAATCCCCCTGGTTGATCGGGTTTGGTCTTGTCACTTTCATTGTGCTGTATGCGCCTATCGCGCAACTGATCGCCTTCAGCTTCAATGATTCAAAGCGCAATATCGTGTGGCGCGGGTTCACCACCAAGTATTATGCCAAGGCGTGGAATGACGCCTCTCTCGTCGAAGCCTTCGTCAACTCCATCACCATCGCGGTTATGTGCACCGTGATCGCCACCATCATTGGTACGGCAACGGCACTCTGGCTGTGGCGCTTCCGGTTTCCGGCAAAGTCTGCCGTGGAAGGGGTTATGGTGCTTCCCATCGTCATTCCGGAAATCTGCATGGGCGTTGCGGTGCTGGTGCTGTATTCGCGCGTGGGTAACTGGATGCGCGGGTTTGAAGTCAGGCCCGATCCATTGGTGGAACGAGCTGTTTTCGGTCTGGCCGCTGAATCTCGGGGCCATAACCGCTGCCCACATAGCCTTCAGTTTCCCGTTTGTTGCGGTTGTGGTGCGGTCCCGCCTGGCCGGGTTCAATCGCGAGTTTGAAGAGGCCTCCAAAGACCTTGGGGCAAGCGAGTGGCAGACGTTCTGGAACGTGGTTTTGCCGTTCATGATGCCTGGCGTCATTGCAGGCGCATTGCTGTCATTTACACTGTCCCTGGACGATTTCGTCATTACCTTCTTCACCGCAGGGCCGGAGACCAACACTTTCCCGGTCAAGGTCTATTCGCTGGTTCGCCGTGGTGTATCTCCTGATATCAATGCAGCCTCAACCGTGCTCATCATCATTACGCTGGTTGCCACAATAATCGCCATGCGCATGCAGGCACCATCGAAAATCGAAGGGTAGGGGATTTCATGGCCAGACCCATTATTTCCATCAAGAACGTCACCAAGCGCTATCCGGGGGTCGTTGCGGTGGATGATGTTTCGTTCGACATCATGCCCAATGAATTCTTCGCGTTGCTGGGGCCATCGGGGTGCGGCAAGACCACTTTGCTGCGCATGATTGCCGGGCTTGAAACGTCGGGTACCGGCGACATCATAGTCGACGGGCAGAACATGGACGGCGTGCCGGCCAACCAGCGTCCGGTGAACATGGTGTTCCAGTCCTATGCCGTGTTTCCGCACATGAGCGTTCGCGACAATGTCGCCTATGGTTTGAAGGTAACCGGTGTTGCGCCGGCTGAAATAAAACCCCGCGTTGAAGACGCGCTGGAAATGGTGCAGATGGGGGCGATGGCCGACCGCAAGCCTGACCAGCTCTCCGGTGGCCAGCGCCAGCGTGTCGCACTGGCCCGCGCGCTGGTCAAGCGGCCGAAGGTGCTGTTGCTCGATGAACCGCTGTCGGCACTTGATGCGAAACTGCGCGAGCATATGCAGCTCGAACTTGCGCGCCTGCAGCAGGTCATCGGCATCACCTTCATCATTGTCACCCATGATCAGGATGAAGCCCTGTCGATGGCGGACCGCATTGCTGTCATGGAGAAAGGCGCCGTGCGTCAGATCGCCGGACCGGAAGAACTCTACGAAAAACCGCAATCGCGCTTCGTGGCTGACTTTATCGGCAAGATCAATCTGATCGATGCAACTGTCTCCGGGGCCTCACAGGCAGGTGTGACCTGCCTGGCGAAGGGATTGGGCAGGGTTGTGGTGCCGCATGACGGCCCTGCTTCCGGCACTGTGTCGCTGGCCGTCAGGCCTGAAAAACTAACCTTGTCCGATAAGGCGCCATCTTCGGGGTCTGATATTTCCGCCAAGGGCGTCATTCGCGATGTCGCCTATTATGGTGATGTCAGCAATGTCTTCGTTACATGTGCGGACGGGCTGGAGCTTGCGGTAAACGTGCAAAACGACCGTGCTGCGGCCGGCTTGCTGGAAAATGGCCGGGAAGTTTATGCCAGCTGGCATCCATCTGATACGCTGATCCTTCAGGAGTAAGAATTCGTGTCGACACCCAAGTCATCGCTGGGCGATGCAGCTTTCCGTCGCAAGGACCTGATGGGGTCTTCGATAGAAGCAAGCTATGCCGGAGCCCTGTCATTCCTGCGCCGCAAGTACACCCGCAATCTCAAAGGCGTTGATGTGGCGGTAACCGGAGTTCCGTTTGACCAGGCGGTCACCAACCGGCCCGGTACACGGTTCGGGCCGCAGGCGATACGCCAGGCGTCAGCCCAGCATTCATGGGGTCCGGTGTGGCCGTGGCGGTTCGATCCGTTTGAAACCCTGGCTGTGGTTGACTATGGCGACTGCTTCTTTGACTGGGGACGCAAGCAGGATGTTCCGCGCGTTATCGAAAAGCACATAAGCACAATCGTATCCAAAGGCGTCTGTCCGCTGACCTTTGGCGGAGATCATTTTATCACCTATCCGGTGCTGAAAGCTGTCGCGAGAGAACACGGGCCTTTAGGTCTTGTACAGTTCGACGCGCATCGCGATGTGGAACCTGAAACCGGCAACCGCATAGACCACGGCACCATGTTTTCGCTGGCGCTGCAGGATGGAATTGTTGACCCGGCCCGTTCCATTCAGGTTGGTATCCGCACCTGTTTCAAGGGTGAAGACGCGATGGGCATGAAAGTGCTGTTTGCAGATCAGGTACATGACATGAGCGCGCGCCAGGTTGCAGAAGAGATCCGCGAGCGGCTGGGTTCGGGGCCGTCTTACCTGACCTTCGACATTGATTTTCTTGATCCTGCCACGGCACCGGGCACCGGTACGCCTGTTCCGGGCGGTTTCAACAGCCATCAGGCCTTGTCCATCATTCGTGCCATGAAGGGGCTGGATCTTGTCGGTATGGACGTCGTTGAGGTATCGCCGCCCTACGATCATGCCGAGACGACATCAAACGCTGCGGCTGTTATCGCGGCGGAACTGTTGTGCCTCAAGGCCTATGCGGCAGGTGCCCGGCCTGAGGAGATGACCAGCTGAACGAGCTTTTCACTCAGGGGTTTTCCCCGACCCAGATCGTTCTGGTGATGCTGGCGATGTTCGTTGGCGGAGTTTGCAAGGGCATCATTGGAGTGGCTTTGCCGCTGGTGGGCATATCAATCATGGTCATGCTGCTGGATCCGAAGCTGGCGGTTGCGATGATTGTCATCCCGATCTTCTTGACCAATCTGCAGATGGCCATGCGTTCAGGCGTGGATGAACTGCTGGAAGCCTTGATGCGCTTCTGGCCGCTCATTGTCACGTGTTTCACGACCTTGTTCACGGTTGCATTGTTTGCGACGCAATTGTCGTCGTCGGTTATCGTGACCGGGCTGGGGCTGGCCTTGCTGGTTTTTGTGTTGGCAAATGTTTCACCCTGGAAACCCACTGTTCCAGCCCGGATAGAGAAACCGATGGGCGCGATCGTTGGTGTTGTGTCTGGCGCCCTGGGTGGTGCTACCTCGGTCTACGGCCCGCCCATTACCATGTTTTTGCTGGCGTCCGGCGTGCCGAAGAACAAATGGTCAGCATCGGTGGGTGTGACATTTACCTTCGGAAGCATACCGCTTCTGGCAGGATATATACTGAACGGCACAATAACGCCGGCCGTGGCCGTTATTTCGACCGCGGCCTGCATACCGGCATTTGTCGGCATGTGGCTGGGCTTCAAGCTTCAGGATGCAATGGCACCCGAGACCTTCAGAAAAGTCCTCATGGCAGGACTGTTCATCATGGCGCTGAACCTGCTGCGCAAGGGAATCGTTGGTTAACCCGTACTTGCATGAAGAATGGCGAACGGAATTATCAGTTAGCCAACCCGTCAGCAAGCGGGGTCATTCTATTTTCCAGACTGGTGCCGAGTGTCGGCATCACGGCAATCAATGCCAAACCGGTTGCAGCCGCGATCAGTGCGTATTCGATGGCTGTGGCTCCGTCTTCGTTTTTCATGAAGTGGGCAATTAATTTGTACATATCTCGTCTCCGTATGCCCAATTCGATTGAGCCTGATCATCACACAACCCCAGGACCCCGGTCTGCTTCCTCGTTGTTCAGCGAGGTTCATAATCTGTCACAGATATAAACGATCTCTAAACAAGGAGACTTTGCGTCACTTGTATTTATGAAGATGTTTCGAAATTTGATAAAATTTTATGTAGTTTGCACATATTCGGCAAAATCCAGGTCACGACAGCAGGTCCCGGATACGATAATACAGCATGCCGAGCGTCAGTGCCGGTCTGCGCAACACACCACCCGGGAACGGCAGATGGCGAATGCGGGCAAATACATCAAACTGTTCCGCATCGCCGACAATGGCGTCTGCCAGCACCTTGCCCAGCATGCCTGCCAGCACCACGCCCTGGCCGGAAAACCCGTGCGCATAGTAGATGGAACTGTCGCTTCGTCCCATATTGGGCAGCCGGTTGTGGGTAATGCCTATGTGGCCGCCCCAGGCATATTGCATCTTCACATCAGCCAGCTGCGGGAAAATGCGCAACACTCTGGGTCGCATGCTGGAGCCCAGATCGCGCGGATGAATCCCGGAATAGCTGCACCTGCCGCCAAACAGCAGCCTGTGGTCTGCCGTCATTCTGAAATAGTCGACCACATAATTGCTGTCGCAAACCGCTTCATTGTCGCGGATCAGGCTGCGTGCGCGCTCCTTACCGAGCGGTTCGGTTGCCACAACATAGCTGGCCACCGGCATCACGCGATGGTTGAGGCCTTGAACCAGCGACCCAAGATAGGCATTGCAGGCCACGACAACTTGTTTGCAGGCAACCGTCTTGCCTGACTTGAGCTTCAGGGCAGGGGAACTGCCGCCATCAATGCTGCTGACCGGGGTGTTTTCAAAGATCTGCCCGCCGTTTCCGAGTATGGCATCGGCGAGGCCAAGGGCGTAGTTCAGCGAGTGAATATGACCTGCGTCGCGTTCACGAAGCGCACCGTGATAAGCACTGCTGCCGATTTTCCCTGCCAGTTCGTCGCGGCTCAGAATAGAACAACCTTCCACGCCATACTTTTCCAGCTCTTCCTTGTGTTCAACAAGGCCGGTCATGTGGCTGGGTCGGCTGGCAGCGTGAAGAAAGCCCCAGGTCAGGTCGCAGTCAATCTTGTGTGTCTTGATGCGGGCCTCGATCAGTCGCTTGCCCTGCTCGGCAACATCGAAACAGATGCGCGCGTCGCCGGGTCCGAGCTGTTTTTCAAAAGCGCCCATACCCGGCGAATAGCCGGTGCAGACCTGGCCGCCATTGCGCCCTGTCGCGCCCCATCCTATCGGGCCTGAATCAAACACGGCGACCGTGCGTCCGCGAAGCGCGAGTTCCAGAGCGGCGGAAAGGCCGGTAAATCCGGCGCCGATCACGCACACATCAACCTTGTCCGGCACAGCCGAGCCGTCAGATGCTGCAACCTGCCGGTTGGCGGTTTCCGCATAGTAAGTTGGCTGGTCGAGAGATCTGTCGGTCATGAGGTGCGCAAATACCATTCATAATCGAGCTGATGGATGGTGTAGTGGTGTGCATCCGCTTCAAATGACCGTGCAGTGTGGAATGCATCGCACCATTTTTCACCGAAATACTGTCTCAAGATGGTGCCGTCTTCAAATGCCTTCAGAGCAACCGGCCACCTGATCGGCAGGTCTACGCCTTCCTCGCTTTCATAGCCGTCGCCGGTAATCGGGTCTTGCGGCACGACATTGTTGGTGATGCCATGGTGAATGCCTGCCAGTACGGCGGCCATCACCAGGTAGGGGTTGGCATCGGCACCCGACACGCGGTGTTCAACTCTTACCGACTTGTCGCTGCCGCCGGGTATCCGTAACGGAACCGTCCGGTTGTCGCCGCCCCAGAGCCCGCGCACCGGCGCATAGGTTCCCGGTCGCAAGCGCCGGTATGAGTTGGCATTGGGTGCAAATATCGCCATGCCTTCGGTCATGGTTGCCAGCAGCCCGCCTATGGCGTTGCGCAGCTTGTCCGAGATCGGCCGGTCCACGGCCGGGTCATTGGGGCCGAGGAAGACATTGTTGCCGTCCTTGTCGAGCAGGCTGCAGTGAATGTGCAGTCCGCACCCTGCCTGTTCGGCAAACGGTTTGGCCATGAAGCTGGCAATAGTGCCGTGCTTGCGCGCTACCGCCTTGATGCAACGCTCCAGCATGATCGCCTGATCGCATGCCTGGAGTGCATCGTCTGTGTGGTACAGGTTGATTTCAAACTGCCCGGCTGCGTACTCGGAAACAAAAGTTTCGGCGGGTATGTTCTGGTCCTTGCAGGCTTCCTGGATTTCGTCGAGCAGGGATTCGAAATCATACAGATCATCCATGGAGTAGACATTGGTGGTACTGGCGCGCCATCCGGTTTCGCCTGAGCGGGCCGGGACGACTTCGCCGCGGGCTGCCGCTTCCTGGTCGATCAGGTAAAACTCATACTCGATGGCCACGACAGGTGTCAGTTCCATCTCTGTGAAGCGGTCAAGCACGGTTTTCAGGAGATGACGCGGATCTGCAAAATGCGGGACCCCGTTGGCGTCCACCATCGAGGCAATCACCTGTGCGGAAGGCCGCTTGGCCCACGGAATGCGGGTCAGGGTGCCTGCAACCGGAAAACACAAGTAATCCGGGTCGCCGTCGCTGGTGCCGTACTCAAAGGTTTCAACATTGCGCCCCGTCCAGTCCAGCAGATAGTTCGACCCCGGCATTCTGGCGCCTTCGGAATACAGCTTCGGCAGATAGTCACGTGTCAATTGCTTGCCGCGCAATATCCCGTTCATATCGGGTATCAGCATGTCAATTGTCACCACGTCGGGATTGTCGGCGAGGAAGGCGATAGCCTCACTGTCGGGCTTTGTTGGGGAGTTCATGAAATACCTTCAGAAAACAAAATACGGCACAATGGTTATGCCAGCGCACCTGTTCATGCCTTATCCACCATTGTCAATGAAGGCATTTTTTTCGTCAAGCGATCAGGCTATGATGCTGTTTCCGGGCGGCTTGGCAGTAACAGACCAATGACCGCCGTTACTTCTGGTGGTTCATGTCGATAGCAAAATTTGAAGAATGGTTCGCAAAGCACAACATTGACGAGATCGAGTGCCTTGTCCCCGATCCGGCAGGTACACCGCGCGGCAAGATACTGCCGGCCAGGAAATTTCTCAAAGGTATAGGCAACACCTCGATGCGGCTGCCGGAAGACATCTTCATTCTGACCGTGACCGGAAAATACTCGTGGCAGGATTCACCCGTTTCGGATGCTTCGGGCGATGTTTATCTGGTTCCCGATTTCAACTCGCTGAAGCTGGTGCCCTGGCATGTCAATCCGACGGCGCAGGTGATTTGTGACGCGCACTATCTGAACGGAGATCCGGTAGACATCTCGCCGAGATATGTGTTGAAGCATGTGCTTCAGCTTTATGCCGAACAGGGCTGGAAACCGGTGGTGGCACCAGAGCTTGAGTTTTACCTGGTCAAGAAGAATCTCGATGCGGATTATCCGCTCGAAGCGCCTGTTGGAACCAGCGGCAGGGCGGAGAAGGTTGGCCAGGCCTATGGCATAGATGCAGCCAACGAGTACGATCCGATCGTTGAGGATATCTATGATTTCTGCGAGGCTCAGGAAATTGATATCGACACCATCAGCCATGAAAGCGGCCCGGCCCAGCTGGAAATCAATTTCAACCATGGCGACCCGCTGGAGCTTGCCGACCAGGTGTTTTTGTTCAAGCGCACGGTTCGCCAGGCTGCGCTGAAGCATGATGTCTATGCAACATTCATGGCCAAGCCGCATCAGGATGAGCCGGGCTCCTCAATGCATCTGCACCAGTCATTGCTGGATTTGAAAACCGGACAAAATCTGTTCAAAGGGCGTGGCAAGACCCCCTCCAGATTGTTCCTGGCCCATGTTGCAGGACTGCAGCGTTACCTGCCGGCGGCAATGGGGTTTTGTGCACCCAATGTCAACTCCTATCGCCGGCTGGTGCCGAATTCCGATGCACCCACCAATACCCATTGGGGTATCGACAACCGGACCGCACCGCTGCGCATGCCGAATTCCGATCCGCAAAACACCCGCATCGAAAACCGGGTTCCAGGCGCAGATGCGAACCCGTATCTGTGCATTGCCGCCTCGCTGGCGTGCGGCTATCTCGGCATGATGGAAAAACTGGAACCCACGGCTCCGATTGAAGGCTCGGCCTACAGGTATGCGCATTCCCTGCCGATCAACCTGGATGATGCGATGAACAAGCTGAACTATTCCAGGCCGCTGAAAACGGTGCTGGGCCAACGTTTCGTCGAGGCCTTCATGGCGGTCAAGGAAGAAGAGCAGGTGCAGTACCGCAAGGTTATCTCGTCATGGGAACGGGAATTCCTGCTGCTCAATGTCTGATCCGGTCGATTTGGTTCTCAAGCGAGCCAAAACAATTGTGCAATGGGCAATCCTGCTTGCCGGCATGAATCACGAGTTGAGGCGAATGAGAAACCTGTTTGGCTCGATGATGGCTCTGCGGACAAAGTTGCCGGTTCTGTAGTTGGGGAACTTACTCTATTTTGTACTTCAAGAAGCCGTAGCGCTCCCACTTCATTAGTTGCTCTTGCAGATGGGCCATGCTTGAAGCCCGGCGGACTTCAACAGCATATGCACGTGCGTTATCATCTTCGCTTACATTGCCTGTAGCTTGTAAAGCGCTGAGCATACTTGAAATCCTCTCTGTATTGATGTGCTCACCAAAGGTAATGCTAATTCTTGCTGTCATGAGGTTCCCAACTTCTCGGAGCTTGCGATAAAAGCATAACCTCAATATTGCTCTGGAAAAACAAAACCGGCGGAGTGTTTCCACCCCGTCGGTTCCTGATTTTCTGATTATCAGCGAAAGCTATTTAACGCGATATTCTTCCGGTGCCAGCAGCAGGAAGTCATTGTCTTCGCCTGACACGTGACACTCATGGCAGAACCCGACACCGGCAGAATTGGTCGACTTGGTGACACCCATGGTGTTGCCGCCCGGCAGGATGGCTGCATAGCGCCAGTTGGACGTATCGGCGTTGAAGCCCCTGGTCATTTTTTCCATGATGAACAGTGGGCCAAGCTTTGCCTCGCCGTCTTTGCCAACCGTGAAGCTCGGTTTTGCCATCGTTGACCCGACCGGCACCGCCTTGATGTCGTCGAACTTCTTATAGGCTTCGAGGCCGATCTTGTTGACCAGGTTCTGTACCTGACGGCCACCATGGGTGGCGCTGGCGTAAGGTTGCGTTGTTACCTGGGTGAACCCTTTCCACCGTGTAGCGGCCCAATGCTTTCCACCCGTGTAGGACTTGGCCATCACAGGCTTCAGGCAGTCGTAAAGAGCCACGGCTTCTTCGCTGGTCAGTTCAACGCTTTCCGCTGCAGCACATGGATTGCACGGGTTGCAAGGATTACAGGCCTTTGCGGCTGCACACGGGTTGCACGGATTACATGCCTTTGCAGCCGCGCACGGGTTGCATGCCTTGGCTGCAGCGCATGGATTACATGGGTTACAGGCCTTGGCGGCGGAACACGGGTTGCATGGATTGCAGGCCTTTGCGGCTGCACACGGATTGCAGGGGTTACAGGCCTTTGCTGCCGAGCATGGGTTGCACGGGTTACAGGCTTTTGCAGCCGCACACGGGTTACACACGGCGGCTGTCTTCAGGCGCGGTACATAACAGCCGGTCGGCGCGCCGCCAGCGGATGCTGAACATGGATTGCAGGGATTACATGCTCCGCAAGCTGCTTTACACGGATTGCACGGGTTGCAGGCTTTTGCGGCCGAACACGGATTGCACGGGTTGCAGGCTTTTGCGGCCGAACACGGATTGCACGGGTTGCAGGCTTTTGCGGCCGAACATGGATTGCATGGGTTGCAGGCTTTTGCGGCCGAACACGGATTGCACGGGTTGCAGGCCTTTGCAGCAGAGCAGGGGTTGCAAGCCGCCGCTTTGGTTGCAGCGCACGGATTGCAAGGGGTACAGGCTTTTGCTGCAGCACATGGATTGCATGCGGCTTTGGTTGCGGCACAAGGGTTGCAGGCTGCGGTTGCCATGCGAGGCTCGCTGACCGTTCCGATTGCAACCACACCGGCGGCAAGGCCGAGCGCAACCGGAAGCGCGGCAGCGCTTCTCAACAGGTTGGATTTGAATGACTTCATTGGTTTCCTCCTTGAATATGCCGGTGCGACATAATGAACATTACGGCACTGTAATGTGCGCGGCTCCGACACCCCAGTCACGATCAAGCGTCACAGCGTCAACTTGCTGTGAACACAAAAAAGCCGCCGGCCACGCAAATGACCGGCGGTTCAAACAAGTGCCAAGGGGTCAGAACAACCCCTGGATCTGATCTGATATCACGGTTTCAGCAGATGCTATTCCTTGGCTGCCGAGCACGGATTGCAAGGATTGCATGCTGCTTTCTTGGCAGCAGCACATGGGTTGCAGGCACCACAGGCGGCCTTCTTGGCAGCGGCACATGGGTTGCAGGCGCCACAGGCAGCTTTCTTGGCGGCCTGGCATGGGTTGCACGATGCGTATGCTGGGACGTCGCTGACAACCGGCGACAGGACAACTGCACCAGCAGCAAGACCCAGCACGACAGGAAGAGCTGCAGCGCCTGACAGAAGTTTCGATTTGTGCATTTTCATGAGTGTATTCTCCACTTTGGGTTGTGCCGACATGGCGTTTTGTATGTTGGACCCGAATACAACCTTAGCGGCGGATTGTGGCCGCTGGGGTCAAACTCCGCACATGTATTTTCAATTTGCCGTGAGAGGTGTGTGAACCAGTCGGAAGCCCACAAGGATGTGCTTGATACCATCTGGTCGCGAATGCCGGGCCGCAGGTCTGCACACACCACATCCACTGTCATCCCAGGAGCCGCCCTTGACGATGCTGCGTTGCGCCGATGCAGAAGTCGATGTCCATTCAAACACCTGTCCGGCGGAATCAAGCAGTCCGTATGGACTGGCTCCATCAGCAAAACTGCCGACCGGCATGGTGGTGAAAGGTCCCTTGTCATGGCTGTTCAGCAAGTCGGGGTTGAACCTGTTGCCCCACGGAAACCGGTTGCCGTTCGGCCCGCGTGCCGCCTTTTCCCATTGCTGTTCGGTTGGCAGCGACCACTGCCTGCCGGTCTCTGCGCTGAGCCATTTGGCAAATGCTTCTGCGTCTGTGCGTGATACCAGCACAACCGGGTGCTGCTCGCGCCCGCCCGGCGGTTTTCCCGCCAGCCAGGCGAACTGCCTGGTGCGTTTGTAAGGGTGGACAAGCCGGTAGCCTTGCCAGGTCTTGCTGTCCACATCCGGAACCCGGTGTCCTGTCGCGTTGACGAAACGGGCATAGAGCGCGTTGGTAACCGGCGTGCGCATGATGTGAAAGGACGCCAGATCGGCAGGTGCTCTGGCCGCCTCTGACTCATACCATTTGTTCTTGCGGGTGACGGAATGTCCGTAGGCTGCCTCGTCCAGCCGGTAGGCAGCCTCACGTTCGGCCCTGTCGGAGCCCTGTATGAACGGTCCTGCAGGTACCGTCACCGTATCAATATCGAATGCGGGTGCCTTTGCCGGCGCCACCAGCAGCAGCAGCGACGCCAACGCCACCACGCCAGCCCGCCTGACCCTAAGTGTCACGCCACATTGCGCAGGTCGGCAAGTGCCTTTTCAACCGCTGCAATCTGTCTGTCGATACTGATGTCCATCATCGACGTCACTTCCAGATCGCGATCTTCATAAACATCAATGCCGGGTTTCATGGCTGCCCAGCTTTTCATGGTCTTGTCGCGCTCAATCAGCAGTTTCTCGATCTGGGGCCGGAACAACCGCATCACCGCGCTGAGTGCGCGGTTGGTGGCGAGGCACGGATAGGTCAGATCCATCTCGTAGTGATCGAGCAGTGCGATGACATCTTCAGCGGCATAAAAAGTCTCGTCAGTTACCCAGCGATTGGTGGTGAACAGACCGATGGGATTGCCAGGCCGGTCCATGGATACTGCAACGAAGTGGGTCAGCGCATCCTTGCCCTCGGGACGTTTTGCCTTTCCCTTGTAGGGAACCGGCTTGATGCCTTTCGGCATACCGGCAGCTCTCAGGAATGTGTGGAAGTGCCCGTGCTCGCCCGAGTCTGGCCGGTGAGCGTGATAGTAATACTGCGAATGGGTCTGGTCATCATACACATCACCTTTTGGGTAATGATCGAGTTCGTAGAACGTTCCCTGATTGGCAAGGCATTGCCCGACCATGTTCTGGCTTGATTTGTTCAGGACCCTCAACATCTCCTTTACGGTGCGCCCGGCCTCGGCCATTTGCTCAAGCCGGCTGCGGGGTAACACGCCAAGATGCTGCGCCGTTTCAAACTGCATGTTTTGTATCGTCATCATGAGCGCAGTATTACAGCAATTGATGGCAACCGCAAAAGCCTCTCGTGCCGCAATTCAAGTGAAAGTGACAGACGGTGATCAACAAGCGTCAGCCCCCAAGTTGCAACCGTTTGATGTATTGCAACCGAACCTCTACACTGGATCACGATGATCTTTGGGTAAACCAATCCGCATCATTGATTTGAACGTTTCCTGCAGGTGGCGACAGGAAGCCCGGTGTAAGAGTGGTTGTCACAGGGCGTCTGTGTTGAGGGAAACACTAATGAACGGCTATTTCTGCGGACGGCGCGGTGTTTGGAGTAAGGGAAGAAATTACATGTGGTCACGGGTCTTGAAACTTGCCGCAGCGCTGTGTATCGGCATCGTCTGTCTGACCGGGCAGGTACCATGGACAATCGATCCTGCACACGCAGCCAAGGGTAATGCCGCGCCTGATGCCGCCACGACGCGGCAGGCGATCATTCAGATACTGAATACCAAAGACCGCTTGCCGTTGCCGATTCAAAAGGTGCGCGAAACGCTGACAGCGCACTATGTCGACAATAATGGCGAGATATTCTGGGTCGGCACCAGCCGCATGACCCCGTTTGTTCAGCGGCTTGAGTTTGCCGACGATGATGGTCTGAAGCGCGCAGATTACCCGGTCGACTATCTGGTCGGGCTTCGCGATCAGATAGATCCGTCAAATCCGCTGGCGGCTGCCTATGCTGAAATTGCCTATTCGGCCTTCTTCCTTGGCTATGCAAGTGACCTGGCAACGGGCCGGGTCATTCTGTCCAAAATTGACCGTGACCACTTTCAGAAACCGCGCAAGCTGGACCTTCTGGCTTTGCTCGAAGGAGTGGGCTCGGCGCGCAACCCGTCTCAGTACCTGAGCACGGTGGAACCGCAGAACGCCCATTACCGGGCGCTCAAATCGCTGCTGCGCGAATATCGCACCATTGCCGGTGAAGGCGGCTGGGGAACGGTTGACCGTGGTGAAGTCCTGAAACCCGGCATGAGTGACCCACGTGTGCTGCAACTTCGCGCGCGACTGGAAAAATCCGGTGATATTTCGCCGCGCCAGGTTCCGGACCCGATGCTTTATTCACCCGACCTGGTCCTGGCGTTCGAGCAGTTTCAAAAGCGCAACGGCCTGGATGTCGACGGCATCATCGGACCCGGATCGCTGTCCATGCTGAATGTCACGGCCGAGGAGCGGATGCGCCAGATTATCATCAACATGGAACGCTGGCGTCACATGCCGCGTGACATGGGCGATCGCCATCTGATGGTCAATATCGCCGCCTTTGAACTCTACACTTACGAAGACGGAACCCTTGTTGAAGCCCGTCCGGTGATGGTCGGCAAGGATCGCCATCAAACGCCGATCTTTTCCGACGAGCTTGAATATGTGGATATCAATCCGACCTGGACAGTACCGTACTCGATCGCAACCAAGGAGATGTTGCCGAAGCTGCAGGCCAATCCGGGTTATCTCGGCCCCAATTTTGAGCTCCTGTCAGGTGGTCAGTCCATTCCGTTCACGTCGGTGAATTTCAACAACTATTCGCGCGGTGATTTTCCCTTCACCATCCGGCAGAAACCCGGTGCCAAGAACGCGCTCGGGATCATCAAGTTCATGCTGCCCAACCGCCATGCAATCTACCTGCACGACACACCGTCAAAGGCTTTGTTCGGCAAAACCCAGCGCGCCTTCAGTCATGGCTGCATCCGGGTGTACAAGCCGCTTGAGTTTGGTGTCTCGGTGCTGAGAAATGAGCCCGGCTGGAATCTGGAAAAGCTGCAACGCGTGGTTGAAACCCGCAAGACAACCCGCGTCAGGCTCAAGCAGAAAGTGCCGGTCCATATTGTCTACGCGACAGCGTGGCGTGGAGAAGGCGGATCCGTTGAGTTTCGCAAGGACATCTATTCCCGCGACAAGAAGCTCTACAACGCACTGTTCGGCAAACCCTCATCATAGGTCGGGCATGGTTTTTGATTGACACAATCCAAAACCATAAAACGGATCATTTCAATAACGACAGGCAAAAGGCCCGCCATAACTGGCGGGCCTTTAAAATTGCG
Organism: uncultured Alphaproteobacteria bacterium; assembly: GCA_963698275.1. Lineage (GTDB taxonomy): Bacteria > Pseudomonadota > Alphaproteobacteria > Rhizobiales > Aestuariivirgaceae > Anderseniella. The sequence continues at coordinate 199,309 of CAVOQE010000006.1, read as the reverse complement.
AGATCGTGGTTCAGTTGCACCCACCCCAATCCGGAAGGACCGGCTATTCGGTGCTTGTGGAACCCTCGTTCACCCGTGCTGCCTGCAGATCAAGCGGCACGGCAAGGTATTTTTCAAGGCCGGTCAGTTTGGCCTGTGCGGGACGCGGCTGGACGTTCTGTGCGGTGGTGCCGGGTTTTGATGGCGGAATACGGTCATAGTACAGTTTCGATCCTGTAGCCGCGGCTTCTGCCGGCTTGCTGTAACCTACGGTCGTGGCAACCTGCGGCTTTGCTGTTTGTTGCTGACTTACCGCGGCAGTGGTTGCCTGAACCGGTTTGCCGTCGCTGCCGGGCCAGGTGACAAGACCGCTGAGTGAGGCGCTGGCCAGCCTGGCCTGACGCTCGAGTTGATAGCCCAGTTCCGGTCCGTACAGGCCCAGCGTGACGCCGCTGGAAATGCAGGTGATCCCGACAAAGGTGGCAATAGCCATTTTGGCCACAAGACTGGTTGGTTTGTGTGTGCCTGCGGGCTTCCGCATGCGCTGTGCCCTGATAGCTGCAACAGAAAAGTTCATGTTGCCGGGGCGGCGGTGGTAACCCGGATTATTATTGTGCTCTTCAGCCTGATCCCCAAGCAGGCTCTCTTCCATCGCAGGGATACTGGAAGAAAGAGGTTCCTGCGGTGCGGCTTCATAATCGCCACGCTGTTGTGGAAACAGACGTGGAGTACGCAAATCCCGTCTTCTCGGTGCTTCAAATTTCGCCTTTGCCTGTGGCTTACCATCAATCCGCCGGATGATGGGACCATCGTCATCAGCACCTGAGTTCTGAGCGTCCTGACGCGCAGGCTCGATGCGGAAAGCAAACGACATGTCCTCGCTACGCGGGCGAAGTTGTTCATTCTCGTGTCTGGCGCGTACCGTGTTCGTCGCATCGTCGTGCGCATCTTCACTGGCAGCATCATTGCCGACGAGGGGGTGCTCGGCGCTGACTTGCATAATGAGAGTTTCCCTTGATCGCTTAAGAGGGCCGTCCCTCAGCATCCACTTTCGGGATCGATAAAGACGGCAATATGATAGGTATAAGGCAATTTTGTGCAGGCAGATCATCAGCTTGCGGCGTTTCTGGCATACGGCATGTGAACAACTGGCGCTTGTGTGCAGGTGCGAAAGCGCTATTTATTCAGGCTAATGGCTGATCGGGCCATGGTTCACAAATCCGACAACCGCGGGGTCAATCAGCGTGCAAAATATCGTCGAACCATTTACCCAAAGAGCGGCAGCGCGAAACGGCCTGATCGTGTATCCCGAGGGCACGGACACCCGCATTGTCGAGGCCGCCGTGGAATTGCGGAATTCCGGGCTTTCCCGCGCCGTTTTGCTCGGTAATCCGGATGCCGTTGCGGCAGTTTTCGACAACCTGAAATTGTCCCCTGATGGTATCCGTATACTGGACATTGAAACCTCGTCTGAGCTGGAAGGTTTGCAACAGAAACTGCTGCAGAAAAAGCCGGACATGGACCCTGAAAAAGCTGCGGCCATGGTGCGCGATCCGCTCTATTTCGGCGGTGCCATGGTCGCCTCCGGTCAGGCTGATGCAATGATTGCAGGTGCCGCAAATGCGACAGGAAAAGTGATCTCGGCATCCCTGCGTACCATCGGTCTCACCCCGGGTACCAGGCGTTTGTCCAGTTATTTCCTCATGTCAGTGCCGAATCATCGCGGTGGCGGGCGCAAGGATTTCCTGTTTGCTGACTGCGCCGTCAACATTGACCCGCCCGCCGAAGACCTCGCAGAGATTGCCATGGCAACGGGCAAGACGGCAGCAAAGTTGCTTGCCGAACCGGCAAAAATAGCGCTGCTGTCGTTTTCCACCAAGGGCAGTGCTGCCCACGACAGTGTCACCAAGGTGACGGATGCGCTGGCCATCGTGCGTGAACTGGCGCCCGAACTGAGCATCGACGGTGAATTGCAGGTGGATGCAGCTCTGGTCCCGTCAGTGGCAGAGCGCAAGGTCAACAGCAGTGCCGGTGTGGCAGGCGAGGCCAATGTGCTGGTGTTCCCGGACCTGAATTCGGGAAACATCGGCTACAAGCTGGTGCAGTACATGGCCAATGCAGATGCCATCGGGCCGTTTTTTCAGGGCTTTGACAAACCGGTGTGCGATCTGTCGCGCGGGTGTTCGGTTGATGATGTTGTGTCTGCGGCCGTCATTCTGATGGCCACGGCCTGAAGCTGACGGATCATGCTCTATAGCAGCGATTTCACCAGGCCCAGCACGGCAAGCAAGGCCAGCAGGCTGATCGCCATGCGCCGGAAGTTTTCCGGCGCTGCCGACACGAACTTCCGCCCACCCAGCCATACCCCGGCACCCAGCAATGGGATGCACAGCGCCGCTGCGATGAAGGTATCGGTTGATATGACACCGGCGTAGCCCAGGATTGGCAAGGCCACCAGGTCGATAGCGCACAGGTAAAATATCATCGTGGCTCGAAATACCCGGGCAAGCAGGTTTTGCGCAGTCAGAAACAGGGCGACAGGTAATCCGCCTATTGCTGCCGCATTGGCAAGTCCCGACACTATGCCGACACCCACCGTGCCGGCAGTGCCCACTTTGGTGCGCAGGCTCCAACCGCTCAGTAACAGGACACACATGATCAGGATCCAGACCGAAATGATCAGGCGGAGCAGATCTGTGTCAAGTGAGCTGAGCAGGCCGATCGACACCGGCATGCCGATTGTCGCACCAAGCAGCAGCCAACCCAGCAGGGGCCTGTTGAAGTCTTTCAGTGCAGCAGGTGCCTGGCCTGCTGTCGCCGCAACTTCCAGCAGCATGACCACGGGCACGAAGTTGAGCGGGTTGGTGACAAGTGCCGACGCCGAAACAACAAGTGCTGAGAATCCAAAGCCTGAATATCCGCGTATGTAGGCCGCGCCGAGCACTGCCAGGGCCATCCAGGCGAGCGGCCACCCGGCAAGATCAAACGGGATGGACATTGGCTATCCTTTCAGCGTGCTCCGCACATGGTGCGCGATGGCCAGTTCTTCGTTGGCCTTGACGATCCAGATCTGGCAGGGTGTTCCCGATGGAGAAATTTCCATCTCACTTGCCACATTACGCTGGTTTTCAAGCTCCACACCCAGCCAGTTCAGATGATTGACAATGCCAGCGCGAACCGGTGCTGCATTTTCCCCGACACCAGCGGTAAACACCAGCCCGTCTATGCCTCCAAGCGCAGTGATCAGCGAGCCTGCATGACGCGCCGCCCAGTAGCAGTAATAGTCCACTGCTGCCTGCGCGCGCGCGCTGTCACTGGCCAGCAGTTCGCGCATGTCCCCCGAGATGCCGGACAGACCCAGCAATCCGCTCTGGCGATACAGCAGGTCTTCAAGTTCGTTGAGCCCGAGACCTTCATCGCGCATCAGGGCAATCAGGACACCGGGGTCCAGTGCACCTGAGCGCGTCGACATCACCAGGCCGTCAGCGGTCGAGTATCCCATGGTCGTGGCAACGCCAACACCATCCCTGACCGCCACCATGCTGGCACCGGAGCCCAGATGCGCAATCAGCAGACGTCGTGGCAATGGCTTGCCGGTGAGACCGGGCAGGGCAGCCACGACATGCTCGTAGTTCAGCCCGTGAAAGCCGTAGCGATGATATCCCTTGTCGTGGAATTTTTGCGGTATCGGGAGACGCACCTCGGTATCGGGTTGATCGGCGTGAAACGCCGTGTCGAAACACGCAACCTGCGGCAGGTCCGGCGCCAGTTGCCGCATCCGGCGAAGCGCGGAAATGCCAAACGGCAGGTGCAATGGTGCCTTGGACCGCAAGTCGTCCAGGTTGGCCAGCACAAGATCGTCGACAATCACCGGGCCGGTGTAGATATCACCGCCATGCACGATGCGATGCCCGCTTCCGGCAAGCGTATCCGGCCCGTTGCCATTGTCACAGAGCCAGCCCAGAACAGCATCCAGAGCCGTGGCGTGACCGGCATCGTGCGGCAGCACTGGGGCTGCACCCGGGTGAACTGTGCCATCCGGCCATTTGGCAGCAAAGGCAGGGATGCTGCCAAGGCCGTCGACTTGCCCGTGCAATATTTCTTCAAGTCCGCGTCCGGAAAACACCGCAAACTTGAGCGATGAAGAACCGGCATTGAGCACCAGAAAGTTTTTCATGTCTTGGGATCAACAGCTGCCGGTGACCCGAGCAAACCGCCCCTTTGAAAGTCTTAGGTTGTATCGTCTATTTATCAGTCACCAGTTGCATTTGAGTAACGAAAGCGTCCTGGTTTCGCTCAGGCTGATCTGGCAGGCTATGGAAGCATATTTTGAACCGCCCATGGTTGCGAACTTGGCAGCTGTTACAAAATTTCCTGCCATGGCAGGAAAACGATCAATGCAATCTCCGTATGATTGAAAGCCGGCGCTGCAGATGCAAAAAACAGCCTGCGTTCGGTTAAGAACGCAGGCTGCCATTAACAGGTCTAGATGCGGTCACAGTATGATGGGGTCACACCCTTGACTGCTGCGGACGCATGTCCTTGGGATCAATACCTGCAACAGAAACGGGTTTCTTCATGGCGTCGCGACGGAACGGTTCGCCCAGTTCCTGGTTCAGGACACATTCGATGAAGGTTGTCTCTCCGCGCTTCATCTGGCCTTCGATGGCGGTTTCCAGTGCCGCAGACAATTCGTCCATGGTTGTAACCTGAACACCCTTCAGGCCACAGCCTTCGGCAATCTTGGCATATTCAACGCCCAGGTTCAGTTCGGTGCCGACAAAGTTGTCGTCGAACCACAGGGTCGTGTTGCGCTTTTCGGCACCCCACTGGTAGTTGCGGAAGATCACCATGGTGATCGGCGGCCAGTCATTGCGGCCACATGCTGTCATCTCGTTCATGGAGATGCCGAATGCACCATCACCGGCAAAGCCGACGACCGGCGTGTCCGGGCAACCGATCTTGGCACCTAGAATGGACGGGAAGCCATAACCACAAGGACCGAACAGGCCAGGGGCCAGGTACTTGCGGCCTTTCTCAAAGGTCGGGTAGGCGTTGCCGATGGCGCAATTGTTGCCGATGTCGGAAGAAATGATGGCTTCCTTCGGCAGCACCTTCTGAATGGCACGCCATGCCATGCGCGGGCTCATCCGCTCAGGTTCACGATCGCGGGCACGTTCGTTCCAGTTGGTGCCGGGATCATCATCTTCATGGTCCATGGACGACAGTTGCTGCAGCCAGGCTGACTTGCTCTGATGGATCAGGGCTTCACGGTCTTTACGCCCGGCATCGCCGGCGGTCGGCGCCAGACGGTCCAGCAACTGCTCGGCAACTGCCTTGGCATCGCCCTGGATTGCAACGGTGACCTTCTTGGTCAAGCCGATGCGATCCGAGTTGATGTCAACCTGAATGATCTTGGCGTCCTTCGGCCAGTAGTCGATGCCGTAGCCCGGCAGGGTGGAGAACGGATTGAGACGGGTACCCAGCGCCAGCACCACGTCTGCCTTGGCGATCAGTTCCATGGCGGCCTTGGAACCGTTATAGCCGAGCGGGCCGACATGCAGCTTGTGCGAGCCGGGGAAGGCGTCATTGTGCTGGTAGCCGCAGCAAACCGGCGCGGACAGTTTTTCAGCCAGCGCAGCTGAGGCGGGAATGGCACCACCGATGACAACGCCGGCACCGTTCAGGATGACCGGGAATTTTGCTTCCGAGAGAAGCTTGGCAGCATCATCGATTGCCTGCGTGCCGCCGCTTGGCAGTTCAAGGCGAACGATCTGTGGCAGTTCGATGTCGATCACCTGCGTCCAGTAATCGCGCGGGATGTTGATCTGAGCAGGACCACACTGGCGGAACGCCTGTTCAATCACACGGTTCAGCACTTCCACCATGCGTGACGGGTCGCGAACTTCTTCCTGGTAGCAAACCATGTCTTCAAACAGTTTCATCTGTTCGATTTCCTGAAATCCGCCCTGACCAATGGTTTTGTTGGCGGCCTGCGGGGTCACCAGCAACAGCGGCGTATGGTTCCAGTAGGCGGTTTTGACCGGTGTGACGAAGTTGGTGATGCCAGGGCCGTTCTGGGCAATCATCATTGACATCTTGCCGGTGGCGCGCGTGTAACCGTCTGCGCTCATGCCGGCGTTGCATTCATGCGCGCAATCCCAGAATTTGATGCCTGCTTTGGGAAACAGGTCGGAAATTGCCATCATGGCCGAACCGATAATGCCGAATGCATGCTCGATACCGTGCATTTGCAGGACTTTCACAAACGCTTCTTCTGTTGTCATCTTCATTGGAAACTACCTCTCCTGTGCTGCCGGGATAACGCGCGCGCCATCACGGGCAATCAATCAACCCATGGAGGGTGTTCTAGTGTGGCTTTGTGGTGCCAGCCAGTGCCAGATTCGCCAAAGGTAATGGACACATGTGTATTTTTGAGAAATTTGGTCTCATTAATCAACTGATTTCACTGTCCAGGACATCTTTGAGTTTTTCGCTGCCGCGAATCCATGTGTCATCACGGGCTAGGAAGTCTCTCAGCATCTTGCCGGGCTCTGGTTTGAACCGGTCTTCGGCCACTTCAAACCGGCCAATCCGGTCGAGCCGGAACGTGCGAAAGTCATTGCGAAGCTCACACCAGCCCGCCATCAGCCAGACCGGGCCGAAAAATGCCAGCGACAGGGGGCGCACCTGCCTGTTGGTAGGATCACCGCGTGCATCTTCATAGCCGATGGTCACCTTGCGGTTCTCTCGCAGGGCGTTTCGCAACTTGCCAAGTTCAAACTTGAGCGGTGCCATATAGTGTTCGGATGGGGCCAGCAGGGCCGTATTGGTCATGTAGCTTCGCAACGCTTCCGGCAGTACCGCCTCAACCTTGGCAATCACGTCGCTGGCAGCGTCTGCCAGTTCCTTGTCGGCCCATGACTGCACAATACGCGCACCCAGCACCAGCGCTTCAATTTCTGTTTCCTTGAACATAAGTGGTGGCAGGTCATACCCTGCGCGCAGCACATAACCGATCCCGGCTTCACCTTCGATCGGCACACCGGATGTCATCAGATCCTGAATGTCACGATAGATGGTGCGTTCCGAAACCTCGAAGTTTTCTGCCAGATCGCGCGCGCGCGTCAGCGGCTGACGGCGCATGAACTGGATGATCTCGAACAGTCTGTCGGCACGGCGCATGGAACCTGGCGTCTCCTTGTTGTCGATAATTGACAGCTAGCATAAGCCTACTGACATCATGCTGTCAGGAGTGCCTGCCACATGCTGACAATATGCTGTCAGGAGAGGTGGTTCATGGTGGTTTCCAGTTAACAAAAAGGAGAACTGAAAATGACCACCACCACTCACACAAATCGTACCGCCGCCGCAACCGGCACAAAGCAGCGTCACTGGATAGTTGAAGCTCTGAGCGCTTTCGCCAGGTTGATCCGCCATCGCCGCGAAGCCGCGCAATTGCTGGAAATGGATGATTACAAGCTGGCAGATATCGGCCTGTCGCGTTCAGATGTGATTCACGCGCTCAATGGCTCACTGTTGCATGATCCGACCCGCGAACTGTCACGCCTTGCCCGTCCCAGACACTAGAGAAACATGGGTTCAAGTGAACCCATAAACCTGATCTAGGGCAACATGGGTTCAGCTGACCCCTGTGTTGCTTTACGCGTCCACCGTGCCGGTCCGCATCGTTCACATACAGGTGATCGGCATGTGATCATGTGCACATTCTGCGGGTGTGCAAGCGGCTAGTTTCCAGTTCAACGATGGCCGGAACAGCCGGTCACAAAACAACAAGAAGGAAAAGAAGTCATGATCAACAAGACCAACTTTATCGCAGTGGCGATTGTCGCAGCTGCCGCTTTCGCCGCCGTACCAGCGGCCAACGCATCCGTTGTCGGCGGCATGTCATCTGCGGCAGCTGCCGCCACCACAACTTTCGCTGCGCCCGCCGCGCAGGGCAATATTGTTCTGGCAGGAGGCAAGCACCGTTTCCGTCATTGGGGTCACGGCCGCGGCTGGGGTCATGGCCACCGTTGGGGTTACGGCTATGGTTACCGCAATTGCCGTTGGCTGAAGCGGAAAGCCCATCGCACCGGTCGCCGTTACTGGTGGAACCGGTACTACAACTGCCGCGATGGTAACTTCTACTAATAGCGGTAGAGAGCAATTTCTGAAAAACGAAGAAGGCAGCCGGAACAATCCGCGCTGCCTTCGACGTATTGTGCAACCATGTGCCAGGATATCGGCTACAGGCGCACCGCTTCTTCCGGTGCCATGAACGTGTAGCCCAGATCATCGGCAACCGCCTTGTAGGTCACGTGGCCTGCATGCACATTCAGTCCGGCCATCAGGTGCTTGTTTTCCGTCAGCGCCTTGCGCCATCCGCGATTCGCAATCTGCAGAATGAACGGCAGTGTCGCATTGTTGAGCGCATAGGTTGATGTCTTCGGCACACCACCCGGCATATTGGCAACGCAGTAGTGAATGACATCGTCTACCACATAGACAGGATCGTCATGAGTGGTGGCTTTTGAGGTTTCCGCGCTGCCGCCCTGGTCAATAGCCACGTCCACGATGACCGAGCCGGCCTTCATTGTTTTCAGGATGTCACGCGTGATCAGTTTTGGTGCGGCAGCACCTGGAATCAACACCCCACTGACAACAAGGTCAGCTTCGGCGCAGTGTCGTTCGATGGCATCCTTGGTCGAGTAAACTGTGTTGAGCGGACGGTCGAACTGTGCCCACAGTGAACGAAGTACATCGACATTTCTGTCTATCACCCAAACGTCGGCTCCCATGCCGAGTGCGATATGTGCGGCATGCCGGCCGACCATGCCGCCGCCGATGATCACCACCTTGGCCGGGTCGACACCGGGCACGCCACCCAGTAACAGCCCGTGTCCGCCATGGGCCTTTTCCAGATAGTAGGCACCTGCCTGAATGGACAGCCTGCCCGCAACTTCCGACATCGGCGCCAGCAGGGGCAGGCCGCCTGTCGGGCTGGTCACGGTTTCATAGGCAATGCAGGTGGCTTTCGATTTGACCAGATCCCTGGTCTGGGCCGGGTCGGGCGCCAGGTGAAGATAGGTGAACAGGATCTGGCCTTCACGCAACATCTTGCGCTCGCTTGCCTGTGGCTCCTTGACTTTCACGATCATGTCTGCCTTGGCAAATATCTCGGCTGCTGTCTTGACAACCTTGGCGCCTGCCTTGCGGTAGGAGGTGTCATCCATGCCAATGCCGACACCGCAGCCGGTTTCAACCATCACCTTGTGGCCGGCCTCGACCACTTCGCGAACCGACGTTGGCGTCATGCCAACCCGGAACTCCTTGTTCTTTATTTCCTTTGGTACCCCGACCAGCATCGCCGTTTCCTCCTGATGTCGTTTTGTCCGGCTTGTCTTCCAGGCGGAGGATACATCTCTTGTGATGGAATTTATTATCAAATATTCTGAGTTTTCCATATATGTTCGAATAAAATTTCATCAATCACGGAATTGCTAGAATGAATATCGCTGATCTGGACAAGGCTGACCGTCGTCTCCTGAGGGAGTTGCAGTCCAACAGTTCGCGGTCGGTGGCTGAACTGGCCGACCTGGTCAACCTGTCTGCCTCGTCATGTCACCGCCGAATAAAGCTGTTGGAACAGCGCGGCATGATCAGCGGCTACGGCGCCCAGTTGGGCCGGGAGAAGCTTGGCCTGAGTATCGAATTCTTCGTAGAGATTTCCCTGGTGGCGCAAACCGAGGAAAACCTTGAAGCCTTTGAAAACGCCGTGCGCAGGCTTCCCGACATTCTCGAATGCCATCTCATGGGCGGACAATATGACTACCTGTTGCGCATCGCCGTTTCCAGCGCGGCTGACTATGAGCGTATCCATCGCCGGGCGATAACCCGGTTGCCGGGCGTGGCGCGCATCCAGTCTTCACTGGCACTAAGAACGGTAAAGCCATGGACCGGTTTGCCTGTCTGACTGCCGATGCAATTTTTTTTACGCTTGTTTGATTTCGGTCATCTTGTTGACATGCAGAACCGGTTATCTGTGTGCTTACGAAAGCCGGGGGGTAACTTGAGTTTAAAAACATTCATCAGGAGGCCCTAATGACACAGAAAACCCCTATATCATCTGCCCCGCAAGCTGCCATTGATGCCGCAGGCGAACTGCCCAAGACAGCCATGGATTTTGCTGGTCGCTACAGCGCGGATGCAATCAAGACCCTGAGTAATTGCCAGGGCAAATACGCTGCCTTCATCAATCAGCGCCTGTCGGAAGACTTTGCCATGCCGCAACGCCTGTCCGACTGCAAGACACCCATGGAAATCATGGACGTGTGGTCCGACTTCTATTCCACTGCGATGAAAAATTATACCGATCATGCCCGCAACCTGGCTGAAACCGGTACCGAGGCCGTTGAAGAGTTTGTCCGCGAAGTTGAAGTGGAAGCTGAAGAAATGGCGCAAACCAGCAGCAAGGTCCTCAAGGCAGCCAATGCCAATGACGGGACCAAGGCTGCCTGAGCCAGCAACTGGCGACCTTATACATAAGTGACCGGCTGGCGATGTTCCGGCCGGTCAAACCATGACAGGTAAGTCTGCGAAATCCGCCTTGTTTCTGGCCCGGGTGCATCATTTGAAAACACCCGGTCATTAATCCGTGTCACCGGTGCCACGCCACCGCCGGTGGTTGCAGTGAACACTTCATCGGATTCCATGAACTCACTGAGCGCAATCGGGCGCACTTCGGTGTCCAGGCCCAGTTCACTGCACAATTCCAGAACGGTTCTTCGTGTTATGCCTTCCAGTACGCCGGTGTCCGGTGTGCGCACGCTGTTGCCCTTTACCGAAAACACATTGAAGCCGGGGCCTTCCGTCACATTGCCCTGGTGATCAAGCAGCACGGCAGTGTCGAAACCTGCATCAAGCGCCTCAAACAGGCCACGGGTCAGGTCGCCCCAATGATAGTTCTTGGCCGTGGGATCAACGCTGTCGGGCGGGATTCGGCGCACATCTTCCGGCACGAACAGATGGGCGCCGCGGGCTGCTATTTCCGGCCTGATGACATGCACATACGGAATGCACCAGGCAAAGAAATGGTTGCCGCACTGGCGCGGATCCCTGGTGCCGGGAACCAGCGGAACACCTCGGCTTGCGACCAGGGCAACATAGGAATCCTGCAAACCCGAACGGCCAACGATGGCGTGAACGATGTCGCGCATTTCCTCTGTTTTCTGAGGCACTTCAATGCGCACCTTGGCAAGCGATGCCTGAAACCGCTCCAGGTAATCGTCCAGCCGGAAGAAAGCGCCATTGCGCACCGAAGCCACATCATATGTACAATCGGACCGGGTGAAACCCCAGTCCAGTACAGAGATTTTCGCATCGGATACCGGAACGATTTCGCCGTCCATCCAGGCAGCGCCCTTTGAAAAATCAGCAATCATTTGTTTTTACTCCGCAGCGGCCTGGCCCAGGTCCAGATCCTGGTCAATCAGGTTTGACAGCAACTCGATCCCCGGCTCGATACGGGTTTCGTCGATGGACGAGAACCCGAGGCGGAAGAAATTGCGCGGCGGGTTCGGGGTTCCGAAGAAGATGCGGCCGGGTTCAATCAGCAGGCCCTGTTCGCGCCCCGCCAGCGCAAGCCGCTCTGAATCCAGCCCCTTGGGGCCTTCCACCCAGAAACTTGTGCCGCCGAAACTCGGCACATTGGTCGAGTTGGGTAAATGCTCCTGCATGGCCGACGCCATGATCTCCCAGCGGGCGCGGTAAGCCCGGTGGAGCCGGCGGATCAGGGTGTCATGATGGCCCAGTGACAGGAACAGGGCAGCAGTGCGCTGATTGTTGTTGGGCGGATGGCGGACCATAAGGCGGCGCAGCGCGCGCGCTTCATCAATGAACGCCTTTGGTGCCACCAGGAAACCCAGCCTGAGGCCGTGAAAGACCGATTTGGAAAGCGAGCCGATATAGATCACGTGCCCGTCGTCATCCAGCGATTTGAGCGACGGGCACGGCTCATTGACATAATTGGTCTCGAACTCATGGTCGTCTTCGATGATGAGAAAGTCTTTCTTGCGGGCCTGTTCTATCAGTTCCAGACGCCGCGACAGTGGCATGGTGACGGTGGTGGGCGCCTGATGGCTGGGGGTGACGAACACCATTTCGGTTTCATCAGGAATATTGCCGGGCACGATGCCTTGTGAATCCACTTCCTGCAGGTCGATATTGCCGGTGTGCAGCGAGAAGATGTTGCGTGCGTCGGGAAAGCCGGGGTTTTCAACAACCACCTTGGTTTGCGGTTTGGCCAGCAGGCTTGAAATCATGTAGAGCGCATGCTGCGCGCCCAGCGTCACCAGGATCTCGTTTTCACCGGCCATGATGCCGCGACGCGGCAGAATACGCCGTCTGATCTGTTCCACCAGCAGGGGGTCGTCGTGCGAGCCGTGATCATCGGTCCAGGCATTGAACCAGCGTTTGCCAAGGGTCTGGCGCGCACATTCGCGCCATTCGGCGATCGGGAACAGATTGTGATCCACCTGGCCATAAATGAACGGATATTTGTAACTGGACCAGTCCAGCGGTTTGGCGATGTTTTCCAACTTGGTCGGCGTGCGTGCAAACCGGGCATTCCAGTCCGGCGCGTCATGGTCCGATGTGCCGCTGCGCTGGATGGGTGCCGGACGTGCAGCCTGTTGCGGAATGGCCTTGTCGGAGACGTAGTATCCTGATCGTTCCCGGGCAACCAGGTAGCCGTCGTCCAGCAGTCCCTGATAGGCCAGCATGACGGTGTTTCTGGACACACCGAGCACTTTTGCCATTTTCCGGGTTGATGGGACCGGTTCATCGCGGCCCAGCTGGCCGTCCAGAATGGCAGAAACAAAGGCTTCCCTGATCTGGGTTTGCAGGCTGGCATATTCGCCGCGCTTGATTTGAAGAAGCCAGTCTCGCATTGCAGTTGGACCCCTCTGGACCTGTATCGTCACAAAACTGGACCCACGCTAGCGCCAAAATAACCAGATGTCATCAGTGATTGTGTCAGAAGGCTGAGTGCCGGTCATCTGGTTGTCCGACTTGTGGCGATTTCCCGATTCCGGGGTCTGGCTGAATATGGCCGGCTCGCCTATGACTGGCTGATGACTGCTGACCGGCCCGTACAGGGCATCCTGCTAATGCTGGGATTTTGCATATTGGCTCCTGTCGGGGATTCAATTGCAAAGCTGCTGGGTGGCACAATTCCACTGCTGCAATTACTGATCGTGCGGTTCAGCCTGCAGGCTGTCCTGCTGCAGCCGATCATCCTGCTGGGCGCGCGAGGCTTCAGAATGTCTAGCCGTGTTGTCTGGCTGACCGTTGCCCGCACAATTCTGCACATTGTCGGGGTGGGCGCGATGTTCCTGTCCTTGCGGTTCCTTCCCCTGGCGGATGCTGTGGCGATTGCCTTTGTCATGCCGTTCATCATGCTGTTGCTGGGCAGGTTTGTGCTGCAGGAAGAGGTTGGCGGCCGCCGGCTTGCCGCTTGTGCGGTCGGGTTTTTCGGCACGCTTCTGGTAGTCCAGCCAAGCTTTTCGGAAGTCGGCGCGCCGGCGCTGTTGCCCTTGTTGGTGGCGGTGGATTTTGCCTTGTTCATGCTGGTGACCAGACAAATCGCCAAACAGGTTGATCCGGTCTCCCTGCAGGCAATCAGCGGCGCCATGGCAACCGTGATCCTGCTGCTGATCTATGGGCTGACCGGGATCACCGGCGTTCTGGAGACACAATTGGTTGCGCCTGACTGGAGAACGGCGGTGTTGCTGGTGGCAATTGGTGTCGTCGGCACCATGGCTCATCTGCTGATGACCTGGTCTTTGCGGTTTGCCCCGTCTGCCACGCTGGCACCGATGCAGTATCTTGAAATACCGGTCGCAACCATCATTGGCTATCTGGTGTTTGCAGACCTGCCGAACGGCCTGGCGGCCATGGGTATTGTTATCACCATCTGTGCGGGGCTCTATGTGGTGTTTCGCGAGCACGCAATTGCCAGGCGCTGAGTTGTGGTAAAGCCGGTTCCTGCCAGGCAACTCTATTTGTCTGATGCGGCCCCGCCAAACCGGCGGGCAAGGTGAACGATTACCAACATCGCCACACCTGCGCCCAGCAGCATCATCCAGTCGCTGAATGTCGGCTCGCGCATCTGATCGCCGATCATCGCCATCAGGAAAGTCAGGGGCAGGATGCCGATCGCGGTGGTCCAGGTGAACCGCCACCAGCTCACATTGGTCAGCCCCGCACCATAGTTGACCAGGTTGAATGCGATCACCGGCACCAGCCGCACACCGATCAGTGCAGATACGCTGGTCACGGCAGCGCCCTTGTCGATCCTCGCCAGTTGACCGGGTGTCAGCATGTCGGCGACAAACGGGCGGCCCAGCTTGCGGGCAATCCCGAAGGCCAGCAGCCCGCCAATCATGGCTCCCGTCCAGGTGAGAACCGTTCCCCACACCATGCCGAAACTCATGCCTGCGGCAATTGCCACGAACTCGGCAGGAAACGGTATGAAGGAATGCGCGACCATCAGGCCGATAACGCCAAAATGACCCCAGATTCCCCAGGACTTTATAAAGCCGGCCATGGTTTCGCCTGAAAAACCGTCGCTGCCATCCTCCAGGAACCAGACCAATGCGCCACCGCCCAGCAGCAATGCCAGCACCAGACAGAATCCGGCAAAGGTGCACCATGCAAATCCGGCGGGTTTGCTTTTGGAGTCAGCAAGGGAGCCGTTGTGTTCTTGTTGCTGGGTAATGTCGGTTTCCGTCCCGGTTTCGTGATACAGGCAGTGCATCAACCTAGCACGTCGACACATTTTCCCGTGTGATGATCTGCACCAGCCGGATCAATTCCATACGAGACTCACTGGCGCGACCCTCATCTCCCAAAGTGGGGCAAAAAAGTCACACCTTTATAAAACAGTCATCACATGCCGGTGTGCGGTGTTGACCTGTCCTATCGAGTGTGACTCCTTTTTCGTATTCCAACCATTCTGTATTTATTGAGACTTTTTGTACTGAAAAATGTTTTCTGGTTGGTCGCTTTAGCGTGGCTGGTGCTATTGCGATGGCGCGGCGCTCTGCTAGTTTGACCATCGAAGACGTCCTCCATTTCAACAGCGGATGGTATTGCGCCCATGGCGAGCGAGCCCACAGTCGACCTCAACCTGAAGACCTGGGATGAGGTGAAAACCACTACGTGTTACATGTGCGCCTGCCGGTGTGGCATCAAGGTGTATCTGAAAGACGGAACGATCAAATACATCGAGGGCAATCGCGATCATCCGGTGAACAAGGGTGTGTTGTGCGGCAAGGGCTCGGCCGGCATCATGCAGCAGTATTCACCGGCCCGCCTGACCAAGCCGCTGATGCGGGTCGGTCCGCGCGGCTCCGGTGAATTCCGTGAAGTGGAATGGGACGAAGCACTCAGGACAGCAACCACCTGGTTGTCCCAGGTGCGCTCGACCGATCCTAAAAAACTGGCACTGTTTACCGGTCGCGATCAGTCACAGGCATTGACCGGCTGGTGGGCAACCCAGTTCGGCACCCCGAACTTTGCCGCTCATGGCGGTTTTTGTTCGGTGAACATGGCAGCCGCCGGCCTGTACACCTTCGGTGGCTCGTTCTGGGAGTTCGGCGAACCCGACTGGGACCGCACCAAATACTTCCTGCTGTTCGGTGTTGCGGAAGACCATGCCTCCAACCCGATCAAGACCGGGCTTGGAAAGCTGAAGAAGAACGGTGCCAAGATCGTGTCGATCAACCCGGTCAAGTCGGGGTATTCCGCCATAGCCGATGAATGGGTCGGTATTCGCCCCGGCACCGACGGATTGTTTGTTGGTGCGCTGGTTCACCAGTTGCTCAAGGCTGGCAAGATCGACCTCGACTACCTGGCGCGCTACACCAATGCCGGTCATCTGGTGATCAAGGACCCAGGCGCTGAGGACGACGGCCTGATCGCGCGCGACCGCTACGGCAAGATTCTGGTGCTGGATGCGAAGTCCAAAAAACCTGTAACGCTCGACAAGGCGGATCAGGTTGCCCTGCACGGCGAAGTCAAGCTGCCCGGCAAGGCAAAGCGCATGGGCGTGCCGTCATTCCAGTTTGTCGCCGAGCGCTATCTGTCCGATGAATACTCTGCTGAAAAGGCTGCCACCCATTGCGGTATAGAGGCTGCCACCATCGAACGTATTGCCGGTGAACTGGCTCATGCTGCCTTTGAGCAGGCCTTCGAACTGGACATTGCCTGGACCGATACCCACGGCAACAAGCACGACAAGATGACCGGCAGGCCGGTGTCCATGCATGCCATGCGCGGTATTTCGGCCCACTCCAACGGCTTCCACACCTGTCGCTCGATCCACATTCTGCAGATACTGCTGGGCACCATCGATGTGCCCGGCGGTTTCCTGTACAAGCCGCCGTTCCCGAAGGCAGCCCCTCCCGGCCTGAAGCCGGCCGGCAAGGTGGGTGAGGTCAACCCGCTCAAGCCGCTGCCGGGTCCGCCGCTTGGATTTGTGGCCGGGCCGGAAGACCTGCTGGTCAACGAGGACGGCTCGCCCCGGCGCATCGACAAGGCCTATTCATGGGATGCGCCTATTGCCGCTCATGGCCTGATGCACACCGTCATCACCAATGCCGCCAACAAGGATCCGTACGGCATCGATGTGCTGTTCATGTATATGGCCAACATGGGCTGGAACTCGACCATGAATACCAAAGGTATCATGGACCACCTGACCAAAATCGATGAACAGACCGGCGACTATGTGATCCCGAAATTCATCTATTCGGATGCCTATTACTCCGAGACCGTCGCCTATGCCGATCTGATCCTGCCGGACACCACCTATCTGGAGCGCTGGGACTGTATTTCCATGCTGGACCGCCCCATTTCGGAACCCCATGGACCGGCGGACTCCATTCGCCAGCCCGTCGTTGAGCCGGACCGCGATGTGCGTGCCTTCCAGACAGTGATGCTGGATCTCGGCGCCCGGCTCGGCCTGCCGGGCATGGTCAAGGAAGACATGACGCCGAAATATCCCGGCGGTTATTCCGACTATATCGTCAACCATGAGCGTGGCCCGGGCATTGGCCCGCTGGCCGGTTTTCGCGGCGCTGACGGCAGCAAGCAGGGCATCGGCGAGGTCAATCCGAACCAGCTTGACGACTACATCAAGAACGGCTGTTTCTGGAAATACGACCTGCCGGAACACATGCGCTATTACCGCATGGCCAACAAGGATTACCTCGAATGGGCGCAAGGCTTCGGCTTCAACCCCAATGCCAACCAGATCATGTTCAACCTGTACTCCGAAACCATGCAGAAGTTCCGCCAGGCTGCACGTGGCCATGGTGATATCGTGCCGCCGCAGGTTCATCGCCGCCGGGTGGAGGCGTTCTTCGATCCGGTTCCAATGTGGTATGCGCCGTTTGAGGAAGCCATGACCGATGCGCGCGAATTTCCGATGCATGCCATCACCCAGCGGCCCATGGCCATGTATCATTCATGGGGCTCGCAGAACGCCTGGTTGCGCCAGATTCTGGGCCGCAACTGGCTTTACATGGAGCGCGGCAGGGCCAGAACACTGGGCCTGAAGGACGGCGACTGGGTGCATGTCACCAGTCATCACGGCCGCATCAAGGTGCAGTTGAAGCTGATGGACGGGGTGAATCCGGACACGGTTTGGACCTGGAATGCCATCGGCAAGCGGTCCGGGGCCTGGAACCTCGACAAGAACGCGCCGGAAGCCAAAAAAGGCTTCCTGCTCAACCACATCATCTCGGACCTTTTACCGGCACGAGGTGACGGGTACCGCTATTCCAATTCTGATCCGGTGACCGGACAGGCGGCCTGGTACGACCTTCGCGTACGCATTGAAAAGGCCGGCGGGGCGGAAATGTCAGAGCCGCAGTTTGAGGTGACCAAGCGGCCGCCGGGCCTGTTCAAGGCAGCCATGAAGATCGGCTCGCGGGCGCTTAAGGGGACCAGGTCATGACAACTCTTCCAGATACAACCCAGCCCGGACAGAAGAAACTCGGCCTGGTCATCGACCTTGATACCTGTGTCGGCTGTCAGGCCTGTGCGGTGTCGTGCAAGGAATGGAACACGCAAGGCTATTCGGCACCGCTTACCGATCTTGAACCTTACGGGCCTGATCCGGCAGGTGCCTGGCTCAACCGCATTCACGGCTATGAAACCGGCGAGGGGGACAATGCCCGCGGGCTTCATTTCCCGCGCTCCTGCCTGCACTGTGAAACGCCAGCCTGTGTCACCGTGTGTCCGACTGGCGCCAGTTACAAGCGTGCAGAAGACGGCATCGTGCTGGTCAACCCCGATACCTGCATCGGCTGCAAGCTGTGCTCATGGGCCTGTCCCTACGGCGCGCGTGAATACGACCAGGACGACGGCGTGATGAAGAAATGCACCTTGTGCGTTGACCGCATCTACAATGAAAATCTTGAGCCGGAAGACCGTCAGCCGGCCTGTGTGAAAGCCTGTCCGACCGGAGCACGCCACTTCGGGGACCTGGGTGATGAAAACTCCGACGTGTCAAAACTGGTCAAGGCCCGGGGCGGTTTCGATCTGCTGCCGCAGATGGATTACAAGCCGGTCAACAAATACCTGCCGCCACGGCCACGCCGCGACAAGGCAGGCGGGGTAAAGTCAACGCCGCTGGAAACGGTTGGCAAGGGTGACGGCTCGCTGGCAGAGCGTGTCTTTTCCTGGATTGATGAGGTGTTGAGCTAATGCATCCCGCTTATTCCGTTATCCTGTTCACCACTGCGTCCGGCGCCGGTTATGGCCTGCTGGCGCTGTTGGGTTTGACCGGTGCCAGTCACGGCAGCGCCTCTGACTTCTGGTTTGGCGCCGTATCCATGCTGGTCGCACTCGGCCTTATCACGGTCGGGCTGTTGTCATCCACGTTCCATCTTGGTCACCCGGAACGTGCCTGGCGGGCGTTTTCCCAGTGGCGGTCCTCGTGGCTGTCACGCGAAGGCGTGCTGGCGGTCGCAACCTATGTTCCGGCATGCCTGTTCGGTTTGTTGTGGGTCCTGCCGGACAGCAACGAAACCTTGCTGGCTGTTCTTGGGGTCATGACCGCCATCCTGGCAATGGTCACTGTGGTGTGCACTGCAATGATCTATGCGTCACTGGAGACGATCCGTGCCTGGCGGCACTGGATGGTGGTGCCGGTCTACGTGATTTTCTCGATTGCCACGGGTGCGGTTTTGCTGTTTGCGCTGACCAGTGTGTTCGGCCGCTCCGGTATTCCGGCACTTGGTGTCATCACCATTGTGGCGCTGGTGTTGGCCGGTATTGCCAAGCTGGTCTACTGGGCCAGCATCGACAACATGAAGCCGATCTACACCATGGGTGATGCCACCGGTCTTGGCGGTGATGTACGCCAGTGGGAACTGCCGCACACATCGGAGAACTACATCCAGTCGGAAATGGGCTTCAGGGTGGCGCGCAAGCACGCCCGAGAAACTGCGCATGATTGTTGCTGCCTGCCTGGTTGCGGCACTGGTGCTGGTATGGGCAGCATTCGGCTTTGAGGGTGATGCAGCGCCGGTGTTTGCGGTGCTGGCGGTTTTGCTGGTCAGCATCGGGGCTGTTGTCGAGCGCTGGTTGTTTTTTGCCCAGGCCAAGCACGTTGTCTCGCTGTTTTACGGCGAGCAGAGCGTGTAAGCTTCTGAGCTGATCCGCTTGTGAACACAAACCTGAACATCGTGATGCTGGGCGCAACCGGCGCGGTCGGCACCGAGGTGGTTTCCACACTCGTGACGATGCCGGAACTGGCGAGCCTGACATTGCTGGGACGGCGGCAAGCTGAAGGCATCAGCCATGACGGTCTGCGCCAGCACACCGCGGATATATTTGATCCCGCATCCTATGTGACGCATCTGCGTGGTCATGACACGGCAATCTGCACGCTCGGCGTGGGTGAGCCATCGAAAGTGCCGCGGGAAGACCTTGTCCGCATAGACAAGCTGGCGGTGCTGGACTTCGCTACCGCCTGCAAGACGGCGGGTGTTCGGCATTTTCAGCTGCTCGGCTCCATCGGGGCCGATGCCGCTTCGCTGTTCTTTTTCCTGCGCACCAAGGGCGAACTGGAAGAGGCTTTGAAGGCACTGGGCTTTGAGCGCTTGAGCATTTTCCAGCCGTCGATGATCCTGACAGCTGAAAACCGCTATGGCCTGACGCAGGCACTGACATTGTGGGGTTGGCCGAAGCTCAACTTCCTGCTGACCGGGTCGCGCACCATGTATCGCGGTGTCAAGGTCGCGACACTGGGCCGGGCAATCGCGCGCAACGCCGGCCTCGACAAGTGCGGTGTCGAGACCCTGCGCTGGAACGATTTTCAGGCGCTGGCAAACTGATCGCGGTTAGTCGCGCTCCACCCGGCACTGGAAACAATTGTTTTCTGCCGAGCGTACATGCACGAACTGAACCTTGTTGTCTGCCAGCAATGACCCGGCATAAGTGCTGATGTCGGATGTCGGCACCACCTGGCCGGTGCCGTAAATGATCCGCTCGTCAGCATCATAACCGCGCACCAGATAGGCCGGGCTGTTCAACATGTCAGGAAGTCTTTCGTCCGGGGTGGCGCGTTCGCAGAAACCGGCGTGCAGGAAAATCGGTCCGGTTTCAGAGTAGGGCTGCAGACTGCCAAACGGGCGATGCGCCACAATCAGGTAGTCGTCACCGTCGTCGACGAGCTTCAGGCAGTGACGGCAGGGTATCCGGCTGCCGTCGGATACGGCGCGTTCCGGCACATTGCCATAGACATCCGGGTCTCCGTTCTGCAGGCTTCGTGCAATGTCGGTCGAGATGGCTTGATAGCGAATAGTCATTGGCTGCTCTCCTTGATTGATGACCAACGATGGCATTGAATAAGGCATCTGACGACCCGGTTTACGGAAACAGCCGAACAGGACATCGGAGCACGCCATGCGCGAAAACATTGAAGCAGCGTTAGACACCATCAAACTGGCAGAAGGAGTGATGCTGGAAGATGACTGGTTCGGCGTGAAGGCGCTGGATGAAGAAACCATTGCAATCGGCGAACCGGCCTATCATCAGCGCAACTGGAGCTATCTGATTTCGGATGGCGATGACAGCCTGCTGTTTGATACCGGCTCCGGAAGACGGTCGATTGCGCCAGTGGTTGCACGCCATGGCCGGGCGCGTGTCGAAGCGTTTCCGTCTCACATGCATTTTGACCATCTCGGCAACATCCATGCGTTTGGTCCGGTGATGGTGGCCGACCTGCCAGTGCTGCGCGCTGTCGAGACAAACGGCACACTGACCCCGACCGATGAGATGTTCCTGGGCGCCAGCGAAGCCGTGCCGGTGCCGACATTTGAGGTGGGTCGCTGGGTTGCGCCAGGCGAAGTGGTCTCAGTGGGGGCACGGTCGCTGCAGGTTATACACACACCGGGACATTCTCCCGATTCGGTATCATTGTGGGAGGCGGAGCGGAGCCGGTTCTACGCGGCGGATTTCATTTATTGCGGTGTCTTGTATGCCCAAACACCGGGTGCATCACTGCGTGACTATCTGCGCATCTGCGAGCAGTTGCTCGACGACCTGCCGGAACAGGTGCAAATTGTCTGCGCGCACGGGCAACCGGAAAACGGCGTGGATGATGCGCCAATACTGGGCTATGGCGACCTGCACGCATTGCGCGATGTGGTGGCCATGCTGTTGAAGGGTGAGCCTCGTACAGGCGAACTGCCTGTGAACGAGCGGATGAATCTGCTGTTTTCTATTGAAAGCTTCACGGCGTGACAGCCCAAAAATTACTATATAAAGAAATCCTTATGTGCTATGTGGAGGTCTTCGTTATTGACAAGGTGAGTTCTACAAATCATGGCCCGTGCAAATTTTCTCGACCTCCTGAAATCCCGCGACTGGCTGCTGGCTGACGGTGCCACCGGCACAAACCTGTTTGCCATGGGGTTGCAGTCCGGCGATGCACCGGAATTGTGGAACGAAGACCATCCCGACCGGGTTCGTGCGCTGCACCGCAACTTTATTGAAGCAGGCTCCGACATCGTGCTGAGCAACTCGTTTGGCGGCAACGCCTACCGGCTCAAGCTGCATGATGCTCAAAACCGTGTGCACGAACTCAACATGAAAGCGGCCCAGCTGGCCCGTCTGGAAGCAGACGCGGTGGATCGCCCGGTTATCGTGGCAGGCTCCATGGGGCCCACGGGTGAAATATTCGAGCCGGTCGGCACACTGACCCATGACCAGGGCGTGGCCGCTTTTGCCGAGCAGGCCAAGGCGCTGGAAGCAGGCGGCGCCGACGTTTTGTGGATTGAGACAATTTCGTCGGAAGAAGAATTTAAATCGGCTCTCGAAGGCGCACACACGACCAGCTTGCCGGTGGTTGCGACCATGAGCTTCGACACCAATGGCCGCACCATGATGGGGCTGACGCCTGCTGCCTATGCGGCTCTCGCGGCGGCACAGCAAACGGCGCCAGACGCCATCGGCGCCAATTGCGGCACCGGCGCTGCCGAACTGGTGGCAACCGTGCTGGGTATAACCGAAGCAGATGGCAGTGCAGTCGTTGTGGCCAAGGGTAACTGCGGCATTCCGGCCTGGATGGACGGGCACATACACTATGACGGCACCCCTGAATTGATGGCTGACTATGCCCGGCTGGCGTTCGATTCAGGCGCAAAGATCATAGGTGGGTGTTGCGGGACAACCTATGAGCATGTCCGCGCCATGCGCACATCGCTGGAAAACTATTCAGGCGGTGCCCGGCCCACGGTCGAACAGGTCGAAGCAAAGCTCGGCAAGGTGTCGGCACTGGCCCACGGCACGGACACGGCTGCCGAAGGTGCAGCGCGCCGTGGCCGCGAAGGCCGGGGACGCAGACGGGGCTGAGGCAGGACTGATGTGAGCGTATTACCGTCGCACGCAGGCGTCTTCGATCAATATTTTCGCTACACCTTGATGTAACCTTGCAAATCGGCGCAGAAGGCCTACCAAGGATGAATGCCTGACGTTTTAGAAGACACTCCGGATTCTGGTCCGTCCTCCGCCTTGGGGGTGCCGATCTTCCGGGCTGTCTGGTTTGCCAGCATGAGTTCGAATTTTGGCGGTCTTGTGCAGGCAGTCGGCGCATCGTGGTTGATGACCACACTGACCGATTCCCCGCAATACGTCGCACTGGTTCAGGCGTCTACAGCAGCGCCGATCATGTTGTTTGCCCTGTTGGCAGGCGCCATTGCTGACAATCTGGACCGCCGGCGCGTGATGATCTGCGCGCAGGCGTTCATGTTGATCGTTTCTGCGCTCCTGGCCATCTGCGCATGGTACGGTGTACTGACGCCCTGGCTGCTGATCGGCTTCACTTTCCTGATTGGCTGCGGAACGGCACTGAACAATCCCGCCTGGCAGGCCTCGGTCGGCGATATGGTACCCCGCGACCTGCTGCCAGGTGCTGTGGCCTTGAACTCTATGGGCTTCAATATCGCCCGCAGTGTCGGCCCGGCCATTGGCGGGGCGATCGTGGCGGCAGGCGGCGCAGCAGCCGCGTTCGCCACCAATGCGCTCAGCTATATCGCCTTGCTGGCGGTGCTGCTGCGCTGGCGGCCGGACACCGCGCAACGGACATTGCCGCGCGAGCGCATCGATCTCGCGATTTCAGCGGGAATTCGGTTCGTGGCCATGTCTCCCAACATCCGTACGGTGCTGCAGCGAAGCTGTTTTTTCGGCATGTCCGCCGCCGCCGTACCGGCACTCCTGCCGGTCGTCGCCAGAGATATCATCACTGGTGGACCACTGGTTTTCGGCACGTTGCTCGGCTCTTTCGGGGTCGGTGCTGTCGCTGGGGCCCTGTCCAGCGGCCGCTTGCGCAAGAAATATTCGACTGAATGGATCGTACGGGCCGCGTCGGTCGCGGTGCTCATCGGAACCATCATCATCGGCGCCAGTACACTGTTGCTCCTGACGATGCCGGCCCTGATGCTGGCCGGTGCAGGATGGGTGCTGGCGCTGTCCACGTTCAACGTATCGGTTCAGATGGCTGCACCGCGCTGGGTGGTTGCGCGCGCACTTTCACTCTACCAGATGGTAACGTTTGGCGGCATGGCATTCGGGAGCTGGCTGTCTGGTTATGTGGCCTCACACCACTCCATTCCGGTTGCGCTGTTCGCCGCGGCGGCGTTGATGGCGGTGACGTCATTGCTGGCTTGGATCCGGCCTCTGCAACAAATCGAAAATGTCGACCTTGCTCCTCTCGACCAATGGCGCGAACCGGCAATTGCGGTACCGCTGGAACCGCGCAGTGGCCCCGTTGTCATCACAGTCGAACACCGCATTGCCGAAAAGGATATCATGGCCTTTCTGCACGTCATGAACGAGCGCCGCCGCATCTGCCGACGGGATGGTTTTCTACGCTGGACCTTGCTGCGCGATCTGGGCGACCCGCAATTGTGGATTGAACGTTTTCACGTGCCGACCTGGCTGGACTATGTTCGCGATGCACAGCGCAGGACCAAGGCGGATGTTTCAATTTTTGAACAGGTGGAGAAACTCCATATCGACGGCGCACCCGCCGTCGTGCGTCGCATGGTCGAACGCCAGCCCGGTTCAATGCCGACGGCACAACCGCCGGGCGGACGCGAACTTGCGGATCCACTGACGGATGTGACGAGAGCGTCTTAGATCAGGATGATTTTGGTTGAATCAACCAAAAATCATAAACCTGATCGCTTCCAAAGTGTCAGAGCAACTTTATGGGTTCATTTGAACCCATGTTGCTCTAGGTTCAATCGACATTCAGGATTCAATTTTGATTTGATATGTGATTCATAGGTTTCCAGATTTACTGATCTGGAGATTTCTGATGTCCAAACCGATGCGATACGAACTCACACCGCAACAATGGCAGCAGATCGAAGATCTGTTACCCGGCAAAGCCGGGGACCCTGGCAGGTCCGGTGGCGACAATCTGCGGTTCGTGAACGGGGTCTTGTGGGTTTTGCGTTCCGGTGCCCACTGGCATGACCTGCCGGAGCGCTACGGTAAATGGAAAACCCTGCACAAGCGGTTCACCCGCTGGGCGCAGGCAGGCGTGTGGGAACGCGTGTTTGAGCATCTTATCGACGATCCCGACAACGACTATGTTTCATTGGATTCCACTCTGGTACGGGCTCATCAGCAGGCGGCTACCGGCAAAGGCGGTGGCCAAAAAGGGGGGATCAGGCTTTGGGGCGTTCCCGAGGTGGACTGACCACCAAAATCCACATGGCTGTTGACGGTTGTGGTCGCCCGTTGCGTATCATTCTTACACCCGGACAACGCGGTGATGCACCAATGGCACCTGCGCTATTACAGGGCCTGAAGCCTTGTCGAGTACTGGCTGACAAGGCTTACGATTCCAACGCAATACGCGCTTTGGTTGCCAACATGCAGGCCCAAGCTGTTATTCCGTGTAATCCGACACGAAAGAAACTCATCCCATACGACTTCGAAGCCTATAAAATGAGAAACACTGTTGAACGTTGTTTCAACAAACTCAAACACTTCCGGCGCATCGCCACACGCTACGACAGACGTGCAAAAAACTTCCTAAGCTTCGTTCAACTCGCCGCTGCAATGATTTGGATGCGATGAATGTCGATTCAACCTAGGCCAATTCTTCCAGCTGCTCCAGCAGTGTGTCCACTTCTTCTGCTGTGTTGTAATGCGCAAGTCCGATGCGCAACACGCCGCCGTCCTTCATCAGGTTCATGTGGTTGATCGGCTCCAGTGCGTAGTTGTGACCCGACCACAGGAAGGTGTTGTCATCTGCCAGCGACTTGGCCAGATCGGCAGGGTCCTTGCCGTCCACGGTGATGGAGACGGTCGGGACCCGGCGCGCCAGTGCGTTGTCTGACGTGATGCCGCGCACCTTGACACCCCTGATGGACGTTAGGCCGCCGATCAATTGTCTGGTCAGTGCCGTTTCGTGGCCCATGGCGGCTTGCATGCCGGCTGCAATCCGGCCTCGCGACAACGGCAATCCGGCTTCATCGTCACCCAGCGATGCGATGTATTCGATGGCTCCCAGTGAGGCCGCCAGTGTTTCGCGCGGTGCCGAGCCTGTCTCAAACTTGGCGGGAGAGCCATATTCCAGGGCAGGACGCACCTGGTAGGAGAACATGGTTTCAAGCAGGTCGCCGCGCCCGTACATGATGCCCTGGTGCGGGCCAAAGAACTTGTAGGCGGACGAGACCAGGAAATCACAGCCGATGTCCTGCACATCGATGACACCATGCGGTGCAAACTGCACCGCATCCACATAGCTGATCGCGCCGGCGCTGCGGGCCTTTGCACAGATGGATTTCACGTCATTGATGGTGCCGGTGCAGTTGGATGCATAGCTTACCGCGACAATTCTGGTCTTGTCGCTCAGCACCTTGTCCAGGGCATCGTCGGGGAACTCAAACGTATCGGTGTCAAACTCGATCCATTTGACGGTAGCACCGGTGTCGGCTGCCACCAGCAGCCAGGGCGCCACATTTGCATCATGATCCATCCGCGACAGGACGATCTCGTCGCCTTCGCTGATGTCGAGTGTTTTTTGCAGGTTGCGCGACATGGCCAGTGTTATCGTGGTCATGTTGGCACCATAGAAGACGTCTGTGGTTGCAGGTGCATTATAGAACTGGGCGGCTGCCTCATGCGCCTCATCCACCAGGGCCAGCGCCATTTTCGAGGTCACAAAGGCACCACCAAGATTGGCGTTCTGCTCGATCATGGCCCGGTTGGCGCGGTCGATGACGTGCTGCGGCACCTGCGTGCCGGCCGGATTGTCGAGATAAATGCGCGATTTTCCATTATCGGTAATCGAAAGGGCAGGGAACTGGGCGCGGACGCCGGCAACAGAAAATCCGGTCATGTTAATCCTGAACAAATGGCTGTCGTGGAGGGGTGTTTAGGCTGTTAAAGGTGCGCGGTATCAGCATTTTAGTCAAGCAGGTGCAGTCCTTTTGCACTGCAGCGGTCGCAATCAGGCAGCTTTTTGTCGCTCGTTCATGCGCATGCTTGATTCATTAACGGTTATGAATGTCTAATTGCGCCGTGCGCATGATGCTCTAGCGCTTTAAAAGCGATCAGTTTCATGATTTTTGATTGGTTCAATCAAAAATCATACTGATCTTGTGGAGACGATGATGACTGAAGAAGACGATCTCGACCTGCGGTCTCTGGATGACGAAGAGCTTACCCAGCAGATGCACGACGACCTTTATGACGGTCTCAAGGAAGAGGTCGAGGAGGGCGTCAACATTCTGCTTGAGCGCGGCTGGACCCCGTACAAGGTTCTGACCGAAGCCCTGGTAGAAGGCATGCGCATTGTCGGTATCGACTTCCGCGACGGTATCCTGTTCGTGCCGGAAGTTCTGCTGGCCGCCAACGCCATGAAGGCGGGCATGTTCATTCTCAAGCCGTTGCTGGCTGAGACCGGCGCACCGCGCGTCGGCAAGATGGTCATCGGCACGGTCAAGGGTGACATTCACGACATCGGCAAGAACCTGGTTTCCATGATGATGGAAGGCGCCGGTTTCGAAGTGATCAATATCGGTATCAACAACCCGGTCGAGAACTACCTGGCAGCCATCGAAGAACATGAGCCTGACATTCTGGGCATGTCAGCCCTTTTGACCACCACGATGCCCTACATGAAAGTGGTCATCGACACATTGAAGGAAAAAGGCATGCGCGATGATTACATCGTGCTGGTCGGCGGCGCGCCGCTGAACGAGGAATTTGCCGCCGCCATCGGCGCAGATGCCTATTGCCGTGATGCTGCGGTTGCGGTTGAAACCGCCAAGGAATTCATGGCCCGCAAGCATAATCAGGTCACCGCCTGAACCGGTATTTTCGCAGCGATTTGGTATTGATGCGCCCGCAGGCCTCATGCCTGCGGGCGTTTTTCATTGCTGTTCCAGGGTTCTTTTCTGCGGTTTTTCATGGTGCACACTCGCTCGATTGAACGGCGTGTGACGAATTGCACATCGCCTCAGTTACATTTTTGTCATCTTCAGTGACATCAACGTGATTGACACGGAACAGAGCAGAAATTCCAAACTGGAGGAAACAGACCCATGACCACTATCCGCACCACAGCAATCGCTGCCGTCGCCGCCATCACCATCGCCGCTGCCATGGCATCTCCCGCACAAGCCATGTCGAAAAAGGGCGCCTTCTGGGCCGGTGTCGGTACTGCTGCAGCCTTCGGCGCCATCGGCGCGGCCCACGGCCACGGCTACTATGGCCACGACGAATATCGCGGTGGCCGTCACTATCGCCGCTCGGCCCGCCGCTGCGCCCGCCGCTTCGGCTGGCACACATGGCGCTGGGAGCGCTGCATGAGCCGCCGCGGCTACTGATCCAGCAGTTTGATCTCACCAGAGATCGTGCAGACGCCGCCGGGTTTTTTCGGCGGCGTTTGTCGTTTTCAGCATCGCCGGTTTGATCAGGCAGGTCTATACTGCGGCTCATGAAGAACCTCGGCCCGGAAGACGAATTTGAATTCCGCAAGAAGTCCGGTGATGTGCTGATCATTGCCTGCGGCGCGCTGGGGCGTGAAATGGTGGCGCTGATCGAGATGAACCGCTGGTCCCATCTCGATATACAGTGCCTGCCGGCCATCTGGCACAATACGCCGGACAAGATTCCCGACGGCGTGCGGGACGCCATCCGCAAGGCCCGGGCAACTGAACGGTACCGTGAAATCTTCATTGCCTATGGCGATTGCGGCACTGGCGGGATGTTGGACAAGGTTATCGAACACGAAGGTGTCAAACGCATTGACGGGCCGCATTGCTATTCGTTCTTTTCCGGCAATGACAAATGGGCCGCGCACCAGGATGATGAAATATCGGCCTTTTACCTGACTGATTACCTGGCCAGGCACTTTGACAAGCTGGTCTGGGAGGGCTTCGGCATGGCCGAGCACCCGGAACTGCGTGACATGATGTTTTGCCACTACACCAAGGTTGTCTATCTGGCCCAGACCGAGGATGAAACCTTGCAGGAAATGGCCCGGGCGGCAGCAGCAAAACTGCAGCTTGAGTATGAATACCGGTTCACCGGCTATGGCGACCTGGCCGTGGATATGGCCAGGCTGGAGACAGCCTGAACTCACTCCAAGTGGTAACAAATCCACCATGCGGTTTCGCAAATCGGGCCACGGCGGCTATACCGGGTTCATATTCCAATCATCGAAGAAGGCCGAAGCATATGACCTGGAACGTATACCTGTCGGGAGAAATTCACACCAACTGGCGCGAGGAACTTGAACAGGGCGCCAAGGCTGCCGGCCTGCCGGTCAGCTTCTCTGCACCTGTCACCAATCACCCGGCATCGGATGATTGCGGTGTCGCCATTCTGGGCGAGGAGCCCGACAAGTTCTGGCATGACAGCAAGGGCGCCAATATCAACGCCATCCGCACCCGCACGCTGATCGAAAAGGCCGATGTCGTGGTGGTGCGCTTCGGTGAAAAGTACAAGCAGTGGAACGCAGCCTTCGATGCAGGCTATGCATCGGCGCTCGGCAAGGCGGTGATCATCATGCACGGGGCCGATCACCAGCACGCCCTGAAAGAAGTCGATGCAGCCGCCCTTGCCGTTACCGAAACCCCGGCACAGGTCGTGGACATTCTGCGCTATGTGACCAACGGTGAGTTGAAGGGGTATTAGTTTTCCGGCCTGGCATCGGAGAGTTTGTCACTCAGCGGTTCGCGAAACTCGCCACCTGCGATTTCGTAATAATCGCCGGCAAAGTCGCAGTAGATGTGGCCCTTGAGCGGTACGCCAAGCGGTCCGTCAAACACCCCGGCGGCAATGGCGATACGGTCTGTCCCGTCGGCTTTCCAGAACAGGGTGGATCCGCAGGTCGAGCAAAACCCGCGCTTGTAGCCAGGGGTGGACTCGTACCACGCCAGACCGTCCGTCGAGGTCATGGTCAATGCATCATCGGCACAACCGGTAGCGCTCATATAGGTGCCGGTCTGCTTGCGGCACTGAACACAGTGACACGCCACCACATCGCGCAATGCGCCCGTCACTTCAAACTTAACACCGCCGCACAGGCAACTTGCCTTGTGTGGTGTGGTCATTAGGGCCTCATGGTTGAAAGTGCTGCAATATGATCCGGCGTGATGCCGCAGCACCCGCCGATAATCCGGGCGCCTGCCTTGCGCCAGCCCTGGGCTGCGACGGCGAAGTCAGCCGGTGCAATGTCGACAAACTGCCAGTCCGGCATGGTGAACTCCCCGGCTTCCGGATAGGCGCCTGTCGGGCCCGGCCAGTTGGCGGAAATGATCTCCAGCCCTTCCAGTATGGTGTCGATGGGAGAGTGCATGATAAGGCAGGCATCCGGGTTGAAGCGGGTCAGTTCCCGGACTATCGGTTCCAGCAATTGGTCAGGATGGTTGACGCCCGCCAGTGCGCCGTCGCCAGTGCGTTCAACCGCAATGCCGACCCAGACCGGCAGGCCGGTATTGACGGCTGCCTCCACCGCCCAGCTTGAAAACTTCGTGTCGCGCATCATTTCCATGATCAGCAGGTCTGCACCGCAGGCTTTCAGATTGGCGGCTTTCGCGTCGAACAGACGGCGCACGGTGTCATCATCCCATGAATAGTTAGGGTCGAAATCATCGGTCCCTTTGGCAATCGGGCGCATAACGGAAATGGAACCTGCCACGCACACCGGCCGGTCGGCTGCGTCGGCGGCCTCGCGCGCCACCCGCATGGCGATTGTATCGGTTTCGATCAGGTCGGCATCGCGGCCATGGGCATTGAACATCAATGGAGCCGATGCATAGGTGTTGGCGGTGATGACCTCGGCGCCGACCTTGATGTAG
This sequence comes from uncultured Alphaproteobacteria bacterium, assembly GCA_963698275.1. Taxonomy (GTDB): domain Bacteria; phylum Pseudomonadota; class Alphaproteobacteria; order Rhizobiales; family Aestuariivirgaceae; genus Anderseniella. The sequence goes on along the minus strand of CAVOQE010000006.1, from coordinate 168,428 downwards.
TCGTCATGCACCGCGCGCACCACTTCCGGGTGGGTGCGATTTGCTTCGGCACACCACACATCTGAATCCATCTTCACGCCCCGGCGCTGGATGTCGGTGCCGGTGCCGCCGTCCAGAATGACCAGTTCGCCATTATCGAGTTTGGCTTTGATGTGGGCGTACATGCGATGTTCCTCTCAGAGTCTGCTAGTTCTGGTCAATTGTCTCAGGATCGACGCCGCGCGCTTTCATGAAAGCGACCATATGGAAGCGGGTTTGGTCTGGCGAGTAGAAATACTCAAGGCCCACCGGGCAGGCAGCGCGGGCCATGCAGCCACCCGTCCGGCAGCGTTTGCCTTCAGCCGCAGAAAGATGAGCGGCACACGCAGGAACATCATAGCCGTCGGGTGAGAAGGCGCCGGCAGGGCAGGTTGTCAGGCACGGCTTGTCCAGACAGCTGTCACACGGTGATTTGGTGACATCTGCGGGTGGAGGTGTGATTGCCTCGTCAAAGATGAACGCAGCACGATAGGCGTGCCACAGGCCGAATTCAGGGTGGATGTTCATGCCCAGGGGGGATGTGTGACCGGCACCCGCCGCGCGCGCCCAGGTCAGGAATGGCGGATGCGGCGTATCGAACGGAAACAGCGCCCGTGCGCCAAGCTCACCGGCGAGCGGGGCAAGCACGTCTTGCGTCCACTGGTCCATCAGATCATGCGCAGGATCTCGGTCCGATGCAAAGCGGTCAAACATGGCCGGTCCGGCATTGCCGATCAGAACCAGCAATTTGCCCTCAAAGCCAGGCCCGGCAGATTTGTCCAGCCAACCCAGGACCTCGAAACTCACGGCACGGATGCGAGCTTCAATTGCAGCAGCCTCCCGATCGCGTCAGGCAAAGCGCGAATGGCCCGGTTGCAGCAGGGCGCTGTCCAGCTTGATGTCATGGTTGGCGCGCAATTGCCGGTCCAGGTCTGCAGGCAGGTAGTCGGGGAAGTATCCCGACAGTATCTTGTCCTTGCGTGCCGCAGCCACTTTGACAACGTCGGGCTTTTCTGCCTCGTTCCACTCCTTCGGGCTCATGCGATTGCCAACGTCCGGATAGACATAGTCTTTCTGCATCAGGTCCAGGGTCTGGCCTGACCCGAGATAGTGGCCCGGTCCTTCTGTGCAAACCTCGGTGATAACGTCGATGGACAAGGTCGCGTCATTCACTTCAATGCCACGCACATTGCGATTGATCGCACCCAGCATGTCATTGTCGATCAGGATGCTCTCAAGGCAAAATCCGAGCAGGGAGGCATGCATGCCGGCAGCTTCATAGAGCAGGTTTACCCCGGACATCGCGGTCAGCGCGGCATTCACCCCATGCTCGCAGCCTGCCTGCATGTCAGGCAGCTTGCTGTCGGCCATGCCGGCGGCGGTGCCGGTGGTCAGGTCATAGAACTGGCCCATCTGTGCGCAAGCGGAAGAGATCAGGGCCTGCTCGCCGGACCCGCCCGACATGGCGCCGGTTCTGAGGTCGGACACAAACGGCCATGGTCCCCACAGCGCATAGGCACCCGGCTGTATGGCATTGACATAGGCCAGACCGGCCAGGCATTCCGCTACGGCCTGAACCACGGTTCCGGCAAGAGCAGCAGGTGATGTGGCACCTGCCTGGGCTGCCGACAGCAGCAACACCGGCATGCCGCCGCGCACCGCAACTTCCAGGCAGCGGCAGGCGTCTTCTGCCCATTTCATCGGTGGCACCACAAAGCAGTTCGACTGGCTGACGAAACGGCCGCTCGCGCCACTTGGCTTCGCTGCCGGCCACCACATGCAGCATCTCCAGGCACTCGCGCACATGATCCGGCTCCACCATGGAAGTGCCGATATGCTTGGAGGTGCCTGCCAGGCAGGCATAAAGCGTGTTCACGTCAAGGTCGCGCGGCTCGACCATGTCGCGGGCAACCACCGGACGCTGGAAGAAATGAATATGCTCGCAATTGTCGACAATGCGGGCAGCGTCATACAGGTCAACCAGCAGTGAATCCCGATAGGTTTTCGTCTCGGGCTCGACAATGTGAACGGCAGCACCGGCGGTGCCGAAATGAACATTGGTGCCCCATGGTTCAAGATCGTATTTGGGATCGCGGGCAAACAGCGGAAACCGCCGCGCACATATTGTCAGCGTATCCTCGATCAGGGCACGCGGAAACCGCAGGCGGCCATCGTCGCCCTGCGTGCAACCTTTTTCCGTCATCAGGTCGATACAGGAGGGGATCGAGTTTCCGATACCAACTGTCTCAAGAAGTGTCAGGGCGGCTTCATGGATCTTTTCAATCTCGGCTTGAGTGAGCGGCTTGTATTTGCCGCCCTGCATGCCCGGGCGAACCGCAGCCTCATCAACAGGAATGGCGCGCGAGCGCATGGCTTTGCGGGCTTCACGGCCACCGCGGCGGCGGTTGGTATCTTCAGCTACGGACATTCCCGATTCCCTCGACTAAGAGCTTTGTTATTATGGACATGAGTGTGCGCGTTTCTGCAAATCTTGGAAAGCGCATAGTTCTCATTTCATGTTGAGAATTTTTCACCATTACGGTGTTGTTTCCTGTTGATACAGAGCAGTTTCAGGTCGATATTGCCTGCAGCGAACATCAATGGCGCCAACAGGGTGAGTAAACGTGACCAAGCGAGATCTGCCGCCCTTGCGAGCACTTACAGCATTTGAGGCTGCCGCCAGACTGGGCAGCTTCCGTCGTGCGGCTGATGAGCTTGGCCTCACCAGATCGGCTATCAGTCACCAGATCAAGGCGCTCGAAGAGGTGCTCGGCGTGGATCTGTTTTCACGCGACGGCAAGCGGGCAGAACTGTCCGGGCCGGGGTTGATCTATTTTCCGGCTGTCCGGGAAGCGTTTGATCAGATTGAAAGCCAGACCCAGGTCATCCGGCCGCGCGCATCGGGCAATGAGTTGACGGTGCAGGTCTATGTCACTGTGGCGATGAAATGGCTGTTGCCGCGCCTGCATGATTTCGAACGGCGCCATCCAAACATGCGTGTGCGGCTGTCCACATCCTATTTCGACTGGGATTTTGATGCTGACAATGCGGACGTCGCCATCATTCTGGCCCGCAAGCGCAGCGACGATCATCACTACCGGAACCTGTTCCGGTCGCGGTTGAAACCGGTTTGCTCACCGGAATACCTGGCGCGCGTCGGCAACATTGCCACGCCGCAGGATTTGCTGCGGCACAAACTGCTCTATGTCTATTCGGCCGAGGAAGACTGGCGGCTGTGGCTGAAGGCGGCCGGCCTCGGCGAAACCAAACTGTCCAGCACACTCGCCTTCGACAGCTACCTGCTGGCCCAGGAGGCTGCGGTCGCAGGCCAGGGCATCGCCATGACCATAGGACCCTATGCCCGTGACGAACTTGCGTCAGGAAGACTGCTGCAACCGGTTGATCTGGACGTGCCACACCAGCACTGGTGGACATTCGCCTGCCGCGCAACCGACCGATTGCTGCCCAAGGTGAAGCTGTTTGAAGACTGGTTGCTTGAGCAGGTGGCAAGTGACGAGGACATCCCCGCAACGGACAGGGAGACAAGCCGGGCATGAGTGAAGCGATAGACACAGAACCGCGCAAGTCGCGCAGGCGCGGCGATGCCCGCCGGGCTGCTGCAGCAGGTGATGCAGGCCCGGTGACACTGGCGCAACAGGCGCCGGGTCAGGCAAGGCTTATGTTCGAACCGGCGCGCATTGTCTCCGAGGACGAACTGGAAAGCCTGCACCTGGCATCACTGGAAGTGCTGGAGACAATCGGTATTGATGTCATGCTGCCCGAAGCGCGTGACTATTTTTTGCGGGCAGGGGCGCGTGTTGATGGCGAACGGGTGCGCATTCCCGGCGACGTGATCATGAACGCAATCGCGACTGTGCCGTCCGAGTTCACGTTCCACGCGCGCAACCCGGACAAGACTGTCCAGCTTGGTGGTGGCTGGCTGGCTTTTGGAACCGTGGCTTCGGCACCGAATTCTTCGGATCTGGAAAACGGTCGGCGGTCAGGCAACCTGGAAGACTTTCGAAAATTCCTGAAGCTTGCCCAGAGTTTCAACTGCATTGATTTCATGTCCGGCTATCCGGTCGAGCCGATCGATGTTCATGCCTCTCTCCGCCACCTGGTGGCGCTGAAAGACATGGCGCTTATGACCGACAAGCCATTCCATGCCTATTCGCTGGGACTGGAGCGGATCCGCGACGGTATCGAGATCGCCCGCATTGCCCGTGGCGTGAGCCATGAGCAGCTGGAAGCCGAGCCGTCGCTGTTTACCATCATCAACACCAACTCACCCCTGAAGATGGATGTGCCGATGCTGCAGGGTGTCATCGAAATGGCGCGCCGCAACCAGATTGTGTGCGTGACGCCGTTCACACTGTCAGGCGCCATGGCACCGGTGACTGTTGCCGGCGCCCTGGTGCAGCAGAACGCTGAAGCACTTGCCGGTATTGCACTCACCCAGCTTGTGCGTCCCGGTGCCCCGGCCATCTATGGTGGCTTCACCTCCAATGTCGACATGAAGTCCGGCGCACCGGCCTTCGGGACACCGGAGTACATGAAGGCGGCGATGGTCGGCGGTCAACTGGCGCGCCGCTATAACATTCCCTATCGCACCTCGAATACCTGTGCCGCCAATGCGCTGGATGCGCAGGCTGCCTATGAAAGCGTGTTCTCCCTGTGGGGGGTCACCATGGGCGGTGGCAACCTGGTGATGCATGGTGCCGGCTGGATGGAAGGCGGGCTTGTCGCGTCACTGGAAAAGTTTGTACTCGATTGCGACCTGATACAAATGGTCAAATCGTTTCTGCAACCGCTGGATCTGACCCGCGATGCGCTGGGGCTGGAGGCCATGGGCGAGGTCGGCCCCGGCGGGCATTTCTTCGGGTGTGCCCACACCATGGCGCGCTATCAAAACGCGTTTTACGCGCCACTGATTTCAGACTGGCGCAATTTCGAGCAATGGCAGTCAGCAGGCTCTCCGCACGCCAGCGACAAGGCGCAAGTTATCCTGAAGCAGGTGTTGGACACCTACCAGAAACCCGCAATTGACCCTGCTGTTGAAGAAGAACTGGAAGCGTTTGTGGCCCGGCGTACCGAAGAAGGCGGCGCGCCGACCGACTTCTGATTGACCTGGTCGAGCGCCGTCGGGCATTCTGCATTGTCCCCGGACCACCAAATCGGACTGCTTCATGAAATTTGCCTATCTGATCGAACCGCCGTTCAACCACAGACGCGACGACGGGACGGTAACCGGATGTGATGTCGAACTTGCCAGGGTGGTTTTTGAAGCCATCGCCGCAGGGCCGTTTGAACCGGTTGAAACGGAATTTGCGGAGCTGTTGCCGGGCGTGGCTGAAGGGTGCTGGCGCATGACCACCGGCCTGTTCGCAACCGAAGAACGCCGCCAGATTGCCGCTTTCAGCCGGCCTGTGTGGGCGCTGCCCGATGGATTGCTCACGGCAGCCGGCAATCCCCTGGGCCTGTCAGGCTATAAATCCGTTGCAGCTTCCAAGACCTGCAGGCTGGCTGTCATCAGGGACCAGTTCCAACATCGATCGGCTGTGGACTTTGGCGTTCCGGAAGACCGCATCCTGATTTTCGAAACCTACACCGAAGCCTGCCACGCAGTTCGTGATTGCAAGGCTGAAGCCTACGCCAGTGTGGCGCGCGCTCATACCGGCTTTCTGGAGCAGCATCCCGGGCTGGACATGGACGTGGTCGTGGTGCCGGCCAGTGAAAAACAACCGGCCTTCGGGTCGTTTGCGTTCAGCAGGCAGGACGGTGAACTGCGCCAACAGGTAGATGCCGTGCTGGCTGTTTATCTGGGCTCACCCGACCATCGCCGGATGATGGCCGGGTTCGGGTTCAGTGACGCCGAGATTGATCTCGTGGCAAACCGGCAACCGGAATAAATGTCTTGGACCTTCTGATACTGTTCGGGTCGGCCTTTCTCGCAGCGACGATTTTTCCGGCTCAGTCGGAAGCCGTATTGCTTGTGATGCAGGCAAATAGCGTGTCGCCTGATATGCTGTTGCTGGCTGTGGCCAGCCTGGGCAACACGCTGGGCGCCTGTGTGAACTGGGGGTTGGGCAGATTTGCATCCGGCATGCGTGAGAAGTCCTGGTTTCCGGCAAATTCCGGCCAGTTGCAACGCGCCGAGCGCTGGTACGCCCGCTGGGGCGTCTGGTCATTGCTGCTCAGCTGGGTGCCGTTCGTAGGCGATCCGTTGACCGTGATCGCCGGCCTGCTGCGCACACCGTTCCTGATTTTCCTGATGATCGTGGCAGTTGCCAAGACCGGTCGCTACGCTGTGTTGCTGTGGGCTGCCGCCAGCATGTAAGAATGATGCGGTGACAGTGGACCGCGCCATTCTCCCGTTCCGGTTCTCAATCAGGTTACCTATTGAGGTCGTGCATTACGAAAGTGAACTGGAATAGACCACTTTACCTGCCGCCACCGCCGACCCGACGTCCGCCGAATCCGTGGCCATACCCACGATAACCGTAGCTTCTGCGGAAGCCGTAACCGCGATAGTAATAAGGAGAGGTATAGTAGCCGTGGCGGCTGAAGCCGTAGCCGCGGCTGCGAAAGCCGCGACGAGAGCGGAATCTGCGGTTGCTGAAACGTCGCGAGCGGAAGCCGCGTCTTTGCACATGCGTCTTTGTTACCTTGCCGGTGGTTGTATCAAGACCTGTCTGGGCAAGGGCTGCGCCTGGCACAGGTGCCGCAGACGCAGGAGGTGACACAAGGGTTGCGAAGGCGAGTGCGCCCGCCATTGCAAGTCCGGTCACGGTAGTCGAGTTGATCGAGTTAAACATGAGCTATTGCTCGTTTTCGGTTCGGGAGGAACCGGCGGGGGATTCGCTGCATTCCTGCTAGGTATGATCAATGCCTGGCCGGAAAACATGAGTGGTCTTGCCAGTTCTATTGACCCGACGCTACGCCTTCGATGCACGGATTGGGAAATCAAGCCACATCACTTGGTCGGGAGGCAGGGTGATAAGCAGCACACAAGCTCGTGTGCCGCCTGTTGATTATTGAAGGATGCAGCAGCACGTGACAGGATGTCGGTTCGAATGTCGTTCTCCATGCAGGATACTCCCCGACAATGAAAACCATCGACTACTACTATTCCACCCGGTCAAATTTTACTTTGCTCGGTGCGGGCAGGCTCAATGCGCTGGCTGCGAAGTACAACCGCCGCATACTGCATCGGCCCATTCTGCTGTCGGAGACAATGAAGCCGCTGAAGTCGACACCGTTTCACAAGCGGCCTGCCATCCTGCGCAATTATGCCATGCATGATGCGTTGCGCACGGCTGAACATCTGGGCATTCCGCTATTGCGTGAGCCGGTACATCACATGGGACCGGTTGAACTGCCGTCGGGCATCGTTATTGCCGGGCAGAACGCTGTGCTGCGCGGTGAGGCAGGCGATGTGGACCAGTTGAGCGTTCAGGTTCTCGAAGCGTTATGGCTGCATGATCGCGATATTGCCGAAGAAGCTGTTGTGGCAGAACTGGTAAAGGCAGCCGGTTTCAAAGACGCAGATGCACTGATCGCCGAAGCCATGTCTGATGCCACGCAGGCCGAACTGATGCGCAACTGCACCGAAGCCATCATCCGCGGCGTTATTGGTGCGCCGACATACTTCGTCGACGAGGAAATGTTCTATGGCCAGGACCGGATCGATTACATGGAACGGGCGCTGAGCAGCTAGGGTCCTGACCCTAAGTCCGCGCCTTCCGCGCCGTTTCCAGCAGTTTGTCAATTTCGGAAAAGCTGGCCGCGTACTGGGCATATTCAAATGTCCCCTTGTCGCGCAGTTCGCGCGCGGCTTGCAGGAACCCGCCGATTGCCGCACGGGCAAACGAGGAACCGGTGGAAACCCGCCGCACGCCGCATTCCAGCAAATCCGTCACGGTGAAATGCGCGGCCGCTGTTCCGATCACGACATTGACCGGTTTGGTGACCGCTTCACACACATGCTCGATGTCTTCAATGGATGACAGGCCCGGTGCATACAACACATCGGCGCCTGCGGCCTCAAAGGCAATCAGGCGGGAAATCGTATCGTCAAGATCAGGCCGGCCATGCAGAAAGTTTTCGGCACGCGCCGTCAGCATGAACGGCCGCTTGAGCGACCGGCGCGCTTCGACGGCGGCAGTAATGCGTTCCACTGCATGGGTGAAATCGAAAATCGGCTCATCTGGTTTACCGGTGGTGTCTTCTATCGTGCAACCGGCCAGCCCGGTGGCGGCTGCCTGGCGGATGGTCTCGGCCACCGTATCGGGCCGGGCGCCAAAGCCGTTTTCCAGATCCGCCGATACGGGCAGGGGAGTGGCCTTCACCATCATCGCACAGTGTTCCAGCGCCTCCTTGCGGTTGACTTCACCCGGCCAGTCCCGCTTGCCGACGCTGAAGGCGTATCCGGCACTGGTCGTGGCAATGGCTTCAAAGCCCATGGCCTGCAGCATGCGCGCAGAACCCTTGTCCCAGGCATTGGGTAAGATCAGGATCTTGTCTTCGCGATTGTGAAGCTGCTCGAAGTGCTCCGCCTTTTGCTTGGTCAATGGCATGCCGTGACCTCCCGGACACTCGTGTCCTTTGATGTAAGCTGTCCCTGTGTTGACTCTGACAGGAATTGCGCCGTTCGCAAGAGGGTAAGTGTCAGTAGAGATTTCTGCGGAAACCCTAGCCGCGCCGCTTCCGGCGCCGTTCACGGCCTTCGCCGCCATCAGCGCCAACCGGTGTGATTTCCTTGATCTGCGGCAGGTTCACGACAGATGCCAGATTGGGGAATGGCGCAGTTTTGTGCGGCATGGCCATGGCTTCGATGAAGTGCTGCTGGAACTTCGGCTCCACTGCCGTTTCGATCTTCTCGATGCGCCTGACCACTTCCTCAATTTCGTCACGGCCAGCCGTATTGAGCAGCGCAATGCGCGCCCCGGTGCCCGCGGCATTGCCGGCAGAATGCACATGGGCAAGGTCGCAATCGGGGATCAGTCCCAAAATCATGGCGTACTTGACATCGATGTGGCTGCCAAAGGCGCCGGCCAGGCGGATGGTATCGACTTTTTCCAGTTCCAGCTTGTCCATCAGCAACTGTACGCCGGCATACAGGGCGGCCTTGGCCAACTGGATGGCGCGCACATCGTTCTGGGTGATGGAAATAAGCGGTTCGCCCTCGCGGATGACATAGGCGAAGGTGCGCCCGGTTTGTATGACGCGGGGTGATCTTGCAGCCATTGCGCCGTCAAACAGGCCGTCCTGGTTTATCACGCCGGACAGGTAAAGCTCAGCCACGGCTTCGATGATCGCGGATCCGCAAACTCCGGTGACACCGGTAGACGCAATTTCGTCCTCAAAGCCAGGCTCATCCGACCACAGATCGCAACCGATGACTTTGAAGCGCGGCTCAAGGGTGTCAGGGTCAATGCGCAAACGCTCGATGGCGCCGGGAGCAGCGCGCTGGCCACATGATATCTGCGCACCTTCAAAGGCAGGCCCGGTTGGAGAGGAACACGCCAGCACCCGGTCCTTGTTGCCCAGAACAATTTCCGCATTGGTGCCGACATCGACGACCAGCATCATTCTTTCCGACAGGTGCGGGCTTTCCGACAGCACGACACCGGCGGTATCTGCACCAACATGGCCTGCAATGCACGGCAGCACATAGACATATGCGCCATTGTTGAGTTCAAGATCGAATTCACGCGCCGGGCGGGTGACCGGCAGGCCGGTTGCAAGTGCAAACGGAGCACCGCCCAGTTCGGTTGGATCAATACCCAGCATGAGATGATGCATGACCGGATTTCCAACCAGCACAACCTCGAGAATGTCGGACAGATCAATCTCGGCTTCACCGGCGACCTGGCGTGCCAGTTCGTTCAGGGCCTCGCGCACGACGGTGGTCATTTCCTTGTCACCGCCGGGGTTCATCATCACGTATGAAACCCGGCTCATCAGGTCTTCACCGAAGCGGATCTGCGGGTTCATCAGGCCGGCTGACGCCTTGATCTCACCGGTGGACAGGTCGCACAGATGGGCCGCGATCGTGGTGGAGCCGACATCGACGGCCATGCCATAGGCGCGATCATGAAACCCTGGCCAGATAGCCGTGATGCGGGCTGTCTTGCTTGCCATGCGGTTATGAACAGCAAGCGTAATGCGCCATTCGCCTTTTCGCAGCGCAGATTGCAGCGCCTGCATGATGGCCAGGTCGCACGTAACATTATCAATGCCCCACTGCGACCGCAGCGCATTGTACACCCGCTCCAGATCCGAGGAAGGGTGATGCATGTCCGGTTCATCGACGACGATGTAGTACAGCTTGGTAACGGGATCGAGCTTGATGTCGCGCACCTCAGCGCGCTTGCGCACCACCTGTTTGTGGACCTGGCTTTCGGGCGGCACATCCACCACGCAGTCACCCTGCATCAGTGTCTGGCACGACAGTCTGCGGTCAGCCTTCAGGCCGCGCTTTTCGTTGTAGCGGATCTCCACACTGGTGATCGGTCCCAGGTGTTCAGGTTTCGAGGTAATGCCATGCTTGGCGAAATCACCGATGGACGGGGTGACCTGACAGCGTCCGCAAATGGCGCGGCCGCCACATACGCTGTCGATGTCGACACCCAGCGCACGGGCAGCCTGCAGCACCGGCGTGCCTATCGGAAAACGCCCGCGTTTGCCCGAGGGCGTGAAAACGATAAGTGCGTCGCTGCGTCCGCCGTCTGCCATATTTCTCCCCGTTCTGGTGTCCAGGGTCGTGACCCTGGGGACTTGACCCTAACCTCTGCGCCGCCGGCGTCCTTCACGATCACCACGCGCGCCCTGTGGTGCGTTGGCACTGGCGGGCGGCTTGTTGAACCTGATCCAGTTGCCGCCCGAAGCATCATTGTCCATCAGGAAGTCGGCCGCCTTGATGGCCTCTATTTCCTTGGACGGTGTCGCTTTGGTGGACCCCAGTCCGATCAGCGGTACCAGCGCGTCGATATCGACGCCTTCCGGTATCACGATGCCCATGGCGGTGAGTTCGCCAATACGGTCTTCGATGTTCTTCGGCGTTGCTGCTGCCTGCACCGGGTTCATGATGGCCGATGTCATTCCGGCGGCTGCAGCCATCGGCAGGAAGGCATTGTTGATGCCATGCCTGTTTGGCAGACCAAACGAAATATTGGACGCGCCACAGGTGGTGTTGACGCCAAGTTCTTCACGCAGACGCCGCACCAGGGCAAACACCTGAAGCCCCGCCGTGCCCATGGCACCGACCGGCATGACAAGTGGGTCGACCACGATGTCATGTGCCGGAATGCCGAAATCTGCTGCCCGCTCGACGATCTTCTTTGCCACGGCAAAGCGAACATCCGGATCTTCCGAAATGCCGGTGTCATCATTGGAAATGGCCACGACAGGCACGTCATATTTCTTGACCAGCGGCAGGATGGATTCCAGGCGGTCTTCTTCGCCGGTCACGGAATTCAGCAGCGGCCGGCCCTGGCAGGTTTCAAGACCGGCGGTCAGTGCTGCCGGAACACTGGAATCAATACACAAAGGAACGTCGACAAGGCCTTGAACAAGCTCGATCATTTTCCGCATCAGCGGCGGCTCGGTCTCGTTCGGGTTCGGGTTTGAGTTGTAGACCACACCGGCATTGATATCGAGAACCGTGGCGCCACAGGCAACTTGCGCAAGGGCGTCCTTTTCAACGGTCGAGAAATCTCCTGCCTGCAGTTCCGCTGCCAGCTTTTTTCGTCCCGTCGGGTTGATGCGTTCGCCGATCACGCAAAACGGCTGGTCAAAGCCGATGATGACTTCCTTGGTGGCGGAGGCGATGAGGGTACGGGTCATTTGCGAGGCGTCCTTTCAGAGCGCGGAACACGATGGGAGTAGGCCAGATATTGGTCGGTCAAACCTGTGTCAGGCGGTGCCGCCGGATGCAATAAGCGCCTTGATGCGGTTGTGGTCATAGTCGGCCTCAAGCTGTTCGGCTGTCTGAGTGACCGCAGCCAGGAGGTCGTCGTTGCATTCAATTGGGTCACCCCGGCGCCACTCATTCAGATAATCGTCGGTTTCAGCTGCTCCCGAGCGCATGGCGGCCATGTCTATGGCTTCCTGAAACCGGTCAGACAGCATTTTCTTTTCTGCCTTGCGTCCGGCTTTGGCCGTCACCTGTGAAGGGATGTCACGCCAGTAAGTGATAATAATTTTAGCCATGGAAGAGATCAGCTTTTCAGGTCAGGACTTGATTATGGTTCAGGTATAGGCGCGGGCGCATTTCAACACTGCAGGTTTTGCGACCAGCACGCGTGCAAAACCGACTGTAACAGGCTCACATTGCAGCGGCGATCCGGGCCGTTTGAGCAATGCCTGCGAGCTTGCAGGTCTGGTCAACCAGATCCGGGCGGTTCATGGAATAGATATGGACGTGATCCACACCCTGCGCGCCCAGCTGCATGATCTGCTGGGCGGCCAGTTCACATGCACGTGCCTTGTGCTGGGTGGAGTGGGGCGCCAGGCCGTCGAAGGCGGCATGCAGATGATCCGGGATGCGGGCCTGGCACTTGCCGGCAAAACTCGCCACTTTGGCGAAGTCATGGATCAGCAGGATGCCGGGAACGATGGGTTGGTAAATACCGGCCGCGCGGACTTGTTCCATGAAATGAAAATAGTCCCGATTGTCGAAAAAGAACTGGGTGATGGCGGCTTTGGCACCGGTTGCCAGCTTGGTTTTCAGGTTTGCAATGCAGGCATGGCCGGATCCGGATGCCGGATGTACTTCCGGGTAGGCGGCGACATAGGTATCAAGGCCGCCCCGCGCGATCACTGCGGCGGCGAGATCGGCGCCGTTCTCATAGCCTTCGGGATGCGGCTGATAGGGCCCGGTGATGCCGGGCATGTCACCGCGCAGGGCCAGTATGCCTTTTACGCCCTGTGCGGCATATCTCTCGATGACAGCATCGGTTTGTGCTTTCGACTGGCCCGCGCATGTCAGATGTCCGACGACGTCAAGGCCGTCCACGCCCAGAAGCTGGCCAATAGTGCCGAAAGAGGCCTGATGGCTGGTTCCGCCTGCGCCATAGGTTACAGATGCAAACAGCGGGTCGTATTTGCGCATGACGCTGGCCAATTCCGCCATGCCGTCACTTTGCATGGTTGAGCGGGCCGGAAACACCTCAAACGACACGCGAGGGTTGCCGCCGGGTGCGAAATTGGCAGAAACAGGGGAAACGATCGACATCGGCATTCTCCACATAAAGATATCTTTATATATAAAATTTGAGAATGAAGGTCAAGCGTGTTCTGGCTTTGATCAGGGGGGCTGGTTGTTGCATCCAAAAACCTGATCGCTTCCACCCTGTCAGGGCACCGTCACGAGTTCACTGCACTCATGACCTAGCGCATGACAAGGACCGGGCACTGGGCATGGCGCACCACGCGACCCGCTGTTGAGCCAAGGAAATAGTCGGCGACACCGGGTTTGTGAGAACCGATGATGACCAGATCTACGCCATGTTCTGCCGCTGCTTCCAGAATTGCAGTACCTGCAGAACCGTGCCGGAGGTCTGCGGCGCCGGCGACATTGTTGTCTTTCGCCAGTTTTTCCAGTTCCGCCTTGGCCCATTTATGGGTCTTGTCCAGCAGTTCGCCGGAAATTTCGACCGCCGCATATGCGGGTATGTCGTGAACAACATGGGTAAGAACGATCTCTGCGGAATCGCCACCAATCTCTTTCGCCAGTTTGATCATTTGTTCTCCCAGCTCGTTGTGCGAGAGGTCAACCGGTACAAGTATTTTCTTGAACATTGCAAATGTCCTTCCTGTTATGGCCAAAATGGCGAATTAACAATTCTAGAGATGCCATGGCTGCCCGACAAGGGGATTGATCCAGATCATTCGAGACATGGCTGGTTGTGGTCGCTAATTGACCATTTCTGGACGCATCACCGGATGAAGCCTGCTGCTAAAGGGCCTAACAACATGGTCAGATTTACTCAACAGGTGGAAAACCGTGATGTCGACTGAAACCGAAGCGCCGTCTGATGCCTCTCCTGCACGCCGCAGCCGCCGGGGCGGTGGTGGTGCTGAAAGCCGCCGCGCAGCGCGACTTGGCGGCGGCATTAAGGCGTTCAGCTACATCAAGCGCCAAATTCCACTCTACGAAGTTCTCGGCGAGGAAGGCCTGTCCCTGATCGAGGCCAACTGTGAAACGGTATTGCAGGAAATCGGCATCGATTTTCGCGATGATGCAGAAGCGCTGCAGATGTGGAAGGCGGCGGGAGCCGATGTTAATGGCGAGCGGGTCCGGTTTCCCAAAGGTCTGGTGCGCTCACTGATCAAGACGGCGCCGTCGCAGTTTACCCAGCATGCGCGTAATCCAGCGCGCAATGTGGAAATCGGCGGTGACAATACCGTGTTTGCGCCTGTATATGGTCCGCCGTTCGTGCATGACCTGAACGGTGGCCGCCGCTATGCGACCATCGAGGATTTCCGGAATTTTGTGAAACTGGCCTACACGGCACCGGCCATGCATCATTCTGGCGGCACGGTTTGTGAGCCGGTGGATATTCCGGTCGCCAAGCGCCATCTCGATATGGTGTACAGCCATATTCGCTATTCCGACAAACCGTTCATGGGCTCCGTAACAGCGCCGGAACGCGCCGAGGATAGTGTTGCCATGGCCAAAATGGTTTTTGGCGACGATTTCGTCGACAATAATTGTGTGCTGATAAATCTGATCAATGCCAATTCGCCGATGGTGTTTGACGACACCATGGTAGGCGCGCTGAAAGTGTATGCCCGTGCGGGTCAGGCTTGCGTTGTATCACCGTTCATTCTGGCGGGCGCAATGTCGCCGGTGACGGTAATCGGCACGCTGACCCAGATTCTGGCTGAAGCGTCGGTGGGTATAGCGTTTTCGCAACTGTGCCGCCCCGGTGCGCCGGTTGTGTTCGGTACCTTCGCATCATCGATGTCCATGCAGTCGGGCGCGCCGACATTCGGAACGCCTGAGCCCGCGCATGTGCTGTTCGGTGCCGCCCAGCTGGCGCGCCGGATGGGCGTACCGTTCCGGTCGGGCGGCTCATTGTGCGCATCGAAACTGCCTGATGCCCAGGCGGCTCACGAAAGCTCCAACACGGTGTTTCCCGGCGTGCTGGCAGGGGTCAATTTCATGCTGCACGCGGCCGGATGGCTGGAGGGCGGGCTGGTTTCCAGCTATGAGAAATTCATCATCGATTGTGATCAGTTGTCGATGATGCAGCGCTTTGCCGGCGGTATTGATCTGAGCGAGAACGGACAGGCCATGGACGCCATCGCGGAAGTGGGGCCGGGCAGCCACTATCTCGGTTGCGCCCACACCCAGCGCAACTTTGAAGACGCATTCTGGCGGTCCGGTGTTGCGGATAACAACTCCTTCGAGCAGTGGCTTGCGGACGGCTCGATGGATGCCGCCCAGCGCGCAAATGCGATCTGGACCAGACAGCTGAAGGATTATGTTGCCCCCGATCTTGATCCGGCGATTGATGAGCAACTCGTCGCGTTCATGGAACAACGCAAGGCGGTTCTGCCTGACAGCGTTTCGTGACGGCCATCCGCCGACGATTGCCGATCAATCCTGCACGAGACATGTAAAGCGTACGTTGTGTCTTTATTCGACATGCAAGTGTCGCTTACGGGTGGTGCGACACGTTGTGCTGACCTGCCATGATTTGCGCAGGAAACATCTGCCGCAGGACGGCAGGCAATTCCGGTTTGCGGTCTTGCGTCCGGAGGTCCGGGTGATAGGCTGTGGTCTAGTGCGATGACATGCCATTGTGGCGGCGTGCATTCGCGATGTGTAACCTCGGGAGGAGTAGCCTTATTATGTCTGACAGAGAAAATGTCTGGATTCCAAAGCTTAAGCAGCAGCTCGCTGACAAGCTTATCGACCGCCGTGAATTTATCCGCTATTCGACACTGCTCGGCATGTCTGCCGGTGCTGCCTATATGTGGGCCGGCAAAATTACCGGTCAGCCGATTGCATCGCCTGCGCGCGCAGCTGAGATGCCGAAGGGCGGCACGTTGAAAATCGCCATGCGGGTGCCGAAGATCAACAACCCGCACACCTTCTCATGGATTTATGACTCCAACATCACTCGCCAGATGGTGCGTTACATCACCCGCACCGGCGTCGACAATGTCACCCGTCCGGATCTGGCCTCCTGGGTAGCCTCCGACGATCTGAAAACCTGGACATTCACCGTCAATGACGACATCGAATGGTTCAAGGGCGGTAAGATGACGGCTGAGCAGCTCGCCTGGAATATCAAGCACTGCCTTGATCCGGCGACCGGTTCGTCTGTTGTGGGCCTGATGAAGGGCTACATGCTCAATGAAATCGACTCCGGCAAGAAGGACGACAAGGGCGAGGCGGTCATGACCACTGAATTGTGGGATGCCAACGCCGTGGAAGTCAAAGACGACAAGACACTCGTATTGAACCTCAAGGAAGCGCAAGTTGCAGTGCCGGAGCATTTGTTCCACTATCCGCTTGCTATTCTTGATCCCGCAGAAAACGGCGAGTTCGGCATGGGCTCCAATGGCCATGGTGATTTTGAGCTCGTGGAATTCGAAGTGGGCCGCAAAGCGGTTCTCAAAAAACGCCCGAATTCAAAAGCCCATTTGGACATGGTTGAATTCGTTGACCTTGGTGACAACACAGCTGCGTCTGCCGCTGCCGTTCAATCCAAGCAGGTGCATGGTGACTATGAAGGCAATGTGGAGCAGTTTGACCTGTTCAAGGCCATGGATCACATTAATGTTTATGACACGACAACGGCGTCTACTGCTATCGTGCGTGTGCAGATAGACAAAAAGCCGTTTGACGATCCGAGGGTTCGCAAGGCCATGCGCCTGGCATCTGACGTTGCCAAGACCACCGAGATCGCCGTTGGCGAACTGGGCACAACTGCTGAACACCACCATGTCTGCCCGATCCATCCGGACTACAAGAAACTGCCGGTCATGGCCCGCGATGTGGAAGCTGCCAAGAAACTGCTCGCAGAAGCAG
Source organism: uncultured Alphaproteobacteria bacterium (assembly GCA_963698275.1). GTDB lineage: Bacteria > Pseudomonadota > Alphaproteobacteria > Rhizobiales > Aestuariivirgaceae > Anderseniella. The sequence continues at coordinate 151,363 of CAVOQE010000006.1, read as the reverse complement.
GTTATCCTGACGGCTTGGACGCGGAAATCACCCTAAAGCCTGATCCTGCCTGGGAACTGGCCGTGGTTGAAGCCTGCGTCGAGCAGTGGAAGGACGCCGGCATCCGCGTCAACATGAATGTGCTGCCGTCGGCCAAGTTCTGGGATGTCTGGGACAAGGTGCCGTTTGGCTTCACCTCATGGGCGCACAGGCCGCTCGGCTTCATGGTCCTCAGCCTGGCTTATCGGACAGGTGTGCCCTGGAATGAATCGAACTATTCCAATGCCGAATTCGACAGCATCCTGACCCAGGCAGAAGGTACACTGGATGTTGCCGCACGCACTGAACTGGTCGGCAAGCTTCAGGTCATCATGCAGGAAGACGGACCGATTGTTCAGCCATTGTGGCGCAAGCTGTTCATTCCGATGGACAAGCGGGTGAAGGGTTTTGCGATCCATCCGACCCGTTACTTCTTCTGCGAAGAGTACGCCATCGAAGCCTGATTGTTTCGGTTGCATCATTGAACAGGAGCGTCCTTCCGATTTGTCGGGAGGGCGCTTTTTTTATCGGTGCAAACACCGCACGCTTGCTCTGGGATGAGTTACGTCTAGATCAGGATGATTTTTGGTTGAATCAACCAAAAATCATAAACCTGATCGCTTTCAAAGTGATAGAGCAACTTTATGGGTTCACTTGAACCCATGTTGCTCTAGTCTGTTGTTCAGACATGAATACAAAAACAGGGAGTCGAACATGAACAAGGCACCGGGAACTGCCGGCTTCATGGCCATGAAAGGCGATGGCTACTACTCGAAAGCCACCATTGGTGCCAAGCATGTCATGGACAAGGCGGCCAATCTGGTTGTGGAAGCTGTTGCGCGCATGGATCCGGCCGATGATGGCAGTATCTTTCGCGCCACCGACATGGGAGCAGCAGACGGAGGCACATCTGTTGATCTGTGGCGGCGGGTTTTTGCAGATGTGCGCGCCCGGGTACCGTCGCGCCCGATAGAAATGATCTACACCGATCTGCCGCGCAATGACTTTGCCCAGGTTTTTCGCATGATCCACGGGCAAACCGACACAAAGAGCTATTACCCGGAAATCGATGATCTGTACGTGTTTGCCTCCGGCACCTCGTTCCATCAGAACATTTTTCCCGCACAGACGCTGGACCTCGGGTTTTCGGCAACGGCGTCGCACTATATTTCATCAACGCCCTGCAACATCACCGACCATGTGCATATGATAGGGGCCAGCGGTGCCGAGCGCGACGCGTTTACCAGACAGGGCGCCACCGACTGGGAAACCATGCTGTTGCAACGTACCCGCGAGTTAAAGCCTGGCGGCCGTCTGTGCCTGTTTAATTTCGGCATTGACGAGGAAGGCCGTTATCTTGGCGATACCGGCGGTGTCAGCATGTTCGACACATTCAACAGGTTCTGGAGCGAACTGGCTGATGATGGCGTGATATCGCGCGATGAGTATCTGAATACCAATTTCCCACAGCATTACCGCACGGTTGAAGAATTCACAGCCCCGCTGAATGACCGGAACAACCCGGTTTACAAGGCCGGCCTGCGGCTGGAGCATGTCGAGACCCGTGTGGTTCGCTGCCCGTTCGAGCAGGATTTTACCGACAACCACAAGGATGCAACCCGGTTTGCAACGGAGTATCTGCCAACGCTCAGATCATGGTCGGAAGCCACGTTCCTGGGCGGGCTTGACGCAGGCCGTGACCAGGCCGAACGCGAAGCCATCATGGATGAATTCTACGGACGCTATCAGGCAAGTGTTGCAGCATCGCCTGAAGGTCATGCAATGGACTATGTGCACGCCTATCTGATTTGCCGCAAGGATGTTTGAAAAGTGAACAAGACCACAACGACGCTGGAAATTGAAAAGGCCCGCAGGCTTGCACTTCGGGCACTGACCAAATCAGGTGCTGCGCGCGCCAACGTGCGCTACCTCGCCGACGCGGTTATTGACAGCGAGCTTGTCGGCATGCCGAGCCACGGATTTTTCTGGTTGCCGGTTTACTGCTCGCATCTCAGGTGCGGCAAGGTTGACGGCGTGATCAAACCGGTCATTACCCGGCTGTCCCCAGTGGCCTATCGCGCTGATGCAGGGTCGGGATTTGCCCATCCGGCAATCGAAAAAGGGTTTGTTAAAATCATTTCGTCAGCGAAAAAGTACGGCATTGCCGGGCTTTCCATTACCAATTCCTACAATTGCGGCAGGCTGGGTGGACATACCGAACGCCTGGCGCGCGAAGGTCTTCTGGCAATGGGGTTCACCAATGCACCGGCGTCTATCGCGCCGCCGGGCGGCATAAAGGCGGTTATCGGCACCAATCCGGTTTCCATGGCAGCACCTGACGGCAAGGGCGGGGTTGGCTACGTCATAGATCAGTCCTCATCGGTTGTGGCGAAGTCGGAGGTCATGCGTCATGCCGCACGCGGCGACGACATTCCGCTGGGCTGGGCACTGGATGCCGACGGCAATCCGACCACGGACCCCGGCCAGGCTGTCACCATGGCGCCATCGGGCGGCTATAAGGGCTTCGGGCAGGGACTGATGGTGGAAACCATGTCATCTCTGATGAGCGGCGCGCAATTGGGCAGTGCGATGTCGCCGTTTGCCACCGATGCCGGCGGGCCCTGCAATTCGGGGCAGTTCTTTCTGGCTATAGATCCTGAAGGGTTTTCGGCAGGCTTGTTTGCTGATCGATTTGCAACCCTGGCCGGCTCAATCACCGCCCAGGAGGGCACCCGCCTGCCGGGCCTGAGCCGTCTGGCAACGCGCGACGAAAGCCTTGCTCGCGGGACCATTGAGGTGGATCGTGATCTGTTGAAGCGTGTGCGTGACTGTACACGCTGATTGTTTCCTGGCCCTTACAACGCGATGGTCTGATGGCTGTTGATTACGAGATTGACTGTGTTGTGGCAGGTGCCGGTGCAATTGGCCTGGCGGTTGCCCGTGAGCTGGCGCAATCAGGCCGTGAAGTCCTGATCGTGGAGGCTGACGAAGCGTTTGGCCGCGGTGTATCTTCACGCTCAAGCGAAGTCATACATGCGGGCATGTACTACACGCCGGGCTCGTTGCGTGCGCAGTTGTGCGTTGAAGGCAAGTGGCTGTTGTACGACTTCATGAAGAAGCACAATGTCTCCCACAGCAATTGCGGCAAATTGATTGTCGCGTGTGAACCGGACGAGGTGGCTACGCTTGAGGCCATCATCTCAAAAGGTGCAGCCAATGGCGTCAATGACCTTGAACTGCTTGATGAAAGCCAGGCCAGGGCGCTGGAGCCTGAACTGAAGTGTGTAGCCGCTATTCTGTCGCCTTCAACCGGCATGATGGATTCTGCCGGCGTAATGCTGGCCTTGTTGGGGGAGGCTGAAAACGCCGGCGCCACGCTGGCCACCCGATCTCCGGTTGCAGGTGGTCGCGTGGGTGGCAGACAAATCGAGATTGATATCGGCGGCGCAGAACCGATGACGGTCGGCTGTAATCTTTTTGTTAACTCCACCAGTCTCAATGCGCCTCAGGTTGCATCAAGTCTTCAGGGCCTTGAGGGCGTTCATGTGCCGACGGCGTATTACGGCAAGGGCAGCTATTTCTCGATCGCCGGCAAGGTGCCGTTTACGCGGTTGATCTATCCATGCCCGGTCGTCGGCGGGTTGGGCGTTCATCTTACAATCGACGTCGGTGGCCAGGCCCGGTTTGGCCCGGATGTGGAGTGGATCGATGAGCCGAACTACGACGTGGACCCGGCGCGTGGCGATGAATTCTACGCAATGGTCAGGCGGTACTGGCCGGCATTGCCGGACGGCGCCCTGCAGCCGTCCTATGCCGGGGTGAGACCCAAGATCGTGCCGCCGGGCAATCACATCCAGGACTTCCGGATTGACGGTCCTGACACGCATGGCGTGCCGGGTCTGATCAACCTGTTCGGTATGGAAAGCCCGGGATTGACGTCCAGCCTGGCGATTGGGCGATATGTCGTGAAATTGATCAATTGCCTTTAGAAAATGCCCATTGTCTGGGCATGGAACCAACGCGCTGAATTTATGGGACCAACGCGGCATGTGCCATTGCGCCGCATGCCTTCGACGTTTCATACTGGAGGAACCGAAAGCACGCTTTTCAACCTATTCACGTTTTCGGACGCTAATCAGCGGAGGGAGTACTCTATGAAGAAATTTCTTACAACTGCTCTTGCAGCAGCAGCCTTGGCATCTATCAGCTTCACGGCTGCCCAGGCACAGACCGAAGAGATTACAGTTGCCTACTTTCTGGAATGGCCAATGCCTTTCCAGTACGCCAAGGTAAAGGGCATCTATGACAAGGAACTCGGCGTAAAGGTGAACTGGAAGTCATTCGATGCTGGTACGGCGATGTCTGCCGCCATGGCCTCTGGCGATGTTCACATTTCCGTCAGCCAGGGTGTGCCGCCTTTCGTTGTTGCAACGTCGGCCGGCCAGGATCTGCAGATTGCTGACGTCGCCGTTGTTTACAATGAAAACGACAACTGTGTAGTGAAGACTGCGCTGGAAATTACCAAGGACAATACCAAGGAACTGGAAGGTAAGAAGGCCGGGGTGCCGATCGGTACTGCTGCTCATTACGGCTTCCTGAAGCAGATGGCGCATTTCGGCGTTGACGTTTCCAAGATGGAAGTTGTCGACATGGCGCCGCCGGACGGTGCGGCGGCGTTTGCCAACGGCAGCCTCGACATGGTTTGCGGCTGGGGTGGTTCGCTGCGCCGAATGAAGGAGCATGGCAACGTGTTGCTGACAGGCGCGGAAAAGGAAGCCCTTGGCATTTCCGTGTTTGATGTGACTTCGGTGCCTGCGTCCTTCGCGTCAGAAAACGCTGAACTGCTGTCCAAATTCCTGAAAGTTACTGCCGACATGAACGCCAGGTGGAATGCTGGCGGCGCTGCGGCTGACGAAATGCTGGTTGTGATCGCAAAGGATGCCGGCATGGACGAGAACGCCACCAAGGAAACCATGGCAGGCTTTGAGTTTCCATCGACGGAAGCCCAGCTTTCGGAAAAGTGGCTTGGCGGCGGCACCCAGACATTCCTCAAGGAGGTCGGTGACTTCTTCAAGGAGCAGGGCAACATTCCGGCAGCTCGCGACACCTATGAAGGCGCTGTGAACTCGGCACCGCTCAAGGCAGCGGCGGGCATGTAATCGGTCTGGACAAGACGATGCAGGGGGAGCGATTTTCTTGAAGATCGCTCCCTTTTTTCAAATGGCAATTGCAGGGTGGGACTCCATATGGGCACGTTGATCATTGACGACATATCGATGCGTTTTGAACTGCCGAACGGCGGCGCAGTGCAGGCGCTCAAGAATGTTTCGCTTGAGTTGAAGAAAGGCGAGTTGATGGCGGTGCTGGGGCCGTCGGGGTGTGGCAAGACTACGCTTTTGAACATTGTTGCAGGCTTCCTGTCGCCAACCGAAGGCAAGGTGATCCTCAACGACCATGACGTGTCCGGGCCTGCCGCCGAACGCGGCATGGTATTCCAGCAAGGTGCCCTGTTTGAATGGATGAACGTACGCAAGAATATAGCGTTTGGGCCCGACATGGCCGGCAAGCCCGCAAGCGAAACCTCGGCCAAGGTTGAATCACTCTTGCAAATTGTCGGCCTGCAGGATTTCGCCGACAAGATGATCTACGAATTGTCTGGCGGTATGCAGCAGCGCGTGGCACTTGCCCGTTGTCTCGCAAACGATCCCGATGTCATCCTGATGGATGAACCGCTCGGCGCACTGGATGCGTTGACCCGTGAAAAGATGCAAGGTTTGGTGCTCAAACTGTGGAAGGAAACCGGCAAGACCATCATCCTGATTACCCACTCGGTTGAAGAAGCGCTGTTACTGGGCGAGCGCCTGCTGGTGATGGCGCCGCGTCCGGGCCGGATCCACAAGGAATACAAGCTGCCATTTGCGGAAATGGGTGTGGGCAAGGACCTGCGTTTGGTGAAGAAGGAGCCGCAATTCGCCAAGGTGCGGGAGGAAATACTCTCCATGATCTGGGACATGGAAGAAGAGATTATGGGCCGCCAGGGGGATGCAGCATGACCGTCGCATTCATCTATATTGTCCTGTTTGTCATAGCTTACGCAGCCTACAATTTCTATGTTCGCTCACGCGAGCAGTCCAAGGACTATACGAGCCTGAAGACGGTCACATTTGGCGATGAAAGCGCGGTAACGGCAAATCGCTTCGCGTCGATTGTTTCGGTTGTGGCGCTGTTTGCCATATGGGGCGCGTTCACCGGCTCCAAGCTGATGCCGCTTCACGTGCCCGGTCCGTTTGTAGGCGACAGCGGGTTCACTTACACAGCAACCAACTCTGCCGGCCAGGCAAGCGATGCCACGGTGAAAATCCGTGTGCACAAGGTCGGTGAGAACGTCGAATTGCCTGAGCCGGATGCATCGACAGGTTTTGCCAAGGGTGACGCGGCAAAGATTGGTGCATGGCGCAGCGCGCTGATCAAGCCACAGACCAACGATGATGGCGGTGGCGAGGAAGGTTACAAGATTACTGCAATCGACGGAAACCCGATATCTCCAAACCAGACTGTCCGGTTTGCAAACGGCAAAGTGTCCATGACTGCGAAGGGATCCCTGTCGGTCAAGCCGGACAGCGGCTGGCAAATGGAGCCAATCTGGCTTCCGGCTCCCGAAGCGGTGGTATCCCGCCTCGGCGAAATCGCCAGTGCAGGGTACAAGAACTACACGCTCTTGGAGCACTTGTGGGCATCGCTCTCCCGCGTGCTGGCCGGCTTCGTGCTTGGCAGTATTGTTGGTATCCCCCTGGGCTATGCCATGGGTCTTTCAAGCTGGTTCCGTGGCTGGTTTGATCCGATAGTCGAGTTCATGCGCCCTGTGCCGCCATTGGCGCTCATTCCGCTGGTCATAATCTGGTTCGGCATTGGCGAGGAGGGCAAGATTATACTGTTGTTCCTGGCTGCGTTGTGGATCATGACGATTGCCGCCCGCGCTGGTGTGTCGGGTGTGAATATATCCAAGGTGCATGCGGCCTATTCGCTGGGTGCGTCGAAGAAGCAGCTGCTCTGGCGGGTTATCGTGCCCAACTCCCTGCCCGAAATCTTCACCGGCGCGCGTGTCGCCATGGGAGTTTGCTGGGGTACTGTGGTTGCTGCCGAACTTGTCGCAGCAGACAGGGGCGCAGGCATGATGATCGTCAACGCCTCGAAGTTCCAGCTTACCGACATCGTTATCATGGGCATCATTCTAATCGGTGTCATCGGCTACGGCATCGACATTTTGATGCGCATGGCCGAAAACTATCTGGTTCCGTGGAAAGGCAAGGGCTGATTTGCCCTCTGTCCATGCTGTAAAAACGACTTGCGGGAGCTCTTGGGCTCCCGTTTTTCGTCCAGCCGGTATTTGGGCCGCAAAGACACTATCTCGCAGGTGCGCCCGACCTCATGCCAAGCTCGCGCATGACTTTCTCGACCGCTCGCACAAACTGGTCCGTGACGGTTTCATCGATGGCGCCGACGGTCGCAACCCTGAACCCGCCTTCAGCGCCTGGACAGCCTTCACCGTCCATGATGACAAAGCCCAGCTGGCGCAGACGCTGGCTAAACGATGCCGGTGAATAACGCCTGTCGGCAGGTGCTTTAAACAATGTCAGATATCCGCATGTTGCAGTACCATCGGCGAGGGTAGGGGAGAACCCCAGTTTTGCCATGCCTGACAACAGTCTTTGATGATGGTCCTGATAGCGCTTGCGCCGCATTTCAGGCCCACCCTCTAGATAGAGCCGCCGCAATGCGACGCCGCAGGCAACAATGGCATGTGCCGGCGGCGTACCGGGAAACCAGCCGGTGCGATGGATGCCTTTCCACAACTCAACCAGGTCCAGCGCGGCTGACGGGGACTGGAACAGGTTTTCTGTCAGCAAGCTTCGGCGCACCATGACAAAAGAAAACCCTGGAACGCTTTCAATACATGCCCACGGCACACCCACCGCGGCATCCACTGTGCCGCCGGCGAGGTCGAGTGGCATGGCGCCAATGCTCGCGCGGGCATCGACTATCACCTTGCGCCCGGCCGCATGGGCAATGGCCGCGAGCTTGGCAACCGGATTGGCCAGTCCGGTGGAAATGTCGATTTCTGCCAGATAGACAGTATGTATGTCGGGATCGGCATCCAGCACCTTCGCCAGCCGATTGGTGGTGACAGGTTTGAGAACCGAGCCGGCGATGGTTTCAACCGGGCGTTTGATGTGGGTCAGTATACTGGTTGCCTGCTCGGCATGGGGCCCGTGGGCCGCAATCAGTGTCTTGCGCTTGCGTCCGGTTGGCGCCAATGCGCCCAGCACGCACTCCAGCAACGCATCGCCTGACAGATGCAGCGGGATACAGTCATATTCACTGGTCCCGTCGACAAGCTCAAGCAACTGTTCAGTAACGCTGAGGGCAAGCGAAACAAATTCATTATCCCGCATGCTCCAGTCAGCCAGCATGGCGAGTTTAACATCGCGCGACGTTGTCACCGGTCCCATGGTCAAGAGCCAGGGCATGTCCTCCTGGCCTTCAGGGCCATTGAAGGAAGGAGCGTATTTGTGTTCTTCGGCAAGAGCCATGGGATCGGTGTGCCTTTATCTCTGCTGTACCACGTCTTGATGCGCCGCTATCACTTTGAGCCATGACCGAAGGACAGCCTTGACCTGGGTGCACTCTACAGTCGCCAGTCGATTGGTGGAAGGCCACGCAATAAAAGCCACTCCTGGGCCTGAGTAAATGGCCGCGAGGTCACAAACCTGTGTTGCGGACCGGCGCCATGGGCCAGTGGTGAGGGGTGCGCGGTTTCAATGACACAGTGCCGTGACCTGTCAACACCGGCACCGGCGTGCTGGGCAAATTTCCCCCACAGCATGAATACGACCGGTGTAGCGCGCTCATTCAGCCGTTGCATGACTTCGCCAGCCAATGCTGCCCAGCCGAAGTCCTTGTGGCTGTTCGCCTTGCCGGCCTCAACGCTCAGCGTCACATTGAGCAGCAGTATGCCGGAGCGCGCCCATTGGGTCAGGTTGCCATGGGCAGGCCGCGTGATCCCCAGATCCACCTCAAGGCTGGTGAATATCGTCCGAAGAGACGCCGGAATCCGCTGGTCCGGATTCGCCACTGAAAATGCCAGCCCGTGCGCGTCGCCTGGCGTTGGATAGGGGTCCTGGCCCAAGATAACAGCTCTTACCTGATCCGGCTGTGTGAGTTCGAGGGCTTTGAAAATGTCGCCGGCAGGCGGCAGGACCTGAGCGCCTGCTGCCACGCGTGCATCCACGCGTGCCGCGGTTTCACTGCCGGCGCCGGATGTAAAGAAATCGAGATTTGCCCATCCCGTGGTTTTGACGGCACCGACAGCGCTGCTGTAAGTGATTGGTGTGAGGCGAGGTTTCTTAAGCGTCTTTGTCAATGACTGTTCTCAAGGTGCGTTACTAGCAGTGGCATCGGCGTGCAAGACATGGTATTCGGTTTTCGAGGCCCGACCCAGGGGGCATGTTCTAGAGGTATAGAGGGAAAGAGATAGATGAAACCAGTAGTCATCATGGTTGGGGCCGACAAGGGCGGCGTAGGCAAGACAACAATTTCACGTGCGTTGCTGGACTACTTCCACCGCAACAATGTTCTGGCCCGTGCATTTGACACGGAAAACCCTCGCGGAACACTGCACAGGTTCTACCCGGCCATCACCGAGATCATTGATCTGCACAATGTAGCGGACCAGATGAAAGTGCTTGATACGCTGGAGACCGCCAAAGTACCGGTGACAGTTGTGGACCTGAAAGCAGGGAACCTGTCTTACGCCCTGGAAACCTTCGAAAAGATTGGTGTTTTGCAGGCTGCCCGGGACGGGGTGTTTGAGATGGGACTGATCCACGTGGTTGGTCCGGCGATCGCGTCACTGGACGAGCTTCAGGAAGTAACACCTTATGTGGAAGGGCTCGACTACACTGTTGCCCGCAATTTCATCAATGAAACCAACTTCTTCGAATGGGATGAGAAGACCTACAAGCGGTATTTCTCCAATGTGAATGAAGCCCGGGAAATTGTTATTCCAAAACTCAATGAAATGGCTGCAGAGCAGGTTGATCTTGCTGATGTAACCTACAAGAACTTCATCGACAACAAGGACAGCCAGGGCAAATCTGCAGACTTTTCGTTCGTGCTGCGTGGCTATGTGAAGAAGTGGTGTTCTGAGATCGATGACGAGTTCGATCAGCTTCGCCTGATCCAGATGCTCACCTCGGGCGGGTCCGGTGAAGCCGCAAAACCCAAGAGCTGATTGTCATTAAGCCGGTAGGTATTTAGACACTACATGTTGCGAATGGTTCTGGTTGCCCGGCAGCTCGTCTGCTGCCGGGCAGCAGGTTTACCCGGCCAAGCGTATTTGTGATTTCCCGGCCGAATGGGCCGGACCTGTGTGGCGCAATCGGGTTAAACTGAGTTTGTGGCTGACAAGGGGTTGCGTTGATTCGCGTCACGTGAACCGCTGTCCAGTCATTCCGGGGTATCAACAGGACGATTTACGTGAGCGAACGTGCGGGAAGTCGGATAATTGTCGTGTGTTCCGATGAGGCACGCAACGGCAAGACTCTGATCGCACGCTTGTTGATGGACCATCTGCTGATGACCGGTCACAACCCTCATGTGTTTGATTGCGATGACCCGCGCGGTCGGATCAACCGGTTCTATCCTGATCGTTCAACCCTCATTAGTGTTGAAAAAACCAGCGGTCAGATAAGGCTCTTCGACAAGATTCTCGCTGAGCCGGATCGTGACTACATCATTGATCTGCCGTCGCATGGGCTGGATGAGTTTTTTACGGTGGTCGATGATCTTGACTTTATCAACGCCGCCCATGATGCGCACATTGAACTGGTCATTGCTTACGTGCTTGACCACACAGCAACCTCGGTCATGACGGCGAGGGATCTTCGAGGTGCCTATGCAACCGAAACATTTTATCTGATCCGCAACGCCTGGAACGGAAATCCGCTTGTAACGCGTCAGGCGCGCGAGGTTTACGAGGAAATCGAGCCCGATGCGGTGTTCAGCCTGCCCTTGCTCGATCGAGAGGCAATGGCGGCCGCTGAAGAGCCCCCGTTTTCATTCATAGAATTCCAGGAGGGCATCTACACCACGCTGCCGCCGTCTCTGCGGCTGCGCCTGAGATCCTTTCTGTCGGAAGTGTTTGGTCAGTTTCAACGCCGCGAGCTGTCGCTGGACCTGGGCTCACTCAAGAAGATGGGTTTGATCTGAAGACTGCAGTCCCCGTCACTTGACGTTGCACAACCGAGGCATTTCCCGATATTCGTTCAGGGGTACACAACGGCCCGCCAAAGGCGGAACAGCTGTTGGTTTACAAAAAAACCGCTGGCTATCTCAATGAGATCAGCATGCCGCCGGCATCCAGGGATGCATCAAGGCCGCGCTGCTCGCCCCACAACACCAGCCGCACATTGTGTTCGTTGATCAGCACCAGGTTCTGGCCGCCGCCGCTGATGGCTACGGCAGAAGCCTGAGCGGTAACGTAGGTGCCGGCTATGTCTTCGAGACGGTTGAGATTATAGACTTCTCCGCGCATATTGGCGAAAGACGCACCGATGGTCAGTCCGACCCGCAAGCCGTTTATGTCGAGTTCAGCCTGTCTGCCATTGTAAAAAATCTTGCCGTCACCTCGCGAAACACCAACCAGAAAACCGATTTTTCCAATTGTCATCTCGATGATGGCATTGCCCCCGGCATTGGCAGGGGCAACAGTTGCAATAACAGCCTGCGCAGACACGGCGCACACCAGGGCCAGTGATAAACAGAACTTGCGGATCATGAGTGTGAAACCCTTTATCGGTATAGTTGTCTATATCTACAATGAGTTAGACCTCAATTGCGGCCAAGTGTGGACACAGCCGCTGGCAATCAGGTTTTACTGAAAGTTCGTGAAAATGAAGCTGCCCCGGGCCGGTTGTGCAGTTGATGCGGTTGACACCACAGGCGTGTGCGCCGGAAATGCTCGCTCCGGTGGTGTTTTTCTGTCCTGATGCAGCTTGTTGTGTCATTGGTAAAGTGCTGGCTGTTGATGGAGGTTATATAGCGAAATGAAGGCACTGGTTTACACTGGCGACAAGACAATGGAATTCAGGACTGTCGACGACCCCAGGCCGGCAGCGGGCGAGGCGCTGATCAGGGTGCGGGCATCCGGTATCTGCGGCTCGGACATGCATGCCTGGGCAGGACACGATGAGCGCAGGCCCGCGCCTCTGGTGCTTGGCCACGAGGCAGCCGGTGAAATTGTCGGATTTGGCGGTGCTGTGCGGCGGGTGACCGTCAACCCCCTGGTGACATGCGGCAAGTGTGAAGCCTGCGTCGCGGGCAGGGACAATCTGTGCGCCAGCCGCCAGATCATCTCCATGCCGCCGCGCGAAGGGGCATTTGCCGAGCTTTTGGCCATGCCTGAAGGCAATCTGGTGAACGTTCCCGACCACGTGTCGCTGGAAAGCGCCGCCTTGTGCGAACCGCTGGCCTGTGGCTGGCATGCTGTCAGGCTGGCAAAAACCACATTGGGTGGAGATCTTTCCGAGGTGCGCTGTCTGGTTCTGGGCGGCGGCGCCATAGGGCTGGGCGCAGCACTTGCATTCAGGGCCCAGGGCGGCAGCCGAGTGACGATCGTGGAGCCCAATTCATCACGGCGCAACAGGATCATAGAGACCGAGGATATCAAATGCCTCGCAGCAGCAAATGATGATGGCGCGCCGGACCTGGTAATCGATGCGGTGGGTATTGCAGCAACCCGTGCCTCCGCGAGCAAACTGGTGCAGCCGGGCGGGTTGATCATGCACATTGGTCTTGGCGCAGCCGAGGGCGGGCTGGACGTGCGCCGCATGACGCTTCAGGAGATTACGTTCATCGGTACCTACACCTATACGATGGCTGATTTCCAGGCGACTGCGGACGCCATTTTCGCTGGTAAACTGGGCAAGCTGAGCTGGATCGAAAAACGGCCCCTGAAAATGGGGGCGCAGGCCTTCGATGATATCTCGACAGGCCAGTGCGCAGCGCCGAAGATCATCCTGCAACCTGCCTGATCAGGCATCCGTCTTTGAATTTTGTGAAACTGTTGTGTTCCAGGCAAAGAAGCAGGGCCCGCTCTCGATTGAGAACGGGCCCTTTTGATGTTGCTGGTTAAAGCCGGCTATTCGCCGTATCCGACATAGCTCAGGAACGGTTGTGCACCGGCCGTTGACAGCCAGTCCGGCAGCCATAGTGCAAAGCCGGGCAGCATGAAGATCAGTGCCAGACCGATCACCTGAATGACCATGAACTGCATCATGCCGAAGTAGATGTCCTTCAGATCCCATTCAGGCACAACGCCCTTCAGGAAGTAGGCAGACAACGCCACCGGCGGTGATAGCCAGGCAGTTTGCAGGTTCACAGCCACCAGAATTGCAAACCATGTCAGGTTGACATTGAGCGACACAAGCAACGGCACCAGGATCGGCACGATGATCAGTACAATCGGCACCCATTCCAGAGGCCAGCCGAGAAGGAACACCAGCGCCATGACGAAGATCAGCATGGCAGCCGTGGACAGGTCCATCGACAGCAGTACTTCGGTGAGGAATTTCGGCGTGCCCAGATTTGAGAACACGGCACCGAAGAAGTTGGATGCTGCAACCAGGAACATGATCAGCACTGAAATTTCCAGTGTTTTGATCATGGCGTCGTAGAAACCGACTGCGGTCAGCTTGCGATAGACAAATGACAGCAGAATTGCACCGAATGCACCACATGCGGCTGCTTCGGCAGGCGTTGCCCAACCGGCCAGGATGGAGCCAAGCGCGAAGGCGATCAGAACCGTTGGCGGCACCAGCCCCATGAAGAACTCGTACCACAGGTCTGAGAAGTAGAATCCACCCGGCTTGGTCTTGCGGGTCCAGGTGTAGACAAAGAACATGAAGCCCAGCCACAGGATCGGAAGGATCAATCCGCCAAGCGGAATGAAGGCGAGAGAACCGGCCGCGCCGGCACCCAGCAGATAGGTGAGAACGACAATCGAGGCCATGACCGCGATCACTTCCAGCAGATAGTAAGGTGAGGTTTCAGGCTGCTCATCTATGGGCAGTATGGGCCCCAGGTTCGGATTGATCATGCACCGGCCAATGGCGTACACCATGTACAGCACGGCAAGCAGGATGCCCGGTACAATCGCTGCACGGAACAGGTCGGTCACCGGCACTTCCAGTACCGGCCCCATGACGATCAGCATGATCGACGGCGGGATCAGGATACCAAGCGTACCACCGGCAGTGATCGTGCCTGCAGCAAGCCTGACATCATAGCCGGACTTGTTCATGGTCTTTGCCGCCATGATGCCCAGGATGGTCACTGATGCACCCACAATACCCGTGGCTGCGGCGAAGATCATGGATACGAACAGGACGGCGATATAGAGCGCACCGCGTGTGCGGGACATCATCAGCTGGACGGCCTTGAACAGCCTTTCCATCAGACCCGCCTGTTCCATCATGATGCCCATGAAGATGAACAGCGGCACCGCCACCAGCTGATCGTCCAGCATCACCGAGTTGGTCTGCAGCGTCATGAGGTAGAAGGTCAGCGCGCTGCCGGCGCCCCAGGATCCGAACGTGAAGGCCAGGAAGATCAGCGTGAACGAGATCGGAAAACCCACGAAGATTGAAAACAGCATGGCCGCGAGCATGAACAATCCGATGGTCGGCTTGGAGAAGTCGAATATGCCGGCGGATGAAGTCAGGGAAGCCCACCAGTCATCGAAAGGCACTGCGTTTGGATAGAATACACTGACGAAAATCAGGGCCAGCAAGGCAAAATAGAACGGCAGGATTCTAACGAACTGGGCTTCGCGCTCCTTGCCCATCTGGTGGAATGCCCGGAAAAGCTCGGGAAACCCCTGCAGGAACAACAGTAACGCACCTATCGGCATCGCCGCACGGGCCGGGCCAAGTATCGGTGCCCAGGTTGAATCACTCGCACGTTCCCAGATGCCCCAGGGTCTGTCCCAGCCTTTCCAGCCAAAAGCATCCAGGGTGAAGTCCAGTGCGCTCCAGAAGAAGAACAGCATGGCTGGAAAGTACAGCAACAGGTACAGCGCGGCGTCGACCGTGGCCTGCGTCTTCGGTGTCCAGTTCCGGTACAGGAAATCCGCCCGGATGTGCACCCCGCGCATCAGCGCGTAACCGGCGGCGGCCATGAACAGCACACCACCCAGCATTCGGCTGGTATCATAGACCCAAAGGGTCGGGCCAAGCCCGATCGAAATGGCCAGTTCGTTGTAGCCATAGTCGGTGAACACCGCGAACAGCTTGCGCGAAACAACCTCGAACACCATCGCGATGATGAGAGGGATCAGCAGAAAACACGTAATCCGGCCTGCCCACATGTTTAGGACATCGATGAACGCCGTGATCGGCCGCTGCCAGGGCGTCATGTCTTCCGGTGTCTGCCCGGGTTCTTCTGCGCGTCGCTCCGCAATCAACTCGTCTGTGATATCGAGTTCGCCAATTTGCTCAGCCATCTGCCGCTCCTCCCAGAGGGTCCAGTTTGTTGATATTCTTGTTTGAAACGGCTGGTTTCTGCGCCCGGCCTGAATGAACAAGGAAGTTGGCGGGCATCACGCCGGATGCCCGCCGATCCATTGATGGATCACTTCTTTTTTACACTGTCGGCAAAGGCTTTGCCGAGAGCTGCGTTGGATGCCTGCGAACCGGCCCAGTAAGGTACCGCGATTGCAGCAAAGTCTTTCTGGGACTGCCATACCTTCGCAAAGAACGGGTTTTCAGCCGCGTTCTTTTCGAGAGCTGCCTTGGCTGCGTTCATGTAAGCAGGGAAATAGTCGGCTGGTGTGTCATGCAGGATGACGCCATCTTCTTCCACGAGCTTCTTCAGTGCCTTGCCGTTTTCGTAGATGCGGTAAGACATCGATTTTGACAGCGAAGCATTGGCTGCAACTTCCAGCGCTTTCTTCTGCAGGTCGGTGAGGCCGTTGTAGACATCGCCATTGATGTACAGGTCAGCGTTCACAACAACCTGGTGGAGACCCTGCAGATAGTAGTGCTTCAGCACTTTCTGGAAACCGAACACGGAGTCAGGCTTCGGGCAGCACCATTCGGCAGCGTCAATTGTGCCTTTTTCCAGTGCCGGCAGGATGTCGCCGCCGCCCATGGCCACTGACGCAACGCCAATGTCCTTGTAGGTCTGGCCGGGAATGCCGGGAGGGGTGCGGAACCGATACTTGCGGAAGTCAGCCATGGAGTTGATTGGCTCTTTGAACCAGCCAAGTGCTTCCGGGCCAACAGGCTGCAGCATGAAGCCTTTGACGTTCATGCCCATCTCTTTCCAAAGCTCTTCATAGAGTTCCTTGCCACCGCCAAACTGGAACCAGGACAGGAAGGCAATGTTGTCGATACCGACACCGGCGCCTGCAACAGGTGAGCCGAACAGCATGGCTGCCGGGTGCTTGCCTGACCAGTAATGGGTCCAGGCAAATCCGCCTTCCACCAGGCCCTTGTCAACCGCGTCGAGGGTTTCCTTGACACCGACTACGGCGCCGGCAGGAAGCACTTCAATGACAACTTCGCCGTTTGTCAGGTCCGACACATCTTTAGCGAAGTCCTTCAGCATTACCACTTCGTCAGCCTTGGCTGAGATCACCGACTGAACCCGGATAGTGGTTTTGGCTTCAGCAATCTGCGGGGCTGCCGCAACTGTTGCCATGAGGGCGATACCGGCGGTTGCCAGTACCATCTTTTTGAAAATCGACATGGTTTTCCTCCCTTTTGTCGTTCTCGGAACTACTCCAATTCATTGCTGACCAGAACCAGTTCGGCCAGCATTCTGCGTGCAGGAACTTCAGGCAGTTTGTCACTGCCACAGGGACTGCAGCCTGTAATTCTTTACATCACGCAATCCCCATCAATTTGAGAACCCCATGCGACGGACCCAGCAGGCCGCGATACATCATTTCACTTGCAACATACAACAGCACGACAAGGCCAAGCCATGAAATCCAGGGATACTTTGTCAGCAGTTTCATGATCATTGTTGCGGCAAATGCCATAAGCAGGATAGCCAGACCGAGACCAAACACCAGCTTTTGTGTATCGCCATCAGCAATGGCGGCCACGGCCAGCACATTGTCGAGCGACATGGAAACATCAGCGATGGTGATGGAAAACAGCGCGGACATCATGGTGCGCCGCGGCGGACCGGTATAACCCTGAGTTTCATCTTCGGCCAATTCCATTGCGTCAAGGGCACGTTCTTCGGTACTTTCGCGCAAGTCCTGGTAAAGCCGCCAGCACACCCAGAACAACAGACACGCACCGACGAACAAGATGCCGGGGATGGCCAACAGTTTGGTGGCGACAATCGCAAACACGATACGCAACACAGCGGCAATGATCATGCCGAACAGAATGGCTTTCTTGCGCAGTTCCGGCGCAAGCCCGGCCGCTGCCATGCCGATGATCAGTGCATTGTCGCCTGACAGGATAATGTCGGCGATAACGATCTGGCTGAAATCGAGGATGTTTTCCCACATCAGCGAGCGTCCTCACGGATAATGTCGCTCGCGCGCTCGCCAATCATGATGGCTGGTGCATTGGTGTTGCCGGATACGATTTGCGGCATGATCGAGCAGTCCGCCACACGCAGGTTCGAAACGCCCTTGACGCGCAGCCGTTCATCCACAACCGCCATCTTGTCCGAGTCCGGTCCCATTTTGCAGGTGCCGGTCGGGTGGTAGATGGTGGTGGCTGTGTCGCGTGCCCAGTTGAGCAGCGCATCATAGTCATCATCTCCAATTGCGGTGCCCGGTGCGTGTTCTTCGGTGATCACATCGGCCACCGGTTGCTGCCGGCAAATGTGACGTGCAATCCGGATGCCCTCGACAATGGTGTCCTGGTCAAGCTGCGTCGCAAGATAGTTCGGGTGGATGTCCGGATGATCGTTCGGGTTACTGGATTTGAGCACCAGCTCACCGGCACTTTCCGGTCGCATTTGCAGCACAGACGCTGTGAAGGCGTCGAAACGGTGAGTGCCTTCGGTCGGGTTGTCGGCGCTGAACGGCTGGATGTGAAACTGGATATCCGGGGTTTCAAGTTCAGGCCTGGTTTTCAGATATCCGGTTCCGAGACTGGCTGCCATGGTCATGGGGCCGGTGCGTTTCATCGCATACTCCAAGCCGATCCTGGCCTGGTTCCACAAACCCCGGGTGCGGGTGTTGATGGTTGGAAATGAACATTTGTAAACCGGGCGTGCCTGCAGGTGGTCCTGCAGGTTTTTGCCGACACCCGCGCTTGCATGCAGAACGTCGATACCGTGTCCGGTCAATTGCTCGGAAGGCCCTATGCCGGAGAGCATCAGGATCTGCGGTGATCCGATGGCGCCCGCAGACACGACGACCTCACTGCGCGCCTTGATGACAATCGGCTGTCCACCACGCGCACCTTGCACGCCGATGGCGCGCTTGCCGTCAAAAAGAACTTTCTCCGTCATCACATTGGTGATGATTTCCAGGTTCTTGCGATCGCGAATGGGTTTCAGATAGGCCTTGGCCGATGAGCAGCGCAATCCGCCATGGGCGGTCAGCTGGAAATATCCGACCCCATACTGATCAGCACCGTTATAGTCGGCATTGTAGGGAAAACCTGCGTTCTGCGCAGCTTTGACCCATGCATCGACGATCTTCCAGGACTTGCGCGAGTGGGTGACCGAAAGCGGGCCATCGCCACCACGCAGCTCGGTCTCGCCGTCTTCCCAGTTTTCAGCGCGCTTGAACAGGGGAAGGACATCTTCCCATGCCCAGCCGGCATTGCCCAGTTGACGCCAGTGGTCATAGTCCTGGGCCTGGCCGCGCACATAGAGCAGGCCGTTGATAGAGCTTGAGCCGCCAAGTGTTTTGCCCCTCGGCCAGTTCAACTTGCGGCCATTGAGGCCGGGGTCAGATGCTGTCCGGTACATCCAGTTGAGGGCCGGGTTCTGGATCGTCTTGAAATACCCGACCGGAATATGAATCCACGGTGAGCTGTCACGTCCGCCAGCCTCGATCAGAGCCACGCTGACAGAGGGGTTTTCTGACAGGCGTGCAGCAATTGCGCAGCCCGCCGAACCTGCCCCGACGATCACGTAGTCAAATTCCAACGCCGACTCCCCAAAATTCAAAAAATGAGACTTTTATTATTGTTTTTTGAGATAAGATCATTAATGTGACCTCATCGCAAGCAAAAATTACGATTAGTTAATCAAAATTCTCCGGAACAACCGGGCATAGCGAACATGGGAGAAGACCACATGATTGTTGAAGCAGCTTCAAAGACGGCGGACGACACTGACAGGGTGCCGACAAATCTGCGTCTGTTGATGATTGCCGAGATTGTCGCTGATGCCGGCAAGCCAATGACACCAAGCGAGATCAATCGGCAACTGGGCTTGCCGAAACCGTCCATCCACCGGCTTTGTCAGACCTTGCTGGCCGAAGGATACCTGACGCGCGACTCTGATCCGCGTCGCTTGCGGCCTGCACGCAGGTTAAGACGCATGGCTGCCGGGCTTTTGTCCACCAGTGACACGTCAATTGCCCGCCACCAGGCCCTGCAGGACGTGGCGCGCAAGGTCAATGAGACTGTCAATCTGGTGGTGCCGGAAGACGCCGGCATGCGCTATCTCGACAGGGTCGAAACGGAATGGCCGTTCCGCATCCAGTTGCCGGTGGGTACCAATGTGCCGTTTCACTGCACCGCCAGCGGCAAGACCTACCTGGCCAGCCTGCCGCCGCAACGCCGGACCCAGTTTGTGGAAATGCTCAAACTCGAACCTCATACCGGCAATACCCACACCAGTGTCAGTGGCCTGTTGGCCGAACTGGACAAGGTGGCCAGGCAGGGTCATTCGGTGGACAATGAAGAGTTCATGGATGGAATGATTGCTGTTGCCGTGCCGATTTACCTGCAGGGTGACCGGTATTTCGGTGCACTGGCCTATCATGCCCCGACAGTGCGCGTGAGCCGTGAAACCGCCGAACAACACTTGCCGGTGTTGAAGGAAGGGGTTTCAAAATTGTTGAATGTTCTGTTTGATTGAGCTTCCGGTTAGGTGGCAGTGTAAGCGCTGCCTCTAAGTTTAATGCGAGCAGGCAAGGAGCGCGTTCATGACCTGGATGATGCCGCCCGAATGGGCACCGCACAAACGAACCTGGATGGGCTGGCCCTGCAATCCGTATGTGCTGGAATTGGTGGGCTCTGACGAGGCGGCCTACAAGGCATGGGCAGGTGCTGCCAACACAATCGCCCGGTTCGAACCGGTCACCATGGTCTGCAATCCTGGTCAAGAGGCGGTGGCGCGAAAGTATCTCGATGCCGGCGTGACAATTGTTGAACGCGACCTCGGCGACAGCTGGATGCGGGACTGTGGTCCGACATTCGTGGTCAATGAGCAAGGTGCACTTGGCGCTGTTGACTGGACCTTCAACGGCTGGGGCGGCCGCACTTTTCCTGAAGGCTCGGCAGATGCGCTTGTTGCCAGATTCGTTGCCGAACAGGCCGGCGCCGAGAGACTCCGGTCAGTGCTGGTGAATGAAGGTGGTGGCATCCATGTTGATGGTGAAGGCACCTTGCTGCTCACCGAAACTGTCCAGTTGAACCGCAACCGCAACCCGAACTGGACACGCCAGGAAGTCGAAGCTGAAATGCACGCCAAGCTCGGCACCAGCAAGGCAATCTGGGTGCCGCGCGGCCTTGAGGCTGACACGACAGAATCCGGAACCGACGGCCACGTTGATACGCTGGCCTGCTTCGTCAAACCTGGCGTGGTGGTCGTGCACGGCCAGCCGGACCCGGACCATCCTGATCATGAAACCGCCAGGGAGATCGAGGCCATCATGCGGGCTGAAACCGATGCGCGTGGCCGCCCCCTGGAAGTGATTGTGCTTGAGGCGCCAAAGGAGCGCTATGATCATGGTGAGCCCTTGTCCTGTTCCTATGTGAATTTTTCCTTTGTGAACGGCGGTGTCGTTCTGTGTGAATTCGACGATCCGCAGGATGAAGCGGTGGCCGGCGTTTTCCGGCGGCTGTTCAATGACCGCGAGGTTGTGTCTGTGCCTGCGGTGGATATTTTCAAGGGCGGGGGCGGCGTACATTGCATCACCCAGCAGGAACCGCTGTGTGCGGCCAATGGAGGATAATGTCATATGCGTAATGTAACAATCGCGGCCACACAGATGGCTTGCTCCGACGTTACATCGGAAAATGTCGAGCGCGGCGAGAAGCTGGTTCGCGATGCTGCCAGCAAAGGGGCCAATGTCGTCCTGTTGCAGGAACTGTTTGAAGGATACTATTTCTGCCAGGACGAGTTGCCGGAATTCTACGCCCGCGCGTTGCCGGCCAAGGCGCACCCCACAATTGAGCATTTCAAGGGCCTCGCCAGGGAACTCGGCGTTGTGCTGCCGGTGTCCTTCTATGAAGAGGCCGGCAATGCACGGTTCAATTCCATAGCCATCATCGATGCGGACGGAACCGACCTGGGCATTTACCGCAAGTCCCATATTCCGCACGGTTCAGGCTATCAGGAAAAGTACTATTTCTCTCCAGGCGATACCGGCTTCAAGGTCTGGGAAACACTGTTCGGTCGGATCGGTGTCGGCATATGCTGGGATCAGTGGTTTCCTGAAACAGCGCGATCCATGGCGGTGATGGGGGCAGAGATGCTGTTTTTCCCGACCGCGATCGGATCTGAGTTGCTGGATCCTTCATGGGACTCCGCAGCGCACTGGCAACGGGTACAGCAGGGCCATGCCGGCGCCAATCTGATGCCGCTGGTGGCATCCAACCGGATCGGCACCGAGCCCGGTCGCAATGGCACCGAAATGACGTTTTACGGCTCGTCGTTCATTGCCGATTTTACCGGTGAGAAAGTCGCTGAAGCCAACCGCACCGACGAGACGGTGTTGACCCACACATTTGATCTGGATGACCTGGCCGAGAAGCGCGCTTATTGGGGGATTTTCCGGGATCGCCGTCCGGAACTGTATGATCCGGTCATTTCGCTGGATGGCCGCGCTTCCGTGTTTGGTGTCGATTGATGACCGGACAGGCCAAAGGACACTGCCTGTGCCGCGCGGTGCGCTTTGAATTCGACCAGGAAGTAGGCCAGGCATTTCATTGCCACTGCGAGAGTTGCAGGCGGGCGGCGTCTTCTCCGGTCACCACCTGGATCACCGTGCCGACGGACAAAATGCGTTTTACACAGGGTGAGCCGAAATATTTCATCTCATCACCTGGTGTCAGGCGCGGATTTTGCGGCACTTGCGGGTCACCGCTATCCTATGAGGGACCTGTACATCCCGGTTTTATCGATCTGTATGCAGCATCGCTTGAACCGGACGTCATCGTCGAACCGGCTTACCATGTATACAGTGACGAGCAATTGCCGTGGTTTGAAGTGCACGATCAACTGCCCCGCTATGGGGGGTCGACCAGTGCCGGCAAGGCACCAGTGCGCAAGGGCGTTCGCAACTCCTTAGTACAATGAAAGGTGATCTCATGTCGGTTCGTATTGAAAAGTCCGATGCGGTCTGGACGATCATTCATTCGAGGCCACAGGCACGCAATGCCATGGATCCCGAAAGCGCAGATGCTCTTCAGGACGCCTTCCTTGAATTTGATCGGGATGATGCAGCTTCGGTTGCCGTGTTCTGGGGTGAGGGCGGGGCGTTTTGCGCCGGCTGGGATTTGAAATTCGCGGCCGCCCTGGAAAGCGATGACCCGCTGGTCGAACTGGATTTTGCCGACACGCCTGAGGCTGATCCGCGTGGCCCCATGGGGCCGTCGCGTCTCGAACTCGACAAGCCGGTGATCGCCGCGATTGCCGGTCCTGCCGTTGCCGGCGGCATGGAACTGGCAATGTGGGCCGACATGCGGGTGATGGAGCAGTCTGCGTATATGGGGGTCTACTGCCGGCGCTGGGGCATACCGCTCATTGACGGTGGAACGGTGCGCCTGCCGCGCCTGGTAGGCGAGGGGCGCGCCATGGACATCGTGCTGACGGGCCGACAGGTGACAGCGCAGGAATGTGAACGTATAGGGCTGTGCGAGTATGTGGTGGACGATGGCTGCGCCCGGGACAAGGCCGAACAACTGGCTCATGACATTGCGCGGTTCCCGCAGAGTTGCGTGCGTGCCGACCGGCGCTCGGTAATTGCCCAGCATGGCCTCGGTGTGCGTGATGCACTGGTTCGCGAATGGCACAATGGGCGCCCGGAACTGGCTGCCGGTGGTTTGCAGGGGGCTGGGCATTTCAGCGCTGGCAAGGGCCGTCATGGCCACTTTGGCAAGATCAGGTAGATGCAAATTTTATTGTTCGCTTGCCTGCGGTGACCGGCAAAGATAGATATCGGCGATGACACATTCATTTTTCTCCCCGCAACTTCGCGGTGCGTTGGCCATCGCGGTTGGTGCCGGTCTGTGGGGGCTGTTCTGGATTCCGCTGCGCTACCTGTCTGATGCCGGTTTCGGTGCGTTCTGGTCGGCTGCCCTGGTTCTGGGCGCCGGATTGCCGATTGCCTTGCTTGCGGCATCAAAATGGGGCAAATGGCGCGCGGACCATGCCCGCTGGGTAGTGCTTGTCGGCACCGGGATTGGTATTTCCGAGGTCTGCTACTTCTATGCAGTGGTTTCCACCGACGTCATCAGGGCAATCTTCCTGTTTTACATGCTGCCGATCTGGGCCACCCTGATTGACCGGGTGGTGTTTGGCATCCGGCTCAATCCATGGCGGGCGTTTGCCATTCTGCTGGCCTTTGCCGGCTTGTGGCTGTTGCTGGGCGGCGATGGCGGGTTGCCGGTGCCGCGCAATGCCGGTGACTGGGCGGGCCTGGTGGCGGGATTCTTCTGGGGGTCGACGCTGTCTTTGGTGCGCGGCCGTGCTGAGGTCGATCCGCACTGGAATGTCGCATCGGCAATCTTCTTCGGCGCCGTGTTTTCAGCGCTGGCAGCCGTGCTGATCGGCAGCGTAGAGTTTTCAGAAGGCGCGCTTACGCCTGTGCTGGCACTGGCTGTGGTGGCGTTTGGTGTTGTTGCCTTGTGGCCATCGATGATCGGCCAGTTATGGGGTGCGCGGCTGGTACCTGCAACCAGGGCTGCATTGCTGACCATGACCGAGATCGTCGTTGCAACAATCAGCGCCTGGGCATTGATCGGAACCTCGATGACAACCCTGTCGGTGATCGGCGGGATGATCATCGTCGCCGCCGTGCTCATCGACATTTATGGCAATACGGAAAAGACCGCTTAGTTCGGCTTCAATCCGGCCAGCGTTGCCCGCACCAGCAGGGCGACCTGGGCTTCCAGTTTGCGTTGCGGCACGGCGAAGAAAAACCCCTGCAGGCCAAGCGACACCACACCGTGCACAGCGGAAAACAACAACCCGGCAAGTTGCCAGTTTTCGTCGTCAGAGATGGTGGGCTGCAACTGCCGCAGGGACTTCACGATGTGGCCGACCAGGTGCACATGCTCGTCCATGTGCCAGTCGGGAATCTGGCGGCTGATGCGTTCGCCGTGTTCGAACAGGGCGGACCAGGCACTGGTATGTTCAATGGCAAACTGGCAATAAGCGACAGCCAGGCCGGTCAGGCAGTCTTCCGGTTCCTGCCCGCATGCGCCACCGGGCACAAAGCGGCTGATCTTCTGGTCGAGCTTGGCAAGGGTTCTGGAGTTGACCGCGATAATCAGGCCGTCAATGTCATCAAACACATTGTAGATGGCGCCGACAGAGCAGCCGACCGCTGATGCCACTGCGCGCGCCGTCAGCGCGTTCAGCCCCCGTGTGGCCAGTATTGTTTCGCCGGCATCGATCAACTCAAGGCGCAATTTGTGTCGGCGTTCAGTGGTTTTGGTACCGGTAACCATTTTTACCTCATTTGTGAACGGCGTTCAAATTATTCTTGAACAGCGTTCGTAGGTGGCTTATAACACACTCATGAACAATGTTCATAAATTGATTTTCAGACTGTTGCAAGCCTGATCAATGCTGTTTGGAAGGAAACCGATACAATGCTGATCCGCCGACCCAATCAACTCAATGACATAGGATCCCTTTCGGGACTCCTGCATGGCGGGGTTTTGTGCGCCCTTGTGGTCGCAAGCCTGTTCATTATCGGGCTGCTGTCTGCGCCGCTTCGCGCTGAAAACCTGAACGTGGCTTTGCCGACGCTCGGGGGGACGCAATTGTGGGCAGACGAAAACCTGCGCGGCGGCTGGCGTATTCAGCGCCATGTCTGGTCCGGGCACCACCGGCTGCTGGATGAGAAAAACGTCCGCCACGCCTGGGGCAGCTATGCGGACTGCCTGGGTGAACTGATGAAGCGCAAGGTTGCAGCACCCCAAAACCGGCATCTCGTGCTGCTTGTGCATGGCATCGGGCGCGGGCCCGCAACTTTTGGGGACTTGCCGGACAAATTGCGCAAGGCCGGGCTTGAGGCTCATGCCATCAGCTATCCCAGCACACGAGGATTGATCGAGGATCACGCGGCACAACTGGAAAGGCTGCTGCAGCGCTTGCAGGGTGTGGATGAAGTTTCGTTCGTAACCCATTCCATGGGCGGCATTATTGTGCGTCGCTTGCTGGCCCGGGGCGGCGGGTGGAAATCACGCATCACGCCTGGGCGGCTGGTCATGATTGCGCCGCCAAGCCAGGGTTCGCTCATAGCACAGGCGCTGCAACCCGCATGGCCCTATAAACTGGTCTACGGGTCTGCCGGCCAGCAATTGACCCCTGCAAAAGTCGCGAGCCTTCCCGTTCCAAACATCCCTTTTGGCATCATTGCCGGCGGCCTGGGAAATTCTCAAGGGTATAACCCGTTTGTACCAGGAGACGACGATGGCACGGTGGCGGTTAATGAAACCCGCCTTGAAGGCGCTAAGGATTTCATGGTTTTACCCGGTCTTCATGGATTTGTCGCAAGGTCGCCGGAAATTGAGCTGCCGGTTCAGAATTTTCTCAAGTCAGGCCGTTTCGAAAACGTAAGGACACACCATAATGGATAATTCCCAATTTGCCTTGCTGAGGTCGAAACGCTTTCTGCCATTGTTTGTGACCCAGGCGCTGGGTGCCCTGAACGACAATGTGTACAAGAACGCGCTGGCTATCCTGCTGGTTTACCGCATTGCCGCCGAAGCCGGCCTGAATGCGGCGGTGATGGCAACGGCTGCCGGCGGTATTTTCATCCTGCCGTTCTTCCTGTTTTCCGCCACCGCCGGCCAGGTTGCCGACAAGTTCGACAAGGCAGGCCTGATCCGGAAGATCAAGCTGGCTGAAATCATCATCATGGTTCTGGGAGCGGCTGCGCTGTTCTCCGGCGATGTATGGTTCCTGTTTGGCGTGCTGTTTCTCATGGGCACGCAATCGGCATTCTTTGGCCCGCTGAAATACTCCATACTGCCGGTGCACCTGAAGGAAAGTCAGCTGATCGGCGCCAACTCGCTGATTGAGGCCGGCACGTTTCTCGCCATTCTTGCCGGCACGATTGCCGGCGGTCTGCTGGTTTTGACAGGCTACGGCATTGCCGTTGTTTCCGGGTTGGTTCTGATACTGGCCGGCCTTGGCTATGCGGCAAGCCGCTTCATACCGGATGCGCCGGCTGCAGCCCCGGATCTGAAAATCAGCTGGAATGTCGTTGCCGAAAGCTGGCGCATGGTGTCGAAGGCGGCATCGGTGAGGTTTTCACGCCTGACCATACTGGGCATCTCCTGGTTCTGGCTGGTGGGTGCAACCTTGCTGTCGCTGTTCCCGGCGATTGCCAGCGACCTGCTGAAGGGTGACGAAACCGTTGTCACGCTGTTCCTGGTGCTGTTTACGGTCGGCATCGCCATCGGATCCATGTTGTGCAATCGGCTGCTGAAAGGCCAGGTCACGGCAATTCACGCGCCGTTCGGCGCCCTCGGCATTACCATCTTTATCGCTGATTTCTCCTTCGCCTTGATGAACTATCAGCCGATGGCAAACGGGGAACTGGTTGGCGGGCTGACCTTCCTGTCTGACTGGACCAATCTGCGCATGATGCTGGACCTGATCGGCGTGGCGCTGTGCGGTGGTATTTTCATCGTGCCGTTATACGCCATTCTGCAGGCAAGATCTGACGATGAGGACCGCTCGCGCACCATTGCCGCCAACAATATCGTCAATGCGTTTTTCATGACTGCAGGAGCCGGGGTCGTAGCCGCGCTGATCGGGGCAGGGGTTGCCATTCCAATAGTCCTGCTGGGTATCGCCGCGATCAATTTCATTGTCGCGATCTATGTATGCGTGCTGTTGCCGGACCAGTTGATCAAGACAGCTCTGATCAGCATTCTCAAGCTGTTTTACCGGGTCGAGGTCAAGGGCCTGGAGAATTACGAAAAGGCCGGCAAGCGGGCCGTCATCGTCGTCAACCACGTGTCGTTTCTGGACCCGGTCCTGCTGGCTGCATTTCTGCCGGTCAAACCCCTGTTCGCCGTCAACACACACATCGCAAATGCCTGGTGGGTGAAACCCTTCCTGCGGCTCGTCGACGCTTTCCCGATGGATCCGACAAATCCGATGGCCGCCAAGGCGCTGGTGCGTGAAGTCAGGCAGGACAAGCATTGTGTCATATTCCCCGAAGGACGCATCACTGTCACCGGTGCCTTGATGAAGGTATTTGAAGGCCCGGCAATGATTGCAGACCAGGCTGACGCAGACCTGGTGCCGGTGCGTATCGATGGCGCCCAGTACACGTTTTTCTCCAGGCTCAAGGGCACTTTGCGCGCCCGCTGGTTCCCCAAGATAACGCTGACCATCATGCCGCCGCGCAAGCTGGACGTACAGGATGGCCTGGTGGGCAAGAGCCGCCGTCGTCATGCCGGCCAGCAGCTTTATGATGTCATGAGTGACATGATCTTTGAAACCTGCAACCGCCGCCGGTCCTTGTATGACGCCTTGCTGGACGCAAAAGTCGTGCATGGCGGCAAGCATGCGATACTTGAAGACATCGAGCGCAAAGCGCTCGGCTACGGAAAACTGGTCCTGGGCGCCCGGATCATGGGCCGCAAGCTGGCCGGCTATTGTGGCAAGGGCGAGCGTGTCGGTTTGATGGTGCCCAACTCGGTCGGTGCTGTGGTGACCTTTTTTGCGCTGCAGTCGCAAGGCCGTGTGCCGGCCATGTTGAATTTCTCCACCGGTCTGGCAAACATGCAGGCGGCCATTGCGGCAGCCGATATCAAGACGGTCATCACATCGCGGAAGTTCATCGAAGTTGCCAAGATGGAAGACACGGTTTCTGCGTTCGAGAAAACCGTGAAAGTGGTCTACCTGGAAGATATCAAGGCTTCCATCCGCGGTTGGGACAAGGCGCTGGCACTGGTCACGGCGCCGTTTGCGGGGATGGCGCATTCCAGGCTTGCGATCTCGCCGGATGATCCGGCTGTTGTCCTGTTTACCTCCGGTTCCGAGGGCACCCCCAAAGGTGTTGTTCTGAGCCACTCCAACCTGTTGGCAAACTGCTACCAGCTCGGGGCCCGGGTGGACTTCAACCCGCGCGACATCGTCTTCAACGCACTGCCGGTGTTTCATTCGTTCGGGTTGACCGGCGGCACGCTGCTGCCGGTGCTCGCCGGCGTTAAAACGTTCCTGTACCCGTCGCCACTGCATTACCGCATCGTGCCGGCGCTGGTTTACGACACCAATTCCACCATCATGTTTGGGACGGATACGTTTCTGGCAGGCTATGCGCGCTCGTCTGATGCATATGATTTTTATTCCGTGCGCTATGCATTTGCCGGTGCTGAAAAGGTCAAGGACGAGACCCGCAAGGTGTGGAGTGAAAAATTCGGCATCCGCATTTTTGAAGGCTATGGCGCCACCGAAACATCGCCTGGAATTTCGACCAACACGGCGCAACATTTCAAGGCAGGCTCCGTGGGCCGCTTCCTGCCGGGCATTTCATATGAGCTGCAGCCGGTTCCCGGTATCGTTGAGGGCGGTCGGCTCATCGTCAAGGGTCCCAATGTCATGCTGGGTTATCTGCGTGCCGAAAACCCCGGAGTCCTGGAAGCGACGGTTGACCAGACCTATGACACCGGCGACATAGTTGATGTCGATGAACATGGCTTCATCACCATCCTGGGCCGGGCCAAGCGGTTTGCCAAGATCGCCGGCGAGATGGTCAGCCTGACCGCTGTGGAGGCCCAGGCCAGCACCTTGTGGCCGGACAACATGCATGCGGTGGTGTCGATACCTGATGCCCGCAAGGGCGAACAGCTTGTCCTGGTGACAGACAACGCCAAGGCAAAGCGTGACGCGCTGCAGAGCCATTGCAAGAAGCAGGGACTGGGTGAACTGATGGTGCCGAAAACCATCATGAACGTGAAGTCGGTTCCCGTGTTGGGGACGGGCAAGACCGATTATGTCGGTGTAGGTCTACTGGTTTCGGCTGGCGGATGATCTGCTCTTGCAGCATTTTATGCTGTCAAACCGGTCAGCTTGATATATCAGGCTGACCGGACCGGCATATTCAAGGTTTGCGCGCTACAATATTCTGCAAGGTTGAGCTGACACAGACCGGTAGCGAAGACGGTCGCTCATTTTTGACAGCAAGGACCCGGCAATGAAACTTACCGACTTCAAGGCACTGACATTTGATTGCTATGGAACGCTGATCGACTGGGAAACCGGTATGGTCGACGGGCTGCAGCCTCTGACTTCACGGCTTGATTGTGAGCTGACGCGCGATGATGTTCTTGAGGCCCACGCCCGCCATGAATCATCACAACAGTCCTGGACACCGGCAATGCGGTATTGCGAGTTGCTGCCCATTGTCTACAAGCGGTTGGCCGAAGAATGGGGTGTGTCTGCATCGCCTGAAGAGTGTGCAGCCTATGGCCAGTCGGTAAAGAACTGGCCTGCATTTTCCGATAGTGTCGGCGCCCTTAAGTATCTCAAAAGGCATTTCAAGCTGGTCATCCTGTCGAACGTCGACAATGAGAGCTTTGCCGGCAGCAATGCGCGTCTGGATATTGAGTTTGATGCCATCTACACCGCTGAGGACGTCGGTTCCTACAAACCGTCCGACCGCAATTTTGAATACATGCTGGACAAGTTGAAAACGCTTGGCGTTGAAAAGGAGGAAATTCTCCATACGGCTGAGAGCATGTTCCATGATCACGGCCCGGCCAACCGGCATGGTCTGACCTCGTGCTGGATCTATCGCCGCTTTGACCAGGAAGGTTTTGGTGCAACCATGAACCCCGGCGACATGCCGGATTATGATTTTCGCTTCAACAGCATGGCGGACCTTGTGAAGGCCCATCAGGAAGCGTTGCGGGCGTAAAGCGAGGTGAAGCCGGATGGCAGGCGCGGTAAAGCTCGACCGGATTGAGATGAACATTCTGGCCCGGCTTCAGCAGGACGGAAAACTGACGAAAGACACTGTGGCATTGAATGTTGTGTTGCTGCCAGAAGGCGGCGAGCGGTAGGGCATGCTTGGTCTGTATTGATCAACTGGATTTTGAAAGGCATTGCCTGAACGACTGCGCCATATTCCGGATCAGGGTGAAATAGAGATCTGGTCCGTCCTCCAGCGTTGCGCCGAGGGGATCAAGAACGCCCGGTTTCGTTTCCGTCCCTTCGGTGACGACCTCAATCAGTTTCGGCTCGAACTGTGGTTCAGAAAACACGCATTGCACGTTGTTCTTCTTCAACTTTTGCCGGATTTCGCTTACCCGTTCTGCACCGGGCATAACCTCGGGATTGACTGTAATGGAACCGGCCGCAGACAGGCCAAACCGGGTTTCAAAATATTGATATGCATCATGAAACACAATGAAACTGCCGTCTTTGACGGGAGCCAGTTCGGTTGAGGTCTCCCGGATCAGGGTATCAAGCCGGTCAAGCATGGCCATGGAATTGGTCTGGTACTGGTCTGCGTTGCCTGGGTCTGCAGCCGTCAGCGTATCTGCAATCATAACGGTCATCAGTTTCGCATTTTCCGGATCCAGCCAGAAATGAAGATCGTGCTCCTCATGATCATGATTGTGACCGCCTTTTTCCTTGTGGTCATGGGCCTGAAAAGCACCGCCTTCACGCTGCTCAAGTTTACGCAGGCCAGGGGTGTCAAACAGTTCGATGGATTTGGCCTTCTCACCAATGGTGGCCACTGGCTTTTCCAGAAATGCCTCCATTTCATGTCCGACCCAGAACACAAGGCCGGCGTTTGCGAGCAGGGAGGCTTGTGACGGCTTCAGGGCATGGTTGTGTGGTGAACCGGCGCCGGTGACTATCAGGTCCGGCGTTCCAACGCCCTCCATGACCGCCGAAACCAGTGAATGAACGGGTTTGATTGATGTCACTACCTTGAGGTCCGCACGTGCGGCGTTGGCTGTCAGAAGCAGGGCGGAAGCAGCGACTAGAAGGGTTTTCCGGGAGATCATGTCAGGTCCATTGAGGTTATGCATCGCAGGAATGTAATGGTATAACTTCTCATTGTGTAATGGTATAACATGTGAGATGTTGCCGTGCAAGCCAGCAACCAAAAAGAATCATGCCGACATGTTGAAATCTTCAGAACCATTGCTGCAATTGTCCAATGCCGGTGTCGAGCGCGCCGGCAGGTGGCTGGTGCGTGGCGTCGGATTTGCGGTTTGTGCCGGTGAGATCGTCACCATGATCGGTCCGAACGGCTCCGGCAAGTCGACCACGGCGAAGATGGCCCTTGGTATTGTCGCGCCTGATGAGGGCAGTGTCTCCAGGCGAAGCGGCCTCATTGTCGGCTATGTGCCACAGAAAGTGACCATCGACTGGACATTGCCATTGACCGTGGAGCGGTTCATGCGGCTGACGGGGAAGGTGGCTGCCGCAGAAGCAGATGAGGCAATGCAGGCCACCGGTGTTCTGCACTTGCGGCATGAAGAAGTGCGCACCTTGTCGGGCGGCGAATTTCAGCGCGTGATGTTGGCGCGTGCCATTGCCCGCAAACCTGACCTGCTGGTGCTGGATGAGCCGGTTCAGGGCGTGGATTTCACCGGCGAGATCGATTTGTATGATCTGATCAGGCGCATTCGGGATCAGTTGAATTGCGGCGTGCTGCTTATCTCGCACGACCTGCATGTGGTGATGGCCGCAACGGACCGGGTGATTTGTCTCAACGGCCATGTGTGCTGCCAGGGTACACCAACGGCTGTGGCGTCAAGTAGTGAATACAAGGAACTGTTTGGCGCCCGTGCCACCTCGATCCTGGCGGTATACGAGCACAGCCATGACCACACTCACTTAGCCGATGGCACAGTGCGTCACGCCGACGGGTCAATCACTGAACACTGCCATCCCGATGACGGACATCATGATCATCACCACGGTAACGGGCCTGGTGATACCGATGACAACAAGAAGGCAGGAGGGGCACGCCATGCTGGATGATTTTTTCACCCGCGCGCTGGTGGCCGGTATCGGAGTTGCGCTGGTTGCAGGCCCCCTGGGGTGTTTCATTGTCTGGCGACGGTTGGCTTACTTCGGCGATACACTGTCTCACGCCGCATTGCTGGGTGTGGCACTTGCCTTGCTGTTTGAAGTCAACATTACCCTGGCGGTTTTCGCGGTATCGGCGTGCGTGTCGTTTGCGCTGCTGCTGCTGCAGAAACGCGCCACTTTGTCATCGGACGCATTGCTGGGGCTGTTGTCACATTCCGCGCTGGCGCTGGGCCTTGTGGTGCTGGCATTCATGACCTGGGTACGGGTTGATTTGATGGGCTTCCTGTTTGGCGATATCCTGTCGGTGTCGCGCACCGACATTGCGATCATCTATCTGGGCGGACTGATGGTGATTTCAGTGCTGGCATTGATCTGGCATCCGCTGTTTGCGGCAACGGTGAATCCGGAACTCGCCCAGGCGGAGAATATGAACCCGGACCGTGCCAACCTCGTTTTCATGTTGCTGATGGCGACGATCATCGCCATCTCCATGAAGATCGTCGGTGTGTTGCTGATCACCGCCATGCTGATTATTCCAGCCGCCACGGCTCGCCGCTTCGCCACAGGGCCTGAGCAAATGGCCGTTCTTGCAGCACTGATCGGCGCGGTGAGCGTGGTGATCGGACTGTTTGGCTCGTTGAAGTTTGACACACCGTCGGGGCCCAGCATTGTAGTGGCGGCGCTGTTGCTGTTCATCCTCTCGCTGCTGTCGGCAGGCAGGCATTTAAAGAGGCGCGGGCAGGCCAATCGGGCCGCGATTGACAAGGGAGGCTTGAAATGACGGTTCATGCCCATTCTGAAACCGACCTGACCCGTAACCAGTTACTTGTGCTCGATACGCTGTCGCAGTCCGGCGGTCCGTTGAGCGCCTACACAATTCTGGATCAGTTGCGCGAGCACGGATTTCGCGCGCCGCTGCAGGTCTATCGCGCCCTGGACAAGCTGGTCGAGTTCGGGATGGTCCACAGGCTGGAAAGTCTCAATGCATTTGTTGCCTGCCGCCATCCCAGTTGCGATGATCATGAAACCATAGCATTCACAATCTGTGACGAGTGTGGTCAGGTGTCTGAAATCAGCGATGATACTGTTGCCGCCAGGTTGCAGTCACTCGCCGCCGAAGCAGGGTTTGCGTTGAAGAAATCTGCAGTCGAACTGCGAGGTGTGTGCCAGACGTGCCGGAACGCCTCGCGAAAGGTCATGTAATGCCAGCACAAGTTGATCTGGATGAATTCCGTAAAGAAGTGCGTCAGTTTCTGAACGACAACCTACCGGCCCGGATAAGCAACAAGGTGCACTCCGGCCTGCGCATGACCAAGGCCGACCATGAAGAGTGGCATGCGATTCTGAATCAAAAGGGCTGGCTTGCGGTAAACTGGCCGGTGCAGTTTGGCGGCACCGGATGGACGGCGCATCAGCGCTTCATTTTCGAAGACGAGATGTGTGCTGCCCACGCGCCCAGAATTGTCCCGTTTGGGTTGATGATGCTGGGCCCGGTGTTGCAGAAATTCGGTTCACAGGCACAGCGCGACCGTTTCCTGCCACGTATTCTGAACGGCGATGACTGGTGGTGTCAGGGGTATTCCGAACCCGGTGCCGGGTCCGACCTTGCATCCTTGAAGACCCGCGCGGTTCGAGATGGCGATCACTATGTGGTCAATGGCCAGAAAACCTGGACCACGCTGGGCCAGCACGCGAACTGGATTTTTTGCCTGGTGCGCACCGATACCGAGGTCAAGCCACAGGCCGGTATCTCGTTCCTGCTGATCGACATGGCCAGTCCCGGTGTGCAGATACGCCCGATCCGGCTTCTGGACGGTGAGGCGGAGGTCAATGAAGTATTCTTCGACGATGTGCGTGTACCGGTTGGAAATCTCGTCGGAGAAGAAAATCAGGGCTGGACGTACGCAAAATATCTTTTGACCCATGAGCGCACCAATATTGCAGGTACAGGTTTCGCGAAAGCCGGACTTGATGCGGTCAAACGAATTGCCGCTCAGGAAATGGCCGGTGGCAAGCCCCTTGCCGCAAATCCGTATTTTGCAGCCCGTCTCGCGCAGGTGGAGATTGACCTGATGGCCATGGAGACCACCAACCTCCGTGTCATTGCGCAGGTCGCCGCCGGGCAGGCCCCTGGTGTTGAAAGCTCCATGTTGAAAATCAAGGGAACCGAGTTGCGTCAGCAGATCAACGATCTGACCAGACGCGCTGTAGGACCTTATGCAATCCCGTTTGTATCCGAGGCGCTTGACGAAGGGTCCAATGCGCAAGCCATCGGGCCTGAATATGCAGCACCTGTTGCTGCGCAATACTTCAACAACCGCAAGCTGACGATTTATGGCGGGTCCAATGAAGTCCAGCGGACCATCATTGCAAAGCAGGTTCTGGACCTGTGAGTACACAAGATCAAACCAGCTTCGGGCAAACCGAAGAGCGCACCATGTTGCGCGACACACTGCGGCGGTTTCTGTCTGATGTGTATTCCGATGAACAACGCAACACATCGCTGGCCACAGAACATGGCGTGTCGCGTGAAATCTGGTCGCAACTGGCTGAACTGGGTGTGCTGCATGCCTTGTTCGGCGAAAATGTCGGCGGACTGGGCGGGCAGGGGTATGACATTGTTACGGTGTTTGAGGAGATCGGGCGTGCAGGCGTGGTCGAGCCGCTGCTTGACAACGCGATTCTGGCCGGCGGGTTGATTGCCGATCTTGGAACTGCCGATCAACGCGCACTTCTGGAAACCGTGATGTCAGGCGACCATCAGCTTGCCTTTGCTCATGCCGAACCGGGCAGCCGGTATGACATGGCCTGCGTCACAACCACCGCCAAACCGGATGGACAGGGATTTGAGCTGAACGGGCGCAAATCCGTGGTCTCAAACGCAGACTGTGCGCAGACACTTGTTGTAAGTGCCCGGACTGCCGGTGCGGATGATGCAGAAGACGGCCTTTCGCTTTTTCTGGTGCCGGCTGATGCGCCGGGAATATCGACACGTGGTTACCCGAAAATCGATGGCGGTTATGCAGGCGAGATTGAATTGCACGATGTGAAGCTGCCGGGCGACGCGTTGTTGGGGCGCCCCGGCGGCGCGTTCCCGGCAATCGAGGCGCGAACCTGCATGGCGATCGCTGCTGTTTCAGCAGAAGCCCTGGGGGCGATGGAGACTGCCAAGCAGCTCACCATAGATTATCTGCAGACGCGGACCCAGTTTGGCCGTCCCATCGGAAAGTTTCAGGTCTTGCAGCACCGCATGGCGGACATGCTGATTGAGATTGAGCAGGCACGATCAGCGGTGCTCAACCTGGCTGCTGCTCTGGACAAGCCCCGCGATGAGCGTGAACGCAATGCCAGCGCGACCAAGAATCTGATCGGACGCGTCGCGCGGCTGGTGGCGGAAGAAAGCATCCAGATGCATGGCGGCATCGGCATGACGCAGGAAT
Source organism: uncultured Alphaproteobacteria bacterium (assembly GCA_963698275.1). Taxonomy (GTDB): domain Bacteria; phylum Pseudomonadota; class Alphaproteobacteria; order Rhizobiales; family Aestuariivirgaceae; genus Anderseniella. Next base: position 115,391 of record CAVOQE010000006.1, on the reverse strand, counting down.
ATGCACTCGCCCATTATGCCCGGCGCCTGATCATGGTGGACCATGAATTTGGCGACACCGACCATCATCTGGAGCGCTTTATTGCGCTTTCTCAAGCTCAGGGTTCAGACCATGACCAGTGATAAAGCCGCCTATTTCGAAGACCTTGGGGACCGTCTGGTTATCTACAACGCCAATGTCGCCAACCGCAACGCGATCACCCTGGAGCTGTATGATGTCATTTCCGAAGCGCTGGACCTGGCCACTGAAGCTGACCGGGTGAAATCGGTGATATTCACCGGCGCGGGATCTTTTTTCTGTGCAGGCGGTGATCTCAACCGGATCAGGAACCGGCGTTTTGAACCGCTCGAGGACCGCAAGGCTCATATCGAGAGCCTCCATGACATTGTTCGCAGGTTCAGGTCTTGTCCAAAACCGGTGATCGCGGCAGTTGAAGGCGGGGCAGCCGGTGCCGGTGTCTCGCTGGCCTATGCCTGCGATTTTATTGTGGCAAGCAGGGAGGCAAAGTTCACGGTCTCCTATGTCAGGGTTGGCCTGACCCCGGACGGTGGCATAACCCATCGCCTGATGAACATGCTGCCACGGCCTCTGGTCAATGAGTTGTGCCTGTTGGCTGATCCCATTGCTGCTGATCGTCTGTATCAACTGGGTGCCTTGAACCAGGTAAGTGAGCCGGGCGAAGCCATGTCACAGGCCTCCGCAATTGCTGATCGACTGGCGGCATCTCCAACCAGCGCACTGTCGCGCATCAAGGAATTGTTGAACGCAGCAGAGCACTCCACATTCGAGGAACAAATGCATCTGGAGCTTGATCACATGGCCGCCGCTGTCACAGAAGATCCTGCTGTGGAAGGCATTACCGCATTCTTTGAAAAGCGCAAACCCGATTTCGCCAAGCTCGGCGACACGTAGTGCCGGTGCGATTTGACACGCAGGTATGCCGGACGTTCGGCATCCGGGTACCCATAGTAGCAGGCGGATTGATGTGGCTGGCAGATGCCGATTACGTCGCAGCCGCGGCTCATGCCGGTATCATATCTTTTATCACCGCCGCCAGTTTTGCTGATCCTGACGAACTCCGCGCCCAGATACGCCGGTGCCGTGATCTGTGTGACGGACGGCCGTTCGGCGTGAATGTTTCGATGTTGCCCAAGCTGGTGCAGGGCGAACAGACGCAGGAGGTTTTTCAACTGATCGTCGATGAAGGCGTTCGCTTTGTTGAAACCTCCGGCCGCAATCCCGAGGCCTATGTGCCGATGTTAAAGGAGGCAGGTATCGTCATACTGCACAAGGTGCCGAGCGTCCGCTTTGCGGTGAAAGCCCAGAGTGTCGGCGTCGATATGGTGTCCATTGTCGGGGCTGAGTGCGGTGGTCACCCGGGCATGGAAATGATCGGCACCATGGTCAACGCGGCGTTGGCGCAGCAGCGCCTGGACATTCCGTACCTGATTGGCGGCGGTATCGGCACCGGCTCGCAACTGGTTGCGGCCCTGGCGATGGGGGCCGATGGTGTGGTGATGGGAACCCGCTTTCTGGTGGCCGAAGAGATCAAGGCGCATGCCGACTACAAGCAGACACTGATCGAGGCATCCGAGCGCGACACCGCGCTGACCATGGCAAGCGTCCGCAATACCATTCGAACATTGCGCAATGAGACAACCGATCTGGTTACGCGCCTGGAAACTGAAAATCCGGACATCCGGATTGAAGACCTGCTGCCGCATGTGTCCGGCAAGATCGGCCGCCAGGCCTATGAAACAGGAGACACATCCAAAGGCCTTTTGTCTGCCGGTCACGCTTTGGGCTTCCTTCACGCTGTTGCCCCTATTGCCGATATTGTCAAACAACTGGAGCGCGAAGCTGCCGAGGCCCAAAACCGGCTGGCGTCAATTACCAGCCATCACTGAATAGTCACTGCGCCTCAACAGACATGTCGACCATGCGGAAGGCCTGATCAAGGAAGCTGCCCGGTTGAATGGGATTTGTGTAATCGGCTGTGTTTGGTCCCATGTGGTGCCATAGGTGGACGGCTTCGGTCGTGTCCGGCAGGGTGTCAAGATCACAACCCTGCGGTGCATAAAGGTTGGCTGCGTCCCGCCAGCCGACAGGGTAGTACACGCTGGATGGTTGCGCACTGGCTTCGAGATTGTGCCGGCGAACAGAATTGGTCAGCAGGTGCGGGCCATATATGCCCCATCGGTAATCACCGGCAGCGAGGGGAAAACCCGCCGCACTTCGCAACCGCAACCAGCGTCTGTGCAGGGGCGGATACCAGAACGGTATCGGGTGTGATTGCAAGGTAAAGTCGCACAGGAAGTCAGTCAGTTGGCCGGGGGGTAATCGCAGCACGGCTGAACCGATCAGTTCATCATCCTGCCAGGCCATCATGTACCCGTCGCGTGACGTCAGCGGTTTGAGCACAAAAACATCTGTATCTATCCAGGGACCAAGCTCTTTCTCAAACAGAAGATACCGGAAACGATTTGAGGACAGGGACGGGCTGCCGCTGTCGCGGTGTCGCATGATCCCGGTCTCAGGCAACACGTCTTCCGCATTGGCGATCTCGATTTCCGCGGGCAGGTTTCTTGGCGGTGAATAGCAGAACAACCTGACCTTGTGGCCTGCCCTGACTGCTGACAGCAGGCACGCCAGATGAATGGAAGAAAGTTCAGGCCCGATCCACAAGGTATTCAGCTGTGTTTCAACCGTGCGCATCAGGCTGGCCACTGCAGTTTCGAAATCAGGTCGTGATGCACCAGGCTCTGGGAGGATAGATATCGTTCTGAACCTTCATACATGAAGGTTGTGCCTGCTGTTTTGCCGGCATTCTCAAAGTACTTTGACTGTTGTTGATTGTTGTTCCAGTGATCCAGGTCACGCAGGCGGTCCTTGTTGGTCAATGCGGCGTTGTTGAGAAACTTGAAGTGCAGCAGTGCGCCGCGTAAGGGGGAAAAGTTCCTGATGATCGGGTCAACTTCGTGCGACGTTCTCATGCCTGCCCCCGGGGACCATTTCATGAAGGGGACTTTGTGCAGATAGGGCAGCATGTTGCCTGCGTCGGATGGACTGAACATGGTGCGTGCCCGCGGGCCGCCGCGAATTGCCAGGGCTGTCGCTGGCAGTAGTGATTTGAGCAATGACGGCTCGCGGTGATACCCGGTGGCATCGAACATCGGTGATGCATCAATCATGCTGCTGCCGGGCACATATCTGCTCCGTTCAGGGTCTCCGTCATCATACATATCCAGCATCAGGCAGGGCAGGGCGTCCAGATTTGCCTCTTTGAGCAAATCGGCAAGGTCAGGCAGTTTGTGTGTTTCACAACGATCATAAACCAGCAACTCATCAAGGTCGGCAACAACCAGCCACCTGTTTCTGAGACCGCATATGTCAATTGCTGCATTGATCCACTGGCTGCCGAAGCCAGATTGCGAGTAGCTGTTGGTGGTGCTGAAAACGGTGCAGTCAGGTTGTTCCAGGGCATATTCGAGAGTGCCATCTGTTGACCCGTTGTCAATCAGCACAAATCCGCTCACATCCAGCATTCTATAGTGATTGAGGAAGTCTTCGATCCGCGGGCGTTCGTTCTTCATGACACCGACACATGCAACACCGCTGCCAATTGTGGTTGGCTGGGCGTTTGCACGGCTGAGTTGTTTTGCGAAACGACCGTTGCGACGCATAACAGATTCAGTCCAGGTAACAACACGCGCTAAGGGGTTGATCTTGGACGAAAATCGTTGTTTCTGTGCCGGTGTAGATTGTGTCATGGGGCTTTGGAAGTCAGGCGTTGCGACGGCGAAAAGATGATCGAACTGTACGCCACAGGGTTGACCCAAAGATCCACGGATTGCAACTGTTACTGATCGCATAGGAGACGGCATGGGTTCAGTTGATCTTGCGGAGCATCCCGGTCCGGATGCTCCGGGAAACAGGTGTAGCAAGATTGATGTCGTCATAATGGCGACAGCAGATATAGATGACTATGCAAAAGAGACGCTCGCCAATTGGCAGTCCTATTGTTTGCAGCACGGCTATTCATTGACGCACTATGATGAGCAGGTGTTGCCCGACATGCACATCAACTGGTCCAAAATTGAACTCGCAAAACGCCACCTTCGGCAATCTGAATGTGACTGGATGGTGGTTGCCGATGCCGACACCTGGGTTTGTGATCGGTCCAGGCGCCTTGAGGAATTCATTGATGATCAAACCGGCACCGATGCGGTTTTTTCCAGTGACGCCAGTGTACGGGCGGGAGTTTTGATTCCGCTGAATTGGCTTGGTATCTGGGAATGCCGCGCCTGGATTTGTCCCAATGCCGGTTTTTTTGCGATCCGAAATTCGCATGAAGGACAGGCGTTCATGGATGAGTGGATGGAATTGCCGTTCGGGGAACTGGCCTATCTGGCCGACAAGCCACCGCGTGACCAATGGATTTTATGGAAAGGACTGTTCCGGAAATGGAGAACCAGGCTCAGGCTTGACAAGAAGAATGTCCTTCGTGTCATTGATGACTTTCACTGGTGGCAGATCAAGGCATTTGGCGGCGAGCCCTTTATTGCCCATGACAAGCGGCTGACCCTTCGCCTGAAGCGAAATCAAAACTAATATCTGGATTGCAGAGTCTGACGGCTGATGCATGGTTGATCAATTGAGCTGCGATGGAATTGATGCCGATATTTGATACTCCCAAAGGCAAGGTGTTGTTCATTCACATTCCCAAAACGGGAGGCAGCACGATCTCCAGTGAATTGAAGCTTCATCATCAGGTCGGCATGATCACGAGTTCGCCGTGGCCGGGTTATCACTGCACGCCGCAACATCTGCACAACAGCCCGTTGAGAGAGCTTTTTCAACCGGAGGCACTTGCTTATGTCTTCACGGTTGTCAGGCATCCGGTTGACAGGATTCGCAGCGAATACGACTGGAATCAGAGAAAGCGGTCCATCAAGATGCCGTTCTGGCTTTGGTTACGCAAAAAACTCTTTCAGGCACGCAGTTCGCCTTATCTGGATGACAATCACTTTCGAGCGCAGGAGGAGTTTTTGTGCCTCAATACCGAGGTGTTCAGGCTGGAGGATGGTCTCGATAAAGTGTTCCAACGCCTGAGTGAAGTGACCGGAGCGGATTACTCGGAAACCCCTGAGGCCCGCAAGGTGGCAGATGCACCCTTGCAAACCGTTTCGAAGGCAGATCGAAACCTTATCGGGAAATTTTATGCCAATGACTTCAGGCGTTTTGGATATGACCTCTAGTCTTGTAACGACTGTGACATGTCCGGTGTTTCTCATGACAACCCGATGAGAACGCCAAAGCCGCACTTCCATCGGTTTCCCATATGGATGTGGCGCGCCTGACAGGCCTGCCAGGTGCATGGTGAATGGCCAAGCACTGATCAGCGTGAATGCCGGTCGTAAACGGTTATCGCTGACCGCGCGCATTCGATAATGTCACCCAGCGGCTTACCAGGCGCATACAGGCACGACCCAAGTCCAAACCCGTTCACTCCCGATGCAAAATAGGCGGGAAAGTCTGACGGCTCGATGCCTCCGACGGCGCATATCCCGGCGTCTGCCGGCAGGATAACCTTGATCGCCGCTATGCCCTTTGGCCCCAGGATAGAGGCCGGGAAAAACTTCAGCCCGGAGGCACCTTTTGCCAGTGCCATGTGGGCCTCTGTCGCGGTAAACACGCCGGGCAAGCTCACCATGGTGTTTTCGATCGTGGCTTCGATAACGGCCTCATTTGTGTTTGGTGACACAATCAGATTGCCGCCGGATGACTTAACAGCCTTGACGTCATCGACGCTTAAAACCGTTCCGGCGCCGATCAGGCATGCACGAGGGGAGTGTTTTTCGGCGGCCTTGACTGCGCTCTCTATGGAGCGGAACGGGTCAGGAGAGTTCAGTGGAATCTCGATTGCCCGGAAACCGGTCTCCAGTAGCTGGGTAACGACTTCGGATACGTCACCGGGATCAATGCCCCGCAAAATTGCAACCAGCTTGCGATCCAGTTCGTGCCACTTGTTCTCAACTGTCATGTGCAAGGCTACCTTTCGGCTTTCAGGTTCGGCCATATTTGGCCGGCGGCATGGCAAAGTCCTGCCAGCACCATTTCGTCCGCATCAATCAGTTTGCACTGGAAGCCAACTGACTCAAGCGCGTGTCTGTAGCTGTGCGCCAACTGGCCGCTTGAGATCAACGTCACTTGTTCTTGCGCAATGTCTCGAACGCCGGCGATTTCCAGGCCCAGCAACAGTCCTGACAGCCGGGCGCGCATAGGCCGGGCTGTTGCGGTTTGTTGAAGCAGGGATGCCGAGCGGACTGAAAACAAGGCCTGCAGTATTTTTTCAGGCGAGTTCACCGCTTCCCTGACTGCAGACTGGAAGGCCTCATCGTCATCGTTTTCGCCTGCCGCCTGTTGCACGGAGTGAGCCAGCACGGAGTGGGATTGCAGAAGCGAAAAAATCTCTCCGGTCATCGATGTTGAAAACCCGCAAACCTCTGCTTCATCGATTGTCACCCACTTTGAATGTGTACCGGGAAGACAGATGGTTCCGGAGACACCCCTTTCAAGAACGGCGCCCAGCAGCAGTGTTTCTTCTCCCCGCATCACATCAGGTGCTGACATTTTGCGCTGCGCAAGGCCCGGCAGAATGCGCACCATTGTTGCGGTGCCGGGTACCACAACAGCCTGTAACGGTATGCCTTCTAGACTGGTGGGCGTGTCGACATACGGGGCTTCCATCCAGCCTTGCGCGGACCCTGCCATGCCGCAGATTATTGTCGGCAGGGTGTGGGCAAGGCCGAGTTCGGTCAATGCGGCGGCAAGCACGTGTGCATAGTCACCCGGCTTCAGTTTCGACATGCCGTTGTCGTTGCGTGTTCGCGATACGACTTGTCCGCCGCCCGATATCGCCCACAGACGAAAACTGGAAGTGCCCCAGTCAATGGCAATCAGGTATGGGTGTTGCATGTCGGTTATCAGCTGCCTTTGCCATCACGCTCGGTACATGGTTCCGGCTGACCATGTAACAGCAGCCGGGATGGTTATGTCAGGTTTTTCTCAGCGGCGCCGATATAGACGGCGAGCAGGGCGCCGTGTTCCGAATGGGAAGAATGCTGCGTGCCTTTTTTCAGCCAGACCAGATCGCCTGTCCTGTAAACGTAACCGTCATTGTCGGTGAGTTCACCTTCAAGCACCAGGAACTCCTCGTCCTGTGTGTGCTCATGCGGCGTTGTGGTCGTTCCCGGCTGCATTCGATAGACATGGAACCCGACTCCCAATTGCTCGTGGGCGTTTATCTGCAGGGCGCTCTCATGGGAAGAAGGGGCGGCCTCGCCGCCGAAAGGTTTGAAGTCATCATTGTAGATGTTGACGACACGACGATCATCGGGTTGAATTTTTTGCATCGGTTTCTCTACTCTGGTTGCCGTCAACACGGATTTGAACACGGTTGGTTGCAGTGTGGGTTTGCGCGCGTGCGCCGGATGCCAGCTTGCCGCAAAACCGGCGGTGTTTGCAATCAGAATGGCAGCACAAAATCCCCTCGGACAATCGGCTTGTCGGTTCTGAAACGGCCGTGAAAAGACTAGAAACAGCTTGTGATGGGAACGGTCGAGCGTTATTCTTTATGATAAATTTTTATTCCACACATGCAAACGCAAATAGCCCCTTGTATCTCCGTGTGGCGTGAGGAAACAAAGCATGCTGGAAACCGCATATCCGGTTGTAAAAGCGGGACCGCCGGTTCCGAGTAGTATCATTCAGCCTGGGGTTTTTTCCATGCCGCCAGGCACCGAACGATATGTTGTGCAAGGTGCAGGCGCTGTACTGATTCCGGTGGAGCAGGGCGACAGGTTCACCGTCATCAACGACGAGGGCGGTCAGGTTTGCGAAATCGTCGCCGCAGACACAACCGGCAATATTGATGCAGGCATGCTCGGCAAAAAGCCAAACTCGGATGCGGCCGGTCTGAAGGCGCTGCTGGCCGGACCAGACCACAGTCTGCGCGGCCTGCGCATGGGGCTGGAAAGCCGAAATATTGATCTTGCCGGCGCGGGAGCGGTCAGTTGTTTCAATGCCCGGACCCGCCACGGCGAGGAAATTGAACTGTCCGCTCAGCGCGATGGCGTGGTTGTCATTGCAGCACCCGGCGGCGCCATGGACATGGAAGCCCAGGATACCTCAACTCCGCTGACGGTGATGGTGACAAGGGCTGTCGTCAAGTCCCATGTGAAATTCGAACTGCCCGACCCGTTGGCTGATCCTGTGCTTGATCTTCGCGTTCACACCGAGACAGCTGAAACCTACTTTGTGAAAGCCGGCGACTTCATTCAGGTTCTGGATGTGGACGGGCGCCAGTGCACGGATTTCCAGTGTTTTTCAGCACGCAAACTGGACAAGGGAACTGAGCATCCGCTTGACGTCACCACCACGCGTGCGCTGATGGGCCATGCCTATCCGATGCCCGGCCTGCATGCCAAATACTACGACCAGGACATGCTGCCGCTGGTTGAGGTGGTTCAGGATACGGTCGGCAGGCATGATGCGTTCGCGCTGGCCTGTGCCGCGAAATACTATGATGACATCGGGTATCCGGGGCATGTCAATTGTTCCGACAACTTCAACGGCGTGCTGGCTGAACACGGCGTCACTGCCCGGGCCGGGTGGATGGCGATCAATTTTTTCTTCAATACCGGCATTGACGAACAAGGCGTGCTGTTCAGCGACGAACCCTGGTCACGGCCCGGGGACTATGTGCTGTTGCGGGCGCTGACCGATTTGATTTGTGTAACGTCCGCCTGTCCTGATGACACATCTCCCGCCAACGGATGGAACCCCACAGACATTCACGTGCGCACCTATTCAGGCGAAGAGAAGTTTTCCCGCGCGATTGCCATGCGTACGACACCAGATTCGGAACCGAAAATGACCAAGCAAACGGCCTTCCATTCCAGCTTCGAAAAGCACACCCGCAATTTTGTCGAGTACAAGGGATACTGGCTGGCCAACTGTTTTTCAAAGTCAGGCCCGATTGACGAATACTGGGCGTGCCGGGAAAAAGCGGTCGTAGTTGATCTGTCGCCGCTGCGTAAATTCGAGATTACCGGGCCGGACAGCGAAGCGCTGATGCAATACACCCTGACCCGCAATATCGCAAAACTGGCGGTTGGTGAGGTTGTCTATTCCGCCATGTGTTATGAACACGGCGGCATGATCGATGACGGCACGCTGCTGCGCCTGGGCAGGGATAATTTCCGCTGGATCGGTGGCGACGATTACGGTGGTGTCTGGCTGCGCGAAGTGGCCGGCAAGCTGGGCCTGAACGTCAATATACGGTCGTCAACCGACCAGATGCACAATGTCGCCGTGCAAGGCCCCGAAAGCCGGGACATACTGAAGAAATTCGTCTGGACCCCGCCGCATCAACCGGCGATCGGTGAACTGGAATGGTTTCGCTTTACGGTCGGGCGTGTGGGAGACGATCAGGGCGTACCGATTGTGGTGTCTCGCACCGGCTACACCGGCGAGCTGGGTTATGAAATATGGTGCCATCCCAAACACGCCGAGACGGTGTTTGAGGCACTTTGGGCAGCGGGTGAGCCACACGGTCTGACACCGATGGGGCTTGAAGCCCTGGACATGGTGCGCATTGAGGCCGGGTTGATATTCGCCGGTAATGATTTTTCTGACCAGACCGATCCGTTTGAAGCCGGTATCGGCTTTACGGTTCCGCTGAAAAGTAAAACCGATGACTTCATCGGACGTGATGCGCTTATCCGGCGCAAGGAAACCCCGTCGCGCAAGCTGGTCGGGCTGGACATAGACAGCTCGGTGGATGTCGGGCATGGCGATTGTGTGCACGTCGGTCGTGCCCAGATCGGCGAGATCACGTCCTCCATGCGATCCCCCATGCTTAAAAAGAACATTGCGCTGGCGCGGGTTGATGTGGTGCATGCCGAAATCGGAACAAAGGTGGAAGTAGGCAAGCTGGACGGTCACCAGAAACGCCTGCCGGCCACCATAGTGCCGTTTGCGCATTACGATCCCAAGAAAACACGGCCGCGGTCTTAGGTTGTGCCCTAGTATCGATTGTTTGCGGTCTGTTGCAGATTTTCGTTCTCCGGATTCATCGTGATCACCGGCGACATCTCTCGCAGCAGCTTGTTGCGGATTGCCACAGCAAAGGCATCGAAGTTCACCGCCTTGACCACGAACGCGCCGGGCCCCGAGATGACTTCAGCTCGATAATACTGATGCAGCTTCCAATTGTCGGTGAGAATGGCAAGGCCGTTGATCGTCACGCCTTGTGCCCGGGCGAGGTCGCGCGCATCGGGCAGGGTGAAGGCCTTCTCGAACCAGGGGTCGGTTTCGACCCCGTCGCCTGAAACGTCCACGACCTTGCGGGCTCCGTTGAACCTGTTGCTGCGGATCATTTCCAGTGCATAGACAATGCCGTCGCCGATACCGGTTCCGCCGCCGCCCTTGCCCTGGCGCTTGCCGGCATTTGCCGGATTGTTGAAACTGAGCAGTCTTTGTGCGAACGCATCAATCGACTGGGGTGAGTTCAGCAGATGCCACTCGGTTGGATATTTCGGGAACGCCGCATCGGACCAGATGACGGCGGCGATCGCCACACTCCCCGTCGGTCCGGAAAGAATTGCATGCTGGACGCTCGCGTCCCTGAGTGCCGCTGCCGTCCCTATGACCTGCAATTGAAATTCGTCGGAACTGATGCTGCCTGACCCGTCCATTGCCAGCACGATTTCCAGGTCTACCTGCTGTGCCCGTGCTACCGTCAAAAAGAGACAGGCAGCAGCGATCAGGGACAGGAACAATCGGCTGGCAAACCATTGTACGCCTGCCAGCCTGTTCATGGTTCAGTTCTCCAGGTACGACTCAAGTGAATCGTCGAGTGCATCTTTCCACGGTGTGTGATGGGCAGGTGCCATGGTGCCGGTGATCACTGATTTGTAGCTGTTGTTGCGGAAGGTCATGATGTTCTGCTTCTTGTGCTTTTTCCACTGGAAGAAGGCCTCATTGGCACCATCCACATCAAAGCTCGGATAGTCGGTTTCCGCGATCAGTTCCTTCACATAGTCGCCCTGATACCGAATGCAGGCATAGTCGTCCTCATTGGCATCTTCACGGGTTACCCGGTCTTCGACGTCTGCCTGCATGGCGGCTTTGTCGGGCAGGGCGATACGCCCCATAATGACATCACGCGCCCACCAGGCTTGCGCGTCAAACATGTTGAACGTGAACCACTGGTCCTGCATGCCGATATAGAACAGCGCCGGGTTGTGAACAAAGGCCACACCTTTGTAGAGATCAGCCGTGGCCAGACGATTGGCGGTATGCAGTTTCAGATCTTCCGCCATGAACGGGAAGTAATGCTGATAACCGGTGCACAGGATAATGGCGTCGACATCCTTCGTTGTCCCGTCCTTGAACGTGCATGTGTTGCCGTCGACCTTGGTCAGAAGCGGAACCTCTTGCCAATTGTCCGGCCAGTCGTATCCCATGGCGGCGGTCCGGTGGCTGACGGTGATCGATTTGGCGCCGTACTTCCAGCATTGTGAGCCTATGTCTTCGGCTGAATAGGACGTGCCGATGATGAGGATGTCCTTGTCCTTGAACTCCATCGCATCGCGGAAGTCATGCGCGTGCAGTACCCGGCCATTGAAGCGATCCAGGCCGTCGAAGTGAGGCACGTTCGGCGTCGAGAAATGGCCGCTGCAGCACACGACATTGTCGAAGGCTTCGGTGGTCACCTTGTCGTTTATGAGGTCATGTGATGTAACGTTGAACTTAGCTGCTGCTGCATCCCATTCGACATGACGCACAGGTGTGCGGAACCTGATCCACTTGCGCACATCCGCCTTCTCCACGCGGCCCTGAATATAGTCGAACAGGACGGCGCGCGGCGGATAGGAAGCAATCTGCTTGCCGAAATGTTCCTCGAAGGAATAGTCGGCAAATTCCAGACCTTCCTTGGGGCCGTTTGACCAGAGATAGCGATACATCGAGCAATGTACCGGCTCACCATATTCATCCAGTCCGGTGCGCCAGGTGTAGTTCCACAACCCGCCCCAGTTGTCCTGCTTTTCGAAACAGACTATTTCCGGAATATCGGCACCTTTTTTTGCAGCAGACTGGAAGGCGCGCAGCTGTGCCAGACCGGACGGACCGGCACCAATAACGGCTACTCTTTTTGACATCGGTTTTGCTCTCCTTAGTTTATGCCCAATTGTTTCTTGCGTTCTGCTGCCCAGGCCTGAATGAGCCTGTCGGCGACAATGCCGATAACGGCGATGCCAAGACCGGCCATGATGCCGCGACCGGAATCGGCGGTCGGCAGGGCCCGGTAGATTTCCTGGCCAAGGTCGGAGGATCCGATCAGCGCGGTGATCGCCGTCATGGCCAGCGCCATCATGATGGTCTGGTTGATGCCGAGCATGATTTCAGGCAGCGCAATCGGCAGTTCCACTTTCCACAGGCGCTGGAACGGGGTTGTCCCGTTGGCGATGGATGCTTCGATGGTGACTTCCGGAATGCGCTTGATGCCGAGATATGTGTAGCGCACCGCAGGGACGGTGGCATAGGCCAGGATGGCGATGACATTGGACAGATCGCCGACCTTCAACAGCATGATCACCGGGATCAGGTAGATGAAGGATGGAAACGTCTGCAGTGTATCGCAGGTTGCCATGATGGGGCGCGCGGCCCGCTCCGACCGCGAGGCCCAGATACCGATCGGCACGCCGATAAGTATGCACAGGATGACAGCAGAGGTGACGAGATAGAGCGTCAGCATGCCCTGTTCCCAGTTGCCGGTAATAAGGATGACAACGCTGATAAGGCTGGTGGTCAACAAGGTGGTGCGTATGCCGCCGAGCCAGTAGGCGGTGAGGCCGACAACGCCGATCACGGTGCTCCACGGCAACCACAGGAAAAAATCGCGGAACGGGATCAGCATGTAAACGGTTATGAAATCCCGCACCGGACTGATGTAGTCATAGGCGTGTTTGGAAAACGCGCGCAGGGCAAAATCGATGTCGCGGCCAAGCGTGAAGGTAAGGGCTCTTGGATACTTCTCCACCATGGGAACAATCTGTGCCAGGATGTAGGCACCGACTGTAACAGCAAGGAAAAGCCACAGATGCTTTCTGGCTTTCCAGCCTGTCTCACGCGACGCCAGTTCACCGGGTGCCCGGTTCGCATAGGCCTGGGTCAGGCGGTCGAGCACCACCGCCATCAGGACGATGGCGAGACCTTGCTCAACAGCAGCGCCAAGACGCAGCTGCTGCAGGGAAAAGAGCAGCTTGTGGCCCAGGCCCTGAGCCCCGACCATGGATGCAATCACCACCATGGCCAGCGTCTGCATGACGACCTGGTTGACGCCCAGCATGAGGACGCGCTGCGACGAGGGCAGCGTGACTTTCCACAGCAGCTGTCGCGGCGTGCAACCCGACATCCGGCCGGACTCTTCCACGTCGCTGGAGACCGTCTGAATGCCCAGTATGGTGCACCGGGCCATGGGCGGCATGGCAAAGATCACCGTCGCAATCATGGCCGGCACCTGGCCGGCGCCAAACAACACGACCACCGGGACCAGATAGGCCATGTGCGGGGTTGCCTGCATGATGTCGAACATCGGCGAGATAACTGCAGCGGCCCGTTTTGAGCGGGTCGCCCAGATGCCCAGGCCCAGGCCGAGAACCACCGCAAACGGCACCGAAACCGCAACGATGGAGAACGTTTTCATGGAGTCGCGCCACAGGCCCATGACAGCCAGATAGCCGATACAGCCGGCGGAAAACAGAGCCAGCTTCCAGCCGCCAATCCAGTGTCCGAGAATACCGGCGCCGGCAACGATCACCACCCAGGGAAGCGCATCCAGCTTCTTGACGCCGAGTGCATCCAGAACCGTAGCCGGCAACCCGAACAGACCTGTTTGAAACAGAACATTGTCAGCCAGCGTAACCGCCCAGATGGCGACCACGGCAAGCAGGCATTTCTGCAGGCCAAATCGCTTGTGCAACACGGCCATGCCGATGACCGGAACAAACATCCAAAAGATCGCTGGGAACTGCTTGGCCTTGATGCCGCGGTACAAGATGTATTCTGCCCAATCCAGTGGCTGCTCGAGCAGCCACGAAATGGATCGGGTCACGGTCTTGAATTGCAGCGGACCTATAGCGGCTTCCTTGTCGAGCCAGGTGAAGAACACGGTGATCCATTCCTTGATTGGAATGATCCATTCCTGCGGCCAGATTTTCATGAAGTCGAGCACCAGGCTCACCAGTACGGTAAAACAGATCATGCCAGCCATCTGAACCCAGAACGAATTCAGGCCCGAAACACTGGAGGGTGGCGATTTGCCGATGTCTGTTATCGCACTGTTCATACAATCTCACCCTTGCCAAACAGGGCTTTTGTAATACGCTCCCGGCTCACGTGGCCAAGCACATATCCGTCTGCGTCCGTGACAGGTGTCGGCTTGTCCGAGCTGATGACCTGTTCTGCGATCGCGCCGATTTTGGTGTTTGCCAGGACGCAAGCACCTGAAACTTTGCTGGGTGTTTTCGCCGTGGATTTTTTCATGATCGCCGCGGCGGAAACAATTCGGTCGCGCGGTGCATTACGGGCGAATTCCGCCACGTACTCGTCTGCCGGGTTAAGCACCATTTCTTCCGGTGTGCACAGCTGCACCATCTCGCCGGCCTTCATGATGCCGATGCGGTCAGCCAGCTTGGTGGCTTCTTCAAAATCGTGGGTGATGAACACAATGGTTTTTTTCAGCATTTGCTGCAGGCGAATGAACTCGTCCTGCATTTCCGCCCGGATCAGCGGGTCGAGTGCGGAAAAAGGTTCATCGAGAAACCAGATGTCCGGCTCGACAGCGAGCGAACGCGCGATGCCGACCCGTTGCTGCTGGCCGCCGGACAGTTCGCGCGGGAAGTAGTTCTCCCTGCCGCCCAGGCCGACAAGCTCGATCATTTCCATGGCGCGTTTTTCACGGTCCAGCTGATCTAGATTTTGTACCTCAAGCGGGAAGGCGACGTTCGACAGAACCGTGCGATGCGGCAGCAGGCCAAAGCTCTGGAACACCATGCCCATCTTGTGGCGGCGGATATCGATCAGTTCCCGCGGTGTCGCTTTGAGCAGATCGCGTCCTTCATACTCAACCTCTCCCGCGGTCGGGTCGTTAAGACGGGTGATACAGCGAATAATGGTGGACTTGCCGGAGCCCGACAGTCCCATGATGATGAGGATTTCACCCTGGTGGACATCGAATGAGACATTGCGCACAGCCCCTATGTAACCTTCTACGGCAAGATCATCAGCTGTCGGGTTGCCGTTGTGGCGCTGCATGAAGCCTTCCGGATCCGCCCCGAAAATCTTCCAGATATTGCGGCACTTGATTTGCGCGTCGACGCCCATTTTGTCCCCTTCGACAGATAACCTGCCGGATCGTCTTCTTATCGTTGCACAGATGAAAAGGCCGGGCAAAAGATGTCTTCAGCCCGGCCTCGAAATGTTGCTCACATGAGGTGTGAACCTATTTCTTCCAGCCCTCGACAACGGCTGCGTTATCGGCAATCCACTTGTCGGCAGCATCTTCCGGAGACAACCCGTCAACATCAACCATCAGGGCAGCAGCGGCGATCTGGGCATTGTCAAAGTCGATTTTCTGCATCACGGCCCAGGCTTTCGGGTACTTTTCGGCAAGGCCTGACCAGGCAGCCTTTTTCAGCCAGCCCGAATGGGGGGCGCCGCAATCGCCAGTGGCGTTGGGATTTGGTCCCCATGCCTTGTCTTCCATGCAACCTTTTTCAGGTTTCGGGAAGTCGACAAACCGGCCCTTGAATTTCAACTCGATGAAATTCGGGGTCCAGTTGAACAGCACAATCGGCTCCTTGCGGTCATAGGCAGACTGCAGTTCCGCCCACAAGGTTGCGGCCTGTCCGACATTGATTGCCTTGAAGTTCATTTCCAGGGCGTCAATGCGCGCGGCGTAGTTTTTGCCCCAGTCAGCCGGCGGGCCGACGAAGCGGCCTTTGGGCTTGGTCTCTGCTGTCGCGAAAATTTCCGCGCAGGCATTCAGGCCTTCCCAGTTTTGGGCTTCAGGACATTTTTCCAGAACATAGTCGGGGATCCACCATTCTTCGCGGGTAAGCGCGGTATGTGACCCGGCATCAACCATGCCGTCTTCGGCAACAGCCTTTTCAAAAGCGGTCTTCATGGACCCTTCCCAGGCTTCCACCTGGAAATGCATGTCACCATCGGCGATGGCCTTGAACTGCAGCTGAGAGTCCGACGGGGCATACTCGACCGTGTAGCCCATGCCTTCAAGTGTCTTGCCGACAACAAATGACAGCACCAGCTGGCTGGTCCAGTTGTTTTGGACCATGATAATTGGATCATCAGATTCTGCTTCTGCGTAAGCCGGTAGTGTAAACGCCAAGCTGGCGGCAACAATGGCCGAAGTGGCCAGCAGTTTTGTAATCTTCATCGTATTCCTCCCGGGTTTGATGAGCCCGTGCCGGGCTGTCCTAGTGCTGATTTGTCTTTTTGGATGTTCGTTCCGTCTGCGTCAGCGGCGACATCACTTGCACTATTGGCTGAATCCTCAACCAAATCAACCCAAAATAGAACCGATTTTGATCCAATTTGAAAAATTGGTTGAGTTGTGGTGTGTTAGCCTGATTCAGCGGATGAAGATCTTTGCACTGAGTGTTGAGTGCTGCTTGGGTTATTGGGTTAGTGGTTTTGAGTTGCACCCCGGGCTGGTTCACCATTTCTGGCCGGGTATTGTGCGATTTGGCCTGCAAGTCTCTTCCGAACTGCCCGAATTGGTATAAAATTGGTTGCAAACAGCCGCCACTGGAGCAAAGCAATGTCCAAGAAGTTCACTATAGCCTGTGTTCAGAACTGCGCCACGCCGGATGTCCGGCATAATATCGAGACAAGCTTGCGACTTGCCGGTGCGGCCGCAGCCGACGGGGCGCAGCTGATAGCAACGCCTGAGTATTTTTCCGGCCTGGAAACCAGGGATGGGCTGTTTCTTCCCGGCGCTTATCCTGAAGCAGATCATCCGGTGCTGCCAGCGTTTGCCGAAGCTGCCCGCAAGCTTGGGGTCTGGTTCCTGCTCGGCTCTATCGGCGTGCAAAACCATGATGGCCGCATATCCAATCGCTCCTACCTGATCAACTCTGACGGCGAGATAGTCGCGCGCTATGACAAAATTCACATGTTTGACGTGGATCTCGATGGTGGCTCCTATCGTGAGTCAGCGACCATATCGCCAGGTGATCAGGCGATAGTGGCAGACACGCCGTGGGCCCGCATCGGGCTGTCGATCTGTTATGATTTGCGGTTTGCAGCGCTTTATCGGCAGCTCGCCATGATGGGCGCCGAGGTGCTGGCAACGCCTGCTGCGTTTACCAAGGTGACCGGTCAGGCACATTGGCATGTGCTGCAGCGTGCCCGGGCCATTGAAAATGGATGCTTCGTCATTGCCCCGTGCCAGTACGGAAAAATATCGGGCGGCGGCGAATGCTACGGACACTCTCTCATCATTGATCCATGGGGAGAGGTGCTGGCAGACGCCGGCGATGGTGAAGGATACATTGTCGCCAGGCTGGATATGTCCAGGGTTGCAGCTGCGAGAGCCAGGATTCCGGCACTTCAGCACGACCGGCCTATTCGCGTGACTGATGAGGGGCAGGGGCGCAAACCCCAACTGGCCAGCTCTGGGTGACTGCCGTGGCACCGGCCTGCAGATCAGTCGTCGGGGGCGGTGCCGACAAGGTCAAGGTGGGCCAGTTCCATGTGCGCATTCAGCGCGTCGATTGCTGATTTGGTGTCGCGTTTTATCAGTGCGTCGAGTATGCCCCTGTGGAACTTGTTGTACTGGCGGATTTTCTCAGGGCTGAGAACCAGTTCACGCGCCTTTCTCCACTGGGAATGAGTGCGTACTTCATTGATCTGATGATACAATTTCACAATCAATGGATTGCCGGACGCTTTTGCCAGCTGGTGGTGGAATTCCGAATCCAGTTTTGTAAAAGCATTGCGGTCGTGTTCTGTCGCCTCCAGCTGGGTCAGCAGGGACTCCATCTTTTCGATGTCCCGGCCTGTGGCGTGGACCACCG
This sequence comes from uncultured Alphaproteobacteria bacterium, assembly GCA_963698275.1. GTDB lineage: Bacteria > Pseudomonadota > Alphaproteobacteria > Rhizobiales > Aestuariivirgaceae > Anderseniella. Next base: position 97,224 of record CAVOQE010000006.1, on the reverse strand, counting down.
CCAGTCGTGTCATCTGCCGTTCAAAGCCGATACGTGCGTCAATCAACTGCAACGGGCTGATCTGCTCGACAACATTTTCGGTCTCGAGATCGGCCGGCCCGGAATAATTGACAAAGGTGCCGCTGCCCACCTTTCGAACCACCAGGCCGGCGTCTTCAAGATTGTCCAGCGCCTTTCTGATTGTATTGCGTGACGCTGAATAGGTTTCGGAAAGGTCCCGTTCCGGAGGCAATTGGTCACCGTCATGATACCTGCCTGTTTCGATGGCTTTACGGAGTTCGGACGTTATGGACCGGGCTCCTCGGGTGCTCTTGTGTTCGATCGAAATCATTCCCTTTGCCTTGCAATAATATCTGCGAGCAGGTGTTTCAGTTGTGCTGAACATAACAACAAATACGATAAAATATCATATATATCAAATTGTTGCAGGTTTTTATTGATTCATTTTCCTGTCGCTGGCCGCCGGACCAGTGCAAGAGAATACACACAGACGATACAGCTTTGGCAACTGTTCGCAATTCATGATCGCAAAAAACACTGTTGCTGCTGAAGAGAGTTTTTGTGCGAAAAGACGCCTTGGTTCATTTTGTAGGTTGTCAAAATTGGTATAGCATTGGTATGGTATTGGTCACTTTGGTGTGTAAGCAGGGAGAAACCGTGCAATGGCAATGGATATCGAGAATTTTGTTGATGCGCCGGGCAGGGCCGAAAAGGTCAAGGAAGTCCGGAAAATGATCGACGAGCTGGGGATTGAATATCTCTACCTCCAGTTCATCTCGGTCACCGGCAAGATAATGGGCAAGGGCATTCCGGCCGATCACTGGGAAGCGGTCGCCAAGAAGGGCTTCCAGCTCGTCTACGGCGCAACGATGAACCTGTTCACCAACCGGGCCGGCGAGTATCTCGGTTATGGTCCCGAAGCAGCTGAACTGGTTGGCATACCGGAGCCTGAAACCTTCATGCAGTTGCCATGGGACAAGCGCATCGGGCGCTTTTATTGCACCTTGTTCCGCAATCGCGAGGAAAAGGAAGATCCAGGCGGGTACCTGACGGCGGACTGCCGCGGCAACCTGCGCCGCCTGCACGATGACTTCAAGGCAAAGCACAAGGGCCTCAGCCTGCGTGTCGGTACCGAGCCGGAAATGATGTGGCTCAAGTACAACGAGGACGGCAAGCCGGAAGAGGGCTATTCCAAGCCCTACTGCTACCATATCGACCAGTTCGAGAGCCTGCGTCCTGTCTACATGAAAGTCATGGAATACTCCCGGGCCATGGGGCTGGACATGATCCAGGGCGATCATGAGGATGCACCGGGTCAGCTGGAACTCAACTGGATGTACGATGACGTGCTGCGCAATGCGGACCGGTTGACCACATACCGGCAGATTTGTGCCCAGGTTGCCCGTGAGTTCGGCATTTTTGCCTGCTTCATGACCAAGCCTTTCGAGGGCGTTTCGGCGTCCGGTTGTCACCATAACATGTCGCTGTGGCATGGCGGTGAGGATGAGTTCTGCCGCACCGGCAATGACCCGAAAGCACTGCCGGGCATGAAGGACAACTACATGTATGTGAAAGGTGGAGACAACACCTTCATGCCGGATGGTGATGATCCCCAGATGCCGCAGAAAGCGGGACTGGAAGCAATCGGTGGTATTGTGCATCACTTGCGGGCATTGACCGCAATCGGCTCATCAACCGTGAACTCGTATCGCCGCCTGTGGGATACCGGCTTCTGGGCACCGGTGTTTGCTGACTGGGGCTTCCAGAACCGCACCACTGGCTTGCGGGTGTCGGCACCGGGCCGGTTTGAATACCGCTCGGTGGACTCCATGGTGAACCCGTACCTCATGGGCGCCTGCATTCTGGCAGCAGCCGATGACGGCATCGTCAACAAGCTCGACCCCGGTGAGCCTGAAGAAAGAAACATCTATGAGGCCATCAAGGCCGGCAAGGATGTGAAGAAGCTGCCGATGTCGCTTGGCGAGGCGCTTGAGGCGCTGGAGGCAGATGAAGTCGTCCAGCGCGGCCTGCCCGGTGAAATGTACCGGCTCTACCATGAGTACAAATCGGATGAATGGGCGCGCTTCATGGCTTCCGTCACCGATTGGGACAAAGAAACCTACATGGAATGCCTGCCGTAAAAACCGGCCATTCTTGAAACTGATTTGCGGCGGGCGGCGGTCCGCCGTGCAACCCACTCAACAGGAGACATATGCCCATGTGCGGAATTGCAGGGCTGATCCACCGGAAGGGCACCAGCAATGTCGGTCAGGAAATGACCAGCATGCTGCAGGCCCTGAAGCACCGGGGGCCGGATTCAACCGGGTTTGCGATTTACGGCGAACCTAAGGAAAACACTTTTGTCTTGCGCTTCAAGGTTGCCGAGCAGGAAGACCTGCACGGCGCACTCAAGATTCACGAGGAAATCAAGCGCCGCAAGGATGCCGTCGACGAGACGTTGAAGGCGCTCGGCGTGACGGTTTCCGAAATGAAAGACGCGACCGAGTATGCGTTTCGTTACGCCATTCAATATGACGGCGACATGAAACTGCTGTCCGATCATATCGAGGATATAGAAGGTGCGGAAATCCTGTCGATAGGCTCGGCGCTTGAACTGATCAAGGACTTGGGCGACGCAGGTGTGGTGTCCGGCGCCTACGGGCTGGGAAATTTCACCGGAAGCCACGGTATCGGGCATACCCGCATGGCCACGGAGTCGGATGTCGACATCCGCTCGGCTCACCCGTACTGGGCCTACCCCTACAGCGACATCGCAGTGGTGCATAACGGCCAGATCACCAATTACTGGCTGATGCGCCGCGACCTGGAGCGTAAGGGACAGCGCTTCGTTTCAAACTGCGATTCCGAACTGCTTGCGGTTTACGTGGCCACCAGCCTGGAAAAGGGCATGACACTGGAAGAAACGCTGAAGAAGTCCATCGAAGAGATCGATGGTGTCTTCACCTACCTGGTGACCACAAAGGATCAGCTTGGCATGGCCAAGGACTCCATGGCGGCCAAACCGATGGTGCTCTACGAAACCGACGACATGGTTGCCCTGGCTTCAGAGGAAGTCGCGATCCGGGCAATTGTTCCCCACGAAATAGATACCTGGGACCCTTATGACGAGGAGGTAAGAGTATGGCAGGCGTAGATACCTCAGGCGATGCCGGCGAAATGATGGGTCTCCACACGGAGCCGCTCAAGGGACGTGACATCAAGACGATGTTCTCGCTGGAGAACGAAGGCGGTTATGCCTATGCGTTTGCACCGGATGTGGACTTCAACAAGCGTGGATCGGTTGATTGCCAGGACAAGGAAGCAACCGAGATAAACAAGGAAATCCGCGAGCTGATAAAATCCGGCCACGGCACCATTGTCCTTGAAAACCCCGGTGCCAAGCATTCGATCATTGTCGGCATTCTGCACCGGATGAATTTCATCGTGAACGGGTCTCTGGGCTATTTCGGCTGCGGCCTGCTTGATGGCCCGACTGTTCGCATTTCCGGTCGTGTCGGCTGGTCTTTTGCAGAGAACATGATGGCCGGTGTCTGTGTCGTTGAGAAGAATGCAGGCTCGACCTTCGGTGCAGCCATTCGTGGCGGTGACCTTGTGTGCAAGGGATCGGTCGGGTCCCGGACCGGTATCGACCAGAAGGGCGGAACCATTCTGGTCGGCGGCGACACCGGTGCATTTTCCGGCTTCATGATGCAGCGTGGCCGCATGGTCGTGTGCGGCAATGCCGGCAAGAACCTCGGTGACAGCATGTATGACGGCACCATCTTCATCGGTGGTGAAATAAAGGATCTGGGCGTGGACGCCATTCCCGCGGAACTGACCGATCTGGACAAGGCCTGGCTGACCCGCAAGCTGACGCAATACGAGATGATGCCGGACAAGGGCGTGGATCATTTTACCAAGATCGTCGCCGGCAAGCAGCTGTGGAGCTACGACAACCTCGAACCGTCGGAGAAAAAACTGGTCCTTTAGGGATCAGGTTTTCAGGCTCCAACAATGTAAGAAAGTGAATTCAATGACTGGCAAGACCAAAAAAGACACCGGCCATTCCAAGTTGCAGGTCGAGAAGAAGTACAAGCTCGGCAAATCGTTTGTGTTTCCGCCGGAGGTGATGAACGATATTCACATCAAGTCCGAGCTCGGCCGTTACCGCATGCGCGGATTTTCCCTGTTCAAGAAAATCCCTCACTGGGACGATCTGACCTTTCTTCCCGGCACGCTGACCCGTTTCGTGATTGAAGGGTACCGTGAAAAATGCCTGACCAAGACCATTATCGGCCCGCGTGCCAAGCGTCCCATTGAACTGGATATTCCGATCTACATTACCGGCATGAGTTTTGGCGCGCTGTCATTCGAGGCCAAAACCGCGTTGGCCCGTGGGGCGACCATGGCCGGCACGGCAACGTGTTCCGGTGAAGGCGGCATGATCCCGGATGAGCGGCGTTATTCGTCGAAATGGTTCTATCAGTGCATCCAGTCGCGCTACGGTTTCAACCCGCACCATCTGCAACTGGCCGATGGTTGCGAGTTTTTCATCGGACAGGGCTGTAAGGTTGGTCTCGGCGGCCACCTGATGGGCCAGAAGGTAACCGACCAGGTTGCTGAAATGCGCTCGCTTCCAGCCGGTATTGACCAGCGCTCACCGGCGCGTCACCCGGACTGGCTCGGACCGGATGATCTGGCGCTGAAGATCCAGGAAATCCGTGAAGCGACCGACTGGCAGATCCCGATCCAGCTCAAGCTGGGCGCAGCCCGCGTCTATGATGATGTGCGCATGGCGGCAAAGTGTGATCCGGACTCGATCTATATCGATGGCATGGAAGGCGGCACCGGCGCCGGCCCGCACCTGGCAACGGAAGAAACCGGGGTGCCCGGCATGGCGGCCATCCGCCAGGCGCGCCGTGCCATCGATGATATCGGCAAGCGCGGCGAGATAACGCTGGTTTACGCCGGTGGTATCCGCAATGGCGGTGATGTTGCAAAGGCACTGGCTCTGGGAGCCGACGCCATCGCAATCGGTCATTCCGCCATGATGGCGCTGAACTGCAACAAGGATATCGAGGAAGCCGACTATCCATCCGAGATGGGAGTGGAGGCAGGCGAGTGTTACCACTGCCATACCGGGCGTTGCCCGGTCGGTGTGGCAACCCAGGATCCGATGTTGCGCAAGCGTCTCGACCCGGATCAAGCAGCAGAACGCGTCTACAACTTCCTGCATACGTTGACCATGGAAGCCCAGATGATGGCGCGGGCCTGCGGCAAGACCAATATTCACAGTCTGGAACCGGAAGATCTGGCTGCGTTGACGATGGAAGCCTCGGCAATCGCCCAGGTGCCGCTTGCCGGCACCGACTTCACGGTTGGCGTAGACGACTACCACCATATTTAAGGAGGACACGAAGATGGCTGGAACCAGCTACAAAGGCGCCGAGATCGGAGACGTCGATCACTTCCTCAAGGGTGGTGGCATTGACTCGGAACGCGAGCAGGTCATCGGACAGCACATTGGCTATCGCTATGATGTGAACCTGTTGCCTGACTACAACCGCATAACCGATTTTCTAAAGGGCTACATCGAGTTCATGGGTTGGGAAGATCTCAACTGGCTGGAAGATGTTCACATGGGGTACGACGACGGCAAACCCGCCGTTTTTGACCGCAACATCAATGGCTGGGTGGCGATCCCTGAAAGTTACGACCTGCCGGACAATCAGCAGGATCGCGACATGATCGCGCGTGAACTGCTGATCAAATTCCAGATGTCACCGGATCACCCCATGGTGGTCCTGAACAAGGCCTACCGGAAATTCTAGGCGATAGCTGAACAACCTAATGCCCCGCCGGATTGTGGTCCAGCGGGGCATTGCTTTAAAACAGGAGTGGTCAATGGCCCGTTCGAAAATTGAACTCTTCAATCTCGACAGTGAGGAAGGCGGCATTTTCCGTCAACTTGCAGACGGCATGACAACCACCATTTTTCCAGGTGAGAACGCCATGCTGTCGGTTGTGCGCATTGATCCTCATGCCATGGGAAAGATGCACAAACACCCTGAAGAGCAATGGGGCGTCATGCTGTCGGGGTCAGCGACCCGCTATCAGGACGATGAGGAATTCCAGATCAACAAGGGCGATATCTGGCGCACACCACCCAACGCACTGCACACCATGAAGGCCGGGGCGGACGGGGCAGTAGTGCTGGATATCTTCTCTCCGGTGCGCAAGGAATACCTGTCGCCCGGCGTTGGTTTTTCAGCGACCAACTAGAGCAAGTCTCACAAAAGTGTGCGCGGTTTTGGTTCAATCAAAACCTGATACACGTTCGTGCCGAAAACCTGGGCGTCAACCTGGCGAAGGCTGCGGCACGCCAAGGTTGCAAAAAATTTTCCATTTCTATTGATCCCCATCAAGGAACGAAGTCGGCGGATCTGCGAATTGTCCGTACAAGGCGGTAACTTAGCAGAAACCCAATCCGAAGAAGGACTCTGACTATGAATACGTCGAAAAAACTGATGATCTCCGCTGGCATTGTAACGATCCTGTCAGCTCCGGCAGTTGCTCAAGGTGGCCCGGTCAAGACCCAATGCGCATCGGAAATTACTCAATATTGTGCTGATAAAGACCATGGTGCTGGCGCGGTTCGCGCCTGTCTGGAGGACAATCGGGCAAAATTGTCAAGCTCCTGTCAGCAGGCTCTTGATACGACTGGCGGTGGCGTTCGTAGCCGCATGCCCATGATGTCGACAGATGAGATTGCCGATAAATTGAAGCAGCAGGGTTATGGCGAGATTTCAAAGATCGAAGCCGAAAGCGGCAAGCGTTACGAAGTGAAGACCATTGATGCCAACGGCAATCGGGTTGAGCTCTACGTGGACGGTATCACCGGTGAAGTACTTCGCTCTGAACGGGACGATTAATATTTCGCTCAGGGCGAGCACGGTTTGACCGCTGTTTTCGTCATGCGCAACGGATGGAAGTGTGTGGTGGTGCGTTTGATAATTACTATTGTCCTTTTTGCTTTCGCCGCTGGTAACGGTGTCCATGCGCAAAGCCTCAAAAATTACGAACTGGAAGCGCAGCAGACACTCCAGCGCCTGCGTCAGGTAATGATGCGGGAGATGCAGACCGCCATGCAGGGCGGCGTCAAACAGGCGATCGGTGTGTGTCGGCATCTGGCACCGGAGATTGAAGACCAGATTGAAAAGGAAACAGGGTGGCAAATCCGTCGCATAGGGTTACGTGTGCGCAACCCCGAGAATATGCCCGACACGCGGGAACGCAGCATGATGATGAGCTTCGAATTGCGGGCGATGGCCGGACAAGGTCCTGAAATGCTCAGATCAACAAGGCTGTTCGATCGAGACGGAACGCAAACCGTACATTTCATGCAGGCAATCCCCACTTTTGACACGTGCCTGGCCTGCCATGGCAAACAGATTGCGCCAGAAGTCACAACGGCGATCAAAGAGCTTTATCCGCAAGACCAGGCAATCGGCTATGAGGTCGGGGATATTCGCGGCGCGTTTTCCCTGTACAAGGTCTTTGATCCAGCAAAGGCTGCAGATGTCCGCGAATGGAAGCAGTGACTGGGATCGTATCGCGGCTCTGGAACTGCCGTCTGCGGTTGAACTTGAGGAAACCGGCAGGACCGGCAACGCTGTGCGAGGGCGCGATCTGTTCGCGAAGCACTGCAGAATCTGCCATTCGCCAGCCCACCTCGCCAAGCAGTATTTTGGCGAGGATGAAGCATTGGCCCAAGGTTCAGTCTGTGTGAAATTACAGTCGCACGGCACAACGGATGAAGCACGTGATTGTGATCTCGTCGCCTTCCTGAAAGCGCTGGCTGTTGCCGACATCGATCAGTGAACTGGCGAAACTCCGGTTTTGGCCCACTAACGTCGAGATAAGTGACACTCGAACATTTTGCTATGTGCCGCTGCACGACACCGGACAAAAGGAGGACCCATGTGCGAGCTGTTTGCCATGTCCAGCAGCGTGCCGGCGACGGTCACCTTTTCACTTGAGGAGTTCGCTCAGCATGGCGGCCTGACAGGGCCACACAAGGATGGCTGGGGTATCGCATTTGCGGAGGACGGTGACGTTCGTGTTGTCAAGGACACTACGGCTGCAAGCAGCAGCCCCTGGCTGCAGTTCCTGGAAAACCATCCCATTCGCAGTCGGGCGGTGATTTCACATATCCGCAAGCGAACCACCGGCACACTGGCTCTCAAGAATACACAGCCTTTCATTCGCGAACTCGGAGGGCGCATTCATGCCTTCGCGCACAACGGTCATGTTCCCGATGTAACGAACGGCAAGTTGTTTCCATTGGGTCGACATCGACCGGTAGGCGAAACAGATTCCGAATATGCGTTTTGCGCGCTCCTCGCGCGGCTGGAGACTGATTGGTTGGATAAAGACCGGCCACCATCACTTGAAGCGCGCTTTGAGACAGTGTCCAGATTTGCACGGGACCTGCGTCCGTTAGGTCCGGCCAACTTTCTTTACTGGGATGGCGATGTCGTGATCGCTCACGGCGACCGGCGTCATCAAACCTCTGGTGTCATCGGCCCGCCGGGCCTTCACGTCCTCATCCGCGAATGTCCGCCTTCCGGTGCTGAATTTGAGGCTGAAGGGCTCACTGTGGACGCGGCACATCAGCGTGTCGTTCTGATCGCAAGTGTTCCTTTGACCGATGAGTCCTGGCGATCATTTGGCAGTGGTGAAATTGTAATGGCCGCAGATGGTCAACTGATCGCGTCAACAGGGCCAAAATAGTTCGAAGTTCGACGGGGCGTATGGCCACGCAGAAGTGCGTGCAGTGTCTTACACAGTCGGAATGCGCCGCTCTGCCCGGAAACGATCAGCCCACTCGCGGCTCTCATTGTCCGCTAATTTGGTGGTTCTGGGTGCAACGGTTTCCGCGATCGTTTTGTCCTGGCCGAGAGCAGCCAGGATGAGCGCCAATGTGGCTTGCGGGTGGGATGAAAGCATTTCATAGCTGATGCTGACCGGAACCACGCCTTGCCGGGCGAACCACTGCGCCCACGCTGCATCATGGTCTTCCAGTTCTGTTACAAGCCTTGAGAGTTCGTTGGCGTCATAGCTTGGGGTTTGCCCGGGCTTGAGCCGCTCGCGTTCATTTCCGTCCGCATCGACGTGCCACAAACCGGTTTGCTCGGCTTTCCACCGTGACACTGCCTGAGCAACTTTGTCCTCGCGGAACAGATGCAGGTAGACGGGAAGTCCGAAAGCCGACTGGAAACGGGCACTGTCATTGCGCAGTTCCGGGAAAAGAGTTTCGAGCCTGATCGCCAGATCACGCAGGCTCTCCCACATCACACGCATGCCAAACAACCCGGTGCCTCCGGTGCCGTAGGTCACGACCGCATCAAGATAGGCTTGATCGAACGCCTGGCGATCACGCCATTTTGCGACGGGCACATTGAACTCCTCTGCCCATTCGGCAAAGTCCTGGCTTCGGAAGAAGGAATGAGGGTTTCCGGCCACACCGGTATCATGCAGAAGGTCGCACAGCAGCGTGCTGCCGCTTCTCGGCGTCGCGCAGATGATATACGATGACGCTTGATTGTCCGCTCTCGCCGTCATCGCCTTGGTGGCCCTTTCTGCCCGGAATGGTTGGTCTGCACTGAAACAAAAACATCGTTGCCGGGTATGCGTCAATCGCACACCCGCAGATGTTCGGGGAAAGGAACAACGCTTCGGATGAGAAGTCTACCAGTGCGAACAGGCCGGCCGAGGGGTGCGCATCACGAAGCCGGGGTGTTGTGAGATTTGGCAGCGCGCGTGGCAGAGCAGAGATCTCGAAATTCGCGCGAGAACGGATCGACTGAACCGAAACGGCCCGGAGCAAATGGCGTTATGTCAAACACCGGCTCATCACCGCGCACCAATGCCGCAATGGCCGAGCCGATCCCGGAGGAGAGTGCGATTCCGTTGCCACAGCATCCCGCGGCAGTGAAAAAACTGGGCGATCCCGGAACCGCGCCCAGAAGGATGGTCGCCGTCCGGCGTATAGGTGGACAGACCGCTGACATAGCTCGCAAACATTGCTTGTGGAATAACCGGGAAAAATGCCGAGATCGACGCCATGGCCCCGGCGATAACGTCCCAATGATCCTCACCCTGGGTGGGGGAAAATGTGTTGATATCATCCGGCAGTTGGCGCGCGTCGAAAGTCGCCGAGTTTGTCTCCTGTACTCCGACCACCATGGCACCCGCTTCCGGGCGCATATAGGCCCGGCAGTCGGGTAGCAGGGTGACCGGAAAATCGCCGCCATAGGATGCATCCGGCGCGGTAATCCAATAATGGCTTCGGGTGGGCGCCATGGGCAGCGGATACCCGGCGCGGGCGGAAATCAGGGACGCCCAGGCCCCGGCGGCGTCGATTACCGAGCCGCCGAAGATATCGCCAGAGGCCGTACGAACGCCCGTGACGCGATCAGAACTGATAATCAGATTGTTTACCGCGGTACGTGTCCGGATTTGTGCTCCAAGCTGGCGCGCCGCCCGACCGTAAGCCGTGCTGAGCATGTAGGGATCAACATAGCCATCGGTGGGAAACAATGTGACGCGATGGGCCGTCGATGAATTCAACCATGGGGCACAGGCGCCAACGTCCTGGCGGCTCAAATGCTGGAATGGAATACCATGACTTGCAGCGTCACGCTCCATGCCCTGTAACTCCGCCTCACGTTCAGCCGAAGCGGCAATCCGAAGGCTACCCACTGCATGGAAACCAATGGTTTCGCCCAATTGCTCTTCGAGCAGCGCAATGGTATCGCGGGTCAACTTGACCAACGGTGTTTGCGGCGCCTTTCCCGTGGCCTGCAAGATCAGGCCCGCCGCCTTGCTGGACGCGGCACTGGCCAGTTCATTGCGTTCAAGTACGAGCACGCTCTCCCGGCTGTCACGGGCAAGGTGGTAGGCGATGGACAGGCCCAAAACGCCGCCACCAATGATAATATGATCAAAGGTGTCCATTAACCCTCATCGCACTCTAGGGACGCGGTTTTTGCAACTACCACATCGGCTCGAGCTCACCACATAGCGTCATAAATCTGTTGAAGGAGTTGGCTTAGCTGGCTGCTTTTGCGTCATTATTCAGTAGCGCAACTGCTGCATCCCAGTCCGGCTGGAAACCCACGATCTCGATATCTGAGCCGATATTCGGATTGAAGACCCGGTTGTGCCACAGCGTCGCCTGATAAGCCTCTTCATCAGCATCCAGCAAGCGGATCTTGCAGGGAATTCGGTAGGTTTGGGAAAACTGGCTGAACTCCAGAGTGATCTTTTCGTCGCCCGTCATGCGTTCGACCAGCTCCGAGCCGGTGCCGAACAATCCGGTCATTTCGTCAGAAAATTCTGCGGCGCGGTGGTAATGGGTGGACTGCAGGAAGATCAGCGCCTTTTTGTAAACGTCCTGCGGGTCGTTGTACTTCTGCACCTGGAATTTCAGAAACTCGGTGCTTTCAAATGAATCCTCACGCACCAGCAGGACAATAATGCCAGCCGACAACTGCTTTCCTGTCGCATCAAGAACACGCGGCCGCATGCCCTGGCTGGGACGGCCTTCTTCCTCCCGCATGGCGATTTGCCTTATGCGGCATTGCCAGGTCAGGAAGTGATTGCGCAGATCATCGGGAAGCACTCGGACGCTCCATTAAATGTGGCTGATAACCCGTTGGATTAAATCAGTTTTGACACCTGTTTACCAGCCGGTATTTGAACTAGATATCCAGCGTGTTGTCTTTCTCCCACTGCGAGAAATGCGAAGCGAACGAATTCCATTCCTGATGCTTCATTTTCAGGTAGGCAGCGGAGAATTCATCACCCATGGCGGCTTTCAGGCCTTTGTCCTTGTCGAACTCGCGCAAGGCGTCGAGCATGTTGAGCGGCAGCTTGGGCGCTCCTTTGACCTTGTGGCCTTCGGCATACATGTCGATGTCATGGCGCTTGCCCGGATCAGCCTGGGTGCGAACCCCGTCAAGGCCGGCAGCAATGATAACCGCCTGCAGCAGGTACGGATTGGCAGCACCATCCGGCAGCCGAAGTTCGAACCGTCCCGGACCTGGTACCCGGACCATGTGGGTACGGTTGTTGCCGGTCCATGTCACCGTGTTCGGTGCCCAGGTTGCGCCCGACATGGTGCGCGGCGCATTGATGCGTTTGTAGGAATTCACCGTCGGATTGGTGATCGCAGCAAGCGCCGATGCATGCTTCATGATGCCGCCGAGGAAGTTTCGACCCTTTGCCGACAGGCCCAGTTCCATATCGTCATCGGCAAACACATTGACCTTGCCCGCCTTGTCCCAGACGGAAATGTGCGCGTGACAGCCGTTTCCGGTCAGGCCTTCAACCGGTTTCGGCATGAAGGTGGCCCGCAGCCCGTGCTTTTCCGCAACGGATTTCGTCATGAATTTGAAGAACGAGTGCTTGTCGGCGGTGTTCAGGGTGTCGTCAAACTCCCAGTTCATCTCGAACTGGCCATTGGCGTCTTCATGGTCGTTCTGGTAGGGGCCCCAGCCCAGTTCCAGCATGTAATCGCAGATTTCAGCGACGACATCATAGCGCCGCATCACCGCCTGCTGATCATAGCAGGGTTTTGCAGCGGTGTCGTACTCATCGGAAATCTGTGACCCGTCCGGCGTCAGCAGGAAAAACTCGGCTTCGATACCGGTCTTTACCCGCATGCCTTCGTCGGCCGCTTCCGCGACCAGTCGGTTGAGCACGTTGCGCGGTGCCTGAGCAACGAACTGGCCTTCCATGACGCAGTTGCCGGCCACCCATGCAACGTCCTTTTTCCATGGCAGTTGTATGACTGACGCAGGATCAGGTACCGCCAGCATGTCCGGATGGGCAGGGGTCATGTCGAGCCAGGTCGCAAATCCGGCGAACCCGGCACCGTCCTTCTGCATGTCGGCAATGGCCTGCGCCGGGACCAGCTTTGCGCGCTGCCCGCCGAACAGGTCGGTGAACGAGATCATGAAATATTTGACGCCGTTTTCCTTGGCGAATTGGGCCAGATCAGTTGCCATGGATTTGTGTCCTCCCGGAAATCTCTGTGATTGTTGTCTTCGTGTTTTAGTAGTTACCGTCGCGTCCGGGAACCCAGTTCGTCCCGGCAAGCGGTACGCCCGACATGGCCGATGCTTCCACCGTCAATGCACACAGGTCTTCCGGTTCCAGGTTGTGGACATGGTTCTTGCCGCATGCGCGCGCGATGGTCTGTGTCTCAAGCGTCATCACTTTGAGATAATTGGACAGTCTGCGCCCACCTGCGATCGGGTCAAAACGGGCCATCAGGTCGGGGTCCTGAGTGGTGATGCCGGCCGGGTCCCTGCCTTCATGCCAGTCGTCATAGGCGCCGGCAGTGGTGCCCAGTTCGTTGTATTCAGCCTCCCAGCGCGGATCGTTGTCACCCAGCGCAATCAGGGCCGCCGTACCGATTGACACCGCATCCGCACCCAGCGCCAGTGCCTTTGCAACGTCGGCACCGGAACGGATGCCGCCTGATACAACCAACTGCACTTCGCGATGCATGCCGAGGTCCTGCAGGGCCTGAACGGCCGGGCCGATACAAGCCAGCGTCGGCTGGCCGACATGTTCGATAAACACGTCCTGTGTTGCCGCCGTGCCGCCCTGCATGCCGTCAAGAACGACGACATCCGCACCCGCCTTGACCGCCAGCGTGGTGTCAAAATAGGGCCGCGCGCCACCGACCTTGATATAGATAGGTTTTTCCCAGTTGGTGATTTCGCGCAATTCCAGGATCTTGATTTCCAGGTCATCCGGGCCGGTCCAGTCGGGATGACGGCAGGCTGAACGCTGGTCGATGCCTTTGGGCAGGTTGCGCATTTCGGCAACCCGGTCGGAAATTTTCTGGCCCAGCAACATGCCGCCGCCGCCGGGTTTCGCGCCCTGGCCGACCACGACCTCGATGGCATCGCAGCGCCTGAGATCGTCAGGGTTCATGCCGTAGCGCGACGGCAGGTACTGGTAAACCAGCTTGTCGGAATGGCCGCGCTCTTCTTCGGTCATGCCGCCGTCGCCGGTCGTGGTCGATGTGCCGGCAGCACTTGCGCCGCGCCCCAGGGCTTCCTTGGCCGGGCCGGAAAGCGAACCGAAACTCATCCCGGCAATGGTAATCGGGATGTCCAGTTCGATCGGCTTTTTCGCAAACCGGGTGCCGAGCACAACCTTTGTTTCACACTTTTCTCTATATCCTTCCAGCGGGTAGCGCGAAATCGAAGCGCCGAGAAACAGCAGGTCGTCGAAATGCGGGACTTTGCGCTTTGCGCCGCCACCGCGAATATCGTAGATGCCGGTTGCTGCGGCGCGGCGGATTTCGGCATTGACCGGGTCAGTGAATGTCGCAGGTTTCTGCGGCACGGTGCGTGGAATGCCGGATACATCCTTGGTCATCTTGTTCATGGTCACCCCCTAATACGCAGCTGCGTTGTCAATGTCGAAATTATAGAGTTTGCGGGCTGAGCCGTAACGCTTGAACTGTTCCGGTTTGGCGTCCGCGCCGGCGCGCTCCAACAGGTCTTTCAGAATCTCAAGATGCTCGGGTCGCATGTCCTTTTCGATGCAGTCCGCGCCCAGGCTCTTGACAGTGCCGCGCACAAAAAGCCGCGCCTCATACAGGGAATCGCCAAGCGCGTCGCCGGCATCGCCCAGCACAACCAGGTTGCCCGACTGGGCCATGAAGGCGCTCATATGGCCGATATTGCCATGCACGACGATGTCGATGCCTTTCATGGAAATGCCGCAGCGCGATGAGGCATTGCCCTTGATGACCAGCAACCCTCCATGACCGGTGGCGCCGGCATACTGGCTGGCGTCGCCGTCGATGACGACGGTGCCCGACATCATGTTTTCCGCAACACCGGGACCGGCAGAACCGACAATATGAATGTGGGCCTGCTTGTTCATGCCGGCGCAGTAATAGCCGGTGGAGCCGCGCACGGTAACCTCTATGGGACCGTCGAGACCGCAGGCAATGGCGTGGCTGCCCTTGGGGTTTACAATCTCCCATGCCTTCTGGTTGGTGTCGGCCTTCTGGGCCTGCAGCGTGGAGTTCACTTCGCGAAGTTCTGTGGAGGCCATGTCGATGGTTTGCATGGGCTCAGTGCTCCCAGAAATAGACGGTTGCAGGCTCGGGCTCCCACACCCGGGCGTGCTCGATACCCGGCAGGTTGACCAGCGCCCGGTACTCGGATCCGAATGCCACATACTGGTCTGTTTCGGCCATGACGGCGGGCTTGCACGCGATCGGGTCACGCACCACGCCGAACCCGTCCTTGGTGCCGACAACGAAGGTGAAGAACCCGTCGAGGTCATCAAGGCTGGATTCCAGCGCTTCGCCGAGATTGCTGCCATGGTTCATCTTGTTGGTCAGGTAAGCTGCGGCAACTTCTGAATCATTGTCTGTTTCAAAAACAATGCCGTCGCGCTTCAGCTTGCGCCGCAGGCTGTTGTGATTGGACAGAGAGCCATTGTGCACCAGGCATTGGTCGGAACCTGTGGAAAACGGGTGTGCACCCATGGTGGTCACCGCGGACTCGGTCGCCATCCGGGTGTGCCCGATGCCGTGGCTGCCGCTCATCTCAGCCAGTTCAAATCGTTCGGCGACATCCTTTGGCAGGCCTACTTCCTTGTAAATCTCGATGATGTCGCCGACGCTCATGACGCGAATACCTGGACGCAGTTCCGCCAGTGCCTTGCGCACATCGTCTGCGTGCTCGTCCGAAACCTCAAGAACCGCGTGGGTATCCTTGATCCGCATGGAAACCTGCGTGTTGGTTGCTTCGGACAGTGCCTTGTCCAGGTCTGCAAAGTCCTCAGCGGGGTCTGCCGACTGAACGGTCAGCTTGGTATTGCTGTCTTCGTCCCGGCCGTAAATGGCGATACCAGCGCTGTCTGGACCGCGGTCGGTCATGGTAATCAGCATGTCTGTCAGCATCGAGCCAAGCTTCGGCTCCAGCGATTTGTCCTTAAGGAATAATCCTACGATCCCGCACATTTATTGTTCTATCCAATTAGGTGGTTGCCATCTCCAAAAACGCTATCACCAACGGGAAACGTTTTCAACTCAGAGGAATGTTTTTTTCTTTACAGGCAAAAGAAAAGGGCGGATGCGATTTCCACATCCGCCCTTGCCTTAGCAAGGTGATCTAGTATCGATCAATGCTCTTGTTCGAGTGCTCTGCATTGAAGTCACGTTCAGCGTCAGCCAGTTCTTCGGCTTCGACCCGTGCCTGCAGCACATGAAACCCGATCCAGAACGCAAGTCCCAGGATGACCAGAATGACTTCGGTTCCCTGGAAGGGATAGATGGCACCGACGTCCTTCAGATCGACAGCCCAGCTTTCCATACCATTGGTAGACATGATCTATCCTCCTTATTTCTGAGCTGCAGCGAGTTCACGCTCGGCAGCGCGGACATCGTCGATGGCCGCCTGATAGGCAAGCTCGCTGTGGTGATCAAGGCCCTGCAGTTCGGCTTTTGCAGGAATACGCAACATTCCCATGCCGGCCATGATCTTCGATACGATGTACGCCGGCAGGAAGCCAAGGACACCGAACATGATGATGGCACCGATAAAGTTACCCAGCGGGTTGATGGCTGCATAGCCTTCATATGGCGACGATGGCTGGCCCCAGAGCATGAAGCCGGCAATTGTTACGCCTATGAAGCCGGCATAACCATGGACTGCAACAGCACCAACTGCATCATCGATCTTGAACTTGCGTTCGACCCAGTAGTGCAGCTTGTAGGCACAGAAAGTGCCGAAACCGCCTATGAACATGGCCTGTATCGGATGGTAGAGATCGTTACCGGCAGATGCGGCAATGATCCCTGCAAGGCCACCGGAATACGTCCAGAAGGCATCGCCCTTGGACACCACGTAGGCAACCAGCAATCCGCCCGACAATGACATCAGGAAGTTGAAGGTAATGGCACCAAGCGTGGTTGGAGCAAGATAGATATTGGTTGCTGTCCAGGTAACACCGGTGATCTGGCCGTCAATGACTTCAGGCGAGATGATCGGCACGTTGCACGCGGCGTAAAAGCCCCAGAAGCCCGTATAGATCATGAACAGGCCGATGGTGACCAGCCAGGGATTGTGCGGCGGGATATCGCGCGGCGTGCCGTCGGCGGCAAACTTGCCGAGGCGCGGTCCGAGAACCACCAGAACACCCAATGCATAACCGCCCGCGATGGCATGAATAACGCCGGACGCGTAGGCATCGTGATAGCCAAGTACCTTGACCATCCAGCCGGCATAGTGCCAGCCCCAGGATGCATCGATAATCCAGAACACCGATCCGATCAAAACGGCATGGATCCAGAAAGCCGTTGAACGAATGCGTTCGATAACCGAACCGGACACGATCGAGGCAGCGGTCCAGGAGAACAGCAGGAAGGCTGCCCAGAACACACCGGTGATCCTGTCACTCAGGTTTGTGGCCATGGTCGGTGACCACGGTGCGTTGGCCGAGCCGTCTTCCAGGCCGCCGATAAAGCCGGGGCCGTTTGGAAAGGCCCAGTAGATCCACCAGCCGAAGAAGAAGAAGGTGATGGTGACCAGCGGGATCAGCATCGTGTTCTTCATGAGTGTGTGCATGTGATTGCGGCGGCGGCTTGCGCCTACCTCGTACATACAGAACCCGACATGGATCAAAAACATCATCACCACCGTCACCCAGTAATAAAACTCGGTGAACACGGTGGTGAGCGCTTCAATATTACTCCCCATTTCTCTGCCTCCCTCTCAAGATGCCCCTCGGGCATTCAGTTAGTTTGATTTATGCAAAATATGCCTGCTAGTGAAAAAAGTTGAATGGAGAGGTTGCCTGCAAAACACGGGCGCTGTCAATATGCCGCACCTGTGATTGTGGATGAAATGTAATGTTGCGGGAATAGGCGCTATCCGCAGTTTTCCGCTGCTGCCGAGCGACAGGAATGCTGAAATCCAGATGTGCGGTGATTGATCCGGAACGGTGACGGGCAGGGCTCGTGACGGGGTTCACGATGATTTTTGTTGAATCGGAAAAGAATCACAAACCGGATTTCCCATCCGGATTCGCAATTCGTGCTGGCGTGAATTCGGGGAGGTTTTATTCGCCTGCTCTAGGAGTTCTGCGGATATGAAATGATCGACAGATAGCGGGCAGGCAGCTTGATATGGGTCTGGGGGCCATGCGGTGCATCGGCATCAAAAAAGAAACTGTCGCCGGGTTGCAGGATGAAGGTCTTGTCACCGTGCCGGTATTCAACTTCACCTTCCAGCATGTAGATGAACTCCATGCCGTCGTGCTGAAAATCGGGGAAAGTATCGGACTCTTCCGTCAAGGTAATCAGGTAGGGTTCGACGATGACGCCGGACGCATTGGACCCGATATGACCGAGCAGATTGTACTGGTGGCCGGCCCGCGTGCCGCGCCTGTCAGCTTCGGCACCTGTGCCGGCTTTGACATGAACCGCCTCGCGCTGTTCTTCAAACCCGCGAAAGAATGAAGTGAGCGGAATACTCAGGGCATTGGACAAGGCCTGCAGCGTGGTCAGCGAGGGCGATGTCACGCCGTTCTCGATTTTCGACAACATGCCGATGGACAGGCCCGTGGTCTTGGCAAGGTCGGCAACGGTTATGTTGTGCTGGCGGCGAAACGAGCGGACTTCCCGGCCAATGGCGACTTCGAGCACTTTTTCTCGTGATTCACTCGTCTTGTGCGGGTCTTGAGAAAACACAGGCTTTGCTTCGCTTGAACCATTGGCTGGCTTTGCAAGTGTTTCACTCATGTCGTCCGGGTCTTTCTTCATTCATTACTACCGGCAGGCAGTCGAGGATCAAAAAATACTTCATTTAACTGAATCATATAAGCGTGTTTGGGGGAAAATCAAAACTTCCCTGTATTTACGTCCTGTCCCTAGGGAAGGATCATAACCTGCTCTCCAGCATCTAATGAAAGTTCCGGCCCTTTGGAAGAGCCTGGCGGGTGGTTTTTGTTTTTGCCAGTTGTTTGTGATCAGCGCCGGCCTCGGACGGGGTTTCAGCCATCAGGGCGAACCGCCGTGCCGGCTTGATCCTGCCTTGAATGTTTTCCTGTGGACGGCGGACCTCATCGGCATTGGCAAGGCCTCCCATGTCATCTGCCAGGGTGGAGATCTCTGCCAGCAAGGGCGTTAAATCCTCCAGATGATGGGCGACCACATGAATGACACCATCTTCGGTCTGCAGCCTGCCGCGTACGCCAATGCACCTGCTGCCCAGAATAACCGCGCGGTATTTCTCAAATGCCTTCGGCCATACAATGATGTTGGCCACACCGGTCTCATCCTCAATAGTGGCAAAGATGACCCCCTTGGCGGAGCCTGGCCGCTGGCGCACCAGCACAAGGCCTGCCACCTTGACCATGCATTCGCCGGGTATTGTCTGCAGCGCTTCGCTGTTCACATACCGGTCTTGCAAAAGCCGTTGCCGCAGGAATGACAGGGGATGGGCTTTCAGGGAATAGGACAGCGATTGATAATCATTGATGACATGTTCTCCCAACGGCATGGGGGGCAGGTGAATATCGGGCTCGCGCTGCAGGTCATGTGCATCGGCTGCTGCAAACAGCGGCAGGCGTTCTGAACTGCTTAACGGATCAAGTGCCTTCACCGCCCATAGCGCATCACGCCGGTTCATGCCGATGGATCGAAAGCAATCTGCATCTGCCAGCTTTTCAATGACCCGGCGGGTCAGCCCCGACCGCATCCACAAATCGCGTACACTGTCATAACCGCTGGCGCGATGTTCAATCAGCAGCTTTGCATCCTCCTCGCCAAATCCCTTGACCTGTTGCAACCCCAGCCGCACCGCATGGGTGTTTTTCTGAATGGTTTCGAGCTGGCGATGCTGTCGAGAAACCGGCAGAGTTTTGGCATCCGGTTCCAGCGTCGATAACCACTGTGAATGGTTGATATCAACATCACGCACGTCAACGCCGTGCTCGCGCGCATCGCGGATCAGCTGGGCCGGCGCATAAAACCCCATGGGTTGTGAATTCAGGATGGCGGCACAGAACACGTCCGGATAATGACACTTCAGCCAGCACGACACATAGACCAGCAGGGCGAAGCTGGCGGCATGGCTTTCAGGGAAACCATAATCGCCAAAGCCTTCGATCTGCTTGAAACAATGCTCGGCGAATTCGCGCTCATAGCCGTTCGACACCATGCCCTCGACCATCTTGTGCTGAAATGAATTGATGGTGCCGACACGCCTGAAAGTCGCCATGGCGCGGCGCAGCTTGTCGGCTTCGCCGGGGGAGAATTTTGCAGCCACGATGGCAATGTTCATGGCCTGCTCCTGAAACAGCGGCACACCCAGCGTCTTGCCCAGCACATCCGCCAGTTCTTCCTTGGGAAAACTGACAGGCTCCTTGCCCTGGCGCCGGCGCAGATAGGGATGCACCATGTCGCCCTGAATGGGGCCGGGGCGCACGATGGCAACCTCGATGACGAGGTCATAATAGCAACGAGGTTTCAGGCGCGGCAGCATGGACATCTGGGCCCGGCTTTCGATCTGGAACACGCCGATCGTGTCTGCCCGGCAGATCATGTCATAGGTTGCCGTGTCTTCGTCAGGCAGCGAGGACAGGGTTTCTGTGCGCCCGTAATGGCTTTGCAGAAAGCTGAATGCCTTGCGGATGCAGGTCAGCATGCCCAGTGCCAGCACGTCGATTTTCAACATGCCGAGGCTTTCCAGGTCATCCTTGTCCCATTCAACGATGGTGCGATCCTGCATGGCGGCATTCTCGATGGGGATGAGCGATGACAGCCGGTCTCGCGAAATGACAAAGCCACCGACATGTTGTGATAAATGCCGTGGAAAGCCGATGATCTGGGACGCAAGGTCCAGCATTTGTTTCAGGTGCTTGTCACTGGGATCAAGCCCGGCGCGCCTGGCGTCTTCGGCCTCGATCTCGCGCGAATAGCTTCCCCATTTGGTGCCTGATATGGCGGTGATCGCATCATCGGACAAACCGAACACCTTGCCCACTTCGCGCAGCGCTGATCGCGACCGGTAGGAGATGACCGTGGCTGCGAGGCCTGCCTTGTCGCGCCCGTATTTGGCATAGATATACTGGATCACCTCTTCGCGCCGCTCGTGCTCGAAATCCACATCGATATCCGGCGGCTCATTGCGTTCTTCGGAAATGAAGCGTTCAAACAGCAGGCTGACCTTGCCGGGATCGACCTCGGTGATGCCAAGGCAGTAGCAGATGGAGGAGTTGGCGGCAGATCCGCGCCCCTGGCACAAAATGCCTTTCGAGCGGGCAAAGCGCACGATGTCATAGACGGTGAGGAAGTAAGGCGCGTAGTCGAGCTTGGCAATCAACCGGGTTTCATGGGCGATGGCGTCGATGACCTTTTGCGGCGCACCTTTTGGATAGCGTTTCTTCAGGCCGATTGCGGTCAGCCTTTCAAGGGCTTGCTGTGAGGGCAGGGGCCGGTTGCCAAGCTCTTCGAACACCGGATCTTCAGGGTATTGATAGCGCAGTTCGTCAAGCGAGAAATCAATCTGTGCAAACAGGTTTGCGGTTTGCTCGACAGCGCTTTCATGGCCCTTGAACAGGCGCCGCATTTCTGCCGGTGGACGCAAGTGCCGTTCGGCGTTGGGTTCAAGCCGGGTGCCGATGGACTGCAGGGTTTCGTGCTCGCGAATGCAGGTCAAAACGTCCTGCAGCGGGCGGCGGTCCGGGTGGTGATACAGTACATCACCTGTGGCGATGAGCGGGACCTGATGGCCGGTTGCAAGCTTTGCAAGCTCTGACAATCTGCGCTGATCACGGGCGTTGTGATTGCGCATGGCTGCAACATGCACATGGTGCGGAAAGGCTGTGGCCAGTTTTTCAAGGCAGGCTTTGAGTACCTCGTCTGTGCGGTGCGGCACCAGTGCCATCAGCAGTCCGTCGCCATGATCCAGCAGGTCTTGCAGGTACAGCTCACATCCACCCTTGACCGTACGCCGTTTGCCGAGAGTGAGAAGTTCGCAAAGCTGCCCCCAGGCGGTGCGGTTTTTCGGCCATACCAGGATATCCGGCGTCGTATCGGCAAACACCAGCCGGCAACCGGGCGCATAGGCCAGTCCGGCTTGCTTTGCAGCCATGTGCCCGCGCACAACGCCTGCCAGGGAATTGCGGTCGGTGATGGAAAGCCCGGCGAGCCCCAGGTGCTTTGCCTGCACAACCAGTTCTTCCGGGTGCGAGGCCCCGCGCAGGAAAGAGAAATTGCTGCTGCATGCCAGTTCACAGTACCGGTTCATGAGAACAGCCCGTGCATGTACCAGTCCGGCCTTGTGGTTTCGCGCTCATAAAGCCCGTATCGAAACAACCAGAAACGGTAGCCTTGCGTGTCCTCGACTCTGAAATAATCCCGGCTCAGAGAGGCCCGGCCGTCACGCCACCATTCACAGGCAATCCGTTCGGGACCTTCAGAACGGGCGATTTCATACAGCACCTTGCGCCAGCGGAATCTGCTTGGCGGGCTGTCAGGCACCTGCGCAACAGCGTCTATGGGTTCCGGTCTTTCCAGCAGTACCAGGGGCCGGGTTGGGGCACAGGCAGGCCCGGGCAGTTCAACCTGCTCCGGATCGGTTTTGCCGTCTCGCCCGGAAACCGGCACAAGAGCAAACCGGCGTTCGGGAATATGGGTGTCAGCGAAGGAAAACTGCAAAACCCGGTCCGTGCCAAGCCGTGCGCCAAGCCGGTCGATGAGAGCGCCATAACTGTCACCGGCATCCTTGCGCTCAACCAGGTCATGCTGGTCGCCATTGAACGGGTCTGCCTGCAGGATATTGAGCCGTAGGATGTCGAAACCGAAGCCTGCGTCCAGATCGGTATGCAGCCTGGCCAGGCGCTCATGAAACAGGGCGGCTATGCGGTTTGCATCCCGCAACGGGTTGGCGGCATGAACGCTCAGCGACAGGACTTCCCCGTCAACCCGGAACAGTTTCACCTCGCATGTCCTGACGCCGAGATCGCGGCGTTCCAGCAAGGCAATGATGTTGCCGGCCAGAAGCCCGATGCCGCGCTTGATGTCGTCTTCATGCACAATCGGGTCTGCAAAACGTTTTTCCGAGGCCAGTTCGGCAACGGGCATGAGCGGTGAAATGATCTCGTCCTGACGGCCCGACGCCTGGTCGAGCCTGTCGAGCAGATGTGCTCCAAAGCGCGCCGCCAGGGGCGCGCGTGGCAGGTCGGCAATGCAGCCGATAGTCTTGAACCCGACCCGGCCAAGGCTCTTTACAAGAGCAGCATCAAGGCGAAGGGCGGCAAGCGGCAGGCCGCTGATGGCCTGTGCGTGCTGATCGCGGGCAATAATGCGCCCAGTGCCATGGCGCGCCATCGCCCATGCCGCACCGGCAGTATCTGCAAGGCAGGTGCGGACGCTGAATCCTTGTGCCGTAAGGCGGGTTTCGATATCGGCAATGAAGCTTGCCTCTCCGCCAAACAGATGGGTGCATCCGGTGACGTCCATGAACAGGCTGTCTTCACCATCGAGTGCAACCAGTGGCGTGTAGCGTTCACACCATGCTGCCAGCGAGCCAAGCAGCTTGCGCTCTGCAGTCCGGTCTCTTGCATGGCATTCCAGATCAGGCACAAGCGCACGTGCATCGCTCAGGCTTTGCCCATTGAATAGGCCGAAGCGCGCTGCGTGTGCTTCATGCGCCACGATGCGAACGGCATTTTTTTCCGTATCCGTAACGGCAATGGGCGGGTTTTCAGGACGCGCACTCAAAATCCACGACTTGCCCCACTTCAACCGGGCAATCCGGTCTGTGGGCAGATGCGTGAATGCGACGGACACGATGCGTTGTTTGAGTTTTCGCTGTGCCATCCTCAAAGGCTCGGTTTTCCGGGTTCCATGATAAAGTCCATTGTCCTGTTCGCCCATGGCGGTTGCGTTCAAGTGTCTGCACGTGACGCATCTGCCCGGGCCCGTGTTCAAAATCGGGATCAGGCCCTGAAGGCATGATTTCCACATGCCAGCGGGTGGCCGCAGCGCTGGCTTCTTCGGCTCCGCTTTGCCGCAGTACACAAACCAGCACACCGCTTTCGCGGGCCCGCAGCATCAACCGGCGTGTGGCGGTCATGTCAAACGGCTTCGGATTGCCCTTGACCTGAAAAATGACGGCTGAAAGGTCGCTGCATTTGGCCGCCTGATCCGCCGACCACAAGGCATCCTGCAGGGTGATCGGGCGCACAAAAACCATCGCTTTTGGATCGATGCCGTACTCGCTCAACCCATCTGGAAAAGGCAGGCCGGAATCAATCGATGCTGCCGGGTCGATCACCCAGAAAATCCTGCGTGCGTCCTGCTTGCCGAATTGTGCAGCCAGTCCCAGGGCAAACCCGGCAGCACAGGCGAAATCACGTGCAAGACTGCAGCGCACTTCATGCAGTGCATTGGTCCATATGCCGCCATTCAGATGCTGGTCCAGATCCGGTATGTCAAATGACACACTGGTCTGCCGAGCTTTGTCCCCGGGTCCGGATGAGGGGAGTTGAACCCGGTTTTTTGCGGCACCCGCAATGCTTGTATGGGCAATCGCGGTCATCCGTTTAGATCCTTTGGCAATTGTTTGTTCTCTTTTTGTTCCACTAAAGCCAAATCACCTGACCGAGTCAAGGGGCTGCAACCCTGGGTAGTCCAAGTGTGAACAATGTCACATATTCAGGGCAAAGACTCCTCCATCCTTGACTGCAACAACAAGCAGCAAGGTTCACCCAGAATGACCGTTCAACCTGCAGGCAACCGCACCGGTTCACACAGCACGATACAGTCGCGCAGGGATCTGTCCGGCCAACAATCAGTCGGCCATGAGCGCGGGAAAACCAGCGCCGTCATTCTCAGATGCCTGGTTGTTTGTCTGGGGGTCATATGGGGCCTGCAGATTTCCCTGGCCAAGATTGCCGGCGAAGACGTTGGCGCAACATCGGCCGGTTTGCTGCTCATGCACATTTTCCTTGCCACGGTGTTCACCGCTTTTCAGGTCACAAGAGGGCAGTGGTTCATGCCGTGCCAGCGCGAAATCGGGTTTTATGCCGTCAGTGCCGTACTGGTGAACATAGCTCCCCTGTGGCTTGAACTGACAATCGCCCCGCATATGTCGGCTGGATTGCTGACCCTGATCAGTTGCATGTCTCCCATCATGACGGTCGCCTTCGTGCTGCTCGTCAGGGCAGAGCAGGTCACCTGGCAGCGTTTGCTGGGTGTTGTTGTTGGGGCCTCTGCAGTCATTGTCGTCCTTGTTCCGAAAGCGTCGATTGGCGATACCGGGTTTGGCTGGACCATGCTGGCATTTGTTTTGCCGGCTCTTATGGCTGCCTACGGTGTCTTCATGAAGCGCGCCTGGCCGCGCGGACGCACGCCGCTGCAGGTCTCAACCGGCATACTGATTGCCGGTACCGTGATGCTGCTTCCAGTCCACTTTGCCACAAGTGCGCTGCCGCTTGAGGACATACGCAGTCAATATACCAGCGTGCCGCTGCTGATGCTGGCCATGTCAATTGGAGTGGAGTTTTACCTGTTCGCGCTTCTTATCAGATTGGGCGGTGCCGTGATCGCGTCATGTGCGGATTATGTCGCCGTGCTCGCCGGTCTGGGATGGGGTTTCATCTTGTTCGGCGAACGCCCGGATGCAGGACTTTGGCTGGCCGTGGGGTTGGGCTTCATGGCATTGTGGTTGATATGCAGGCAGCGAAGAACGGCTAGCTAATGACACCGTGATGTCAGGCTGATTTCTTCAAGGCTTTCCGGTTTGCCGGGACCGAAACACGCACGCTCGCGACGGCAGCCCTGGCCAGTGTGAACATGCGGTTGCACAATCATTCAGCACCGGAAACCCATGCGCAAATTTTGTGCAGTGCGGTAATTTTCATGCAGATTTGCCGTGGTATTTCCTGGGGACGAGCTGTCCCTCCAATTCGATTGTTCATTATTCGTATTTAAAATCAATGTTTTGAAAAGAGTTTTAAAAGAAGTCAATTTGCATCCGAAGTTTGGCATATGACTTGAAGTGCATGTTGCGTCGCACAACAAACTCTCGGGAGACGCAAGATGTTCAATTCAAGATTTGCAAGGTCAGGTATCAAGGCCGCAGTGATAGGCGCAGCGCTGATGTCCACATCGGCCATGGTATCGGCAGAAGAAACCATCAAGGTCGGCGTTCTGCATTCACTGTCGGGCACCATGGCGATTTCAGAGACCACGCTGAAAGACGTCATGCTGATGCTGATCGAAGAGCAGAACAAGAAGGGCGGCCTGCTCGGCAAGCAACTTGAAGCCGTGGTTGTTGATCCGGCATCTGACTGGCCGCTGTTTGCCGAAAAGGCCCGCGAACTACTGGACAAGGAAAAAGTCTCAGCCGTGTTCGGAGCATGGACTTCCGTGTCGCGCAAGTCGGTGCTGCCGGTGTTTGAGGAACTGAACGGTTTGCTGTTCTATCCGGTCCAGTATGAAGGTGAAGAAAGCTCGAAGAATGTCTTCTACACCGGTGCGGCTCCCAACCAGCAGGCAATCCCTGCCGTCGATTATCTGATGAGCGAAGAGGGCGGTTCGGTAAAGCGCTGGGTACTGGCCGGCACCGACTATGTCTATCCGCGCACCACGAACAAGATTCTGGAAGCCTACCTGAAAGCCAAGGGTGTGGCGGCAGAAGACATCATGATCAACTACACACCGTTTGGGCACTCCGACTGGCAGACGATTGTCTCAGACATCAAGAAGTTCGGTGCTGCCGGCAAGAAAACCGCTGTTGTCTCGACAATCAATGGTGATGCCAATGTCCCGTTCTACAAGGAACTCGGCAACCAGGGCGTCAAGGCCGAGGACATTCCGGTTGTGGCTTTCTCGGTTGGTGAGGAAGAACTGGCAGGTCTTGATACGGCACCACTGGTCGGCCACCTTGCCGCGTGGAACTATTTCCAGAGTGTGGATGCGCCGGTAAACGCCAGCTTCGTGAAGACCTGGAAGGCGTTCATCAAGGATGACAAGCGCGTCACCAACGATCCCATGGAAGCCCATTATATCGGTTTCAACATGTGGGTCGAGGCAGTCAAGAAGGCCGGCACGACCGACCCCGATGCTGTCGGCGAAGCCATCATCGGTGTTACTGTTCCAAACCTGTCGGGCGGATATTCTGCCATGATGCCGAACCATCACATCACCAAGCCGGTTCTGATCGGTGAAATTCAGGCCGATGGCCAGTTTGAAACCGTATGGGAAACGTCAGGTCTGGTGGTTGGTGATGCCTGGTCTGATTTCCTGCCCGGTTCCAAGGACCTGATCTCTGATTGGCGCACCCCGATGTCATGTGGCAACTACAACGTCAAGACCGGCAAGTGCGGCGGTCAGGGAAGCTAGGTAGGAATTCCTCCCGCTTGGGGACAGTCTCGTTCCATGGAACGCGGCTGTCCTTTTTTCTCTGACAAGTGCCAATCCTGCCGAGGGCGGATATTCCATAAATGATGCTTATTCGCACCATAGCCGTTCTGGTCGCCAACCTGATCGTTGTCAGTTTCCTGATTGCTGGCCCTGTTTACGCGGCAGGCCTCGATACGGCCGTGTCCGGGTTGAAGGAAAAGAGCTTCGCCAGGCGCCTCGGTGCGGTTGGCGAAATTGCAGCAACCGGGGACGCACGCGCGGCAGATATCCTCAATGCCCTTGCCAGCAACAAGGCATTTGTTGCTGCGCCTGACGGGAAGGTAGTGATCCCTGATCCCGCCAGTCCTGGGACCCACCTTGATGCTGCCACCGGTGAAAACCTCGGGGTCATTGACCCGGGCGCACTGAAAAAAATCCGCATCAACAATCGAATGCGCGGCGCCATTCGCGATGCGCTCGGCAGTCTGACCTTGCGCTCAAAAGACACAGGCCGTCGTCTCGCTGCCGCGCAAAACATGATTTCATCTCCCGATGCAGCCGCCCTGGACAGCTTGAACGCAGCCATTGAAGCAGAAACCGATGACCAGGTCAGACTGGCCATGCAGCGCGCGCGCGCAGCCTCCATACTGGCATCCAATGGCCCTGACGCCGACAAACTGGCTGCAATCGAAGTCATCAGTGCGATGGGCAATCAGGCAGCGATCGGATTGCTGACACCGGTTGCGGCAGGTGAGGCCGGTGCCGTTGCTGACAGTGCCCGTGCTGCAATGGTGACGATTGACAGCTCACTTGCGGTTTGGCGCAATGCCCAGAACGTCGTTTACGGTTTGAGTCTCGGGTCCGTTCTGCTGCTCGCCGCAATCGGCCTTGCGATCACTTTTGGCGTCATGGGTGTCATCAACATGGCGCATGGCGAAATGGTCATGCTGGGGGCCTACGTGACCTTCATGGTGCAGGAGGTCATCCGGCAGACCATGCCCGGCCTGTTCGACTGGTCGTTGCTGATTGCATTGCCGCTGGCGTTTGCCCTGACCGGGCTGGTCGGCATTGCCATGGAACGCGGCATCATCCGGTTCCTGTATGGCCGCCCGCTTGAAACACTGCTGGCAACCTGGGGTGTGTCGCTCATTCTGCAGCAGGCGGTGAGGACAATTTTCGGGCCCAACAATCGAGAAGTGGGCAACCCGTCATGGATGTCCGGTTCGCTTGAACTCGGGCAGCTTACCCTGACCTGGAACCGGCTCTATATCATTGCATTTGCGTTGACGATCTTTGCATTGCTGTTTCTGGCCATGCGGTTCACCGGCTTCGGCCTGCAAATGCGGGCCGTGGTGCAGAACCGGCGCATGGCAGCATCCATGGGCATTCGCACCAAATGGATCGATGCGCTGACATTCGGTCTCGGCTCCGGCATTGCCGGCCTTGCAGGTGTCGCCATCAGCCAGATCGACAATGTCAGTCCCAATCTCGGACAGAGTTACATTATCGACAGTTTCATGGTTGTCGTGTTTGGCGGCGTCGGCAACCTGTGGGGAACCCTGGTCGGCGCAATGACGCTGGGCATCGCCAACAAGTTTCTGGAACCCTATGCAGGTGCGGTTCTGGCAAAGGTCCTGATACTGGTCTTCATCATCCTGTTTATCCAGAAACGCCCGCGTGGCCTGTTTGCGCTCAAGGGCCGGGGAGCAGACGCATGATGACCCAGATGGTGATGCGCGCACTCGGCTGGCAGGCCGGCTGGTTTCTGATAATTCTGGCGGTAATTGCCATTGCTGTTCCGGTCATGCATCTGGCCCTGTCGGCGGATCATCCGCTGCACCTGTCGGGCTATGCCGTGGCATTGATGGGCAAGTATCTGTGTTTTGCGCTGCTGGCGCTTTCAGTCGACCTGATCTGGGGATATTGCGGCATTCTTTCGCTGGGCCATGGCGCCTTCTTTGCGCTTGGCGGCTATGCCATGGGCATGTACCTCATGCGCCAGATCGGCAGCCGCGGGGTATACGCAAACCCGGAACTGCCTGATTTCATGGTTTTCCTCAACTGGCAGGAACTGCCCTGGTACTGGTACGGTTTCGACAACTTCATCTTTGCCTGCTTTATGGTGCTTGCCGTGCCGGGACTGCTGGCATTCGTTTTCGGCTGGTTCGCTTTCCGCTCGCGTGTAACCGGGGTTTATCTGTCCATCATCACGCAAGCCATGACCTATGCCTTGCTGCTGGCATTCTTCCGCAACGATATGGGGTTCGGCGGCAATAACGGACTCACGGATTTCAAGGATATCCTGGGCTTTTCCCTGCAGTCAGATGGCACCCGTGCCGGACTGTTTACTGCCTCTGCTGTTGCACTGGGACTTGGTTATGTTGTCTGCCGGCTTATCACCACGTCGCGGGCCGGCAAGGTGCTTGAAGCCATTCGCGACGCGGAAAGCCGTACCCGGTTTCTCGGCTACAAGGTCGAGCACTACAAGTTGTTTGTGTTTGTTGTGTCTGCCTGCCTGGCAGGCGTTGCCGGCTCGCTTTATGTGCCGCAGGTCGGTATCATCAATCCGAGCGAGTTTTCTCCGGCCAATTCAATCGAGATCGTCATCGCGGTCGCCGTTGGCGGGCGCGGTACATTGATCGGCGCGGTGCTGGGAGCAGTCCTGATAAATTACGCCAAGACCTGGTTCACCGGTGCATTGCCCGAATACTGGTTGTTTGCGCTGGGCGGCCTGTTCATTGCCGTGACCCTGTTCCTGCCCAAGGGGATTATGGGACTGGCGGCACGCCTCCGACAGACCCTGTTGCACAACTCTCGCAAGCAGGTTGCAACGCCAGACCTTGTGCCGGATCAGCGCGAGGTGGCAAAGTGAGCCAGACCCCGATTACGCCAGTGCTCTACCTCGACGGTGTCTCCGTCAGCTTTGACGGTTTCAAGGCCCTGAACCGCCTGTCATTGATCATTGATCCGGGAGAGATGCGCGCCATCATCGGTCCAAACGGAGCCGGCAAGACCACCATGATGGATGTCATCACCGGCAAGACGCGGCCTGACAGCGGTGAGATATTCTTCAATGGCGATATCGATCTGATCCAGCTCGACGAAGCCGATATTGCCCAACTTGGCATTGGCCGGAAGTTCCAGAAACCAACGGTGTTTGAAAACCAGACTGTATCTCAGAACCTCGAACTGGCACTGGCAGGTGCCAGGCGGGTAGTGGATGCGCTGTCCTGGTTTGCATCGCCGGCTGACGGCGAACGTCTCGCGCAGATACTGGAAACCATTCGCCTGACGGATGCGCGCGACAGGATGGCCCGTGAACTGTCGCATGGCCAGAAGCAATGGCTCGAAATCGGCATGCTGCTGGCGCAGGACCCGAAAGTGCTGCTGATTGATGAACCGGTTGCCGGCATGACCGATTCCGAAACTGTTGAGACGGCGCGATTGTTGCGCGACATCGCCAAAGACCACTCGGTCATTGTTGTCGAGCATGACATGGCCTTTGTGCGTGACCTGGATGTGAAGGTGACCGTTCTGGCTGAAGGATCCGTTCTGGCGGAAGGCTCTCTTGACGTTGTCAGCGCCAATGAGCGGGTCATCGAAAGTTATCTGGGAAGGTAGCCGTCAGATGCTCAGTATCACCAATCTGGATCTTCACTACGGGGCAGCTCAGGCGCTGCGCGAGGTCAGCCTCGAAGTGCCTGCAGACAAGGTCACCTGTGTCATGGGGCGCAATGGTGTCGGCAAGACCAGCCTGCTGGGTGCGATCGTTGGCCAATTGCCGGTAACCAGGGGCGAGATCGTCTGGAACGGCGCCTCACTCACACGTGCATCTTGTGAAGACCGTGCCCGTGCAGGCGTGGCCTACGTGCCCCAGGGGCGGGAAATCTTCCCGCTGCTGAGTGTGCGCGAAAATCTGCAGACAGGATTGTTTGTGCTGCCGCGCAGCGACCGCGCGATATCGGACGAGATATTTGAACTGTTCCCGGTGCTCAAGGACATGCTGTCACGTCGCGGCGGTGACCTGTCCGGCGGGCAGCAGCAGCAACTGGCAATTGCCCGTGCACTTGTAATGCGGCCAAAACTGCTCATTCTTGATGAACCGACAGAGGGCATTCAGCCGTCGATTATCAAGGATATTGAACGTGTCATATCTTTACTGCGTGAACGCGGCGGCATGAGCATCCTGCTGGTTGAGCAGTATTTCGAATTCGCCCGCGCGCTTGCAGATACCTATGCGGTCATGGACCGCGGTGAAATCATCATGTCAGGCGACATGCGCGACGCTGATGAGAAGGCCATTTTGAAGCATATGACGATCTGATGGAGACATGTGTGCCAGCCAGCAGAGCAGGAAAACCAGGCAAGGCCGGGCTCAGGCTCGTAGCCGCAGGCGGTGAAACGCTGAACAGTCAGCCCATGCAGCGTTCACAGGGCGCAGTCCGTATATCGTTCAAATCATCGAGGCAGTGGCCGCACGGCGCTGGGCGACCTGTATCAACAAGGCTGCCTGAAGGCGCGCTTGCCGAAACAGACGTCACCCGGTCACGAAGCCGTACTGATCAACACGGCCGGCGGTTTGACCGGTGGAGATGCGCTCAACATCAATGTGGCCTGGCAGGCAGGCACCCGTGCAGCCATCACGACACAAGCTTGCGAACGGATCTACAAGTCGACCGGTGAAGATGCCGTCATTGCATCGAGGTTGACCGTTGCCGATGAGGCAACCGCCTGCTGGCTGCCACAGGAAACCATCTTGTTTGAAGGCGCCAGGCTTGACCGCAAGACGCATGTGTCCTTGTCACGAACATGCCACGTTGATTGCATGCGAAGCGGTGATCATCGGGCGGCCTGCCATGGGTGAATATGTACACACCGCCACCTTGCGTGATGAGTGGATCATCGAACGTGATGGCAGGGTCGCCTTCATTGACCGGTTGAATCTGACGGGAGATGTCTCGGCATTGCTCGATGAAACCGCAACTGCCGGCGGCGCTCGAGCCTTTGCCAGCGTGATAACGGCCGGGCCGGATACGGCGCGCCACTGCGACCTTGCGCGCAAGATCATTGACGAACACGGTATAGTCGGCGGCAGCAGTGATCTTGATGGTGTATGTCTGACGCGAATTCTCGCGCCGAACAGCCATGAACTTCGCAAAACAGTGATGCCGATACTTGCTGCCCTGTGCGGTGCAGACTTGCCCCGGGTATGGACGTGTTGATTGCAGAAAGGAGAGCGCAGTGAATTTGACACCGCGTGAAAAAGACAAATTGCTGATTTCCATGGCTGCGATAGTGGCTCGCCGTCGTCTGGAACGCGGCGTGAAGCTGAACTATCCCGAAGCCATCGCCCTTATTTCGGATTTTGTTGTAGAAGGCGCGCGTGACGGCACCAGCGTTGCACAGTTGATGGCGGACGGGGCGCAGGTCATTACCCGCGATCAGGTCATGGAAGGTGTCGCCGAGATGATCCACGACGTTCAGGTCGAGGCAACTTTTCCCGATGGCACCAAGCTTGTCACCGTGCACGAACCCATCCGATAAAATGAGGCGATTTGAGACATGATCCCCGGTGAATACATTATCAAAGACGGTGAAATCATCCTGAACGAAAACAGTGAGGCTACGACACTGCTCGTGGCCAATGCCGGTGACCGGCCGGTTCAGGTCGGCTCCCACTATCATTTCTTCGAAACCAATCCGGCCCTCGAGTTCGACCGGGAAAAGGCACGTGGCATGCGGCTTGATATTGCAGCAGGAACAGCCGTCAGGTTCGAACCCGGTCAAAGCCGTGAAATCGATCTGGTGTCGATGGCGGGAACCCGTCAGGTCTTTGGCTTCAACCAGAAGATCATGGGGGACCTGGACTGATGCCGGCAGCCATTTCACGTAACACCTATGCGGCGATGTACGGTCCGACCACGGGGGACAGGGTACGGCTTGCCGACACTGAATTGTTCATCGAGGTTGAAAAGGACTTCACAACCTATGGCGAGGAAGTGAAATTCGGTGGCGGCAAGGTCATCCGCGATGGTATGGGCCAGTCACAGGTCACCCGCGCCAACGGCGCGGTTGATACGGTCATAACCAATGCGCTGATTGTCGATCACACCGGCATCTACAAGGCTGACATTGGCCTCCGGGACGGCCTGATTGCCGCCATCGGCAAGGCTGGAAACCCGGATACGCAACCCTGTGTCAACATCATCATCGGACCATCGACTGAAGCCATTGCCGGTGAAGGCAAGATACTCACCGCCGGTGGTTTTGATGCGCATATCCATTTCATCTGCCCGCAACAGATCGACGAAGCCCTGTACTCAGGCGTTACCACCATGCTGGGCGGCGGCACCGGACCGGCGACCGGAACCAATGCCACCACGTGCACGCCCGGTGCCTGGCATATCCAGCGCATGATGGAGGCAGCAGAAGCGTTTCCGGTCAATCTCGGGTTTTCCGGCAAGGGCAATGCGTCGTTGCCCGGGGGCCTGGTTGAAATGGTGGAGGCCGGTGCCTGCGCGCTCAAACTTCATGAGGACTGGGGCACCACGCCGGCTGCCATCGACTGCTGCCTGTCTGTTGCCGATGACATGGACGTCCAGGTGATGATCCACACGGATACGCTGAACGAGTCCGGTTTCGTTGAGAACACCATTGCCGCCATCAAGGGCCGAACCATTCACGCGTTCCATACCGAAGGGGCAGGCGGCGGTCATGCGCCTGATATCATCAAGGTATGCGGTGAGCCCAATGTCATTCCATCGTCCACCAACCCGACGCGCCCCTATACCGTCAACACCGTGGACGAGCACCTCGACATGCTGATGGTCTGTCATCATCTGGATGCGTCAATTTCAGAAGATATTGCTTTTGCTGAAAGCCGTATCCGCAAGGAAACCATAGCCGCAGAAGACATCCTGCATGACTTAGGCGCATTCTCGATCATCGCGTCCGACAGCCAGGCCATGGGGCGTGTCGGTGAAGTCCTGATCAGGACCTGGCAAACGGCCGACAAGATGAAGCGTCAGCGTGGCCGCCTGCCGGGCGAGACAGGTGAAAACGACAATCTGCGGGTGCGCCGATACATTGCCAAATACACCATAAATCCGGCCATCGCGCATGGCATGGCAGACCATATCGGGTCGGTTGAGGTCGGCAAACTGGCCGACCTGGTGTTGTGGACGCCGGCATTCTTCGGGGTGAAGCCCGACCTGATACTCAAGATGGGAACCATTGCGGCGGCGCCCATGGGCGATCCAAATGCCTCGATCCCGACCCCGCAGCCGGTGCATTACAGGCCGATGTTCGGTGCATTCGGCAAGGCAATGACAAAAGGCCGGGTGACATTCGTTTCCCAAGCCGGAATGGCGGCCGGCGTTGGCGAAAAATATGGTCTGGCCAGCAAGGTGTTGCCGGTGAAAAATACCCGTAACATCGGCAAGAAGGACATGGTCCTGAACGACCTGATGCCGAACATCTCTGTCGATCCGGAAACCTATGAAGTTCATGCCGACGGTGAGCTGCTGACATGTGAACCTGCCGAGGTGCTGCCCATGGCACAGCGGTATTTTCTGTTCTGAGGTAATGCATCGATGACCCAATTACGTGCAATCAAATGTCTGGCTGCCGGAAGCTGGCGGGCCGACCCCTTGTGCGCCGTCACCTTGAATAAGGATCAGCGCCATCGCCGACGAATTGTCCTGAGCAGTGACACCGGCCTGGAATTCCTGCTTGATTTGCCTGACGCAATCCAGCTTTGCCATGGCGACGGCCTGCAACTCGAGGACGGCCGGGTGATAGAGGTGCTCGCAGAAGCTGAGGAATTGCTGGAAGTACGCGGGCAAGACACACATCATCTGCTGAGACTGGCCTGGCATCTGGGCAACCGGCATCTGGAAGCGCAAATTGAACAAGGCCGCATTCTGGTCAGACGCGACCATGTCATCGAGGACATGTTGACCGGCCTTGGGGCGACAACGGCGCATGTGGTTGAACCGTTCAGTCCGCAAGGCGGCGCATATGCTGATCACGGGCAGGGCGGCCATCACCATCATGCAGGTCACGGCCATGACCACTAGTCACAATCCAGGGCTGTACAGGTTGCTGACCTGGCTGTCGCCGTCCTATCCGGTCGGCGCATTCAGTTACAGCCAGGGTCTTGAAACGGCGATTGCCCGGGAACTTGTGCAGGACACTGCATCATTGCAGGCGTGGATTGAAAGTTCATTGTCAGGCGGGACATTGTGGTCGGACGCAGTGCTGTTTGCGTGCGCTCACGAAGCAGCCCCTGTTGCCGGGTCCGGCAGTTTGAGTGAGGTGGTTGAGTTCGCGGCTGCATTCCAGCCGTCCGCGGAGCTGCGCCTGGAAACCATGGCGCAGGGAGACGCATTTCTAAAGGTCACCAGGCAGGCCTGGCCGTGCGGGGCACTGGAAAATCTGATGCGGATCAGGCGTCGCGACATTGCCTATCCGGTAGCGGTGGGTTGTGCTGCGGCCGGTCATGGCATTGGCCTGAATGCCGCCCTTGATGCCTGGGTGCATGCTTCGGTGTCCAATCTTGTGTCTGCAGCCATTCGCCTGGTGCCGCTGGGCCAGACCCAGGGACAAGAGGTTCTGGCCTCCGTTGAACCTGCTATTGCCGGTGTGGTCGAACTGGCACAGCAGACATTGCTTTGTGACATTGCAACCAAAAGTTTTGTTGCCGAGATTTGCTCCATGCAACACGAGACCCAAACCACGAGGTTATTCCGCTCATGAACTCTTCCAACGGTCCATTGCGCATAGGCATCGGCGGTCCGGTCGGCTCCGGCAAGACCACGCTGACCCAACGCCTGTGCGAAGCCATGCGAGAAAACTACTCCATCGGTGTTGTCACCAACGATATCTATACAAAAGAAGACGCCTTGATGCTGGCGAGGCTCCAGGCCTTGCCGGAAGACCGTATCATAGGTGTTGAAACCGGCGGCTGCCCGCATACCGCCATTCGTGAAGATGCGTCGATCAATCTGGCCGCCATTGCCGACCTGACAAAACGGCACGATGACCTGGACGTGGTGTTTATTGAATCAGGCGGTGACAACCTGGCTGCTACATTTTCGCCGGAACTGGCGGATTTGACCCTGTACGTGATCAGCGTCTGCCAGGGTGAGGAAATTCCCCGCAAGGGCGGTCCCGGGATTACCCGGTCGGACCTGCTGGTGATCAACAAGACGGATCTGGCGCCGCACGTGGGGGCTGATCTTGAGGTCATGCGGATCGACGCGGACCGGATGCGAAACGGCGGCAAAACCAGTTTCACCGATCTGAAGCGTCAATCAGGTGTGCCGGAAATCGTCGAGTTTCTGACCCGGTCCGGCGGGCTTGAACGACGCCATGAGCGTCAGTCCAAGGCTGACCCGGCTGTTTCGTAAATCCTGCAGGTTCACCGGCTGAATGTCACCCGGCCCTGACGGCGTCGACATGCCCGGCAAATGAAGGATCTGCCATCAGCGTCTTGCAGCGTGCAAACCGGCCGTCCGCATAGGCGCGAAAATCGTCTGCCGGGTTTCCATTCGCCAGCTGGATCAGGCCCCACAGTGTCCACAACAGGTCGCACATGGCCTTGTAGATCACCACGCGGCCGTGTTCCGCTGCAGTCGGGTTACGGCCGAAATAGGCTTTTATCATTTCATCGTCCTGAGCGCCGTCAAACTCGCCTTCAACAGACAGGTCCCCCAGGTCCCACATCGGGTCGTTCATGCCGGAATATTCCCAGTCCACGATCCACATGCGCGTTTGCATATCGAGGAAGTTCTCGCACAACGGATCACAATGACATGGCGCCGGCGCAGCAGGGTGGGCTGCAAGTGCTGCCCGTATCGTCTCTGCTTCTGCAACGACGTCATGATAGCCGTCCGGCAAGGCCACATCCTTGGTGGACAGGATGCCCAGATAGTCGTCGATCATCTCAAACAGGTCGAAGTGAAACGGAAACACCGCCCCTGATGTGTGCAGTTTGCGGAATGCCTGACCCGCGCGTGCCGGGGCTCCCTTGCGCAAGCGGAAGGCGTCCGGGCTCATGGTGTGGGTGCCGTCGATAAACCTGGTGACCATCAGGCCGCTGGCCGCATCGGCGTACAATACTTCCGGCGAGACACCGGCTTTGGCAGCCTCTTTCGCTGCAACGGCCTCATTGGCCCGGTCGATGTATTCTTCCGTGCCCTTGCCGGGAACCCGCAGGCAGTGTGTGCCGACACGGTAGACAAGGTTTGTCAGCCCGCCCAGTCGCTCGATCGGCCCCGAGTAGTCTTTCAGTATCTCAATGCCGGCCATGGCGGTTCTGGCTTCACTCAGGTCGTCAGTCATCGGGCATCCTCTGAGGCAATGGTTTACTGTTTGCAGCACTTGATTATCATGGCCGGGCAAATGAGCAAATGCCATGGAGAGCCCGATGACAAATTCAAAGCATGATGGACATCTCGGCGCCGTCTATGATGCGAAAGAGCCTGAGGAGATTGCCGGTCATTATGATCGCTGGGCGCAGAGCTATGATGCTGACATGGCCGCCGCAGGCTATCGTCATCCGGCGATTTGCCTGGCGCTGCTGTCGCGCCATCTGCCACGTGGAACGGAACCTCTGCTGGACGCTGGCGCGGGCACGGGGCTGGTTGGCGAATGGCTTGGCATCATGGGGTATCCGCGCGTCGAGGCGCTGGACATCTCCGAAGGCATGCTGGCCGTTGCCCGCAAAAAGGGTGTCTACAGCGATGTCCATCAACTGGCTCTCGGCGGCCCGCTGCCGTTTTCGGACAACACTTATGCCGGGATCATTTCGGCGGGTGTGTTTACCACCGGCCATGTTGGCGCACACGGTGTCGATGAACTGATCCGCATCTGCCAACCCGGCGGCGTGATCGTGCTGACGGTCAAGGACACATTGTGGACTGAGGCATTTGCCGCCCATGTTTGTGACCTGCAGGCCAGCGGGAAGGTAACTCTTGTTGAGCAGACATCTCCCTACGTCTCCATGCCGGGTGAGGCAGCTACAATCCCGAGCCTGGGTGTTGTGATAAAGGTCGGTTGAATGCCAAGCACCTGATTGCGAGGCAATTGCCTGGGCGTGGACACTGAAAGTAAAGAATCATTCCACGCAGTGAAGATTCATTTGACTCTGCTTGGTGCGCAGTTCCAGACTTCATCGCGTTGACGTGGAAAAAGTGCCGCTCGCATGGGTTGGCGGTACTTGTCAGGTGAGAGGAAGTCTAAATATGAGTATGGCGAAAACCGTTCGCGGCGCACTGGCGTCTTCTTTGTTGGCTGTTGCCTTGGCAACCTCAAGCATCCAGGTGCAGGCAGCTGCGCCTGAGTCAAATGATCCGATAAAGATTGCACTGTTCGACTGGACCAGCGTGAATTTGAACGCCAAGATTCTCGGAACTGTCCTAGAGAGACTTGGCTACACGGTCGAATATCCGACGGGTGATTATCTGTCGAGCCTGTCAACCGGTCTGACCAATGGCGACCTGACGCTCGGCATGGAGTACTGGGATACAACGGCTGGCGAGGCCATGAAGGCCGCAGATGC
Organism: uncultured Alphaproteobacteria bacterium; assembly: GCA_963698275.1. Classification (GTDB taxonomy): domain Bacteria; phylum Pseudomonadota; class Alphaproteobacteria; order Rhizobiales; family Aestuariivirgaceae; genus Anderseniella. The sequence goes on along the minus strand of CAVOQE010000006.1, from coordinate 58,204 downwards.
GACCGGCAAGACCGAACGTCTTGGCGCGCTGGGCCCCAAGGCCAAGGAAGAATGGTGGTATCCTGAATACATGAAGGAAAAATGCCCCGGCCTGCCCAACTGGGAAGCCTTGAAAGATCCCAAATGCGCAGAAGCGTTCTCTACTCCTGAAACCGCTCCCAAGGGCCGTTATCTGGGCGGACCGGTAACCTGGGAAGGCTTTGATGACGAGCGCGTCGTATCGCTCGACCTGCCGTTCACGGTTGTACACGCCGGTACCGATGGCGCCATGTTTGCTGAACTTGAATCGGCTTACCAGCGCAAGGCGCCGATCATGCTGTGGGTCTATTCACCACACTGGGCACCTGCCAAATACAAGGGCGAATGGGTCGAGTTTCCGGAGTATACGGCAGAATGCTACACCGACCCGAAATGGGGCATAAACCCGGACAAGGCGCATGACTGCGGCAAGCCGTTTGGTGATATCTGGAAATATGCCTGGGGCGGCATGAAGGACAAATGGCCGGTCGCCTACAAGGTTGCCAAGAGTTACCAGGTGTCTTCAGACGAACTCAACGCCATGAGCGGGGAGGTCGATCTTGACGGCAAGTCCATCGAGGATGTCGCGGCAGCCTGGGTTGATGCCAATGAAGCCAAGTGGAAGGCATGGGCCGAATAACGCCAAGTACCTGAACATCGACCCGATCCGGGAAATGTGCCGGATCGGGTCGCACTTTTTAGTCAGAAGGCAACACGGGATATCATACGCATGGCACGTCATTCTCCAGACCAGCAGGGGAATACAGCTTCCAATGTAGAGTTACATCGCCCGGTGAAACTGGCGTGCCGCAATGTCTGGAAGGTTTTCGGCACTGGCGCTGACGAGTTCATCTCTCAACATGGCGGCAGCGCGAGCGCATCGGACCTGACATCGGCCAATCTGATCGGGGCAGTGCGCAGTGCTGACCTGGAAGTCCGGCAAGGCGAGATTTTCATCATCATGGGCCTGTCAGGCTCCGGCAAATCCACGCTGGTGCGCTGCATGTCGCGGTTGATTGAACCGACCTACGGCAAGGTTGAATTCGAAGGCAAGGACCTGCTTTCAATTTCCACCGAAGAACTCATTGAAATGCGCCGGCACCGCATGGGAATGGTGTTCCAGCACTTCGCGCTGTTGCCGCATCTGTCGGTTCTCAACAACATCGCCTTTCCGCTGTCGATCCAGGGCATGGACCGGGCAAAACGCGAAGCCCGCGCACGCGAGATGGTTGACCTTGTCGGTCTGAGCGGGCGTGAACACTTCTATCCGCGCGAATTGTCCGGTGGCCAGCAGCAACGGGTCGGCATTGCGCGCAGCCTCTCAACCAATCCGGAGATCTGGTTCCTGGACGAACCGTTTTCCGCGCTTGATCCGTTGATACGGCGTGAAATGCAGGACGAACTGATCCGCCTGCAGGGTGTGCTGAAGAAGACAATCGTTTTCATCACCCATGATTTTGACGAAGCCATTCGCCTGGCAGACCGCATTGCCATCATGAAGGACGGCGAGATCATTCAGGTTGGAACACCGGAACAACTGGTCACCAACCCGGCGACCGATTACGTGGCAGAGTTCACCCGTGATGTACAGCGCGCCAAGGTGATGTCGGCCAGAAGCCTGATGCAGAAACCGGGCAGGGCCAGGTGTGCAGGCACGGTTGCACCGGATGCGAAGATATCAAGTTTTTCAGCGGAGATTGTCTCAGCCGGAAAACCGTTCTCGGTTGTCAACGGGTCAGGCAAACCCATTGGTGAAGTCCACCCGCAGGCAGTCATAGACCTGCTGGCCGGGATAAACCGGAGCACAGCCAACCCGTGAGCACCGTCGCCGAAAATATTCATCGTGGAGACAGCCGGGGTATCGGCGGATGGCCTCTGATCTGGGCCGGGGCACTGGCCCTGGTGCTGATGCTGCACTATGGCCGTGAACTTTTTCCGGCTGCCGTTGAATATCCTGCCGGGAGCGTCATCCCGTTTGCAGAGTGGATCAGCGCCATCATGAACTGGTTGAGGGAAAACCTGACCTGGTTCACCCGATCGATCACAGCCATTTTAAACGTGCCGCTGAGTTTCGCGTTGGACCTGCTGGCGAAGGGCTTCAAATTTGGCCACGGTGCGGAAAGCTGGACACTGCCACGGCTGTCATGGGTCGGCGTGGTGATCGTGGCGTTTCTGGCCGGCCGGGCCGCCGGCGGGCTCAAACTGGGCCTGTTGACCGGTGGTTGTTTTCTGTACGTCGCACTGTTTGGGCAATGGACCAGTTCGATGCTCACGCTTGGCCTGATCGCCATAGCCGTTCCGTTTTGCATCCTGACCGGTCTGTTCGTCGGCATCTGGGCCTGGCGCAAGCCCTGGGCGGAACGCTTCATGGTGTCGCCGGCACTCGATCTGATGCAGACCATGCCGACCTTCGCCTACCTGATCCCCATGCTCTTGCTATTCGGCAACTCACCGGTGTCAGCCATGATGGCAACCGCCATCTTCGCCACGCCACCCATGGTGCGGGCGACCATGCTGGGACTGTCGCGCATACCGGCGGAGATTTCAGATTTCAGCGAAATGGCCGGATGCACCACACGTCAGAAACTGTGGCGTGTTCAACTGCCTTCGGCACGCCCGACGCTCATGATCGGCGTCAACCAGGTGATCATGCTGGCGCTCAACATGGTGATCATCTCTTCGATGATCGGTGCCGGCGGCCTGGGCTATGATGTGCTTTTGGCCCTGCGCGCGCTCAAGGTCGGCAATGCCATGGAGGCAGGCCTTGCCATTGTTGCCATTGCCATCGCACTCGACCGTGTGAGCCAGGCCATGGCGGCCAAGCAGGCACGCGGTTATGTGCACCAGGACGATGATGATCGAAGCTTCTACCAGCGCTATCCAAACCTGGTGCTGGCGATTGCAGTGCTGCTTGTGACCACGGTTTTATCGCTTGCAATACCGGCATTTGCCAAAGTGCCGACGGAGATCACCATTTCAACCGCACGGGCCTGGAAAGATGCCGTGACCTGGGTGACGATAAACTGGTTCGATGTCATCGAAGCCTTCCGCGTCACGCTCATTCTCTACGTGCTGAACCCGCTGCGCGCCTTCTGTGAGGGCTTCCCGTGGCTCGGCGCGGTGTTCCTGCTGGGACTGGCGGGCTTCCAGCTTGGCGGCTGGCGGTTGGCAGCAACGGTTGCCGCGTTGACAACATTCTGCGCCGCCACCGGCCTGTGGGAAAAGACAATGGCCACCGTATACTTGTGTGGCATTTCGGCATTTGTCGCCTGCCTGATCGGAATACCTCTGGGGTTGATGGCCTCGCGCAGCGACCGGTTCGAACGCTTCCTGACGCCGATCATCGACACGCTTCAGACCATGCCGTCATTCTGTTTCATCATTCCGGTGGTGATGCTGTTCCGCATCGGCGATGTGACGGCGATGATTGCAACAGTGGCCTTCGCAGTCGTGCCTGCCATCCGCTACACCAATCACGGCATTCGCCAGGTGCCTGCCTCACTGATTGAAGCGGCAAAGGTGTCGGGGTGTACCAGAACGCAAACCTTCTTCAGGGTCCAGTTGCCGGTCGCCCTGCCGGAAATCATGCTCGGCATCAATCAGACCATACTGATGGCACTGGCCATGATCATCATCTGCGCCATGATCGGCACCCGTGATCTCGGGCAGGAAGTCTTTATCGCCCTGTCCAAGGCTGATGCCGGGCGCGGTATTGTCGCCGGGTTGGCGATTGCCTTCATCGGCATTACTGCCGACCGCCTGTTCAATGCCTGGAGCGCGCGTACCCGCGCCAGACTTGGGTGATCCCATGACACAATCCAGTTCGCAGGATGCCCGAATACAGGCATTGCCCATCTGGCAGGGGAGCGTAGACATTTCCCCCCTGCATGGCGGCCTGAGCAATGAGAGCTTCGTTGTGTCCGATGCAGGCCAGCGCTACGTCGTCCGCTTCGGCCGGGATTTCCCGTTTCATCATGTCTATCGCGACCGCGAGGTGATGGCCACGCGGGCCGCTCATGCAGCGGGCTTCGCGCCGGAACTGGTGCATGCGGAACCGGGTGTGATGGTGTCACGGTTTATCGACGGCAAGACCTATGACGAGACAGACGTTCAGGACAACAGTGAGGAAATTGCCCAGCTCCTGCGCCGGTTTCACGAGACCATGGCGCCGCATGTCAGCGGGGCGGGGTTCATATTCTGGGTGTTCCATGTCATCCGCGACTACGCAAAGACACTTGCTGCGGGAAACAGCCGGATGAGCACCAAGCTGCCCCGGTATCTGGAGCTTGCCGACGCGCTGGAAAAGGTGCAGACGCCGATGCCGATTGTGTACGGGCACCATGACCTGCTGCCCGCCAACTTCATCCATGACGGGTCGCGTCTGTGGCTGATAGATTTCGAGTACGCTGGCTTCGGCACAGCCATGTTTGATCTTGCCGGCGTTACCTCGAATGCTGGCTTCGACCACGACCAGACGGAAGAGTTCCTGACCCGCTATGTGGGCCGGATACCGGATGCGGCACTCTTGCAGAGCCACGCCGCCATGCAGTGCGCATCGCTGCTGCGTGAAGCCATGTGGAGCATGGTATCGGAACTTCACCTGAATGCACCGGGTGTCGACTATGTTGCCTACACAACCGAAAATCTTGAAAGGCTGGGCCGCAGCCTTGTTGCCTATCAGACTGCCTATGGAAAGGTTTGACCATAAATGCCGGTTCCGACACATGCACAGATCGTGGTCATCGGAGGCGGCATCATCGGCTGTTCGACCGCCTATCATCTCGCCCGTGACCACAAGGCGGACGTGGTGCTGCTTGAGCAGGGCCAGCTGACGTCAGGCTCTACCTGGCATGCTGCCGGTCTGGTCGGGCAGTTGCGGTCTTCAGCCTCGATCACCCAGGTCCTGAAATACTCGGTCGACCTGTACAAGAATCTCAGGGAAGAAACCGGCCTGGAAACCGGCTGGAAGATGACCGGATGCCTGCGGCTTGCCTGCAATGAAGATCGCTGGACCGAATACAAGCGCCTGGCTACCACCGCCGGCAGCTTCGGCATGGAAATGCATCTGGTCTCGCCGGAAGAGGTGAAGAAGATGTGGCCGCTGATGCAGGTTGATGACCTGATTGGTGCAAGCTGGTTGCCGACCGACGGCCAGGCCAGCCCGTCCGACATCACCCAGTCGCTGGCCAAGGGCGCACGCATGCATGGCGCAAACCTGATCGAGGGCGTGCGGGTCACCGGGTTTCAGATGGACGGCGACCGCATTACCGCCGTTGAGACAACCGACGGCACCATCCGTTGCGAGAAAGTTGTCAACTGCGGTGGCCAGTGGGCCCGGCAGATCGGTGCCATGGCCGGCATAAATGTGCCACTGCAGCCGGTAAAGCATCAGTACATCATCACCGAAAAGATCGACGGACTGGCAACCGATGCAGCCACAATCCGTGATCCCGACCGCTTCACCTATTACAAGGAGGAAGTCGGCGGGCTGGTCATGGGCGGTTATGAACATAATCCGATCGCCTGGACCAAGGCGAATGTGCCGGACGATTTCCAGTTCCAGTTGTTTGACGATGACTGGGAGCATTTCGAGCAGCATCTGGAGCAGGCCGTGGCCCGCATGCCGGCGCTTGAAACGGCCGGCATCAAGCAGATGATCAACGGCCCGGAAAGCTTTACGCCGGATGGTAATTTCATTCTGGGATCCGCCTCTGAGTGCGCCAACATGTTTGTCGGCGCCGGCTTCAACGCCTTCGGTATCGCATCAGGCGGTGGGGCCGGATGGGTACTGGCGCAATGGGTTGTGTCCGGCGAGGCGCCGATGGACCTGTGGGTGGTGGATATCCGCAGGTTCTCAGGGCTGCATGAGGATCGTGACTGGGTCTGCGAACGCACCCTGGAAGCCTATGGCAAACACTACACCATCGGTTTCCCGCATGAGGAGTATTCTTCCGGGCGCCCGCGCATTATCTCACCTTTGTATGAGCGCCTTAAACAGCATCGGGCCGTGTTCGGGTCCAAGCTCGGATGGGAACGGCCCAACTGGTTTGCGCCTGACGGCATGGAGCCGCATGACATCTATTCCATGGGACACCAGAACTGGTTTGCGCCGGTGGCGGAAGAACACCGGCTGGTGCGCGAAAGTGCTGGCATTTTCGACCAGTCGTCGTTCGCCAAGTATGAACTGACTGGCTCCGGCGCAGCCGCAGCCCTTGACTGGATCTGCGCCAACAATGTCACCAAAGGGCCGGGCCGGTTGACCTATACCCAGATGCTGAACTCCCGTGGCGGCATTGAGTGCGACCTGACTGTGGCGCAACTGGCGGAGGATCACTTCTACATTGTCACCGGCACCGGATTCCGCACCCATGACGCATCCTGGATCAGGGATCACATGCCACAAGACTGCGATGCGACGCTCACCGATGTCACTGAAGAATGGGGAACCTTGTCGCTCATGGGGCCGCGTGCGCGGGATGTCTTGTCGGCAGTTACGTCCCACGATGTTTCCAACCAGGCCTTCCCGTTTGGCCATGTCCGCGAGATCGAGGTTGCGGGGCATGGTGTACGGGCTTTGCGCGTAACTTATGTAGGTGAACTGGGCTGGGAACTGCATGTGCCCATTGCCGCAACCGGCGAGGTGTTTGATGCGCTGATGGCGGCAGGCGAACCGTTCGGCGTGCGCCCGGTCGGCTATCGCGCCCTTGAGTCATTGCGGCTGGAGAAGGGCTATCGTGCGTGGAGTTCCGACATCACCCCGAACGACACGCCATTTGAAGCAGGCCTCGGCTGGGCCGTGAAGTTGAAATCCAACACTGATTTCATGGGCAGGGGCGCGTGTGAACGCGTGGCCAACCAGCGCCTGGTCAAGAAACTTGCCTGCTTCACCGTCGATGACGCGGACGTGGTGCTGCTGGGCCGCGAAACCATCCTGCGCGATGGTGAATTTGCCGGCTATCTGAGCAGCGGCGGTTTTGGTCACACGGTGGGCAAACCCGTTGGCCTTGGTTATGTCCGCAACCAGGACGGGGTCGATGATGACTGGTTGCAGCAGGGCAGCTACGAACTGGTTGTGGCGACCGAGCGGGTCCCGGCCAGATTGCATCTTGATCCACTCTACGACCCGGCCTCCGGGCGCGTAAAATCCTGAGATGGTTGATTTCGCGCAAAGCCGTGTCTGAAACACATCGATAGAATGACATCATCAGAACCGGCAAGAGGTGCATCTGATGGTCACACGCAGAAAAGTTGTCATTGGCGCGGGCGCAGCCGCGGTTGCTGCCGGAGGTGCCTTCCATATGCTGACCAGGGTTGGTCCGGCTTACCGGGACGCGGTTCTAGAAACCTGGACAGCAAAAAATCCATCGCAGACAGGTGAATTCAACTATCTCGTTCACTACGCGACCCTGGCTGCCAACAGTCACAACACCCAACCCTGGCTGTTCTCACAAGCTGGAAACACCGTGAGCATTCGACCGGATATGACACGTGCAACTCCCGCTGCAGATCCGGATTACCACCACCTCTATGCCAGCCTGGGCTGTGCAGCCGAGAACCTGTCGCTTGCGGCCATGGCTGCCGGCAGCAAGATGTCGGTCAGCTTCAACCCTGAAGGCGAAGGGGCTGTCGAGATTAAGCCGGGTGTCGGAGGCACAGACAGCGATGGATTGTTTGATGCCATTGTGGAGCGGCAATGTACGCGCTCGGAATATGATGGCCGCCCGGTGAGCGCAGGCGAAATCGGTCAATTGGAAACCGCCGCGAAGGTGGATGGGTGCAGGCTCATCATCATTTCTGAGCGAGACAGGATTGAGCAGCTGCTGGCACTGGCTATCACGGCCAATACGGTCCAGGTAAATGATGCCAAATTCGCAGAAGAACTGAAACAATGGATTCGTTTCAATGGCGCACAAGCCGCTGACACCCGGGACGGATTGTACAGTGCCTGCTCCGGCAATCCATCGCTGCCGCCAATCCTGGGGCGCATCATGTTCGACCTGATGTTCTCTGCGGGGTCCGAAAACGACAAGCTCGCAAAGCAGTTCAGGTCGTCCTCGGGCTTCGCCGTTTTCGTGACCGAACAGGACGACAAGGCCCACTGGGTGCAGTCGGGGCGCTGTTACCAGCGGTTTGCACTGCGGGCAACGACGCTTGGCATCAGGCATGCTTTTGTCAACCAGCTCGTCGACGTGCCGGATGTCCGGGCCGAGTTTTCACAGATGCTTGGTATCGGAGGGCAACGCCCTGATCTGGTGGTTCGCTATGGCTATGCGCCGGCAATGCCCAGCTCGCTTCGACGGCCAATAGAAGAAGTGATCGTCTAGATGAAGTTGCTTACATTGGTCCTCTATTATTCCCGAACCGGGACCACAGCGACCATCGCCAAGGCATTGGCCAATCGGCTGGACGCCGACACCCGCGAGATAAGCTGCGACAGATACACTGGCGGAATATTCAGATACCTGCTGGCAGGCTATGACAGCGTCCGCGGAAACCTGCCTGAAATCGAGATGGCGGAACTTGCCGCTGAACAGTATGACCTCGTATTGATCGGCACGCCAATATGGACAAGCCACCCCGCGCTGCCGATCAGGACGTTTCTGGACCGGAAACCTGAACTTCCTGCGCGGGTCGCGGTTTTCCTGACCCATGGCGGTCATTCAGCGGCACAAACCTGTATCGACGAACTTGCCGAATTGCTACCAGTGCCGATTGAAGCAAAGCTGACACTGAACAGCGCGCAGGTTTCAGGCGGCAAGTTCGCAGTTGATGTCAGTGAGTTTGCCAGTGAACTTGAAAACCGGTCTGGCCAGTAATCAGCCGACACCTGCCATCTGATAATTTCACCATAATGGCCTAGCAATTGCCAGCAAGGACGGATAACATATTCACAAAATTATATGTTTGGAGGCTCTATCATGCTTGATCGTCGCGAGTTCCTGGCCACAACCTTTGCTGCCGGTGTCGCGCTTCCCGCGCTGCACACACCGGCTTTCTCGAAAACGTCGTTCCCGGTTGGCAGGGGCACCGTCGACATTGTCAGTGACGGCCATCTTGAACTGCCGACCGGCATGGTGCTGGGCCGTGTGCCGGAGGCTGACCGGTCAGCTTTCCTGGCCGCCAACAACCTGCCCAGCGATGTGGTTCGGTCTTCTCTCAATCTGACGCTTTATCGCGATGGCGACAGAACCGTGTTGTTTGATGTCGGATCAGGGCCAAATTTCATGCCGTCAGCAGGCAAGCTGGGCGAGGCGCTGGAGGCTGCGGGTATTGCGGCGGATGACGTGACCCATGTTGTCTTCACCCACGCCCACCCCGATCACATCTGGGGCGTGCTGGATGACTTTGACGAACTGGCATTCGGCAACGCCGAATACCTGATGTCGGGGCCGGAGTGGGATTACTGGTTCGACCCTGAAACCGTCAACAAGGTGCCTGAAAACCGGCAATCATTTGCTGTTGGTGCCCGGCGCAACATGGCGGCCATTGAAGACAAGTGTTCCAGGTTCAAGGCCGGCGAGGAAGTTCTGCCCGGCATTGCAGCCGTCGACACCGCGGGCCATACGCCGGGGCACACCTCATTCCACATCCAGCAAGGCAGCGACAGCGTGATGGTTGTCGGCGATGTCATCACCAACCCGCTCTATTCGTTTTCAAGCCCGGACTGGCAGATGGGGACCGACAGTGATGCGGAGCAGGGCGTCAAGGCACGCAAGATGCTGCTGGACCGCATGACCGCTGAAAAGATGCAGATCATCGGTTACCACCTGCCGCATCCCGGCACAGGCTATGTTGAACGTAAAGGTGCGGCTTTCGCCTATGTCGCATCGTAACGGAGACCAACTGATCATGACTATCGTCCGCAAAACCGTTGCCGTTCTTGTCTTGTGCCTGTTTCCGCTGGCGGCACAGGCTGACCAGAACATTCCGGATCAGTACCCGGCATCCCTGCTGTATTCAAAACCTGTCGAGGTGATACCGAATGTCTGGACCTCGATCGGGGCAACGGCTCCTCCCGGTTATGACAATGCCGGCCACAACAACAATCTCAGCTTTCTGGTGACAGGCGATGGTGTAATCGTCGTCAATGGCGGTGGCAGTTATGGTCTTGCCGAAGCCCTGCACACGGAAATCAAGATGGTGACGGACCAGCCGGTCAAGCTTGTCATCAATGAAAACGGACAGGGGCACGCGGCACTTGGCAATTGTTACTGGGCAGAGCAGGGGGTGAAGATACTGGCCCATGAAGATGCCGCTGAGGAATTCAAGACAAACGGCCATCAGATCCTGGAAGCAGCAAAGCAGCGGCTGAAGGACAGGGCGGGCAAATCTTGCGTGAAAGAGCCGGACGAAACCTTTTCGGACAAGAAGGATGTGTCCCTGGGGGCCATGAAGGTCGAGGTCTTGCATCTTGGCCCCGCCCACAGTGCCGGCGACACCCAGGTGTGGCTGCCGGAGGAAAAACTGGTGATTGCCGGCGACATGGCGTTCCACGAGCGGCTGCTGCCGATCTTTGACGATACCGATACTGCCGCCTGGCTGGAAACCTGGGAGAATGAATTCGAAAAACTGGGGGCTGTCTATGTCATCCCGGGTCATGGTCACCCGACCAACATGGCGCAGGTGCGCCGCTACACCCATGACTATCTGGTGTATCTGCGCGGCAAGATAAAAGATCACATCGATGCAGGCGGCGGGCTGGACAAGGCCTTTTACGTGGATCAGTCGCCTTACAAGCACCTGCACACGTTCGATGAACTCGCTACCCGCAATGCTGGCCGGGTGTTTCAGCAGATGGAATTCGAGTAGGGCAGTAATCCACTGAGGGCTTGAACGAACAGATCGTTTGATATAAAGAACACTTTCTGGATGTGTGCATGCGTTGACGCTGCGATAGACTCAGGAGTGGTCCGATGATTGAGCAACTTGACCTGTTACGTGAAGAGTACGGCACCGCCACATTGGTAGTGTGGGGAGCTTTTGTTATTGGCGCACTTTTTGGCATAATTGCTGAATTCAGCCGTTATTGCGCGCGTGCCGCGCTGGTGGAATGGGCGCCGGGCAGTGAGCAGTCCACAGCCGCCATCACTGGCCGTCCGCGTTCAAAGCAATATCTTGCTGCAGTGCTGGTGGCGTTGGCCGGAACGCAGGTGTTGTTCGTTTCGCAGAACATCGATCTTGCGCAGTCGATCTACTGGTCAGTGCCGATCCGTCCCTTGGCACTGGTCGCCGGTGGCCTGCTGTTTGGCGCAGGCATGGTGCTGGCCGGCGGTTGCGTGTCCAGGCTGCTGGTGCTGGCAGCATCAGGCAATGGCCGTTCCATCGTCACCTTGCTGGTCACAGGTATTGCCGGATATGCCACTTTGCGGGGCATTCTGTCTTATCCGCGCATCTGGCTGGAAAACGCCTGGTCGCTGGAGACCGCGCCGGCGCAATTGTATGAAACCGGCGCCGTATCGTCCTTGTCTGTTGCTGCGGGCATTGCGGTCATTCTGATTGCTTTGCTGGGCCTGCTGGTCCGCAGGTCGGGTCTGAAAGGCATGGCGAGCGGTGCTGCAGTTGGCATGGTCGTTGTCGCGGGCTGGGCGGTGACCGGCATTGTTGGGGCCGATGATTTTGAACCTACCCAGCTTGCTTCCCTCAGCTTTGTGGCACCTGCAGGTGAGACCATCCAGTTTTTGATGATCTTCACTGGCGACACCATCCGCTTCTCCGTCGCCTTGCTTGCCGGCGTGCTGGCCGGCGCGTTTGCCAGCGCCGTGGCGGGCCGCCGCTTCCGCATCAAAGGCTTTACCGCGGAAAACTCTCTGGCCCGGTATCTTGTCGGCGGGCTGCTGATGGGATTCGGTGGCGTGACCGCCCTTGGCTGTTCCGTCGGTCAGGGGCTGTCAGGTATCAGCACCGCGTCGCTGTCTTCCGTCATCGCCGTGCTGGCGATTGCCGCAGGCGGTTATGGCATGATGTGGTTGCGGGCTTCCCGTACCGGATCAGTCATGGCACCTGGAGCAACATGGGCTCAGATGAACCCGTAAACTTGCTCCAACCCATCTCGCTCTAGCCCATTGTGTCGAGTCCGCAACTTAATACCTTGCCTTTCATGGATTTGCTGGCCATGGAGTGCAACCGTGTCGTGGAACATCGTTCCGTGTCAGGCCTTGTGTTCTCGCTTCATATCTCCGTCCTTTTCGGACCTCATTGCGCGGCCGGGAACAGACCGCGCGTCCGGTTGGCAAATGCCACGAGCGATAGCATGACCGGCACCTCAACCAGCACGCCGACTACCGTTGTTAGCGCGGCCCCTGAATTCAGGCCAAACAGGCTGATGGCAACGGCAACGGCCAGTTCAAAGAAGTTCGAGGTGCCGATCAGGGCGCACGGCGCTGCGACGTTGAATGGTACCCGCCAGAGATAGGCCGCACCATAAGCCACGGCGAAAATACCGTAGGATTGGACCAGAAGCGGTACTGCGATCAATGCGATAAGCATGGGGCGATCGAGGATTACATGGCCCTGAAATCCGAACAGCAGAACCACGGTGACGAGGAGCGCAACCACTGAGAATGGCTTGATACTGCTGCTGAACCGCGAGACTGCAGCATCACCGGTTTCATCACGCCTGGCATGGTTCATCAGCCAACTCCGCGTAGCCGCTCCAGCGAGAAGCGGAATAACGACGTAGAGCCCAACAGACAAAATCAGCGTCTTCCACGGCACTTCAATATCGGTAACCCCGAGCAGGAGGGCGACAATGGGTGCAAACGCGAAGATCATGATGATATCGTTCAGTGACACCTGAACCAGTGTGTAGGTCGCATCGCCGCGAGTGAGCTGCGACCATACAAATACCATGGCGGTACACGGCGCTGCACCCAGCAGAATGAGGCCTGCTATGTACTGTTGCGCGTCGGCAGGCGCGATGAAGTCTGCAAACAATACCTCGAAAAACAGGATGCCAAGCGCAACCATCGTGAACGGCTTGATCAGCCAGTTGACGATAATGGTAATGACCAGTCCCTTTGGACGATCACCGATGTGGCGCAGACTGGCAAAATCCACATTCACCATCATCGGGTAGACCATTCCCCAGATGAGGATGGCCACGACCAAATTCACGGACGCGTATTCCAGACCGGCCAGGAACTGAAATACGTTCGGCACCACGCTGCCGAGACCAATCCCAGCGGCAATGCTCAACGCAACCCACACCGACAGCCATTTTTCGAAGAAGCCAATCCCGCCAGATGGTGCACTGGATTCTGCGGCGCTGTGACTGTTCATTTGAACCTCATGTTTGTTGTTTGCTTTGGATTGGCTTGGTAACCAGGCATTTCAAAATATTCACGCAAGTTTGCGTCACGCGCTGGTAAGCAGCTCTTGACCTATCTCATCAAGCCGGTGTTTCAGGCTCATTTTGTCAAGGGACTGGATAGGTAGATTGACAAAAACCTCAATCCGCTTGTTAAGCATTCTGTATGCGTCAGCAAATGCCAGTGTCTTTTCTACTTCTGTCCCTTCAACCGCTGCCGGATCAGGAATTCCCCAATGGGCCGTCATCGGGTGAACTGGCCAAATCGGACATGGTTCGCTCGCAGCGTTATCGCAAACGGTGAAGACGAAATCTATTTTCGGAGCATTAGGTCCAGAGAACTCGTCCCAACTCTTGGAGCGGAACACATCTGTTTCGTAGTCCATATTCTTTAGTAGTGCGATGGCGCTGGGATGAACTTCGCCCTTTGGGAAAGAGCCCGCGGAAAACGCTTGAAACCTGCCAGCACCTTCTTTGGCAAGAATGGCCTCTGCCATGATCGAGCGGGCTGAGTTTCCCGTACACAGAAACAGAACATTGAACACATGATCGGCCATGGCCTTTGTGTCTCCTTACTTATGATCGCAATCTACAAGTTCGAAAAGCGGCGAGCAGATTTCCGGCTCTCCCTGACAACAGTCCTGCATGAGAAATGCCAGGAAGTCGCGTACGGCTGCGTAGTCCACCGCATACTCGATAGTTCGCCCTTTTCGCCTGGAGCGAATGAGACCAGAACGCGCGAGCACTCCCAAATGCGCCGACATGGTGTTTTGTACAATGTCCAGGCGATCACCAATTTCTCCTGCCGGCAGGCCGTCAGGGGCCAATTTCACCAAGAGCCTAAAGGCATCGAGTTCGGTTTCCTGGCTCAATGCCCCCAGGACTTCCATCGATTGTTTTTTATCCATAGATCCAGATTATTGGATATATTGCCTTGAATCAACACGGAGCGACGATTTGTCCATCATTGATTGGGAATTGAAGTGTGCTGTCCGCCAGGGCTGCGAAATGCAGCTTGACTCAGTTCGCAGTGATAATACCTTGAGTGAAAAACAATGCGGAGGGAACAGATGTCTTCTTCCTGCAGGAGGACAGCGGCAAATCGTCGGACATTTTTGTTGTCTTTGACGACGCTGTTGCTTGGTTCAAAGAACGCGTTTCCTCAAACACAAAAAGATGAAACCATTCGGTTTGGATTGACGCCCGTTTTCCTTAATGATGATGTTCAATTACTTTCCGCAATCACGACCTATCTCGAAGGTGCAACGGGGTACAAAATCGACCTCATAACCCGCCGGACGTATCAGGAAGTCACATCGCTTCTAGTTTCCGGTCAACTGGATGCCGCCTGGATATGCGGTTATCCATTTGTGAAGTAGCTCGATGCAGCAGCTTAGGCCAATAAACATCGGGATCGTCGAAGATGATCAGATCATGGGCAGTTCGCTGATTCAACGGTTTGAACTTGAGGGTCACAGTGTCCGCTGGTGGACCACAGGCAGCGATGCAGTCAACTCACCGGAGTTCTTCGAAAAGGATATCATCATCTGTGATATCCGACTTCCTGACATCACCGGCGAAACGGTCTTGCGCCAGGCTAGCCGCGATGGTCGTGCTCCCCCCTTTCTCTTCATCACCGGCTATGGCGAGATTGATCAGGCGGTCAGGTTGATCCGCTTGCGTGGGTGCCACTACCTGACAAAGCCATTCAGTTCGAAGAATTTCTGAGCCGGGTCGAGCGAAGTGCACGCGGTCTACATAAATCAAAGGACAAGTCATCTAGACTTGGTGTCTCTGCTGAAATGCAAGCACTTGAGAAAAGTCTCGTCAAATTTAGTCAAACCGACTTTCCAGTGTTGATAACCGGGGAAATAGGTGTCGGCAAGGAATCGGCTGCACGTTTCCTTCATACCCATTCCAATGCGTGTTGCCGCCCTTTCATGGCGGTTAACTGTGCCGCGATTCCGGTTGAATTGCTCGAGAAGGAGATTTTTGGAGCCGAAGCAGGTCGCGAAAACAAAGCGTCGGGTTTTCACCGGGGCTATGCCGAGCGGGTCGGCGGAGGCACGCTTTATATCCGTGAAGTGAGCCGCATTCCTCTGTCTGTTCAGGCAAAATTCATGGAACTGCTCGAGGAGAAAAGTTTTGTCCGGATCGGAGGAACAACAGCAATTGCGTTTGAGGGGCGAATTGTTGTTTCCGACAGTTCCAGCCTCGAGGGTACGGTTTCCAAAGGCGTATTGCGAGAAGATCTTTGGTTCCGACTTTCAGTGCTTTCGGCTCATATTTCCCCGCTCAGGGACCGGGCTGAGGATATCGAATGGCTGTTACCACAAATGATCGCTTCAGCCTGTTCGCGCCAGGGTCAATTGCAAAAGGCGCTTTCCGTGCAGGCAGAAGAGGTTGCCCTTGACCACGAGTGGCCCGGCAATGCGCTTGAGATGCGTAACCGCGTAGAACGAGCCGTCGCATTGTCCCGGGATCACGAATTGACCGTCGCAGACCTTTTCCCGGAGACCGATTTCGGGAACGGGCCAGAGCAAGCATTTCCGTCCCTTGCTCAGGCACGCGAACTTGCAGAAAAGCGCCAGATCATTCGTGCGCTGGAACGATCGGCTGGCCAGATTGGTGAAGCGGCAAAACTGCTGGGGGTTTCCCGTACCACGCTATGGGAGAAAATGACGCGCTTGGATTTGGGTTCAAAGGAGCGTTCGGAAATCTGAACATGCGCCTCACGGGAGCGTTCGGAATCCCGAACATCACAGCAAATTCAGGGGCGAAAACAAAAAATATCCTTCCCACAAGACAAGCATCTCTTCTGGTCGATGTTTAATCGATGCAAGGTTTCCCTATCAGTCATTTTGGATTTGAAAGGGAGGATTCCATGTCTCGATGCACGAAAATGGTCGATGTCGGCCGGCGCCAGTTTATGCGCGGGGGATCGCTTGCGGCAGTTGGGTTGGCTACGGCTGCGGTGTTACCTGCAGAGCAGGCCAAGGCCGCACCGGCTAACGCACAGATTGATTATCCGTCGAACAAGTTGGCGAACGTCGCTGACCTGAAAGTCAACGAACCATTAGACATCGAATATCCAGATGCGGAGAAGTCCGGGCGCATTGATCAAAATGGGCCAAGCCGTTGAAGGCGGCGTTGGACCGGATGGTGACATCGTTGCCTTCTCCACTCTGTGCCCGCACAAGGGCTGGAACCTAAATTATAAAGCAGATGACCGGACCTTCAATTGCCCAGGTCATTTCTCCCGTTTCGATGTTGACGCTGGAGGCCAGCAGGTCTGGGGACATGCAACTCAAAACCTTCCTCAGTTTACGCTTCGAGTTGACGAAAAGGGAGACATTTTCGCCGAAGGCGCGAGCGACCTGATTTTCGGTCGTCCGTCCAACGTGTTGTAAGGGGAGAAAAACATCATGGCTTATAAAAGACAAATCGATCGGCTTCCCATTCCACCGAAGGACGCCAAGGTTCACAATGTCACGTGTCACTATTGCATCGTCGGGTGTGGCTACAAAGCTTACACTTGGGATCGCAACAAGCAGGGGACACCAACCGATAATGCTTTAGGCATTGATTTGAGTGAACAACAGGGGGCCGATGGCACCTGGATCGCCCCTTCCATGTACAATGTAGTCAAACAGAACGGCAAGGACGTGCATTTGGCCGTGGTGCCGGATCACGACTGCGTTGTGAATTCCGGTCTCGGTTCGACCCGTGGGGCGCGAATGGCTGAAAACAGACCATCCACTGTCACAGGGACCCAGCAGCAACGGCTTACTGATCCGATGGTGTGGCGCTATGGCGTGTTGCAACCGACCAGCTGGGACGATGCACTCGACCTCGTGGCACAAGTTACAGCACGCGTTGTGACAGAAGGCTCCGAAGACGATCTGGTTGTTTCCATGTTCGACCATGGTGGCTCGGCAGGTGGATACGAAAACACCTGGGGAACTGGCAAGCTCTACTTTGAATCCATGAAGATCAAAAACTGCCGTATCCACAATCGTCCGGCTTACAATTCGGAAGTTCACTCCACTCGCGACATGGGCGTTGGCGAATTGAACTATCAGTACAAGGACTATGAACTGACCGATACTATCATGATTGTCGGTGCCAACCCGCTGGAAACCCAGACCAACCTGTTCCTGAATCATATGGTTCCGGGGATGAGAAATGGTGCAAGGGTTATTTTCGTTGAGCCTCGTCGTACAGTGTCAGTCAATGCTTCCGAAGAGGTGGCAGGCAAGGACAACGTTCTGCATTTGCAGATCAATACGGGGACAGACATGGCCCTGTTCAATGCGATCCTGACCGAGATCGTTGCCAAGGGCTGGGTTGACAAGGACTTCATTGCCAACTCGACCTTCCAGGACGGCATTGCGCAAGCTGAAGATGCGGGCCATCCCGCTGCACTTGGCAGCCTTGAAGAGGCAATGAAGGCCACTAACATATCGCTTGATGAAGCGGCCGATATCTGCGGTGTTGATGCGGCTGACATTGCAAAAGCTGCCGCATGGATCGCTGAATCGAAAGATGGTGCGCGTCGCAAATGTGTAACGGCTTATGAAAAAGGCATCATCTGGGGCAATGACAATTACCGTACTATCGGCGCCTTGGTGAACATCGCCTTGGCAACCGGCAATGTCGGTCGCGAAGGTGGCGGTGTCTGCCGTCTTGGCGGTCACCAGGAAGGATACTACCGTCCGTCAGACGCCCATGTCGGTCGCCCCGCAACCTATGTTGATCAGCTTTTGATTAATGGCGGCGGCAAGATCCATCACATCTGGGCTTGTGACCACTATAAGACCACTTTGAATGCCGCTCAGTTCAAGCGGACTCACAAAAGACGTTCCGACATGGTGAAGGAAGCCATGGACGCAGCGGCTGGTGGCACACGCGAAGATTTGGTTAATGCAATCGTAGATGCGGTAAACAAGGGTGGCCTCTTCGTAGTCGATGTTGACATCATCAACAGCCAAATCGGTCAGAACGCTCATGTTGTTCTGGCTGCATGTGAATCCAATGAGATGAACCTGACTTCCATGAACGGCGAGCGGCGTTTGCGTCTGTCGGAGAAATACATGGATCCGTTCGGCAACTCCAAACCGGACTGTCTGATTGCCGCCAGCATCGCCCAGAATATGGAGCGCGTTTTGAACGCAATGGGTAAGGCGGATTATGCAGCCCAGTTCAAAGGCTATGACTGGAAGACTGAGGAAGATGCATTCATGGACGGCTACAATAAGGGCAATCCGGAAGTTACCTATGAGCGCTTGCGTGAAATGGGCAACAATGGCGTGCTCGAGCCAGTCGTCGGCTTTGAAAACGGCAAGTTGGTCGGCACCGAACGTCTGTATTCCAATGGCGAATTTGGAACCGAAGACAAGAAAGCCCGTTTCTGTGCCGCAGGCTGGCGTGGGTGGCAGGCCGAAGGCAAGGCGGAGGAGCAGGCGAAGTACAAGTACTGGATCAACAACGGTCGAGCCAACATATTCTGGCAAAATCAGTTCCTTGATCAGGACAACGACTTCATCCAGGACCGCTTTCCGTTCCCGTTCATCGAAATGAACCCAGCTGACATGGCCGATATCGGCGCAGGCCCAGGAGACTTGGTTGAAATCTACAATGCCAACGGTGCCACACAGGCAATGGTTTACCCAACGCCGACTGCACGTCCTGGAGAAACCCTGATGGTATTTGGTTCACCAGCCGGTTCTCAGGGCAACGTGATTAATCCTGGGGTGAATGAGTTGGTTTTGCCAGACTACAAGCATACCTGGGCAGACATTCGCAAGATTTCGGATGCCCCGGCCACGGCAAAGGCAGTATCGTTCAAGTCGAAGGAGTACAAATCGGCCTGATCCCGCCGCCAATACCCGCCGCGAGAAACTTTTGTGTAGGTGCGAACATGGCAGCTACTTCTGCACCCGTCATCATTTTAGTCTCGTTGGCAAACTCATAAAATCCCGGCCTGGAATCTGTGAATACTTGCAACGACATCCGCAGCATTGATTGGTCGTCGAATAGTCCGGCAGCGAGTTGGTAGTCGCTGCGCTCGATGATGTGATAGAAAAGGTTGGAGCCGCATCTGGTGCAAAATCCACGTTCGGCCCAGTCAGATGAACGTATTCGGCCGATGTTTTCCTGGCCGTCAAAGGTCACATTTTGGCAGTTCAGCGCCATAAATGGGCCTGCCGACCAGCGCCGGCACATGTCGCAATGGCAAGCAACGACACTTGGTTCTTGGGCGCTCGCAGAAAACCTGACCGCGCCGCACATGCACTTTCCCTCTAAATTCAGTTCTTTGGTCATAAGTCTCAGGTCCCTTTCCGCTGTCACATTTGCGCTCCACCTCGGCTAAATTGTTTCAGACGCGGGGGCTAGAGCGAGATGAGGTTAAATTGCGGTAATGAACTTTCATGACATGTCGCAGACATGGGCGCTGCGGCAACCTGATCAGATATCAGGTTGTCGTCGCATTACCCGGTTGACGGCATCGTGGAACACTTCGCGTACCGACCCGTATACAAGGATCTGCAGGCCAAGCCAGGCACCGCAAAACATGGCTGCAAGGGCCACAGGCGCGGTGAAGGCCAGCAGTGAAGCAGCTGACAGGCCCTGTCCGACCGTGCAGCCAACAGCGGTTACCCCGCCAAATCCCATCAGCGCGCCGCCCAGTATCTGCCGGCGCATTTCACGTGCATCGTCACAGGCTTCCCAGCGAAAATGGCTTTGGGCCAGGGTCGTGAGGGTGGCACCCAGTATGACACCGGTCACGGCACCGATCCCGAATTGCAGCGATGCACCGGTTGCCGTCATGACATAGACAAGCGTATCGCCCGGCGGGCCGGTGAACGTGAAGGATTCCAGCCGGTGCGGGTCAAACGGATCATTGGCCAGGTAGCCGGTAACGAACCATCCGGCGACAATGGCGGCACCGACGATGAGGCCTGCCACAAGGAAGCGCGGCGAGGTTCTCAAATCACGGCTGGTGAGGGCAGCAACAGCAATGGCTGCGGCCATCAGGTAAGCCCAGATGTGCACGGTACCGCCAAGGTGGGAAGCCGCAGTGTGAGCGATGCCCGCAGGCTGTTCGAGTTGTGTGGGCACATCAAACAGATAGACGCGCAGATAGGCGGAAAGCCCGTTCATGGTGGCGTAGGCTGTGATGCCCAGCACCAGAAAGGTCACCACGGATTTCAGGTCGCCGCCGCCGACGCGGGCCAGAGTCCCATAACCGCATGTGCCGACCAGCGACATGCCGAGGCCGAACAGGAATGAGCCAAATGCTGTCGCCAGCATGGTCGTCGGTGAAATGAGATAAAAGCTGCCGGCAACGTCGATGACGCCGGATTGGTCCAGTGCGTAGGTTCCCGCAATGGCGACCGCAATCGCCAGGCCCCAGGCCGACAGGCGGCCACGGCTGCCGCCGAGGCAGGCGTCTTCAATGGCTCCGAGCGTACAGAACCTGCCCCACCGGGCAGCGAAGCCCAGCGCCATACCGCCGGCGAGGCCGCCAATGGCGGCGATCGTGCCTGGAGACAGGTCGACCATCTCTCGTTCTCTCCATGGGTCAGGGCAGGTTATCCTGCCTTCTGTAATTTTTGGTTTTCAGCCGGACTGCCTGTTGGTTCGCAGGCGGTGCTTCAAGATACAGCTTCAGTTGTTTTTGTCATCTTCGGCACAGAACATGTCGTAGAGTACCGTGATCATCTGCTTCACCCGTTCGTCGCCGATTGTATAATAGATGGTCTTGCCGTCGCGGCGCGCATTGACCAGCCCTTCGAGCCGCAAGCGGGCAAGTTGCTGGGATACAGCAGCTTGGCGTGCAGACAGCAACTGCTCCAGTTCCGTAACCGTGCATTCTCCCTGCGACAGCCGGCATAAAATGGCCAGCCGGCCTTCATGCGCCAGGGCTTTCAGAAAATCCGTGGCATCCTTGGCACTCGTCATCATGTCGTCGAGCGAGTGCTCGAATTTCAGTTGGGCATTTGCCATGGTGAAATTCCTGTGTCCTTATGATTTCGGTTCGGCAGTACCGGACGTATCCGCCTTGCCGGTTTCTGCGTTGTCTAATTTGGCCAGCATCTGTTGCAGCATCGGCCAGAAGAAGTGCTCGCCTGGATAGCCGCGCAAACGGTCAATCTCGCGACCATTGTGCCAGACCACGAAGGTGGGGGTGTAATTGGCTTTTTTCAGGCCTTTCAGGTCTGCCGGCAACGGGGCGTGGATATCCACCCGGCGCAGCGGTGCACGCTTGCCTTCATCAGTGTTGGGATAGGCGATACCAATCTCTTCGTTCCACACTTCGCACCAGTGACAGCCGGCCTGTTCCAGCATGATGAGCTGCGCAGCTTTCACGCTGAGCGGCGCTGAAGCGAGAACAGCAAGGCCGAGAGCCATTGCGGCCGAAACCCGCAAGAATCTGTTGCGAAGAGTTTTCATGCGTGACACCTTACAACAAATTGCAAAAATTGAATATGAACTTTTTGTGGGTTCGACGGGAGTGATTTGTGGACCTGGAAATCAGCTATGCAGCGGCGTTGGTGGCGGGGTTCTTGTCCTTTGCTTCACCTTGCGTGTTGCCGCTTGTTCCGCCCTATTTGTGCTTTCTCGCCGGGACTTCAATCAATGAACTGAGCGATGAAGACATGCCCGCCGATGCCTGGCGGGCAGTGGTGATGGCGGCGATGGCCTTCGTTGCGGGCTTTGCAACGGTATTCGTCGCGCTCGGCGCCAGTGCCTCGTTCATCGGCAGCTTTGTTACCGATCACCTTGATGTTCTTGCCAAGGTTGCCGGTGTCATTATCATCGTCCTGGGCCTGCATTTCATGGGTGTTTTCCGGATACCCTTTCTGTATCGCGACATCAGGATGCAGGGCCCGGCCAAGGCTGTCGGCCTTTTGGGTGCCTATGTCGTGGGCCTGGCGTTTGCGTTTGGCTGGACACCCTGTGTAGGGCCGGTTCTGGCCGCCATTCTGTTTGTGGCAGCTCAAGCCGGAGACGCGCTGAAAGGTGCGTCCCTTTTGCTCGCCTACGCACTGGGTATCGGCATCCCGTTCATTCTTGCAGCGGTTTTCTTTCGACCCTTCATGGCTCTGATGAAACGCCATCGCCATCGCATGGGTATGATCGAAAAACTGACTGGCGGCCTGCTGGTGCTGACGGGTGTGTTGTTCATAACAGGCGGCATGTCCGCCATAGCTTATTATATGTTGGAGCTGTTTCCGGGGTTGGGCGCAGTTGGATAAGGAGAAACTGAAATGCGATTATTTCTTGCTGTTACTGTTCTGCTTGCCGGGATTACCGGCGCGCTGGCCGCTGAAGTTGGAGATGACGGTCTGCACAAACAGGCCTGGTTTGCGACCACATTTCGCGACATCAAGGAAGACATGGCCACTGCCAGGGCGGAAGGCAAGCGCCTTGCGCTGATGTTTGAGCAACGCGGCTGCACCTATTGCCGCCAGGTCCACGAGCAGGTGCTGACTGACCCGGAAGTTCGTGATTTCATCAAGGCGAATTACATGGTGGTTCAGTACAATCTGTATGGCGACGAGGAAGTCACCGATCTGGATGGCGAGGCGCTGACCGAAAAAACCGCAGCGCGCAAATGGCGGGTAACCTTTACCCCGACCATCTTCTTCATGCCTGAGGAAACCGATGGCAAGAAGGATGTTGGCGCATCCACCGTCGCAGTCATGCCCGGTGCCTTCAGGAAGGGAACCTTCCTCGACATGTTCCAGTGGGTGCACAAGAAAGGCTATGAAACGGACGAGGATTTTCAGCGTTATCATGCCCGTCGCATTATTGAGCGACGTGAACAGGGCAAGAAAAACACTGATTGAACGAGCCCTGGAGACTCTTGAAATCCACAGGTCCTTTGCCATTTATTCAAGAATATGAATTTGTCTTGATCTGCAATGAAACGTGCACTAGGGTTCTCGACAACAACAAGAAAGCGCTGGAGGAAATTAATGAGGGACATGCTCAAGGCAGGTGCCGTGGCAGTGGGACTGGCTGTCTCCTTGTCAGGCATTGCGGTGGCTGGTGAAATTGCACCAACCGATGTAAGTTTCACTGACGACAACGAAATTGCAGCGTCACTGACCGGTAAGCCGGGTGATGCGGCGAAAGGCCGTGAGGTCTTTTCCAGCAGGAAATTGGGCAATTGCCTGGCCTGCCACGAAAACTCAGATCAGAAAGAGCAGCTGTTCCACGGTAATGTGGGCCCGACTCTGGATGGTGCGGCGGACCGCTGGAGTGAAGCTCAGTTGCGGGCCATTGTGGTGAACTCCAAGAAGATTTTCACGGAAGATACCGTAATGCCAGGATTTTACTCGGTGGAAGTCGGATTGAACCCGCGCAAGGACCTCGTCGGCAAAACCATCCTGACGGCTGAGCAGGTAGAAGACGTTGTGGCTTACCTTGCCACGTTGAAGGAATAGGAGCGCATGCGATGAAATTCACCAGGAGACAAGCCCTCGGACTTACCGCCGGCGCTGCCGCGCTGAGCTTTACCGGGTTCGGTATTTCGACGGCATTTGCAAATGCCGAGGACACCGAAAAACGGATAATGGAATTCACCGGCAACAAGAAGCCGGAGAGTGGAAAAATCACCCTGACAGCGCCGGAGATCGCGGAGAACGGCAATACGGTGCCGATCAGTGTTTCGGTTGAAAGTGCCATGTCAGGCGATGATCTGGTCGAGTTGGTCATGATCCTGGCTGAAGGCAACCCGAATCCAGCCGTGGCGACTTTCCACTTCACCGAAATGAGTGGTCAGGCTTCGGCTACGACCCGCATGCGGTTGGCGAAGACGCAGAATGTTGTCGCTGTCGCGAAAATGAAGGACGGATCGGTCTATTCCGATACACGTCTGGTCAAGGTCACAATTGGCGGCTGTGGCGGCTAAGGCACTTAGGAAGGATCAAGTATAATGGCAAAATCGAAACCACGCGTGAAGGTGCCAAAGTCAGCAAAGGCTGGCGATGTGATTACCATCAAGACCCTGATCAGCCACAAGATGGAATCCGGTCAGCGTAAGGACAAGCAAGGCAAGGTCATTCCGCGTTCGATCATCAACAAGTTCACCTGCGAGTTCAACGGTGCCAAGGTGTTTGAGTGTGATATCGATCCGGCTATCTCGGCAAATCCGTTCTTTGAGTTCAGCGCAAAAGTATCAGAGTCGGGAACCTTCAAGTTCATCTGGGTGGATGATGACGGTTCAACCTATACCGAGGAAAAGAAGATCGAAGTCAGCTAACACGGACAGCGGCGTCTTCTGCCCGCAGGGGTGGAAAGGCGGTGACATGTCCGGGAGGAAACACGACGTGAAAAACAAACTGATTGCAGCAGGCCTGGCGGCAGCCGTGGCATTTACCTCTGGCATTGTTGGCCTCAGCGCTGATCCTGTCGACGAAACCTTGAGTATTGACGGTAATCCGATGGTAAGCCGCACCAAGGCTCCTGAAGGCTATCCTTTTGACGAGGTCATGTCTGGCTGGTTGTTCAGAACCGATGAGACCCGTGCGCTGCAGTCTGACAGCTTCAACAATCCCGGCATGCTCGGTGTTGAGGAGGGCGAGGCTATCTGGAACACGGTTGAAGGTAGCGAAGGCAAGTCCTGCGCATCGTGCCATAATGATGCCAAGGAAAGCATGAAGGGCATCGCTGCCAACTACCCGAAATGGGATGCTGATGCCAAACGGCCAATCAACATCGAACTGCAAATCAACAAGTGCCGCGAAAAGAATATGGGCGCGGAACCTTACGCTTTCGACAAGAGTGGTCAGAAACCATTGACTGCGTATATCAAGCACCAGTCTCTTGGTACGCCTGTTGCGCTTGATCTTGGCAAGGGTGAGCTGCAGAAATGGTGGGATGACGGCAAGAAGTTGTACTACACACGTACTGGCCAGTTGGACCTGTCTTGTGCGTCTTGCCACGAGCAGAACATGGGCAAGAATATCCGGGCCGATCATCTGAGCCAGGGCCAGGTCAATGGGTTCCCAACCTACCGTCTCAAGCAGGGTGGACTGGTGTCGGTCCACAACCGTTTCCGTGGCTGCATTCGCGACACCCGTGCAGAGTTCCCCAAGGCATTCTCCGACGAGTTGATGGCGTTGGAGCTTTACGTCACCTGGCGTGGGTCCGGCCTGTCGGTGGAAACACCCGCCGTACGCCAGTAGACCAATTGATTTGACGAAGTTTGGGCGGGTGTTTTGGGAAATGCCCGCCTTTTTTGTATCCTTCAGCCGAGGTTTTTGGCCATGTTTACCAGACGTGATTTTCTGCAATACACCATCAACGCCGGTGCCGCACTTGGTGTTGCAGGTTACGGTGCAAACATTACCCGCGCCCTGGCGCAGCAGAAACTGACACAGGACGATCTGCTGAAATTTGACTCGAAGGGCCAGATTACCTTACTGCATTTCACCGATGTTCATGCCCAGTTGAAGCCGGTCTACTTCCGCCCGCCCGACACCAATATCGGTGTTGGAGACTATGCCGGTATTCCTCCGCATCTGGTTGGAGAGGAGTTCCTTATCCATTTCGGCATCGAAAAGGGCTCACCGCTCGCCTACGCCCATACCATGGTCGACTATGAAGAACTTGCCCGCGCCTATGGCCGTCTTGGCGGACTGGACCGGACCGCAACCCTTGTGAAGGCAATCAGGGCGGAACGTGGTGACGACAAGGTACTGTTTCTGGATGGCGGTGACACCTGGCAGGGATCCTACACGTCGCTGAAAAGCAACGGCCAGGACATGGTCGAGTGTATGAAGCTGCTCAAGCCGGATGCGATGGTCGGGCACTGGGAATTCACCTTCGGTGAAGACCGGGTCAAGGAAATCATCGACGATATGGGCTACGCTTTCCTGGCGTCCAACATCTTTGACAATGAGTGGGACGAACCGGTGTTCGACAGCACCGCCATGTTTGAAAAGGGCGGGGTCAAGGTCGCCGTCATCGGCCAGGCTATGCCCTATACGCCGATTGCCAATCCGCGCTGGATGTTCCCCAAATGGTCATTTGGCATCAGGCCGGAGACGTT
The DNA here is from genome assembly GCA_963698275.1 of uncultured Alphaproteobacteria bacterium. GTDB lineage: Bacteria > Pseudomonadota > Alphaproteobacteria > Rhizobiales > Aestuariivirgaceae > Anderseniella. The sequence continues at coordinate 31,814 of CAVOQE010000006.1, read as the reverse complement.
GCAGGAGAATGTCGACAAGGCACGCGCGGACGGTGCCGAGGTCGTGGTGCTGTTGTCCCATGACGGATTTGATGTGGATCGCAAACTGGCAAGTGTGGTCAATGGCATCGATGTCATTGTGACAGGTCATACCCACGATGCCATTCCGCAGGCGATTGAAATCGGCAGCACTTTGTTGTTGTCGTCCGGTTCCCACGGAAAATATCTTGGCCGCATCGATCTTGAGGTCAAGGATGGCAAGGTCGTTGGTCACTCGTCCAATCTGATCCCGGTGTTCTCCGACGTGATCCAGCCTGACGCCGAGATGGCGGCAAAGATTGACGAAGTGCGCAAGCCCCATGAAGCCGAGTTGAACCGGGTGATCGGCAAGACCGAAAGCCTGTTGTATCGCCGCGGTAATTTCAACGGCACATGGGATGACCTGATCTGTCAGGGCATTATCGAACAGCGCGACACCCAGATTGCCCTGTCTCCGGGGTTCAGGTGGGGCACCACGCTGCTGCCGGGCCAGGACATCACAATTGAGGATCTCTACACGGAAACCTCGATGAGTTATCCGTCCGTCTATCGGCTGGAGTTCACCGGTACCCAGATGAAGGAAATCCTCGAGGACGTTTGCGACAACCTGTTCAACAAGGATCCGTTCTTCCAGCAGGGTGGCGACATGGTCCGCGTTGGCGGCATGAGCTACACCTGCTCACCCAACGCAGACATGGGCGGGCGCATCTCTGACATGCGCCTGATATCGACCGGAGAACCGCTGGAGGCGGACAAGAAGTATGTCGTCGGCGGCTGGGCTTCGGTCAACGAGAATGTTGAAGGCCCAGCCATTTATGACCTGATGGAAAAGCACATCACCGCCAAACAGGTGGTCAACCTGCCCGACCAGCCGACGGTAAAGGTGAAAATGTAATGCCTTTGGACTTTGATATTCAAATAAATGAATGTATAATGCATGTCAGCACGAGGAGTGACGCTCATGTCTGATGAAACAGGGATTCCAAAAACGACAACCAGCCGCCGCCGCTTCCTGGGGGCCGGGCTGGCTCTTGGCGGCGCTGCGATTGCCGGCAAGGCGCGCGCCAGCGAAGGCGAGGCAGCCATTCTCGAAAAGAAGGACTGGAATCAATACCTTGGTGACGGTGTTGACACGCGCCCTTATGGTCATCCGTCCGAGTTTGAAAAATCCGTTGTGCGCCGCAATGTTGCCTGGCTCACGGCAGATCCGGTCTCGTCGGTCAATTTTACACCGCTGCATGACCTGGACGGTATCATCACGCCCAACGGCCTGTGCTTTGAACGCCATCATGCAGGCATAGCTGAAGTCGATCCTGCCGAGCACCGTCTGATGATCAACGGCCTGGTGGACAAGCAGATTGTCTTCACCATGGCCGACATCATGCGGTTCCCGCGCGAAAACCGGGTGTATTTCCTCGAATGCGCCGCCAATTCCGGCATGGAATGGCGCGGTGCCCAGCTCAATGGCTGCCAGTTCACCCACGGCATGATCCATAATGTCATGTACACCGGCGTGCCGCTGAAGCTGCTTCTGCAAGAGGCAGGCGTCAAAACCAACGCCAGATGGATTATGCCGGAAGGCGCAGATGCATCGGCTATGACGCGGTCTGTTCCATTGGAAAAGGCGATGGAAGATTGCCTGGTTGCCTTCAAGATGAACGGTGAGGCACTGCGCCCGGAACAGGGTTATCCGCTGCGCCTCGTCGTGCCCGGTTGGGAAGGCAATATGTGGGTCAAATGGTTGCGTCGCCTCGAAGTCGGCGATGAACCCTGGCATCACCGCGAGGAAACCTCGAAATACACCGATCTTCTGGAAAACGGCAAGGCGCGCCGCTTCACCTGGGAGATGGATGCAAAATCGGTCATCACCAATCCCAGTCCGCAAGCGCCATTGCTGCACAAGAAGGGCCAGACGGTCATCACCGGCGTTGCCTGGTCCGGGCGCGGCACCATTGACCGGGTGGATGTTTCCATCGACGGTGGCCGCAACTGGATGCCGGCGCGCATTGACGGGCCGAGCCTGGATAAATCAATCCACCGCTTCTATCTTGATTTTGACTGGGACGGGTCGCCCTTGCTGCTGCAATCGAGGGCCATGGATTCCACCGGATATGTGCAGCCGACGAAAAATCAGCTGCGCGCCGAGCGGGGCACCAATTCCATCTACCATAATAACGGTATTCAGACCTGGCATGTGAAAGCCAATGGCGAGGTTGAAAATGTCGAAGTATCTTAAGTCCGCATTTGTTGCGTTGTCCGTACTTGCAGTTGCAACTCCGGCAATGGCCGGCAAGTTTGACCTTGGCCGCGAAGCAACCGCAGCCGAAGTTTCAGCCTGGGACATTGATATACGCCCCGACGGCCAGGGCTTGCCCGAGGGAAAAGGGACCGTGGCCCAGGGCGAGGAGATCTATGCCGAAAAGTGCGCTTCTTGTCATGGTGACTTCGGCGAAGGCATTGATCGCTGGCCGGTACTGGCGGGCGGTCGGGACAGTCTCAAGAGTGACAGGCCGGTCAAGACAATCGGCTCGTACTGGCCCTATCTGTCGACCGTGTTCGACTATGTCAACCGGGCCATGCCGTTCGGCGAGGCACAGTCGCTGCAGCCCGATGAAGTCTACGCAATCACGGCTTACCTGCTGAATCTCAATGATATAGTGGATGCGGATTTTGAACTGTCAAAGCAGAACTTCGTTGAAACCCGGCTGCCGAACGAAGCCAATTTCATTGCAGATGTGCGCCCTGACACACCGGTCATTGCCAAAGGGGCAGAGCCGTGCATGAAAGACTGCAAGCCCGATGCTGTGAAAATCACCGGTACCGCAAGGGTTCTGGACGTAACGCCTGACGAAGCGCGAAAACAATCCGGCTCGCTGGATTGAAGCAGCCAGCCATTACTGTATCCTGAACGCTTCCGGGGTTTGGTGAAATTCAAACCGGCAGCGCTGAGATCAGGAACCCGCAGTATATGAACTTTCAACCCAGTTCGGATCATGCCGCCGTGATTGAAGGCGTGTCGCGGGTCTGTCAGGCGTTTGACGACAAGTACTGGCTTGCGCGCGACACTGACGGTGAGTTTCCGTTCGACTTTCATGCAGCGATGGCCGCCGGCGGCTGGCTCGGCATTACCATGCCGGAGCAGTATGGCGGCTCGGGGCTTGGCGTCACCGAAGCGGCCCTGATGATGAAGACGGTTGCCGCGTCAGGCGGTGCACTTGCAGCAGCCTCTGCCATCCACATCAACCTGTTCGGTCCCCATCCGATTGTGGTGCATGGCACTGAAGAGCAAAAGCAGCGCTGGCTGCCGCGGCTGATCAGCGGGGATGATCGAACCTGCTTTGGCGTCACTGAACCGGATGCAGGCCTGGACACCACCCGTATCAAGACCGCCGCTGTGCGCACCGCCGATGGCTATGTCGTGAACGGCCAGAAGATCTGGACGTCAACAGCCCAACACGCCACCCACATCATGGTGCTGGCGCGCACCACGCCTTACGATGAGTGCGAGAAGAAGACCCGCGGGCTCAGCCTGTTCTATACGCCGCTTGACCGGTCCTGCATCGAAGTCCGTGAGATCGAAAAGATGGGCCGCAAGGCTGTCGATTCAAATCAGGTGTTCATCGAGAACCTGGCAGTGCCGGAGCACGACCGTATAGGAGAAGAAGGTGCAGGCTTCGAATACCTTCTTGATAGCCTGAACCCGGAGCGCATCCTGATTGGCATGGAGGCTATCGGCATCGGCCAGGACGCCGTGGCGCGGGCTGCAAAATATGCCTGCGAGCGCCAAGTGTTCGGTCGCCCGATCGGCCAGAACCAGAGCATCCAGCATCCCTTGGCTGAAAGCTGGATGGAGCTTGAAGCCGCAGAACTGATGGCAATGAAAGCCGCCTGGTTATACGACAATGGCCAGCCGTGCGGTCCGCAGGCCAATGCAGCCAAGTACCTGGCTGCGGAAGCAGCGTTCAAGGCATGCACCCGGGCGGTAAAGACCCATGGCGGCATGGGCTATGCCAAGGAATTTCATGTCGAGCGCTTGCTGCGCGAAGTCATGATCCCCGTGCTGGCACCGGTCAGTCCGCAAATGATCCTGAACTATATTTCCGAGCGCGTACTCGGATTGCCCCGCTCCTATTAAGGCCTTCTGAATGACAACCGAACCTGAGCAGCCTACTGCGCCCAAGGGCGCCTTGCATGGCCTGAAAGTGGTCGACCTCACCAGGGTGCTGGCCGGACCGTATTGCACGCAGATTCTTGGCGATCATGGGGCCGACGTGCTCAAGGTCGAGGCGCCGCAAGGTGATGAAACCCGCCGCTGGGGTCCGCCGTTCATCGACGGCTCTGCTGCCTATTTCATGGGCGTCAACCGCAACAAGCGCGGCATGGTTCTCGATTTCAACGAGGATGATGCACGCACGACGCTTGCAGGCCTTCTCAAGGGCGCCGATGTGCTGGTTGAAAATTTCAAGGTCGGCACGCTGGAGCGTTGGGGCTTCGGGCGTGATGTGCTGGAGAAGGATTATCCCGGCCTCGTCCATTGCCGCATCACCGGGTTTGGCGACGATGGTCCACATGGCGGTCTGCCGGGCTATGACGCGGCGGTTCAGGCGATGACCGGCCTGATGAGTATCAATGGCGAACCGGATGCCGGTCCGCTCAGGGCAGGGGTGCCGGTGGTCGATCTGGTCACCGGGCTGAATGCGGTGATCGGCATATTGCTGGCCTTGCAGGAGCGCGCCAGAAGCGGCCTGGGCCAGTTGGTTGACGTGTCATTGTTCGATAGCGGCCTGTCGGTTCTGCATCCCCATTCAGCCAACTACCTGTTTACTGGCGACCTGCCGGCCAGAACCGGCAACGCCCATCCCAATATTACACCTTATGATACGTTTGAAACGGCAACGGGGCCGATTTTTCTGGCGGTTGGCTCGGACAGGCAATTCGCCAAGTTATGCGAGCTGATCGAGCTTCCCGCTCTTGTGGGAGATGAGCGCTTCACAACCAACGCCCAACGTGGCCGGCACAGGAGTGAATTGAAGCACGAGCTTGAAGCCGCCCTTGCAAGCCTTGAAGTCGACAGTCTGGCGGAGCGGCTGATCCGCAATGGCGTACCTTGCGCACCTGTATTCAACCTCGCTCAGGCGTTCGATCATCCGCAGACACGGCACCGGAACATGGTCTGGCAGGATGACAACTACCGCGGCGTAGGCGCGCCTGTGCGCCTGTCCAGATCACCGGCCAGCCTCAGGCTGAAACCGCCCAAGCTGGATTGATTGAAGTTTGAATACATGGGGCTGACATGTTCAGTCTATGCGCGCACCACCCATATCATCAATAATGGTATAGACCGCCGGCACAATGAACAGCACCAGCACGGTTGTGGCCATGAGCCCGAAAGCAAGGCTTGTCACCAGCGGAATAAGTACCTGGGCCTGCAGGGAGGTTTCCGTCAACAGCGGCATCAACCCGACAATCGTTGTGAGCGACGTCAGCAGGATAGCCCGGAACCGGGCGCCGGCTGCCAGCGGTGCCGCCTCGGCCACAGATTTTGTATCGCCGTGATAGTGCTTGATGAAATTGACCAGCAGGATCGAGTCATTGACCACGATACCGGCCAGCGCCACAAATCCCAGCATTGACGGCATGGTGAAATCCAGACCAAGCAACATGTGCCCGCCGATGGCACCGATAAAGGCGAACGGGATGATGATCATCACTACAAACGGTTCGATGTAACTGCGAAACTGGAACGACAGCAGCAGGTAAACCCCGATCAGTCCCAGCACGAATCCGCTCAGCATCGAGGCCTGGGTTTTTGCGGCATCCGCATTGGCGCCCTCGAAACTTGACGATACGCCGGGATGTCTTTGTTTCAGTTTCGGTAAAAACTGGTCCCTGGTGTCGGCCAGTATCTCGGTTGAATTTCCCAATCGGCTGTCAAGTTCGCCCTGGATGGTAACGGTGCGGCGGCCGTCCACGCGGCGGATACGGGAAAACCCGCGGCCGTTTTCAACCGTGGCGACAACGCTCAGCGGAATCTGACTGCCGTCTGACGCCGTGACGGTGAAGGTGTCCAGATCGGCCAGTGAATCCGAACTGGCGGCATCGAATTTCACGTTGATCTCATAGTTTTCTGCGCCTGATTGAATCTCATCAACCTTGAAACCGTAAAAACTGGACCGGATCTGGTCGGCAATCGTTCGCCCGTCAACACCCAGTGTAGCTGCCCCATCACGCAGCGTGATGCGCAATTCCGGTTTTCCCGGCCGCAGGTCATCGGTAATATTGTAGACACCCGAATAGCGCCGCAGCCAGTTCGTCAATTCTTTTGCCGCCGCGGACAATTCTGTCAGATCATTGCCCATCAGCCGGATGTCGATGGCGCGGCCGCCGGGACCAAATGTGCCTTCGGTAAAGTTCAGGGTGACGACGTCTGCGAGTTCGCCGGTTTCGACCCGCCACTGCTCAATCACATCGGCGATCTGCGAGGTCCTGGTTTCGGAATCAAGCAGGTCGGCAATCACCGTCGCCACGTGAGGCCCGGTCTCGCCGGCATCTGAGTTGAAGCTGAACCGATGTGTGATGCTTCGTACCAGTTTCTGGCCGCCCGGCTGTTGTGGGCTCAAGTTGGCGTTCACTGCCTCCAATGCTTCATCAATGCGCGCGACCACGGCCTCTGTGCGTTCAAGGGGAGTGCCCTGAGGCATCATGATGCGGGCTTCCATGACATTGCCGTCCAGGTCCGGAAACGGCGAAAACTTGATCAGTCCGCCGACCATTGCGCCCACTGCAAGAAGCAGCACACCGATCGCGGCGCCAAAAGTCAGATACCGCCAGGTCACAGCCAGCCTGGCCAGGGGAACTATGATGCGGTCACGAAGCCAGTTGACACCGGTATCGACGGCCTGCTGGACGCGGCCCTGTTTTGAACCTGATTTCTCAAGGGCGTGATACAAATGGTTGGGCAGAATGAGAAAAGCTTCGACCAGCGACACGATCAGCACGAACAGCATGACCACCGGCACCACCCGCAGTATCTGCCCGATGTCCCCTTTCAGAAACGCCAGCGACCCGAAGATGCAGGCGGTCGTGGCAAACGACGCGAACACCGAGGGCAGCACCTGGCCGGCACCATCGATGGCTGACTGTTTCGCTGAACTGCCGGTTGAGGCCTTGCTGGCTATGTTCTCGGCAATCACGATGGCATCATCCATCAACAACCCGATCACGATCAGCAGTCCGACCATGGTCAGCATGTTGATGGAGTATCCCACCAACACCATCAGGAAAAAGGCGCCGGCAAACGACACCGGCAATCCCGCTGCCACCCAGAACGAATAGCGAAACCCGAAAAACAGCCAGAGCACCAGGAATACCAGCGCAAGGCCCAGAACGGCATTGTTGATCAGCAGCCGAAGCCGGTCGGAAACGATTGATGAAACGTCATTGGTTACAGCCATCCTTACACCCGGCGGTGCTTTTGTCCTGGCGTCTTCAAGAAAGCCGTTCACCCGCTCGATCACCGTCAATGTATCCTGGTCGGTTGTCTTGGTGATGGACAGGATGGCAGCGGGTTTTCCGTCGAAATCAATACGTTGTTCGTCGAGCTTGAACCGGTCGGTGATACGCGCGATATCGCCGAGCCGTATCTGCCCGCCATTGCTGGCCGACACCACCACCAGGTCCCGGAATTCATCTACCTTGCGCCGCTCTCCGGCATAGCGCACCAGAAATTCCCGGTCTTTCGTCTCCAGGCTGCCGGATGGCAGGTCGATCGATTCCTTCTGCACCGCGCGCGCCACATCTTCTGCCGACACGCCGAGGCTGCGCAGGTTTGGCCGGGAAAGTTCGATGCGGATCTCGTGGTCGGAGAACCCCAGAACCTCGATTTTGGGAATGCCGCCCCAGAGCTTCATCTGGTCCTTGATATACTCCGCATAGGCCTTGAGACTGACCGGGTCTTTCGGTCCGGTGATGGCCACTGATGCGACAAAGTCTGTACGGCCAAGTTGTGCAACTACCGGGCGTTCGACATTCTCCGGAAACTCTGTAATGCCATCGACCGCGTTGGTTATGTCCGATGTGAACCGGTCCAGGTCAACCGCATCGGTTTTCTCCACCGTAACCGTGGCAATACCCTCGAGCGCTTCGCATATCACCTCTGCCACATTGTTTACGCTGTCTATCGAATCTTCTATTCGCTGGCAGACGGCCTGTTCAACCTCTTCGGGCCTGCTGCCCGGCCACACCGCTGTGATCTGCAGTTTGCTCGGCGCAATGCGCGGGAAGGTTTCACGTTGCAGGGACGGATAGGCAAAGATGCCGAGGGTCAGAAGACCCAGCATGACAAGGGTTGCAGCCGTCGGGTGTCGGACAAAATATCCGATCATTTGACGTTGTCCGAAAGCCGGCGCTTTATCTCGAACTCCAGCGCTTCATCCCTGGTTATACGCAGCAGCATACCCTCGATTGCCGGTAGCAGGTCGGACACAATTATCCTGTCACCGGGCTCAATCCCGGACCGGACCACGATATTGCCGTCCTGTGTCAGGCCGGTTTCGACAGGCCTTATGACGAGCCGGTTGTCCTTGTCAGCAAGGTATAGGCTTTCGCCGTGCAGGGCGGAGCGGGGCACAACAATCTGATCTGCCAGTTTGCCGGCGCGTATTCTGACTTCGACAAACATCCCCTTGGACAGCGGCGGGCGTTGCCCGGGCTTCGCCGTTTTCCAGGTGTCTTGTGCGGTAACAATTGCACCGATTGATCGGGTCTTGAGATCAATCGTGTCGGAGACACGGGAGAACCTGGCCGGCCAGACTATCTCGATCTCGCCGGCATTCAGGTGAATGGTGGCGGAAAACCCAAGACGTTTGACAACGTCACCGATCGTTTCAGGCGTAATTCCAACGGGGCTGTCACCACTTGCGGTGGCTCTGGCCAGCGCTGAAAACTGGGCCAGCGGCACCTGCGCTTCAACTTCGGCAGTCTTGATGCCGTCGGCAGCAACAAGCACAGACCCGACCTGGGCATACTGGGCTATTTCAACCGACACCTCGCTGATGCGGGCATCGAACGGCAGCACAATGCGGGTGCGGGCGAGGTTCAGCTTCGCCTGGTCCAGCTCAATCTGGTTGAGCTTCTTCTGCTGCACAAGGGCGGCGCGTTGCGACGGTATCAGTTTGAGCGTGTTCTCCAGATCCTGAACCTTCTTGCGTTGCGCAAGCGTGTCACGGGTTTCCTGGTCAAGCACTGTCCTGGATGTGGCGCCGCTGCGAACCAGTTCTTCCTTGCGGGCCAGTTCCCGCTCGCTGATGGTCAGGGCCTGGCGCTCGATCTTGAGGCTGGCCCTGGTGTTTTCTTCCGTAAGGTCGAACTCGGTAATCTGGGCGTCGGCCTTGCCTATATTTGCTTCCGCCTGGGCAATGGCAAGTTCGTAGTCGCGTGGTGAAATACGAATGATTTCCGTTCCGGCGGGCATGATCGCACCGCGCATGAGGCGCGGATGCTTGTACTCGACCTCACCGGCGGCCTGCACGACAGCCTGCCAGGTTTTGGCCGGCTGCACCGTGCCGAAACCGCTGACCATGGGGACCAGATCGGTGCGTTGTGCCTGAATGACGCGGACATTGCGGATTTCTTCCTGCGGTGCAGTGGTCTGTGGCGGCTGACGCTGACCGACAAACCACCAGATCACAAAAACACCCAGCAAAATGGGTGGCAATATCAAAAATTTACGCCACATGTTTTGCGCCTCTGTTGCATATGTAAGTCGGCCGGCTTCAGCGCAGCCATACTTGCAGGGAAGTGAGACGTAATCCAGACCCGGAATCCGGCGCAAGGCGGCGTCAAGAATTTGCCCTATGGCTACTTTCCCGGACCGCACCGAATTGGTTGCAACTGCAGCGATGATTTCAGATTGAGACTGTCGCCCAACAAGTCCGATGATCCCGATGATTGGAACCACGCCTCACCTGGATGTGAATTCGGAACGTCTGTCGATTGACATCTGTCACGGGCACAGCATTATGGTGTTGTAGACGGGGCGATCGTTTTTGGACGGAGAACGGACCATGAGGTCGAGTTTCCTGAGCGCGCTGGCGTCTGCCCTGTTACTGCTCACATTCATTTTTCTGCCGGCACAAGCCGGATCTGCCGAGCGAACCGTCATCACCTCGCAAGATGCGGATTATTTCGGTTTTGATCTCAGAACGCAGGCCGATGTCTCGCTCGATCAGTGCACCGCACTTTGTCTTGAGGAGGCCCAGTGCCGGGCCTTTACCTACACCAGCAAGCAGAAGTGGTGTTTCCTGAAATCCGACCACGGCGTTGCAAAACCATTCGTGGGCGCGGTCGCCGGGCGTGTCGTAGAGGTTTCCACTCAGCCTGATATTGCGCCGCCGGCGCCACTGGCCTTTCTGCCGGATTATGTGAAAGCGGAAGTGCGCCAGGCGCAGGCTGAGATCGGCTCCCCCGATGCTTCAGAGGCACGCGGGCTGGCCGCGTTGAAAGAGGCTGGCGACACAGGCCTGCGCTCGGGGGAAGTGCGTGTCGCGCGCGATGCCTATCTGGCGGCACTGAGACTGGACGCGGATGACGCTGCTCTTTGGCTCGGTTTTGCCAGGGCATCGCTTCGTGTCATTGCGGGTCCGGGCGAGAATAGCTACCAGCTCAAACAGACGGCGTCGTCGGCGGCCCAGATCGCCTATCGTGAAAGCAAAACCGCCGCGCTCAGGGCAGATACACTGGCCGTGCTGGCCAATGCCCTCGACAAGCGAAACCTGTTCCGGCCGGCGCTGGAAGCCTACAAGGCCAGCCTCGGGCTGGTATCATCAGCGGAGGTTCGCGCAGCCTACAAGGAACTGCGCGACCGCCAGGGGTTTCGCATTGTCGGCCATTCGGTGGACAGCGATGCAACAACACCGCGGATTTGTGTGCAATTCTCCGAAGCGCTGGTGCGCACCGGTACCGACTATTCACAGTTTGTCACCGTAAACGGCGCACCTGCCAGGTCCCTGGAAGCCAAGGACAAGCAGGTCTGTGTCGAATGGCTGTCCCATGGACAAACCTACACGGTCGGGCTGCGGCAGGGCCTGCCATCGTCGGTAGGCGAAGTGCTGGAGCAACCGGCGGTTCTGAATGTCTACGTTCGCGACCGCGCACCCGCTGTGCGTTTTACCGGCGATCGCTTTGTTTTGCCCAGTACAACCCGGCACGGCATTCCGTTGGTCTCCGTCAACACCGACAGTGCGCAGCTTGAGGCTTATCGCATAGGCGACAGGGCGCTGGCGCGATTGCTGTCCGGCAGTTCGTTCCTGCGTCAGTTGAAAGGCTATGAAGTCGACAACATCAGGCAGGAGCTTGGTGCGCCTGTGTGGCAGGGCAGCATTGAAATTGCCAGCAAGCTGAACAAGGAAGTGACGACCAGTTTTCCGGTTGATCAGGCGATACCCGACAGAAAGCCCGGCATCTATGTGCTGACCGCTGTTCCCAAGGATGGGAAGGGCGACAACTGGCAGGCCCGCGCAACACAATGGTTTGTCATTTCGGATATCGGAGTAACCAGCTTTACCGGTGAAGACGGCCTCAACGTGTTCGTGCGCAGCCTGGCTTCGGCAAAACCTCTGGCCACCGCAGATGTGCAACTGGTCGCCCGCAACAATGAAGTGCTCGGGACCGCCGTCAGCGATGCCGACGGGCGCGCAAGCTTTGCCGCCGGCCTGGTTCGCGGCGAAGGCGCAATGGCCCCGGCGGCAGTTCTGGTCCGTCACGGCGGCGGTGATTTCGTGTTGCTTGATCTGACCCAGGCAGGTTTCGACTTTGCAGACCGCGGCGTCGCGGGCCGGGCATCCCCCGGCGCGATTGATGTCTTCTCGTGGACCGAGCGCGGCATCTACAGGCCCGGTGAGACGGTGCACGCTTCAGTGCTGGTGCGGGATGTATCGGCTCACGCTCTGAGCGGACCGCCTTTGACGTTCGTCTTCCGCCGTCCCGATGGTGTCGAAGACCGGCGCATCGTGTCGAGCGACGACAGGCTCGGTGGCCACATGGTGGCTTACGATCTTCAGGACAATGCAATGCGCGGCACCTGGACCGTGCGGATGCACGCCGACATCAAGGCCCAACCGGTTGCGGAGATGCGGTTTCTTGTCGAGGATTTCGTGCCGGACCGGCTGGAATTTGATCTCGCTGCCACGCCATCAGAAATCGCTGTCTCGCAGCCGGCTACAGTCGCAGTGGACGGGCAGTATCTGTATGGGGCGCCGGCGGCAGGCCTGGGCGTCGAGGGCAGCGTCAGGATCAGGACGACGCGCCAGTGGGACGCCTATCCAGGCTATTCCTTCGGTCTGGCCGAGGAACAGACAGAGACTGTGACCCGCACGCTGGAGGCGATCCCGGACCTTGATGGTACAGGCAAGGCGCAAGTGCCCGTCGTCCTGACGGGGGCACCGTCCACCACGCAATTGCTGGCTGCCAGCGTCACCATGCGGGTGCGTGAGCCCGGCGGCCGTGCCGTGGAAAGAGACGTTGATCTCAAGGTCAGGCCTGAGCGCATGGTCATCGGCATCAAGCCGGAAGCAGGCGAGGCACAGGTCGCGGAGAACTCCACAGCCGGGTTCAGGATCATTGCCGTTACTCCGGACGGCAGCAAGGCTGAAGTTCCCGGCCTCAAATGGCGGCTGATCCGCGTTGAACGCAACTATCAGTGGTACCGGACCGGTGACAGATGGAGCTATGAAGCCATCGATCTGACCAAACAGGTTATGGACGGGCAGGTGGACGCATCTGCGCGCGGAGAGGCCAGCATATCCATTTCCGTCGCCTGGGGCCGTTATCGGCTGGAAGTAATCGATCCTCGCTCCGGCGGCGCTGCCGCAAGCGTGGAATTCAATGCCGGATGGGTTGTGAACGCTGCCTCGCTCGACACCCCGGACGGGCTGGAGATGGCCCTGGACAAGGCATCCTATGCCGCTGGAGATACGGCGCGGCTGACGATCTCGGCCCGCCATGCCGGCGAAGTGCTTGTAACTGTCGGCACCAATGAACTGTCAGACGTCAGGACAGCCAGCGTTGCCGCGGGCGATACGGTCATCGAGATGCCGGTGGGCACGAATTGGGGCGCAGGTGCCTATGTAACCGCCACGCTCTATCGCCGCGGTGACGCGGAAAAAAGCCGGCTTCCGTCCCGCGCCATCGGTGTGAAATGGCTTCAGGTCGATCCTGAACCGCGCAAGATCACCTTGGCGCTGGATGTGCCGGAGAAGATAGCGGCAAGGGGAACCCTTGATGTTCCCATGACGCTGACAGGCCTGGGCGAAGGCCAAAAGGCCTATGTGACACTTGCAGCCGTGGACGTCGGCATCTTGAACCTGACCCGTTATGAAGTGCCTGATCCGGCCGGCTGGTACTTCGGTCAGCGCAAGATCGGGCTGGAGATCAGGGATATCTATGGCCGCCTGATAGACGGTTTCCTCGGTGCTGAAGGAGCGATCAGGAGCGGCGGTGACGCTGCCGGCCTGGCGTCTGACGGCAGTCCGCCGACACAGAAGCTGCTGGCGTTGTTTTCCGGCCCGGTGGAAGTTGGCGCCGATGGCACGGCATCGGTCAATTTTGACATGCCGCAATTCAACGGCACGGTCCGGCTGATGGCGGTGGCTTGGTCGAAGGATCAGGTTGGCAGTGCCTCGAGCGACGTTATCGTTCGCGATCCGGTTGTGCTGCTGGCGTCTGCCCCGAAGGTGATGTCTCCCGGCGACACGTCACGCCTGCGGCTCGACATAGCCAATACAGATGGCCCGGCAGGCGACTATGTCGTCGAGATCATCGCAGAAGACGGATTGTCATCGGATCAGGGGCTTTTGCCCAACATCGTGAAGCTGACAGAAGGCGGCAAGACATCCCTGTCTGTTCCCATTTCGGCCACAGGCGTCGGATCGGGTCAGGTGAGCGTGCGGCTGACACACGAGGACGGCATCGATCTGGCCCAGACGCTCTATGTACCCGTCCGGCCTGCAGCATTACCGGTCACTCAGCGCAAGGAAATGACGCTTGCGGCAAACGGCGGGGCAATTGCGCTGGATGAACAGTTGCTTGCAGGCAGTCAACCTGACGGTGCGCTGGTGACGATCGATGTGTCGAGGACGCGCGGCATCAATACCGCGTCGGTGCTGGCGTCCCTGGACCGCTATCCTTACGGGTGCACCGAGCAGACCACCAGCCGGGCGTTGCCGCTGCTTTATCTGAGTGATCTGCCGGGTGACCCCAAGGCCGAGGATGCAGGCGATGTGGGCAGCCGGGTTCAAAAGGCAATTTACCGCGTCCTTGCCAACCAGTCTTCGGCAGGCAGTTTTGGCTTGTGGAATCCGGGCTATGGTGACCTTTGGCTTGACGCCTATGTAACCGATTTCCTGACCCGGGCCCGGGAAAAGGGCTTCAAGGTCCGTGAGAAGGCCATGCTGGCCGCACTGGAGAACCTGCAAAACGTCCTGTCCTATGATCAGAACGTCAAGGACCGTGGTGGCGGCATTGCCTATGCACTTTATGTGCTGGCCCGCAATCGCCGGGCTTCGGCGGGTGACCTGCGCTATTATGCAGACACCAAGATGGAAGAGTTCAAGAGCTCGATGTCACGGGCACAGCTGGGCGCGGCGCTGGCGCTTTATGGTGACGCAAACCGGTCCGGCATGGCGTTCCAGTCAGCCCTTGCGCAAGCGCGGCAGGACAAAGGGGATCTGTCGCGATCAGACTATGGATCCAGCCTGCGCGATGCGGCGGCCATGCTGGCCTTGGCCTCGGAGACCCAGCCATTGCCGCAGTCAATTCCGGCAATGGTGGACCTCGTGTCGGCAAAAGCGGCCCGTGACCAGTACTCCACCACGCAGGAGAATGTATGGATGCTGCTTGCCGCACGCGGCGTAAAGCAGAGCAATGCTTCAATGCGGCTTGCAGTGGCAGGCGCTGATCACGCCGGTGGGTATTCCGCCACAACATCGGGTGATGACCTTGCCGCGATGCCGCTGGAGATTGTCAATCGCGGGCGGGAACAGGTGCTGGCGACGGTGAACGTGCTCGCAGCACCGCTGACCGCACTGCCGGCCGGTGGCAAGGGCTTCACCATCGAGCGCAAGTACTACACGCTTGACGGGGTTGAAACCGACATCAGCCAGGTCAGACAGAACGATCGTTTCGTTGTGGTCCTCAGCATCGTGCAGCAGAACAACTGGACCGCGCGCATCGTGATCAGTGACCTGCTGCCGGGCGGCTTCGAGATTGACAGCCCGAAACTGGTGGGCAGCGCCGATCTCAAATCGTTTGAATGGCTGGGCAATACCAGTGCGGCGCATAGCGAGTTTCGCGCCGACCGGTTTGTCGCGGCGTTCGATGTGCGCACAGGTGGCAACCGGGAATTCAGCGCAGCCTACGTGGTGCGCGCTGTTTCACCGGGCAGGTTCACCCAGCCTGCTGCCGTGGTTGAAGACATGTACCGGCCCCAGTTTACCGCACGAACCGCACAAGGGCAGATCGACGTGAGCCCGGCACAACAATGAAGCACAAACCGGTCATTGTCGCGTTGGCTTTCGCTGTCGTTATCGCGCTTGCCGCGATGCCGGGTCTGGCAGCTTTGGATGAAGCCTATCCGCCGCCGCTGCCGGATACCTCGACACAATCCGTTGAGGTCGTGGACCGCAACGGAGACCTGTTGCGGGCGTTTGCCGCTGTGGACGGGCGCTGGCGTCTGCCCGTGCGCCTTGACAAGGTCGATCCGGAATTTGTGCGCATGCTGGTTGCCTACGAGGACCGGCGTTTCTGGGACCATGGCGGTGTCGACCCGCTGGCCATGGTTCGCGCGGCGTGGCAGATGCTGCGTCACGGCCGGATCGTGTCAGGCGGATCGACCATCACCATGCAACTGGCGCGGTTACTCGAACCGCGGTCGGAACGCTCCTTGCGAGCCAAGTTGCGCCAGATGGCCCGGGCGCTGCAGATCGAGCGCCGGTTGGACAAACGTCAGATCCTCGAACTCTATCTTACCCATGCGCCCTATGGCGGCAATATCGAGGGCGTGAGGGCTGCCTCCCTCGCCTGGTTCGGCAAGGAACCGAAATCTCTCAACCTTGCTCAAGGAGCGCTTCTGGTCGCCTTGCCACAGTCGCCGGAGCGGCGGCGGCCAGACCGCTATCGAGAGGGTGCGAAAGCCGCCCGCGACCAGGTGCTTGCCCGTATGGCCGAGGGCGGCTTCATTGCAAGCGGTGAGGTGGTGCGGGCCTCTGCTGTTCCGGTTCAGTCACGCCGCCTGGCTTTGCCCGCGTTTGCACCCCATCTGGCGCAGCAGGCGCGCCGCTTGCGGCCTGACGCGCAATCTCATCAAGTTACGCTGTCACGGCCGGTCCAACAGGCTCTGGAACTGGTGGCATCAGAGGCTGCCCAACGGCTTGGGCCGGGCCTGTCGGTTGCCATGATGCTCGCCGATGCTCATACCGGGGACGTGCTGGCCGAGGTCGGATCGGCGGGCCTGCTGGAGGCCAGACGGTCGGGGTGGATAGACATGACCGGTGTGCCACGATCGCCGGGGTCTGCGCTGAAACCGTTCATTTATGCGCTGGCACTGGAAGACGGGCTGGTTCTGCCTGAGACCCTGATCGAAGATCGCCCGGCCAGTTTTGACGGGTACAGGCCGCGCAATTTCGATCTGACCTACCAGGGTGATGTGAGCGTGCGCCAGGCCCTGCAATTGTCCCTCAATGTGCCGGCGGTCAGGTTGTTGCAGGCAACCGTGCCGTCCCGGTTGCTGGGCCGGTTGCACAGGGTAGGTGTTGCCCCGGTTCTGGCGAACAACAAGGCGCCCGGCCTGGCCATTGGTCTTGGTGGCGTTGGTGTTACATTGAAGGACCTTGTGCAGGCATATACCGTTTTCGCCAATCACGGGCGCGCAGCAATCCTTGGAGACGGTGTGACGCAAATGCCGTCGGCTGCCGGTGGCCGGGCCATGTTCTCACCCGTTGCCACCTGGCACGTGGCGGACATGTTGTCGGGTGTCGCACCCCCGCGTGGTTCGGCACGGCTGCCGATCGGCTACAAGACCGGCACCAGCTACGGCAATCGCGATGCCTGGTCGATCGGATTTGACGGCCGCCATGTGCTGGGCGTTTGGGTCGGACGCGCTGATGGTGCGCCGGTGCCTGATTTGAACGGGATAACCGTGGCCGCGCCCATCCTGTTTGACGGCTTTGTCCGGTCCGGGGTGAAACTTGAGGCCTTACCGCCGGCCCCGGCCGGTGCGGTGCGGATAGACGCAGCCGATCTGCCCGTTGCGCTCAGGCGGTTCACAGCCCCGGATGCCGGTCTGCCGCAGGTCGGCGCATATGAAGCGGCCTTGCATATCGTGTACCCGCCGGACGGGGCGCATGTTGACCTTGGCCTGGCGTCGGGACACGCAGTTCAACCACTCATGCTGAAACTGCAGGGCGGACGCGCACCGTTCCGGCTGCTGGCCAACGGTGTTCCCGTCGGCGACCCTCTGCGTTCGCGCAGCGGCCTGTGGCAAGCCGGTGGTGTCGGGTTTTCACGGCTGTCGGTGATTGACGCCCGGGGCCGGTCTGCCAGCATCAATGTGTATCTGGAATAAGTGCAGATGGATTAGTCGTCGCGCAAACGGAAACGCTGGATCTTGCCGGACTCATTACGTGGCAACTGGTCCAGAAACCGGACCGCGCGTGGGTACTTGTATGGCGCAATGGTGCTTTTGACATGGTCCTGCAGGTTATCGGCCAGTCTTGCCCGGTCCTGTGCGGCAACTGGAGTGACCACGTAAGCCACCACGATCTGGCCGCGCTCTTCGGACGCTTCGCCGACAACGGCGCATTCGCGGACATCCGGGTGCAGCAGCAAGGTGTTTTCAACTTCAACACCTGAGATATTGTAGCCTGATGAAATGATCATGTCGTCCAGACGGCTGTGATAGGCGAGATAACCGTCTTCGGTCATCGAACAGGCATCGCCGGTGATGTTCCAGCCATCGTGCACATATACCTGCTGGCGTTCATCATCAAGATACCGGCATCCTGTCGGACCTCTGACCGCCAGCCGCCCGATTTCGTTGGCCGGCAGCTTTTGACCAGCATCGTCAAGCACGGTGATTTCATAGCCGGGTATTGCCGGGCCGATAAAACCTGCACGCACATCCTGTCCCGTTGATCCGGCAAAGGCATGCAGCATCTCGGTTGATCCCAGCACCTCCGCCAGTTGCATACCCGTTGCATCCTCCCATGCCTGTCGCACTGGCAGGGGCAGGGCTTCGCCGGAGGACACGGCAAGGCGCAATGTTGCCAGCGACTGGCCTGTCTTCAGTTTCACCATCTGTTGAAAGAAGGTCGGCACGGTGAAACAAACCGTTGCGCCATAGGTCTCGATTGCATCGAGCAGGTGCTCCGGCGAATAACGCGCATTGAGCACGCTGCAGGCACCGGCATAGAACGGAAACACCAGCAGTCCGCCGAGGCCGAAGGTAAATGCAAGTGGCGCGGTGCCGATGAAGACATCATCGGGGGCAGGCGCGATGATGTGCCGGCACATGGTCTCGCAGATGGCAATCACATCACGATGAAAGTGAACCGTGGCCTTGGGTTTGCCGGTCGTGCCCGAGGTAAAGGCAATCAGCGATATGTCATCCGGCAAGGTGGAGCAGGTTTCCTGCTGCGGTTCGGCCTCGGCCATCAGGTCAAACAGTTCGCCGTGGCCGGCTTCTAACCCGATAACCGGTACGTCCCTGCCTGATGAACTGACAGCGAGTGACAGATCCTGCATCAGGCCGACTTCACAGATCGCCAGGGCCGGTTGCGACATGTCGATAATCACCCGCAGTTCATTGTCGCGCAACAGAGACATTGTCGTGACGGCCACCGCACCGATCTTCTGCGCGGCCAGCCAGGCGAGTGCGACTTCCGGAGAATTGCCGCCGCGGATCAACACACGATTGCCCGGTTTGATGCCGTAGCGATGAACCATCACCGATGCTGCCCGGCACACATGCTCGTTCAACTCCGCATAGGTCCAGGTCCGGTCACCGCCACGCACCGCCGGTCTGTCGCCGTGACCATTTGATATATGCCGGTCGAGCAGCAGAGACACGCAATTAAGGGTATCCAGACCGGACAGGCCTGCCAGAGGCAGTATCTGCGGCCACTGATCGCGTGGCGGCAGCCGGTCATGTACAAACCGGTCTTTCTGCGGGCTGACCGGCGGCGTCATTCAGGTGTCCAGTCCGGCGCGATCAGGCGGCGCTTGCCGTCTGATGACTTGCGCACGCCGGGCTCGTCCAGTTGCCATCCTGTCCCAAAGCTTGCACGTCACCTGCTTGTGGTTCTGGTCGAGCCCTTCACAGTAATTGGTGTATTCACACAGCCGGATGTCACTGCCGTGGCCGGTTTCAAGTTTCAAGAACCAATCGGGATCGGCGAGTGTCTGGCGCGCCGCACCGATAATGTCGGCGGTCCCGTCGTTCAGTGCTGCTTCCGCCATGTCAAAACTGTGTATGCCGCCTGCGGCGACCACCGGTGTGTCAAACCCGGCCTTGCGCACGGCCTCGCGAATTGCCCGGGTCGCTGCAAGGTTGCGGCCGAACGGGCCTTGCTCATCGGAGATGTATTGCGGCATGCACTCATAGCCGCTGGGTCCGGTATAGGGATAGGCGGCTGCTCCCACCTTGGGTTGCTTGGCGTCGTCGAATTTGCCGCCGCGCGAGAGGGACAGGAAGTCCATGCCGGCCCTGGCGAAAGCTGTTGCAAAATGACAGACATCTTCAAGTGTGCTGCCGCCGTCGATCGCCTCTGAGGCCAGGAACCTGGAGCCGACTACAAAGTCTTCCGGTACGGCTTTACGGACCGCTTCATAGACCTCAAGTGGCAGGCGAACCCGCCCATCCGCCGCGCCGCCATATCCGTCATCCCGCCGGTTGGTGGCCGACAGGAACGAGGCCATGGTGTAGGCATGGGCATAGTGCAGCTCAACACCGTCAAACCCGGCCCGGCTGGCGCGGTGGGCTGCTTCGGCAAACAGGTCCGGCAGGACCTTCGGCAGGTCTTTGATATGATCCAGGTGCATGTCGTTCACCTGTTCGCGATAGCCTTTTGTCAACGCCTCGAACTCGCGCGCATTCAGGACCGGCTCCAGCTCATCATCGGTCATGGCGATCATGGCCTGGCGAATGTCGGCCTCTTCCGCCTCGGTCATGCCGAGTGCCCGACGATGCAGCGGCGTGATGGCGAGAAAACGCTCGAGGAATTTCACCCGGTCGGGGCGCCGCTTGATGGCCAGGAAGTCGATCAGCTGAATGAACAGCTTTGTGGTGCCGCCGCTTTGCCTGCGAACCACGTCCACCAATTGCTCAAGCCCGTCCAGAAACCGGTCATGACCAATGCGCAGCAGGGGCCCCGATGGCACATCCCGGATACCGGTTGCCTCGACAACGATAGCCGCCGGACGGCCTTGTGCAAAACGGCCATACCAGTCCAACACTTCAGGGGTCACATAGCCATTGTCCGTGGCCCGCCACGGCACCATTGCCGGCACCCATGTCCGGTTGCGCAGCGCAAGCCGCCCGGCCAACAAGGGAGAAAACAGCGTTGACGATGCGCGCTCACCCGCATCGGGCAGGTGGCCAGGGTCCGGGCTCCATCTTATCTTTTCAGGTGGTTTCCACATGGTAATCTGAACTCGTTGAAAGGATCATTGATCGGCGGGCGGCACCACAGCCGTCGCCTCGATCTCCACCATGGCGTCGTCTTCGACCAGTGCCACCACCTGCACCAGTGCCATTGCCGGGAAGTGGGCGCCGATGACCCGTTTGTAGGCGGCTCCGAGGTCGCGCTGGCAGGCCAGGTATGCCTGCTTGTCGGTGACATACCATGTCAGGCGCACAATATGCTCAGGCTTCGCGCCGGCTTCAGCCAGCACGGCAACGATGTTGCGCAGAGTCTGTTCTGCCTGTCCGGCAAATTCCTTGCTCTCGAACACTTCTTCGGCGTTCCAGCCGATCATGCCGCCGGTGAATACCATGCGTCCCTCGGCTGCGACGCCATTGGCATAGCCTTTTGGTTGTTTCCAGCCTCTAGGTTGCAGAAACTCCATCATGTCATTCCCCTCTCAAGCGGAAGCGCTGGATCTTGCCGGTCTGTGTCTTGGGCAGTGCGCTGGTGAACACAACCGAGCGTGGATACTTGAACGGCGCGATTGTCTGTTTCACATGGTCCTGCAGGCGTTTGATGCAGTCAGCATCTGCACCGACACCTTCGGCCAGCACCACATGCGCCTGCACGATCTGGCCACGATCCTCGTCCGCCACACCGATGACGGCACACTCGACCACCTCGGCGTGGGACAACAGCGCTGCTTCCACTTCCGGACCGGCGATGTTGTAGCCGGAAGAGATGATCATGTCGTCGCTGCGCGCGGCAAAGTGAAAGACGCCTGCCTCATCCTGGATGAAGCTGTCACCGGTCAGGTTCCAGCCGTCGCGCACATAGTCTGCCTGCCGGTCATCGTTCAGGTAGCGGCACCCGGTCGGACCCTTGACGGCCAGTTTGCCGATTGTGCCGCGTGGCACTTCGACCATGTCCTCGTCAACCACGATGGCCTGGTAGCCTGTGACGGGGGTGCCGGTTTGCGCTGGTGCGGCCGATCCGAAACGATTGGAGATAAAGATGTGCAGCAGTTCGGTCGATCCGATGCCGTCGAGCATTTCCTTGCCGGTTTTGGCTTTCCATTCCTCGAACACCGGGCCGGGCAGGGTCTCTCCGGCAGAAACGGCAACCCGCAGCGACGACAGGTCCGCGCCTTGGTCCATCGCCCGCATCATGGCGCGATAGGCGGTCGGCGCGGTGAAGCACACGGTCGCCTTGTAGGTCTCGATGATCTCTATCATGTTGGGCGGTGACGCGGTTTCCAGCAGCGTCGCTGTTGCGCCAAAACGTAACGGGAACACCGCAAGCCCGCCCAGGCCGAAGGTGAAGGCAAGCGGCGGCGAGCCGACAAACACGTCATCCGGTGTTACGCCGAGAACCTCTTTGGCATAGCCGTCCGCAATGATCATCAGGTCACGATGGAAGTGCATCGTCGCTTTCGGCTCGCCGGTGGTGCCGGAGGTGAAACCGAGCAGGGCAACATCGTCGCGGCTGGTCTGCACCGCGTCGAAGGAAACGGCCTTATCCAGGCCCGCGCGGTCCAGTTCGGCATCGTGATTGGCTGTGCCGTCGAAGCCGATCACCTTCTCAAGGGAAGGCGATGCCTTTGCACAGGCCACGATCTCGTCCATCATGCGGGTGTCGCACAGGGCGAGGCTGACTTGTGCCTTGTCGACAATTTTCGACAGTTCGCCGGCGCGCAGCATCGGCATGGTGTTGACCACCACGGCACCGGCCTTGGTTGCCGCCAGCCAGCACGCCACCATGGCCGGATTATTGGCGGACCGGATCAACACCCGGTTTCCCGGCTTGACGCCGTAATCTTCAGCCAGCGCATGGGCGAGGCGGTTGGTCCAGTCGGACAGTTCCTTGTAGGTCCGCCGGCGGCCATTGCCGATCAGGGCCACATGGTCGCCAAAGCCCTGGTCGACCATGCGGTCGGTCAGTTCCACTGCGGCATTGAGGTGATCGGGATAATCGAATCCGTCGAGCAGGAAGTCCGGCCACTGGTCGGACGGCGGCAGGTTGTCCCGGCTGAAGGTGTCCACATGAGCGCTGGGTAACAGGTCCATCTGCTTAATCTCCTGCCATCATCTGGCGTGCAATGACCACTTTTTGTACATCCGATGCGCCTTCATAAATGCGCAGCGCCCGGATTTCGCGGTACAGGCTTTCCACGATGTGACCGCTGCGCACCCCGTCGCCGCCATGCAACTGCACAGCACGGTCGATGACGGCCTGTGCCCGGTCCGTTGCATGCAGTTTCGCCATGGCCGCCTCGCGGGTGACCCGGGCAGCGCCTGTATCCTTGGTCCACGCGGCGCGATAGACCAGCAGGGCGCTGGCATCCACATCCAGCGCCATGTCGGCTACGTGGCCCTGGACCATCTGCAACTCGGCCATCGGGGCGCCAAACAATTCACGCTCGCGCACCCGATCCAGTGTTTCATCCAGCGCCCGGCGTGCAAATCCGAGTGCAGCGGCCCCGACCGTCGAACGGAAAATATCCAATACCGACATGGCCACCTTGAAGCCCTGTCCGGGCTCACCGATCAGCGCATCGGCACTGACGCGGACATTGTCAAACTCCAGTCGTGCCAGCGGGTGAGGGGCGATGACCTCCAGACGTTCTGCTATGTTCAGGCCGTCGGTGTCTGCCGGTACCAGGAAACACGACAACCCTTTGGCGCCCGGCGCCTCGCCGGTGCGGGCGAAGACGCAGTAAAAGTCGGCGATACCGCCATTGGAAATCCAGGTTTTCTCGCCGTTCAGAACGAAGTGGTTGCCGTCGCACACAGCCGTCATGTCCATTGCCGCCACATCGGAACCGGACCGGGGTTCGCTCAGTGCGAACGCCGACAGCGCTTGTCCGACTCTCGTCTTGCGCAACCAGTTCTGCTGCTCAGCCGTGCCAAACAACGAGATCGCGCCGGTGCCGAGGCCCTGCATGGCGAATGAAAAATCGGCGAGCCCGTCATGACGCGCCAGTGTTTCGCGGATCAGGCACAGGCTGCGCACGTCCAGCATGCCGGGCTGGTCGGGATCAATGGCCGAGTGCTCAAGCCAGCCATCTTGCCCCAGTTTGGCCACCAGTGCCTTGCAGGCTGCATCAACATCCGAATGATCTACCGGCAGGTTGTCCTGACACCACTGATCCAGCGCTGCGGCCAGGTCGCGGTGCCTGTCTTCAAAGAACGGCCAGTGCAGAAAGCTTGTGTCCGGCATGATCAATTGCCCTCGAATACGGGTTTTTCCTTGGCCACAAACGCCTCATAGGCGCGATGGAAGTCCTGGGTCTGCATGCAGATGGCCTGCGCCTGCGCTTCGGCTTCAATGGCCTGCTCCAGGCTCATCGACCATTCGTGGTTGAGCTGTGTCTTGGTGATGGAGTGGGCGAAATTCGGTCCCGCCGCGATCCTGGCCGCCAGCGCCAGCGCGTCTGCCTCGAGGTCTTTTTCGTCCACAAGGCGGTTGTAGTACCCCCAGCGCTCGCCTTCCTCGGCCGTCATGGCGCGCCCGGTGTACAACAGCTCCGCAGCGCGTCCCTGACCGATAATGCGCGGCAGCAGGGCGCACGCTCCCATGTCGCATCCGGCCAGCCCGACGCGGGTGAACAGGAAGGCGGTTCTGGCGCCCGGCGTTGCAATCCGCAGGTCTGATGCCATGGTGATGATGGCGCCGGCACCCACGGCCACGCCGTCCACCGCCGAGATCACCGGCTTGCCGCACCCTAACATGGCCTTGACCAGGTCACCGGTCATGCGGGTGAAGTTCAACAGGCCCTTCATGTCCATTTTGGTGAGGGGCCCGATAATGTCATGCACATCGCCGCCGGAGCAGAAATTGCCCTCATTGGGCAGAAACACCACCACGTCCACATCGTCGGCATAAGCAAGCGCGCGAAATGTGTCGCGCAGTTCCGCATAGCTGTCGAAGGTCAGCGGGTTCTTGCGTTCCGGCCGGGCCAGGCGGATGGTCGCCACACTGTCCTGCATCTGCCAATGGAAGTGTTCAGGCTGATGCCCGCTCATGTCACTCATGTTGCTCTCCCAGGGATTGATTGAGACGGTCCATGCCGGCCATCATCGCGTCGGCTTCATCAGGCGAAAGCTCGGCAAGCAGTTCGTTGACCCAGCCTTCGTGCACGCCGGCCATATGGCTGAAGTCATCGCGGCCCTTCTTTGTCAGCCGCACCACCATGGCGCGCCGGTCGCCCTTGACCGGTACCCGCATGACATGGCCATCGAGCACCAGCCGGTCGACGATACCGGTTACATTGCCATTGGAGACCTTGAGGAAGGACGACAGGGCGCTCATGCGCAGGCCCCGTTCATGATGATGCAGTGCGGCCATGACGTCAAACCGCGGCAGCGTGGTGCCGAACTCCGCCCGCAGTTTTTCCCTTAACACGGCTTCCATGTGGCGCTGCAGTTTCAACAGCCGCAGCCAGAAGCGCAGGCGCTGTTTTGAGGCCGGGGGGTGTTCCGGTTGTTTCAGGGGGGCCGTCATCCTGCGATCCCTTCCGGCATGGCAATCGCTTCGCCGTTGCGCTTGGAGCCAGCATCGGCGCAAAGCTGCAGCACCAGGTCTGCGATTTCGGAAGGCTGTACGAACTGGCTGGTTGGCGATCCTTTCAGCAGGCTGGCTGTGGCCTGTTCACGGCTCATGCCGGTTTTCTCGACAATGTTGTCCAGCGTCCGGTCCAGCATCGGTGTGTCGGTATAGCCCGGGCATATGGCATTGACGGTAATGCCCTTGGGCCCAAGTTCGGCAGCCAGCGCGCGGGTCAGGCCGACCACGCCGTGCTTGGCTGCGCAATAGGAACTGACATAGGCGCTGCCCCTCAGGCCCGCCACCGAGGCGATGGCGATCATCCGGCCCCGGCCTGCGGCCAGCATCGGGTCAAGCCCGCACTTGAACGTGTTGAACACGCCGGTCAGGTTGACGTCTATGGTGTGCTGCCATTGCTCGGCAGTCAGCCGGCTGAACGGCTGGCTTTCCGCTACCCCGGCATTGGCGATAACGATAGACACCGGTCCGCGTTCGTCCGTCGCTTTGATGAAAGCAGCGCGCAGGGCATCGGCATCGGTAACGTCAGCAATGACGAAGCCCATTGCCGAATGTCCCGCTGCCGCATCCCGGAGAGGCGCTTCACGGCGCCCGGTGATGGTCACGGCGGCACCTGCCTTAGCCAGCGCCACGGCGATGGCCAGGCCGACACCGGTTCCACCGCCGGTCACCAGTGCATGCTGTCCGTCAAGGTTCACTTGCATGATCACACCTTCATTGTGAGTTGTTCGGACCGCTCTGCCAGGCGGTAGGCCTGGTCGCGCCCGGCCTGATAGGGGGCTGGCCATTCGGCTTTCGTGTCACCCAGCGCGACAGCGGCATGCAGCGTCCAGTAGGGATCGGAAAGGTGTGGACGGGCCAGGCATACCAGATCGGCCCGGCCGGCCATCAGGATGGAGTTTACATGGTCTGCCTCATAGATGTTGCCGACCGCCATGGTGGCGATGCCGGCTTCATTGCGGATGCGGTCGGAAAACGGTGTCTGGAACATGCGGCCATAGACCGGTTGCGCGGTTGCGGATGTCTGGCCGGCTGACACATCGCAGATATCGACGCCGGCTTGCTTCAGCATGCGGGCAATGTCGACAGCATCCTGCGGTGTGATGCCCTCATCGTCCATCCAGTCAGTGGCGGAAATCCGGACCGCAATCGGCTTGTCTTCAGGCCAAACGGCCCGTACCGCGGCAAACACCTCAAGCGGATAGCGCATGCGGTTTTCCAGGCTGCCGCCATAGTCATCGGTTCTATGATTGGTCAGCGGTGTGATGAAGGATGACAAAAGATAACCGTGGGCGCAGTGCAGCTCGATCATGTCGAAGCCGGCACGGTCCGCCATTTGTGCAGACGCCACGAACTGATCGCGCACCATATCCATGTCGGCGCGGTCCATCGGTTTGGGTGTCTGGTTTCGTGGCGACCAGGCAATGTCGGAGGCCGCCAGCAAGGGCCAGTTGCCGTCTTGCAACGGCGCGTCCATGTCTTCCCAACCGACCTGGGTTGAACCCTTGGAACCGGAATGGCCGAGCTGGCAGCAGATTTTGGCATCGGTCTCGATATGGATGAAATCCACCAGCCGTTGCCACGCGGCTTCATGGTCCGGTGCATATAGGCCGGTACAGCCCGGCGTGATCCTCCCGTGTGGGCTGACACAGGTCATTTCCGTGTACACCAGCCCGGCGCCGCCCTTGGCGCGCTCGCCATAGTGCACCAGGTGCCAGTCGGTCGGGCAGCCGTCCACGGCCTTGTATTGCGCCATCGGCGAGACCACGACGCGGTTCTTCAGAGTCAGGCCACGCAGGGAGTAGGGGGCAAACATCGGCGGCCGCACAGGTTCACTCTCAGGCACGCCGGAGCGTGTCTGGAACCAGCGTTCCGCCTGCTGCATCCACTCAGGATCGCGCAGGCGCAGGTTTTCGTGACTGATGCGCTGCGACCGCGTCATCAAAGAGTAATTGAATTGCACAGGGTCCAGGTTGAAATAGCGCTCGATGTCTTCAAACCATTCCAGCGAATTGCGCGCTGCCGATTGCAGCCGCAGAACCTCCAGCCGGCGGGCGTCTTCATATTTTTCAAACGCGGCCTGCATGGACGGTTCCGTGTGCAGGTAGTCCGCCAGCGCAATGGCGCTTTCCAGGGCCAGCTTGGTGCCGGACCCGATGGAAAAATGCGCACTGGCCGCCGCATCGCCCATCAGCACCAGGTTCTTGTGGCTCCAGCGCTCGCACAGCACGCGCGGAAACCGGATCCAGGCCGAGCCGCGTATGTGCCCGGCATTGGTCATCAGTGAATGTCCGCCGAGATGATCCTTGAAGATCGCCTCGCAGGTCGCAATGGATTCCTGCTGGCTCATATGTTCGAAACCGAAACGCTGATAGGTCTCGTCGGAGCATTCGATAATGAACGTCGCGGTGTCGGGATCGAACTGGTAGGCATGCACCCATATCCAGCCGTGCTCGGTCTCTTCAAAAATGAAGGTGAAGGCGTCGTCGAATTTCTGATGCGTGCCGAGCCAGATATAATGGCACTTGCGAACATCGATATCCGGCTTGAACACGTCCTGGAATTTCCCCCGTGCAATCGAGTTGACGCCATCTGGCGCCACCACAATGTCGTGCGATTGCATCAGGTCGTCGATATCCGTGATTTCGGTTTCATAGCGCAGGTCCACGCCCACCTCGCGGGCCCGCGCCTGCAGGATCTGCAGCAACCGCATGCGGCCGATGCCGCAGAAACCATGTCCGGTCGACAGTTGCGTCGTGCCCTTGAAATGAACGGCAATGTCGTCCCAGTAGGAAAAATGCTCGCGGATTGCAGCGGCACTGACAGCGTCATTGGCTGCCAGGTTGTCCAGGGTTTCATCGGACAGCACCACGCCCCAGCCGAAGGTGTCGTCAGCCCGGTTTCGCTCATAGACGATGACCTCATGGGCGGGATCGCGCAATTTCATCGAAATGGCGAAATACAAACCCGCCGGTCCGCCGCCGATACATCCAGCCTTCATCCGGTCCATCCTCCAGTCAGCAGAAACGCTGCGTTAGATGGGGCAATCATGCATCAGCGAGAGATTATTTTAAAAGTAAAATATTTATATATGAACTAGATCTTCTTCTCCCTGTCCTTCCAGTAGGGCTCGCGCAGGATGTTCTTCTGAATCTTGCCGATCGGTGTTTTGGGAAACTCATCGACGAATCTGACGATGCGCGGGCGCTTGAACTGCGCCAGGCGGGCAGCGCAATGGGCAATGAGGTCCTGTTCGGAAAGCTCGGTATTGTCTTTCAGGCACACATAGGCGGCGGGAACCTCACCCCATTTGTCATGCGGAATGCCGAACACGGCGCATTCGGCGACGGCCTCGTGATCGTAGATGGCGTTTTCGATCTCTTTCGGATAGACGTTCTCGCCACCGGAAATGATCATGTCCTTGGAGCGGTCGACCAGGGTGATGAACCCGTCCTCGTCAATGGTGCCGACATCGTCGGTGTGGGCCCAGCCATGGCGCCAGAATGAGGCCGTCTGTTCCGGTTCATCATAATATTCCAGCATCACATTGTCGCCGCGCGAGACGATTTCGCCGATTTCGCCGGGCGCTACCGGGTGTCCGTCGGCATCAATCACCGCCACATCCACATTATAGACCTGGCGCCCGACCGAGCCGAGTTTCTCTGGCAGGTACCAGTGGCGCAGCGAGGTGAGTACGCCCATTTCCGACTGGCCGTAGATCTGGGTCATTTTCACGTCGGGCAGCACTTCGAGCATCTTGTGCTGCACCCAGTCGGGCATCGGGGCGCCGGCAAATGACAGCTTGCGCCAGCTTGCAAATCTCGCCGCATCGAATTGCGGGTCGCTGACCACCATCGATACCTGTGTCGGCACCATGAAGGCGGCGGTCATGCCCGTGCGCTGCGCCATGTCGGCGAAATCGCCCGCGTCCCATTTGCTCAGCAGTGTCGTGGTGGCGCCGGCAAGAACGGCCGGCTGGAACATGATGTTGAGGGCCGCGACATGAAACATCGGCGTGATGATCCCGACCACATCGCGCTCGTCGATGGCCTCTTCCACCATCACCGTATGGGCGGTGACTGCCCGGTTGCGGTGGCTGACCAGTACGCCCTTCGGGCGCCCGGTCGTCCCGCCGGTATAGGTCATGCAGAACGGGTCATCCTCGTGAATGGCGACTGCGGGTAGATCAGCAGGTGAAGACTGGTAAAACGGGGTGAATTCATCACTGCCGTCACTGGCGATCCGCACCGTCTTGTGCAGTTTGGGTAACCTGTTGCGCACAGCCTCTATCTTGTCCGCAAACAGGTCTTCGTAGACCAGAAGCTCGATGTCCGCCTTGTCCAGCACATAGACCAGTTCGTCCGGCGCATAGAGCACCGAGACATTCACCAGCACCGCGCCGGAGCGGGCCACGCCGAAGAAGGCAATGCCGTATTCAGTTCTGTTGCGGCTTATGATGCCGACCTTTGCGCCCTTGGCGATACCATGTGCAATCAGCGCATTCGCCAACCGGTTGGCTGCGTCGTCGAGTGCCCGGTAGCTCAGTGAACGGCCTTCCCAGACAATGGCCGGTTTTTGTGGAAAACGTTCTGCAGACCGCCGCAGCATGTCGCCAGTGAGCATGGCTGCATTCTCCCTTGTGATCGTTACCACAACTGTCCGTGAAAAGCCGCCACGCTGCAAACCGGTTTTGCGAAAAAGGTTGCCGCCTGGCCCTTCGACAGCCGGAAGGGGCCTGTTTTGAAGAAGTGTGATGATGACGGCACTGTTTCGGCAAGACAAATTGCCGCTGCTTGTAGATTGAGAGGCAGTATTGCTCTATTGCAGTCGTGAATACTTTGCCTGTCTGCACTTGTTAGAGGTGCGCATGAAATTTATACGCCGCGGCACATTGATCGACATTTTCCTGAACGCACCGGGTGCAAAGCCGTGGTCGGTGTCCGTCTGCGTGCTGATTGCCGGGTTTCTGAACATGTTGAGCATGGGCGCAATCCTGCCGGTGATCAGCCAGATGGGTGGGGAAGGGGTCGCCAGCGATTCGCGCCTGAACAGGCTGGTGGTCGGTATCGTCGAGTCCATGGGCGTTGCGCCGACGCTCACCAACTTTGTGGTCTTCGTCGGCGTTTTGCTGACCTTGAAGTCCCTGCTTGCCCTGTCGGCCATGACCTATGTCGCCTCTTCCGTCGCGTTGGTGCAGGCCGAGATCCGGCGCCGGCTGCTGAACGGCGTCATGCGCGCGCGTTGGGGGTATTTTGTAGATCTGCCGCCGGGCCATATCGCGAATTCCATCGGCTCCCAGACCATGCACGCGGGTGAAGCCTATTTTTCGGCGGCCATGGTGGTTGTGTCGATTGTCCAGACGATAGCACTTCTCACTGCAGCCACGCTGATTTCCGGCCACATGGTCCTGTTGACGATGGTCGCCGCCATCATCCTGTCGTTCCCGCTGTACAAGCTGGTGATGTACGCCCGCGAGGCCGGCAAGAAGCAATGGGAACGCGCCGGCCAGCTGGGCTCAAAGGTTCAGGACGCTGTCGGCAACATGAAGGCAATCAAGTCCATGAACCGTGGCGCCACCTTCTCCGTCCTGTTTGAAGGCCTGGTGAAGGAAATGCGCGCGGCATATTTTGCCATGCATTTTTCGCGGCATGCGCTCAGCCACGGCCAGGACATCATGGTGGCACTGACGGTGGTCGCCGGCTTCTATGTGGGAACCCAGGTCGTCAATGCGCCCCTGTCGGACCTGCTGGTTCTCGGCATCATCTACTATCAGGTCATCACCCGGGTGAAACTGGTGCAGGAGCACCTGCAGCAGGCGGCGATCATGCAGGGGGCCTACATATCGCTGATGAATATGATAGGCGAGGCTGAAACCAGCCTTGAACACGGGTCCGGTGTGAAGCATCCCAGGCTGGAGACCGGCTGCCGTTTCGAGAATGTTGACTTCGCCTATGACAAGACGCCGATCCTGAAACAGGTCAACCTTGAAATTCCGGCGGGCGAGGTAACGGTTCTGCTCGGGCCGTCAGGGGCGGGCAAGACGACCATCATCGATATCCTGACCGGGCTGCATCAACCGGGCGCGGGCACCATCACCATCGATGGTGTCCCGATCGGCGACATAGACATGCCTGCCTGGCGCTCCGGCATCGGCTACGTGCCGCAGGAACTGACGCTGTTGCACGGCACCATCTACGATAATGTCACGCTGGGCGACGACACCATTTCTCGCGAGGATGTCTGGACCGCGCTGCACGCCGCCGGCGCCGCCGGCTTTATAGAAAAGCTGCCCAAGAAACTGGACACGCATATCGGCAATATGGGCTCCAAGCTTTCCGGCGGCCAGCGTCAGCGGCTTTCACTGGCCCGTGCCCTGGTGCGCCAGCCGACGCTGTTGATCCTGGACGAGGTAACCAGCGCGCTCGACGAGACCACCGAGGCGGCCATTTGCCGAAACATCGCCGGACTGGGCAGCCAGTACACCATCGTGGCGATTACCCACCGCCCGGCCTGGAAGGCCATAGCCACGCGGCTTTATGAGGTGAGTGAAGGTGAGGT
>CAVOQE010000005.1:0-159835 GCA_963698275.1 uncultured Alphaproteobacteria bacterium | reverse complement strand
GCGGATGATCTCGGGACTGGTTTCGAAGTGCCCAAACGGGGTCGGTCTGGTCATAGCCAGACGCTGCGAAACCGCCCTGCAGGGTTTCGACGTGGCCTGTACGCCACTCTTCGCTCCTTGCGGCGCCATGGCCGCCACGATTACTCCCTCCCCGGGAACCGTAGCCGATGTGTGGGCCGCGTGGCTCGACAATTACGCGATATTGATTGATGCTGACGCAGAACTTGCCGTGTCGCTCGGCCACACCGTGGGGGTTCAAGACGGTGCACCTGAAATTCTGTCGGGCCCACACCAGCAATTGACCGTTTGTGATTGACCCTTGTTCAGGAAATGACGCGATGACCAATGATCTAACCCCGAAACTGAACGAATGGATTGATCAGGAACGCGACGAGATGATTGCGTTCCTTAAAAGGTTTTTGCAGGCAAAGTCGCCCAACCCTCCTGGCGACACCCGTGATGCCGCCGCTGTCGTAACTGAGTTTCTGGACGCCAGAAACCTGCCGTACCGCATGGTGTCCCCCAACCCGGTCATGCCCAATATCATTGGCAGTTTTGATGGTGCAGGCCAGGGCAAGCACCTGGTTCTCAACGGTCATATCGATGTGTTTCCGGTTGATGAAGAAGACCAGCGCTGGACCACAGGACCGTGGGAGGCTGACATTCGCGAAGGCAAGATTTACGGGCGCGGCGCATGCGACATGAAGCCAGGGACAACCGCGTCAATTTTCACCTATGCCATGCTGCATCGCATTCGGGACGAATTCGGCGGCAAGCTGACGCTCACCTGTGTTTCCGATGAAGAGACTTTCGGGCCCTGGGGTGCACGCTACCTGATGGACAATGAGCCGGAGGTTTTGGGCGACTGCCTGCTGAATGGCGAACCAAGCTCTCCATTGACCATCCGGTTCGGCGAAAAGGGACCGCTCTGGCTGGCGGTGACCATCCAGACTGAAGGCGCTCATGGCGCGTATGTCCATGCCACTGAAAGCGCCACCAAAATTGCTGCACGGCTTGGCCTGGCCCTGGAGTCTGTGTGCGACATGGAGGTGCCATTGCCGGACAACCTGGCCAGGGCGATAGAAGCATCGCGAGACGCTGTCGACAAGGCCATGGGCAAAGGTGCCCACGAAGCCATTCCAAGAGTTACACTCAACATCGGGAGCATCAACGGTGGTCTCAAGGTGAACATTATCCCCGGACAGTGCCGAATGGAAATCGACTTCCGTATTCCGGTAGGAGCCGACAAGGACATGATCCTGAAACGGGTCAATGAAGTCTTGTCCGACTTTCCCGAAGCCACCATGGAAGAAATTGGCGACTCCCCGCCGGCCTACAGTGATCCGTACGGGGAGATGGTAACAATCCTCCAGGACACGGTAGAGGAACTGCGCGGTTTCAAGCCGACACCCATAATCAGCCTGGGCGGAACCGATGCCCGGTTGTGGCGATACCGCAACATTCCAGCCTATGTGTACGGTCCGTTTCCATATGGCATGGGCAGCTATGATGAGCATGTTGACCTGGAAGACTTTGTCCATGTCGTCCGTACTCACGTCCTCGCAAGCTACCGGTATCTGTCGCAAAACACCCGGCCATGAGCGTGGAGCCGCCGGGTGAAGAAAACGACACCCAACTGATGAGGGGTGTCAGATATTCCGGTCAAAAACTGTGTCGCCACCCAAAAGCGTCCTGTTTACCTTTATGTCTCGAATTTCATTCTCCGGACATTCAAAAAAATCACGGTCCAGGATCGCTATATCCGCAAGCTTGCCCGGTTCCAGCGATCCCTTAAACCCCTCCTCCCGGCCTGAGTAAGCGCCCAGTGTCGTGTATGCACGCAACGCTTCCAGACGGCTGACCTTCTGTGATGCATCGAGGTCTCCGCCAGTGTCTGTCTTACGGTTCACCATCGACCACATCGCCAGGAACGGATTGGCCTGACAGACCATCGCGTCAGAATGGCCCGGTGCCGGGACACCGGCATCTATCAGGCTGCGGTGAGGCCACATATGGCGCATGGCTTCCTGCCCTCGGTTTGCAATGTAGGCATCTCCGAGATCGTACATGAAACCCGTAGCGGAACTGTCGATCACACCCAGTTTCTTCAGGCGGTCAAGAATCTGCGGTGTAACATTGCAGCAATGCTCCACCCGCATCCTGTGGTCTTCGACAGGTCTTGCTTTCAGGCAAGCCTCGATGGCATCGAGCGCAAAGTCGATGCCGCGATCTCCCACGCCTTCGATCATGACCTGAAGTCCCGCCTGATGGGCGGCAACCGCCCTGGCCTGAAGATCGTCTGCATCATAAAGCAGGATACCCGTGTTGGGCTGTGGCTCACCATCTACCGGCGGACCGACGTACGGGTCATAATAGGCAGCCGTACGACCGGAGGTCGAACAATCCGGACACCATTCCACACCCAGCACACGCACCATGTTGTTGCCGAAGCCCGACTTGATGCCGGCATTGATGTAGGATTCGACCAGACCGTCCTCACGGCCTGACACGATAATGCCGACCCGCATTCTGAGCTGATTGCGTTTGTGCATGAGTTGATAGGCTTCGATGGCCTTTTTCCCGGCAAGGGAATTGTAAACACTGGTGATGCCGAACGATGCCCATTCGCTGAAAACCTGTTCCAGGCCATCAGCGATTGCCTCCGGCGTATCTGCGGCGTGGATTGAAGAGACAAAAATCTCTGATGCCGTTTCGCGAGCCAGCCCGGTCAGTTTGCCGGTCACCGGATCTCGATCAAATTGCCCAAATGGCGGATTTGCCGGGTCAGTACCGAGCCCGGACACCTCGAACGCCCGGGTATTGGCCAGCCCGATGTGACAGTCGGTGCGCTGGATGAACAGGGGGCGCCCGTCGCTTGCGGTGTCCATTTCCTCAAGTGTCGGATAACCGCCGGACTTGTTGTTGTCGAACCTGTAGCAGATAATCCAGTCATCCCTGCCCCGCGACCTGGCTGCGGTGCTGATCCTGGCAAGCAGGTCTTGTCGCGACGCGATATGAGCGGGATCCACGTTAACCCATGAGTTGAGCCTGACCGCGTAACTGTCGGGATGGCAATGGCTGTCAATTATGCCGGGAATGGCTGTTTGGCCTGCGAGGTCGATAAGCTTTGTGCCCTCACCTGCTGTCGATCGGATATCATCATTGCTGCCGGCAAGCAAAATGCGTCCGTCTCGTATGGCGAGCGCGGGTACAAATCTGTTTTCTGCGTCCAAAGTCGCAATTTTTCCCCCGACAATCACAAGGTCGGAGACTGTTTTTGACATCAATGATATCCCCTTCACGTACTGTTGCGGGCATTGATACTGCGCTGCGTCAATAGCTGCGCGGCAGTCCCAGAACATGCTGGCCGAGATAGCCGAGGATCATGTTCTTCGAGATTGGCGCTGTCTGATAAAGCCGCGCCTCGCGCCACTTGCGCTCAATGCCGTATTCCCGGGCAAAGGCGAAACCGCCATAGACCTGCATGCAAACCTCGGCTGCCTGCCACGAGGCGTCTGCAGCCAGTAGCTTGGCCATGTTTGCCTCGGCGGCGACCTTGTGGCCGGAATCGAACAGGGCGGCGGCCTTCCTGACCATCAGTTCGGCTGCCTGGGCCTCGGCATAGGCCTTGGCAATGGGAAACTGTATCCCCTGGTTTGCACCGATCGGGCCGCCAAAGACCTTGCGTTCATTCGCGTATTCCACCGCCTTGCGGATGAAATACTTCGCGTCGCCGATGCATTCCGAAGCGATCAGGATCCGCTCGGCATTCATGCTGTCGACGATATAGCGGAAGCCTTTTCCCTCTTCGCCGACCAATGTGTCGCCGGGAATTTCGAGGTTGTCGATAAAGACCTCGCAGGTGTTGTGGTTGATCATCGCATCGATCTTGCGCAACTCAATTCCATTGCCGACGGCCTCGCGCATATCAAGCAGGAACACGGACATGCCGTCGGAGCGTTTCTGCACCTCGGCGGCCGGCGTGGTGCGCGCCAGAAGCAGCATGAGGTCTGATTCAAAGGCGCGGCTGGTCCACACTTTCTGGCCGTTGACTATATAGGTGCCGCTTGCGGTCCGTTCGGCCCGGGTCTTGAGTTGCGTGGTGTCGCTGCCGGTGGAGGGCTCGGTCACGCCAAACGCCTGAAGGCGCAATTCACCGCTGGCGATTGCAGGCAGGTATTTCTGCTTTTGCTCAGGCGAGCCATATTTCAGAACCGTGCCCATCGTATACATCTGCGCATGGCAGGCGGCCGCATTGCAGCCGCGTTCATGGATCGTTTCCAGAACTGCGGCCGCTGCGCTCAGCGGCAGGCCGGAGCCGCCATATTCCTCGGGGATGAGGGCACCCAGAAACCCGGACTCAGTCAGGGTCTGGACGAATTCGGTTGGATACTGATCGGCCTTGTCGAGCTTGTTCCAGTACTCGTTCGGGAAGTCATCACACAGTTTGCCCACCGCGTCGCGAATGTCGGTCCAGTCCTCGCAGGCGGGGATCGAAAGCGCGTCATTGTCCATCATGTTCATGTCATCTTCCTGAGTGTCAGATTGCGCCGCTGGCCCGCAGCGCTGAAATACGGTCGGCGTCTATGCCGTAGTCTGATAAAACCTCGTCGGTGTGCTCACCCGCTTCAGGCGTTGGCGTACGCAGCGACGCCGGCGTGCGCGAGAGATCGACCGGCTGGCCAACCAATTGCAGCTCACCGCGCTGGGGATGCATCACCGACTGCGCAATACCCGAATGTTGTACTTGCGGATCATCAAAGACTTCGTTCATGCGGTATATCGGTCCGGCAGGCACACCGTTGGTATCCAGTATCTCGATCCATTCGGCACTGGTCCTGGTGGCAAAGATCGGGCGCAGCAGGCCCCAGATCTCTTCGCGCCGTGCCGTGCGGTCGCCAACCTGCGCATAGGCCGGGTCCTCACCCCATTCGGGATGATCCAGCGCCTCACACAGCGCGCGCCACTGACCGTCGCCTCCAACGCCCAGATTGATATGCCCGTCCCTGGTGGCGACAACGCCCATCGGGGTCACGGTGGGGTGGTCGTTGCCGGCCTGCTCAGGCACATCTCCGTCAACCAGGTAACGCGCGGCCTGAAAATCCATCAGCGCGATCTGCGCCTGCAGGAGCGACGTCTGTACCCATTGGCCTTCGCCGGACTTTTCGCGTTCGGCCAGCGCCACAAGTATACCGGTCGCCGCGTACAGCCCTGCTGACAGATCCGCCACTGCAGTACCCGCCCGCATCGGCGCCTCTCCCGGAAAACCGGTCACGCCCATAAGGCCGCCCATGCCTTGCGCGATCTGATCGAAACCTGCCTTGTTTTCGTAGGGACCGTCCTGCCCAAACCCGGAAATCGACGCCAGGATGATGCGCGGATTGACGGCGTGAAGGGCGTCGTAACCGATACCCAGCCGGGTTTTGACGTTCGGGCGGAAATTTTCAACCACCACATCCGCGTGCTGCGCCAGATCGAGGAACAGGGCCTTGCCGTCGGGATGTTTGAGGTTGAGTGTGATCGAACGCTTGTTGCGATGAAGGTTCTGCATGTCAAAGCCATCACGGCTGCCGCTGACATTTGCATTGGCATCGAGGCCTTCGGGTGCATCGATCTTGACCACGTCTGCGCCAAAATCCGCCAGCACGCGGCAGCAATGCGGCCCGGCACGCACACGCGTCAGATCCAGAACCTTGAGGCCATCCAGTGCGGTCATTGCGGAGCTCCTGTGGAATACGCAGCCATGTCAACTCCATTGCTACCATCAGCAGCAATGAACCAGTCTCCCATGGTACTGGAGGTGACAAAGACCGTATCCTCACGGGCTGACAGCAGATCCAGTGCCTTCTGGAAGTAGTAGGCCACATGCGGCACACCGATAATATGTGGATGCAGCGCCAGTGTCAGCACACGCGGGTTGTCCTCGATCTCGCGTTCGAAGACCGCGACCGTTGCTTCCAGTCGCTTGAGCATCTCATCGGACGAACTTTGCTGAATGGCGTAGATCGGCACGTCGTTCAGTTCGAACGTATAGGGCAAGGCCACCATCGGCCCATGTTTCGTCCGCATCCAGGTGGGCAGATCATCAAGGGCCCAGTCATGCAGGAATTCCACACCTTGCGCCTTCAGAATATCGGGGGTGTCGTCGGTTTCGCCCAGGCCGGGGCCGAGCCATGCGCGGGTCTTGATGCCGCCGGCTTTTTCCAGACGGTCCAGGGATTGACGGATAATAGCGGCTTCGTCGTCTGCCTGCTTGAGTGATTGCTGGAACCAGCCGTGTCCGACAAGTTCCCAGCCGGCATTGACGATTGCGTCACTCAGCGCGGGATAGACGTCGCAGACCTGCGCGTTCATGAAAGCAGACGCGGGCAAGGAGCGGTCCGACAACATCTTCATGATCCGCGGCATGCCGACACGCATCCCGTATTCAACCCAGGCGTAATTCGGGATGTCGGGCGGCGCCGGGGTCACACCGTGTGGCGCAGGAATGATGCCGCGCGGCATCGGCCGGTCAAACGGCCAGTATTCGACGTTCATGACAACATGCACCATCAAGGGCTTGCCATTCAACGGCTCCAGCCGGGGGCGGTCGCAGGCCATCTGGTACGGAATGCGCGGGTTTGGCCACATTGTATTGTCCCTCGCCATGCTTAATGAGTGTGAAGGCGCATTGCGCCCGGTGTCCAGTAAAGCCGTACTTTAGACCCTGGCTGGGGCAGGTCGTCGAGGTCGTCAACAACGCGCGAGGTCATGTCCTGACCCGGGCCGACAGTCACCAGGTGAGATGTCGTGAGGCCCAGATAGACTGCCTCATTATATGTTCCCGACACCGAATGCCCCGGTTTCGCATCGGCATTTCCGTTGCCAAGATCCATACGCGTCAGTTCAGATCGAATTGACAGGGATGCCGTGTCGCCGACGGAAACGGGTTGACCCCGACTATCCACCTTGAGCGTTTCGCCATTGCCAATGTCAACCATCACTTCCGACCCGGACTTGCCGGTGATCTCTCCTGACAGCATATTGTTTTCACCTACGAAGGATGCCGTGAACTTGCGTTCCGGTGCCCGGTAAATATCGCGCGCCCGGCCATGTTCGATCAATTCACCGTCAGCAATCAGCGCGATGCGGTCGGCCACGGTCATGGCCTCTTCCTGGTTATGAGTGACGTGGATGAAGGTAATGCCGACCTTTTCCTGCAGATGCTTGAGTTCCAGGCACATGTCCTTGCGCAACTGTGCATCGAGCGCGGCCAGTGGCTCGTCAAGCAGCAGAACGTCGCGTTCCAGCACCATGGCGCGTGCAAGCTGCACTCTCTGCTGCTGGCCGCCCGACAATTCGTGCGGCTTGCGGTCGGCGTATCCGGTCAAACCCACGAGATCAAGCGCGGCTGTCCCCTTTTCGAGGATCTGCGATTTTGGCAGCCCGGCGATCTTTAGGCCGTAGCCAACGTTTTGCAGCACGTTCATGTGCGGGAACAGCGCGTAGGACTGAAACACCATTGAAGTTGGCCGCTTGTCCGGCGGCAGGTGACCGACATCCTTGCCGTGCAGCAGGACTGAGCCCCTGGTAGGCTTGTGGAAGCCTCCGATGGTGCGCAGCAGCGTCGTCTTGCCGCCGCCGCTGGGCCCCAGCAGAACGAAATACTCGCCGGCAGTGATGGTCAGATTGACATCCCTGAGCGCAACGACCGATCCGTAATGCTTGGTCAGACCACGCACCTCAACGGCGGCGGGGCTATGAGTGCTGGTGCTCGGGTCCACGGGAATTTCTTTCATCTGGTTCATGTTGACATTACCGGCTCTGCCTTGGCTCTGGCCTCCCGGGAAATCGTCTCGGCCCGGATCAGGGTGTAAAGAATGATGCTGCCGATCAGGGCAATTGCCAGGAAGCTGACAAAACTCGACATTGCATAGGATTGCTCCGACATGCCTTCGTTCAGCATCTGGCTGACCAGGACTGTGGTGAAGGTGTCAAACCCGCCCTTCAGCAGGCTTGTCCGGGTGTACTCGTTGAAACACAGGATCACTGTGAACGAGCAGGCACTGAAGACACCGGCGCGGATCTGCGGGAATTCGATATCCCAGAACGCACGCCAGCCACTGGCGCCGCAGGCGCGCGCAGCCTCGGTCTGCTCGGTCCGGTAGCGACCCATGGTAATCAGGATGACGATAAATGAATAGGGGATCGTATAGATGATCAGCCCGATAAGCGCGGTCAGGAAACTCAGCCTGAACCAACTGTCCATGAACGACACGCCAAGGATATCTCCGAGCCACTGGAAGGACCCGTTCAGGTTCTTGAAGAACACCAGCAGCGCTGACCCGAGTATGTCGGGTGCCACGAAAAGCGGCGCGAGCATAAGGAAGACAACCAGCAGCTTGTTGTCGGTCGCCTTGTAGAACTTTGCCGCCAGCAGTGCCATGGGCACAGCAATCAGGGTCGTCATGGCTGCCAGGGTCATCGTCCATCTGAGTGCCTGCATCAGCAACCGGTCCGAAAAAATCTGTCCGTACCATTTCCAGGTAAAGACATACTCCGCCGCGCCAAATCCGTTCAGGTTGAACGAGATGTACATGACGTAGAAAACCGGGCTCATCAGCGTGACGACGATCAACAGCAGATATGCCCATTTCGCGCGATGCACCCAGATATTTTCATAGTCATTCATCGCCGAACCCCATCAGTTGATCGGGGCCAGGATTTTCGTCAGATCGAAAATCCGGTGACCAATATATAGCAGCGTCATGAGGGTCGTCATCATGATCGCGCTCACGGCCATGGCGAGTGGAAAGTCAAGCGCGGCAATGGCTTGTGTCGCAATCAGGCCGGCGTTAACCGCACCGGGGCCGCCCAGTATATTGGGCAGCAGTGCCACACCGATACCGTTCACGAAGATGAACACGCAGCCGGCAAAGATGCCCGGCGAGGCAAGCGGAAGGATAACATCCCGAAACCGTGCAACCGGCCCTGCACCAATATCGTCACAGACCTCGAAGATGTATTTCGGGACCGCTTCCATCGCGAGAAATCCCGCGAATACGATGAAGGGCAGGAAAGACAGTACCTCGCCGATAATGACGCCGGTATGAGAGTATATAAGAACCGTGATCGGCTCGTCGATAAGACCCAGATTCTGCAGCGTCGAGTTTACCAGACCATTACGCTGCAGCACCGGGCGCAGGGCAAATATGCGGATGATCTCGGACACCATGAACGGCAATATGAACAGCAGGATCACCCTGTGCTGTGCCACCTGGGGCACCGATTTTCGCAGAAACACGGCGATGGGAAACCCCAGCACAAAGCAGATCACAACAGCAATCGATGAATAATACATCGACGACAGAAAATTGTTCAGCCGCGCCGAAAAGAAGAAATTCTCATAAGCCTGAAGACTGAAGCCCGGCTCCATCCAGAACTGGGTTCGCTCGAACACGCTGAACACAACGGTTAGCGCCATCGGCAAGGCAAAGAACAGCAGCATGAAGGCGACAGGCAGGTAGAAAACCCACGCCACTGCGCGCTCTTTCAGGCCTAAGCGATAGGTACCGGCGGGGTGGTCCCCGCCGGTCGCAATTTGTGTACTGTCGGACATCTATGTTTAAGCCGCCTGAACGCGCGACCACCAGTCCTGGTAAGCGCGGATCTGGGTCGGGAAAACATTCTGCCACGAGTTGCCGGGCACAGCGAGGCGCTCCTGCTTGCGGGCAAGGCGGGCCTTGATCGCTGCCTTGGCGTCGGCATCGAAATCGGCCGGATTGGCATCTACATACTCCACCACACCGGTCATTTGCGGGGTAAACCCAAGACCTGCGAGCGTGCGTGCGCCGAACCATGGCGACAGATACAGGTTGGCCAGCTTGTAGAACGCCTCTTCCATGCCGCGCTCCTTGCCGCCACGGGTCAGCATGACGATGTTATTCCAGGCCTGGTGACCTTCCTTCATGGTGCCGTAGCGGATGTCTTTTTTGCTCTTGCGGCCGGCGACGATCTGGATCGGCTCCCAGCACGACGCCACCAACACCTCTTCGGAAGCCAGGAGGTCTACCCCGTTCTGGAATCCATCCCAGAACGTGCGGAACTGACCGGCTTTTTTCTTGTCTATCAGGAACTGGCAAACTCCCTTGACTTCGGCTTCGCTCATGTCGGACGGGTTTTCAATATCCTGCTTGCCCGATTGCTTGAGATAGATCGCGGTGTTCGTCAGCGTGGGGCCAAAGTCGTTCTGCAGCGCTGCGCGGCCCTTGAACTGCTCGTCAAAAAGCACTTCCCAGGAGGACAGTTCTTCGCCGATCACATCATGGTTGAATGCCAGAGCATCCGCGTTTGAGATATACGGGATGGCCACGACTTTGCCTTCGTGTCGTATCGTGTCGGCGGCGGCCCCGCCGTCAAGATAACGCGGCTCGATATTGGCCCAGTTCGGAATGCGCGATACATCAAGCTCAGCAATGGCGCCCTGGCTGGCCAGCGCATCTTCCATACCACCGCCATTGTCGGTCATGGCATCATAAAGCGCATTGCCGTCACCAACCACCATCTTCTGGATCGATTCGTCCGCACGAGCGCTCTTGGCAATGGCGGCAATTTCGATACCGGACTGTTTGGCCATGTCGCTCCAGTCCTTCTCGCCAACCTTTGCGATACCCGGAGCCCAGAATTTCAGTGCTGCGTCCTGCGCCACTGCACTGCCCGGAAGGCCAGCAGCGACGGCTGCAGAGCCCATTAGCGCCATCAGCTGGCGGCGATTGAAATCTGTCTGGTTCATGATTTTTTCTCTCCGTTCCTGAGATCCATACCGGGATGCTCAGCTTGTTCACTTTCATCAACAGCGTTCCCGCGCTGCGTCGCGCGTCTGACCCCGATGAT
Source organism: uncultured Alphaproteobacteria bacterium (assembly GCA_963698275.1). Lineage (GTDB taxonomy): Bacteria > Pseudomonadota > Alphaproteobacteria > Rhizobiales > Aestuariivirgaceae > Anderseniella. The sequence goes on along the minus strand of CAVOQE010000005.1, from coordinate 148,963 downwards.
CATCTTCTCGACCGCAGCCTGGCTGTGTCATCCCGTCTTGCAATAATCAGTTTTGACACTGACAGACTGCCGACCTCAAAGCCCAGGAACTCCTGATCCACCCGATGATGAACACCATAGTTTCGTATACAAAAATTGGAAGAAAAAATTTGTCCAGAGGCGGAAAATGATTCGATGTGAGCAGGGATTTTTGGAAAAATCGGCAAATAACTGTTATTTTTCAAGCAGTTTGAACGCTCCCACCCGATATTGCTAAACATAGGCGACTTCGCCTTACTGCCTATTTCGTGCACAAAAATGGACAAGGCATTCCAGATCATGTATCCAAAATCAGTTTTCTCATTCGGGTTGAGGCATGCGATTGTTACAAACGCCGGGGGCGGTTCCCGGCCAGGTCAGTACTGCAACAGGGCTCTCCGGTCACCACAGCTTGACCGAAAGGCTTGTCGAGTTGTGCGAGGCAGGCATCTGCGCGAAGGACCGGGCGTGTGCGGCAACCCTTTTATACGACTGGATCGGGGTCGCCGTGGCAGGCGCTGTCACTGATACCGCACGGCCGGTTCTCAATGTTGCCCGGACGCATTACGCCGGAGGCCGCTGCACGGCTCTGGGCGTGGGTCGCGCAGGACCGGAAAATGCCGCCTTCGTAAATGGCAGCTTCGGTACACTGCTGGAAATGGACGACCTGCACCGAAGTTCAATTCTGCACGCAGGCGATGTGGTCATTCCTGCAGCGCTGGCGGCAGCTCAACACGCGCAGGTCAACAATACCACGCTGCTGGAGGCAATCGTTGTCGGGTACGAGGTCGCGTTGCGGATCGGCCAGTCAGCAGCCAAGGGCGGGTATTCGGCATGGTACAATTCGGGCACCTGTGGCGTCTTCGGCGCGGCGATGGCAGCAGCGCACGCAATGGGGCTGACGGCACAGCAGAAGGTAGATGCGCTTGGGCAGGCGGGAATGCAGGCCTCAGGTCTTTGGCAGTGCCGGCTTGAGCCAACCGACAGCAAGTGCCTTGGCACGGCGCATTCCGCGCGCGCCGGGGTAACGGCCGCGTTGCTGTCTGCTGAGGGCCTGCGCGGGGCACGACACATTCTGGAAGGCGAGCTTGGTTTCTTCCGCAGTTTCTATCCGGCGGCAAATCCCGATGCGGTTGTTGATCCGGCCGAGGCCGGCTGGAAGCTTCATGAGGTCAGCCTGAAACCCTGGCCTGCCTGCCGCCATGTTCATCCGGCTATCAGGATCGCACTTGAGATGCGCGACGATATGGACGTGAGCAGCATCAACAAGGTCGTTATAGAAAGCTACGAAGCCGGCCGAAATTTCTGCGACATGCCCGACCCGGTCACTGCTCACGACGCGCGCTTCAGTTTTCAGCACTGTGTCGCCATGACGTTGCTGCAAGGTGAGCCGGCACTCGGTGACTTCGAATCCGCCGCCCTGGTCAACCCGGTAACCGCCGCCCTGCGGAGCAAAATCCTGGTACGGGACGATCCAGAGCTTACCAGTGCCTTTCCCGACAAGATGGGCGCAGGACTGATCGTCACCTTCAACGACGGCACCACAACGAGCATGTCGACGGAAAATGCACCGGGGGACCCGGAACAGCCCATGAGCCCCGAGACCATCCGGGCCAAGTTTCGCAGGAACCTGCAGTCAGCGGGCGTGTCCGGTGATCTTGCAGACCGTCTGGGCGCAGCGGTGTCGGACCTGGACGCCATGTCAATTGAACAGCTTGCACAGCATCTCGATGATGTGTCCGCCATCATTTCAAATCCACAAGCAAAGGACGTTTCACAATGAACGATGCACCAGATCTCAAACCCGCCGTTCCGTTCGGACCGGTCGATCACGAAAATGGCTGGGAGCAGGTCCCCGGCGGCGCGCCGGGGGTCGAACAGAAAATGCTGTCGGGCGAACTCGACGAAGACGCAAAGGTGGGCGTGCGCACCCGATTGATCCGGTTTCAGGCTGGCACGGTGGCCGCAAACGAATTCCTGCATGACTACTGGGAAGAGGTCTATCTGATCGAAGGTCATCTGAATGCGGCAGGAGAGGACTTTCACGCACCTTGTTATGCCTGCCGTCCGCCCGGCACACCGCACGGTCCGTTCGCCTCGCCGACAGGTTGTGTCTTCTTTGAAATCCAATATTACGTCTGAGGCACGGAAGGATTACGCATATGGATCTTCAACTGACCGGCAGGAAAGTCGTCGTCACAGGGGCCTCCAAGGGTATCGGTCTGGCCATAGCACGCGCTTTCGCTGCCGAGGGCGCGGTGCTTACACTTGCGGCACGCAGTGGTGATGCGCTGGCCAGGGCGCAGGCAGACATGGTCGCCGACAATCTGCCGGAGCCCCGGACACTGATGACCGATCTGTCCACGGAAGCCGGCAGGGAGGCGTTGTTTGCAGCACAATCAGACGCTGATGTGCTGGTCAACAATGCCGGCGCGATCAAGGCGGGCCGTCTGGCCGATCTTGACCTGAAGGATTGGCGTGAGGGCTGGGAGCTCAAGGTTTTCGGCTACATTCATTTGTGCAAGCTCTATGCCGCAGAGATGGCCAAGCGCAAGGACGGTACGATCATCAATATCATCGGGATGGGCGGACGTGCCGTGCGGGCGAATTACATCTGTGGCGCAGCCGGCAATGCCGCGCTCATCGGCTTTACCAATGCATTGGGTGCCGAGACGCCTGACAGCAATGTCCGTGTCTTCGGGATCAATCCGTCACCCACGCTGACCGACCGGATGGAAACCATGTTTCGCACCCGCGCGCAGGCAGAACTGGGCGATGCCGACCGCTGGGAAGAACTGATCAATCCTGATGCCTTTCCCTTTGGCAGACCGAAAACAGCTGACGAGGTGGGAGCGCTGGCGGTCATGCTCGCCTCACCGCGCGTGCATTACCTGTCGGGCACGGTAATCGACATGGACGGGGGCGGACAATGGCGCGCCTGATGGACACGAAAGCTCTGGCAGATGGGCGGCTCCTGGTGGCCCGGCAGGACCAGATCGCGCGGATCACGTTCAACAAGCCTGAACGAATGAATGCCATGTCGCTGGACATGTGGCAGGGGCTGAGTGAGGCCCTTGATGAGCTGGCCGGTGATGACCAGACCCGCGTGGTGATCCTGTGCGGCGCGGGCGACAAGGCCTTCGTGTCGGGCGCCGACATCTCGGAATTTGAGAGCCGGCGATCGTCTGCAGACAGTGTGCGGAAATACAACCGCATCTCCGAGGCAGCCGACCGGGCACTCTATGATTTCCCCAAGCCGACGATTGCCGAAATCAAGGGCTATTGCATCGGTGGCGGCATGGGTCTGGCGATAGGCTGCGACATCAGGATCTGTGCCGAGGACAGTGTGCTCGGGATCACAGCGGCCAAACTTGGCCTTGGGTACGGTTATGACGGGGTGCGCAAGCTCGTAACCGTGGCAGGACCGGAGGTTGCGGCACAGGTGCTTTACTCCGCGCGGCTGTTTTCGGCTGCACAGGCGCAACGGATGGGGTTGGTGAGTGAAGTGGTTCGTCGAGAAGACCTGGCGCAAACCGTGACCGACCTGGCCAGCCGGATCGCCACCAATGCGCCCAAGACCGTGCGCACCGCCAAGGCGGCAATACGTGCGGTGCTGCAGCCTGACGGGCCGGTTGAGCGTGCCACGGTAGATCGGCTGGTCGCTGATTGCTTTGCCAGCGATGACTACGCCGAAGGCTACCGCGCCTTTGCCGAAAAACGAAAACCACAATTCCGCGACCGCTGAACCGCGCACAAGGGGTCGCCAGGCATGCAGACAACACTGGACATTGACGAGCTGAGAACCTGGATCGGCCGATCCGAGACGTCGACGGACCTGATCGGGCCCGGTCCGGCGCGGCGACTGCAGGCAACGCTTGACCGCGACCCGACATTTGCAACCGGAGACAGCCTGCCGGCGTTCTGGCATTACCTCTACTTCAATCCCGAAGCGACCGCATCGCAGCTTAAGGATGACGGGCATGAACGGCTTGGCCGCTTCCTGCCACCCGTGGCATTGCCGCGCCGAATGTGGGCCAGTGGCCGGGTCGACATCACCAGGCCGCTGCGGATCGGCGAGGCGGCAACCAAGACCTCGACAATCGAGGATGTGACGATGACGAAAGGCAAGAGCGGCCAGCTCTGCTTTGTGACAGTCAACCATGACATTGCGGTTGCGGATGAGTTTTGTTTCAGCGAACGCCAGAACATCGTCTACCGCGAGATGCCTGCGCCCGGCAGCCCGCAACCGGGTGCAAAGCCGGCACCCGACGATGCCGCATTTGAAACCGTTGTAACACCGGACCCGGTGATGTTGTTCCGGTATTCGGCATTGATCTTCTACGGTCACCGCATCCACTACGATGCTGACTATACGCGCGAAGTCGAAGGCTATCCTGGCCTTGTTGTGCATGGCCCGCTGACCGCTGCGCTGCTGGTCGACCTGGCTCTGCGAAACCGGACCGATGCTGCGCTGAAGTCATTTGAGATCCGCGCCATGAGCCCGCTCTTCAGCCCTCAACCGATACATCTGGAAGGCCGCCATGATGGCGAAGCAACCCACACCTGGGCACGCACGCCTGATGGTTCACTTGCCATGACTGTCGATTTGACCTTTGACACAAACACCGAAGAAACCTGAGCCCATGTCCAATCCGCTATACGACGCCCTGCTGGCTCCACATCGCGACAGCGATGCAACCTTCATCACCCTGCCCGATGGCGGGCATATCAAGTACCGCCCGTTTCACGACCGTGTCCTGCAGGTGGCGCGCGCACTTGCGCAGTGTGGCCTGCAGCCCGGCGACCGTCTGGCGCTGCAGGTTGAAAAATCAGTTGCCGCCCTGGAGATTTACGGCGCGTGCATTGCGTCAGGTATCATTTTCCTGCCGCTCAACAACGCTTACACAGTGGACGAGATTGGTTACTTTCTGAATGACGCCACGGCTGCACTTTTCATTTGCGATCCCGCACGCGAGGCGCGGTTCGCTTCCGTGGCCAAGGCGTCGGGAACGCAGTTGATGACACTGTCTGCAGATGGCACAGGCAGCTTTTCAACACTTGCCGCTGACATGCCCGCCGACTTCACTGTGATCGAGCGTACCGGCGACGACATCGCGGCTTTGCTTTACACATCCGGTACGACCGGACGGTCCAAAGGCGCAATGCTGACGCAGACCAACCTTCTGTCCAATGCCCAGGTCCTGGTCGATCTCTGGCGCATCAGTTCTGCCGACCGGCTGCTCCATGCCCTGCCGATCTTTCACGCTCACGGCCTGTTTGTGGCAGTCAACACAACCCTTCTGGCAGGCGCGGAGATGATCTTTCTACCCGGTTTCAAGCCTGACCCAGTAATCGCTGCCTTGCCGCACGCCACGACAATGATGGGCGTGCCGACCTTCTATACCCGGCTTCTCGACGAGCCGCGTTTCACCTCAGATCTTGTCCGCAACATGCGGCTTTTCATCTCCGGCAGTGCGCCGCTTCTGGCTGAAACCCATGAAGCATTCGAAGCCCGCACCGGCCACCGGATTCTTGAACGCTACGGCATGACCGAAACCGGCATGAACACGTCAAACCCCTATGACGGCGAACGCCGGGCAGGCACGGTGGGTTTTGCACTGCCCGGCGTCGAGTTGAGCATCACCGCCGAAGGCAGCAATACCGAGGTCGCCGATGGTGAAATCGGCATAATTGAAGTGCGTGGCCCAAATGTCTTCAAAGGCTACTGGCAGATGCCCGACAAGACCCGCGAAGAACTGCGCGAGACCGGCTTCCTGATTACCGGAGATCTGGGACGCAGGGATGTCGACGGCTATGTGCACATAGTCGGCCGCAACAAGGATCTGATCATTTCCGGCGGGTACAACGTTTATCCCAAAGAGATTGAGATGGTGCTGGACGAGGCCCCGTGGGTGCGCGAATCTGCAGTCATTGGTGTGTCGCATCCGGATTTCGGCGAAGGTGTGGTCGCCGTGGTCGTGGCGCAGCCGGGCTGTAAGGCAGATATCGCTGCATTGCGTGAGGGTATGTTTACCCGGCTGGCCAAATACAAGCAGCCCAAGGAAGTGATCGTGATTGATGAGCTGCCGCGCAACACCATGGGCAAGGTACAGAAGAACCTGCTGCGCGATACATTTGCCAACCTCTTCACCAAGACAACTGAAGCGGGAACGGGCTGAAAACCCCGCTAATCCGAAAGCGCGTCCTCCAGCGCCATCGCCGCGCCAACCAGCAAGCTTTCCGACCATGAAGGGCCGGTCAGTTGGACCGAAGCTGGCAGCGCCTCGCCGTGCAGTTTTACCGGTACGGTCAGCGCAGGAACACCGGCGACGTTGGCCAAAGCGGTAAAGTCCGCCTGATTGGCTGGCGCAGGGGTGTTGAGCCTGATGGCCCGTTGCGGTGTTGTTGGGGTCAGGATCATGTCCACTTCAGTAAAGGTGCGCGCCAACTGGTCACGTGCGGCACGTGCCACATCGTGCGCAGCGGCCAGCTTGCCCGGCGCAACATCCCGGCCATAGCCCAGCATCGACTGCACGGCAGGCGGCAAACGGTCGCCTGCCTCAAGATCCTTTGCATAGACCACTGCACCTTCGCTTTCCGTCATCAGAAACGCTGCCTTTCGCAACGCGGCAGGGCGCCAGCCCGGCATGGAAATGTCGGTCACTGTTGCCCCCAGCCGTTTCACAGCTGCAACAGTGCGTTCAAACCCTGCTTGAACTTCCGCCTCGCAGGTAACCTCTTTCAGTTGCTGCGGCACACCGATCCTGATGCCTGTCATGGTCGCGACGGGGTCGTTGCTGTCCCAACCCTCCGGAGCCTTTATGCTGCCCGGGTCATCTGGGTCAAATCCCGCAAGCGACCGCACAACCGGCCAGATATCGCGTGCAGATGCACAAAGCGGGCCGGCGCAATCGAGGCTGGGTGCAAGCGGCACGATTCCTGATCTGCCAATCAGCCCGAATGTCGGTTTCAAGCCAAACAATCCACAATAGGATGCCGGAATGCGGATTGATCCCAACGTGTCTGTGCCGATGGCCATGTCAACCAGCCCCGCAGCAACTGCAGCGCCTGATCCTCCCGAACTCCCTCCGGCAGAATACGCGCGATCAAAAGGGTTTCTGGTTACGCCAAAATGCGGGTTCTCGGTCGTGCCCCCAAGTGCTGCAGCATCCATGTTGAGGCCTGGTAAAACCAGCGCTCCAGCTGCGCGCAGGCGCGCTGTCACATGAGCATCGCCCGGCGCATCAAGTTGTGCACGATGGGCCAGCCCGGCACTCCATGACGCACCTGCGCATGCGATGTTTGCCTTCAGCCCGATGACTTTGCCAGCAAGAGGTCCATGCGCGGCCACACGTGTCAACTCGGCTCTTACCGTCTCGATGTCCAGATCCGCGAACAGGCCGAAGTCATCGTCAAGCGTCTGCACACGTGCCAGATCTGGTATGCTTCCTGTCATGAGGCAGACTGCACGCCGGATCGGTCCGGTGATACTGCGTCTTCGAGATCACTGCAGGCAATATCTGCGTCTCGCGACAGCACGTTGCCCGTCATTCTGCGGCGTCTTGCAATTGTGATGATTTCGCTGCGGCAACTTCGGCAGCCCGAATATGCGTCCGCATCGCGACCCCTGCCCAATCCGGCGCACGGGCAGCAATCGCATCGGCGATCTCGCAGTGATGGTTGGCGCTGCGCACCAGTTCTTCGGTGCTGTAGCGACGATAGGTGCGGTCCACCATGCCGATATCGAAAGCAGTCGACATCAACGCCGTGAGGCGCGTGGAACGCGCCGCTTCCACGACCTTGCGGTGGAAAGCCTCGTTGGCCTCGGAAATCTTCTGATAATCGGCGGGTGACTGCGGTGGCGTCAAACGCGCTATCAGGTCGCTGAGAGCCCGGATACTGGCGATGTCTTCGTCCGTCGCCAGCCGTGCTGCTCGTTCGGCAGCATAGGATTCCAGCATTTGCCTTATATGAAACGTCTGCTCCATCTCATCTGCAGGGAATGTTGCAACGCGCGTATTGTAGCCGCCGTGCCGCTCAATGAACCCCTCCTGGGTCAACCGCCGGATCGCCTCGCGGACTGGAGTCCGGCTGAGGCCCAGATCCTCGGACAACCGTTCCTCGGTCAGCCGTTCGCCTTCTTCCAGGTGACCGCTGACAATGGCAGCGCGAATGCTGCGATAGGCATGTTCTGCGGCAGGAAGTTTGGTTTTCTCGGGCTTCAACCGGCGGACCTCCATATCAGCGCTAGCACGTGATGTGCACACGGAGTTAGCAGACGGCGCCAATTGCGAACGTCTGATTTCGTATACCAAAGTAGATGTTCAGGCCGCAATTGTTAAGTAAATTTCCGGAGAAATACTTCAATGATTGCTGAGTATCGCCGTGAGCTTGAGCGTCACCGGTAATTTTGTATCCAAATCAATTGCCACAGCCCGGCAGGACGGGCGTTTGTCGGGCCGCACTTGTTTGGGTGAACAGCCCAATCGGAACTTCATCGCCCGGCGACGCAAGGTATTATCAGAAACATCGATACCGCGCGGCGCGAAGAGATGCTCGACATCGCGAAAGCGGGGCGGAAATCTGAAAGACAGCCATACCGCAGGTTGCATAACTACAGGCGGAAACCGCTGTCGAGTGCAGCAAGTTTTCTGTATCCGACAACATTACTGGGACCCTGGCGAGGGGTCATCAGGTTAGTGTCTCAACGCCATTGATCCTGTCGATAAAGCCCCTTTTCAATATAAACCTCGCTGATCTGCGCCCCAGATGCAATGATGATGTCACAAGGATGCATTCTCAAGAAATCAGGGAGCTGTAATACGGCATGAACGCTGGAGAGAAAGCCTTTGATCGACGCCCATGGCTGTTGTTGTCACCGGCACTTCTCTCGATTGTTGCGCTTGTCGTCGTTCCGATGTCCTTCATCCTGGTCTACTCTTTCTATGTGAACATCGACCTTGCGGTAGATCGCGCCGCCTTCCAGTTTTCGAACTGGAAAGAATTGTTCCAGGACAGCTACTACCACATTGCCATTTGGAAGACCCTGCGGATGTCGGTGATCGTGACGATCCTGGCCGCCATTCTGGGATACATCCCGGCCTATTTCATCGCGATGACAAAGTTTCGGCACAGATGGCTGCTGCTCTTGCTGCTCATCTTGCCGTTCTGGGTGAGTTTCATCATTCGCACACTCAGCTGGATACACATCCTTGGCAATCAAGGAGCGTTGAACGGGCTCTTTCAGTGGCTGGGTTTAATCGATGCGCCATTGTCGATGATGTACAATGAGACCACGGTTATCGTCGGCTTCATTCACGTTTTCCTGCCTTACATGATCCTGAACGTCTACGTCAGTCTCGAAGGAATCGACCAGAACCTTGAACCGGCGGCGCGGACGCTCGGGGCGAGCCCGTGGCAGGCCTTTCTCGAGGTCACCCTGCCGCTGTCATTGCCGGGACTGGCGGCTGGGTGCCTGCTGGTTTTTGTGCTGACGGGTGGCAGTTATGTAACGCCGCTGATCCTTGGCGGACCGAACGATTTCATGTTTGGCAACCTCATCCATGATGCGGTCGTCGCCGAGTTGAACTGGCCCATGGGTGCCACGCTTTCCTTCACATTGCTGGTGATCCTTGGAACGGTCGTGATGATCTACAGCCGGTTCATTGGTCTCAACCAGCTTTCAAAAGCGTTCAGGTAAGGGGGGATCATGCGCGCCTGGAGAATGATCCGCTTCTACACAATCCTGGTTTACATTTTCATGTTCGCGCCGATTGCGGTGGTGCTTTTGCTGGCGTTCAACAGTTCGCAGTTCGGCGGTTTCCCGATCCAGGGGTTCAGCCTGCGCTGGTTCTACAGGTTGGCGGAAAATGAAGCCATTGTCCGCGCTTTCAAGACCTCATTGTCTTTGGGAGTCCTGACGGCCCTGGTGTCTACCTCCATTGGCGTTCTCGCCTCGCTTGCGCTGGTTCGCTATAAGTTCCGCGGCAAGGATCTGGTCACAACGTTGCTGATTTCGCCGGTGCTGGTGCCGGAAACCGTGCTGGCGGTGGGGCTTCTGATATTCCTGCGCTGGCTGCATATGCCGCGGTCGTTCCTGTTACTGTTACTTGGGCATTCCATCATCGCCCTTCCTTTCGTCGTTCTGGTCGTCCAGGCGCGCCTGGTTGGGATCAAAAAGGAATACGAAGAGGCCGCGCGCAGCCTTGGCGCGAGCCCGGTTCAGACGTTCTTTGCGGTCACGCTGCCATTGCTGATGCCTGCCGTTTTCGCCGGCGCGCTGTTCGCGTTCACCATCTCATTCGACAATATCACTGCAACAATTTTCTGGCGCCCCACGGGGATGGAAACCGTGCCAACCCAGATTTTCGGCATGCTGCGCAACTCTGTCAGCCCGGAAATCAACGCGTTGGGATTCGTCATGATTGTAATCACCGTCGGTGTTCCGCTGCTTGCGGGCGGGCTGGCGCGCTATTTTTCGCGCAAGAAGACTTAATGGGGTCAAAGAGCCCCGACACTCAACAAGGAGAGTACAAATGACCAATATCGACAGCACAAGACGTTATGAGATTTTACGTGAGCGCATGGGAAACGGCGATGTCGACCGCCGGACATTCGTGGGCCTTCTTGGCTCGGCGGGCATAGCTGCCGGCGTCAGTGGCGGCGTCATGGCCGGCATGGCACAGCAGGCACGTGCTGCCGGTACTTCACTAAGCTTCGAAGGATGGGGCGGTGTTGTCAGCGAAGCGCTGCGCAAAAATGCCTTTGACCCCTACGAAGCTGCGTCTGGCAACAAAGTGATCGACTCGACCTTCGGCGGCGAGAACGAAGTGCTGACAAAAATCAAGGCGGCAGGCAATGCTGACGGCCACAATATCCTGCATTCGTCAGGGGTAAGCTGGTACAAACGCTGGGTCGATGCTGGTTATGGCAGCGAACTGAATGAGGCCAATATCCCGAACCTCGCCAACGTGATGGAGGCCATCATTGCGCCATTCCGTGTCATCACGCCCAATAGCCTGTCGGCTGTGCCCTATGACTATGGCACCACCGGGATCGCCTACAACACCAAATACATCACCAAGGAAGAGGCCGAAGAGCTGGGTGCCAATCTTCTTTTGAAGAAAGAGCTGAAAGGCAAGATCGGCGGCTGGGCAGATGCGGCCAACCGGGCTTGGTATGGCGCATTGCAGTCGGATCAGAATCCGAACGATATCAAGGACTGGGATGCAGTGTGGGACAAAGCCCGCGAAAATCGCGATCTGGTGCTGAAATACTGGAGCTCGGGGGCCGAGTTGATGGATCTGCTCGCCAAGGAAGAAATCTACGTGACCGAAGCCTGGTCCGGCAGGGCTGCAGCGCTGCAGGCGCAGGGACATCCAATTGGCTATATCGACCCCAAGAACGGTCTGGCATGGATGGAAAGCATGTTCGTTCTGAAAGGGTCACCCATGGCAGAGGCAGAAGAACTCTTGAACTTCATGCTCGACCCGGCAACGGCTATCGCGGTGGCCGAGGGGCAAAAATACCCGCCGTCGCTGGATCCAAACAAGGTCGAGATGACCGATGTGATCAAGGCGCTGCCGGCCTACGACCCGACTGGCAAGCTCGACAAGTTGCTGTTCCGTGATCCTGTGGTGTGGAATGCGCTTGAGAAGGATTACACCAAGGCATGGAACCGCGTCGCCAAGGGCGGCTAAGCCGTCACGGATCTAGAGCAACATGGGTTCAATTGAACCCATGTTGCTCTAGCACTTTGTAAGCGATCAGTTTTATGGTTTTTGATTGATTCAATCAAAAATCATACTGATCCAGCAGAGCGGGTCAGGTTTGGTGGCCCGCTCTTGTTCCAAAAACATCAGTGCAGGGCGGATGAATGGCGGGCGTTGAGCTAAAGAACATCAGGAAATCCTTTGGTCCGGTCAAGGCCGTGAAGGACGTGACCGTAAGCTTTGACGAAGGCACGTTCACAACTTTGCTTGGCCCATCCGGCTGCGGTAAGACTACCATCCTGCGGATGGTCGCGGGGCTGGAGGTACCGACGAGCGGCGACATCCTGGTTGGCGGCACGCGGGTCAATGATGTGCCCATCCACAAGCGCAATCTGGGCCTGGTGTTTCAGAACTATGCATTGTTCCCGCATCGCACCATTGGCCAGAACATAGCCTTTGGCCTGAAGTATCGTGGCGTTTCGAATTCCGACATCACCAGGAAGGTCAAGGAGGTTTTGGACATCGTGCGCCTACCGGGGGTCGAGGATCGATACCCCACGCAATTGTCCGGGGGGCAGCAACAGCGCATCGCGCTGGCACGGGCCATTGTCATTGAACCGGATGTACTTTTGCTTGATGAGCCATTGTCTGCGCTCGACGCGAACCTGCGTGAGGAGATGAGGGTTGAATTGAAAGCCATTCAGCACCGGATCGGCGTCACGTCGATTTTTGTCACCCATGATCAGTCGGAAGCTCTGGCCATGTCTGACAAGATCATTGTGATGAGCGCAGGCGAGGTGCAACAGGTCGGCGCCCCCCAGGAGGTCTATAACAACCCTGCAAATGAATTTGTCGCCAGTTTCCTTGGCGCATCGAACATCCTTGATGTCACGGTTGCAGGATCGGACGACAAGACAATCGCGCTCCAAACGCCGCATTTCGGGATAATTTCTGTTCCCAGGTCACGGGCCATCAATCTTGGCACCTTAAAGACCGGTCGGCTTGTGGTGCGGGCTGAGAAATTGCGCTTGCTTGATGATGATGCGCAGGATACCGGCGCCAGTGCGCCAGGTGTGGTGGAGGCTGTCGACTATCAGGGCCAGATCGCGCGGTATTTCGTTCGGGTGGGCGAAATGCAGTTGCAGGCGATGAACATGATCGACGGTCGCCCGTTCAATGCCGGGGACAAGGTCAAGATAGCGTTTAACCCGCACGACTGCTCGGTTCTGCCCTCCGCCGGATAACCAGATGCATCCGAAAAGCCACCTCCTCCACCAGGCTGGCAACCGCCGCCTCATTCTGTCTCGAGCGAGATCAGGTCAGATGGACGCGTTTGACCGGTCTGCGGCGTTGTTGCAAAGGTTTGCCTTATTGGTCATTGGAAGTTTTTCAATCGCTTCGTTGTTTCCGGATCGAGAAACCCGGCGACTGTAGCGTCGGTCTCCAGCAGAAGTGCGCGATTGAGGTCACAAGCGGCTGACTGGTTGAGAACCCGCTTCATCGCCCGGACTGAAAGAGGCGGAAGAGCACTGAGCTTCTCAGCAACCGCCTGGGCTGCATCTTTCAACTCAGTATCCTCGGCAACACGCCAGGCAACACCAATTTCCTTCAGTTCGTCTGCCGTATAGCGTTCACCGAGAAAAAGCATCTCGCGGGCCTTGTTGAGCCCGGCAAGGGCAGGCAGCAGCGAGGTTACCGCCCCGGTGACAAACAGGTTGAGTGAAACCTCTGGAAAGAAGCCCTTGGCACTCTTTGCCCAGATCGGAAAGTCGCAATTGATAGCCCATTCAAAACCGCCCCCGACGGCCCAGCCATTGATCGCGCCGACAACCGGCTTGGCGCCAAATACAATCGCCTGTGTTGCCCGCTGAATCGCGTCCACCAGTGCGCGTGCCTCGGTTTCATTTTCCGGGTGAACATGGACACGACGGTCGTCACCTGCACAAAACGCCCGTCCGCTTCCGGTCAATATGATGGCGCGGGTTACATCGTCGGCATTGGCGTCATTGAACGCTGTCGCAACATCCCTGACAAGCTGCAGGTTCATCGCATTGAGACTGTCAGGCCTGTTCAGCGTGATCGTGCGTACACCCTTGTCGTCGATCGTGCTGAGTACCGTTTCATACGTGAAGCCTGTCATGGGGTTTTCCTTATTACGCGTTGCGTCTTGCCTTCAGTTACCGGAAATGTACCCGCCGGCTTGATTGTTACCCTGGCCGTTGCTCCAAGGGCCGATTTGATTTTCGCCGCGATGCGTTCGTCAAGGCCAGCCCCGCCGGTTTGGCCTTTGGCCAACTCGGCATGAACAGGCAGAAAATCATGCGGTGGTTTTGTGTCCAGCACGATCCGGTAATCGCCGGACAACTCTTCAAACCGCGTCAACACCGATGCAATCATGGTGGGAAACACATTAAGCCCGCGCACAACGACCATATCGTCATTTCGGCCGACAACGCGAAACCGCATACCCGTCCGCCCACAGCGGCATGCCTCGGTCGTATCGACAGCAATGATGTCGCCGGTGCGAAACCTGACAAGCGGTTGGCAATCCCTGACAAGATGAGTCAATACGAGTTCACCTTTCTGCCCGCTGTCGATGGGCAGCGGCAGTTCTGTTACAGGGTCAATCAACTCCGGATAAAGCACGTCAGCTGCCATAAAATGCAATCTTGTGTCATGTTCACACTGTGCCGCGAAGTTGCAGAACACATCAGACACACCATAGTTGGCATTGCGCGGCTGCATGCCCCAAACATTTCGAATCCGCTTACGCAATGCTGTGTCATCAAGTCCCGCTTCACCGCCAAAAAGGCCAAGTTCAAGGCCAAGATCGCGCGGGGAAAGGGTCGGAAATTTTTCGCTCAACACACGTTCCAGAACAGCTGGATAGGATGGTGTGCAGGAGATGGCTGTAATGCCGATGTCGACAATTGTGCGGATCAACAGTTCTGTATCACCAACGCCGAACGGCACCACGGTTGCGCCAGTGCGTTCCAGTGTAAGATGATCAGTCAGCCCTCCCATCCACATCTGATAGTTCAGGCAATGAACGACGATATGGCTGGAGTTTAACCCGGCAGCACTCTGGCATCGGCCACCGACCGTCTCGGTGATGTTGCAATCGCGCACGGACATGGCCAGGTTCATCGCCTGCCCCGTGGTGCCGGACGTGCGGTGCAATCTGGCAACTGAACTGCGCGGAGCGGCCAGGTAAGTACCAAACGGTTTATGTGCAGATTGAGAAATTCGAAGCTGGGCCTTGTCTGACAAGGGCAGTTCAGGAAGGTCACGCAAGTCCTCTGGCGGTTTTTTTCCCGCCCACAGGTGCTGATAGAATCCGGATTTGCCGGCAACATATCTGCACTGGTTTTTCCATGCCGTGTGTTGATGTTGGGTCATCTCGGCTGACCCAATTCTCTCCGCGTCCGGTCTTAAGCCATCCATGCTGTACTCGATTCCAAAAACTTCGCTTCTCAATGTTGATCAGGACCGGCCCTGACAGTCAACGTCCACTGCCTGGCGTCGGACACCGGCCGGCCGTGCAGTTTACGAAGTCAATGTCATTGAGCTGTCCAGCCACCGTCGATGGTAAAGGTTGATCCGGTTATCTGAGCGCCCGAGCGGGAGCATAGAAAGACCACCATCGCACCAATATCGCTCGGCGAAACGAAATCTCCGGATGGCTGCTTCTGGCTGAGAAAGGCTTGCGCAGCCACTTCGGTATCTGTGCCGCGGGCTTCGGCAAGGGCTTCGATCTGGGTTTCGATCAACGCGGTGCGTACGTATCCGGGGCAGATCGCATTGCAGGTTATGGACTGTCCGCCGGTCTCCAGGGCGACTGTTTTCGTCAGACCGACCAGGCCATGCTTTGCCGCCACGTAGGCTGACTTGTGGGCACTTGCCACAAGGCCGTGAACCGAGGCGATATTGACGATCCGGCCCCAGCCATTTTCACGCATTGCGGGCAGAACATGCCTTATGAGCCGGAACGGCACTGACAAGTTCAGTTCTATAATCCGATTCCAATGTTCATCGGAAAATGCCTCAATGGGCGCTACATGCTGGATGCCGGCATTGTTTACCAGAATATCAAGAGAGCCAAATTGCTCACGAGCAAAACCCACAATTGTTGCAGTTGCGCCGGCCTCAAACAGGTTGTCATTGCTCACCACCACGGCAGCTGCCCCGGCTGCCAGCATGTCTTCGCGGGCCTGCTGCGCTATTTCCTGCGCGTCAATTCCATTCAGCACGATCCGGCACCCCGCTGATGCCAGAGACAAGGCGATCTGCTTGCCTATCCCGGAGGTTGATCCCGTCACCACGGCGGTTTTCTCATTGAGACTTATCATGCTCATTCTGTCATGCCCGTACGCCCATTTCTATTCGCGGCAAGCGAACTGCGAGCTGTTTTCAAACCAGTGTCCGTCCGCCATCAACGTAAATGGTTTGACCGGTAATGAACGCGCCACCTTTTCCCAGCAGCAACAGCACCGCTCCGATCAGATCTTCCGGTTCGCCCAAACGGCCCATGGGGATTGCCGACACTGCATTCTTTCTGAATACGGGATCGGCGAGATAGTCGTGTGTCAGCGATGTATCAGTGAGCGCCGGACCAATGGCATTGACCAGGATATTTCGGGGTGCCCATTCCCGTGCCAAGACCTTGACCAGTTGAGCCAGAGCCGCCTTGGAACTGGCATAGGCTGCATATTCAGGATTGGCCACATAGCTGGAAACCGACGCAATATGAACGATACGTCCGCCTTGATCACTGATGGCCCTGGCAACGCATCGCGAAAATATGAAAGCCCCGGTGACGTTGACTTCCAGGCACTGGCGGAATGTCGTTTCGTCAAAATCGGCAGCCGCAGCGATTGGCAACTTGCCGGCGGCGTTAATGGCTCCGTCAAGCCTTCCAAACCGTTGCACACTCAACCGTACCGCGTCCGAGACTGCCGTTTCACTGTTCATGTCGACGATCTGCGTCAAGGCATCGGGAAGCGCCGCAGCAATGCGTTGCAGTGCCATCGCGTCGATGTCGAACAAGACCAGCTTCGCGCCGCGGCTGGCTAACGCTTTGGCAACAGGACCGCCCAGTCCACCGCCAGCACCAGCGATCAGATAGACCTTGTCTGTGACGTCGAACAGCGGGTCTTGATGATGAATTTGATGTTCTGTCATCGTCTGCTCCCAGGTGTTTCCGCACAGACAGGCCGAGCAGCGGCGGTCAGCCAGGGCGAATAATGAAAAGTGGCTGGTCAAACTCGACAAGCGTGGCATCGTCGACGAGGATTGCCTCGACAACGCCGCCAACATTGGCCGCGATGGTCGTGTAGAGTTTCATCACTTCGATCATGCACAAAGGGTCCCCGACAGAAACCTTCGTGCCCACCTCTACATACGGCGCTTCGTCCGGAGATGGGCGACGATAGAAGGTGCCGACCATGGGCGAATTCTCGGTGGCCGCGCCGGATGTACTGCCGGCATTTTTTGCAGTGGTGGCCGGAGCGGGTTTGGCTGGGGATTCCGTAACGGCGCTGCTGCTGGCTGCCTGTTGTGGATGCAGGTTGACCTGATTGGTCGATGGAGTTGTGTCCGGGGCAGATGCGCTACCGCGCCGAATGACCAGACGCGTTCCTTCAGACTCCAATACCAACTCTTCACAGTTGGAAGAGTCGATGATTTTCAAAATTTCTGCGACTTCCTTGAAGCTGAGTGCCATTTGCTTGTCCGTCTATCCTTGTGTAACCGGGCCGCGTGAATAGGTTGCTGAAAGCCGCGCAGCAGCGTCTTTCATTTGCGGCACGAACCCCAACATTTCATTCAAGGTCATCCGGGCTTCCGGAGCTGAAATTGCAATTCCGCCAAGCGACCGTCCGTCTTCTCCAACAACCGGGACGGCAACACATACAACGCCGTGCATGAACTCCTGGTTGTCGGTGCCGATGCCGTCCCGTTTGATCTCTGCAAGCGCGGTCAACAAGGCATCAACATCCGTGATAGTATTGGCGGCGTAGGACGGCCGCGGCATCGCCTCGATAGTTGCCGTCAGTTCAGGCTCGGGCAACCGGCTCAGCATCAGCTTGCCGATGGCGGTACAATGAGCAGGAACACGACTGCCGGCGTCAAAGCGCAAGCCCAGCGGCCATTTTCCCTCCACGCGATCCAGATAGATCACCTCGCCACCGCTCAAGACGCCGTAATTGCAGGTCTCGCCGACCAATTCCGACATGCCTTTCAGGATTGTATGGCGCAGAGATCGCGGGGCCGCTGCAGCCAGTATCCGATGTGCCAGGCAGACCAGACTATCACCCTCGATAAAACCCCGGTCAAATTCGTCTCGCTCAAGGAAGCCCATATCGGTCAGCAAGTGGACGATCCTGTGTGCGGTTGGCTTGGTCATCCCCGTTGTTCGAAGAATCTCGGACATTGTCGTCGGTCCCGGGTTCAGCGAGACCACTTCCAATATCGAGAAAGCCTTTCCCGTCACGCCAAGTTCGGCCAACTGCTCGTTACGCTCTGCGTCGGCAGGGTTAGCTGGCCGAAACCCATTGTCTGTCGACTTGCCGACAACCGAAAACTTTCTGGCGCTTGGTTTCATGATCCGGACCCTTGCCTTGATGGCGAAGCGCAAGACCCCGTCATCGTGCCTGCACTATACCGCTTATCAAAATGATATCAATCGTCTTGCAAATAGACAGATGCAGTCAGCTGAACAGGCAAATCAAGAATTTTCTTGTAAAAACAAGATTATTCGTCTTGAATTACGAGACACCCAGCCCTGCTGACGACTGCTCCCGGCGCCACTCATGAGACATGCAACAAGCTTCAACCGAGTCCTGATCGCCAACCGCGGCGAAATCGCGCTTCGCGCCATACGGGTTTGTCAGCGGCTCGGCCTGGACACTGTGGCGGTTTATTCAACAGCAGATGCCGCATCACCGCATGTGTGGGCTGCAACGCGGTCTGTTTGCATCGGCCCTCCACCGGCACGCGAAAGCTATTTGTCTATTGCCACATTGCTGCATGTCGCCCTGGAAACGGGCTGCGATGCGGTTTATCCCGGTTACGGGTTCCTGGCCGAAAATGCCGCCTTTGCCGCGCAATGCGAAGAAAATGACATCAAATTCATCGGCCCGTCAGCTGAAACGATCAGCATGATGGGGGACAAGTCACGGGCCCGCGAAACCGCAGTCAAGTTTGGTGTTCCCGTGGTTCCCGGGTCTGCCGATGCTTATGTGGATTTGGCCCAGGCTCTCGAAGCGGCCGGCGATGTTGGTTTTCCGATGCTCATAAAGGCGCGGTCCGGCGGCGGCGGCCGGGGCATGCGCATCGTCGAACGTGAAGCAGATTTCGCAGCAGCATTTGCCCAGGCAACCCGCGAAGCCGAGGCTGCATTCAGCGACGGTGCGGTTTACATGGAGCGGTTCTTCGCTGCCGTCCGCCATATCGAAGTGCAGGTACTCGGTGATGGCAAGGGGGGATCGCTTGAATTTGACGAGCGCGATTGCAGCGTCCAGCGACGGCATCAGAAACTCGTTGAGGAATCGCCTTCACCTGTCGTGAACGCCGATGTCCGGCGCAGGCTCCTGGATGCCGCCGGACGCCTCACCCGGGGCATTCGCTATGAGGGCGCCGGCACTGTCGAATTCATCATGGATACCGAGAGCGATGAGTTTTACTTCATCGAGATGAACACCCGAATTCAGGTCGAACATACGGTCACGGAAGTGCGTGTCGGTCTGGATCTGGTTGAAGTCCAGCTCGATATCGCCCAGGGCAGACCGCTGCCCGACTATAACAGCAAGGCGATACCGGGCGGGCATGCCATCGAATTTCGCATCAACGCGGAGGACTGGCACCGTGACTTTCAACCTTCGCCGGGCGTTCTCAAAAAGTGGCGCTTCCCGCAAGGCCCCGGCATCCGTCTGGATACCGCGTCCTACCAGGGCCAGCGCATTTCGCCGTTTTATGATTCAATGATTGCCAAGCTGATCGTCCACGGCCGGGACCGCGACAATACACTGGAAAAAGCGCGGGGAGCGCTCGATGGATTTTGTTGCGAAGGCGTGGCGACGACAATCGATTTCCATCGGATGCTGATCGACCATGAAGCCTATCTCGACAATCGGGTTCATACCCGCTGGATAGAAACCGAGTTGTTTGCGGACAACCAGCAAGAGGCACTGTCATGACCAGGAAGGTCAAATTGATAGATGTCACCCTGCGCGATGCGCATCAGTGCTTGTGGGCAACGCGGATGACGACGGCCATGATGAAGGATATCGCGCCCCGGCTGGATGCAGCGGGTTTTGAAGCGATCGATCTGGTGGGGGGCGCTGTCTTCGATGTGATGGTCCGCTATCTTCGCGAAGATCCCTGGGAACGGATGCGGATACTGAACCAGTGGGTGACCAGGACACCGCTCATTATTCACACTCGCGGACAGAGTCTTTTCACATTCGAATTCTTTGCTGACGATGTCGTTGAACTGGCGGCGGAACGATTTGCAGCGAACGGTATGCGCTACCATACGCCTTATGATGCGCTGAACGACATGCGCAATCTCGAAATTCCGATCAAGGCCGCCAAGAAACACGGCCTCTATGTGGTCGGCGGACTGGCCTACACCTTCAGCCCCGTCCATACAGACGAATACTATGCAAAAAAAGCCAAACAGCTTGTCGCCCATGGCGTAGATGCAATCTTTGTGAAGGATGCCAGCGGGCTGTTGCGTCCGGAACGGATCGCGACCCTTTTTCCGGCCATCAAGAAGGTGATCGGCACCATGCCATTACAGGTGCACACCCACTGCAATTCCGGATTGGCCCCTTATGTCGTGCTGCAGGCTGTGGAACACGGAGCAGAAGTCGTGCATACCGCAACTTCCACCCTGGCAAACGGCGTCTCCCATACGCCGACAGAACTCTTCACGCGCAATTGCCGCCGACGCGGCCACGAGGTCGACATTGACCTGGCTCCGATCGAAGAGGTAGCCGAACGCCTCGCCTACATTGCGGAAAAGGAAGACAAACCGGTCGGCTCCCCGAACGAGTATGACGAGTTCCACTTTCACCACCAATGCGCCGGCGGCATGGTGTCCAACCTCCAGTATCAACTTGAGACGATTGGATTGCAGGATCGCCTGACAGAAATCCTGGAAGAGGCCGGCCGTGTCCGGATGGATCTTGGCTATCCGATCGTCATCAGCCCGTTTGCGCAGTACATTGTGACGATGGCGATCCTGAATGTAATGGGCAAGGATCAAGGCAAAGCCAGATACGAAACGGTGCCGGATGAAGTTCGCCGCTATGTGCGTGGCGGTTATGGTGAAATCGCCGGACAGATAGACGGGAACATATACGACAAGATCACCGGCGGGACGGAACCAATCCTGCAACGTCCTGGTGAACTTGTGCCGCCGGCCCTTGAGCGCCTGCGCAAGGAGCGCGGGCCGTTCGCCAGCGACGACGACCTTCTGTTGGCAGCATTCTATGATGGCACCCAATACAATGCGCTTAAGGCAGCAGGCCCGATCAACACCGACTACCCCATTATGGAAACGCCATTGCTGACGCTCGTCAAGGAATTGAGCAAGCGACCAACAATAAAGAGTTTCCACTTCTCAAAGGCAGAGTGAACCCGGTTAGCGAACAATGTTCTGAAGGATACGCCTGTATGACAACGCCGATTATCATAACGACAGCCATCACCGGGGCGATCCCCCGCAAGGCCGATAATCCGGCGGTTCCGACAACACCTTCAGAACAGATCGAGTCGACACACGAAGCATTTGAGGCCGGCTCGGCGCTTGTGCATGTTCATGTGCGAGACGCGGACGAAAACCCGTCGTCGGATATAGATCTGTTTGCCCGGGTCAAAGAAGGCGTCGAAAAGCATTGTCCGGGAATGATTATTCAACTGTCCACAGGTGGCAGAGGCCGGGAGCCGGGCGAACGAGGTGAGATGCTGTCGCTCAGCCCCGACATGGCCTCGCTTACAACCGGATCGGTAAACTTTCCCAACCAGATTTACGAGAACCCGCCGGCATTCATCGAGGCGCTGGCAACACGCATGTTGAAGTACAAGGTGAAACCGGAGATCGAGGTTTTCGATGCGGCCATGCTTTACAATGCCATCACTCTTGCCAAGCGTGAGCTTGTCCATGCACCTCTGCATGTGCAGTTCGTGCTGGGCATACCGGGCGCCATGCCTGCACGTCGCAAGCTGCTTGAATTCCTGATAGACGAGTTGAAGGAGCTGATGCCCGAAGCGACATGGTCAGCGCTGGGAACCGCACGCAATCAGTTCGAGGTCAACAAATGGTGCCTCGAACTGGGCGGACACACACGCACCGGATTTGAAGACAACATCATGGCTGGCAAAGGCAAGCTCGCCTCCAGCAATGCCGAGCTGGTCAAGCTTGTCGTAGATGTCGCGCACGAGTACGGCCGCCACCCCGCCACCCCAGCCGAAGCCCGTCAGCTGCTTGGACTTGCCACAAATTGAAACAGGGAGTTTTCGCGATGAGTTTCGCCACAACAACAACTGAAATGTTTGAATTGCCCAGGGAGGAAAACCAGAAGTGTCGAGCCGGGAGGAACTCAATCAGACACTAAATTTACCCGCGCGTGAGGACTTCGACAGCTTGTCAATCAGCCTTATGACGAGTGAGTATGACCGTCGCGAAACCCAGACCTACAAACTACCATTCCATGTAAATATCAACCCAGTGAGGAGGAAGTTAAATGAACATGATACGAGACTGCAAGAAACTGCTCTTGGCCGCTGTCGTGGCAGGCGTCGGTGCGGTGACCGGACTGCAACAATCGAAGGCGGCTGATGCGATCCCCGTTCTGCTGTGTCCGTTTGGATGTGGTCCGATCGCCGGCGATACAATCTTGATGAACCAGCTGATCAAGGATAATGCCGAAGTGCTTCTGCTGCCGCAGGAGACCCCAGGTTACATGTACAATGTCCGTGAGATGGGACGCTCCGAGCGGAAATGGGCCAACACGGTGTTTGCAACGGAAGACACACTGATCCAGATTGCCTACGCAGGCGGATCGGACGAGGTGAAGGAGTTTCTGCCCGAGCCCGGTGAAAATTCCATGGAAACTGCTTTACGGTGAAGCCTGGTGGGGTCAGGGAAAGTTCATGGTGACTTTCGATTGCAGCATGAAGACCCTGGGTGATCTCAAGGGCAAGCGTGTCTCGCTCGGTCTTCGCGGCCAGTCAGACTGGGGCGTGTTTCCACGTCTGCTGCTGGAGCATGTTTTCGGTGTTACCAAAGACAACACGGACCTGCGCCACATGACCCCGGGTCAGCTGACACAGCAACTCATCGATGGGGCGACAGATGCATCGGTTACGCCGATCGGAGCGGAGCCCAGCCTGAAGAATTTCATTATTCCGGGCGTGGTTCGCCAGCTTGAGGCGACCGGCAAGAAGATGTGCTATCTCGGCGTCACCAAGGACGACATAGCGAAGCTGAACGAGAAGTTCGATGCAACCTGGCTGCACGTTGACCTGCCTGCCGGCACACTGCCGCATCAGGACGAGCCACTCGGCGTCGGATTCAACCGCGGTTTCAAGGCTGCGCATGAATCATTCCCGGAAGATCGGGCCTATAACTTCGTAAAGGCCGTCGCCAAGATCGGACCGAAAATGAAAGAGCTTCACGCGCTTTGGCGGATCTGGTCTCCGGAACTGATGACATGCGGTCTGTCCGAGGAAAACACCCACGCCGGTGCCATCAAGGCCTACAAGGAACTGGGTTGGTGGGATAAGCGAAAAGCTTGCGAACCGATGACCTATCCAAAAGGCTGACCAAGCCTCGAACATCTATCTGGGGCCGGTCCCGCTGTGTCAATAAAGCATCTCGGGACCGGCCAAAGCGTATCTCCACTCACCTGACCAAGCAATTTTCAGCAACAAGATTAGAGAATTTCAGATGTCTGTAAAAAATTGGAAGTTTCTGAGAACATCTGTCGATATTCCATTCTTCCTCATAGGTCTTTTGCTGACAGTCTATATTGCTGTCTCCGCATTCGGTTACATCAAGAATTCATCCGAACACTATTCGAACTTCATTCTGGGCATCTGCATGATGGCGGGGCTGCTCGCCCTTCGCAATCTTTGCGACGAAAAGCTTAGCGATGACGGCAACCCGATAATCAGCGAAACCGGTGAAACTGCGGGGCCGAAAAAATTCTTCTGGGCGCGCTTTGTATTCGCACTGCTGTCTCTCGTTACAAGCACCGTGGCGATGGGTTACATTCGCTACAATGCCGTGTACCTCGAACAAAACCAGCCGTTCTTCAATGATACGGATCTGGTTTTTGGCTGGCTCATGACAATCTCGATATTGTGCCTGACGCTGATCCACTGGGGTCTGCTTTTGACAAGCGTGATCAGCATTGCAATCGCGTATTTCTTTTTTGGCTACCTGATCGAGAACCCGCTGTTTTCGACACCACAATATGATCATGCCTTCATCATGAATTACATCGGGCTGGGCACCAACCAGGGCTTTTACTATCTCGCCCAGATCGCAGCCGATGCCATTTATTTCCTGATCATATATGCAGCGATCCTGCTCGGCGTCGGCATGTTAGACATGATCCTGGAAGTCGGCAAAGTGACAGGACGCCGGGTGTCCGGCGGAGCGGCGGGCCCGGCCTTGATCGGTTCGGGTATTGTATCTTCGATAATGGGTCAGGCGGTTTCGAATGTGGTTCTCACGGGCCGGCTTACCGTTCCCATGATGAAGCGCTACGGCTATTCGGGATCAATGGCAGGCGCCATCGAAGCCACCGCTTCCACGGCCGGCCAGATAATGCCACCGATCCTTGGCCTTGCCGCCTTCATCATCGCTTCATTCCTCAATCGCCCGTACATTGATGTGGCGCTTTCGGCGATGGTTCCGGGACTGCTCTACCTCATCGGGTGCGGGACCGCCGTAATCATTTACGCGAAGCGCCATGATTTGCCCAAGCTGACTGAAAAGGCCGACACAGCAATGATCTTGCGGTTGTTGCCCACATTCGTCATTTCATTTGGCGCCGTACTCTGGTTTCTGCTTGGATACCGTTCGCCCGCAATTGCGGGCCTGTGGGGGATCATCCTGGCGCTTGCTCTTTGCCTGTTTCAGGGCAAGTGGCGACCATCAGGGCGTAAGCTCTATGAAGCATTGCAGGAAGGCTTCCTGCTGGTGTCCCTGTTGTCTTTGCTGTTGATCGCAATCGGCCCCTTGGGGCAGATCATGTTGACAACCAACCTTTCCGGTCGCCTCGGCACTGTGCTTATTCAGTATTTGCCTGATAACCAGTTGCTGCTGCTCATGGGCGCGATGTGTGTTTCGCTGGTCCTTGGCATGGGATTACCGACGCCTGTTGCCTACATCATCGTTGCTTTGGCGTTGGTGCCGTTCATGCAGCAAATCGGTGTTCCTGCGCTGCAAGCACACTTCTTCGTCTTCTACTTCGCCGTATTTTCCACCTTGACTCCACCAGTCGCGGTCAGCGTGCTGGCGGCAGCAAAACTCGCCGATGCCTCTTTCCTCAAGACTGCAGCGGATTCCATGAAAATTGCCGCGACAACCTTCATCATACCGTTTGCGTTTGTGTATTCTCCCGAACTGATGGCTTTCCCCAGCCTCCCGCTATCTGCATTTTTTGACATTGCGGAGGTCATACTTGTGCAGGTGGTTGTTTCAGCCGCTGCTTACGGCTGGATGGTGCGCAATCTGGTGGGCTGGGAGCGAGTTACAGCTCTTGGCCTGGCTGTTGTTGGGTTTCTGACAATGACAATCGGGGAGACGGCTGGACATGGTTACTTGCACTGGGTTTTCTGGGGCGGCGCGGCACTTTGCCTTATCGCTCTGCTGGTGACTGTGAAGCGTGCAGCAGCGGTTGCAAATGTCGACGGGAATCTTGAATAGGGCAGCTTGCTGAGAGCTGCCGGTGCCTTCAATACTTGCCGGACAAACTCTGTGAATGGAGGCAAAGCTTTTGTTGGAGAAGAACAGCGCTTCGGACCTGCGAGGCCTCGTGCAGCGGATAATCAGCAATGAGGTTCCGATTGAGACGGTTGCTCAGCAGTACCGCAAGGTGATCGAAGGTCGTGAGCGTGACGTAAAGGCGTTCGAGTTCCTAGACTGGGATGTTGTTGATCAACAGATCGACAGACTGGCTGCAACAGCCGCAGACCAGCGCGGGCGCCTGTTCGGCCTGCCGGTTGCAGTGAAGGACATCTTCGATACCGCAGACATGCCAACGACATATGGTTCGCGGATATACAAAGGACATAGACCAACGGTTGATGCGGCCTGCGTGGCAAGATTGCGCCATGCAGGTGCAATAATTCCCGGCAAAACAGTTACCACGGAGTTTGCCTATTGGCACGCCGGGCCGACCCGGAATCCTCTCAATCCAGGACACACACCGGGTGGCTCATCAAGTGGCTCATGTGCCGGGCTTGCTGCAGGCATGTTTCCGCTGGCTCTGGGGTCTCAGACAGCAGCATCGACGATACGGCCGGCATCGTATTGCGGCATAACGGGATACAAGCCTTCGCGGCAGTGGATAAGCAGTGCCGGTGTAAAACCATTGGCAGCCAACTCTCTCGATGCGGTTGGCGTTTTCGGCAAGTGTGTTGATGATGTCAAATTGCTGGCAAGCGTTCTGGCTGGTACCTGTTTCGAGGCGGAAACCTTTTCACCGGCATTAACACTATGGTGTGGCGCGGAATGGAACGCAGCCGAGAGTTATGCGATTGACGCGGTAATGACAGCGGTGGACAAGCTGGCAGCTGCCGGGAGCACGATACACCGTGCGGCGCCGTCATCGCTGTTTGCCGGTCTGCTGGATACACAAAAACTTATCATGGCGCGCGAGGCCGCGATGGATCTGGCCGATGAGTTCCTCAATCACCGCGCAGCACTCAGCGATACGCTTGGTGGCTTTCTCGAAGAAGGCTGCAATATCTCTGCTGACCAATACGCCACTGCGCTTCAGACCACTATCGAGTGCCGGGCCCGGGTTGATGAACTGTTCGGACCGGGCGACGTACTTGCAGCACCCAGTACGCTGGACGAAGCGCCATTGGCAGCAAACGGCACCGGCAACCCGGACATGAGCCGCGTCTGGACCTTGCTGGACCTGCCAAGCATTACCATACCAGCCGGGACGGGACCGGCCGGTCTTCCTCTCGGGCTGCAACTTGCTGCACGGCCAGGCCAGGATGCCAAATTGCTGGGCGCCGCCAGGTGGATTGAAGCTGTTCTGTCCGGAGAGCCCGCACCAGCATGACTGCATGCAAATCATGTCCGGATATCCAGCATCATGTTCGGGCGAGCAGGTAATGATGGAACTTTTCGGCGAAAGCATTGATCTTGATTACAATCTCGCGCTGATCATTGTCGCCGTCTGCGTTGGCGGGTTTGTTCGCGGCTTCACCGGGTTCGGCTCCGCATTGGTGATCATACCGTCATTGGCGTTGGTTTTTTCACCGCGTGAAGCGGTAGCCATGCACGCAGTCATGGAGGTTCCGGTCATCTTGTCCATGCTGCCGAAAATTGCAGGCAGGGCCAACCGGCAAACCGTTCCGCCGATGTTGCTCGGGCTTACTCTGGCCACTCCTTGTGGTGCGTTTGTTCTATACAGCATTGATCCCGGGTTGATGAAGATCGCGATCTCACTGGTGGTGCTGATCATGGTGGCAATGTTGTTTTTCCGCAAGAATATGCGGCTCAACATTACAGGCGCCGCTGCGGGCGCTGCTGGCGTTATCGGGGGGATTTTGCAGGGCGCGACCGGTATCGGCGGACCGCCGGTTGTGATTGCCCTGATGAGCCGTGGAGACGATATCGAAACCGTTCGTGCCAATGTGTTCACCGTGATGTCGGCGATGATCGCAATCTCCATCGCTTCATTCTGGTGGTTTGGATTGCTGACACCCACGGTCTTGTTGTTCGGTTGCCTGAGTGCGCCGTTCTGTCTTGCAGGCACGATGTTGGGTGCCCGCGCTTTCAGGACCAACGCCAGCGAATATTTCAACCACTTCGCCATGGGCCTACTGGTAGTGCTGGCATCGATCACCCTGTATTCCGCTCTCACGTCGTGAAAAATGGCTCCCTGCCATGGGAATTAGTTTCCGTATTGGTTATTTTGGGTAGATCTCAACAGAGACGAGTTCGCACACGCCTGGCTCCACCACCAAGTTAAGTCAGGGCCGCTGAGGCAGTATCGCTTCGGTGTGTTTTCCTATTTCAACACATCGATGATTTGGCGGGTGTTTGCACCAGGATGCGGGTGCGGGAGGCCGGCGTTTCACCCTCTTTTGCCGACCTGCCGGATTGTTTCAGCTGGTTGATTTGATCTATATCATATGCAAATTGTTGAATGTGTTGTTTATCTCTCCGAGGCGCTGCCTGTTCGTGAAGTACAGGTGTCCAACATGGAGATGTCGAATGAAAAAACTGAAATCACTGATACTGGTGACCCTGGCGATTCTGGTGCTGGCGATACCGGTCGCCCGTGCTCAAAACGCGGATGTGAAAACGCGCGGACTGTTCGTCAATCTTACAACAGATGACACATGGTCTGCTGCCAAGGCCATCAGCTTTGCGCATCAAAAGGCGTTGAAAAACGGCCACAAGCCAGTGGCCATCTGGCTCAACGTCCGTGCCGTTTACCTGGCTGACAAAAAACGCCCATCGCATGTGCATGGACTGATGCGCGAAAACGGCAAGTCAATTCAGGACATGCTGAAGAGCTTCATGGCTGATGGCGGCACCGTAATCATGTGCAGCGCTTGTTCAAAAGCTGCCGGACTGGGTGCTGCAGACTATATCGACGGTGTCGAGATGGGCACCTGGCCGAGGGTCGAAAGCATTCTGTTTGATCCCGACGTGACGACGCTGGCCTGGTAGCGGACCGGCCTGGAAACTTGAAATCAGCAGGCGGGGCAGTTTGCCCGCCATATTGTGAAGGAGGTTCAAATGATACTGAACTGGAAACTGGGAGGCCTGGCGCTGGGACTTGTGTTCTTCGCCGCCGTGCTTCTGGTCAAACCCATCGGGGTATCCACCCAATTCGTGATCCTTGACGGCATCTTGTGGGATGCAGTCACGCCCGAAGTGGTCACGCAAGAAGCTGACGGTGCATACACATCCAGCAACGCCTATCTGGCAAAGTCGGGCGGCAAGTATGCCAAGTCCGTTGCCAATCCGATGAACTACTCGTTCATATTCGTTCTGGCGATGATGCTGGGTGCATTCGCTTCATCTTTTCTGCGCAAGGGCGTTCCTGCCGGTGAGAAAAACATGCCTGCCATCTGGCGCGCCAATTATGGTGACAGTACCGCAAAGCGGTTCATCGTGGCTTTCGCAAGCGGATTTGTCGTGCTGTATGGCGCCCGGCTTGCCGGTGGCTGCACGTCCGGGCACATGATGTCGGGCATGATGCAGACGGCAATCTCGGGCTACATATTTGCAGCCGGTGCCTTTGCTGCAGCCGTGCCCACCGCTCTTTTGATGTTCAGGAAGGAGACCTAGACCATGAGCGAAATTATTCTCGCACTTGTTATTGGCGCTGCATTCGGTGCGGTGCTCGACAGGGTTGGCGCGACCAACCCGAACTATATCGGCAAGATGCTCAACCTGACCAATCTGCATCTGGCAAAAGCCATCCTGCTCGCCATTGGTGTCGGCTCTGTTCTGATGTTTGGCGGTCAAATGACAGGGCTGGTGGACGTTGGGCATATGTCGGTGAAGTCAGCTTACACCGGCGTACTGATCGGTGGCCTGCTGCTTGGTGCCGGCTGGGGTGCATCCGGTTATTGCCCGGGCACAGGCCTGGCCGCAGCAGCATCCGGGCGTCGTGATGCGCTGGTCTATGCCGCGGGCGGGCTGGTCGGGGCGGCAGCCTACATGGTCACATATCCGATGTGGAAAAGCGCCGGCATCGTTTCCGGCAAGGCGTTGACACTGGGTGCTGTTCCCGGCGCCGGATACGATTCGCTTTTACCAAGCGTATCCGGTGATCTCATCGGCATTGTGGTGGGTGCTGTATTGATCGTGACGGCATTCCTGCTGCCGGACAGAATCATTGCCAGACCGGCAACTGCACCTGCGGAGTGACCAGGGGCCCGATCTCAGGTGTCTGATTTCGGGCTGCTGCATTGAGCGGCCATGTTGCGAGGTGTTGCAACGACCGCTGCCGGAGCAGATATCCCGGGCATCAACCATCCCCTGTAGTGGGCGAACAGCCCCAACACGGGAAGCGTCAGTTCAACGTCGAAACAAAATCGTCCCTGCTCATCTTGATACTCGCGCGTCCGCGACCGGGGCGCCAGGAACCGGGGCAGCGGCAGCGCCCCGAGTTTCCATCCGGTCACCGGCATCACCAGGCTTTCGCGATCCGCAGCAAGACCAAGCTGGAATGAGAACAGGCCAAGGGTTTCCCGGAATGTTCCATCTTCATGATGGCTCAAAACGGACGAAAATCGCTGGCCGGAGAAATTTCTGACCCACGTTTCCCGAATGCTTCCATCTTCGCTAACGTCGCGATCCACGGTGACAGTGACCGGAATTTCGCTGCCACTTGCGGGAAACCCGAACAGCTTTGCCAGCAGCCGCGGCAAAAACCATCCGGCTGCCTTGACTTGCGAGCGGCCGGACCACACCGGCACACCGGCGTGACCGTGCAGGGCCCGCAATGCCGCCGGCATCATTTCGAAGGCTTCGCGCCCCAGATTTTCCTCGAAAATACCTGTGCCAAACGAAACATGCCGGGTTTCGGTTTCGATTGAATAAGGCGCCATCTCGGCTTCGATCTCAGGCAGCGACAAGGCCCGCTCTGCCAGCTGCGCCCCCGGTTCAATGCGTCCGCGCAACACAGCCCTGACCGCTGCCGCTGCCGGGAGAACCGGCACATTGGGACCATGGCCCTGCTTCGCCACCAGCGAGTAACAGGCTTTTGCAAACTTGCCCTGCCCGTCAAGCCCCTTGATTTCCACACTCATCCCGCCGCGATCCGATGTCGTCAGGCGGGTCAGATTTCGCACTCCCAGCAGCAGCGGAATGAGACCTGCCGGTCGCCGAAGCAGACCCGCTTTGACAAGCCTGGCAACAAGCTGCATTCCGTATTGTTCCAGCCGTGACTCCAGCCCGGCAGCAAACCGGACGCGGGAGGTGACCGTGTGGCGTGGACCCAACAGTTCCGCATCCAGTGTCTCGACCGGTGCGACACGGCGCTTGCCGAGTTCCGGCATGATGACGGAGCGCGATCCCAGCCACCCGTGGGCTTGCGACAGCCGGCCCTCTCGCCAGACCGGGATTTCGCGTCCGGCATAACTCATGATGGCCGAGATCACCGCCCTGCCTACCTCGCTTTTGCCGCCCGGTGTTATGCAGATATCGATGCTGTCGACCCGCTGCCAGCCCCTGCTCAAGGCACGAACAGCCGAAGCCGACAGCGCAGGTGTGGAACTTGCTCCGGCAAGACCAACGCTGCCACGCTGTTTAGCAATCTCGTCGAGGGCGCCGGCATAGCCTTTGAGATAACCGCGCGCATCTGCCAGGTCGATGATGTGAACGCCTGCCGCCAGCACCGTTTCAGCCACCGCGTAGTCAGCGCTCTGAAACGGGCCTGAACAGTCAATGACAATGAACGGTTTCACCTCGTGCAGCCGGGACTCCAGATTGTGCCGGTGATCCAGCTGGATTGCCGAAACCGATGCAAAGGGGTGAGCCTGCACAAGCCTGGCCGCCAGCTGTCTTGCTTTCAGTTCATTCCTCGACGTGACGATGAGATCGATACCGCCCAACGGGCACAGGTGCTGCGCCAGGCGCTCGCCAAAAACCCCGGTTCCCCCGATAAGCAGCACACGCCGGTTCATGACAAATCCTAGAGCACGAAACGATGCCTGATGCCGGCATCAGGGATCAGGCATTCAGGCTTGCGGCCGAACAGGCGATAACGGTTGCGGGCAATCCGGTCATAGGCGAAATCGCGTAACGACTTCGGCAGGAAGCGGCACAGGGAGATCAGGCGGGCCGGGCCATCGAGATGGCGCGCCAGCGCGATCACGCCGTCTGATCTGGACAGCGCTTTACCGTTTTCGACAAACAGAAAGCTCTGCGCATCGTCTGGATCAAGACCATGTTGCACTGCCAGCTGACGTCCTTCCACCGACTGGATCGAAACGAACCGGATGAGCGGTTCTGTTTCGTGTTTCAGCGTGTATTGGACTGCACCGTTGCACAGCACACAGACGCCGTCAAAAAGCCAGATCCGGCAAACTTCGCCTGGTTTTGTTTCTGTTGTTTCTGTCACAACAGAAACGTAGTGGAAACAGGGACCGTTTACAAGCGGTCCGGGTCTGCTTCATCTTGATGCAGACCTGCCCGGCTACCTTCCCTCAGGCTGTACCGGAGATCATCGGTCCAGGATTGACCTGATCTCGACCAGGTTTGCCCGCACCCTCAGGATGTAAAATCCGATGGTGGTGAGATGGGTGGGCATGATCAAGCCGTCTTCCTTGCCGTTCGAAACGACCAGCGGATCAAGCTCGATGGCGCTGCGCAACTGCTCGTCCATACGCTGCCATATATCATCCAGGCGACGTGACTTGACCACACCGGCAAAGTCTGCCCGGGTTGCACGCAGGATACCGTAATAGGCATAGAGCTGGCCTTTCGAATACCAGAAAATGTCATCGGCACGGGTGTCGAACCAACCGGAATTATACTGCTCGGAACGGTCCTTGATCGAGGCTGACGTAGAGCCGATGTCCTTGGCTATACGGTCGAGAAACTGGATCAGGTTGTCGGCGCGCGCATCATAGGTGGCACTGCAATTGGCCAGCCGCTCATTGTATCGCTGCAGTGATTTCTGCGCGTTGCGGTAGTAGGTCGGCGTGCGTGTGGTGGGACCAAACGGCTGCGTGTCAAACACATTGAAGTACCAGGTGAACTGGTCGAACTGAATGTTGCCCTTGGCGATCTGGAGATCCTTGTCAATTTCCGAGGTGCCCCGGGTCCGTCCCAGCGAGTCAGCCAGTTCAATTGCAGTGCGGCTTGCCGCCTGGTGCACGCCACGCTGGAAAGCTGCCTTGTTGTCGAAGAACCAGGTCTGATCCCAGGTCAACGCCCAGAAGATACCGGCCTTGAACAGCGGATGACTGGAAATCCAGTCATTGCGATTGACATTGAAATCAATCAGGTCGGCCGTCACCGTAACGATATTGGAACGGCCGCAGGTCTTGGTGCTGCTCTGGCCACCCTCAACGGCAACCTGTTCGTCGGCAACGCCGGTCAGGTCTGTTATTCTGAGATTGTCCGCGTAATCAAGGTTGTAGTCGCGAATCCA
The DNA here is from genome assembly GCA_963698275.1 of uncultured Alphaproteobacteria bacterium. Classification (GTDB taxonomy): domain Bacteria; phylum Pseudomonadota; class Alphaproteobacteria; order Rhizobiales; family Aestuariivirgaceae; genus Anderseniella. The sequence continues at coordinate 115,860 of CAVOQE010000005.1, read as the reverse complement.
CAATGTATGCCAGGCGAAGTGCAGATATCCGAAAACGAATGGCACGATCGCCAGCAAGAGGACGCCGCGAATGATCCATCCCGATCTCTGAAAAAACCTGTAGAGCGCCCTGAACGGCGCCGTAATCGCGCGTCCCAGCGCTGCGAGCCAGGCCTTGAACATGCCGAACATGCGGGATATCCACTCCAGGATCGGATCAAGCATCGCCTAGCCTCCATTCTTCAAATAGGGCACTCCACAATTCCTGTTTGTCAGGAAAGTACACTGCCGTTATCAGCCGTACCGCATATTCGCGGTGGGTGTCACTGAACGTTTCATAGTCCCTGTAAAAAGCCTGCTTGTTGACGATGAACCGGGTCAGAAAATCATAGGGCACAAACTCGCTCAGGAACCGGTTCACCAGCAGCCAGTCATCGTGATCCGGATTGGCCCGCACCGACATCAGCGTCATTTCCGCGTCGAAACTTGCAGTGTCGGGCTGGCTGCCGTTGAGCACCACCCGTTGCAGTTCATGCAACTGCCGGAAGATTTTTGACTTCTTCAACCGGCTCAGGTTCTTGTGCACCCAGTTGTGCATCTGGACATCGGTGATGGCGGACGGGTCCAGTTTTGCGTCCTGCAGGCTCATTTGCAGCCGACAGTAAATTCCGAACCGGATATCCATGATGCCGGACTGACCGAACCACTCCAGGTTCAATGGCTCAACCCGGCCGGTCTCTGTCAGATAATCGAGAACGGCCGTCATGGCCGGTCATGGCGATGAAGCGGTCTTGCGGGCGACGCGCTCCTTCGGCCTGCACCTGTTTCGGATCGCCAATCACCACGACACGGTCATCTTCATCGTGGAATACATAGATACCGTCAAAATGCCGGGTCCAGAAAGATCTGGCGTCGAACTGCATGTGTTGCGGCGCGATCTGGTTGTAGCGGATATCACCACACGCCCGGGCCAGGTCGACAATATCACCCAGCAACTGATCGTCCTGCCAGGCATCATCCTCGGCTTCAAAGGTTTCAATCAGTCCGGTGAGCTGCTTCGACTTTTCCAGCAACCCGTTATGGGTGTGCAGCTTGAATTTGACCCGCTTGATTGACAGCACATCGTCAAGGTTGTCGACGCGGTAGGAGGCATCTTCGATCTCGCCATACACCACATCTTTCAGGGTCAGGTTCCGGATCGCCTCGCTGTTTTCCACGTAAAAGGCCCGCATCAGGTCCGGCGTAGACGAGAAGCTGATATTGACCACCGGCATATCCGCCTGTTCGGGCGAGACGATTATGAAACGGCGATTGATACCCAGCGGATCGAGATACTGATCGTTCTTGAGGTCTTTCGCAATTTCGGGGGAAAATCCCATGGCGTCGACCGAGAAGGCATTGCGTTTGGTGTTCGCCAGCCCGAACGCGCTGAGAGCCTGATTGTAGCGCTCGACCAGATGCGGCTGGTCGATCTGCACCATCGAGCCATAGATCAGGGCGTTTTCGATCAGTCGTTCCATTGCCCTGCGTCCTTGAGGTCATCGATTTCCCGTATCGCGCGTTCCCGAACACGCTGTTCACGGATCAGGCGCTCAACACCGCTGTCGTCGGATTTGTCGGTATAGCGGAACTCGGAGTCAGCATATTTGTGCACTTCCTGCACCACCATCTCCATGGTGATCGGGCTGCGCAACTCGTTGATCATGCCGAGCTTGGCATCATAGTCCTGATGCAGGAATACGTCCGGTTTCTCGAACCATTCATCCGGCAGATCAACGTCCATGGCACGCATTTTCACCGCGTCGGTGATATTCTTGATGGCCCGGCCGGTAAAGCGCGGTTCGGCCTGCTTGATGGCATGCAGATAGGCACCCACATCGGCCAGGGTCTTGAGCTTGCCGCCGTTCTTCGCGAACTGCTCGCTCACCTTCACCAGACCCGCTTCCTTTGGATCATTGTGGTCTTCGTAGGCGGCAGAGACGGCCTTCTTGATCTCCTGGGCGGCATACAGGTCGTGCTTGCCGAGACTGATCTTGTGATCCTTGCCGATGAGCAGGGCGAAGATGTCGATATAGTCGTCCACGGTCTGCGGACCGTCGACCAGCCAGCGGGCACCGGCGCGCTGGCGAAGCGCGTCGTCGACATTTTCCGGATAGTTGGAGAACATGCCGATGGAGCAGTTTCCGCGCACCACTGTTCCGGCGCCGGACAGGCTTTCCATCAGTACCGCAGTGATTTCCTGCTGGCCGGAAGAGGCCCGGTCATCGCTGCGCTTTGCCGCCACCTGGTCAATGTCATCAACCGTGCCGAAGCCGATCACCCTGGGATCCATGACATTGTCGATGAACTGGCGGCAGTTCTGCCCGGACTTGCCCTGGTAGGAACTGATCTGGTCGACACCGAAATTTTCATAATGAAACGTGTAGCCGGCAACCTCGCAATAGCTGTTGATCAGACCGGCGATCATCTGGATCAGGGTCGTCTTGCCGGTACCGGGATTACCGTCACCGATGAAGGTAAACAGGAAACCGCCCAGTTCTACAAACGGATTGAGCTGCCGGTCAAAGTCATAGGCCACCAGCATCTTTGCCAGCTTCATGGCCTGATACTTGGCGATGTGATTGCCGACGACTTCATTGGGCATTTTGAACGTCATGACCAGCGGCTTGCGCTTGCCGCCACGCGAGGCATCGAGCCCGTTCAGTTCAAAATTGTCGGCATCGAGGCGGATGTGCATGGCCTCAAAGGCAGCCAGTTCAGCAAACCGGCGCTGACGCGACAACAGCGCATCACTTGTCAGGCGGGCAAACTCCCGGGCCCGGGCCAGTAACTGGGCATCGTCCGGTGACCCGGCAATCGATTTGTCCAGACCGTGTAAAAATGCCTTGTAGGCTTCATGCACCGTGTCCAGATCAGGGTTCGGCTCTGCAACAGACGCCGTACTGTTGTCCTGGGCATCGAGGGTCTGGTTCAGGTAATTGGCGACACAGAACAGCGACACGAAGGCCGACGCTGCCATCAGCTTGTGAAACTGCGTGGCGCGATCACCCGACAGTGGCGACGAGCGGTTGTCGGCAGCAAGTGTCTCAAGCTCGGTATGTTGGGCAAACACATCACCGACCGCCAGGCCCACGGCCATGGCGCGGCGCAACCGGTAAGCCAGCGAATGCTGGGCCGGCGACATCATGGTGTCGTCCGGCGTGATAGCGGAAATGGTTTCCAGAATGCGGACTTCCGCTGTCTTGCGGCGGTCACCTCCCGATACCGTGGAGACAAACCTGCGGCGCGTACCGGCCAGTTCGGTTGCAGACTTGTTATCCGCATCGCTCACAATTACTGCGCTGCGTTCCAGCATGGCCTGCACCGTGGGGATATGTTTGGCGATGTCTTTTTCCAGCAGTGTTGTCAGTCCGATATCCATGTTTTGTCCGTATAAACGTGATCGAGTTAAACGTGCTTCAGGATGTGGTCACCGCTGGCAATATAGCAGCGATGGCCGTTGAAAATTTCATCTGTCAGGTTCTTGGCGTACATCGACTGGTAGGCGGTGTGCGGGATCATGGCATAGCGCTCCAATGCGCTAACGCCTTGCGCGACACAGTCCAGATCGTCGGTGTTGACGTGATAGATCTCACGGGCCGGACTTGACCCCCATATGCCCATTTTCGAGCGCACCTCATGTTTGGAATGAAGTTCCTGCATGGTCCAGGTGAACAACCAGTTGTCGGACGGTGAACTGACACTGTCGAGCACCGACTGCACCTTCTTGTTGTGATCGGTCAGACCACCGGCATAAAACGGCCCCAGTACAAAGCGGCGCAACTGTTTCGGGTGCAGGGTCTCGAATGTTTCATCAATCGACTTGGCGATTGTTGTCAGGCTGAGACTGTAGGACGAGTGGGCTGCAACAAAATCCTTGAACTCGCTGCGCAGCGAAAGATTGGGCAGGCCGTTCATGGCCATCTCATCAATCCAGCCCTTGGGAAACCCATGCGGGGTATTCCTGCGCGGCCGGGGTGCGTCTTCGGACGAGTCCTCGATGACCGCGACATACACCAATGGCAGGTTTTCCGTGCCGTCATAGGTCGACCAGGTAACCACGTAATAGGTGCGCCCGGAGCGCGGATTGACCGATACCCGCAATGTGGTGGGCTTGGTGAAGGTGGTGAAGGCACGCGCCTCATCAAGGGCTTCGTAGTACAGCCGCCTGGCCATGACTTTCTGCAGGTCGCCGGGGTGCTGCTGGAACTTCAACATCAGTTCCAGCATTTCAACCCGGGTCTGCTCAACCGTGGGCAAATCAAGCAGATGCTCCTTGACCCGGTTCATGTCGGTTTCAAGTTCCAGCACGTTCTTGAACAGCGGAAAACCGCTTTCGCTGCGATCGATACTGAACTGATCGGCAAACCGGCATTTCAGTTTCCAGCAGGCGAAGGAATGGCGCAGGCGTGTGATCGGCGCCTCGATGGCCTGGTACAGGAAATTATGGCGCCGGCGCTCGTCTCCCTCGGTCTCGGCAATTGCTTCGAGACCGTTGAAGGCACTCTCGAAGGCATCGAAATAATTCGAGATTTCTGGGGAAAGTCCCGTCATGGCTGGCCGTGTTTCTTCAATAGCACCAACCCTTACTGGGACACGTACCTGGATGCCTCATGTTGCTCCAGAACCGTCCCGAAGCGCCGGGCGAAGGCATCGTCAGCCAGTTTCTTGCGGCGCTGGATTTCCTGCGACGACATCATGTTCTTCGAATGCAGCTCAAGCAGGTCGGCGATGTGCGACTGGGCCGCCGCACCAATACCGGCCATGGTTTCTTCTGCCGCCGTATCCACCTTGGATCCCAGCGTGTTGATCTTGTGGGCAACCTCCTGCTGGGAGGCTGTCTTGAGCGAGTCTTCCAGTGATTTGTAGAGTACCACGCGCTGCTCGGTGTCGATGTTCAGTTTGTTGATCAGGGTGGACTGGGCTGCCATCTGGTTGTTCAGACTGTCGACAAAAGTCTGGAACATGGAGGTGTAGCGTTCCAGGGTCTGCGAGCCGGCCAGCAGTTCCTGCTCGCGCGCCTGGGCCTGGTTGTACTCGGTGGCGAGTTTCGAGCGTTCACCCTCAAGCTTGGTGCGCGCGGCCTGATCCGTCGAAGCTGCAATCTTGTTTTCCACATCCATCAATGCCGGGTTCAGGCTCTCGATGAGTTTCTGGGTGGTCTGCAGATCGTCGGTCACGGCCTTGCGGCGGTCGATCACCTTGCGCAGGCTTTCTTCCGACGTGGTGTAGCGTTGTTCAAGAACAGTTTTCTGCTCCTTGAGAATGCCGACAATGATGTTTGACTTGGCCAGCAGGTCCTGCAGGTTACCGGCCAGCGACGTGGTGCGGACCCGTTCATTGCGCACTGACTGGGCCTTGTTCTTGGAAAAGAACCCGATCAGTCTTTCACCGACGGTGTATTCCTGCATGTTCTTGAATTCGTCACCGAACGAGTTGGTGATGTCTTCCAGCCCGATGATCATGTCGGCGATATTCGCCTCCATGGTCTTTTGCTGCTGCAAAACGTCCTGGATACGGGCGTTCTCGATATCGAAATCGACATCTCCGAGCGTGTCGGCCTCGGCGATCTGTTCGATCACCTCACTGCTGGCATCCATCTTGGAGCGCATGTCCTTGATGATGGTCTGGGTTTTCTCGATTTCGGTATCCAGCACTTTTCGTATCAAGCATCTTACGCTCCCCGGTTTTGTCGTTTCGGTGTTCCCCATATAGGCACAACACGGACAGATTACACGAATTTCAGAAAACATTAGCCGATCTTGGTAAAGGTAGTGTTGCGCTGAAGCGGGTCCCAACCGGGGCTGAAATCACCGGCGCGATAGCGAGGGTAATGCCCGGCTATTGATCGGTATCAAGGCTGCCGGTTCCGGCACTGGCTAGAGTCTCCGGCGAAGCAACAACCGGGAAACAATGCCCAATGAACCACCGCCATCGCAAGGTCCTGCATCAGGTTTTCGCCCACCCCATCAATCCCAATCTGCATTTCCACGACATCGAGACAATCTTCACCGAACTGGGCGCGGAACTGGGCCATTCCGGCGGCGGCAAGCTGCAAGTGAAACTCAATAGCCATGTGGCCAACTTTCACGTCGCGTCGCACGCCTTGCCCAAGCAGGAGGTCATTCAGATACGCAAGTTCATTGAAGCCTGCGGCGTCGACCCGGAACGCGACTACCCGCTTTAGAAAAGGTGATTGAACAAGACGCACCTCCAGGCAGCATTGGGCAACCGCCTTAAAAGCCGTGGTGGTAGGCAGAACACTTGCCGGCCCATCAAAATTTGATGCTGCTAGACCATCAGGCTGCCAACCCTATGGCGCCGTCATCAGCGCTTACGATGTCCGGGCAGCTTTACTTCCTCATGGGTGTCGGCAGGACGGCGCGCGCGCCGTTTACCGATTGCCGGCCAGGCACGATCCAGCAACCGCACACAGTACAATGCGGCAGCAGCGCCGACCACAACGGCAAGGATTACGAGCAGCTGGTCCATGGTTCCGTATTCTATACGAATGCCGTGTCAGGTTCATAACAGCTTGATTTCAAAGTTAATAATGATGTTTACACTGAAACCTGTCGGTAGTCAGATAGAGCTCGTTTTCTGCACGTGCGGCAACCATTCGTTAGCCGAATGAACAGTTTTCAATTCACCTGCACCATAGCTGTCTTGTATAAGCTTGCTATGAACAACAGACGAAATTCCCACCCGCGCTACGAAGTCCGCCGTCCTGTCAGCCTGCTGATTGGCGACAATGGATGTCGTGTGTTCTGCGAATTGAAAGACATGAGCTTGACGGGCGCAAGGCTTACCTCGGTTCCACTGAGATATGTGCCTCAGACATTCAAGATACTCATCCCCAGCGAGAACGTTGCATTGCCCTGCAGGCTGCGCTGGATCGACGGTAAAGAACTGGGCGTTCAATTTATCGGGGACCCCGATTACCGCCACAATATCTACGACGAGCATCAGGTCACGATCAGCGCCACATGAAGCGCGGTCCTGAACCGCCTGACGGCCCCGCAGACAGTTGATGTGGTTTCCACTCCACCGGGAGGCAAAGTCTGAACCGGTTTGGCTACACAGGCTCCATGGCGACATGGAGCCGCTTTTCGCGGCGGGCAAACCTGGCCGCTGCCTGCTGTGGCCGGTGCGCCGGCCGGCCGTTTGGCTCCGTCCAGGCCGCGGGACATTTTCTCCGATCTCAGGATGTGGACTTTAGTTCCACTTGGTACAAAAAACTCTTGTTCACCACATCCGAGTCAGGCATGTTCCCGTACGTAAGTTCAATCTTAGGTTGAGCTTGCAGTTAGTTCACATACAAAATGGACGCATTCGGAAGATATTTCACTGGGGGGCTCATGATGCAGATTCCGCCATTGAAAAGGTCGCCTATGTCCTACGCTCAAATTACCGAAACTCCCAAACTCAAGCCCCACATTCTGCTTCTGGCAAGTCTCTGGTTGATCGTACTCGCCATGCTGGGCACCGGACCTGCCGGGGCGCAAAACCAGTCAGAAAATGCCATCCGCGAAAAAGCAAATGCCGGTACGGTGACGCTCATCACCGGCGGCGTGGACGGCGTTTCCAACACTTACCAGCAATTGGCCAGCGACCTGGCCAGCGTACTTGATGTCAAAAGCGAGTTACGGGTACTGCCGATCATCGGTTATGGATCGCTGCAGAACATCGAAGACATGCTCTATCTGAAAGGCATCGATGTCGGCATGGTTCATTCCGATGTCATGCGTCACATGGAGCAGAAACAAGTGCTGCCCGGGGCCAGGAACAGGCTCAAATACATCACCAAACTGTATGATGAGCAGCTGCATATTCTGGCCAATACGAAATACAACGACATCAAACAACTGAACGGACAAACTGTTATCGTCGGACGGCCGGGCAGCGGCAACGAGATGAGCGCGTTGACGCTGCTTCGCGATCTCCGCCTGAAGGTCAAACTGATCCATGTCGAGTTCGACGAAGGCGTGAAACAGGTGCGTGACGGCAGGGCTGCTGCCATGGTTGTGGTGACGCGCAAACCATCATCGAAATTGCGCAAGATCAAGGCGAATTCCGGTTTGCATTTTTTACCGGTGCCTATGACGAGGACCGTTTTACGGACCTATTTTCCAGATCCGTTGACTGCCGAGGACTATCCAAACCTGGTGCTGCCGGGCAAATCTGTGGAAACCGCCAGAATGGCTGCCATACTTGCGGTATACAACTGGAAAGACAAGTCCCTGCGCTATGCAAATGTCACCAAGTTCATCAGGACATTCATCGACAAGTTCGACCAACTCGCCCAGGCATCGCGCAAGGATGTCTGGCAGAAGCTTGACCTTACCGGCGAGGTCAAGGGTTGGCAGCAATACCAGCCGGCAGTGAACATCATCCGCCGGGCAGTTGCGGCGCGTCAGACAGTCCCTCCCAGACTTCAGTCCAGGATCAAGAAAAATTCGGAGTTTGCCGCGTTTGTGAAACTGGTCCAGTCGACTTCAAACAAGAAGTACTCTCCGGAGGAGCTCTTGAGACTTTATCTCAGTTACAAGGACTGGTCGCAAACGGGTAGCGCTCAGAGCCAATGACACCATGACGGGCGGGCCCTGCGAGGCCCGCCTGCAAACCTTTTCGGGCCAACAGGGTTGCCCCTGCCTTTGACGTGATCACCTATTCGACAGGTTGAATCTGCTCCGCCAGTCTGGATAGCCAGCGCTCGATGCGGGCCTTGTTGGCGCCAAGGTCACTTTCGCCAAGCTGAGAGCGCGAATAGATCGCAAGCGTGGATTGACTGTCCGGGCGATCAAGGAACTGCACGACGATGGTATCGGACCCGAGCCACCCGCTGCTGCGCTGGCCCGAGGGCCGCCTCCGAACCGTCGTCCGGCGCGTCCCGCGACGAAGCCCGGCCTGCCCCCCACAGGGTTGATGAACAGGACTTCCAGCTATAACCTCACCGAAGGCGTCCCAAATGGGGAATGCCGGCTGAAACTGCTGTCTCATAACAATACTACTGGAACATTGCTCTTACTGAGTTCATCATGTGGCATTGGGCCAACACGGATAGGGGCAGTATGGAATGACGGCCATAGACGATGATGATGGTGACTTCACGATTATTGTTTCAACCTTGTCTACCAAGATCGAAGATGAAAACACGTATGTAGACATCGAAATCTACCGTTTGAGAAATGATAATTTCTGGACGTTGGAAGTGGTCGATGAAATAGGTGGTTCAACCGTTTGGGATGATAATTTTCCGACTGATGAGGCTGCTTTGAAAGAAGCTCTGAACACAATTGAAGAAGATGGACTGGCCAGCTTCATGCAGGATGAGATTGAAAGGCCAAAGATGCACTAAGATTCATATTGAGTAGCCCCACATACATATATATTTATATTGGAGCCATTAAACCTAACTCACGGGTGATTGCCTCTAAAGGCAGCCGTCACCTGTGACAAAAATGCAACAGTTTTAAAAAAAAGCATCCGGATTTGAAGCCTGAGAAGTAAGTTAGTGGAACTCTTAAGGTAGCCATGTTATTTGCTGCCTGACGATTATTTGTGAACACTCTGTCCATATATCGATTGAAGGGAAATTTGATGATTAAGAAGTTTCGGACCATGGCTTTGGCTGCCAGCTCCATCCTGATGATGGGAGCGGCTGTACAGGCTGCTGACCTTTACACGCCAATTCCAGATCCTGTTCCAGTTTACACCGGTGGCTGGTACTTCAGTGCATTTGGTGGTGCTAACTGGCTGGACAACACTTCGTTTGACACGAATGCGTTCGGAATTATTGATAATTCTTATGACACGGGATTTGTCGTAGGGGGCGCAATTGGTTATGATCTAGGGCAGACCATGGGCCCGTTTGGCGTTCGTCTCGAGGCTGAATTCAGCTATCGTAATAACGATGTAGATGATCATAGCGTCGGCGGCGCTATCTTGCCCAACTCGTTTGGTAGCACGTCGGCTATGGCGGGCATGGGCAACGTACTGTTTGATCTCAACACCGGTAGCCCATTTACAATCTACGGAGGTGGGGGCCTTGGTGTCGCTAATGTCGAATTTGACGGTCATGGGACCAATGCCGCCGGGACAGTTATGAACGACGACGACACGGTGTTTGCATGGCAGGCCATCGCTGGTGTGGGGTATGAAATTGCGCCGTCATGGGTGATCGATGTTCAGTACCGCTACTTCAATGCTGGTGATGTTTCCCTTACCGAAACGATTGGCGGGGGTAATTCGTCTTCTACTGATTACGAGTCGCACTCGGTTCTGGCTGGCTTCCGAGTAAAGTTCTGATATCTACACTCTTCAGACAAGATAGCGTGGCTTCGGCCACGCTATTTTTTTACCTGCTTAATCTTTTAGATTTCAAAACGCAGCCCGTTTGGAAGTTTTTGAAATGAGAGAGGCTTCCAATTGTTCGAATTAGTTTTCCCGGTTTCAGTTTATTCCACGCCTGAGGGCTGGTAACAATTTCGAGGTTGTGGATAAAGCAATAGATGTTGTGAAAAGCGCTAATGTCCCGTTACATGTCTATGGTTCACTTGGTTCGCATCGTTTACCGACTGTACTTCAGGCCTCTGTAATCCAATGTCGAACCGGTTGCAGGGCCAATTTCATTTCTCTTGCTCCCATGGTGGTGCAGCAAAAGCAATCGCCTCATCGGTACTACCCGGTTCCATGAAGTCGTGGATCGATTCATTTGTAAAATAACGCCAGAAACTGGCGGCAAGAGATTGATCATGGATAGCGAATGCGCCCTCGCTTTGGCGTTTTTCAAGAAACTGACGATAGGCATCCAGCGGTTCCGGGCCAAACTGCTGGTATATGATGCGCCCACCAAATTCCTCGTATAGCGCCTTGTTGATCTTCCACTGCCGGATCAGCGCCTGTGCCATGTTGCGTCGATTGCTGGCAACCTGTTCCACCTCCTCAGGCTTCAGATCCCCTTCGGTCTTTAACCCCTCTTCTGCCATGTCGCGCCGCATGTTTGCTACAAAGGTATCGATCTCCGATTGCTCAACCTTGATGCCTTTGTCCGAAGCATAACGATCGAACAGTCGGCTCAGGATGGCTTCCTGCATTTTCGTGCCATCTGTGCTCCGTAACTCCTCGCCCAGCACAGTGTATGTTGCCAGTACTTGGTCATTGCTTACCGGTTCAAACTCAATGATCGAACCATCAGCCATAGTTGCCAAGAACAGGTGACCGTCCTTCATCACATAGCTGCGCACCCATTCGAACTGCGCCAGATACTTGTCGGACAAAGAACCGGGCGGACACAATGCCCGGGTGGACGCAATGGGGCCAAATTTGAGTTGGCTATCGGATTGCGAGGACCACGGACCGCTAGCCCGGTTGCAGTCCGCACGTATTGAAGCACTTCCATCGTCTCCAAATTCGATCATGTATTTGGAGGATTCGTCGGGAACATCTACGTTGTCGTCCATCGACATGATCTTCACCAGCCTCCACGACTTTCCACCCAGTTCGGCTGCGTTCGCCATCACGGTGGAAGCCAGAATAAGCGCCGGTACAGCGACGATACGGCTGAGATTCATTTTAACCGCCCTCGATTGCCGCGAGCGGAACCAGGTATTCTTCATTGCCATTGATGGTAACAATCCACGTGTCCCCATCGCGGCGGGCGTCAGCTTTCCGATTGGTGGCATTAATATAGTCAGTCATGAAATTGATGGTAAATTGCTCGCCCTTGGGGCTCTGAATGACCACCGAGGCTTGACCATTCTCCATGCGCAAGATGCCTGCTGGGCAATTTTTAAACACTGCATCGCCCTTGTCGCGGCAGCGCAGCAGCGTGGTGGCATTATACTCGGCGGTTGTGAATGGCCACGTCGGATTGTCAGGGTCGGCAGGCTGAAAAGCCGCCGTACTCCAGTAGACATAGACGCTTTCATCGGGAAACCTGAAGATCAACCCCTGGTCGCCGAGGCCCCTTTGGCGATACACTGTGCGTCCATTCTGGTCGCGGAAATTGCCTGGTGTATCGTCAACCGGCTCCAGGTCGTGCTTGACTTTATCTTCGCGCGTTATCGTCACATATCCCTGTCGTTGGCTAAAAATGCAAGGGATCATCTTGGCGGCCTTGTCTGAACCAACCGGGTAGATGTCACATCGCGCATCGGTCCAGTCTGCCGCCGCGGGGGCTGCCCACACTACCGCGAATACCATCAGCGAATACCAAAACTTCATCTTACAAATCCCCAATATCGACTTGATGGCAACGATAGACCGCCAACAAGGCAGTTAGCGGCGACACGGCAAAATTATTAAATCATTCGTCTGATCAGCTTGATAATGAGCAGGAGGATTACTGCGCCCGCAACTGCGGCGATGATAACTCCTACAATGCTATTGCCCACCGGGATACCGAGCGCCGGAAACAGCCAGCCAGCAATGTTCGCACCGACAATACCAATAACAATATCTCCCAGCAGCCCATAACCGCTGCCCTTAACGATGAGGCTAGCCAGCCAGCCAACTACTGCTCCGAAAACCGCCAAAATGAGAATACCGAACAGCAAGCCGGCGCCTGTTCCAAATGCATTTTCCATCACTGCTATCTTTCTACGTTATAAGCTCTCACAGTTTTCCTTCATCGGACTGCGAGGAGACTTCTGACACTTTCCCATCATTTGATACTAGGCAGCGCCACGGCGCGCGTTGTTGGCCGACACCGACAGTAACCTCAGAGTTTGCTTCCGAAAATTCCGAACCTAGGACAGCGACATCCGACTCGCCTGTTTCCTTCGAAACTGCAGCAAGACATGCGTTAATGGCCGTTTGACTGACATCCGAGCCACCTGTCGCGTTGTCAGAAGGCGCCGGTTGATTTGACGCACCGGCGCTGTCATCGCCCTCGAAGGATACTTCAGCTACCTGACCTTTGTTGGAAACGAGGCAGCGCCATGGCGCGCGTTGTGCGCCAACGCCAATCATCACCACGGTATTGGCTTCCGAGAATTCATTACTGACGACTGACACGTCCGATTCGCCTGTTTCCTTTTTCACCGCAGCAAGGCAAGCATTGTTGGTCACGTTTTCAATGTCCTGAGAGGTATTTTGCGTTCCTGGCGCAGCCGTTTCTGCCTGCGATGATTGTGTCGCAGCGGCGGGCTTTTTGTTTTCGGTCTGCGTTGGCGGCGTCTTTTCCTTATCCGCATTTTCCTGTTTGCAGCCTGCAATTGAAATCATCAGCACTGCGACCGCTATTGATAGGGATTTTCGCATTAGACTTTCCATTCGGTTTAGTAAACAACTGATCGAGTGGTGCGGCGCAACCTGGTTTCCTCGATCAATGAAATTCATGACTTGATCACCCGATTGCCTGAGTTGCTCCTGATATTTCTAAGCGGATGCAAATATTTCTATTGCCATCCGCCTAGTGTCAGCGCCTTCGGGAGCTCGGTACCGATGCCGCCATTCTGGAACTACACACACTTCGTCGTCTTGCTACCGGTATTGATTTTCTACCCTAGCAACCTGTTCACGCAAGCTCGGGTATTCTAAGCACCTGTCCGGGATAAATCTTGTCCGGGTCTGTGAGCATCGGTTTGTTGGCTTCGAAAATGAGAGGATACTTGGCGCCTTTTCCTTTGCCGTATGCCGCCTCAGCAATCTTCCATAAATTGTCACCCTTCTTGACCGTATGGAAGACAGGCGCCTTCTGGCCCGGGGCGGTCAATTGGCTTTCCACCTTCGACACGCCCAGCGTGTTGCCAACCGCGATGATGGCCTTTTCCAGAACTGACTGATCTGCCACTTCACCTTTCACTATCGCCTTGTCACCATCGACCTCGACCGAAACTTTGTCGGTTCCAATGTTGTACGAATCCAGTTCTTTCTTGAGGGCATCAGCCGATGGCGGTTCGTCTTTTCCGATGCCAATTGCTTTGCCAGCGCTCTTGATGAAATCGAAAATACTCATTTGTTGTCACTCCGAAACTGCTTGATTTATTTGTTGTTGACCTGGGTCAGTTGACTACGAACCGAACGATTGACCGGCCGGCAGCGTCGAATGAGCACTGGAAGGTTTCCTCGACGCCTCTGAGATAAGTCGTGCCATTCACAGCATGAGTACCATCGGTACGCTGGCCTTCGTATTTTGTATCAACGTTGGGCCCACGAACATGGAAGACGTGTGCAGCGCGATTGCGGCAAATGGCCATCATGGTGCCTGGATTGCTTTCAACTGCGGCATTGTCACCGCCTGAATCCGGCACCTCGTTGTGCAATGCGCCAATGCGGCGGATATATCTTTTCCGAATGCAGCGGGCATTCTCGCACCGGTTGCGGCGAGCGATCCATTCTTTTTGCTCGGCCCGTATGCGACGGTTGGCAGACGCCCATGGCGCATCACGCAGTGCAGTCCTGTAGGCTTCAGCCAGTTCACTGTCGAGTTCCGCGAGTCGCGGCTTGTCACAGATCAGGTTTTCGACCCGAGTACTGGCCTTGCTGCAGTCAAAACTTGGCTGAGCTTGTGCGGTGCTTACGAGCGACAATGCTCCGGCGACAAGTGCAGAAACTACTATTTTTGTTTTTAGGGAAAGAGTAGCCATGGTTTTTCCTTTCGATGGTTGGAGCCTCACCGATGGGTGCGGTACGAATTATATGCCGGATCGATTTTCGGTAGAGATAAAATCGGCTCGGCTAGGCGTCGTGTTCAGATACAATCACGAAATCCTTGCCAGAGCGCCGTTCCGGATGCAGCGGAAGGTCAGTCATGATCAGCATCATGCCAGGATGCATGCGGGCTTGCAGGGAAGAGATCGAGGCGCGGTCTGCATTGATCCGCTTGATAACTGCTTCTTCCGGTTCATGAAAACCATTGGTCAGTGTTGGGTGATGCCCAACCGCATGCCAGGCGAGACCCTTACGGCCATCGTGGGGACGGTTGAGAACAAACACATGCTCGCCAATAGGTGTTGTTGCATCGCGAATTGTGGCACGGCCCTTGGAGACAATTTCCCCGTTTTCCATGATCAGAATTTCCTGGTCGGCGCGGCTCACGAGCACAGATGTTGTTACGCCCTTGTCATGGGGTATTTTCTTGCCCTTGAGATTTGCAACTGCTTCTTCAAACTCATGTTCTGCATGCTGCGCAAGCGCCATGCCTGGATGAACTACCTCGCGCGGCTGTGAATGTCCGTTGGCGATGATGACGGGCGTTCCCAGATGAGTAACCGTGAACAGCAGGGCTGAGAACTTCCTGGGAAGTCGCACACATCCGTGCGATGCCGGGTACCCCGGCAATTTGCCTGCGTGCAGTGCAATTCCAGACCAGGTCAGCCTGTTCATGTTGGGCATTGGAGCGTTATTGTAGGTAGATGAGCGGTGATGCTTATCCTTTTGCAGGATGGTAAATACCCCGGTTGGAGTTCTGTGGCCCTTCTTACCTGTCGAGCAGGTTGACACACCAATGCGGATACCGTTGCGATACACATGCACTAATTGATCCGGCAACGACACGATAATCGATACAGGCCCGGCCATTGCCCTCTCAGGATGCCAGGAGAACTCTCCCGGTTTGAGCTCATGGGCTTCCTTGTAAACCTGTCGGGCGAGGCTGCTTGCTGACCACAAGGAAACCCCCGTGGCTGCCATACCTGCCAAAGCAGTACGCCTGGAAACTGTATTCTGCTTGTTCATATTCAACTCACTCTTTCCGTTCAGCTATCTTCTGCCAGATACATTTGGGCGGCGTATCCTCTCAAGCCCCGATACTCGATTTCACACCATGTGCCCTTGTCAATATCACTCCACTGGCATCCGTAGTTGCGAACACCGCGGGCGTTGAAAGGCAGGCTGCCAATGCGCGGACTGGCCAGGCTTGCGCGCCGGTGAACGTACAAGACATCGTTCGATGCCACATCAGCCACGCGCCAACTGTCAGGCCCGCCTGCATTCCCATCTGCGTAGTCAGGCGTGTAGGCGGCTGGTTGTGCCGGGTAGTAGTAAAACTGGCCATCAACCACCCGTCCACGTCTGTCGAAATGGCAAGTAAAGTGAATGAGATGATCACCATTAAGCCAACGGACTGTTCCATCGCCCTGCAGTGTGCGGTTTCTCAAATGTCCGGTGACGATTCGCAAGCGGTCGAATTGTGTATGCGAGTGTCGTAGTTGCCGGGCAACCTCATGCCGACATGCTTTGTTGAGATGCTGACGGTCGCGAAATGGATTGCCGCGCGCATGTGCCGGATGTGGTTCGTTTTCGAAATCGGACTTGCCGAGTGCTTGCGGCGTGCCAAGTAGAGCTGTTCCTAACACCCCTTTACCGGACCGCTATGGCTGGTCTGGCCTCTGGATGAACTCGCATCGCCACCACCTCACCGTGAACTACGCGACAAGTGAACACGTCCGGTCGGCTGCGGTGGCGCACTACTTCACCCTTTACCCAGAAATGCCCGCTTCCGGCGCGACGCACACTTACACCGCTGAATGCCGAGCGGCGCACACCATATTGCTCGCCAAGCCGGCGCTGACATGCCCGGCGTGCGTCACGGCCGCTGAAGTGCACAGGATTATCGCCGCTGTCATCATCAATGCTGTCAGCTGCCACATCATCGCTGTCAGCAGTGCTATCACTACCAAGATTGCTCAGGCTGGACTGTTGGCCATTACCTGCGATTTCGAAAGTAATGTCATATTTGCATGTCTCGTCGCGTCGCGCTGCATTGCGCATCATGTAGACTTGTACTGTGTAATCGCCTGAGGCAGGCAACTGGCTGGCAAATTCATTGCCAGTGACTGATCCGTTGAAGATTGCCGTCTGAGATCCAGGTGGCAGCACGTTGAAATAGCAGCTTGGGTTGTCCGGATTGAACAGGATGGACATGCTCTGGCCCGAAGACGCCCCTAGTCGGTAGTTGATACCGTCGTAACCCTGAATGGAACCTGAAAGGCTTGCGGACGTCGCGCCAGCGGAAAATTGTACGGTTTCGTTCCGGTCAGCCGCAAATCCGGACACACTGGAAAACGCAGCAAGGCCAGCAACGATAACGCCATACATTGCAGCAGAAAGTTTGCAAATTTTCATCTCGAAAGCCTCCGATTTTGTCGTGCTTGATCACCCGAAATGCCCGACCACTGGTGTCTTCGGTCAGGACATTTGCGGCGCTGATTGCGTCAGATTAATACGAACTATCGAAATTTGAACTGGGTGACATTGCTGCCAACAACAGTACACCGGGCAACCACGTTGCGCCTCACCCCGCCACGAAGTCTTTGCTTCACGGAAAGCGCGACCCGCCAATTGGAGCCGTTAAAATTCGCGCGGCGGACATTGCGCAAAGTCACCCCATGGCCGCCACGACGGGCTGTTCTGCGCTGCGCCTTGTGCAAGCAGGCAGAAATTGCATTGCTGCGGCTACCGTACCCATGATGATAGCTATAGTTCGGATTACCCTCATGGGCCTTCGCAGCTGCTGCGGCCGCAATCAGGGCGACTGCGCCAGCCGCGATTGCTATGCCAGTGTCGGAGTGATTGTGGCGATGTCCGTGCTTGCTGGAGTGATCGGCACCATGATGATGACGGTGACCATTATTGTCATGAGAATGCGCAATTGGCGCGGCTAGCATAAGGCTGCCAGCGCAAGTCACAGCTAAGAGAGATTTTTTCATAAGAGCTCCTCGGTCCTAAAATTTTTTACCGGTTACGACACACACAAAAATATGGATCACCATAATTGCCAGAAACGACAAGCCACGCGTCCACGACCCGCTCTATTTATTGCAGGCTCTGTCAGGGGTCAGGTTTCATTTAGTCTGTAGCGAGGCAACATACCTCCGTCCAACATTCTCTCATGATCGCACTCTTGCGAAGTGTTTCGCTCCGGCACGCCCTTGGTTGGCTCTGTGAACCTGTCGACTAGCGAGGGAACCGCTGCAAAAAGTACGGTCCCTCAAAATCTTCAACCAATTGAAATAAGGGTACTTTTTGAATGCGAACCAATTCGCATGAGGTTCGGTTGGAAAGAGACGTAAGGGCCATCAGAGACTGAAATTGCCATTCCTGGCAGTCTCTGAGGTTCGGTCGCTTCTGCTAAACCCCTTTGAAACAACAACAAATTTTGCTGCTGTCACGGGGCTGTTGTGAGTTTGCAATCGGGATATTGGCGGAGAGAAAGGGATTCGAACCCTTGATACGGTTACCCGCATACACACTTTCCAGGCGTGCGCCTTCAACCACTCGGCCACCTCTCCAGCACTGGCGGGAACATACACATAAGTGGTTGAAGATCAAGGCGTTGCATCACACAATTGTAACTGCCTGATCCACTTGCAAGTTCGCCTGCGTATGACAACATAGGAAACAGTATTTCAAATACATGGAAAGGGATCACGCTCATGTTCGGTTTTGCCCGCAAGAAGCTCGATATACCGTCAGCCGCAGACGCACTTCCCGGCCGCGATACGCCTATTCCAACGGCTGCAAAACACCTGGTCAACGGCAACCCGCTCAAAGGTCCCTATCCGGCGGGTCACGAGATCGCCTATCTGGCTTTCGGCTGTTACTGGGGCTGCGAGCGCGAATTCTGGATCAGGCCTGGCGTGTGGGTGACGGCGGTCGGCAATATTGGCGGAACAACGCCGAACCCGACCTATGAAGAGGTCTGCTCCGGCCAGACCGGCCATGCCGAAGCGGTCATGGTGGTGTTCGATCCCAACGTCGTTTCATATGACCAGATCCTGAAATATTTCTGGGAAGCACACGATCCCACGCAAGGCATGCGTCAGGGCAACGATGTCGGCACCCAGTACCGCTCCGGTATCTACTGGGTCAGCGATGCCCAGCGCGACGCAGCGCTGGCCTCAAAGGCTGCCTACCAGAAGGCCCTGGACGCCAGAGGCTACGGGTCGATCACCACGGAAGTGCGTGAAGCGCCTGAGTTCTACTTCGCCGAAACCCACCACCAGCAATACCTGGCCAGGAACCCGAACGGTTATTGCGGCCTGGCCGGCACCGGCGTGACATGCCCGATCGGGGTCGGCGTCGAGGCTTGATGGGTGGTTGGGTTGTTGTTTTGTTCCGCTCACGCAAGCAGCCTGACGGCTGCGCTCCGCTGGGGCGGGCCTGACCGGCCCGAGGCCCGGTCGGGCCTAGTGGGCGTTCATCAATCAGGTTGTATTAGCGGTGACCCATTATTCTGGTCGAACAGCTTTACTCGGCACTTCGTGCCTCGCGCCGTTCTCCGGTCCTGAACAACCATAGTGATGAATTCCTCCGAAGCACGGAACGTGCTGAGGCAAGGCCGACTGGCCGCCGCACGAAGTGCGCCCCAGCGGAGCGCAGCCGAAGGCTGCTGGCGTGAGCGGAATAAGACACCCGGTTCTCCGGTCCTGAACAACCATAGTGATGAATTCCTCCGAAGCACGGAACGTGCTGAGGCAAGGCCGACTGGCCGCCGCACGAAGTGCGCCCCAGCGGAGCGCAGCCGAAGGCTGCTGGCGTGAGCGGAATAAGACACCCGGTTCTCCGACCCCGAATAACCGTAGTGATGAATTCCTCCGAAGCACGGAACGTGCTGAGGCAAGGCCGACTGGCTGCCGCACGAAGTGCGCCCCAGCGGAGCGCAGCCACAGGCTGCTGGCGTGAGCGGAATAAATCAACCACGGGCTACCCCCTCAGGGTAGCCCCGGTTGCCTTGGTGACACCGGCAATGATTGCCTGGGATACGGCATCGATCTCTTCGTCGGTCAGGGTCTTGTCCCGGGGCTGGAGCGTGACCTCGATGGCGAGTGAGCGCTTGCCTTCGCCGAGATTGCCGCCTTCAAACACATCGAATACCGAGACGTCCGATACCAGGGCTTTTTCGGCTCCGCGTGCTGCCCGCAACAGTTTGTCTGCCGGCACATCGGCGTCGATGACAAAGGCGAAATCGCGCTTCACCGGCAACAGGTCCGATGTATCCATCGGCGGACGCGCTGCCTGTGATGACTTGGGCTCCGGAATGGCGTCCAGGTTCATCTCAAATGCCACCAGCGGACCTTTAACATCCATGGCGTCAAGCACGCGCGGATGCACCTCGCCAAACCAGCCGAGCTGGTTCTTCGGGCCCAGTTGCACCGTGCCGGACCGGCCCGGGTGGAACCAGGACGGTGCGCCCTGCACCACCTGGACGCTTGCCACCGGTGCCCCTGCCACGGCAAGGGCGGCCATCAGGTCGGCCTTGGCATCAAAGGCATCGACATTGCGCGCCTTCTCGGCCCAGTGGCGCGGACCGGTCTGGCCGCGCCGGACACCTGCTGCCCGCAAGGTTTCGTCTTCAGGTCTGTCACCGGCATAGACCTGGCCCACTTCGAACAGGCCGACCTGGGCCTGGCCGCGATCAACATTGCGCCCGGTTGCCGCCACCAGATTGGCGATCAGCGACGGCCGCATGTCGGACAGTTCAACCGAAATCGGATTGGCCAGCTTCAGTTCCGGCTGGCCACCGCCGAACAGGTCTGCCTGGGCTGCCGGCAGGAACGACCAGGTCACCGCCTCGTTCAGCCCGCGCCCGGCCAGCGCCCGGCGAGCCGCCAGCATGCGTTTCTGGCGTGTGGTCAAAACCGGCTTGGCAACGGCATGGGCGCGCTGCATGGGCTTCGAGCGCACCTTGTCCAGACCATAGATACGGCAGACCTCTTCAACCAGGTCTGCCTCGCCATGGACATCCGGCCGCCAGCTTGGCACCGCACACGACAGCACATCGCCTTTGTCGGTGACACCGAAGCCGAGCGCGGTGAGAATGTCCACCTGCCGGGCTTCCGGCACATCGATACCGCCCAGCGATCTGACGCGGGTCTTGCGCAGGTCATAGGACCGGGCATTCAAGGGTGCAGCACCGGCAATCACCAGTTCGGACGGTTCACCGCCGCACAGGTCGATGATCATCTGCGTTGCAAGCTGGGCACCGGCCTCGACAAAGGCCGGGTCTACGCCGCGTTCAAAGCGATAGCGCGCATCGGTGATCACATTGAGCTTGCGCCCTGTGGCAGCGGTGCGAACCGGATCAAAAAACGCTGCTTCGATGAACACGTTTTCGGTATTTTCATCACAACCGGAAACTTCGCCGCCAATGATGCCGGCAATGCCTTCAGCACCATTGTCATCGGCGATCACCGTCATGGTCTCGTCAAGTGAGTATTCCTTGCCGTCCAGTGCCATCAGCGTTTCACCCGGTTTCGCCATGCGCGCATGCACGGTGCCGTGCACCTTGTCGGCATCGAACACGTGCAGCGGGCGACCGTAGCCAAAGGTGATGTAGTTGGTGATATCGACCAGTGCGGAGATCGGGCGCAGGCCGATAGCCATCAGCCAGCGCTGCAGCCAGTCCGGCGACGGGCCGTTCCTGACGCCCTTGATGTGGCGGCCGACAAACATCGAACACGGCATCGGGTCTTCACCGTCAAAGCGCAGCTCAACGCCGATGGGAGATTTGTAGGTGCCTTTTATGTCAGGCACATCGAGCGGTTTCAGCTTGCCGAGACCCTTTGCCGCCAGGTCGCGGGCAATACCATAAACACCCAGCGCATCGGGCCGGTTCGGCGTTATGGCCACATCGATCACCGGATCATCGAGACCAAGTGCTTCGGCAGCACTCATGCCGATGGGGAAGTCTTCCGCCAGATCGATGATGCCGTCGTGTGAATCGGAAATCATCAGCTCGCGCTCCGAACACAACATGCCGGCGCTTTCAACACCGCGAATGGTGCCAACCTCAAGATCAACGCCGGTGCCGGGCACATGGGTGCCGGGGCCTGCAAATACACCTATGAGGCCGGTACGGGCATTGGGCGCCCCGCACACCACCTGCACCATGCCGGTGCCGGTTTCCACGTCGCACACCCGCAAGCGGTCCGCATTGGGGTGCTGGCGGGCCTCTTTCACCTTGCAGATGGTGAACGCGGCCAGCGCTTTCGTCTGATCCTCGACGCCTTCAACCTCAAGGCCCACACCAACGAGACCATCGCAGATTTCGTCGATGGTGGCGTCGGTGTCGAGATGCTGTTTCAGCCATTTCAGCGTGAACTTCATGACAGTCCTCCTGCCAGTGTCGGCACGTTGAGCGAGCGGAAGCCATAATGCCTCAGCCATCTGAGGTCCGCTTCGAAGAAGGCCCGCAAGTCAGGAATGCCGTATTTCAACATGGCCAGCCGGTCGATGCCCATGCCGAAGGCAAAGCCCTGCACCTTGTCGGGATCCAGGCCACCGGCCCGAATGACGTTCGGATGCACCATGCCGGATCCGAGGATTTCCAGCCAGCTGTCGCCGACACCGACCTTGACCTGGCCCTTTTCCCAGGAACAGTTGATGTCCACTTCCATGCTCGGTTCGGTGAACGGGAAGTGCGAGGCGCGGAAGCGCATTTTCACCGCATCGACCTCAAAGAACGCCTTGCAGAATTCTTCCAAACACCATTTCAGATGGCCCAGATGGGTCCTGTCATCCAGCACCAGGCCTTCAACCTGATGGAACATCGGGGTGTGGGTCTGGTCTGAATCACAGCGGTAGGTGCGGCCCGGCGCAATGATGCGGATCGGGGTCTCGCTTTCCTGCATGGTGCGGATCTGCACCGGCGATGTGTGCGTGCGCAACACCATGCGCGACCCGTCTTCCTTCGGGTTGAAATAGAACGTGTCATGCTCCTGACGGGCCGGGTGATCATCGGGAATGTTCAGGGCGCCGAAATTATACCAGTCGGTTTCAATGTGCGGGCCTTCGGCCACGGCAAACCCCATGTCACCGAAAATCTGGGTGATCTCTTCCCAGACCTGGGAAACCGGATGCACTGACCCTTGCATCTCCGGACGCGCCGGCAGCGTTACGTCGACGAACTCCGTCGCCAGTCGGGCCTCAAGGCCGGCTTGCTTCAGCGAGGCTGAACGTGATGCAATTGCCGCAGCCACCTTGTCCTTGAGCGCGTTCAGGGCCTGGCCTGCGTGCTTGCGCTCGTCAGGCGACATGGCTCCAAGCGTTTTCATGCGCTCGGATATGGCGCCTTTCTTGCCCAGCGCCGACACCCGCACGGTGTCCAGCGTTGCCTCGTCGTGGGCCGCCTCAACAGCGCCTACTAATTGGCTTTCCAGTTCTGCCAGTTCGCTCATGGTTAAACCCATCGTCATGTTCAAAAAATAAAGCCGGACTTATCGCGCAATAATCATGCGGCAACAATGCCCGGCTTCAACTCGGTGTGTTTGTAGTCAGATAGCAGCGTTGAAAGCTTACAGCGCGGCTTTTGCCTTTTCGACCAGCGCCTTGAATGCGTCTGGCTCGCGTACGGCAATATCGGACAGGACTTTACGGTCGACTTCGACACCGGCTTTGCCGAGGCCCTCGATAAATCGGCCATAGGTCATGCCCAGTTCACGGCAGGCAGCGTTGATGCGCTGAATCCACAATGAACGGAAATTGCGCTTCTTGCGACGCCTGTCGCGGTAAGCGTACTGACCTGCCTTTTCCACGGCCTGGACGGCAGCGCGGAACACATTCTTGCGGCGGCCATAATAGCCCTTGGCTGCCTTGACGACTTTGCGGTGACGCGCATGAGCGGTCACACCACGTTTAACTCGTGCCATTTTCGGGTAACTCCTTGCGTACCGTTAGCGGTTGGGCATAAAGCCCTTGATGATCCCGGCGTCCGCATCCGTGAGGATTGTGGTGCCGCGCTGATTGCGGATGAACTTGTTCGACCGCTTGATCATACCATGGCGTTTACCGGCCTGACCGGCTTTCACCTTGCCGCTTGCGGTGAAGCTGAATCGCTTCTTGCAAGACGCTTTCGTCTTCATTTTGGGCATTTTGCTGTCTCCATTTTACTCACGACACGGCTCACTCGGTTCGCAATCCCGACAAGGCGTGCACATGGTGCGGCGGCCGATTGGCCTTGCCTTGCTTCGCTCGGAACGTGATGAGCAGGTCGTTTGAGCCTGTTTTTAAGCATTTAAACCGACACGGCAGCCCACACTGGCCGGACGGTTCGTTCAAACGAGGTGGCTTATACCCGCGATAGGGTCACTTGGCAACACCTGCAACTGCCCCCTAAGCTCATGATCTGACATAAACGGAGACAGGCAATGATGGCAACCGATGAAGCTGGCAGTGAAGTTGATCCTGCTCACAAGGATTCGGATGTGGAACTGTCCGGCAAACCGGCGGAAAACCTCACTACATTGCAGACGATTCGGAGGCGAAACCGTCAGATGCCATTGCTGAGCGGTTTGATATCGCTCACGCCAGCAGCCTGACGGCTGCGCTCCGCTAGGGCGGGCCTGACCGGCCCGAGGCCCGTCGGGCCTAGTTGGGGGTTCATCATTGAGGTTCGTGCGGGCCGTGATGCATTACTCTGGTCGAACAGCTTTACTCAGCACTTCGTGCTTCGCGCCGTTCTCCGACCCCGGACGACCGTAGCGATGAACACCTCCGAAGCACGTTAGTGCTGAGGCAAGGCCGACCGGCCGTCGCGCGAAGCGCGCCCTGGCGGAGCGCAGCCGAAGGCTGCTTGCGTGAGCGGAGTAAACTAAACCCAACCAAACCAACCCAAACTCACAACATCTCCGGCTCGCGGCCCACGCGTCTTGCCAGTGATGCCACGGTCAGTCCCTGCACAATGATCGAGAACAGCACGACCAGATAGGTTGCGGTCAGGATTTCGGCTTTCCATTCACTGGCCGGCAGGGAGAGCGCCAGGGCCACCGAAATACCTCCCTTCAACCCACCCCAGGTCATGATCGGTACCACGCCTTTGGAATAGTCCCTGAACGGCGACAACACCGCGATCGGTACCGCTACAGCCACAAGACGGCCGACGAGCGCCAGCCCGATGGCTGCCAGTCCGGTTGTCATGGTATCCCAGTTGAAGGTGATGGCGAAAATCTCAACGCCGATGAGCAGGAACAGCACCGCATTGAGCATTTCGTCAATCAGGGTCCAGAACACGTTCAGATGCTGCCGGGTTTCTTCCGACATGCCGTATTTGACGCCGGTATTGCCAATGAACAATCCGGCCACCACCGCCATGATCGGACCGGAGACATGCAGTGCCACGGCCAATTCATACCCGCCGAATGCCAGGCCGAGCGACAGCAGTATTTCCAGCGGATAATCGTCGATACGCTTCATGACCTGAAACACGCACCAGCCGAGCACGGCGCCGAGAAGCGCACCGCCCAGCGCTTCCTTGACAAAGAATGTGGCCACGCCTGCAATAGTTGCATCCGTGTGCGCACCGGCCACCGGAAACGCCAGCCCGACCAGCAGCAGAAACACCACATAACCGACGCCGTCATTGAACAGGCTTTCTCCGGCGATCTTGGTTTCCAGGGTTTTGGGCAGGTCGGCCTCGCGCAAAACGCCGAGAACGGCGACCGGGTCGGTTGGCGAGATCAGCGCGCCGAATACCAGCGCCACCAATAACGGCATCGCTGTAATCCAGTAGAAACCGACGCCGATGACCAAAGTGGACAGCGCAACGCCCAATGTCGCCATCAGGGCGATAACCCATGCTTCAGCGCGCAAATCGTCGATATTGACATGCAGGGCGCCGGCAAACAGCAAAAGACCCAGCATGCCTTCCAGCAGGGCCTGGGAAAATTCTATTTCGGCCACGAAAGCGGTGATTGCCTCGGCAATGTTGAGGAATGGAAACAGCGCTTCCAGGCCGATTACAGCCAGCGATGCGAGGAACGCCACGACCAGTATACCGATGGCCGACGGCAATTTGAAAAACAGATAGTTGATTGCACCGAACCCGCCGGCAAAGACAATCAACAGTGCTGTGATCTGCAACGCATTCATGATTCCGGCACCCATGTTAGCGAAAATCCGGTTTTAGCAGACAAAATGACAATTTCGCTGCTACCGCAACCACAATGCAGAAGGAAACCTTGCCGGTCCATCCCGCCGGAATCACAAACGCTGCCGGATCACTCCAGCAGCGTCGGTATCTGAGCAGCTTCAGACTGGTCTAGCAGCCGCGGTTTTCAACGCACCGGTACCATCTGCGGGTTTCCCAGCCGTGGCGGCGGGCGCAGCGCCGCTCGACACGACGGCAGGCTCTGTACGCTTCGCGCTCGCGGGCAGCCGCTGCGGCGGCACCAATGGCAATCGCACCTGCAGCCAGTCCCAGGCCAATGCCCAGATTGCGTCTCCGGTTGCGCTTGGGCCTGTTGCGCCGAATACGCTTGCGCGCCCTGCGCTCCTGCTTTGCAATCTTGTAGCTGCCGTCTGCCGCGTGGGCCGCAATCGGTGTCTTCATGGCAGTTCCAGGCGCAGTGGCTGCCGCAGACGCGGCCTGCGATCCGGCCATCAGCATCAGCGCTGCCGCTGATACGACAAACAATCTCCTGATCAATTTCAGACTCCTGTCCTCAATGCTTGTAAGTGTTCTCGATCGATGGTCGTGAACTTCACGTTCACGCATCGGTCGGTGCCGATTCTGCGCCGCAAACTAGGTGCAAACCCAGACCAAGTACACCTCAAAAATCAACGTCACCGGCCTTATCCAGCAGACCCGATTTTCAATACGGTTTTCCAATCTTCGGGTCTCCCGGCCATGGCGGTCGGCACATGAGCTGCAAACCGGGATCAGGAACAGACCAAACTTGCGCCACCGGGCTGCCCCGGCGGCGCAATTTGTTGTTGTAACGGTATGTTCGGGATCAGTAGCCGCGGCGATCCATGCAGCGCTCCCAGCGCCATGTGTGCCAGCCAAAGCGGCGGGCGCAGCGGCGCGCGGCACGGCGATAATGCCGGCCACCGCGATATTCGTCGTGGCCATAGTAGCCGTGGCCGTGGGCCGCGCCGATGGCGCCGAAGGCTGCAGCAGTACCGACACCGGCCCAGAAGGCGCCCTTTTTCGACATGGCATGTGCGGGAGATGCCATTGCAGCGGCGATGGTGATAGCGGCGACGGCGGCGATTGCTGTGGTGCGAATGGTGGTCATTGGTCTGGTTCCTCTTTTTCAGGTCTTGCTTGCTTGTGTGTCGTGTCAATCACGCTGATGTCACTGAAGATGACAGAATTGTAATCCTGGGAATGTGTAATCCGTCACATGGCGGAATTCAGCGATCGGGCGGGTTGCGGCCCCTTGACCGTCACCAACAATTGAGCCTCAATCCATTTCATGCCGTTACAATCATCATCTCCGGCCCAGTGCGGCCTCGACGCTGCCCGTCTCACTCGAATTGACGACTGGATGCAGCGCTATGTGGACCAGGGCAAGTTTCCGTTTGCCGCAACGCTGATCGCCCGCAAAGGGCGGGTGGCCTGGCAGGGCCACACCGGTTACTCGGATGTCGCGGCCAAAACCGCCTACACGCCGGACACGCTGGCGCGCATTTATTCGATGACCAAGCCGGTGACCTCGACGGCTTTCATGATGTTGTACGAACAAGGGCTGGTTCACCTTGATGATCCTGTGTCGATGTTCATTCCGGAATTTGCAGATACCCAGGTGCTCGCATCCGGCGCGGAACGCCTTGACCAGACCGAGCCGTTGCGCGCGCCGATGACCATCCACAATCTGCTGACACATACATCGGGGCTCACCTACGGCTTCAACCAGGACCTGTTATCCGAGACCTACGGGGCCAACCGGCTTGATTTCGGACAACGCGCCGGCGGCCTTGCGCAAACCGCTGCGCGCCTCGCCGGGACACCGCTGCTGTTTCAGCCCGGATCGCGCTGGCACTACTCGGTTGCCACAGACATTGTCGGGCGGATTGTGGAAGTGGTTTCCGGCAAGACGCTGGACCGGTTCTTTGCCGACAACATTTTAGAGCCCCTGGAGATGAACGACACTTCATTTGTGGTGCCGTCATCAAAAATGGGCCGGCTGGGTCCGTGCTACGCCTATGATCCTGAGGGCGGAATGCCGGTATTTCCCACCGGGTTCGGCGAAGGTGAAGTGGATACATTTTCCGGCGGCGGCGGATTGATTTCAACCGGCCGCGACTATCTGCGGTTTGCCGAAATGCTGCGGCGTGGCGGCGTGCTCGGCGATGTGCGCCTGCTGGGCCGCCATACGGTATCGATGATGACGTCCAACCACCTTCCCGGCGGTGTCGACCTGGCCACACTTGGTCCCAGTGCCTGGTGCGAAACATCGTTCAGCGCGGTTGGCTTCGGCCTGGGATTCGCCATCAGCCTCAACCCGGCGCAATCGATGCTGTCGGGCAGCGTGGGTGATTTTTCCTGGGGCGGCATGGCCAGCACCTATTTCTGGTGTGACCCGAAAGAAGAATTGTCGGTGGTGTTCTTGACCCAGTTGCTGCCGTCGAGCACATGGCCCAGCCGCAAGGAATTGCGGGCACTGGTGTATCAGGCAATCGTGGATCAAGCCTGAGGTTACAGCGCTACAGCGACCGCGCGATCAGCACTTTCATGATCTCATTTGATCCGCCGTATATGCGCTCGACACGGGCATCGCGATACATGCGCGAGATCGGATATTCATCCATATAGCCATAGCCGCCATGCAATTGCAGGCATTTGTCGATAATCTTGCACTGCAGATCGGTGAGCCAGTATTTCGCCATCGAGGCAGTGGTGGCGTCAAGACCGCCTTTCAAGTGTCGCTCAATGCAATTGTCGACAAACACCTTGGCGATGGTTGCCTCGGTCTTGCATTCGGCAAGCACGAACTGGGAATTCTGGAAGTCGATGATGGATTTGCCAAACGCCTTGCGCTGCTTGACATAATCCAGGGTTACCGTGAGCGCACGCTCGATCCGGGCAATGGCGTAAACCGCAATCAGCAGCCGCTCCTGGGGAAGTTGCTGCATGAGCTGGATAAAACCCTGGCCCTCTTCCGGGCCCAGAAGCGCATCTGCCGGCACGCGCACATCATCGAAAAACAATTCCGAAGTGTCGTTTGATTTCATTCCCACCTTGTCGAGATTCCGGCCGCGTCTGAAGCCATCAACCTGGTCGGTCTCAACAACAAACAGCGACGTGCCCTTTGCGCCTGCTGACGGGTCGGTCTTGGTTACGACGAGTATCAGGTTGGCCAGTTGGCCATTGGTGATGAAGGTTTTCGACCCATTGATCACATAATGATTGCCATCACGCTTCGCGGTGGTCTTCACGCCCTGCAGGTCGGACCCGGCCCCCGGTTCCGTCATGGCGATCGCTGCAATGTATTCTCCGGTCGCCATTTTAGGCAGCCAGCGCTGCTTCTGCTCGTCGGAGCCATAGTGCTGGATGTAGGGTGCAACGATTGCCGAGTGCAATGGCCCGCCGAAGCCGTCACAGCCTTTCAGGTTCGCCTGATAGGTGATAACCGCATCGTGCCCGAAATCCCCGCCCGGTCCGCCGAACTCTTCCGGAACTGCGGCGCATAACAACCCGGCAGCGCCTGCCTGTTCCCAGATGTCGCGATCAAATACACCGGCCTTTTCGAAATCATCATAGCGAGGTGCCACTTCGGCTTCGAAGAACCTGCCCGCCTGCTCGGCAAGCATCTCATGGTCTTCAGCCATCCAGGACGGTACAGGCAGATCAAGAACACTCATATTGGTTGGTCCGTTTCATGATGCATCAAGGTTCAACACCATGATCCGGGTTTCCCTGCCCGGTCAGCAAGAAAAAAATGCCACCGGCACCGCCGATGGCATTGCAATATGACCGGATGCGCCTTCAAGTCGGCAAAGCGTGCCAAATCAGCCGGCTTTTGCCTTGACCGCATCGCCTTCGGTACGCGCTTTCAACATTCCGTCGACAATTTCAACGGTGCGCTGAAGATCAAGTATCGCCTCGTCAAGCTCAACGCGCTGTACCTGGAGTGCGTCGAGACGTTCACGCATCTTGGTCGAGGCAACCCGAAGCTGGGTCAACTGACCATCACGCAAGCTGTAGAGATCCAGCAGTTCCTTGATTTCCTCAAGCGAAAAGCCGACTTTTTTGCCGCGCAGGATCAGCTTCAACCGGGCCCGGTCGCGGTATGAGAACAATCTCGTCCAGCCGCGTCGCGCCGGGCTGAGCAAACCCTTTTGTTCATAAAAACGCAGGGTTCGTGGTGTTACCTCGAACTCTTTGCACAATTCAGTAATCGAATATGTGCGATCCCGGTTTTCATGTTCCCCCGTTTTAACAACCATAAGTCACCTTCCAGCCTGGCTTCGACCAGGCAAACAATGGATTTGCAATTTTACAATGAACCAGTTTCTGCCCTGCATCACGCCCGAGCGAAACCTTACCTAAAGTGACATTGCGGCAAGATTTAGCCAGTCGCGATGCCATAAAGTCACGCCAGATGTAATCAAAAGTCTCATTTAGCAGCAATTTAGGCGGCCTGTTTACCATTTCGCGCTCCTACGTCAATACGTATACGGTATATTTTATCACGAAAACACGCAGTACTGCAAATCGTCATCGCTACGAAACGTAAACCAAATGTCTGTAATAGGGACAGGCTTAACTCGTTCTTAACCAAACCTGTTAACTTTTAGCATTATCGAGGGGTGGATTCGTTTCCACCGGGCATTGGCCGGTCTTTCATATGGACGGGTCAGGACAGCGAAAAGAGAATTGGGTCATGAAGCCAGGCATTCCATGGAGCGTTAAGGGCATCGACGGCAAGGCGCGTGAGATTGCAAAGGACGCTGCCACCTCGCAAGGCAAGACCCTGGGGCAATGGCTGAATCAGAAAATACTGGAAAGCGCCAGCGAAGACGCCGACGTGAAAACGCGCGCCACCCGCAAGAAACCATCCGCATCGGCGAGCGCCCGCAACTCGCGCTCAAAGACTGCAGCATCCTCGCGTGGCAAATCCGAGCACCGCTCCGCATCTGATGAAAGCTCAATAGAACGCAAACTGGACATCCTGGTTACCCGGCTCAGTGAAATGCAGGAACGCGAAGCTGCCGCCGAAGCACCTCAGCATGCATTGTCTGCCGCTGCACCTGCAACCGGTGGGCAAGCCAACTCCAAGGCTATGGACCTGCTGCTGGATCGCATTGAACAGGGTGAGCAACGCGCACAGGACGGCGTCAGAACGCTGGGCAAGCGCGTCGACAAGATCGGTGACCGGCTTGAGGAAATCGCCCTGCGCCCGGTCGAAATCACAGCCCGCGACGTACCCGGTTTCAGCGCCCTTGAAGGTGCGGTCCGCAACATCGTCGATCATATTGAGAAATCAGACAAACAGTCCCGTGAAACAATGGGCCAGCTGCAAAGCCGGATTGTCGAGCTGGACGGCAAGGTCGAAACGCCGTCTCACGATGGTGGCAGGCCCGAAATCGTGGCTGACCTGGAAGCCCGCATGCAGGAGCTGGCAGCCCGTGTCGAACAGACCGCAAGCGGCGGCGAAGACCTGCAGCTCAAGGCCCTGTTTGAAGCCCGAATTCGCGAGCTTGCCGAGCGCATTGACACGGTGCGTCACTCGGCGGAAGCCATCGGCAAGCAAGCCGAAGCAACAGCCGGCAGAGCCGCAGAGGAACAGGCAAATGCCATCGAAGCCCGCCTGGCCGGCCTTGTCGAGCACGCCGAGCAGAAACTGCAGGGCGCAGGGGCTTCCGATGCAGACCTGGCGGCCGTCCACTCAGATATTTCAGAGTTGCACAGTCGTTTTGACCAAATCCAGCAACAAGCCGCTTCCGACCAGGAAGTCCAGGCGCTGCGCAGTGCGCTTGAAATGCTGTCCAGCAGGGTCGACGAAGCTCCCGGACTGGAACCGATTGCCCAAATTGAACAGCGCATTTCAGATCTGAGCCTGCAATTGCAGCAGGTTACGCAGCCGGCTGACTATCAACCGCAACTTGGAGCGCTGGAAGAGCGCATCCTGGCGCTGGACACCCAGATGGCAGCGGCATCGCCGGCGGCAATTCCACAGATTACCACGCAGATGGAAACAATCGAGCACAGGCTGGCGGCAACCGAACAGCAGCTGGGCAGCCTCGCAACAATCGAAAATTCCATACAACAGCTGTTTGCCAGCCTCGAAGAAAGCCGCGCTGAAGCCCGCTCACTGGTAAGTTCGGGATCGCTTGCCGCGTCTGCCGAAGGAACCGAACCGTCCGCTGAATTGCAGGCCCTTCAAGACGGCCTTGCTGCGGTCAGGGCCAATGCCGAAACAGCGGATCAGCGCACCCAGGCCACGCTGGAAGCCGTTCATGAGACGCTTGCCCAGATCATCACCAAACTCAGCGAAATTGACAGCCAGAGCAATGCAGCAGGTCACGCAGTCAGTTCGGCTGCTATCGATACCAGCGCCGAGGCCGACGAAATAGATGCACTGACTGCCAGCGTCGCAGCGTCTGCCGCAGCCATTTCTGCAGAGGCCCAGGCTACCGCAGCGCACCCCTTACCGGTTGATGAAGCGCTGCAAAATGACGTCGCCAACGCCGCGGTTCAGCCTTCACATGCAGATGCGCTCGCAGACGCGCCCGGCGCCAATGTCACAGCCGGTGCAGCGCCTGCCGCACAAGGCCAACCCGTATCTCAAGAAGCCCCGTCCGGAACTATGGACTGGTTGACGGTTGTCCGGTCTCACATGAGCCAGAACCATGGCATCAACCCGGATGTGGCCATGTCGATGTCTCCGCAGACAATGGCTGCAGCCGGGCCTGCCGGTGCGGCTGACGGTCATGTGGATTTCATCGCCGCAGCGCGCCAGGCCGCAACCAGCAGCGTGGATGCCGCGGGCAACGTTCCGCTGGGCGCAGCGCCGACGGACTTTGGCGGGTTTGACCCGCACGCAGGTGAATCCGACCCGGAACAACACATGCTCTCTTCCGCCGTGTCCGGCAAGGGCCGCTCCAGTGGCAAGAAGTCCACAAGCCGGGTCGGCTCCAGCCGTAAACGGCTGATCCTGGCAGCCGCAGTCCTGCTGGCCGCTGTTTCCGCCTATACGAGCAACTCCGGTTTGTTCAATGCAACTCCCGGCAAGCAAAGTTCTGCGTCCGCACCGGCAACTCCCGCGGCAACCAGCATGGTAGAGCCTGCAATAGAGCAGAAACTGCAACCGGCCTCTGGCGGGATTGAACTGCCCACATCCGGCAGAGCGGTTGAAATCCCGGCAGCGACAACGCGCAGGGACCGGATCGAAACTGATCCGATGACCACCGCGTCGGTTGGGTCTGCCGACACCTCCGATCCGCTCTTGTCGCAAGCGCCCGACACCCTGGGCAACCCTGTTTCTGCTGTACCTGCAACAACTCTGCCTGAGCAGATCGGCACTGCTGAACTTCGCCAGGCGGCCAGCGGCGGCGATGCCAGCGCCCAGTTCATTATCGCCAGCAGATACCTTGAGGGCAGAAAAGTCGGCCGTGACCATGACCAGGCAGCGCAATGGTATCTTCGCGCGGCCGAGGGTGGTCTGGCAGCTGCGCAATATCGCATTGGCACCTTGTATGAACGCGGCAGCGGCGTCGCCCAGGATCGTTTCCAGGCGATGAGCTGGTATGCCAAAGCTGCCGAGCAGGGAAACATCAAGGCTATGCACAATCTTGCCGTGATGTCTGCCGATACAGCAAACGGCAAGCCCGACCTGGCACGCGCCGCCAAGTGGTTCGGCGCAGCAGCCCAACATGGCCTGCCTGACAGCCAGTACAATTTTGCGGTCCTGAACGAGCGCGGGCTGGGGATACCGAAAAACATCCCCGAAGCCTACAAATGGTATTCGATTGCAGCCCGAAGCGGTGACCGCGACGCGGTCAAGAAAGCACAGGAAATGATCGCTGCTGTGGACAAGACCGCGCTTGCCGGAATTGATCAGTCGATCGCATCATGGAAGCCGACCGCTGCGCAACGCGAAGCCAATATGGTTTCCATTTCCGAGCAGTCGTGGGGTATTGCCAAGAACACCAACCAGGCTGCCGCGAAGGCACCCGCCGGGCCAACCGCCGGCCAGCCGCTTAGCGCACAAGACCGGATCAAGCGGGTTCAGGAGCTTCTGACCCAAAAGGGCTTTAATGCAGGAACCGCTGACGGCGAAATGACCTCCGGCACGGCAAATGCCATCAGGCTGTATCAGCTGCGCAACGGCCTGCCGGTCAACGGCTTCGTGTCAAAGCAGCTGCTGGAGCATCTGCAACAGGGCGTGATCTAGATCAAAATCCTAGATCAGGTTTATGGATTCGTTTGAAGCCATGTTGCTTTAGAGGTAACGTCATTTGGTCACGACTAGGCGATAGCCGCAGTCGCAGGCATCAAGCTCCAGCAGTGAGGAGTATCGCTGCGCCCAGGCGCCGCTTTGCAGATCCTTCTCCAGCCTGCTCAAGGCCTCGGACACATCGCCCACCTTCCAGAAAGACGACATGGCGGCACGAATTCGGGGGTCGAGATATGCCGCTGGTCGCCGCCAGTAAGCACTCAGGAACCCGTCGGTACAATCATGCGGGATCGGAACAGGAGAAATCTCTACCGGCCCCAGCCACCGCTCATAATCCGTTATCCCTGGCATTTGCGCCTCGTCCAGAGCTACGAGTTCCGGAAAGTAATCCAGAAGCCAGAATGCGCGAAACGCCGGATCGTATGTAAGGACAACGACCGGCCCCCGCGTCACACGACGCATCTCTTTGAGGCCCTTCTCCTTGTCGGTCCAGTGATGAACTGTCAGCACCGCCATCGATGCATCGAAGGAATTGTCGTCGAAAGGCAGGTTTTCGGCGTACCCCTGGATGACCGGAGCGGCCAGCGCAGTGCGCTGCCGGATCATTTCGGCGGAAGGCTCGATGGCCGTGACCGTTCCGTCGACCGGCTCGTACGATCCCGTTCCAGCGCCGACATTCAAAACGGTTTTAGCCGATCCCAAAGCGTTTGAGATCACCGTTTCAATCCGGACGTCGGGTTTTCTGAGGTCAGAATAATTGACACCGATCGTATCGTAAGACGTGCGCATGGTGCCTCTTACCATGTTGCGGCAGTATTGTCAGACGAGGTGCGCTTTGTCTCGCGTTGCTGTCGTCTGTCGGGAGTACAGCGAAGGGCAAGATGGAGCCCTTAGGCGGACACTTATCTCAACCTGTTCATCGACCAAATTGGTTCAAACACCTAATGAATGCCTGTTTGGGGATTTCCAGGCAGCCAATCTTTTGGCCTCCACCAATTTTGCCTAGCCGTGCGCTCGCTGTGATTGTCGGCTGTCCCGAACAATAATTGCCGCGAGACAGGCAGACAGTATGGCGGCAAAGAAACACCAAATGGAAATGAAGGCATAGGCGAAGAAGCCGTATGTCACAACCATAGATGCCGCAACCAGTGCACCGAAAACCTGTATCCGGCGGTCTGTCGACAGTAACAGTGCGCTGACCACGATCGCGGCGTAGAACAGTCGCAATGCGGTGCGGCTGACGAAGCCGTCATAGATAAGCATTGTCCTATAGTCCAAAGACCCGTTAACGAGTTCTATGGCCAGCCAGCCGCCGATCAGGAAGGATGGCAAGAAAATCGACAGGCCACAGACAAATCCGATAGCGGCCAACGTAGCCACCACGCACTTGCGCACGAGGTTTGTTTCGATCATCCAGACCGAGAGCGGCACCCATGCCAGCCAGAAGAAGTGCGAAAAGAAGAGAAACCCGCGAGAAGCGATGTTGACCATTGTCTCGTTGCCACCTTGGATTCCGAGCCATACGAAACCCTCAAATCCCTGCTGTATGCCAAAGGCGAGCGGAACCGCCGCGAACGGCAGCCATGCCCGGTTCGAGCGGCGCGACCTCGCAATCGCATAAATCCCCGCAGGCACGAGCGCGCCAAAAAGCGTAAAACTTACAGTGGCGGAAAAGCACATCACTTTCTCCTTCCAAATGCGCTGACGCGCACGGGCCCCACCTTTGATTGTGCTTGAATTCCCATCCAGCGCATTGTGCTAAGTCAACGGTTGGCGGGCGGACTGCCGGTTGTATTCTGCATCGACCAGTCACCCGGAGGCTCACTTGCTTGGTTGCTGCGGCCCATGAAATAGATGTTCTGATTCTATCCAGAACTGCCGTTCACAATGGCCGATTTTAATAACTGTTCTGGGTCAGTACCGGATATTCGCTTCGCTGTTTCGGACTGCAGCAAAATCCGCACCTGTGCCGCGCCAAAGTGTTTTTCAAACTCGCTGTGCAATTGCTGAGTACTCCGACTATATGTGCTACCATCGCATTGTTTTTACCGCACCGGCCGTACGAGACCATGAAACTGTCTGAAGCCATTAGCAAGATTCCCGGACCGGCCCTGTGGCTCGGCATGGCCGGTCTGCTGCCGTTCTGGCTGCCGTTTCTGCTGCTGGGCACGGAAACCGAACCGGGCACAACGTCGCGCGCCCTGCTGATCCAGATGGGATATGGCGCGGTCATCCTGTCCTTTCTCGGCGGCATACGCTGGGGGGCGGCCCTGAAACTGCCGCCCGGCCCGCTGCAGGCCACCTTGTTCGTGCTGTCCGTGCTGCCGTCCCTGGCCGGGTTCGTGGCCCTGCTGCTGCCTGCGACCGTTGGCCTGATCTTGCTGATCGGCGGCTTCCTGCTGCAGGGTGTGTGGGATGTGCAGTCGTCGCAGCGTGGCGAGCTGCCGCCCTGGTATGCAACCTTGCGGGCAATGCTGACGACGGGTGCGGTCCTGGCCCTGATTGCGGCAGTTGTGGTGCGCGCAGTTACCGTTTCCTAAAGTACGGCGCGGCCCGGCAATGTGTGCAAGGCGGTTTTGCCGACCATGATTACCCGAAAGGCCTCGCCCGACAGCAGTGGCCGGAACGCCTCATGGCGCACATCGAGGCCACCTGTATAGGCGCCGAATGCCGGCAGGATGATCCGCGCCGGTGAAATGACAAAGCACTTGGTCCGCACCCTGCGTCCGCGCCGCCTGATGGAAGCCACCGGATGCAGGTGGCCGGCAATCTCGTTGACGGCTCCGGCACCGGGTTCGTGGCGCAGGGTTATGTCACCCAAGGCAATCTCCACGGATCTCGAGCCCGGCAAATGTGCCGGCAGGCAAGGGTCATGATTGCCGGACAGCCAGATGAAATCGGCTTGCGCTGCCAGTTGTTCCAGCAGCGCGCGATCAGCCGCCGCCAGGCGTTCAGGACCTTGTGCGTCATGAAAGCTGTCGCCCAGCAGCATGACCCTTGCAGGTGCCCATTTGGCAATTGCAGCCTGTAGCGAGAGTAATCCGGCACGAGTGTCGTATGGCGGCAGGAACTGGCCCAGATGGGCGCGCGATGAGCCTTTTTCCAGATGCAGGTCCGCGATCAGCAGCGTGTCGTACTGCGGCACGTAAAGGGCGCCCGACAGGCACGGGATGACTTCAATATCGCCAAGTCGCACGGCCATGGCGTCAGACGAGCCGCATGGCTTCGTCAACAAGGTCGGCGGCGGCTTCGGCAAGCAGAGCGTCATGGGCTTCGCCATAAACCGGTTCGCGTCCGATCTCAAGCATCACCGGCACCGCCAAAGGAGAAACCTGTTCCAGCGCCTTGTGGATAATGTTGTCCTTGATGCGGGCCAGCATCATTGCCAGCCGCTTGGCATCGATCAGGCCGGATGCCGCATCATCCCATGCCGCCTTCAGCAACCAGTGATCGGGTTGATGGGTGCGCAGCACGTCATAGATCAGGTCAGCGGACACGGTCATCTGGCGGCCTGACTTCTCCTGGCCCGGCCAGCGCCGCTCGATCAGGCCGGCGATGATGGCGCAGGTACGGAAGGTACGCTTCATCAGCATGGATTCCGCCAGCCAGGCATCCAGGTCATCGCCGAGCATGTCCTGGTCGAACAACTGGGCCAGGGACAATCTGCCGGTCTCGATGGCCAGCGATACATCGCGAACGCACCACACCGACAGGGCATAGTCATTGCACACAAAACCCAAGGGCTGCATGCCGGCGCGCTCCAGCCTTCTGGTCAGCAGCATGCCGAGGGTCTGGTGGGCCAGCCTGCCGTCAAACGGATAACACACCAGGTAATGCTTGTTGGCCTTCGGAAAGGTCTCGACCAGCATCTGGTGGGCTTGCGGCAACACCGACTTCCATTGCTGCACCTTCAGCCAGTCGCGCACCTGCTCCGGCAGATACTGCCAGCTTGCAGGCTCGGCCAGCATGGCGCGCACCCGGCCTGCCAGATAGGTCGACAGGGGAAACTTGCCACCCTGATAGGACGGTATCATCGGTTCGGTCGCATCAGCCCGGCTGACCAGCGCGTTGAGTTCTTCGACCGCTTCCAGGCGCAATATCTGACCGGCAAACAGGAAGGTGTCGCCAACACGCAATTGTTCCACGAACCATTCTTCGACTTCGCCCAGCACCTTGCCGCCCCATTTGTTCAAGGGCTTGCCGGCAGAGAAGCGCCGTTTGCCGGCCAGCTTGACCTTCAACATCTCGGCTTCAACGATGGTGCCGGCATTCATGCGATAGGTTTGCGCAAGCCGCGGATGGGTCAGCCGCATGCGCCCGTCCGGCATCTGTTTCAGCCGGGCGAAACGCTCATAGGATTTCAGCGCATAGCCGCCGGTCGCCACGAAATCCACTGCCTGATCGAAGTCCTCTCGGGTCAGGTTCCGGTACGGCCATGCCGAGATGATTTCGGCATAAAGCTCATTCGGGTCAAAAGGTGCGGCCACTGCGGACCCCATGATGTGCTGTGCCAGTACATCGCGTTTCAGTTCTGCCGGACCTTCGCCATCCTGGGCACCTTCAAACGCAGCAACCCGTGCTGCCTCGCATTCCAGCACCTCAAACCGGTTTGACGGCACCAACAAGGCGCGCGAGGGCTCTTCATAGCGGTGGTTGGCGCGTCCGATGCGCTGCAGGATCCGGCTGGAGCCCTTGGGCGCGCCCACATTGATGACGAGATCCACGTCGCCCCAGTCAATGCCGAGATCGAGCGTGGACGTACACACCACGGCGCGAAGGGAGCCCGCCGCCATGGCGGCTTCCACCTTGCGGCGCTGCGAAACATCAAGCGAACCATGATGCAGGGCAATCGGCAGGGCGTCTTCGTTCAAGGTCCACAGTTCATGGAAAATGCGTTCAGCCTGCGATCTGGTGTTGGTGAACACCAGCGCCATGCCGGCAGACTTGACCGCCTCATAAATATCGGGAAGCGCATAGGCACTGGTGTGGCCTGACCACGGCATCCGGACCTCATCATCACAGCGCATGATGGAGATGTCCGGCTCCGCCCCGCCGGGTGCGCGCACAAAGGCCGCCATGTGCTCGACGCCGGCTTCGTCGCGATCCTGCGGCATCAGCCAGGCCCGCAGGGTGTCTGGGCTTGCCACCGTGGCAGATAATCCAATCCGCTTCAGGCCGGGAGCAAATCCATGCAGCCGCGCCAGCGCCAGTGCCAGCAGGCAACCCCGCTTGGTCGGTGCCATGGAATGAAGCTCGTCCAGAATGACCACACGCAGATTGGCGAAATAATGTTCGGCACCGTCCTGGGTGATCAGCAGGGACACCTGCTCCGGGGTGGTGATGAGAATGTCCGGCGGATTGGTCTTCTGGCGCTGGCGCTTGTGGGAAGGCGTATCGCCGGTGCGCGCCTCAATGCGGATGTCCAGCCCCATGTCCCTTATCGGTGTTTCGAGGTTGCGCGTAATGTCGACGGCCAGAGCCTTGAGCGGTGACACGTAAAGCGTATGCAGACCCTTGCCCGCAGCCCCTTGCGCCAGTTCTATCAGTGACGGCAGAAACCCCGCCAGCGTCTTGCCGCCGCCGGTTGGCGCAATCAGCAGTGCAGAATGACCGGCTGACACGGTTGCCAGCATATCCAGTTGGTGGCTGCGCGGTTGCCAGCCACGGGCGGCAAACCAGTCGGCAAAGACTTCAGGCAAGCTGGCTTGTGTCGATGACTTATGTGAAACGGCAGTGTCCATGTGTCAGTAGTATACGAGGTTTGACGGCAACGCGGTTGACAATCATGCAGTCACAAATGCCAATGCGCTCATGACCCCGATCACACATAAATCAGTTGTCACAATGGCGGTGCCGATCATGCTGGCAAACGTATCACAGCCCTTGCTGGGCGTGGTGGATACGGCTGTTATCGGACAATTGCCGGACCCGTTTTACATCGGCGCAATTGCCATCGGCGCACTGATTTTCTCGCTGGTTTACTGGGGATTCGGCTTCCTGCGCATGGGTACGTCCGGCATCGCGGCCCAGGCCTATGGCGCAGGTGACGGCAAGGAACTCGCCGCCGTGCTGTACCGTGCCCTGCTGCTGGCGGCGGGCATAGGTGTCGTCCTGCTGGTGCTCGCGCCGCTGATTTCAAAGCTGTCGTTCTGGCTGATCGCAGCCTCTCCTGACATTGAGCGCGAGGCGAAAATCTACTTCGACATCCGCATCTGGTCGGCCCCGTTCTCGCTGGCCAACTATGCCATTCTCGGCTGGCTCATCGGCATCGGCCAGATGCGCTGGGCGTTCGTGGTGCAGATCTATCTCAACGTGGCCAACATGGCGCTCGATGCGCTGTTTGTGCTGCATCTGGACATGGCCACTGCGGGGATCGGCTATGGCACCCTGATTGCGGAGGTGTCTTCGGCCTTTGTCGGCCTTGCCGTGGTCTGGATGTTCCTGCGCCGAGACGGTGAGCGGCCATCGCGGGCCAGAATACTGGACCGCGCCAAGGTCAGGCGCATGGTGCTGGTCAATGGCGACATCATGGTGCGCACCTTGTGCCTTACGTTCGGGTTTTCATGGTTTGCAGCACAAGGTGCGAAAATCAGTGACGTGGCGATATCGGCCAACGCCATCCTGATGCAGTTGTTCTTCATGGGCAGCTACATGATCGACGGCTTCGCCACGGTCAGCGAAGCCCTGGTCGGCCAGTCGGTGGGCGCCAGATCGCGCCAGCGTTACGACACCGCAGTTCGCATTTCCTCACAATGGGCCATGGTCACAGGTGCTGTTCTGTCGCTTGCCATCCTGCTGGCCGGGCCGTGGGCAATCGATATCATGTCGGTCAACCCGGACATCCGGTCCTATGCCCGCACCTTCCTGTGGTGGGCCGCACTGACGCCGATACTGGGGGCAGCGTGCTTCCAGCTCGACGGCATATTCATCGGTGCAACGCGGACCCGCGACATGCGCAACATGATGATCGTTTCGCTGGCTGTGTACCTGGCAGCGGGCTACGCGCTGACCCCGGTTTTCGGCAATCACGGACTGTGGTTTGCCCTGTGCCTGTTCTTCATCGTGCGCGGGTTTACGCTGTATGCCCGGATGCCGGCACTGGCGCGTGATGCGTTTGCCTGAACCAAACCCCTCGTTGTAGCGTTTGAGTGTGATGATCCTGAATCCTGCAACATGGCTGTACCCGACACCGAAGGGCTTGTATTGCGAGCCGGGAGATTTTTACATCGATCCTGCGCTTCCGGTCGAGCGGGCCGTGATCACCCACGGCCATGCCGACCATGCCCGGCCCGGCAACACAGCGGTGATGGCAACACGCCAGACGCTCGACATCATGCAGGTGCGCTATGGCGAGCGCGCCGGTGAAAACCTGCAGGCGATAGATTACGGTGAGACGATTTCCATCAACGGCGTTGATGTGGGCATGGCGCCCGCCGGGCACATACTGGGGGCAGCCCAGGTCATCCTGGACTGGAAAGGCTATCGCGCCGTTGTATCAGGTGACTACAAACGCGCCACCGATCCCACCTGTACCGATTTCCAAGTGGTCAAATGTGATCTGTTCATCACCGAGGCCACGTTCGGCTCTGCCGGTGTTCGTGCATGAAAACGCCGCCACCGAAGCCGCCCGGCTGGTGGCGTCGCTTGCCGCCTCGCCACAGCGTACTCATCTGCTCGGCGTCTATGGACTTGGCAAATGCCAGCGCATGATCTGCCTGGTTCGGGCCGCAGGTTATGACAAGCCGATCTACCTGCACGGAGCGCTGCAGGGCTTGTGCGATTATTATACAACGCAAGGCGTGGAGCTTGGAGAGTTACGACCTGTCGCCGATGAACCATCGGAGGCCCTGCAGGGCCAACTGGTGCTGTGTCCGCCGTCTGCCATTGCCGATCGCTGGTCACGGCGCATGAGCGACCCGCTGACGGCGTTTGCCTCAGGCTGGATGCGGGTTCGGGCCCGGGCCCGCCA
Organism: uncultured Alphaproteobacteria bacterium; assembly: GCA_963698275.1. GTDB lineage: Bacteria > Pseudomonadota > Alphaproteobacteria > Rhizobiales > Aestuariivirgaceae > Anderseniella. The sequence goes on along the minus strand of CAVOQE010000005.1, from coordinate 73,806 downwards.
GCGCGGCGCGGAGTTTCCCATCATCGTGTCCGATCATGCCGACTGGCCGGAACTGCTGCAGACCATAGCAGATGTCGAGGCGGGTGAAATCTGGGTGACCCATGGCAGGGAAGACGCCCTGTTGCACCAGATCTCCAGCATGGGCCTGAAGGGCAGAGCGCTTGCCCTGGTCGGTTTTGAAGACGAGGGAGAGTGAACCCATGCACGCCTTCGCCGACCTGATGAACCGTCTTGCCTTCACCAGCTCACGCAATGCCAAGCTTGACCTGTTGAAAGCATATTTCCGGGCGACGCCTGACCCCGACCGTGGCATCGCGCTGGCTGCCCTGACCGATGGCCTGAACCTGCGCCTGCCGTTCCGGCGCCTGGTGGCGGAACTGCTGGAACCGCATGTCGACCCGGTGCTCTACAAGCTGTCGCGTGATTATGTGGGAGATACCGCTGAGACGGTTTCGCTGTTGTGGCCGGTACACAACGAGGATGCAACGGTACCGTCACTGAGCGAAATTCATGAAACACTGCAATCGCTCAAACGCGCAGACGCCGGCCCGGTACTGGCTGGCTGGCTGGATGCGCTGGATGCCAATGGCCGCTGGGCCCTGCTTAAACTGGTCACCGGCGGACTTCGCATCGGCGTGTCGGCACGCCTTGCCAAGACAGCCATCGCACAGGCCTTCGACCATGACGTGGCAGACGTCGAGGAGATTTGGCACAGCATAGAGCTTCCCTACGAAAACCTGTTTGCCTGGCTGGATGGCAGGGCCGACAGACCGGACCCGGGTGATACGCCGGTATTCAGACCGGTCATGCTGGCGCACCCGCTGGAAGACGGCGATCTTGCCAGGCTCGCGCCGGCAGAGTGGGTCACCGAATGGAAATGGGACGGTATAAGGGTGCAACTGGCGGGGAACGGCAGAGACTTGCGGCTGTATTCACGCACCGGTGATGACATATCGAAGTCATTCCCCGACATCGCCGATGCATTCTCAGGCTTTTCCGGCGTGGCAGATGGCGAGTTGCTGGTGATGCGCGACGGTGATATCGCGCCGTTCAATGATCTTCAGCAACGTCTCAACCGCAAGAAGGTCAGTGCTGCAATGGTGAAGGATTATCCGGCTCACATCCGGTTTTACGACTTGTTGTTCCATCATGGTGATGACCTCCGCGCGCTCGACTTCACGGCGCGGCGCAAGCATCTGGAGGACTTGCTGGCAGTGAACGAATTCTCGCACGCATCTTTGAGCGAGGTCATCGAGTTCAAGGCTTTTGATGAGCTGACGGTTCTACGCGATGGCGCGCGCGACGCCAACATTGAAGGCCTGATGCTGAAGCGCATCGCTTCCCCCTATATGGCCGGCCGGCCGAGAGGACACTGGTTCAAGTGGAAGCGCGACGCGCTCACCGCCGACTGTGTGGTGATGTATGCCCAGCGCGGGTCCGGCAAGCGGTCGTCTTTTTATTCTGATTATACCTTTGGCGCCTGGCGCACCGGCGAAGACGGCCAGGACGAACTGGTGCCTGTCGGCAAGGCCTATTCCGGCTTCACCGATGCCGAACTGAAGAAGCTGGACAAGTTTGTCCGCGACAACACAACCGACCGGTTCGGACCGGTGCGCGCGGTCAAGCCCGACCTGGTTTTCGAGGTGGCCTTTGATGCCGTGCAGCCGTCTTCCCGGCACAAGTCAGGCATCGCCATGCGGTTTCCCCGCATTCATCGCATTCGCTGGGACAAGCCAGCCAATGAGGCCGATCATCTTGACACACTCCTGACATTGGTTGCCCAATAGGCCTTACGGCTTTCAAGGAACCAGGGAGGAAATCATGGATATCGACAAGATGAAATCACTCGTCTCGGCAGGCAAAATGGGCCGCAGGGACTTTATTCAGCTGTCGGTGGCAGCAGGGCTGACGGTAGCGGCTGGCAACAGCCTGTTCTCGGCAACCGCGCGCGCAACTCCCAAAAAGGGCGGACATCTCAAATCCGCCGTCGGTCACGGCTCGACAACCGACTCGCTCGATCCCGGCACCTGGGAAAACTCCCATGTCGGTGATCTGGGCTATATCCCTTATGACTATCTGGTCGAAATCGATACCAAGAACTCGCCGGCTCCCGGCCTCGCGGAAAGCTGGGAAGCGTCCGCAGAAGTGGACCGCTGGGTGTTCAAGCTGCGAAAGGGCGTTGAGTTCCATGACGGAAAGTCGCTAGACGCGGAAGATGTCGTCGCCTCGATCAACCACCACCGGGGTGCGGATACGAAATCGGCAGCCAAATCGATCCTTGAAATCATTCAGGATGTGAAGGCCAACGGCAAGGATGAGGTCGTATTCGAGTTGAGTTCCGGTTCGGCTGACTTTCCATTCGTTGTGTCCGACTATCACCTGCCCATCATGCCGGCCAAGGACGGCAAGCTGGACTGGGCATCCGGCAACGGTACCGGCCCGTTCAAGCTGGAACGCTTTGATCCCGGCGTGACCATTGAAGCCAAACGCAACGAGAATTATTACGGCACCGCCTATTTCGACGAAATATCGATGCTGTCGGTCAGTGATGTTGTTGCCCGCCAGAATGCGCTTGGTTCCGGTGATGTGGACTATATCGACCGTCCCGACCTGAAGACTGTCTCGCTGCTGAAGCGCAACCCCGGCCTGGAGATAGATCAGGTCACCGGATTTGGTCATTATGTGGCGCCCATGAACACTACGATGGCGCCGTTCGACAACAAGGATGTTCGCCTTGCGCTGAAGTACGCCATCAACCGGGAAGAACTGGTGAAGAAGATCCTGCTGGGCTTCGGTTCGGCCGGCAATGACAACCCGATCTCAAAATCGATCAAGTACGCAATCGACCCTGAGCCGCGTCATGCATACGACCCTGACAAGTCCAAATTCCACCTCAAGAAGGCCGGGCTGGACAGCCTGAAAGTTGACCTGTCCGCATCCGAAGCCGCATTCAGCGGATCGCTGGACGCGGCCGTGCTGATGTCGGAATCCGCCAAGGCATGCAATATCGACATCAACGTCATTCGCGAGGCATCGGATGGCTACTGGTCGAATGTGTGGATGAAAAAGCCATGGTGCATGTCGTTCTGGAGCGGCCGCCCGACGACTGACTGGATGTTTACAACCGCTTATGCTGCAGAAGCAAAGTGGAATGATACGTTCTGGAAAAATCCGCGCTTCAACGAATTGCTGGTAACAGCCCGCGCCGAACTGAACGAGGCCAAACGCGGTGAGATGTATGCTGAAATGCAGAATATCCTGCATGACGACGGTGGCATCATGGTATTGATGTTCAACGATTTTGTAACCGCGCACAGCAAGAAGCTGGCACACGGAGACCTGAATTCAAACTACGATCACGATGGCGGTTACATGTATCGCCGCTGGTGGTTTGCCTGATCGGGTGACAATCTGAAATAGGCAGCGGCCGCGCTCCCGGAACCAGGGCGTGCGGCCGTCCTGTTAAAATTGGGGCACAAAAAGGGCTGGCCATGTCCGGTTTTTTTTGCCACCCTTCGCAAGGTGGGAGACGCAAACACACGCATCGGCGACAAGATGCGCGTTACGGTTTGCGTGAGGGAGTATATAGAACATGCATCCGATCGTGCGGACTGTATTGCAGAGGCTGGGCCTTGGCCTGCTGACCCTTTTTGTCGTTTCCATTATCATCTTCAGCTCGCTGCAGTTCCTGCCCGGCGATTTTGCGACATCGGTTCTGGGACAGTCGGCCACGCCTGAGACCGTTGCGGCCTTCCGCAGGGAACTGGGCTTGAACGAGCCTGCCATCACGCGCTACATCCAGTGGATCGGCGGTGTGCTGCAGGGAGATTTCGGATCATCCTTCTCAGGCCGCAGTCAGGGCCGCGAACGCGAAGTGATGGAACTGATCGGCCCGCGTTTGTGGAACACATTGTTCCTGGCAGGCATGACCGCAATCATTGCCGTACCCCTGGCGCTGACACTCGGCATCACCGCAGCGCTTTATCGCAACTCGTTTTATGACCGCGCCGTCAACGCAACGACACTGACAACCATCTCGTTTCCCGAGTTCTTCGTTGCCTACATCCTGATCCTGGTACTGGCGACCTTGTGGAAGGTGTTCCCGTCTCTGGCAAATGTCCGCGAATCCACTGAAATGATCGACAGGATCTACATGACCGCGCTGCCGGCGCTGACACTTACGCTGGTGATTGTCGCGCACATGATGCGCATGACCCGTGCAGCCATCATCAATCTGCTGGCCAGCCCGTATATTGAAATGGCGCGGCTCAAGGGCGTGTCCAAATCCAACGTCATCATCAAGCATGCGCTGCCCAACGCCTGGGCACCGATCGTCAACGTGATTGCCTTCAACCTGGCCTACCTGGTTGTCGGCGTGGTGGTGGTGGAAGTGGTGTTTGTTTACCCCGGTGTCGGGCAGCTGATGGTGGATGCTGTAACGACGCGCGACATTCCTGTCGTGCAGGCGTGCGCTTTGATCTTTGCGGCCACCTACATCCTTTTGAACCTGTTTGCCGACATTGTATCCATCGTAACCAATCCGAGGCTGTTGCACCCAAGATGAGCACCGATGACCAGACCTATTCAGCCGCTGGCGAGGTGGCCTCTGTTGCGGAGCGCAGAACCTGGTGGGACCGCACCTGGCGCAACCTGAAAAAGGCGCCGGTAACCGCCTGGTTCGGCATGATCGTCATCTCTTTCTATCTTGTTGTTGCGATATTTGCGCCTCTTGTTGCGCCTTATGGCGAGAGTGAGATTTTCGACACGCCTTATGCACCGTGGAGTTCGGAATTCTGGTTCGGCACCGATCAACTGGGACGTGATGTGCTGTCGCGGCTGATCTACGGCGCGCGCAACACCATCGGCATTGCCGTTGCCACAACGGCACTGTCGTTTCTGATCGGCGGCAGCCTTGGCGTGATGGCAGCGATCAACCGGTCCTGGCTGGACCAGGGACTGAGCCGGTTCGTGGATGTGCTGATGGCGATCCCGAGCCTGATCTTTTCATTGATGCTGCTGTCCATCTTCGGTTCCAACGTCATCAACCTGATCATCATCATCGCCGTACTGGACGCGACACGCGTGTTCAGGCTGGCGCGTGCGGTCTCCTTGAACGTCGTTGTCATGGACTATGTCGAGGCATCGCGTCTGCGTGGGGAAAGTCTTGCCTGGGTCATGCGGCGGGATATCTTGCCGAATATCCTGCCGCCGATGGTGGCGGAGTTCGGCCTGCGGTTCTGTTTCGTGTTCCTGACCATCGCGTCACTGTCATTCCTTGGTGTCGGCATTCAGCCACCCACGGCAGACTGGGGATCGATGGTCCGCGAGAACGCCCAGCTCATCTCATTTGCCGAATATGACATGAAAGCTGCCATGACCCCTCTGCTTCCCGCCGGCGCCATCGCCCTGCTGACCGTTGCGGTCAATTTCGTGGTCGACTGGTTCCTGCACAAAACAAGTGGTATTCGCGATGAAAAGTAACACTGACGATCGCACAGCCGGCGATCTGCTGCTGGACATGCGGGATATTCGTATTGATGGTTTTTCAGATGATGTCTGGCACCCGATCATCAAGGGTGTGGACCTGAAGCTGCACCGCGGCGAGATTATGGGACTGATTGGCGAGTCCGGGGCGGGCAAGTCCACGCTGGGCAAGGCCGCCATGGGGTATGCGCAGCCAGGTTGCCGCATCACGGAGGGCACCATTCAGTTTGACGGCATGGATTTGCGCAACATGAGTGATTCAGAGTTGCGCAAACTGCATGGATCGCGCATCGCTTATGTAGCCCAGAGTGCAGCAGCGTCCTTCAACCCGGCGCACCGGCTCATAGACCAATGTGTCGAGGCAACCGTGGGACACGGCCTGCGTCCGGAAGATGAGGCGAAGGCCGACGCCAGGGAGCTGTTTGCAGCCCTGCAACTGCCCGATCCCGACACTATCGGCGAGCGCTATCCGCACCAGGTATCCGGCGGTCAGTTGCAGCGGGCCATGACCGCCATGGCCATGTCGTCGCGACCCGATCTGATCATATTCGACGAACCCACGACCGCGCTCGATGTGACGACCCAGGTTGAAGTCCTGGCCGCCATGCGCGACATTGTCGAGCAGTTCCAGACCGCTGCAATCTACATTACCCACGACCTGGCGGTGGTGGCGCAGATGGCCGATGTCATCAAGGTTCTGCGCTATGGCGAAACCGTCGAGGATGCACCAGCACGGCAAATGCTGAAACAGCCGGAGATGGCTTATACGAAATCGTTGTGGGCGGTCCGGTCGCTGGAAAAACCCCAGGAGACCAGCGAAGACATCATCCTCAGGGTAAATGGCGTCGATGCCAGCTACGGCAGCTCGATAAAGGTGCTCGAAGATGTCACCATCGATATTCCACGCGGCTCCACCGTGGCTGTTGTGGGAGAATCGGGGTCCGGCAAATCTACCACGGCACGGGTCATCACAGGCCTTCTGCCGCCCATGAAGGGCGACGTGCTGTTCAATGACAAACCGCTTCCGCTGGCGCTCAAGGACCGGTCGAAAGATCAGCTGCGCCGCATCCAGATGATCTACCAGATGGCTGATACGGCCATGAACCCCAAGCACACGGTTCGTGACATTATCGGCCGGCCGCTTGAGTTCTACCTCGGCCTGTCGGGCAAGAAACTCGATGAGCGGATATCCGAACTGCTCAAGATGATCGAGCTGGATGACAGTTTCATGGAGCGGCTGCCCAGTGAGCTTTCAGGTGGTCAGAAGCAGCGCATATGCATTGCGCGCGCGCTTGCCGCAAACCCCGAGCTGATTATATGTGACGAAGTGACGTCGGCACTGGACCAGATCGTGCAGGAAGGCATTTTGAAGCTGCTGCTGCGGTTGCAGAAGGAATTCAACATCACCTATCTGTTCATCACCCATGATATTGCAACGGTGAAGGCGATTTCCGATCAGATCGTGGTGATGTTCCAGGGCCGTGTGGTCGAGCAGGGCATGAAGAACGACATCCTGTCACCGCCACATCCCGACTATACCCAGCTGTTGCTGTCTTCGGTGCCGGAGATGGACCCGGACTGGCTGACCAACCTTCTCGAGTCCAGGGGCGAAACCGGCGCCATGAGCGCGTCCGGCAATTAGAGCATTCCTGACTTTGACAGAGCGCTCTGGCTGAAACGCTCCCACGCTGATTGTCGTGAAACGCCCAGCGGCTTGGCGATTTTCGACCAGCTAACATCACAAGACCGCCATTGCATCGAGTGATTTGAGCGCATCGAACATACCGCTCTGTCAAACTTCGCAGACCATGGCGGTTGCTTTCTGAAATCCAAAAATATGCCTTAGCGGGCCGATGTCACTGGTATCTTGAGAGATGAACCCGTGGCGTTCATACAGAACACGTGCACGTGGATTTGTATCAATGACATCCAGCCTGACCTTTGAACACCCGCAGGCGATTGCCTTTTCTTTGATCGCCGACAACAGCGCCGATCCTATGCCTCCGCCACGTGCCGTCTCACTGACAAATATGCCGTCCATCAACAATGTATGCGGTTGCAACGGGCGTTCGAGCACCGAAAGAACCAGGCCCCGCCAACATCCTCCTAATAGTCCATACACAGCGCAGAGTTGTTTCAGGTTGCCGCCAATGAACGATCCTTTGATGGTCTTGAAGCCTGCCACACCGATCAAGGTACCATCGCGCGATATGGCACTAATGGCGTGCGCGGGGTCAGCAACCATATCGAGAAACCTTAGAGCCTTCAGCTTGGGTTTCATAACCGGATGCAGCTTGCCTTTGAACGCTTGCCAGAACAGCCCGATGGCGGTGCCCTTTTGACTTGCCTGAAACCCATCGACAATTGAGTAAGGTTTTTCTCTTTCCACAAGACCTCCTATCCTGGTTAAAAGGGTACATATGGAAGCAACTCTCATTTTTCAATCACCGCGAATATGGCTGTCAGAACAATTCCGAGTTTTTGCATTTTTGTCGCAAAACCGAGTAGAATTTAGCGAGGCATGATATGGCTGATGAACCATACGTCCGGTTCATGCGTTTTCTGAGCAGCAGTTTCTCAGTCGTTCAACGGATACCCAAGTGAGCACTAAACCTATCATCGTCTGGTTCACCCAGGACCTGCGCCTGAGCGATAATGCGTGCCTGCATGCCACTGTTGCCGCAGGACACCCCATTGTGCCGGTCTATATTCTCGATGACGTGACGCCCGGCGAGTTTGCCATGGGCGGAGCGTCACGCTGGTGGCTGCACCAATCGCTCGCGTCACTGGCATCATCCCTGGAAGTACTGGGCGGCAAGTTGATCCTTCGTCGGGGCGAGGCGGGCAAAGTACTTGAGCAACTGGTGCAGGATACCGGCGCGCAAGGTGTCTACTTTTCACGCGGTTATGCGCCGTGGTCCGCCGAACTGGAAAAGAAAGTTGCTGCGCAATGCGACGCCAAAGGTATCGAGTGCAAGCGATTCTCCGGGTTTCTGCTGCACGAACCTGAAGCCATCAGAACCGGCAGCGACGGGCCGTACAAGGTCTACACACCGTTTTCGCGAAACTGCCTGTCCCGCGACATCTCCAGAAAACCGAGACCGGCGCCGGAAAAAATTGACTTTTACAGCGCAGAGATTGCCGGTGACACCCTGGACGATCTTGAACTTTACGCCGGCAAACCGGACTGGGCGGTAAAATTTCCGGAGCGCTGGTCACCGGGCGAAGCCGGTGCCCATGAGAAACTGAAAGATTTTCTGGAAAACGCGGTTGGCGCCTATGACGAGGCCCGCAATCTGCCGGATGTTAAGGGCACATCGCGGCTGTCGCCGCACCTGCATTTCGGCGAGATCAGCCCGCTGCAGTGCTGGTCAGCCACAAGCCATGCCGTTGCGAAGGCGAGTGGCAATATTGACCGGGGCGCCCACACGTTCGAGAAGGAAATCCTGTGGCGGGAGTTTTCCTATCATCTGCTGCATTACTGGCCGAGCTTGCCGACGGAACCGTTCAAGCCGGAGTTCGCGGATTTCCCCTGGCTTCAGGACGATGGACACCTTGCATGCTGGCAGACAGGACAGACCGGGTTTCCCATCGTGGATGCGGGCATGCGCGAACTGTGGGCGACCGGATGGATGCACAACCGCGTCCGCATGATCGTCGCGTCTTTCCTGATCAAGAACCTGCGCCTGCCCTGGCAGGCCGGTGAACAGTGGTTCTGGGATACGCTGGTTGATGCGGACATCGGCGCGAATTCTGCAAGCTGGCAGTGGGTGGCCGGGTGCGGAGCGGATGCGGCACCTTATTTCCGGATTTTCAACCCCATCCTGCAAGGCGAAAAATTTGACAAGCATGGCGGCTATGTCCGGCGCTGGGTGCCGGAACTGGCAACCATGCCCGACAAGTTCATCCACAAACCCTGGCAGGCGCCGGACGAGATACTCAAGAAAGCCGGCGTAGAACTTGGCACCACCTATCCCCGGCCAATCATCGATCTGGGGCAGACCCGCGATGCGGCGTTGGCAGCCTACAAGACAATCAGGAAATCTGAAGCAGCAGAGTAAGTTTCACACCGGGCCACCAGGCGGGCGGCGCTGGAACCGGTTGGTCAGAAAATCCACAAAGGCCCGGGTCTTTGCAGGCCGGTACTTGTCCGGCGGATAAATCGCATGCAGGGCAACGGGCGCCGGCTCAAAACCTTCCAGGACGGGCACCAGCGCGCCGCTCGCCAACTCGTCAGCAACAATGAAGGCAGGCAACAGGACAATGCCCTGGCCGGCCAGGCTGGCCATTTTCAGCACGTCACCATTGTTCGAGCACAGCACCGGGGAGACCGGCAGGCGGTTTGAATTGCCGACACCGCGCAACGGCCAGTGCAACTCGTTGCCCAGGTGGCCATAGTGCAGGATTGAATGGTCAGCCAGATCAGCGGGCGTGCGCGGACGGCCGCGATCTTCCAGATAGTCCGGACTTGCACACATGAGCCTGCGGATCGGGCATATTTTCCGGGCAATCAGCGATGACGGCTGCAAATCGCCAATGCGCAAGGTTATGTCGAAGCCTTCCTCATACGGGTCGACAAAACGGTCATTGACGTTCAGGGACACGGTGATGTCGCGGTGCTGGCGCATGAAATCGTTGACGGCAGGCGCAATATGGGAGACGCCGAATGTCATCGGGGCATTGATCTGCAAGAGGCCTTTCAATTCCCCGGTCAGGTCACCGGCGGCCGCTTCTGCCTCGGCCATGTCATTGACCAGAACACGGGCGCGTTCAACAAATACCTGGCCGGCTTCGGTCAGCGCCATGGTGCGCGTGGTGCGCACCAGCAATTGCGCACCCAGATGATCTTCCAGTGCCGTGACCAGCCGTGATACCTGAACCCGTGACAGGCCAAGCTTGCGTCCGGCTGCCGCAAATCCGCCCTCGTCAACGGCGGTGACCAGAGCCTTCATGCTGTCGAATCGATCCATCGGATGATTGTAGCGCTGAATGTAACAATGCGTATAGGTTTTGCATGATTGTCTCCGTCAGGTCTTATCTTATCTTCGTGCCAGACACTTGAATCGATTGTCCGGCGCAAATCCGCCGGCAACAGGAGACACGACAATGCTGAACTTGAGGCTTTCAGAACAACGCGGCCAGGCTGACTTTGGCTGGCTCAGATCAAAACACAGTTTTTCCTTTGGCGGATACCACGATCCCGAGCACATGGGCTTTGGTCCGCTCCGGGTCATCAACCAGGACATGGTATCGGCAGGCGGCGGGTTCGACACCCACGGCCACGCCGACATGGAGATCATCTCGTATGTGCTGGATGGTGCGCTGGAGCACAAGGATTCACTGGGCTCAGGTTCGGTGATCCGGCCCGGTGATGTGCAGCGCATGTCAGCCGGCACCGGCATCAGGCACTCGGAGTTCAACGGGTCCGCAACCGAGCCTGTACATTTCCTGCAGATCTGGATCATGCCCGAAAAAACCGGCATCGAGCCGTCCTACGAGCAGCGCCATTTTGATCGCACTGAGCGCCACAACAAGCTGAAGCTGGTGATATCGGCAACGCCGGGCGCTGATGTGCTGCACATCAACCAGCAGGCAGACGTTTATGCCAGCCTGCTGGACAAGGATGAAAGCGTCAGCCACAAACCGGCTGCCGGCCGTGGCCAGTGGATACAGCTTGCTTCCGGCGAGTTGCAGGTCAACGGCGAACAGATGCGCCCCGGCGACGGCCTTGCCGTATCCGGAGAAACAGAAATCGACATCAAGGCTCTCGACGACGCGGAATTTCTGCTGTTCGATATGGCCTGACTGTTTCTCTCGCAGATGAAGGGTGTTCGACGACATGACGCAGATTGATCTTGCCGGCCAGGTGGCCGTGGTAACCGGCGGTGCACAAGGCATTGGCCTGGCAGTGGCACAAGCACTGGCCAAGGCAGGCGCCAAAATTGCGCTGTGGGATGCAGACGGACCCCTGGCCGGCAAGTCAGCAAGCGACCTGGGCAGTGATGCAGCCGGATTTGCGACAGATGTTACCGACGAAGCCGCAATCACAGCCGCACTTGCCGATACGGAAAAAGCTTTGGGTCCGGTCTCCATTCTGGTCAACAGTGCCGGAATAGCCGGACCCAATGCTCCCGTGGCAGATTACGATTCAGCCGCCTGGCGCCAGGTGATCGACATCAATCTGAACGGTACCTTCTATGTCAACAAGGCCCTGGTGCCCGGCATGGCAGAGCGCGGTTACGGCCGCATCTGCAACATCGCCTCCATTGCGGGCAAGGAAGGCAACCCCAATGCATCAGCCTATTCAGCCTCCAAGGCAGCGGTGATCGCATTGACCAAGTCACTGGGAAAGGAGCTGGCAGGTCTCGACATCGCGGTCAACTGCGTCACACCTGCTGCTGCCAAGACCAGGATATTCGACCAGATGAAACAGGAACACATTGACTACATGCTGTCCAAGATACCACGCAACAGGTTCCTGCAGCTTGATGAGGCGGCAAGCATGATTGCGTGGATAGTGTCGCCGCAGAACAGCTTTACCACCGGCGCGGTATTTGATCTGTCAGGCGGGCGCGCAACGTACTGATACCAGCGGGCTGATCCCGTCCATCTTCCATCCTCAATTTCCGGAACCCATTTCATGCCTGACAAACTGAATATCGTTGCCATCTCCGGCAGCTTGCGCAGCAAATCCTTTAACACCAGCCTGTTGCGGGCCATGCAGGACATTGCCGATGAAAACATGTCGATAGACATCGCAAGACTAAATGGTATTCCGGTCTATGACGGTGACGATGAAGACGCATCCGGGATACCTCAGATCGTCACAGATCTGGCTGAAAGGATCCGGGCTGCTGACGGGGTCATCATTGCGACGCCGGAATACAATTTCTCCATACCGGGCGGGTTGAAGAACGCCAATGACTGGATCAGCCGCGTCAAGGACCAGCCGTTCGGCAACAAGCCGGTTGGCGTGGTCGGCGCTGCTGCCGGCCCGCTTGGCACGGCGCGCTCACAATACCATTTGCGCCAGAACCTGGTGGGCCTGTCGGCTCTGACCATGCCGAAACCGGAAGTGTTCGTGGGATCAGCACACACCAAGTTTGCCGACGATGGCAGTTTGGCCGATGAAGAAACCGGAAAATTCCTGAAACTGTGGCTGGATGCCTTCGACGCCTGGGTCCGGCGCGGATTCTAAATCGGTTTGCGTTTGATGCGAATCATCTGAACCGTCTTGTTTTGAAGCGCTTTTGAGTCCGAAGGTAGTTTCACGCTTTTCACAAAAGCGCTTCAAATCCGAAAAACGCGACAAAACAGGCCTGTAAAAGGTCGCTCGCCCGTACTTCCTTTGCAGGATGTACGGGCGAGCATGGTACGCGCTGCTCGGGACGGCGACAGGAGCCACGCGACCAATTCCGAATCTGTCACAGCGCTGGAAATTCCGATGCGCCGTCAGATAGAGGGGATTTTGAAGATTGCCAGAAAACGCGTGAAGCGGTTGTTTGTCCCAGTTGTTTTCGGCAGACCCCTCTGCTGCAAAACACAATGCTTGTCATTCGCGACAACAGATGGGCCAAACCTAGGCAATTCTGAGGCCAGTTCACTTCAAGCTGTAATATCAAGCTGGACAACGGGCCCATAACGCCTGAATATCTATCAAAAGGCCGGTTTTTTCACCAGCAACTGGTGATGGTGAGCATTTCTGGATATCCGAAATGATTCGCCACCGGTAAAAAAGTGCGCCGCAAGGCATATGGGAGCCAGTGAATGCCACATCGCATCGTTATTGCAGACGATCATCCCCTGTTTCGGGATGCTTTGCGGCTTGCTGTGCAGGATGCATTGGCGGATGTGACTATTGATGATGCAGGCTCGCTGAAAGAGACCCTCGACATCTTGACTGCGACGGACGATGTCGACCTGGTGTTGCTTGATCTGAAAATGCCCGGTGTGCAGGGGTTTTCCGGACTTATGCTGATGCGGGCGCAGTTTCCGCTGGTGCCCGTGGTTGTGGTGTCCGGCAGCGAAGAGACCAGTGTCATCAGCCGCGCTATTTCACTTGGAGCATTGGGTTTCATTCCCAAGTCTGCACCGGTTAAAGATATGCAGGCAGCAATTTCCACTGTGCTGAAAGGTGACGTCTGGCTGCCCGAGCATGTGGACCTCAGCACACAACGCAATGCCGAAATGGATGACCTGGCCCACCGCTTGTCCACCCTGACCCCGCAGCAGACCCGGGTGTTGATGATGCTGCGGGAAGGCCTGCTCAACAAGCAGATTGCCTATGAGCTGTCTGTCTCCGAAGCCACCGTGAAAGCGCATGTCTCGGCAATCCTGCAGAAACTGAATGTGGACAGCCGCACACAGGCGGTTATTGCGGCATCACGCATTGACGGCGATCAGGCTGATGCCGTGGACGCCGGGTTCTCAGCCTAGAGCGCGTCAAAACAGGAACTAATGCGGTCTACTCCGCTGCTTCCGATTTCGTCCGCGCCATCATCAGCACCGTGCGCAACACGGCCGGGCGCACGGGTTTTCGTAAATAAGCGACACCGGCGGCTTCCGATGCGGCCTGAACTGCAGCCGAGCGCTCCGCTGTGATCAGCGCTGCGGAAAACGTCACGCCAGTGCGGTCACGCAGTTCGTCTATCAGTTCAAGCCCGTTTTCCGAGCCCAGGTGATAGTCCATCAAGACCGCATCATAGGGCCAAACTGCCTGGCTTGCCGCGAGCTTGCGAACCGTGCCGGCTGATGTGGCCGTTGTTACGCTACACCCCCAGCCTTCTAGCAAGGCACTCATGCCATCGATAATCGCCGGTTCATTGTCAACCACCAGGACCGACAAGCCCGCCAGGCTCCCGGAAGCCCGTACCGGCGCAGGCGTGTGAGGCAGCACAGCTTCCTGCCTGCCCTCCGCCAGCGGCAGATCGAGCCTGAACAGGCAGCCCGATCCAGGATCGGACTTCAGGGTCAGCGGATGTCGCAGCACCCGTGCCATGCGTTCAACAATGGACAATCCCAGACCCAGACCCTGAATAGGAGAATCTTCCGACTCCAGACGCTCGAACTCGCGATACACAAGTTGTTGCTTGTCATGGGGGATGCCGGGGCCCGTGTCATGAACCTCGACGCAAAGCTGGCCGTTGCGGACGCGCGCACCCATCAAGACCTTGCCTGATGCCGTATACTTGATGGCGTTGCTGAGCAGGTTTTGCAGAATACGCCTTATCAGGCGCCGGTCCGAGTAGACCATCCGGCTGCACGGCATGATGGTCAGATCCAGCTGCTTGTCCTCGGCAGCAACCGAAAACTCGGTGCGCAACTGGTTCAGAATGTTGTTGATCGAAAACGCCGACAGATCAGGCTTGATTGCACCGGCGTCGAGGCGTGACATGTCGAGCAGTGCCGACAGGATTTCTTCCACCGCCTCCAGCGACAGGTCGACATTGCGCACCAGCTGACCATCGGGCATGGATGCGGTTCGTTCCATCAAGGATGAGGTAAACAATCTGGCTGCATTGAGAGGCTGCAGAATGTCGTGTGAGGCGGCTGCAATGAACCTGGTCTTGCCGGCATTGATTTCCACAGCATCTGCCCTGGCTTTTTCCAGCTGGGTGTTGAGCGTGGTCAGTTCGGCGGTTCTCTCCTTCACCCGCTGTTCCAGCGCTTCGGATGCATGAACACGCGCGGTGATGTCGGCGAAGGTGATGACGCGGCCGTCATCCGGCATGGCGTTGCTGCGCACCTCCAGCACCTTGTTGCCTTGCCTGCTGCGCAAATGGAAGGTTTCGGTCTGATTGGCCAGCAGCCGCAGGAGTTGCATGCTGGCCTCTTGCTGGCCCGCATCGCCAAAGACAAACTCCGAGTCCAGCCGCTGGACAATATTGCCAAGCGGCACGCCAACACGGCCGAACTCCGGCGGCAGGTTGAGCAGGTTGCGGAACTGCGTGTTCCAGCACACCAGCGCAAGTTCGTGGTCAAACACCACAATACCCTGTTCCACATGGTCGATCGCCGACTGCAGCAGGTCACGATTGTAAACAATGGCATCGGACGCATCGTCGAGAAGCCGCATGGCACCGGCGGTGTGACCGGCACCGCGTTGCAGCAGCAACGCCATGACGACGCGCGCCGACGCTGTGCCAATGGCACTGGCCAGCAGCCGCTCGGCAAATTTCAGCGTCTCCTGGTCTGCCATGCTGCGCGGTCTCAGTTTTCCCGCGCCGGCGCTGTCCAGCTCGTCAAATGACCGTTTGGTTCTTTCCTTGCCAAGATATCTCTCAACCGTTGCCTGCAATTGCTTGATCGACACTTCAGGCTGGTTTTGCGCCGGCAGGCTTTCGGCCTGCCCGCGCGGCATGAATGCCTGTGCTTGCATGCGCTCGACAGGATCAACACCGGTAAACAGCGAAACAAGCACATAGGATCCGATATTGGCCGCCATCGACCACACGACGCCATGGGTGAGCGCATCAAGATCACTGCCGAACAAATGGCGCGGCCGCAGCATTTCAATGTGAAACGGACCATCGCTCATCAAGCCCGCCGGCAGCCAGCCGGCATCTGCAAACAACGGCACCAGCAAGGTGTATGTCCATACGACAAAGCCGGCGACAAGACCGAACATGGCGCCACGGGCATTGCCTTTGGTCCAGATCAGGCCGAGGAAAAATGCCGGCGCAAACTGCGCCACAGCGGCAAATGACACCAGG
This sequence comes from uncultured Alphaproteobacteria bacterium, assembly GCA_963698275.1. Taxonomy (GTDB): domain Bacteria; phylum Pseudomonadota; class Alphaproteobacteria; order Rhizobiales; family Aestuariivirgaceae; genus Anderseniella. Next base: position 57,610 of record CAVOQE010000005.1, on the reverse strand, counting down.
CCGGTCTGGGCCAGAGCCGCATTGTTGCCGATCATCAGGTAATAGGAGTAGGCCAGAACAATGATCACACCGATGGCAGCCCGCCTGATCTGCAGAATGCGCGAGGTCATGTCACCCTGCCACATCTGGCCACTTGCACGGCGCAGCATCAAGGGCATCACGATCGAATTGCACACCATGATCGACAAGGCGACGGTTTCCACGATCACCATGGCGGTTGCAGCAGACAAACCGCCGATGAACGCCACCATGGCCAGCAATGGCCGGCCGTCTGCCACCGGCAGAGCCAGCACAAATGTATCACCGTCAACGGCCTGCCCGTTGAACGTCAGCAGTCCGGCAACAGCGATTGGAATGACAAAGATGTTGATCATCACCAGATACAGCGGAAAGGTCCAGGACGCCTTGCGCACGTCATCCAGCGAGGTGTTCTCAACGACCGCCAGATGGAACTGGCGCGGCAGCAGGATAACAGCGCAGGTTGCCAGGAATGTCATTGTCGCAAATCGCGGCACATCCATCGGCCCGCTGAAAAGGGCTGCAATCTCAGGGCTTTGCGACGCACTTTCGTATAGCTGCGCCGGACCGCCCATCATCGCAAACGTTATGAAGGCCCCGACCAGGATGAAGGCGATCAGCTTGACCAGGCTCTCTGCCGCAACCGACAGGATCAGGCCGTTTTGATGTTCCGTGGCATCGGCATGGCGGGTGCCGAACAGGATGGCGAAAATGGCCATGGAAATGGCGACAAACATGGGAACGTCGCCAAAACCTGTCTCCAGGATGCCGGTATCGACGCCCAAGGGGCCCAGTGCACTGAGCGAAAGCGAAACAGCCTTCAGTTGCAGCGAGATGTAAGGAACCACACCAATCACCGCGATGAAGGCCGCTATGCCGCCGAGCAACTGGTTCTTGCCATAGCGCGCTGACAGAAAATCGGCGATCGATGTAATGTTCTGGGCCTTGGACAGGCTGACAATGCGCCGCACCAGCCGCCAGCCCAGACCAACCAGCAGGATCGGCCCGAGATAGATCGGCAGGAAGTAATAGCCCGACGTCGACGCCAGACCAACGCTGCCGTAAAACGTCCAGGACGTGCAGTACACCGCAAGCGACAGGGCATATACATATGGCCGCCCCACACCGCGCCGCATGCCGGAGGCCGCACGATCACCATAGGCGGCAATAGCGAACAAGACGCCCACATATACCAAAGCGATGAGTATGACGCCCCAGGTGGAAAGCATGACGGTCGTATCCAGGCCTTTCTATGCACACTCACGTTGTGCAAGCAGAGATAAAGTCTAGAGCAACATTGGGTCAAATGAACCCCAGAAGTTAGTCTAACACTTTGAAAGCGATCAGATTTACGATTTTTAGTTGAATCGTCCCAAAATCATCCTGACCCGGCAAATGACGGATGACAGGCAATCGTCTTCCGGAATTGCAATTTTGGGTTGTAATTCGGGTGATTGAGCTTATTTTGCGCCTACTTTTAGTCCATCATAATTGATGCTGAAAGTTTCAAAATTGTCGTCGCCGAGGCGACGGCATTTGAACAACATCAATAGAGGGGAAATACCATGCTTAAAGAATTCAAAGAGTTTGCCTTCAAGGGCAACGTGCTTGACCTGGCCATCGGTGTGATTATCGCCGGTGCATTCGGTCTGATCGTGTCCTCGCTGGTGGACGACATCATCATGCCAATCGTCGGCGCCATTACCGGCGGCGTTGATTTCACAAACATGTTTGCGCCGCTTGCCGGCGGTGTCACTGCCAGTACTCTGGAGGCAGCCAAGGAACAGGGTGCGGTTCTGGCTTATGGCAGCTTCCTGACAGCCGTCGTCAACTTCCTGATCGTTGCCTTCATCCTGTTCATGATTGTTCGCGCGGCAAACAACATGAAGAAGAAAGAAGAAGCAGCTCCTGCAGCTCCACCGGCAGATGTGACACTACTGACCGAAATCCGCGACCTCCTGAAGAAGCGCTGATCGGAAACGTTCAACCGACCTGATCAAGACCGGCCCCGGTTTGCGTTCGCCCGCAAGCCGGGGTTTTTATTTGCCTGTCGCGCAGCGTTGAAATACTGATCAGGTATCAGCAATCCTCCAGGTAGATGGCGATACTCACATGACAATCCTCACCCCAGACATGCTGGTTTCCGGAATCCGGCAAAGTCAGCGCGACGAACCGGACAGCGGCATACTGAGCGCGGTAAACCACGGCTTCGGCCGCAAAGGCCTGATTCCGCTGTGGACCGGTGAGGGCCCGCTTCAAACACCTGAATTCATCTGTCAGGCCGCGTCGAAAGCTATGTTCGACGGCGAGACGTTCTACACCTGGCAGCGCGGCCTGCCGCAACTGCGCAGCGCACTGGCCGCCTATCATGAAAAATTCTGGCCCGGCCGGTTTTCCGCAGAGAGGTTTTTCGTGACCGGCGGCGGCATGCAGGCCATACAGGTGGCGTTGCAATTGCTGGCCGACAAAGGCGAGGAGATCGTCATTCCGTCACCCGCATGGCCGAACTTTCCCGGCCCCATGCGCATGATGGGGGTAAAGCCAGTGTTCGTGCCGATGGTGTATGATGAGCAGACATGGTCGCTGGATCTCGACAGGATGCGCGACAGTTTAGGCCCCAGGACCAGGGCGATCTGCCTGATTTCTCCGTCCAATCCGATTGGATGGGTGGCATCACGCGAAGACCTGATTGCCATTCGCGACATGGCGCGTGAGGCCGGCGTGTGGATACTGGCCGACGAGGTCTATTCCCGGTTCTACTACGGGCCGGATACAGCCGGGGTAGCGCGCTCGCCTTCGTTCATGGATGTCTGCGATCCCGATGAACGGGTCATCTATATCAATACGTTCTCAAAAAACTGGGCCATGACCGGGTGGCGTATCGGCTGGTTGCAGGCGCCTGAGGCACTGGGCCCGGCCATCGAACGCATCATCCAGTACAATACGTCAGGTACCGCCGCGTTCATGCAGAAAGGCGCGCTGGCAGCTCTTGAGAACGGTGAAGACTTCGTGCAAATGCAGATTGACATGGCGCGTACCTGCCGCGCCAAGGTGGCGGATGCGCTGGGCAAGCTCAACAATGTGAGTTCTGAAAACCCTCAAGGTGCATTCTACAGCTTCTTCCGCATTGACGGCCTGACCGACAGTCTTGGCGCGACCCTGCGCATCATCGATGAAGCCAATGTCGGGCTTGCTCCCGGTGGAACCTTCGGTCCCGGAGGGGAAGGTTTCCTGCGCATGTGCTACCTGCGAGATCCGGACAGTCTTGATGAAGCGCTGGTCAGGTTGACGGCATGGTTGCGCCAAGCCTGACGATTGCTTATCTGATGGGTAAACGCATTTACTAACTGGACACAGCTTTTCATGGCCATTCGTGAAATTGTCAAATTGCCTGACCCTATACTGAAAAAAATCTCGCAACCGGTTGAGCGCGTGGACGACGAGTTGCGTGGCCTCGCCGATGACATGCTCGCCACCATGTATGATGCGCCGGGCATCGGCCTGGCAGCGGTACAGATCGGCATTCCCCGGCGTCTGCTGGTGGTCGACACTGCCAAGGACGAGCAACCGAAGTCTCCCATGGCATTCATCAATCCGGAAATTGTCTGGAGCAGCGACGAGCTGTCCGAATATGAAGAAGGCTGCCTGTCGATACCGGACGTGTTTGACAATATTGAACGCCCGGCACAAGTCCGGGTGTCCTACCTGGACCGCGAAGGCAAGCAGCATGAAGAGCTTTATGACGGGCTGATGGCCACCGTGCTGCAACACGAAATCGATCATCTGAACGGCATCCTGTTCATTGACTATCTGTCCCGGCTTAAACGGAGCACGATCGTGCGCAAGTTTACCAAGCTCGCCCGCCAGCAGCGAGAGAGCGCGTGAGCCTGCGTGTGGTTTTCATGGGCACGCCGGAATTTTCCGTGCCGACCCTGGCCCGCCTGATAAGTGACGGTCACGACATTGCAGCCGTGTACACCCGGCCGCCGCGGGCCGCCGGGCGTCGCGGCCTGGAAGAACGCAAAACCCCGGTTCACGAGTTTGCCCTGGCCGGCGGAATTGAAGTGCGCACACCTGTCTCCCTGAAACGCGAGGAAGAACACAAGGCCTTTGCCGCTTTACAGGCGGATGTGGCGATTGTGGTGGCCTACGGGCTGCTGCTGCCGAACCCGGTGCTTGAGGCGCCGCGGTTTGGCTGTCTCAATGTGCATGCATCGCTGTTGCCACGCTGGCGCGGTGCCGCCCCGATACAGCGCGCCATCATGGCAGGCGACACTGAAACGGGCGTTGCCATCATGCAGATGGAACAAGGACTTGATACCGGGCCGGTTGTGCATGAGCAGCGCACAATCATAGATGACCGCACAACCGCACAATCACTGCATGACGAACTGGCGCAGTCCGGGGCTGTGGCAATGAGCGGTGTGCTGGCACAGCTGGAGGCGGACGGAAGCCTGCAGGCGGTTCCACAGGCGCAAGACGGCATCACCTATGCTTCCAAGATAACCAAGCAGGAAGCACACATCGACTTTGCACAACCATCAGCAGCCGTGCTGCGTCATGTACATGGCCTGTCACCGTTTCCAGGAGCCTGGTGCCTGCTTGATGGTCCGGACAAACCGGTGCGGGTAAAACTGCTGCAGGTCGAACGCATACCGGGCCTTTCCGGCACATCGGGGACCGTGCTGGATGAACGCCTGGCCATTGCCTGCAAGGACGGGGCGGTTCGCCCGGTACACCTGCAGCGTGAAGGCAAAGCGGTAATGGACCTCGACATGTTTCTGAACGGCATGAAACCCGTTGCCGGCTCCACGGCGGGTTGACCACATGCCGCGTTATCGCATGACCATCGAGTATGACGGGGCACCGTTTTCAGGCTGGCAGCGCCAGGCCGGCCAACCATCTGTGCAGGCAGCAATTGAAGATGCGGTGTCCCGTCTCGGACAGTCCGAACCGACACTGTTTGGTGCCGGGCGGACCGATGCCGGTGTGCATGCGCTCGGCCAGGTGGCCCACATTGATCTTGAGAAAACCTGGCTGCCGGAAAAACTCATGGCAGCCATCAATGCGCAGCTACGCCCCGACCCTGTCAGCGTATTTGACATCGAAGAAGTTGATGACAGCTTTCATGCCCGGTTCTCGGCATCGGCGCGGCACTATGAATATCGCATCAGGGACAGCCGCACCCCGCCGGCGCTGGATCGGGACCGGGTCTGGTGGGTGCCGTACAGGCTGGATGACACAGCCATGCACACAGCAGCGCAGGAACTGACCGGACATCATGATTTCACAACGTTCCGGTCCAGCCAGTGCCAGTCAAAATCACCGGTAAAGACGCTGGACAGGCTGGATGTTTGCCGCGAAGGACGAGATGTGATTGTGCGCGCATCGGCCAGATCCTTTCTGCACAATCAGGTTCGCTCCCTGGTCGGCACACTGAAGCTCGCCGGTGAGGGAAAAAGGTCGGCTGGCGACGTCCGTAACGCACTGCACGCGGCAGACCGGTCGGCCTGCGGCCCGGTCGCGCCACCGCAGGGGCTATACCTGGTAAGTGTCGACTATTCAGACGAGCATTGACACCACAATTGACATGGCAAGATCTCCGGCAACCAGCATCGACGCCGTCAGTGTCGGCACTTCAAGGGCGACCCTGGCAACATACCACCGATAATACAGCGACCAGCCAATGACGCACAGGCTCAACAGTGCTGCGATAACCGCATCAATGATACCGGCCTGCTGCAACAACAATACGGGGACGAGTGCTGCGATGACATACACACTCGACCAGTTGTAGGCCACGATATAGCGGACATAATGATGTCGCCTGTCCAGGATCTGCGCGACTGTCACCATGATCCACGGCCACATCACCCACAACAATACCAGCAGTGCCAGCGCACCGAACCAGTGGCGTTCGGGTTGTGGCGGTGTTGCCAGCCTGGCACCGGCGGACGACGAGTACAGGTAAAGCGGCGCAACCAGAAAGATGGCGGCGAATGAATTCCAGAAACCGTCCGAACTGAGATCAAGGTCATCGAGACCATCTTCATCCATGCAGACCAGACGCCAGCAGGCTTTCAGCCCGCGCACAGCTTCAAGCGCAAAGTTCACTCAGTTGCTCCCCGCAAACCAGTCATCCAGCATCCGCCTGTAAACCCTTGTCAGAGCCTCAAGCTCTGAGACCTTGATACATTCATTAGCCTGATGAATGGTGGCGTTGTTGGGGCCGAATTCGACGACAGGGCAATAATTCTTGATGAAGCGGGCATCGGACGTACCGCCACCGGTATCGAGCTTCGGCGCAATTCCGGTCTCTGCCGCAACCGCTTCTGCCATGCAGTCAACAAAACTGCCCGGTTCGGTCATGAAGGCATCGGCCCCCTCGACGATGGCGACTGCAAAGGTGCCGCCGAAGGCCTGCTTGACGGTTTCACATTCAAGCGCCACCCAGTCCTTCAGGCTTTGCCCGGTATGCTCGGTGTTGTAGCGAATATTGAAACGGGCATTGGCAGAAGCCGGGATGACGTTGTTAGCCGGATTGCCGGTGTCGAAATTGGTCACTGCCAATGTCGTCGGGCCGAAATGCGCATTGCCCCTGTCGAGTTCATGCGACGAGACCCGGTCGATCAGGCGGGCCAGCGGCGTGATCGGATTCAACGCCTTGTGCGGATAGGCGGAATGACCCTGGACACCGGTCCAGGTGACTTCGAAATGGATGGATCCGCGGCGGCCGATCTTGAGTGTTTCGCCCAGCGCACCGGAACAGGTCGGCTCTCCGACCAGACAGACGTCCGGCACTTCATTGCGGCGTTTCAGCTCCGCCAGCATCTTTACCGTGCCGTTGATGGCAATGCCTTCTTCATCACCGGTGATGAGCATGGAAACCGATCCCGGCAGGTTTCCCGCACGGTCTGCTGCAAAGCCGGTGGCGGCGGCGCAGAATGCAGCCACCGAGCCCTTCATGTCGCACGCACCGCGGCCATAGACCATGCCATCATGAATTTCCGCGGCAAATGGCGGATAGGACCACAGCTCGTCCGCGCCCGGCGGCACGACATCCACATGGCCTGCAAAACAGAAATGCGGCCCGTCAGAGCCGATGCGCAAGAACAGATTGTCGACATCTGCCGTGCCGTCTTCACTGAACGGCATCCTGACGGCAGCAAAGCCTGCCGGGCCCATCAGGGTCTCCATATAATCCAGCACGCCGGCTTCCAGCGGCGTAACGGACGGGCAGCGGATCAGGTCTTGCAGAATGGGGGTCGGATCAGGCGTGTTGGTCATGCTGCAAGCCTTACCTGAAACAAATCACCCGGCCAAGGGGCCGGGTGATTAACAGCAGTTTGTTTGAGCAATCTGCCTGTTTCAATTAACCCTCTGCAAGCGGGTCCGGGCCAAACCGGTTTGGTCCATCAGTTCCCTGCAGCAGGCCGCATTCGACGAGCAGCCAGATGACACCGACAATCGGCACAAAACTGATCAAAATCCACCAGGCTGATTTGTCACGATCGTGGAAGCGTTTTCCATATATGCAGATTGACGGCCAGATCATGATCGCCATCATGACAAGAATCCCGATCCAGTAACCGGCGCCCGCAGGCATGCCGGTTACTGGATCAACACTCATCAGTCCGGAAACACCCAGAACTATGGAAAGCACAATGTTGGCAACGATCAGCGCCAGCAAGCCGAGCCAAAACTTGCCGCGACCAATCCGGCCGTCTAGTGAAAGAAAAAGTTCCATTGGAATATCAACTCCATTGTTGCCGCCCCGGTAACCGGAAACTGCCCGGATTCGCCAACAAAGGAAACCCTGGCGCCTTAATCCCTCAACAGCTCATTGATCGACGTCTTGGAACGGGTTCGCTCGTCAACGCGCTTGACGATAACCGCGCAGTACAACGACGGGCCGGGATCTCCGTTGGGCAGGTTCTTGCCGGGCAGCGTGCCGGACACCACCACCGAATAAGGCGGCACTTCGCCATACATGATCTCGCCGGTTGCACGGTCGACGATCTTGGTGGACTTGCCGATATAGACACCCATGCCGAGTACAGCGCCTTCGCGGACAATGCAGCCTTCAACCACTTCTGAACGCGCGCCGATAAAGCAATTGTCTTCAATGATCACCGGGCCTGCCTGCAACGGCTCCAGGACGCCGCCAATGCCGACACCGCCGGACAGGTGCACGCCCTTGCCGATCTGTGCGCATGAGCCCACCGTTGCCCAGGTATCGACCATGGTGCCCTCGTCGACATAGGCCCCCAGATTGACGAATGACGGCATCAGCACCACCGATGGCGCGATATAGGCTGAGCGGCGAACGATGCAGTTGGGCACTGCACGGAATCCGGCGTCACGCCATTGATTGTCGCCCCAGCCCTCGAACTTCGACGGTACCTTGTCCCACCAGGTAGCCCTGCCCGGACCACCGGCAATCGGCGCCATGTCATTGAGCCTGAACGACAGAAGTACGGCCTGCTTGAGCCACTGGTTGACCGACCAGTTGCCGTCGGCGCCCTTTTCGGCCACGCGTGCCTTGCCGGAATCCATCAGTTCGAGCGCTTCTTCAACACTGTCGCGAACCGGCCCTTGCGTTTGCGGTGTAACGGCGTCGCGGTCTTCCCAGGCTTGTTCGATTGTGGCTTGCAGATCAGCGTGGCTCATTGGTTCGCTCCTAGGGTCAGGGCCCATTAATGTTATCCATTCTGCGGGAGGATATTTTGCCCGTGAGAAGGCGAAAGGTCGAAGGAAACCGTCCGGTTTTCAAGACTTTTCAACGCGGTCAGGGGCAAAATAGACCCCGCCCTTCGGGTTTGAAAGAAAACACCCGCCTGAAGTCGAAAAATACTCGAAAAGGCACAAAGCCTTGTCTTGCGCTTTTTCAACATCATTCGAATGTTTTCTTTCAAACAGAATTGCATAAGATTAATGAGTCCTGACCCTAGATCAGTTGGATTTGATTCCGGCCAGAAACCCGGCCAGGTCAGATGTTGTGTGATGCACATGCGGGGCGCCTTCTGCGTCACCTGTCATGCTGTTTATCTTGTTGCCGTCTTCATTGGCCGCGTCATGCACCAGAACCGTGGTCATGCCAAGATCATGGGGCACTGCCAGATTGCGGGCTATGTCTTCAAACATCGCCGCCCTGCCAGGATCAACGTCATGCTCGGTAATGAATTTTTCATAGGGTCCGCGCTCGGGCTTGGGAATGAAATCGGAGTGCACAATATCGAAAATACCGTCAAACAAGTGGGTAATGCCGATGCGGTGCATGACGTTGGTTGCGTGGGTAACCGTGCCATTGGTGAACACCAGCTTGCGGCCCGGCAGCGCCTCCAGGTTGGCGGCAAGCGCCCCGTTGGCAGGCACCGGCGAGTGATCGATGTCATGCACGTAGTCCAGAAACGCGTCAGGCTTGATGCCATGCTCGCTCATCAACCCGCGCAGGGTGGTTCCGTACTTGTAGAAAAAGTCCTTCTGAATGCGGCGCGCCTGGGTCCGGTCGACCTTGAACAGGTCAGAGATGAATTCCCCCATGCGCACATCGATCTGGTCGAACAGGCGGCATGATGCGGGATACAGCGTATTGTCGAGGTCGAATATCCAGGTCTCGACATGATGGAAGCCGGGTGCAGACATGTTGTTGTTAAACCTTGCGTTCGGAGATACGGGTACCGACACCGTGCGGTGTCAGCAGTTCCAGCAGTACACAATGCGGCACGCGGCCATCGGTAATCACGACACCTTCAACGCCGCCGCGCACCACAGATGCACAACTTTCCAGTTTGGGGATCATGCCGCCGGAAATGGTGCCATCGCTGCTCAGTTCGCTGATTTGAGCGAGAGTCAGCTCCGGCAACAGGTTGTTGTCCTTGTCCAGCACCCCTGCGACATCGGTCAGCAGCAACAGGCGCTTGGCCTTCATGGCAACCGCAATGGCACCTGCAAAAGTATCGGCATTGACGTTATAGGTTTCACCATCAAGAGAGGTCGCGATCGGTGCGATCACCGGCACCGTATCCGAGCGAATAATGGTGTGCAGGATTTCCGGATTGATCTGCCCGGGATCGCCCACAAACCCAAGGTCGACAATTTCCTGTTTGCCGGTATCAGCATTGACACGTGTCCGCTCGAGCTTTTTTGCAACACACAGATTGCCATCCTTGCCGGAGATGCCGATGGCCTTGCCACCGGCGGCCTGGATGTCCGACACCACAGATGAGTTGATCGAACCGGCCAGCACCATCTCAACCACTTCCATGGTCTCTTTGTCGGTCACGCGCAAGCCGTCTTCAAACCGGGATTCGATTTTCAACCGATCCAGCATGGCGCCTATTTGCGGACCGCCGCCATGCACGACAATCGGGTTGAAACCCGATTGCTTCATCTGGACAATATCACGGGCAAACTTGCGCGACAGGTCCGGGTCGACCATGGCGTGGCCGCCATATTTTACGACAATCACCTGGTTGTCATAAAGCTGCATGAACGGCAGCGCTTCCGACAGAATGCGCGCAATGGTCTGAGGTTGTTGAACTTCCGACATGATTTTAATAGACCCAGAGGATACTGTTCAGGTGCCAGCCCCGCCTTATAGCCGATCAACCGCGCATGTCTAGATCAGTATGGTTTTTGATTGCAACAGTCAAAAACCATAAAACTGATCGTTTCCAGAGTGTTGGAGCAACTTTATGGGTTCTATGGAACCCATGTTGCTCTAAGAAAAACGGTTGCATGGTCATCTGCAGCATTTGAAGGTACTTCAGCTTTGCATGCCGGCGATTTCGGCGCGCAGTTCCGGCATGCCCCAGCCCTTGGCCGATGAGGTAATGATGATGTCGGGAAATGCTGCCGGCCGTTTGGCAATCGCCCTGGCGGCTGCTGCGAGAACGGCGTCACGTTCGCCCTGTTTGATCTTGTCCGCCTTGGTCAGCACGATCTGGTAACTGACCGCCGCCTCGTCGAGCTGGTCCAGGGTCTCCAGATCAATCTGCTTGATGCCATGGCGTGAATCGACCAGCACAAATACCCGGCGCAGGTTTGGCCTGCCCTGCAGATACCCCATGATGATCGACTGCCATGCCTTCACCAGCGTCTTGGATGCCCGCGCATAGCCATAACCCGGCATGTCGACCAGGGCCACCGCGCCCTCTGCCAGCTCAAAGTAGTTGAGTTCCCGGGTTCGGCCCGGTGTGTTGGAGGTGCGGGCAATGTCCTTGCGGCCGGTGAGTGCGTTGAGCAGTGAGGACTTGCCGACATTGGACCTGCCGGCAAAGGCCACTTCAACAGGGTACTCCGGCGGCAGCTGCGCCAGTTTGGCAGCGCCCATGCGGAATTCCGTCTGCCCGGCAAACAGCAGTCTGCCGCGCTCAAGTTCCTCGGGTTCGTACTCTCGCATGACTGGTACAAGACAGCCGGATTATTTCTCCGGCTGGTCCTTTTTCTTGTCCAGGCCAAGTGAGGCCTTCATGTTGCCAAGCAGGTTGATGTCAACGCCGTGCTTTTTCATGATGTACGACTGCTGCAGGATCGACAGGAAGTTGTTCCAAGTCCAGTACAGCACCAGCCCGGCCGGGAAAGAAGCCAAGAGGAAAGTAAAGAACAATGGCATCCAGTTGAAAATCTGCGCCTGGATCGGGTCCGGCGGGGCCGGGTTGAGACGCATTTGTATCCACATGGTGATGCCCATGAGAATTGGCAGCACGCCAATCAGCAGGAACGTCGGCGGCGTAAACGGCAGCAGGCCGAACAGGTTGAACAGGCTGGTCGGGTCCGGTGCCGACAGATCCTGCAGCCAGCCGAAGAACGGAGCGTGGCGCATCTCGATGGTGACGTAGATCACCTTGTAGAGCGCAAAGAACACCGGGATCTGGATCAGGATCGGCCAACAGCCCGATAGTGGCGAGACCTGTTCGTTCTTGTACATCTCCATCATCGCCTGCTGCTGCTTGGCACGATCATCCGGGAACCGGGTCTTGATCTTCTCCATCTCAGGCGCAAGCTTCTTCATCTTGCTCATGGAGGTATAGGACTTGTTCTGCAGCGGGAAGAACAACAGCTTGAGCAGCACCGTGACGATGAGGATGGCGATACCGAAATTGCCGACCATTGCGTTGAAATAGTGCAGCACCTTGAACAGCGGTTTGGTGATGAAATAGAACCAGCCCCAGTCGATCATCAGTTCAAAATTGCTGATGCCCAGTTTTTCCTGATAACTGTCGATCAGATAGCTTTTCTTGGCGCCGGCAAACACCCGGCTCTCAATGCTCGCCCTTGCACCCGGTGCCGCATTGAGCGGTTGGGTGGCAATATAATCTGCCTGAAAAGCGTCATTGTTTGCGATAGTCGAATGACGAAGCGTCCCGGTAACTTCCAGTTTCTGATCGGGGATCAGGGTTGCGGCCCAGTATTTGTCGGTAATGCCAAGCCAGCCGCCCGTGCTCTTCGACGCATACGCGTCGGCGCCATTGTCCTGAGCATCGGAGTAGGTCACTTCTTCCAGCTTGTCATCCAGCACACTGAGCAAGCCTTCATGCAGCACATAAATGCCGGTAATTTTCGGGATGCCTATTCGCTGCACCCGGGCGTAGGGAACAACATTGATTGCAGTACTCGTGTTGTTCGTAACGTCCTGACGGACCGTCAACATGTAATTGTCGTCAATCGAAAAGGTCTGTTCAAACAGCAGACCTTCACCATTGTCCCACTTCAGCGTGACCGGTGCGGACGGTGTCAGTGTTGAATTGCCTGAAGTCGACCATACAGTCTGAGCATCCGGCAGTTTCATGACCTGACCAGCCGGCGCAAGCCAGCCCTGTTCCGTGAAAAACGCGCCTGTACTGCCTACGGGTGACAACAACACGATGGTCGGTGAAGTATCATCCACCGTTTCGTGATATTGCTTCAATCGAAGATCATCGAGACGTGCGCCCTTCAGATTGATGCTGCCCGACACAACTGGTGTGTCAATTTTGACACGCGTGCCTTGCTGCAGAACCGCTTCGCGGGGCAAAGCAGGCACAGCACCTGGAACGGCCGCCCCGCCGGGCACTGCCTGAGGTACGCCAGCGCCGGTTCCTGCTGCGGGTGCCTGCGGCAAACCGATGTCGCCGGATTGTGTTGCGGTACCTTGAGCAGACTGTTGCTGCGGGGCCTGTTGCCGCCCGGGCTGAGGGAAATACATCTGCCAGAGAACGATCACGCCCAGCGATAATGCTATCGCCAGAATATAGTTCTTGATGTCACTATTCATGATGTCCGGTCCTGCCTCTAGCCGCTTCTGGCGGCTCATCCCCGTTTACGCCTGAGCGTTACTAATTATTTTCGTGTTCCTGCACCACCGCGACCGCTGCGGGTCCTGCCACGCGACCGTGGCGGATCACCCTTGCCGTCATTCAGCCTTTGCGTTGCAAAAACAATGTCACCCGTCAAATCCCTGAAGTCCTGAGCCAGCGTTGCTGCGCGCCCGATGAACACATAATCATGCCCGCGCCTAAGGTCCAGCCCTGATGCAACACGAACTGCTTCGCGTAACCGTCTTTTGATGCGGTTCCGCACCACTGCGTTGCCAAGTTTACGGGTCACGGTAAAGCCGATGCGCGGCTCACCTGCATCGTCGCGCACCCTGGCCTGCACAACACAACCCTTTCGTGCACACACAAGCGCCGCAGCGGCGGCGAGGAAATCCTGCCGTCGCTTTAGATGCTGTATCAATGAGGGAGTTCCCTGCGAAGTGCGCAAGGCTGACCGAAAAGCTCAACGCAATTCACGGGTCAACCAGCGATCCGGCTGATCAGGCGCTCAGCTTGGAGCGGCCCCGCGCGCGGCGACGTGCAATGACCTTGCGGCCGCCGACAGTTGCCATGCGGGCGCGGAAGCCGTGGCGGCGCTTGCGAACAAGATTACTGGGTTGAAACGTGCGTTTCATGGCTAAATCTCCAAAATCTTCATGTTTCCGGTCGTATCAGGCCGCGACGTCGAAAAACGTCAAGCATGCTGATCACTGATCACCGGATGAAATCCTGCGCGGCTTATACGGGCGCAACGGCAACAAGTCAATTCGCGCGGCGCATCTATTTGCTGCCCCCGATAACACGGCGAACACCAAATTCTCACCTGTTGTCATACCTTTTCACAAGCAGTTTACACCCCCTTTCTTCAATTCAGGTTCTGCGACATCTTCGCGCCAACTCCTGTGGTCCTACAAACTGGTGCGCGCGCAAAGTCATGAACACGTCATTTGGTTGCAATCCGGCGCAGATCACGCCTTACTCATACAGATGAAGAAAGAACAAGAAAAAATGTCTGGAAACGTAGCTGAAGCGGGCACTGCCCGCCCAACCGGTGTTGCAGCAAACCTGAAACGCTGGGCACCTCTGGTGATATTGCTGGGCGGTATTGCCGCAGTTTATGCATCAGGTTTACACAAATACCTCTCCCTTACCGTCATTGCCGACAATCGCGACGCCCTGATGGCGTATGTCGCCGATAATTCCGTTCTGGCAGCCGCTAGCTATGTGGCGATTTATGTGGCCGCGGTCGCATTTTCACTACCCGGTGCCGCCTTGTTGACCATTCTCGGCGGTTTCCTGTTCGGCTGGTTGCTGGGCGGCGTGTTCACCGTTGTTGCCGCCACTGCCGGTGCGGTTGCCATCTTTCTGGCCGCCAAAACCTCGCTTGGCGACACACTCGCCAACCGCGCAGGTCCGTGGATGGAAAAACTGTCCGGCGGTTTTCGGGAAGACGCGTTCAATTACATGTTGTTCCTGAGGCTGGTACCGGTGTTCCCGTTCTGGCTGGTCAACATAGCGCCTGCGATCGCAGGCGTCGGCCTGGGCACCTACGCAATCACCACGCTCATCGGCATTATCCCCGGCACATTCGCATTTTCAGTGCTTGGTTCCGGACTGGATTCGATCATCACCGAGCAAAAAGCCGCTTATCAGTCCTGCATTGCAGAGAACGGTGCCGCCAATTGTGAATTTGCACTTGATGCGGGCGCTCTGGTGACGCCGCAATTGCTGGCGGCATTTGCCGCACTGGGCGTGGTGGCGCTGATCCCGGTCGTGGTGAAAAAACTGCGCGCCCGGAAAAATGCAACCCGTGGCGAAGCGTGAGTTCGCAGATACCTTGCGGCCAGTTACAACGAATTCCAACAATTCATCTATTGATGGGCCTTCGATGAGGCCTGAAAGGTACTTCCATGACTGACATTACCTGCGATATCTGCGTGATTGGCGCAGGCTCCGGCGGCTTGAGTGTCGCTGCAGCGGCCAGCCAGTTCGGCGAAAAAGTCGTGCTGATCGAAAAAGGCAAAATGGGCGGAGACTGCCTGAATTACGGTTGTGTGCCCTCCAAGGCCCTGCTGGCTGCCGGCAAACATGCGCACGCGTTTTCCTCCGGCGTGGAGTTCGGGGTCGCAGCACAGGTCCCGAAAGTCGATTTCGCCAAAACCATGGCCCACGTGAAAGATGTCATCGCCGGCATTGCGCCGCATGACAGCCAGGAACGCTTTGAAGGCCTTGGCGTGACGGTTATTCGCGATGCGGCCAGGTTTGTCGACAGTGAAACCGTTGAAGCAGGCGGCAACCGGATCAAGGCGCGCCGGATTGTTGTTGCAACAGGTTCATCACCATCTGCACCGCCAATTCCCGGCCTGGACAGCGTCGACTATTTCACCAATGAAACGATTTTCGACAATACCACGCTGCCGGCGCACCTGATCATCATCGGCGGCGGTCCGATCGGCATGGAAATGGCGCAGGCCCATCGCCGGCTCGGCGCCAAGGTCACGGTTCTGGAAGCGTTTCAGCCGCTCGGCAAGGATGACCCGGAACTGACCGCCATTGTGCTTGATCATCTGCGTGATGAGGGCATCGACATCCGTGCCGGGGCCAAGATCACCGGTATTGCCAGGGCCGGGAAATCAAAAAACGTTGAGATCACGCTGGAAGGTGAAGACGGCAGCTCAGAAAAACTGTCGGGCTCGCACCTGCTGGTTGCAGCGGGACGTGTTGCCAATGTTGACGGCCTTAACCTGGAGGCTGCCGGCATCGAATATGACCGGCGCGGCATCAAAGTGGACAAGGGCCTGCGCACCAGCAATCGCAAGGTCTATGCCATTGGTGATGTAGCCGGCGGGCTGCAGTTCACCCATGTGGCCGGCTATCAGGCTGGCCTTGTGATAAAGTCCGTCCTGTTCCGCCTGCCGGTCACCAACGAAACCAGGATCATCCCGTGGGTAACCTACACCGACCCTGAACTGGCCCATATCGGGCTTACCGAAGCACAGGCAACAGACAGCCATCCGGGCCACAAGATATTGCGCTGGCACTTTGCCGAAAACGATCGCGCGCGCGCCGAACGCAAGACGACCGGCCTGATCAAGGCGGTCGTCTCGGCAAAAGGCGAGATACTGGGCTGTTCTATCGTGGCGCCGAATGCCGGTGACCTGATTCAACCGTGGGCAATGGCGATTTCGTCAGGACTAAAGATCAAGGCCATGATAGATATGGTCGCGGCATATCCGACATTGAGCGAAGTTTCCAAACGCGCCGCGACAAGTTATTATGCCGACCTGCCATCCAAACCCATGGTTCGCCGTATCATAGGATGGCTGAAAATTTTTGGATGACCGCCGTCAGTTGGACGATTTCTGCTGGCGCTTGAGTAAAGGCAGAGATGAGTAGCGATACGGAAAAGCAGGATTTTGTGCGGTCCAGCCGGCGTGCACCATGGTATCGCAAGCTGACCGCCAAGGTTCTGGTGTTGGCGGCCGTGTTCCTGATGATTGGCGAAATGCTGGTGTTTGTGCCCTCAATCGCCAATTTCCGGATCAACTGGCTGCAGCAACGCTCGGCCACGGCGGAGATTGCGGCTCTGGCGGTCGAAGCTGCCCAGAACCAGGAGATCTCTCCGCTGTTGCGCAAGGAACTGCTGGATCGTGCCGGTGTGCTGGTGCTGGCGGTCAGGACCAATGACGCCCGCCAGCTGGTGCTGATGCCCGACATGCCTCCTGTCGTGGAAGCCTCATACGATCTGCGCGAAAACAAGCCGCTGGTGGCCATCTACGACGCGTTCACTACACTGTTTCATGGCGGCAACCGGGTCATCGGGGTGATGGACAAGCCGTCCAGCATGAGCGGAACGCTGATCGAAATGGCGCTGGATGAAAAGCCGCTGTTCAAGGCGATGGTGCGGTATTCGATCAACATTCTGACCCTGTCGATCTTTCTTGCCTTCATTCTGGCGGCCTTGCTGTTTTTCGCGCTCAACCGGCTGCTGGTGCGTCCGGTGCAGCGCCTGTCCGGCAACATGCAGGCCTTTGCGCTCAACCCTGAAGACCGCAGCCGCATCATAGAACCGACCGGCCGGGTCGATGAAATCGGCGCTGCCGAACAGGAACTCAAGCAGATGCAGACCGAACTGTCTGATCTGCTGTCGCAGAAAAGCCGGCTGGCATCGCTTGGACTTGCGGTGTCAAAAGTCAGTCATGATCTGCGCAACATGCTGGCGTCAGCCCAGTTGATCTCGGACCGGCTGGGCATGGTCGACGATCCGACGGTAAAGAAGTTCGCGCCCAAGCTGATTGCGTCCCTGGACCGGGCCATCGGGTTTTGCCAGGACACGCTGAAATTCGGCCGGGCGCAGGAAGCGCCGCCACGGCGTGAGATGTTCAATTTGCGTACTTTAGTGGACGACGTGCTGGACCACAGCACCACGGAGGCCGGCAGTGACGTGGTTTTCTACAATGAAGTGACCGCAGATCTGGATGCTGATGCCGACCGGGAACAATTGTTCCGCGTCTTGATGAACCTGCTGCGCAATGCGGCGGAAGCGGTAGAAAACAAGGGAGCAACCTCCATTGCGCGTGGCAGCGGCGGCAAGGTCCGGGTGCGGGCGCGGCACGAAGACAGCCATTGCATTATCGAGGTCACCGATAACGGCCCCGGTGTACCGGAAAAGGCCAGGGAACACCTGTTCGAAGCGTTTCGCGGATCACAGCGCCAGGGCGGCACTGGCCTCGGGCTGGCAATTGCCAGCGAACTGGTCCGCGCCCATGGCGGTGAGGTGCGGCTGGTGGAAAGCCCGGAACCGGGCACGGTGTTCCAGATCAGCATTCCCGACCGGCTGCAGGAAGTGGATTCCGGCCGGCGCGGAAAGCGGAGTGCTTAAACTGGTGGTCGAACAGCTTTACTCAGCACTTCGTGCTTCGCGCCGTTCTCCGGCCCCAAACAACCCTTGTGATGAACTCCTCTCCGAAGCACGAAGTGCTGAGGCAAGGCCGACTGGCCGTCGCACGAAGTGCGCCCTAGCGGAGCGCAGCCGAAGGCTGCCTGCGTGAGCGATATCATTCATGCTGGTCGAACAGCTTTCTTCGCTTCGCTCAGGCCGTTCTCCGACCCCGAACAACCCTTGTGATGAACTCCCCTCCGAAGCACGAAGTGCTGAGGCAAGGCCGACTGGCCGTCGCACGAAGTGCGCCCTAGCGGAGCGCAGCCGCCAGGCTGCCTGCGTGAGCGATATCATTCATGCTGGTCGAACAGCTTTCTTCGCTTCGCTCAGGCCGTTCTCCGACCCCGAACAACCCTTGTGATGAACTCCCCTCCGAAGCACGAAGTGCTGAGGCAAGGCCGACTGGCCGTCGCACGAAGTGCGCCCTAGCGGAGCGCAGCCGCCAGGCTGCCTGCGTGAGCGGATTAAGACCGACCCCACCCCCACCACTCCTGTTCTACTCTACTCCTCGCCCACCTCAACGACTGTTCCTTCCCGGCGCGGGTCGGCGCCGCCGTCCATCCGGCCGTCTTTCAGAATGCGAATGCCGTGCAGGCCGCTGGTGAGCGGTTTTACCTCGACCGTGTGGCCGAGGTCTGCCAGTGGCGCTGCCAGCCGGGTAAACTGGTTCAGCGTACCGGCCAGATCGCTGGCTTGTGCGGTGTCTTCAAGTTCGGTGCGGCCATTGCGGTTGATGACGTGCAATTGCGACACCGCATCCTGCATTGGCATCTGCCAGTCGATCACACCGAGAAGCGCGCGCGCCGTATAGCCGATGATGCGGCTGCCGCCGGGAGACCCGACAACGGCAAACAGGCTGCCGTCGCCATTGAGCACCAAAGACGGCGACATGGAAGATCTCGGCCGCTTGCCGGCCTGCACCCGGTTGGCAACCGGCTTGCCGGCTTTGGTCGGCACAAAAGAGAAATCCGTCAGCTGGTTGTTGAGCACAAAGCCACCGGCGGTAATGCGTGCACCGAAGGCGCGCTCGACGCTCATGGTCATGGACACGGCGTTGCCATCCATGTCGACGATCGCCAGATGACTGGTGCCGTGTTCCACAAGACCGGCATCGGCGGCGAGGCTCTCCATATCCGATCCCGGCGGTGTACCCGGCGCTGCCGAGCCCATGTCGCGAACCGGGTTGATCAACCGGCTGCGCGATCTGAGATAGTCCCGGTCCAGAAGCCCTGCGGCGGGCACGTCGACGAAATCGGCGTCAGCCATGTACTGATTGCGGTCTGAGAAAGCCAGCCGGCTGGCCTGCGCAAACAGGTGAGCAGCCACCAGGCCTTCCGGATTGAGGCTTGACAGCTTGTAGGGCTCCAGCACGCCTAAGATCATCAGCGAGGTCAGCCCGCCGGATGTCGGCGGCCCCATGCCGCACACGCGGTAGGCCCGATAGGGTGCGCAGACGGCCTGGCGCTCGATGGCCTCGTAGGCAGACAGGTCAGCCAGTGTCATCAGGCCGGGATTGACCTCGTTGGAGCGGACTGCATCGACGATGGCTTGTGCGACAGGGCCCTTGTAGAATCCGTCGGTCCCGTTTGCGGCAATCAGTTTCAGCGTGTCGGCGTAAGGCTGGTTTTTCAGGATATGCCCGACGGGTACTGCGACATCGGGTTCGCCATAATCGCCGTCGCCGAGGAAATAGATGGCGGCTGCGGCATCGTCTGTGTCCAGGTGATTGGCATCTGCGATGGCCGCATGCAGGCGCGGACTGACCGCAAAGCCTTGCTCCGCCAGCCTGATCGCCGGTTCAAACAGGCTGGCCCATTCCAGCCGGCCGAATTTCTGATGCGCCTTCCAGAGGGCAGAAATGACACCCGGTGTCCCGACCGGCTTGCCGCCAAGGGCAGCGTCGGGCCAGGCAAGCGGCTTGCCGTCCGGCTTCAGAAACAGGGTCTCGTCGGCGTCAAGCGGTGCTTTTTCGCGTCCGTCAAAGGTGGTGATGGAGGCATCATTTACCGCGTAGTGCAGCATGAACAGGCCGCCGCCAATGCCGGATGACTGCGGCTCGGTCAGCGTCAGCACCAGTTGTGCGGTAATGGCGGCATCCGTGGCCGAACCGCCCCTGGCAAGAATGGCGGCAGCCGCGTCAGATGCATGTGTATTGGCGGTGGCGACCATGGCCTTGCGTTGAGGAGCATCATCACTGCACGCGGCAATCACAAACACCAGACACAGGGCAAAACATCGGGCTAGCAATGACATTGTTACAATCCGCACAAACAAACCAGGGGTGCTGCATCTTAACCGTTTCGCCCGCAAATTCGCAATTGACGAAGCTGTCAGGACACCTACCTTCTGTGAACATGATGAACACGATCAGAAGCTGAGACAGCAGACATGAACATGACATCGGGTCCAAAAAACCTGATCACCGACATTGCGGGGCTCAAGGTCGGCAACGCGCACAACGCGCACTATGCCACCGGCGTTACCGTGCTGCTGCCGGATGGCCCTGTGGCGGCGGCGGCAGATGTGCGTGGCGGAGCGCCTGGCACGCGCGATATTTCAGCACTGGATCCGGCCTGCCTGGTGGAGGCGGTGCACGGCATTGTGCTGTCTGGAGGATCGGTGTTCGGGCTGGACGCGGCCGGCGGCGTCATCTCTCACCTGTCTGAACAAGGCGTGGGCATGAGCTTTGGCCGCTCGGCGCTGCACATCCCGATCGTACCGTCAGCGATTCTTTTCGACCTGACCTTCGGGCCTGACAAGAGCTGGGGTGCAACGCCGCCCTATCGTGAACTGGGCATTGCGGCGGCAAAGGCCGCCAGCAGCGATTTCGATCTCGGCAATACCGGCGCGGGCTATGGCGCAACAGCCGGGCAACTGAAGGGCGGACTTGGCAGTGCATCGAGCGTGTTTGGCGGATTTACCGTCGGGGCGCTGGTGGCGCTCAATCCGGTCGGTTCCTGCATCAACCCGGCCAGCAATGATCTGTGGGCGCGGCCGTTTGAACTGGATGGCGAGTTCGGGCCGGCGCCTGCGGTTCCCGCCTCGCCTGTTCCCCTGACACCCTTGGGTGGTAGCAAGCTGGATGCCCGGACGGCGGGCGCCAACACTACGATTGCCGTGGTCGCAACCGATGCCGTGCTCAACAAGGCGCAGGCACAAAGGCTGGCGATCATGGCATCAGACGGAATGGCCCGTGCCATCCGCCCCATCCACACACCCTATGACGGTGATACGGTTTTTGCACTGGCAACTGGAAAAACGGCACTGGGAGACCAGCCGGACGAGGCCCTTTCCATGTTAGGATCGGCTGCCGCTGACTGCCTGTCGAGGGCGATCGGGCGGGCCATGGCCAGCGCACAGCCCCTGCATGGCCACGATGCCTGGCGGTCTGCGTGAGGCTATTCGCAAATGTCTCCAATCCGGCGCTTGCGTTTACCGGAACAACCGGCTAGATACGTCCAGTCTTCAGCACACAATCTGACGCTGAACGCGGGACAGCCATCCCGCCTTGAGGGCACCGGTAGCTCAGCTGGATAGAGCACCAGACTACGAATCTGGGGGTCGGGAGTTCGAATCTTCCCCGGTGCGCCATAAAATCAACAACTTAGCAAAATCGTTAAATTACCAAATGCTCAAAGGTAGCACATAGGTAGCAAAATATTTGACGCTTGAGAGCGAACCAAATAGGGTGCCGCTTTCTTTGTTCAGAGGCTTCATTCGAGTTTTCTGGCACTTCCCAATACTTCATTTCAGATGCTAACCTCCATATGTCCCAAGGGAATTTGTCAAACCTGGGCATCTCGAGATGCTCCCAAATCGGGAGAATTCGAGATGAGGATCTTGTCAAAACGGCAATTGAAGGAGCTTGTTCTTTATTCACCACAACACGTCGCTCGCCTGGAGGCGGCAGGCCAATTCCCCAAGCGGGTACAGCTGGGTCCCAACAGGGTGGGATGGATTGAGGATGAAATACTGGACTGGCTCCGCCAACGAATAGACCGTCGAGTCTGACCTACACGACACTCCTGCATAGGAGCAGAGGCGGCTTGGGTGCACACCAGGTCGCCTCTTTCGTCAAGGTGCGAAGGAGATTATTTGTGATAAAATTGGACGATGACAAACAAGTGTATCGATACTCAAGATTGTCCTGAAGCATCGCAGGATCGCGATCTGGTATGGGAACCAGTTGGCTCAGCGGAGCTAGACTTCGTATCTCTGGCAATAAAGTCAAGGTTGCCAGAACTTCGCACGATAGAATGGTAAATCCACTTCTGCCCCAATCGAGGTTGGCTGCAATGGGCGGATACTGTTGAAAAAGTCGAAGATCGCTGGTCCTTAGATTTTCGCTATCGTAACAAAACATCAAAAACCACCCCAAAATGTGCCCACCCTTATTCACAGGCAATTCAGGGTCGCGATAATCGAAAATCTGCTATTCTTTTCGGCCAGAATCTCCAAACCCCTCTCTATGAGGTGGAAATTCTTAGACCAACGGCAAATGAGCAGTTTTTCAACATGGGGTAATGGTCTGGCTGCTCTTCAATGGAGGCCGATATGATCGGCTTATTTGGAAGAGGAGAAAGACCATGGAATACTTTGCTGGCTTGGATGTGTCATTGGAGAAGACGCATGTCTGCGTCCTCGATCGGAATGGAACGGTAGTGTTCGAGAGCGCGGTTGTGTCGTCGCCCGGGGCGATCTTATCCGCGCTGAACCAGGCGCCGTCTTGCGAACGCGTGGTGTTTGAGACGGGGCGCATGGCGCCAATGCTATAGCACGGTCTGGCGGACCTCGGTGTGCCGGTCGTCTGCATCGAAAGCCGACAAGCGTATCAGGCGCTGAAGACGCTCGCGACGCACAAGACCGACCGCAACGATGCGCGCGGGTTGGCACAGTTGGCCCGGACCGGCTTCTTCAAACCCGTTCATGTGAAGTCACTACCTGCCCACGCCGTGCTTGCGTTGATCATGGCTCGCAAGAAGCTGGTCGGCCAGCGCGTCACACTCGAGAACCAGATCCGCGGGTTGGCCGTTGTGTTTGGATCCCGGCTTCCGCGTGGCCTCTCGCCAGCATTCGTCGAGCAGGTCATCACCATGAGCGACGGCATCATCGGTCTATCTGCTGCCATGCGCGGTCTCGTTGCCGCGCGTGATGCGGTACTCGGCGCAATCGCCGCCATCGACGCCGACATGAAGCGCCTCGTTCGGGCGTCGGAGGCTTGCCGCAGACTGATGACCGTTCCCGGCGTCGGCCCACTTACTGCCTTGGCGTTCACCGCTGCCATCGACGATCCGACCCGCTTCCGACGATCACGCGACCTCGGTTCTTATCTCGGCCTTGTGCCACGTCGATATCAGTCGGGCGAGATCGACTATACCGGCAGCATCTCGAAGGTTGGCGACCGGCGCGTGCGAACCCTGCTCTACGAGGCGGCCAATGTCATGCTGACCCGATACAAGGGAAAGCTAAAGCTGAAGGATTGGGCCTTTGCCATCGCCAAACGCTCGAACATGCGCAAGGCACGCATCGCGCTTGCACGCCGCCTCGCGATCATCATGCATGCCATGCTCCGGCATGGCACCGAGTTCAATCCGGCCTGACGTCAGCCGCCAACGAGACAGGAGACCGCACTGAGCTCCCGAGCGGGAGCAACGCCCCAGGGAGGGAGCAGATGATGGCGCCGATTCTGTAGCATGCGGTCACTTACCACGGCCTACTGCGGTTTCAACCAAGCCACTCTCGCACCCAGCTGACCCCATAAAGTGCCATCTGAGCACGTAGAGAACGCAGGCACCCAGAAGGCAAATTCCGCTCAGGACAGTGCAGCCAGACCTTGACCTATTAGAGAACACTATGGGCGTATTCCGTTGAAAAAGTCGCCTTGAAACGGTCGGTTTGGGTTGATTCAATTTCCCTATTGATTTGGGAGATTAATGACGATGATGGGCCCACGCCAGGAAGCACAGGCAGCACTGTTTTATGAGTTCTGCCTTGAGGATCACGTTCCTCAAGACCATTTGCTCCGTTCGATAGATCGTTTTGTCGATCTTTCAGATGTTCGGACCTATCTCACGCCTTTCTACAGTTCCATTGGCAGGCCTTCGGTTGATCCTGAACTGATGATCCGGATGTTGCTGGTAGGTTATTGTATGGGCAGCATCGCACTACACAGCGCCACGTGCCCAGGGGCAGAGAAGATGAAGAGCGCCTTGTCGCTGATATGATCGAGCTGGCCCGGCAGTATGGTCGATATGGCTACCGTCGCGTTGCAGCGCTGCTACGTGACGCGGGCTGGCAGGTCAATGACAAGCGGATCGAACGCTTGTGGCAACGTGAGGGGCTGAAAGTCCCGCCAAAGCAACCCAAGAAAGGCCGTCTGTGGCTCAATGATGGGTCGTGCATCCGGCTGCGAGCAGAGTACGTGAACCACGTGTGGTCCTATGCGTTGCCAGGCAGGCAAGCGAAGCGCCGCCGAGAAGGACTTCGTGCATCATCGAACTGATGATGGACGGGCATTCCGAACCCTGAATGTGCTGGATGAGTTTGGCCGGGATTGTCTGGCCATCCGCGTCAAACGTAAGCTCAACTCTGTCGATGTGATCGACGTCCTCACCGACCTGTTCATTCTGCGCGGTGTTCCCGCTTACATCCGCTCAGATAACGGCCCAGAGTTCATTGCTGAGGCTGTCCGCAGTTGGATCAGTGCAGTCGGCGCGCAAACGGCTTACATTGAACCGGGATCGCCCTGGGAGAACGGATATGTGGAGAGCTTCAACGCCCGGTTCCGGGACGAACTGCTCAACGGGGAGATCTTCTACTCACTGAAAGAGGCTCAGATCGTCATTGAGCAATGGCGGCATCATTACAACACCAAACGGCCTCACAGCTCACTCGGATATAGACCTCCAGCACCTGAAGCAATCATCCCATTGCAGCAAATGCCGCCCATGAACTAACATTCAAACCGGACCAACCAGTTGGGGCCAGTCAGGGCAACGAACCCATGCCATTTACCGGCTGCCGGTTGCGTCATCACCTTGGTGTGAAATACTCTAGGTTTGCAATGCGCAGATTGGCTGAATGATCCGATCTGACGCCCAGCAGTATCCATCAGTCCAACATTCTCTCATGATCGCAGTCTTGCGAAGCGCTTCGCTTCGGCACGCCCGCGATTGGCTCATCAAGCGACTAAATCAACAAAATCTGCCAGAAGGCGACATTAATCGAGCTCCGCTTCCACGTCAGCTGACCGGTCGTATTACAGATCGCCGTGGGAACTATCAGGGTTTCGTGCGCGTTGCCTTGATGACTCGTGCGGCGGTTGCCTGAAGCAGGCCAAGATAGGTCTTGTACTGGTCAGACGAGAGGATTTTCTTCATTTGCCGCTTCTCTTTTGACTCGATCGCTTGTAGCTCGCTGCTGGCTCTTTGCAGTTTTTCAAATACAGGCTTGGCATTGGGGTTTATGCGATATTTTCTGAAGACAACAGCTATCTCCTTGTCGGATTGCCGAATGATGCGCCTTACCTTGGCCCGCTGGTCCGCAGTGAATTTCATGCGTTGCAAAATCCGGGCGTCATAGATGTTGGATGCCCAGGCGTTGTGCGTTGACATGGCATATGTGGTCAAGACAACAAGGGCGGCCATTAAATGCGTCGTAATTTTTCTGATCTGTTGCGGTGAACGGATTCTGTCTGCGTAACCAATCATGCTTATCCCTTTTTGGTTTGTTCTCACGGCAGCGATGTTTGTAGGGTAACATGGCTGCTCGTGCTGTAAACTGAGCCTCATCTGACGCGTGTCCATGTCTGTGAGTCACAAAGAAACTTCATCAGGCAACCTTCAACCTCCATGGTATCTCCCTCGGGCGTAAGATAGATATCATAGATCTTGCCATCATCTGAATTGTAGACCTGTCCCTCCAGATAGGTATTGGCATCATTTGGCTGCAGCCCCGCCATGATCAAGAGACCTAGCATCGGGCGGGCTCTGAGCGCAGGATTGGGATTGTTCAGGTCCATTTGAGGCCGACCGGTATCGTCTGTTGGTTTTTTCAGCCAGACAATACGCCCGCACAGTTTGTCCTCGCACGGAGCGATCTCGATATGAGCCTCGCCGTTTTCTTCAGCCCATACGCCAAACGCCTTTTCCCGCAGTTGTGCTGACGCCGGTGTCACACACATGACAGCAAGCAGAGTTGACACGATTGCAACATACAACAGCGTGAGACGGCGTCTCTTGGTCATCGAACGTGTCGAGTTGGATATTGTCAGGTCAGCAAAGATGCAGGTTTTCATTGTCTGATAGGTCTCATAAACCACGTAATCAACTGGGGTAGCACCACGAGTGTGCACAGCAATGTAATCGTAATTGCGACAGCAAGAAGTTCACCCATGCTTGCCATGCCACGGTGGGCGGAAAGCCACAACGAGCCAAATGATCCCATCGTCGTGACACCAGAATAAGCACAGCTCTAGGCGTCCAGCTACGGATGACATCTCTATGCCCGCTAGATATCCTTACTGGCCAGTTTCTCCAGCGCGTCGTCGGTGGCACGCACTGCTGCCTCGAAGCGGTCTTCATAACCCTTCATGCGTCGCTTGGGCTCTTTGAAGTAGGCGGTCTGTTTGATCAGCTTGATAATGGTGTTGTTCAGAATACGGCCCCACAACCGCATCGGTCTGTTGAAATCGAAAATCAGGATGACACGCTCTTCATTGGTATTGTTCCAGACTTCATGCTTGTAAGTGTCGTCGAATACGAATGCCTTGCCGGGCTGCCAGACGCACACTTCATCGCCCACGGTCATGGTGCAGTTGCCGGCATCATTTGGCACGATCAGGCCAACGTGCGCGCGCAGGATGCCTGTCGTTACGCCTTTGTGCGGCGGGATCTTGTAGCCAGGCGAGAGGATGGAGAACCACGCCGTCTGGATATCCGGCACCTTTGACAAAAGGTTGGCCGTAACCGGTGCACGCGCGCAATTCTTCTCCAATCGTTCGCCGAATCCGTAGAGGATAAAGGTCCGCCAGTTCTGGCCTTTGGAGATGCCTGCCTGGTCAGGCGATACTTCGTGAAACAATGGCACTGCCTCGCGGTGCCTTAGGATTTCCTTCACTTCATCGTGTATCGTCTGCCAGTTGGACTCGAAGTCCTTCAGGAAGGGAAAGTGCCGGCGATCAAGGACAGGTGCAATACCGACCTTGGATTGCGCATAGTAAATGCGCGCAGCAAGACGCAACAGCTTTCTACCAAAGCGACGCACCAACTTTCGCCGCTTCCAGCGAAGCCACGCGACCCAACCTAAATTTTGAGTTTTGGAAATTTCGGCCATGCAATAAAGTCCAATACCATTCACTCGAAGTAACCTACATAAAGACAAGTGTTGTTTATATGGTCGATCCGGTTGGTTGCAAGGTTCTTTGAATCCCAAATAATATTGCCAGATCCAATAAGGGTATTGGGTTGGTTATGCTGTGGATAAATCGGATCGCCATCCAAGCATTGACAAGTGGCCCTTTCAGATGCTCAACCTGTAGTCAGTTGGCCATCCATGTAGTGGTGCAGACAGGAAAGCACACATGATCAGCCTAAAATTCCGCGTCGGCAGCGTTGCAATTCTGATGTTGATTGCAGCAGCCTTGATGCCGATTGAAAATGTGGACGCAGCGGACGCAGAACCCTCCACATGGACTGGTTTTTATATCGGCGCGCATGCCGGCTACGGGTGGTTCGATGCGAAGGCGGGCAACAATACGCCGGATCTTGGAGCCGTCGGCCCGATGGGTGGCGTGTTCTTGGGCTACAACTGGGACATGGGTAGCCATGTTCTTGGACTTGAGGCTGATGCAGCTTTTGGTGATCAGAGTGATCAGGTCCCCGTAGTTGGCTTTGGGACCGTCAAACTCACCAACCACGGCCAGCATACTTTTCGGGCTCGTGCCGGAATGAAAGTGGCCGATAATGACTTACTCTATATTACAGTTGGCTTGGCCCTGGCCGACTACTGGGCCAAGGCAGGGACTGGTCAGCAGGACAAGAACTTTCTCTTGGGAGGTGTCGTTGGCGGCGGTTACGAGGTAAGGTTGACGCAAAACCTCCTCGCTCGCAGCGAGTATTTGTACGCCAACTACGGCGATCAAACGTTCGACATAGGCGCGGCTACCTCAATAGACGTGGACAGTCACACCTTTCGCTTCGGCATCGCCTGGCAGTTCTAATACCAGCAAAATCATGTGACAAGGCGCTTAGCCGCCTCTTCTATTTGCCAAGACGTAGACATCCGTGCCGATTACCGCTGCATTATAAACATCAACAACATCCTCATTCAGCATTCGAATGCAGCCAGATGATTGTGCCTTGCCGATGCTGGTCGGCGCGTTAGTGCCATGGATGCGGTACAGTGTGTCCTTCCCATCCTTATATAGGTACAAGGCACGTGCACCAAGTGGGTTCTCAGGACCTCCAGGCATGCCATTGGCATATTTCGCAAGCTTTTTGCTGCGAGCAATCATTTCCCTTGGCGGGGTCCATTTCGGCCACATCACCTTGCGCATTATCTTCGCTTGACCAGACCAACCAAATCCTTGCTTTCCGACCGAAACACCAAAACGCATAGCCCGACCAGGATCAATTTTCACATAGAGAAAGCGATTATGGGTGTCCACAACAATGGCGCCTGGGTTGAGGTTATTTGCATACGGAACGACCTGTCGCATGTATTTATTTGGAATAACGCCAGGACCTATAGGATCTATCGGGTAGGGATCATCTGGTGTCGCGTAGAAACTTTGTCCCGCAGGGCGTGCAATAATGGAAGGGGCAAACAGTGTGGTTGCAACAGCGCCAACTCCCATGCCAATGAATGTACGACGGTTCAACATCGAAACTCATACTCCTGTTCAGTCTGTAAAAATCAAAACTCATTTTTGATGAGGCAACGTGTTCGGATCGCCTGCGGATTTCGTAACAATGGCAATAAACGTCATATGAGAATTAATTCGGAAGTTTTCCAGTTTACTGCAGTTTAATTCACTACTGACTATTCAGCACAGATACAGACACTTTGGGGTCATTCACATAACCGCTTGCATAACGCGTAACGAGATCGTTCTGAATTTCTGTCACTGTCAGTCCTTTCACCGGAACAGCTCCTAGCTCAGGCAGGTTCACATATCCGTCCTCACCCACAATAAACTCGCCCGACAGTCGATCCTCGCCAAACACGTTCACACTAAGTTTGTCGCCAGAACCCAGTCGGTAGGCACCTGTATCAGTCACACCAGAACCAGAATTTGACGTTCCATAGTTCGCAGGCGGCGTGGGCAGGGCGTCAAACTTGGGGTTGTCATTGTTTGAGCACCCTGCCAACAGCAGCAGTGTCAAAATCAGGAGCATAAAATTTGCACGCTTCATAACCTGGCATAACCTATATCTAGAAAACCCAAAGTAACTGATCAGCCCCATTTGATTAGCCCAGTTTGAATGCTAGTTCATGGGCGGCCTTTGCTGCAATGGGATAATGGTTTTGATCAGCCCCACTTGATTGGTCCAGTTTGAATGTTAGTTCATGGGTGGCCTTTGCTGCAATGGAATGATGGTTTCAGGTGCTGGAGGTTTGTATCCGAGTGAGCTGTGAGGCCGCCTGGTGTTGTAGTGGTGACGCCACTGCTCGATGACGATCTGGGCTTCTTTCAGAGAGTAGAAGATCTCTCCGTTGAGCAGTTCGTCCCTGAACCTGGCGTTGAAGCTCTCCACATATCTATTCTCCCACGGACTGCCTGGTTCGATGTAGGCTGTCTGGGCGCCTACGGCTGCGATCCATTTGCGAACCGCCTCAGCAATGAACTCTGGTCCATTATCTGAGCGGATATAGGCCGGCACACCTCGTAGGATAAACAGGTCGGTGAGAACATCGATCACATCAACAGAGTTGAGCTTGCGTTTGACGCGGATGGCAAGACACTCCCGGCCAAACTCATCCAACACATTCAAGGTTCGGAACGCCCGTCCATCATCAGTTCGGTGATGCACGAAGTCGTAGCTCCACACGTGGTTCACGTATTCTGCTCGCAACCGGATGCAGGATCCGTCATTGAGCCACAGGCGCCCCGGTGGAGTCACGTTTGAAGTGCAACACGGTTGAACATCTGATTGAAGACCTCGTTTGGGGTTTTGTAGTTGAGGCACTTTCTTGGCGCATTGTTGTACCTGTCTGTGATGAACTGCAACTGTTGTGCCGGGATGGCTGCCAGGTCTGACTTTCTCGGCAATGATCGCCTGAGCCTTGAGATGGCGTTTTCCACACCACCTTTTTGCCATGGCGCATGAGGATCACAGAAGTAGGTGCCACATGCCAGCAGGGGTTTGAGCTCATGATGCAAGGCAAACTCGGTGCCATTGTCGAAAGTGATGCTCTGGCGCAAATGGCCTGGCAGCTTGGCAAGGAAGCCTGAAAGCCGATCTGCGACAGGCCGGGCAGCCTTGGAAGGCTGGCGCATGAGGGTTGTGAACCTGGAGGTTCGTTCATGCAGCACCAACACGGCCTGACCATAGCGGGAAAACAGCATCAGATCCCCGAAACGACTTTGCGGTCATCACTGCGCGGTATGCCGTGAGCGAGGGGGAAATACGGACGCATCAACGCAAACTGGCGATCAGACAACCAGAACAAATCAGACATGGCAAACCTCCTTCGTTTGCCACAATGAATCTGATTTGCGCCCCTTTGAAAACCCGTTAATCAATAGGTCCTGAGCCTAGCAATTGCTGCCGGTTCCGAGATCACCGTGCCTTCAGACACGATCTCAGCATTGTTATTGACCACGCAGATCGAAATCTCCTTCAGTGATACGTCCATTCCAACATACAGTTCCATAGCTGCTCTCCTGATCTTTCGTTGCACTCGACCCGGCCCATGCCGGTCGTTACTACATTATGGAGAGTAGCGTCCGACCCCCCAAGTTACGCCATGTGTGAATCTGTCGACTAGCGAGGGAACCGCTGCAAAAAGTACGGTTGCTCAAAATATTCAACCAATTGAAATAACAGCACTTTTTGAATGCGAACCAATTTGCATGAGGTTCGGTCGGAAAGAGACGGAGGGGCCATCAGAGACTGAAATTGCCATTCCTGGCAGTCTCTGTGGTTCGGTCATTTCTGCTAAACCCCTTTGAAACAACAACAAATTTTGCCGTTTAACCGGGGCTGTTCTGAGTTTGCAATCGGGATATTGGCGGAGGGAACGCGACTGGTAGCGAACCTTCTCCACCCTCCATGATATTGATTTTATTTACTTTTAAAGGGTATATCCTCAATCGGCGGGTATTTCGGACTCACTCGTCCGAGGCCGAACGATACCTTCTCGAGTGGGCACCATACCCCCATCGCAGTCCAATGGGCTATTGCACGCGACGCTTTCGCCGCCACGTATAGCCCGCCATACGGTCACTGACAACAGCACTTACGAGCCAGGCATGGGCGCATTGCCCTCTACCGGCATTCCCTACGTGTTGGTGAACGGTGTCGTGGTGGTGAAAGATTCCGTGGTTCAAAAGGTCTTTCCGGGTAAGCCTATTCGTTTCCCGGTGCAGGAGAAGGGTCGGCTGGACCAGATTACTATCGAACCAAGGGAATTTGACCCGAACCAGCGAGACCTGCAGAGGCGATTGGGGGCAGCCATGGCTAGTGGCTGCCCCCGCTGGTGCTGTCACAAGGATTTGAAACAATCTCAGTTTGTGGCCAAATGCTGGAACCTATGCAGAACAATGTGGGCGCCACTCGGCGAGAGCAGCCGCGCGGTTGGCCTTGAAATTGGCTCTGCTGCAGAGCGCGCGCTCCAAGCCTCGTTTGTGCCACCAGGACAGCTCAGGTCAGGAGTGGCCCCGGGCTCATCGCCACCAAAGAGAATTGGTAAAAACCCGCCCGAGCCAAAGCTGGGGCGGGTTATGTTCAAAACAAGCTGAGTTGGCCGTCCTCCGGATTGACGATGCCATAGACCTCGCGGGCTTTGGCGATGGTGGTCTTGCCCGCGAACAGCGGCTTCTCGAGGACGTGGTTCACTACCTGCCATCCGCCCCAGATGCGAAGGCCCGCAGCTGCGTAAGTGACGGAATAGGTGTCTGGTCCCCCACAGCCACCAAATTCACCCAGCACCAGCTTCAACGCCTTTTCTAACTCCGCGTCGGTCATGCCTGACTTGAACTTTTCGTCCCACACTGCCGGCAACCGGCGCGTGGCGATCCTGAACACCTCGGTCTTGTCAGCTTCGGTAAATGCGCGTTGCTTGGCCTCCATCAGTATTCATCGGCGCGCATAATGGTTAGCACGCGGATGGTCTGGGCAAGGTCACTAGGATCCTCCGATCCGTGCTGCATGTCCGGTGCGTAGTAGTCGACCTTCCAGAACAGGCGTTGGCCCGCGAAGTCAAATGCTCCAAAGTCGTGTTCATGGTGCGGGTCGTTGCCCTCATCGAAGGCGTCAAAGTTGGTCACCAGCGAGATGAGCAGCGCCTTGTTCGCATCATTACCGATGAGTGCTTGAACGCCTGCCGTCATCATCCATGAGCCCGGTACTGCCCTGTCACCTTTGCGTAAGCGATCATTCAGATCTCGTATCGCTGCTGCGTTGTCGGTCATTGTCTTGTCCTTTCCCTTGACCGCGCCCGAACAATTCAGGCGCGCCTTCGGGGGAAGGACATGTCGGCACCAGCAGAGGAGTGATGCGATCACTGTTGGGGCAGATCCGTTTGACAAATGAGAAGCGCCCGCCCGAAGGCAGGCGCATATGGTTGCCGGTCGCAGTTGTTACTCCTGCGGGTTCCAGATGATAACGAACTCGTTGTCGTCCTCCGACCCGGGTGCCCGGCCGAGATTGGCGAACAGCGTCCGGCTGCCGAACTCAGGCGCGGCGAGTGAAATACTCAGATACTCCTTGCCGCTCGAGACGGCGGTGCGCCACCAGGCGGCACCGATCTCGACATCCTGCGCTAGGATCAGATAATCCGGCTGGCTGTCATTGGCTTTCTTGTTGGCTACAAACTGGATGGTCTGCCGGATCGACAAAGTGGCGAGAACGCCCTTGTAGTTTCCGTCAGACTGACGGATGACACGTCCAATAGCGGGCATGGCTTGGTCTCCTTGGAACTAGTTGGGGAAGTGGAACTATTGCGTCCATTGCTCAGGATACCATGCGGAATTCAGGTCATTTCACCCGGCAACTGATGTCGGCTTCTGTCAAGTTCTTACATTATCTGCAGCTGCTTTGATTAGGCAGATCGTCGGAGTTTTGACGGGCCATTTAGACGGCCAGACAGCTCCAATGCCATGGGGATACGGATGTGCCACCTGTATCCCCATGATTGGGTAAAACCAATCCCCAGACATAGGGTTCCATTGAGACACATTCCGCACCACTGATCGTCAGGCTCACGCCATGACTTCACCAGCCTTATGCTGCCTAAAGGACAGCACTGACACCCACGTACGGGGTAAGTCCGGTGAAGTCATGTCGCTTTCGCTCCAGACGATCAGTGGGCGGTACCTGTCCAGCATAAGGCTGAACTTTTCCAAACCTACTTCCAGAACAGACCCATCAGTATGACTCATCTGTATCTGATTACCTTTCACTGTTCACCATTCAAATGTTCACGCTCTGTGAGCGTGACCGTACAGCTGGCTCCCCGTGCCTCTTGAGGTACAATGAAGGTGGAGCAGTTCTTCATGAATGGCGGCGCTACATGCCTCACGCTCCCACCACGCACAGGGCATGTGCGAGGTCATGGAGCGTCGCCTTTTGTGTCATGCAACTGGGTTACATTAACAAGGTCGACGCAGCGACCAGACAGTTTCATCAGGTGCCGGTTTTCAATGACCAGCGGTTTTCTCATAGCTGGGTGATCGGCAAGACCGGAGTGGGCAAGTCGACCGCACTGGTGCGCTGGGCCATCGATGATATCATCGCCGGTGATGGGGTGGCGTTCTTCGATCCTCATGGTGATACCGCAGAAGAACTGCTCCGTCGGATGCCGCGCGAGCGGCTCGAGCACGTGGTGTATTTCAATCCGGCTGAGTTCGCCATCGGCTTCAATATCTTTGATACAATTCCCGAGGAGAGGAAGGCGTTTGTTGCGTCGAGCCTCGTCGATAGCCTCAAGTCAGTATGGGGCTATTCTGATATGGCCACGCCTGTGCTGAGTCAGTTTCTCTATAATGGTGCACGCGCCATGATGGATGTGCCAGGTGGCACGCTGCTGGGTATGAAGTTTCTGCTCACCAGCAAGCGCTATCGCGACCGGGTGCTGAAGCACATTACCGATCCCACCATTGCCGATTTCTGGCAGGTGGATTTTGAAGAGCACATGCCGGAGAGGGAACAGCGCCAGCAGACCTTGTCGACACTCAACAAGATCGGTGCGTTGATCTCAGACCCCGCCATCCGCGCTTGCATCGGACAGCCCAGGTCGAAGCTTGATCTTGCCGCCATCATGGAGGAGGGCAAGATCCTCATCGTGTCTCTGCCGCAAGGCGCGCTCGGTATCGAGAAGTCGGCGATGATCGGCTCCCTTATCATGAGCCAGCTGCATCTGGCGGCACTTACCCGGAGCGCTGACCGCATGCCTTTTCATATCTATGCCGACGAGTGCCATCATTTTGGCGCTGCCACCTTGGCCGAGATGCTGTCTGGCATTCGCAAGTTCGGCGTATCGCTCACCCTGGCGCACCAGTACATAGATCAGTTGCCGAACAAACTGCGTTCAGCCGTCATCGGTACAGCAGGCACCATCGTCTCATTCCGGATTGGTGCACTCGACGTGCCGTTCATCGAGCCCGAGTTTCATCTGACCAATTCGGATTTCTCACTGTGTGAGCTGCAACCGTTCACCGCTTATGCCCGCACCGGTTTCCAGACCTGGCAGTTGACCATGCCCGAGTGTGATGTCCCCGAGCGTCCGGCAACGACCCGCAAGATCAAGAACTATTGCCGCAGCCAGTACGGATCAGATCGCGGGATTGTGGAAAACCGCATTGCCCGGTTCATCAAGAACACTTGACGTTAGGCTATATCTGCTGCGGAGTGTGGTTGGGCAATAAGGAACAAGGCTGGGAGAGCAAGATGCAACTACTATATGACCGCGAGCAGGTGTCGGGCGCACGTGCGCCAAAGTTCAAGCTGATGGCCAAGATTGAACTGGATGAACAAGAAAGGGCCCTGGTGGCACACTACCGGTTCGACAAGGCAATGCTGGTCAATGAGTTCGATCCTGAACTGATCAGGAAAACAGCAATGCTCGCTGTAGCTGCCTTCGTTGTAGCATTTATGGTATTTACCGCGATCATCGGGTGGAAGACAGGCCTGTTTCTGGCCCTGGTCGCTGCCGGCGGCGGCGGTTGGTTTTACTTTGATAAGAACCGCGAATTCATCTTCGTTAGCGACTTGCTGAAAGGTCGGCATTTCAAATGCGGTAGCATCGTCGACCTGGCCAAGAAAGAGGCCTATCTGAGCAACGTGACCATGGTGTTGCGGCAAGTAATGGAAAGTGCGCGCCATTGGAACGGGACGCAATCGCAAGCTATTCCAGTGTTGTCACCAGAAGAGGCCAAGCGGCTGATTGTTAGTATCAGGTAATGCTGCACCTTTCTGCCAGACTCCATGCCTTCATCAACGAACTGGGCCGGCCCAGCCCGCAAAAGCAAGCGCGTGCGCTGCATGCGCAGGTCACAAACCTGTTTAAGCAACAGCGATTGTTCGCTCGGGACGATCGCGAACAGCTGGCCATCGATATCGCGCAAGAAGTGATCGGCTCGTTCGACGGGACCCCGCCTTTGCCGGATGTGGACACGCTGGCCGATCTGGTCTGGCGCATCTTCAATTTCGAGGGCCTGTTCACCCTGCCCAAATTTGATTGGGATGAGCCGGCGTCGACCACTGAGTACTGGGAACTGATCGAACACCTGCGGGAACAGAAGCGCCAAGTCGACAATTTCGATCACACCCGCCGCATGCTGGTGCGTACGCTGTGCGAAGCAGTGCATCCGATCATCACTAATACGCCTGAACTCCCCAAAACCAATCGAGGCGATATTGCTATTCCCACCGATCTGGTTCGGGCGATTTCCGATCTCGACCAGGTGGTCGAAGGTATCATTTCTGTGTTGTTCGACCCCGAGGTCGAAAAGGCCGGCATATTCAAAGAACACAGGCGACGCATTGAATCCAATGGGGTCGCGGCTTCAGGTGGTAATCCGGCTGACCCGGATAGCTACAGGAAGCCGATCACACTGCCGACCAAATCGCGCATTCAGGATCCTTACGAGCTGATCGCTGCCTATCTCGGTGGCACGCCCATATCAGATCTGTTCGATGGCATGATCAAGATTAGCATTCCAGATCAGGTGCGGTTTGAGCACCATCACATCGTCGCCGGGTCAGGTCATGGTAAAACCCAGACCCTGCAATATCTCATCGCTGAAGATCTCAAGGCCGTCGAGAGGGGAGAGCGCTCCGTCGTTGTCATCGACAGCCAGGGCGACCTCATTGACAAGATCAAGCGGCTCGAAGTATTCGCGCCTGGCCAGCCGTTACATGACCGCATCGTCATTATTGACCCCAAGGATGTTGAATGGCCGGTATCGCTCAACCTGTTTGACGTCGGCATGGAGCGTATCAATCAATACTCGCAGCTTGATCGTGAACAGCTGATCAATTCGATCCTTGAGCTTTATGACTTCGTCCTCGGCAAGCTCCTGGCGGCAGAGATGACGCAGAAACAGAGCGTGATCTTTCGCTATGTCACCCGGCTGATGCTGCATATTCCCGATGCCACCATTCATACCCTTGTGGATCTTATGCAGCCGGGTAGCGAGAAGGTATTTGCTGAACACATCGCCAAGCTGGAGGGAAGTGCCAAGCGCTTTTTCGAAACCGAGTTTGCGTCGAAGGAATTTGCCCAGACCAAATCCCAAGTGCTCAGGCGCCTTTGGGGTATCCTGGAAAACCAGACTTTTGAGCGGATGTTCTCGCATCCTCGCTCCAGGCTCGACATGTTCACCGAGATGAATGCCGGCAAGGTGATCCTGATCAACACCGCCAAGGATCTGCTGAAAGAAAGCGGCACCGAAATCTTCGGTCGCTTCTTCATTGCGCTGATCGCCCAGGCCGCCCAGGAACGCGCCACGCTGCCAGAAAACAAGCGCATGCCCACCATGGTCTATGTGGACGAGGCGGCGGATTATTTCGACCACAATATCGGGATTATCCTTAGCCAGTCGCGCAAATACAAGGTCGGCATGGTGCTGGCGCACCAGTATCTCGGCCAGCTTGATCCAAAACTGCAAGAAGCCTTTTCTGCGAACACGTCGATCAAGTTTGCCGGTGGCGTGTCGGCCAAGGATGCTCGCGCATTGGCATCCATGATGCACACCGCGCCAGAGTTCATCGAAGACCAGCCCAAACTATCGTTTGCCGCGCACATGCGCGGTATCAACCGGCAGGCCTTGCCGCTGAAATTCCCGGTAGGCCATCTTGAAGACTTGCCAGTCATGGACAGCCAAGACTGGCACGAACTGCGTCAGCTCATGCGAGACAAATACGCCGTGCATATTTCCGAGTTGCAGGGACAGGGAGGCAATGGTTCAGATGATCCAAACCATGACAACGAGCGGGGAGCATCAAACGATCAAGGAATTGAAGATCCCTACACGAGTGCCGATGACACGAGTGTCGATCCCGATCGGCCGAATACCGACCCGTCGCCGACCTGGTAAGACATGCTATCATTGAACGATATGCAAGACGGATGTGGGCAAGACAGGTTGGGGCGACGTCCAAGAGATCGACGTCAGCCGACTGGCAAGCGAGTGACACCGAGCGAACGGGACTTGCTCTGGTTTCAGAAACTGCGTGAGCACGGGCCGTTGTCATCGACATATTTGCACGGGTTTTCCAAGCACCTGCGCCGTAGTGAAAAGCGCGCCCGCGATCGCCTCACCGACCTGTTTCATGAAACCAACACGCCGCACAAAGGGGCGTATCTCGATCGGCCCTGGCAGCAGTTCCAGACCTATGATGCCCGCTATCAAGATCTGGTATTCGATTTGACAACAGCAGCGGAAAAAGCCCTGAAGGATGCAGACCTTTGGAGCGTATATGGCCATAGTCACACAGGTCCATGGATCCACAAGCACATGGTCGCATGTATCACAGCGTCGATCGAACTGGCGACACTGGAGGATTCAAACCTGACCTATATTCCAGGTTCAATTATCTTGGAGCGGGCTCAGGCATCACTTCGATACACGGTACCGTTCAAGAACCCGAAGACCGGCAAGATGGAGAAAATTGACCTGATTCCGGATGCTCTGTTTGGATTGGAATACAATCACAAAGGCAAGAAGAGTTATCGCTTCTTTCTGGTCGAAGCCGACCGCGCCAGTGAGCCGTCGCGCACCACCAGGTTCAACCGCAAGAGCCATCTGCGCAACATCCTTCAATATCGGGAATATGTTGGTGGTGGGCTCTACAAGGAGCATCTTAAACTGACCGCAGGTCTACTGGTGCTCAATGTCACCACCAGCGAACAAACCATGCGCAAGATGATAGAACTGACCGGCGAGGTTTCACCGAAAGGGAACTCCTACATGCTGTTCCAGGTTGCGGGGGAGTTCGGGCGGTTCTTTAAGCCGCCTAAGCCGATGCTCGGCCTCGCAATCGATCTATGGTACCGCGCTGGATTGGAAGGCATAGACATTGCCATAATATAAGTCAGAGGCACCCAGGAATCATGTTTCCGATGTCTGTAGAAAAGAGCCTCTGAAGAGGCTCTTGTTGATGCGTTTTTTATGCATTGATGCTCATTCATCCTTCGGCGGTACAAGGACAATGCTGCCGTCCCAATTCACCGGAACTGAGTGCAGCTTCACCACAAAGCCTTCGCCCTGTTTAAATTTCAAGGCCGCGCCGATTGTGATCATATACTCACTGTCTGGCTCCTGACGAGCCCTGACGTCAGACAGTTGAACACCGGCATATCTCCCTTCGACATGTTGATATCTCCACCTTGCTTGTCCATGCCTCCGGTATAATTCAATCAGGATTTGTACATTGGGAGGTATCCACATGACCTATGTCGACTTTGCGACCATCAAGGAGCAGGTGCCTATCGAGCAGGCAATTGAGCGGCTCGGACTTTCACTGAAAGAACGCAATGGCCAGTGGAGAGGGTCTTGTCCGGCCTGTCAGTCAGGCGGCGAGCGAGCGCTGGTGGTGACACCAGCCAAGCGGGCCTTCTACTGCTTTGGCGGACGTGTTGGCGGCGATGTCATTGCCTTCGTCGCACACATCCGCGATTGCAGCATGAAGGACGCAGCCGAGTTGCTGGCAGAAGGGAACAGTATAAGTACCAGTACTGTTCTCAGGAAGAGTACCAGTTCCGCAACAGTTCCCGAGGAGAGGAGCAAGGAGGACGTCAGAAGTCTCCGGCCTCTAACCTATCTACAGCCCGGCCACGAAGCCGCGCTGGAATTGGGGCTTGAGGAAGACACATGCGTCTCGTTCGGGGCTGGGTATGCGCCGAAGGGGATCATGCGGGGAAGGCTTGCAATTCCAATCCATGACTGGAATGGCAACCTGGTGGCCTATTGCGGGCGCACCGTTACTCAAGACAGCCCAACCTTGATCTTTCCAAACGGGTTCAGGCCGGAAGAACACATCTTCAATGCTAACCGTAGTGGGGAAGGGGAGTTGATACTGACGCGTGATCCCTTGGACGTTCTACTTGCCACTCAAAATGGCATCGACAATGCGGTTTGCTTTCTCACTGAGACGGTCACGCCTCATCAACTGCAGATCCTGGCTGCCTTTATGGATAGTTCAGGTATCGAAGCCATCGAGCTTCACTAGCCCTCTCCGGAGGGCTTTTTCTTTCGGTAGGGAAGTGCGTCGCAAAGACATAGAGCAATGGGATTTGCCAGCTGCTCAGGTGGCGAGATTTGGTCTTCCATGTTAGAATGCACTTGTAATCTCATACATATGTCATCAGCCACACTCGAACTCTACAAGGCGCTTGTGAGCGCCGGTGTCGATGAAACCAAGGCCAAGCAAGTTGCCGAAGATGTCGTGACGCGCGACGATGCAAAACAGTTGGCATCAAAAGTCGACGTCGCTGATATCAAGACGGAACTCTCAACCCTAGAAACGCGACTCTATCGAGCCATCGCCGTTCAAACAATTGCCATTGTAGGAACAGTCGTCGGCCTGTTGCAGGTTCTTTAGTGCGCATTCGTAAATGCCAAATGCCGTAGCAGAAATGTCTCAATCAAGCGTTGTTTCAGAAGATACGTCGCGAAACAGATATTGTGCGACACATCGCAATCAACCGCCCCGGATGATAGCTCAGACGTCTGCTTGTGACCGATATTGATGAAAAAGGCTGTGTTTTTATTGTTTGCTGAATACAGCCGTGTGGCTTCCGGCACACTTGTCACGCCGGGCTCGGGATGAGCTTTGCAAGTTTGCGCAGGTCTTGAGCTGTGGCGGCGAGGTGGAACTCATCTTTGGCTCCGTTCGGTCCTCGGAGGCGCAGTCGGTCGAGTTTCATGATGCGTTTGAGGTGGGCAAACAGCATTTCGACTTTCTTTCTTCGTCGTTTCGCTTCGATATAGCCATCGGTTATCCCACCGATGTGCTTCAGCGCATTGTTGACGACCATCCCGCAAATTGGCTCGACGAACTGCTCTCCTGAAACTGGAAAGCCCAAAATCCGCTCAACAGTTGACGACGTGCAACGCCCAAACGCTTACGAAAGATAAAAAGCTTTCGATGTATATTCAGGCTCGCATCACTACCAGCATGTGCTTAAACCGGACTTGTTTCGTTGCTACGCTGCCGATCAGCGCCTCAGCGATCAATGCGCACCAGTTCCACACGTCGATTCAGCTTGCGGCCCTGTAAGGTATCGTTGCGCCCCTTGCGTTTGGACGATCCAAAGCCCTGGGTTTCCAGCCGGTCAGGCGA
Organism: uncultured Alphaproteobacteria bacterium; assembly: GCA_963698275.1. Classification (GTDB taxonomy): domain Bacteria; phylum Pseudomonadota; class Alphaproteobacteria; order Rhizobiales; family Aestuariivirgaceae; genus Anderseniella. The sequence continues at coordinate 16,343 of CAVOQE010000005.1, read as the reverse complement.
GATGCCGTACTGGGTTACCAAGGCCATCTTCACGGAGTCAGCACGCCGTTCCGAAAGCTGGAGATTGTAAGATTCCTTGCCAGTGGAGTCAGTGTGCCCGTTGATCATCAAGCGCCAGCCTGGATTGACACGCAGGGTCTCTGCAATATCGGCGATGGTGGGAGCCGCTTCGGGCCGAATGGTCGCCTTGTCAAAATCAAAGTGAATGCCGTAAAGATCAAGCTTGCGGATTGTACTCAGTGTCTGCTCCATCGCAGAGCGTTGAGATGCCCCGGCTGTTACCCGCACGATCCGTTCCGTCCTCGGTGCAGGTTCCCAGCTGAAGTTGACCGTCGACTGCAGAATGACGGGACTTCCCCGGTCATCATAAACATAGAGCTCGACAGTCCCCTGCCGGCCGCCGCTACCGCTAAACTGTCCGGTCAGATATAAGGCATTCAAGCTGACCAGCTGGTCTTCTATCAAAGTCGGAAACAGCAGCTTCTTTACCACGTCCAGCCGCCCATCGATACGGGAGAGCCGAGCATCGTAGATCAGACTGTAGGGAGCACTGCCGGTCGCACGCAGCTGCTCCAGTACGCTGGTCGAAAGCCCCATGGCAGTTGAACCCGGGATGACCTCAGGCATGTTGTTCGCGTAGCCCATCACAAAAGTCTGTGCCTGAAGGGCGTCATCTGACGGCACCAGACGCCTGGAGACCACTCCACGTGAACTGGTGTAGCTCAAGGCGACGCCCCGGGCATCAACCCCCGTGACAACCGTCCGGCTCTCAGCGTCCTGGCCATATGAGCTGGCAAATGCCGTCGTTATCTCCATGCCCGGATGAGCCTTGAAAGGCCCCCTGTTTTGCGCATGCAACGTGGTGGCGCAAATGATGAACGTGGCGCACATAGCCACCAACAAACGCAATATCGGCACGGGTTCAGTCCTCACAAATCTGATACGGGGTTTCCCGACGAATTGCTGTGTCTGCATGTTTATCGACGATAGTTTCATGTTGCCTCCAATATCTATATGACCTTGCCTTCTAAGCCGAATTGCCAGCATATCGCTGGTTGAATTTCATGCACTAATTTTTCTTTGCCGGCGTCTTTCTGCGCGCTTGAGAGGCCTTTACTGCCTGGGCAGCAGCGCCAGCGGCAACTGCATCATTGCCCGCCACTTTTACAGTTGGTCGGGCAAACTCGATGCCGTTTTCCTCAAACAACTGCTTGATCATCGGGTAGATCTTCTTGCGCACTTCCCACTGCCCACCAGGAACACAGGTCAGCTTGGTTTTAATCTCGATGCCATAGTCCCCGAAGTTCTCCACTCGCTGCATCTTGAGCGGTTCAATGATTTTCGGACCAATCTCCGGATCGGAGGCGAGTTCCTGGCCCGCCCTCTTGATGAGTTTGCGGGCCCTTTCGAGATCAGTATCATAGGTCACTTGGAAACTGAGCTTGTCGATGACGTAGTCACGGCTCAGGTTCTGGACAGCACCAAGCTCGCCAAATGGGATGGTATAAATGGGACCGCGATGGTGGCGCAGCTTAACCGAGCGAAGATTGAAGGACTCTACGGTGCCCTTATAGCTACCGGCAATAATGTACTCACCGATGCGAAAAGCGTCATCCATAAGATAGAACATACCGCTGATCACATCCTTGACCAGGGTCTGCGCACCAAAGCCGATGGCGACACCGATTATGCCAGCGCTGGCTATCAATGGTCCGATCTCAATTCCCAGTGCCGAAAGGCCCATCATGACCGACAATGTCAGAATGAAAACCATCGCCCCATTGTGGATGATTGGCAGGAGAGTACGCAGCTTGGCCTGACGGATAGCTTCCTTCTTTTGTCCTACATCTGCGGGATTTGGCATTTTGGTAAGGGAACTGTCGATTAGCGCGCAGATGATCCGCCACGCCAAGTTCGCAATGAGGGCTATTGTGATGATGTGGAGAACGCTTCTTATCAGTCGACTAACAACATCCTGATTGTCAGCTACGGCGGTCCATTCAATTCCCCAGGCCCACACCAGTACTGTGATCGAACCCAGAATTAGCATGGCTCTGAGCGCGTGGTCCACGACTGTCGACCAGACATTGCCAATGGCTTCTTCCTGCGCTCCGTGGACAGTGCCATTTGCATCCAGCGACTGATCAAGTTGGGCATGTTCAAAGATATTGCGGACTGAAAGGTGAGTCCACTTTACAGCGATAGGCAATGCAAACGCGACCAGAAGCAACCAGAACAGATCCATCGCCCCAATTGCCCACAACAACCACAATGCGACCAAGCCCGTCAGCAACATGGATGCAAAGGACGTACCCACCGCGGTCTGCGTTGTTTCAACCGGCCGTTGAAGCACGGTGTAGAAACCGATCAGTAGCAAACCGATGCCAAGGACATACGCCACGACTTGCCTAACACTTAAATCCATGCCTAGCAGGCTGGCTATGCCGACAAGCGCATAGCCTATGGCAAACCACCCCACGGCAAGGGTCACGCAAAACAGGAAGTGGCGAGCTTCGCTGTTGCCCAACGGGATCACGCGGTTGGCAGAGCGCGCGCTGCCGGTCCATGTCGTGTCTGGCGTAAGCAGGACCACTAGCACGCTCCATACAGCCCAGGCTGAAAGTCCAGATATGAGCAACAAAACCACAATGTCCCGGACCAAGTCTGGCCAGTCGAACCACAGAAAAGCGCCGATACTACAAAGCCCAAACGCAACGCTGCTGCCAAGAGCGAGTATCATCTGCTTCAACAGGTGCCAGAACATGTCTCCAACAGAGATGGCTACACCAATGGTACCAGATGAGCCCTGTCGGACGAAGAGGCGACGGTACACAATGCCCGCGGCAAGACCCAATGCCAAGAAACAGGCAGTGATTGCACTGATGACGATGAAACCGTAACCGCCACTGGAGGCATTGAGTTTCTGCAAGGCCCGAGCTAGCTCAACCGGAACAGTAGGTACTGCGCCGGCTAGCTTGATGATGTGCTGGCGCACTCTTGCCAGCCGGTCTGCCAGCATCATGCCGGGATTTGCCGCTTTCGGCGCCCAGGTTTCTGATTTCGCAGCAGAGCGCTGCTCCTTGACCCAGGTTTGCACATCCTGGTCACCCAGAAGGTCCAGCAGCAACTGAACCTTTGGCGACTGTGATGCGTCAGGGTTGCTTGACTTAGGCTGCGCGATGGCCGACCCATGCGCCAAGGCAAGGGCGAGAAAGAAGGCAGCCATCAATGTGAGGAACACACGGCAAAAGCGCCGAGGTACGCTAACTCTCTCCAACAGGGCCGAGCAGTTGAAGCCTGGGTGCGCCATGCCGTTGACCAGCGAAAGAGAGGTGTTGCTCACTCTCCACACCAGCGCGCAAATAGTTCGTTGACTGGGGCATTCCATCGTTTTTTGTCCGTCGTCATATAAGTTGGACATCAGAGAGGTTGCAGCACTGGAGACACTGGCTCCTTTGTGTGGCTAATAAGCAGCTTGTTCTTGGCGTTGCAAGTGGCGTTGCCGGATTTTCAGTTTTTTGATGTTTTCCCTTTCTCTGAGAAAGGCTTTGTCCCGCCCGAAGGAAACATCGGTGAGTGTGATGTTGTTTAGGCTCTCGTGGTAGCGCTGGTGGTTACAGTAATCGACAAAGGCCTCAACGATTGCCAAAGCCTCGCGCGAGAAGTCGTCAACAACACATAGCGCGCAGTACCGTCGTCCACCTGCCAGGACGTCAGATACAAAGTCGAGGCTCCAACGCTGATGGGTCGATCCGGCACGACAATCGGCCTGCGTGTGCCCACAGCGGGTTTGCGACCTTGCCTGCGGCGCACCGCCAGTCCTTCTTCACGGTATATGCGAAAGACCTTCTTGTGGCTTGTCTTCATGCCTTCGCGTTCTAGAAGAATGGCAAGACGGCGATAGCCGAGAGGGCGTTCATTGGCCAACTCTCGCAATCGCTTTCGCAAGGGCTTGTCGCGACCAGATTGCTTCTGGTACTGGAACGTAGATCGGTCCAGCCCGGCCAACCGGCAAGACCGACGCTCACTGAGACCATGCCCATCCATCACATGACGCACAGCCCGCCGCTTAACGTCAGGCGTCAGAAGTGTTTTGTTGCAAGATTCTTCAGTTCCGCATTGTCCAGCATTGTATCGGCCAGTAATCGCTTCAGCTTGCGGTTCTCGTCTTCCAGCGCTCGCAGCTTCTTGGCATCCAATACTGTCATGCCACCAAATTTCGCCTTGTATTTGTAGAACGTGGCATCGCTGATGCCGTAATTGCGTCACAGGTCCGATGCCTTCACACCAGCCTCGTGCTCGTTGATCATTCCAATAATCTGTTCGGCCGAAAATCTGCGTCTCATGATCCATCTTTTTGTCTCCGATGGACTCTACCACGCTATGGCCGGATTTCACGGGGCTGGGTGAGAATCCCAGCTCGGTATTTGTCGCGACTAAGTTTACCGCGCCCACGCGACTTCAAGTTGTCAATGCCAATTTAAGCTCACCCTTAGGATAGCCAAGCGCGAGCATCATCGATGTTATGAAAAATTTTTGTCGGCTTGTTCTGGTTGCTGACAAGCTGTTCCAGTTCAGAAGCTCTTTTTTTGTTGCCGGGCTCACAAACCACAGCCATTCGGGCCATGACGTTCCGCAGGTCCGTCAGCAAGAACTCCGAATAGGAATTGTCGGCTTCCGACGGTTCCCCCTCAACGGTCTTAATGCTAATGATAAAGTCCAAATCGTACAATCCTGATATCTCTTTGGAAAGCCGAGCGAGCATTTCGCCATTGGCTTTATCGTCAGGAACGCTTGCAACGAACAGCGTCACACGGTTCGCCTTAACATCATATTCGTAGGTTGGAGACACGCCATAAGACTCCCTAGTGCACACGTTAAAAAAGCGACTTTGCTGTTACCACCCTAATGAGTCAATGTTTCTGCTTAAAGTAATTGCTCTCCTGTATACCGCTTTGGTGGCGTATCGATATCTGAACACCGGTGGCCTTGAGGAAACCAAAGAGGCAATAGCGTACTACGTTCCTCACAAGAGCCTCAATTTGGGCAAGGTAGTTGCAGACCCAGAGAGACAAGCCAACTGGCGCCCTGTCTTGATCAACCGCAAGTGGTATTGTTGAAATTTGCCAGGTACGAGGGATTAGAATGATTTCATTTTTTTGACTTTAAAGCGATTGATCGTAAGTCTTTTCAGAAAATGGGGTGAGCCCGAATTCCGGACAATTCTGCTTACCATGATGCTTATGCTTTTATCAGGAACAATTTTTTACAGCACGGTTGAAGGCTGAAGCCTGTTCGACTCATTATATTTTTGTGTGATCACGTTAGCGACGATTGGATATGGAGATCTGTCTCCTCAAACACCGTTCGGAAAACTATTCACAATAATATATATTCTTGTAGGCTTGGGCTTGTTTGTCGCCCTGATACACGACTTGTCAGATGGCTTGTTGAAAAAGAAATCCACATCGAGGGAATCGAAACCGGATGACCCGGTTGCCAAATAGTGGTCAGCGAGAAGGATGGCTCCCGCAGACGGCTCCAACGGTGCAGGCCACTACCGGCCGGCGTCGGGCAACAGACTTAGAGCCCTTCACCCTTTAAAAGAAGCGTTTGATGGCACCAAATCAGTTCACTCGGCTAGGCGACTGTTTCATTTCCGAGCTTGTTGCGGGAGCTGGCGGGAATACCGGAGAGATCGATCAGGGAGCGCAAGTGTTGGCTGATAAGTGATAGATACGCCGCACTCTTCAGACTGCGGTCCTGCTCATAGGCCCGCAGGGCGCCTTCCAGTGCCTCTCTCAATCGAAGAAATGTTGATAATGTTTGGCGCGGACTTCCTGTCTGTAGCAAGGGCACTAAAACCTTACGTTCTGCGTTGGACTGAGAAGCGCCTAAATCTGTAGAAGGGGATTGCACCGAACCTTGTTGCGCAAGAGCGTCTACGCTCAGCCACGCTATTGCTAACAAGATCGGCACCAATACCCGCCAATATCTTAAAAACGACCGGATGACACTTGTAGGAGAGGCGCGGTGCGGCAGATGCATTTCATTTTCTGAGTCAGCCAGCCGGCAAGTACCAAATTGGCTGACCAGTCCCAATAGGTTGGCCCAGAGCGGATGTTAGTTCATGATCGACCTTATGTACAACATGTACAACTGGATGATAGCTTCACCGGCATGTAGCGGAGGGGTGCGGCATACCCGCGAACACATTGGCTTCATGCGGTCATTTCCGCACAACCCCGCCTTGCACAGACACGAAGCGCTTGACCTGATCGATCAGCACTGAGTGGAAAGGGTTCCAGTGCAACCTGGTCATCGCTGAAGCGGGGACCTCGGTGATGCGAACCTCACCACGCAGTGCGAGCAGGCCGAGCTTCAGACCGGGGTTCTCACCCAGCGCATTGCTGCCGTAAGCCGGATCGTCCGGCGGGAAGGGCAAGGCGATATGCGACAAGGAATAAACCTGCGCTGGCCAGTTCATGCCGAGGTCTTGCTCCTCGACAGTGTCGCCACCGGCCGGCCTCTCGCGCAACGCCACCGCAGTGGTCGTCTTGTTCCGGTTGGTAACAAGCGCCACGTCATACTGGCGTGCCGGACCAGTGAACAAGCCATCGAGGACGGGCGGGCGGCGAACCAGGCCCTCGGCTTCGAATACCCGGTTTATATCGAAGACCACCAGTCGATGGTCACCCGGTTTGAGACGGTCAAACAGACCGGTCACAAGTGCGCGGGCTGTAACCGTGGCATCAACCGCGGACTGGAAGGCGAGAACAGGTGGCATCTTGCCAAGCAGATCCTTTGCATCGAGCTGATCCATCCGTTTCTGGATATGGCTGGTGATGCGATGTGCCTGCACCGCGGCATTGACGGCGAAGGAATTATACTTGAATGGGTCATATTCGGGCTGGACCGAATTCCAGGCCAGCTTGTCAAGCCCGAGGGTGTGGCCGAACAGGGACTGCCAGCCGGCTAGCGCTGCCGCCGGGGTGACGCCGATCTCGGGTGAGATCAGAATCAGACCAGACGGGCGCGGCAGACCGTCGTGGGCGAGGGTCTCCAAAGCGTATTGCACAGCCAGCGCGGCTCCATTGGAGTAACCGGCCACGAATATCGGCTTGCCGGGGAAGCGACGGGCAAGATCGACCACAGCAAGGCGAACTGTGGCGGCCATGTCTTGCCAGCTGGTGAACTTGAGCCCACTCGGTGCAGTACCATGGCCGGGCAGGCGCAAGCCGAGTATGTGGCCACCTTCGGCATTCAGCGTCAGCCCCAGGCTTCTGAGGCTGTATGGACTGTCGGAGTAGCCGTGCAAGAGCAACGCGGCGAACCGGGGTTCGGCAGACGTTAACTCGAACGTCCGGTTCCAGTTTCGACGCCATCTGCCGGGATCGGACAAGCTACCTGTATGATAGCGGTTGACCTGAGTCTGCTCGACCGGTGCGATGAGATCGTAGACCTCGTCTTTCAGTTCCCTGAACAGCCGTTCTTCAAGCGCCAAATAATCGGTGAGCGTGTGCACCGGCGATCCAGCATTGAATTCTTCGTCAAGATCTGCGCGGTGCCAGATGCTGAGGTCCGGCTTCGCATCGAGAATAACCACACCAACGACGATGAATGCCGCAACAGCGCCCAATGCCATCATTATCACCGAATGCAGAACTGCCCTGAGCCGCGGCAGTCTCTTAAATCGTGGGCTACTCGCCATATACCACTCCACTCGACAGCGCCGAGGATGGGACAGACCCCCCGCGATCTACCATCAGGGATTCCCCAAGGCAAATCGTACCTAGTGGTGCCCGGGCAATCACTACAACCCGTGCGCTCACCAGACATACTGCCTCGAGCTCTAATTGGCGGCTGAACGTTCTTTTTACCATTTGAAACCTCCTGCTCCATCAAAACACCTTATGGCCAGTGCCGCCAATGTCAGTGCCGCGACGATATCGTTTCGTGGCGAACCTTCTTGCAAGGTTGGAAAGAACTTTACTTCTTTCGTTTCCGCAATTTGTGAAAGCGACGCCGGATGTCAGTCAAGTCAACGTTGACCGACGGCGTCTTGAGATTCATTGCGCCCATCCTATCCGCAATGATCCGAGCCACGGCCAGATTGCGCACCCACTTGTGATCCGACGGAATGACATACCAAGGCGCTTGCTCAGATGACGTTCTGAGAATTGCCTCTTCGTATGCCGTAATGTAGTCGGGCCAGAAATCCCGTTCGACATAGTCGTTTTCGCTGATCTTCCATTGCCGCGTTGGATCATCCAGACGCTTCTTGAAACGCTTCAGCTGCTCCTCTGGACTGAGGTGCAGAAAAAACTTCAGGACGACCGTTCCGCTCGCAGACAGCAGCGCCTCGAACTCGTTGATCTGATCGTATCGCTGCCGCCAGATATGTTCGGGCACCAGCTTGTGGACCCTCGTGACCAGAACGTCTTCATAGTGCGATCGATTGAAGATGGCGACCTGACCGGTTCTCGGTGCTGCCCGGTGCGCACGCCACAGGAAATCGTGGGCCGCTTCTTCTGTAGAGGGCTGCTTGAAGGCAGCAACACGCACCCCTTGAGGGTTCATTCCGGTCATGACATGCCGGATTGTTCCGTCCTTCCCCGCTGCATCGAGACCCTGCAGCACAATAAGCAGTGAAGCGCTGTTGCCCGCATAAAGCAGGTCCTGGAACCGGTCGATTTCCGCTATCGCGGCGGCGGTCGATTTATCAGCTTCATGACGCGATATGGTCTCAGGGCGGCAACCGGGTTGCCGATCCTGCAACCCTGGGTCGCTGGCCGGCAGGACTTTCAGATTGTCGAGCCAAGTGTTCAACCCAGAGCAACCCATTAGACAGCCTCATAAACGGGTTAGAGTGCAGCTTCTGGAAATCCAGTCTGTACACCACAGCGGATCAAGAAAATTCCCGACGGCCAATGACTAGGGTCAACCGATGGCTTCTCGTTGATTTGTAAGCCGGCATTCCCCATTTGACCGGTCTACTGTGAGGTTACGACGGCCCGAAGCGACTTTCCAAGTAATTTTTGTCTCGGTTGGTTGTCGGGTTGTAGGAGCCGGGCCTGACGAGCGACCAAAAAGTCCGTGCCGGACGATGTTGGCATCGTTTCGCCGGTTGGCAGACGCACCTGTCCCGCTGCCGGTGATGGACATTACGGGACTTGAGCGGCCGATCATGCTGACACCGCCGATGCAGGCGGCCCGCGCAGGCTGTTGATCAGGCTGAGGATGCCGGCGAAGACCTCCTTCGCCAGAGCGGCGGCGGCCATCTGGAAGATGGCGTAGCGGCCATGACGCACGAGGCGAGCACCGGTCTTGATCAACCGTTCGCGCAGGGACGTGAGCGACCAAGTCTCAATCTCCTTTGGCGTGGCCAGTGTCCGCAGGAAGTTCGCCAGGTTGTACGCCAGCGCGTGAAGCTGGAGCCGTAGGGCGTTGGCGGCGAACTTCATGCACGACAACCGCGTCCATTTGAGCGCGTGCTTGCCCTGCCGGATATGGACGGCGACAAGAAGCCGAAAAGGAAAAAGTTCAAGCAATACCCCATCGGATACTTCCACATCGATATCGCCGAAGTCCGCACCGAGGAAGGCAAATTATACATGCTTGTGGCGATTGACCGGACAAGCAAGTTCGCCTTCGTTGAGCTTCATGAGAAAGCAACCCGCCGCATCGCCGGGGATTTCCTCCGGCGCCTGATTGCCGCGGTTCCTTACAAGGTCCGCACGGTTCTCACCGACAACGGCACCCATTTCACTGACCCGAAACGCAATGGCCTAAGAGCGGCTGAACTTGTCGCCGCGATTGACGCAGGCGAATTTTTCCGCGCCCATTCCTTCGAACTCGCATGCGCTCAGAACGGTGTCAATCATCGTCTTACAAAGCCATGCCATCCCTGGACGAACGGTCAGGTTGAGCGAATGAACCGAACCCTGAAAGAAGCGACCGTCAAGCGCCACCATTACCACAGCCACGATCAGCTTAGGGCGCATCTGCAAATGTTCATCGACGCCTACAATTTCGCAAAGCGTTTGAAAGCGCTGAAGGGCCTCACGCCTTATGAATTTATCTGTCAGTGCTGGACCAAAGAGCCAAAACGATTCATCGTAAACCCGTTAAATGAAACGCCGGGACTGAATATTTAGGATTTGCTTGTCGATGGTCAGATCAGCAACAGCACGACGCAGCTGCTCGTTTTCCTTCTGGAGTTTCTTCAATTCCTTCAGTTGATCAGTGCCCATGCCGCCATACTGCTTGCGCCAGCGGTAGTACGTCTGCTCTGTGATACTCACCTGCCGGATCGCATCAACACGAGCCATTCCCTGCCCAACCAGCACATCGACCTGGCGCAACTTCGAGACAATCTCTTCCGGTTTGTGACGCTTCGTAGCCATTTTCAGTCCTCCTTTTACTAACATTTAGGATGGACCAATTCAGTGGGGGAGGATCACTTGCTTGCACGAGGGGAGTATTATTACTGCCAAGATGCAGCGAATGACATCGACCGGCAAACCCTATCATTTAAGTAGAGTTTGCTCGACCGTCAGTGAGAGTCACTGACACGGACCCAGACAAGGCGGCCGCGCGAAGAAATTCGCTGCCAACGCCGCAAAGTTCTGACCGCTGCAAAAAACAGGACGGACATATGAAAGCAACCGATCAAATCACAACCACAAAAAGCTCTTGCCAAACGGTAGCGTCCACATATGAATCAGGCATCAGCTGATTTGCACACCAACTTTATGGTTCCGGAGCCCAAGGCGAACGCCGGTACAATATCACGGGAACAGGAACGACACTTCCGCGCGAAATCCCCAACCATCTGGCCCGTCTGTTGGACTGGCCGCCCAATATCGGGCACCGAGCTTATACTGGACAGGCTGGTTACTACCCATTGTTGTCAGCTTGGAAACCGTAAAGTTCACAGGAATTGACCATTCATCTGTATTCCAGTTGTAGGTGCTCTCTGTGTCCACACCGAAGGTGTATTGTTCCGCGTTGGTGTACGATAAGAATGGCTGCAAAAACGTGGAGTCAGTGTCATCATCAAGAGGGCGCCTCTGTTCGAATCCCCACTGCTGGGTTACCAGCACACCTATTGTCCAACCAGAATTTTGAACTAGGAAAACCCCCGTCGGTCCGATCGCCCAGTCTCCTGAGCCCAGGAGAGGATCCTGACTGATCGCCCAGTTAAGAGACCCGCCAACACCCCAGGTAAATGCACCCAGCGCGGTATCGGTGCTATTGGGGACAATCCAGGCGCTCATGTTCACATCGCCGAAACCAAACTGTTCACCGGAGCGGGCGTTCAGGATATTGCTTTGTCCGATGACCGGAATAATGGTTCTGGTGACAAGCGCAAAATCATCAGTAACCTGAAACGGAATGACCGGCTTGAAAGTTACGCTCGTTACATCGCCATTGTCATCACCATATCCGGAATTGTAATCCAGCGTTATGGGAACGCTGATAAGACTGGCAATCGGATTGGCCAGTTTTTTAGACAGATCGTCATCTGATCTTGCCTGATCTGCACTCAGGCCATAGCCGAACAGGACACTGGCCGCAGCGATATATTTCCGCCAATTATAAACGTACATTGATCCGATATTCCCCATTTGAACTTCACAATTGGCGTGATTCTTGGCGTGATTCTTGGCGTGATTCTTGGCGTAATTCTTGGCGTGATTCTTGGCGTGATTCTTGGCGTGATTCTGCATAAATTGCACCGTCTTGCAAAGATATGTTTTCTCCAATCGCCTGACACCTCAGATTTTGACGAATTAGCGACGTTCTGCATGTCAATTCTGGATAATTGCCGCTACGCAGAGAACACCGTTCCATATCGCCGAACTGGTTGAACAGGAATAGCGGATGATAGCAGGTGCAGCCAAAGTGACCATTGTAGGCTGTGCCCTCTTGTTCGCCATGGGTCGGACTGACACTGGAGTCCATGTCGAGAATGATCTTCTTCGGCGGGTGGCGGTCATGCACACGGTCGATCCAAATGCCGGAAAGGTTGACCAACGCGGCAAAGTTATCGTCGCTGGCCAGAAGCTCCGTCTCGAAGCGCCCCATCTGGCTGGAGGATGCGGCCTGTCTTTCGATCGCCTTGCCGCCAACAATCCAGCGCATGGCAGGATCACGTCCCAGGCGGTCGGCGTCGTTTACGTCTTCATAACCGCCAACGCGTCCAAACATTGACTGACGAAGCAACCCCGCCAATTCATGCCATCCGTTTTTGCCGGTGCGGCTGTCCTGCAAAACAGTTCCGGCAATCAGGCAGTTCGAGAGGCAGATGTTGCGTGTAGATCAATTCTACGCTCTTAAAACAGCTTGACAGCAGGCGAGCGAATCTAAAAAACTGCTAATCAAAGTCAATTCATGGTGAAAGTAGGTGTCAATGATGTTGGAAGATCAGCGTTCCCGTCTGAATAACTTGATCCAGTTGGTCGCCAGCCTCGCAATCGCCACCACCACGATGGCAACAGTAGCAAAAGCTGACGAAAGCGAGGACCTTGCCAAGCAGTTGGCCAATCCGATCGCCTCGCTGATCAGCGTGCCAATTCAGGGTAACTATAATACCAACATCGGTTCGGCGGAAACCGGCGATAGGTTGACTGTCAATGTCCAACCGGTGATCCCGATTTCCCTCGGTGAAGACTGGAACATGATCTCGCCCACCGGGGCGCCGGTGCAAAATACTTTTGACCATGACCCTCTGAACGGCCCCCAAGCGGTGAGCACGATCCTGCGCGATAATCGCGAGGAGAAGGCGGATCTACTCAATCGCAATGTCCTCAAAGAGTGGGAAGGATGGAAGGCCGGTATCGCCGAGAGCACAGGGCTCAGCCTCGGCGGCGATTACCTCGCAGTGGGTTTCGCCGCGACCGACAGCCTCGGCGACGACATCTCGGCCTCTGGGGTCGCGCGCTTCTTTGGCTCCTGGGAGTTGCTGAACCGCGGCGCGGCGAACACCGGCAGCCTTGAGTTCAAGATCGAACACCGGCACGCCTACACCGACATCACGCCGTCTGCCTTCGGCGTCGAAGTCGGGTTCGTCGGTACGCCAGAACCCGTCTTCAACGACGACGGCTTTCGCGCGACCACTCTCTATTGGAAGCAGAACTTCGCCGACGACCGCGCTGTCTTGCGTGTCGGCTTTCTTGATATGAAGGAATATTTCGATGGTTACGCGTTGGCCAGTCCTTGGACCGGCTTTCACAATCTCGCCTTTACGGTCGGCTCAAACACGATGATCACGTTGCCGGACGCCGCGCTTGGCGCCATGGTCGGCGGTTATCTGACCGACAACATTTATGCGGCAGCCAGCATCATCGACGCCGGTTTCCAGCCGACATCCATGTTCGACGGCTTTGAGACTTTCTTCGGTGACTTCAACACCTTCAAGACCGCGGAGATCGGGATCACCGGAGGTGGCAAGCGATTTTTGTTCGACAATGCGCATATCGCGGTCTGGCAGCAGGATGAGAGTGACGATAGCGGCGTGCAGAGCGGATGGGGCGTCAATGCGTCTGTCTCCCATGTTGTGGACGAGCGCTGGTTGCTGTTCTTGCGTGCCGCTTGGGCCCATGAAGGCGGGGGCCTTTACGATAGGTCGGTGAGCGGCGGTTTTGGATACCAGAACAAGCCCGGCGGCAACCTTCTCGGCGTCGGCCTCAACTGGGGCCGCCCCAATTCGGATACGTTCGGGGTCGACCTCAACGAACAGTGGATAAGCGAGGTCTACTACAGGGTCCAGGTTACCGAGAACTTTCAGATCACGCCCAGCCTGCAAATCGTTGGGAATCCGGCCCTCAACCCCGACAGGGATGTTATCGGCTTGTTCGGATTGCGAGCCCGAGGGACATTCTGATCCCGACAGAGGCACGGATGCGCCCAAATTCTCCCAAGGGCCGAGTGATGGCGCCGCGTGAGACGGGGCAATACCGACTGAAGAAGTCTGGGACATAGTTATGTCAAATGGTCATGGCGGCATTCGCAACGGCGCGGGACGTAAACCGCGTCTTTCATTTGAGCAACAATTGTGGGTTTTCGGTGAGTGTGAGCTTTTGGCAAATGAGGAACAGGAACGAAATTTATCGGCTAGGTTTGCCAGCAAGACAAAAGAGGCTAGGCCACATTTGGATTATCCCATGTTAATGCCAGCAAAAGATAGGTCTGCATGGCTGGACAGTTTTGAATTCGAGCAACACCAAGAAGACCTTGAGGATGCCCTATGAGTTAATTAGAGACGGTGCTTTTATTCTCGACGTTCGTACAAAAATGGAAGCCAAAAAAGGTGTGGTTCAGGGGGCGACGAACATTCCTTTACTGAGGCTCAAACACCACATTCAAGAGTTGCCTGCTGACGAAGTAATAGTAACGTACTGCGGAACCGGGGAGCGGGCAGGCAAGGCCAGCGATATTCTGGAAGCAGCGGGATTGAAAGCTGCGAATGGAGGCAGCTATGCCACCATACTGAAGTTGGTTGGAGATATTGTTGGGAACTCTTAGTGGTGGTTACCCGAGACCGGAAACGAGTGCTTCGCGTGCCCCGAGTCACTTATGGGTGATTGTGGACTCACCAGCACTGGCAGTCCCGCTCCACCGCATCAACTGAATCAGTGCGAAGCATCCAAAGCGAGCCACGCAAAGCCTTGGAGAACCGATTTGTGTGTGATTGTGATTCCAAAAGGCGATCCAAATGGGGAATGCCAGAATAAAGGTGTAGGTCACCTCTTTGCCACTCAATGAGTAACCTCTGGCTGAAACCGAACCTGCAATTATGAAAAATATATCAGTGCTTGAATCGCTTTCATCCAGGATTATTTAATCCTTCTTGTATTTGTTCCATTGGCAGTTTGAAGCAATTGCTTCCAGCTCATTTAAAGTAGAAATCGGACATTAAAGGTAGTTTAAATGGGAAATCCCGGCTAAGATGTTTGGATAGCGTGCGGATACACAAGCGAATCGGCTGGAATTAGCAATGGGCCTGAGTTCCAACGCGAAGTGCAACGTTTTCAAGCAAACGTCAATCTGACATCTCTGCCAAGGTTTTGAAAGAGCGCCTGGATCGGTGTGATGTAGCCAAGGCACTTTCTCGGCGTGAGATTATACGTCATGACGATGTCCTGGATATCCTCGTCCGAGACCTCATCGAGATTGGTCTTTCGAGGTAGCCAGCGCCGCAACCTGCCATTGGCATTCTCAATGCCGCCCTTCTGCCAGGAGGCATAGGCATCACAGAACCAAGTTGTCATGCTGAGTGCATCGCGCAGTACAGTGTGGCGGGCAAAACAGGTGTCGTTGTCGAAGGTGATCGATTGACGCAATATCGGATCAAGTCTTTTGAAGATGGCCATGATTGCACCGGCTGTCTCTGCAGCAGACTTGCCGGTGAGCTTGGTGGCAAGGGTTACACGGGACTTGCGTTCGTGCAGCACCAGCACAGGCCTGGTGCGCTGGCAGATGATCAGATCAGCTTCCCAGTTGCCGATCTGTGAGCGGTTGTTCACGTTTTCCGGGCGTTCGTGGATGGAAGTGCGGTTTTTGATGGTGTCACGAGAAGGCCTGGTACGCAGTGCACGGCGCGTCCTGCGGCGGCGTGTGAGATAACGCCACAGTTCATCGGCCTTCTGGCCGGCACGGTAGATGAAGCCATAGATGGTCTCCATGGCCACAGTGCGCAAACCTGCCTCGACGCCGGAACGAAGCCAACCGGATATCTGTTGTGGGGACCAGCCTTCGGCAAGCCGGTCACGTACGAACAGTGCAAGCCGTTCATCGCGTTCGATCACTGCATTGCGCTGACGGCGATGCATATAGCCCCCATCGGCAATCTGGGCCGAGTACCGGCCGCTTTGCAATGAGTTGCGTTCAACTCCCGGCTGATCGTTGAAGGGGACCGTCCAAGCATGCGGGCGATGGATGCATTATTATGTCCGGCCACCAGCCAAACGGCAATCTGATCCCTGTCTTCACAGCTCAAATGACGATATGTTTCCACTGCAACACTCCTCTGGTTCTTCCAACCGACCTGATATCATATCAAGTCTGGGGTGTTGCACTTCGTTCTGGAATTCAAGCTCCAGTATTCTTCGGACACTACTATCTGGATGGGGAACCGTGTCTTACCAGCGAGTGCGCAGCTTGCCTGGATTTCAGCGTGGCGAATGGTGGATATCTATGCGCCTACAGGTGGGACGGTGAAAGTGTGCTCGAAAAGCAGAAGCTGGTGTATGTTTAGATTGGCCTAGTTGAGATATCACCCGTCGAGGCAGCATCACATTTTCGGGGCGAGCAGACTATGTTATCTATTAAGGTCGATT
>CAVOQE010000004.1:0-518102 GCA_963698275.1 uncultured Alphaproteobacteria bacterium | reverse complement strand
GCTATCCCGGTGGCGACTGCACTAGCGATATCTGGCTGTGACCGAGACCCGCATCATAACGATCGCCAACCGTGACGGCGCCACGTACACGGTCGATGCGCGCCGTCCGTTGCTCGATACATTGCGCGAGCAGGGCGTCGATCTGCCTTATGGCTGTAAATATGGCGGCTGTATCACCTGCGCGGCCAAGCTGACCGCGGGAGAAGTTGATCAGCGCCGTCAGGTGGCACTGAACAATCGTCAGATCGACAATGGCTACGTCCTGCTCTGCGTCGCTCGTGCCGTCACAGACTGCACTTTGGAAATCGGCGTCGAAAGCCACGACAAACTCTACCGCAACCCATTCCTCGATCCGCTTGAGCCACATGAGCTGAAGGCGGATATCGCGACCCCGCGCCCTCAAGTAACGAAGCGGTAGGACGTGAAAACACCAAGGAGACTTGAACCATGCCAGCCGATGCACTGGATGAACTTTACGACTACGATCCGAAATACCTCGCCGATATCCTGAAGTCGGTAAAGACGATCGCCATGGTTGGCGCGAGCGCGAGCAAGACCAAGTTCAGCTACGGTGTTCTGCGGGTCTTGCACGAAACGGGATACGACATGATCCCGGTGAACCCGAACCCGAACCTGTCCGAGATCCGTGGGATTCCGGTCTATCATTCGCTCGAGGAAATCGACCGCCCGGTCGACATGGTCGAAGTCTTTCGGCCGAAAGAGGAGCTCTATGCCATTACCGAAAAGGCGATTGCCATCGGCGCAAAGGTGATTTGGGGGCAGATCGGGGTTTATGACGATCGGGCAGCAAAACTCACGGAAGATTCAGGTTTGAAAGTGGTGATGAACCGCTGTCCCAAGATCGAGCTGTTCCGCCCGTTCTGGAAACCCCGTCTCGATCTTGCGATCTGAAACCAGCTAGCTGACACCGACCGCAAAAGGAAATTGACCATGCCACAAACCATTACAAAAACCTCCAAAGACATTGTTAGTGAGGCCATGGCCATTGTGCCTGCAATCAGCGCTGAGGAAGCTTTGACGCTGGCCGGCTCACCCGATCATATCTTCGTCGATCTCCGCGATGGCACGGAACAGGCAAAGACGGGCGTCATCTCCGGAGCGGTTGCGTCGTCTCGCGGCATGATGGAATTCCATATCGACCCGGAAAGCCCGGCACACAAGCCGGAATTCAATCAGGACAAGACCTTCGTCTTTTATTGTGCATCCGGCGGACGCTCGGCCTTGGCGGTCAAGGTGGCCATGGAGATGGGGCTCTCGCCGGTTGTGAACTTGGCCGGCGGCGTTGGTGCCTGGAAAAAGGCTGGGGGCGCGTTGGTCTGATCCATGGAGCACAAAATGGAAACCGAAAACCTGGTCTTGCGTGCCGACACGGATGGCGTCGCTGTCCTGATACTGAACGCACCCAAGTCGATCAATGCCCTGTCGGAGGCGATGCTGACGGCACTGTCGGAAACCCTGGACGAAATCGCAGCCGACCGCAGCGTCAAGGCGGTGATCCTGCGCAGCGGCGGCAACCACTTTTGCGCGGGCCATAACCTCAAGGAAATGAGTGCGCGTCGCGCGGACGAGGACGGCGGTTTCCAGTATTTCCAGGATCTCTTTGCGAAGTGCTCCGCGATGATGTTGCGCGTCGTGCGCTGCCGCAACCGGTGATCGCCGAGGTCAAGGGGATCGCCACGGCGGCGGGCTGCCAGCTTGTGGCGTCCTGCGATCTAGCAGTAGCCGCCGAGGACGCGACCTTTGCAACGTCCGGCGTTAATATCGGGCTGTTCTGCTCTACGCCGATGGTCGCGCTGTCGCGCAACGTGCCGCGCAAGACGGCGATGGAAATGCTGCTGCTGGGGCAGTTCCTGCCCGCCGCGCGCGTGGCAGACATGGGCCTTTTGAACCGTGTGGTGCCACTGGCCGACCTCGAGAACGCAAGCATGCAAATGGCCCGCATGATCGCCGACAAATCCCCTGCCGCCGTCAAGATCGGCAAGCGCGCCTTCTACGAACAGCTCGAAATGCCCCTGGAGGAGGCCTACGCCTTTGCCGGCCGCACGATGGCGGAAAACATGATGGCACGCGATGCCGAGGTCGGTATTGGCGCCTTCATCCGCAAGGAACCCATGCCCGAATGGACCGGCGAATGATCTACGATGGCCCCGAGCTTGCGCGGAACGCAGCCAATCACACCGCGCTGTCCCCCGTTTCGATCCTCAAGCGGGTGGAGCGTGTGCATCCCGAACTGCCCGCGCAAATCCACGGGCGCATCCGGCGAAATTGGGGTGAGGTCGCGGATCGGTGCAGACGGCTTGCCTCCGCCTTGGCTAAACGCGGCATCGGCAAGGGCGACACCGTTGCCCTGATCGCCCCGAACATCCCCGAGGCGCTGGAATGCGCGCTGGCGCTACCCATGCTGGGCGCGGTTTTGAACGCGAACAACACGCGGCTCGATGCCGGCACGATCGCCTATATTCTGGAGCATGGCGAAGCCAGGGTTTTGCTTGTCGATACGGAGTATTCGGCGATGGCCGCCGATGCTGTCGCACAGTCCGGTCGCAACCTGCTGATCGTCGATATCGAGGACAGCGCGGGGCCGAACGGCGACAAGATCGGCGCCTTGACCTATGAAGACCTTCTGGCAGAGGGCGACCCCGAATTCGCCTATGCCCTGCCCGAGGACGAATGGGACGCGCTTGCGCTGAACTACACCTCCGGCACCACGGGGCGGCCCAAGGGCGTGGTCTATTCCCACCGCGGCGCGTGGACCAACGCGGTCAATAACGTGGTGACGTGGGAAATGCCACACCATCCCGTCTATCTCTGGACGCTGCCGCTGTTTCACTGCAACGGTTGGTGCTTTCCCTGGACGATCACCATGCTGGCGGGCACCCATGTCTTCATGCGCGCGCCACGAGCGGACGCGATCTATGACGCCTTCGCCGATCATGGCGTCACCCATCTGTGCGGCGCGCCCATCATCATGTCGATGATCTCGGGGGCGGAGAAAAACGCGAGTTCCCGCAAAAGATCAAGATGATGACCGCGGCAGCCCCGCCCCCTGCCAGCGTGATAAAGGGGATGGAGGCCATGGGCATCTCCATCACCCATGTCTACGGTTTGACCGAGGTCTATGGCCCGGCTGTCGTCTGCGCCGAAAAACCCCACTGGACGGAACTGCCCCTCGATGAACAGGCCGAACTGAAGGCCCGTCAGGGCGTTGCCTATGAGCTTGAGGAAGACGTGCTGGTCCTCGATCCCGAGACGGGCACCCCCGTGCCATGGGATGGCGAAACACTGGGCGAGGTCATATTTCGCGGTAACATCGTCATGAAGGGCTATCTGAAGGCCGAGGAAGAAACCGCCAAGGCCTTCAAGGACGGCTGGTTCTGGTCTGGCGACATCGCGGTGCAACACGCCGATGGCTATATCGAGATCCGCGATCGCTCGAAGGACATCATCATTTCTGGCGGCGAAAACATCTCCTCCATCGAGGTCGAAAAGGCTCTGTATTCCCATCCGGCGGTCAGTTTTGTCGCGGTTGTAGCGATGCCCGATGAAAAATGGGGCGAGGTGCCCTGCGCCTTTGTCGAACTGTCGGGCGAGACAACGGAAGAAGAACTGCTTGCTCACGCCAAGGCGCGCCTTGCCGGGTATATGCGCCCGAAAAAAGTGATCTTTGGAGAGTTGCCGAAAACATCTACCGGCAAAATCCGCAAAAACGAGCTCCGCGATCTGGTCCACCAGAAACTCTAACCCTCCACCCCTCATTGGATAAACATCATGTCTCATGAACTAGAATTCGCACAATTCAGCTTTGGCACCCAGGTCCGAAAATCGCCTTATTCCGACGCAGCCCTGCGCTGGGGGGCCAAGGGCTTCTCTGTCTACAACCACATGTACATTCCCCGCGATTTTGGCGATCCAAGTCAGAATCTCTGGAATCTGATCAATGAGGCAATTCTCTGCGACGTGTCCGTTGAGCGCCAAGTCGAGATCAAGGGCCCGGATGCGGCCAAATTCACCCAGTACCTGACCTGCCGCGACCTGTCGAAATGCGCGGTCGGCCAGTGCAAATATGTGCTGCTCACGGATGCGGACGGCGGGATCATCAATGACCCGGTCCTTCTCAAGCTGGCCGAGGATCACTTCTGGCTTTCCATCGCAGACAGCGACGTCTTGCTATGGGCGCGCGGTGTTGCGGTGAATGCGGGCATGGATGTAGAGATCAACGAACCCGACGTCTCACCCTTGCAACTCCAGGGGCCCAAGTCGCGCGACATTTTGCGTGCGGCCTTTGGCGATGCCCCGACAGAGCTGAAATACTACTACTTCATGGAATATGACTGGGACGGGGTCCCTTTGATCATTTCGCGCACCGGATGGTCAAGTGAGCTGGGATACGAGATTTTCCTGCGCGATGGATCCGCAGGCGACAGGCTTTGGGAACATATCATGAGCGTCGGCGCGCCTATGGGGCTGAAACCGGGTCACACATCAAGCATTCGCCGGATAGAGGCAGGCATGTTGTCGTATCACGCCGACATGACCCTGGCGAACAACCCCTACGAGCTGAACATGGACCGCCTGGTCAATCTGGACATGGAGGCGGATTTCATCGGCAAGACCGCGCTAACCCGGATCAAGGAAAAAGGTGTCAAACAGCGTCTTGTGGGACTGGAAATCGAGGGGGATCCCTTCATCGGTTCCAACGATTTCTTCTGGCCGGTCATGAAGGATGGCAAGCAGGTCGGTACCGTCACCTCGGCGATCTATTCCCCGCGGCTGGAAAAGAACATCGCACTCGCGATGCTGAGTGTCGGTCATGCAGAAACCAGCACGGCACTCACGGTCGATAAACTCAACGAAATGCGCAGCTGTGCTGTCGTGCCGATCCCATTTTACGACCCCAAGAAGTCACTGGCTTCCGCAAGCTGACCGGATTGCGGCACAGGTTCAATCGCCTGTGCTGCATATGCTGAAAGCAGACGAAGGGCACGAATTATTTGCCCACGCTGAAGGCAGAAATTACAGTCTTTGCTGGGCGGCATGAAAGCAGCCCTCGATACAAATGCGGTGAAGGTTCATCTTGTCCGCAATCACGCCATCCCAAGATGGATACTTAGCAATTTCGCTGAATGTCCGCTCTTAGGAAGGAGTTTGGGAATTGTCGAATGGGGGGTAAGGGCCGATTTCGGCTAAAGCAGTGCCTTCGGCGAATATCTCGAATCTACAATATAGCTGCCGATCGGTACTTGCAGGTTGGATACTCAGAACAGTGATTGTTGTTCACTGAATGTTCCAATGTAAAATTGTGGCATGACCGACACAACCATAGCAACGCTTGGCGACCTGAAACGTGATTTCAAGCTGCATGTGCACTGCATGGCTACCTTATGCTTTCACAATGCACCGCTGGACGTGACCGAACTGCGGATGCAGCTGGGGCCGGGCTTTCCGCTGTGCGACCTGGCCCGCCGCTGCCGGTGCACCAAGTGCGGCGGGCGGCAGATCAAGGTCATTATGTCGCCGGTCCGAACCGGGCCAGGCTGTTGATTTCAGTCGGAACACCGTTGGAACAAATAAGGAGCGTTTTAGTTCACAACTTGGCGATCGCCCAAAAGATAAGCAGAGAAAGACAGCCGGATGCGGCATAACCAATTGCCAGCGTTTCAAAATCTATGATCATTTAGCCATAATTTGTTAGCAACCGGATTGGCACAGAATTGGCGCAATTGCGTATTTCGTACAAATAATTGTGCAAATCCAGATAGTTCAAATTTGGAGATCTCCCGTAGCGCACTTTCGTTCATTTTTCAACAGTATATCCGCTGTTCCGACATTGATCCATCAATATGCTGCGTGATTGACGAATGGCAGCAATGCGGCAGCTGCGGCGCAGCATTTGACAAGGTGACGGAGGTCCGGAATGGGCCGGAACTGCAAACCGAGTACCACTGGCCACGCTGCATTGCAGTGAATTGGCGTTTCGAGCCATCCAGGACCTTCACTATAGCGCAGTCAGGGTCCGTTTCGGTGGGGACTACAATGTCTGCTGGTTAGCGCCGCATGATTGGCAAGCTGACCTGTCAAATAGCCGAACCGCGGAAGCTTCAGCTCCCGCGGCGGCGTTTATGTTTTCCCCAGACGTCTAGTTGGTTGCAGGTGTCTCGGGCACACTGTACTCGTGCACGAACTCGATCACGGCTCGCGCATCATCAGCCGCTTGCGCGAAACCATCGATGCCGCCATCTGTCGATGTGTACTGGGCACTGCTGAATACTGCATCGTACAGGTTGACGGTCGTGGGCACCCAGACACCATCGTTAAGCACCACAACTTCTGCCGTTGCATCGCCGTACACGGATTCGCGGTCGTAATCGAAGGACGCGAAGTCCACGTAAGATCCAATGTCGCCGGCGTCCGTCAGCGTACCTTCGATGCCGAGGATCGAGTTCATGTAGACAACTGCATCTTCGGTGATGTTGCCAGTCTTGTCAGAAGCGGCGGCAAAGAAGGCTGCAGCCGACGCAAGGTCGTCAACGGTCATCGTTCCATCAACCAGTGTAGCCAGATCTCCGGTGAACTTGCTTGTGTCGGTGACGCCGGTCAGTGTGCCAGTGTTCATCAACTCAACATAGATCGCCAGATTTTCCAGCGGGGAATCAATTGTCTTGACCTCGCCATCAATGGTGTAGGTGATACGCCCACTGGGGTCGAGTTCAACCGTATCTGCATCATTCAGGACTTTCAGGACTTCCTCAAACCGTGCGCTGAGAACCCGCAATGGTGAACGGCCAACATTCATGCGGCCAAGTTCGACTTCCACAGTCAGTGTTTCATCAACCGGATGGCCCTCCTCATCCAGAGGGATGACGTTGCCGTCTGCATCTACCGGCTGAAAGGCCCACGTGCCATCAGGCAGCTGGATCATGACTGGCACACCATTTTCGTCACGCAGCAGAGCGTACATGTCTCCGAAGAGGTCGCCCTTCTTGGTGCCGGAGGCAGTGTTGGGACGACCAGGCTTTCCGTCCTTGCCCGGTGTGCCTGCCCATTCAGGACGATCTGAATCTTCGGCAACTTCCTTGGTGTCGGCTGTACCGGATGGCTTGCCGCCTTGCTTGCCCTTATCGCCGGACTTGCCAGCCTGGACCTTCTTGCCCTTGCTGGCTTTGTCCTTGCCCGATCCGTGGTCAGAGCTGCTGGCCGCTTCGTCTTCCATCTCCCGGAACACATCGCGCAGTGATCCTCGGCCACTGCCCTGACCAGAAGCATTCCGGCCCTTGCGCATTTGCTTGCCGCCCTGGCCACCACTATGGCCACTGCCGGCACTGTGATCGCTGCTGTCATGGCTTCCGCCGTCGTGACTGCTGCCCGTTTCATGACCGCCACCACCGCTGCTATGGCTCTGGGCAAGCGCAGTGCCGCTCGCATACAGACCCAGCGCGATCACAGTGGCACCGCTCAGTGCAATAAACTTTGAGGAGAAGAATTTTGATCTTGAAGACATAACAACCTCCTTGGGGGTGCTTGGGGTGATTCTATATCTTCAATATTATGAATGTTTCCTTCGGTCAGCATTGACAAGAGTCAAAAAAATGTCTGCTGATCTCGTTATTTTTCTGAAAATTGCCAGGAACGGCATGCGACAAGGATTTTCCGTCAGAGCTTCATGATGCCGCCGAGGCGGAACAGACTTTCCTGAGTATCATAGCGTTCATCGCCGGGTGGGGTGGCAAGAACATGTGTGCCATAGTCAGTGAAGGTGTAATCCAGCCGCACAGCGATGCTGTCTGAAACCGGAACTTCAATGCCGCCGCCAAACCGCAAGCCGGGCCGCCATTGTTCCTGTGAACCGGAGAAGCCGGAATTGGCGAAATCAGTGTCAAACAGGCTGCCCACCACGCCTACACGCCCATAGACAAGAGCATTGCTTGAAACCGCATAGCCCGCCCGCACCGACGCCCCCACACTGGCCACCTTTTCGACTGAAAACACGCGGCCATTGGGTTGCCGGAAATGGTCCCACTGCTGTTGAGCAAGTTCGGCATCAATTTCGGCGCCATATACGAAGCTTCCGGTCTGGAAATTGTAGCCGGCAAGACCGCCAAACGTGAAACCGGTATCTCCGAAATCTGCGTTCAAGATGCTGTCAACGGGCGGCACCCCTTCAGCAAGCCTTGATCCTGTCGTGCGTGATGCAAAACCGCCGTGGCCAACCTGAAGTCCCCAGTAACCGCCGGCAAAATTGTAGGAAACCGCTGGTTCCACTTCACGCGGAATAGGGTTGAAATGATACGAGGCGCCGAACCGAACGGCGCTTTCCGTATTGGCGAACCGGTCTGGCAGGTTGTTGCCTCCAACACCCAGTCCATAGTCATCAAACGCAGAGTGTACATATTCCATGCTGAACGAGATGTTGCTTGACACTGGTGCCCGCACACCGACGCCATACTCGAACCCAAGCTCGGTTTCATCGCGGCGTGCCGTATTTCCGGTTCGCTCATAATTGGTGGTGAAGTTGGCCAAACGAACACCGGCTCGTCCATACAACAATGAACCGCCGGATAGCCTGCGGCCGATCAAACCTGACACCCCATAGTTCTCATTCCGCTCGACAGAGAAAACCCGGCCGCCCGGCAATCTGCTGTGATCCCAATCAACATCCGCAAGACCAATATCCGCCTCAAGCCCCAGGCTCCACTTTGCGATGTCCACTGCAATGCCGCCGACAACGCTGCCCGACAGGCCGAAATCACCGAAGTCGGCTGTCAGGCTGCCGTTCGGTCCCTGACGCGGTCCATCAAGCATGGTCGCCAGCGAGGAAACACCGCCGCGGACACCAATATAGGCATCGACATTGCTGGACAGTTCAGCATCCTCCAATGTGCCCTCTGTATAGGCATCATCAGTTTCGATACCGATCCGGGCCATGATGCGCGACTCGGTATAGTCGTTGACGGGCAAGTTGGACTCGCGCTCCTGATACCCAGCTTCTGCTCCAACGAACACCTTCGGTGCTACATACTTCCTGATGCCCAACCAGGCGCTGGTGAGCTGGTCACGCCGTGTGCTGTCCTGGAAATCAAGGCTGGCAACGGAGCCGCCGCCATATACACGCAAGTCATCACGGATGGTCTGGCTGACATTCAACGAAGCAGCGCTTCGCAAATAGGATGACACGCCGAAGAGTGTGGTTTCTTCCAGCGTCCGATTGGCCTTGACCCTGACGCTGGTGCCCGGCAACGGACGCCAGGACAGGCTGCCACCATAGTCGGCGGCGACCACGTCGGAAAAGCGCCCATCATCAAATGTCTGATAGATGATACCGGCATACAGTTCGGCATCAACCACGCTGCCAAACTGCTTGCGCCAGCCGACAATTCCACGTCCGCCACGCGAGTCCCGGTCGAATGTGTTGTCGTCAACAGCCTGCCGGTATTCGCGCAGGTCAAATGATCCTTCTGCATAGATCTCGGTCGCGTTGTCCAGATCATGGGTCAATCTCGCACCCGCCGTAAGCATATCGCGGTCACGGTCATCATTGTTGATGTTCGGCGGACCGAAACCAGTCGCAACATCTTCGAAATTGTACCCGTCATAGGTCACGCCAAGCTTGACGGTCTTATCACCCATTTTGCGGGATACCGCCCCATACGCACCAGTACGCCAATAGACGGTCGGGACTGCGCCAATCTGAGTGCTGGGTTCAATTGAATCGCGTGCTTCATGCTCACGCTCAATGTTTACGCCCCAGACTGCAATCGTCATCGGGTCCAGCCGGTGGCGGCCATTGGTATATAGATTGAAATCTTCGTAATCTTCGCTTGAATAGGTGGCAAACCGGCCTATTTCGGACGTGGCGCCAAGATTGACGCGATCAACGCCCTTCTCAAACGCATAATTGAACTTTGGATTTATAACAGTGACAATGTCGTCCAGACGACGTTCGGTAAACAGCGGACGGCTGAAGAATACATTGTCCGTATAATACTCATTGATCGTCAGTGAGGCGGTAAAGGCAGTTGTGAATGAGGGCACAGGCGCTGCTAGATCAGCCGCAGACACAATTGCAGGCAAAGCCAGCAAGGCGGATGTGGAGACCGCCAGTCTCATTGAAAGTTTGCCCTTATTCACCCCTGAACCCCACACGCATTCAAAATCAAGAATACTTTATACCGCTGCCTTAGGCCCTGTCTATCACACATTTACTCGGACATCGCACTCTCTGTAACATTGGGGGTGCTTATTCACGGATTTCGCTTTCGGCGCCAAGGACGGCCATTGTAATGGCGGTGGAAAGGCCGGTCGCGGTACCAGCGGTCATGGTAGACGCCAAAGTCAAAGTATATCACGGGAGGCAGCACGAACCCGGGCTCATACAATGGCTGGCGGCGACTGATGCGTGACAGAAATCGTGAACTGATCCAGCCCCGGTGCCGGCGCCATTGCACGTCGCACCATCTCCTGCTTGAGACGCAGCCGAATACCTTGACGCGTTGTCCCGCAGGCACAACCGCGACGATGGCATACTGCACACCTGGCCCTGCGCGCATGTTTACCGAAGCAGTGGTTACCGCGTTGACTGCAGCGCTGGCCTGCGCAGAAAGCAACGTTGCAGCTGTAAGGAATACAAGAATGAAAATGCGTGGAAACCGTTTCAACTGTTCAACTCCGTATAAAAATTCAATCTGCCAACACGCCTTGCACAATGGGAGGGTGCCTGCGTTGATAAAGATCAATGAGAAACAGGAATGGTTGTTTCAGCATGATTATCTAAGCAATGACGGCACAATTAGAATGCCTACTGATCAATTTGATCGAAGTGAATGACTGGTTTGGGTCACAAGTGGGCATTGTAAAAGTACGCTCAAAAGCCGACTTTTTCGGCCAACCGCCCGTCGGTTCAAGAATCCCCCGCGACCTTGGTCGAATGTCCGCTTGCGGCCGCCGCAATGCAGCGACCTTCATGGGTGTGTATGGCAGCAATGGGCCGGAATTTCCCGCTTGGCCACGGCCAAGTATCAGCCATGGTCAGGTGCCTACTATCCGTCCCGAATGTTCGTCAGCCTGAAGACTTCGGCAATGCCCTGAACACAAAAAGAGCGGCAAAACAGATCGCCAGCATTGCCGCGCCCTGGTAAAACGCCACACTCGCCATGCCGGTTCGGTCGGCGAGATGACCCGCGATCACGGGTGCGAAAACCACCCCGGCATAAAAGAGCGTAAAGAAGATGCCCATGCCGACCGCGCGGGTTCCGGCACCGAGAACCGCCGAAGGCAGGGCCATGATCGGGCCGGCCGGCAGCCCGGCGCAAAGGCCGAGCACGATGAACACGAGATACACATTCTCGGTGCCCGGGGCGACCAGCAGCAACAACCCGAACGCGACAAAACCGGCCAGCATCACAATATCCCGGTGGCCCAGACGGTCGGCCAGATAGCCGCCCAGCGGCACCGACACCGCAACGAGCCAGAGCGTGACGCTGGTTGTCGAACTCGCCGCCGACAACGACCAGCCGCGTTCGACCAGCATGGCCGGGCCAAAGCCAAACACCATTGCAAGCGCGCCGTTATAGAGACCCCAAATCCCACCGGCGATGATTGTTGCGACTAGCCGCACCCCCAGCAGCCGTTCCGTGGCAGCCGTTTCGGGAGCTTCCGCAGGATTTCCCCGGCTGCCGACCACAAACAGGAGCAGACCGCACCCCGTGCTGACCGCGACGGCGGCCAGTGCCACCGTCAGGCCACCGGCGCCGGCAAAAATGGGCAGGATCAAAAGCGCGGCTGCGATACCAACCGGCCAGGAGTTGATGAAAATCCCCATTGCCGTGGCGATTTCGCGGCCGGCAAAATGATCAGTGACGACCTTGGACATCAACACGTTGAGCAACACCCCGCCGATGCCTGCCATCAGCCGGCCAGCGATCTGGCCCTCCCAGCTGAGCGCGCCGAACATGATCCCGGCACCAATGAGCATCAGGACCATGCCGAACGCGATCACCCGCCGATCCCCGAAACGGCGCCCGATGGCGCCGCCGGGCAAGGCAAACACCAATCCGGGCGCCAGATATAATCCGATCAGGAAACCGATGTCTGACAGCTCGACCCCGAAGGCCGTCATGTAGACCGGGGACAGGGCCGCGACTGCCTGGAACTGGAAGGCCATTGTCACGCGTGCCGCAAACAGCACGGCGAGCACAAACCAGCGATTGGAAGCGTAGCGTTCCATTACTTGTCCTTCTGTCCGTGATGGCGGATGACGGGAATCTGCGGGCGCTACACTTGTGAGAGCTCCGCCAGTGTGTCGATCACGCCCACCCAAGCGCTTTCAGCGAATGGTCCGCATTCCAGATCTTGCTCATATGAGCGATCCTGGAGCCCTTGAACTGCATGACATAGGCATAGTCTGCCGCAACCGTCTTGCCGGTGGGTGGAACCGGACCGCCTTCGCCGGTGTGCGTGCCATGAAACACGGCGACAGCGACAACCGTGCCGCGATCCTCGTCGACCGCAAAGGCCTTGAGCTCATAGTGACCATCGGGGATCGGGCCAAGCAGGCCCTTCATCCAGTCAGTATAGGCTGACAGGCTGGTGACCTCCGCAAGCGCGTCAGACTGGCAGGAGAAGGTCGCAGTGTCCTCACACCATGCCTTGCACGCATCCCAGCCCTTGCCGGTTTCGCAAGCCTCAAAGAATTCTCTCGCGGTTTCGTTGAGTGCCATCTTTCGATCCTCCACTGGTTGGTCAAGTCGTTTGCGGCTTGAGTTCAGCAGCGAGTGTGGCCCATAAATGATGCGGGAGATATCAGGCACATGCAGTATTTTCTGTTCGGTATGCCGTAGTTGACCTACAGCACTTGCAGTATTGACGCATGATCCAGCAGCCAACAGGCTCAACCTGACCGGACAGACCGCTTTGAAAGGAACCGGCGTTGCACGAGGATCGCCTAAGTCCCAGGGAGCTCGAAATTGCCCGAGCCTATGCGCTGGGAGACACTTATCACCGGATTGCCGAGCGCCTCTGCATCGCTCCATCCACGGTTCGCACACATCTGGCCGCGATCTATCGGAAGCTTGAGGTGTCCTCAAAGCTCGAACTGCACAAGATGCTGGACGGCGCGACACCCAACCGCAAGAGCCAGGCCGAGCAGGCGGAAATCATTTCAGAGCTTGCATTGAGCCTGGAGGAGGCGATCAGCAGGGAGCGGGCACTGAGCGAGGTCCTCAGCATCATCAGCGGCTCCGAGGGCCAGATCAAGGAAGTCATCGCAGCACTGCTCGGCTATGCGCTGGAGTTATGCGACGCCGAATTCGGAATACTGTTTGACTGCACCGCAACAACCGGTTTCAGGGCCACCTACAGCAGGGGCATTCCGAACGACTTTCAGGACTGGTTCGCTGCGCAAGGTGAAATTCAGCCGGGTCCTGAAACCGGGCTTGGCCGCATGGCCGCCAGCCATGAGGTCGTAAACATCGTTGATGTGCGGGCCGAGGAGGTTTACCGGACCGGTGATCCCCTGAGAGACGCAACGGCCAAACTCGGTGGTGCCCGCTCGTTTACGGCCATTCCGATGCTGGCCGGCAAACGCCTGGTCGGTGCCTTCACGATTTACCGGCAGAGCGTGCGCCCGTTCGACGACAAGGCCATGCAGCTGGCACGCATGTTTGCCGATCAGAGCGTCATCGCGATTGAGAACGCGCGCATGATGAGCGAACTGCGCTCAACGATTGAGCAACCAGAGCGGCATTCAACCGCTGTGTGATAGCAGCTCCGGATTCGGAAAAACGCGGCGCCACTTTGCTGGAAAACAGGACACCCTGCGGGCTATCGAGGAAGGTAAACTGTGCGGCTCGCAGCTGTAATGACTGCGTTGCTGCCTGTAGTGTTTCAGTTTGAAATATCCGGTTTGAGCCATACAGACCTCTGCTGAGTATGCCCAAAGACACCTATCTGCCAGAAACACACATCGTCACCCAAACCTATTCACTTTATCAGAACACATCCCGGGCTACGTCTGGCCAGTCTATGGCACCTCTTCATTCACGGTTCTGTAGGCATCTACAAGGCTTGGTGAATTCTTACACATGGTGCGGGGCAGATCGTCGTGAATGTCGAGCCACGGCATCGTGCTTTCAATACCGAGATGATAGGTGGGCGGATACTTCTCCGGTTCATCCAGACTGGCGGTGAAGATCATGCTCCACTTCGTCCAAACACCCAACGTGCCCTGGTAAATCAGCGCGGTGCCACAGTCGCCACAGAAACCACGCTGAGCTATCTTAGAGGACACAAAGTACTTTGGTTCACCTTGGGTGAAGGACAGAGATTCTGCAAGAAAAGTCGTGCCGCCAAGAATGGGGGCACCGGAAAAACGCTGGCACATTCTGCAATGGCAGAGCATGGAACCAAGCGGTTTGGTTGTTGCCTGATAGCGCACTTTTCCACACAGACAGCCACCGGTAATGAGCATTGGCTTGTTGTCTGGAGGGTCAATGAAAGGGCGAATAGCAACATTTTCCGGCTTTTCATGGGCATCGGCACTGTAGTGATAGACACGTACAGGCCGGGTGATGTTTTTTAGTTCATGCGCGCCCA
The DNA here is from genome assembly GCA_963698275.1 of uncultured Alphaproteobacteria bacterium. Lineage (GTDB taxonomy): Bacteria > Pseudomonadota > Alphaproteobacteria > Rhizobiales > Aestuariivirgaceae > Anderseniella. Next base: position 503,495 of record CAVOQE010000004.1, on the reverse strand, counting down.
TGTCAGCGAATGCATGCTGGAGTTCATCTTCCAGATGGCCCAGCACGACACTCGATATGGCAATCCCGTTGGGTTCTGCAATCTCCTGCAAACGTGCAGCAATGTTGACGCCATCCCCATATACATCATCGCCTTCAGACAGTAGGTCACAAAGATTGATGCCCATGCGATATCTGAACCGGCTATTTTCAGGGATACCCCTCATCCGATCTACCATGCCTCGCTGGATTGCGAGCGAGCATTCAATCGCGTCGTGAACACTCCCGAATTCCACAAGCAAGCCATCGCCCATGGTTTTGATGATGCGACCGTGGTGCTGGCCGATCGAGGGATCCACAAGCGAGAAGCGGAACTTCTGCATTTCCAGCAAAGTCGCTTCCTCGTCCGCACTCATCAACCGGCTGTAACCGGCAATGTCAGCCACCAGGATGGCGGCCAGTCTGCGCCTCACTGCGGTTGAGGAAACTTTTTGCATGCCGGGAGAAGTCCGGTCGCCATTCATCCTCTTGCCAGCTCACTTGTCGGGGACAATGTCACACACAATGGCCGTTGCCGGTCTGCTACTGCGATTGAAAAACCAATGCGAGGTGTTCTCATCCTCAATGATGGCTTCGGCATCCCCGGCTGCGATGCTGACCTCACCAGACGGCCGTCCCTCGACCCATTCACCCTCAATGACCTTGACGAGGCCCGGGCGTGTTTCGTGGCTGTGCTTGGCGATCTGACCACCAGCTTCGATAGTAATGGCACGGAGCTGCAGCTTGTGACCCTCAAGCCCGAGCGTTGCCTCCATGGACTTGGCAGGAATTACTCCCAGTGCCTCCACCTTTAACCCTTTGTGCTCGATGGGAGCGGTCGCGGCGGCAATTGCGACAGAACCCAATACGGCAATGCCAGCACCACCAATCAGATTGCCGGTCAGGAAAGCCATGGCTGCGCACTGTTTAGTGCCGGTTTTGAAAACTGACATGCGGTTTCTCCTTGGATGATGTGGTTGATGCGGTTCTTATGCTAAGCTTCTCAGTGACAGACATTCAAACGAAGGTATTTCATTGGCTGCTGAAAATAATTCATGTGCCGGCAATCGCCACCTTCCACCGCAACCTGCGCTTCGTGCATTCGAGGCTGCTGCCAGACGTTTGAGCTTCCGCGAGGCAGCGGTCGAACTGTCGTTGACACCTTCGGCAATCAGCCATCAGGTGAAATCACTGGAAGCCATCTTGGGTATCTCATTGTTTGTCCGCGAGCGGCAACGTCTGTCGCTAACCAAAGCCGGCAGCGCATATTTGAAAGACCTGACGCCCATTCTTGATGCTCTTGACGCCAGCACCCGGCGTATCTCTGCCAGGGGTCCGGCAAGTGCACTGCGCGTTCTGTCAACGCCGGGATTTGCTGCACGGTGGCTTGTGCCACGCCTGCACCGTTACCCGGAAAAAGAGAGTATCGTCATATCCGTGTCCGCCGGGGCTCCCTGCATGAATTTTTCGGTGAACGAGGCGGACATCGTTATTCACTGGGGATCAGAGCCGGTGGCAACGGCAATTGTTGAGCCTTTGATGCGCTCAGGTCGCTACCCGGTTGCCAGTCCCGCATTCATTGAGCGAGAAGGTCTGCGCGGGCCTGCGGATTTGCTGCGCACCACACTGCTCCATGACGAAGTGGATGACGGCTGGGCCACCTGGCTTACGGAAGCTGGTGTAGAGCCGACCGGCCTGCCGCGTGGCCCCCGGTTGGCCCATTGTGAGTTGACCCTGACGGCGGCGGAAGAGCAGCAGGGTGTGGCACTCGCTTATGATGCCATGGCTCGCAACACAATATCTGAGGGACGGCTCCAACGATTGTTCGACATTGAGAGTCCGTCAACCGCTATCTATTCATTTGCTTATACGGAGGGACGCAAGAAGTGTCCGGATATTGGCAGGTTTAGGGCCTGGATATTTGAAGAAGTTCACTCGGAAGGCCTACTCGATCGGCAACCTCTGTCTTCTGCTGCAGAGTGAGCGCAATCTGTCTTTGGTACAACCAACAAGACCGAAAATCTTGTCAGCACAGCAGACATTCAAGCTGAGTCCCTACTCCGCCGCCACTTTTGCAGCGCCGGTTTTTTGCGGACACAACTTTGCCACCAGGTATTTCTGGAAATCGTGGATTTCGCGCTCCAGGTAGCTCAACGGTCCGGCCTTCGCCAGCGCGCCGTGGGCGCCCTTGAAAATGCCCTCCACCACGAACCGGTCTTCCTCGTTGACGTGGTCGAAAAACGACACCAGGTCTTTCAGGGCTGCCTCTTTGCTGGGAAACGCTTCGATACGTTCCGGCGCCAGCGCCACGCCAAAGCGCACGTGCACTTCGCCGACACCCTTGGGACGCAGTGACAGATACCAGACATGGTCCGGGGCCAGCACGTACATATGGGCCGGGAACACGGTCGGCATGATGGTGGTGTACCGCCAGCGGCCTTCGAGATAGTCATTGGCCTCGGCCGCCAGGCCGTAGGTCGCGGTTTCGCCCTTGGTGAAGGTTTGCCAGGTAAAATGCGGGCTTACCTCGTCCGGAAACACCGTGTCATCGAGGCCGATCCACTGGCCGACGGTTGCCTTGTGCGCGACCGGCAGATGATAGCCTTCCATAAAATTCTCGGTCAGCAGTTTCCAGTTGGTCTGCCAGACGTGATCCTGGGTTTCGCAAGGAATATATTTGTCCATGCGGAACTGTGCGACCAGATCATTCATTGGTGCCAGCAATTGCGCCACGGGTGCTGCATCCTGGTTCAACGTGATGTAAATCCAGCCGTTCCAGATCTCGGTGCGGATTTCGGGCAGGCAAAAGTCTTGTCTGTTGAACGCTTTCGATTTTTCCATTTGCGATGCACCGCGCAACGACCCGTCCTGGCCATAGGTCCAGGCATGGTAGGGGCAGACAATGGTTCTGGTGTTGCCTGAGCCTTCCAGCAACTGCATCATGCGGTGGCGGCACACATTGGAGAATGACCGGATCGATCCGTCTTTCTGGCGAATGCTGAACACCGGCTGATCGCCGATGGAGAACGTCACATAGTCACCGGGTTCGGCAATATCGGCGGCCAGGCCGGGACAGTGCCATTCGCGCTCGAAGATTTCACGCAGTTCGAGCTCCAGCATGTCCGGACTGGTGTAAATCTCCGGCGGCGAACTGAATGCCTGCTCAAGCGGGCTCGCCGCTGTGTCCTGCAGTTTTCCAAGTGCATCTTGAAGAGCCATCTGAACATCCTTTAATCAATCAGGAATGACCGCTGTTACCTCGATTTCCACTACCCATTCGGGCCGGGCCAGCGCCGGCACAACAAGGCCGGTGGAGCACGGAAACACCCCTGCCAGCCACTTGCCCATTTCCTGATATACCGCCTCGCGGTAACGAATGTCTGTCACATAAACGACAATCCGGCAGATATGAGCGAGCTCGGAACCGGCCTCTTCCAGCAGCATCTTGATGTTCTGCATGGCCTTTGCCGTCTGCTTGCCGGCATCTCCGGCATGCAGGCTCTCGCGGCTGTCCAGGTCCTGAGCCACCTGGCCGCGCAGAAACACCATGGTGCCGCGCGCCACCACGCCCTGCGACAGATCGTTGGACAAGTTCTGCTCAGGATACGTATCCTTGGTGTTGAAGGGTCTGATGCGCTGGTGCACTGGCATTGGCTGGTTCTCCTGGTTCCACTTTCCGTGTATTAATTCCAGATTGAAAGCATTCCACAAGCACGATTTGCCGAAGCAGAAAGAATACTGTGTCGAAGCTGAAAACATCCCCGCCGCAAGCCACCATCATTGGTGCCGGAATTATCGGAATGTCGACTGCGGTGTTCCTGCAGCGTGAAGGATATGCGGTTACGGTAATCGACAAGGTGCCGCCCGGTGAAGGTGCGTCTTTCGGCAATGCCGGCGGTGTTGTGGTGTCCGGCATCGTGCCGCCGATCCATTCCGGCATGTTGTTGAAAATACCCGGATGGCTGCTGGACCCGAAGGGCCCGGTCACCGTGCACTGGCGCCATTTGCCAACAGCGCTGCCATGGTTATTGGCAGTCGGCCGAAACGCATTGCCTGACCGGGTGAAAAAGATCACCGACGCGCGCGCACAACTCGGCATGCGGGCACTGCAGGATCATCGTGCCATCCTGGCCCACGCCGGTGCGTCCGACCTGTTGGCGATGGACGACGGATTGCATCTGTACAGCACCCGAAAACAGTATGATGACAATGCCGGGTGGCGCGCCCTGCGCGCCAAATACGGTTATGACGGCGAAGAACTCAGCGGCAATGAGGCCCGCGAGGTTGAACCTGATCTTACACCGGATATCTACAAGGCGGTGTTCTGGGACGGCTGGCACCGGATTGTCGATCCGTTCGAGATGGTGCAGAAACTGGCCGAGCAAGTGGTTCGCGATGGCGGCAACATCGTGCAGGACGAAGTCATCAGCATAGACCAGGACGGCACCCGGGCCACCCGGCTGCACCTGATGAATGCCGGGGAACAGATGGTGCAAAACCTGTGCGTATGTGCCGGCGCCTGGTCCCATGAACTTGCCCGCATGCTGGGCTCGAAAGTGTTGCTGCAGGCAGAGCGCGGCTATCATGTCATCATGAAAGACCCCGGTGTCAGGCTCGGCCGCGCGGTCACCCATGCCGGCCAGCCCGGTGCCGTGACACCGCATCATGACGGCATCAAGATCGCCGGGTCCGATGAAATTGCCGCAAATGACGCGCCCGCGGACTGGCGCCGGGCTGACCAGATGCATGTCTACGGCAAGCGGGTATTGCCGCAATTGCGGGATATAAACGGCTCCGAAACGAAATGGATGGGCCGCCGACCGAGCACGCCGGACTCACTGCCGGTGATTTCACCGTCTCCGAACCTGGTCAATGTGTGGTATGGCTTCGGCCATGGCCATATGGGGCTGAGCTGGGGGCCAACGACAGGCCGGATGATCGCCGACATGATGACCGCACGTACCAGCAATACCGATCCCGCACCCTTTCATATCAACCGGCCCATGTAACCAGGCTCAGGATTCAAGATGCGCACCGAAACCCCACCGACCATTCGCCTGAAAGATTACAAGCCGTCAGACTATCTGATCGATGACGTGTCTCTGGATGTCAGCCTGCAGCCAACCGCAACAAGCGTTGTCTCGGTTCTGAAAATGCGGCCCAATCCGGCCTCCAAGACTGTCAATGCGCCGTTGCGCCTGGACGGGCAGGCACTGGAGCTCAAGTCCATTGCCATCGATGGCGAGACAATCGGCGCCAACCGCTACACTGTCGCGGCAAACCAGCTGGTCATTAACGACTTGCCCGAAGGCCAGTTCGAGCTGACCATCGAGACGCAATGCAATCCGGATGCAAATACGGCACTGTCGGGCCTGTACCGCTCCAATGGGGTTTATTGCACCCAATGTGAAGCAGAAGGATTTCGCCGCATCACCTACTTCCTGGACCGGCCCGATGTACTGGCAACCTACCAGGTTCGTGTTGAAGCTGACCGGGAAAGCGTCCCGGTGCTGTTGGCCAACGGCAATCCGGTTGAGACCGGAGACCTGGCCGGTGGCCGCCATTTTGCGGTCTGGCAGGACCCGTGGCCGAAACCTGCCTATCTGTTTGCCCTGGTTGCAGGTGACCTGGCTTGCGTCACCGATCATTTCACCACCCTGTCAGGGCGCAAGGTGGAACTGCGGATTTATGTTGAACAGGGCAAGCAGGACCGCTGCGACTGGGCGATGGAAAGCCTCAAGGCGTCGATGCGATGGGACGAAACCGCGTTTGGCCGGGAATATGACCTGGATATTTTCATGATCGTTGCGGTGTCGGACTTCAATATGGGCGCGATGGAGAACAAGGGTCTCAACGTTTTCAACGACAAATACATACTGGCGCGCGCCGACACCGCCACCGACCAGGACTATGTCAACATCGAAGCGATCATCGCGCATGAGTATTTTCACAACTGGACCGGCAACCGGATTACCTGCCGCGACTGGTTCCAGTTGTGCCTCAAGGAAGGCCTGACGGTTTTCCGCGACCAGGAGTTCACCTCCGACATGCGTTCGCGCGCGGTCAAGCGCATCCAGGATGTGCGCACCTTGAGATCGCATCAGTTTCCCGAAGACGCCGGGCCACTGGCACACCCGGTCAGGCCCCAGTCCTACATCGAGATCAACAATTTCTATACTGCCACGGTGTATGAAAAAGGCGCCGAAGTGGTGCGCATGTTCAAGACGCTGTTGGGCGCGGAAAAGTTCGCAAAAGCGCTGAATATCTACTTTGACAGGCATGATGGTGACGCAGCCACCGTGGAAGATTTCGCAGCCTGCATGGAAGAAGCATCAGGCCAGGACCTGGCGCAGTTTTTCAACTGGTACAATCATGCTGGCACGCCGTCCGTGAATGCCCGGCTCGACTGGGACCAGGCAGCAGCCAGCGCCACGCTGACCGTCAGCCAATCACTTGCTCCAACCCCGGGCCAGGCCGAAAAGCCGGACATGCACATACCCCTTGCAACCGGCCTGATCGGGCCGGATGGCACTGACATGGATCTGGTTCTGGATGACGGCAGGCGCATCGACAGCGGTATTCTGGAAATGCGCTCGGCCAGGCAAAGCTGGACCTTCACCGGCATTACAGATCGTCCGGTACTGTCAATCAATCGCGGGTTTTCCGCCCCGATCAATCTGACAACCGGGCAACGCGACGACGAGTTGCTGTTCCTGATGGCCAACGACCGCGATGCGTTCAATCGCTGGGAATCAGGCCAGACTCTGTCACGGTCGATTATCATGTCGGCAATGCGCACAATCAAGGACGGCGACGAACCGGATGTGATTGATGACTATGGCGATGCACTGGCCGACGTTTTGGCCTCACGGGAACTGGAGCCGGCCTTCAAGGCCCAGATGCTTGCACTGCCAAGTGAGGCAGACATTGCCAACATGCTGGGCCGCAATGTCAATCCGGACCTGATTCAAACCGCACGAGATCAGGTCCGCAGAACTGTCGGTACCAGGCTGGCGGAGCAACTTGAACGCCTGGCTGATGACCTGCCTGCCGGTGATTATTCGGCAAGTGCGCAAGCTGCCGGGCAGCGGGCTTTGGCCTATGCGGCATTGTCCCTGCTGGCTGCTGCAAGACCGGCTGAGACCGCAGCCAAGGCACTGAGCCGGTTCAAGACCGCCCGGCACATGTCCGACATGATGGGACCACTGAATGTACTCGCCGGTCTGGAAGTGGCGGAACGGGACCAGGCGCTCGACACGTTTCACGAGCGGTTCGCCAAGGACCACCTGATTGTCGACAAATGGTTTTCCCTGCATGCCATGCGCACAGGCCCGGACACTGCCGCTCATATACGGCAGTTGATGAAGCACGATGACTTCAGCATCAATCGTCCGAACCGGGTCCGGGCGCTGATCGGCACATTTGCCGGCATGAACCAGACCGGTTTCAACAATGCGTCAGGCGCAGGCTATGACCTTGTGGCTGAAGTGGTCATGGCGCTGGATGAACGCAATCCGCAAGTGGCAGCCCGGATGGTATCTGCATTCCGGTCCTATCAGTTGATGGATCAGGTCCGGCAGGACAGGGCCCGCGCAGCACTCGGCATCATCCGTGACAAGGACAACCTGTCAGCCGATACGCTGGAAATGGTGTCGAGAATGCTGGACTCCCAGTAGCCGTAAACACCTACATTCACTGCCCTGCATAGCCGCAATCACACATTTATTTCGTCTCCGAAACATTATATTTTCACCCTCACATCATGTAAAACCGAGACAGGTGGAATCCGGCCTGGATTTCACTCGCTCCGTACACTTACATCGCGCAGCGTAAGAATTTTGTCCCAATGTTGATGAAATTGCTGTATTTTAAAGCCGTTTCGGGTCCGGAAGTATCCTTCAAGCTTGCCAAATCAGGTGCATTTCGAATCAATGACCTGATCTGATTCGACGGGGTTGGGGGGCGGTGTATCAGCCCTTGTGTGAGTACTGTCAGGGGCGGCAGACCATCACAGACTTGAAGGGTGTTGCCTGTACGGCCACTGCATTTAAGCAGTTGGCCACAATGGGGATGATTACGTGTCCAAGGCAAAACTTGGAGAGCTGTTTTTCAAGGAGCGGGCGCTGAAGGTCAGCGTCGGCTCCAGACGTGTGCCGTCAATTGCAATCTCAGAACGCATCCTGCGCAACCTGATCACCGGTCTTATCCTGCTGTTTCTGATGACGCTGGCGACAGCCTTGTTCCTGCAACTGTCGGCCAGCCGCGAACGCTCCATCGTCACCTCAACCAAACATACCGCTTTGGTCCTGCGGGCAGCTGCCAGCGATCTGAGCGCGACCCTGGGCGCCGGCTTTGCCGGTGGCCGAACGATACGCGCACTTGTCCCTGAGGATCTGGCAGAAGTGTTGCCGCAAGACACCGGCGTGCGTGGCCGGTTGTTCATCGCGGCAGACGAGAAGGGCTACATACAGACCAGCTACCCGGAGGACCTGGGGCTGAGGGGTGCAAACCTGTCGACCGTGTTCGGCCAGGACGGCATTCTGAGTGCTGCCCAGCAGCTCGGGGCACCGGCGCTTGCCATCACGCCGGCAAACGAGGAAGTCTATATCGGTCTGCGCTCGCTCAGTCCTTATCTGGGCCAGCTTGTCGTCATCCACCCGAAAGCCCGGGTGTTGCAGGACTGGCGCTCCGACGTGACACAGATTGCCACCTTGTTCGTGGTCACGCTGGGGGTGCTGGTGCTGCTGGGAACGGCCTTCCACTGGCAGGCGTCACGCGCTGCGGAAGCTGATCAGACGCTCGCTGTTGCGACCGAACGCATGGACAAGGCGCTGGATCGCGGACACTGCGGGCTGTGGGACTGGGATATCGCGCGCGGTCGGATTTTCTGGTCGAAGTCCATGTATGACATTCTCGGCCTTCAGACCAAGGGTGAGTTTTTGTCCTATGGCGAGGTTGCCGAACGATTGCACCCTGACGACGAGCCGATCGACCAGCTTGTCGACGTCATGTTGCGCGGCGGACGGCCGGCCATAGATCAGGAATTCCGCATGAGACATTGCGACGGTCACTGGGTATGGCTGCGTGCCCGGGCGGAACTGTCGGAAGCACCGGGCCAGGATTCGCCAAACCTGGTCGGCATTGCCATCGACATTACCGAACAGAAGCGGCTCGACAAACTGAACCAGGAGGCGGAACTGCGCCTCAAGGATGCCATCGAGAATGTCTCGGAAGCATTCGTGCTGTGGGATTCAGACAATCATCTGGTCATGTGCAATTCCAAATACCAGCAGCTTCATAATCTTCCAGCCAGCGTATGCAGGCCCGGTTCGTCCTATGAGGATGTCACGCGGGTGGCCCGCGAACCGGTGATCCGGCAACGCTCGGCAGCGTCAAGCGATACCGCCCTTCCCGCCAGCATTCCCGAAGGCAGTGACGGCAACACATTTGAAGTGCAACTGGAAGACGGACGCTGGCTGCAGATCAATGAGCGCCGCACCAAGGATGGTGGTTTTGTCTCGGTCGGCACGGATATCTCCAATCTGAAACTGCACGAGGAAAAACTGCTGGAGTCGGAACGCGAACTGATGAACACGGTGCGTGACCTGCAGAAATCCCGCATGGAACTTGAACAGCAGTCACAGCGCCTTGCCGATCTGGCGGAGAAGTACTCCCGCGAAAAAACCCGCGCCGAAGCGGCCAACCGGTCAAAATCCGAATTCCTTGCAAACATGAGCCACGAACTGCGCACGCCGCTCAACGCAATCATCGGGTTTTCGGAAGTCATCGAGCAGCAATTGTTCGGCAAGGTCGAAATCCCCAAATACCTGGATTACGCCCATGACATCCACAGTTCCGGGCAGTATCTGCTGGATGTCATCAATGACATCCTGGACATGTCGAAGATCGAGGCCGGCCGGATCACCCTGGAAGTCGAGAAATGCTCGGTGCCCGCCGTCATAGAAGAGGCTTTGCGGATTGTGTCCGGGCGCGCCCAGGAAGGCGGCGTCACCTTGCGCAAGGACCTGCCCGACTCGCTGCACGCCATGGCCGATGTGCGCTCCCTCAAGCAGGTGCTGATCAATGTCATCGCCAACGGCGTCAAGTTCACACCCGACAGTGGCAGCCTCACCATTTCGGCACGCCGGGTCAAAAAGATGGCTGAGATCGTCATCGCGGACACCGGTATCGGCATTCCACCCGATCAGATTTCCAAACTGGGCCGGCCATTTGAGCAGGTGGAGAACCAGCTTACCAAGACCCGCTCCGGTTCCGGCCTCGGTCTGGCCATTTCAAACTCCCTGATCCGGCTCAACGACGGCTCGCTGCACATTGCCAGTGAAAAGGGCAAGGGCACCACGGTGACCATAACCTTGCCAATTGCCCAGAAAGGCAAGCAGCCAAAACGGATTGTAGAATCCGACGCGGTGATAGAGCCGATCGCCACTGGTACGCAGGGTTAAAGTAGTGGTGGAGTTTCACGTCGAGATGGCGCCTGGTTGCCGCTATTTATTCCTCTCACGCAAGCAGCCTGCGGCTGCGCTCCGCTGGGGCGGGCCTGACCGGCCCGAGGCCCGTCGGGCCTAGTTGGGATTTGGTGGTCGAACAGCGTGTCCGCCTTCGGCGGGCCGTTCTCCGACCCCGAACAACCGTAGTGATGAATTGCAATCCGAAACACGGAACGTGTTGAGGCAAGGCCGACCGGCCGTCGCACGAAGTGCGCCCTAGCGGAGCGCAGCCGCAGGCTGCTGGCGTGAGCGGAGTAAAACAACCCACTCCACCACCTACTCCCCGCGCTCGTGTTTCCAGCGCTTCCAGCGCCGTCTCGACATTGTCTTGCGCTCAATCTGGTCGGCAATCAGTTTGCGCTCATCGGGGGTCAGTCGCTTGAAGAAATTTTCGGCGATGTTGCGGCCGCGACCCACCATGACTTGCGCCTCGGCCTCGTACAGCTCCAGCGCTTTTGTAACGGCCGCTTCGTCGTATGGCTCTGCCCGCAAGGCGGAAGCGACATCACGGGCCTTTTCGCGCACGTTCTTGCGCAGGTCGCGAAACCCCTTGCGGTGTTCACGCAATTCGCCAACCAGTTCATCGCGCCGGTCATTATCAAGCTCCCGGAAAAACGCCCGGGGCAGAATCTGGGTAAACCCGGGTCCGGTGATGGAGCGATGGCGGTGCGGACCGACGGTCTGGTGGGAAACAATGGCCGCGACAACCGCCAGATTGATGGCCAAAGACGCGATCAGCGCAATCCACACCCATGACCAGCGACGGGTCTTCGGAGCTTGCGCATCGCTCATAGCAAACTCCCGTCATAACCGTCGTCAATCAGCACAACGTCCAGCACGTCATCGGATGCCGCCGGAAACTGCAGGCTGTCGGCCAGCAGCGTACCGGCATCTGTACCGATCCCGACAAACACACCGAACATGACGCTTGCCGCAAGCGCGCCGGCCGCCAGAAGCTGATGGGGCAGAAAACCGGCGTGCCAACGGGACTTCGTGCCGTGCATCACGGCAGGCCCGTCGGTTCCCGATCCTGGCGCAATGGCTGAAAGCAGGCGATTGCGGGCACCTTCGGGTTCACAAATGCTGGCAGCGGTAGCCGCATCGAGCAATTTATCCAGCTGGTCGGCTTCGGTGCTCAGATCTGAAGGCAATAATCCAGGTTCACGCATCAGGTTGGCAAACCGTACCCGGTCAGCCTCAGGCCAGCGCAGCGGATTGCGGCCATAGGCCGCCAGCACTTCAGCCAGGCGCGCCTCACCGGCGTTGCCCTGCCCTTTGCCGTTGTTGTCGCGTGCCGTCATTTCAGTTGCTCCAATTCGTCAATCAGGTCTGACCACACCGGGTTGAGCAGTGTGCGCAAAGACCGTCTTGCCCGCGACAACAGCGATTCCACCGCTTCAACGCTGACCTCCATGATCGATGCAGTCTCCTGATTGCCCAATGCTTCGAAATAGGTCAACTGCAGGGCGGTGCGCTGGCGCTCGGGCAATTGAGCCAGCGCGGCAGACACTTCGTCAGCCGCCTGGCCATGGCGCAAGTGCCCGTCAGGCGCGGTAGACGTATCGACCAGCAATTCCAGTTCGCTGTCGGATGTGTTGCGCGCCCGCCGCAAGCGGTCAATGGCGAGATTGCGTGCCACCCGCACCAGCCACCCCTTCAAGGCCGCCTGATTGCGCAACACCGGCGGATTGCGCCACAATTTGACAAATGCCTCCTGGGTCACGTCTTCAGCATCGGCGGCGTTGCCCAAAACCCGCGCCGACAATCTGAATACCAGGGAATAATGCCGGTCAACCAGCGTGGCAAATGCGGTTTCATCACCGGCAACAACCCCTTCCAGCAACACGGCGTCGACTGCCGGAGACGCATCTCCGGCAGTCGACGTGGCCGCTGTGTTTTCACTGTATCCTGCCATTCCCCAAGCCGGACGCGCTGTTTGCCAGTTCATCAGCCCTCCTATTGCCGGGCCTGTGACCTTGCCTTGCGAGCCTCGGTCCGTTTCTTGCGTGCGCTCACATGATAGGCACGCGATTCCTGTAAAGTCACCCCGCCGGACTTGTCACTGTCGGCCAGGACAAACAGGCCGGCAATATATCCGCGCAGTTCTGAGCGTGTAACCGCGGCATCCTTGTCCGCATCCATGCGTGTCAGAATCCGGTCGATACGCCGCTTGGCCAGGCCAATGAGCCAGTTTTCAAGCTCGGCCCTGGTCACCTTGTCATTCTTGTCGGCATCAAGGCGCATGAACCGGCGAACCGACCTTGCCTCCAGTTCTTCGATTGCAAGTGCGCCATCCTTGTTCTTGTCAAGACGCTCAAACGTGCGCTCACCGCGCGGCATGCCGGGCTCGCGGGCAAGCGCCGTGTTTGCTGACATGCCTGCGATGACCAATGCCGCGGACAAGGCGGCTGAAAAACGAATGCTCATAACGGATCAATCTCCTTAGCTGGTAATGTTGCCGGAACCTCAGATTCGGAAAACCACTAGGTCCCACGGAGTGTGTTGGCCAACGCACATGAACAAGACGAGAACACCGGCAACAATCCGTCGCTCGGTCTGAAAAAACTTTCAGTGGTCTTCCGGAACACCGATCAGGCGGTCAAAAATTGCAGAAACCTGCCGGTTTGCATCGATCACCATGGCCTCCATGGTGGCGACATCCGGCGCAGCACTGGCCCGCAGCAGTAATTTTATCAGGCCGGACGGCGCAGTTTCCAGTTCAAACCGGCCGGAGGAACACAGCCGCAGCATATGGGTCAGGCCCTGATACAACGTCGCTGCAGAGACCAGCACATCATGGTCTGCGGCAGCCAGATGACCAGCATCGCGCAAGGCATGAAGGGCGGCAATGGTGTTGCGCTGCAAAACGTCCGGCGTTTCATGGGCATGGACCAATTGCAGTGCCTGGGCAATGAATTCGATCTCGACCAGGCCACCGCGAACATGCTTGATGTCCCAATGATTGCCGGTGACCATGCCGGTGCCGGTGCCTTGAAGCATGCGCAGCCGCATGTCCCTCACATCAACCAGGGTCTGGTCCCGGTCGCGACGGGCGCACAACACCGTGCGGATGGTTTTCTCCACACGCTGCTGCAAGGCTGCATCGCCAGCCACAACACGTGCCCGTGTCAATGCCAGTTTCTCCCAGGTCCAGGCCTGGGTTGCCTGATAGTTGTCAAACGATTCAATGTGGCTGGCAACCGGCCCCTTATTGCCGGACGGACGCAACCGCATGTCAACTTCGTACAGGTCGCCCTCATCGGTCTGAGAGGTCAGCGAGGTGGTCAGGCGTCTTGTCAGCCGGGAAAAATACTGTGATGCCGGCAACGGCCTGTCGCCATCGGACGCGTCGACATCATCGGGAAAATCATACAGCATGATCAGGTCCAGGTCGGATGCCGCCGTCATCTCGCAGCCACCCAGTTTGCCCAGCGCCATGACGACCATTGCGCCGCCTCGAACATGGCCGTGCCGCACACCCACATCGGCGGTGGTAACCTGGAGCATGTGAGCGGTCACGGCATCTGCGAGTTTTGAATAGGCGAGGCCGGCCTGCTCTGCGCTGACCGTTTCTGACAAAATGCGCATGCCGATGCGAAGCGACAATTCATGGGCGGTGATGCGGGTCGCGCTCAAAATCTCTTCGTAGGTGGCGTCGGCGCTGCGCAAGGCGGCAAAGCAATCTGCCAGCTCGGCCTGTTCCGGCATGGCACCAAAAAAATCCGGATCGAGCACCGCTTCAAGCTGGCGGGGACGGCGTGACAGGCTCTGCGCAAGGCGCGGAGCAGACCCCAACACCGTCATCATCAGTTCGAGCAGAAACGGGTTTGCCTTGAACATGGAAAACAGCTGAACGCCGGCCGGCAGTCCGGCAACAAACCGGTCAAAGGCGATAAGCGCCTGATCCGGCTGGCCGGAGCGTGACAGGGCCGTCAGCAGAGCCGGCATCAGTTCGGTCAGCCGTTCCCGGGCCGCAGATGAGCGCATTGCCGGGTAACGCCCGAAATGCCAGCCGCGAATGGTAGCTGAAACTTCAGAGGCCTGCGCGAACCCCATCCCGGCAAGCGTGTGCAACGTTTCCGGGTCATCGTCGCCACCTGTAAACACCAGACTGCCCAGCTCGCTGCCGAGTTCAGGCGCTTCTTCGAACAGACCGGCATAGTGCCCCTGCACCATCTTGAACGTTGCGGTGAGCCTGTCAGCCAGTTCATCCGGATCGCCATAGCCGCAAAACCTCGCAAATCCGGCAAATGCCTCGTGCGTTGCAGGCAATGTCTGGGTTTGCTCATCAGCTACCATCTGCAGGCGGTGTTCGATGGTGCGCAAAAACACATATGCGTCGTTCAATTCATCGCTGGCTGTCTGCTCGATCCATCCGGCCTGCACCAGCTTGTCCAGCATGGCTTGCGTGCGGTTGCCCCTGAGGTCCGGGTTCTTGCCACCCGCAATCAGTTGCTGGGTCTGCACAAAAAACTCGATCTCGCGAATACCGCCGCGTCCCAGCTTGATGTTGTGTCCCAGCACCACAATGGAATCATGACCCTTGTGGGCGTGCATCTGCCGTTTCAGGGACTGCACATCCGCGATTGCCGCAAAGTCCAGATACTTGCGCCAGACAAACGGGGTAAGACCTTTTAAAAATCCCTGTCCCAGTTCCAGATCACCTGCAACGGCCCGGGCCTTGATCATGGCAGCCCGTTCCCAGTTCTGTCCCATCGACGCGTAATAGTTCTCTGCCGCACCGATGGCGATGGCAATCTGGGTTGCACGCGGGTCCGGCCGCAAGCGCAGATCAATGCGGAACACATATCCGTCCTCGGTACGGTCCTGCAGGACACTGGCCAGTGTCCGGGTTATGCGGACATAGATTTGAGCTGCGTTATCTGTTTGTTCCAGCGGAACTTTTTCGGGATCGTAAAGTACGATCAGATCAATGTCAGACGAGTAATTCAATTCGCCCGCACCGTGCTTTCCCATGGCCAGAACCGTGTAGCCATCTGACGCGGGCTGGCCTTTGTCCGGTGTCAGCTTGCCGGCTTCCACGGCTTCTTCCAACAACCAGTTCAGCGCGCCCGCGACCGCCACATCGGCAAATCGGGTCAGAGCGCGTGTCACCTGTTCGCAGGACCAGCAGCCTGCAATGTCAGCCAGCGCAATCAGCAGCGCGACATGATTTCTCGCGACACGCAGATGACGCATCAGATCCGCCTGTGATGGCGCAGATGCAGCCTCCGTCTCAAGACGTTCGCACACAGCACTGAACAGTTGATCGGGCGGCGTGCTCAGCGCCTCGACGGCAAACTCAGGATAGCGCCGCACCAGCCCGGACAGAAACGGAGACCCGGCCGAAATGTGAGTCAGAAGCGCGCGAGCACTTGGAGATGTCTCGCACAAGGGCTGCAGCACGTCAGCATGCTCCACGATCGCAGCAAGCAGATCCTGCTCATCAGGTTGCACAGGCAACGACACATGTGTTGCAGACAAAGCCTTGTTCATGGATACCAACTGCAAAAACCGAGATTGGACTTAACACCCTAGGGTCAGGACACTAACCTCTGGAACGGAATTAGCAAAAGCGTATCCGGAAATTTCGCTGTATTTTATACCCTGACCGGAAAATGCAACTTTGCAGTAAGCCCGGGATTTGCATCCTCGATTTCGAAACCACCTGCATGCAGTTTCATGACACTGTCGACCAGCGCCAGGCCCAGTCCGCTTCCGGGCTCGCTGCGGCTCTTGTCGAGCCGGACAAAGCGGCCCTTGACCCGCTCCCTGTCGGTTGCGGCGATACCAGGTCCGGTATCACTGACCTGAACGGTCCAGCCATCGGCTTGCGAACGGATAATTTGCAGTCTTATTGCAGGCACCCCGGTTTTTACATCGCGGCCGTACTTGATCGCGTTGTCGAGCAGGTTTGTCATTGCCTGGGCCACAAGCTGCCTGTCGGCTCTCACCAGTGCGGTTTCCGGCGCGTCCAGAACAAGCGTGCCGCCGGCCTCTTCCGCAATGGGACCATAAAGCTCCACCAGATCGTCCAGCAAAGCCACAAGATCAGTATCCTGGAACCCTTCGCGCATCTGGCCGGCTTCGGCACGGGCGATGGACAGCAAGGCGTTGAACGTGGTGAGCAGGCCGTCCGCCTCGGCTATATTGGCTTCCAGCGCGGCTTTGTGATCTTCTGCAGAGTTTGAGCGCAATGCATCTTCGGCGCGGGCACGCAAGCCGCGTCAACGGCGTGCGCAGATCATGGGCGACATTGGAAGACACTTCCTTCATGCCGGTCATCAGGCGATTGATCTGATCCAGCATGTCGTTGAGGCTCTCCGACAGACGGTCAATCTCGTCACCGGTGCCGGAAACCGGCATTCTTTCACCCAGATCACCGGCCATGATGGCGCGGCTTGCGCCATTGATCTCGTCCACCCGGCGCAGGAAGTTGCGGCTCATCAGCAGGCCACCGCCAACGCCCAGCACAAGTGTCAGGCCAAGTGCCCAGAACAATGATGTCCTGATGATCCGGTTGAACTGCCGGCGCTCTTCCACATCACGGCCGACAACAAGCTGAAAACCACCGTCCAGGCGAATGAAAAACGCCCGTGCGGTGTGATCAACCAGTCCCCTGCCGGTTTCATAGGGGAATTTGAAATCAATGGTGCCGCGCTCACCTACCGCTTCAACGGGCAAGGATTGCAGATTTCCGGCAAGCCTGCGTCCCACGGCGTTGGTCAGAATATAGACCGCCCCATCTGCTTCCTCGCTGCGTGCCTTGATGATTTCAAGCAGCCCCCGAGGCCCGCGAATTTTATACTGCTCGGCCAGGCCCTGGACTTCCGCCTCGACCGTGTCTTCGGTCTGGCGCTCCAGCAAAATAGCGGTATTCCAGTAGATATAGGCAAGAATGGCACCCACCGAGATGGCAAACACGGTCAGGTAGACAGCCGCCAGCCGGAAGGTCGACGTTTGCAGGAGTTTAAGAGCGGCCCGCACGAATACTGTATCCGGCGCCACGAACAGTGTGCAAAAGCGGTTCGCCGAATTCCTTGTCCACCTTGGCCCGCAATCTGGAAATGTGGACGTCAATCACATTGGTCTGCGGGTCAAAATGATAGTTCCACACGTTTTCCAGCAACATGGTGCGTGTCACCACACTGCCGGCATTGCGCATCAGGTATTCCAGCAGCTTGAATTCCCGCGGTTGCAGCAAAATATCTTCGCCTGCCCGGGTTGCGGTGCGGGCCAGCAGGTCAATTTCGAGATCTGCGACCTTCAATTTGGTTGTGTGCGGGGTTGCATCCTGGCGGCGGCGCAAGGTTTCAACCCGCGCCAAAAGTTCCGTGAACGCGTAAGGCTTTGCCAGATAATCATCACCGCCGGCGCGCAAACCGAGCACCTTGTCGTCCACTTCGCCGAGCGCCGACAGTATGAGCACCGGTGTGGTAATATCTTCACTGCGCAGTGTCTTGACGACTTCAAGACCATCCATGCCCGGCATCATCCGGTCCATGATAATGACATCATGGGTCTGCTCGCGTGCCAGTTCGAGACCATCGGTTCCATTGGCAGCCAGGTCGACCACGTGACCTTCTTCAACCAGGCCCTTTTCAAGCCAGCTGGCCGCTTCGCGATCATCTTCTACGACAAGAATTTTCATGCAATTTGAATCCACTACCTGATCACCCATTGTTCGTGCCAAGTTCAAAAGGAAAAGGCAAGTGTGCCCCCGTACACCTCGTGTTTCAGAAGACCGTTGGCAGGGGGGGCGGGAGGTCTACCCGAAACAGCATTGTGAGGCACACGGAGGCACGATGGCGGCGCTGGTACAGAGGGGGCAGAGTTCACGCCGCCATTCTTTTTATATAGTATCAGCCTTTTGCAATTTTAAGTGCAACAAAGCGCTGTCCACGATTATTTTTCACCAGCAACAGCACTGGAGACTTTCCGGACCTGGCGGATGACTGGCGAATTGCAGCCACTGCGGCCTCCGGTTGATCGACAAATGCGCCGTCGACTTCCAGGATCACATCGCCCTGGCGAATGCCCTGTTCGGCTGCCGGTGAGCCAGGCATCACGTCTGCGACGACGACCCCTTCACCATCCTCAGCCGGAGCCAGTGCCAGACCAAGCTTCTGGTCTGCTGCGGGCCCGCTGTCTGGTCCAGGGTTGATGGATGCCTGCTTTTCGCCCGGCATTTCACCAATCGACACATTGATGTCACGCTGTTTTCCACCGCGGAAAACAGTCATCTCCACGCTCGTGCCCGGCTTGAGCTTGGCAACTGCCCGTGACAATTCCTTGGGGCCTTCAATGTCGGCACCATTCACTTTCAAAATCGTGTCGCCGGTACGCAAGCCCGACTTTTCCGCCGGTGAACCGTCGGTTACCGCAGCAACCAATGTGCCGGACGGCTTGTCGAGGCCAATGCTGGACGCGATATCTTCAGACACTTTCTGAATCTGAACACCGAGCCAGCCACGCGTTACATTGCCGTCATCCTTGAGATCAGCGATGATCGCTTCTGCAGTTGAAGCCGGAATGGCAAAACCAATGCCGACACTGCCGCCTGAAGGTGAGAAGATCGCCGTGTTGACGCCGACAACCTCACCCTTGAGGTTGAACGCCGGTCCGCCCGAATTGCCACGGTTGATCGGTGCATCGATCTGCAGGAAATCATCGTAAGGACCAGCACCAATATCCCGGCCGGAAGCCGAAATGATGCCGGTGGTCACGGTGCCGCCAAGCCCGAACGGATTGCCGACGGCGACCACCCAGTCACCAACGCGGGGTGTGTCTGCGGCGAACTTGATCGGGATAAATTTGTCGTTGCTGTCTATTTTCAACAGGGCAAGGTCGGTTTTCGGATCCGTTCCGATAACCTTGGCATCAAACTCGCGTCCGTCGGAAAACTTGACCGAAACCTCGCTGGCATCCTTGATGACATGGTTATTGGTAACCAGGAAACCATCTTCAGAGATTATGAAACCTGAGCCCTGGGACGTACCATTGCGCCGGTTCGGCCGCGGCATTACGCCTCCATTCTGGCCAGGCTGATTGCGGAAAAAGTGCTCAAAAGGCGAGCCTTGCGGAAAACCAAACTGAAATTCACGGCGCTGCTCGCGTGTACCGCTGTCGTCC
Source organism: uncultured Alphaproteobacteria bacterium (assembly GCA_963698275.1). GTDB lineage: Bacteria > Pseudomonadota > Alphaproteobacteria > Rhizobiales > Aestuariivirgaceae > Anderseniella. The sequence goes on along the minus strand of CAVOQE010000004.1, from coordinate 483,838 downwards.
CGTGACGCAACCGGCGTGTATTTGCTTTGCACCGACACAACTGACGGCATTACGGTTTCCACCAGGTCGGCAAAGCCCGATGCCGGTGCAGTATTCAGCGAAATCTGGGTTTTTGTTGCTTCAGTGCCGGCATGGCTGATGGTGCCGGTCAGAGCGGTCGCACCAAGCAGGCCTGCGATGATCGCGGCATAAACTGCCTTGCGGCTCCTGGAGCCATGTTTCGTGTGAGTGGTCATTTCTGTAAAATCTCCAGTGCATGGAATCGGAAAGGTCTGATGGATGGAGAGTTAGTGCATGTCACATTACACGAGCGTGTCCGGCGGGTTAAAACACGTTAATGTTGCAAATTCTCATTCTATAACCTTGGTCACCACCGCAACTTCGGCCTCGAGCGTGCGGTGAACCGGGCATTTCCCGGCGATTTCCTCCAGTTTGCCACGCAGGTCCGGCGAAATCTCACCCTCCACTGATATGGTGCGTTCAAACCGGTCAATCTTGCCGGTTTTGCCTTCACCACAGTCCTCGCAGTCATCCGCGTGAACCTTGCCGTGGGTTACATCGACCGTAACACGGCCCAATTGCAGCTTTTTGAAATCCGCGTACATGCGCAGTGTCATGGAGGTGCAGGTGCCCAGTGCGATCGACAGATAGTCGTAGGGCGACGGTCCGGTGCCGTCACCGCCCACCGACGACGGCTCATCAGCCAACAGGTGATGATCGTCGACCAGCACGTCCTGCTGGAACTTGCCCTGCTGCGTCTCACGCACCCTGACCACGCCGGCCGGCGCTGGTTTTGGCCGCTCAGCAGATGGCAGAAACCGGTTGGCCCATCCCGCCAGCACATCGGCCACGAACACCGCATCCTGCCTGCGCGACAGCAGATGATCGGCGCCGTCCAGCGAAATAAAGCTCTTCGGATGCCTGGCGGCAGAGAAGATTGCAGATGCGTTCTCAATGCCAACTGTCTGGTCAAGCGGAGCGTGAAACACGATCAATGCCGGCTTTAGCGCCGAAATCCGGTGTTTCAGGCTGGAGCCACGGACATCGTCCAGAAATTGTTTCTTGATGGTGAATTCGCGGCCTGCCAGGGATACGGTGGCCTCGCCGTCGCTCTCAATGGTGTCGAGACTGGCGTGGAAATTATGCACCACATGATCCGCATCGGCAGGTGCACCAATGGTTGCCACGGCTTTCAGCTCTGCAATGTCTCCGGCACCGGCCAGAACCGCTGCGCCGCCCAGAGAGTGGCCAACCAGCAACTCAGGAGCCGAGTGATTTTCACGCAGCCAGTTTGCAGCGGCAATCAGGTCAGCCACATTTGATGAGAAATTGGTGTTGGCAAACTCACCCTCACTGGCCCCAAGGCCGGTAAAGTCGAACCGCAATGTGGCGATGCCATGGGCTGCCAGGGCTGAGGCTATGCGGCTGGCGGCAAACACATCCTTTGAACAGGTGAAACAGTGGGCAAACAGGGCATACCCCCGCACGGCTCCGTTCGGCGCATCCAGCCGGGCTGCAAGCATATCGCCCTGCGAACCCGGAAATTCGATCCGCGTGGACTTGATTGCCATCCGGTTACTCCTTGGATTTAGGGGTCAGGACTTGAGAATGTCGTCGAGACGGGCCTGCTCGTCGGCAGACAAGGCCTGTTCAGGTACTGCCAGGCCGGATCCCTTGCGCCGGCGCAGGAAAATCACCAGAGACCCGATCAGCAGAATTGCAAACGGGCCGCCCCACAATAACAGCGTGCGCGAGTTGAAGCGTGGTTTCAGCAGCACGAACTCGCCATATCTTGACACAAGATAGTCGACCACCTGGGCATTGCTCTCGCCCTGGACGAGGCGCTCCCGGATCAGCACCCGCAAGTCCTTGGCCAGAGGCGCATCGCTGTCGTCGATGGACTGGTTCTGGCAAACCAGACAGCGCATCTGTGCCGACAGTACGCGCGCACGCGCCTCCAGTTCCGGATCACTCAATATCTCGTCCGGTTGCACGGCGAACGCAGCAGGCAATGTGGTCAGCACGAAAACGACAGCAAGAACAAGGCGACGCAGCATCTCAATGTTACTCCGCAGGCTGGATGATTGGGGTTTTGGCCTTTTTCGGAGCACCAACCCTGTAGCGCCGATCAAACAGCGAACAGCATCCGCCCAGGAACATCAATGCCGTTCCGAGCCAGATCATCCAGACCAGCGGGTGAAAATAGAACCTGATCGTGCGCGCGTTGTCAGGCGCGCGATCACCCATCACAACGTACAGATCACCATCGATGAACGGCTCGATACCGACTTCGGTTGTCGGCTGGTTGGACGGCTTGAAGACGCGTTTTTCCGACCAGATTTCAGACACCTCAACACCACCCGATGAAATGGAGAAACGCCCCCGGTCAGCCGAGTAATTCGGTCCCGTGATCGGGCTTTCACCCAGGAAAGTCACACTTCTGCCGCCAACCTGCATGACTTCGCCCGGCTTCATCACCGTTACTATCTCCTGTTTCCATGCCGTGATGCCGACGACGCCGATGACCATGACGCCGACGCCGGCATGGGCGATCATCATGCCCCAGGCCGCTCCGGGCAGACCCTTGAGGCGCGCCCAGGCCACATTGAGCGGAACCGATGTAAACTTGGTGCGGGCAAGCATTTCCTGCACGCTGGCGGCAATCAGCCAGGCGCCGAGAGCGGCACCAAACGGTGCCAGCCACGGCCCGCGCCACTGCCATGCCATGGCGGCAACGCCCACCGCCAGCGCAACAAGGGCTGCCGCCCAAAGCCGCTGGGCCGCCGCCCACATGTCGGCGCGTTTCCACGACATCAACGGGCCAATCGGCACCAGCAACAGAAGCGGCAAAATCAGCGGGCCAAATGTCAGATTGAAGTATGGCGGGCCGACGGAAATCTTGTCGCCTGTAATTGATTCCAGCACCAGAGGATAAAGCGTACCGATAAACACCGCGGCACAGGCCGCCGTCAGCAGCAGATTGTTTACAACCAGCGCACCCTCGCGGCTGATCGGCGCAAACAGGCCACCGGTCTTGATGGTCGGGGCACGCCAGGCATAAAGCGCCAGCGCTCCGCCAATGAAGACACACAGGATACCAAGCACATAAACGCCTCGCGCCGGATCAACGGCGAAAGCGTGAACCGATGTCAGCACACCGGAGCGCACCAGGAAGGTGCCGACCAGTGACAGCGAAAATGCCAGAATGGCCAACAGGATCGTCCAGACCTTCAGGGCGTTTCGCTTTTCCACCACAATTGCCGAGTGCAACAGGGCTGTCGCTATCAGCCATGGCATGAAGGATGCATTTTCCACCGGGTCCCAGAACCACCATCCACCCCAGCCAAGCTCATAATATGCCCACCAGGACCCGAGCATGATGCCGGCCGTCAGGAACATCCATGCAGCCAGCGTCCACGGCCTGACCCAACGGGCCCAGGCCGCATCAACCTTGCCTTCGATCAGGGCTGCGACCGCGAACGAAAACGCGATGGAGAGGCCAACATAACCGGCATAGAGAAGCGGGGGATGGATGGCCAGTGCCGGATCCTGCAGGATCGGGTTCAACCCCTGGCCCTCAATCGGTGCCGGGTCGAGCCGGTTGAACGGATTGGACGTCAGCAGGATGAATGACAGGAACGCCACCGAGATTGAGCCCTGAACCGCAATGACACGGGCTTTCAGGCTGGGTGGCAGGTTGCCGCCAAACACCGCAACTGCAGAGCCGAACAAGGCCAGCACCATGACCCACAACAACATCGAGCCTTCATGATTTCCCCACACGCCTGAGATCTTGTAGATCAGCGGTTTGTCGGAATGCGAATTCTGGAATACGTTCTCAACCGAGAAATCCGACGCGATATACGACATGGTCAGACAGGCAAAAGACAGTGCAATCAGCCCGAACTGCAGCAGGGCTGCAGGCGGTGCGACCGCCATCAACCGGCTGTCGCTGCGCCAGGCGCCGTACATCGGCACACTGAACTGATAAATCGCCGTGACAAATGCAAGAACAAGCGCGAACTGACCAATTTCGGGGATCATTGAGTACCTTCTTTTGCTGCTTCGTCACCTGGTTTCCAGACGCCTTTTTCCTTCAGGGCGTCCGCCACTTCACGCGGCATATAATTTTCATCATGCTTGGCCAGAACCGTATCGGCCTTGAAGCTTCCGCCGGCATCCAGCATGCCCTCTGCAATGACCCCCTGACCTTCCCGGAACAGGTCGGGCAAGATGCCGACATAGGTCACCGGCAAGGTGCCGGCGGTGTCTGTGACCTTGAACGAAACGGTCTTGCCCTGTCCTCGGACAATCGAGCCGTCTTCGACCAGGCCGCCCAGCCGGAAACGGGTTCCCGGTTGCACGCCCTTTTCTACAACATCGGACGGTGTGTAGAAAAATGTAATCGTGTCTGACAAGGCGTACAGCACCAGCCCCGCTGCAAGGCCAAGAGCCCCGAGACCGGCGCCGATCAGTGCGCCACGCTGTTGTTTTCGTGTCATCGCCATATCACGTCATTCCTGTCATCAAAGCCCCAGGGCCTTGCGGGTTTCTTCAAGCCGGGCAACGGCCTGCTGGTTATCCTTGAGAGCTTTGGCCGCCCGGTTGAGAGCGTCGGCTGCCTTGTCTTTCTCGCCCAGCACCATGCGGGCGCGGATGAGCCGTAACCAGGCATCAATATCGGCACCGTCTTCGGTCAGGCGTTCATCCAGTCCTTCAACCATGGAGCGGATCATCGCGGTGCGGTCGGTGGCGTCCATCTGCTGGCCCTGCTGTATCTGCTCTTCGGTCAGCGCCGGCCCTTTGGGCATCTGACCTGCGGCGAGTGGCGGAGCCTTGGGCATCTGGCCAGCAGTCAGAGCCGGAGCTTCGGGCGACCGGCCGCCGGCGGACGAGATCTGTTGTTCAACGGCAGCCCGCCACGGCGCATCCGGTGCGCTTTCGGCCAACATGGCAGTCCAGCCGGCAATAGCGTCAGCGGTCCTGCCTTCCTGCCGGTGGGCAAGTGCCACGTAAAACCGGGCCTTCATATGCTTCGGCGCAGCCTTTTGAACCGCTTCAAAAACCTCCTGGGCCTCGTTGGACACCAGGCCATTATTGGCCAGCACAAGGCTTTCGCCCATATCGGTCATCAGGTCTGCATCAGGGCCGGATATGGCAAGCGCCTTCCTGTAGGCGTTGGCCGCGTCATTATATCTGCCGATACGCTTGTAAGCCGGCGCCAGCACCATCCAGCCGCGCGCATCATTGGGTTTCTGTTCCAGATGCTGTTCCACCTGGCGCACCATGGCCGCCATGTCCTGGTTGGCAACAGCGCCGTCAATGCGGGCCTGCAGGGGCTGGGCCGGCAGGTCCGGGCGGCCGATCTGCAGATATCCGCCAAGTGCGATCAACGGAACAGCGACCCCGGTTGCAATCGGCAACCAGGCCGGAACCGGGCGCGCAGCCTTTGCTTCTGATGCAAGTTCAGCCTGGGCTGCCAGAATACGCCGCGACACTTCATTGCGTGCCGCATCAGCCTCTGAATCCGGGATCAGGCCGGCTTTCTGGTCCCGTTCCAGTTCGCTCAACTGATCACGGTATACGGCAAGATCAAAGGATGCGCGTTCAGCATCCCCGTTCTGCGCACGCGGGCGTAATGGCGACAGCAGCGCCATCAAAACCAGGGCCGTCAATACGGCAAATGAAATCCACAACAACATAATACCACTTAGCAATCGCACAACGAGCAATACAACTCACGAAACAGCGAGTTTAACGTCACCAACGTGGCCATGTCATGCACCAGTGTCGCACTTCCCGGTCTGAATGTCGCAATCATTTGGTGATAATTAAGGCGGTTTGCTAGATTGCGTGAAGTTAATTCGGCTCACCCTGTATAGAGAGCCAACTCGGAAGACCGTCCATGAAACGCTATTCGATATTTTCCCTGGCCAGAAATGCCCTGAACTACCACAAGGACTGGGAACGCGCATGGCGCAGTCCCGACCCGAAAGAAGAGTACGATGTGGTGATCGTGGGTGCCGGCGGCCATGGCCTGGCAACGGCCTACTACCTGGCCAAGAACCACGGCATCACCAACATGGCGGTCATTGAAAAAGGCTGGCTTGGCGGCGGCAATACCGGGCGCAACACCACAATCATCCGGTCCAATTATCTGCAGGACCCGTCTATCGCCATCTATGAACTGGCGCGGTCCCTGTATGAGACGCTGTCCCAGGAACTGAACTACAACATGATGTTCTCACCGCGCGGCGTGCTGATGCTGTGCCAGACCGAGCATGAACTCAGGGCATTCAGGCGCACTGCCCATGCCAACCGGCTGGCGGGTCTCGACTGCCGGATGGTTGATGCAGCGGAGGTTAAACGCATCGTGCCGATCATCAATGACAGTCCCGATGCGCGCTACCCGATCCTTGGGGCCTATTACCAGCCGCGCGGCGGCACCGGCCGCCATGACGCGCTTGCCTGGGGATATGCCCGCGCCATCGACAATATGGGTGTCGACGTCATCCAGAACTGCGAAGTGACCGGCATGTTGCGCTCAGGTGGAAAAATTACCGGTGTTGCCACCAAACGCGGCACCATCCGCGCCAAGAAAGTTGCCGTCGTCACATCCGGCCATACGTCGAACATCATGGAAATGGCCGGTGTGCGCATGCCGGTGGAAAGTGTCTGCCTGCAGGCACTGGTGTCTGAGCCGATCAAGCCGGTGATCGATTGTGTGGTCATGGCCAATACGGTGCATGGCTATATGAGCCAGTCCGACAAGGGCGAACTGGTCATTGGCGGCGGTGCGGACCCTTACAACAACTATTCACAGCGCGGCTCATTTCCAGCCATTGAACACACCGTATCGGCGCTGGTGGAAACGTTCCCGATCATCTCGCGCCTGCGCATGTTGCGCCAGTGGGGTGGTATCGTTGACATGACCGGGGATCGCTCACCGATCATCAGCATGACCGATGTGGGCGGGCTTTATGTCAATTGCGGCTGGGGAACCGGCGGATGGAAATCCATTCCCGGTTCCGGCTTCGTGTTTGCAGACACCATCGCCAATGACCGGCCGCATCCGATTGCCGCGCCATTTGGACTTAACCGCTTCACCGAGGGCCGCTTCATTGATGAAAGCGTTGCCGCGGCCGTAGCGCACTAGGAATAATGCCATGCTGATTATCCAGTGCCCCGTGTGCGGGGCTGAAGGCGATGAGACGGACTTTCACTGCGGCGGGCAGGCTCATATCGCGCGCCCGGCAACGTCCGACCCTGACAACATCGCAGACGGCGAACAGCGCGATTACCTGTTCATGCGGTTCAATCCCAAGGGTCTGCATTTCGAACGCTGGCGCTGCGATCGCGGTTGCGGCAAGTGGTTTCATGCCGCGCGCGATACGATGTCACTGGAGTTCAAGGCCTATTACGGCATTACCGAATTGCCGCCCGCTGACGTCATGAAGCAGGCAACCGGCCAGTGGGCCGACTTCTTCAAGAAGGCCACGGCAGGCAAGCCTGCTGTCAAAGAGGCGGCTGCGAAGAAGATTGGCGCCAAGGCAACTGCCGCGCGCAAAACCGTCCCAGCAAAGGCGAATAAGTCATGACCGGCAAACCTTACCGACTGCCCGAGACCGCCGCCAAAGGCTCGCGCATTAACCGTTCAAAGCAGATATCTTTCAGCTTTGACAGCGCCAGGATGACCGGTTTTTCCGGTGACACCGTTGCGTCTGCCGTTCTGGCGAGCGGACGCAGGGTGATGGGCCGCAGCTTCAAGTACCATCGTCCGCGCGGCCTGATCGGGCTGGGGTCCGAAGAGATGAACGCGCTGATCGGCGTGGGCGAAGGCGGCCGCAGGGAACCGAACCTCAGGGCGACCCAGGTAGAGCTATATGACGGCCTGGCAGCGACCAGCCAGAACCGCTGGCCGAACCTGGATTTTGATATCGGCATCATCAACAACAAGTTCTCCCGGTTTTTGCCCGGCGGCTTCTACTACAAGACCTTCATGTGGCCGCGCAGCTTCTGGGAAAAAGTCTACGAGCCGTTTATCCGCAATGCGGCCGGCCTTGGCGAAGCAGCGCGTGAGCATGATCCCGATACGTACGAACAAATGCATGTTCATGTGGATGTGCTGGTTGTCGGCGGCGGTGTTTCAGGCATTGCGGCAGCCCAGGCGGCTGCAGCATCCGGCAAGCGTGTCATGCTGGCAGACGAGAATCCGGTGCTTGGCGGGGTGGCCGATATCTCCACCGGCAACATTGATGGCGTCAGCCAGACCGACTGGGTCGCCGCACGCCGGGCCGAGTTTGAGACATCCGGCAACTGCCATGTGCTGACGCGCACCACCGTGGTTGGGCATTATCACCATAATTACGTGCTGGCGGCAGAACGCGTTTGTGACCACGACCCTGACCTGCTGGCACAGGGCGCACCGCGCCATCGGCTGTGGAAAATCCGCGCCGGCCAGGTCATCGTGGCGTCCGGCGCACTGGAGCGCCCGATTGCATTTGCCAACAATGACAGACCCGGCATCATGATGGCCTCCGCGGCCCGTGGCATGGTAGAGCGCTATGCAACATCGCCAGGCATGAATGGCGTTATTTTCACCAACAATGACGATGGCTACCTGACGGCCCTGAAACTGCATGAGGCCGGCGTCGCGGTCAGCCGCATCATTGATGTGCGCAAGGATGTGCCTTCCGCAATCGCCGACGCAGCACGTAATGCAGGCCTCAACGTGCAGGCTGGTGCGGCCATAGCCGGTGTTGAAACAACTTCCGGCGGCAAACAGATCACCGCGGTGAAGATCGCTCCCTATGCAATCGGGCGCGGCCGGGTGGTCAATGAAGAACGGGTCGACTGTGACTTCGTTGCCGTGTCCGGCGGCTACAATCCGGTGGTGCATTTGTGGTGCCACAATGGCGGCAAGCTCCGCTTCGATGATGACATTCAAAGCTTCCGCCCCGACCGGCACGGTGACCCGATCACGGTTGTCGGCAGCGCCAATGGCAATTTTGACCTGAAGGCTTGCGTTGAAGAAGGTTTCGCCGGTGGTGAAACCGCCGCCAGGGCGCTCGGCGGCAAACCGGCAAAACCTGTAAAGAAACCGATGGTCAAAGCCCACAGCGCCGGACCCATCCAGCCGATCTGGTTTGCGCCTGCCACCGGCAGCTATAATGAGGGCAACAAGCACTTCATCGATTTCCAGAACGATGTGACAGCAGCCGACCTGGAGCTTGCGCAGCGCGAAGGCTATGAATCCGTCGAGCATACCAAGCGCTACACAACCCTTGGCATGGCAACGGACCAGGGCAAGACCTCCAACATCAACGGTCTCGGCATCATCTCCGATGCCACCGGCAAGCGCATACCCGAAATCGGCACCACGACATTCCGCCCGCCCTATACGCCCTACTCGTTTGGCGCCATTGCCGGCACCAAGACCGGCGAGCAGTTCCTGCCGGTGCGGCGTACCGCGATTTATGACTGGCACCGGCAACAAGGTGCCAACTGGGAACCGGTCGGACAATGGCGGCGGGCCTATTGTTACCCGCAGGCAGGCGAAACCAAACAGGATGCCATCAACCGGGAAATCCTGGCGGTGCGCAACAAGGTCGGCCTGCTTGATGCATCGACCCTCGGCAAGATCGAGATCAAGGGGCCGGATGCGGCCAAACTGCTCGATCTGGTCTACACCAACATGTTCTCGACACTGAAAGTCGGCAAGGCACGTTATGGCCTGATGATGAGCGAAATGGGCTTCCTGATGGATGATGGCGTGACGGTTCGCCTGGGCGATGACCATTACCTCATGCACACGACATCAGGCGGCGCCGACAATATCGTGGCGTGGCTGGAAGAATGGCTGCAAACGGAATGGACATCGCTGAAAGTGTTCGTGACGTCAGTGACCGAGCAATGGTCTCAGTTTGCCATTGCCGGACCGCAGGCGCGCACGGTACTCGACAAGCTCGACACCGACATTGACCTGTCGGCTGAAGCGTTCGAGTTCATGAGTTATCGCGAAGGCAGGCTGGCCGGATATCCGGTGCGGGTGTTCCGGATCAGCTTTTCCGGTGAACTGTCCTACGAAATCGCCACGCCGTCGGGATATGGACGCGGTCTTTGGGATGCGCTGATGCAGGCCGGCGAGAGCGAGGGCATAACGGCCTACGGTACCGAGGCCCTGCACGTGCTGCGCGCCGAAAAGGGTTTCATTGTCATCGGGGATGAAACCGATGGCACTGTCACGCCGCATGATGTCGGCATGAGCTGGGCCGTGTCCAAGAAAAAAACTGACTTCATCGGCAAGCGCTCGCTGGAGCAGGCGTTTCTGGCATCTGAAGGCCGCAAGCAACTGGTCGGATTGCTGACCACCGACCCGCAGGAAGTGCTGCCGGACGGTGCCTACGCGGTTGAGACCGTCAAATCGGCACCGCCGATGAAAATGATCGGACACGTGACGTCGAGCTATTTCAGCCCCACATTGCAGCGCTCCATCGCCATGGCCCTGATCGAAGGCGGCCAGGGCAAAATGGGTGAAACAGTTTCGTTTCCGCTGGAGGGCGGCAAGACCGTCGAGGCGGTGATATCGTCTCCCGTGTTCCTCGATGCAGAAGGAAAACGCCAGAATGTCTGAAGCTGTGTATACAAGCCCGCTCGGGCATCTTGACGGCAGCCGCGATGCTGCAGAGCTGAGCATTTCCGTGTCGGAGGTTTCCGACCGCGGCATGATTGACCTGAGAGGTGAGGCAAGTTCGGTCAAGTTCCGGCAAGCCGCCAAGGCAGCTCTTGGCCTCGACCTGCCGCTGAAACCACGCAGTACGGCCGTCAAAGGCGATGTAACAGTGCTGTGGTTGTCGGTTGACCAGTGGCTGGTCTGCTGCCCGCGCAGCAGGGCAGATGGCCTGGTCGGCAAACTCCGCAAGAATCTCGGCGATATTCACTCGCTGGTGGTGGACGTGAGTGACGCGCGCGCCATCATCCGGCTCGAAGGCGACAATGCGCGCGAAGTCCTGATGAAAGGATCATCGATCGACTTCACGCTGCCGGACTACAAAGCCGGACTGGTTCGCCGCCTGATGTTCGCTGAAATCGCTGCTCTTGCCCATATCGTCACGGACAAGCCGTGTGCGATCGACATCTATGTCTTCCGTTCTTACGCCGACTACACCTGGAAGTGGATCGAGGCGACGGCGAAGCCTGCCGCGACCATCGGCTTGTTTGGCAGACGGTAAGAGTAAGGGCGCACCAACCTAAAACGACGTCTTCAACTTCTGTTCCCGTTCAAAGCGCTCCAGGCCCAGTTCGATCAGTTTGGTGATCAGGTCCGGATAGGAAACACCGCTTGCTTCCCAAAGGCGCGGATACATGCTGATTTTCGTGAACCCCGGCATGGTGTTTATCTCGTTCACGATGATCTCGCCGTCGCTCTTGAGGAAGCAGTCCACTCTGCCAAGGCCTTCGCATTCAAGTGTTTGAAAGGTTCTCACGGCGAGGTCACGAATTCTGTCACTGACGGCGTCTGGTATGTCGGCAGGGATTTCCAACGCTGCCCCGTGCTCGTCCAGGTACTTGGCTTCGTAGGAATAAAAGTCATGACTGGGCTTTATCTCACCGACAACAGAGGCTTCCGGTCGCAGATTGCCGAGTATCGCACACTCAAGCTCACGGCCATCAACGAACTCCTCGATCAGAATTTTCATGTCGTAGGAAAATGCGTCCAGAACAGCCTCATCGAACGTGTCCCGGCTGGAGACTTTGTGGACTCCAACGGATGATCCCATGTTGGCTGGCTTGATAAACAGCGGCAGGCCAATTTCACGGGAGATAGCCTCGTAGTCCAGGACATCGCCATGCCGGAAGGTCAGGGATTTGGCGATCGGGATGCCGGCATCACGCAGCAGGCGCTTCATGACATCCTTGTCCATGCCGGCTGCAGAACCGATCACGCCCGAACCGACGAACGGCACGCCGGCAAGTTTCAACAGGCCTTGCACGGTGCCATCCTCTCCAAAAGGACCATGAAGAATTGGAAAAACTACATCGATCGAGGAGTGAACACCGCCACCGGACAGGTTGCTCAATTCTCCTCCACTTTGAGGCACCAGTGCCACGCTTTCCTGGTTCTCACTGTTGAGCTGTATGAGTTTCGGATCAGCGGCATTGAGCAAAAAATGGGATTGATCCGGCAACAGCCAGTCACCGGACTTGTTAATCCCGATCAGGGCAACGTCGTACTTGTTCCTGTCGATTGCGTCGGCGACATTTTTTGCCGATTGAAGAGACACTTCATGCTCGGCGGACTTACCCCCGAACAGAATGCCGACCTTGAGTTTGCCGTTCGCCATATGCCCTGTGACCTACCATCAATATCGCTATCCTGGAGCAACATATCAGGCGCAATACTGACAACCCAACTCATTTGTTTGATGGCAAACCGCGCCGATCCCGTCTGGCTGCTCAGCGCGGCAGGGTAGACAACCAGTCGAACAGCTTGTCGAAACCGCCAAACGGGTACATGTGCGGGCCCATGACCTTGAGGTCGGGACTTGTGGCGTGAATGGCTGCCAGGTCTTCTATGAACTTGTCCGGTGTTGAAACGCTCAGCAGCTTGGTGATGTTGAGGGCCTGCTTGCGAATGAAACGGGCCGAGTTTCCGACACCGCAAACCGCGGCGTATTTCGCCAGTGTCTTGATGGATGCCGGACCCGGAATGCCGATGAATGCCGGCAGATCAATGCCGTTTTCGCGCAAAGCCTTTGCCCAGCTTGCAACCGGGGCGGCTTCAAACAGGAATTGCGTCGAGATAAAGCCGTCCAGACCGGCGTCCCTGATATAGGCCTGTTTTTCACTCAGCGCCTGCATCAGCATGGCTTCACCGTGCAGCCTGGCAATGTCCGCATTGCCTTCCGGGTGACCCGCCACGCCGAGCGCCTTTGCACCGTTGGCTTCGAACACGCCGGTTTCCATCAACTGCAGGGCGCAGTGATAGTCGCCGACCGGTTCGGGCGCACCGCCGCCGAGCACCAGGTAACGCGTGACGTCGCCGGATGTGGCCAGCCGCTCGATACGGTTCTTCAGATCGTCTTCATTCCGGACAAACCGGGCAGGAACATGAGGCACCGGTTCAAGGCCCAGTTTCCTGATTTCCGCAACTGCGGTAATCTGGTCTTCAAGATGTGAGGGATCCACGAGCGCCACAAAAATGTGGGTTCCCGGCGCCACATGTTGCGCAATGAGCGGCAGCTTTTCGGCCTGTCGCGGCGTAATCTCCAACGTCATGTTTTGCAGGAAAGCGGCAGTTGCGGATTGATTGCCGGCAGCCGGGATGATGGTTGTTGATGCGATACCCATTGACGTAGTCCTCATAAGCAGATAGCTGCAGATCATGCGGTATTTGTCTACAGGCAGGCATGGTTTTTGCGACTTGGCAGTGACAGATGCGACGCGTTTCCACACAATGTGGCCGGCGTCCTGGGCCAATAACGGTTCGGGACCAATGAGTGAGGTTCGCGAAACTTACCTGGCCGACACCCGCAACTCGAGGAAAGTCTGAAGCCAATGTTTGGTGACAAATCCAGAGACTTGCCGATGCCGATTGCCCTGGTCCTGGTACCGGAGTTCACGCTTTTGCCGGTGACGTCGGTGATTGATCCGTTGCGACTGGCCAACAGGCAGTCGGAAAAAGAGCTTTACAGCTGGACCATCCATTCAAGCGATGGGTCGCCGATAACGGCGTCCAACGGCATTACGCTGGTGCCGGACGGCGATCTGGAGGCCATACCCGACCATGCGACCGTTATTGTTTGCGGCGGCACAAATGTTAACCAGTACGGCGAAAAAACCCTGTTCAACTGGCTGCGCAAGCAGGCCCGGCTTGGCACCGATATCGGGGCCATCTGCACCGGTGCGCAATTGCTGGCGATGGCGGGATTGCTGGACGGATATACCTGCACGATCCACTGGGAAAACCAGCCGGGTTTCATCGAGGAATTTCCGGACATCAATGTCACCTCCGGCCTGTTCGAGGTGGACCGTGACCGCTTTACCGGTGCCGGTGGAACATCGGCCCTGGACATGATCCTGGCACTGATTTCATCGCAGCACGGGCAGGTGCTTGCATCGAGTGTTGCCGAAAACATCCTGCATTCGCCGATCAGGCAACCGGGCGAACATCAACGGATGTCACTGCCTGCCCGTATCGGCGCACGCCACCCGAAGATGGTCGGCATCATCGAGCAGATGGAAAACAATCTGGAAGACCCGCTGTCGCCCAGCCTGCTGGCGCGCCAGGCGGGCCTGTCCACGCGGCAACTTGAACGACTGTTCCGACGCTATCTGGACCGCTCACCGAAACGCTATTACCTGGAGTTGCGCCTGAAGAAAGCCCGCTCCCTGCTGCTGCAAACCAGCATGTCGGTGATCAATGTGGCGCTGGCGTGCGGGTTCTCATCCCCATCGCATTTCTCGAAATGCTATCGCGCCTATTATTCGCGCACACCATACCGCGAGCGCGGCCTGCCCAACAGTTCGGTATCCGAGGAACAGACTTAGGGGCTTTCGCTCTACCCATCGCCACGGCGCGCGGCCGGCAAGGTCAGGATTGCGTGCAGGCCGCCAAGATCGCTCTTGTCCAGAAACAGTTTGCCGCCATACATGGCCGCGGTTTCACTCACAATCGACAAGCCCAGGCCGGAACCGGGCTTGGTTTCATCAAGCCGCTTGCCGCGCTCCATGGCAATGGCGGCACCGCCATCAGGCAGGCCGGGGCCATTGTCTTCCACGCACACATCAATCCACGCAATCCGGTTGTCGAGGGGGGATGCTGACCGGCGAACGCCAACGGCAACCTTGCCATTGGTCCACTTGAAGGCGTTGTCCAGCAGGTTGCCGACCATCTCCTCCAGGTCCTGGCGTTCGCCACGAAAGCGAATGTCAGTGTCGTACCTGGCCTTGACCGAGACCTTTCGGTCGACATGAATCCGTTCCAGCGTACGCACGATCGACTTCACCACATCGCTGGCGTCGGTCGCAGCACCGATTGTCTTGGCGCGCGCCGCGCGCCGTGCGCGATCAAGGTACATCGACACCTGGTCGCGCATGACACCGGTCTGTTCGGAGACTTTCCTGCCCAGGCTGCCGCCATGAATGCCGGCCTCATTGGTCAGGACGCTCAACGGGGTTTTCAGCGCATGGGCCAGATTGCCCACCTGGGTGCGGGCGCGCTCAATTACTTCCGTGTTGGATTTCAACAACAGATTGAGTTCATCGGTTACCGTCTGAATCTCGTCAGGATAGCTGCCGGCGATGCGTTCCTGCTCGCCTTCACGGATCTCTGACAGTTCGCCCTGCAGGTCCGACAGCGGCCGCAGACCATATCTGACCTGCAGCAGGATTGCCGCCACAAGACCAACACCCAGCAGGCCGAGCACGGCAATCAGTGCGTTGTTGAACGCGGACACTTCGGTTTGCAGTTCGTCGAAGTTTCCCGCCACGAGAAAGGAATACTGTTCCTTGCTGCCGAACAGGGTAAAGCGCTGTTCGATGACCCGCAAAGTATTGCCGGACTGGTCTTCGAGGTATCCGCTCATGCGATTTCCCGCGCGCCGGTCCGGTTGCATGAACTGTGTGAGCGGCAGCCGTTCGTCCAGCAATGATGCGGATGCGACCTGGCGCGCGGGATCGCCATCCAGCGACGAAATCTGCCAGTACCAGCCTGCCAGCGGAATTTCAAAGCGCGTGTCAGCCAGGACGTTATTGATTTTCGGCACTTCCTTTTCAAGCTCAACCGACGCCAGCAAGCCATCCATCACAGCCTGCAGGCGGGCATCGAGACTGCGCTCAACCGCAGCGGTAAACAGGGAGCTCAGCAGAATGCCGGCGGCGATCAGCAGCACTACGCTGACAACCGAGGCAGCGGCGATCAGCCGGAAGGCAAGTGAACTACGACTGATCATCCGGCTCTGACAGGCAATAGCCAAGACCACGAACGGTTTTCAGTACATCAATGCCCAGCTTCTTGCGAAGCCGGCCGACAAACACTTCGATGGTGTTGGAGTCACGGTCAAAATCCTGGTCATAGAGATGCTCGACCAGTTCGGTGCGCGAAATGACCTTGCCCTTGTGATGCATCATGTAGCTGAGCAGGCGGAACTCGAGCGAGGTCAGCTTGATCGCGCCGCCATTAACCGTGACCCGGGCACTGCTGGTATCAAGTGCCAGGTCGCCACAGGTCATTTCGGATGATGCATTGCCGGATGCCCGGCGCAGCAGTGCGCGAACCCGGGCCAGCACTTCTTCCATGTGAAACGGCTTTGCAACATAATCATCCGCACCGGCGTCAAAACCGGCGACCTTGTCACTCCAGCGATCCCGGGCAGTCAGGATGAGTACCGGCATCTTGCGGCCGTCACGGCGCCAGCTTTCCAGCACGGAGACCCCGTCCATGACGGGCAGGCCAATATCGAGAATGACGGCATCATAGGGTTCCGTATCACCGAGAAAATGGCCTTCTTCGCCATCGGTCGCGGTATCTACAGCATAGCCTGCGTCACCAAGCGCCGTTACCAATTGCCGGTTCAGGTCCGGATCATCTTCAACTACCAGTAAACGCACACCATCCTCGCTTGTTCAGATCGTTCAGCCAATTTGATCCAGGCCATGAGCTGATGGCCTAGCGGCAGCCCAGAACCTGTCCGCTTTGTGCATCCACGACGCAACGCCTTGCACTACCGCCCGATACCACGGTGACTATAAACCTGCCACCCTTTTTGACCACCTTAACCGCACGCCCGCCGGCAGCACGTTCGGCAGCGCGCTTTGCACTGGATGCACCGGCCACACGAATAAGAGGCGCAATGGCTGCAAGACCACCACGATTGCCAAAGCCACCCTGCCTCCTGAGTGCACGATCAGCACGCCTGCCAATAGCCCGTTGCGGTCTGAAACCGCCGTTTGCGTCCATAAGGGGCAACGCGTCCTCAGCATCTGCCATCGCGTCTTCGGTCAAGTTTTCCAGAATGGAGGTTTGCGTCATCGACATCACCGGCGCCGCAGACGCTGAAACGCCTGCAGTGCCTGTGCCTATCATCAGGCAAATCAATGTTATCAATAGCTTTTTCAATTTGCTCACTTCATGGGGTGCCGATTTCGAGACGGACCATGCATCATTGCACATGAACACGTGATGAACATCCAAATACCCCCTCAAAAGCCAGTGAAGCGCGCAAACTCCGCTATTGGTGCCCTGTCTGTTTTCAGGGAGTTGATCGGCGCTGCGGGATCAGGAACGCCTAGCGCAATGCCGCAAAACAGCATCCAGTCGTCCGGCGGGTCGGTGTAACGGGCAACCGACTTATGCCACATGGCCCAGAATTCCTGGCCGCATGTCGCAAGCCCGCGCGCAGTTGCCGCCAACATCAGTGTCTGGATAAACATGCCGGCGTCAGACCACTGGCCGGGTTGCATCTGACGGTCGAGATAGACAAACAGGCCCACCGGCGCAGAGAACAGTTCAATGTTGCGGCCAAACTGCTTCATCCGGCCCGGTTTGTCCTCGCGCCCCACGCCAATGGTGGCATACAGATCCTCGCCGCACTTGTGACGCCTGGCGAAGTACGGCTCTTTCAGGTTTTGCGGGTAAATGCGGTACTCACTGCCCTCGCCCCGAGGCAGGTCGCTCACCTGCCCCTTCACGTCATCAATGAGGGCGGCAAGCGGTTCTCCGCTCAGCGCGATGATGTTCCACGGCTGCAGATTGCCCCCGGACGGCGCGGTTGCGGCAATGGCGAGCAGGTCTTCCACCGTTTTGCGGTCTACGGGTTTGTCTGCGAGAAATGCACGACAGCTGTATCGTGCGCGTGCTGCGTCTTCAACATTCATGGGGTACCACCAGCCAGAGAAAATTCAGATGGCATTAAGAGTAGAGCAAGAGCCGCCGGTTTGGAAACCATCGCGATGGCTAAGGCCAGTCGCATATCCGCGATGGCAGGTCTTCCAGCGCCACCTGATCTTCGCTGGTGACCTTACCGCGCACCGAAATACCGGCCGTGTGCACGCTGTGCGGTGTTCCTGAAATCAGGGGGTGCCAGGGATGCAGCGGTTTTTCTTCCCAGATCAGCCGATAGGCGCAGGTGTCGGGCAGCCAGCCAAGCTCAGTGACATTGGCCGGATCCAGCTTGATGCAATCATCGACGATATCATGCCGGTTTGCATAGCTCTTGCAGCGGCAGGTCCGGCAATTGAGCAGCTTGCAGCTGACGTCGGTAGTATATATATCACCGGTGTCTTCATCTTCCAGCTTGACGAGGCAGCAGCGCCCGCATCCGTCGCACAGAGATTCCCATTCCTTGCGCGACATATCCTTGAGTTTCTTGACCTCCCAAAACGGGGTTGAAGAATTCATGTTTCGGTGCTCAAGATCATGTGAAGTTGGAAAGTTGTTCAATTATCTGTTTTAAGTTAGGCTCTTAACGGGATCCGGACCATGTATCCAAATCAGCAGGCTCGGCTGGCGTAACAAATATGAGCACAATTCGACTGACACTACTGGTTGACGATGGCTCATCACAGCACCTGACAATACCGGAAGCAAGAGATTGATTGACAATTCGATATTCAGGAAAATTTTCCAGTTCTTCATGAAACTGGATGAGTTGTTTTCCCACTATGCCTTCGAGCTGTACGATGGTCTCAGGCGCGGCTGGCTTGCGTATTCCCAGTTTCTGATGCGCTTCAGGGTAACCGGCATCAAGCGGGTCATAGTCGATTTGTTCGATGATGCCGCCACATTCGGCACTGTCTTTGCGCTTGGCGTTATCACTGTCGCCCTGCCGACACTGAATGAAACCGACGATATCTGGAATTCAGGCCGCCAGTACGCGGTCACCTTCACTGACATCAATGGCGAAATAATCGGCAAGCGCGGCGTTTTGCAGGATGATGCCATTCCGCTGGAAGAAGTGCCGCCGCATCTGGTCAAGGCCGTGCTGGCGACCGAAGATGTGCGTTTCTTTCAGCATTTCGGCGTTGATGTGGTGGGCACCTTCCGCGCCATGATTGCCAATGCCAAGGCGCAGGATGTTGTCCAGGGCGGCTCAACCCTGACCCAGCAGCTTGCCAAGAACCTGTTTCTGTCGCCTGAACGCTCCTTGCGCCGGAAAGTACATGAAGCGTTCCTGGCATTGTGGATCGAGGCCCGGCTGAGCAAGGCTGAAATCCTCAAGCTGTATCTTGACCGTACCTATCTCGGCGGCGGCACCTACGGCATGGAAGCGGCGACGCAGTTTTATTTCGGCAAATCGGTTCGTGATGTGAACCTGCCTGAAGCCGCCATCCTGGCCGGCCTGTTCAAGGCGCCGTCAAGCTATGCCCCGCATGTCAATCGCGAAGCCGCGATAGCGCGTGCCAGCGTTGTTCTGGCCCGCATGCTGGATGTTGGCTACATCACCCAGGGCCAGTTTCTCGACGCAACCCAGAACCCGGCCAAGGCAATTGAAAACGACATCTTTGCCAGCCCGAATTACTTTCTTGACTGGGCCTACAAGGAAACGCTCGCCGTCATGGAAGAGCAAAACCTGACGGATGACTATGTTGTCGAGGTCAAGACCACCATTGATCTGGCGATGCAGAAGGCTGCAGAACTGGAGACTGCCAACATGCTGGCGGCAGAGGGTGAACGCTACAATGCCAGCCAGGCAGCCCTGGTTTCGATGACGCCCGGCGGCGCCGTGAAGGCAATCGTTGGCGGCAACAATTATGAAGAAAGTCAGTTCAACCGGGCCACGGACGCATTGCGCCAGCCCGGCTCGGCATTCAAACCGTTCGTTTACCTTGCTGCCCTGCTCGACGGCATGACACCTGAAACGTCAATTGTCGATGCGCCGATAACCATCGGCAAATGGTCACCAAGAAACTATTCACATCGCTATGCAGGGCGCACAAATCTGATCACCGCACTGGCGAAATCCTACAATACCGTTCCGGTCCGCATCATGGCCCAGATCGGGCGCAAGAAAATCATCGACGCCGCAAAGCGCGTCGGTGTTCAGGCCGAGCTTTTGTCTGTGCCGTCCATGGTTCTTGGCGCAAATGGCATGACGGTTCTGGACATCACCCGGGGATACGCAACATTTGCCAATGGCGGCAGATTGAGCAACCCGCACACGGTGCTGGAAATCCGTCGCGCTTCGGGCGAGGTCATTTACAACCGCAGACGCCATGCACCGCCTGAACGCCAGGTCATCCCGGCATCGGTTGCCGGCGACCTCACCCGCATGATGGGGCAGGTGATAAAATCCGGCACTGCCCGGCGGGCCGACCTTGGCTACACGCCTGCAGCCGGCAAAACCGGCACGACCCAAAGCTATCGTGACGCCTGGTTTGTGGGCTTCACGGGCAAGTACGTCACGGGTGTCTGGTACGGCAATGACGATTACTCACCGACCCGCCGGGCAACCGGCGGTTCAATCCCTGCACGCACCTGGAAAGCCTACATGCTGCGGGCCGACAGGGCCAAGAGACCGATATCACTTATCGGCCTGCCTGCTGAAGAAGAACACTTTGCTTTCCTGGAGAACAACCGCAATACACTGGACAATATCGGTGGACCTGAAGTTGAGGTTGCAGCCATACAGACCACCGAGGAAATCCAGATCGACGGATCCGGCGAAGATTCAGGCGAGGATGCTGTCGTCAACGTGCTGAGAGACATGTTCACCCTGTTCAAGAACGAGGATAGCAAACTCAAGGTTATCAAATCGAAGAGGGCAACAAACGCGCGCCGTTCGGCGAAGACCCGTCGCGCTGAAAAACGACGCCGCCGGGGAAACGTTCGCAAACGCAATTCCAAGAGATTGCGCCAGCTGCTTCAGTCACGTTAGATCAGGTTCACGGGTTAAGCTTGAACCCAGGTTGACCTGAAAAAATCCCCTGTGGATCAGGTTGATTCTTGTCACAACTTGCCGCGCTATGGACTATAAAGGTGTATGAGAATTCGAGCCGGTTATGGGAGTGGACGTGGTTTCACCGAAAACCGGCCTATTAGCAGCGTTGTAGAAATATGAACCCGTCAGTCAGGTTTGCGGTGAGTGTTCTGGTTGGTGTTACTGTCGGCATTGTCAGCGCACGCTATATGACGACGGAACAGAGCCCCTTCTTCACCCATCAATATGGCAACTGGAATAACTGGCCCGTGGCCGGAAATCCGTCAAACAACCCATACACGCAGGCCAAATTCATTGCCAACGGCCAGTTGCCGGAACACTTCAGTGAAGTGCTGACGTTTTACCGGAACCAGGACGATGGCGGAGACAAGCTGACGGAAGACTGCACGTATCTGATGTCTGTAGACAGGCCTACGGCGCGCCGGTGGTCGATATCCCTGACGGGAAATGCAGGCGGTACACCGCAGGTGCTGACCCAGAACGATGTCATGTCGATGGGCGAGAAAGTCACAGTCCTGCTTTCGGCCTCACCTCAACCGGGCAATTGGCTGCGCATGTCGAATGCCGACGATCCGCGAGTCGTGTTTCGTTTGTATGACGGCGACACGATCACTGCACAGGGAACCGGCAGCGGTGCACTTGGGCTGCCAAGTCTGACGCGGGTATCGTGCTCATGACATCAACCAGAACATTCTGGGCTCTGTTCACCGTGCTGACGGCGATAGCAGCTCATCTTTGCTACATCCTGTTTGTGCCGTCACAACAGTTTCAGACCAAGCTGGACACCATCCTTGCCGAAAACGGCATCAACAAGCTGACACTGGCAGTGCCGGGAACGGCTGCTGCCAGCATAGCAGAATATCCCGGTGAGCTGACATATGCGCTTTGCCTGTTTGACCTGTCCACCGGACCGCTTCGCATCAATGCCCGGGTGCCGGATCAATACTGGGCTCTGGAGGTCTACAACACGCGCGGCGGAACCATTTACACACTGAACGACCAGCAGGCTCCCCGCAAGCAGTTCAGCCTGTATTTGTATGATGATGATCCCGATCCGGAAGCCATCGTGAATGCAGCCAATTCGGTCGGAAGCAGCATTAATTCCATAACCATACTGACAGGCACCCAGACCGGCATCGTGGTCATTCGTTCAGCCGCAGCAAACCGGCTTGAAGCTGCGAGATCTGCGGAGGCATTGCAGAACACCTCCTGTTCGCTGGCCAGCAGCTAGAGTATCCTCGTTCAAGTGAACCCGTGAAGTTGCTCGATCACTTTGAAAGCGATCAGGTTTATGATTTTTGGTTGATTCAACCGAAAATCATAAACCTGATCTAGAGCGATGATCAAGCGAGCGCGCCTTGGAATGTGATGTGAAACCCGTCCGCAAATCAGCGTTAGACTGATCGCTCCGTGCCGGATGCACGGGAAGAATGCTCAAACGCGTTGTCGCGACGTTCTCTTCGCACGCCGGGAAAGATAATGACCTCGCACTCAGCCTCGGACGCCGGCTTACGCGGCGTACTTTTCCTGTGCAGGGTCAAAAAATCCAAAACATTTGTCATTGCCGGTGGCACCTTGAGGCCTCTGATTGCAACTACACATGCAATTAGGCAACCGGTTTGGTTAAAAATTGACTAACCTTGGTGACAAGCAAGGCATTAAGATGAATTGTCATGTGTTCCAGCCCTACCTCAGGAAGGCCTTGCCGTCGCGGTCCTCCACCTCCAAAACCCAGATATCCGGGTCATATCCGGCCTGTCTGGCCAGATATTCATCAATCTGGCCCTGGGGCACAGCGGTCTCAAAACGAGGTTCAAAAATCCGGTCACCGAGGTCATCCAGCAGTGGCCCGGCCGGCGGACCCATCAACCAGACTTCGTCATCGCTGATTCGGATACAGATATAGATGCTGCCGGCATCCAGCGCACCTTTGCGAACAACCACACATGGCAATGCCTCCAGATCGCAACGCTTGCGATAGGCAGCGATCCAGATATTGGATTTTACCGACATTGCGGATGTCCTGCCAGATAATACCAAAGGAGGTAATTATCAGGTGGGCTGGCCGTCGGTTCACTGAACAGCAATACTGGCCTGCTCATTTGTGCCCTGAAGCTCCTGCAACAGCTCGTCTGAGACCTTGCCGGTGACCGGCCAGCCTCTGTCCGCCTCAAATGTGCGAATGGCAATCTTTGTCTGCTCGCCCAGCTGACCATCGATCTTGCCCGGCGAATACCCCAGCTTTGCCAGCGCGGATTGTACCTGATGCACTGCGATACTGGTGTTGCCGGCGTCACTTAGCCGACGTGCAAACTGAATGTGATCGAGCACCGGGCGCGTCACGGCGCCCGTTACAGCCAGACCGTTCAGAGCCTGGTACTTGCGAACCGCGTCGCGGGTATCAGCACCTGCCAGTCCATCCACCACGCCATAATAGAGCCCAAGCGAGGCCAGTTCACGTTGCGCCAGAAGCACGAGAGATGGTTCAGGCTCAATACCCTGTGGCATCGGGATCTCCGGCTCACCAGCGCTTTCGGTTTGCAGGATAAGTTGCGCAAGCGGGTCTTCGGCAACCCGCCGGGAAGATGAGGATTTGATCTCGACATTCACCCTGGCCGATGGAAAATAGCCCGAACTGCGGCCTGCCGACACATCATGCAGCGCTTCCTCGATCACCGGTGCAGGCGCAGCAGCTGTACGCTCGAACACGGCATGCTCGCCCGACAGTAAATTCATCCATACCGACCCCACCAGAACAGCGGCCAAACCAGCACCAACGATCAGGACGCCATGGCGCGGTTCGCGCATTTCGTCAGTATCGTCGTAATCCTGGTTCATCAAGCCTCCCGCCATGGGTTTGCGGTTGTTGTCGGGGTCGAATTTCAAGTCATGCCACAACTGGGTTAACACAGCCTTGCCTGACAGCAATAATTTCACCGGGGCATATCGAAGAAAGGCCCGAAAACTGCTGACCTGCGAGCCTGGCCGTACAATTTGACTAAAATTCTAATCAATTTTTATTAAAATACAATTCAAATAGTTTTTATGTATTTTATAGGAACGAAACAAGACATATCCATATTGGTACCATGAATATTTGGATCAACCGAATGTCATGGGGAACAAGATGGGTATTACAAGAATTTTGATCGTGGGGATGGCAGCGCTGATACTGGCGCCAATGCCGCCCAATGACACGACTTTGTCAACAAATCCGCCACCGGCAGCGGAATTGCAGACACATCAACTGGTGTCCGTAGCCATTGGCACCTTTACCGATGTCAGTTCATTCTGCGAACGCCAGCCTTTGACCTGTACAGCGATGAGTGATGTCGTTTCCGTCGCCCAGGCCAAAGCCAAGTATTCAATCCGGCTGGCTTACGAATGGGCCAATGGCACGGGCACGTCAGCGGACGCTGCTCACTCTGCTGCGGACGATCCGTTACCGGTTTCCGGCACTGATCATGAAGCAAACGGGAGGCCTCAACCGGACGCCGCCGGCGGAAAGAGCATTTCCGACCTGCTCAATTCGTCCTCGGTTGATGCGCTGGTTACAGGGTCGACCACGAAACTCGCTGACGCTGACACCGGCACCAATACACTGCGTATTGAAGATATTCTGCCGGACTGGCGAGGCCCTGAACCAAGCCGGCAAGGCTAGGCCTTCGGGGGAAGACTCCACTCGACAGTCATATCCCGACAGCAACTGATTATAGACCCCACCCGGCATCCCAACCGGGCTACTCGGCCGCAAAGCACACCTGCCCATTAGTGTTTTGCGGCCTTTTTTTTCGGGCTCCCGCCACACATATCGATCAATGCCGGTTCGGGCCCAAAGTGACGAGGTCGAGTAATAGCAGGTGCGATGCTGTGGCGGCTTGTTATCACTGACCTGACCCTTTATCGAATAGTAAATCAGCCGACTATTTCGGACGTCAGGGAGTTCCATGCATTGAGTGAACCAAGTTTTGACCAGCTACTTGATGATTTCGAGTTCCTCGACGACTGGGAGGAACGCTACAAATACGTAATCGAACTGGGCCGCGCGCTTGAACCTCTTGAAGATGAGGCCCGCATCCCTGGCAACAAGGTGCAGGGCTGCGCAAGCCAGGTCTGGCTGGTGTCTGAAACGGACAGGTCAGGTGCAAGTCCGGTTTTGACGTTTCGCGGCGACAGCGACGCGCTGATCGTCAAGGGCTTGATTGCAATCCTGCATATATTGCTGTCCGGGAAAGCGCCCCGCGACATCATTGAAACCGATGTTCAGGCTGCGCTGGGAAAACTGGGCCTGCACGAAGCGCTTACACCACAACGGTCCAACGGTCTGGCCGCCATGATTTCCCGGCTGAAAGCTGATGCTGCCCTGTTGTCGGCCTGAGATCAGGATCTCTAATCCCTAAACCGCCAGCGAATCCGGTTCACCCTGATCGCACTGGGACAGGTCAATCTGCAGGTCTGCGGCGGGAATACAGGCATCGAACCCCAATACCTGTCTGATCGACCCGTCGCGCGCCGCAAACGGCAAACGCAACCAGAACTGGACCAGATGATCCTTGGTGATGCGGGGTGACTTTATCGCGCCCTGCATTGGCAGACCTGTCTCGACAACAGAAGAACAGGCGCGCTGCCAGTATCCGGCGCTGGACATTCGTTCAAGGTCGCTTACCGGAAGTCCGGTAATCTCCCGGTCAAACACGTCGCGCAGTTGCGTGCCGGCCAGCCGGATACGAAAACGGCCGGCGCGTTCCACATCAATCAGGCTCACGTGCGGAAGCAATTGCGGGATTGCCACCGGCGTAAACACCTGCCGAACCGGCATCGCACCATCGATGCTGCAGGAGAGCCAGTAGTCAAACAGCTCGCATTGCGCAGGCAACACGAGCTGCGCCCGAAAGGCATTAAAATCGCCGATCACGATCAGTTCCGTCCTTAAAGCCGTTACATGTCCCGCAAGAACACAAGCGATTTTACAAGGCAGGGCATGCAACCACAAATGTCCAAAGCACTGCTGGTGATTCAATCAGAATCAACCAGCGCTCCTGTTCGCTCTGTATGGATATTGGCCATCGGGCAACTGATCCGCAAGGGACACGAAGGGGATCAGTGACAAATAAAGCAAAAACAGCATGCGTTCGCAAAAACGCATGCTGCCTTGAAAAGTCCAAAACCGATCAGAATTGCGGGTCCTGAACGGCTGGAGCAACATGGGTTCAATTGAACCCATAAAGTTGCTCTGACGCTTTGAAAGCGATCAGGCTCTATGTCCGCTTGCGGCGGCCCTGTCCCAGGCCAATTTTCTTGGCCAGCTTGGAACGCTCAGCCGCATAATTCGGTGCGACCATCGGATAGTCGGATTTGAGCCCCCATTTCTCACGGTACTCTTCCGGTGTCATGTCATATGAGGTGCGCAGATGCCGCTTGAGGGATTTGAATTTCTTGCCGTCTTCGAGACAGATCAAATAGTCCGCAGTAATGGAGCGATTGATTGCAACTGCTGGTTCGGGTGCCGGTCCGTTGTTGGCTGCGCTTTCTTGAGCTGCCTCAGACAAAGCGCCGTGAACCTGTTTGATCAATGCGGGTATATCTGCGGCGGGAACGGCGTTATTGCCAACATAGGCACAAACGATCTCAGCCGTCAGTTCAACATAAGTCGTGTCATTTTCTTCAATTTCAGACATCTTTCGTCCTCCCAGGAATATCGAATAATCTCTCCCCACCAGAGAACTTAGACTCGAGCAGTCTTCCGAACACTCGATTGCGGTTGGACTTAACTGTGAAACCAGTTAAAATCAAGAGCTATACAAAAATTCATATTTTTCACGCAATATAATTTCAATATCCGATACAGAATTGAAATTCTTACGTAACGATAACTGCAAATAGTTCAAATTTCGATTTGGAAATTCACAGTAGTCTGACAATTAATCCGAAAAAATTAGCTATTGATTCCTGAATGGCCCGGATTCACGGCTGGCCCAGTCCCAGTAAGCCAGCAGCATACGGGCTTTATTAAACGACATGCCATCAAACTGGGCATGCAATTCCACCATGCGATTTTCGCCGTTAATCGGGCATTTGTCTGATTCCACCCAGCGTTGCAATGCCTGAGCCATAACAAGGCGCGACTGGGCAAGGCATTTGAACACAACCGTAATGGGTTCACCCCCGGCGTCATTTACCACCCTCTTGGCGGTCTCGGGAGCAATCCGGCAATAACGTGCCAGCGTATCGGCGGCTTCGGGGTCACCATTTTCCACTTGTGAAATCAACTCTTCGATGTCTTCCGCAGACGGTTTGCTTCCGAATGACGGAATGGCATCCACCTTCATGCCGATACTCAGCACCCGCCCGAGCGCGGCAGACTCCGTCAGGAAACGGGTCAGGAGATAGCGCCGCAGATTCTGCCCGCCCTGCCAGAACATTTCCAGGCCGACCGCCTGTGGCAGGTCTTTCCGGTTGCACAACGCACTTTCCAGGTCATTGTTGCCGACCACGATCGGCATCAGTTTGACAAAGGCCGATGTGGACAACTGGCTTTCGGCATTTCGCAACAGCTCAAGAATTGCAGGCGCATTGCCTGTCTCGATGAGCGCGTCACAGACAACCACGTTCAACAACCTGCGCCGCGCGATCAGCCGCAATTGCTGTTCGGAACCGGTTGGTATCACCTTCAACAGATCAACATCTGAAATATAGTGAGCGTCTTTCAGCATTCTGCAGGAAATGTCATTGTCGGAATGAGTGACAAGGAATGTCCTGAGCCGTTCGGAGACGACATCCAGACGGGCCACGGTTCTGGCCAGGCTGGTCAGATCGGCAGGCGGCAGATGGGGCATGATACCAAGCAGCGCGTCACCGGCGAAGAACCGCTCCTGCGGCTGGGCCTGACCGGATGGCAGGATCATGATCGCAACCAGGTCGCGGCTGGCATCCTCCAGAGCCTGTTTGTCCGGCGGCGCTTTCTTTGCTTTTGTGCCCTTCGCGGCGGTCTTGCCGGTGCTGACCTCAGCGGTTTCGGCCGCCTCGTCTGCTTGTGCAGCTTTTGCAGCTTCTGCTGCTTCGACCGCTTCTTCTTCAGCCTCCGGCATTTCGACCAGAATGCTTACGACATTTTCTGCCAGTTTCAGGGATGTAACCGACGTCAGCAGGCGATCAACCAGGCTGTTTGCGTCACTGGGGAGTTCATCAACCTGCGGAATTACCCTGACAGGATTGCAATGCAACAGCGTTGCCGCAATCAACCCTTCATTGGGTTGAACGCCTCCCGCCGCCTGTATATCGCCGTCGAAACTCACCTAATCCGCTCAATACTGTCTACGCATTGTCCCTATCAGAGATGTAGATAACACCAGCAATGGTGTAAACCGGCTTAATGGAATCAAGAAAACTGCAATAACAACCAGTTAACGGATCGCTGACATTGCTTGAAATTGACACACCGGAAGAGCTTTTACGCCACGTTGGCGAAACCATCGGCCCCGGCAGATGGATCGATATTCCCCAATCTCGCATTGATGCGTTTGCACAGGCCACAGATGACCGGCAGTGGATACATCTGGATGCCGAACGCACCCAGGGCGAACTGGGACATGCGCCTGTTGCGCACGGATATCTGACATTATCCATGCTTGCCGTCATGATGTACGATCTGGTGCGCATTGAGAACGTTGGCCGCATTGTCAATTACGGCATGAACAAGGTCCGCTTCATCGCCCCGGTGCTGGCAGGCGACAGGGTTCGTGGCGAGGTCACGATCAATCGGGTTACTCACGAAGATAATTTCGTCAGGGCAATCTTCGACGTTTCAATTTTCGTTGAAAGACTTGAAAAACCCGTAATGATTGCCCAATCGATTATCTTATACTTCAACGAGGACGGATCAGGCCGATGACCGACGACAAGAACAAGACCGACGCAGAATGGCGTGAACAGCTGAACGACGAGCAATATCATGTGTTGCGCAAGCACGGGACCGAACGGGCCTTTTCCCACCCGTTCAACAATTACAAGGACGAAGGCACCTATGTGTGTGCCGGATGCGGTACGGATCTGTTCAAATCGGATGCCAAGTTTGATTCAGGCACCGGGTGGCCCAGTTTCTTTCAGCCCAAGTCCCCGGATTCCGTCAGTGAACATTCCGACCGCTCGTTGTTCATGAAACGCACGGAAGTGCGCTGCGCATCATGCGACGGTCATCTCGGCCATGTGTTTCCGGACGGGCCGGCGCCGACCGGACAGCGCTACTGCATGAACGGTGCCGCCATGAAGTTCAGGCCGAAAGGCCTGACCTGTTCTTGCCTTTGCCATTTTCTGAATCGGATTTTCGATGACAACGACACCTCCACGCGCGGTCAAAAAGCCTGTTTCCCGGGATATTCACGGCCATACGCTGACGGATGACTATGGCTGGCTTCGCGCCGACAACTGGCAGGAGGTGATGCGCGATCCGTCGGTTCTGGATGCGGATATCCGGGCCTATCTGGAAGCCGAGAATGCCTGGGTGAAAAATACCATGGCGCCAACCGAAAGCCTGCAGGAGACCCTGTTCGGCGAGATGAAAGGGCGCATCAAGGAAGACGATTCCAGTGTGCCGTCACCTGATGGTGAATATTCGTACGGTGTGAAATACATCACCGGCGGCCAGCAACCGCTGTTTGTGCGCACCAATCATGACGGCGATGACGAGACCGTTCTGGTTGACGGCAACAAGGAGGCCGACGGCAAGGACTACTTCCGCATTGGCGGTGCATCGCACTCGCCCGACCACAAGCTGGTGGCCTTCGGCTATGACGACAAGGGATCGGAATTCTTCACCCTGGTGTTGCGCGAAGCCGGTACGTCGGAAAACCTGGCTGACGTGATCCCTGACACCAGCGGCAGTGGCGTGTGGTCGGCCGATTGCAAGCATATCTTCTATATCCGCCTGGATGAAAACCACCGGCCGTCAAAGCTCTTCCGCCATGAAATCGGCAGCCCGGTCGCCGATGACGTGCTGGTGCACGAAGAAACCGACGCCGGCTTTTTCATGAGCGTCGGCAAGAGCCAGTCCGGCGACTGGATCATTATCGACTGCCATGACCATCAATCGTCGGAAAGCTGGCTGATCCCGGCCAAAGAGCCGCTGACGCCG
Organism: uncultured Alphaproteobacteria bacterium; assembly: GCA_963698275.1. Classification (GTDB taxonomy): domain Bacteria; phylum Pseudomonadota; class Alphaproteobacteria; order Rhizobiales; family Aestuariivirgaceae; genus Anderseniella. The sequence goes on along the minus strand of CAVOQE010000004.1, from coordinate 453,769 downwards.
CCGCGTCTGATCGAGCCGCGGCAGCCCGGCCACGAATACAGTGTCGATGAGGCGCACGGGGTGCTCTATATCCTCACCAATTCCGGTGACGCTGAAGATTTCCGCATTGTCACGGCCCCGGTCGGCGACCCGGCCCGGAAGAACTGGCAGGACCTGGTGCCGCACACGCCGGGCACCCTGATCCTCGATCACACGGTGTTTGCCAGGCATATGGCGCGTCTTGAACGCCATGAAGGCCTGCCGCGCATTATCGTGCGGGAGCTGGGGTCAGGCGACGAACACACGGTGTCCTTCGATGAGGAAGCCTATTCGCTCGGCATGTCGTCGGGCTATGAATTCGACACCAGCCTGATCCGGTTTTCCTATGCCTCCATGACCACGCCCTCGCAGGTGTTTGACTATGACATGGCGAGCCGGCAGCGCACCTTGCGCAAGCAGCAGGAAGTGCCGTCGGGCCATGACCCGGCCGACCTATGTGACCCGGCGCATCATGGCGCCCGCCGAAGACGGCGCGCTGGTGCCGATCTCCCTGCTCTATCACAAGGACACGAAGCTCGACGGGTCGGCACCGGTGTGGCTGTACGGCTACGGCTCCTACGGCATCGCCATGCCGGCGAGCTTCAACACCAATATCCTGTCGCTGGTCGACCGTGGCTTCGTCTATGCCATTGCCCATGTCAGGGGCGGCAAGGACAAGGGCTATGGCTGGTACAAGGCCGGCAAGATGATGACCAAGAAGAACACCTTTTCCGACTTCATCGCTGCCGCGCGGCATCTGGTGGCGGAAGGCTTTACCAGCGACGGCAATATCGTCGCGCAAGGCGGCAGCGCCGGCGGCATGCTGATGGGCACCATCGCCAACATGGCGCCGGAGCTGTTCAGGGGCATCATCGCCGAAGTGCCGTTTGTCGACGTGCTCAACACCATGCTGGACGACACCCTGCCGCTGACCCCGCCGGAATGGCCGGAATGGGGCAATCCGATCGCGAGCAAGGAAGCCTTCGACTATATCCGATCCTACAGCCCGTACGACAATGTATCGGCTCAATACTACCCCAATCTGCTGGCGGTCGGCGGCCTGACCGATCCGCGCGTCACCTACTGGGAACCGGCCAAATGGGTCGCCCGGCTGCGTGAGCTCAGGACCAACGACAACCTGTTGTTGTTCAAGACCCAGATGGGCGCCGGCCATGGCGGCTCACCGGGCAGGTTCGACCGGTTGAAGGAAGTCGCGCTGGTCTATGCGTTTGGCCTGATGGTGGCTGACAGGATGGATGCGGCGGGGGCTTAGGGTTTGCTTCTTTCGCACATCTTGTAATGTATAATCGTATCAAGCCATGAAACACTCCGCTTGACAATAATGCGTATCACGTTATGATACACGATGTGATCAGATCATACAAAACACAAGCGCGCTCGTTTGCTGGCTGAAAACAGAACGCCAAAGGGCTATCCGAAGATCTGATCACTCGCTCACGGGCCATGCTGACCGCTTTGAATGCTGCTGCAGAACTTGAGGATTTGCGTTTTCCACCGGGCAACCAGTTGGAAAAGCTGAGAGGCGACAGGGCAGGCCAGCATTCAGTTCGCATCAACCGGCAATGGCGCATTTGTTTTGTCTGGACGGATGGCGGTCCGGAGAATGTTGAAATTGTCGATTATCACTGAGGACACAAGGACAATGAGTAACAGTTTAGTCCCCCATCGCCTGGTGAAGTGCTTCGCGAACTTTACCTCGCGCCGCTCGGCATGAGCGCCGGTTCGCTGGCGCGCAAGCTGCATGTGCCGCGCACCCGTATTGAACGCATTGTGAAAGGCCAGACAGCACTGACGCCTGACACCGCATTGCGGCTGGCCAAGTTCTTTAACACAAGCGCTGAGTATTGGATGAACATGCAGGCTGCCTATGATCTGCACGAACAGGCACCACACCTTGCTGGCGAACTGTCGGCGATAGACAGTTTTGAAGCAGCCTGACAGACCTGCGCGTGACCTAAATTACGGAGTTACGGTGACACCATAAATCCATGATGCCACATTGCATTCCATGTAAAACAATGCGCCGTTAAGACGCGTGATCAAGCACCTATTAAGAGATATATGTCTTGTCTTTTTTGGTAATTTGAAAGCATTCGTTGCCGCTTTCATCCGATTGGAACGACAACTTGTCACCGTTTGAAAACGCGAGTGTGAGACATTGTCCCTGTCAGGGTTGCCGATATCACCTTTGATCCCAATAACTGTGTCAAGGTACATTGATCCGTTCGAAAATTCTCAATTTTGTCAGCGATTTCCCTGATTGAGTGTGCGTGATCGGGACTTCGATAGTCGCAGTGATTTCCCCGCCGAATAACAATAACAACTCATTTTCACCAACGCACACTTGCAGCAATTTTTCGTTCTGAAGAAAGCTCAAACTGGTATCAACGTTCAGGATTTCCATCGTAAGCCTCATTTCGACGCTGTATTGCGTATAACGGTACACCGTAATTTGATCGCCATAAGAGTTTCAGTGACAGCCTGCTAAATGCACCAGTTAGGTTCTGTCGTCTTTAATCCTGAGCCCGCGTTTTTTCAGCAAGGCGGCGCGGTCGGTCCAACCTGCCTAAGGCCCCAATAACAGATGCAATTGCTCAAGCAAAAGCTGACGCGTGAAGGGTATTGCCAGCGCCACAAGCAGCACTACATGCAGGCCCGCAATCAATATCAGTTGCGCCCGAAATGGCTGTTTGCGGGTTTTGTGGCGCAGCCGCTGCTGGGCGATTATCGCGCCGGGTGTTCCACCGGCAAGCGCCAGCGCCAGCAAGGTCTTTTCCGGAATGCGCCAATCACCTTTTATCGCGCTGCGCTTGTCCCAGGCAAACATGGCGAATGTTACAAGATTGATGCCGGCCAGATAGGAATCAGCGAAGACAGTAAACCCATGGTGCAATCATGCAGGCTGCCTCACCTGACCGGCAATAGCCGGTTTCGACCAACCACCCTCTCACAAACCTTGCAACCGGTTTCAATCCGTCGCACATTGCCGCCAAATCTGATCGTAACAACAAGGAGGCCTGACATGTCAGATGCCGCCCATTCCATTTCCGCCAAACCTGCCGTGGTTGCCGACTTCAACTGGGAAGACCCGCTCGACCTGGAAGGACAGTTGACCGAAGAAGAACGCATGATCCGCGACAGCGTGCGCGAGTTTGCCGACGACAAGCTGGCAACCAGGGTCAAATCGGCGTTTCGTGACGAACGCTTTGACCGCGAAATCATGACCGAGGCCGGCGAGCTTGGCCTGATGGGTATCATGACTGACCCGGCCTATGGCGGCCAGGGTCTCGGCTATGTGGCCTACGGCCTGATCGCACGCGAAATCGAGCGGGTCGATTCAGGCTATCGCTCGGCCATTTCGGTACAGAACTCGCTGGTCATGCACCCGATCGAGGCCTATGGCTCCGAGGCCCAGAAGAAAAAATACCTGCCCAAGCTGGCCACCGGCGAAATGGTCGGCTGCTTCGGCCTGACCGAGCCCGATGCGGGCTCCGACCCCGGCGGCATGAAAACCCGCGCCAAGCGCACCTCGTCCGGCTATGTGCTGAACGGCTCGAAAATGTGGATCACCAATTCACCCATCGCCGATATTGCCATCATCTGGGCAAAGCTGGAGGATGAAGGCATTCACGGCTTTATCGTCGAGCGCGACATGAAGGGCTTTTCGACACCGAAGATCGAGGGCAAGTTTTCCCTGCGCGCCTCAGTTACCGGCGAGATCGTGCTCGACGATGTCGAAGTGCCCGAAGATGCCCTGATGCCAAACACGCGCGGGCTGTCAGGTCCGTTCGGCTGTCTCAACAAGGCGCGCTACGGTATCTCCTGGGGCGTGATCGGGGCTGCTGAAGACTGCTGGCACCGGGCGCGTCAATACACGCTCGACCGCAAGCAGTTCGGCCGGCCGCTGGCTGCCACGCAGCTCGTACAGAAGAAGCTGGCCGACATGCAAACCGAGATCACACTGGGCCTGCACGGCTGTCTGGCACTGGGCCGCGGCCTTGAAGCCGGCCGGTTGTCACCCACATCCATTTCCATCCTGAAGCGCAATAATTGCGGCAAGGCACTGGACATCGCGCGCATGGCGCGTGATATGCACGGTGGCAACGGCATTTCGGACGAATATCATGTCATTCGACATATGGTGAACCTTGAAACCGTGAATACGTATGAAGGTGCACACGATGTTCACGCACTCATTCTGGGCCGGGCACAAACCGGCATTCAGGCATTCTTCTAAAACCAACAACTCAAAAATGGAGGCTTAACTCAAATGGCTCTCGAACTTCCCGATCTCCCATACGCCTATGATGCGCTTGGTCCGTACATGTCAAAGGAAACCCTGGAGTTTCACCACGACAAGCATCACCAGGCCTATGTCACCAATGGCGGCAACCTGCTGAAAGATTCCCCTCATGCGGACAAGTCTCTGGAAGACATCTGCAAAGCGGCCTTCAAAGAAGGCAATGCCGGCCTGATCAACAATGTCGGCCAGCACTACAACCACCTGCATTTCTGGAACTGGATGAAACCCAACGGCGGCGGCAAGAGCCTGCCGGGCGCCCTGCAGAAAGCCGTCGACAGCGATCTTGGCGGTTATGACAAGATGCGCGAAGACTTCATCAATGCCGGTGTTACCCAGTTCGGCTCCGGCTGGGCCTGGCTGGCCGTCAAGGACGGCAAGCTTGCCGTCATGAAGACCGCAAACGGCGAAAACCCGCTGATGCACGGCGCAACGCCGATCCTGGGCTGCGATGTGTGGGAGCATTCCTATTATATCGACTACCGCAATGCGCGCCCGAAATACCTGGAAGCCTGGTTCGACAACCTGGTGAACTGGGACTATGTCGAGCAGCTGCATTCCGCTGCCTGACCGGTAGCCACGACAATACGATCAGGACTGCGGAGCCCTTGCAGCGGCTCCGCAGACCGCACGCAAGCCCCGTCATTTTGGAGGGGTTTTGTTTTTCAGGCCGGAGCATTTCAAAAATAGAGGCCTTGCCCGGGGTTCAGGCAGCCAGCCGGCCCGGGAAACGGGTGGTCTGAGTTTCAGTTTCATGCAACTAGGCCTGATGATCAAAAAACCCGCTCCAACGATTGATTTGATATCCGGCCTTTTACTGCTGGCACTGGCCGCGGTCTGGGGCGGGTCATTCTTCTTTGCAGAGGTTGCGCTTGCAGAAGTGCCGCCACTGACCATAACGCTGCATCGGGTGTTCTGGGCAGTGCCGGTGCTGTTTCTGGTGGTCTTGTGGCGGGGAACGAAAATCCCCACATCGCCGCGAACCTGGTTTGCTTACCTGGTCATGGGCGCCCTGAACAATGCCATACCGTTTTCGCTGATCTTCTGGGGTCAGAAGACAATCGAGAGCGGCTTGGCCTCAATTCTCAATGGCACAACGGCTGTATTCGGGGCCGTTGTCTCCGGCCTGCTGCTGGTTGATGAACCGCTTACATCGCGAAAAATCATCGGCGCGGTGTTTGGGGTTTTCGGTGTTGCGGTGATCATGGGGTTTGACGCTCTCACGAATCTCGACCTCAGGAACCTCGCCCAACTGGCTGTTCTGGGGGCAGCCCTGTCTTATGCATTCGCAAGTGTCTGGGCCAAAGTCTCCCTGTCCGGCAATGCGCCGGAGATGAATGCACTTGGCATGCTCACCGGCAGCACTGTTCTCATGATCCCGATTGCCATCTGGTCGGACGGCCTGCCGGTCCTGACCCTGTCCCCTAATGTATGGGCGTCGCTCATTTCAGTAGCAATATTCTCAACCGCTGTTGCGTACCTCTTGTATTTTGCCATTCTCGCGCGCGCCGGTGCTGCCAACCTCATGCTCGTAACGCTGTTGATCCCGCCTTTTGCCATTGGCCTGGGTGTCGCATTCCTGGGTGAAAGGCTTGGGCTTGAGGCCTGGCTCGGGTTTGGCCTGATCGCCCTTGGCCTGGCGATTACCGACGGCCGCCTTCTGGCTAGTGCCCGCAGATTGATGAGTGGGCGGACCTGATACCGCTCACCTGATGCCGGGCTGTGGGTTTTTGTGCCCGGCATCGCATAATCTCCTTTCCCATATCCTTTAGCCCTGCTAAAGCCTTCTGCCATGAAACTCGATGAATGGCTCAGGCAGGCTGATACGACCAAGGCGAAGTTCGCCCGCGCGCTGGATATCTCCGCCGGGCGAATTTCGCAGTTGCTGGCAGGTGACACGCCGTCGCTCGACCTTGCCGTCAAAATACAGATCCTGACCCGCAACAAGGTGAAGCCGGTGGATTTTTCACCGCACCTTGAAGGAGAACATGACATGACCGGTTCGCTGGATACCGTTGCAAGCGCAATCGCGGCCATCAAGGCCGGTGAAATGGTGGTGGTGGTTGACGATGACGACCGGGAAAACGAAGGTGACCTGATTGCAGCCGCCTCCAAGGTCACAAACGAACAGATGGCGATGATGGTGCGCCACGGCTCCGGCATTGTATGTGCGCCGATGACCCGCGAGGACGCACGGCGCCTCAAGCTGGACCCGATGGTATCGGACAATGACGCACCGCTCGGCACCGCTTTCACGGTGTCCATCGACTACAAGGAAGGCCTGACCACCGGCATTTCGGCAAAAGAACGCTGCGCCACGGTGCATGCGCTTGCCAATGCCAATGTGCACGCTGAAGATTTTGTGCGGCCCGGCCACGTGTTTCCGCTGATTGCCAAGCGCGGCGGCGTGCTGATGCGCTCCGGCCATACCGAAGCTGCAGTTGACCTTACCCGGCTTGCCGGTGAACCGCCGGTCGGTGTGATCTGCGAACTGGTCAATGATGACGGCACCGTCAAGCGGGGCCGGCAGGTCACGGATTTTGCCCGCGAACACGGCTTCAAGATCATCTCCGTGGCCGATCTCATCGCCTATCGCCAGCAACGCGAGCGCCTGGTGGAACGTGACGGCGAGTTTCCGGTGGACACGCCGTCCGGTCCGGCCAACGGCATTGCCTACTCCACCTCGTTTGACCCGGTTCAGCATCTGGCACTGGTCTATGGCGATACCTCATCCGGCAAGGATATTCCGGTTCGCCTGCATCGGCAGGACCTGGTTGAAGACGTGCTTGGCAACCGCGATACACTGAACGCGGTTTATGAGATTTTCCGGAAAGAAGGCTGTGGTATCCTGATCTATCTGCGCGAGGGCGTCGCTGGCGTGCCGGCGTCGAAGCTTGGCCAGCCCGACCTTGATGAAGATACCGCGTCCTCGCGCGCACGGGCTGAAAGCTGGCGCGATGTAGGGCTTGGCGCACAAATCCTGCGCGACCTGTCGGTGACCTCAATCAGGCTGATTGCCAGCCGGTCGCGGCGCTATGTGGGTCTGTCCGGCTTCGACATCGAGATCGCCGATACCATCATTCTGGATCACTGAATTCAAAAAAGCCTATTTCTTCAACAGGCTGCCCAGAATACCGCGCACGATCGACCCGCTGTTGCGCACCAGCATGTTGCCGACCTGGCGGCCAACGGTGCTGGCAATATTTTTGACAAACCGGTCGGTGGCGGAATCAGTGCGCCTCGAACCCGTCGTGGTCTTCTTTGCGGCAGCCTTTTCCACCTTGGCCTTTTCTTCGGCTGCGGCAGCCGCTTGCTGCTGCTCGGCGGCGTTCTCCGCTTTCACACGCAGTTTTTCGTATGCGGAATCCCGGTCAACGGCTTCATCATACAGGCCATAAACCGGACTGTTCTTGACCGCCTGGGTGCGCTCAGCCGGCATGACAGGGCCCATCTGGCTCGACGGCGGGCGGATCAGCGTGCGTTCGACCATTGACGGCACGCCTTTCAGATCCAGCGTCGAAACCAGCGCCTCACCCACGCCAAGCTGGGTAATAACCTCCTCGGTATCGAATTTCGGATTCTGGCGGAACGTGGTGGCGGCTGCCTTGACGGCCTTCTGATCGCGCGGGGTAAAGGCGCGCAGCGCGTGCTGCACCCGGTTGCCGAGCTGCGCCAGCACCGTGTCGGGCACATCAAGCGGGTTCTGGGTCACGAAATAGACGCCGACGCCTTTGGAGCGGATCAGCCGCACCACCTGCTCAACCTTGGTCAAAAGGCTCTTGGGCGCTTCATTGAACAGCAGATGAGCTTCGTCGAAAAAGAACACCAGTTTCGGTTTGTCCGGGTTGCCGACTTCGGGCATTTCCTCAAACAGCTCCGACATCAGCCACAACAGGAAGGTGGCGTACAATTGCGGTGACTGCATCAGCTCGTCGGCCGCCAGAATGTTGATATAGCCGCGCCCGTCGCGTGTGGTGCGCATCAGGTCCTTGATATCAAGCGCCGGTTCGCCGAAGAAGTTTTCACCGCCCTGTTCCTCCAACACGATCAGCCGGCGCTGAATGGCACCGATGGTGCGCGAATCCACATTGCCATAGTCGGTGGTCAGCTTGCTGCCACGATCGGCCAGATCAGACAACATGGCGCGCAGGTCTTTCAGGTCAAGCAGCAACAGGCCTTCCTCATCAGCAATCCGGAAGGCAATATTGAGCGCGCCTTCCTGGGCATCGGTCAGGCCCATCAAGCGCGAAATCAGCAGCGGCCCCATTTCGGTAATGGTGGTCCGGATGGGGTGGCCCTGCTTACCGAACAAATCCCAGAAAATGGTTGGAAAGGCTTCAAAGCCGTAATCATCAAAACCGATCGTCTTGGCACGCTTGAGCAGGAAGTCCTTAGGCTCGCCTTCGCGCGATATACCCGACAGATCGCCTTTGATATCCGCTGCAAACACCGGTACCCCGGCAGCGGAAAATCCTTCCGCCAGTATCTGCAGTGTCACCGTCTTGCCGGTACCGGTTGCACCGGTAATCAGGCCGTGCCGGTTGGCGAGCTTCAGGAATAGCTCTTCGCGTTTTTCGCTTTGCCCCAGAAAAACTGTTCCATCGGTCATTTTATTCTACCTGCCTGCCAAAACTGTTGGTGTCATGTGAAATTGCTATACAACCTTCGCAAGAGCAATGCCTAACCGACAAATACCAAAAGGAATACACCGATGCAGGATCTGATTGACCGGATCGTTGAAAAAACCGGCCTTGCGCCGGAATTGGCTGAAAAGGCGACCGGGATCATGCTGTCACTGGTCAAAACCCAGGGCGACAAGGCCAAGGTGACGCAATTGTTCGACGCCATTCCGGGCGCCGGCGAACTGGCCCAACTGCATGGCGGCGATGGCGCGCGCGGTGGCGGGCTGCTTGGGCATGCTGGGCGGCGGCATGATGGGCGGGCCGCTGGCTGCTGTCAGCAAGCTGCAGTCGAGCGGTCTGAGCATGGATCAGATCAAGGTCCTGGGGAAGGAAACCCTTGGTTATGCCAAGGAGAAGGCCGGCGACGACCTTGTAAAAGATGTCGCCAGTTCAATTCCGGGTATCTCCGGATACCTGTGACGAAAGTCGATTTGCAGAAAGCGGGGCGCTGCGCTACAAAATTGTGCAACGCAACATGCGAATGGATAGGGCTGCACGATGAGCGACCTGAAACTGGCAGATGAGTTCCCGGCCCTTGAGCACGACGACTGGCGAGCGCTTGTCGATGCGAGCCTGAAAGGCCGGCCGTTCGAAACCCTCCGGACCCGCACCTCGGACGGCATCATTATCGAACCGGTTTATGGTACTGCAGAAAACGCGACGCCGTTGCCTGCCGCTCCGGCACGCGCAACGGCAGATGCCTGGACGCTGGTACAGCGCTCGGACATGCCGGAGCTTGCCGCTGCCAACACACAGATGCTCGATGACCTGACGAATGGGGCCAGCGGTATCTCACTGGTCCTGCCGGGCAGCATATCTGCGGGCACTGCCGGTGTTGCAGTTACCGATGCCCGCTCCGTGCAGCGGCTGTTTGACGGTGTCGAACTGGACCTGGTTGATCTGCGTCTTGACGGCGGGCGGCATGGGCGTGATCTCGCTTTGCTGATACTCGATGAATACAAGCGCAGGCGGCTTGACCTGGCGCGCTGCAGCCTGACGCTCGGCCTTGATCCGCTCGGCGCGTATGCGCATGGCGGCAAGGTAACCGAACGCGGCGAGCTGTCACGCCGGTTTGGCGATATGTTCAAGCTGGCCAGCAATGCCGATCACCAGGGACCGGTGGCACAGGCAGATGCCCGTGTATATCACGGTGCCGGGTGTTCCGAGGCACAGGAACTGGGTTTTGCGCTTGCAACAGCGGTTGAGTATCTGCGCATGCTGGAGGCAGGCGGCATTACGCCAACGGATGCTGCACCGCGTATGTCCATGATGCTGACGGCGGACGCCGACCAGTTTGTCTCCATTTCCAAACTGCGTGCCGCGAGGTTGTTGTGGGCAAGACTGCTGGACGTCTCAAGGTTGGCTCCGACGCCTGTCACCGTGCACGTAGAGACCGCTGCGCGCATGATGTCGAAACGCGATCCGCATGTGAACCTGCTGCGCGCTACAACGGCCAGTTTTGCAGCCGGCATCGGTGGTGCTGACAGTGTCAGCGTCCTGCCGTTCACCCATGCGCTGGGGCTGCCTGACGGCTTTGCCCGGCGCATGGCGCGCAATGTCCAATCCCTGCTGCTGGAAGAATCCCGCGTGGGCCGGGTGCGCGATGCAACTGCCGGTTCCGGCCATGTTGAAGACCTGACCCATGAACTGGCCCGGTCGGCATGGTCGATTTTCCAGGCCATTGAAACTGAAGGCGGCATGATGGCGGCCCTGACGGACGGCAAGGTGCAGGCCATGATCCAGGACGTGAGGGTTATGCGCGACACGCATATTGCCCGGCGCAAGATGCCGCTGACCGGTGTATCGGAATTCCCGAACCTCAACGAAGCGCCGAACAAGACGCTCGACATGAGCGTTCCGGCAGACTGGACAATCGCCGGTGCCTCACCGGCAGCCGGGATGGAAACCTGCGACCCCTTGCAGCAGCACCGGTTGAGTGAGGGCTTTGAAGCGCTTCGCGATTCCAGCGATGCCAGACTGGCTGACACAGGAGCCCGTCCAACCGTTTTCCTGGCCGTGCTGGGAAAACCCGCCGACTTCACTGTGCGGGCCACCTGGATGAGCAACCTTTTGGCGTCGGGCGGCATTGACGTGGTGACAGGCTCGCCGGAAGAACTGGCCGCCAGCAAGTTGAGGATTACCTGTATCTGTTCTTCCGACGCGGTTTATGCCGGTGAGGCAGAAGACGCTGTTCGGTCGCTTGCGCAACAGGGTGCGAGGTACATAATGATGGCCGGTAAGCCCGGCGAGATCGAAGCATTGCTGAAAGCCGCCGGGGTTCAACAGTTTGTCCATGCCGGGCAAAATGTACTGGAGTTGCTCAACGAGCTTTCCAGGCTGGCCACAGGAGACCGATCATGAGCACATTGCCGGATTTCTCTGAATTCAGTTTCGAGCTGCCGGCCAATAGCGCTGGCCAGGAGACGCAGACCTTCCCGACGCCGGAAGGCATCGATGTCAAATCGGCTTATGATGCGGCAGATGTTGCAGACCTCGATTTCCTGAACACCTGGCCCGGTGCGGTGCCTTTCCTGCGCGGGCCGTACCCTGCCATGTACGCCACCCAGCCCTGGACCATTCGCCAGTATGCCGGTTTCTCAACGGCTGAAGACTCCAACGCGTTTTACCGCCGCAACCTGGCGGCCGGACAGAAGGGCCTGTCGATCGCCTTCGATCTGGCGACCCATCGCGGTTATGATTCAGACCATCCGCGGGTTTCAGGCGATGTCGGCATGGCCGGTGTGGCGATTGATTCCATCTATGACATGCGCACCCTGTTTGACCGCATCCCGCTCGACCAGATGTCGGTGTCGATGACCATGAACGGCGCCGTCCTGCCGATCCTGGCACTTTACATCGTGGCGGCAGAAGAACAGGGCGTGGCGCCGGAAAAGCTGACCGGCACCATCCAGAACGATATCCTGAAAGAGTTCATGGTGCGCAACACCTATATCTACCCTCCGAGCAGGTCGATGCGCATTATCTCCGACATTTTTGCCTACACCTCGCAGAACATGCCAAAGTTCAACTCGATCTCGATCTCCGGCTATCACATGCAGGAAGCCGGTGCGACGGCTGACCTGGAACTGGCCTACACACTGGCCGACGGGGTCGAATATGCCCGCGCCGGCGTGGCAGCAGGCCTGCCCATCGACAAGTTCGCGCCGCGGCTGTCGTTCTTCTGGGCCATCGGCATGAACTATTTCATGGAGATCGCCAAGATGCGCGCAGCGCGCATGTTGTGGGCCAAGCTGATGAAAGAGTTCAACCCGCAAACTGATCGCTCGCTGTCGCTGCGTACCCACTGCCAGACATCCGGCTGGTCGCTGACCGCCCAGGACGTGTTCAACAATGTCGGGCGTACCTGCATCGAGGCCATGGCCGCCACGCAGGGCCACACCCAGTCGCTGCACACCAATGCGCTGGATGAAGCCCTGGCGCTGCCGACGGATTTTTCAGCCCGCATTGCCCGCAACACGCAATTGTTCCTGCAGCAGGAAGCCGGCACCTGCCGGGTCGCAGATCCCTGGGGCGGCAGCTACTATGTCGAGCGCCTGACGGCCGACCTGGCTGCAAAAGCCTGGGCCCATATTGAAGAGATCGAAAAACTCGGCGGCATGGCCGAAGCCATATCACAGGGCCTGCCCAAGCTGCGGATCGAGGAAGCCGCAGCCCGCACCCAGGCGCGCATCGATTCCGGCGAGCAGACCGTCGTCGGCATCAACAAGTATCTCGCCAGTGACGAAGCCCAGATCGATATTCTGCAGGTCAACAATTCTTCCGTGCGGACCCAGCAACTGGACAAGCTGGCAGCGCCTGAAGGCCGAGCGCGACGATGCACAGGTGGCGGGAATGCTGGATGAACTGACGCGGATCGCGAAATCCGGTGACGGCAACCTGCTGGCAGCCGCTGTTGATGCAGCACGCGCCAAGGCGACGGTTGGCGAAATCTCGCTGGCGCTGGAGAAGGTGTGGAACCGGCATGTGGCCAAGACCCACGTTATTAAGGGCGTCTACCGCAAGGCCCTCGGTGACAAGTCGGAAAAGGCCGCCAGGGCGCAGGCCATGGTGGATGCATTTGAAGAAACCGATGGCCGCAAGCCGCGGATCCTCGTCGCCAAGATGGGCCAGGACGGCCATGACCGTGGCCAGAAGGTCATTGCGACGGCCTTTGCCGACATCGGCTTCCAGGTGGACATCGGCCCGCTGTTTTCAACCCCGGAAGAAGTCGCCCGCCAGGCCGTGGAAAACAATGTGCATGTTGTCGGTGTTTCGTCGCTGACCGCCGGTCATCTCACCCTGGTGCCGGCATTGCGTGCAGCACTGGAAGCAGAAGGCCGCAGCGACATCATGATCGCGGTCGGCGGCGTCGTGCCACCACAGGATTTCGAGGCGCTCCTGGACATGGGCGCTGCCGTCATCTTCCCGCCCGGCACGGTGATAGCGGACGCCGCCATGCGCCTGCTCACCAAGCTGAATGCGAAACTCGGATATTCGCAGGAAGCGGCGGAGTGATGAAATTTGATAGAGAGCTCATATCCAATGGCAACCCGATGGAGGGAGTGGTTGGTTTCAGCCGCGCCGTTCGTGTTGGACCGTTCATCACCATTGGCGGAACTGCGCCCGTTGATCGTGATGGTAAAACTGTCGGGATCGGTGACGTTGCCGCGCAGACACGCCAGTGCATTGAAATCATCAAAGCAGCCCTGGAACAGGCAGGTTCCGGGCTTCACGACGTGGTTCGGACCCGCGTCATTCTGACTGATATCGAGAACTGGAAAGCCTCCATCGATGTTCGCAAGGAATATTTCCGAGATGTCCGCCCGGTCGACACGATCATGGCGATTGACCGTTTTGTTAATCCGGAGTGGCTGGTTGAGTATGAGGCCGACGCCATAATTGCAGGTTGGGGCGAATAGCCCGGCTCGCGCACTATTCGTCGAAAACCTCATAATTGGTTTTCATGTATGCGATGCCGTCGAGCACAATCTCTTCCAGAACGGACAGATCAATATCGGCGAGCTTGTTGATATACAGGCAGCTCTTGCCGGTCTTGTGCTTGCCGAGGCGGGCAAGCTTTTCGGACATGTCCCGGTAACCTGGCATGATGTAAATGCTCAAAGCGCTTTTTCGCGGGCTGAAGCCGGTGATCAGGAAGTCGCCCTCGCGGCCTGACTCGTACTTGTAGTGATATCGCCCGTACCCGATGATTGACGGCCCCCACATCTTCGGCTTCAGGCCGGTGATCCGGTTGAACAGGTCAAGCAGGGCAAATCCGTCGGCGCGCCGGGTGTCATGCTCTACAGACGCTAGAAAAGCCTCTACCGAAGCGGCGGTCGTTTTGGTCTTGTTGTCTGCCTTCGCCATTGCGATCTCCGTACCAGGGTCAGGGAAAACGGGGTAACCGGCGTTTCACCGGTGATGACTGGATAATGGACGTATTGGTCATCGCGTAGGAAATCAATTCGTCGATCAGCGTTTCCAGGTCTGCAACCGAGCGGACATGGGCTCGGGCGATAAAACAGTCTTCACCGGTGATGCGGTCACACTCCACAATCTCGGGCAAGTCACGCAGTATCTGCGCCACCCGGTGGAGTTCGCCGGGGATCGGTCTGATGCGCAACCATGCCGCAAGGGGTAGTCCAAGTGCGCCCGGATTAATGGTTGCCGTGTAGCCTTCAATGATACCAGCTTCTTCCAGCCGCTTGATACGCTCTGCAACACTTGGCGCCGATAGTCCCACGAGACGGGCGAGTTCTGCATTGCTGGTGCGGGAATTCTCAATCAACGCGTCGAGCAACTTGCGGTCGATCGCGTCAACACTGCCGTTTTCATATCGAAGTCTGTTCACTAAATAGGCCTTCATTATATCTGCTTGTTAAACCATACCACCTTCTGTTCACCATGTGAAATCGCCTTCCATCCTTCTATTATCAGAAGATCAGAAAACGCGAGAAAAACATGACCAACCAGCAAACAGCATTCAACAAGGCGGCTGCAAACGTACCGCCGCAGGCCTGGTTCGGCGTCAGCGCCGTCTTCCACTATCTCGGACCCTCGTTTGCGGTGCTGCTGTTTCCCGCGATCGGTGTGCTGGGTGTGGCGTGGTTCAGGATTGCATCTGCGGCCGTGATCTTTGCGCCGTTCACCAGGCCGTGGACGGTGTTTCTGGACGCTGACCGTAACGGACGGGTTTTGCTGATCGGCCTCGGTGTCTGTCTGGCCGTGATGAATACTGCTTTCTATCTCGCGCTTGAGCGCCTGCCGATGAGTCTGGTGGCGGCGATGGAGTTCGTCGGCACCATTGGCGTTGCGCTCTACGGCCTGCGCACCCGCCGCAATGCCGCCGCTCTCGTACTGGCGGTTCTGGGCGTCGTCATTATCATTGACGTCAAATGGTCAAGCTGCATGACCGGCCAAAATTCCCACTGGATGTAAAGGGTGCAAATGAACAAACAAACAATACCGCTCCAAGGGTGGATGCCATTGCGGATCCGTGCGTTACCAGGCAACAGGCAAGCCGGTCATTGTTGCTCATTGCCATTGCAAGGACTGCCAGCGGCTCAGCGGTGCAGGTCATTCCACCGGTGCCATGTTTGCCGTGGAGAATTTTCAACTGGAAGGACGGTTATCCGAATACG
The DNA here is from genome assembly GCA_963698275.1 of uncultured Alphaproteobacteria bacterium. Lineage (GTDB taxonomy): Bacteria > Pseudomonadota > Alphaproteobacteria > Rhizobiales > Aestuariivirgaceae > Anderseniella. The sequence continues at coordinate 438,107 of CAVOQE010000004.1, read as the reverse complement.
CGCTTGATGCAGACAATGGCAATCGTGTCACCAAAGCCTTTTGTCCCACCTGCGGCAGCCAGATACTGGGACGAAACAGCGGTTCAACCGGTCATGTGACCGTGAGCCTTGGAACCCTGGACGATTCGTCGGCGCTGCAGCCGCAAGTGTCGATTTTTGCCCGAAATCGCCAACCCTGGGACATCATGGACGAGAAAATCGCGACATTTTCAGACCAGTCTGTCTGGAAACCGGACGGCGAATAGGCGAAATGGGCCCTGGGTGCGGGCTTCTCACGACAGAGTGATTGCCACGCTATGGTATTGTCAGGCGCTCACCTCTATGTCGTAGACATGGTACGGATATTATTGATATTTGCGCTGGTCCTGACTATCTCGCTGAAGCACTTTGAGCGAGCGCCCGCGTATATCACCGTGTCCGCAGACAGCTTCTCGGAACTCGCCCTGGCAACAGGGCTGTCTGTAACGATCGTCAAAGCCTCTGACTGTGATGACAAACACGACATCGCCAACAACCTGCTGCAGTCCCACAAATCAGATTGTAAAGCTGTGATCGGCAAGGTGGCTGACAGTTCGTTTGCTGCCGTTGACGATCACCACCTGGTGCGTGGCGCATCCACTGTCTCTGCTATCGGGTCAGTCGATCCACCCCCTCCCCGAGCCTGACGTTTTGTACATGTGAACCCTGGTTTCTCTGCGGCAGGACCATCCGGCCCTCGCGAACCAATGGCAGAGCAATCTGTTCACCTGATCAACGACATCATCATCGATGACCAAACCCGTTTTCCTTGCAGAACACGAGCGACGGGTGGCGTTTCGCAAAATTCAGGACACTTCAATAATGACGAAATCTCTATCACGGCGACACTTCGCCAAACTCAGCACCGGGTTCGCCGCCCTGGCGCTTGCCGGCTGCAATACCATTCCTAAAGACACTTACGCGCCTGAGGCGCAGGCACCGCGGCCTGATCTTGTACCGGACAGCAGTTTTGCGGCCAATTATTCCGCACGGCCCGACGAACAGTTTCCGCTGCCGGCTATCGATCCGAAAATCCTGGCACCGGAGTTTCGGCGCACACGGGTCGATTATGATTCAGGAGAAAAACCCGGAACGCTGATTGTGGATACCAGCAATTTCTACCTGTACCTGATTGAACCGGCAGGCTCTGCCATGCGCTACGGTGTGGGGCTCGGACGCGCCGGCTTCGAATGGTCAGGTCGTGCCCGGGTAGCGTGGAAGCGGCCCTGGCCAAAGTGGACGCCGCCGGACACCATGATTGCCCGCGACCCGGAGCTGGAAAAGTGGAGCGTGCGCAATGGCGGCATGCCGCCGGGCCTTGAAAATCCACTGGGTGCCCGGGCGCTGTACATCTTCGAAGGCAAGGTGGACACACTGTACCGCGTCCACGGCACCAACGAACCGCAGTCTATCGGCAAGGCGGTTTCCAGCGGCTGTGTGCGGATGATCAACCAGGACGCCATCGATCTCTATGACCGCGTCAAGTCAAACGCACCAATTCTGGTGACCTGACATGAGAAAACAGGCAAAAACTAAAAAACCGGGTGCAGCGAAGCCGAAGCCAACGAGCCATGCAGCAAAAGCCGAAGCCATAGACACAGACCGCCGCGGCTTTATCAGTTCAGTGCGCAATGGCGCGATTGGGCTGGTGGCCGCTGGCGGGCTTGGTGCTTATGTGGTCCATCTCTACCGGCGCACCTCGCATGAGCATGACCTGTCTCGTGTCGGCAATGGCACAGCGTCAGTTGTGCAAATTCATGACCCGCAATGCCAACTGTGCCTGGCCCTGCAAAAAGAAACCCGCCAGGCACTGGACAACCTTGCCGGCGATAGGCCCGACTATGTCATAGCCGACATCCGGACTGACAAGGGTTTGAGTTTTGCCAACAAGCACGGTGCCAAGCACGTGACACTGCTGCTTTTCGACAAGGCGGGGAAACTGCGACAGGTGATCAATGGACAACGCGGCAGCATCGAATTGCGGCAGGCGTTCGCCCGCCTTGTTGCAAGGTAACATCCAGTCAGGAAATGCAGCACTCCAGTGTGGCTCCGCAAGCTGGCCCAGGCCCGCAAACGCCGATCACATATTCTTGATCAACTGTTGTTCTTACCACCGTCAAAACCAGTGAACCTGCAGCCCATATGGTGCGTTATCCAAGCACGAAACAGGCCGGGTCAGGACCAATTGCAACTGTCCTGACCAAGGCAGGCAAATGAGGAAGAAAAAATGAAATCGGACAAGCAACAAGAACTCTGGTTGCTGGAAATGTCGGATCAACCCCGCCATACCGGGCCTCGAAAAGCCGCCTTATGGGCAGCGATTGCAGCCGTAGGCGCAACTACCGTTTCACTCGTCTCCGGTTCATAAGCCGCAAGACACAGAGCCTTTTCAGGTAATCTGCGTGACATGAGCCACGACGCTCATCTGTCACGGCCATGGCTTAGCAACCTGCTTCGCGCCTTGTCGGCAATCTCCCGGTCGCCGCAATCAAGCCCATAGACGTAAGCGTGGGTATAGAAAAAACACGCCGCATCAATATCGCCCTGGCTTTCGCGCAACCGGGCGGCTGCCAGGTACAGGGGCGGCAGTGCTGCCAGGTCGTTTTGTTCATGAGCCTGCAGCATGTCGCGCTGCAGGCGCTGCTCGTCCGTCATTTGCCGGCAAAGCGGGTCGCAACCCATTCATGGAACAGATGCGTCGGCGGGTCCATGACGGGTGAGAACTTGCCGCCGTCGTAAAGCGATGCGGACCGGCCGCGCTGCATGCCTTCCACGACGAAAATGTCTTCCTCAAAAACACCTTTCCACATCGCGGCGTTTTTCTCGCGCAGGTCCACCATGTCATCACTGCACATGGCGGGCGAGGTATAATAAATCTCAACGCGCTCTATGGTTTTGCCGTTGCTTTGCGGGTCGAGCATGATCGCAAACACATGGTCGCGATGCACGCCGAACAGCACGTTCGGATAAAACGAAATGTATTCCGCACCAGTGTCCCACTTGTCCGACAAGCCGTCAAAATCCGCAAAGGCGCGGCCACTGTCATCCAGCTTCGGATTGTAAACGACAGTGCCCTGGCCGGAAAAATTGCCCGGCTGCATGATGTGATAGTGGTCTTCCAGCCTGGAATAGGAATTCAGGCCGGGGTGGATCCACGGCAGGTGGTAGCTTTCGCAATAGTTTTCGACCGCCAGCTTCCAGTTGCAGTCAACTTCCAGGGTAAAGGATGATTCCGGACCGCCGTGATACAACGGCCTGTCGGCAAACTCCTGCCACTGCTCGAGCAGTTTGGCGGCGTGGACTTCAAAGGCCGGCGCCTTGCCGTCCAGATTGACGAAGATGGTGTCCATGAAGATGTGCGAGCGCACTTCGATAAGGCCCAGTTCCTCGCGTTTGATGCAGTCATGCAGGTTCTTGCCCGGCCCGCCGACATGCGGGGTGGTGCGCAGCGAACCATCGAAATTGTAACACCAGGAGTGATACGGGCAGCGGATGGTGGAGCGCAGGGTCGTCTTTTCTTCAACCAGGATCATGCCGCGATGCCGGCAGACGTTCTGGAAAACCCTGACCGCGCCGTCTTCACCATGCACCACCAGCAAAGGTTGCCCGAGAAAACTGACCGGGTTGGCGTCCCCCTTGTTCGGCACGTCCTTGGCAAACCCTGCGCAGGCCCAGGTCGAGGCAAACAGCACCCGCTTTTCCGCCTCGTGTACATCCGGATCGGTATAGAACGCGTTGGGCAGACCGTTGGCCACCTCAATCGGGCGCAGCACGTTTGCAATCATTTCCTGGTCGAGAACTGTCATGGTCAGATGCCTTATCCTGAGTATGATCCCAACATCTAATATGAGCGTGTTTTCAGACTGGTTCCTCGCTGGTTTGCGCCAGAAACCCGCCTGAAAACGTCAAATCCAACGGGAGTATTACACAGAACATCACTACGCCCTATCAGCACGCTGACGCAGCCCGGACATCATCATGCCTCCACTTTGCGCACAGGACGCCACAGCGGGATGAAAAACATCAGCAGGAATGTGAGGTTCAACAGCGCATTTACCGGGGCACCAGCGGCAATTGACCCTGCGCTGTCGACGACAAACCAGACGCCGATACTGGTCAGGATCATGCTGCGTCCGACATCAGGTGTGGTGGCATAGACCCTTGTGCTGACCTGCCACAAAAGCACACCCCAGCCGACCAAGACCCCGTTGAGGATCGCCCATAGCAGGTTGCTTTCAGGGGTCGGAGTGCCAGGTACACCGTCAACCGGCCAGAACGCCAGATCAATGAAAAACCTGGTTGTGCCGGACAGGGCCGGAACGGTGGCCAGCACCCCCAGCAGGCCGAAGCCGATGACAGACAGGCTGGCGAATTTCAGCCAGCGCAGCGTTGCTTGTTGTTGCATTGTCTTGTCTCCTGAATGCGTTGCATGTGCACTCCTGACTAGGTTCAATTCTGCACTTGCTCAATTACCTGCGAGGTAAGTGTTTTCGGTCACAGCTTGCCTGTAAGATGAAACCAATCGTCTGAAACAGGGATTTGGTCATGCAGAACACTTTCGGCACGGCACTCAGGCAATGGCGCGGACAGCGCCGGATGAGCCAGCTTGATCTCGGGCTTACCGCCAATGTCTCGGCACGGCATATCTCCTTCCTGGAAACCGGACGCGCCCGGCCGAGCCAGTCCATGGCCATGCAGTTGTGCGAGACGCTTGAGGTGCCGCATTCGGCCCGAAACGCCTTCCTGGGTGCGGCCGGATTCGCACCGGCCTACCGGCGACGGGAGTTGAGTGATGACGATATGGCCCATGTCCGCGCAGCGGTTGACTGGACGCTGGAGCGTCACGACCCGTTTCCGGCATTTGCGCTGGACAAGCACTGGCGCGTGGTCAAGGCGAATGCGTCGGCCACCTTCCTGCTTGGCGGTATCGGTCTTGCCGAAGGTGACAGCCTGCTCGACGCGATGCTGGATATGGATTTGATGTCATCGGCGCTGGAAAACTGGCGGGAAGTGCTGCAGCACATGGCGGTCCGGTTGCGCACTGAAAGCGCCCATCTGGGCGGAGACGCAGTACTGGACAAGGCCGTGTCGCAATTGACCCAAATTCTCGGTCCCGGCTCACACGGTGTCAACGGTACGCTGCCCGCCGTCATCCCGGCCCGCTATCGCGCAGGCACAGCCACCTTGTCGTTCTTTTCCACGCTGGCCCAGTTCGGAACGCCGGAAGACATCGCAGTTGCGGAACTGAAAATCGAGATGATGTTTCCCGCCGACGACACGACACGCGACGCGTTGTTTGCCATGCAAGACCCTGGATAGGCGTTTACAGGCCGACGGCGCTGATATGGCCGGTTTCGATGCCGTTCCAGTTTGTCACGGTGACGTCGGACATGGCTTCAAGCGTTGCACGTTCTGCATCGGTCCAGCACTCCAGCCTGGACATGACACCTGCCAGAAGGGCTTCCGCCGCCCGGCCCGCGCCATCGTCGCATTTCAGCGCAATGCCGATACCGGCGTGCGCAATGGTGGCACAAAACACGCCTTCTGCGCCGGTTTTGACAAAGGCGCGCGGCACGGCGGTCATCAGGTCGGTGCAGAAGCGTTTGGTACCGGCCACCATGAATGGATGCGCGCGAACCGCAGCAATGATCCGCCGGCAGGCCTCGGCACGGCCGTCACTCAACCCCTCACCTGAACCGAAGCGCTGGAACCCCAATGCAATATTGCGCAGCGGGATTGCCCAGGTCGGTACCGAACAGCCGTCGACGCCACACGGTGTGTGGGCAAGATCATAATCGCACATGTCGCCGATCAGCTTTTCGATGGCCTGCTGCACCGGATGGTCGCGCTTGACATAGCCGTTCGGATCGACGCCCAGCTTTGCCGCGAAGGCGAGCATGAACGCATGCTTGCCGGAACAGTTGTTGTGAACCTGGCCGGCCTGTTCACCGGCAGCCACCATGGCGCGGGAAACCGCGCCGGGAAATGGCCAGTGGGTGCCACATTCATAGTCCTGTTCACTGACACCGGCCTTGGCCAGACCGGAGCGCGCCACGCGGACATGATCCGGCTCACCGTTGTGGGAAGCACACGCCAGGGCGATTTCCTCGTCCACCATGCCGTAGGCTTCCACCACACCTGTCTCAACCGCCGGCAGGCACTGCAGCGCCTTGATGGCCGAGCGCGGAAACACCGGCCTGTCAATGTCTCCTGCCGAGGCGATCAGCTCGCCGCCCGGCCCGACAACCGCATAGGCCCCGGCATGGCGGCTTTCGACAATGCCGCCACGAGTCACTTCCACCAGCACAGGATCTGTCATGTTGCTTCCCTTCTCAGATGCGGCGACGGCGCACCCAGCAAAAACCAGATAAATGTCAGTGCCTGCAGACACCAGGAAAAGGCCGAACGACACCTGATAGGCAACAGGGTCATAACCGCCCGACGCAGTGACCGGCCACAGATTGATGATGGCACCAATGACATATTGCGAGATAAAGGCAATGCCGAACACCAGCGTGTTGAGGCAGCCGTTCGAGCGCCCGGCAAGGTGGGTGCCGAAATATTGCGCCAGCCATGGATAGGCCAGAATGCCAGCCTGGCCGAACATGCCGAAGGCAAACCACACCAGCGGCGTCATGGCGACCGGCTCGAGCAGAATGACCAGTTGTATGGCCATAAACGCCAGAATGAAGCCGACCATGGTGGTCAGCAGGCCAACGCCCTTGCGGCCCAGCCAGTCCGCGACATATCCGGTCATCAAGGTTCCGGCAAGGAACCCCATTGCCGACAAGCCCAGCACCTGGGCCACGGCGTCTCGGTCCATGCCGGCGACATCCCTGATCCAGGGTCCGGCCCACAAGGTCTGCACGCCGATATGGGAGCCTGCCGTGAGCGCCACAAACGGTGCCACACGCCAGAAAACCGGGTCTGAGTAGATGATGCCGATGGCCTTGAACACACTGCCTGTGTCAGCTTTCGCAGTGTCTTCCTTCGGGCGTTCCGGCACGACCAGGTACAGAAAAACCGCCACGGCGAGTGTAACGGCCATCAGGCCGACGAACATGCCGCGCCAGCCGAACTGCACGGTTGCCCATTCGGCAGGCACGGTGGCCGACAGAATGCCCAGACCACCCACCGCCATGATGCAGGCGTTGGCCAGGGCACGGCGTTGTTCCGGCACCCATATGTTGACTGCCTTGAAACCGGCCATGAGCCCGCCGGCCGACCCGATGCCGATCAGCATGCGGCCGAAACTCAGGCCCCATTTGCCGGCGGCATAGGCAAACAGCACCGCACCAAGCGCGCCGACACACAAAAGGACGGCCTGCACTTTTCGGGGTCCGAACCGGTCCAGCAACAACCCGAGCGGGATCTGGAAGCCGGCAAACCCGATCAGATAGGCGGCGGTCAGCAAGCCGAGCTCGCCTGCATCCAGCCCGATATCCGACACCAGGTTCGGCGCAATGACGGCGTTGACCGCGCGGTACAGGTAGGACAGGAAATAGCACAGCGAAAACGGCAGCAGGATGGTCAGGATCAACCGTGTCAGCGATACCCGCGATGTGTCCGAGGTGGTGGTTGTCATGGCCTTGAGCTACCCGTGCAAATTGTTCCGCCGAAAACAAGAAACTGCTGAGGCGGCAGGAGTGGAACCGGAGCAACCGCTTGCTTATCCCTATATTGATGTCAACCGATTTTCCAGCAAGTGTTGTCAGGCACCTTTGCAGGAGCAGCCGCTCACCTTGTCCGACTGGTAGTGTCACAATCAGCCTTGGAGAAAATCTCCTCCAGGCTGGATGTGTCTCGATCAAGGGTTGCTGTTCGTACCTATCCGCGGGTTGGCCTCTGCCTCGTCAGATGCTGCTCTCCGACCCATATGAGACGCTCTCAACGTCTCACTAAACGGTCGCGCAAAGTATACTTCAACCAGACAATCGTCTCTCAGGTTGCCCATTTCAGCGCTTGTGCCTCAAGTTCAGCATCGGACCTGCCACCCCAATCTGAAAAAACTTTATCCACGCCTTTGTCTTTGCGGTGGGGTGGTCCGGCAGTAGTCGCCCGGCCCCTGCGCCCAACACCCGGCATGTGAGCCTGAAAGGCGGCACGAGCAGTGTCCAGGCTTCTGCGGAAAGCGTCCGGCGTGCGCCCGCCACCAAGCTTTGAGAAGAATGCAAGGTATGCGTCCTTCCAAACTTCAGTAGCCAAAGCTGACGGCGGACTACCACCCTTGGAACAGCGAGAAAGATAGTATGCACAAACCTGCATTTCATGAGATCGTTTGACACTCATCGATTGGCTCCAACTGATTGCTTGTGTAATTCGTCAATAATCGTGGGGGTACGGGGGACAAACGCCCACCGCACTATCTGGTTACCCTTTCACACTTCTGTGCCAAAATCACGCGGTAGCGGAAATGAACGCTGCAATACGGCGCTAACACAATTACGGCCAGGACGCTGGCTTGAACGTATATCGGTTTACTGTGCTCGCCAACGAACGGCATCGCCATTCAGACAAGATCGATTACCCGGTGGTGTCAATCGTCAATCATGGCCAGGGCGGCTTTCCGGTCTCCTGGCTTCAGTTTCAGAAACAATGCGCGGGCTTTCTTGATGTCTTGCTCGGAACCATTCTCAGCGGCCTCTCTCAGGGCAACAGTCGTCGAATGATCCGCGCCGCAGATGAACGCCAGAGCCTTGGCCAGGCGCCCCAAAGCTGCACGATCGATCATTGTCTCATCCATTTGCTTCGTCCTCATAGCGTGATACCGGCGTCATTCGCCACCTTTTGAAATTGTAACCACAACGCTCTCAAAGTAGCCTTTGGCAACTTCCATGCGATGTCTTGTGGCATATGCCTATCGGCTGCAGATTGACAACCAGATCGTTAAGGCACTGTATTTGGTCAGTTTGTCAGATCTATTTGGAACTGGCTGGGGCGGCAGGATTCGAACCTGCGCATGGCGGCATCAAAAGCCGCTGCCTTACCACTTGGCGACGCCCCAGCAATATCCGAAAAACAGGTAACGTCACCTGAGCGGGATGGCGGCAACATACTGATTTCACCGCGACCCTGCAACGATGGATTTTGCGCCCTTTTGTCATGGCTTGAAGCCGGCAATTTCGGGCAGTATAACGGTGAACATTCTTCAAATGTCGGAGTGTGGCGCAGCCTGGTAGCGCACCTGCTTCGGGAGCAGGGGGTCGTGAGTTCGAATCTCGCCACTCCGACCATTTGAACAAAGCATCAAGCAGGCTGTGCGTCCGTATTGCGCGGAAAACGCCAGCGGCGGTCTGGTCCGAGTCCATTCCAGACGTGGAAACTGCTTCAATGCTTACTGATAATTTGGGCTCTATCAAATACCGTCGGTGTAACCGGTGTCCCATCGTTCTTGGTAGCATGTTCGATGAACGTATTTATATTCGGTGGGATAACCGTGCCTCTTTGTGCCACCCCGAGAAATATATGTTTCGAGTTCTCCGGTGTCAGATCAAACCAATTCGGGTCATCAAATGTTCCACCGTAAACACCAACAACATCTGCGAAGCGTTCAAAGGTCAAAAACAGTTTTGTACCGCAGTTGTCGCAGAAATGTATGTAAACCGCTTTTCCGCTACCTTCCGAGGTGTGGACGTAGTTTTTCGCAGTTCCTTTGATGATCGAAAAATCCCGCGCGTCAAATATCGGTTCGACCAAATAGGCGGCGCCTGTTGCACGCTGGCAGAACTTGCAGTGGCATATAGTTACTCTGCTTGGTTGAGTTCCAACTTCATACCTTAGTTTCCCGCAAAGGCATCCGCCCTGTGCATGTGTCATCGTGGTGCTCCCAAGTCTTTTTGTGTACTGTGCTTTCAATAGCCTGCATTGGCTCGCCAATTCCAATGGCTGCGTCGTCCGGCGGGTTCGACAGGTGCAGGCGACACTTCAGGCTTTATGCAAACATGGAGTGATGAGCCCACTCAAGGTGCTATCATTTACCCGTTGTCAGTCACGAATCCGGTCCAGCAGGGTGATTGGTGCAGAGTAGGAAGTGTCCAGAACCGAGCTGTCCCCCTTGAAGACCATGGTCACTTCCTCACCTACGCTCACGTCTGAAAATTCGCTGAGATCCAGGACGATGACCGTTTCGTGATCCACGATTTTCTCAACCTTCTGTCCACGGATATAATATTCAACTTCGTCATCTGGTATATGACCAACCAGCCCGACCTGATTTTCTTCATCCCATCTGTCATCGCAGCCGTAGTTTACACACCAGCCCTTTGGCATGGTTTTTAACTGCAGGATTCTGGTTTTCCAGGTGTAGTTTCTGGCCTCAGGCTCGGGGTTTTCAAACAGCATCGTGCCAACTCTTACCATGTCGTAGTAAACCGGGGTCAGGCCGAAACGGAGTCCGTCACTCGAACTTGCGTGTAACAGCGCATCACCACCAATTCCTTCAGCACGAATTTGCTTCACAACCTGGTCAAATCGCTGCTTCTGCAAAACCGTCTCGTTTTTCAGATTGTTGTCCTTCAATGCGACCAGATCGTCTTCATTGATACAACAAAAGTGAGTTGAAATACCCTGCAAATGCAAAGTCGAGCTGTTGTGAATTGCACGCGCTATCGGCAGCGCCTCGTCCGGCAGCACGCCCTCCCGGGACATGCCGGTATCGATCCACAAGTGCACGTCGAGGCGGCCGCCGACCCTTTCCAACACCCGGTTTACCTGCTTTACCCATGAAAGACTGTAGGCCGCCGGTTGCAGTTCGTAGTGCAGCAGTTGCGGCACATAAGAGGCATCCGTCAAATACATGACGATGATCGGAGCCTTCACGCCTGCAAGGCGCAGAGCAATGCCATCCTGAACTCGCGGGACACAAAAATAATCGACTTTTGCAGCAGCGCTCATGGCTTTTCCAAGCCACCCGGGCGGGTTACCGTTCTTCAAAACAGCACAGAGTTTCACCTTGTCAGGCAGCTGCTCCCTAACCCATTTAACCCGGTCTTGCAGCCTTGGAACATGAATCCTGGTCACTGGCGAATCATATTTTCCATGTGTCGTATAGACATATGGCTCTGGTATCTTAAATGTCTGCCCGTTGATAAATATCGTTACGTCAACCGGTTCCGGACGTGGATGAGGAGGAACGCGACAGATATAGTGACCAGATGTCTTGTCATAGTGCCCGTAAAATGTCGGTGCGGACGCAAATCGGCAGGCAATCGATGACTTTCCCTTCCGGACGGCGGGCTCCTCGACTTCAACGAACATGGGTTGGCCACCGCCGGTAGAGCCAAACGACGGCGTCAACACCATTGGCTTCGACACAGAGGAGTTTTGCTTGGTATCAATCGTTTCCGCCAGTGCGTCAGCCGAAAGCAAAGGCAGAGCCAAAACACACAGGAATAACGCCGCAGAAAACCGACCATCAGCCAGCAGGTCCGACGCCCTGAACCGAGACAACAGACTTCGCATTGCTCTCTCCACTTGCAGTTGTGGGTTGAAGGCAAGCAATTACAGTGCCAATCAGCTCACCCCGGACCACCACGCATTTTAGCACGTTGCGTAATTTCACACATGTCTTCGATGGATCACCGGAGCTGACATGGGCGCCTGCGGAACGAATATCAGTCTTGTCCGGATTGTGTTGAAGAATCCCTAACTTGCCTTTGATCCGGGATTTTTCGCCTCATAGAGACGGTTTCGGGAACCGTATCCGAGGGAGCACAGTTGATTTTTGATCATCCGTTAAACCCCATCGGCTTGTTGAAACGGATAGCTCTGGTATTCGGTAACGGCCTGTCGCGGTCAGGTTCCTTCAGCCAGGATCAGGACCCTAGAGCAACATGGGTTCTATCGAACCCATAAAGTTGCTCTAACACTCTGGAAACGATCAGGTTTATGACTTTTGGTTGATTCAACCAAAAGTCATCCTGATCTAGTCCATCGGAAAAAGTCTGACGCTGGCTCCGCCGTCAACGGTGAGGATCTGGCCGTTCACGTAGCTGCTGGCGTCCGATGCCAGGAAAATGACGGCGCCGGCGAGCTCTGACGGTTCCGCCCATCGCTGCAGCGGCACTGTGCGCCGGATCATGGCTTGCCATTCGGCATCTTTCACCAAGGCAGCGTTCACCTGTGTTGCTATGGGCCCAGGCGCAATGCCATTCACATTGACGCCGAACGCCCCAAGTTCCACGGCGAGAGACCGCACAAGGCCGGCGAGCCCGGCCTTGGAACTCGGGTAGGCTGCATCCCCCGGCATGGCGAAATCGCCGGCAAGCGATGTCATCATGATAATCCGGCCACGGTTGGCACTGATCATGCAGGGCGCAGCCGCGCGGGCCAGGTGGAACGGCGCGACAAGATTAGCCTCAAGCACTGCGCGATAGTCATCCGCTGCGATCTCAGCCAAAGGTCGCCGGTCCCGGGCAGCGGCGATACAGACAAGGGCATCCAGACGGCCGTATTGCTCGACCACTGACGCAAGCGCATCCGAAGAGGCTGTTTCGTCAGTGATGTCAAACGGCAAGGCGAAACTGCCGGAAATCTCAGCGGCGAGGTCTTCCACCGGCGCAGAGCGGCGACCGTTCAGGCCCACCCGTGCACCCGCCGCGCCTAATCCCCTGGCGACTTCAACGCCAATGCCGCCGGTCGCGCCGGTGACCACGACAATCTGGCCCTTCAGCGAAAACAGGCCAAGACCCCGCGAAGCGTCTATCATCAACTGCGTCTCCTTCCAGCATCCGGTAGACATCATCGACTGTGGGGGCAATGTTTGCAAATGGCTCGCAGGCTACTATGGCAGTTCACCAAGTGCCCGGTCAGGCGGTGCCATCAGCCAATGCAGGCTTTGACATGTCACCCAAAACAGACTGGCCAAACAACATCTTCCTTGCTTCCAGATCAAAATCAGCCGGTTTGAAACCTGCCGTTGCATTATAGGGACAAAATGTGATTTCGCCCAAGTATGGCTTGTCAGCCGATATATGCAGAAAATCAATCCGTGCGAAAAACAGGTTGCGTCCGATGTCAGACGCTGCCTGAAGTATGGTGTCGATACACGAGGGCAAGGTGGCCGCCTTGTCCAGCCGTTTTCGTGTCGGCCCCCCCACTGAACCACCAAGAGGCTTGCCTTCGATGGTGAACAGTCTCTCCAGCGCGACACGAGGTTTAGGGTCACTGCGCAGCTGCACGAGCTTTGGCGATCCCTGACAGACAAATATGCTGGCTTCCACAATTGCAGCTGAAGGATCTTCGAGTACTTCTTCGAGAAAGAAACGCGGCTTTGAGGAGAAATACCACCATTCTCCCCAGTGCAGGCCCCAATAGCTCATCGCCCACCGCCTGGCCTGATCCTCGAGTTTCATGCGCTTGTTCCGGGTTGGCGGCCAGACAACCTCCTCGTGCATCGTGCTGCCGTTGGCAAACTTGTAGAAATATCGCCCCGCAGGCACCGCGTCGTCGTCCGGCAGCCGCCAATCATCCGAAGTCCAGGGTCTTTTTGGCAATGCAATGCCGGCCAGCAAATCCGGGGACAGGTAGGCTGATGCATTTAACTTGTCAGAAGGATTTGGAGCGATTGGAACAGCAGAAAAAAACTTGATCGCGAAATAGTAATCCACGATCTGCGGGAGCCCGATCAGATCAGGCATGCGTTTGTGAGCGGCGTAGAACGAGTTCAGTGCCTGCTGGTAGACGGTCGGCAGGGCGGACGGTAGATAGAAATCGATGCCGCGCAGATACCCCTGGCCAGGTGGGCCCAGGAACAGACCGGGCTGCGTTTGCTTCAATTCATCCAGTTCAAGCTCCGCCTGTTCCATGGTGACCGGCCATTGCAGGCGCGGCATAATCAGGCCGGAAGGTGTTTTCGGTCGTGCCATTTTCGCCAAATGCAATTGAAAGTTGGTAAGGAACAGACGGAATTGGCTACCACGTTGACGTTAACAGGGCGTAGCGGTCACATTGCCAACAGCCGGGCCTCGACCTCCGACCGGTCGACTTCAAGCCACCGTTCCACGTTCGCCATGTAGTCGGACCGGTCCCGTGTGAAGGCGGGCGGATCGTCTGTCGCCTTGAGACGGAAATCGGTCAGCAAAACGAACTGGACGGCGCGGGCCAGGATCAGATCGTACACAATCATGATCTCGCGCCCCGCTAGCGGCTGATTTTCGTGGTATCCTTGCACCACTGTCACAATTGCTTCAACCGGGTCGTCGCAGCCAATGAAACCCCAGGCCAGAATGGCGAGATCACAGATCAACGGCGCTTCAATCATGTCGCTGAAATCTATGACACCGGTAACAGCTACAGACGTGTGATCAGCTCGCAGCAAATTCATGGGATGCAGGTCATGGTGCGTCACCTGTTGCCTGAGGTCACGGGTGTGTTCATCAAAGAGCCGCGTGAACAACGGGCGCAAGGCTTTTTCATGCTTGCGGATGTCTTCGTTGCCATGGCGCCACAACTCCTCGCTGCCAAGCAGCCCGTTCGTCATGTCCCACACCATGAAACGGCGCGCGGCCGGGTGCGAGTAACCGCGAAACGCCCGGCAAAGCCGGCCCCCAATGCGTCCGATCTCGTGGAGACCGGCCAGCGTCGGCGGCTGACCTTGGGCGTAGAGCACGTCCGGCATATAGGTGAGAAGGCGCATGAGGTGGCGCTCGCCATCCGGTCCTGCCACCTCACCTGCGTACTCCCCATCAAGCCTGGGCACGACCCGGGAGACCGGCAGATGCGGAGCGACCCTGGCCAGATGCCGCAACGCATGGATCAGGAAATCCACTCGAGCCGGATCTTCCGTAGCTGACGAGACCTTGAGCACAAAGGCGCGTCCATCTCTCAGCGTGAGAAGCTGGTTCTGTTCGCGTTCGCCTTCAAGCGGTTTCAGGTCACCAGTGAGTCCAAACTGGTTTTCGGTTTCCCGAAGCAGCAGCGACGGGCAAATCCGTGGCGGATTGAACTGGATGGAGCCGGGTGTCAGAATTTTGCGTGGCAGCAGATGTCTCCGTTCGTCCCGATCGCGCTCTAGATACATTCCAGAAACAGGGCCCTGGTGTTCTCAGGGGTCATCTTCACCGGATTGCCGCCGACGCTGGGGTCTTCCAGCGCCATGGCGGTCAGCTCGTCTACGCGATCGGTCCCCACGCCCATGTCGCCCAGCCGGCCCGGAATGCCCAGCTGCGCATTGAGGTTTTCGACAAAGGCCAGGAAACCGTCAAAGCCGCCCTTGATGCCCATATAGGCGGCGGCTGCATTGATGCGGTCCTCGATTTCAGGCCGGTTGAACAGCAAAACGGCAGGGATGCACACCGCATTGGTGGTGCCGTGATGGGTGTTGTAGACAGCGCCGATCGGATGCGACAGCGCATGAACCGCGCCGAGGCCTTTCTGGAACGCCGTGGCCCCCATGCAGGCGGCCGCCATCATCTGGGCGCGGGCTTCCATGTCTGAGCCATCCGCATAGGCACGCGGCAGATACTCCTTGACCAGCCGCATGCCTTCCAGCGCCATGCCCTGGCTCATCGGATGGAAATGCGGGCTTGAATAGGCTTCCAGGCAATGGGCAAACGCATCCATGCCGGTGCCTGCGGTAATGGCCGGCGGCATGCCGACCGTCAGTTCGGGATCGCAGATGACCACGGTCGGCAGGACCTTGGGATGGAAGATGATCTTCTTCACATGGGTCCTGGAGTTGGTGATGACGCTGGCGCGCCCCACTTCCGATCCGGTGCCTGCCGTCGTCGGCACCGCGATAATCGGCGCAATGGCGTCCGCATCGGCCCGCGTCCACCAGTCGCCGACATCCTCGAAATCCCACACCGGCCTGGTCTGGCCGGCCATGAAGGCGACCATCTTGCCGAGATCAAGACCCGAGCCGCCGCCAAAGGCGATCACACCGTCATGGCCACCATCGCGAAACACCTTCAGGCCCGCCTCGAGATTGATCTCGTTGGGGTTGGGATCGACATCGGCAAAGATGGCGCGGCCAAGTCCTGCCGCGTCCATCAGGTCAAGGGTTTTTGCGGTGATCGGCAGATCACGCAAACCCCGGTCGGTGACAAGCAATGGCTTCGTGATGCCGGCCTGGGCACAAGCCTCGCCGATTTCGGCAATACGGCCGTTGCCAAAACGGATTGCGGTCGGATACGACCAGTTCGCAGTCAGGTTCATGTGAGTGCCTTCTTGAGATGATATGATTTGGGTCTGGTGAGATTGCGATATCCGATGACCGACAGGGCACCGCCACGGCCGGTGTCCTTGCATCCGGTCCAGCACAGGGCCGGGTCAAGATAATCACAGCGGTTCATGAACACGGTGCCGGTTTCGATGTCGCGACCGATGCGGGCGGCGCGTTCCGCATCCGCCGTCCACAGCGACGCCGTGAGACCGAAGTCGCTGTCGTTCATCAGCCGGATGGCTTCGCCGTCATCGGCGACCTTCATGATGCCGACGACCGGACCAAAGCTTTCCTCGCGCATGACGCGCATGTCGTGGCTCACATTGGTGAGGATCTGGGGAGCCAGGTATGTCCCGCCGTCATCGGCAAAACCTGATGTGTCGATGTGGGCCCTGGCCCCCAGGCCAATGGCCTCGGCGGTCTGGCTGCGCACCAGGTCAGCAAAGCGGACATTGGCCATCGGCCCCAGTGTTGTTGCCTGATCGAGCGGATTGCCAAGCACATAACCTGAGACGATCCCGACGGCCTTTTCGACGAACGCATCATAGAGACTTTCAGTGACGTAAATGCGCTCGATACCACAGCAGCACTGGCCTGAATTGAACATGGCGCCATCGATCAGCGTGTCGACAGCGGCATCGAGGTCGGCATCTTCCATGACATAACCCGGGTCCTTGCCGCCAAGCTCCAGGCCCAAGGCGGTGAAGGTTCCCGCCGCCGCCTTTTCCATGGCCATACCACCGCCAACCGAACCGGTGAAATTCACAAAGCCGAACGATTTCGCAGCAATCAGGGCGGAAGTGGTTTCATGATCGAGAAAGATGTTCTGGAACACATCTTCCGGCACACCGGCCTGCGTGAACGCGGCCACCAGCCGTTCACCGGCCAGCAGGGTCTGCGTGGCGTGCTTCAGGATGACGGCATTGCCGGCGATCAGCGCCGGAGCCACCGTGTTGATGGCGGTCAGGTAAGGATAATTCCACGGCGCGATGACCAGCACCACGCCGTGCGGTTCGTGCTCGATGCGGCGTTCAAACCTGTCGCTGTCTTCAATGACAATCGGTTTTAGCGCATCAACGGCAATGTCGGCCATGTAAGAGGCACGTTCGTCGACGCCGCCGAACTCGCCGCCATAGCGCACCGGGCGGCCCATCATGTGGGCGATTTCCGGCACCACCTCGTCATTCATCTCGCCCAGCCGGGCCAGGCCCTTGCGGACCAGTGAGATGCGCTCGTCCAGCGGACGTGCTGCCCAGGTTTCTTGCGCCTTTCGGGCCCGGTCAACCATGCCTTGAGCCTGTGCCATGGAGGCAATCGGGCGCTCGGCGAACACCGAACCATCAATCGGCGATATACATTTCAACGTGCTCATTTTCTTACGTCAGGACCTTTCAAACCCGCGGGCAATTTCCCAGTCGGTCACCCGGCGATCATATTCAAACTGCTCCCATTCGGCAGCGTGGACATAATGCTCCACCACCTCATCGCCCATGGCCGCACGCAGCATTTTTGACTTCTTCAGCGCCACGGCTGCGTCGCGCAACGTAGAGGGGATTTCGCGGGCTTTCTTTGCCGCATAGGCATCGCCCTTGAATTCGGGCTCCAGCTCCATCTTGTTCTCGATGCCGGAAATACCAGCGGCGATCTGGGCGGCGAAGGCCAGATACGGGTTGAGGTCGGAGCCACCGACCCGGCACTCGACGCGAACCGCCTTGCCACTGCCGCAGATACGGTATCCGGCGGTGCGGTTGTCCAGCGACCAGATCGCCTTTGTCGGCGCAAAGGTGCCGGCCTGGAAGCGCTTGTAGGAGTTGATGTTGGGTGCCAGGAAGCAGGTGAACTCCGAGGCATGGGCCAGCAGGCCGGCCAGATACTGCCGCATCATGTCCGACATGCCGTATTCGCCTTCAGGATCGTGGAAGCGGGCCTCGCTGCCGTCCTTCGACCATAGCGACTGATGCACATGGGACGACGAACCGGCTGCTTCATAGTTCCATTTGGCCATGAAGGTTGCCGCGCGGCCTTGCGCCCAGGCGATTTCCTTGACCCCGTTCTTGGTGATGACGTGGTTGTCGGCTGCGGTCAGGGCATCGGCATACTTGACATTGATCTCTTCCTGCCCGGCCCAGGCTTCGCCCTTGGAGCACTCGACCGGTATGCCGGCGCCATAAAGCCCGTTGCGGACAGCGCGCATGACATCTTCTTCCTTGGTGGTCTGGAACAGATGATAGTCTTCATTGTAGGGGCTGATCAGGTTCATGTCGCGATAACCCTGCGCATGAGCTTCTTCAAAACTTTCCTCAAACAGGTAGAACTCAAGCTCCGATGCCATCATCGCCGACAGGCCCATGGCCTCGAGACGGGCGATCTGCTTTTTCAGGATGGCGCGTGGTGAGACCGGAATATCCTCATGACCGTGATGGTCCATGACATCGCACAACACAAACGCCACGCCCTCCTGCCACGGCAAGCGGCGCAGGGTGGCCAGGTCCGGCTTCATCATGTAGTCGCCATAGCCCTTTTCCCAGCTGGCGGACTTGTAGCCCGGCACCGGTTCCATCTCCATGTCGACGGTCATGAGATAGTTGCAGCTGTGGGTTTCGTTTACGGCAGAGTCAAGAAAGTGCTGCGCGTGAAAGCGCTTGCCCATCAGCCTGCCCTGCATGTCGACCTGGGCCATGATGACCGTGTCGATCTCGCCTGCCTCGACAGAGTTCGTCAGTTCGGCAATTGTCAGTAATCCCGGCATTCAATCCTCCCGGCAGCAACAAAAACTGGCACACGCCGGCCCCACAGATATTGGGGCCGGCCTGCAATCAGGGTGAGACGATCAGCTGTAACGATACGGCCGTCCAGCCTTGGTCATGTCGGCATTGTATTTCTTGAAGATGTCGACGACCTTCTTCTTGGTTTCCGACTCAGCCGCAATCTCGTCCCAGAACTTGATCGCTGCATCTTCAACCGTCTGCCATTCGGCATCGGGAATGGAGGTCAGCTTCATCTTGGTGCCGTTGACACGCAAGGATGCCTCGCCGCCCCAGTACCACCACTGACGATAGTAATGGCTCTGGTCCATGGTCAGCTTGAGCAGTTCCTTCAGGTGATCCGGCAGCTCGTTATAGCGGTCCATATTGGCAAAGAACGACCCTGCCCAGGCGCCGGAGATATTGTTGGTCAGGAAGTAGTTGGTTACATCTGCCCAACCCACCGTGTAATCCTCGGTGATGCCCGACCAGGCAATGCCGTCCAGCTCGCCGGTCTGCACGGCAACCTCGATGTCTTCCCATGGCAGCGTTACCGGTACCACACCGAACTGGGCCAGGAAGCGGCCGGCGGTCGGGAAGGTGAACACCTTCTTGCCCTTGAGATCGGCCAGCGAGTTGATCGGATCCTTGGTGGCGAAATGGCAGGGATCCCAGGCACCGGCTGACAGGTGCTTTACGCCTACCTTGGAGTATTCCGCGTCCCAGATCTCGTTCAGGCCGTACTGGTTGAACAGCACCGGCACATCCAGCGAATAGCGGCTGGCAAACGGAAAGTAACCGCCGAACACGGTCACTTCGGTCGGCGATGCCATGGAGTCGTCATCAGACTGTACGGCGTCGATGGTGCCCTTCTGCATGGCGCGGAACAGCTCACCGGTCGGCACCAGCTGGTCTGCGAAGAACAGCTCGATTTCCATCTCGTCGCGGGCGACCTTGTTGAAGCTGTCAATGGCCGGCTTGATGACGTGTTCCGCCAGTGCAGGCCCGGCATAGGTCTGCATGCGCCACTTGATTTTGGATTGAGCATGTACCGCAGGTGCAGCAAGTGTTGCAGCACCGGCAACGCCGGCTCCCTGAATAAATTTGCGTCTTGTCGTCATATCACAAACCTCCACTTTGGTTTTCAGTTACTCTTCCACTCTTCACTTCACTCTAGTTTTCGCTGGTCTACTCCACCTCACGAACCTGTCCCCGGCCCCGTTATACCAACTTCACTTCCCATAAACATAATTCGGCAGCCACAGCGCAATCTGCGGAAACACCATGACCAGTATCAACGCCAGGATCATCACACCGACAAACGGGATGATGGACTTGTAGATGTCGGTCAGCCCGATTTCCGGCGGCGCCATGGCGCGCATCAAGAACAGGTTGTATCCGAACGGTGGTGTCATGTAGGCGATCTGGGTGGTGATGGTGTAGAGCACGCCATACCAGACCAGGTCGAAGCCGAGCGCGCCGACCAGCGGCACATAAAGCGGTGCTACAATCACCAGCATGGCGGTGTCGTCCAGGAAGGTTCCCATCAGGATGAACGACAACTGCATCAGGATCAGGATCATCCACGGTTCCAGGCCGAGCTGTTCGGTAAACAGGCTATCGATGGCCTTGACCGCACCGAGCCCGTCAAACACCGCGCCAAAGCCCAGGGCGGCCAGGATTATCCACATGAACATGCACGAAATGCCCAGTGTCTGGCGCACCGACACCTCAAACACCTCTTTGGTCATGCGGCGTTTCAGGACGGCAGCCAGAAAGGCGGTCATGGCACCGATGGCGGAGCTTTCAACGAGGCTGGTCCAGCCGTTGACGAACGGCACCATCATCGCTGCGAAAATACCCAGCGGCAGCAGGCCGGCGCGCAGCAGCTTCAGTTTCTCGTTCATCGGCATGTTGCGTTCTTCGGGCGGAAGCGCAGGGCCGAGTTCCGGCTGCAGGCGGCAACGCACGACAATGTAGACGATGAACAGGGCCGCCATCATCAGGCCTGGAATAACGCCTGCCAGCCACAACTGGCCGACGGGCTGGCGGGCAATCATGGCGTACAGCACCAGCACCACCGACGGCGGCACCAGGATGCCCAGCGACGAGCCTGCCTGGACCACGCCGGTTACCATCTGCTTGTCATACCCGCGGCGCAAAAGCTCCGGCAGCGCAATGGTGGCGCCGATCGCCATGCCGGCGACCGACAGCCCGTTCATGGCGGAAATCAGCACCATCAGTCCGATGGTGCCGATCGCAAGCCCGCCTCGAAGCCCGCCCATCCAGACATGGAACATGCGATACAGATCATCGGCAATCCTGGATTCCGACAGCACGTAACCCATGAAAATGAACATCGGCAGGGTGAGCAGCGGATACCATTTCATCAGCTTCATGGCGGCGGAAAAGCCGATGTCGGACCCGCCGGTTCCCCACAGGAACACGGCTGCCATGACGGCGACGAAACCGATGGCGCCGAACACGCGCTGGCCGGTCATGAGCATCAGCATCATGGTGGAGAACATCAGAATTGCGATCAGGTCCTGGTCCATCTTACAATTCCACCTCGCGGATGCGCGCAATGTCCTTGAAGAACTCCGAAATCGCCTGCAGCAGCATCAGGAAAATGCCAAGGCACATCACCGACTTGATCGGCCACATATAGGGTCGCCAGATTGTCCGGCTGCGTTCCCAGTACTCGATGGAATAGGCCGTGCTTTCAATCGCGCCGTAGAGCAGGACGCCGAGATAGGTCATCAGGCACAGGATTGTTATGGCGTCGAACCAGGCTTTCTTCTTGACCGACCACTCACCGTAAAACAGGTCCATGCGCACATTGGAGCCGAGCTGGATCGAATAAGGCCCGCCCAGAATATAGTAGGTCACCATGGCAAACTGGGCCATCTCGAGTGTCCACAGCGACGGCCAGCCGGTGGTTTTAGAGATCGATGACCACAACAGAATGGCGATCATCACGAAGATGAAGTACATGATGATGCGCCCCAGCCGCCGGTTCACCTCATCGACAATGCGGACATATGACCTGATGAAATCCGGCATCAGGTCTCCTCACCGGGTATGGCAATACCCAGTTCACGCAAGCCTGATATGATCCACCCGGACAATGTGGCTGCCATTGCATCGTGCTCGCGAGGCGTGGTTATCAGGTCATTCCTGATCTCGATCATGACATTGTGCAGCCCGGCGCGGACAGCGTTTTCACGCAATGTATGGGTCACACCATCTTCTGGGCCATAGGGCTCATTGCGGCGTACGTCCAGCGTGGTGTGCCAATGGGTGTTCCCCAGCATGGCATCTGCCAGCCGGGTATCCGTGTCATGCAGGATACCCAGTTCAACCTCGCGGGCCTTGCCGTTGTATATGGGTGTGAAGCTGTGAATGGTCACAATGATGGCCGGGCTGTTGGCTGCCGCAATGACGCTCGCAAGGCTCGCCCGAAAAGGTTCGTACACTTGTGCAATCCGGATATCGCGTTCCGCCTGACCCAGATTCCGGTTGCCGGGTATATCAAAAACCTCGCTTCTTGCAGGCACCGCCCCATCAGCGTCCGGCGGACGATTGCAGTCATAGACCAGCCGGGAAACCTGGCTCGCGACCAGGACCGCATCAAGCCGCTTGCTGATACCTTCTGCAACGGCAAACGCGCCCGGATCCCAGGCGATGTGGCTGTTCAGGGTCTCTGCATCCAGGCCCAGCGAGTTCAGTTCGGGCGGGATAAAACACGACGCGTGTTCGCACACGACAATCACCGGAGAGACGCCGTCACGATTGACCACGAGCGGTTCGGGCGCCGTAAATGCGCCTTCCAAAGCCTGCATTGCCGCTTGTGTCAAAATCACACCTCCCCGAAACTGAAAAAATTTTTACATACCAGACAGCTTTGTCAACAGAATTTCTGAAACTATCTCTTCTAATGAGGATCGCTTGTGTCTAGATTTTCAAAACCGGAGGTCGGGAAGTGGTTCAAAAATCGGCAAGCGTTACAGATCTGCTGACAGAAAAGTTTGACAGCCTTACCCGTGCAGAACGGCAACTGGCCGGTTCGCTGCAGGAAAACTACCCGGTTTCAGGGCTTGGCAGCATCACCAACGTGGCCAGCAAGGCTGGCGTTTCAGCCCCGACAGTCGCCCGGCTGGTGCAGAAACTGGGCTTTGCGGGGTTCGCCGAGTTTCAGGCCAGCCTGCGCGACGAACTGGAAGCGCGCATCTCCAACCCGATTGCCAAGCATGACAGTTGGGCAGGCAAGGCGCCGACGGAGCATATTCTCAACCGGTTCACAGATGCCGTCCTGGACAATATCCGCCAGTCACTGGCCCAGATCGACCATGAGGCGTTTGACCGGACATGCGATCTGCTGGCCGATACCGACCGGCATCTTTTCATTGCCGGTGGCCGCATTACCCGCATGATGGCCGATTATTTTTTCCTGCACATGCAGGTCATTCGCCCCGATGTCACCAATATCCAGTCGATCTCGAATGCCTGGCCGCACTACCTTTTGAACATGAAGCAGGGCGACGTTCTGGCGCTGTTTGATATTCGCCGCTATGAAAACTCAACGCTTCGGCTCGCCGAAATGGCGAAGGAACGCGGCGCGCATATCATCCTGTTCACCGATCAGTGGCGCTCGCCGGTCGACAAGATTGCAGACCACAGCTTTGGCGTGCATGGGGAAGTACCGTCGGCCTGGGATTCATCCGCCACCACCCTGTTGCTGATCGAGACCATGATTGCGTCGGTTGAAACACGCACCTGGAGCGACACCAAACAACGCATGCAAACCCTGGAGGAAATGTTCGACCGGACGCGTTTCTTCCGCAAATTCAAGTAACCCACATATCCACATCCCATGATGCGGAAGCGAATTGACTTTTAACAAGGAAACAGGCACACATTGTCGCACTTTCGTACCACCCTGCGGGAGAGATCGGGCTGAAAAGCCCGGCGCCGAAGGAGCAACCGCCCCGGAAACTCTCAGGCAAAAGGACCGCAGGGACGGCACATCTCTGGAGAGCAGTGGTGCAAATGCCACTCACCGAAGGGCGTAAGCTGGCCATCACAAAGCCGGTGAAATCTCTCAGGTAACGGACAGAGGGGGCGCATGTGAGCGGCAATTGACGTCGAGCACGTATGCAACCTTTGAGAGCGAGCCGGGAGATGGAAATTGTCTGCAAGTGAAACCCACGAAGACCTGAAAACCACACCGCTGACGCCGGAACATGAAGCTCTGGGTGCGCGCATGGTGCCGTTTGCGGGCTACCTGATGCCGGTCCAGTACCCGTCAGGCATCCTCACCGAACACACCCATACCCGTGACAAGGCCGGCCTGTTCGATGTCTCGCACATGGGACAGGCGTGGCTGAAAGGCCCCGATCATGAAACCACGGCGTCAGCGCTGGAAACACTGGTGCCTGCAGACATCATGTCACTTGAGCCCGGCCGGCAGCGCTATACGCAATTGCTGAACGATGATGGCGGCATCATTGACGACCTGATGGTATCGCGGTCTGCCCTGCCCGACACCGAAGGCCGCCTGTACCTGGTGGTCAATGCGTCACGCAAGGCAATCGATTTTGCCCATCTCAAGGCTCGCCTGCCTGACACCGTAACAGTTGAAGAACTGCCGCAATGGGCGCTTCTGGCCTTGCAGGGACCCAGGGCCGAGGCCGCACTGGAAACGGTTGTTGCAGGCGTTGCAGCGCTTGAGTTCATGCAGGGCGCCCCGTTCGAATTTGACGGTTCCGGCATTTACGTTACCCGGTCCGGCTATACCGGCGAAGACGGCTATGAAATCACCGTGCCTAATGAGAAAGCACAAGGCTTGTGGCGTGCGCTGCTGGCACACCCGGACGTCCTGCCGATCGGCCTTGGTGCCCGTGACTCCCTGCGGCTGGAGGCCGGCCTGTCGCTGTACGGCCATGAGCTTGATGACACGGTTTCGCCTGTCGAAGCGGGGCTTTTGTGGTCGATCCAGAAACATCGCCGCGAAGCAGGCGGGTTTCCCGGCGCTGCCCGTATCCAGCGCGAAATCGCCGAAGGTGCTGCGCGACGGATTGCCGGCATCAAGCCGGAAGGCCGCGCACCGGCACGAGACGGCAGCGTCATCATGTCGAACGGCAAGGAAGTCGGCGTGATTACCTCAGGCGGTTTCGGACCCTCGGCCGGTGGACCCGTCGCGCTGGGGTTTGTGCCGCCGGACCTTGCCAAGGCCGGACAGGCACTTGAGCTCATGGTGCGTGGCAAGGCCTTGCCGGCGCAGGTCATCAAACTGCCATTCGTGGCCAAGTCATTCAAACGATAAACAACATACAAAATTCAAACTGGAGGAATACCCGATGAGCGATGTGAAATATTCAAAAGAGCATGAATGGATCTCCGTTGACGGCGATGTTGCAACCATCGGCATCACCCAGCACGCCGCAGAACAGCTCGGCGACCTGGTGTTCGTCGAACTGCCTGCCATCGGCAAGACGGTGGCACCGGGTGACGAGGCCGCTGTCGTGGAAAGCGTCAAGGCCGCCAGTGAGGTGTACGCACCCCTGTCGGGCGAAGTTGTCGAGGTCAACTCGGTGCTTGAAGGCGAACCGGGCAAGGTCAATGAAGCCCCTGAAGGCGACGGCTGGTTTCTCAAACTCAAACTGTCGTCACCGTCCGAACTGGATGGCCTGATGGATGCGGCAGCCTACAAGGCGTTCGTGGACGAACAGGGCTAGACCCCCTGAAATCCGCCTGGTTTCCCTGACCCCAATTCGCAAAAATGGACTATCCTGATAATGGCTGAAAAACGTACCCTCCTCACCGACCTGCAGGCCGGCGCAAACTTCATTCCCCGTCACATCGGTCCGCAGGACAGCGAACTGGCCGACATGCTGAAAACCGTCGGTGCGAGTTCTCTGGACGACCTGACGGAAAAAGTGGTGCCGAAAAACATCCGGGCCGAAAAGCCGCTGGACCTGCCGGTGCCACTGTCGGAACGCAATGCATTGTCGGACCTGCGCAAGGTGGCGGGACGCAACCAGATTTTCACCTCGATGATCGGCATGGGATATTATGGCTGCGTGACGCCGAAGGTCATCCTGCGCAACATTCTGGAAAACCCGGGCTGGTACACGGCTTACACGCCGTATCAGGCAGAAGTCAGCCAGGGCAGGCTGGAGGCACTGCTGAACTTCCAGCAGATGGTCTGCGACTTTACCGGACTGGAACTGGCCAGCGCGTCGCTGCTCGATGAAGGTACCGCGGCGGCGGAAGCCATGGCCATGGCGCACCGCGTATCGAAGACCGGGCGCGATGTGTTCTTTGTTGATCGCGACACCCATCCACAAACCGTTGCCGTGCTGGAAACCCGGGCGCGCGGGTTTGGTTTTGAGCTGGTGCTGGGTGATCCGGCAACCGACCTCGACGCCAGCAAGGTATTTGCCGCGCTGCTGTCGTATCCCGGTTCCAGTGGCCAGGTGCGCGACTACCGCAAGGAAATCGAAAGCCTGAAGGCGGAAGGTGCCATGTCGATCATGGCCACCGACCTGCTGGCGCTGGCCATGCTGACCCCGCCCGGCGAACTGGGTGCTGATGTGGCACTTGGGTCCGCCCAGCGCTTTGGCGTACCGATGGGATATGGCGGACCGCACGCAGCGTTTTTTGCCACCCGCGACGAGTACAAGCGCGCCATTCCCGGCCGGGTGATCGGTGTGTCGGTTGATGCGGAAGGCCGCCCTGCCCTGCGCATGGCGCTGCAGACACGCGAGCAGCACATCCGCCGCGAAAAGGCCAACAGCAATATCTGTACCGCGCAGGTCTTGCTGGCGGTGATCGCCGGCATGTTTGCCGTCTATCAGGGACCGACCGGCATCGCCAAGATGGCGGCGCGCGCGCACCGGTTTGCTGAAATCACCGCCCATGCGCTGAAGAAATGGGGCTATGAGGTCACCACCGACGCGTTCTTTGACACCATCACCGTAAGGGCGCCGGCGCGCGCCTACGCCCTGGTGGCCAAGGCCCGCGAACAGCGCATCAACCTGCGCCATGTGGATGCCGACCATATCGGCATCTCGTTCGACGAGACGACCCGCCGGTCAGAGGTCGAAAGACTGCTCGGCTGCTTCAAGACCAGGGGCCTGGATGACTGGTCCCTGGATGCGATTGATGAAGAACTCAAAGAATGTATCCCGGCAGGGCTTGCGCGGCAGTCGGATTTCCTGACCCATCCGGTGTTTTCCATGCACCGGTCGGAAACAAAGATGCTGCGTTATCTGCGGCAGTTGCAGGCCAAGGACATTGCGCTCGACCGCTCGATGATCCCGCTGGGGTCGTGCACCATGAAGCTCAATGCCACCACCGAGATGATCCCGGTCACCTGGCCGGAGTTTTCCAACATGCACCCGTTCGTGCCGCTGGAGCAGGCACAAGGCTATCAGCAATTGTTTGAAGAACTTGAAAGCTGGCTGTGCGAGATCACCGGGTTCGACGCGGTGTCCCTGCAGCCCAATGCCGGCAGCCAGGGCGAATATGCCGGCCTGATGACCATCCGGGCCTTCCATGCATCGAACGATCAGGGTCATCGCAATATCTGCCTGATCCCGTCATCGGCACACGGCACCAACCCGGCGTCCGCCGTCATGGCGGGCCTGAAGGTCGTGGTGGTGAAATGTGATGACGAAGGCAATGTCGACGTAGATGATCTGAAGGCAAAGGCCGACGCCAACAAGGACGAACTCGCCGCGCTGATGATCACCTATCCGTCGACGCACGGTGTGTTTGAAGAGGCGATCAAGGATATCTGCGCCACTATTCACGACCACGGCGGCCAGGTCTATCTGGACGGAGCAAACCTCAACGCGCTGGTCGGGCTGGTCCGGCCGGCCGAAGTCGGTGCCGATGTCTGCCACATGAACCTGCACAAGACGTTCTGCATCCCTCACGGCGGCGGCGGTCCCGGTGTCGGACCCATTGGCGTGCGCTCACACCTGGCCCGCTTCCTGCCCGGCCATGACGTGGTCTCAGGCGTCAACCCGGCCAGCCACGGCAGGCCGACCATCGGCCAGATTTCAGCAGCACCGTGGGGGTCTGCCTCCATCCTGCCGATCTCGTGGGCCTACATTGCCATGATGGGCGCAGACGGCCTGACGCGGGCGACCCAGGTCGCCATCCTGAATGCCAACTACATGGCCAACCGCCTGAAGGATCATTTTCCGATCGTCTATACCGGACCGGGCGGCTATGTGGCGCATGAATGCATTATCGACATGCGCGATGTGAAGGATGAGACCGGCATCGGTGTCGAGGACGTCGCCAAGCGGCTGGCCGATTACGGGTTCCATGCACCGACAATGAGCTGGCCGGTGCCGGAGACCCTGATGATCGAACCAACCGAATCCGAAGGCAAGGCGGAACTGGACAGATTCTGCGATGCCATGATCGCCATTCGCGCCGAGATTGCTGAAGTCGAAACCGGCAAGGCCGACAAGATCAACAATGTGCTGCGCAATGCACCGCACACCCATCATGCCCTGCTGCAGGACTGGGACCGGCCCTACTCCCGCGAACAGGCCTACTTCCCGCTGCCGTCACAGCGCGACGACAAGTTCTGGCCCCCGGTGGCCCGCGTCGACAATGTCTACGGCGACCGCAACCTGGTATGCGCCTGCCCGCCGCTGGAGGATTATATGGAGGCTGCGGAGTAGAGCGGGAACATATGCTCTGCCCGTCAAAACGGGGAGCCGAAATCAGAGATGACAGTGTCTAATTAGTACATTTAGTACGACTGTCGCTTGTGATTCTAGGGTAGACAGCCCTCGATGAACCACGCGAGCGTTCCGATTGGCGGCGTTGAACCTCAACAGAGGCGGCGGCAACGAATGACAAGAACGTTTGGCGGATGTTACTCAAGCCGCCGTATGATCCGTACGTAGCGCAAGATGTGCCGGACGAGCGAGGTGAGTTACCTGGGTGAGATCGAGGCAGCGAAGCTGCAACGCGCAAATTGGTGGCAACGTTTGATCCAGACTACGAGGCTAACCTCTTGCCAAAGACGTACACCAACTCGCTAGGATTTACCGGTTGTCAAGACACTGGCACGATGTCTGTGGTGTCGACAGCCTTCGCCGACAAGACCCTGACCATGTCACAACCAATCGGCGCGAGCTGTGGCTGGCAAGCTTCGAGTTCGTTTCGAACGGCCAACCAAGGAAACATCGCATTTTGGAAGTGGAAAGCGGCACGTATCGGATTCGAGGTAGCCTTGCTCAACTAACTAAGAATGACGCGCAGGGCAAGATAACCGAACCGCCGCCGGCAGCTAGCCAAGCACAGCTCTGGATGCACGCGGCAAAGCTAAATCCAGAAATTGGCAGTGCAATCCGTTACCTAGAAGGTAAGCCGGGTTGGGTTGAACTCTACAAGGCATGGGAAGCGCTCGAGCATCTGCCGAACGGGGGTATCTCCAACAGTGAAATCAAGCGCTTCAAACAGACCGCCAACGTTGGAGAGCGGCATCATCCGGATAGTAAGATCAAACCACATTCAAGACCGATGGAATTGTGGGAAGGGCGCGCTCTGATCACTCAGTGGGTTTCGGCTGCGATAAACGACATCCTCGCGAAGGACCCATAAACCCTGTCAAATGCATGACTGGAATTACGGTAATGGGATGGATGCCCCCATCCGTCTTGACCCGAACACATTTCGATCAAAGCTTCCTTATTCAGCAGCTGGCGGAGTTTTGGGCGGATTAATCCCCTCATGCGAATGCTGAAACTGAAAGGGCGTCTTAATGGAAACTGAGGAAATTAATCTAGAAGCTATAATGAGTTCACATTGAGGAATTGGAAAAATGCCTCAAGGACATAGAATGCGACGACGGCGATCGTGATGATTGTGCTATGCATCTCTCAACAATCTATCGCAAGTGTGGCAAGATTTTATATGAATTTGTTCAAACCGACGAGCAGTTGGAAATACTGGTCGACTTTGTTGTAGCCGATGGACTCACCAGTCTTTGGGTAGAAACTGAAACTATGGACCCATATTTAATTAAATTGATGAAACCACAATTCTTCAACTACACAATAGAGACTCTTCCCAAGGATCGATACGAAAATAAATTGCGCGAGAACGGGCTCACTGAAAAATTACCCTAAATCGCCAGAAGCACGAAGAGATGGACTTCCAATTACGTTGACGGTTTACCGAATGCACTAATTATCATGCGCTCCTCCTCATGATCCACATCCGGGAGTTCACATATTAAGCAGGCGACACAAATCATACCGCGCAACTCAAGTATGATGAAAAATCAGATCTAAACCCGCTCAACGGCGCAGGCGATGCCCTGGCCGACGCCGATACACATGGTGGCAAGTGCCAGCTTGCCGCCGTTTTCTATCAGCTCAAGCGCGGCGCTGCCGGCTATGCGGGTGCCGGACATGCCCAGTGGATGGCCGATGGCGATGGCGCCGCCATTGGGGTTTATGTGGTCGCCATCGTCGGGCAGGCCCAGTTGACGCAACACCGCCAGGCCTTGCGCGGCAAACGCCTCGTTCAGTTCGACAACGTCGAAATCTGCCGGCTTGATGCCGAGGCGTGCGCACAGTTTCTGCGTGGCCGGTACCGGGCCAATGCCCATGATGCGAGGGGCAACCCCTGCCGTGGCACCGCCGAGAATGCGGGCGACAGGTGTCAGGCCATGGCGCTTTGCGGCGGCTTCCGACGCAATGATCATGGCGGCAGAGCCGTCATTGACGCCGGATGCATTGCCGGCGGTCACACAGCCGCCATCGCGAAACGGCGCTTTCAGCTTGGTCAATTGCTCGATGGTGGTTTCCGGGCGCGGGTGCTCATCCGTGTCCACGACAATCGCATCGCCGCGGCGTTGCGGGATGGTCACCGGCGTGATTTCCTTCGCCAGACGGCCTGACGCCAGCGCCCTGCCTGCCTTTGCTTGCGAGCGCAGCGCAAAGGCGTCCTGGTCTTCGCGGGATATCTGGTAATCCTCGGCCACGTTCTCCGCCGTCTCCGGCATGGAATCGACGCCGTATTGCTGCTTCATCAGCTTGTTGACGAAGCGCCAGCCGATGGTGGTGTCGTAGATTTCCGCCCTGCGCGAAAAAGCCGTGTCGGCCTTCGGCATCACGAATGGCGCCCGGCTCATGGATTCCACGCCACCGGCAATGCCTATATCAGCCTCGCCTGCCTTGATGGCGCGCGCTACCGTCAGCATGGCGTCCATGCCCGACCCGCACAGCCGGTTGATGGTCGCACCCGGCACCGTGTCGGGCAGGCCGGCCAGCAGCAACGACATGCGCGCAACATTGCGATTGTCTTCGCCTGCCTGGTTGGCGCAGCCATAGATCACGTCGTCAATCGCGTCCCAGTCGACCGCGCCGTTGCGCTGCATCAGGGCTTTCAGCGGCACCGCGCCCAGGTCATCGGTGCGCACACCGGCAAGCGCGCCGCCGAAGCGGCCGATGGGTGTGCGGACATAATCGCAGATGAAGGCTTCAGGCATGGTCGGTCAGCCCTTGCTCGACAGCCATTTCCAGGCAGCCGGGAATATCAGGGCAGCCAGAACGATCTTTACCGCATCGCCGAGCACGAACGGATACAGGCCGAAGACCAGGGCTTTTTCAAAACCGATCAGGTGGCTCAACCAGCCAACGCCCATCGCATAGAGCACGATGGTGCCTGCGGTCATCGCCAGCACCATGGTCACCACATTGCGGTCAAACCCGCGTTCCGCCAGCCAGCCGGTCACGCCTGCAGCCAGCACAAAACCGGCCAGATAACCGCCGGTCGGACCGGCCATATAGGCAAGGCCGATGCCTTTTTCAGGGGTTCCGGTAAACACCGGCAGTCCAAGTGCGCCTTCCAGCAGGTAGAGTGCAACGGTCGCCATGCCGAGGCGCCAGCCGAAAGCTGCGCCAATGCCCATCACCGCAAACGGCTGCATGGTCATCGGCACCGGCCAGAACGGCACCGCGATCTTGGCGGATACCCACAACAGCAGCGATCCCGCAATTGCCAGCATCACCATGCGAACAGCGCTCAGGCGGCCATTGTCACCGAGCAGCGTACCGGCAAGTGTCGGGGAGGTGGCGGAAAGTGCAGTCATTTCGAAGTACCCTTCTGGCAAGTTTGACGGATGCGAATTGCTGGTCCATGGGTATATTTGCGTTTTGGCTCTGCCGCAACAGGACAATGAGTATACCTGACATGAGTGAGTTGTCGTTCGATCATGATTTTGACGTGAAACCCGGCGTGTGTGCCCGGCTGAGCGACCAGGTGCGCCGCGTCACCTGCAATAATCCCGGCCCGTTCACTTTCAAGGGCACCAATTCCTATATTGTCGGCACCGGCAAGGTTGCCATCATCGATCCGGGCCCGGAAGACGAAGACCATCTTGCAGCGCTGCTGGACGCGGTGCGCGGTGAGACAGTCACCCATATCATCATCACCCATACCCATCGCGATCACTCGCCACTCACGCGCAGGCTGCAGCAGGCAACCGGTGCGAAAACCTATGGATACGGACCGCATGGATCAGGCCGGGCCGCCAAGGCGATAACCTCAGGCGACGTGACGCTGGATGCCGCCGGTGATCATGAGTTCCACCCAGACATCACAGTGGCGCACGGCGATATTGTCGAAGGCACCGGCTGGTCGCTGGAAAGCGTGTTTACACCGGGCCATTGTTCCAACCACATGGCGTTTGCGCTGAACGACGAGCAGACGCTGTTTTGCGGCGACCACGTGATGGCATGGTCGACTTCGGTGATCGCGCCGCCCGACGGGCACATGGCGGACTATTTTTCCTCGCTGCGCACCCTGATGGCGCGTGACCAGGACCGGCTTTACCTGCCCGGCCACGGTCCGGCCAAAAAAGATCCGCAACGCTTTGCCCGGGCGTTTCTCGGCCACAGGCAAATGCGCGAAAAAGCCATCCTGCACCATATTGCGTCCGGAGAGCGCACCATCATGGGCGTGGTGAAAAAGGTCTATGCCGGCATCGATGCCAAGCTTCATGCAGCAGCCGCGCTGTCGACACTGGCCCATGTCGAACACCTGATCGAACAGAACCTGGTCAGGGCCCATGGTGAGCTGTCACTGGATACTGAATACGAAGCGGTCGGTTAGGGCGGCAGACGGTACATGTGAGTGTCGTTAGGCTGCAATCCATCTCTCAGCGAGTAGTCTGTCCGCACTGGTATTGGATCCCCGTTTTCACGGGGATGACGTGGAAGGTGATCCGTAAATTTGGGGCTTTTTCATCCGTCATTCCCGCGAAAGCGGGAATCCAATCTACGGCAGCCGTGCGCATCAAGCGCTCGATGCTTCAAGCCGTCGGCAGGACGTAATCCTTCAACTGCTCCCTTAATGTCAGCTTGGATATCTTGCCCGTCGCCGTGTGGGGAATTTCATCCACGAAGATGACATCGTCCGGCATCGACCACTTCGCCGTCTTGTCCTTCATGTGCTCCAGCACCTGCTCGCGGGTTACCTCGGCACCCTCCTTTTTCACAATCACCAGGATCGGGCGTTCGTCCCATTTCGGATGCGCCATGCCGATGGCAGCGGCTTCCGCGACGCCGGGGCATCCGACGGCTGCGTTTTCCAGGTCGATGGATGAAATCCACTCGCCGCCGGACTTGATCACGTCCTTGGAGCGGTCGGTGATCTGCATGTAGCCGTATTCATCCAGTGTCGATACGTCACCGGTATCAAACCAGCCGTCAGCATCGAACACTTCCGCCCCGTCGCCCTTGGCATAGCTTTTGGCGATACAGGGCCCGCGCACTTTCAGACGGCCGAACGTGGTGCCGTCATGGGGCAGGTCCTTGCCTTCATCGTCGGTGATCTTCATCTCGATCGTGTATGCCG
Organism: uncultured Alphaproteobacteria bacterium; assembly: GCA_963698275.1. Lineage (GTDB taxonomy): Bacteria > Pseudomonadota > Alphaproteobacteria > Rhizobiales > Aestuariivirgaceae > Anderseniella. Next base: position 404,288 of record CAVOQE010000004.1, on the reverse strand, counting down.
GCCTGCCCTGCTTCAGCTTGATCTGCCACCACTCGTCATCGCTGAGATGCTCCATGCCGGCCTTGCGGGTGCCGAGCGATCCCAGCGGGCTCATTTCGGTCATGCCCCAGGCGTGGATCACCTGGGTGTCGTACTTGTCTTCAAACGCCTTCATCATGGATTCAGGGCAGGCCGCGCCACCGATCACCACGCGCTGCAGGTCCGGCAGCGTCAGGTCCGGGTTCTTTTCCAGATATTGCAGCAACATCAGCCACACGGTCGGCACCGCCGCCGTCGCCGTTACCTTCTCGGTCTGCAGCAGTTCATAGATCGCCTCGCCGTCCATGCGCGGGCCGGGCATTACCATCTTGGCACCGGCCATCGGCACCGAAAACGCCAGCGACCAGGCATTGGCGTGGAACATCGGCACCACCGGCATCCACACATCCGTGCTCGCCATGCACAGCGCATCGCCACCGCCGCTGGCCATGGCGTGCAGCACATTGGAGCGGTGTGAATACACCACACCCTTGGGATTGCCCGTTGTTCCGGAGGTGTAGCACATGCCACAGGCGGTGTTTTCATCAAACGACGGCCACGCCATGGCACGGTCGCCTTCGCCGATGAGGTCTTCATAGCTGATAACGTTTTTCAGCGTGGTCGCGTCAGGCATATGCGCGCCATCGGTCATGATGACGAAGCCCTTCACATCGGGCAGCCGGTCCTGCACGCCTTCAAGGATCGGCACGAAAGTCAGATCGAGGAATATCCACTTGCCCTCGCCGTGATTGATCACGTAGGCCAACTGATCGGCAAACAGGCGCGGGTTCAGCGTGTGCACCACGCAGCCCAGCCCCATCAGGCCGTACCAGGTTTCCATATGGCGATAGCCGTTCCACGACATTGTGCACACCACGTCGCCGAGCTTCAGGCCCAACCTGCCCTGGGCCGCCGATGCCAGCGCACGGGCGCGATGGTCCAGTTCCCTGTAAGTGGTCCTGGAAATATCACCCTCGACGCGGCGCGAGACGATTTCACGGTCCCCATGCCATCTCGACGCGTGGTCGAGAACGGTGTGCACCAGCAATGGCCAGTCCTGCATCAAACCCTGCATGGGCATTCCTCACATATGGTCAAGTTTTCTTGTTTGTCTGAATACTACTTCTTTAGCCGCGCGGATCAATCGGCAACAGCCTGTGATGCCCCAGAATGTCCTGCAGCAGCTTGCCGCCGGCCAGCACCTGGCCGTCGCAGTTGGGCCGGCCGACAATCTGGATGCCGACGGGAAGGTCTTCGGCGGTGAAGCCGGCCGGTATGCTCAAGGCCGGCGCACAGATATTGGTGATCGCATACACTATGCCCAGCCATTCAACATAATTGTCGAATTTCTGGCCGTTGCATTCTTCGACATAGCGGTTCTCGACCGGATACGGTGACACAATGGTCGCCGGACACAGCAGCAGGTCGTAGGTATTGAAGAATTCCAGCCCGCGCTGGAACATGGCGGCACGCTGGTGTTCTGCCCTGGCGATATCATCTGCGCTCAATGCCAGTCCCTGCTCGATGTTCCAGATGACTTCAGGCTTCAGCTTGTCGCGATGGGCATCGAGCAACGGCTTCATGCCAATGGCAAACGAAAGGGCGCGCAGGACATGAAAACATTCATGCGCTTCCGAGAGGTCGGGCTGGGCGTCTTCAACGATTACGCCTGCGTCTTCGAAGCGGCGGGCTGCCGCCTCGACAATCGCTGCAACTTCGGGATCGACCGGTGTAATGCCGAGATCGCGTGAAAACGCCACCCGCTTCGGTTTCCAGCCCGAACGGGCCTGGTCCAGAAAGCTGGTCTGCGGCCGTGGCTTGGAGACCGGATCGCCCGGCTCCTCGCCGCACATGGCGTCAAACAGCAATGCCAGGTCCTCGACATTGCGTGCCATCGGCCCTTCAAGCCCGAGATTGCCGTCCACCTGGCTGAACCGGCTGGTGGCAACCCGGCCCGGTGATGGCCGCATGCCGCAGATATTGTTGAACGAGGCGGGATTGCGCAGGGACCCGCCCATGTCGGAGCCATGTGCCAGCCATGCCGTTCCCGTGGCCAGGGCAACCGCGGCGCCCCCCGACGAGCCGGCAGCAGAGCGCGATGTATTCCACGGGTTCAGCGTGCGGCCGAAAACCTCATTGAATGTATTGGCGCCGGCACCGAATTCAGGCGTGTTGGACTTGGCATAGACAATTCCGCCTTCGGCCTCGAGGTGGGTGACCAGCACGTCCGACACATCCGGCACCGTATCCGCAAAAATCAGCGAGCCACAGGTTGAACGCACACCTTCCACATCTGCCAGGTCCTTGATCGGCACCGGCATGCCGGCCAGCAGGCCGCGGTCGCCAACCGGCTTCTTCAGCAACCGGTCAGCATGGGCGCGGGCGCGGTCAAAACACAGGGTCGGCAGCGCGTTCACCTTGCCGTCCACATCTGCGATGCGGGCTTCCAGCGCATCAAGCAGATCATGCGGGCTCACCTCACCACTCCTGAGCCGTGCAACCAGCGCAGTTGCGGTCTGCTTGATCAGCGACATATCGGCCATTGTGTGCCCCTCATGGTTTCTGACATATTCAACCCCAAGCAGATCGTGCGCACCAGCGCGCGCTTGTCAAAAGGTAAATTTCAAGATGAACAAACAGCTGTCGAACATTGCCGTCCGGGACATCGAGACCCTGATCCACCCCTACACCAATCTCTCGACATTCCGTGAGACCGGGCCGACCATCATCGAGGAAGGCAAGGGCATCTATGTCTACGACAGTGACGGCAAGCAATACATTGAAGGCCTTGCCGGTTTATGGTGCACATCGTTGGGCTATGGCAACCAGGAAATCGTCGACGCTGCCGCTAAGCAGATGAGCCGGCTGCCCTACACCCATATCTTTGCCGGCAAATCAAATGACCTGGCAATCGAGCTTGCCGAAACCCTCAAAGAGCTGGTGCCGTGTGAAGCATCGAAGATGCTGTTCTGCTCGTCAGGGTCCGAGGCCAATGACATGCAGGTCAAGATGACCTGGTACTACAACAATGCCCGCGGCAAGCCGGAAAAGAAGAAACTGATTTCGCGTATCAAGGGCTATCACGGTGTCACGGTTGCATCCGGGTCGCTTACCGGCCTGCCGCCCGTCCATGCCGACTTCGACCTGCCGATCAAAAACATCATGCACACCTCGTGTCCGCACCATTACCGGTTTGCCGAGGATGGCGAGACGGAAGACGAATTCACCACCCGCATGGCAACCGAGCTGGAAGACATGATCATAAGGGAAGGCCCTGAAACCGTTGCCGGCTTCTTCGCCGAGCCGATCATGGGTGCCGGCGGTGTCATCATTCCACCCGACGGCTACTATGCGAAAATCCAGACCATCCTGGAAAAATACGATGTCCGCTATATCGCCGACGAAGTGATCTGCGGCTTTGGACGGACCGGCAAGTGGTTCGGGTCGGAAACCATGGGCATGAAGCCGACCTCGGTTTCGATGGCCAAGGCGATTACCTCGGCCTATATGCCGCTGGGCGGCATCTCCATCGAGGAAGACCTCTACCAGGCCATGCTCGACCAGTCGAAGAAGATCGGCGTGTTCGGCCACGGCTATACCTATACCGCACACCCGGTCGCATCTGCTGTGGCGCTGAAGACCATCGAGATCTACAAGCGTGACGGTATCATTGACCATGTGGCCAGGCTGGCACCGTTGTTCGAAGGCCGCTTCAACAAGCTGAGAGACCACGAACTGATCGGTGATGTCCGCGCCAAGGGCTTCATCGGTGCGGCAGAAATCGTTGAGAACAAGGCCACCAAGGCGTCCTTTGATCCGAAAAAGATGGTTGGCCCGACAATGATGAATTTTGCCCAGCAACGCGGCCTCATGGTTCGTGCCATGGTGGATTCGGTGGCGCTGTGCCCGCCGCTGATCATCACTGAAAGCGAAATCAACGAGATGTTCGACCGCTATGAAGCAGCCCTGGACGACACCGCCCAGTGGATCAAAAAGGAAGGCCTGCGCGCCGCCTGATCAGGATCAGGGAATATCAATCGTCACACGTGACGCCCGGCCGGTAGCAAATTCAAGCTGCCGGCCGTTTTTGCTGCTTCGAACCGGAGAGGTGATGCGGCCTCCCGCCTGTATGCGGGCAACCTCGGCAAACTTGTCTTGCCGCAAGACCATGAAAGCGATCTCGTCATAGCCAGGTGTGGGAATGGCAAGCGCTGTACGCCCGTCTGACAGTTTCACAATTTCGGTCAGGTCCTGAACCGGTGACCCGATAGCGTGGTTGGAGTAGCCGTTGATCTCGGCAACCTGGTGCAGTTTTCCACCTGAAAACCGCCAGGCCTGCAGAACCCGCCCCAGATGCGGGGTCCACACGGCGGTGATCTCGATTGCGCCATCGCCGTCCAGATCGGCAAATTCCGCCGGGTTGAGCCAGCGGTTCGTTCTGCCAATGTGCGCGGTCTTTGCCCTGAGCTCGAGCTTGCCGTCTGCAACGCCGTAAACCGCCAGGGCCGCGCCTTCGCTCACACTGCTGAGCACCACGACGATCTCGTCGCGGCCATCACCATCCAGATCCACCGGCCGCGCCTTACGATCCTCGAACACGAACCCCTCGGGCAGCACATGTTCATGAAGCTTGCCATTGGCCATCCTGACCATCACGCCACCTGCCTCCACGGCATCGCCCAGAATGGCGTGGGCGTATCGTGTGGTGGGACGTGTCAGCCAGGCTTCGGCCACATCGTTCGAGCCGGTTGACACCACGCCGTCCGGCAACCGTTCGCTGTCCTGCGCATAAACCTGGCCGGACAGCAGCAGTGCAGCGAATACCAGAGCGAGCCGCTTCATGCCTTGTCGAGCGCCTGTTCCAGGTCGCCGATCAGGTCGTCGGTGCTCTCGATGCCGACCGACAGCCGGATCAGATTGTCGGGGATCGGGCTGTCGGCGCCCTCGATCACCTTGCGATGTTCCGCCAGGCTCTCCACGCCGCCAAGCGACGTCGCCGGCAGGAATATTTTAAGGGCCCGGATCACCCGGCCGGTTTCCGCCATGCCGCCCTTCACACATATGGACATCATCGCCCCGAAGCCGTCCATCTGGCGGCGGGCAATTTCGTGGCCTGGGTGGGATTGCAGGCCGGGATATAAAACCTTTTCCACCTTTGGATGATGTTCCAGGTGCCGGGCGATGGCCAGCGAGCTTTCAGCAGCCTTGTTGACCCGCACGAACAGTGTGCGCATGCCCCGGATCAGCAGCCATGATTCAAACGGTGCCAGAATGCCGCCGGTCACATTGCGAACGGTGCGGGCTTCCGCCCAGCGTGCATTGTCCTCACGTGTCACCAGCACACCGCCCAGCACATCGGAGTGGCCGTTGAGATATTTTGTGACGGAGTGGAAGACAATATCCGCGCCATGATCCAGGGGACGGGTCACAACCGGACTTGCAGACGTTGAATCAACGGCCAGCTCAGCACCGGCAGCATGGGCAATGTCAGCCACCGCCTTGATGTCGATCACGTCCCACACCGGGTTGACCGGTGTTTCGATCCAGACCAGCTCGGTTTTGCCCGGCACGACTGCCACTTTCAGCGCATCAAGGTCAACAGGGTCGACATAGGTTGCGGTGATGCGGTGTTTTTCAAGCATGCGGGTCATCAGGTCACGGGTGCCCCAGTACATGATTTCAGGGGCCACCACATGCGCGCCGGGCTTGAGTGTCTCAAGCAGCGCCGCGATGCCGGCCAGTCCGGATGCAAACACCAGGGCGTCATGGCCGTTTTCCAGCCGCGCAATGATCTGTTCGGCCTGGTCAATGGTCGGATTGCCATAGCGCGAATACAGATGCCTGTCGCGCAGCTGATAATCGGCATCGCGGGCAAAGGTGGTTGCCGTGTGCAAAGGCGGCACTATGGAACCGGTTGCCTCTTCAACGGAGTGCAGCGCGTGAGCAACGAAGGTCTCGGGCGACCTGGTATCTTTAGACATGCTGGTTACTCTTAAACATGCTGGCCGCCGTTTACATGAATTTCCGCGCCGGTGACGTAGGAGGATGCTTCGGTACACAGAAAGTAGATCGCCTTGGCAACTTCCTCGGGCTGGCCGAGACGGCGCAGGGGAATGCTCGGAATGATCTTTTCTGTTCCCGGCGACAGGATCGAGGTTTCGATTTCTCCCGGTGATATGGAATTCACCCGCACACCAAGGGGGCCAAAGTCATTGGCCATTTCCCGGGTCAGCGAGGCCAGTGCGGCTTTTGACGTCGAATAGGCGGCCCCGGCAAACGGGTGCACTGCGGTGCCTGCAATGGAGGTAACGTTGACGACCGATCCCTGCCCGGCTTTCAGTTCATCGACCAGACCGCGCGCCAGCATGACGGGCGCAAAGAAGTTGACATTGAACACGTGGCTCCAGTCAGCGGCACTGGTGTCAAACGTGTTCATTCGGCCGCCACCCTCAAGCTTGGGCGAGATGGCTGCATTGTTCACCAGTGCATTCAGCCTGCTTCCCTGGTCAGTAAGGCGCTCTTTCATTTCGTCGGCACCGCGGCCCACGTCGTCCATGTCGGCCAGGTCGATCTGGATATGATCTTCCGGCCCCATTTCCCACGGACAGTTTTCCGGAAACGGGTGGCGCGAACAGGTGATCACCCGCCATCCGGCAGAAGAAAACCGTTTCACTGTTGCATGGCCGATGCCACGTGAGGCGCCGGTCAGGATCAGGGTTTTGCGATCGGCATTGTCAGTCTGGCTTGTGGGCATCATGGCCTCCATTGGCGAAGATCAGCGATCTATACGGCAATCATCGTTACGGATAAAGCCGCGACTTGCTCCAGGCATCATCATCGCCATCACGCCGGAAAACCACCCGGTCATGCAGACGGAAAGCACCATCCTTCCAGAACTCGATGTAAACCGGCTTTACCCGGAAACCGGACCAGTACGGCGGACGCGGAACATCGCCAATGGCGTATTTTGCAGCATATCTGGCAACCGCTTTTTCCAGGGCAAATCGGCTCTCCAGCGGGCGCGACTGTTGCGACGCCCAGGCGCCGATACGGCTGTCGCGGGGGCGGGACTTGTAATAAGCGTCCGCTTCCTCCTCGGATACCACCTCCACCGGCCCCCTCAGCCGAACCTGCCGGCGCAGGGATTTCCAGTGAAACCCCAGGGCGGCCTTGCCTGACGCCAGTATCTCGGTGCCCTTCTGGCTTTCAAAATTGGTATAGAATACGAAGCCGCGCTCATCGAACCCTTTCAGCAGCGTCATGCGCACATTGGGCAGGCCATCGCCATCGACCGTGGCCACGCTCATGGCGGTGGGATCGTTTGGTTCTGCCGCCCTGGCTTCTTCCAGCCATTCGCCAAACAGCTGAAACGGTTCGGTGCGGGTCGTGAAGTCGTGTTGTCCAGTTTCGGTCGTGCTCATTCCAGCCTCGGGTCAAACGTTCAGTTACCATGATCAATATGGTACGGCTTCGCCCACTCAGCCAGTTCTTTTCCACTAGGGTCATTTGGCGGTGGACCAATTGAGGGAATTCGTGCAAATACAGGTGACTTTCTTATGGTTTCGAACAGCAAAGGGTGTTGTCCATGACCCAGGCGGGATCAATCATGGCCGGCAAGCGCGGGCTTGTGATGGGGGTTGCAAACAACCGTTCCATCGCATGGGGCATTGCGAAGGCGGCACACAGTCACGGTGCAGAACTGGCATTCACCTATCAGGGTGACGCGCTGGGCAAGCGCGTCAAGCCGCTGGCGGCGGAACTCGGCTCCGATATCGTGCTGCCGTGCGACGTGACCGACGCTGCCTCAATGGATGCAGTGTTCGCAGAACTGGAGAAGCGCTGGGGCAAGCTGGACTTCGTGGTGCACGCCATCGCCTTTGCCGACAAGGACGAACTGACCGGGCGCTATGTCGATACGTCTGAGGAAAACTTCAACAAGTCGCTCAACATCTCGTGTTACTCGTTCACTGCCGTCGCCCAGCGCGCTGAAAAGCTGATGACCGATGGCGGCTCGCTGCTGACGCTGACCTATTACGGCGCCGAAAAATGGATGCCGCACTATAATGTCATGGGTGTTGCCAAGGCCGCCCTTGAAGCATCCGTGCGTTATTTGGCGGCTGACCTGGGTGAGAAAAACATTCGCGTCAACGCCATTTCCGCCGGCCCGATCAAGACGCTGGCCGCGTCCGGCATTGGTGATTTCCGCTATATCCTCAAATGGAACGAGAACAACTCCCCCATGCGCCGGACCGTCACCATTGACGAGGTCGGCCAGTCCGGCGCCTATCTGCTGTCAGAGATGAGCCGTGGGGTCACCGGTGAAATTCACCATGTCGATTCAGGTTATCATGTCGTCGGCATGAAAAATCCCTATGCCCCTGACATGAGCCTTGAGCCGAGTGACTGAACCATTTCCGGAACTGTGGTTTATCCGCCATGGCGAGACCGACTGGAACCTGAAACGGCGCATTCAGGGACAAACCGATATCCCGCTCAATGAAACCGGACACGCGCAGGCAAGTGCGATTGCGCAGGCCATGGCGGGACTGCACGACAGCCTTGACGGGTTTGATCTGCACGTCAGCCCGCTGCACCGTCCGCGCCAGACCATGCAGTACTTGGTTGACGGTTTCGGCCTCGACTGGACTACCATCACCATTGATGAGCGGTTGAAAGAGCTCAATTTCGGCGACCTGGAAGGCTCCACCTGGCCTGAACTCAATGCCAGGGGGCTTGATCCAGAAAAAGACCCTGAGAGCTACCACGCGTTCAGGCCGGACGGCGGCGAAAGCTATGCCGACGCCACCGCCCGGGTCCGCGACTGGCTGGGCAGCCTGACCGGTCCGACCATCGCGGTAGCCCACGGCGGCATCAGTCGCATCGTGCGCGGCCTGGTGTTGAACCTGCCCGTCACCGAGATACCGGGTCTGCGCAACCCGCAATGGAAATTCTATCGCCTCAAAGATGGTGAGATTGAATGGTTCCGGGCGAAACCGGCCACGTAACTGACGATATCCTGACAAACAAAAAGGAGGCAGAATCTGCCTCCTTTTATATTGGCGTCACCTATTAAACCTCGTACAGCGAGCCAGGCTCACTTGCCGATGAAGTTTACTGGTTGAAGATCGGCAGCTTGTAAGACACGACTGCGCGAACAGACTGCAATGAGATATCATTGTTCAGCTCAAGATCATCACCATCATCGAATACGTTCAGTTTGCCGTAGTCGGTGTAACGATACTCCAGCTTGCCGGTAAAGTTCTCTGCAAGCACTGTTTCGATACCAGCACCGACTGTGAAGCCGTCGGCGTCGAAATCGTTGGTGAAGACCGGGGTTCCTGTGACGACCAGAATGTCCTGTTCGAAATCGGTCCAGGTCCAGCCAGCCAGTCCGTAAACCAGGGTTTCCGGCGTTACGAGATAGCCAAGCCTGCCGGCAACCGTATAGCTGTCAGATGCTTCCAGCCTGTAGCCGGTAAATCCGGGAACACCCAAGTCAAGCTCAGCAACCGTCTCGACCGAACTTCCCGTATAGTCGAACTGAACACCGGCGACGAAATTGTTGGAAAACTGATGGTCATATCCAACCTCAACCGTGAACAGACCACCTTCCCCGGAGATGCCGTCGAGGCTTGCCTGTGTGCCATCAGGGTCAACATCGAGGCTGAGTTCGTGGTTGATGAAGCCGTAGCCGCCGCCTGCGCCCACCCGGAACCCGCTCCAGTTCGCCGCAGACGCCACACTGTAGTCTGCGACCGGCGTGACATAGCCACCGGGATTTCCGAACCGGTAGGAAACAACAGCCCGAATGGTCTGCATCGAAGTATCGTTGTACAGATCAAGAACTGTGCCAAATGCCGGGCCACTAATCAGCGAATTGTCCTCATAGTCCGTATAACGGTACTCCAGTTTGCCGGTAATGTTTGGTGTAAACCGGGTTTCGATACCTGCGCCAACCGTCAGGCCATCAAGGTCGAACGAATAACTTGTACCGCCACCCCCGATATTAAGATCGCCCTCAAATTCCGTCCATGTCCAGCCAACCAAGCCGTAAATCAGGGTGTCCGGGTTAGCCAGCCAGCCCAAGCGGCCGAGAACGGAAAAACTGTGAGATGCATCCAGCGTAAAATTAGCGTCAATGGGGAAATTCACATCCAGCTCGGTGCCGATACCGGAATAGGTATAATCGCCCATGATCCCGGCGACAAAATTGCTGCTGAATTGATAGTCATAGCCGCCTTCTGCGGTGAACAATCCACCTTCGCCGCCAATACCGCTGAAGCTTAATACATCGCCAAATCCGGCTGCATCGACCGCAAGCCGATGGTTTACGGCCCCATAACCGCCACCGATGCCGACATGGAAACCGGTCCAGTCGCCCGCAGGCATAACCGGCTCCGGCAAATCAGCCGCATAAGCAGTCCCAATTAAGGCCGTTGATGACAGAAAAATGGCACAAAGCCTGGAAAACGAACGACACATCTAACTCACTCCACAGAATATCCCCCCTTACCAACTGGTTAACACCTAGTTCCTCTACGGACATTTGGTCAAGTGACAACTGGCGAAATTGTGTCGATTTCTGGAAAGTGTGACTTATTTGCCACACTTTGGTGGGCCGACGTTTCGATTGAAACAGCGCAGACCGGAATGCGCTTTCATCTCTGTCCGCTTGACACGATGCCGGGCCAGCGTACCTTCTTGAGCCATGCATCCGGCAGCATCGGCAATGCCGACAACGACCTGCAACTGGAAGGCACTGCGGCCGAGTTTCATGACCCGGCAATCCAGGCAGCGATAACATCGGGCCCGGTGCGTTCGTTGAAAAAGCATCCGGTTTTGAAGACTTTGGACGGGCCATACGCAAAAAGCTGTTGCGCGAAATTCAAGGCCAGGTCGCTATCGCTCCGCGGCATGACAGTCGGCGCATTGCCAGCAACAGGCCCTAGCCGCTTTGCATTCAGTTTGACGAAGCCCGGCGCGGCGCATAAGACTTGGCAACCAATTGGGATACGCTTGCCATGTCACACAATTCGTTCGGTCATCTGTTCCGCATCACCACGTTCGGGGAGTCACACGGGGTGGCGCTGGGATGTGTCGTTGACGGCTGCCCGGCGGGCATTGCGATCACCGAAGACGATATCCAGTCCTTCCTCGACAAGCGCAAGCCCGGCACGTCACGCTTCACCACCCAGCGGCGCGAACCCGACCAGGTGAAAATCCTCTCCGGCGTGTTCGGGGACGACCGCACCGGGGGCCAGGTCACGACCGGAACACCGATTGCGCTGATGATCGAAAACGTCGATCAGCGCTCAAAGGACTATTCGGAAATCCGCGACAAGTTCCGCCCCGGCCATGCCGACTTCACCTATCTGGAAAAGTACGGTGTGCGTGACTATCGCGGCGGCGGCAGATCGTCGGCCCGCGAAACCGCAGCGCGCGTGGCAGCCGGTGCCATTGCCCGCAAGGTGACCCCCATGGTCCAGGTGCGCGCCGCCCTGGTGCAGATGGGCCCGCACAAGATCAACCGGGAAAACTGGGACTGGGACCAGGTCAGTGAAAATCCGTTCTTCTGCCCCGATGCTCGCGCTGCCACCGAGTGGGAAGCCTATCTCGACGGCATCCGCAAGGCGGGCTCATCGTGCGGCGCGGTGATTGAAGTCGTTGCGTCCGGCGTGCCAGCGGGATGGGGCGCGCCGGTTTACGGCAAGCTCGATCAGGACATTGCATCGGCGATGATGAGCATCAATGCGGTCAAGGGCGTGGAGATCGGCAACGGCTTTGAGGCTGCCGCCATTACCGGCGAGGAAAACGCCGACGAAATCCGCATGAAAGGCAACCGGCCGGAGTTTCAGTCCAACAATGCCGGCGGGGTGCTCGGCGGCATCTCAAGCGGCCAGGACATTGTGTGCCGGTTTGCGGTCAAACCGACATCATCCATTCTTACACCGCGCAAGACGGTGACCAGTGGTGGTGAGGAAACCGACATCATCACCAAGGGCCGCCATGATCCATGCGTCGGCATTCGCGCCGTGCCGGTTGGTGAAGCCATGATGGCCATTGTGCTGGCAGATCATTACCTGCGCCATCGCGGGCAGAACGGATAAGCTTCATGGCCCACGGATACGAAATCAAGGCGCTGCTGTTTGACGTGTTCGGCACAGTTGTCGACTGGCGTTCCGGCATCATTCGCGAACTCTCCGCGTGGGGTACGGACACCCATGTGGTCGCCGACTGGCCAGCAATTGCCGACGGCTGGCGCGGGCTCTACCAACCGGCCATGGAGCGGATACGCGCGGGCAATCGCGGCTTTGTGCGCCTGGACATCCTGCACGAGGAAAACCTGCGCGACATATTTGCCCAGCATGGCCTCGATGCGCCGATTGGTGAAGACGTGCACCGCCTGGTGACTGCATGGCACCGGCTCGACCCGTGGCCTGACTGCGTATCGGGCCTCACGCGCCTGAAGACCAGGCATATCATTGCGCCATGCTCCAACGGCAATATCGCGCTGATGACCAACATGGCCAAACGGGCCGGCCTGCCATGGGATGTGGTACTGGGGGCAGAGGTGGCTCAAGCCTACAAACCACACCCGCAAGCCTATCTGGGGTCAGCCGATGCACTGTCGCTGAAACCGGAACAATGCATGATGGTTGCAGCCCATCTGGACGATCTCGAAGCCGCCGCAGAACTGGGTTTTGCCACGGCCTATGTGCCAAGGCCCGACGAACACGGAAAAGGAGCCGGTGCCAAAACCGCGCCTGACGGGTCGGTGGATCATGTTGCGGTCGACTTCAATGCGCTGGCTGGCCAGTTGGACTGCTAGGGTTTGTCGCAAACCACCAGTTTCGACAGGAACACGGGACGGCTCTCGGCATGGACCAGCCCTGCTTCACTGAAGATGTCAGCCAGGTCTTCCTTTATGTAGCTGCCGTAGTACGGCTCATGGAAGTTCACCGGGAACGACTGCAACATGCCGTCATAGCCTTCGATATCGCCCAGTTGCAGAGAGTCCATGAAGATCAGCCGCCCGCCCGGCTTCAGCACGCGGGCAAATTCCCCAGCGATAATGCGGCGCACCTTTGGTGGCACTTCATGAAACAGGTAGATGGACGTCACCACATCCAGTGACGCGTCAGCAAACGGCAGTTTTTCAGCGTTTGCAACTTCATAACTGACGGTAGAATAATCTTTCAGGTGGCGCTTTGCTTCTGTCAGATAGGCATCGGACAGGTCCGACAAGGTCAGGTCAATACGCGGATAGGCCTGCTTGATAAACCGGCCGAACCGGCCCGTGCCACAGGCAATGTCGGCAATTTTTGTCTTGCGCTGGTCACGGCCGCGCATGAACTGCCACAACGGCACAAGGCATTCGCGGCGCATGGCATTGGTGGAGCCTGAAAACAGCACCTCGGTTTGCATGTCGTAGATTTCAGCACTGTCTTCGGTCAGGTATCCGCCGGTCTGATAGTGGAAGTTCTGCAGGAAATAAGCCGGCAGCTCTTCTGCCCTGTCAGGTGAATAAACCTCGGTGCCTTCGCCTTTTGCCTTGCGCTCGGCAGCAACCGGCACATCGGCCAGAAAGGCGCGTGAGGTTTTCAGAAGCCGGCCCGGTGACCCGTCTGCATCGCGCGGCAGCGGATAATACCCGGCCGCAACATTATCGAGATCGCGCTGGAACGTGGCGGCCAGATTGCCCAGCAACTGTTGCATGCCAGGTCCCTTCTGCCGGGGCTTGTCGCGGGTAACTTCGGACACCCCCGGTTCGGTTTTGCGGAACTGTCCCGCCGCCAGCCCGTGACCCATATACCAGGCAACGCGTGCGCCCTGGCGGGCCGTGTAGGCAAGTTTTTCAAATGGTGTCAGCATGGTCTTCACAATGTGCGCCCTGGCTGTGATGTTTTCAAGAACCATGCTGCCGCATCAGCATGACCTTTGCCTGAACCGGCCAACAGTCACCAAACAGATCAGCTCGATCCTCCTCCCGGGTATGGCAGAGGACATATCCAAACCGCGTTCTGCAAAAATGATTTCCACGTCGCAAAAGCGCAATGTGAAACGGAAGGTCTGCCATATGGCAGGCTGGCTGATTTTTTGGTGGAAAACGATGTCGTTTGTAACATCGGTGTCTTATGGTGAAGCCGACGTCATTGGTAAATCCGATCCAGCGAGTTAACTTGTCAATGCCGCTTTGACCAAGTCGGTCGACGCCACCCAGGTGTCGTTGACCGGAACCGGAGATTTGAGCTTTTGCGTTGTCACCGAGTATGCAGACGCCCGAATTGCCGGGACAGCACAAGGCGGGACCGGAGACGTCCGCCCACAGGCAGCTACCGAACTTCCGATGACGATGGCAAGCGCCTGTGGTGGCAGTATTCTCAATCACGGGTAAACGGATACCGGTCATGGGCCGTACCGAAATGCCTGGAAGGTGCGCTGCACAATGTCACTTGACCGCGCAGCCCCTCTGGTTTCGGACCGGACGCCATCGCGCCCGGACAATGTGCGTGGCCTGCTGCTGATCGCGTTGGCCTTCTTCGCTTTTGCTGCGGCCGACACCCAGGCCAAGTTTCTGACCGCATCGTTTCACCCGATGCAGATCGTTTGGACGCGGCAATTCGGACTGCTGGCCGGCGTGCTGGTTCTGCTCCTTGTGAAGGGTCCGTCGATTCTGAAGACCCGTCATCCCGGGCTGCAGGTGCTGCGTGGGATGCTTGCGGTGTGCTCGGCCACGGCATTCATCTTTGCCTTGCGCTACGTGCCACTGGCCGATGCGGTCGCGGTCAGCTTCGTGGCGCCTTTCATGGTAACGATCATGGGAGCGCTGATCCTCCGGGAGAAAGTCGACCTGCATCGGTGGAGCGCCGTAACGATCGGGTTCATAGGTACGCTCATCGTGATCCGGCCAGGCCTCGGCGTCATGCACCCGGCAGTGTTTCTGGTGCTGGCGGCGGCGGTGGCATTCGCGCTGCGGCAGATCCTTTCCCGGGTTCTTTCCGCCTCGGACCGTACCGCCACGACAGTTACATATACGGCGATCGCAAGTGTACTCCTGCTGACGGTGCCGCTGCCGTTCTACTGGAAGTCGCCCGAAGCCGGTTGGGAGCTGGCCCTGCTGTTTGGAATGGCGGCCTGCGCCGCACTGGGCGAATTCCTGGTGATCCGGTCGCTTGAAATCGCACAAGCTGTCGTCCTCGCACCGGTCCATTACACACTGATAATCTGGGCGACATTCTATGGATGGCTGGTGTTCGATCAGCTGCCCGGCCCCTGGACCTGGCTCGGTGCCGCCATCATCGTGGCGACCGGGCTTTACATCATGGATCGAGAGCGAAAACTGGCGAAGGCTGCGGCGCGCAGATGAACACGCAGGATGTGATTTCACTTGCACCGCCGGCTTGTTGTCCCTTTTCATTGCATGTATCCTTCACTCAATCCTGGTAACCGGCATTGATGCGAGACGCATTGCTGGCCGATGAGACGGTTGAAGTTTCAGTCTCTGCGCACGGTGAATTCCAAGATTGACTTTTCGGCCTCCTGTTGTGCCGCGCCGTCTCCTTCTGCCAGAAGATTTGCGGCTAACCACTGCAAAGAGAGAAGACGTTGGGTATTGCACTGACATTACAGGAATATTTAAACGACAGCCACATGGCGTACGAAGTGACTTCACACAAGAAAACAGATTGCTCGGCAAAGACCGCAGAAGTCAGTCACGTACCGGCAGCGAACATTCACTCACACGTGAAGCGGTCATACCGTTGCGACACTGCCGATCCATGAACTAACATTCTGTACCGGCCTTGTGAACTGGCTGATTGGTGGCATGACAAATCCGATTGAGAATGCAGCTTATGTGTCTGTTGGAAGGGCGTGCGGTTTTGCAGGTCTTGGCATTTTTTGCATCGTAATCGGATTGAGTTTTGATGCCGGCCTGACAGCGCTGGTCGGCAGCAGGTTGTCGATAGCACTAAGCCTTGTCCTGCTGGTTCTGGCGTGGCGCGCACCAGCGCGCAACTACAAGGAAACAGAAACCTGGCTGATCCTGCAACCCGGCGACCGGCCACAGGCAAACGTCGCGCAGCGGCTTATCGGCGAAACATCGCGCAATGTGTATCTGTGGTTTGCACAACAGATTGCCGTTGTAACGATTGTATTCAGCGTCAGTGCCGTGGTTCTGCAGGCGCGGGTCTTGATATCGTAATCCAGTAGCCTGCCTGAAGAAGGAGATTTGTCGATGGATATTTCTGCAACGCAAGGAGAACTCGAAGCGGGTCGGGGGTATGAGGCGCTGTTCGTGCCGGCCCTGTTTGCGCCCTGGAGCGATCATGTGATTGACGGTGCAGGCGTGGAAGACAGCGCCCACGTACTGGATATTGCCTGCGGTTCGGGAGTGCTTGCACGGCACGCGCTCGCCCGATCAGGACCGTCCGGTCGCGTCGTCGGAATTGACCCGGCGCCGGGGATGATTGCCGCAGCGAAGGAAGTCGAGCCAAACGTCGAATGGGTTTTGGGCGGTGCCGAAGCATTGCCATTCGATGTCGATACGTTCGATTGTGTCGTCTCTCAGTTCGGCATGATGTTCTTTCAGGACCGGATCAAGGCGGCCGGTGAAATGTATCGGGTAACGAAACCGGGCGGCAGATTGGCGGTAGCAATATGGAACTCAATCGATCAGAACCCCACATACAGAGACATCGTCGCAGTCCTGGACGAACACGTCGGCACCGCCGCAGGAGACGCGGTAAGGGTGCCGTTCTGCCTGGGCAATCCGAACGAAGTAGCCGATATTCTGTCACAGGCCGGCTTTGACGACATCGTTTTTGAAACGAAGACCGAACAGGCGAGGTTCCCCAGCTCTCGAACGATGGTGGAAGTCGAGTTGCGCGGATGGCTGCCACTGTTCGATATCAATCTCAGCGAGGAAGAAATCGCGGACGTGCTGATCAAGTCGGACGCGAAGCTATCGAAATACGCCGCACCGTCGGGCGAAGCGGTATTCCCGACATCAGCCTACATCATGACTGCTCACAAACCGCGATAGCCGACGACAGCCTCGTGCACTCTTGGCCTACTCCACATCCAGCGGTTCTGTGCCGCCGGCCGACCCATCGCTTTTCAGGGTGATTTTTTCGATGCGGGCTTCTGCGGCTTTCAGCTGCTTGTCGCAATGGCTCTTGAGCTTCTCGCCACGCTCATAGATGGCAATTGAGTCTTCCAGGGAGACCTTGCCGGCTTCCAGTTTTTCGACAATGGCCTCCAGTTCGGCCAAGGCGGCTTCGAATGTCATGTCTGCGATGGCAGGTGCTTTATCGCTCATCAGTATTCATCCTCATCAACCGGTTTCGCAGCTTCGCCCGTGCCATGCATCAATGCCTTGACATGCACACCGACAGAGCTTGACAGCCCGGCCAGATCATAGCCGCCTTCCAGCATGGAGACGATACGTCCGTCGCAGTGTTTTGCCGCCAGGTCCATCAGCCTGAGTGTCACCCAGGCAAAATCTTCCTCTTTCAACTGCAATGACCCGAGCGGATCGCGTTCATGGGCATCAAAGCCTGCTGAAATCAGCACAAGATCAGGCTGGAAGGCATCAAGCGCCGGGAAAATGCGTGACAGCATGGCTTCACGAAACACATCACCGCCGTCACCGGCGCTCAAAGGTGCATTGAAAATGTTGCCTTCACCGGTTTCCGATACCGCGCCCGTGCCCGGAAACAACGGCATCTGATGGGTGGAGCCGAAGAACAGGTCTTCATCGGACCAGAAAATGTCCTGTGTGCCATTGCCGTGATGCACGTCAAAATCCACCACCGCCACCCGGTCAAGATCGTAAGTCTCACGGGCATAGCGAGCTGCAATGCCGACGGACCCAAACACGCAAAACCCCATGGCCCGGGCAGTTTCAGCATGATGGCCAGGCGGGCGGACCGCGCAAAAGGCATTGTTGACTTCCATGTTCATCACCGCGTCTACGGCGCGGGTGCCGGCACCAACAGCCCTGTAGGCGGCTTCAAGCGTAGAGGCGTTCATCCAGGTATCGGCATCCAGCGCAATCTCGCCCTCGGTCGGGCTGGATTGCTCGATGGCGTGGACATAGTCTTCCGGATGCACCAGCAGCGCATGATCGCGCTGTCCCATAGGGGCTTCCTCGCGGCGCAGATCCTCAAAATGAGGATGCGACAGAATGCGCTCAACCGCCCGCATCCGGTCGGGGCGTTCGGGATGGCCTTCGGGCGGTGCGTGCTCGGTGAAGACATCGTGGTGCAGAAGCAGCGTACTCATGAATGTGAAAGCCTTCCCGGCAAATGTGTTGTCAGATTGAGTGTTGCGGAAAACCGGCGGCACAATCAAGCCTGCACCCCGAATTCATACACCAAAGAACGTTGTCAGCGAACCGCCAGCAGGTCAGGCGTAACGGCAATAATGGCCTGCGAACCATCGCGCACCATTGCGGCAAGGCCTGCCACCTGCGGCAGATGCATGGCCGAGAAGTAGGCAAGCATGCGGGTGTTTGCATCGGCGTGCGGCGCATTGCGGCCGCGCGCGGCAAGGGCCGCTTTGGCGAGACCGAAGCCGCCGACCGTCAGGCCACACAGCCGCAAAAACGGCGTTGCCGCAGCCAGTGCGCGCTCGTCACCCCTTGCCTGCCAACTGCTCACCAGGCCTGAGGCAACCTCCAGTGCCTCGATTGCGCGCGACAGCCCGTCGGCATCGGCGCCAAGAGCAGATGCGGTTTCACGCATGTCGGCGATCAGCTTCGCCATGGTTTCACCTCCGCGCAAGGTAATCTTGCGGGTGACCAGATCAAGCGCCTGGATGCCGTTGGTGCCCTCATAGATCGGGGTGATGCGGGCATCACGCAAGTGCTGTGCAGCGCCGGTTTCCTCGATATAGCCCATGCCGCCGTGCACCTGCACGCCTTCAGACGCCACCTCCACGCCGATATCGGTACTGAATGCCTTGGCAACCGGGGTCAGCAGCGCAGCCAGGTCCCCATTGCCGGCCCGCTCGGGCTCGGACGCGGCTGATCGGGACAGATCAATGGCGCGTGCCGTGAGATAGCAGATCGACCGGGCAGCCTGGGTCTTGGCCTTCATGTCCATCAACATGCGGCGCACATCCGGGTGTTCCATGATCGGCATGGGCTTAGCATCGCCCTTCCGGCGGCCCTGACGGCGTTCATGGGCATAGGCAAGCGCCTGCTGATAGGCGCGCTCGGCAATGGCGACACCCTGCATGCCCACATGAAGACGGGCATTGTTCATCATGGTGAACATGCAGTTCAGCCCGCGTCCCTGTTCTCCGACCAGCCAGCCGATTGCTCCGCCGTCATCGCCAAACCGCATGGTGCAGGTCGGCGAGGCATGAATGCCCAGCTTGTGTTCCAGGCCGATGCATTTGACGTCATTGCGCCGGCTCGGATTGCCTTCATCGTCGATCAGGAACTTGGGCACCAGGAACATGGAGATACCACGCGTGCCTTCTGGCGCACCGGGCAGGCGCGCCAGTACCAGGTGAATGATGTTCTCGGTCAGATCATGCTCGCCATAGGTGATATAGATCTTGGTGCCGGTAACGGCATAGCTGCCGTCGTCCAGCGCTTTCGCCTGAGACCTGACGCCGGACAGGTCCGATCCTGCCTGCGGCTCGGTCAGGTTCATCGTACCGGTCCAGTCACCGGCCACCATCTTGGGCAGGAACTGCTGCTTCAACTGGTCGGACCCGTGGGCTTCTATGGTCTCCACCGCCCCCTGGGTCAGCAGGGTGCCGATACCGTAGGCATTGGAGGCGGTGTTCCACAGTTCCTGAACCGCCAGCGAGACCATGATCGGCAGGCCCTGCCCGCCATGGGCTTCGTCACACGGCAGTGATGCCCAGCCTGCTTCACACCATTGCTTGTAGGCCGATTGCCAGCCCGGTGCGGTTGCAACCGCATTGGTATCCGGGTCCAGCGTGCATCCGTGCTTGTCCCCGTCGTGGTTCAGCGGTGCGATCACATTGGCGGCGAACTTGCCCGCCTCCTCCAGAACCGCCGCGACAACATCATCACTCAACTCGCCAAACACCCCCGATGACATCAGGGACGAAAGCCCGGCCACATCGTTGAGCGTATCGTGCAGGGTGCTTGTATGCGGCGAAAACATCGATGGGGTCCAATGCGGTTTAGCTTGACTAGACAGGTGTTAAAGCGGCAAGGCATGCAACCCTGACCCGCAACTGTTCCTAACATTGATACTATCCAACATGAGCCACGTCACTAGGGTCAGGACCCATTAATCTTATGCAATTCTGTTTGAAAGAAAACATTCGAATGACGGTGAAAAGGCGCAAGGCAAGGCTTTGTGCCTTGTCGAGCATTTTTCGACTTCAGGCGGGTGTTTTCCTTCAAACCCGAAGGGCGGGGTCTATTTTGCCCCTGACAGCGTTGAAAGGTCTTGAAAACCAGACGGTTTCCTGCGACCTCTCGCCTTGTCAGAAGCAAAATATCCTCCCGCAGAATGGATAAGATTAATGGGTCCTGACCCTAAAGACATTGCCGCAGCCGCTTCAGCCTTGCGTGACGGCGAGCTTGTCGCTTTTGCCACCGAGACCGTTTACGGCCTCGGCACCAATGCCTGTGACGGACAGGCCGTCGCGCGCATCTTTGAGGCCAAGGGTAGACCGTCTTTCAACCCGCTGATCGTGCACGTGCCGACAACCGGGGAAGCCGTGAAGCTGGGCAAGTTCAACGCGGACGCCCTGAAGCTGGCAGACATCTTCTGGCCCGGCCCGTTGACGATTGTGGTTGAGCGCGCCGATGACTGCCCGGTGAGCAAGCTGGCCAGCGCCGGGCTGTCGTCGCTGGCAATCCGTGTGCCGGGCCGCGAAAGCGCGCGCGAACTGCTGCAGTTGGCGGGTTGTCCCGTTGCAGCGCCCAGCGCCAACATATCCGGCCAGATCAGCCCGACCAGGGCCCAGCATGTGGTCGACGGGCTGGGCGAGCGCATCTGGGGCGTCGTGGACGGCGGCAACTGCGAAGTGGGACTGGAATCGACAATCGTCAGTTGCCTGGCCGACACGCCGGTTATCCTGCGCCCCGGCGGTTTGTCACGCGAAAAGATCGAAGAGGGATTGGGCAAGTCGGTCGACATCCAGACCGGATCGACCAATGACCCGATTTCACCCGGCCAGCTTGCCAGTCATTACGCGCCAAATGCTGCGGTCCGGCTGAATGCAAAGGAGGCCCTGCCCGGCGAAGCCTACCTGGCCTTCGGCAAACGTGAACCGGAAGCGGACATCGTGCGCAATCTGTCGCCAACCAAGAACCTGCACGAAGCAGCGGCCAACCTGTTCGCCATGCTGCATACTCTCGACATGCTGGGCGCTGAAACCATTGCCGTTGCACCAATCCCCGACGAAGGCCTGGGCGTGGCGATTAATGACCGCCTGGCCCGTGCCGCTGCGCCCCGAGAGTAGATGAGGATGATCTTGGTTGTGACGACCAAAATCCAACGCGTCACCCCAGCGAAGCTGTATTATGTCGGCTGACCGGTCGCATTACAGATCGCTGAGGAGACCATCAGGGTTTCGTGCGCGTTGCCTTGATGACTCGTGCGGCGGTTGCCTGAAGCAAGCCAAGATAGGTTTTGTACTGGTCAGACGAGAGGATTTTCTTCATTTGCCGCTTCTCTCTTGACTCGATCGCTTGCAGCTCGCTGCTCGCTCTTTGCAGTTTTTCAAATACAGGTTTGGCATTGGGGTTTATGCGATATTTTCTGAAGACAACAGCTATCTCCCTGTCGGATTGCCGAATGATGCGCCTTACCTTGGCCCGCTGGTCCGCAGTGAATTTCATGCGTTGCAAAATCCGGGCGTCATAGATGTTGGCTGCCGAAGCGTTATGCGTTGACATCGCATATGCGGTCAAGACAACACAGGCGGCCAATAAATGCGTCGCTATCTTTCTGATCTGTTCCGGTGAAAGGATTCTGTCTGCGTAACCAATCATGCTTATCCCTTTTTGGTTTGTTCTCACGGCAGCGATGTTTACAGGGTAACATGGCTGCTCGCGCTGTAAACTGAGCCTCATCTGACGCGTGTCCATGTCTGTGAGTCACAAAGAAACTTCATCAGGCAACCTTCAACCTTCATGGTATCTTCCTCTGGCGTGAGATAGATTTCATAGATCTTGCCATCTTCTGAATTGTAGACCTGTCCCTCCAGATAGGTATTGTCATCATTCGGCTGCAGCCCTGCCATGATCAGGAGACCAAGGATCGGGCGGGCTCTGAGCGCAGGGTTGGGATTGTTCAGGTCCATTTGAGGCCGACCGTTATCATCTGTTGGTTTTTTCAGCCAGACAATATGCCCGCACAGCTTGTCCTGGCAGGGGGCGATCTCGATATAGGCCTCGCCGTCTTCTTCGGCCCACACCCCAAGCGCCTTTTCCCGCAGTTGCGCTGACGCCGGTGTCACGCTCATGACGGCAAGCAGAGTTGACATGATTGCAACATACAACAGCATGAGGCGGCGTATCTTGGTCATCGAACATGTCGAATTGGATATTGCCAGGTCGGCAGAGAGGCAGGTTTTCATTGTCTGATAGGCCTCATGAACCACGTAATCAACTGGGGTAGCACGACGAGTGTGCACAGCAATGTAATCGTAATTGCGACAGCAAGAAGTTCACCCATGCTTGCCATGCCACGGTGGGCGGACAGCCACAATGAGCCAAATGACCCCATTGTGGTGACACCTGATATAAGCACAGCTCGAGGCGTCCAGTTCCTGATGACATCCGGACCGGTGTTTGCCTCTCGCGCCCGCATGACATAGTGGATGGCGCTGTCGATGCCTAGCCCGATAAGCAGCGGCACCACAATAACGTTCGCGAAATTGAAGGGTGAGTTGAATACCACCGTATAACCGGCCATGAGCGCTGCGGCGAGCAGCAGCGGAGTAAGTGCCAACAGGACATCTACTGGCCGGCGAAGGACCAGAAACGTGGCAAGCAGCACCAGCGCCAGTGACATTACGGAGGCCTTGCTCATGGAAGAGGATACGACATTGGCAGCGCCTGTTATCTCGACAGGCGCGCCGGTGGCTTGCGGTGCAACCTTGAGTACAGCTGTGACGAATTCGTCCAACTGGGCCGGGTCTCGCATGTCCCCCTTGGGCAAGACCTCCAGGCGCCATCTTCCATCTTGCGCGATATAGCGCTGCCTGAACCCGGAATCGATATTGTCTATTGTAACGCGGTCAAGGTCGGCCATTTGACGAGCTGCCTCAAACAATCTCGGAAAGCCCTGCACCAGGGACGTCTGAAGAGCAGCAATGTCGTCAGGCGAGTTATTGCTGGCAGCGACAAATTCTTCAAGAGCTTGTTTGAGTCGGGCAGCCGAGCGGCGGATATCTTCTGTAGCGCTGTCGGCATCGGCCATGGCGGCAACTGCTTCACGCCATGCGGTGAGATGGCCCACCTGCTCGCCGGAAGCGAAATCGGTTGCCGGCTCGACCTGTATCGGCAACAGGTCGGCCAGTGCATTGAGGTGAGCGAGTTTCGACTCCTGGTCTGGTGGTAGCATCGAGTCCAGTGTTTCGACGTCCAATACCTGGGGCAGCACCTTGAGTTCCTCTACCATCCGGTGCAACGGCTCGCCTGGTTCCGTCAGTACCTGGACTGCGAATGTGTGGGCTGGCTGGTGATCAACGAGGTCGTTGAACGCCTTCATGCTGGGCGCGGCCGGGTTCTTCAGATTGATCGGATCCCCATCAAAGCGGACCTGTGGGATGAGCCAGACGCTGGTAATGCCAGCGAAGATCAACAACAATGAAGCGCCTTTTCGGATGGTCGACCGGTGGGCCTGCAACCAGCCCTCATGCTGTGGTGTGAGCTTTGAAAACGCCCGGGTGATCTTTGCTTCAGAGCCGGGCAGAACTGACAGTATGGCAGGCACCAGGGTGATTGAGCCGATGAAGGCAATCACGATGCCACCCGCCGCGATGATCCCGAGTTGCGCCATGCCGACGAAGTCGGACGGGATAAATGCCAGGAAGGCCAGGGACGTGGTCAGCGTGCAGAGGCCAAGCGGCGCGCTGATACCTCTTATAGCCGCAACCGCCGCTTTCTTTCCGTCAGCACCCCTGGCACGCTCTTCTGCAAACCGAAGTATCACATGAACGGCATAATCGATGCCAAGCCCGATAAACAGCACTGCAAAGGCCACTGAGATCATGTTCAGTGTCCCCACGGCAAGTGCTGCAAAGCCCGCGTTGATCAGGAAACCCAGCAGGATCAGCGCCAGGGCCGGCACCACCAGAACCAGTGACGGGAATCCGATCACCACCGTCAATGTGACAAGCGCAAGCGATAGGGCGCCTGCAATCGCAGCGCCTTCCGTAACAGCATCAAACTCTTCTGCATTCAAGGCGGCCTCGCCGGTCAATTGGACCTTGATTCCTGCACCATTGTCATTGAACTCAGCCATCACGCGACGCACTTCTGATAACGAGCGGGCAGCAGACTCAAGAGCGGAGAAATCAAGGATCGGCTTGACCAGGACATACCAGCGCGTCTCGGTTAGTGAGGGAGGCTCTTTACCGAGAGCCATCCAATCAAGCGGCCTGGCTTGCCCGCGGGTCTCGAACTGGATTGTTTCAGTAATCTTGTTCAAAAAACCCGACAGCTCCTGGGGTGCCTCTCCAATCTCCACGACCGGTGCCATCTGCTGGAACAGGTCGGCAAAACCTGCAAGATCGGGCTGCAGTGACATAGTATTGATGAGCGGGGTGGATCCCCTGATGTCGTCAGCAACTTGTCTGACAACGGCTTCATCCAGATAGAGCACTCCATATTTGTCGAAATACGGGCCTGTGCCGGGAGCAAAGACATCTGAAAAAAGGTCTGGCCGCATCTCCAATTGTCGGGCTATCTCGGTCGCTGCATCACGCCCCTTAGCCGGAATCTGAGCATCAATGATGACGACGAAACCATTATCGAGCGCAGGGAACTGTTTGATCAGGTCTTGATAATTCTGCCGAAACGGCAACTCGCCATTGATCATCAAGGCAGGATTGGTGTCGATCTTCAGTCTTGTGGCAGCCAGTGCGGCGCTTAGCAAAGCGAATGCGATAAACAGAATGATGGTTGTTGCCGCATGATCGACGCACCATTGGGCAACGGATCCCGTTAAACGTTGAAAGCGGACTTCACGGGTTTTTTGGATTGTGGGGGCAGCTTTCATATGCGGCTTTGAATTCCCTGTGGTTTTGACCATTTCGCCCGGTGGACATTTCTCTGTGCAGGGAGCGGATAACCCACGCGACGCAGACGGGCAACGATTTTGATTTCCCATGGGGCCGGATGCCATCACATGCCCGGTCACCTTCTCCCCCGGATCAGGTGTATACATGCACACTTGCGGAGTACATCCATTAATCTTCGTTCGGGAGATGGAGGATTTTCCTAATTACCGACAGTCAGCGAGATATCTGTCAACTCCAAAGATAGATGCCGCAGTCCTGGGTTAGAGGGAGATAAGGTTAAACCGGATCATTTGACTGCGGCGATTTTGGTCGCTGGCCAGGCGGATTGTGCGCGGTGGTATTATTCACCACAAGCACAAGCCAACGACGCCAGAGAGCAAAATCGCCCAGCCTTTTCATCAAATATATCAACATCGTGGTTGCCATCGGGGCGGAGGAAATCCAACGTTGGGCTGGCCCAATCAGATGTTCAACCTGTTGCACCTCAAACGTGAATCCATCTGCCAGCCTGCGCTGGCATGACGGATCGGGAAATTTCCGCTTTCAGACCACATGCCCGGCCATCCGCTTCAACGTGCTCCGGTGATCGTTTTCAGGCTGCTGTGAATATCCGCATGCAGGAAGTGAAAGCCGGCGTTCAGGATTTTTTCCGGCACCACCTTCTGTCCGCCCAGCAGGGCTTCACGGGCAAGATCACCCAGGGCAAATTCCAACAGCCGGGCCGGAACGCGCAGGACGGCCGGGCGGTTCAGGCTGGCGGCCAGGGCCCGGGTGAAAACCTCGTTTGTGACCGGGTTGGGGGCCGTTGCGTTCACCGGGCCGTCAATTTGCCTGTCGGCAATGATAAACGCAATCATCCGCACGACATCATCCAGGGCAATCCACGACATCCAGTGCTTGCCGCGTCCCATGGGGCCGCCGAGGCCGAACTCGAACGGCGTCAACAGCCGCGCCAGCATGCCGCCTTCGACACCGAGCACGAGGCCGATCCGCAGGGTCACCACCCGCACGCCAAACTGCCTTGCAGCGCCGGCTTCATGTTCCCAGCTTGCGCATACTTCGTGCACGAAACAGTCATGCGGGCCGGCTTCCTCGGTGAGGTTATCGTCGTCATTCAGGCCATACCAGCCAATGGCCGACCCGCTGATGAGGCATTCAGGCTTTGTGTCGAGACGCGCGATGAGCTGGACGAGCTGCCTGGTTGTATTCACGCGCGACGCGATGATTTCGGCGCGCTTTTTCGGGCTCCAGAGGCTGTTTGCCACCGGATCTCCGGCCAGGTTGATGACAACGTCAAAGCGTTGATCATCGGGCACCTGGTCAAGATCGGTGACCACGCAGATCGGACCGGCAAGGTTTTCGGCACGGGATTTGTCGCGGGTCAGGACCGTCACCTGATGGCGTCCTGCTACCAGGGCTGCCACAAGCCGGGTTCCGATGAAGCCGGTGCCGCCGGTGATCAGGACCCTTTTGCACCCGGCAAGACCGGCAACCAGTCGCTGCGCGTCCGGCTGCAGCAGGCGATCACTGCGCGCAGCTGCCAGAAGATCCCGGATGCCGAAGATGAACACGCCCATTGCAGAGCCGCTGGCAAAAACACTCCACCAGCCATAATGGGTTGCCACAATGGCGGTTTCGCGCAGTGCCCAGTCATGGAGCCAGGGCGCTGCAAGTGCCAGTATGGCGCCATAATTGAGCGCGAGCAGGGTATGGTTGATGCGCTCGGTCGCCGGCAGTTTGCGGGTCAGGTCTTCTTCAACGAAGTCCCACAGCGTGATCAATACCTCCACACCCAGGATCACTGCCAGGGCGATGGTGAACAGCCCGTGCGGCTCGAACCAGCCGAAGCAGACAAAGATCGCGGCATAGAAGATATTGCGCACGCCGTGCAGCCGCAGTTCGTTCTTCTGCGACGCGCGCCATGCCAGCCGCTCGGTGCCTTCATGATGATACAGGGTGTCGAATGCGCCCATGAAGACCTGGACGGCGATCAGGGTCCATAAAACCGAATTGTCCATGTGCTTACTCCTTTGCATCCTTGAAAACGGCGTCCTGCGTAATGAGGTCTCCGAACCAGCGGCTGCGCAGTGACAGGGTGAAGGTGAACCGGTCGTTGCCCATCTCATGGTGGCCGATGACCAGCGCGCCGGGGCTCAGCCAGCGCGGCAGCTTCGCGCGCAGGCCAAACAGCTGCAGGAAATAGTGATCGCTCTTGAACAGCAGTGCGGTCGGCGTTGCCTCGACGGTCAGGGCCATGCCGATGCCGAAGCCGATATATTCCTCAAGCCCGGTCGGACCCTGAAACCGCTTTGAGCTGTGTACCGTCTGCGGAAAGGCGCCCCGGCGCCCGTACTGGCGGATCCAGAACTGTCCGTTGGTGGCGACATCCTCGGTCACCACGACAACAGCGGGTTGGTCAACCGATCTCATGTCATAGGGCAAGGGTGCCCCGACCAGGCGGGCAGCATGGGCCAGACAAAACCCGGGCCAGCTCATCTGCATGCGGGTGACCACGCCCTGATAGGCAATGCTCCTGCCCTGCTGCAGCCGCTTGCTGAAGCGGGTGCGGATCGGGGCAGGCAGCATGTGCCAGGCGTCCGGTCCCAACAGTTCGCGAAAGCGGTCGTCAAAGACGTCATTAGCTGCCTGCGCGACGGGGGTCCTGGTGCGGGGTCTTGCAATCTGTGTCAGTCTCATTTTCTGCTCCCTATGAGCTTCGCTCTTTCTTTAAAATCTGTTGTTTCTGTATAAACAGAAATAACAGGGCAAATAAAAAGATACCCCGGTTATTGCGTCCGTTTTCCGGTGAACTTCAGCACCGAGAGAACCTTGTCGCCCATTTTCATCAACCTGTTGAGCTGTGCCTTCGGAACACCCAGCATCTGCACATACCAGCGATTTGTCGTATCCATGAATTCCTGCATGTCGTGCAGCCGCTTAAGGACAACCGGGTCGATACCGGCTTCTGTCTCAGCCTTGGCGACACACTCCTTCAGGGCGGCGGCTGCCGGGTCAATCTCGCGCTCCTTGCGGCCCTGTGCTATGCGCATCGCCATTTCCCAGACATCGGTTTCAGCCTCGAAATGCTCACGCCGTTCACCCTGGATGGGAACCCGGCGGATCAGCTTCCAGCTGACCAGCTCTTTCAGCGAATTCGACACATTGGAGCGGGCAATACCGAGCGTTTCGGAAATCTGCTCGGCATTGAGCGGCTTTGTGCTCAGGAACAGCAAGGCATGAATTTGCGCAACGGAGCGATTGACACCCCACTGCCCGCCCATGTCACCCCAATAGAGAATGAACTGGTCGGCAGCCTTGCTGATTTCTATTTCTCTTATTTCTGTCATGACGGAAACTTAAGACACCACACAGAAAATGTCAAGCCGGAAACAGACTGCGACAAATTGATGAGCCATATGAAGACCGTCTTCCGGTACCCGGCAAAAGGCCTAGACGGCATTAAACGTGCACACTATCGTCCCGCCCATGTTGACACCTGACTTGATCGAGAAATTCTCCGCAATAGTCGGCGCAAAAAACGCGCTTACCAATGAGGCTGATATTGCCCCGCACCTGCTGGAGCCGAGAGGCAAGTTTTCCGGCCACTCACCGCTTGTACTGCAGCCCGGCAGCACGCAGGAAGTCAGTGCGATCCTGAAACTCGCCAACGAGACCAGCACGGCCATCGTGCCGCAAGGCGGCAATACCGGGCTTGTCGGCGGGCAGATGCCGGCCGGGGAAATCGTCGTGTCGCTGAGCCGGATGAACCGGGTTCGCCATATCGATACTGCCGACAATTGTATTACGCTTGAAGCCGGCGTGACGCTGCACAACGCCCAGGAGGCAGCCGGCGCCGAGGGCCTGATCTTCCCGCTGTGGATTGCGTCACAGGGCACCTGTCAGGTCGGCGGCAACCTGGCCACCAATGCCGGCGGCATCAATATGCTGGCCTATGGCAATACCCGCGACCTGTGCCTCGGCCTGGAAGTCGTGCTGGCGTCGGGCGAGGTGTGGAACGGGCTGACATCCCTGCGCAAGGACAATACCGGGTATGACCTGAAACACCTGTTCATCGGTTGTGAAGGCACGCTCGGCGTCATCACCGCGGCGAGCATGAAACTGCTGCCGGCACCGCTTGACCGGGCCACCGTGTTTGCGGCAATCCCCTCGCCTGTCGAAGCGCTTGAACTGTTGTCACTGGTGCGCCGGATGAGCGGCAGTGCGATTGTGGCGTTTGAAATCATGCCGCGCAGTGGCGTCGAAATGTCGATAAAACATGGCGGTTGCCGTGATCCGCTGGCTGCACCGTCGGACTGGTACGTGCTGTTTGAGCTGGCCGGGTTTGATGCAGAAGGTGACATGGACGGCAAGGCAACCGGCATTCTGGAAGTGGCGTTCGAGGAAGGCCTGGTCAGTGACGCAACCATTGCCGCCAGCACCCAGGCCGCACAGGATTTATGGCGCATCCGCGAAGCCATGTCGGAAGTGCAACGCCTTGAAGGTGGGTCGATCAAGCATGACATTTCAGTGCCGGTATCAAAGGTACCGGCATTCCTCGACGAGGCAACCGCGCTGGTCGAGGACATGCTGCCCGGCTGCCGGCCGGTCCCGTTCGGACACATCGGCGACGGCAATATTCACTTCAATATTTCACAGCCCGTGAACGCCGACAAAGAGGCCTTCCTGGCAATGTGGGAAGCGGTGAGCGCAGCCGTGCATGACACGGTGCGCAAATATGGCGGATCAATCAGCGCCGAACACGGTATCGGCACCTTGAAGCGGGACGAACTGGCGGCAATCAAGCAGCCGGTGGAAATGACCATGATGCGCGGCATCAAGCACCTGCTGGACCCGAACGGCATTCTCAATCCGGGCAAGGTGCTGTAAATTGGCCAGCGTCGAATTCAGACCCGTTCAGGATGCGGAAGTTGCCGGTGTCATTGCGCTGTGGGACACATGCGGCCTGACCCGGCCCTGGAACGATCCCGACAAGGACATCGCCTTTGCCCGCTCCGGCCCGGCGTCCGACCTGCTGGTCATGGTCGATGGAAAATCCGTTATCGCATCGGTCATGGTCGGCCATGACGGGCACCGCGGCATTGTCTATTATGTTGCCACCCACCCGGATTTTCAGCGCAAGGGCCTGGGCGCTGCCGCCATGCGCGCGGCCGAAAGCTGGCTCACGCAACGCGGTGTGTGGAAGCTCAATTTGCTGGTGCGGGCAGAAAACGACGCCGTGCGGTCATTCTACGAGAAACTCGGCTATGAGGTGGAGCCGCGGCTGTGCATGGCCCGCAAGCTGATCCCGGCCCCTTCAGAATAATTTCAGTTGATCATCGGCCTGTTTTGAGGGTTCAGGTTTTGCATCCGGCGCCTTTCGCTTGCGGCCGGGTAACTCGGTTTCTGCCGCCACGAAGAAACTGTCTTCAACCGGCCGCATCAGGTCGGCCACCTGCTTGCCGTCGGGCCGGGAGTGATCCAGCCAGCGGGTGAAATCGTCAGGCTTGATGACGACCGGCATGCGGGTGTGTATCTCAGCCATCATGGCGTTAGGTTCCGTGGTCAGGATGGCGGCACTTTCCAGTTCCGAGCCATCCGGCGAGGTCCAGTGCTCCCAGATGCCGGCAAACGCAAACAGGCCATTGTCTGATCCGGTGATATGAAACGGCTGCTTGCGGCCGGGCACATCGCCTTTCCACTCGTAAAACCCGTCAGCGGGAATGAGACAACGGCGGCGGCGGATGGCATGGCGGAAGGACGGCTTTTCAAACACCGTTTCCGAACGCGCATTGGTCAGGGGCTTGCCGGGTTTCATTTCCTTGGTCCAGGACGGTACAAATCCCCAGCGTACCAAGGCAAAGTGCCGGCTGGTCCTCTCCCCCTTCACAATGGCAATGGGCTGGCCCGGGGCCACCACGTCGCGCGGCGGGAAGTTGGGTTGTTCGGGATAATTGAACAACGCCTTGACCTCTTCGGGCGACTTGCGAAAGCTGTATAGATTGCACATGGTCGGCAATCTGCCACGGCCACATCAGGATGTGAACAACCAGCCATGACAATTGCACGTGTAAAACCGGTTCCGGGCGTCAGCACCCTGACACTGCGCGACGGCAAGGTGTTGCTGGCCAGGCGAGCCAAGAACGCCGGATACGGGCTGTGGAGCCTGCCGGGCGGGCATATTGAAACCGGTGAGCTGGCCCGTGATGCCGCCTTGCGGGAACTGGTGGAAGAAACCGGCGTCACCGCCCGCCTCGACAGGCTGATCGAGTGCCAGGACATCATTCACCGCGATGGCCAGGGCACGGTGATCTTTCACTATGTGATTTCAGTGTTCTTATGCCATTGGCAGCACGGCGAAGCGGTCGCGGCAACCGATGTATCCGACGTCATGTGGGCTCAAGGCCCCGACCTGGACAACCTGAACATGACGCAAGGTACCGCGGAGCTGATCAGAAACACCCTCAAAACCCTCACATAAAACTGATTGGCTTGTGAGAGGCCGATACGTCACCCTTCCACCCCATGAGATTGATAACAGGCATTATTGCCGCGGTGTTCCTTGCGAGCCTCACCCTGGCGTCACTGGCAAGCGACGAGGCGGACCGGTTTGTCCGCATGGGCTGGTCAAACACCGACTTTTCCAAAACCACGATACCGCTGTCCGAAGTGATGTCCGGCGGCCCGCCGCGCGACGGCATACCACCCATCGACAATCCGCAGTTCCAGCCTGCAAGCGCAAACAAGGACCTGTCAGCCAAGGACCCGGTTATCTCCATTGAAATCAATGGCGATGCGCGTGCCTATCCGTTGCGCATCCTGATCTGGCACGAAATCGTCAATGACACGGTGGGCGGCAAACCGGTTGCCGTCACCTATTGCCCGCTGTGCAATGCAGCGATTGTGTTTGACCGCCTGGTTGACGGCGAGATCAAGGATTTCGGCACGACCGGCCTTTTACGCAATTCGGACCTGATCATGTATGACCGGCAAAGCGAAAGCTGGTGGCAACAGTTCACCGGCCAGGCCATTGCCGGATCTGAGGTCGGCAGCAGCCTGAAATTCGTAGCCGCGAGGCTGGAAAGCTGGGCGGATTTCACCAGCCGGTTTCCCGATGGCCGGGTTCTGGTTCCCAACAATCCCGGTTTTCGCAATTACGGCCGCAACCCCTATGTAGGCTATGACAGTGCCGCAGCCCCGTTCCTGTATCGCGGCAAGATGCCCGAAGGCATCAGCCCCATGGCACGGGTGGTGGTCTACCGCATCAATGGCAAGGTCAACGCCATCGCCCTGTCCATGCTGAGCAAGAGTGAAGAACTGATGCACGGCAAGGTGACGATCAAATGGAAGGCCGGCCAGGCGTCTGCCCTGGATACAGGCGAGATTGCCAAGGGACGCGATGTCGGCAGCATCACCGTCCAGAAAAAGAATGCTTCTGGCAACTATGAAGACATTCCCCATGATGTCACATTTGCCTTTGTTGTCGAAGCCTTCGAACCGGGCACTGTCATTCAGAAATAGCACTTTTCAGGCGTTTTCGCCCTGTAGACCGGTCCGCTTTCTACCTAGCACGATGCCAATTGTGGCGCGTTAACCTTTTGGCAAGTATCGGCGTGTGTCTCGCCTGCCGCATGCTAGTGTACGGCCATGAGCGACGCATCCGGGTGATCGGAAAAGCCGTGGCCACAGCATGTCTCGCAAAAGTGCGTGCGGTTTTGCGAGCAAAGACATGCGAAAATAAATTCGTAGAGCGCTGTTTTGATGCAATCAAAACCTGAATCGCTCTGGGTGGGGTAATAAAAAGACGACTGGAAACCAGGGTGAAACAATCGCCGGAATTCCGAATGCCGGAAGAAGATAACGGAGAAGAAGCCCAACGCAGCCGCCAGGCGGCATTGCGCTATATTCTCGATGCGTGGGAAGAAGCCGTCTATGACGGCCTGGACCCTGATTGCGTGGCAACGGCCGCCATTTTCGCGGCCCTGTCAGACATGATTGCCAGCTATGGCGAGGAGCCGGTAGCGATCATGGCCGAGCGCCTGCCGCAGCGTATTCGCAACGGCGAGTTCACCGTCATTCGCACATTGCAGTAAGTCCGGGGCAGTAAGCCCGGCCCCATACGGCCTCAGGCGATGTCCACCACGATGCGGCCGCGTACCTTGCCTGACATGATGTCGGCACCGGCAGCGATGACATCATCCAGCTTGATGTGCGTGGTCAGGCTGTCGAGCTTGGCCATGTCCAGGTCTTTCGCCAGCCTTGCCCAGGCCTGCTCGCGCCGCGGCTTCGGACACATGACCGAATCCACCCCCAGCAGCTTGACGCCGCGCAGAATGAACGGTGCGACCGAGGCCGGCAGATCCATGCCTTGCGCCAGCCCACAGGCGGCAACCGCGCCGCCGTAATTCATCTGTGACAACACATTGGCCAGGGTGGTCGAGCCAACCGCATCCACACAGCCTGCCCAGCGCGACTTGGCCAACGGCTTTGGCGGCGTATTGAATTCCTCGCGATCAATAATGCTGGACGCGCCAAGACCTTTCAGGAAGGCCTCCTCGGAAGTCCGCCCGGTAGACGCGGTTACCGAATATCCCAGCTTGGACAGGATGGCGATGGCCACGGAGCCGACACCACCGGCGGCACCGGTGACAAGAATTTCACCGCTGTCAGGCGTGATACCGGCATCTTCAAGCGCCATGACGCACAGCATCGACGTATAGCCCGCCGTTCCAATGGCCATGGCGTGGGCGGCGGTCATGCCGTCGGGCATTTTCACCAGCCAGTCGCCCTTGACCCGGGCGCGCTCTGCAAAACCGCCGGAATGGCTTTCACCGACACCCCAGCCGTTCAGGATAACCGCATCGCCGGGCTTGTAGTCGGGATTGTCGGAGGCTGAAACCGTGCCGGCAAAGTCAATGCCCGGGGTCAGTGGAAACTTGCGGACTACCGGTGCCTTGGCCGTCAGGGCAAGACCGTCCTTGTAGTTGAGCGTGGAATGGCTGATATCCACCGTCACGTCACCGTCCATCAGGTCGGCATCGCTCAGGTCGACCAGCGCGGCGGTCTGTTTGTCATCGGTCTTGTTGATCTGAATTGCGCGAAAAGTGCCCGACATGGAAGTCTCTCCTGTTATGGTAACCCGGCATCCGCACCAAATGGCCCGGACACTTCTTGATCATGGCCCTTGGCTTATACCAAACGAAGTAACTATGTAAATCTGTTCACTCAAGCAAGACAGAGAATCGCACCAAATGACAGTTTTCATTGCCAGCCTGCCCGATCGAGCCGTCATCGAGGTCAAAGGCGACGACACCTTGCCGTTTCTGCAGGACCTGGTGACAGCCAATGTGGCTGACCTGAAACCCGGACAGGCAGTGCACAGCGCCCTGTTGACGCCGCAGGGCAAGATACTGTTCGACTTTTTCATTCTGGCTGTTGAAGGCGGTGTGCTGCTGGACTGCGCGGCAGAAAGTGTCACCAGCCTCGTCCAGAGACTTACCATGTACCGGCTGCGCCGGGCGCTGAGCATTGCGCAGGCCGATGATCTGGCTGTCGCGGCGGCCTGGGGTGACGCTGATCTGTCATCCTTGAGTGAAGGTCATGTGTTCGCAGACCCGCGCAGTGCTGAACTGGGATCGCGGGTGATCGCACCGCCCGCCGTGATCGCATCGATCACCAGCCAGCCGCCTGAAGCCTATCTGGAGCATCGTTACAAACTGGGTATCTCAGATGCTGCCGAAATCGGCTCCGGCGACCTGTTCCCCCATGAAGCGTGTTATGACCAGTTCTCGTCGGTGGATTTTTCAAAGGGATGCTATGTGGGCCAGGAAGTGGTGTCGCGCATGCAGCATCGCGGCACCGCACGGTCCCGCCTGGTGCCGGTTGATGCATCTTCCGCCCTGCCGGCACCCGGCGCAAAGGTCATGGCCGATGACCGGCAGGTCGGCACGCTGCTGGGGGCGCAAGGCTCAAATGGCCTGGCGCTGATCCGGCTTGACCGTGCTGCAAAGGCTGCGCGCGCTGGCAAGGCCCTGTCAGTTGACGGGCAGCCGATCACCATGCACAAACCGGCCTGGGCGCGCTGGGCAGACGCTGCCGATACCGCAGGAGATGAAGACTGATGGGCTGGGAACATTCACTGATCACCCATGAAGACGGTATTGACCGGTGTGGCTGGTCCGGCACCGCAGCTGATTACGTGGCCTATCACGATGAGGAATGGGGCGTGCCGGAATATGACAGCCAGGCGCTGTTTGAAAAACTGCTGCTTGACGGTTTCCAGGCAGGCCTTTCCTGGATTGCCATCCTGCGCAAGCGCGACAATTTTCGCGCCGCCTTTGACGGTTTCGACCCGGCCGTCATGGCGCGCTATGACGAGGCAAAAAAGGCTGA
The DNA here is from genome assembly GCA_963698275.1 of uncultured Alphaproteobacteria bacterium. Classification (GTDB taxonomy): domain Bacteria; phylum Pseudomonadota; class Alphaproteobacteria; order Rhizobiales; family Aestuariivirgaceae; genus Anderseniella. Next base: position 368,633 of record CAVOQE010000004.1, on the reverse strand, counting down.
CCTGATGCAGGATGCCGGGATTGTGCGCAACCGGCTGAAGATCGAGTCCAGTGTCACCAATGCGCAGGCCTATCTGGAGATCGAGGCGGCACAGGGCTTCGACAGCTATTTGTGGGACTTCATGGACGGACAACCGCTGGTCAATCGCTTTACCCGCCTGGAGGACGTGCCGACAGCCACGCCACTGGCTGAAAAAATCTCCAAGGACCTGAAGAAACGCGGGTTCCGGTTTGTCGGCCCGACCATTGTCTATGCGTTCATGCAGGCGGTCGGCATGATCAATGACCATCTGGTTCAGTGCCACCGGCACGAACCGTGCAAGAAGCTGGCGCGTTAGAATAATGGCGGCAAGATCGAAACAGCCGGAGGCACCACGTGCCTGGCAGCGCATGTTGTCGGGACGCAGGCTGGACCTCCTGGAACCGTCACCACTGGATGTCGAGATTGAAGACATTGCCCACGGACTGGCACGGGTCGCCCGCTGGAATGGCCAGACCCATGGCGCCCATGCATTCTCGGTTGCCCAGCACTGTGTCGTCGTCGAGCAGTTGATGGGAGAGTTTTATCCCAACACTGATCCGCGCTGGCGGCTGGCAGCCCTGCTTCATGATGCATCCGAGTATGTGATCGGTGACATGATCTCCCCGTTCAAGGCCGCGCTCGGACTGGACTACAGGGCATTTGAAGCCAGGCTGATGGAGGCTGTGCACGTGCGCTTCGGGTTGCCGGCGCATTTGCCGGACAGGGTCGAAACTCAGATCAAACGGGCGGACAAGGCGTCCGCGTTTTTCGAGGCAACCGTGCTGGCCGGGTTTGACGATGGCGAGGCTGCGAAATTTTTCGGCCGGCCGCGCGGGCTGGATGCAACCACGATCTCGACTATGCAGAAACTGACACCGCAATCGGCCGAGCAGGCCGGCGCTACTTTCATGAAAAAGTTTGCGCAGCTGCGGATTTAGGCTGTTTTTCCGGCGGAATGGGCGTAGGCCCAGTACAGTTCGCGTGCCCTGGCGTACATCGGGCCGGGTTGCAGGTCACGCTCTTCAATCCTGATGACGGGCGACACCTTGGCCCAGTTGCCGGTTGAAAACACTTCGTCGGCTGTCTGGAAATCATGCCACTTCAGCGACGCCTCATGCACCTTGATGCCGTCTTCGCGCAGCAGGTTGACGATGCGCTGCCGGGTAATGCCGTTCAGGAAGGTGCCATTGGGAACCGGTGTGAAAACCTCGCCGTCCTTGGCGTACCAGATGTTGGCCGTGGCCAGTTCGGATACATTCGACAACGGATCGAGCATCACCGCATTGTCGAATCCACGTGCCCGGGCTTCGCGCATGGCGCGGGCCGAATTGGGGTAATGGCAGGCGGCCTTGGCATCGGTCGGGGCATATTCGAGCGACGGCCGGCGAAACGGTGAGCAGGTAACTGAAAAACCGGCTGCCGGCGGCATGGGCGCATCGTAAACCGACAGGGCGAACCGTGTCGTGTCAGGGTCCACATCGACAAACCCTTCATCAGCCCAGTACATCGGCCGAATATAGAGTTCGGCGTCGTTGGCAAACTTTGCGATGCCGTCGCGTGCCAGCGCCTCTATCTCACGCGCATCATGCATCGGTTTCAGGCCAAAGGTCTTGGCCGATGCAACAACCCGGTCGCAATGCTGGTCGAGGTCGGGGGCGGTCCCTTCAAAGGCGCGGGCGCCGTCAAACACGCACGACCCCAGCCACATGGCGTGGGTCATGGGGCTGGCCACCATGGGCGGGGTGTCATGCCAATCACCGTTCATCCATGTCCACGTAGCCATGCTTCGCCTCCTGAAACCTACTTCTGCAAAAATTCAATATGCTGACGACCAGATCGGAATGTGCGGGATGAACCGCTGCCCCGTCCAGCCCCAAAACAACAAAACCCCGCAAAATCATGCGAGGTATCTGGACATTTTCAGCAGATGAAATAGTGCGGATCAGACGCCGTTGTAGAAAATATGCCGGCCGATCTTGATCAGCCGCTTCATGCTGCCTGACCAGCTCGGGTTCACATAATCAGCATGATAGTGGGTTGCAGTCGATACCACGCGGACATAGGCATCACCTGCCATTGCGCGAGACGCAAGCTTCTTGGCCTTCGACCATTCCTTCGGTCCACGCGGTGCGTCCTGCTTGCCGTCACAGGCGAACGAGAACTGGCACGAGTTCAAGCGATGCGCCCCGTCATACACCACCCCGCAAATCGTGTTGGGATAATTCTTGGACTTGACCCGGTTGAGAATGACGTTGGCAACGGCAATCTGGCCTGCTTCCGGCTCGGAACGGGCCTCGAAGTAGATGGCACGTGCCAGGCAGTTTTTCTCCGCAAGCCGCGCTTCACGTTTCTCGAGTACCTTGCGCTTTTCGCCGCGTCCCAGACGGAAGCCTGATTCAAGCTGGGAAATTGACGGCGAAGGAGGGATCGAAACCAGCTGTATCCGACCCTGCGGCTGATAGGCCGCCGGTGTTATGATCTGTTCCTGCGAGTCCGGAATCGTCAGTTCAATCTCGTCGCTGACAAAGTCAGACTTGCCAAGACTTGCCACAACGACGCGATTGTCGGTCGGGACCACGCGAAAATCCTCGGCCACTGAATCGTCAAGCAACGATCCCTTGCTGGCGATGGTTGTGGCGGGAGAGACAACGTCGCGCCAATGGGCCGACGCAGAAGACGTGCCTGAAGCGACATTGTACTGGCTGTTGATTTCAACGATGCTGTTTGAAGCCGTGGCCTTGGACATGTAATGGCTGGCGACCGCGACGGCAGCGACAAATGCAAAGCCCGCACAGGCATATGACATGATATCCGACAACCCAATAGACTGGTCGCCATCATCCCACCGGGTGTCGTGTTGAGCACGCATCCGCATATGTCTGTCATAGTTACTCAAACAGGCGGGCCTTTCCCTGCAAGGTCCGTAAGAATTAGTCGATACCCATCCCCAAAGGATAGCCTCTCAGCATTTATCATAGGTTAACCATGCAAGCAAGTTAACCAGTGCCTAAAAACGCACCATACACAGGCTTTGAGTCTGCTTCGTTAATACCGCAATTATCCGCTTCAGGCGTCCTCAATGGCAGCTTGCGCCGCGGCCAGGCGGGCGATGGGCACCCGGAATGGCGAACAGGACACATAATCCAGGCCGGCTGCGTGGCAGAAATGCACACTTGCAGGGTCACCGCCGTGTTCCCCGCAGATGCCGAGCTTGATGTCGGGACGCACGGAACGGCCACGCTCGACCCCGATTTTCACCAGTTCTCCGACCCCGTCCACGTCAATGGACACAAACGGATCGCGCTCCCAAATGCCCTTGTTTATATAATCATTCATGAACCGGGCCGAATCATCGCGGCTGATGCCAAACGCCGTTTGCGTGAGATCATTTGTACCGAACGAGAAGAACTCGGCCGCCCCGGCAATATCGTCGGCCTTCAGGCAGGCGCGAGGCAGTTCAATCATTGTCCCGCACAAAAACTCGATTTTCTGACCCGACTGAGCCTCTACTTCCGCATGCACGGCAGAAATGATTGCCGCCACCAGGTCATATTCGGCACGACCGGCAATCAACGGAATCATGACCTCCGGGATCGGCGCCGTACCGGTTTTGCCGGTTGCCTCGACCACGGCCTCAAAAATTGCCCGTGCCTGCATTTCGGCGATTTCCGGATAGGTGACAGCCAGCCGGCAACCGCGATGGCCCAGCATCGGGTTGAATTCGTCCAGTTCGGCAACCCGGGCCCGCAGGACTTCCGGATCTATGTCCATATTGCCGGCGACTTCGAGAATTTCCTCCTCGCCGTGCGGCAGAAATTCATGCAATGGCGGATCCAGCAGGCGAATGGTCACCGGCAGGCCGGCCATGATCTCAAACAGCTCGACAAAGTCGGCGCGCTGCATGGGCAGCAGTTTGGCAAGCGCAGTACGGCGCTGGGTATCGGTATCTGCCACGATCATTTCACGTACTGCGGCAATGCGCTCATTTTCAAAGAACATGTGCTCGGTACGGCACAGACCAATGCCCTCGGCGCCAAATTCGCGGGCCATGCGGGCATCGGTCGGCGTATCGGCATTGGCGCGAATGCCCAACCGGCGGATGTCATCCGCCCAGTTCATGATATGGCCAAAATCACCGGACAATTCCGGCTTGATGGTGGGGATTTCGCCCCGCATAACCTGGCCGGACGCGCCATCAATGGTGATGATTTCGCCGGCCTGAACGGTTTGTCCCATGACGGTGAATTTCTGTTCGTCATAATTGACATGAATGGCACCGGCGCCCGACACACACGGCTTGCCCATGCCGCGCGCCACTACCGCTGCATGCGAGGTCATGCCGCCACGCGTCGTCAGGATGCCTTCTGCGGCGTGCATGCCGTGAATGTCTTCGGGGCTGGTTTCAATGCGCACCAGGATAACGCGGCGGCCTTGCGCCCTTGCCTGTTCAGCCTCGTCACTGTCGAACACCACCTCACCGCAGGCAGCGCCCGGAGATGCCGGCAGGCCCGACGCGATAATGTCGCGCTCGGCCTTCGGGTCAAGGGTCGGGTGCAGCAACTGGTCCAGTGATCCGGGATCAATACGCGCCACGGCTTCAGATTTGGTGATCAGGCCTTCATCGGCCATATCGACGGCAATTTTCAGGGCTGCCTGTGCGGTGCGCTTGCCCGAGCGGGTCTGCAGCATCCACAGCTTGCCGTCCTGAATGGTGAACTCCAGGTCCTGCATGTCGCGATAATGGGTTTCCAGACGATCGAATATACCGGTCAGTTCCTGAAAGGTCTCCGGCATCAGGCGCTCCAGCGACGGATCGCTCATGCCGGCTTCAATGCGCGCTGCCTCGGTAATATTCTGCGGCGTGCGGATACCGGCCACCACGTCCTCGCCCTGCGCGTTGACCAGAAACTCGCCATAGAGTTCCCTGGTACCGGTAGACGGGTTGCGCGTGAACGCCACGCCGGTGGCGGATGTGTCGCCCATGTTGCCGAACACCATGGCCTGCACATTGACAGCCGTGCCCCAGCCATCTGGAATTTCATTGAGCTTGCGATAGGTGATGGCACGAGCTGACTGCCATGACTTGATAACGGCGCCAACGGCCCCCCACAATTGAGCATTGACGTCCTGCGGAAACGGCTCACCTGACTCTTCTTCGACCAGCGCCTTGAACCGTTCGATAAGTGTCGCCCATTCATCAGCCGTGACATCGGTATCCAGCTCATGGCCTTTTTCGTCCTTGAACTCGCCCAGCATGTCCTCGAAGGCATCGTGATCGAGACCCAGCACCACATCGGAATACATCTGGATGAAGCGGCGATAGCTGTCATAGGCGAAACGCTTGTCACCGGCGCGGTCGGCAAGTCCGCGAACTGTCTCATCGTTAAGGCCGAGGTTCAACACGGTGTCCATCATGCCGGGCATGGAGACGCGGGCACCGGAGCGCACCGACACGAGCAGCGGATTGGTCTTGTCGCCAAAGCCGGCACCGACCTTGCCGCCCACCCATTTGACGGCGGCGGCCACATCAGCCTCGAGCCCGTCAGGATAGGCATTGTTGTTGGTGTAGTATCCCGTGCAGACTTGCGTGGTGATGGTGAAACCGGGTGGAACCGGCACACCAAGCTGGCACATTTCAGCAAGGTTGGCACCCTTGCCGCCCAGCAGCTCCTTGTCCTTCGCCGTGCCGTCAGCCTGACCGTCGCCGAATTGATAGACCATCTTGCCGGAAGAAGTGCTCATTTACCTGCCCCTGTCCTGATTCCGCACCGTGGGATGATGTGCGGGGTGTTTAAGGCCACAATCAGACAGGTTTTTCAAGGCGCAGCATTGCCACATCAACATGTCATTTTGGTTTTGATTTATATCGCTCACGCCAGCAGCCTTCGGCTGCGCTCCGCTGGGGCGCGCTTCGCGCGGCGGCCGGTCGGCCTTGCCTCTGCACTGACGTGCTTCGGACGGGAATTCATCACTACGGTTGTTCGGGGTCGGAGGACGGGGGGTCTTATTCCGCTCACGCAAGCAGCCTGCGGCTGCGCTCCGCTGGGGCGCGCTCCGCGCGGCGGCCGGTCGGCCTTGCCTCAGCACTTCGTGCTTCGGGGGGATCATCACCTGGTTTTATCAGGATCGGAGAATGGGTTGTTTTATCCCGCTCACGCAAGCAGCCTTCGGCTGCGCTCCGCTGGGGCGCACTTCGTGCGGCGGCCAGTCGGCCTTGCCTCTGCACTGACGTGCTTCGGAGGAGATGTTCCAAATCCCTTGTGCTGAATTCCAGAACTAGGCCCGACGGGCCTCGGGCCGGTCAGGCCCGCCCCCGCGGAGCGCAGCCGTCAGGCTGCTGGCGTGAGCGATATAACGTGAGCGATATAAAAAGAACCCGAGCGAGACAGGCTCGACCTCCACAATAAACCCTATCCCTCGATTTTCGAGAAATCGGCCACAGCCAGCGTTGCCTCGCGGATCCGGTTGAGCAGTTTCAGGCGGTTTTCCCGGAACGTCGGGTCGTCCGCGTTGACCGTCACCTTGTCGAAGAACTGATCCACCGGACCACGCAGCTTGGCGATGTGGCTCATGGCAGACGCGAAGTCTTCTGCCTCGACGGCCCGTTTGGCATTGGCTTCAGACTGGGACACGGCCCGGTTCAGATCCTTTTCGTCGCCCTGCAGCAGAAGCTTGGTTTCCGGTGCGCCGGTGAAACTGCGGCCATCCTTCTTTTCCTCGATCTTCAGAATATTGGATGCCCGCTTGACACCGGCCAGCAGGTTCTGGCCGTCGTCGGTCTCCAGGAAAGCCGACAGCGCTTCGACGCGCCTGACGATCATCAGCAAATCATCCTGATTGCCGAGCGCGAAAACCGCATCGATAAGGTCATGCCGGGTGCCGCCTTCACGCAGATAGACCTTCAGACGGTCTGCGAAGAAGGAGAGCAAGTCGGCTGCGGTGTCGCTTTCGTTATTGTCGGACACCACAAGGTCGCCTTCATGGTCTTCCGCATCGCTATGCATTGCGCTGAGAATTGGCTGCAGGCCTGCCTTGCTCAGGGAAAGCAGATTCAACCGAAGCTCACCCTCAAGCACCGTGCGGATGACACCCAGTGCTGCGCGTCTCAGTGCGTAAGGGTCTTTCGACCCGGTCGGTTTTTCATCAATCGCCCAGAACCCGACCAGGGTGTCGATCTTGTCTGCCAGTGCGACGGCCTGGGCCACCTTGCCTGACGGGACATCATCGGACGGGCCTTGCGGCTTGTAATGATCGCGAATGGCAATCTGGACTTCCTTGTCCAGCCCTTCGGCCTTGGCATAGTAGCTGCCCATCAGGCCCTGCAGTTCCGGGAATTCGCCGACCATCTCGGTCACCAGGTCGGTCTTGGCCAGTCTTGCTGCCAGCCTGGCCTGGGCCTCGTCAGCCCCAATGGTCCTGGCGATTTCACCGGCCAGCGCTTCAATGCGGACAACCCGTTCAGCCTGCGTGCCCAACCTGGCATGGAAGGTGATTTTCTCAAGCTGCGGCAGGCGGTCTTGCAACGCGACCTTCTTGTCCTGCTCCCAGAAGAAACGGGCATCGGACAATCGTGCCGCGATCACCTTGTTGTTGCCTTCGGTGATTTTCCGGCCGCCGTCCTTGGCTATCAGGTTCGAGACCAGCAGGTAATGGTTGGAGAGATTTCCCGACTTGTCGGTAAGCGCAAAACACTTCTGATGGCTCCTGATCGAGGTGACAATCACCTCGGCCGGAACGTCGAGAAAGCTCTTGTGAAACTCGCCCATCAGCACGACCGGCCATTCGACAAGGCCTGCAACTTCGGCCAGCAGCCCCTTGTCCTCGATCAGTTCCAGGCCCTTGGCGAACGCCAGGTTGCCGGCCTCGGTGCGAATGGTCTCCATGCGTTCAGCCGCGTCCAGCATGACATGGGCTGAACGCAGGGATTGTTCGTAATCGTCAAACGCGGTGACCGTGATCTGATCCGGATTGAGGAAGCGATGGCCGCGCGTGATGTTGCCCGACCGGATGCCATCGACATCAAACGGCACCACTTCACCGTCAAACACACACAGGATGGATTGCAACGGCCTGACCCAGCGCAGTTGGCTGGTGCCCCAGCGCATGGACTTGGGCCATGGGAACTTGCGCACCACATCCGGCACAATGGCGGCTATGACATCCGGGGTTTCCTGCCCGGGCTTGTTGATACGGACCACATAGAAAGCGCCCTTGCCCTTCTTGTCCTCTTCCACATCGCATTGATCGAGCGTCACGCCGGCAGACTTGAGAAACCCCTGGACAGCCTGTTCCGGTGCATCAATGCGCGGACCCTTGCGGTCTTCCTTTTGGTCTGCGGTGCGCACGGCCAGCCCATCCACGCACAGAGCCAGGCGGCGCGGCGTGACGTGTGCCTTGGCACTTTCATAAGTCAGGCCGTGCTCCACCAGTGCGTCGGTGACCAGTTTCTGCAAATCAGCAGCGGCACGGGCCTGCATGCGGGCCGGGATTTCTTCGGAGAACAATTCGAGCAGGAGTTCAGCCATTGTGTTGCGCGCTCCCGCCTGCGGTCCTGGCCCAGGCCTCACAGCAGCCCTTGGCCAGGTCGCGGACCCGCAGAATATAGGCCTGGCGCTCCGTGACCGAAATCACGCCGCGGGCATCGAGCAGGTTGAAGACATGAGATGCCTTGATGCACTGGTCATAGGCCGGCAGCGCCATGAGGTGCTTGCCGCCCTTGTCGCCGGCGGCCAGCAGTGCCTTGCATTCAGCTTCGGCAAACCGGAACTGCTGCAGCAGTGTTTCGGTGTTGGCGTGGTCAAAATTGTGCCGGGAATATTCCTGTTCGGCCTGCAGGAACACATCACCATAGGTGACCCGATCATCACCGTCGCCGCCATTGAAGTTCAGATCATAGACATTGTCGACGCCCTGCACATACATGGCGAGACGCTCAAGGCCATAAGTCAGCTCACCTGAAACAGGGTCGCAATCCATACCGCCGACCTGCTGGAAGTAGGTGAACTGCGAGACTTCCATGCCATCGCACCACACTTCCCACCCGAGACCCCAGGCGCCCAGCGTCGGGCTTTCCCAGTCATCTTCGACGAAGCGAATGTCGTGGTTGTCACGGTCAATGCCGATGGCATAGAGCGATCCGAGATACAGGTCCTGCAAATCCGGTGGCGACGGTTTGAGGATCACCTGATACTGGTAGTAGTGCTGCAGGCGGTTGGGGTTTTCACCAAAGCGGCCATCCTTGGGACGGCGCGACGGCTGCACATAGGCAGCCTTCCAGGGATTCGGGCCGACGGAGCGCAGTGTGGTTGCGGGATGGAACGTGCCGGCGCCGACTTCCATATCGTAGGGTTGCAGAATGACACATCCCCTGGCTGCCCAGTAATTGTGCAGTGTGAGGATCAGATCCTGGAAGGATTTTTGCGGATTTAGGCCGGAGGGCGCAGTCATTTTAAAGATTCTTTGAAGGGCCTCTGGATCGCCAGACGCAGTGAATCGCTGGCCGGAACCTATTGTGCGGACCAAGCCCGGTCAAGCGGCCAGCCGCAGGGCACCTGCATTCGGGCCAGAACCGGAATCAATCAGTCTTCCGGGTAGTACACGCCGGTTTTCGGATCCTGGCGCAAACGCGCCGTCCTGACGCGATGCTGATCGTTGGTCTTTACCTTGACAGCAGACTTTGCCTGCAAGTCCGAAAGCCTGCGCGCCACGGTATATGACAAGGCAATGCCGACGCCGGCCAACAACAGTTTGTAGATCATCGTATCTTCATTCCTTCAAACAGGCCCCTACCCGTTTCATCTCTCACAATCCGTAACGAGACCACAAAGCGCGCTCTTCTGCAAGCGCAAGAGCGCTGGACGCGACTCCTTGTCCGGCAGCCCTGGCCGCACTGTCGACCGACGACCCGGCACCGGGCAGCAGAAGTTTGCGCAAGGAAAACCCGCTCTTCGGCTCAATGGTCTTGATGATGACATCCTCACCAAACTTGTCCTGCAGGATTTCGTGCATTGTACCGAGGCCGTCCACAAGGCCGCGCTCCAGGGCCTTGTCTCCGGCCCAGAACAAGCCGGAAAACAATTCATCTTCCTTGCCCTTGAGCTGCGCCTGCCGGCGTGAGCGCACGATATCCTTGAATGCTTCGTGCACATCAAGCTGCAGGGACTTCAGATGAGCGACATCCTCCTTTTTTTCAGGCAGGAACGGATCGAGCACGGATTTGTTGGAACCTGCCGTGTACACGCGGCGCTCCACACCGAGCTTCTTGATCGCACCGGAAAAACCAAAGCCTGAGGATATGACGCCGATTGAGCCGACCACGGAGCTGCGATCAGCAAATATTTCATCGCCTGCCACCGCCAGCAGATAGCCGCCGGACGCTGCCACATCTTCGCAAAACACCAATACCGTGACTTCATGTTTTTTCGCGAGCTGGCGGATACGATTGAAGATCAGGGTCGACTGCACCGGCGAACCACCCGGTGAATTGATCGAAAAGGCCATGGCTGACAGGCCGGGAATGGCGAAAGCCTGCTCCAGTGTTTCCTCAACACCGGCCATGGATAAAGACTTGCTCATCGGCCCGGGCATGCCGATGGCCCCTGTCAGGCGGACATGAGCGACAAATTTGCGCTTGCCGCGCAACAGCCTTGTCAGCCATCCGGCCTTCTTTTTCTTCTTCTTGTTTGATGTGCGCGAGACCATTGGGGAGCTGCCTTTTCGATTAATGATACTTAGCAGGCCCTAAATGGTGCACCCGCGTGAGAACCTCAAGGGAGCGCCATGAACTCATGCAAATTCAAGAGCTTCCCCGGTCCGCAATACAGCTTCCACTTTATCCACGAATTTGCTGGACCCTGCTTCATGCAGCATCAGTCCGGGCAATAAACGCACTGGCGCCTTTGAACCTTTTGTACCGCGCACAATGATGCGCGATGCGGCATCATTGCGATGAGCCCGCAAAGGCAGGACTGTCAATGCACCCAATTTCGGCTCCATTGCAGCCAGCAATGTGAGCAGAGAGGTGGCCGGATGTATGATTGAGACGGTTCCCCTGGGCTTGACTGTGTTGGTCATGACCTTGACCCAGTTTTCAAGTTCACCAGCCTTCAACATGTGAGCTTGCGCCCGAAGACTGTCAGCCGGAGCCTGCACCGTATGGTCTTCGAAAAACGGCGGATTTGCATAGGCGTGCGAAACACTGCCCGGCACAGGCCAGTCCAACTGATCATGGCGCATGGAATCGCACAGATCGCCTTTCAATACCGTGATGCGCTCATGCAACTGGTTGCGCTTGAAGTTTTCCTCCGCAATCAGGGCATAGTGGGACGCGATTTCCACGCCGGTAATGATGGTACCGGGTACCCGCGTTGCCAGGCAGGCCGCCGCAACGCCCGTCCCGATGCCTGCCTCAAACAGCGTGTCACCATCAGATGCAGGTATGGCTGCGGCCAGCAATACTGCATCAATACCGGCGCGATAGCCTTTTTCAGGTTGCAGTATTTTCAGTTTCCCGCCCAGAAAGGCATCGTCGGACAAGCCTGTCTTGCCCGCATGATCGCCAGTGCGGCCACCTTGAAACTCATCCTCCATCACAGCCTCTCCCGCCATCTTCAATCAGCCCCCACATGCACACATTCAGCCATCCGCCAGATGCTCCCGCAATCCTGCTTCATTCAACAGTCTGCGCGCGCGTATTTCATCATCCTCATCGATCATCACCCGGCGCGGAAACACTCCAATGGATCCTTCCAGCACACTCATATGACCGTCAAACACTTCCGCACACAGGCCTTCCTGGCCAAGCAGATCAACAACATACGACACAAGTACGACGTCGTTGGATCGCAACAACTCACGCATGGATAACAACTTACCTCCAGGCAGTTAACAAATTGATCTTTCAGCAGTCTAGAGTCAGGACCGGGCCTGACCCTAGCCCAACGCGTCACATGCGGCCATAGTGCTCTTGCTGGCAGCCTGAACGCCGCTTATGTTCTGATTTGTAAACAACTAAAGACAGCGGTGGAGTTTGTCCCGTGGGCGTGGTGGTTCCGTTAAGTGCAGCAGAAGCCAAGGATGCAAGCCTGTCTCCTTTGCTCGACCTTGTGGCAAATGACATGGAAAAGGTGAATGCACAGATCCTGTCGCATGCGCAGTCCCATGTGGAGTTGATACCCGAACTTGCCCAGCACCTGATTGATTCCGGCGGCAAGCGATTGCGCCCGATGCTGACGATTGCTGCAGCTCGCATGTGCGGGTATGACGGAAATCATCATATTGATCTTGCCACTGCCGTTGAATTCATGCACACGGCCACGCTGCTGCACGACGACGTGGTCGATGAAAGCGATCTCAGGCGTGGACGGCGCACCGCGCGATTGATCTGGGGCAATCAGGCAAGCGTGCTGGTCGGCGACTACCTGCTGGGCCAGGCGTTTCGCATCATGGTCACGACAGGGTCGCTTGCGGCACTCAAGGTTCTGGCGGATGCAGCCGCCGTCATTGCCGAAGGCGAAGTGATGCAGCTGGCCGCAGCGCATAATACATCCACGACGGAAGATGCCTATCTCAAGGTGATCAATGCAAAGACCGCCGCGCTGTTTTCCGCAGCCGCTGAAGTCGGCGCCATCATTGCCGGGCGCAATGATGCAGAGCGCGAAGCACTTGAATCATACGGCCGCAATCTTGGCGTGGCGTTTCAGCTTGTTGACGACGCGCTGGATTATTCCGGCAAGCAGGCCCAACTTGGAAAAAGTGTCGGTGACGATTTCCGGGAAGGCAAAATTACACTGCCGGTGGTGTTGTCATACCGGCGCGGAGATACCAAACAGCGGGAATTCTGGAAGCGCGTAATGGAAGAAGGCGACCAGCGCGACGGCGACCTGGAGAAGGCCATAGCCTTGATGGTGCAACATGACGCGCTTGAGGCAACCATGGAACGCGCACGCCACTACGGCGCCATTGCACGCGATGCGATGGAGATATTCCCTGAAAGTGATCACAAGTCTGCCCTGGTGGATGCAATCAGGTTTTCCGTAGCCCGGGCGCATTAGAACGAGATGAGGTTAAGCCAGAGCGGTTGCCACAACCCACCATTCGCGATGTTGCCGGGTGAGTTGTGCAGCGGCAGCAACAGCGCTGTCAGCATCCTCAAACAGGCCGAAGCAGGTGGCGCCGGAGCCGCTCATGCGTGAAAGCCGGCAACCGGACAATTGGCGAAGAGCGCCCAGCACGTCACAGATGACGGGCTCCAGATGACACGCTGCCGGTTCCAGGTCATTGCGGCAATTTGCCAGCCAGCCCAGTGTGGCGGCGCTGTCTCCTGCCTCTCCAAACCTGTCCGGGATGTCGGTATTGGCCGTGCTGCCGGGAGCCAGGCCCAAATGGCGGAAAATGCCCGCGGTCGAAACACCGATCAGCGGATTGACCAGAACCGCATGCAGCGGCGGGGCATGTGGCCAATCATCGATGAGTTCTCCAATGCCACGCATCCGGCAAGCCTTTGAGGCGAGACAAACCGGCACATCCGCGCCCAGTTGCAATGCCAGTCCCGCCAACATCGGTGCATCAACAGCCAAGCCGTTAAGACGGACAATTGCGCGAAGTGCGGCCGCGGCATCGGCCGACCCCCCGCCGATGCCCGACGCAACGGGAAGCGCCTTGTGCAGGTTCATGGCGCAGGGCTGGACTTGATCCGGGTAGCGGCTCTGCAAAGCGGTAAATGCCTTGAGAACCAGATTGCCTGCATCGGTTTCCAGGCCTTGCGAAAACGGTCCCGAAACCGTCAGAGAGGTTGCGTCGGCAAATGATACTTCCAGCACGTCGCCTGCGTCAGATGCAAACATCACAGCGCTGTCAAGCAAATGGTAGCCGTCGTCACGCTTACCCGTAACATGCAAGGCAAGATTGATTTTCGCAGCGGCGAACTCGGTAATCATTGCAATACCAGCAAGAACGGATCAGGACTTGTTGGGCTTTTCAGTGCCTGACGCAGTCGGCGCCGAAGCAGGTTCCGGGTCCGGCAATCCTTGCTTGAGCTTTTTGCGGATCTTGACTGCGTTCTCGTCGGTCGGATTTGAATCAAGCGCATACTGCCATTGGAATTTTGCTTCCAGCTTGCGGCCAACCCGCCACAGGGCATCACCCAGATGATCATTGATCACGGCGTCTTCAGGACGCAAGCCGGCAGCCCGTTCGAGCAGTTTTGCAGCCTCTTCATATCGACCCAACTGGTAGTGTCCCCAGCCCAGGCTATCAACGATATAGCCGTCATTGGGGCGCAGTGAAACGGCCTTTTCAACCATTTCAAACGCCTCGATCAGATTGATGCGTTTTTCAATCAGCGAGTATCCGAGATAATTCAGCACCGACGCCTGTTCGGGCTGGAACCGCAGTGCCTTGCGGAAATCCGGTTCGGCATTTTCCCAACGCCCGGCACGTTCATAGGCAATGCCGCGGAAATAGTATACCGACCAGTTTTTCTCTCCCGGCTCATCAACCCGCGCCAGCGCCTGGGTATATGCATCAGCGGCATCGAGCCATTTTTCATTCAGCCGGTACAGGTTACCAAGCGACAGCAGAGCATTGTAGTTCTCAGGTTCGCGGGCGATCAGAGACTTCAGCACCTTCACTGCATCGTCGAACCTGTTCAACTGGTTGAGATTGGTGGCTGTCTGAATATCTGCGCTGGAACGCAACGGCGAGCTCGCCTCAATCCTGTCATATGCTGCGATGGCCTGTTCGTGCAGTTTCATCTGGGTATAAACCTCACCCAGCAGCGTCTGGCCCTCGGAAAACTCCGGGTGGCTGGACAGCGCAAGCTGCGCATAAACCAGTGCAATATCGATGGAACGTTCATCGGTCAACGCCCCGGCAATGGAATACAACGCTTCGGCAGCACCGCCGGCTGCGGTGTTGATAAACGGTTCGGCCTGTTTTCCGGCCTTCACAGCATCCAGCGCGCGGCGCACAAGCGGGTTGTCCTGGGTCGATTTCAGGAACAGTTCATACACCTTGGCCGCCTGGTCCTTGCGGTCGGTGCGTTCAAGATAATTGCCGTAAGCCTGAACGACGCGCAGCGAGGTGCCTGCCTTTTCATAGGCTGACTTGTAGAATACCTCGGCCCGGTTGCGGTCTTGAACCATATCGGCAATCAGGCCGGCATGGAAAAGCCTGAAGTTTTCGAATGCCTGATTACGCTTCAGCTTGTCGAGTTCGCTCAGGGCGTCTTTGAGATTGTTTTCCGAGGCGTAAGACCAACCGGTGAGCAGGGCTGCCGACAACTCACCGATGGGCGTGTAGGCCGATTTCTGGAAATACTGGCGGGCGAGCACGGCCTTGCCTTCGCGCATTGACTTGAGGCCCAGGACCAGCAGCGACAATCTGTGCTGATCATTGAACTTCAGGACCCGCTCGGCAAACTTTTCAGCAGATGCAATATTGCCTGACGACACTTCCAGCGTGAAGGCGCGTTCGATCAAAAGCGGATTGTCGGGATCATTTTCCAGAGCCCGGGCGATGTAACGCGCTGCAATGCCGGCATCGCGCTGACGGCTGGCATAGCGTCCGGCAAGATAGCTGCCGGATGGGGACGCCTGGTCAATCCGCAATGCGGCATACGGATCAGCGTTTTGTGACTGCGCGGCATGACCGGGAATAACTGCCATCGAACTCGCCAACACAAATGCTGCACTCAGGGTTCTGATGGTCAATTTCATGGTTGCCTTGTCCGATCTTCGGAAAAATTTGTTCGCGCTGTCGAAGCTGCCCGTAAAGACCGCCAAACTACAGCGCATCACTGATACAGTGCAATGTGATGGTTTTTGGACCGAACTGCAAGCTACACACGGTCACAGCCGCGCGATTGAAAGCTTAAATGACAATGCAGGCGGTTGCAGATGCAAAAACTCCGGCCGGCGACTTGAAAGCGCGTTCTGCCACCCGCATCATGCACGACATGAAAAAACAACTGATTCGAGTTCAAATGCCCTGTCGTCTCGCCGGCGCTGCAATTGTCTGCGCACTGTCAATTCTCGCTGGCTCTGTGTCAGCTAACGCGCTGGAAGTGTCTGCAAGTTACCGGAAAAATGCCGAGAAAGCCTTTGACGGGTTTCTGCAGGACCTGTGGCCGGAGGCCCAGCAGCGGGGCATTTCGCGCAAGGTCTTCGATGCATCCGTGAGACGCATTTCCCTGCAGTGGACTATCCCTGATCTGGCCCCGCCGAAGATTGCAGGCGAGCAACCTGCCGCATCGCGCAAACGCCAGGCGGAGTTCGGTTCGCCCGGCAGGTATTTCAGGGATAAATCCCTCAACCAGCTGGCAGAAATCGGGCGCAGGAATCTCGGCAAATATGCATCGGCCTTCGCACGGATTGAAAAGACAACCGGGGTTCCCAAGGAAGTTGTCGCCGCCATCTGGGGGCGGGAAACGGCTTTTTCCGGCGCCAAGATACCGCATAGCGCAATGTCGGTGCTGGCGACCCAGGCTTTCCTGGGGCGCAGACCGGATTTCTTCCGGCCCGAGCTTCTGGCCATCATGGAGATCGCCCAGCGCGGCATCGTGCCGGTATCGCAGTTGAAAAGCTCTTGGGCAGGGGCGATGGGCCATACCCAGATGCTGCCGGGGCTGTACCTGAAATATGCCAGTGACGGCGACGGTGACGGCAAGTCGGACATCTGGAATTCAATCCCCGATGCGCTGGCCACCACTGCGACATTTCTGAAAGCAAGCGGATGGAAGCCGGGCCTGAGCTGGGCATATGAGGTCGAGCCGTCATCGGCGCTGGACTGTACGCTGGAAGGGCCCGATGAAGGCCGGCCAGTGGCCGAGTGGATTGCAGCCGGAGCCAAACGGGTGGCCGGCCGCAAATGGCCGGCCCGGCTCAGCAGTGTCAAAAGCTATGTCATCATGCCCGCGGGCCGGTTCGGGCCGGCATTCATTGCAACCGACAATTACTACGCGATCAAAAACTACAATGAGTCGGATCTGTATGTACTGTATGTCGGCAATCTGGCTGACCGGATTGCAGGCGGCGGGGCCTTCAAGACCGGCTGGCTCAAGGTCGATACGTTCACCCGCCCAGCCATGAAGAAGGTTCAATCCAAAATGGTCGCGCTTGGCTACAATGTCGGCGACAGCATTGACGGATTAATCGGTTTCCGCACCCGCACAGCCACCGGCATGCACCAGAAAAAACTGGGCATGGCAGTGGATTGTTGGCCGAACAGGCCATTTATTGCGCGGTTGAAGTAACCTGTTGCTTGCGAACTGAAACACCTGTCGAGCGAATTGCGGTCACCCGCTTCTCGATCGCGGGACGGTAATTATCGGAAATTGCCGTGCGCATGCGTTCAGCCTGTGCAGACGGGCTGTGCGGATAAACGGCAAACAGGCGCTCGAAAAAGGCCCTTGTGTTGCCACTGCATTCCAGCAGGACATTGTCTACAACCGCATCAACAGGCTGGTTCGACTGCGGCGCGGTACGGTCGGCAGCATCGCGGTAACAGGAAAACATTTCTTCCTTGGCAAGTTCCAGTTCGGCTTCCACACTGATGGGGTTGGGCTGAGGCTGGACCGGTGCCAGAGCGGCGGTTGCCTGCCCGGCAGCCTGATTGACAGGTGCCACTGCCGGCTGAAGTGGCGTGGTCGCGGCAGCAGCCAGCTTCTGTTCCTCCCGCACCTTCAGTACAGCTTCGCGAACGGCCGGCACGAAGGTTGATCCGGTCAACTCCTTGGCGGTCCTACGGGATTTTTTGGTTCCAAACCTGGCCGCCAGAACTTCCGACATGGAAGAAAACGACTTGCTGCACTCTGTCTTGATGGATTTCGACACCACCGACTGCAGGTTCAGCTTGGGGATTTTCTGGGCCTGGCTGCGGGCGTAGGCCGAGATACAATCGCGGAACGCAAACACTTTCGGATTCCCGGTATCACGCCACCATTTGGCTTCGTTTACACTTGAGGTTTTCTTCCTGCGCTTGCGGGACGAGGTTCTCTTCTTGCGCTTGGCAGGTTTGAGTGCCGGCTGAGCGGCCTGCAATTGCCGCGGTCCGGGCTGAACCAGGGGCTGTTGCACCTGCTGCGGCGTCGGTGCCAGTGCCGGTTGCGCGCCGTCTGCGATGGTCGGCTGGGTAATATTGATGGTACGCCCACCCACCGATTGAACGGTCTGCCTGGCCGGAACCTCGTTGGCTCCAGTTGGCTTGGTGCCGGTGAACGCCTGTATTCCACGAGGCTTCACCGTGTTGACCCGATCGCTGTCAGACCGTTCAAGGCCGTCTGCCCATGCACTCGATGTGCCTGCAAAACAGGCAATGGTCATGATCGCAATGGCTGAGATTCTGTAATTCATATAAAGGGCTCCCTTTTTGGCTCCCCGACATCCGTCCAGCATGACCAACAAACAGGCAACAAAATGACGCCAATTTGGCCAACTCAATCAATTCTTTAGGTGCTTCAGCGCACCATGCAAAACGCTCTGCAAACATCGTGCCGAAACGCTCTGCAAACATCGTGCCGAAAATATTAACACGGCGCGGAGTCATCATTCTTGACGGTGATCAATCGCGCCGCGTCTGCGTGACTTTCAACGGGCATAACAAAACCCGTAAACCTGTTTAATTATAAAGCGTTAGCATAATTTACAGGTTCGCACCGAGCTGGATTTCCATGCCCGGATTCGCGGCTGAACCTGCCTACATGTTCGGGTAGTTCGGCCCTTCACCACCTTGCGGCACTGTCCAGTTGATATTTTGTGCCGGGTCCTTGATGTCGCAGGTCTTGCAGTGCACGCAATTCTGGAAATTGATCTGGAATTTGTCATTACCGGCTTCGTCCTTGACGATTTCATAGACACCGGCGGGACAATAACGCTGCGCCGGTTCTGCATACTCGGGCAGGTTGTGGCTGACCGGAATCGACGCATCCCTCAGGTGCAGGTGTGCAGGCTGGTTCTCATCATGATTGGTTGCCGAATAGGCCACATTGGTCAATCTGTCGAATGACAGCACACCGTCGGGCCTGGGATATTCAATTACCGGGTAATCAGCCGCCTTGCCGGTCGAATCAGCATCATTCTTTTCATGCTTCATGGTGCCGAAGAAGGAAAAACCGAACAGCTGGTTGGTCCACATGTCCAGCCCGCCCATGGCAAGCCCGCCTAGCAGGCCCAGTTTTGACCATAGCGGTTTGACATTGCGTACTCTCTTGAGGTCCTCAGCAATGGGAGACTTGTCCCAGGCCGCCTGGTATTCGGTCAGCTCATCACCTGCCCGGCCTGCCGCAATGGCAGCAGCAGCCGCATCGGCGGCCAGCATGCCGGACGCCATGGCGTTATGGGATCCCTTGATGCGGGGCACATTGACCATGCCGGCGGAACAACCGATGAGACAACCGCCGGGGAACGACAGTTTCGGTACCGACTGGTAACCGCCTTCGGTGATGGCGCGCGCGCCATAGGCCACGCGGCGGCCACCGGCCAGCACATCGGCTATCAACGGGTGATGCTTGAAGCGCTGAAACTCCATGTAGGGAAACAGATGCGGGTTCTTGTAATTGAGATGCACCACAAAGCCGATTGAAACCAGATTATCCTCCAGGTGGTACATGAACGAACCACCACCGGTCCTGGTGTTGAGCGGCCAGCCCATGGTATGGGTTACCTGGCCGGCTTTGTGATTTTCGGGCTTGATTTCCCACAGCTCTTTCATGCCAAGGCCGAATTTCTGCGGGCTTTTGCCTTCCGACAGGTTGAACCTGTCGATCAGCACCTTGGCCAGCGATCCGCGCACGCCTTCACCGATCATGACATACTTGCCATGCAGTTCCATGCCGGGTTCGTAATCCGGGCCTGGCTTGCCATCCTTGCCGAGACCGAAGACGCCGGCAACAACGCCCTTTACCGAGCCGTCGTCGCGATACACCAGGTCGGAACAGGCAAAGCCGGGATAAATCTCGACGCCCAGGGCTTCGGCCTGTTCTGCAAGCCAGCGGCACACATTGCCCAGTGACACGGCATAGTTGCCATGGTTGTTCATCAGCGGCGGCATCATGAAGTTCGGCAGGCGCAAGGCGCCTGAATGGCCGAGCATATAGAAGCGGTCTTCCTTGACCTCGGTCTTGAGCGGTGCGCCCTTCTCTTTCCAGTCGGGGATCAGTTCATTGAGGGCGACCGGGTCGATCACCGCACCGGACAGGATATGCGCGCCGACCTCGGAGCCTTTTTCCAGCACACAGACCGAAATCTCGGTTCCGGCCTTTTCCGCCAACTGTTTGAGGCGAATGGCGGCCGACAGGCCTGCAGGGCCGGCGCCGACAATCACGACATCAAACTCCATGGATTCGCGTTCCACTGCTGCTGCCTCATTCATGTGCCTGATAACTCCCGATTTCGAAGGCCACTAGATCAGTATGGTTTTTGATTAAATCAATCAAAAACCATAAAACTGATCGTTTCCAAAGTGCTAGAGCAACTTTATGGGTTCAGTTGAACCCATGTCGCTCTAGTCTGTTTCCGGTGTTATAGTGAACCTGTTGAAAGACGCAATCTGTTCCTGAAAGGACATTTGCACCGTGGTTGAGGACGCTGAAAGCACACAAATACCGTCTGCACGTGCCGCAGCCGCGGCCGCCCTGCAATGGTATGCCCATATGGGTGCCGATGAAGCGATCGGCGATGTTCGCGTGGACGGGTTTGCCCGGTCTGCAGAACTGGCGGCGCGCCGGGCCTCTGCTCCTGCCCGGGCTGTCGCAGATCAGCGACGGTGGAACGCGCGCACCACTCAACAGGCCCGCTGCACCGGCAAACCAGACACCACGGCCGGTTCCGCGCCAGCCGGCTGCGGCACCGTCCATGGCCATGGATGAAGTGGAGCAACTGGCCCAATCATGCAACAGCCTCGACGAACTGGCGCGCACACTGGATGCGTTTGACGCCTGCCCGCTGAAACGCACCGCGACGCAATTGTGCTTTGCCGACGGCTTGCCGGGCGCCCATGTAATGATCATCGGCGAGGCGCCGGGGCGCGACGAGGATGAACAGGGACGCCCGTTCGTCGGCAAGTCGGGTCAGTTGCTGGACAAGATGCTGGCCTGCATAGGTCTCAACCGGGCCAGCGACGATCCGGCGCAATCAGTATTTATCAGCAACATCGTGTTCTGGAGACCGCCGGGAAACCGCAAACCGTCCACGTCGGAAGTGGTCATGTGCCTGCCGTTCGTCAGACGGGCGATTGAACTGGCAAAACCGCGCATCGTCATTGCCGCAGGCGCCACTCCCGCCCAGGCCCTGCTTGACACACCCACCGGCATTACCCGCATGCGCGGCACCTGGAAAACCATTGCCACCGGCAATGGCGAAGTGGACGTCATGCCGACGCTGCATCCGTCCTACCTGCTGCGGTCTCCGGAAGCCAAAAGATTTGCCTGGCGCGACCTGCTTGCTGTAAAGGCAAAGCTGCTGGCCATGTAGAATTTGTAATTATGAACACCAGAATAATGTGTGAAACTGGCACCTTGACCATGCACGCGGTTTCAATGAACTTTCAGGATTGGCGGCACATCCATGTCGAAAATTGACAAAACCAGACCTTTCATCCCGGTCCGAATTGCGGTTCTCACAATATCCGACACCCGCACCCTGGAGGACGATAAATCCGGCAATATCCTGTCTCAGTTGCTGGGCGAGGCAGGCCATGACCTGTCGGCGCGCGCGATCTGCAAGGATGACATCCGCGCCATCCGCACGACCTTGCGGAAATGGTTCAAGCGCAATGATACCGATGCAATCATCACCACCGGCGGCACCGGGCTGACCGGCCGTGACGTCACCATCGAGGCGGTGCGGCCGCTGCTCGACAAGGAAGCCGACGGCTTTGCCACCGTGTTTCACATGATGTCGTTCGGCAAGATCGGCACATCGACAGTGCAATCGCGCACCATGGCCGGCATCGCGTCCGGCAAATACGTGTTCTGCCTGCCGGGATCACCGGGTGCGTGCAAGGACGGCTGGAACGAGATTTTGGTGAAGCAGCTCGATTACCGGCACATGCCATGCAATTTCGTTGAGATCATGCCAAGGCTGGATGAGCATCTGCAGCGTACAAAGGGGTGATGTTGCTCACGGTAGCAGCCTGCGGCTGCGGGTTATAACTGGTCGAACAGCTTGTCCGCCTTCGGCGGGCCGTTCTCCGACCCTGAACCACTTTTGTACCGGTGTCATTCCCGCGAAAGCGGGAAGGTGGAGTCACGTTTGAAGTGCAACACGGTTGAACATCTGATTGAAGACCTCGTTTGGGGTTTTGTAGTTGAGGCACTTTCTTGGCGCATTGTTGTACCTGTCTGTGATGAACTGCAACTGTTGTGCCGGGATGGCTGCCAGGTCTGACTTTCTCGGCAATGATCGCCTGAGCCTTGAGATGGCGTTTTCCACACCACCTTTTTGCCATGGCGCATGAGGATCACAGAAGTAGGTGCCACATGCCAGCAGGGGTTTGAGCTCATGATGCAAGGCAAACTCGGTGCCATTGTCGAAAGTGATGCTCTGGCGCAAATGGCCTGGCAGCTTGGCAAGGAAGCCTGAAAGCCGATCTGCGACAGGCCGGGCAGCCTTGGAAGGCTGGCGCATGAGGGTTGTGAACCTGGAGGTTCGTTCATGCAGCACCAACACGGCCTGACCATAGCGGGAAAACAGCATCAGATCGGCTTCCCAGTGGCCGGGTTTTGTGCGTGACGTAACCGATCGGGGCCGTTCATGGATGCTAACGCGCTGTTTTATATGCTCAACCGGACTGATACCACCGCGCTTGAGTTTACCTCTGCGGTGTTTTGCCCGTGGCAGCAGCCTGTGCCAGTAATCCTTCTGGGCTGAACGATGGTAGATGAAGCGATAGATTGACTCATGACTGATCTGCATGTGAGCGTTATGCAGTGCCAGCCGGCCTGCAATCATCTGTGGTGACCATCCCATCGCAAGGCGGTCGCGAACAAGTGCACGCAGTGCTGGCTGGTGCGCCAGCTTGAAGCGACAGTCCCATCGTCTTCGTCGCAAGGCCAGTTGATGAGCGCGTTCACCCTCATACACCCCGTTCCATTGTTTTGTTGGTTTTGCATTGCGTTTCAGTTCACGGCTGACCGTACATGCGGCTCTGCCAAGCTGGCGCGCAATTTCTCTGATCGACTGGTTCGCCTTACGCAACAAATCGATCTTGATCCGCTCTACTAGAGACAGATGAACATAACTCTTTCCCATCGCAACAACACCTTAGCAGGTGTTGCACTTGTTACGTGAATCCAAGGAATCCATCTCGCAACGGGTACATCGCTCGCGCTGGCATTGGATCCCAGCCTTCGCTGGGATGACGTGGGAGAGAGGTTCATTCCGAGGCACGAAGTGCTGAGGCAAGGCCGACTGGCCGTCATGCGAAGCATGCCCCCGCGGAGCGCAGCCTTTTGGCTGCTGGCGTGAGCGGCATGATGTGAAAATCACTCAAGCGAATGTGATCTGGTGCGCCATATCGTCGTTATACGGTACGTGCATTCTCTAACCGAGTACGCTTTCCTAAATCCTCAACCAGACAGGGGTAAGACCGATGACCAATTCCAATATTTCCCGGCGCAACATTCTGGCAGGGGCAGCAATTGCCACTGCCGCCGCACCGTTTGCCGGTTCGCTTGCCGTATCACAGGCATCTGCAAAGGCGCCTATGGCCAAGGTGGACCACCCCACCCACCGCCGCTTCAAGCTTGGCGAGTTTGACGTCACGACCATCAATGACGGCGCGATCAGCCTTGAAAATCCACAAGGGATTTTCGGCACCAATGCCTCGAAGGAGGACTTTGAAGCCCAGGCCAAAGCCAACTTCCTGCCGACCGACAAGCTGCAGATCAGCTTTACGCCGGTGATCATCAATACAGGCAGCGAACTTGTGCTGTTTGACACCGGCAACGGCGAGGCACGGATGCCGGCTGCCGGCCAGTTGATTCATTCCACGCTCAAGGCTGCCGGTTATACGCCTGACCAGGTCGACAAGGTTGTCATCACCCACTATCACCCGGACCACATCGGCGGACTGATGATGGGTGGCAAGCCGACCTTTGCCAATGCAACCTATGTGGCAAGTGCGACCGAGCATGATTTCTGGTCGGCGCCTGATCGCATGTCCGGCGGCACCGAACGGGTGGCCAAACTGACCGCGAGCAATGTCAGCCCGCTGGCAGAAAAGATGACCTTCGTGAAAGACGGTGATGATGTTGCCTCCGGCATTCGCGCCATGTCGGCGAACGGCCACACACCCGGCCACACGGCGTATTCCATCGAAAGCGGCGGCAAGCGCATTATCGTGGCCGGCGACTTCGCCAACCAGCCGGCGCTGTCGATTGCAAAGCCCGACTGGCATGTGAAATTCGACATGGACAAGGACGCCGCCGTTGCCACGCGCAAGAAGATGCTCGACATGCTGGCTGCAGACCGGGTGCCGTTCACCAGTTATCACATGCCGTTCCCGGCGGTCGGTTACATCGATAAAACCGCTGACGGCGGGTATCACTATGTGCCGGTGAGCTACCAGCTCGACGTGTAACACCCGCAGGTTATCTACCACGCAACCAGTTGCGATAGCTTGCAGCGTCATCGACGTCTGCAAGCTGTCGCAGCACAGTTTTACCGAGGCCCCTTTCAGATTTGCCATGGTGTCCGAAAGTGCGTGCTCGCTTGACCAGCGTACATTATCGAACATCTGAAGCACCGTGCGCTTGCGGGACTGGCCGACAAGCCAGTAGCCGCCGTCCGGCGCCGGTCCAAACACCGCATCATGACGCCCAAGTTGCTGGAACGCATTGGCGATATCAGCGCGCTCAATGTTCGGAATATCGCTGCCGATGATCACCACCGGGCCAATGGGCAGCGTATTGAACATGCGTTGCATGCGGTCACCGAGATCGCCGGTTCCCTGGTCCACAAGGTTGACGTTGTCGGGCCAGACATTGGCGTGGAGCTCGTGCACACCTGATACGGCAATCCATGTCTGCCATCGCGGATCGCGCGACAGCGTATTAATCGTCTCGGCCAGCATGATGCGATAGGCGCGGGTTGCCTCCATGGCCCCGATGCCTGCGCCCAGCCGGGTCTTGACCCGGCCGATGCGCGGCTGCTTGGCCATCACCAGCAGGTGTTGGTTACGCGGGCTCATTTGTAAAACCGCCTGATCCGCTCAGGCGACACGCCGAGAGACCACATTGCAAGGCAGGTCAGATTGCGGACGATGCGCGCGACATAACCATCGCGGACATAGCGCTCGGCACTGGTGATCGCAGGCACCTCCAGATAGGACAGACGCGACCTGCCGATGCGGCTGACCAGATCGACATCTTCCATCAAAGGCAGAGGCCGAAACCCGCCGGCCTCGTCATACAGGGCGCGTGACACCAGCAATCCCTGGTCGCCATAGGGCATGGCAAACACCCGACATCGCACGTGAACAAGTTTCTCCAGAATGCGGGCCTTGATACCCGCATCGTCGAGCTCGAAGCGAAACACCGCCGCCTTGCGACTGTCTGCCATGTGGGCGCGAACCGCCCGGGCCCAGCCCTTGCCCAGTACTGTATCTGCGTGCAGGAACAACAGCCAGTCGCCCGTCGCCGCCTTCGCGCCTGCCGCCATCTGAACGCCCCGTCCGGATTGCCCGCGCAGCAGCACAGCGCCGAATTCGCTGACATCGGGTGATGTCACGGAGCCGCCGTCAGCCACGATGATTTCGCCAATACCGGCATCGTCCCTAAGCTCCGCCAGACAGGCAAGGGTACGCGGCAGACTGGCATTGGCGTTACGGGTTGGAATGATGACAGACAGCATGATGGCCGGACAATAACGCCCGCATGGATGAGTTGGAACATGCAATCTCCATGTTTTTTGTTCTTGTTATGTTCTGTTTTCTGATATAGTATTTCGCCATTATGAACATGAACCCGACCCCCTCCAGGCTGGATTTGTCCAGCGCACCCGCAACATCTCCTGCAATGGCGCAGGTCAAGGCGCGTGGACGTGGTGTCGGCAGCAATTCGAGCGGGCGGTTTGAAGCCTTCAAGCGATCCGGCATCGATGATGGCTGGCACCGTGAAGACGAAGACCTGCCGGTCCTCAAGACCCATGTAACCGAGGAGGCGGCGCGCTCGATCATTGCCCGCAACATCTCGCCGGATATCTCGTTTGACCGCTCTATCAATCCGTATCGCGGCTGTGAGCATGGCTGTTCCTACTGTTATGCGCGGCCCAGCCATGCCTATCTGGGCCTGTCTGCCGGGCTTGATTTCGAAAGCCGGTTGTTTGCCAAGACCAATGCGGTTGAGTTGCTGCAGAAGGAACTCGGCGCAAAAGGCTATGAGCCGGCGACCATTGCGCTGGGTGCCAATACCGACCCCTACCAGCCGGTTGAGCGGCAGTACCGGCTGACGCGCGACATCCTGAAGGTGCTGAACGAGTGCAACCATCCGGTCGGCATTGTCACGAAATCCGCGCTGGTGACCCGCGACATCGATCTTCTGAAGCCCATGGCCGAAAAAGGCCTGGTCAAGGTCGCGCTGTCGATCACCACACTGGACCACAAGCTGTCGCGCCAGATGGAACCGCGCGCCTCTGCGCCCGGCAAGCGGCTGCAGGCGCTTGAGCTTTTGTCAGCCGCAGGTATTCCCACTGTCGCCATGACCGCGCCGATCATCCCGGCGATCAACGACATGGAAATCGAAAAGCTTCTCGGTGCAGCGCAATCTGCAGGCGCGCGCGAGGCAGGCTACGTCCTGCTGCGCCTGCCGCACGAATTGAAGGAGCTGTTTCGCGAATGGCTGGAGCGGGAATTTCCCGACCGGGCAAAGCACGTGATGAACCTGGTGCGCGACATTCGCGGTGGCCGTGACAATGATCCCGAATTCGGCTCGCGCATGACGGGCCGCGGACCCTATGCCTGGCAGATCGGGCGGCGGTTCGAACTGGCCTGCAAGCGTCTGGGTCTCAACAAGGCAAAACTGAAGCTGCGCGCCGACCTGTTCGAACGGCCCATCCAGCCGGGCGAGCAGCTGTCGCTGCTTTAGATTCAGCCAGTCGAAGATGTGACTGTCTGGTCATGACCAGCAAACAACTATCGCATCTGCGTCTCATTCGCTATGATCGCGGCAATGGCGAATTCGATCTGCACCACACCCTGATTTCACGCTTGAGCGCACCGCACTTGACGGTGGCGCACGTCTTGTTGCCGGCGTGGACGAGGCCGGCCGGGGACCGCTTGCCGGTCCGGTGGTGGCGGCTGCCGTGATCCTCAACCCCGATCATATTCCCGACGGCCTGAACGACAGCAAGAAACTGACCGAACCGGCCCGCAATGCGTTGTTTGCGGAAATCCTGGCGACGGCGGATATCGGGGTCGGCGTGGCCGATGTCGCCCGCATCGACGAGATGAATATTCTATGGGCAACCATGTGGGCCATGGCGCAAGCGATTGACGACCTCGAACACACACCCGACCTGGCGCTTATCGACGGCAACCGGTGCCCGAAACTCGACTGCCCAGCCGACGCAATTGTCAAAGGCGATGCGAAATCCATGTCCATCGCGGCTGCATCGATTGTCGCCAAGGTGACGCGAGACCGGATCATGGCATCGCTTGACCGGCAACTGCCTGAGTACGGTTTTGCCCGCCACAAGGGCTATGGCACGGCATTTCACCTGGAAATGCTGAAAGTTCACGGGGCCACAGCACACCATCGCAACTCGTTTGCGCCGGTGCGCAAGGCGCTCGCGACGCAAGCGCGTTAACCATTCATTAAGAATTAGATTCACCTCCGAGTCCGGGTGATTCAACATGGGCCTCAAGCCATGGAGACAAGGACGCATCAGACGTCCGGTCCCGGGGCGCGGGCGTCCGCAGAACAACGCCCGTTTGTCAGTGATGCGTCAAAACAGGTTATGCGTACAAATGGGTATTGCCACAAAGCCGGACATTGCGCCGCTTCTGAACTCGATTCTTGCAGGCGATTGCCTCGAGGAGCTTCAGAAACTTCCATCTGAAAGTGTGGATGTGGTCTTCGCCGACCCGCCCTACAACCTGCAGCTCGGCGGCGGCCTCACCCGCCCCGATCAAAGCAAGGTGGATGGCGTCGACGACGAATGGGACAAGTTCTCCTCGTTTGCGGCCTATGACGAGTTTTCGCGGGAATGGATGGGGCAATGCCGCCGTATCCTCAAGCCGACCGGTACCATCTGGATCATCGGCTCCTACCACAACATCTTCCGTGTCGGCACGGTGATGCAGGATCTGGGTTTCTGGATTTTGAACGACATTGTGTGGCGCAAGACCAACCCGATGCCGAACTTTCGCGGCACCCGCTTCACCAATGCGCACGAGACCATGATCTGGGCGTCGCGGTCCGAAGAGCAGAAAACCTACACCTTCAATTATGAAGCGCTGAAGTCGTTCAATGATGACCTGCAGATGCGCTCCGACTGGCTGTTGCCGATCTGCAATGGCGCCGAGCGCATCAAGGGCAGTGACGGGCGCAAGGCGCACCCGACGCAGAAACCGGAAAGCCTGTTGCACCGGGTCATCCTGGCATCGACCAAACCGGGTGACGTTATCCTAGATCCGTTTTTCGGCACCGGCACGACCGGTGCTGTTGCCAAGCGGCTGGGTCGTCATTTCATCGGCATTGAACGCGACGCGGCCTATATCGCGGTTGCCCAGCAGCGGGTGGCCGCCATCGAACCCGGCGACGATGAAGTGCTGAAAGTGTCCATGGGCAAAAAGGGCGAACCGCGCATTCCGTTCGGATCGCTTGTTGAACGCGGCCTGCTCAATCCCGGCGACACCCTGTTTGATCCGGCGCAACGCAATGCAGCGCGCATCCGGGCCGACGGCTCTTTGGTGTGCAAGGACGCCACCGGGTCCATCCACAAGATGGGTGCCCATGTCATGGGCGCGGAAGCCTGCAACGGGTGGACATTCTGGCATTTCCGCAAGTCTGGCAAAATGATGCCGATCGACGTTCTGCGCCAGAAAGTACGCGCCGAGATGAAATCGGCCTGAGCCATGGGCGTCACGGTGCGCGCAGCGGTTCGCGATGACGCACCGGGCATCTGTGTTGTCTACAATCAGGGTATCGAGGACCGCGTCGCCACCTTCGAGACGGATGCGCGCTTACCGGACGATATCGCCCACTGGTTCGGCGATGACGCCTGTCCTGTGGTCGTTGCAGAAGAAGACAGCCGGATCCTCGGCTTTGCCTCAACCAGCGCCTATGGCACGCGCGAGTGTTATTCAGGTATCCGTGAGTTTTCCATCTATGTGCACCGCGAGGCAAAACGGCGAGGCGTTGCCCGCCGGCTGCTGATCGCCCTGTTCGACGCTGCGGCCAAAGCCGGGTGCTGGAAGATCACATCACGCATTTTTCCGGAAAACACCGCCAGCCTGGAGCTGTGCAAGTCGCTGGGTTTCCGCGTCGTCGGCACCCACCTCTGCCACGCCAAACTTGATGGCGAATGGCGCGATGTGGTGACGGTGGAACGGTTGCTGGACCAGGATTAACGCACCAATCACAGGCCAGGGAACACCTTGACCGGAGTTTGCGAAACCCGGCTTTTGTTCAAATAACAGCAAACAGCGGTTTTCAGGTCCAAACTGACTAATGTGGAGGCACACCGGAAATCCGCTATTTCTCCTGGTCGTAGCGGCGAAGGCGTTCTTCCAGTGTGCCGCTGTGGAGTTCAAACATGTGATTATCGTAGTCGTAGAAATAAATTGAATGTCCCTCGCCTTCTACCCTTGAGCGGCCCTCTCGAACTTTAAGCCCCAATGCTCGAATTCGTTGCAACCGATCCTCGTATTCACCCGGACTCATCTTAAATGCGACATGGTTATAAGTTTGATCAGGCAGGGCTTCACCTTCCATAATGGCAACCCAGACGCCTCCTATGTCGAAAAAACTGCTCTTTCGAGAGAGAAAACGTTTCGTCGTCACTGTCATAGATTTTCCTGGCGTCAAAGACCTCCATAAGCAGCTTTTCCATCTTGTCGAGGTCGCCAACCATGAAGGTGATGTGACTAAGGCCTTCAATCACTGCTCAGTTCCTAACCCTGTCGATTTCCAGCGAGATAAGCATAGCCGGCATCGGGCTGCAATGTCCGCACCCTGGGCAGGGTTATTGCATGCTGCAGGCCCTTTTTTCGGCCCGGCTGCAGTTTCCGGCAACGGGAGTGACGAGAATTTCGAATGACTGCGAAGCGGATGCGATCCAAAGGTATTTCGAAATTCGACGCCTTGAATCCTCAGCTCAGTTGCGCGGAAGCACCTTCCCGATCCCGGCTACCGACTACTCAGCGATTGTGGTTTTCCGGCTTTGATAAAGCAAGATCAAGGCAGCAACAGCCGGAACTGTTTGCAACAAGAGTGTTTTGATCGTAACGGTCGCAGCACCAAAAACCCCCGCAACTGCAACAAAAATGAGGAAACACGCGGCAACGTTCATCTGCCATCTTGCCTCCTTGATGAGCAATGACCAAACGAGACCGGCGCCAAGAAATGCATTGTATAATCCCTGGTTGGCAGCCATTTGAACTGTCTGCGCAAAGAGGTCGGCGGGGAATGTCGTGAAAACCTGTGGGCCACGGGTTTGCCATGCGAACATTTCGAACCATGCTATATAAAAATGCAGCAGAGCTATTGCCGCGATCAGTATCATGGTTGCAGTCCGCACTGCGCTTCTCCTTCTTGATGCCAGCGTAGCCATATTGGAACACTCAATCTACCGAGCCAGTGCGTTGGCGCCCTCGTGTTGGAGAGCACTGCCCCTATGGTTCAACTCCTCACAATGCACTAACACTTACCTCTGACCACTCACTGGGGACAGCTCAAATCCGAGCATCATGCAATGACAAATATGGGCAAATATCGAAATCAGATCGAACAAGCTTTAACCATGTCCTACACGCATGTACTGGCTCGATTTCCGGTCGTCAAAAATGCTGAAAGCTGGTTGCTGCAAGTCTTATATTGATGTACTGACAAAGAAACGAGAGAAACGATGGCAAGAAAGGGCGCTTCCCGATTTTATCATTATTGGTGGCATGAAATGCGGCACATCCAGCTTATACACCTATCTTGGTCAACATCCTTATATATTTAAATCTAATTATAAAGAACTTCGATATTTTTCTCATGATGAATATTATTCGAAAGGTGAAAAATGGTATAGATCACATTTCCCTATAAAGAAAAAAATGCCTGATAACTCTTTAACGTTCGAAGCATCTGTGGATTACCTGTCTTCTTCAGAAGCCCCGGAGCGATTAAAAAACTTACTCCCGAATATTAAATTAATAGTATTACTCCGAAACCCAACTGAACGTGCGATATCTCATTATTTTCACAGCATCAAGAAGGGGTGGAAGCAAGGTAAAATTTTAAACGCCATGAAAGTTGAGGAAACGATACTTAAACAGAAAGGACTGTATAAAGAACAACTTGAGAGGTACTATAAATTATTTCCCTCCGATAATATATTGGTTCTTAGTAGCGAAAAATTTTTTGAAAACCCGGTCGAAACGCTGAAAGAGGTATATCTGTTTCTTGGCGTCGACCCCAATATCGAGATCAGCGATCTTTCACCCAAACAGGTTGGGTTTAACCGGGAACCTGTTGATGCCGCTGTGTATGACTATTTGAACGATTATTACAAGACATCCAATCAGGAGCTGTTCGACTATATCGGCAAGGATTTCGAGTGGCGATAGGGAGCAACGAGCGCGCCGTTTCACAAATCACGACCTGATGCATCGTGGGCCGCACCGGGCCAGTGATTTACCTTGACATTGCAGTGATAAATCGAGATATCTCGATTTATGAACATTGATAAAACCATCGCGGCTCTGAACAATCCGACCCGCCGCCAGATTCTCGTCTGGCTCAAGGACCGATCGAATTTCCCGCCCGCCTTGCCTGAACATGCGGATCTGGACGGGGTCTGTGTGGCCTATATCCAGGCCAAGGCCGAGCTGTCGCAGTCAACCATTTCCAACTATATGGGACTGCTGAAAGACGCAGGCCTTGTCGTGTCGGCACGGCATGGCCAATGGACCTTCTACCGGCGCGACGAGGCGGCAATCGCGGCAACCATGAAGCAACTCGCCGATGAGGTGCTGTCAGGATGATCAGTCACGGCCTGACGCTGCCGAACGGTGTCACTCTCAAGAACCGTATTGTTAAATCCGCAATGTCGGAAGCGCTGGGAGACGCGTCCAATAACCCGACACCGGGCCTGATTGCATTGTTTGAAAGGTGGAGCGCCGGCGGTGCGGGGTTGCTGATAACCGGCAACACGCCAATCGACCGCCAGCACCTTGAGCATGCAGGCAATTTCGCGCTTGACGATCTGTCCGACATGGCGCGCGTCGCAGCCTTGGCAACTGCGGCAAAGAGTGGTGGTGCAAAGGTGCTGGCACAGCTTGCCCATGCCGGACGCCAGACACCGGAAGCCATCAACCCTCACCCGGTTTCCGTGTCCGATCTGCGGCTGGAATTGCCCGGGTATGGTGATCCTGTCCCGGCAAGTGACGCCGATTTCAAGACAATTATTGCCAAATTCGTGCGCTCCGCCGTGCTTGCCCAGACAGCAGGTTTCGACGGTGTCGAGATCCATGCAGCCCACGGCTATCTTTTGAGTTCGGCCCTGTCCCCGCGCATCAACACACGCAAGGATAAATGGGGAGGATCGCTTGAGAACCGCGCAAGACTGGCAATTTCTGTTGTTCGTGCCGTTCGTGCGGCTGTCAGCCCCGACTTCATTGTCGCGGTAAAGCTCAACTCCTCCGACTTCCAGAAAGGCGGATTTGATCATCATGACAGTGTCAAGGTGGCTGTCATGCTGGAAGCCGAAGGTGTGGATTTCATCGAAATTTCCGGTGGCACATTTGAAACCCCGACCGCGTATCAGCATACCTCCAAAAGCCGATCGACCGCAGCCCGGGAAGGCTATTTTCTCGGCTACGCGGAGGCCATGAAATCGGCCCTGACAATCCCGCTGATGGTGACAGGCGGTTTCCGGTCTGCGGACGTGATGAACGAAGCCATTGCTGCGAACAAGACCGATCTTATCGGGATGGGCCGCCCGTTCATTATCGACCCGGACTTTCCAGCAAAACTATTGTCTGGCTCCATTACCGCGGCCCCTGCCATCGAACGGGATTTTCCGCCAGCCGACAAGCTTCCGAGAGGCGCTGTTCTGAACTGGTTCTGTGCTCAGTTAACTCATCTGGCGAACAATGGGCGAGCAGACCTGAAGCTTTCCGTGGAAGAAGGTCACGAGCAGTATCTGGAGATGATCGTGAAAGCCACCCGCCGATTGCAGAATGTGCGCCGCTGAGCCGTAGAACCAATCATTGCCGCCTTGTAACCGGAGAACCATCACGGGGTCAGGCCGGAGCCGTTGTGAAAAGGTCACTGCCAAGCATGGCCACGACAACCTTCTTCATGGCCGTTCGCAGGGCTTCCGCAGGTAGGGTCGGACGCCGGTTTTATGTTACCTGCCGATTTGAATATCTATTTACTCTACAGGTCCAACATACTGCAGATCGAGTGTTTGAACGCCTGCTGCAATACTCAGTCCTGTCTGAATTTGAATGCTTACCGGTTGCAGGGTGAACGAGCCTGGGCCGCCACCTACAAGCACATTTGCGCCGGCACCTATCCCAAATGCAGCGTCTGCGCCCGCTCCTGCATAAGAGCCGGATATCGAACCAGCCACGTAGTTTTCGCCAACAACGTCTGCCGGGCCGAATACCAGCCACGTGAGCGCGGTCTGGCCGGTAACGCCAATATCGAGTCCGAATTTTGTTATGACGGCACTATATCTGCCCCGAACTGACCCGTCTGACGAGGAGAAAGCGCAGCGGAATCTTTTCTTCGACGTGATGATTGCACCCCAACCGCCTTCACCCCGGCACGACAGCACCCCGGCTTGCAATCCCGATTGCGCCACACCTTGCGACGCGGTCAGGCCGGCAGCCAGTCCAGTCAACCCAATCCCGGTTAGCGTACAAATGAAAATTCTGGATAGCCGTTTGGAAGCGAATATACTCATTTCACAGTTCCTCTTTTCATTGTTGCCATGCTCCAGTGAAGCCGGCCTTCAGCAATTATAGCTGATCAGCGCGGTGGTTGTCTCGCCAATTGGCAATTGAACTTGTCGATGCCGGCTGGGCGATGAAACCAGGAAACCCGTTGGGGCTCAATTTGCAGACATCACAGAACTTGAATACCAAACTTCCTGCAGCCGGCAAAAATTGATCTCACACAGCATCCGTTCAGCCCCCGTTCAGGTTCACTCTCGTAAATGGTCCTGTAATCGCGGCGTTTTGTATGTTCCGCGTCAATCTGGATCGAAAACCGTCGAACGGCAGTCCTGTAATTGAATGGGCTGTGGCAGTTCCGGCTGAGATCCAGACAAACCTTCGAAAGGTACCGTGTTGAATAAGCAAGTTCTCAAGTCAGGTGTGGCTGTCGCCATACTCATGACATTCGCACCGCAGACTGCATTTGTTGCCGTCCCGGCTTTCGCTCAGCAGGAAACAACCGAACAACCGGCAGCATCGCAATCCGGCGAAGCCACCCAGCCTGCCGCAGATGCGGCTGCTGCAGCAAAACCGGAAAATGAGGAGGCTGGCACCAGGAAAGAGCGCGCCGAGCGCAAAAAGGAAAGACGCCAGAAGAAGAAAGCTCAGGAAGAGCAGACAAAGGAAGTGCAGTCAGACCGGGCACCTGCACCGGACGCAGGACCAGGCGCTGCAGTAGAAGCAGAGCAGGAGGCGACAGGCACCAGGAAAGAACGTGCCGAGCGCAAAAAGGAAAAGCGCCAGAAGAAGGAAGCTCTGAAAGAGCAGACAAATCAGTCTCAGTCGGAAGACAACACGTCTCAGCCGGCGAAAACAGATCCGGAAAAGCCTGCCAAGAAATCCGCGAAGACGTCGGGCGAAGGCACAATGACTTCCGACGAGGCGCGCAAGGAAACTGCCGTTCCCGTCACAGTGTCCAAAGACGCAGCAAAGCCTAAGGAGGTCGTCAACCAACCGATTGAACAGCAGGTACAGGAAGCAGAAAAACGCCCGACCACTGTCGTGCCGGATCAGATTACGGACAACCAGCGCCAGAAATTGCGCGCAGCGGAAAAGAGACGGCGGGAAGACTCACGCCGCGACCGTAACCGACTGTTGGGCGCTGCCGCGGCCGGCGCGGTGATCGGAGCGACGGTAGCCGCGCTTGGCGGCCGCGTCGCGGCGGATGAGGGAGACCGCCTGGTCATCGAACGTGATGGACGGCTGGTAGTACGCAAAGACGAAAGTACGCTGCTGCGCGGCCGTGATGTGGAGGTCGAGTACGAAAATCTCCGCGGCGGTTACACACGCGAAATCATCACACGGCCGAACGGCGTGCAAATCATAAGCGTCCGGGACCCTGGAGGTTATGTCGTCAAGCGTGTCAGGATCAGTCGCAACGGCGATCGTCGCGTACTGTTCAATTCTGAATATGACGATGGCGGAAGTCGCCAGGTACGGCGGAAATTGCCACGATACAATGTAGACGTTCCACGTGAACGTTACATCGTTTCTGCGCGCCGTGCCAACCGCCGCCTGTTCCGCGAGACTTTCGCGGCAGACCCGGTGTATCAGCCGGAAGAACGCTATAGCCTGGCCGAGATTCGGGAAAACGAACCAATTCGCTCCCTGATGCGGCGTGTTGATCTGGATACGATCAATTTTGATACCAGCAGCGCATATGTCAGCTCTTCCCAGGTCAGATTGCTGGGCGATATTGCCGGCGGCATGCTGGACATCATTGAGAAACAGCCGAATACGGTGTTCCTGATTGAAGGTCACACCGATGCGGTTGGTCCAGACATCGCTAACCTGGTGTTGTCAGACAGACGAGCTGAAGGTGTTGCCAGGATCCTGATAGAGTCGTACGGAATTCCAGCGGAAAACCTGGTGACCCAGGGTTACGGCGAACGGTTCCTGAAAGTCCGCACGGAAGAGGATGAACCAGCCAACCGGCGGGCCACCATTCGCAATATCACGCCTATTCTGCAAGCAAGTGCCGATTGATCATTAGCCACACAACCAGGACAGCCTCTGTAACACCAGAGGCTGTCGATACTGAAACTTGTTGCCACCCCAAGTTGAACCGGGCCTGTTCCAACAACATCTTGAAAGTACGGCTTTGTCCGGAGGCTGTGTGACAGCTCACAGCTGATTACAGCTAATGAGTCTCGCCCCCCTTTACTATGTCGCGGGAAAGCGGCTGCCGGAAGAGATTCAAACCTTCCTGAAAACATCAGAGCCAAGCATGGCCGCAGCAACCTTCTTCATGGCCGTTGGCAGGGCTTCGACCGCCAGTTCATGGCGCGCTACCCAACGCCAGTCGCCATCGCGTGCCGGCAGCTTATCGAACACCTCGTCGGTGTGATGCAGGTCCAGTACCAGGTGGAAATGGGTGAATGTGTGTTCGATATGCTTTTCCGTCGTCGCCCAGCCGGACTCATAAGGCGGTACGAGGTCGGTAGTGCCCTTGCCGGTTGCCCATCCTGATGATGGAAATTCCAGCATGCCGCCAAGCAGGCCTTTTTCCTCGCGCCGGCGCATCAGGACGGCACCGTCTGGGCGTTCCGCCCAGAAGATGCGGGCGGTGCGAACCGGGCGTTGTTTCTTCGGCGCCTTGACCGGCAGGGTTTCCGCGATGCCTAAGTCACGGGCGCGGCAGGCGCTCATCCACGGACAGATCAGGCAGTTGGGCCTTTTCGGTGTGCAAATGGTTGCGCCGAGGTCCATCAGCGCCTGGGCGAAATCGCCGGGACGGTCCGCCGGCACGAGATCCAGCGTGCGCGCCCTGATCTCGGTCTTCGCGCCAGGCAACGGCGTTTCGATTGCCGACAGGCGCGAGACCACCCGTTCCACATTGCCGTCAACGGCAGCTGCAGACCGGTCAAAGGCGATGGCTGCAATGGCGGCTGAGGTATAGGGCCCGACGCCGGGCAGGCTCAACAGTTCCTGTTCGGTATCGGGAAACCGTCCACCATGGTCGGCCACAACCGCCTTCGCACAGGCATGCAGGTTGCGGGCGCGCGCATAATATCCAAGTCCCGCCCATTCGCGCAGCACATCGTCAAGCTCGGCCCGCGCCAGATCATCCACCGTGGGCCAGCGTGAAGTGAAGGCCATGAAATACTTGCCCACAGTTGCAACGGTTGTCTGCTGCAGCATGATTTCAGACATCCAGACCCGATAGGGGTCAGCGGTTTCGCCCGGTTTCGCCCGCCAGGGCAGCACGCGCGCATGGGCATCGTACCAGTCCAGCAATTGACCTGGGAGCGACTTGTTTTCGCTGGCCATGTTGTCATCATTAACTTCTTGCAACATAACGGACATGTGAAATCTTCGACCCTTTCTTGGGGTATCATTCAGGACAGGTTCATGGACGCAAGACCAAAATGTAAGATATGAAAAGCCTTGATCATCATTTCCGGCACATTACGCGCCCTGCTTTCGAGCACTACGGGTTCGCCCACGGCGATCTGGTAGCGCAATGGGCTGCCATTGTCGGCGACAGCATTGCCGAGCGGTGTTCTCCGGAGCGCATGGTGTGGCCGAAAGGCCGCGACAAGGCGCAGCGCCAAACAGAGGGCGCCACCCTCACGGTACGGGCTGATCATGGAGCCGGACTTGCACTGAGTTATGAAACCACAGCGATTATTGACCGTATCAACGGGTTTTTCGGCTATCACGCGGTCGCAAAGATAAAAATCATGCAGGGCACCCGGGCCAATCGCGGCAAGCCCGCTGCGCCGGAAATTGCCGGTCCAACACCGGACGTGATCGCAAGCGTTCAGCAGAAAACCGGCTCTATTGAAGACGAAGAGCTCAAGGCAGCCCTCACCCGGTTGGGCGGCGCGGCTCTTGCAAGTGCCGCAGCCAAGACCAAACTGGCCGGCTAATTCAAAACTCAAACAACAGAAAGTTCTCCACAGCCGGATTTCCGGCTCGCCACAACCCCCAACATCTAGTAGGTAGAAGTCATTATGAAACTAAATCGACGCACATTCAGCCAGTCTCTGGCGCTCTCAGCGATAGCGGTAACCGCGACATCTGCGTTTTCCGCCGGGGCGTTTGCGCAAAGCTTTTCGCCGGACGAGCTGCACGCCGCGCCCGCCATTGGTGACAAGACGCTCGGGCCTGATGATGCCAAGGTGATCGTCGTTGAATACGCCTCGGCCACCTGCCCGCACTGTGCCTCGTTCCACACCGGCGTGTTCAAGGAGCTCAAGACCGAGTTCATCGACACCGGCAAGATCAAGTTCATTTCCCGCGAATTCCCGCTGGATGATCTGGCCCTTGCAGGCTTCATGGTCGCCCGCTGCGTTCCCGACGACAAGTATTTCGGCATGCTTGACCTGATCTACGAGCAGCAAAAAACCTGGGCCGGCCAGAATGCGCGCACCGAACTGCTGAAAATGGCCAAGCTTGCAGGCCTCAGCGAGGCTGAGTTTGATGCCTGCCTGAAAAACGAAGACCTTGCCAAAGGCATCCTCGCCATTCGTAAGGACGGTGCGGAGAAGTTTGATGTCAAATCGACACCAACCTTCTATGTGAACGGCAAGAAAATGGAAGACGATCGCGATATCGCGGGCTTCCGCAAGGCAATCGAGGCGGCAGCCTCTTCCTGAGCGATGGTTGTTTCCCGGATTTTACCGGGGAAAACCTGACAGGTTGAGACTTCCCCTTGCAGACGAATCAGGCTGAACCGGCCAAGAATCACTTTTTCCCATGGGGCATGGGCGCTTGTGAGGCCGGTTCAGGTCATTTAGTGAGGGGTGAGGTCGCCGATGAAGTTCTCTAAGCTGCGGCTGTCGGGCTTCAAATCATTTGTCGAGCCAACCGAGCTGGAAATCCGGCCCGGCCTGACCGGTGTTGTCGGGCCCAACGGCTGCGGCAAATCCAATCTGCTGGAAGCATTGCGCTGGGTGATGGGCGAAAGCTCGTACAAGAACATGCGTGGCTCCGGCATGGAGGACGTGATCTTCTCCGGCACGTCCAGCAGGCCTTCGCGCAACATGGCCGAGGTCATGCTGACGCTGGATAATGAAGACCATGACGCCCCGCCGTCTTTCAACGCATTTGACCAACTGGAAATCTCGCGGCGTATCGAGCGCGATGCAGGCTCTGCCTACCGCATAAACGGTAAGGATGTGCGCGCCCGCGATGTGCAATTGCTGTTTGCCGATGCCTCGACAGGCTCGCGCTCGCCTGCGCTTGTGCGGCAAGGCCAGATCGGCGAGATCATTTCATCAAAGCCGCAGGCGCGCCGCCGTATTCTGGAAGAAGCTGCCGGCATCACCGGCCTGCATACGCGGCGCCATGAAGCCGAACTCAAGCTGAAAGGCGCCGAGACCAATCTTGAAAGGCTGGAAGACGTACTGGCGCAACTTGAAAACCAGTTGCAGAGCCTGAAACGCCAGGCCCGGCAGGCGGTGCGCTACAAGGAACTGTCGTCCGAGATAAGGCGGCTGGAAGCAACCGGCCTGTATCTGGCCTGGAAGGATGCGCGTGCCGCGGTCGAAGCGGAAAACACCAACCTGTCCGAGCTGACCCGCGTACTGGGTGAGCAGACGCGCGCGGTGTCCGAAATGACCCGCATGCGCGACCAGGCATCCGAGACCCTGCCGAAACTGCGCGAAAACGAAGCAGTGCGCGCGGCGGTCCTGCAGCGCATAACGCTGGAACTTGAAGGTCTTGAACGCGAAGAAAAACAATCACTCGAACGCCGTGCCGAAATCGAAGGCCGCATAGAACAGATCAACCGGGACCTGGCCCGTGAAAAAGAACTGCTTGGCGACACCGATGGGGTGATGAAGCGGCTGGCGGATGAACAGGAAGTCCTTGAAGGTGCGGCCGCCAATGATGGTGAGGCCAGGGCCAATGCTGCAAAAACCCTGCAGGCAGAGGCGGAAAAACTCGCCGAGGCACAGGCAAATGCCGATGAAGCCAATGGACGGTTGTCCGAACTGGTCGCGCGCCACAATGCGATTGCGCGCCAGATCGGTGAACTTGACGCGCGCATAAACCGTGATGAGGCCGACCTTGCCAGAACCCGTGAAAAGCATGCAGCCATTGTCGCCGAGACCGGCGGAGATGATGCCACTGCGTCCCTGAGCGGTTCAATAGACGCGGCAATCGCTCATGCCGCATCTTCTGAAACCGCGGCCATTTCGGCGGAACAGGTGCTGCAGACGGCCCGGAGCAAGCAGGCCGAAGTGCATCAGGCCTATGACGAATCGAGACGCAAGTCCGAGAGCCTGACCACGGAAGTTCGCACGCTTACCAAACTGTTGCATGTGGCAGACGACGAACTGTGGCCGCCCCTGATCGATGCGTTGAAAGTGCAGGCAGGCTATGAAACCGCACTGGGTGCAGCGCTCGGTGACGACATCGAAGCCCCTGCCGATGAAGCAGCGCCAGTACACTGGCGTGCGCTGCCGTCACTGGACAGCGTGCCGCCGCTGCCGTCAGGCCTGAAGCGGCTGTCGGATGTGGTGAAGGCGCCTGCTGCCCTCGCCCGCCGGTTGCAGCTTGTGGCCATTGTCGACAAGGCAGACGGAGCGAAACTCCAGTCCAGCCTGACCCCCGGCCAGCGTCTCGTCTCGGTTGAAGGCGACCTGTGGCGCTGGGACGGGTACACCGCTGCTGCGGATGCGCCAACCGCTGCCGCCAAGCGACTGGCGGAACGCAACCGGCTTGGCGTGCTGCAGGAAGAAAGTGCGACAGCATCGGCTGCCACCGAAACAGTCAGAGCCCGGCTGGACGAAGCCCGCGAGAGTGTCAAGACGTCTGAACAGGCCGAACGTGCCGGGCGCCAGGCATGGCGCGAAGCGACCGCTGCCGTTGAGGTCGCCCGTAAAGCCTTGTCAGATCATGAAAAAGTGACCGGAGAGCAGTTGCGGCAGGCCTCGGTGCTGGAAGAAACCGCCAAACGTATCGAAACCCAGATTGCAGAATCACGCACATCGCTCGAACAGGTTTCAACCGAAAAATCCTCACTAGCTCCAACAGACGGCGCGGAAGAGGAATTGCGTGTATTGCGAGGTGCCGTTGACACCCAACGCGCAGCCTACACCGAAGCGCGCGCCACCCATGACGGGCTGGAGCGCGAAGCCAGGACCCGTACCGAGCGCCTGGCAGCCATCGGGCAGGAACGCAATCAGTGGACGGACCGCGCCAAGCGGGCCAGCGGGCAGATCGAAGAACTGGAAGGCCGCGCCACGTCATTGCGCAATGATCTTGCGTCGCTTGCCGACCTGCCGGAACAGTTTGAAACCAAGCGCACCAAGCTGATGAATGCGTCAAGCGAGGCGGAAACCGAACGCAAGACCGCTGCCGATCTTCTGGCCGAAGCAGAAAACAACCTGCGCACCCGGGATCAGGGCCTGCGTGAGGCAAGCGACGCGCACGGCAAGACCCGCGAAGAACACGCCCGTGTCGGCGCCCGCTCGGAAGCCGCCGAAGCCCGCGTGGAAGAGGCGACCCAGCGCATTACCGAGGCGCTTGAGTGCCGGCCTGAGGAGGTCAGCCAGCGTGCCGGACTGGACCTTGAGAACATGCCGTCTACCGACGACACCGAGCGCAAGCTGTCGACACTGAAGGACCAGCGTGAGCGCCTTGGCGGGGTCAACCTGCGCGCCGAGGACGAGGCAGCTGAAATTTCAACCCAGGTCGAAACCATGATCACCGAGCGCGATGACCTGGTACAGGCCATCGCCAAGCTGCGCCACGGTATTTCAAGCCTGAACCGTGAAGGCCGCAGCCGGCTGCTGGAAGCCTTTGACCGGGTCAATGCCAATTTCAGCTCGCTGTTTGAAACCCTGTTCGGCGGCGGCAAGGCGGAGTTGAAGCTGGTCGAATCAGATGATCCGCTGGAGGCCGGCCTTGAGCTGATTGCCAACCCGCCCGGCAAAAAGCCGACAGTTCTGTCACTGCTGTCAGGCGGCGAGCAGGCGCTGACGGCAATGGCGCTGATTTTTGCCGTGTTCATGACCAATCCGTCGCCCATCTGTGTGCTCGACGAAGTGGATGCGCCGCTTGATGATCATAATGTCGAGCGTTTCTGCAATCTGCTGGACGCCATGCTGGAACGTACCGATACGCGATTCCTGATCATTACCCATCATGGCCTGACAATGGCGCGCATGAACCGGCTGTTTGGTGTTACCATGATGGAACGCGGGGTCAGCCAACTGGTATCGGTTGACCTTGAAACCGCAGAAAGCCTTCGCGAGGCAAGCTGATACCAAAGGAACTAACTTGGCGAGTTCACGCCTGCAAACCGGTTTCACGGCGACACGCTGCCAAGGCGAATTGCCGCACACCATAAAATCATGGAAAAATCATTTACTATCAAATGCTTAAATGCCATATACCGAACTTGACACCAGATAGGCCTGAACCTATTATCCGGCCCGGTTTTAGGGGTTTTGTGATCCTGAAACTGCCTCAATACCTTCAGGAGCAGGTGCATGGGCGGCGATCGTAAGAAGTCATCGCCCGAGCGACTTGAGAAACTTGGAGACCGTCTGAAAAAAGCGCAAGTCTCGGTAGACGAGCGCAACAGGCCCAGGCAACGGCAGTCCAACGCGCTTGGATTTGCCTTTCGGATTACCACGGAGCTGGTTGCATCAGTGGTTGTCGGAGTTGCAATCGGGTGGGGTCTCGACAAATGGCTGGACAGCAAGCCGTGGTTTCTCATCTTGTTCTTCTTTCTGGGTGTTGCTGCCGGCGTCATGAACGTCTATAGGATCACGCAATCAACTGGTGGTGACGGGCCTGTTCCAAAGTCCAAGCTGCCATCGGTAATCGAAGATGACGATGATTGATGCTACTGCCCGGTGATCGGGACAGACAGCACTGATCGGGTCAGCAGATTGATAAAGGGGCTGGATGCGTGGCCAGTACTACTTCACAGGGCAGCGAAGGCGGGCTGGCGCTCGACCCGATGCACCAGTTCGAGATTTCTCGTATCATTCCGATCAAGTTCGGCGGCATTGATGCGTCGTTTACAAATTCCAGCCTGTGGATGGTGCTGACGGTCATTGCGGTATCGGCCCTGCTTCTGCTGGGAACAAAACGAATTGTACCGAGCCGCCTGCAGTCGGTCGGCGAAATGATCTATGAATTCATTTCCAATATGGTCCGCGATACGATGGGCGATGAGGGACGCAAGTTCTTTCCGTTCATCCTGACGCTGTTCTGCTTCATTCTGGGCGCCAACATGCTCGGCCTGTTCGCGCTTCCGGTCCTGCTGCATCCGTTTACCGTTACCAGCCACATCATTGTGACGTTTGCCCTTGCCGGCCTGGTCTGGGTCGGCGCAACCGTTTTCGGATTTTACAAGCACGGCCTCGGCTACCTCAAACTGTTCGCGCCATCCGGCACACCGCCGGTCATGCTGCCTTTGCTGGTGCCGATTGAAATCATTTCCTACCTGTCACGTCCGGTAAGCCTGTCGGTGCGTCTGTTCGCCAACATGATGGCAGGACATACCATGCTGAAAGTGTTTGCCACATTCGTCGTGGCTCTCGGGTGGGCAGGTGTTATTCCACTTGCCGTTATGGTCGGTTTCACCGGTCTTGAAGTCCTTATTGCATTCCTGCAGGCCTTCGTCTTCGCCATCCTTTCGTGCATGTATATCAACGATGCACTGCACCCAAGCCACTGAGTCATCTTTCTCAACCTTTCAACTACATCACTCAAACGGGAGTTTTCTAAAATGGAACCTGAAGCAGCAAAACTGATCGGCGCAGGTATCGCCGCTGTTGCAATGGCCGGTGCCGGTGTCGGCATTGGTAACATCTTCGGCAGTTATCTGCAGGGTGCGCT
This sequence comes from uncultured Alphaproteobacteria bacterium, assembly GCA_963698275.1. Taxonomy (GTDB): domain Bacteria; phylum Pseudomonadota; class Alphaproteobacteria; order Rhizobiales; family Aestuariivirgaceae; genus Anderseniella. The sequence continues at coordinate 324,662 of CAVOQE010000004.1, read as the reverse complement.
TCGCAACCCGGCAGCCGCTGACAGCCAGCGCACCAACCTGTTCATCGGCTTCGCGCTTGCAGAAGCAACCGGCCTGTTCGGCCTGCTGATCAGCTTCATCCTGCTGTTCGGCGTCTAATCATTCGTTATTGATCTCGCCGGATTGCGGGTTTCCCGCACCGGCGGATTTTTGCGATTGAGACTGGCAAATCCACCTGCCGCCCCATTTTGGCGGTCAGACAGGAGACCGGCATCATGCCGCAACTTATTGTAGCAGATTTTCTGCCACAGCTTATCTGGCTGGCGATTACCTTTGGTGCGCTGTACTTCATCATCTCACGCTTCGCGATCCCCAAGATCGGCAGCGCGATTGAACAGCGTCACGGCCGCATCGCCGCTGATGTCGCCGAAGCCTCGCGGCTCAAGGAAGATACAGAAAAAGCCATCGAAACCTATGAGACGGCCCTTGCCGAAGCACGTGCCAACGCCCATGCCATTGTGAGCGAAAACCGCGCCCAGATGACAGCTGAAATCAACAGGGAAGCCGCTGCACTTGACGAGCGGCTGTCGAAGAAGCTGGCGGAAGCGGAAGTTTCGATTGCCAAGACACGTGATGCCGCCATGGCACAGGTGGCCGGCATTGCCCAGGACACCACGGAAGCCATCGTCACAGAGCTTCTCGGCAGGAAGCCGACAAAAGCGGCAATTTCGTCGGCGGTATCGTCCGCTGCGAAGGGTTAGGATACAACCATGTTAAGTCAACCTGATTTCTGGGTCGGTGTTTCCTTCGTCCTGTTTCTTGTCCTGCTGGTATATCTGAAGGTACCGGGCATGGCTGCCAAGGCGCTTGACGAACGTGCCGATGCCATCCAGCACGAACTGGATGAAGCCAAGCGTCTGCGCGAAGAGGCGCAAGCTGTTCTGGCTGACTACGAGCGCAAGAAAATTGAAGCCGAAGCCGACGCTGAAAAGATCATTGCACAGGCCAAGCGTGAAGCCGAAATCTATGGCGAGGAAGCCAGCCGCAAGATGCAGGAACAGATCGAGCGCCGCAGCCGTCTGGCCGAGCAGAAGATCGCCATGGCAGAAGTGGCAGCCGTCAAGGATGTGCGTGCAGCCGCGGCAGACCTTGCAGTTGAGGCTGCAACCCGGGTACTCGGGGCCGAGGTCAAGGGTGCCACAGCAGCAGGCCTCATCGACGATTCCATTGCGACGGTCCGCAAGCAACTGAATTAGAACTCTTCAGGCAGCTCTGCCAGCACCGAACAGTCGAGCCCCCGGCCCTTTTCCAGGTACGGGGGTTTGTTTTATACTGAACGGCAAATCATGGGGTCTGCGACCAGAGGGAAACTTGACAACAGTGCCTGTGACCTCCCATGTACGCCAACATATTGTCTCTGCTTTGAAACGGAACCAGCGGCCATGACCAACCAGCTTCCCGACCTTAAGGTTTATCTTGCAGCGCCGCGCGGCTTTTGTGCCGGTGTGGTGCGCGCCATCGACATCGTTGAACGCGCGCTGGAACTGCATGGAAAGCCCGTCTATGTGCGCCATGAGATCGTCCACAACAAATACGTCGTGGAAGATCTGAAACAGAAAGGCGCCATCTTCGTGGAAGAGCTGGACGAAGTGCCGGATGGCGACCGTCCGGTGATCTTTTCTGCCCACGGCGTGCCCAAGTCAGTGCCGGAAGCCGCCAAGAGCCGCAACATGTTCTATCTCGATGCAACCTGCCCGCTGGTGTCCAAGGTTCACATGGAGGCGTCACGCCACTTCCAGGACGGTTATGAGATCGTGCTGATTGGCCATGCCGGCCACCCGGAAGTCATCGGCACCATGGGACAACTGCCGGACGGTGCCATCACACTGGTGGAAGACGAAGCAGACGTTGCAGCGTTCACGCCGAAAGATGCCGACAAGCTGGCCTATATCACCCAGACCACACTGTCGGTCGACGATACCCGCGGTATCATCGAGGCTCTGGAGAAAAAGTTCCCGAGCATTCACGGACCGCACAAGGAAGACATCTGCTATGCCACGACCAACCGCCAGGAATCGGTCAAGTCGATTGCAGACAAATGCGACATGGTTTTGGTGGTCGGCGCACCAAACAGCTCCAACTCACAGCGCCTGGTAGAAGTTGCCAAAACCGCCGGATGCGGCCGGTCGATGCTGGTACAGCGTGCCTCGGAAATCGACTGGTCGGTCATGGACGGCATCAAGACACTGGGCATTACCGCAGGCGCTTCTGCGCCGGAAGTGCTGGTCAACGAGGTGGTTGATGCATTCCGCGAACGGTTCAATGTACAGGTTGAAACCATCAAGACCAAGGATGAGAACGTCGAGTTCAAACTACCGCGGCAACTGCGCCGCGAAGGTGAGCCGGGCGCGCCTGTACGCGCTGCGTCGTGAAGCGTGCAAACAAGGCCTGAGCCCACTTGACTGACGTCACCATTTATACTGACGGAGCCTGTTCGGGAAACCCTGGACCCGGCGGCTGGGGCGCCATTCTTGTGCATGGCGAGACCCGGAAAGAACTGTCGGGCGGTGAACCTGAAACCACCAATAACCGCATGGAATTGCAGGCAGCCATAGAGGCGCTGAACGCGTTGAAACGGCCATGCAAGGTCGCATTGTACACAGACTCGGTTTATGTCCGCGATGGTATTACCAAGTGGATCAAGGGCTGGCAGCGCAATGGCTGGCGCACAGCGGCAAAGAAACCGGTCAAGAACGCAGAACTGTGGCAGGCCCTGCAGGCTGCCCTGAAGCCGCACGACATCGACTGGCACTGGGTGAAGGGCCATGCGGGTCACCCGGAAAACGAACGCGCCGACGAACTGGCGCGCATTGGAATGGCCCCGTACAAATAAAGATAAAACCCGCAGCCGATAAAAACGGTTGCGGGTTTTTCAGATTACTTGCGAATTTGGAGCTCGTTTACAGTGCAGCGAGAATTTTCTCTGCACTTGAAGCGTCAGCCGAACTGGCCACTTCTTCCAGGTTCAGCACCTTGACGACGCCGTCGTCGACCAGCATGGCATAGCGCTGTGACCGGATACCCAGCCCGAAACCGGACGCGTCCAGTTCCAGGCCGATTGCCTTGGTAAAGTCCGCACTGCCGTCGGCCAGGAAGGTCACCGCATCCTTGGCGCCCGACTGATCTGCCCATGCATTCAGCACGAACACATCGTTTACCGATACGCAGGCGATGGTATCGACACCCTTGGCCTTCAGGTCGGCAGCATGGCTGACAAAGCCCGGCAGGTGCTTCATGTGGCAGGTGGGTGTGAAAGCGCCCGGTACGGCAAACAGGACAACCTTGCGACCGTCAAACACATCTGACGTGGTCATTTGGGTAGGTCCTTCAGCTGTCATTGTCGTGAAGGTTGCTTCAGGCAGTTTATCGCCAATAGAAATGCTCATGGGTCACTCACTTGATTAAACGGGATTGGAAACGTGCAGGCATTAGGGTCCTGCTCCTAGGTCTACTGCAGCACACCTTCATGGACAAGGCCCGTGTCGCCGTCTGCGATGGTCAGCCGGACCGGTTTTCCGGCCAGTGAAACAGTTTCGCCGTAACTGTCCACTGCAATCCGCCATGTGCCGGTGTCGCCTGACTGGCTGACCAGTTCAGGTTTGCGAAAATAGGAATTGCCGGCTGCCTCGACAAAAATATCTGTGTCTTCGGGAGACCGGATACCTTTCAGGGATACCTCCAGCGCAAACTTTCCCTCAACATCAACCTGCTTAAGCGATGTAATTGCAAGCCTGTCCGCATCGGCTTCGACCGGCACGGTTGCACGCGCGACCCTGAGGCGGAACTGGTCGGAAGCCGATACCGTACTTGCATCAATGTTGACCTGTAGCTGCGCCTGTACGGGTACGCAAATGTCGTTGCACACGGCATAGAATATTTTCAGGTCCAGCCTGGCGGGCCTGGACGGATCTTGCGGCTTCACATCGACCGGGAAAACCACTTCCGTCTTGTAGCCGATGCCTTCACCGTTTTCGTCCGTGAAACGATGTGGCAAGGGCATCATCACCGTGGTTGCTGCAACATTTTCTGATTCCGACCAATCAAAGCTCGGAGGAACCCCGCCATCACCGGGCACCCGCCAATAGGTCTTCCAGCCCTTTTGCATTGTGATGTAGACACCACTGTGCCAGACGCCAGACTGCTTGCCGGCATTCATCAACCGCAGAGAGGTGTAGGGCGAGGAAAACTCCCGCGCTGGCGTATCTGCGGCATTTGCAAGTGCGGATACCGAAACAACAGCCGCACCGAGCAGCGTTGTCACAGTGATATTGCGAACTGTTTTCATGGCACCTATCTAGCAGCAAATTCAGTATCGCTTCCATTAAACCGATATCAAATTAATGCGAGAACCAACGCATGGACATTTGCCCGAAGCTCATTGCAGGTGCTATTCTGTATCTCAGCGTACAGCCTTAGGGTCAGGACCCATTAATCTTATGCCATTCTGTTTGAAAGAAAACATTCGAATGATGTTGAAAAAGCGCAAGATAAGGCTTTGTGCCTTTTCGAGCATTTTTCGACATCATTCGAATGTTTTCTTTCAAACCCGAAGGGCGGGGTCTATTTTGCCCCTGACAGCGTTGAAAGGTCTTGAAAACCGGACGGTTTCCTTCGACCTTTCGCCTTGTCAAAGGCAAAATATCCTCCCGCAGAATGGATGAGATCAATGGGTCCTGACCCTGGAAATGAACACGGATGACTGAGCAGTATCTCGACGGCAAGATGTTGATTGCAATGCCCGGCATCGGAGATGACCGATTTGAGCGGGCAGTCATATTCGTGTGTGCCCATTCCAGGGATGGTGCCATGGGGCTGGTGGTCAATCATGAGGTCGAAAGCCTGTCGTTCGGCGGGCTTCTGGAACGCCTTGACCTGGTTGACGATGACAACGCGATTCGCCTGCCGGAAAGCATCGCTTCAACACGTGTGCTGCAAGGTGGGCCGGTCGAAACAAGCCGTGGTTTTGTGCTGCACTCAAGAGATTATTTCAGCGCTGAAAGCACGTTGGGTGTCGACAGCAATATCGGATTGACGGCAACACTTGATGTATTGCGGGCCATCGCGCGTGGCGAAGGGCCGCGCAAATCGCTTCTGGCACTGGGCTATACGGGATGGGGACCGGGACAATTGGAGAGCGAATTCCGTCAAAACGGATGGCTGCATTGTGAAGCCGATGAAGGATTGCTGTTCGACAGTGACCTGGACGCAAAATACCAGTCAGCCCTCGCCCGCATCGGGGTCAGTGAAGCCATGTTGTCAGGCGGTCATTTCGGCAATGCCTGACAGGTTTGCACAGCCATGGCGTTGTTATGTTCCAGACCAGGATGATTTTGGCTGAATCAGCCACAAATCATGAAGCTGATCGCATTCAAAGTTGTTCCAGGTGTGGAGCCTCAACTGGTTGACCCGGTTTAGCTTGAGGCGGCAGTGGTCCCCTTGGCCTTTTTCGCCACGCTGCGTTTTTTTCTGGCCGCAGCCTTTTTCGCAGGCTGCTTTCTTGCTGTCCTGGGCTTCTTCGGCTTGCTCTTCACCTGAGGCCGGTGCGGCCGGTCTTTTTCCACCGTGTCATGGCCAGCGTCGGCGGCACCATTTGTCGTTTTACTCGCTGCCTGTTGTTCAACAGCCTGGGTATCGGATTTTTCAAGTGTCTTTTGACCTGTGCGGTGCGCTTCCCGCTGTTTGTCAGCGGCCGGTTCCGGTTTCGCTGGGACCACCGGTTCACCGACTGAAGGCTTTGACACCTTCACGGGCTCTTTTGCCGGCGCGGACGGTGGTTTTGCCACCGGTTCTGGCGCAGACGGTGGTTTTGCCACCGGTTCTGGCGCAGACGGTGGTTTTGCCACCGGTTCTGGCCCAGATGGTGGTTTTGCCACCGGTTCTGGCGCAGATGGTGGTTTTGCCACCGGTTTTGGTGCAGATGGTGGTTTTGCCACCGGTTCTGGCGCAGACGGGGGTTCTGCCACCGTTTTTGCTGCCGGCGCGGGCTGCGTCCTTGGCGTTGGCTGCAATTCTGCTGTAGGTTCCGGTGCAGGCGCAGGGCCGGGTTTCGGTATCGGTTTGGCTTCTGCTGCAGGCCTTTTCGGTGCAAAAGGCGCCAAGGGCGGGATTGGCCTTGATGCTGCCGGCGTCGCAGTTTCGGTGATACCTGCCAGTGCATCCCTGACCTGCCGTGACACCGTTTCCAGATCAGCTTCTGTCGTTCCCTGTCCGCGTTCCGGATACTCAATCGGCGATGGCTGTTCGTCGGTTGCCTCGTCTGATGAAGCAAACTCGGGCTCTTTCGGTCCCTCGATTGCCGGTTGTTCGTAAGCTGGATTTGCAAACCGGGGGGCCCATGGTGCGGGGTGGAAGTCGTATGGCGACCATGGCGCCAGGGTTTCCACTTCAGGCTCAAGTTCCGGCTCCACGGCAATCGATGCAGGCGGCACCACCGGCTGCTTGCGCGTCAGGCGGTTCCACAGGGATGCTATGCCCGACTGGCTGGACGATATTCCACGCGACGGCGCACCAAGAGCTTCAAGCACCTGCTGAGCATCGATTGGCTCGCCAATCAGAAACCCCTGCGCCAGGTCGCATTCCAGTGTGAGCAGATGATTCAGCTGATCCTGTGTCTCCACACCTTCTGCCACCACCTGCAGCCCGAGGTCATGGGCCAGCAGAATAATGGCGTCCAGGATCACCGATCCGCGATCCGTTTCAAGCCCGGCCTGCAGGAAAGACCGATCCACCTTGAGAGTGTCGAACGGCAGCCGCCTCAAATAGGACAGTGACGAATAACCGGTCCCGAAATCATCGCATGAAAGCCCTATGCCCAGGGCTTTCAGACGGTCGAGCATCTGCAGGGACAATTCCGGGTTTTCCATCACCATTGTCTCGGTGACTTCCAGCTTCAATGTGCCAGGCGCAAGTTCCTCGCGGGACAATACGGTGCGTGCCAGATGCAGCAGGCGCGGTCCGGTCAACTGGGAAGACGACACATTGACTGAAACGAATACCGGCTGCGCCGGCGTAAACATCCTCTGCCATACGCCAAGCTGGCGGGCTGATTCAGACAACACGAAAGCCCCGATTTCTCCGATCAGGCCGCAGCGTTCCGCCAGGGGCAGAAAACTGGAGGGTTCAAGAATTTCGCCATCGGCCTTGCGCAAACGAACCAGCGCTTCAAACCCCGCCAACTGGCGGTCAGACAACCGCATGATCGGTTGATACAGAAGCTCAAAGCGCCGTTCCTGCAACGCCTCCTGCAGATCTTCTATGCTCAGGGCGGTAGAGGTGGTTTCCTGCAACATGCCGGGCTTGTAAAAAGCCACCTTGTCCTTGCCGCGGGTCTTTGCGTCAAACAATGCAGAGTCGACACATCGGTGCAGAACGTCTGCAGTTTCCATTTGCGGGTCCCAATGTGCAACACCGACACAACAGGTCAGATAAATCTCGTTCGGCGGCACCCTTACCGGCTGGGAAACAGCATGGCGCACCTGATCCACGAAAATAATCGCTGATTCCATTGCGTCCTGGTCAGCGGACGTCTCATGAATAATCGCAAACTGATCGCCGGGCATCCGGGCAAGACTGCTTGTTTCCGGCAACAGTTTTTCAATACGCCGGGCAATGGTCTTCAGCAGGCTGTCGCCAATTTCCTGGCCAAGCCGGTCATTGACCACGTTGAAGCGGTCAATATCGACAATCACGATATTGAGTTGCAGGTCGTCATTGGCGATTGCCCGCCTGGTGGCCTGTGACAGGCGATCGAGATAGAGTGCGTAGTTAGGCAGGCCTGTAACCACATCGAAAATAGCATCGGACAACAGGCGATTTTGCGAATTGCGCTGCTGCGATGCATCACTCAACACCCCTGTCAGGCGCAAACCCGTCTCCGAGCCGTTCGGCAGAGAACTGCCTTTCAGTGTGTACCAGCGATACCGGCCATCGGCATGGCGCACGCGCAACTGCTGTTCAAAATGCTGGTTGCCCCGCAGCTTCGCTACTTCCAGAGCGGCGAAATAGGCACTGTGATCGTTGGGATGGATCAAGGTCAACCAGGACTTCGGATCGGTGTTGTCCAGGCTGCCTTCCTCATATCCCAGCACCTTTTCCAGCTCTGTGCCGACAAAAAATGAATTGTCACCCGGCTCATAATCCCAGACAACCTGGGATGCACTGGCCAGTGCAAGCGCGTTGCGTTCAGCTTCCAGTGTGTCCTGTTCCGGGTTCAGTGCACTGGAGAACGCGAAATAGGCCAGAACGAATGCAAGCGCCACCAGGACCAGCGCCAGTCCGCCAACCAGAACCGGAGAAGCAAGTTCACTGGGCGGGCGCGCGATAGCAATAAAACTCGCAGCAGCCGTCCACAGGCCCAGAAGGATCCAGATCATGCTGGATGATTTTGCCCGCACACCACCGCGATGGGCCAGAATTGCAGAGGCCACAAGCACGGTGACCACGCCCAATGCGAAGCCGATCCGTGCGATCTGTTTCACCAATACCGGTTCAATGAAAGCATAAGCAGCAAGTGCAACGCCCGCCCCGCCTGCAAAAATCAGCAATCCGCTCAAGGTCGGCAACTGCCGGCGGGTGCGCATGATGGTGACGCCCATGAACATCACCCCGGCCGTCATTAGCGCCTCAATGATGGCACTGAGCACTTCATGCCGCGGTACCAGCACCGGCAGAATGGAATTCAATGCGGCTTCAAGCTGGCCGGTCTCCAATGTGATAAAGCCGACAGCAGGTACGGCGAAAATCATCGACAGCGGAAACACGATCTGTGGCGACAACAAAACCAGACAGGTAATAACCACCACCGCCAGCATCGCCATTCCCAGCACGATGCCGCGATACAGCGCCTGCCGATAGGCGTTGTGATCAAACGCCGAACGCTGCCACAGCCTGACGCCTGAAACACCGACCTCCGACAGTTCCAGGGCGACCGTAAGGCTTGTGTTCGGTGGCACGGTAAACGCAAATGCGTCGCGGTCAGGTATGTTCAACCGGCGCAGCGTTACACTTCGAGAAGACGATGCAGCCGAAATGCGGCTGCTGGAATAGGAAGGTGAGGCAATCCCGGACCCGGGAAACGATTGCCGGGCCGCGTCAATTACCAGTTCCCTTTCAATTGCCGAGGGGTTGGCAGTGGTAAATATGGCCCAGCGATATTGCGGACCGGTACCTGTTGCCTGCAAGTTCATGCTTTCGCTTTGGCCGGCGCTGTTGGCGGGCAGCTTGATCACGACCTGCCTGTTGTCGCTTTGGACAGCGCCAAGAAACGGAACGACATCGATATGACTGGCCGAGAAATCGGCGCGCACGACCTTGCCGGCATCCTGTGCCAAGACGCCAGCCGTACTCACGATCAAGGCCATGCAAATGCCGACCAATGCTGCAACCGTTAACCGCCAAAATGGCATCGCAACTCTTTCTGTAACTTACCCACGGTAAATGCATCTTAGCCTGACTATCGTCGAAGACCAAAGCCCGCTGACGACAATCGCGTTCAATATCCACTGAAATGGCTGCTGACTCAAAGGCATATGCGACCTACCTCAATCACCCGGGCGGATCTGCGTCCAGCAATGCAAACAGCAAGTGGTCCTGCCATCGGCCGTTGATCTTCAGATATTTGCGGGCATAGCCTTCCTGCGAAAAGCCGCATCGCAACAGCAATTTTCTCGACGCTTCATTGACCGGCAGGCAGGCCGCTTCGATCCGGTGCAACCGCAAGCTGTCAAAGGCAAATGATACGGCCGCGTTCACCGCTGCAGACATGTAACCCTGGTTTGCATATGGCTGCCCAACCCAATACCCCAAAGAACAGGTTTGTGCCACGCCGCGGCGCACGTTGGAGATGGTCAGCCCGCCAACCAGCTTGCCGGACTGCCGGCAGAACACGAAAAACGCATACGCATAATCGTCTCGCATATCCTTGTTGTAGCGGCGAATGCGTTGGCGATAGGACGATTTGGTCAGGTCATCGCGAGGCCAAGTGGGCTCCCATGGCTCCAGAAATGCCCGGCTGGACGATCTCAGTTGCGCCCATTGGACATAGTCAGCCCCTATGGCAGGGCGCAATATCACCCTTTCGGTCTGAATGACCGGGTCATTGTCCAGATATGCGTAGGTTCTCAGGAATGACATTTTGACTGTAGTATTCGATGGCTGTCCACACGTCGATAGTTCAGGCAAATCTTGCCGCAAGTTCATCGCCTTGTGCAAGCAGTGATGTATCCCCAACCGCCGCGCGTGACAGGCTTGTGCCGCTGAATGTAGCGCTTGCCAGGCGTTTCACATCATCGGTGGTCACCGCATCGACCTTGGCAAGTATGTCGGCAACCTCGGGCACCTTGCCATAGGCGAGGTACTGGCGTGCAATCTGGTCTGCACGCGAGGACGGGCTTTCCAGGCTCATGACCAGCGAGGCCTTGAGCTGTGCCCGGGCGCGATCAAGCTCGGCTTGTTCTATGTCCTGCGTACTGGCCAGCAGCACATCTGTTGCCACCTTGCAAAACTCGGCCGCCGTATCCGGCGCCGTGCCCGCATATATCTGCATGAGACCGGTATCGGCAAAGGCGGACACGTGGGCAAACGTTGAATAGCAAAGACCACGGCGCTCGCGGACTTCCTGAAACAGCCGCGATGACATGCCGCCACCCAGAATGCTGGCCAACAGGTGAACACCGTAGACATCATCGTCATGATACCCCGGCGTTGAAAACGCCATGACCTGATGCACCTGATCAAGCGGCCGTTTGCGCGCCGCATCCCCGCCTGAATAGTCCGGCGTGGTGCGGTTGGTGCCTTCACCATGCTCAATGCCTGACAACCGCTCGTGCGCTGCTTCAACCAGTGCATCATGATCAATGCGGCCTGCCGCCGACAGCACCATGCGCGATCCGGTATAATGCCTGGCGCGATAGGCGGCGAGATTGTCCGCAGTGAACTTCTTGACCGTGGCCGGTGTGCCGAGAATATCGCGTCCAAGCGAATGGTCCGGCCAGGCCAGGTTCTGGACCAGATCGAACACCAGATCATCAGGGGTGTCCTGTGCAGCGGCTATTTCCTGAAGAATAACGCCTTTTTCCAGTGCCAGATCATCGGCAGCAAATACCGGGTTCATGACAATGTCCGAGATCACTTCAAATGCAAGCTGCCAGTCATTGCGCAACACCCGGGCATAGTAGGCAGTGGTCTCCATGGACGTCGACGCGTTCATGTCACCGCCTGCCGCTTCTATTTCGGCGGCAATCTCAAATGCAGACCGGTTCTTGGTGCCCTTGAAGGCCATATGCTCCAGCAGATGAGCCAATCCGTTCTCATCGTCCGCCTCGTCGCGGGCTCCTGCCCTGGTCCACATGCCAAGTGAAACGGTTTCAACATGCGCCATGTTGTGGGAGACAATGGTCAGTCCGTTTTCCAGTGTCGTGGTGCGTGCACTCATCAATTCTTGCCCGCTTGTGTGCGCTCGAGGATGAACTGCTTCACCGCCGGCAGGTCGTTGGCCAGCACGTCGAACCGTTCGCGGCGCTGCATCAGATCACCGAGTCTTTCCGGCAGGGCCGGCCGCACGCCACAGGCTGCCTCGACAGCATCCGGGAACTTTGCCGGATGCGCCGTTGCCAAGGTAACCATAGGTACGTCCTGTCTGGCCCGGGTGCGGGCCACGCCATAGCCCACCGCGGTGTGCGGGTCGAGCAATTCGCCGGTTTCGGCCAACGTCGTGCGAATAATGTCGGAGGTTTCTGCCTCGCCGGTACGGCCGGAAGCAAAACCGGTGGAGATGTAATCGCGCATGTCATCACTCAGGGTGAAACTGCCGGACTGTTTCAATCCTGCCATCAGGGTGGAGAGGTGAGCCGCATCCTTGCCGCAGGCCTCGAACAACAGGCGTTCAAAATTGCTCGATACCTGAATGTCCATGGACGGGCTGAGGGTTGCCTCAACCCCCAGAACCTCATAGCGGCCGGTTTCCATGGTGCGGTGCAAAATGTCATTGATGTTGGTCGCAACCACCAGATCACCTACCGGCAATCCCATATGGCGCGCGACATGGCCTGCAAAAACGTCACCGAAATTGCCGGTCGGCACGCAGAAATCCACCTTGCGGTCAGGCGCACCCAGCGCCAACGCGGTGGTGAAGTAGTACACGGTCTGCGCCATGATGCGCGCCCAGTTGATTGAGTTGACCCCCGACAACAGGACGCTGTCACGAAAACCCTCGTCTGCAAACATGGCTTTGACGTGCGCCTGGCAGTCGTCAAAATTGCCTTCAAGCGCGATGTTGTGAATGTTCGGTTTTTCCACGGTGGTCATCTGGCGGCGTTGCACATCACTGACAAGACCGTGCGGATGCAGGATGAACACATCTGTGCGGGCCGACGCCGCGAACGCGTCAATGGCGGCACCGCCGGTATCACCGGACGTCGCACCGACAATGGTGGCGCGCCTGCCGGCACCGTCCAGCGCATGATCCATGAGCCGCGCCAGAAGCTGCATGGCGACATCCTTGAACGCCAGCGTGGGACCGTGGAACAGCTCCATCAACCAGTGGTTTGCGTCCAGCTGTTTCAGCGGCACAACTGCCTTGTGGGCAAACGTCGCATATGCCTCGTCAATCATCCGGCGCAATTGCGCATCTTCAATTTCGCCGCCGGTAAACGGCTTGATGATGGCAAAGGCGACTTCCGCATAACTGCTGCCACGCAACGCCGTCAGCTCGGCACCTGTCAGCTGCGGCCAGGTTTCGGGCACATAGAGGCCACCGTCGGATGCCAGGCCGGCCAGCAGTACATCGGTGAAGCCAAGGGCAGGCGCTTGCCCGCGTGTAGAAATGTATTTCATCGTTTCTGTCACTTATTTCCGGTCTGAGGCGTGCTCCAGCCGGCGTTTGCGGATGAACAGCCAGCTCATCACCGCCAGCACGAGAGCCAGTGCATACCATGTGAAAGCGTATTGCAGGTGATTGTTGGGTAATTCAACCTTCAAATCCTCAGGGTCCGGCCATGTGCCTGTTCCGGGCTCGCCGCCGGGTTCCAGTTGAACAAACATGGCCGAGGTAATCGGTTCCGGTCCCTGGTATCCATCCAGCAGATTGCTGGGCATGGAAGCGGACATTCCAACCAGGTCATACCAGTACCAGATACCGCGTTCGGTATCCGCTTCAGGCGAGAACATGTTTCGATCAGATGCCCGGTTGCGGGTAACGCCGGTGATGGTGAGCTCACCTTCAGGCTTGCGGGTACCGCCGGCAATCGGCACTTTAAGCATGCGCTGATCAATGAAGCCGCGATCCACGAACACGATAAATCCTGACTTGTCGATAAACGGTGTGATCACCTGGAAACCCGGCCTCTTGCCGCGTGCGCGATAGACATATCGCGAGGCATCGTGACGATATTCGCCGTTCAGGCGAACCCGCAGGAAGTCCACATCATAGCCATGCTCCATGCCGGCCTCGATATCATATATGCTCACCGGGTTGCCGGTCAGCGAGCCCTTGCGCTTTTCAATCAGGTCCAGTTTCCACTGCAGGCGCAGCACCTGCCACGAGCCCAATCCGACCAGCAGCACAATGCCGATAACAGCCGCAACAACAATCGGCCAGCTGCGGTGCGCAGGATTTGAGGGTGTCGTTGTCACTTGTTTTCCAGCCTGCCTTCGCGGGCACTGGTGATGTATTGCTGATTGAGAAAAATACCCTTGACCGGTCGCAATAGCAGCAACGGCAGTCCAACCGCCAGCGGCAGGGCCACCAATGCATGCACCCACCACACAGGTTGCCAGTTCAACTCAACGACCAGCACACCGCCCATGGCAAGCGTGCCGCATAACAGCATGATGAACCATGCTGCGCCGTCGCCGCTGTCGGAAAAGGAAAAATCAAGATCACAGTGATCGCATTTGTCTGGGATTGCCAGGTAACCCTTGAACAGCCGCCCCTGGCCACAGCGCGGACACAACCCCCTGATGCCGTTGGAGACCGGCGATTGCGGCGGGTAGTAGGGTTGCTGGTTCATCCGGGAGGCGGCCTTTAAAAACACTCATACTGCTTTACACAAAAAGACCGCATGCGAGGACTTTTCATGCCCCTCATGCGGTCCATTTCTCAGATGATCAGGCGTAAAAACCCTGATCAATGCGCTGCAATTGTTGCACCTACACTGCCCCACACATAAATGCAGGCGAACAGGAACAGCCAGACCACGTCGACAAAGTGCCAGTACCAGGCAGCCGCTTCAAAGCCGAAATGCCTCTCCGGCGTGAAGTGACCAGCCAGGGCACGGAACAGGCAGACAATCAGGAAGATCGTGCCAATGAGAACGTGGAAACCATGAAAACCGGTGGCCATGAAGAAGGTCGATGAATAGATGTTGCCGCCATTGTCAGCCTGGAAGGCAAAAGGTGCAATACCATACTCGTAGGCCTGAATGCAGGAAAACAAAACGCCTAGGCCAATGGTGCAGATCAGTCCCCATTTGAGGCCCTCACGGTCATTATTGATCAGGGCATGGTGCGCCCAGGTCACAGTAGTGCCTGACAAAAGCAGAATCAGCGTGTTGACCAGCGGCAGGTGCCAGGGGTTAAACACTTCCACACCGGCCGGTGGCCATACGCCCTGGGTCAGTTCCACACGGGCCGCCTGTATAGCGGAATCGGTATATAGCGACGCTTCAAAGAAAGCCCAGAACCATGCCACGAAGAACATGATTTCAGAGGCGATGAACATCAACATGCCATAGCGCAGGTGAAGTTGCACGACAGGGGTGTGATCACCCTTGTGGCTTTCAATCACAACATCACGCCACCACATGAACATGGTGTAGAAAACAATGGCAAAACCCAGCAACGCGCCTGCCGAGACACTCCAGGTCTGGCCGTTGTGCATCCAGTAGATCGACCCGATCGCGAGGATCAGTGCGCCGATGGACCCGACAACCGGCCATGGGCTGGGGTCAACCAGATGATAGTCGTGATTTTTAGCGTGGCTGTCTGCCATTGCCCTTTTCTCCCGCTCAAGCTGTCCGGCCAGTTTGCATACTGGCATCGGACAAAGTCAATTAATTCACCGTGTTGTCACTTTGAGGACGTGAGGTCGATGAGGTTTTCACCGGCTCCTCGTCCACCGCATAAAATGTATATGAAAGCGTAATCGTCTTAACCGATTTCATGTCCGGATCATTGACGATATCCGGGTCCACGAAATAACTCACCGGCATGTCAATAGACTGACCCGGCTGCAAAGTCTGCTCGGTAAAGCAAAAGCATTCAATTTTCGAAAAGTACACGCCCGCCCCGACCGGCGTCACATTGAAGGTCGCCGTGCCGGTAACCGGCCGGTGACCGGTGTTCACCGCCTTGTAGAAAGCCAGCGTCTGTTCGCCGATGCGAATGGTCTGGCTGTGCTGGCTGGGGACAAAATTCCAGCTGAGCGATGCATTCACATTGGCATCGAAGGCAACGGTGATTTTCTGATCAAGCACTGTTTCAGGCGATGCATCGGCACGCTGCGTGGTGCCGCCGAAACCGGTGATCTGGCAGAAAATCTGATATAGCGGAACTGCCGCATAGGCCACACCGACCATGCCCACGGCGACACCGCCGGCCATGATTGCCACCCGCAGATTGGACTTTTCCGGAGGCTGCCCTAAGCTCATGTCAGCCTCCTGCCGGTGTGGAAATGTTGGAACTCAGGCGAACCATGGTGGTGATGAAAAACAGGATGACCAGTGCCACCAGCGACCAGGCAATCACAACCGAGCGCTTGCGCTGGCGGGCCCGCTCTTCGCTGGTAGGTGTATATGTCTGCATGTCTTCAGCCATCGCCTATATCCACCCCGTCAGGCTGACTGTCCTGTCAACCAGCAGGGAACCGAATATGGCAAACAGATAGAGGATTGAATAGCCGAACAGTTTCTTCGGCGCGCGTTCGGCTTTTTCACCTTCGCGCAGCGAATACACCGCCCATGCATGCCAGATGAACCTGGCGGTCAGCGCAAAGGCGGCCACACCGTAAACCCAGCCGGCAATGCCGGCTACGACAGGCAGCGCTGCAACCGGCGCCATGGCCAGTGAATACCACCATATTTGCTTCCGGGTGGCGTCGACACCTGCCACGTTTGGCAACATTGGAACGCCGGCAGTCTCGTAGTCACCGAAGCGGAACAGTGCCAGCGCCCAGAAATGCGGCGGCGTCCACATGAATATGATCAGGAACAGCGACACGCTTGCCATATCCACCGATCCGGTGACGGCTGACCAGGCAATCATCGGAGGGAATGCGCCTGCGGCACCACCAATGACGATGTTCTGTGGCGTCGAGCGCTTCAGGTATGCCGTGTAAATTACGGCATAGAAGAAAATCGTGAACGCCAGAAAAGCTGCAGCGACCCAATTGACCGCCAACCCCAGCACGACAACGGAGCCGACAGAAAGTGTAATTCCAAAAATATAGGCTTCACCCGGCTCAATGGCACCGCGCGGGATCGGACGCTTGGCGGTGCGGCCCATCTGGGCGTCGATATCGGCATCATAGGCCATGTTCAGTGCCCCGGAGGCACCTGCCCCGACAGCTATGCACAAAATGGCAATGAATGCCGTCCACGGGTGAATATCGCCGGGTGCAAGCAGCAATCCGCAAATGGCCGTAAAGATAACCAGCGACATGACACGCGGCTTGAGCAGCGCCCAGAAATCTTCAACAGTTCCCTTGCCGCCGAGCGCAAACGAATGCGCTTCACGGCCTTGCTGCATCATGTCAGTGCGAATATCGGTCATCCCATATCCCAAATTACCGGCGACTTGCGCCAAATGCTGTCCCGGTCCGCAACGTATCAAGCAGCGGACCGGATGTCTGGTTCCTGCCTAGCGGATAACCGGCAGGGTCGAGAACTGGTGGAACGGCGGCGGTGACGACAGCGTCCACTCCAGCGTTGTTGCAGACTCGCCCCATGGATTGTCACCGGCAACGCGCTTCTTCATGAAGGCTTCAACGATGCACCACAGGAAAATCAGGATCGAAAATGCGGAAATGTACGATCCGATCGACGACACATAATTCCAGCCCGCAAACACCTCCGGAAAGTCGATATAGCGGCGCGGCATGCCGGCCAACCCCAGGAAATGCTGCGGGAAGAACAACAGGTTCACGCCAATGAACTGGATCCAGAAGTGAGCCCGCGCCAGGGTTGGATTGTACATGTAGCCGAACATTTTCGGGAACCAGTAATACCAGCCGCCAAAGATCGAGAATACGGCACCCAGCGACAGCACATAGTGGAAATGCGCCACAACATAGTAGGTGTCGTGCAGCGAACGGTCGACACCGGCATTGGCCAGCACGACGCCGGTTACGCCACCCACGGTAAACAGGAAAATGAAACCGATCGCCCATAACATGGGTGTGCGGAATTCGATTGACCCGCCCCACATGGTCGCAATCCAGGAGAAGATCTTCACGCCCGTGGGTACCGCTATGACCATGGTGGCGGCCACGAAGTAGGCCTGCGTGTCAACAGCCATGCCGACGGTGTACATGTGGTGAGCCCACACGATGAAGCCGACAAGACCGATGGCAACCATGGCATAAGCCATGCCGAGATAGCCGAACACCGGTTTCTTCGAGAAGGTGGAGATGATCTGCGACACGATACCGAAGCCGGGCAGGATCAGGATATACACTTCAGGGTGTGCAAAGAACCAGAACAGATGCTGGTACAGGATCGGATCGCCGCCGCCTTCTGGACGGAAGAACGAGGTGCCGAAATTGCGGTCCGTCAGCAGCATGGTGATGGCACCGGCAAAGACCGGCAGCGACAGCAGCAGCAGGAACACGGTGACCAGCACCGACCACACAAACAACGGCATCTTGTGCAGGGTCATGCCCGGTGCACGCATGTTGAAGATGGTGGTGATGAAGTTGATCGCACCGAGAATTGACGAGGCACCGGCAAGGTGCATGGACAGGATCGCGAAGTCCACGGCAGGTCCAGGCTGGCCTGAAGTGGAATATGGCGGATACAGCGTCCAGCCGCCACCGACACCGAAGGTACCTGAAGAGCCTTCCACGAACATGGACAGAACCAGCAGGATAAGTGCCGGAGGCAACAGCCAGAAGGAAATGTTGTTCATGCGCGGAAACGCCATGTCAGGCGCACCGATCATCAACGGCACAAACCAGTTGCCGAAGCCGCCGATCATGGCGGGCATGACCATGAAGAAGATCATCAGCAGGCCATGTGCGGTCACGAACACGTTGTACATGTTCTTGCCGGCATCAATGGCATCGGCAGAGGTGTCTCCAATACCGTAGACCATGTGCGCCAGACCATGGAAAATCTGGATGCCGGGCTCCATCAGCTCCCAGCGCATCATGATCGACATGAAGCCGCCTACGAGGCCGGAAAAGATCGCAAACCAAAGGTACATCGTGCCGATGTCCTTGTGGTTGGTGGAATAGACATATCGGCGCCAACCGGTCGGGTTGTGCTCATGATCGTCATGTGCCGTTGTTGCATGTGCCATGATAAGGCTTTCCCTCGTTCTAAACAGTCAAATCAGTTTGCGGACCCGCCGGCAGTCCCAAGCGCCAGCTTGCCCCTTGTCTTCAGAATCCCGGCCAGGTGCTTCTGCGCCTGTTCGACGCCGGCAGTCTTGGCCTTCTCAAGCCATGCTGCGTACTCATCTTCAGACACGACTCGCACGGTAATCGGCATGTAAGCATGGTCTTTTCCGCACAGTTCAGAGCACTGGCCATAAAACACGCCTTCTTTTTCGGCCTTGAACCAGGTTTCGTTCAATCGGCCCGGTACCGCGTCAATCTTCGACCCGAAGGACGGAATGGTCCAGGCATGCAGCACGTCATTTGCAGTAACGATGACACGCACAATCTTGTTCACGGGAACAACCACTTCGGTGTCTGTGGCCAGCAGATAGGGCTCGCCATCCTTCAGGTCTTCCTTGGCTTTCAGATACTGATCAAATGACACGTCGTGTTCAGGATATTCATAAGACCAGAACCACTGGTTGCCGATCGCCTTGACAGTCATTTCAGCAGCAGGAAAGTCGCGCTGGAAATACAGCAGCCGGAATGACGGGATGGCGATACCGATCAGAATGAGGATCGGCACCACGGTCCACACCACTTCAACAAGTGTGTTGTGGGTCGTCCGCGACGGAACCGGATTGGCTTTGGCGTTGAATTTCACGCAAACCCAGATCAGCAAGCCCAGAACAAACAGACAGATGATGGTGGTCAGAATTACCAGCCCGTTATGAAAATCCCTGATGAACGTCATCACCGGCGATGCCGATTGCTGAAGGTTCATCTGCCACTCCACCGGCTGGCCAAGGCCTGCCGCGATTGCTGCAGGTGCCGCCGTCAGGCTGGCTCCAAGCACAGTCAAGCTCGCAAACAAATTGCGCATATTGCCCTCTTAAATTTCGCAGGCGGGAGAAAACCGCCATGCATTGCATTCAGATGTGCAGGCGTGGCTGTAGAAACAATTGCCGCACTTCTGCCATGTGTCTGTTGAACCACAATCGATCCATGCCTGCAACTGTCATGTGGCGCGTCAAAATTGCACGGTTTGGAGTTCCTGCGTCACAGGCTCCCCAATGAGTCCCCCATGATCGCAATAAAGCCTCAATTGCACACGAAGAGTGCGGAACAAACATCAAAAGCAGTCAATCAACATGTTTCGAAGATGAAATCGCACAGTCGGGTTGCTAAATTGGCCCCGCCTCTGGCATACACGGCGATTAATCGGAATGAGCGGCAGTTCAAGTTCAGTCAATCTGTAGGGAGCAGGTATCCAGTGGCCAAAACATTCAACGTGATTCGCAACACAGCTTCACTGCTGGCAACAGCCGGTATCATGTCAGCTCTGGCAACGGCAGGTATCGTGTCCGTCCTGGCAACGTCGGCCATGGCCCAGCAACAGACGCCACCGCCATCACCCAAACAGTTCGGGCCGCGCGTCAACACACCGAATGCTGCAAGACCAAACCGTCCGGCACCGGAACTCGTCGCTGAAAACGGCAAATGGAAAGTACAGTGTGAGTCACGCCCGGCCAGCAAGGACGCGCAGGGCAAGGACGTTCCGGCGCAAAAGGTCTGCGCCATGGTGCAGATCAGCCGTGACGCAAAACGTCCGCAAATTGCTCTTTCACTGATCATGCGCCAACAGAAGCAGGGCGACAGATCAGCAACCATGATGCAGATCATGGCGCCGATCGGGGTGTTCCTGCCCACCGGTATCGCACTGGAAATCGACGGTGCAGCAGTTGGCCGGGTGCCATTTGTTCGCTGTCTGCCACAAACCCGCAGTGCGCCTGGTCTGTGCACGGCAACCGCAGAGGCGCAAAAAACCACGCTGGCCAAAATGAGGGCGGGCAACTCGGCAAACTTCATTATCTATGAAGCACCCGGTGCTGCCATCAAGATGCCGATCTCGCTGGAGGGCTTTACGGCATCCTACAAGGCCCTGCTCGACAACAGCTGAGCCGCAGGCGTCAAATGGTTCGGGCCACCGGCGGTTAGAGCAACACGGGTTCAGGTGAACCCATAAAGTTGCTCTGTCGCCTTGCCAGCGACCAGGTTCATTGCTTTTGCTTGATTCAACCGTAAGGTCATCCTGATCCGGCGCGGGTTGACTGTCATTGCAGTTGCACCATCGGGTGATATCGCTAACGATGAAACTTCGTGTACTTATCCGGAGGCCAGCCACCCATGACTGAAACCACCCCTTGTGACGACCTTTTTTTCGCCGAAACCGGACTGGAGCGTGACGCTGCGTTGCGGCTGACCGAGGACGCGCTGATCAACAGCGATGACGGCGAACTGTTCCTGGAATATTGCCAGTCTGAAAATCTGGTGTTTGACGATGGTCAGCTCAGAACCGCCAGTTTTGATGTGAACCAGGGCTTCGGGCTGCGCGCGGTCTGTGGCGAAACGTCGGCCTATGCGCATTCCGCTGAATTATCCCAGGCAGCCCTGGCACGCGCTGCCGACACGGTGCGCAGTATCCAGTCCGGTTCCGGTGATGTATCGGCAGCGCCGCCGCGCACCAATGTGAGTCTCTACAGCGACGACAATCCGGTGCAGGCCATGGCTTTTGAAGACAAGGTGCGTCTGTTGCAGGACGTGGACGGATTTGCCCGCAACCTTGATGACAGGGTGCGACAGGTCACGGTATCCCTGTCCGGTGAATGGCAGGCCGTCGACATTATCCGCCCGGGCGGTCACACCGTCAGTGACCGCAGGCCCCTGGTCCGCTTCAATGTTTCGGTTGTGACCGGACAGGGGGAAAAGCGCGGAAGCGGCAGTTATGGTGCAGGCGGGCGCACAAATTATGCCAGCTTCATTGCTACCGGCAACTGGCAGGCAGCAGCACGCGAAGCCTTGCGGCAAAGTCTTGTGGCACTTGAGGCAGAAGATGCCCCGGCCGGAGAAATGGATGTTGTCCTTGGCCCCGGCTGGCCGGGTATCTTGCTGCACGAAGCCATTGGTCACGGGCTTGAGGGGGATTTCAACCGCAAGAAGACGTCCGCGTTCGCCGGCCTGATGGGCAAACGCGTCGCCAGCCCCGGCGTCACCATTGTCGATGACGGTACACTGCATGACCGGCGCGGATCACTGTCGGTGGATGATGAAGGCACTCCGGCTCAGAAAACCACGCTGATCGAGGACGGCATTCTGGTCGGCTACATGCAGGACCGCATGAACGGCAGGCTGATGGGCGAAGGCTCGACCGGCAATGGCAGGCGGCAGTCTTATGCTCATCATCCCATGCCACGCATGACCAATACGGTCATGGTCAACGGTAACAGCGATCCCAAGGACATCATATCTTCGGTCAAGTCCGGGTTGTATGCGGTGTCGTTCGGCGGCGGCCAGGTTGACATCACCAGCGGCAAGTTCGTGTTTTCGTGCACCGAAGCCTACCGGATTGAAAATGGCCGGATCGGCGCACCTGTAAAAGGAGCAACCCTGATCGGCAACGGGCCGGACGCGCTGACCCGCATTTCCATGATCGGCAATGACATGCAGCTTGATCCGGGCATCGGTACATGTGGCAAGGATGGCCAGGGCGTTCCCGTCGGGGTCGGCCAGCCGACCGTTCGCCTGGATCGTATCACCGTCGGCGGCACGGCGGCCTGAGCCGCTGAAGATGATGTTCACAACCATCATATTTGATTTTGATGGCGTCCTGTCTGCTTACGACCGGCCCGACAGGCTCGCTGACATCTCCCGTATCAGCGGTCTGGACAGTGCAACCATCCTGGACCGGATCTGGGGGTCCGGGTTTGAAGACTCCGCCGACAACGGCAAGTTTGCAGATGATGCCGCTTACCTGAACGCGTTCAACGACCATCTCGGTTACCGGTTCAGCCGCGATCAATGGATTGCCAGCCGCGCTGCCGCCATGCAGCACTGGCCGGATATGCATGACCTGGCCGGCAGGCTGTCAGAGCGCTACAAGCTGGCGATGTTGACCAATAACGGCCCGCTGACCAAAACCGCATTTGACCGGCTTGCGCCCAAGACTGCAAAACTGTTTGGGGACAACGCGTTTTTTTCTTGCGACTTCGGCACCAAGAAGCCGGACGGGAAAATCTTTGAGCAGGTCGCAAGCCTGCTCGGCAGCGAGCCTGTGGAATGCATTTTCATTGATGACAAGCAACGCCATTGTAACGGTGCGTGCGACGCCGGCATGACAGGCATCCGGTTCAACGGCATTGATGGCCTGCAGGACGATTTGGCACGCCTTGGTATCGTGTTGGGCGCCGCATGAGTGTCGTTCCCAACGGCTCGCCCATAGGCGCGCGGTTCATAACCGGCTCCACCATGCGGCATGTGGTTGTCATGACGGCAACCAGCGCCATTGGCCTGATGGCAATGTTCATGGTTGATCTGGCTGATCTGTGGTTTCTGACCCTGCTGAACCAGATCGAGATTACGGCCGCAATCGGGTTTGCCGGTACCATCGTGTTCTCAAACCTGTCGGTCGGGCTTGGTCTGGCAATTGCTGCAGGCGCGCTGGTCGCGCAAGCCATGGGACGAGGCGAAGAAGACCAGGCACGCGAAACGGCGTCGGCGGCCCTGTGCCTGAGCCTGTTCACCGGGCTCATCGTTGCCATTGGAATTGTGGTGTTTGCCCGGCCAATGCTGTCTCTTTTGGGGGCGTCCAGCGACGCACTTGAATTTGCCCGACACTACCTGATTGTTATTGCACCCGGTTTCCTGCTGCTGGCAGGTGCGATTACCGTCAGCTTCGTATTGCGCGCCATTGGCGATCCGCGGCGCGCCATGTATGTCACGCTGGTAACAGCCATCACCAATGCCGTGCTGGACCCGATTTTCATTTTCTGGATGGACCTCGGAATCGCGGGCGCTGCGCTGGCCACCGTCTTTGCCAACCTGTTCTCGTTCGCCGTCGGATTGCATGCCCTTCACCGTCATCACCGGTTCGTGGTGCGGCCCCGGATTTCATCCATAAGGCAAAACCTGCGTCCGATAATGCGTATTGCCCTGCCCGCAATTGCCACCCAACTCGCCACCCCGTTTGCAATAGCCTACATGACCCGCATCACGGCGACCTTCGGCAATGACGCAGTCGCTGCCGTTGCCGTGATCAACCGGCTGGTGCCGGTGGCCTTCGGGGTCATCTTTTCGCTGTCGGGTGCCGTCGGCCCGATCATCGGACAGAATTACGGCGCCGGCAAACTTGATCGCGTCAGCCGGACGCTCAAGGATGCCATGGTATTCTCGACCCTTTATACCCTTGGTGTCAGCATCGTGCTGCTGGCGGTCGCCGGGTACATGCCGGCCTGGTTCAGCGCAACACCGGTGGCAGCAGAACTGATCACTTTCTACTATACTTTCATTGCCATAACCTGGGCATTTGCCGGTGCACAGTTTGTGGCGCAGGCTGCATTCAACAATCTTGACCGGCCGCAATGGTCGATGTGGTTCAACTGGGGCAAGGCTACCATAGGCACCATTCCACTGTTGCACCTTGGAGCAGCATGGGGCGGCGCGACGGGGGTGCTTACTGCCCTGGGCGCTGTCAACATCATGTTCGGTCTGGCCGCCGCCATCACCGCCTTTACGCTGGTAAGGACAATGGCCATGCAGGCCCCCGTTACAGGAGACGCCACATGAGCGATCAAAGCACCGAATTGATCGACATTATTTTAGCTGCAAACGACGCCAAGACAGCCGGCGCACTGGCTCTTGCCGGCGACTACAGCATTGATGCGGCAGAAAAAGCCCTGAAAACCCACGTCCGCGAAATCGGCTCGAAAATGGCAATCAGGGTGCGGGATCCGGAAGAACTGGAGCTGCTGCTGGACGTCATCGAGGCTGGCGAGCATGATGATTATCTGACCAACCCGGATGCATTGCTGTCGCGCGAGGCGGTTGAAGAGGGCGAAGAAATCCTCACCCACGTCTATGGCTCGCTGGAGCGGGCGCGCACTGTCGCGCGTTCATTGCGCAAACCGCACGGCATTACCGAAGAAAAGATGGAGCGGATGATGACACTGGCGGCCACCTTGTGTGTGGCCGCCCTGGTCAAACGCGGCCAGCAAACCTATCTGGCGGCTGATACAGGCGGCGCCGCGTCGACGTTCATTTCGGAACTGGTCAAGGCAATCATCAAGGGCATCACCCACGTGCCGGCCAAGCGCAGACGGCGGCGCAACCGGGCTACCTATGCAAAATCCTACAAGACCTCGCGCAAGCGCCGCAGGCAGCGCAACCGTTCACGGCGCAAGACGACGCCTGATCTGGGCGATGTATTCGGGGAATTGCTGAAACGCGCAATATGACTAAACTAGCCTTCCGACGAGGGAGCTTAAAAAGTGAGTACGTGCCATGAATATCGTTGAAATGATTGCCCGGTCCCATAACGGCCAGGGTCTGGATGTGTTGGGTCAGCAGTTCGGATTGTCACGCGAGCAGACGCTGGCCGCCGTCGCCGAGCTTGCCCCCGTGGTCACATCCGGGGTACGCCGCAACACCCGCGAACCCGATGGCATGGTCTCGTTGTTCGAGGCGCTTTCCGGCGGCGGACACGAACGCTATCTGGATGACGACAATGCGGTTCAATACGACACCGCGAAAAATGATGGCAATGCCATTCTGGGCCATCTGTTCGGCCGCAAGGAAGTCAGTCGCGAAGTGGCCATGCAGGCCGCCGGCACCACCGGCATTGGCGGCGCAATCCTGAAAAAAATGCTGCCTGTAATTGCCTCCATGGTGATGGGAGCGATTTTCAAACGCATGACCGGGGGCGCCCCGGCGCCAAGTCCGCGCGGCGGATCAGGCGGCAGCCAGGGCGGCGGCCTTGGCGATATCATTGGCGACATTCTCGGCGGCGGCCGAAAACCACAACCGCGCAGTGGTCAAAGTGGTGGCGGCCTGGAGGATATTCTCGGCGATATTCTTGGCGGCGGATCAGGCCGGCAGCGCTCGCCGGCGCCACAACCGCAACAGCGGGCGCCCGCGCCGGGCGGCGGTCTCGATGACCTGCTGCGCGACATTCTCGGCGGCGGCATGGGTGGCGGCAGCACGGACCGCAGCAGCCCAAGGCAGCGCCCGTCGTCCTATAATGACGACGCAATCGGCCGGGGCCGCAACACGCTGGACGACATTCTCGGCGGCGATACCAGAACCGGTTCAGGCAACGCCGCCGATGATCTGCTGGATTCAGTCAATCGCAGGCTGGGATACTGACACCTGACCAGAACAACATGGGTTCAAATCAACCCATGTTGTTCCAACACTTTGAAAAACGATCAGGTTTATGGATTTGGTTGATTCAACCAGGACCATCCTGATCTAGTCGAAACGGCGCTTCCTGCGACGGCGAAAAGCGGCCTCTTCCAGCTCAAGAGCCGCGTTTGCGGTCAAGGGCAGATAAGATGCCCAGATGACTTCATCGCGCCGGACACCTATGTCGGCCAGCATCCGGTCATCCAGGTCGTGCAGGGCGCGAACCTTTGAACGCGCGCGCCAGTTGCGGAACAAGCCTGACAATGAGAACCCGGTGGCAGCCGGGCGAACCTGTGGGCTGGTGCATTCAGTCATTGTGCAATCGGTCATGGCACTAATCTCCTGTTGGCGGAAAACCGGTTTTAACGGTCTTTCACAGTGGGCCGCCGGGTCACGGCGGGAGTTGCTGGTCATATTGACTGTCTGCAATATGCGGCTTGACCAATCATCAATCCAACGAATAGTATTTATGGCTATCATCAACAATATTGATGGAAGTTGAAAATGCTGCCCAGCCTGGATGTCGATCTGCTCAAAACCTTCGCCGTACTGGCGGAAACCGGCAATTTCACCCGCACCGCAGAAATGGTCGGGCGCACCCAGTCGGCTGTTTCGATGCAGGTCAAACGCCTGGAAGAGCTGGTGGGAAAACCGCTGATTGCGCGGGTCGGACGGAGCAATTCACTGACAGCAGACGGCCAGATGATGCTGGATTACGCCCGCCGGATGATTCTGTTGAACGACGAGGCGATGACAGCGTTCACCAGGCCGGAGATAACCGGTCATGTGCGCTTTGGCACGCCGGATGACTATGCGGACCGCATCCTGCCGGACGTGATGGCGCGGTTTGCCCGCACCAATCCGAAAGTTCAGGTGGATGTCGACTGCCAGGCCAGCCGCACCATGGTGGACATGGTGAAATCCGGTGACCTCGACCTGGCCATGATTACCTGTGAGAGCGACATCGCCAATGCGCAAATCATCCGCTCCGAACGCCTGCTGTGGGTGACTTCGGCGCGCCATTCGGTACATCGCAGTGAAATACTGCCGGTGGCCCTGTCCCAGTACGGCTGCGCCTGGCGGCAGATGGCACTGGACGGGCTTGAGATGATCGGGCGACCCTACCGGCTCGCCTATGCAAGTTCCAATTCAGTGGCGGTCACCTCTGCCGTCATTGCCGGGCTTGCCATCGCCGCCATCCCCGAAATCTGCATGCGTCCGGGCATGCGCGTACTGAGCGAAACTGACGGGTTCCCGCCGCCGGGCATGTTCGATATCGGCTTGATCAGATCATCAAAGTCCAATGCCGCCATTGACAGCCTGGCCTGCCACATCACCGACGCCATGTGCCAGCTGACACCTGCGGTGGCGGCAGCGGCCGCGGCAGAATGAGTATCTTTTGATGGCGACGGCTGCGGTCAAGTGCTTCAGCCAGAACCGGTCATGCGGAAAGCGGTGACAGAATGCGACTGCAAACCACTAGAGCAACATGGGTTCAAATGAACCCATAAAGTTGCTCTGACACTTTGAAAGCGATCAGGTTAAATTGGGTCATTTTCTGCTATGGGCCAGGAATGGAATTTACCAGAGCAATGGCATTTGTTAAAATGCCACGATGAACATCAAACATCCTATCCCTATTTTACGCAGCTTTGACGAAACCAAAGCGAAAGAATTTTACGTCGAATTTCTTGGTTTCGAAGTATTCTTTGAGCATCGGTTTGATCCGGATTCACCCCTGTACATGGGGGTTATCCGTGACAAGTGTGCACTGCATATCTCTGAGCATCACGGCGATGCGTGCCCAGGATCTGCAATTCGAATAGAAGTAGATGATGTTGATGATTATTGCAGGAAACTAAACGAAAAAAGCTACAGAAACGCTCGTCCCGGCGTCATGGAACAGGCATGGGGCTTTCGTGACATGGCTATCGATGACCCGGCCGGCAACAGGCTGATTTTTTGCACTCCTGTCGAAAAGTAGAGGCTGCTTCTGGTCGGCAAGCAGCCGGTCAGCAGTCTGATCTCGATGGCCGGCATGTCTGCAAATGGCGACATGGCACATCGGATCGACGGCACTGAACGCCCGTTGTGACTCAAGCATCGGGAGGGATGTCAGTCATAGTACCCGGCACGAACCGTTGCGCCGATGAAATTGCAGATCAGCCGCTCGGCATGTACCAGGGTCATGTTGCCGTTTTCATAGGCAGGTGAAATCTCGACGAGATCCATTCCCAGGACGCGACCCTTGTTGACCAGACCATGAATCAGTTTGTGGATTTGAACCCAGCTCAGCCCGCCAGGAGTTGGTGCGTTCACTGCGGGCATGATCGTCGGATCAAGTCCATCGGCATCAACAGTGAGATAGAACGGTCCGCCGTCCGGAATCTGGTCGAGCACGGCAGCAATGCCGATATCGTGCATTTCGTAGGCTGAAATCAGTTTTGCGCCATAGGATCTTGCGGCATCGACATCTTCACTTCTGGCGCTGCCGACGCCGCGCAGGCCGATCTGAATAATGTCACCGATCCAGTCCATTTCGGACGCCCGCCGTATCCCGCTGGAATACCCGTCTCGAACACCGTTCACACTGTCGCGCCAATCCATATGGGCATCGACCTGAACCAATGTCACTTTTTCGCCCCTGGGCAACGCGCGCATAACCGGGATCAGGATACCGTGATCACCGCCAAGCGTGATCAGCGTTGCGCCGGACTGAAATATCTTCTCGGCAGCCGCCTGCGCGCGCCGGTAGTGTTCATATGGATCGAATGTATCTGACGTGACGTTGCCGCAGTCAACGACCTTCACCGGACGATTGTCCAGCAGCGGGCCGCCGAGATCCCAGTCGAAATGAACGCGGGTGCGGGGCTCTTCCCAGGCAGCATCCTGGGCGTTTTGACGAATGGCGTCAGGTGCTCGGCTTTGATCATTTGCCAGGTCGCCGACAACGTATGGCAGGCCAAAAGGAACGCCCAGAATCGCAATATCAGCGTCAAGCTTGTCCAGGTCGAGCACCAGGGGGAAGCCCAGAAAGCTGTTCGCAGACCCGGGCGGCGCCTGTGTCACGGCATCCTTCATATCGGGGCGCCTTTTTCCGGTTTCATTCTTCATTCTGGCTCCCGGTTATCCGTGGACAGATAAAACGGACCAGGTGAGCATTCAAATTGGCGCGCGCTCCAGGCCGTTCCATTGCTTTGATTATGTGGCTTTCCTGAGGCGTTGCAAGGGACATAGCGGTATGATATTGCATCGACAGAAATGCGAAATTGATGTTTCAGATGAAGGCCTTAATGTCAGTTCCCGGCACAAGGCAGAAGTCTGGAGAACGTCGCGAGGCGGCCTTGTCTGCAACCGGCAGACAGCCGGAAATCAAGACCGGAGCGGCGTCTCGAACGGCCAAGCCACA
The DNA here is from genome assembly GCA_963698275.1 of uncultured Alphaproteobacteria bacterium. Taxonomy (GTDB): domain Bacteria; phylum Pseudomonadota; class Alphaproteobacteria; order Rhizobiales; family Aestuariivirgaceae; genus Anderseniella. Next base: position 295,469 of record CAVOQE010000004.1, on the reverse strand, counting down.
TTCTGGTCAATATATTCATCTTGACTGAGGTGAAGGGGGGAGGCTTGATGCGGCTTCCACTATCAAGGGATGGCTCCTTAAGGGTTCTTTCTCGCACACGTGTGAAATTGCACGGGTGAGGAGAAAGGTGGTTGTGGGTTGTGTAAAATGCAGTGTGATCCGAGTAAGGACTACTTCGCGATACTTGGTTTGTCTTCCGAGGCACATCCGGAGGTGGTCAAGGCGGCCCATCGGGCGCTGGCCAAGAAGTTTCATCCCGATCTGCACTCGGGCGAACATGCCGGGGCGGAGCAGAGATTTCAGGAAATACAGGAAGCCTATGAAGTCCTTCGCGATGAGGACAAGCTGAAACAATACCTGCATTTGCGCGCCCAGATGCAAATCCAGATGCAGCAGCAGGCCGCGCCGGCAGAACCCCAGATTCGCCCGAGAGTCTATCTGAAGCTGGATGACAGATGGGATCATCTGGTTCGCCAGCATCCGGAACTCAGCCAGCGCTATGCGAAATTCTGCTTTCTGTCTCACAAGCTTGGGAGACAATACAAGCTTATCATCCTGGGGGCACCCGATCCCGGCCGTTTCAAACGTGTTGGAGCCAAGCTGGAGCGGCAATTCTACAGAAGGCACTTCTCCTATCACCGGAACCTGCAGACGCTGGCCAAGAAACTGGCCGCCAACCACAGACGCCACGCTGTGCGTATGCTGCAGGCGGAGATAAAAGGCAGGCGGTTTGTGTCAAAGCGCAACAGGTCTGAAATAGTATGGCGCTATGAATCGAGATACCTGCAGCCTGCCGCCCCGGAAAGAGCCGCCAACAGGTCGTCACAACGAACACGTGTTCAACGCGGAGCAGCTCACCGGCATTATCCGGGGCAACAGCGCACCACACTCAAGTCAAGCCGTAACCGGCCGATCGCCTGGTTATGCATGGGTATGGCAGTGGCGCTCGGTGCGCTGATTGTGGTTGGCCCGCTGTTGGCGCCATCCGAGATTGGTCTGAATCAACAGGCCCAGGCGCAAGTCCAGACTGTCGGCCGGTCCAATTGTGTCATCACAGCACCGCTGGCCGCTTCTGCTGAACAACTCAATAAAGACGTCTGTTAAGAGCGCTGAACTCAAAGCCGCTGTTCGCAGCAGTCAAAATCAATGACGGCTTTTGGAATTCGGCTGCTAATTCGAAATCGCAACGACATCAATCGCAATCCGACAATTCTCATTGCCCAGTCCTGCAACCGGCAGTCCGGTGGAGGCAGGGCCCGGGCTTGCGTAGAACCCATGCCGCATTTTCATGTTGCCGTGCAGTTCTTCTTCCGTTGCACCGCCGGTATAGTGGGCCGTCAGCTTGACCACATCGGCAAAATTCGCTCCGGCGGTACGCAGGCCGGCGTCAAGTCCGTGCATGATCTTTGAAGTCTGCCCGACCAGGTCGAGGTCCGGGTCTGCACATGTCCCGCTTCCCCAGAGCGTCCGTCCGGACTTTTTCAATGTCAGTTGCATCCCGTCATCAATGTTTTCGTCCAGGAGAACAACGACGGGTTCCTTGCTGAATGAAAGTGCTGCAGCAACGACCGGAGATGCCGGATCTGCAAGCCGCACCAGTGCATCGGGGTTGGTCATCAACTGCCGGGCCTGCATTCCATGCGCAATTTGGCGCACATCGCCATCTGTACCGGAGACCAGCCATAGATCTGCAAGCAAATGCTCCTGATCCAGGTCATGCCGGGTCAATGCGCTGGCAATGAGGTCAACCGCACCCGCAGCCATACTACCGTCCAACGATACGCTGGCATGTGCCCAGACCTGATCACCGGCATCGACTATTTCCAGACGAACCCCATCTGCTTCAAAAGGAGTATGCACCTGCAGGTTACCGGCGGCGAAAACATCAACCTCGATCAGCATGCCATCATAGTAAAAGTGCGGCACCGGGACCGGCACGATGAGCGGGCCATGGTCAAACCGCGCAGCGATCAAGGCCAGCAAATAGCGGGCTTCATGCTCAGTCTCTGCAGCAAAATAGACGTGAAGCTTGCCGACAGATGATGACCCGAAACCTGCCCGTGCCATGACCGTTTCGATCATGTTGCACACAAATTCCGTCTGGGCCGGCAGGTCTCCAGGTGCGTAAACGGCGCCTGCGTCAGTTAGCGGGCACTGCCCGCAGGTCCACCCCAGACCGCCGTCGCGCACCGCCGTTGATACCGGCACATCGACCCGCATGGCAAACATGTCAAACGGTACATAGGAACGCTCACCCATATCAGCTTTCTATCGTCCCGGCGGTACGACCTCATAGCCCTTTTCTTCCGGCTCCTCGTCGACAAGGTCATCCGGGAAGCCATCGGCCAGAACAGACAGGCCGGTTGCGTCTTCCAGGCGCCTGATGATGTCGTCGGAATTGGCGCGCTGGCCATAACGCTTCTGGCCGTCCTTCATGATGTCGATGATCATCGGCGAGATTTCCAGCGGCACATTGTTGCGCTCCGCAATGGTCTGGAACAGGCCGATATCCTTCAACACCAGGTCGATGGTGAAATTCACGTCGCGTGAGCCGTTGAGGATAAGCTGGCTTTCGGTCTCGTGCACAAACGAGGTGCCCGATGAAATCTTCATGGCCTCATAGGTGGTCGCCAGGTCCATGCCGGCCGCCTTCATTGTAACCAGCGCCTCGCAGCAGGTGAGCAGGTTTGCCGTTGCCAGATAGTTGGTCATCACCTTCAGCGTGGAGGCAGACCCCAACGGGCCGGTGTGCAGCACCCGGCGGCCCAGAACCGTGGTGAGCGGCAATATCTTTTCGAAGGTGTCGCGTTCGCAACCGGCAAAGATCGAAATATTGCCGGTGTCTGCGCGATGACAACCGCCTGAAACCGGACAGTCTACCGGTTCCGCACCCTTGGCGATCACCTTGGCGCCGAGGCGCTTGACTTCCGCTTCGTCAGTGGTCGACATCTCCATCCAGATCTTGCCGGGCGACAGGCCGTCAAGAATACCGTCTGCACCTTCCATGACGTCGGCGCAGGCTGCCGGGGACGGCAGGCAGGTGATGATCACATCACACATTTCAGCCATCTGCTTCGGGCTGTCGGCCCAGCCCGCACCGCGGTCAATGAACTTCTGTGCGGCATCGCGGTCCAGATCTCGGACAACCGTGTCGATACCATTGCGAATAAGGCTGCCGGCCAGCTTGCCGCCGACATTGCCCAGTCCGATAAACCCGACCTTCATGGCCGTTCTCCCATTGTTGCTTGTAGTTGAAATCAATCGTTCCAGGCTGCGTGGTTTTCGCTTGGCGCGATGTGCAGCCCGTCATCGTTGGTGTAAGGGTTGGCCAGGGCCACTTCCTCGTTCAGTTCCACGCCAAGGCCAGGTTCCTTCGGCGGAATGACGAAGCCGTCTTCAAACTGCATCGGCTTGGTCAGGATGTCGGCATGAAAGCCGCCCCATTGCTCGATGCTCTCAAGGATCAGAAAGTTCGGCGAACAGGCTGAAATCTGCACATTCGCCGCTCCTTCAATGGGCCCGCAATACAGATGCGGCGCGATCTGGGCATAATGAGCTTCCGCCATGCCGGCAATCTTCTTGGCTTCCAGCAGGCCCCCGACACGGCCCAGCGCCATCTGCAGGATCGAGGCGGCGCCCAGTTCCAGCACACGGGCGAATTCATACTTTGTGGTCAGGCGCTCACCGGTTGCAATCGGCACACTGGTCGAACGTGCAATCTTTGCCATTTCTTCCGGCATTTCCGGCGGGCACGGCTCTTCAAACCACAACGGATCGAAAGGCTCCAGGCGGCGGGCCATGCGGATTGCACCGGCTGTGGTAAACTGCCCGTGGGTCCCGAACAGGAGATCGGCCCGGTTGCCGACGGCTTCGCGGATTTTGCGGCAGAACTGTTCTGACACATCCATGCGCTCAAGGCTCGGCATGTGCGGATCAAACGCCGTGTAGGGCCCGGCAGGATCGAACTTGACCGCGGTAAAGCCCTGATTGACATAGTGCAGCGCGCGTTCTGCCGCTACGTCGGCATTGTTGTACACATCATTGCTGGGATCGGTGTAGGCATAGGCGTCTATGTCGGCGTCTGCATACAGATATGTGTAGGAGCGCAGCCGCTCATGTACACAGCCTCCCAACAGCTCATACACAGGCTTTTCCACAGCTTTTCCACAGATGTCCCACATGGCCATTTCGATGCCGGACATGACGCCCATCAGCGAAATGTCGGGACGGCCCGAATAGCCTCTCGTATAGGTCCTGCGCCAGAACGCTTCGATGTGAAACGGGTCATTGCCTTCGACATTGCGCTGGAACACGTCCTCGATCATGGCCACCACGACGTCGGGTGCAAAGCTGGCGGTGTAGACCTCGCCAACCCCTTCAATGCCGTTGTCGGTGACCAGTTTCAGGAAGATGAAATATCGCCCGCCGCGGCGCGGTGGCGGATTGCCCACGATGAAGGTTTTCAGGCCGGTGATTTTCATGCGCGCGTGCTCCAGAACACAGTCTTGCCGGGTGATTCCAGGTGTCAGAAAGCAAAATCGCGGTAGACGCGGGTGACGTCACCATTCCAGTTGCCTTCGTACAGCGCCAGCAATTCATCGGCATTGGTTCTGCCGGACTGGGCGATTTCATCGAGGACATCGAGAAACTTGGCTTCCGTCTGCTCTGCCGGGCCCTGCACATTGCGGGTCTCAAGACCCGCCCGGCAGATGGCCAGCACATCGATGGCGACATCCTGCAGGCGGCGACCGGCTATCGTTGCATCAAGACCCTTGACCGGTACGTCATCACGCAGCGCCTGGCGCTGGTCCGCCGTCCAGTCCTTGACCAGGTCCCAGGCCGCATCCAGGGATGCCTGTTCATACAACAATCCGGTCCAGAATGCCGGCAGGGCGCAAAGCCTGCGCCACGCACCTGCGTCAGCGCCGCGCTGTTCGATGAATTTCTTGAGCCGGACTTCCGGGAAAATGGTGGTGAGGTGATCGGCCCAGTCCTTCATCGACGGTTTTTCACCGGGCAGTTGCGGTAGCTTTCCGGCCATGAAGGCACGGAAGCTTTCGCCGGAACAGTCCAGATAATCACCGCCGCGATTGACGAAATACATCGGCACATCAATGGCATAATCGACATATTGCTCGAAGCCGAAACCGTCATCGAACACGAACGGCAACATGCCGGTGCGGTCAGGATCGGTATCACGCCAGATTTCGGACCGGAACGTTTTAAATCCGTTCGGCTTGCCCTCGGTGAACGGCGATGCCGCAAACAGCGCTGTCGCGACCGGCTGCAAAGCCAGGCTGACGCGCATTTTCCGGCGCATGTCAGCTTCGGACGAGAAATCCTGGTTCACCTGAACCGTGCACGAACGCAACATCATGTCGCGGCCCAGATTACCCTTCTTGGCCATGTATTCGCGCATGATCTGGTAGCGGCCCTTGGGCATCACCGGAATGTCTTCCCGCTTCCACAGCGGATTGAAACCCAACCCGAGAAAGCCGATGCCAAGCTCGTCACCCACTTCACGCACCTGCGCCAGATGCTCATGCACTTCCTGGCAGGTCTGGAACACGTTTTCCAGCGGCGCGCCCGACAACTCAAACTGTCCGCCGGGTTCCAGTGAGACATTGCCGTAGGCAACCGGATCGGTGAGACCGATAATCTTGTCGCCTTCCATGGCCGGCGTCCAGCCGAACCTGGCGGCAAGGCCTTCCAGCAGCGCCTTGATGGAGCGCTCGCCGTCATAGGGGACCGGGCGCAAGGTATCGGTGAGGAATGCGAACTTCTCATGCTCGGTACCCAGGCGCCACTCGGCCTTGGGCTTGCAGCCCGCCTCGAGGTAAGACACCAGCTGCGCCTTGTCTTCGATGATGGCACGGGTCTCCGCGGTATCTGGAACAGCCACACTCATGGGGAAAGTCCGCCTTAAATCAAAACACGCCGATCAGACCGAACGTGTGGTCAAAAACATCTGCCGAACCTCTAGCGTGTGACTTCCGTCAAGGGCAAGTCAAACTTATTTGTCCGCGCGCCAATCCCCCAGAACCGACTGCACCAGCGCCAGGACGGCCACGGCAGCGGTATCTGCGCGCATGATGCGTGGTCCCAGCGCCAGTGCCACGACATTCGGCACCGCCAGTATCATGTCACGTTCTTCCTCTGAAAACCCGCCTTCCGGACCGAGCAACACAGCCAGCGGCCCGGGTTTGACCTGTTTCAGCGTGTCTATGGGGTTCGCCTGGCCGGCGCGCTCGTCGCAAAAAATCAAGGTGCGGTCGTCCGGCCAGTTTGCCAGTACATCCTTGAGTTTTTCCGGGTCCGCCACATCCGGCACATAGACCATGTTGCACTGCTCGGCCGCCTCGATGGCGTTGGCGCGCAAGCGATCCAGGTTGACCTTGTCTGCCACCGTGTGACGGGTGATGACGGGCCGTAGCTGGCGCGCGCCCATTTCGGTTGCCTTCTGGGCCAGATAATCCAGCCGGGCAGATTTCAGAGGCGCGAACAGGTAGTCAATGTCCGGCGGTGGCGTCGCCTCGCGCAGGCGCTCTTCACAGGTGACATGGGCAGCCTTGCGGTTGGCGTTGGAAATCACACACTGCCATTCACCGTCTATGGCGTTGAACAGCCGAACCACTGCTCCTTCGCTCAGGCGCAGCACGGTCACCAGATAATGCGAAGCCTCGCGCGACAGCGTAAGTTCACTGCGCGCGGCTAGTGTCTGCTCACAATATAGTCGGGGCACCCGCCCCTGTGATCTGGCCATGACGTGTTGCCTATCCTGCCTTGCTGATGCCCGCAAGACGCATCGCATTGCGGGCAGCGATCTGTTTTATCTTCTGCCCGTTCAGTTCAACCGTTTTGCCGTGCGCATTGAACGGCTGTTTGAAAGTGAACACCTGTTCACTCGCGCCGTGTTCATGCAGGTGCAGATGTCTGGCGCAGGCCTCGCGCCAGGTCGGCGTGTGATCATCCGCGACCCACCACAAGGCATAGGGCGGCCATTGGGGTGGCTCGAACCAGTCTGCACCATGGCGCAACGCTTCGCCATGCAATCCCTGGTATGCAAAGGCCATGACCGGTTCCAGGTCCTGCCACAAAGACAGTGTCTGCGGTGTCCAGCCGTCACCGCGTTCTTCATAGAATGCCGGAAGCACATACTCGCCCCACATGTCCGGACCCGGTTCGTCCGGATACCCGGAATGCCCGAGATAGCCTTCAGCCAGCGGGACAGCTGCCAGAATCGGGTCATTGCGGACATGAAAGCCCTGATTTGCCGGATCATCCGCCGGTTTGGCAAACACCCCGAACGTGAACAATGCGAGCCTTTTGTTCAAACTTCCAATCCTTGAATCACCATATTTCAACACAACACGTGGTGCCGCATCTGTTTGATGGTTTCAAGACACGTCTGATTAGGCTAACACTCGAGCAGATGATGCAAACATCCAACAATGATGGCCGGGTGGCCGATGCGGTGCGCGAACACTGGGCAGACAGGTTGCTGCCGCGCGCCGTTCGCCCCTATGCGCGCCTTGCCCGGCTGGAACGGCCGATCGGCTGGTGGCTTTTGTTGCTGCCCGGCTGGTGGGCCATCGCCATGGCCCAGACCGCATCCGGCGGCGGCATGGCGAACCTGTGGTATCTGGTACTGTTTCTCGTCGGTGCCGTGGTCATGCGCGGGGCCGGCTGCACGTTCAACGATATCGTGGATCGCGACTTTGATGCCGCCGTGGCGCGCACACGGTCGCGCCCGATACCGTCGGGCCAGGTCAGTGTCGGGCAGGCAAAGGTTTTCATGATCGCGCTGTCGCTGACCGGTTTCCTGGTGCTGATGCAATTCAACTGGTTCGCCGTCAGCCTCGGCGTGTTGTCGCTGGCCACCGTTGCCGTCTATCCGTTCATGAAACGCTTCACCTACTGGCCACAGGTGTTTCTGGGCATCGCCTTCAACTGGGGCGCGCTGCTTGGATGGGCTGCGGTGCGGGGTGAACTGGAATTGCCGGCCATACTGATGTATCTCGGCGGTATCTCCTGGACACTTGCCTATGACACCATCTATGCGCACCAGGACAAGGAGGATGACCTGGCCATCGGCATCAAGTCCACCGCCTTGAAGTTTGGTGCCGCAACGCCTAAATGGCTGACACTGTTTTTTGCGCTTACTTTCATACTGCTGTTTGCATCAGGATTTTATGCAGGCGCCGGGATCATTTTCTACACCGGCCTGGCAGCCGCAGCCCTTCACGCGGCCTGGCAACTGGCGCGGCTTGATGTGGACGATCCCGACCGCTGCCTGATGCTGTTTCGCTCCAACCGGAATTTCGGCCTGATCGTGTTTGCCGGTATAATCCTCGACAATTTTTTGAGACCGCCATTATGAGTTCTTCCAATACCCTTTCATCTGCCGAGCAGTTTCTCGACCTGGCCCAAAAGGCAGGGGCGGATGCTGCAGATGTGCTGGCCGTCAGCGGAACCTCGGTGCAGGTCAGGGTCCGGAACGGTGCTACCGACAAGGTGGAGCGATCCGAGGCCACCGATTTCGGCCTGCGCGTGTTCGTCAATGGCGCAAGCGCCGTGGTGTCCGGTACGGCACGCACCGCCCAGGATTACCAGACCCTGGCCGAGCGCGCCGTTGCAATGGCAAGGATTGCGCCGCCTGATGCGTCCTTGAGTTTGCAGGACACAAGCGGAAGAGCCGACGCGCCGGACAGGCTTGAACTTGCCGATGATGCCCAGCCCGACACCGACACCCTGACCGGCCTGGCGCTGGCCGCAGAAGCGGCATGCCACGAGGTCAAGGGTGTCACCAAAACCGATGGGTCGGCTGCGAGTGCGGGGCATCGTGAAATTGCGCTGGTCACCTCCAACGGGTTTTCCGGCACCTACCGGCGCACCGGCTATTCCATATCCGCATCGGCGATTGCCGGTGAAGGCACATCAATGGAGCGCGACTACGACTATTCGTCCAAGGTGCACTTTGCTGATCTGGAAGACGCCCACGCTATCGGCAGGCGGGCTGGCGAACGGGCCGTGCGTGCGCTGAACCCGCGCAAGATGGCCTCGCAGAAATGCCCGGTGATCTTTGAAGCCCGCCTGGCCAGTTCATTCCCGTCCCTGCTGGCACAGGCCGCCAACGGGTCAGGCGTGGTGCGCGGCACCAGCTTTCTCAAGGACATGATGGGACAACAGGTATTTGCCAACGGCATCACCATTATCGACGAACCGCAATTGGTGCGCGGACTGTCTTCAAAACCGTTCGATGCCGAGGGCATGATGTGCGAGGCATTCAACCTTGTTGAAGACGGTGTGTTGTCAAACTGGTTGCTGGACGGGCGCACCGCCGCCAAGCTGGGCTTGACCAGCAATGGCCGTGCAGCGCGCTCTACCGCCGGGCAACCGTCTCCATCATCGACAAATCTCTGGCTGGCCAACGGCAGTGTTGCAGTGCCGGACATGATATCAGGCGTCAGCGACGGCATCCTGATCACGTCCATGTTCTCATCCGGGGTCAACATGGTCACCGGCGACTATTCGCGCGGGGCTGCGGGACTGCGTATCGAGAATGGCGAGATAACCCATCCGGTCAGCGAAATCACCATTGCCGGCAACCTGAAAGACATGTTCGCCAATCTGACACCTGGCGATGACCTTGAGATGAAAGCAAGCACCAATGCGCCCACATGCCTTGTGGAGGGAATGACCGTTGCAGGCGCCTGACATCACATCAACCGGTCTGTGGCAGAAACAGCACGAACTGCTATGCGATGCAGTGCGCGAGGCCGGCGACCTGGCGCTGCGCATGTTCGAGGCCGGTGTCGACAGCTGGGACAAGACAGACGGCACGCCGGTGTCGGAAGCCGATCTGGCGGTCGACAGGTTGCTGGCAGCAAGACTGCGTGAAGCAACGCCCGACTTTGGCTGGCTGTCGGAAGAAACCGTGCGCGAGGACGCGACACAATCAAAGGCAAATGTGTGGGTCGTGGACCCGATTGACGGCACCTCGGCATATCTGAGCGGCTCAAATCACTGGTGTGTCGGTGCGTGCCTGCTGTCACAGGGCCGGCCGGTCGCGGCCGCAGCATTTGCACCGGCCCAGAACAGGTTCTACGAAGCCGTCCTGGGGGCCGGTGCCCGCCTGAACGGCAATGTCATGCAGGTAACGCACAAATCGGGGCTGGACGGTTCCAGGTTTGTTGCGCACAAAAGCGCCATCAGCCAAAGCAAGTGGAAATCCCCGGTTCCGCAAATCGACTGTGCGATGACAACATCTCTGATTTTGCGTCACTGTGTTGTTGCAACGGGTGAATATGACGGCGCCATTGCGTTCGGCAAGAAGCATGACTGGGACCTGGCTCCGGGTGATCTGATCGTGCATGAAGCCGGTGGGCGCACGCTTGATCTTGATGCCAGGCGCTTCGTCTACAATCGCGCCGGCACGCGTCAGAACGGCCTCATGGCTGGATCAAAAGCACTGCTTGACGAGATCAGCGAACGGCTTCATACGGTTGCTGCCTGAAACCGCCGCCATCGAAAATACAGGAATCATGACAATGTCCGAAACCGCCAAACAATCTGACCAACTGCTTCACCTCGTGTTTGGCGGCGAGCTTGAAAGCCTGGACGGCGTGCGCTTCAAGGACCTCGAACATCTCGATGTGGTGGGCATCTACCCGAACTATGCCGCGGCAAAGGAAGCCTGGCAGGAAAAGGCCCGTGCCACCATAGACATTGCCGAGATGCGCTATTTCATCGTGCACCTGCACCGCCTGCTGGATCCCGAGGACTGATAGACAAGGCGACAGATCACCTTAGTTCCTGATACAGCCTGCCTGACATCTGGGCTGTCAGCAGCGGCAGACCTGCATCGACTGCAGCGTCTTCATGCAACAGTTTGCGAATGTCGTCACAATCACGTTTCATCTGCGCAACCAGCGCATCAAGATTGTCAAACTTCCGGTCCGGCCGGATCATGTCGACAAACTCGACCGCCAGTTCGTGCCCGTACAGATCGCCGTCAAAGTCCAGCAGAAAAACTTCCAGAAATACCCGGTCAGTATCGAATGTCGGGCGCCAGCCGAAATAGGCTGCGCCCATCAGGACATGTTGCCTGTCACCCGATAAATCCCGAACCCGCACCGCATAAATGCCGTGACAGGGCTCCATGCCCGGATCCAGCATGATGTTAGCCGTTGGAAATCCGATTGTGTGGCCGCGCTGATCTCCCTTGATGACATTGCCGATCACCGTCCAGCGATAACCCAGCTGGGCGTTTGCCTGCTCGATATTGCCGGCATGCAGCGCCGCACGTACCGAAGATGAGGAGAACGGCGATGTGCCGTCCTCACGGGTCACCTGATCCACAATGGTCACACCGAAACCGAACTGTCCGCCCAGGTCCTGCAGCAGTGACGGGCTGCCCCGCCTGCCCTTGCCGAAATGGAAATCATAACCCGACACAATGTGACTGATGCCCAGTGCACGAACCAGAAAGCGTTCAACAAAGTCTTCTGCCTCAACCGACGCGAGGTCTCGATTGAAGGGAATGGCGGCACAGAAATCGACACCGAAGCTGCGCGCCAACGCCGCCTTCAGGCGCGGCGGCGTTAACCGGAACACCGGCTGCTCAGGCTGGAAAACCGATTTGGGATGCGGCTCAAACGTCACCAGGCCGGACGGTGAACCGGCTTTTCGGGCAACTTCAATGGCGGTTCCCGCCAATGACTGATGGCCCAGATGCAGGCCGTCAAAATTCCCTATCGCCACGCAGGCGCCTTTCAGCGCAGCCGCCACCTCGGTCTGGTCAATCAATTCCAGCATGTATCAATAATCCCGAACCCGCGGCACCCAGCAGACCCGACCAGCGGGATCATGCGATGTCGGTGTGGCGTGTTTTCGCAAAAATGACATGATCGGCAACCTATAGCAAAGCAAGTGATTATTACCACACAAGTCCGGCGGCCACGCCTGCCACCCGCAACCCCGGCATTGTGGCGGTCAGTTCAGCAGCAATGGCGTGGGCATCTATGCCGCGATGATCATCTGCATGAATGCCGCCGGTAATAAAATGAACGGCCAGCTCATTGGCGCGTGCCCCTTCAATATCGGTTGGCAATCCATCCCCGATCGCCAGCACCTGTGACCGCTCAATATCCCGTTTCATGATGTCGCCGGCGCGCTCGAGCGCTACCTGATAAATCGGCGCGTATGGCTTGCCGGCCATTTCAACCTGGCCACCAAGTTCTGCGTATATGTCTGCCAGTGCCCCAGCACACGGGTACAGCCTGTCGCCAACGCCAACCACCCGGTCCGGGTTGGCGCATATGAACGGCAGGTTTCGTTCCTGCATTTGCGACAGCATGGGACGGTAGTCATCAGGCGCTTCCATCTTGCCGCCGTCACGGCCGTCATTGTTCAATCCTGTACACAATACGGCTTCAGCTTCATCCAGTGCGGTCCAGTTAACGGGCAATCCTTCCAGCAGGCTGTTGTCTTCGTCGGGGCCCAGGTGAAACAGATTGCTCCCGGCCCGGCGCGCGACCAGCTCACGGGTTACATCACCGGAACTCACCACCGCATCATATGCGCTGTCCGGCACGCCGAAGCGGTGCATTTGCGGCACGATCACGTGGCTGGGCCGGGGTGCATTAGTGATCAGAACAACACAGCCGCCTGCGTCGCGATGCCGGGACAGTGCCTCGGCCGCGGCTGGATAGACCTTGCGTCCATCATGAACCACGCCCCAGACATCACACAGCCATACGGGATAGGCAGCACTGAGATCGCGTGCCGCTTCGGCAACTGAAAAACAATTTTTGCTGGACATGATAACGGTTATGCAACCTGTGCTGCGCTGGACGCATGAAGTGCCCGCTCACGCACAGCACGGGGGCTGGAAAAGCCTGGGCCACGACCGAGTGACGATGCATGCATCAAGGATGCGGCGTCGTCAGGTTGCTGGATCCCGGACGCGATCAGGGCAATATTGTTGGCCTCCGTTGCCTGCAACAACTCCTCCGCTGTCATTCCCGGTTGTGCGGGTTGATCCAGTCCGTCGCCAGGCACATCAATGAATGCAAAGCCAAGCTCCGCCAGTGCAGGCAGTTCGTCATACAGCATGCCTTCTCCGGTCAGACAGAATGTTGCGCCGAGGCTGGCAAGCCAGGCCAAGCCCTGCAGTCCGGCCTCACTCAAACCGGCAAGAGCAGTGTGATGGATGTCCAGCACGATGCCGGCAGCAGCCTCCGGGTTGGCCTGAAGCAGGCCGACGAGTTCCTGCAAGGCCTTGGTGTTTTCCAGGGTCGCGACAGATATCGGGCAGAAAATACCCGTCGCGCCGCGGCGTGCGCGCAGCTTTTCAAGCAGCGGCAGAATCTGCTGCAGTAACTGGGCATCCAGGGCCGGGTCCCACAGTCTGCTCTGGCCGTTGAGCACCGGAAGATCGGCGGACGCAACGATGTGGGTGAGATCGGCCGGTGACTGATCACGCAAGCGGAAGCTGGCTTTGTAATAGGCAGTGCGTCCCTCGGCCAGCCGAACCACCGGTTCGAGGAACAACTGCACCGGTTGCGGGCGCTGCATCTGGACATGGGCCAGCCGCTTCGGGGCGCGGGAGGGCCGCATCACGGGTGTCTGGGTCTTTGCCGCCGGGCGTTGCGCGGCTGAAGCCGGTTGATAGGCCTGTGCCTTGCCCGGCGCGTCCTGGTGAGATGTGCCGGTATCCAGCCGCGATCCCAGATCGGTCAGGCGTTGCGCCTGGTCAGCGATGCGGCGAGACAGGCTTTCAATATCATTGGTGTTTTTTCCGAGGCGCTGGGACAGCATGTTGTTCAAGCGCGTATTGCCGGCTTCATCAGCGGGGATGGAAGCCGCCGCTGACACAATGAGAGCCACGGCCAGACAGGACACCGCTGCCAGCAGCGCGATGTCATAGCGCACAAGCACAAAAATGCACACTGCCGCCAAAACCAGCGCACTAACTGAAAACAGCCAAACCAGCAGCTTCATTCGATCAAGTCCCACCCCATGACTGCTGGATTCAGCAGCGGTTGCCCGGTATAGGATAAAATACTAACTCGCTCAACAAGTGTAGCCAATTGAACGGCGTTTAAAAGTCAATACATGGTTAAGGGCGCGCCGCTTTGTTTCAACGCCGTGACAAATTGTTACGTAAAACCAATTTCCCGCACCTTGCACATAACGTCAAATATCCCCATTATGCCGCAGGGAAAGCGGACGGGTTGATGCAAAATCCATACTATGCGGGTGTTTCCACTGCATTGACGACAACAATTAGACCGACAGGACCTGAAATATGATTTTTGGAAGACTTTTCATCATGGCAGGCGTAGCTGTGGCGGCGATGAATTTTTCCGGCACTACAAATGTTGCGCATGCGGCTTCATGCGGTGCAGCCTGGGCGGAACCGGGCACCTACAAAATCACAGGAAATTTTCGGGGAAAGACGGAATCTGCCGGTGCAGAATTAACACGTGACTGCCGGATCGACCTGAAAATCCCGGGTGTTTATACTGGCGGGCGGGTCAAGCAGGCAGGCAAGTGCCTGCGCTTCACCTTCAAGATCGACAAGGAAAAGCAACTGTTCAAGGGCCGGTGGTGTGATGGTTTTGCGGTTGTCGACTGGAAGGGCAAGGATGTTCGTGCGAAGGTAAAAGCTGTGCGCCAGGGTGCCAAATAGCAATATATAACCCGCACCGCCCCGGGACGAGCAACAAATCCCGGCTGAGATTGCACCTGCATAAAACCAATTTCTGAAGCAACAAGTAAGCTCCCTCGGTCATGTACCGGGGGTTTTGTCGTATTTGAGCCGGTCCTCATAGACGCAAAACGGCGCGAAGCCGTGTCGACGGAACTGCCCGCTCGCCGGCAATTGCAAGTACGATCAATCCCCACCCCAAAAGACCTGTTGCATGCTGCGACAAAGCTGCCTTGCCGGTAAAACTCAACAGGTGCATGATTTGCGATGGCCGTGGCGGCGACTGCACAACACTGTGCAACGGCAGATGATCAAACAGCGTCATGTAGTACAGATAGTAGACCTGTGGGCTGAGCCAGACGAAAATCCACAGATATACCGGAGCCAGCAACAAACGTACCGGCCAGGCCATGCGGCAGGTCATCTTGATGAATGCGGCCGCCGTCAGCGCGGCCAAGCCGAAGGACAGCAATAGCAGTCCGATGCGTGCGGCCATGGTCATGGTCATGGAAAAGAATGAATCGCTGTCGTACATCGCAACCGACCGCCTTGTGAATTAACCATGCATGTCAGTAAATGCATGCCTTCGGGAAAAAATTGTTTAGCAAAACCTTGACGTGACGGGTCATGCATCATACATCACACCCCAGCTGTTGGCACTCCTGTCGATCGAGTGCTAACAGGTTGATCCGAACGCTGGCTCATGAAGAGCCGGATGCGGATCATCCCAACCAACCAGAGTGTTTGTATACTCAAGGAGAAGCGTAGATGAATTTCCGTCCACTGCACGACCGTGTGGTCGTTCGCCGGATCGAGGAAGATACCAAGACTGCCGGTGGTATCATCATTCCTGAAACCGCACAGGAAAAGCCCATGCAGGGTGAAGTTGTCGCCGTCGGCGCAGGTGCGCGCGACGACGCGGGCAAGCTGATTGCTCCGGACGTCAAGGCAGGCGATCAGGTGCTGTTCGGCAAATGGTCCGGCACTGAAGTCAAGATTGACGGCAACGACCTGCTGATCATGAAAGAAAGCGACATCATGGGTGTTCTGGAAGGCAAGAAGTCCAAGAAGTAATTCTTCCGGGCTTTTTTGTGCTCAGACACACCTGACGACGAAACGTTCAATTAAACCAATTCAATTCAAGGGAGCCTCAAAATGGCTGCTAAAGAAGTAAAATTCGGTGCCGATGCCCGCGAGCGCATGCTGCGCGGCGTCGACATTCTCGCCAATGCCGTCAAGGTAACACTCGGCCCTAAAGGCCGTAATGTTGTCATCGACAAATCCTTCGGCGCACCGCGCACCACCAAGGACGGCGTGACCGTTGCCAAGGAAATCGAACTCGAAGACAAGTTCGAAAACATGGGCGCACAGATGGTGCGTGAAGTCGCTTCCAAGACCAACGACCTGGCCGGTGACGGTACCACGACAGCCACCATCCTGGCTCAGGCCATTGTTCGTGAAGGTGGCAAGTCGGTTGCTGCCGGCATGAACCCGATGGATCTGAAGCGCGGCGTCGATTTGGCGGTTACCGCCGCCATTGCTGACCTGATCAAGCGGTCCAAGAAGATCAAGACGTCTGAAGAAGTCGCCCAGGTCGGCACCATCTCCGCCAACGGCGAAAGCGAAATCGGCCAGATGATCGCTCAGGCGATGCAGAAAGTCGGCAATGAAGGCGTGATCACGGTTGAAGAAGCCAAGACCGCAGAAACCGAACTGGATGTTGTTGAAGGCATGCAGTTTGACCGCGGTTACCTGTCGCCTTACTTCATCACCAATGCAGACAAGATGGTCACCGAAATGGAAGACCCGTATATCCTGCTGCACGAAAAGAAACTGGCCAACCTGCAGGCTATCCTGCCGCTGCTGGAAGCCACTGTTCAGTCTTCACGCCCGCTGCTGATCATTGCAGAAGACGTTGAAGGCGAAGCACTGGCAACCCTGGTGGTCAACAAGCTGCGTGGCGGCCTCAAGGTTGCTGCTGTCAAGGCACCCGGCTTCGGCGATCGCCGCAAGGCCATGCTGGAAGACATCGCGGTTCTCACCGGTGGTCAGGTCATCTCCGAAGACCTCGGCATCAAGCTTGAAAACGTTACCCTTGACATGCTGGGCAGCGCCAAGCGCGTTTCCATCGACAAGGAAAACACAACCATCGTCGACGGTGCCGGCAAGAAGGGTGACATTGAAGCCCGCTGCAACCAGATCCGCCGCCAGGTTGAAGACACCACGTCTGACTACGACCGTGAGAAGCTGCAGGAACGCCTGGCCAAGCTGGCCGGCGGCGTTGCCGTGCTCAAGGTCGGTGGTGTGACCGAAATCGAAGTGAAAGAACGCAAGGATCGCGTTGACGATGCGCTGAACGCTACCCGTGCTGCGGTAGAAGAAGGCATTGTTCCCGGTGGTGGCGTGGCTCTGCTGCGTGCCAAAAAGGCTGTCGAGAAGATCACCGACGACAATCCCGATATCATGGCCGGCATCAAGATCATATCGAAGGCTCTTGAAGCCCCGATCCGTCAGATCGCCACCAATGCCGGTGTTGAGGGATCAATCGTGGTTGGCAAGGTGCTGGAAAAAACCGGCAACTTCGGTTTCAACGCGCAGACCGAAGAGTATTGCGACATGGTTGCCGAAGGCATCATGGACCCCACCAAGGTGGTTCGTATTGCCCTGCAGGATGCAGCTTCCGTTGCAGCACTGCTGATCACCACCGAAGCCATGGTTGCCGAAGCACCGAAGAAGGATGCCGGCGGCGCCATGCCTCCAATGCCCGGCGGCGGCATGGGCGGTATGGGCGGTATGGACTTCTAGTCCAGCCCCCAAAGCAGAACAGAAAATGCGAAACCGCGGACCGAAAGGCCCGCGGTTTTTTGTTTCTCTGCACCATCATGGATTCGACAGAGTCCATAAGGTTGCTCGGGCATCTTGAAGGCGATCAGGTTTATGTATTCTGGTTGATTGCGCCACGAACCATCCTGATCCGGGCGTTTAACTGGCGGGGGTTGCCATACAACATTTCTGTTGCATGGCAACACCACCGCACCGTGCGGGCCTCCCCGGTAAAACGCCAGACCCGCCCGTAAAAAGTTCCGGCATTCCATGCCACATGCATCTGCAGCAAGCTGGAATTCCACGAGCTGAAGTCAACAAGCCCGACTCTGGTCAGTTCGGCGCTTCGAACCCAACGTGGACTGAACATCACATGCGGGATGCTTAAATAAAATGCGAAACGCGAAAATGTTGCGATGAAATTGCCACGGAAATGTTCGCAAAACGAATGTCGCTTGCAATTGTCTCAGCAATGCCGGGGCGCTACCGGCTCCGGACAAGACCGGCGCGGGCTCTGCGGCGGGTGGTTGACGGTTTCTCACCAAACATTTCGCGATAGGAACTCGCAAAACGGCCAATATTGGCTATGCCGCATTCCAGGGCAATGTCGGTGACCCCGGCCCCGCTTTTGTCTGATTTGAGCTTTTCATGCACCAGATGAAGCCGCATCAAGGCGAGGATTTCGCGCGGGGCGGCAGAGCGCACCTCCCGGAAAGCCAATTGCAGGCTGCGCGGCGACACACCAATGACAGCGGCGATCCCGGACACCGTAAGCGGTTCGTCCAGATTGGCCCGCATGTACTCTTCGGCCTTTGCCACATAGCGCGCGCCGGCTGACAGAGTTTTCCGGCTGCCAGTTTCTTCGGCCAGCCGCAAGATGAACTCTCCATAGAGCTCGATCAGCACAGCCTCCATGCCCTGCATGTGCCTGCGATCCCCCAACGCTGCAGAGCCGCTCATGATGGCAGCGGACAGAAAGTCACAAAACTTCAGCAATGGTAAAGCTTGGACATTGGAGTGTTGCACGGTCACCCCGGTTTCCAGCAGGCCACCGGTCTCTTCAAGTGCCTTCCTGTCCAGATTTGCCATCAACACATCGGTTGGAAAAAGCAGGACATTGGCTTCAAAATGCTCTCCGGTTTCGCTGACAGCCCGGGTTGTCCGGCGGTTTGGACCAAACAACAGCGCTTCACCTTGCCTGCAGCTATGTTCAGCATGGCAACTGCGCGCTTCCAGTCGGCCCTGGATCGGCAGCAACATCGTGGAATGGTTCAATTCCGTCAGGTCTATTTCATGGCCTGTAGAACGCACGCGTCCTATTCTGATCCCGAGTTTGTCAGTGATTGCCATGCTGGTCCGCAAATGCCCGTTGCATGAATCGGAAAACGAGAAACCGTTCGTCCGGCTGAACAGGTTGGATCGCCTGGCATCATTCCTGCCGGTCGGACCCTGATACTCTTCAACGTGGATATCCAACGTAACTTACCCCGGAAACATTCAATTATCAGTCGGTGTACGGCTTACGGCGCAGTTCGATTGCCGGATCAACACAAGATCAAGGCAGCCGAAAACCTGAACGTATACTGCATGATATGAAGCTTTGGGGTAAATTCAGCAAGCAGATTGCCAAGTAAAGTTCGTGTTATGTACATTTTATTGCCTGGCGGGCGAGTCTTGTTTCGCAAATCGCCTATATTTCACCCGGCTACACGTGCATAATTGACCCTGAGGAACCGAAGCCGGCTGGTCGCCACGGCTCACCTATCGGCTGTGGAGGGTAAAATCATGCTGGATGGCCTGAACAAATTCGGACTGCCTGCAAAATATGGAATTGTCGGGTTCATTGCCGGTATTGTCGGCTCGTTCATTGCACAGATGCTGAATATGCATGATGGCGATCTGTCGTCGTACCTGGTCACCATGATTGCAACCGGCATTGGCGGTACCATTGGCGGCTGGATCCGGCAGCGCAGGGGAATGACGAGCTGATTATTTTCAATTGAACCTGAACTGAAAACCAAAGGGTAGCAGTTATGAAACACGTATTATTTGCCGGACTGTGTGCAACGACACTGGCGCTGTCAGCGCCAATTGCATCGGCACACGACAATAATGGTCACCGCCACCATCATGGTGACAAGCACCAGTCCGAGCACAAGCACCAGCATCGCCATTCCGACAAGGGCATTGCAGTTGCCGCAGGTGCAGTGGCGCTTCTGGCGATCGCTGCGGCGGCAAAATCACATGAGAACAATGATAGCTATACCTATCACCGGGGTGTCGGCAGCAGAAGCAATGCGATCTCAGCCTGTCTTCACAAAGCGCAACGCCGCACTGCCAGGCGTGGCGGTTACGGCGTCACGCTGAGAAATGTCCGGCGCGCCAATTTCAACGGTTCCAGCTGGAAAGTCCGCCTTGCCGTCAAGCAGCGCCTGTCCGGTGGGGCGAGACGCAACGTCGTGGCGAGATGTGACGTTGTCGGCAATCGTGTCAGCAACTTCTCTTTCCGCTAGACAACGGCCGGGGCATTGATCTGCATCGATGCCCCCTTTACCTGTTGATAAGGACAATTCGGTGCGCAACTTCATATTGGCGGTGTTTGCAATCGCCGCCGCCACACAGCCTGCACTGGCGCAGGACACCCGCTTGTTCGGCACTTCGGGCCCGCTGCAGGATGAACTGCTGTTCGATCCGGCGCAGGCACGCCCATGTTGAAGGACGTACGCTGCATGGCCATGAACAGCTTTCCTGGCCAGCTGGTAGTGTCAACAGGATCATTTAAGCCTGCGAATTCGACCGCCTCGGACACGTGACGGACGGCCATTACGGGTATGACTAGAACAACTTTGGAAGCGATCATGAACAAATTGAAAGCGAACAAGCTGTCACGCAGGACCGCTGTTGCGGGAATGGCCGCCTTTGGTGTTGCCGCCGGTTTTGACCTCGGCCTTGCAAATCAGGTCTACAAGGAAACCCACGACCTGAAGCCGGGAGAGTTTTCATGGCACCCGGAACGGGCAAAATCCGGGCCGGTTTCCATTATCGTATCGCTGCCCGACCAGCTGGTGCATGTGTACCGCAACGGTATTCGCATTGCCGTGTCAACCTGTTCAACCGGCAAGAAGGGCCATCGCACACCAACCGGTGTGTTCACCATTCTGCAAAAAGACAAACATCATCACTCGTCAACCTATAACAACGCGCCTATGCCCAACATGAACCGGCTGACCTGGTCGGGAATTGCGCTGCATGCCGGACGCCTGCCCGGCTACCCGGCATCACATGGCTGCATTCGTCTGCCAATGAAGTTTTCCGCTTTGCTGTTCACCGTCACACATCTCGGCACCCCGGTGATTATCGCCAGCGGCCACACCCAGCCGCGCGAAATCGTGCATCCCGGCATGGTGCTTGCGCAATATGCGGAAAGTGAATTCGAAGGTGCTGTTGCGAAGTTGAAAGGCAAATACATCCCCAAAGACACCGGTACATCAACCTCGGTCATTGTCAGTCGTGCCGACCAGCAGATACTGATCATGGAGAATGGGGAAATCGTCGCAAAGGGCCGCGCTTCCATTCGCAATCCCCAGACCCCGCTTGGTGAGCACGTGTTTGTACTGAACCGGCCTCATGACGGGCGCCGGGGACTTGCCTGGCACGCCGTCGGACATCATCATTCACTGAGCAACGGCTTTCATGAACCCGAAGAGCAGGTGATCAAGCGTATCAATGCGGACCGCGCCTCGATTGACGCCCTGCAGCAGCGCATGCACCCGGGCATGATGTTAGTGATGACGGATCTGCCGCTTGATCCGTCACGCAGGTCCGGCAAGGATTTCGTTATCGTGACCCAGGCCGAGGGTTGACAAACCAAACAGGAGAACAGCCATGACAAAAATTTCAAAACTGCTTCTTGCAAGCCTGGCGTCCGGCGTCATGTATGCCACCGTTCCAGTACAGGCTGCACCAAGTTTCGATTGCAGCAAGGCCGGCACACGCGTCGAAAACATGATCTGTGATCACCCGAAGATCGCCCAACTCGACAGCGATCTGGCCGATGCCTACAAAACCGCATTACGCGATTCTCCCTGGGCGTCTGCAAACAAACGCATTCGTGCCGACCAGCGTGACTGGATTGCCCTACGTGATCGTTGCGAAAATCCGCGCTGTTTGCGCCAGGCCTATCACCAGCGCATCAGCGTGCTTTACGGCGAAGTGGCGGGGTCAGACCCAGATGGCGAAGCGCCGCAGGCCGACCCCGCAGCGATGCAGGCAAATTGCCGCGATCGCGCAGCCCATGTGTTCCACACGCGCCAACCCAACATTGAGACGAAGTATGAGGGCCAAAGGACGGATGGCTCGCATGCGATAAACGGCACGGTTTATCTGCGCAGTGTGGAAGAAACCTTCCAGTGCTCGTTCAACAGTGACGGCTCCCGGATCACCCAATTTGTGGTCAACTGACCAGAATTTCGATGGCCGGACCGCCACCGTGACGCAGAGGTAATTTTCCAACTTGCAAACAACGTGAAATACAATCTTCACAAGAAATCCACTTATCAAAAGGTCACAAATATGCTACGTCCCTGCGCACGCGAATTGTTAGAAGTTTTCTGAACGACCCCGGTACTGCCGAGAAGCCCAGTGATCTCCCGACAATGTAAAGCGAGACGACCGGCCTGTCCGACTGCACAAGGCAGCGCGGGGGCCAAATGAGCATTGAATAAGGAAATACGATCAATGACTATCGGTACCGTAAAATTCTTCAACACCACCAAAGGGTATGGCTTTATCGAGCCTGAAGATGGTTCCAAGGACGCTTTTGTCCACATTTCTGCTGTGGAGCGCGCTGGCATGTCCACGCTGAACGAAGGCCAGAAGGTTGAGTTCGAACTGGTCACCGACCGCAAGTCCGGCAAGATGTCTGCTGACAACCTCAAAGCTGTTTAAGTCAAAAGCTCAGACCAGTTTCATGGCTTCTGTTGGACCCATGTCACTCTAGAGTTAGTTTGAGCCGGTTCGCTGGGAATATCCTGGCGAGCCGGTTTTTTTTGATCACAGATGTTCATGTTTTGATCTTTTTAATTCACAGAATCACGCTATGCTGGCAAAATGGATTTTTCCGAGACAGCAATTCTGATCGGCCAGACGGCCGTAACGTGGGGCCATTTGACCATGCTTGGCGCAGCGCTGGCGCTGGTGTTGCTGGTAGCCGCGGTTGTTTTGGCGTGGCGTGCGGCCAGCGGCGGCGGGCAACAGTCGATAGATGCCATGCGCCGGGCGGCCGAGCTTGAAACCAAGCTGGCTGAAATGTCAGGGCAGCTGCGCGGCCTGGCTGAACATTCCGCCTCGACACAGGCACATCTGACGCAAACCCTGGACACCCGGCTTGACCAGGTATCGCAACGTCTCGGTGCGGGCCTTAACGAAAGCAGTCAGCGCACAACCCAGTCGCTGCAAAAACTCAATGAACGCCTGGCGGTGATCGATACCGCACAGACCAACCTGACCAATCTGTCATCGGAGATGCTGAGCCTGCGTGACATTCTGGCCAACAAACAGTCGCGTGGCGCGTACGGCCAGGGCCGGATGGAAGCCATTATCCGCGACGGTCTGCACTCGACCGCCTATTCGTTCCAGACCACACTGTCGAACGGAACACGCCCGGACTGCCTTATCCGGCTGCCTGAAAATGACATTTGCGTGGTGGTCGATGCCAAGTTTCCGCTGGAGGGTTTCAACGCCTTGAAACAAGCCGGTCCCGAAGAGGACCTCAAGGCTTATCAACAGCGCTTCAGGGCTGATGTGCTGAAACATGTCAAGGACATTTCAGAAAAGTATCTGCTCAAGGGGGAAACCCACGAGA
Source organism: uncultured Alphaproteobacteria bacterium (assembly GCA_963698275.1). Taxonomy (GTDB): domain Bacteria; phylum Pseudomonadota; class Alphaproteobacteria; order Rhizobiales; family Aestuariivirgaceae; genus Anderseniella. The sequence goes on along the minus strand of CAVOQE010000004.1, from coordinate 272,070 downwards.
CGGCCATCATGTTCGTGCCGTCGGAGTCAATCTATGCAGACCTGCATGAAAACTTTGAAGATATCATCCAGCGAGCCCACCGCCAGCATGTCATCATTGCCTCACCCAATGTCCTGATGTTGCTGGTGCAGACCATGCAAGCGGTATTCAAGGATGCGCGTATGCGCGAGCAGGCCGTGGTCATTCAAACCGAGGTGGTACGATTGATGGATGATGTAGGGCGCATGCACGACAGGGTGCTGGATCTGCAGCGCCACTTTGGCCAGGCGGGAAAAGACATCGAAAAGATTGTCATATCATCCGACAAGATCACCCGGCGCGGTGCAAAGATAGAGCAGGTTGAATTTGCCGACACCGAACAACGTGATGGCGATGCATCGCCACCACGTCTTGTTGCCGGTGAATAGAACAAACCTTCAGCCCGCCTCCCGGTCCTGCCGGTATTACTTGGACAGGAATATGGCTTTTGCGATCTGCTGTTGAATTTCCTCGAAGGCACTTGTCAGGTCGCCTGAACTTTCAGCCTTGAAGAAATGCTTGTCCGGATCGGTGGAACAATTGCGCAACCGGGTTTCCGTTGCATTGTCTTTCAGGGCAAACGCGATGGTGATGACCGTGATCTGGTTTCCGGCCTTGATGTTGGAACACAGTGTGGTGAGGTTGCTTTCACCATCGAAACGGTCCCTGGATCCACCAGGTCCGAATGCCGGGGTTGTCTGCTTGCCATCGGTCAGAACAACAATGAATTTCTTGTTTTCATCATCGCTGTGACTGCGTGCGGCAAACGGTGCTCCCGGCTCCAGCAGATGCCAGCCAAATTCTACGCCGAGCGAAATATTGGTGTAGCCGTAGGGCTCCATGGCCTGAAGCTGGCCTACAGTGGCCGAATGGTTCGACGACAGTTCACGGACCTGCAAACTGTTGGCCAGGTAACCGTTTCCGTTATGCTTGTATCCGTCGCAATGGTAACTGGCCTGGCCATTATAGTCACCGAAGTTGGTTGGCTTTGCCTGGCCCCATTTTGACTTGTTGGAACCTCCCGGCGTGGCGGAGGTCGTGTTGTGCGGATATTGCCGGTCATAAGTGCAACCGGTCCAGCTGCCGCCGCCGGCACCAACAACATAGCCGGCGGGCAGTGTCGCAAAAACATTGTGCGAAAACGGCACCAGGCCGAACCTGACCTCCGCGTTCTTGCCATTGTCGGTCAGGCCGTTGACCATGTCGACGGCCGCCTTGCGCATGGTGACATATTTCTGCTGGCCCGCAGAATAAGATTCCATGGATGAGGAATAATCCAGAACAAGGGCAATTTCGGCACGCGCCGGCAGGTTGACACCGACAGTAGCGCTCGCACTCACATTGAATTTCTCGAAACCTCCAATGCGCAGCAGTGTTGTCGGCAAGCCACCATTATACGACACGGTGAGTTTTCCGTTGTCAAAACTGACCTCGGAGGCGCCGTCCAGCTTGTCCGAAAAACCGTCCTGAAGGTTGGCCTCAAATGTTTCGAGAGCAATTTTCCGCCGCTCAGCATCAGAGGTGCCCGGTTTGGCTGCGGCCGCGGCCAGTGCGCTTGCGTCAAGTGAAGCCTGTACTTCGGCTTGTGCGGCATCCAACCGGAAAAAATCAACCGCAGCACCAGCTGCGAGAAACATCGGAACCGCCGCAAGCCCGGCCAGCAATGCCACTGCACCTTGCGTATCGCGGGAAAAGCCAATGGCCAGTTGCCGAATAGTGGTTTTTGTCCTGTTAGCACCGAATTTCATGCCGTAACTCCCTGTACTGTTCACATCACCGGAATCCAAATCCGGTACATGTGAGTATCTATTGGCAACAGCACTGCAATCTCCGGGCCAAACATGCCAGAGGCAGTGCGTGACCCTCAGAAACGGGGAGTGCGATTTAAACAGATAGTTAACTGTATCGGGAGTTTTTGGGAGTTTTTTGCGGAAAGCCGTCAGCGTGCGCAGCTTATAGTGACCGGCGCGCCTTTACGGCCGCCGCCAGCGTGCCTTCGTCAAGGTAATCCAGCTCACCACCAACCGGCACACCGTGTGCCAACCTGGTCACACTTACATTGGAGCCTTCAAGCTGATCCATGATGTAGTGGGCGGTGGTTTGACCATCTACGGTTGCATTGACGGCAATCATCACTTCTTTCACATCGCCGGTTGTCGCCCGTTGCACCAGTTCCGCAATGCCAAGGTCTTCAGGTCTGATCCCGTCAATTGCAGACAGGGTACCGCCAAGCACGTGATAAACGCCTGAAATCGCCGATGCACGTTCAAGCGCCCACAGGTCAGCGACCTCTTCCACTACACATATCTGGGTAGTGTCACGACGCGGATCCGAGCACAAGGTGCACGGATTGACCACATCGACATTTCCGCACACGCTGCACTCGGAGACTTTGTCCAGCACATCTGCAAGCGCTGCGCCGAGCGGTTGCATCAGTTTTTCCCGGTTCTTGACCAGATGCAGCGCGGCCCGGCGCGCAGAGCGCGGCCCCAGACCCGGCAGACGGGCCAGCAACTGGATCAGGCGCTCAATTTCAACCCCGACGACATTGCGCTTCATGATTGAACCGGACCGAGGGAGCCATGTGCACTCACACAAGTACAGACTGTTGCCCGGAGAAACATCACGGCCATCACATGCCCGGAATGTTGAAGCCGGGCGGCAATGCCATGCCACCGGTGACATCTTTCATCTGGTCAGCCACCAGTTGGTCCACCTTGGCCCTGGCTTCATTATAGGCTGCCATCAACAGATCCTCGAGAATTTCCTTCTCGTCAGGCTTCATCAGGCTATCGTCGACTTCAATCGACTGCATCAGGTTCTTGCCGTTCAACGTCACCTTGACCAGGCCGGCGCCAGCCTGTCCGGTCACGGTCATTTCGTCCAGGCGAGCCTGCATGTCGGCCATCTTGGTCTGCATTTCCTGAACCTGTTTCATCATATTGCCGATATCTTTCATTGAGCCCTTACCTTCTACATTTCGGAAAACAGTACGAATTATGCGTGTCGTGGAATTTCAGTCTGCCAGGTCATCGGGAGTATCGCCGTCAAGGCTGTACTGCTCGTCAATCGGTGCAGTGGATTCTGCCCTCAAGTCACGCACCTCCATGATTTCAGCCCGCGGAAACCCATGCAATACGGCCTGGACATCCTCGCTCTCACGGGCCCGGCGGAACAGGTCGTCACGGCGTTCACGCTTTTGATCCGCAATGGTCTGGCCGGGTGCGGCTGATGTAGACACCGAAACAATCCATCGGTTTCCCGTCCAGGCCTCAAGGCGGCGTGAAAGCTCATTTGCAATGCCGGCCGGCGCGTCAGGCAACAGGGACAACTCAATACGCCCGGTGCCGATCGACACCGGCAATACATGGCGCTCCAGTTCACGCACCAGCTTCACGTCACGCTTGCTGGAAACGTAGGCAACCAATTCGTCAAATGATGCAAACCCGGCCGGCTGCGGCGGTCTGTCGGCGACAATGTTTTCGTCATCGGACGAGACCGGCTTGGGTTGCGCAGCGGTCATCACCGGTGCATGGGTTACGGGCGGTGAACCGGGAACCTGTGCCGGCGCGGGCGAGCTTGCAGCGGAAGCTCCTGCCACGGTGCCTGAGCCGGAAGAAGGCGCAGTATCGTGCACAGGCGATGCAGCGCTGCCGGTTTCTGTTCCCCTTACTATACGGGCCAGTTCTTCAGGTGCGGGCATGTCGGCAACGTGCGCCATCCGGATCAGCAGCATTTCTGCCGCCATCAGGGCATTGTTGGCGCGCGAGACTTCTTCCATGCCCTTCAGCAGCATCTGCCAGCTGCGGGCCAGTACCGGCATGGCGAGCTTGTCGGCAAACTCCTTGCCCCTGGTCCGTTCGGCCTGCGAGACAGCAGCGTCATCAGCCGATTTTGGCGATACTTTCAGCTTGGTGACCCAATGCACAAAACCGGCAAGGTCAGCCATGATCACTTCAGGATCCGCCCCCAGATTATGCTGCGCTTCCAGTTCATCCATGGCTGCTGCCGCATCGCCGCGCATGACGGCTTCGAACAGGTCAATAATTCGGGCCCGGTCAGACAGGCCCAGCATGGACTGTACGTCGTCGGCGCGAACATGGTCGGTTCCGTAGGCAATAGCCTGGTCGAGCAGGGACAGGCCATCGCGAACCGACCCTTCGGCAGCGCGGGCAATCATGCCCAATGCCTCGGTCTCGGCCTTGACGCCTTCCAGATCGGAAATCCGCTGAAAATGCTCAACCAGCAGCCCGGCATCGAGCCGGCGCAGGTCGAAGCGCTGGCAGCGCGACAGAACCGTCACCGGGACCTTGCGGATTTCGGTCGTGGCAAAAATGAATTTTACATGCGGCGGCGGCTCTTCGAGGGTTTTCAACAAGGCGTTGAAAGCCGCCGTGGACAGCATGTGCACTTCGTCGATGATGTAGACCTTGTAGCGTGCCGATGCCGGCTTGTACTTCACTGCATCATTGATTTCGCGGACATTATCGACGCCGGTATGTGACGCCGCATCCATCTCGATCACATCCACATGGCGCGATTCCAGTATGGCGTCGCAATGCTCGCCCTTCACCGACAGGTCAACGGACGGGCCGCTGTCCTCACCCGCTTTTTGAAAATTCAGTGCGCGTGCAATGAGGCGGGCCGTGGTGGTCTTGCCGATGCCGCGAACCCCGGTAAGCATGTAGGCCTGGGCAATGCGACCGGACGCAAAAGCGTTGGTGAGCGTCCGCACCATCGCATCCTGGCCAATCAGGTCCTCGAATGTCTGCGGGCGATACTTGCGCGCCAGCACCCGGTAGGGCGTGTTGGGATTTGTGGTATCTTCTGGTGTTTCAGACATAACCTGCCGGTTTGCCGGCTTTGAGCCGCTTATCAAGTGGGAGGCTGGACGGGCAACCCGAACCAAACTCACTAGGGCTGCTTCCTTCCGGACCTGACCCGGTTGGCGAGCGATGCGTCTGCTGCCAACCTCCCACCCCTTATATCGGACGGATTGAGGCGCGATGCAAGGGGACAAGTTCCATGAAATCAAGGCAAGTAATCCGGCAAAGGTCTTGCCAGTGATGCAGGTGCATGGCACACCCGGAACAGATGCAGGTAATTTCATCTCATCAATTCATACGACACTCAACAAAGGCGTGCTTATGGTCAGGACCCAACCGGCATTCATGGATGGTAAACTTGACCGTTTGTCCGGCCACCGCAGCGAACCGGGATGGTATTCGGAAAAACTCAATGCGCCGGCTACCAGAATTGCAGTGTTTACGGCTGACAGACTGATGGTTCATGCCGGACCCGCGGGCAGCGGCGGCATGCAATGGCACTCGAGCGAAAACCTGCCCGCCCTGGTGGACGGTATCGACCCGGTTTTTTTGGGCATTGATGCCGACGGCGTCAACCATTTCGCTGCTCAGGCCGCCGACAACGAACTTGAACCGGCCAACGGCATGGTCGCGCTTGACCTGAGATCCATTGCGCTGCAGGGGCTGGTCAGCGAGGCAAGCCTCGGGCTGGCGGCGCAGGCACGTTCCCTGCTGCAATGGCATGTGCGCCACCGGTTCTGTTCAAATTGTGGTGCATCGACCCGCCCCGACGATGCCGGATACAAGCGGGTGTGCGACACCTGTTCGGGAGAACATTTTCCGCGCACCGACCCGGTTGCGATTATCGCCATCACCCGGGGTCGATCCATGCTGCTGGGCCGCTCGGCACGATTTGCCAGTGGCATGTATTCGACCCTGGCCGGGTTCGTGGAACCCGGCGAGACGGCAGAGGACGCGGCACGGCGAGAAGTGTTCGAAGAATCCGGCATCCGGGTTGGTGAGGTGCGCTATATCATGAGCCAGCCCTGGCCGTTTCCGGCAAACCTGATGCTCGGCATGGCCGGCGAGGCACTGAGCGAAGCCATCACCATCGATCCCGACGAACTCGATGATGCGCGCTGGTTCAGCTTCGACGAAGTCAATGCAATGGGCGATGGCAGCCACCCTGAGGGTTTGCAACTGCCACCGGATATTTCAATTGCCCATCATCTGATCAGGCAGATACTGGACAACTAACCCGTGCTCACGCAGTGGTGTCCATTTCCTCGCGCCGTCTGGCCAGTTCCAGCCGGTGCGGCGAACTCTTGTACACACCCAGCACACGCAGGGATTTGGTGAAGAAGTCCAGCTCTTCAAGCGCAAGCCGGACCGGCCTGTCCTGCGGATGGCCTTCGATGTCGGCATAGAACTGCGCCACGTTGAATGACCCGTCCACATAGGACTCCAGCTTGATCATGTTGACGCCATTGGTGGCAAATCCGCCCATGGCCTTGAACAGCGCTGCCGGCACGTTGCGCACGGTGAAGATGAACGATGTGATGACGGGAGCATCTTCAGGTGCTGCATCATCGGGTTTTGCAGACATGATGACGAACCGGGTCGTATTGTGATCTTCATCCTCAATATCAGCCCGCATGACCTCCAGGCCATAGATCTCTGCCGCCTTTTTTGAGGCAATCACGGCAGTTGAACGATCACCCGACTGGGCCAGGGCAGCGGCGGCCCCAGCGGTATCCACGGCCGCAACTGCTTCCAGCCCCATTTCCGCCGTCAACCGGCGGCACTGACCCAAGGCATGGGTGTGTGAGGTGACCCGTTTCAGATCTTCAGGCTTTGTGCCGGGCAATACCAGCAACTGGTGACGAACCCTGAGGAAATGCTCGCCGGTGATGAACAGGTCAGACGCCGGCATGAGATGGTGGATATCGGCTACCCGGCCTGCGACAGTGTTATCGATCGGTATCATGGCCAGCCCCGCATCGCCTGATGCGACTGCGGCAAATGCATCTTCAAACGTGCGGCAGGCAAACGGTTCGTGGTCCGGACATGCTTCCATGCATGCCTGGTGTGAATTGGCACCGGGTTCGCCCTGATAGGCAATCTTTTGGCTGTTGGCCGCCATGTTAAAAACCTTCTTCGTCAATCTGTTGCGATGTACTGCCGGACAGCAGCGCGGCATAAGGACACTTTGCGCCTTATAAGTGTTGCGCAGGCCTATAGAAACAATTAGTTTCCGCGCGGAATTGGAAGGGGTAATGTCATTGGATGGCTGCATCCAATGTCACAGCAGATGGTTTGAGGGCTAATATGTTCGGAATGGACACAATGACTATCAACAAGATCGCCGGCGCCGGTTTGGGTGCTGTGCTGCTTGTGATGGGACTGAATATCGTCGCAGACGGCGTTTATCACGCCGAAGCGCCTGAACAAACGGCAATAGCTATTGAGCTTCCCGAAGCTGAGGGAACCGAAACGGCTGCCGAAACCGACGCGCCCAAAGTATCGCTTGCCAGCCTGCTGGCGTCTGCAGATGTTGCAAAGGGCGAAAACGCATTCAAGGCGTGCGCTGCCTGTCATACGGTTGAAGATGGCGGCAAGAACAAGGTCGGTCCAAACCTTTACGACATTGTTGATCATGCCATCGGCACCCGCGACGGATTTGCCTATTCCGACGCCTTGAAGGAAAAGGCGTCCGAGAAATGGACATTTGAAAACCTGAATGCCTTCATAACCAAGCCAAAGGACTGGGCGCGCGGCACCAAAATGAGTTATGGCGGCATGAAGGGCGATGCCAAGCGAGCCGACCTTCTGGCCTATCTGCGCACATTGTCTGCAAACCCTGTGGACTTACCGGTGGATGCGGCAAGTTCAACAGAACAGCCGAAAGCAGAAGAAGCTGCGGCAGACCAACCGACGAAGACGGAAACTTCAGCTGAACAGCCGACGGCAACGCAACCTGCAGCAGAACAGCCCAAGGAATAAATTGGTCCACATGAGGGCCAATGCGTTCACGACATGATTACGAAGAATTCACACCGGTAGCCTGCTGCCGGTGTTTTATTTTGTGCGTGATGCCCATAGACTTCACATTTATGACGTAACGCAATTGTTCATGCTTTTGCCGTTCACAGGAGTTGACCTTGATAGATCGCAGAACCCTACTCCAGCTTACCGCCGCTGCAGGCGCTGCCGGCCTGCCGTTTTCGGGGCAAGACAAAGCTCTCGCACAGGCAAATGAATGGCGGCACGGCCTGTCGTTGTTCGGTGATCTGAAATACCCCGCCGGATTTGAAAATTTCGATTATGTGAACGTGGATGCGCCCAAGGGTGGACGAGCCCGATTGTTTTCTGTCGGCACCTTTGACAGTCTCAACCCCTATACCTTCAAGGGCAATGCGACCGGCCTGGTCGGGCTGACAATAGACAGTCTGATGACGACATCGCTGGATGAAGCCAGTTCGGAATACGGGCTGATCGCAGAATCTGTCAAAATGCCGGAAGATTTTTCTTCTGTGACATTCAAACTGCGTGCCCAAGCCAGGTTCCATGATGGATCGCCGGTTACACCCGAAGACGTGATCTGGTCGATGATCGAGCTGAAGAAGGCCCATCCAAGGTACAATTTTTATTACAACAACGTGGTGTCCGGTGAAAAAACCGGAGACCTGGAAGTGACGTTCAAATTTTCCGAAAGCGGCAATCGCGAACTGCCGCAGATCGTCGGGCAACTGCCGGTGCTGTCAAAAGCCTGGTGGACAGGCAAAAACGACAAGGGTGAAACCCGCCAGTTGAACGAGACAACACTGGAGGCACCGTTGGGCAATGGCGCCTACAAGGTGGCCAGCGTGAAACCGGGGCGATCCATAACACTGCAAAGTGCTGATGATTACTGGGGCAAGGATCTGCCGGTTAACCGCGGGCAGAACAATTTCGATGAGATTTTCACCATCTACTACCGTGACAGCACCGTTGCGCTGGAGGCTTTCAAGGGCGATGAGTATGATTTTCGAGTGGAAAATTCCTCGAAAGACTGGGCAACAGCCTATGATTTTCCGGCCGTAAAAAGAGGCGATGTGATCACTGAAGAGATCACGCTGAAAAACTCACAAGGCATGCAGAGTTTCGCCATCAATACCCGGCGTGAGAAATTTGCAGACGTCCGTGTGCGCCAGGCGCTCAACCTGGCATTCGACTTTGAATGGGCCAATGAAAACCTGTTCTTTGGCCAGTATGTACGCACCAACAGCTTTTTTTCGAATTCAGAACTGGCCGCAACCGGCAAACCGGGCGCTGCCGAACTGGCCATACTTGAGCCCCTGAAAGACAAGCTGCCGCCTGAAGTGTTCACCAGCGAGTACACCAACCCGGTATATGGCACCCAGAAAAACAAGCGCAGCAATTTGCGGTCTGCCGCCAAACTGCTGCAGGAGGCCGGCTGGACGGTTGATGCCAAGCGGGTATTGCGCAACGCCAAAGGCGAAGCATTTTCAATCGAGTTTCTCCTGGTGTCCCCACTGTTCGAGCGCATCGTTCTGCCCTATGTGCAACACCTGAATCTGCTCGGCATCCAGACCCGTGTGCGTACGGTCGACGACAGCCAGTATACAAGGCGCGTGCAGACGTTCGACTTCGATATTGTCGTCGGCAGTTGGGGACAGTCACTGTCACCGGGCAATGAGCAGCGCGACTTCTGGGGCTCAGTGTCTGCCGACCGCAATGGCAGCCGTAACCTGGTCGGCATCAAGGACGAGGCTATTGACCAGTTGATCGACAAGGTGATCTTCGCCAGGGACAGGGACGGACTTGTCGCCGCCACGAAAGCACTGGACCGTGCCTTGTTGTGGAACCATTTCGTCGTACCCATGTGGCATATTCCCTATCAGCGCGTTGCCTACTGGAACCGCTTCGGCAAACCGGACGTACAGCCGGATCATTCTCTCGGCTTTCCGTCCATCTGGTGGTTTGACGAAGCAAAAGCAGCAAAGGCAAAATCCTGATGCGGGCAATATTTGCAGGCGCTTTGGGCGCCTTGTTGATAGCCGGTCCTGTGGCAGCGGAACCGCGCCACGGCATATCCGCGTTTGGTGAACTGGCGCTGCCTGAAGGCTTTGACCGGCTTCCCTACGTTGACCCGGACGCACCCAAGGGCGGACGGATTACCTCGCTGGGTACGGCGGGCCGCATCACATTCGACAGCCTGAACGGCTTTATCCTGAAAGGCGTCGCGGCGCAGGAACTGTCATTGCTGTTCGATACGCTCATGGTGCGCAATCAGAACGAACCGGACGCGGTTTATTCACTGGTGGCGAAAACAGCAGATGTTGCAGCAGACCGGATGAGTGTCACGTTTGTGCTGGATGAGGCAGCCGCTTTTTCCGATGGATCAAAACTGACCGCAGATGATGTGTGTGCCACATTCGGCCTGTTGAAAGACAAAGGCCATCCCAGTTACCAGATATCACTGGGCGATGTGGAAAGCTGCACGGTTGATGCCGCAAACCAGGCCACCTACAAATTCAAGGGCTCCAATGTTCGAGACCTTCCCGCGACCGTTGCGCAATTGCCGATTTTCTCCAAGGCGTTTTATGAAGCCAATGAGTTTGACAAGACCACGCTGACACCGCCACTCGGGTCTGGACCTTACAAAATCAAACAACTCAAGCAGGGCCAGTTCATAACCTATGAGCGACGGGACGATTACTGGGCCAAAGACAAACCGGTTAATCGCGGGCGATACAATTTCGACGAGATCAAACTGTTGTATTTCCGTGACCGGACCGCCGAACTTGAAGCGATCAAGGCGGGCAATCTGGACCTGCGTGAAGAATTCACCTCAAAAAGCTGGGCCACCGAATACGATATTCCGGCAGTGAAAGAAGGCCGATTGATCAAGGAAACCCTGCCGGATGACCGGGCATCTGGCGCACAGGGCTTCTTCCTGAACATGCGGCGCGACAAGTTTGCCGACATTCGGGTGCGCCAGGCGCTGGATATGGCGTTTGATTTTGAATGGACCAACAAGAACCTGTTTTTCGGTGCCTACCAGCGTACGGGCTCGTTCTTTGAAAACTCGGTGCTGCGCGCGTCTGACAAACCAACGGCTGAAGAACTGGTGCTGCTGGATCCGCTGAAAGACATGCTGCCGGCTGTTGCGTTTGATGCTGCCTATGAACCGCCGGTCAGCGACGGCTCCGGGCAGGATCGAAAGCTGTTGCGCAAGGCCGCCAATCTGCTGAACGAAGCCGGATGGGAGGTCAAGAACGGCACCCGTGTCAACGCTGAGGGCAAAGCGCTGACAGTGGAGTTTCTGATATTCGCACCAACTTTCGAGCGGGTCATCGGGCCCTATGTGCGCAACCTCAAGCTGCTGGGCATTGCTGCGTCGATCCGCCAGGTGGAAGCTGCACAATATCAGGAACGATTGAAGAATTTTGATTTTGATGTTGCCGTACAGCGGTTTTCAATGTCCGAAACGCCCGGAGTCGAACTGAAAGCGTTTTTTGGTTCAGCCAATGCCGAGACGCCCGGAAGCTTCAACCTTGCCGGCCTCAAGAGCACGGCAGTGGACACATTGATAGACAAGATCATGCAGGCCAATGACCGCCAATCACTGACGGTCGCAGCAAAAGCGCTGGACCGGGTCTTGCGGGCCGAGCAGTTCTGGGTGCCGCAATGGTACAAGGGTGCTCATACCCTTGCTTACTGGGACATTTTCGGAAAACCCGAAACCAAACCGCGCTTCGCCAGGGCCGTGTTCGACACATGGTGGATTGATGCTGCCAAGGCCGCTAGTGTGAAACGCGGCCCCTAACAGCGAATCACGAAAACCAGCCTTAAACAGAAAAACCGCAACCAGATCCGGAAAAGTGCATGGGCGCATATATTGCCAAACGACTATTGCTGATGATCCCGACACTGTTCGGGATAATGCTGATTTCGTTTGCCATCATCCAGTTTGCACCCGGAGGGCCAGTTGAGCGAGTACTCGCACAACTGGCAGGTACAGACGTTGGCGCAACCGCACGCATTGGCGGCGGCACCGGTGGCGGCGAGGTCGGCGGCGGCCAGGCGCCGGGTGCCGGCGGCAGCGAAGGCAGCTTCAAGTATCGCGGCGCACAGGGCCTTGATCCGGAATTCATCAAGAAACTCGAAGAGCAGTTCGGGTTTGACAAGCCGACCCACGAGCGCTTTTTCATCATGCTCAAGAACTACGCAACCTTCGATTTCGGGCAGAGCTATTTCCGCGATGTGCCGGTACTGCAACTGATCAAGGAAAAACTGCCGGTTTCAATCTCGCTGGGACTTTGGCTGACCTTTGTGTCCTACGCGATTTCAATTCCGCTGGGCGTGGCAAAAGCGGTGCGCGACGGATCAAGGTTTGATGTCTGGACGTCTGCGGTCATTATCGTGGGCTATGCCATACCATCGTTCCTGTTTGCCATCTTGCTGGTTGTGCTGTTTGCCGGCGGATCTTTCTGGAACATATTCCCGCTTCGAGGCCTGGTGTCGGACAATTTTGCCGACCTCAACTGGTGGCAGAAGGCCCTGGATTATGCCTGGCATCTGGTGCTGCCACTGACGGCGCTGGCGGTGTCGTCGTTTGCCACCATGACACTGTTGACGAAAAATTCGTTCCTGGACGAAATCAAGAAGCAGTATGTGATGACGGCCCGGGCCAAGGGACTGACCGAGAAACGCGTGCTGTACGGCCATGTTTTCCGCAATGCCATGCTGATTGTAATCGCCGGTTTTCCCGGTGCTTTCATCTCGGCATTCTTCGCCGGTTCGCTGCTGATCGAACAGATATTTTCCCTGGACGGTCTCGGACTGCTTGGCTTTGAGGCCGCGGTTAACCGCGACTATCCGGTGGTATTTGCCACCTTGTATATTTTCTCCCTGCTCGGATTGTTCATGAACCTGATCACGGATCTGGTCTACACCTGGATCGACCCGCGTATCGACTTTGAATCGCGGCAGGTGTGACCATGGATGCAGGCACTGCCATTGATCAGGTCGAACTGAAACCGCAAAAGCCATCAAGGCTGTCCGGCATCAATCAGCGCCGGCTTGCCCTGTTCAGGGCAAACAAGCGCGGTTTCTGGTCATTCTGGATATTCCTGTTCCTGTTCATCGCGTCGTTGCTGGCAGAGTTTATCGCCAACGACCGGCCGATTATCGCCAGTTACAAGGGTGAGATACTGATACCGGTGTTTGCCGATTATCCGGAGTCCAAGTTCGGGGGGTTTCTTGCGCGAACCGATTTCCGCGACCCGTTTATCCAGGAAGAGGTCAATGGCAGCGGATGGATGATCTGGCCGCCGATCCGCTACAGTTATCAGACCGTCAACAATGAACTGCCCAGCCCTGCCCCGTCACCACCGGCCATCTCATTGTCGAAGGAAGAAGCCTGCGCACGCTACGACAAAGGCGTTGATGACATAAATTGCGTCTTCGGCAACATGAACTGGATGGGCACCGATGATCAGGGCCGCGATGTCATCGCCAGGCTGATTTACGGCTTCCGGATATCGGTCCTGTTCGGGCTCGTCCTCACGGTGCTGTCGTCGATTGTCGGGGTGGCGGCAGGAGCTGTACAGGGCTATTTCGGTGGCTGGACAGACTTGCTGTTCCAGCGCTTTATCGAGATCTGGACATCCATCCCCACGCTTTATCTGCTGATCATCCTGGCGGCTTTCCTGACACCGAATTTCTGGTTGCTGCTCGGCATCATGCTGCTGTTTTCCTGGACCGCGCTTGTCGGGGTGGTGCGGGCGGAATTCCTGCGTGGCCGAAATTTCGAGTATGTCAGGGCCGCACGCGCGCTGGGTCTCAGCGACCGCAAGATCATGTTCAAGCATCTTTTACCGAACGCCATGGTGGCTACTGTTACGTTCATGCCCTTCATTCTGTCCGGTTCGGTCACCACCTTGACCGCGCTGGATTTCCTGGGCTTCGGCCTGCCGCCCGGCTCAGCCTCGCTGGGCGAACTTCTGGCCCAGGGCAAGGCTAACCTGCAGGCACCCTGGCTGGGCCTGACTGGATTTGCAGTTGTGTCGATCATGCTGTCACTGCTGGTGTTCATCGGCGAGGGCGTACGCGACGCCTTTGATCCACGAAAGACGTTCTCATGAGCAGTGACAACACAGTGCTGTTGAGCGTCCAGGATCTGGCGGTGGATTTCCGCCAGGGCGACACGGTGACCCACGCCGTCAAGGGCGTGTCATTCGAAGTCAAACGCGGCGAGACACTGGCGCTGGTGGGTGAGTCCGGGTCCGGCAAGTCCGTCACCGCGCTGTCCATCCTGAAGCTTCTGCCCTACCCGGCGGCCCATCATCCGTCCGGTTCCGTGGTGTTCAAGGGCGAAGAACTGCTGGACAGCGATGAAAGCGATCTGCGCCGGGTTCGCGGCAACGACATTACCATGATCTTCCAGGAGCCAATGACGTCGCTCAACCCGCTGCATACGATCGAGCAGCAGATCGGCGAAATTCTGGAAGTCCATCAGGGCATGGGTGAAACCCAGGCGCGCGAACGCACGCTGGAACTTCTGGCAAAGGTCGGCATTCGCGATGCCGAGAGCCGGCTTGGCGCCTATCCGCATCAGATGTCAGGTGGCCAGCGCCAGCGCGTGATGATTGCCATGGCACTGGCCAACAATCCTGAATTGCTGATCGCCGATGAGCCGACCACGGCGCTTGATGTCACGGTACAGGCACAGATTCTTGAGCTGCTGCGCGACCTGCAGAAAGAGTTCGGCATGGCGATCGTGCTGATCACCCATGATCTAGGTATCGTGCGCAATGTGTCGGACCATGTGTGTGTCATGCAGGAAGGCAGGATCGTCGAGGCAGGAGCGACCAAAGCGCTTTTCACCAAACCGGAAAACGCCTACACGAAGATGCTTCTGGAAGCGGAGCCGAAGGGGAAACCGCCGCAGGCGGACGCCACTGCGTCCGTGGTGATTGAAACGAGAGATCTGAAGGTCTGGTTCCCGATCAAGCGTGGCTTCTTCCGCCGGACCGTGGGCCATGTCAAGGCCTGCAACCACGTGTCCGTCACTGTGCGGGCAGGCCAGACGCTGGGTGTGGTCGGCGAGTCGGGATCGGGTAAAACCACACTGGGCCTGGCGCTGCTCAGGCTGATCAGCTCAGAGGGCCAGATCGTCTATATGGGTAACCGCATAGACGGCATGACAGAGAAGGACATGCGCCCGCTGCGCAGGGACATGCAGGTGGTATTTCAGGACCCTTATGGCTCGCTGTCGCCGCGCATGTCGATACGCCAGATTGTCGAGGAGGGACTGCTGATCCAGCAACCCGAACTCTCCTATGATCAACGCACCGGACGTATTGCGAAAGTGCTGGAGGAGGTCGCGGTTCCTGCCGTCGCAATGGATCGCTATCCGCATGAGTTCTCCGGCGGCCAGCGCCAGCGCATTGCCATTGCCCGGGCCATGGTACTGGAGCCGAAGTTTGTCATGCTGGATGAACCAACCAGTGCGCTCGACATGTCGGTGCAGGCGCAGATCGTCGATCTGTTGCGCAAGCTGCAGAAGGATCACGAACTCGCCTACCTGTTCATCAGCCATGACCTGAAGGTCGTGCGTGCACTGGCCAATGATGTCGTTGTCATGCGCAATGGCCTGGTGGTGGAACAAGGCCCGGCACAACAGATTTTTGACAAGCCTGAAACCGATTATACCCGCGCGCTGCTGGCGGCCGCATTCGATCTGAAAACAGATCCTGTCGCGGAGATTGCACAGTAAACATGACAAAACTCGCCCTGGTCATATCAAGATGGGATCCGCAACCCTGGATCGACCGGTTTGCAGCCCTCGCGCCGGAACTCGATGTTTGCAGGTGGCCCGACGACGACACGGCATCTGAAGACATAGACTATGCGCTGGCCTGGCAACCGCCGGAAGGTGTTCTTGCCGGCTTTTCAAACCTGAAGGCCATCTTTTCGCTCGGTGCAGGTGTTGATCATATCTTGCGCGAACCCAAATTGCCCGATGTTCCGCTGGTGCGGGTGGTTGACCCGGACCTGACCATGCGCATGAGCGAGTATGTCTGCCTGCATGTCCTGATGCATCATCGCCAGCAAAGGCTCATGGATGCAGATCAGGCGAACATCGACTGGACGGAAAGACCGCAATGGTCAGCGTCTGCCATGCGTGTCGGCATCATGGGCCTGGGCGAACTTGGCCGTGATGCGGCGGAAAAACTGGTTCATCTGGGTTTTCAGGTAAACGGCTGGAGCAACTCTGCCAAACAGATAGACGGCGTCACTGCATATGCCGGCAAGGGCGAGCTGGATGCGTTTCTGGGCGCGACCGACATACTGGTGTGCCTGCTGCCGCATACACCGGATACCCACGGCATACTCAATCGCGAACTGTTCCGGAAGCTCAAGTCTGACGGACCATTGGGCGCACCGGTGCTGATCAATGCCGGGCGCGGCAAACTCCAGGTGGAGGCTGACATATTGGCGAGCCTGGATGCCGGCGAACTCGGCGCCGCAACCCTGGATGTGTTTGAAACCGAACCGCTACCTGAAGATAGCCGGCTTTGGAAACACCCCAAGGTGACAGTTACCCCTCATAACGCCGCCGACAGCGATCCTGAAGCCTTGTGCAGGTACATTCTGGGTCAGATCGTGCGGCATGAGGCGGGTGGCGACCTGCAGAATACCGTCAACCGCCAAACTGGTTATTGAGCCGCTTCGCTGGCGCTTTCCGACTTGTACATCTCCGGCACCCGGGAAACACCGGTTACCTGGCCGTACAGGTCGGCGATGCGCTTGATCGCACCGCTTAAGGGTTCAACCACGACCTGCATGTGATGGCCGTTGGAATGGATCAGATTTGTCGCATCCAGCATCAGACCGACATGGCCTTGCCAGAATACCATGTCATTGCGCGCAAGCCTGAGGTCACGGTCCCGCTTCAGCGGCTTTCCAAACCCCATCTGGATCATGTCGGCATCGCGCGGACAGTCAAAACCGCACGCCTGCCACGCCAGTTGCACAAGACCGGAACAATCCAGCCCGGCAGCGCTCTTGCCGCCCCACAGATACGGCACATTGACGAAGGCTTCAGCAATGGTTGCCGGGTCATCCCAGGTCGTGCCTGACGGCATCAGGTGCTTGAGCCAGACATAACGGTGATCCCTGAGGCGCGCAAAATCTCCCTCGATCTTGATCACGGAGACAAGTGAGTTCATGTAGACGTGCTGTACGGGGTTCGACTTGATGTCGGGTTTGACGTAAAGCAGCGTTGACGGCACCGCGATACGATGAGTGGTTTCCAGCACCTGATTGGTCAAACAACGTGCCGGCAGGTAGCCCACATAGCTGTCAATGGCCAGCTGCACGAATGCCCATCCGTCCTTGACCTGGAATACATTGACCTGCTCGCCAAGCAAGGCCTCGGTTACCGTCGCTGCATCCATGCGCGGTTCTGCATGAACCGAGGCAATGGACACCGAAATCTGGCGCAGCTCGGGAGTTACGAAGCGCAGCGCATCGACCTTGCCCCGCAATGCAGTGTCGGCAATATCTTCGCGAAATGCATGAAGACGGGGATCAAGGGTCATAAATCTGTTCTCAACTCCTGTGCGCGCACTGAAATTGTATCGGCAAGGCGTTCAACGAACAACGCTCCTTCCACGGTGCGCTGGATCAGCACGTTGCGCTTGTCTTTCTCGTCACGGCGCCTGCTGACCAGGCCCAGTTTCCCCATTGTGTCCAGTGCGCGGGTAATCACCGGCTTTGACACACCAAGGCGCGCGGCAAGGTCGCGAACCGTATGTGGCGGAGCCTCCAGATAAACGGTCAACAGTATGGTTACCTGGCGAGCCGACAAATCCGGTTCGTCATCACGAACCAGCGCCAGGTGCACATTGTGCCACAGACCCAGTACTTCTGCCGTTGTCAGCTGGATACTCATTCGGTTCATCAACCGGCCTTTACCAGCACGGCTGCCACTCACTTGCTAAAATCGCAACTCACCACAACAACCTGGCCCGATCAGTTACCTGGCCCGATCAGTTACCTGGCTGAACGTCTGCAAAATCGTTACGGACCCGTTTCATTTAAACGTGATTCCAGGTGGAAGACAAGCACTATTTCAGTCGCAAACGCGCTGGATCTGGGCCTTGTCTAAGTCATTGCGCCCTAAGCTCGGGGGTAGCGTTCACTCAACAGGGAAAACAGGGCACGTGCCGCCTGCGGTTCACCGCCTGCAGGTCTGCCGGCACGTGCGGCCGGTACCCAGCCATAGATATCCAGATGTACGTAGGATGCGGCATTCTCGACAAACCGCTTGAGAAACAGCGCTGCTGTTATGGAGCCGGCAAAGCCACCGGTACCGGCATTGTTGATATCGGCAATCCTGCTTGAAAACATGTCGTTGTAGCGATGCCAGAACGGCAGCCGCCAGACAGGGTCATTACTGGCCATGGAATGGCGTGCCAGTTGGGCCGCCAGCTCATCATCATCGGTGTAAAACGGCGGCAGATCCGGACCAAGTGCTACACGCGCAGCACCGGTAAGAGTTGCCATGTCTATCAGCATATCCGGGCGTTCGGCATCTGCCAGATCAAGAGCATCGGCCAGCACAAGACGGCCTTCAGCATCCGTATTGCCAATTTCCACGCTCAAGCCTTTTCGGCTGGTCAGGACATCGCCCGGCCGGAAGGCATTACCTGCCACGGCGTTTTCAACCGCCGGGACCAGCACGCGCAGCCGGACATTCAACTGTGCCGCCATGATCATGGACGCCAGCGACAGCACCGCTGCAGCACCGCCCATGTCCTTTTTCATCAAGGCCATGCCCGCAGCCGGTTTCAGATCCAGCCCACCAGTGTCGAAGCACACACCTTTGCCGACCAGCGTGATCTTCGGCGCACGCTGGGTACCCCAGCGCAGATCCAGAAGGCGCGGTGCATCGTCTGCGGCACGTCCAACCATGTGGATCAGTGGAAATTTTTTCTCGAGTGCCGCCCCCCTGGTAACGCTCACCGCCGCCTTGAACTGCCGGGCGAGACTGCGCATTGCGGTTTCAAGCTGGGACGGTCCCATGTCCTCTGCCGGCGTGTTGATCAAGTCGCGCCCCAGCATAACCGCATCGGCGCGGGCAAGCAGGTTGGTCCGGTCTACATTGTCGGGGCACACCAGCCGGGCGCGTCTGCGGGATCTGGAATTCTCCTTACCACTCAGGTACCGGGTGAATTCATAGCTGTGCAATATCCATCCCAGGGCAGCCAGATCCGGATTGGAAAATCCGGACGCCAGTGCATAGTCACCGGCAGGCAGCGCGCACGACAATGCACCGGGTTCGAACGGATCAACAGTCTCTGCGGTGCCGATTCCATACAGCACCATCGCCAGGCCACCGTCCTTGTCGGCAACACCCAAATGACTGTTTGGCTTGGCCTCAAAGCCATTGGCCTCAATCCAGGCTTTCTGGACGGTTGACAGGGGTTTGACGAATGCCGCCAGTGTGTCAGGCGTCACGGCATGAACAGGTACGGCCGTCCTGGCGTTTGACGCGCTCAGAAGAATTGATTTTGCAGCTGTCATGGCTGGTGCGCCTCACTAGGTGGTGGAGCCGGCAAACACTGGGTGTGATTTGCTCCGCGAAAACGACTGTGTCTCACAAAATGGCGGCCAGATCAGCATGATTTTTGATTGAATCAATCACAAATCCGAAAACTGACCGCTTTCAAAGTGCCAGGGCAACAAACCGTCAATCATGGTTAACAGTTTATTGAGAGTTGGCGCTCCAAGATCGTTTTTGAGATTAACAGCCAGTCGGTGATTCCATCGATAGGGGTGAACATATGCGGCGGCAACGATTTACAATGACACTGCGTCAACAACTGACAGCTGCTGCCTGTACGGCAGCGCTACTGCTCACCGGATGTGCCGGCGACAACAGGCTCTCGTCCGGAACGGCAGACCCCGTTGTCACCGGGTCGGTCAATCCGCAACTATCAATCCGTGCGACAGCGGAAGCTGCAAACGCCTGGAGGGAAAAACCGCAGAGTGTCCGGCGCGCCGTGACCTATGCGCGGCTGCTGGATGCCGGTGGCAACAAGGCTGCGGTGATCAAGGTGTTGGAGACAACACTGACGCACAATCCCGATGACGCAAAACTGGTCGCCTATCTGGGCAAGGAACTGGTTTTGTCCGGCCGCCCGGATGCCGGGATAAAACAATTGAACAAAGCCATTGCTGCCGGTGAAAACAACTGGAAGGTGTATTCAGCGCTGGGATCGGCATACGATCAGAGTGGCAAACACGGCCAGGCCCGAGCGGCCTACCAACGTGCGCTGGTCGAGCAACCGAAAAAGGTTTCAATCCACAACAATATCGGCATGTCCTATATCCTTGAGGGTAATCTCACGCAGGCCGAGGCTGCACTGCGGGCAGCACAAAAACTGCCCGAGGGTGAATTCAATCAGACATTGCGCCAGAACCTGGCACTGTCGGTCGGACTGCAGGGCAGGTTCAAGGAAGCAAGTGAAATTGCAAGCCGCGACTTGCCGCCTGATCAGGTCGAGCAGAACCTGGCGTTTCTCAAACGCATGCTGAACCAGAAAAACACCTGGCAGCAGATGCAAGCCGCCAGCTAAATTCAAGATCAAGGTGATTTTGGTCTCAATCAGCCAAATGAAAAGGCCGCATCCCTTATTGAAGGATGCGGCCTTTTTTGTACAAGTTTTTTGCCTGGGGCAGATCAATGCCTCGATTTATCCTCCGAAGGCGAGGATGCCGGCCGGGCCAAGCAACACGACAAAGATAACCGGCAGGAAGAACAGAACCATTGGCACTGTCAGCTTTGGCGGCAATGCTGCGGCCTTCTTTTCAGCCATGGCCATGCGGTCATCGCGGTTTTCCTGCGCGAGCACGCGCAACGCAACGCCAACCGGCGTACCATAGCGTTCCGCCTGCACGAGACTGGTCACAACTGATTTCACCGTCGCCATGCCGGTTCGTTGCGCGAGGTTTTCAAAGGCCTTGCTGCGGTCGCCAATAAATGAAAGCTCTGCAATTGTCAGCGTAAGCTCTTCAGCCAGTGGAACCGACTGTGAGCCGATTTCCTGCGACACACGGGCCAAAGCAGCCTCAACGGACATGCCTGACTCGACGCAGATCAGCAGCAGATCCAGTGCATCGGACCAGGCGCGCTGAATCGACTGCTGGCGCCGTTTGACGATGTTGGTCAGAAACAGGTTGGGCACATAGAAACCGGCGATCGCACCAATCAGCGCAGCCACTATGCGCATGGAACCAGTAACCTGATCGGCAAACACGGTTGAAGAATACACGAACACGACAACACCGGCGACTATCGGCCCGATTGCCCTGGCAGCAAGATATGTCACCAGATGCTTTTCCGAGCGAAGTCCAGCCTGCCGCAACCGTTGCCGGGAAGACTCCGCCTGCAGGATGCTCTTGAGATTCAGCGCATCCACAATCTGCGCGGCAACGCCCTTTGGCGCATTGTCTCTGAGGCGTCTGCTGTCCTTGTCCTGCAGATTCTGGCGGTTTTGAGTGCGCAGCTTGTCGCGCTCCACTGCCAGGGTTTTCATGCGGGCCTGCATCTGGTCACCCTGGAGCAACGGCGCCGTCAACGTCACGACAGTGGCAAATGCCGACAGTGCCACAAGAATCGTAATGAGGTTGCGCGGCTCCAGCAGGGAATAAATAAATTCGATCATGATGGTCTAGTTTCCAGTTTGATCAGAAATCAAAGTTGATCATTTTGCGCATGACAAGCACGCCGCAAGCTCATCCACAGGCCTGATGCCATTAGCAGGACGTTGCCGAGTTTCGTCTCAAACAGCGGCAGGAGATAAGCCGGGTTAAGCACCATCATCGCACCGCCAATAAGAAACGGCAAAGCACCGATGATTGCCGCAGACGCTTTGGCTTCCTGCGAAACAGAGTTGATTTTCTGTTTCATTTTCTTGCGATCACGCAATACGCGCGACAGATTTCCAAGAGCTTCAGCCAGGTTGCCGCCAGTCTTTGCCTGAATGGCCATCACAATGGCCAGGAAGTTGACTTCCGCCAGCGGCATGCGTTCATACATACGCTCCAGGCCCTGATCGATGGTAATTCCCACCCGTTGACCCTCAACCACATCCAGAAACTCCGGCCCCACAGGCTCAGGCGTTTCTTTTGCAATGACCTTAAGTGCATCAGACACCGGAAGTCCTGCCTTGATACCACGCACCATCACATCAATTGCATCGGCGAAATCGCGCAGAAATTTTTCGCGACGACGTTTTGCCAGGTAGTTCAGAAACCAGCGAGGCAAGCCGAACGCTCCAACCAGGGCTCCGATGGCAGAGACATAGATCGGGACGCCAGCGATAAACGAGCCAAAAAAGAAAACCACCCCAACAACGACAGAGGCAGTAATGAAAGCCTTTATCGAGATTTCAAGCCCTGCCTGGCCAATCATCTGCCGGAGGGTCAGTTTCTTTCGGCGCTTTTTCTCCGCCATTTCAAACTGCTGCAGGGTGTCTTGAATTTGACGGCGGCGCGCGGCGGATCTATCCTTGCCGCCAGTCTTGGCCTTGGCACCGATTTCTCCCGATGTGACCCGCCGGGCACGCCGGTTGACATCTGCCTGACCCGAGAAGTAGGGGAACAGCAGACCTATTGCCAGCCCGCCTACGCTCAAGGCAGCAAAGATCACAAACGCGATTTTCGTCAACTCCGGACTTAATTCCATTACCTGTCTTGCCTCTTGGATCAGCATGATTTCTGACTGAATCAATCAAAAATCATGAAACTGATCGTTTCCAAAGTTCTGGAGCAACTTTATCGGTTCAGTTGAACTCATGTCGCTCCAGTGTCACGACGGTCAGCCGTTGTAATCTTCATCAGCCACTTCAGCGTTTTCCAACGCCGTTGCAAGCCGCGCTTCCTCGCCGTAATAACGCGCACGGTCCCAGAAATTCGGTCGCGCTATGCCAGTCGAACGATGCCGGCCGACGATCTTGCCATTGGCGTCTTCACCGACAATTTCGTATACAAACAGATCCTGCGTAATGATCACATCACCTTCCATGCCGACGACTTCGGTCACGTGGGTAATGCGGCGCGAGCCGTCACGCAGGCGGGCAGCCTGAACAATCACGTCAATGGAACCGGTAATCATTTCCTTGATGGTCTTGGACGGCAAAGAAAACCCGCCCATGGTGATCATCGATTCCAGACGCGACAGGGCTTCACGCGGCGAGTTGGCATGCAGCGTGCCCATCGAACCGTCATGGCCAGTGTTCATTGCCTGCAGCAGGTCAAAGGCCTCGGGCCCGCGAACCTCACCCACGATGATACGTTCAGGACGCATACGCAGGCAGTTTTTCACCAGATCGCGCATGCTGATTTCACCTTCACCCTCAAGGTTCGGCGGACGTGTTTCAAGACGCACGACATGCGGTTGCTGAAGCTGGAGCTCCGCGGCATCCTCGCAGGTGATGACGCGTTCTTCATGATCAACGTAACCGGTAAGACAGTTCAACAGCGTTGTCTTGCCAGAACCCGTACCACCGGATACCAGGACATTGCAGCGAACCCGGCCAATGATCTGCAGAATTTGAGCGCCATCAGGTGTAATGGACCCGAATTTAACCAGATCATCGAGGCGAAGTCGGTCCTTCTTAAACTTACGAATGGTGAGCGCAGCACCGTCGATTGCAAGCGGCGGGGCAATCACGTTGACACGTGAGCCATCCATCAGACGGGCATCACAGATCGGGCTGGCTTCGTCGACGCGGCGGCCGACCTGACTAACGATACGCTGACAGATATTCAGCAACTGGGCATTGTCACGGAACTTGATACCGGCATCCAGCATCTTGCCGTCAACCTCGATGAAACAGGTGGCTGCACCATTGACCATGATGTCGGCGATATCATCACGCGCGAGCAAGGGTTCAAGCGGCCCATAACCCAGAACGTCATTACAAATGTCTTCGAGCAGTTCTTCCTGTTCGGCAATCGACATTGCAACGTCTTTGAGAGAAATAATCTCGTTGACGATGTCGCGAATTTCGTCACGCGCCGCATCGCGTTCAAGCTGCCCAAGCTGGGTCAGATCGATCGCGTCAATCAGCGCATTGAAGATTGAGGTTTTAATATCGTAGTAGTTTTCCGAACGCCCGTTCTTGCTGTCACGTACAGGTTTTGGCGGCGCCGCCTTTGCAGGCGCGGCCGCGGCTACAGTTGCATCAGGCCCAGCGTCGCTTGATTGGGCAGCGCCCGTGCCGCCGAGATCCAACCCGGGTATCACCTGCGCCTGGCTCGCCGCAGGCGCTGGTTGTGGCGGCTCGCCGTCCGGCACAACCGGCTGCGCCTGCGGTTTAGGTGTTGCCTCTTCTCCCCGTTTACCAAACATTACTTCTTCCTCAGCATTGGCAACAATTTGGCAAGCGCAGAACCACCTTTGTGTGACGGCGCTTCGGGGTTTTTGCCAATCAGCAACCGGCCAAGCGTTGCGACTTGTTCAGCGGCCTTGGATTTCGGACCGACTTCGCCGAGCATCTGCCCATTGGTGGACGCAGTACCGAACACGTGCGCGTCAAACGGAATGACCACAGTCGGTTCAACACCGATTGCCTTTGAAAACTCCGCAACCGGTATTTCCGGGCGTTTTTGCACACCGACCTGGTTGAGAATGATCAGCGGAGCCTTGTCGTTGGGCCGCGCAGCAGTCAGGAAGTCAAAAATATTCTTGGTATTGCGCAGCGAAGCAAGATCAGGAGTGGAGGTGATAACGACATCATCAGCACCCATGAGAAGCTGCTTCGACCAGACAGTCCAAAGATTGGGTATGTCGAGAATGATCAGCGGCGCGCTGCTGCGAATCGCATCAATGATCGGCTCAAGTGTGTCGTCTTCGATACCCAGCGACTTTTCGACCTGTGCCGGTGCCGACAGAAGGCTCAGCCGGTCACTGCATTTTGTCAGCAACCGTTCAAGCATGGTCTGGTCGATGCGATCAGATGAAGCAATGGCTTCCGCGATGCCGTGAGCGGGGTCCTGATTGAAGTTCAAGCCTGCCGTACCAAAAGCCAGGTCAAGATCGGTAACAATCGTATCGACCTGATACTCACCCGAGGCAAGTGCTGCCACATTGTGGGCAATGGTACTGGATCCAACTCCGCCTTTTGCCCCGATAAAAGCGACAATGCGACCGATAGGATCAGCCCCCGGTTCATTGAACAACGAACTGATGGCGTCAATCACCTGCAACTGATGGACCGGTGCCACAAGATATTCGCTAAGGCCCTGGCGGATCAGCTCACGATACAGAATGACGTCATTTACGTGGCCGATCAAAACCACCTTTGTGGACGGATCACACACCTGCGCCAACTGACTGAGTTCCGACAGGACCTGATCGCGATGTCCTTCAGTTTCCAGAACAAGAACATCAGGCGTGGTTGCCTGGCTGAAGGCCTGAGCAGCTGCCATTATGCCGCCATTGCGCACATCAACATGTGCCCGTGCCATTCGGCGGTCAACAACCACCTGCTGCATTGTCGCTATGGTCGCTTGTGTTGAACAAAACACCGAAATATTGATGCGAGGCACTGCAGCAACAACCGGTGCTCCGGTATCAGCCGCAGGGGCTTGTGGTTCAGTTTGGGTCATGGTTTCCACTCTTGTCTAGTCAACTGTTACTGTGCCACGTCGCTTGCTTTGGCTTGTGCCTGAGACGCTTGGGCTGCGGTAGTGTCCTCACCACCTATGTATTTCTTGAAGACTTCGTTACGCCTGCTTGCGCTTGCCGAAGTGGACGTACGCGGTGTTTCGAAATCTTCAGGATTGGCGACCATGGCGGCGAGATTGTGCTGCCCGGAACATCCAAAGTTCTTGTAATTCTGATTGGAATAGGTTTCAGAAAGGTTTTCACTCCAGTCGCCGCACTCGCTGGTCACCGCAAATTTGCGGGTGAACGACATCAGAACCGGTGAACGGGCACCTCCTTTATAGGAAGAATGCTTGATGCGATGCGGGCTGACGCCCTCGCGCTCCAGCAATTGCGCCACTTTTGCGGCTACAGCATTGCCCACCATGCCACCAGCCGGGCGACGCACGTGGATCTTCGAGGCATCGGTTTCATTGGCCTGGTGTGCAAACTGCCTGATCGCGTTTTGCTCTCTGGTGGTGAGTTTGGCAGAACGGGTCGGCACCTGGAGTTTCACCGTGCCCTTGGCGACCTCGATCGGATGAATCTCATAATGCATTTGCGGCATGTAGACGTCATCCACAGCACCCGACATCTGGTGTTGGCAGGCGGTCAGGGCAAGGAGCGCCACAGCCGGGGCCAGGGTACGCATTGCATTGCGGGACTTTGATACAAACTTGTTCATTTTCATTCTCCGTGGCGCAGCCATTATTCGACGATGAAGCCGACATTGCCGTGATAGGTCGTTCCTTTTCCGGTGCCGCCCTGGTTGCCGTACATCTTGTTCAAACGACCAAACAGGATGGTCTGGCGATCAGTAGCTATCGAAAGGGTCTCGGCAGGATTTGTCAGTGACCGCTCATTGACCGGCTTGACGATGAACGGCGTCACCATGACTGTCAGTTCAGATGTATTCTTCTGGAAATCGCGTGACCGGAACAACTGTCCCAGAATTGGAAGATCCTTGGCACCGGGAATACCCGCAATCTGCTGCCGGGTTTGATCCCGGATAAGACCGGCCATGATCATTGACCCACCTGACGGCAACTCAATGGTCGTTTCAGCCTTGCGTGTCGTAAGACCAGGCAGGGTAATGCCGGTGACCTGAATACCGTTTTGCGGTGTCAGTTCCGAGACTTCCGTGTTTATTTTCAAGCTGATGCGTCCGGACGAAAGAACCACCGGTGAATAGCCAAGCGCCACACCGAACTCCTTGAATTCCACCGAGATGGTGTTGTCATCCACAGACACCGGAATTGGGAACTCACCACCAGCGAGAAACTTGGCGCTTTCGCCGGAAATCGCGGTCAACGTGGGTTCTGCAAGCGTGCGCAGCAAACCATCCTGTTCCATTGCCTGAACCAGTGCATCGATGCTGTCGCCATACTGGAGCCGGGAACCGGTCAGTGCGCCGGCACCGCCCAAACCTGAAATTGCACTTGTCGGAAGCGTGCCTGAACCCAACGCGCCGTTCAACAAGAACGGGTTACCGGTCAGCATACCGGCGGAGAAACTACCCGATGCAAACGCTGCATTATAATCAACACCAAGCTGCTTCAACACATCACGCTGTACTTCTGCAATCCGGACCCGAAGCGTTACCTGCTCGCGAGCAGCAATGGTCATGGCTGACACAACCTTGGCAGATCCGTCCACGCCGGCAGCACCGAGAAAGCGCTCGGCCAGGTCCGTTGCCTGTTTGGCTTGACCGGCAGACGCGGCGACCCCGCGCAGGACGATACTGTCGGCTACGGTATCAATCTTGATCTGATTGTCCGGCAAGGTACGGTCGAGCAGTTGCTTCAACGCTTTGGTATCTGCGGCAACCTCGATATCGAGGTTCAGAATTTGTCTGCCAGCATCATCAAAGAAGAATATGTTCGTCTGGCCGTTTGCCTTCGCAAAAAGATAGGCTGTAGTGCGCGTGCGCACGACGGCATCAACAATCGCGGGATTGCCAACAAGAACATCCTTGGCTGCGACGGGTAATCTGATCGCTACCGACTTGTTCAGGCCCATGCGCAGAAATCGCGAGTCATCACCTGCCTGTGCAGGCGTAAACGCGGCTGTTAAAACAATTAGAAAAACCGCGATTGCAGCAACCAGAGAAACGATTGCACCGGCTGGTGTCTTGGTGCCCATATCAAGCCTGGGCATGCTGAGGAGTGAGGGATACATCAGTTGTGTGCCTTACTTTGTATTCGCTACCTGGTTCATAATGCCGTAGCGGACTTGCTTGATGGTGCCTTTGGAGCCCCGCGCAAATTTTTTCGAAATCCGGGGACCATCATCACCGAGCTCCGTGCCGCGCGCATCCGCAAGCGAGCGAAGTGCGAGTGACAACTGGCCAGAGCTTTCGACCAGTGCGAGAACTTCGGATTGCGCAGGTTGAAGTTCGAGCGTTGCCGTCTTGCCGACAATCACCTGCCCGCCATCTTCAGTGGTCTTGATTTGCTGGTCGATCGCCAGAACGCGGACATTTGTCAAGACCGTGTCGGAGACGTCACGATTGCCTGATGCCTTGCGTGTGAGGAGAACATCAACCCTGTCATTGGGCAAAATAAATCCGCCTGCACCGGTTTCTGCAGAGACGCGGATTGAAATTGCCCGCATGCCCTTTGGCAGCACAGCGGCCATAAAGCCCGCATCGCCAACCAAAACAATACGGCGTTTGTTAAGCGGTTCACCTTCAAACAACCCGGCCCGCGCGCGTGAACCCTTGAGCTCTTCGAATATGTCGGCACTGCCGCTTTTGGTCACCATGAACTGGCCAACCCGATCGGACGGCCAGTCTTTCCAGCCCAGGTTGGACGCATCCAGGATTTCGCCAATGCGAATGTCCTTCAGCGTAACCAGAACCGGGGTCATGGAGACTTTATTCACCTCCACAACTTCCGCTTTCTGCGGCTGTCCCAGGAAACCATTGGCCAGAAACGCTGCGGCTCCGGCTGCGACCGCGGCCACGCCCATGACTAGGAAACGCGATTTACTCATCTGATAACTCTCCACTAGGAACGGAAGTTCGTTCGGATATCTCCACCGCAGAATGATCGGGAAACGTCAAATTATGGTTAACCGGCACTAAACAATCTTAGTTTTGCCCAAAAAACATCATGCTGTTGCCGGGAATCAAAAATGCCCGCTTTATGCGGGCATTGGTTGATTCAGCCGAGAAGTTGCAGATTCGCCGTTTCCAGCCACCAACTGTGCCTGAAGGCGAATAAGGCACCAACGGCGATGGCTATGCCGTAAGGCAAATCAATAGACGATTTCACCGTTGCTTTGATGCGCTCAAACCCACGCAGATCCATCTCAAGCCTGATCCACCACCAGAACTTCATCGCAATCGCAAGCAGGCCGCCTGCAATCGACATGACCACGAGGAATTCAACTAGTTGCCCCATGCCCAGCCACATCGCGGCAACCGCCAGAAGTTTGGCATCGCCACCACCAATACAGCCCGCGGCAAACAGTCCAAATCCGACGATCAGCACAGCTACGCCGGCGGCTACATGCCACGCGATTTGTTCGAGTGGCATTCCAACCAGAAATGCCGCACCAAAAAAACTGATGGCAATCAGGCCATTCAACCGGTTTGATATTTTCATGGTGAGCCAATCACCTACGCCTGCTACAACCATCAAAATCGGGAACAGCGTGAAAATCAGAAGTTCGATCATTGCAGGTTTTTCTCCTCGGTTGCCGAGCTGTTGGCACGGCAGAATGCCGGCAACGCTGCTTCACAATCCGGACAAAGTCTCATGATGACAGTAAAGAGGCGGTTAAACACCGCGCGGTTTTAGCTTTACGTCAGGCGGATAAACATGCTGAAAAAGCGGCGTCCTGGATGCCGGAAGCAGACATACAAAAGCCGCCGGTACATGACCGGCGGCTTAGGGAGCCTCCCTGTAAATTTTAATCGCGGGCCAGGCTCATTTGCCCGCGACTTCGCTTTCGCTTTCGGGTAGCTTAGCCGCCCAGACCAGTATTGATCGAGCCGAACAGCGTCGTCAGGCTAGCGCCGATAAGAGGCATAACAGCAACCAGAGCAAGACCGGTAGCAGCGGCGATGAGGCCGTACTCGATTGCAGTGGCACCAGATTCGTCTTTAAAGAAACGTGCGAACATAATATTCTCCTTAGTTTTTCACAGTTTTTACAGCACTGGAACAAACTACCCTTCGTGGGTGATCCCCTGAGGGGTTTGTCGTCTGAACCGAGGCTCAACCTAGGCCTCAGCTATTAACATCAAGTAAACGCCAAATGAAAAGCGACCCCTAACAACCCCATCGTTGCCGAATGGCAAATAAATCCTTACCTTTAAAATTAAAATCTTATTTTATTAAAATTTTACAAAGTATAAAATCACCATATACTTTATTGTTCAATTTCTCCCGTCTATATGCCGCCACTATAAAGACTAGCGGCTGAGCCAGCCGGACTTCAACTGACGCAAAGCTCACTCTTGCCCATCCGCGTCCTTTTCAAGCGCCTACACACTATAATGTCATATGCCAACTATCAGCGGGCAGCCCACCAGATCAATTTTTTGATCGTAAGGGTTCATTCACCATTTTCAGGTGTTATAGGCACCATCCAATGGACACCACGCTGTCCAGCGTCTTCAAAGTGATCATGCGAACAAGGATCGTTATTAAAATGAGTTCTCTGGCAACAACCCGTACCTTAATTCTTGGCACCGCACTCGGTCTGATTGGGATGCTTGCTGTGACCGGCACGGCTATTGCCGATTCAGCACTGGCACTGGATGTGGATGATGCCAAGCTGGTGAAGCTGGCAGGAGAACCGTCAACCGTGGTCGTGTCGAATCCGATGTTTGCAGATGCCAGCATCCAGGGCAACAAGCTGATTGTCATTGGCAAGAACACCGGCCGCACCAAGATAATCGTGCTGGATTTCGACGGCAAGCAACTCGCCAACATGATGGTGAAGGTTCAACGCGCGGAAAGCCAGGTTGTGAGCGTCTATCGCGCCGGCATCCGCAGAACAATGACTTGCGAACCGTTCTGTGATCAGCCATTGATCGTGAATGACGAACACCCAAGATACAAAGAGCAGAATGAGCAGATCACCATGAAGACCGTCCATTCTGCAGGAGCAGCCTCCACCGGCGGCGGCGGCGACGCGCAATAATCAGATCTCATTCGTACAGGCGTTGTCGGACATAATCATGATCTGTCCGGCATCGCCTGTTCGCGCGCGCGTCCCGCCCAATCGACGCACCGGACAGCAGGCTGCGCCAACTATCAGCGCAATGGCGATGCTCACACCTGGTTGCCCTGGTTAACAACTCCTTAATACAATCATTAAAACTTGCGGCCCGATACTTAGAACTTGTAAAGGCCGGTCCGGTAGTTTTGCCCCTGAACAAATAAAACCGCAGATGGACCATTTGTGTCTGCAGGTCAGGAACACGACATCAGAGCCAGTCCAGCTTGGTCGGTATGGTGAACGTTCGGGAGTACGGCATGATCTTGAAATTAAATCGAACCCTCAACCGGGTACGCAGATGCTTTCGCAAAGATGACAGTGGCGCAACGGCGATCGAGTTTGCTTTCGTCGGCGCACCGTTTCTGTTTTTGATGATGGCGACATTTGAAACCGGCCTTACGCTGTTTTCAGAATATGCGGTCCAAAGCGCCACAACCTCTGCAGCCCGCCTGATCCGGACAGGACAAGCCCACGATGGCGGTTTTTCAAAAACCGAATTCAAGAACCAGCTGTGTGCCAAACTTCCTGCAACACTTGATTGCGGCAGTATCTACATCAATGTCGAAGTACGTAACAATTTCGCTGACGCCAGCAATCGTACGGATGCTTCGGATGGTGGTGAGTTGAGCGATGGTGTCATAAACGGCGCATCATTCGACATCGGCAATGCCGGGGATATTGTGATCGTTGAGACATTTTATGAGTGGAACCTGTTCACTCCGAAACTCATGACGTTGCTGAATATAAACGGCACAGGTGCTCCCGCGCCGAACTGGCTGGCAAATCATGGCGAAGACAAACACCTGGTGAGGGGCGTGGCGGTGTTCCGCAACGAACCGTTCAATTAGTCCGATGACAAGCCAATCAACAACAACCTCATCTTTTCAGGAAGCCACCACGATGAATAATTCATCAGCAACCAGGTCCCCTAATGTTCATGCGGGCGCTATCGACAAACTTG
This sequence comes from uncultured Alphaproteobacteria bacterium, assembly GCA_963698275.1. GTDB lineage: Bacteria > Pseudomonadota > Alphaproteobacteria > Rhizobiales > Aestuariivirgaceae > Anderseniella. Next base: position 240,324 of record CAVOQE010000004.1, on the reverse strand, counting down.
CAAGCTTCGGCCGCAAGAAAGACGGTGTTGTCAGTATCGAAGCTGCCCTGTTGTTTCCCATGATGATATTGCTGCTGCTGGGTACGATTGATGTCACCCATGCGATTTCACTGAAACGAAAAGTAGCCGTAGCGGCAAGCGCGGTCGTCGACCTGACGACTCAGGAGTCTGCCAATGTAACAGCCGGCGAACTCGATGACTTCATTTTGGCTGCCGACGCCATTCTGAAGCCGATTTCGTCGACAGACATCAAGGTTGACTTGATCAACTATGAGCGCGACGGCAGCAACGTTACAGAGAGATGGTCTCACTCGCGCGGCGGCTGCGGTGGTGCGCCTTCAAGCATGACCGGCTCGGCGCTGAACGATCTTACACAAGAAGAAAACGATATTGTTATTGCAACAGTGTGCGTAACGTTCCAACCGCTCGTCGGCTACATAAACGGCGGCGGATCGTGGGAAATTGAAGAATCTGTCGCGCAGCGCCCGCGAAACGGCCTGACGCTTGAATGCAGCAATTGCTGATCCTGCATCCTTGCCAAAAGCCATTTTGGCAAACTCATGGAAGGCCTTTGAGATACATCTCAAGGGCCTTTACTTTTGTGCCCTGCATCGTCAAACACTTCCACACTGATTGAATATTTCGCCGGCCTCCAGAACTGGATGCTGTACCCAGGCGGTGTTGATAAAAGTAGTGGCTAAAGACCCCGTAAAACCATCGATGCAAGCGGCAAGGCCGGCCAGCCTGGGTTTGGCACTTACCATATGGTCTCTCAGTGCCCTTGCTTTCGGATATGCGTTTTTCCAGCGTGTCGCGCCCAGCATCATGATCCCGGACCTGATGGCCGAGTTCGCGGTCACCGGCGCTGTCATGGGGCAACTCTCGGCCTTGTATTTTTACCCTTATGCGGCAATGCAGTTGCCCATCGGAGCCCTGCTTGACCGCTATGGCGCAAGGCTCATGCTCACCATTGCCCTGCTGCTTGCCGCTGTGGGCAGCATCATCTTCGGAACCGCAGGTTCGGTGAACACCGCCTATGCGGGACGATTCATGGTGGGTGCCGGCTCCGCTGTCGGCTTTATTGCCAGCATGGCGCTGGCAGCCAAATGGTTTCACCCCAGGCATTTTGCCCTTTTGACCGGCCTTTCAATGTTCTTCGCCATGGTTTGCGGCATAGCCGGCCAGGCTCCGCTGGCACTTGCCGTTGAGGCGTTCGGATGGCGCCAGACAATGATATGGGCAGGGGTCTTTGCCGCCGGACTGGCGGTTTTGACCGCACTCATCGTGCGCAACTCACCCGATCCCCACCACGCTGATCACGTCAACGACACCCGATGGGCAGAAATCTGGATCGGCCTGAAAGACACCATCAAACGTACCGAGATATGGCGGATTGCCATCGTCGCGATGAGCATGTCCGGGCCCATGCTGGCGCTTGGCGGGTTGTGGGGCGTGCCTTTCCTGGCCAGTGCTTACGGGCTGGACCGGCCAACCAGCGCGATTTATACCTCATTGTCCCTGCTGGGCTGGGCGGTTGGCGCGCCCTTGTCGGGCTGGCTGTCGGACAGGATTGGCCGCCGGAAACTTCCCCTGGTTGTGGGCACTGCATTCAATTGCGGGCTGATCGCGATCATAGCCTTCGTTCCGAACCTCGGCCTGTTCTTCACGGCGGTTGCGTTATTCCTGTCCGGGCTCACCGGTGGTTGCATGGTGGTCACTTTTGCACTGGCGCGGGAAGTGTCGATAAAACGCCTGCATGGCTCGGTTTCAGGCCTGGTGAATGCTGCCACCGTGGGCGCAGGTGCCATCCTGCAGCCTATCATCGGCTGGATGCTCGACCTGCGCTGGGACGGGACGATGCTGGAAGGTGCCAGGGTTTATGATACGGCAGACTACAGGTTTGCATTCATCTGCCTGGTTGTGTGGTCTGGTGCAGGTTTTCTGCTGTCACTCACCTTGCGAGAAACAAACTGCAAACCGGTTGTGTAGAGCAACCAACAAGACGTAATTCTTGAAGCTTGCCGGCGCAGTCCCTGTTCAGTCAGGTGACCAGGTCCTTGTCGGCAAACCGCGCCTCAACCATCCGGGGCCGGCGCTTGAACCGATCATGCCTTCGGATACATCAACCACATTGGTGAAACCGGCAGTGGCCAGAATGCGCTGCATGTGGGCGCTGCGTCCGCCGGTGGCGCAGATCAGGGCAACCGGGTTGGCACGGTTGCCGCCCAGTGCCTCGGTCAAATTTCTGACGAAGCCTGCTTCGTGCATGGATATGGCAAGCGCGGGTTGTGCCAGGCCGGTCTGTTTCCACTCGCCGCGTGTGCGAATATCCACGAGCACGATTTCACCCCTGTCCGCAGCCGCCAGCGCGTCCGGCGCCGACATGATACCGGATGATGCATGCACGGCAGGAACCGTTGCGCTTGCAAACACTGCTGCAGCAACCAGCGCTGTCATATGTCGGCGTGTCAAATCCATGCTGCGATCAGTGTCATTGCGGGTAAAAATTATCAAGTCAAAGTTCCGCGAGCAGCTTTGAGGCACTTCATTTTGACACGCAGTTGTCATGCAAGCAGGTTAAGCCAACCGATGTGCAGGGAAGCCGTCAGTTGCGTAAAACAAAAAAGAAAATCTGTTTCCTGCACAAGATGTTGCTCTTGCCTTTAAGGCTACCCGTGCCGGGACCGCACCCGCCAGTTCCCCCGCTCCCGGCACGGGAGCTTGTTTTTCAAACAGATGCACCGATCAGGGCATGCATGCGGGCCAGGGCTTCTTCGATCTCGTCAAGTCCGGCTGCATAAGACAGGCGCAAATAGCCTTTGCCGTTTCGCCCGAAACTTTCGCCGGGGATCAGCGCCACATTGGCTTCCATCAGCAAACGGTCCGCAAGCTGTTTTGAGGCGATGCCGGTTCCGGTGACGTTGGGGAATGCGTAAAAGGCGCCGCCGGGCATCCGGCAGGTGACGCCCGGCATGTTGTTGAGCCCGGCGACAACCACATCCCGGCGCTGGGCAAATGTCGCCCGCATCCGGTCAATCTCGTCCATCGGACCTCGAATGGCCGCAAGGCCGGCAAACTGGGCGGCAACGTTGACGCAGGAGTGATCGACCGTGATCAGTCCGCGCACCGCGTTGACCAGTTGCATCGGCCAGATGCCGTACCCCAACCGCCAACCGGTCATGGCAAAGGTCTTTGACCAGCCGTCCAGCAGGATGACCCGGTCGGCCAGCGCCGGATACTGCAGCAATGAGCGAAAGCCCGCCCCTTCAAAGACCAGGTGCGAGTAGATTTCGTCCGACAGGATTGCCACCTGTGGATGGGCTTCCAGACCCCTGGCCAGCTTGTCCAGTTCGACTGCTTCCACCACACCACCGGTCGGATTGGCCGGTGAATTGATGATGATCAGACGCGTTGCAGGGGTGATCTGGGACAGCACCTCATCAGCGTCAAAGCCGAAATTCCGGTCTTCGCGAATGGCATACGGAACCGGCTTTGCCGATGCCGCCTTTATGGCTTCGCGATATGGGGGAAATCCGGGATCGGGATACAGGATTTCAGTCCCGGCCCCGCCGAACACCATGCAGGCAAAGAAGATCGTCACCTTGCCGCCCGGCACAATCACCACCTGATCGGCTTCAACCGGCACATCATAGCGGCTGGACACATTAGCTGCGACAGCGTCGCGTAAAGCAGGCATGCCGACCGGGGAGGTGTATCCGTGCGGGCCGTCCCTGACCGCCTTGAGCGCTGCCTCCAGCACATGCGCCGGTGGTGCAAAGTCCGGCTGGCCGATACCGAGATTGATGACCGGGCGGCCTTCCGCCTTCATTTTCAACGCCTTGTCGAGAACGAAGAAGGCGCCCTCTTCTTCCAGGCTTGCGACTGCGGGATTCAACTTGAGACTACTCATGAAATTTTCTGCTTCCCTTGTCATGGTGAATTCAGGGCTTTGCGCTTGGTTATCTGTTCACGATAATAGACATACAGGCCGCTGGACACCACAATGCCGGCGCCGAGCAGCGTATGGATATCCGGCACATCGCCAAACACCACAAAACCGACAATGATCATCCAGACGATTTGCGTATAGACAAACGGCGCCAGTGTCGGCGCGGGCGCCATGGTGTGTGCCTTGATCAGCATGTGATGGCCGATACCCCCGGCGATGCCCATCAGCAGCATCAAGGCGACGAGCGCCCAGGCCGGCACATGCCAGTTGAGGATGCCCATCGGCATGGCAAGGGCAGTGCCGACCATTGACGGCAACAACAACGACACCAGTGCCGGGTCGCGGCCACCGATCTTGCGGGTAATGATCTGGTACAATGCGGTGATGATAGCCACTGTCACAGACAACAGCATCGCCCAGTGAAAACCGTCAGCGCCGGGCCGGATGATCAGCAGCACACCCAGAAACCCGATGACCACCGCCGCCCAGCGGCGTGGCCCGATCCGCTCACCCAGCAAAAACGGCGACAGTGCGCACACCCACAGGGGATTTGAGAAAAATATGGCTGACGTCTGGTCGAGCCGCAGATACTGCAAGGCAATGAAGTTCATCAGGGTTGACGCGAAAAGCAGAACACCACGCAGCACTTGCAACCTGGGATGATGAGACTTGAAGGCCAGCGCACCTGTCCACCACATAAGTCCCAGCACATACAGCAATGACAGACTGTAGCGTGCGAACACCACCATCATCGGAGGCACTGCAGACGCCAGCAGGTATTTCGCACAGGCGTCTATGACGGTGAACGTGGCGACAGCGCCAATCATCAAAACTATGCCGGTGGTGACATTGTCCGTTTGAGGTGACTGGGCACTGCCGGGTATTGCCATAAAGAGAAGTCCAATCACTTTCGGCTGCCACAATTGCACGGGCGCCGCCATGGTCCGTTTCAGCCGTAACGCCATGAAGACAGTGCGTCCAGCCAAGAATACCGCCTGACGGTTTGACACGCCGGGTATTTTACGATGTGACAGGAACACACCAACAGAGGAACCGCCCATGCCGTTTGTGACACAAAGTGATGATTGCCGCATTTTCTACCGCACCGAAGGCCCGGTCGATGCTCCTGCCATCATGTTTTCCAACTCGCTTGGGTGCGACCACCTGATGTGGCAGGCACAGGCCGATGCCCTGAAACACCGCTTCCGTGTGGTGCGCTATGACCAGCGCGGCCATGGTGCGTCTGATGTGCCGGACGGCATGTACCCGCTGGAAAGATTAGGTGCGGATGTTATGGGTATCGCAGATCACCTCGGTCTCGACGAGTTCCATTTCTGCGGACTTTCCATGGGCGGGCTGACCGGGCAATGGCTCGGCATCCATGAAGGCAACCGGCTCATCACACTCACACTGGCTGATACATCGCCTCATTTCCGTCCGCCTGAGATGTGGGATCAGCGCATGGACCTGATTCGCCAGGGCGGCATGGCCGCCATCTCCGACATGGTGCTGGGCCGGTTTTTCACCGAGAGTTTCCATGAAAGCGATCCCGGGACAGTCAGCGACTTCCGCAATGTCCTGGAACAGATGAACCCTGAAGGTTACCTGGGCTGCTCGGCCATGCTCAAGCAAGCCGATACGTTCGATGAGCTGAAAAAAATCACCACGCCGACGCTGATCATTTCCGGCCGGCATGACCAGTCGACACCACCGGAGCGGGGCGAAATGATTGCAGCGGAAATCACCGGCTCTGTTCACGTGGTTCTGGATGCAGCGCATGTTTCCAATGCGGAACGCCCAAATGACTTCACCCGCACACTTGCCGGCTTCCTGGGCGCGGACACGTTGCCGAGCGACCACCGATTCACCTCCGGAATGAAGCGCCGCAGGGCGGCACTGGGCGACGACTATGTCGATGCATCGATTCGGAACCGAACCGAGTTCAATGCCGAGTTTCAGGACATGATCACACGCGGTGCCTGGGGTGAGATCTGGACCCGGCCGGGGCTGGACGAAACCACGCGCCGCATGCTGGTTCTTGCGATTTGCGCCTCCCTGTCACGATGGGAAGAGTTTGATCTGCACCTGGCAGCGGCGTTGCGCGCCGGGGTTTCACAGGAAACCATACGCGAGGTGTTGATGCAGACCGCCATTTATGCAGGCGTGCCGGCAGCCAACACGGCATTTGCACGCGCGGGAAAACAGCTGAAATCCCAAGCTTAAAAAACGTCGAAATACTCACGGTGCTCCCAGTCTGTCACCTCCGACAGGAAGCGGGCAATCTCGGCCCGTTTGATATGCACAAGGTAGTCCACAAACTTCTCGCCAAAGCGCTGCCGGAACAGCTGTGAGTGTTCAAGCGCATCCACCGCATCCATCAGGTTGGTCGGCAGCATTGCAGCGTCCGTCTTGTAGGGCGTGTCGGCGGCCGGACCCGGGTCGCGTTTGTTGTCGATACCGTCGAGCCCGGCCCATAGCTGCGCCGCCAGATGAAGATAGGGGTTGGCCGCCGCCTCGGCAGCGCGGTTTTCCAGCCGTGTGGCCGGATCATCCGGCCCGCCGATTGCCCGCACCATGACACCCTTGTTGTCCCTGCCCCAGATCGCCCGGTCAGGTGCCAGCTGGAAGGACTTGTAGCGCTTGTAGCCGTTGATGGTGGGCGACGCGAACACGCTGGCCTCGACCGCGCGGGCCAGCAGGCCCGCTGTATATTGCAGGCCCAGAGGCGACAGCAGGCCGCCACCGGCTTCAGGCATGAACAGGTTGTCGCCGGACGTCGCCGATACCAGCGACTGGTGCACATGCCAGCCTGATGCCAACAGGTTTGCGACCTGCGGCCGGCACATGAAGGTTGCGTGCAGGCCCTGGCGCCGGCAGACCTGCTTTACCATGGAGCGGAACAGGCTCATGGCGTCGGCCGCCTGCACTGCGCGCATGGGTGCAAATGTGAACTCCACCTGGCTGGGGCCAAACTCGCATTCGATGGATCGCACCGGCAGATGCAGCGCCACGCACGCCTTGCGCAGCACCTCTGTCACCGGTTCCAGTTCGTCAGCGCGCGCCTCGGTCAGATATTGAAAGCCGTGTGTCATCAGCGAAACATCCGGCACTGCACCGGGTTGTCCGGCATCCCCCGGGCGTTTGTTCCAGTCATCGACTTTCAGAATGTGGAATTCGGCCTCCAGACCGAACCGTATGTCCATACCACGGGTGGCCAGTTCAGCTTCAGCGTCACGCAGCTTGCGGCGCACACAGAACGGCACAGGTTTTCCGTCGGTGAAATACAGATCACACAACAGCCAGCCGCATCCTTCCACCCAGGGCAATACGCGGAAAGTCTCCGGATCAGGCAACATGATCATGTCACCGGCGCCTTGCATATCGGCCATATCAAGGCCGGCACCTGCCTCCCAGACAGGGAACACGGTGCGGTGCGAGGTGTCCTTTGCCAGCAGGGTCGATGTCATGGCGCAGCCATTGGCAAGCAGGCTTGCAACCTGTGCCACCATCAGTGTCTTGCCGCGCAGGATCCCATGCTGGTCGGCAAAGGCGAGCCGCACCGTATCCAGGCCATGGTTTTCGATCTGCTCCAGCACATGTGTGCACGCCTTGCGCCGTTCAGCACTGTCCATGCCGGCAAGCGCGGCCAGGCCTTCACGTCCTACTTCACTCATCAATTATGCTCCAGCCGCCGAATTCACCCAGGAGCAGCCATCACGGCGTTCTGCGTCTGTGTCACGCCAAACCGCCTGCCACTCTGCATCCGGCGCGATGGCGTCAACGGCTATGGGACCCTTTGTGTCCAGTGCAGTGCCATTGGCGATACCCGGCAAATGGCCCCCCTCACCCACGGCATCAATCGCCCGGCGCAACATGCGGCGGTAGGCAATGATGGCCTTGTCAGACGTGGCAAGGTGCTCGTTGGTGCGGTCGAAAACCGGTCCCGGGCTTTCCACCGCCCACTGGTCATGAACGTTTATGTCGAGCCCCATGCCGGTATAGGTTTCAGCTTCCTGCTCTTCCGGGTTGTAGCCGTAATTGTTGCGCTTGTTTTTCAGCGGCGCGTAGTCCGGCAAGCGGTGTTCGGCAAGCCGCTGCTCACGCATCAAGGGCTTGTTCACCGGGTCTGCGAAACTGGTAAACATCGAGTACCAGTAGCAGGTCTCGTCATCCACCGGCACATGCCACTGGGTGATGGTCATATCGTTGGACATCGGGATACAGATGGCTTCGGGAAAAATCTGGTTGGTCACGCGCACATGGGTGCGGCCATCATCCAGATGCCTGAGCGCGATGAGGCGCAGCCCGTAATCGGTTTCCTCCACCTCGATATCCGGGCGCGGATACTCTCGCAACAATTGCGTCATCGGCATTTCGGTATTGGCGGCAGTGTCGCGGAACTGCTTGCCATAGCTGTCAGCCGGGTCTTCATCCTGCAGGAAGCGATGCAGGAAGGATGCATGAACCGGGTCGATACCCACTTCCATGGCCTGCAGCCAGTTACACTCCCACAAGCCCTTGAAGGCAAACACATGGGTATCCGGTGCTACAAAACAGTCCAGGTCGGGAAACGGCGGCGGCGTGCCTTCGCCCATGAAGGCAAAAACAATGCCGTTCCTCTCCGCCACCGGATAGGAGGTGGTTTTTATCTGCTCGTGCATGGTGCTGCCGTCAGGTTCACCGGGCTGTTCGACACACTGGCCGGACCGGTCGAAATGCCAGCCGTGAAACGGGCAGCGCAGGCCGTTGTCCTCACGCCGGCCATGACACAGGTCTGCGCCACGATGCGGGCAATGACGCCCGATCAGGCCGAGCTCACCTTCATTGTCGCGAAACAGCACCAGGTCTTCCCCCAACAGTCTTACCGGCACGACAGGGCGCTGGCCTTTGAGTTCATCGCTCAAGGCAGCCGGTTGCCAGTATTGCCGCATCAGTTTTCCGCACGGCGTGCCGGAACCGGTCTGGGTGATGAGGTCGTTTATGTCTTTCGACAGCATAGGTGCGCGTCCTGTTATTGGTCTGGAGCCGCACACGTTAGGCAGCAGAAGCACGCTAGGCAAGGCTTGCCGAAACCGGGGATTGCGGGTTGTATGCCAATTGCAAACCAACACCGACCTGAGCCGGGGCAACTATCTTGAATACCAAACCATATCTGATTGCCGGTGGCGGCATTGGCGGCTTTGCAGCCGCACTGGCGCTGGCCCAAAAGGGCATTGAAAGCATCGTCGTCGAGCGTGAGGACGAACTGCGCGAAGCCGGTGCCGGTATTCAGCTTGGGCCGAACGGGTTTCGCATGTTTGATACACTGGGCGTAACAGACGCGATCCGGGCCAATGCGGTGTTTCCCGAGGCGCTGGTCATGATGGATGCGCTTGACGGGTCGCAGGTGACACGGGTGCCGCTCAACACATGCGAGTTCACCGACCGCTTTGAATACCCTTATGGCGTGATCTACCGGCCTGATCTGCACGACACCTTCATTGACGCTGCAAGGGCAACCGGCAAGGTGGACGTCCGGCTAGGTTCGAAGGTCGAGGCATATGAAGATAGCGGCGATGGCGTGCGCACAACTCTGGGCGACGGCAGTACGATCGAGGCCTGTGCGCTGATTGGTGCCGACGGCCTGTGGTCGAAAATTCGCGAGACAATCGTTGCAGACGGCGCCCCGCGGGTGTCTGGCCACATTGCCTATCGGGCCGTGCTGCCGGAGGCGGATGTTCCGGAGGTAAACCACAGGAATGAAGTAATCCTGTGGGCCGGACCCAAGACCCACCTGGTGCACTACCCGCTGCATCGCGGTGATATTTTCAACCTGGTGTCGGTGTTCCATTCCGACGCCTATGAAGAAGGCTGGGATGTGTATGGCGATATCGACGAACTGAACGATCGGTTTGCCGGGCAGCGCGCGGAAGTGATGGGCATGCTCGACAGGATCGAGAGCTGGCGCATGTGGGTGTTGTGTGACCGCGATCCGGTGAAAAACTGGAGCAAGGGCCGTGTGACGCTGCTGGGCGATGCCGCGCATCCGATGCTGCAATACCTGGCCCAAGGCGCGTGCATGGCGACCGAAGACGCAGTGTGCCTGGCACACCATGTGGCGGCACACGATGATCCGGCGGATGCCTTTCTTGCCTATCAGGGCGACCGGTATCTGCGCACGGCACGAGTGCAGATGACAGCCCGAATGTATGGCGACATCTATCACGCGGCCGGTCCGGTGGCAGAACTGCGGCAGATGATGCTGTCAGGCCGGTCAGCACAACAGGCCTATGACGGTATGAGCTGGCTGTATTCCGGCGTCAATACGCACGGCCAGCAGATTCTGCCATAAACCGTTCGGCAATAAAGCCATTGCCAAGCAAGGCCTCAATGATAGGATCACTTCGAGGCTGAACCTGCCATCAACGGTAACCACACAAGATTTGAGTATCAGGGAGTAGAAAAATGATCCGCAAAATTCTCGCCGGCGCGCTGGCGCTTGGCATTTCGGCAACGGCAACTGCCGCCATTGCCGCTGATAAAGTGAAAATCGGCGTCATCACAACGCTGACCACACCGGCTGCCGTTCTGGGCGAAGAACAGATGAACGGCATCAACCTGGCCATGGAACACCTTGGCGGCAAGATGGGCAGCACGGAAGTTGAAATCATCGCGGAAGACGATGGCTTCAGGCCGGACATCGGCAAGCAGAAGGCCGACAAGCTGGTGTCCCAGGACGATGTGGACATCGTGACAGGCATTATCTGGTCGCACGTTCTGCTGGCATCGAAGAAATCCATTCTGGACGGCGGCAAGTTCCTGATCGGCGCCAATGCCGGCACGTCACACGTGGCCGGCAAGGAATGTCACGAGAACTTCTTCTCGTCATCCTGGCAGAACGACATGGTGCCAAAGGCTCTCGGTGAAGTGCTCAATCAACGCGGTGTGAAATCGCTTTACATCATGGCACCGAACTATGCCGCTGGCAAAGACATGGTGGCTGGCGTGAAGAGCTCGTTCAAGGGCGAAATCAAGGGCGAGGACTTCACCAAGTGGGGCAAGGACGCCCAGCTTGATTTCTCCGCCGAACTTGCAAAGGCATCGGCTTCGGGCGCGGAAGCGATCTTCGTGTTCTATCCGGGCAAGGCAGGTGGCGCATTCCTGAAGCAGTTCGGCCAGGCTGGCCTTACCGACAAGATGCAGTTCTTCAACGTGTTCACCGTGGATGGACTGTCACTGCCGAAGTTCCAGGCAGGCGGCATCAAATCGGTGCTTGGTGCCTATGACACCATGCAATGGAGCCCGGATCTGGACAATGAAGCCAACAAGAAGTTTGTGGCCGACTATCGGGCCAAGCATGACCGCTATCCAAGCTTCTATGCAGCCCAGACCTATGATGCGATCAATCTGATCAATTCAGCCGTTGTCGCTACCGGCGGCAATGTGAAGGACAAGGACGCATTTCGTGCCGAACTGAAGAAAGCCAACTACAAGTCAGTGCGTGGCGATTATTCCTACGGCAACAATCACTTCCCCGTGCAGAACTACTATCTGCGGCAAGTGGTTGAAGGCCCGGACGGCAAATGGACCCACAAGACCGTGTCCACGGTTTACGAAGCAACCGGTGATGACCACGCCAAGGATTGTCCGATGAAATAGGCGAGATTTCAGTCTCGACATTCCGACCCGCTCTCAAGCAGTATTGAGGGCGGGTTTTTTATGCTGCAGGGAGAGTGAACGTTGAAAGTTGTAATTGTCGGAGGCGGGATCGGCGGGCTGGCAGCAGCCCTAATGCTTCATGACCGGGGCATCGAAGCTGAAGTTTACGAGCGTTCGGAAGAAATCCGGGAACTGGGCGTGGGCATCAACACCCTGCCGCATGCGATCAGGGAACTGGCCAATATCGGCCTGCTCGACGCGCTCGACAAAGCCGCCATCCGCACCCACGAACTGATCTACCAGAACCGGCAGGGCCAGACCATCTGGCAGGAATTGCGCGGCACAGATGCGGGCCTCGACATGCCGCAGTTTTCAATTCATCGCGGCCGCCTGCAGGGCGTCCTGCGCGACGCCGTGATCGAACGGTTGGGACCTGACGCCATCAGGACAGGCCATGCCTGTAGCGGTGTGAAGCCGGGCGACGGGTCTGCGACGGCAATATTTCAAACCGCCGACAAGCAGGAATTGCTGGTGGACGGCGATGCCGTGATCGCCTGCGACGGCATTCACTCGGTGGTGCGCAGGCAGTTCTATCCGGATCAGGGCGATCCGAAATGGAACGGCATCATGTTGTGGCGCGGCGCGTGCCTGTGGGAGCCGTTCCTGACCGGACGATCCATGGTGATTGCCGGCGGCATGGATGCAAAACTGGTCCTGTACCCGATCGCCAACGATCACCGTCCTGACGGCAAGGTGCTGATGAACTGGGCGGTGGCGGCGAAGATGGGCGATGGCTCAACGCCCATGCCGCGGCGTGAGGACTGGAACCGCGAAGGCGTGATGAGCGAACTGCTGCCGTTCGTTGAAAACACCTTCTCGCTGGATGTGCTGGATCCGCTGGCGCTTATCCGTGAGACGGGCACGTTCTATGAATATCCCATGTGTGACCGTGACCCGGTAGAGCAATGGACGTTTGACCGGGTGACCTTGCTCGGTGATGCGGCCCACCCGATGTATCCGGTGGGATCAAACGGTGCCAGCCAGGCGATACTCGATGCCCGCTGTCTCGCAGACAAGCTCGCTGAATGTGCAAATGATGTGAGGTCAGCCCTGCTGGCTTACGAGGCAGAACGCCTGCCCGCCACGTCGGAGATCGTGCGGCAGAACCGGGGCGGCGGGCCTGAACGGGTCATTGACCTGGTCAACCAGCGCGCGCCGGACGGATTTGACCGGCTCGAGGACATCGCCGGCCACGAAGAACTGGAAGCGGTTGTGCGCGGGTATCAAAAAACCGCAGGCTTCGACAAGGCGTCGGTCAATCGATGACAGGCCACCGACAATGCTGCACATTCACCTGCCGGCACGCAAAAGACCGGCCTTCGGTGGACCAAATCCATCGCCTGGTTGCCTTCCAGGCTACTGGAGCAACATGGGTTCAATTGAACCCACAAAGTTGCTCTAGCACTTTGTAAGCGATCAATTTTATGATTTTTGATTGATTCAATCAAAAATCATACTGATCTGGAGCAATGATCCGTTCAAGCATCCGGCGGCGGCAGGAAGTGGATATTGTGTTCGCTGGCCAGCCGGACGACTTCTGCCGGGTCCGGCACATTGTTGATCTTGGTGAACAGGTCCCACAATTGCTGCGTCGGTGACACCCAGAACACGCACTTCACCTCGTGACCTGACTTGTTGAAAATGCCGTGCGCCTGGCCGCGTGGCAGGCGGATCAGGTCACCGGCGTCTGCGGTTGCGTCAGCACCATCCAGAAACAGCTCAAACCGGCCTTCCAGCACATAAATGAATTCGTCCTGATCGGGGTGGATGTGGGGCGGTACAAAAGTGCCGTCAGGAAACGTCGCGTGCCAGGAAAACGAGCTCTCGCACAGGTGCTTGGGGACATAGGTCTGGCCGAGGATGTTCCATTCGATACCGTCGATACCTTCACTTGCCGGCGTGACGCCCGCTGTCATTTCGATCATGTCTGTCTCCTGCCAGATTGCTCGTTCCAAGAACTTGAGTGTGTGCATTCGACACCGGGAACCAGCCCCGCGCAAGACCTGAATAGTGCAAAATAATTCAGACAGCGGGCATTTGAAGTCTGTATGTTTTATCTCTATCGTGCATATTCAGTGACACGTCGGGACGAAACAAGGCGGCACTCAGTTACGAGAACCCTCGGGAGGAGTTTGACAATGTTGAAGAAGACAGGAATTGCGGCGCTTGGTCTGGCGCTGATGGCATCAGCCTCATACGCAGCCGATATCAAGATCGGTTATGTGACCACGCTGACAACACCGGCGGCGGTTCTGGGCAACGACATGAAGGACGCCGTCAACCTGGCCGTCGAACATCTGGACGGCAAGATGGCCGGCAAATCCGTTGAAATCATTTTCGAAGACGATGGCTTCAAGCCCGAGATCGGCAAGCAGAAAACCGACAAGCTGGTGCAGCAGGATGATGTGCCGATAGTTGCCGGCTACATCTGGTCCAACGTGCTGCTGGCATCGGCCAAGTCGGTGCTGGATGCCGGAAAGTTCCTGATTTCATCCAATGCAGGCCCGTCACAGATTGCCGGCAAGCTGTGCAATGAAAACTTCTTCTCCACCTCCTGGCAGAACGACCAGACCCCCATGGCGATGGGTGAAGTGTTGAACCAGCAGGGCGTCAAGTCGCTGTATCTGCTGGGCCCGAACTATGCCGCCGGCAAGAATATGATGACCGGCGTGGAGCGCACTTTCAAAGGCGAGATCAAGGGCAAGGACCTGACCAAATGGCCAAGCCAGCTTGATTTTTCCGCTGAACTGGCAAAGGCCAAGGCGTCCGGCGCGGAAGCCATTTTCGTCTTCTATCCGGGCAAAGCCGGTGGCGCATTCATCAAGCAGTACCAGCAGGCCGGCCTGAAGGGCGTGCTGGATCTGTATTCGGTATTTACCGTGGACGCCATTTCGCTGCCAAAACTGCAGGCAGCCAAGCTGGAAGGCGTTCTCGGCTCGCGCCTGACGCAGCAGTGGGATCCGACACTGGACAATGAGGCCAACAAGAAGTTCGTGTCCAGCTTCCGCGAAAAATACAAGCGCTATCCGTCGTTTTACGCAGCACAGGCCTATGACACCATCAACCTGATTGCATCCGGTGTGGAAGCTGTTGGCGGCGACATGAGCAAGACCGACGAACTGCGCGCCGCCATGGCCAAGGCCGATTATGCCTCGGTGCGCGGCAAGTACACCTATGGCAAGAACCACATGCCGATACAGAATTTCTATCTGCGTGAAGTTGTTGCCGACGATGACGGGAACTGGACGACCAAAGTGGTCAAGACGGTTTATGAAAACCATGTTGATCCCTATGTCGGCGAGTGCCCGTTGGCGAAATAGGCCGCATGGCGAATTGAACGCTGTATCAAGGGGAGAACCTTTTGTTCTCCCCGTTGACTTGTTTCATGGTGGGTGGGCTATGGGACGAGTGATCGGGATCAGTGCCGGGGTAGTGTTGTTGTGGGATTGAGATCCAGGCCGGGTATGTTGGGGCAATGAGCACACTGTTTTTCATTCAGTTCCTGAACGGGCTGCAACTGGGCGTATTGCTGTTTTTGCTGGCGGCAGGCCTGACGCTGGTGTTCGGCATCATGGACTTTGTCAACCTGGCGCACGGGTCGCTGTACATGGTCGGTGCGTTCTTCTGCGCCACGCTGACTTTCTGGACCGGATCGTTCGTGTGGGCGGTATTGCTGGCGATCCCGCTGACGGCCCTTGTCGGCCTGGCGCTGGAGATGGGGGTGATCCGACACCTGTACCAGCGCGACCATCTGGATCACGTGCTGGCAACCTTCGGATTCATTCTGATCGCAGACACGCTCGTGCATATGATCTGGGGGCCGCAAGGCATTGCCATTCCGCTGCCCGAATATCTGCGGGGCCAGGTCGAGATACTGCCAGGCGTCATCTTTCCAACCTTTCGGCTGGTGATTATCAGCTGCGGGCTGCTGGTGGCGCTCGGGCTGTACTGGCTGATCGGGCGCACCCGCCTTGGCATGCTGATCCGGGCCGGCGCGTCCAACCGGACCATGGTGTCGGCACTCGGCATCGACATCAAGACACTGTTTACCGCCGTGTTTGCCCTTGGTGCCGTGCTGGCCGGACTGGCAGGCATGTTGATCGCACCGATCACCGAAGCAACCATCGGCATGGGCAATGACATCATCATCACCGCTTTCGTGGTGATCATCGTGGGCGGTATCGGCTCGATGAAGGGTGCCTTTATCGGTGCCCTCATCATTGGCCTGATCGACACGCTGGGCCGGTCATTCCTCGACGACATCCTGAAATTGTTCATCCCCGTGAATGCGGCGGAAACCGCAGGCCCGGCAATTTCGTCAATGCTGATCTATCTCATCATGGCCGGTGTGCTGGCGTTCCGCCCGCAGGGCCTGTTTCCACCGAAGGTCCGCTAGATGACTGATACCATTTCGGCCCGGCTTGACGAGCACCTGCGGGCGCCTGACCTGTTCGGGTCGGCAAGCGGCCGTATCGTAACACTGGCGTTCATGGTCATCTTGTTGTGCGTGCCGCTGGCTGCCCATTTCCTCGGCATCCGCCTGCAACTGGTGTCGCTGGATTTCATCACCCGCATTCTGTGCCTGGCAATTGCCGCCGTCAGTCTCAACCTGATACTCGGGTTTGGCGGCATGATTTCGTTCGGCCATGCAGCCTATATCGGCATTGGCGCTTACTGCGTCGGTATTCCGGCCTATCACGGATATGAATCCGGGTGGCTGCATTTCCCGCTGGCAATTGCCGCCAGCGCCCTGTTTGCCCTGGTCACCGGCGCCATTTCGCTGCGCACCAAGGGTGTCTATTTCATCATGATCACCATGGCGTTTGCGCAGATGGGGTATTACTTCTTCCTGTCGCTGGACGAATATGGCGGTGACGATGGACTGACCATCTATTCGCGATCGGTGCTCGACATCATCAATATCGAAAACAAGATGGTGCTGTTCCTGCTGACCTATACCTGTCTTGTCGCGTCGATTTACGCGGTCTACCGGATCGTCAATTCCCGCTTCGGCATGGTGGTGCGCGGCTGTCAGTCCAACGAGGTGCGCATGAAGGCGCTGGGCTACAATACCTATGCCTACAAGCTGACTGCCTATGTCATTGCGGGCGGCATGTGCGGACTTGCCGGTGCGCTGCTGGGCAATTTCACCACCTTTATCTCGCCCGACATGATGGGCTGGTCACGCTCCGGCGAATTGATGTTCATGGTGATCCTGGGTGGTACGGGATCGCTGTTCGGCCCGGTGTTCGGCGCGGTGACATTTGTCTTCATTGAGGAAGTGCTGTCCAGCTTCACAACTTACTGGGCGCTGCCGTTCGGCGTGCTGCTGGTGCTGAGCGTACTGTTCATCAAGGGCGGCCTGAACGGTCTGATCCAGCGGGGCTGGAACCGTGACTGAGACCATGCTCGACATTCAGGGGCTGAAAAAATCCTTCGGCGGCGTTGTTGCAACCGACAGTGTGACACTGGGCGTTGATGCCGGAGAACTGCATGCGATCATCGGACCCAATGGCGCCGGCAAGACAACGCTGATCGCACAATTGTCCGGAGACCTGAGACCCGATGCCGGCCATGTGGTGTTCAACGGCCGGGACATCACAACCGTTCCGACCCATCGCCGGTCGCATTTCGGGCTGGCCCGCTCATTTCAGATCACATCCGTGTTCATGGGCCTCAGTGTCATCGACAATGTGGCGCTTGCCGTGCAGGCCCATGACGGACACTCGTTCAGGTTCTGGCAACCGGCCACGACCCAGGTGCGGCTTCGCAAACCGGCACTTGAAGTGCTGGAAAAAGTTGGCCTGGCAAGCCGTGCCGGCACCATTGCGTCGGCGCTGTCGCACGGCGAGCGCCGCCAGCTGGAAATTGCCATGGCCCTGGCCACGGACCCGACTTTTTTACTGCTTGATGAACCGATGGCCGGTATGGGCGCAGAGGAAAGTGCCGCCATGGTTTCCATACTGCGGAGCCTGAAGGGCGAAAAAACCATTCTTCTGGTTGAGCACGACATGGATGCGGTATTTGCGCTGGCGGACCGCATTTCAGTGCTTGTCTACGGCCGCATCATCGCCACCGGCAAGCCGGAAGACATTCGCAAGAATGCCGACGTGCGCAGCGCCTATCTCGGGGAGGCCTGATGCAATGTTGAAAGTATCCAGCCTTGAGACATATTACGGCACCAGCCAGGCCCTGTTCGGCATGACGTTTGATGTCAACTCCGGTGAGGTTGTCACCCTGATGGGCCGCAACGGCATGGGCAAGACCACAACTGTCAATTCAATCATCGGCATCGTGCCACCCAGTTCCGGGTCAATCGAGTTTGCCGGCCAGGAGGTGTCAAAACTCGCCTCCTTCAAAACCGCGAACCTTGGCATCGGACTGGTGCCTGAAGGCCGGCAGGTTTTCCCCAATCTTTCGGTTCGCGAAAATCTCGTGGCAACAGCTTCCAATCACCAAAAGCACGACGATCCCTGGACCATTGAAAAAGTCTACGCGATGTTTCCCGAGCTTGAGCTCCGGGCAACCTCGATGGCCAATCTCTTGTCCGGTGGCGAGCAGCAAATGCTGGCGATTGGCCGCGCCCTGATGACCAATCCGCGCCTGCTGGTGCTTGACGAGGCAACCGAGGGGCTCGCCCCGCTGATCCGTGAAAAAATCTGGGCGGCGCTGTCCGATATCCGCAAGAGCGGTCTTTCCATCCTGCTGGTCGACAAGAACCTGAAAGACCTGCTGAAACTTGCTGACCGCCACTTCATTGTCGAAAAGGGTCAGGTTGTGTGGTCCGGTACATCTGCGCAACTTTCAAAAGCCGAAGATGTTCAACATCGCTATCTGGGTGTTTAACAGCAGTTCAGTGTGTTAAACTTAAGCCGCAATAGGAGTGCACAATCCCTCTCATGTTTCGGCGACTTTTCAAATTCCTTACAGCCTTCGCTGTTGTGCTGATCGTGCTGCCCATCGCGGCGGGCGCGGCCTATTCCTATGCCAAGGGCTGGCCAAACAGCTGGCGGTCCGCCGACTGGTCGTCTTCGGGACTGCTGCCGGAAGCAGCAAGCGATGAACCTGCCGCAATCTATGTCATGGCAGCGCGGTCGGGCCGCTGGAAAGGTATTTTCGCTGTTCATCACTGGCTGCTGGTCAAGCCGGCCGGAGCTTCCAGATATGACCGGTTTGAAGTGGTCGGATGGGGCACGCCGGTGCGCCGCAATGCCTACGCACCGGACGGGCGCTGGTACTCCAGCGAACCTTATGTCGTACACCAGGTGCGCGGCGCAGAAGCCGAAGCCCTGATCCCGAAAGTCATGGCAGCCGCACGGAGCTATGAGTGGTCGACGCCCGGCGAGTATGTCGTGTGGCCCGGTCCCAACTCGAACACCTTTGTCGCCAGTATCGCGCGCAAGGTGCCCGAGCTCGGCGCTGAACTTGATGCGGTCGGTGTCGGCAAGGACTGGCTCGGCCCCGGCCTTCAGACCGGTGTGATGCCGTCGGGAACCGGGTTTCAGATTTCCTATAGCGGCTTCATCGGCGCCGGCATGAGCCGGCGCGAAGGGCTTGAGCTGCATTTCCTGGGCGCAACCATCGGTGTGGACTTTGACGACCTGGCCATCAAGCTTCCAGCCATTGGGAAAATCGGGCTTGGATCAACATGGGTTCGGCAGAACCCATAAAGTTGATCCAACACTTTAGAAGCGATCAGGTTTATGGATTTTGGTTGATCCAACCAAAATCCATCCTGATCTAGATAGACTCCAGGCGCGAACTGGCAGTCAGGCGTTGCCTATGAGAATACCTGCCAGGAAGACGATGAACCCACCGACGGCAATCTGAAACGCTGCGCGCAGGAACGGGGTATCCATGTACTTGAACCGGATCCAGGAAATCACCCACAGTTCGATGAACACGATGATCACGGCAAGGATTGTCGCGGTCCAGAAATCATTGAACAGGTAAGGCAGTGTATGACCCAGCCCGCCCACGGCGGTCATGATGCCGGCGGCAGACCCGCGAATATATGGATGTCCGCGCCCGGTCAACTCACCATCATCAGACAGCGCCTCGGCAAATCCCATCGAGATACCCGCACCGATTGACGCGGCCGTGCCGACCAGAAATGTCTGCCATGTGTCATGGGTGGCAAAGGCCGCAGCAAACAGCGGGGCAAGGGTCGACACCGACCCGTCCATCAGGCCAAGCAGGCCGGGCTGCACGATCTGCAGCAGGAACAGCTGTTTTTCAGCATCTGCTTCATCCAGCTTGGCGTCGGCATCGAGATGCTTTTCGGTCAGCTTCGCCGCCAGATTCTCATGGCCTTTTTCCTCTTCGGCCAGATCCAGCAGCAGTTTTCTCACATCATCATCCGATGTGCGTTCCGCCGACTGTTTGTAAAACCGGTAATTCTCAAGCTCCATTACCTCGGCACGCTTGCGCACCACGTCCAGTGACAGTTTCTGCATCAGCCAGGCCGGCTTGTGCTTGACGAAGCCGGCCACATCGGACCGGCGGATCAGGGGAATAAAGTCGCCGAACTTGGTCTGGTACAATTCGGTCAGGCGGCGGCGATGTTCGTGTTCCTCCTCCGCCATGTCGATGAACACACGCGCAGAGGACGGATATTGCTCCTGCAGCGAATTGGCAAACGCCATATAGGTGCGCGCATCGTCATCCTCGCTCGAAATGGCGAGGGCGAGAATTTCTTTTTCAGACAGGTCGGCAAAAGGTTTCACGGGCGGTGGTCTTCTTGGTCTGGAATCGGATACGGATGTCAGATTATGTTTTTAGAATAATTCCAGATTACAGTCCAGTTACAAAGCCATCTATTTCCGCTGCAACACCGCCGACAGCAGCAGATGCGCAAAAGCAGCGGCCATGGCAATGGCTGCGGCCACGCCGCTTGCTGCAATGCTCCAGGTGGATATGACCAGCGCGCCAAGCGCAGACCCAAGCGATGCGCCCAGATAAATGCAGGCTGAATTGAGCGACAGCACGATGTTTTGCTGTTCCGGCGCAAGCTCGATCAGGCGGGCCTGTTGTGGCACCATGAACGACCAGCCGACCACGCTCCATCCGAACATGGCGGCTGCCAACAGGGCCTCGGGAAACGGCAATAATGAGAACACCGGCAGCACCATGATTTGCGCCACGCACAGCACGATCAGTGTCCTGAAGCCGCCGACACGATCCGTCAGGAAACCGCCCAGGATGTTGCCGACAACGGCACCAAGACCAAACAGCGTCAGCATGAACGTCACGCCATCGCGGCCAAAGCCCATTCTGGCTTCCAGCAAGGGGGCGATATAGGTGTAGAGGATATATATCGCTGCTAGAAACGAGATGGTGAAAGAAACGGCCAGCATGATGCGGGGCGCGGACAGCACCTTGCCCAGACTGGCAAGAGAGGTGGGTTGAAACGGGACCCGGTTGGGCACCAGCGAGATGACGCCAACCAGGCTGATGCTGGTGATCAGGGCGACAATCCAGAACGCCGACTGCCAGCCATAGGTATAGCCGGCCCAGCTTCCTACCGGCACGCCCAGAACCTGGGCCAGAGTGAGCCCGAAGAACACGGTGGACAGCGCCCGCCCGCGGTGTGCCGGTGCACTGCAGGACACGGCCACGGCTGCTGCAACAGGGGTGAAGATCCCGGCGCCTGCTGCTGCAACAATACGGGCAGCAAAAAGGGTTGCAGGCGATACCGCAACAGCACTCAACACCGCGGCCAGCAGAAACAATGACAGCCCGGCAACAAGAACCATGCGGCGGGGAAGCGCACCGGTCAGGCTGACCAGCAGGGGCGACCAGACCGCATAGGCGATGGCGTAGACCGTCAGCACAAGCCCGGCCTCGGCATTGGACATTGCCAGGTTTGACGCCAGCGGGGTGAGGATGCCGATGACGACAAAGGCCCCCATGCCAATGGCAAAATTCCCCAGCGAAAGGATGGCCAAAAGTCCGGCGCGTCCACCCGGTTGCGGTTCTGCGACCTCAACCATGAACCATGAAACCCTTTCGCCAATGTTGATCTGCTGCTGCCCGTCTGTGAATGCAGTATACCGGCAATGGTCAGAACTGCAGTAGAGCAATTTGTCCGCTTGACGGAAACCTCGTCCGCTGCCAAACACCAGCGCATGACAGATACATCGCACATCCGCAATTTTTCCATCGTTGCACATATCGACCACGGCAAGTCCACGCTGGCTGACAGGCTGATCCAGACCTGTGGCGGACTGACGGCGCGCGAGATGACGGAGCAGGTGCTCGAACTCGATGGACATCGAGCGCGAGCGCGGCATTACCGTGAAGGCCCAGACAGTGCGCCTCGAGTACACGGCTGACAATGGTGAGACGTATGAACTGAACCTGATCGACACACCGGGACACGTTGATTTTGCCTATGAGGTCAACCGGTCGCTGGCCGCGGTGGAAGGGTCCCTGCTGGTGGTCGATGCCGCCCAGGGCGTGGAAGCGCAAACGCTGGCCAATGTGTACCAGGCGATCGAGAACGACCACGAGATCGTGCCCGTCCTCAACAAGGTTGACCTGCCCGCGGCCGAACCCGACCGGGTGCGTCAGCAGATTGAAGACGTGATCGGGCTGGATGCATCCGGTGCCCTGGAAATTTCCGCCAAGACCGGCATCGGCATCAAGGAAGTCCTGGAAGCGATCGTCCACAAGTTGCCGGCGCCGAAAGGCGATGCCGAGCAGCCGCTGAAAGCCCTGCTGGTCGACAGCTGGTACGATGCCTATCTCGGTGTCATCGTGCTGGTGCGGGTACTGGACGGCCGGCTCAAAAAGGGCATGCGCATCAAGCTGATGTCCACGGACGCCAATTACCTTGTCGACCGTGTCGGTGTATTTCGCCCGAAACAGGAAATGGTGGCTGATCTGGGGCCCGGCGAAATCGGCTTTTTTACCGCGGCAATCAAGGAAGTGGCTGACACGCGTGTCGGTGACACGGTAACGGAAGAAAAACGCCCGTGCGCCAAAGCCCTGCCCGGCTTCAAACCGGCACAGCCCGTGGTGTTTGCAGGTTTCTTCCCCGTAGATACGGCTGAATTTGAAGACCTGCGCGAGGCCATGGGCAGGCTGCGCCTGAACGATGCGAGTTTCTCGTATGAAATGGAAACCTCAGCCGCGCTCGGCTTCGGCTTCCGTTGCGGGTTCTTGGGGCTTTTGCACCTGGAGATCGTGCGCGACCGGCTGGAACGGGAATTCAATATCGACCTGATCACAACGGCGCCGTCGGTGATCTACCACATCCACCAGATCAAGGGCGATGTGCTGGAACTGCATAATCCGGCTGACATGCCTGAACCCAACTATATCGACACCATCGATGAACCCTGGATTCAGGCAACCATCCTGGTGCCGGACGAATATCTGGGGGCGGTTCTGAAACTGTGCGAGGATCGTCGCGGACGGCAGAAGGAGCTGACCTATGCCGGCTCGCGCGCCATGCTGATCTATGATCTGCCGCTCAATGAAGTTGTGTTTGATTTCTATGACCGGCTGAAGTCGGTGACGCGCGGTTATGCCAGTTTCGACTATCAGATGACCGGATACGAACCGGGCAACCTGGTGCGCATGCATGTGCTGGTCAATGAAGAGCCGGTGGATGCGCTGGCCATGATCGTGCATGCCGGGCGGGCGGAACAACGCGGCCGGGCAATGGTTGAAAAACTGAAAGACCTGATCCCGCGCCACATGTTCAAGATCCCCATCCAGGCGGCCATCGGCGGCAGGGTGATTGCGCGCGAAACCATTTCGGCCATGCGCAAGGACGTGACGGCCAAATGTTATGGCGGCGATGTCTCGCGCAAGCGCAAGCTGCTGGACAAGCAGAAGGAAGGCAAGAAGAAGATGCGCCAGTTCGGCCGCGTCGAAATTCCGCAAAACGCCTTCATCGCGGCGCTGAAGATGGATGAGAACTAAAAGGGGTTATTGCCGTCGAACGGCTTGTCCCGGTTTTGCTGTTTTTGGTGGTCGAACAGCTTTCCTCACTTCGTTCGGGCCGTTCTCCGACCCTGAACAACCGTAGTGATGAAGTCCTCCGAAGCACGTAGGTGCTGAGGCAAGGCCGACCTCGAACTACCGTAGTGCTGAACTCCCATCCGAAGCACGGAACGTGCTGAGGCAAGCGCGACTGCGCGCCGCACCAAGTGCGCCCTCGCGGAGCGCAGCCGACAGGCTGCTGGCGTGAGCGGAATAAACTCTATTGCTCGAAAAGCTTTCCTCACTTCGTTCGGGCCGTTCTCCGACCCTGCACTACCGTAGTGATGAACTCCCCTCCGAAGCACGAAGTGCTGAGGCAAGCGCGACCGCGCGCCGCACGAAGTGCGCCCTCGCGGAGCGCAGCCGAAGGCTGCTGGCGTGAGCTAAATAAAACTACTTAAACGCCTTGAAATGCTTGGACAGCTTCAGACCCTGTTTCTGGTAGTTCGACCCGATACCCTGGCCGTAAACGGTTTCAGGCGGCTCGCTCAGAGGTTCGTATACCAGCCGGCCGATGATCTGGCCGTCCTCGAGGATGAACGGCACTTCATGGCTGCGCACTTCCAGCACGGCGCGCGCGCCTTCGCCGTCGCCCGACACATCACCGAAACCGGGGTCAAAAAAGCCGGCATAGTGGACCCGAAACTCGCCGACCAGCGGGTTGAACGGCACCATTTCAGCGGCATGGGTCGGCGGCACGCGCACGGCTTCCTTGGACGCCAGAATGTAAAACTGGTCCGGATCGAGGATCAGCGAGCCGCGCTGCCAGATCGGATCCCAGTAATCGAGAACCTCAAGACCGGCCTTGCGGTCCACATCCACCAGACCGGAATGGCGCTTGGCGCGGAACCCGACCGGCTGATTGTCAGCGAAACTCGACAGGTCAACGCTCAAGGCGATGCCATTGTCTATGGAGACATCTCCCGAGGTGACCAACGGCTTTTGATTGTGCAGTTCATGGATCAGATCGTCGCTGGGCGACACGTTACCGGAGCGAAAGCGGATTTGTGACAGGCGCGAACCGGTTCTGACCAGGATCGGGAAGGTCCGCGGCGAGATTTCAGCATACAGCGGTCCTTTGTATCCAGCAGGCACGGTGTCAAATTCCGCGGCCATGTCGACGATGACGCGGGTAAAAATGTCCAGCCTGCCGGTTGAGCTTTTCGGGTTGGCCGCTGCCGACATGGTGTCGTCAAGCGCCAGCGATTCCAGCAGCGGTACGATGTACACACAACCAACTTCCAGCACCGCACCGTCCGTCAGATCGACCTTGTGCAGGGAAAGCTGTTCCAGCCGGTCAGCAACCGTGTGGCGCGGGCCGGGCATGAACGACGCACGCACCCGCCAGGCCACCTCACCCAGCCGCAAATCGAGGCTGGCGGGCTGCACCTGATCCACATCCAGGGCACTTTCAGCAATAATGTGGCCGGTCTCGACCATCTGGCGAATAATATGGGCGGGCGCAATGCCATTTGCAGCTTGAGTGGTCATCTGTAATGCTCTCTGGTGCGTTTCAGATAATAGAATTAGCATATCAGCCATTCGGTGTCGGCTGTAACGATAACTTAACAGTCGCATGCAGGTTGATTTTCGTGGATAAACAGGCGCACCAAGACGTTTGGTCCGAAGTTTCACATAAACCGCCAAAGGCGCTCATACAAACCAACGGCAAAGCGAATCATGGACATGTATCAGGCGGTTACCCACGACATAGAAGTATCGGTCCTGCCGCAGTATCTGGACGACCGCTCCGACCCTGACGAAAACTACTATGTCTGGGCCTATACGGTGTCAATCGAGAACAAGGGCAACGAGACTGTGACCTTGCGCACACGCCATTGGGAAATCATTGATGCCAACGGTCAACGACAGGATGTTGACGGTGAAGGCGTCATCGGCAAGCAGCCGACGCTCGGGCCCGGCGAGCGATTTGAATACACCTCCGGCTGCCCGCTCGCCACACCAAGCGGTTTCATGGCAGGGTTTTATACGATGGAAGGCGCGAACGGGGAGATGCTGCAGGTGGAAGTCCCGGCATTTTCCCTGGACTCGCCGAACGCTGAACTTACCATCAATTGACTTCTACCGAGAGTTTTGGAGACCCTGGCCCTTGAGCAACCAGCACACCACCTCGTCAACAGAAATGCTGGGGCACCTGATCGGTTTTGACACCACGTCGTGCAACTCCAATTTTCCGTTGATCGAATTTGCCGAGGCGTTTCTGCGCGACCTGGGCATCGAAACAATCCGGGCAGATTACGCGCCTGGCAAGACCAATCTTGTAGCCAGTATCGGCCCTGCGGTTGATGGCGGAGTGGTGCTGTCGGGCCACACCGACACGGTCCCGGTTACCGGTCAGACCTGGGCGAGCGATCCGTTCACCATGACGGATGTCAACGGCGATCTGTTTGGCCGGGGCAGTTGCGACATGAAAGGCTTTCTCGCGTGCTGTCTGGCGGCAGTCCCTAACCTGAAGGCGCGCAATCTTGCCCGCCCGGTTCACCTGGTGTTTTCATGTGATGAAGAAGTGAGCTGCGAAGGCGTGATCCCTGCCGTCAGGCGATTTGGCCACGACATGCCGACACCTTCGGTTTGTATTGTCGGCGAGCCGACCATGATGGATGTGATGACAGGACAGAAGGCATGCCAGGCATTTGTGACAACCATCACCGGCGTTGAAGCCCATTCCAGCAAACCGGCGCTGGGATGGAGCGCGCTGATCGAAGCCAACCTTCTCATCACTGAAATCAATGCCATTGCGCAGGAAATGCGCGACAAGGACAACAAGGACTGCCCGTTCGACCCGGCCTTCACGACCGTGCACGTGGGCGCCGTGCATTCCGGCACGACAGTGAACATCGTACCCAACCTGGCCACAATCTCATGGGAGGCGCGCTTGCTGCCGGACCAGGACACCAGTGAAATTCGCGACCGGGTGGCGCGGTTTGTGAAAACTCGCAATGAGGTGATCCGCGCGACCTACCCGGATGCCGGGATCGAGACCGACAATTACGTCAATGTGCCCGGACTGGAACCGGAACCGGATGGCGAGGCAAAGTCGCTCGCCATGCGGCTGACCGGCTCAAACCGCACCGGCGTTGTGTCCTACGGAACCGAAGCCGGCCACTTCCAGGCAGCAGGCATGTCGACCGTCATCTGCGGACCGGGGTCCATTGACCAGGCCCACAAGCCGGACGAATTCATCGCCGCAAGCCAGCTTGTGGAGTGCGACAGGTTTCTAGATCAGCTAGGCGCAGAACTCAGCGCACACTGATCCGGCTCGGATATCTCTACCTCCGTCATGCCAGCGAAAGCTGGCTTGAATCTGGGTCCACTGCCTCCCTAAGCTGTCATCACCCGGCTTGACCGGGTGACCCAGTGTTCACAGAATTCTGAGGTTTTGCACATCTGCGTCGCAGTCAGGGACACAGTGGGAACTGGGTTGCCCGGTCAAGCCGGGTAATGACAAGTTCGGGTTAAAAGTAAAGCCCACACTGACAAGCGGCAAGAAATACGCTTGAATTCAACAGCCTCGTCTAACCGGCATTGAGAATCTCATCAGCGTCAAATCGGTAGCTGGCCGAGCAGAATTCGCATTTCACATCTATCTTGCCATCCTCGGCCATGTGCGCCTTGTCGTCTGCGGGCATGTTGGCAAGAATGCCCTTCAGCCGGTCTGCCGAACAGGAACAATAACGCTGCAGTTTCAGTTCCGGATAAACGGTGACGCCATCTTCATGGAACAGCCGGTACAGCACGCGTTCGGATGACAGCAGCGGATCGATCAGTTCATGATCCTCGACGGTTTCCAGCAACAGTTTCGCCTTGCGCCAGTTGTCGTCTTCATCCACCTCCGGCTCGCCATTGCCTGACGGATCATCGCCGGAATAGACCGGCATCGGGCTGATGCCGCCGTCTTCCGGCAGATGCTGGATCATGATGGCGCCGGCGCGCCACTTGTCCTGCTGGCCTGCACGGCCAACCAGCGGGCCTGACGCCAGGCGCAACAGGGTCGGAATTTGTTCGGACTGGCGGAAATAGTCATGGGCTGCATCAACCAGTGTGGCATTGTCGAGCCCGACAATACCCTGGTAGCGCTCCATGTCCTCACCCTGGTCAACCGTCATGGCGAGATGCCCGTTTCCGATCACGGACTTGGCTGTAACGGCGCCGTCCGCCTCCAGGCGGGCAAGCGCATCAACATCGACACGCGCATAGCCCCTGACCTGGTCGGGTGACACAAAGTCCGCCACCAGCATGGACACCGGCCCATCGGTTGACGTCTGCAGGATGAACTTGCCGTTAAACTTCAGCATGGCACCGAACATGGCCACCAGTGCAACAGCTTCTGCCAGGATTGCAGACGCGGCCATCGGGTAATCATGACGGTTCAGGATATCATCGAGGATACCGCCAAGGCGCACCACACGGCCGCGCACGCCAAGTGGCTTGATTTCAAACGGCAGCACCGCGTCCTCCACCGAAATCACGGTGGTTATGTCGAGCATCGAGGGTTTAGGGGCAGGACCCATTCTCAAATTTCCTAAAGCTTGCCGAGACACCAGCGCAGAATGGCTTTTTGCGCATGGAGCCGGTTTTCCGCCTCATCAAAGACCACCGACTGCGCGCCATCTATGACGGAACCTGTGACCTCTTCTTCCCGGTGCGCCGGAAGGCAGTGCATGAAGACGGCGTCCTTGTCGGCACGCGCCATCAGGGCGTCATTTACCTGATAGGGCATCAGCAGATTATGCCGGTTTGCTGCATCCTTGTCGTTCATTGAAACCCAGGTATCGGTGACCACGCAGTCGGCACCGGACACCGCATCGTGCGGGTCGGTGCCCAGCTGCAGCTTTACGCCATTGGCTGAGGCCCATTCAAGTGCTGCATCGTCGGGAGCAAGTTCCGGTGGCGTCGCCACCCGGAGTTCAAAGTCGAGCTTGCCGGCAGCATGGATCCACGATGTCAGCACATTGTTGCCGTCGCCCACCCAGGCGACGGACTTGCCGGGTATGGCGCCTTTGTGCTCCTGCAAGGTCAGCAGGTCCGCCATGATCTGACACGGATGCGATGTATCTGTCAGCCCGTTGATCACCGGCACCGTTGCCTCTGCTGCAAGCTCGTGCAGGTTTTCCTCACCATGTGTCCGCAGCATGATGACATCGACCATGCGGGACAGGACACGGGCTGTGTCGCCCACCGTCTCACCACGGCCAAGCTGCAGATCAGCAGCCGACAGCACAAGTGACTCACCGCCCAGTTGACGGATTGCAACATCGAACGACACGCGCGTCCGGGTTGACGGTTTTTCAAAGATCATGGCCAGCACGTGGCCTTCAAGCGGACGCTGACCGTCCGCGACACCCTTTGGCAATCCGGCGCGGGCGCGCTTTGCAGACAATGCGCCGGACAGTATTGCATTGAGGTCGTCGGTCGAGACGCCCGAGATATCCAAAAATGATTTCGTTGTGTCAGACATGATAAATGCCGGAACCCCTTGGTGCGAGGCGTTGGGCCTCAAATTGAAACGAATTTCTAGTTGCTGGCGCTCGATGATCGAAGCTGTCGGCAAGCTGCTTCAATGCGCGTGACAGCCTGAGACACTTCATCAGCGGTAATGGTCAGCGGCGGCAGCAGGCGCACGACATTGTCACCGGCTGCCACGACCAGCAGATCATTGGACACACACGCCGCCTGCAGCTCGGTGTTTGCAACCTTGCATTCCAGGCCAAGCATCAGGCCGGTGCCGCGCACACCGGAAAGCATATCAGGAAACTCGTCTGTCAGGCCTGCAAGCTTCTGGCTCAACAGCAACGACATCTGAACTACATGATCCAGAAAACCCTCCTCCAGAACCACGTCGAGTACGGCATTGCCGATGGCCATGGCCATCGGATTGCCGCCATAGGTAGAGCCGTGAGACCCGGCAACCATGCCCTTGGCCGCTTCCGAGGTTGCAAGGCAGGCGCCCAGCGGATAACCGCCGCCAATGCCTTTTGCCGATGCCATGATGTCAGGCACGATGGACGAGTGCTGGTGCGCAAACAGTTTACCGGTACGGCCCATGCCACACTGGATCTCGTCGAACACCAAAAGGATGCCGTGCTTGTCGCACAGCTCGCGCAATCCCTTGAGACATTTGGCAGGCACCGGCCTGATGCCGCCTTCACCCTGGATGGGTTCTATCAGGATGCCGGCGGTTTCAGGCCCGATGGCTTTTTCAACTGCTTCATGATCGGCAAACGGCACCTGGTCAAAGCCTTCCACGGCAGGACCAAAGCCGTCGATATACTTTTGCTGGCCGCCGGCGGCTATGGTTGCCAGTGTGCGGCCGTGAAACGCGCCTTCAAACGTGATCAGGCGGAATTTCTCAGGATGACCGCAAGCGGCGTGGTACTTGCGTGCCATCTTGATGGAGCATTCCATCGCTTCCGCACCTGAATTGGTGAAAAACACCGTATCTGCGAAGCTCGCCTCACAAAGACGTTCAGCAAGGCGCTCGCCTTCGGGAATGCGGTACAGATTTGACGTATGCCAGAGCTTTTCAGCCTGCTTCTTGAGGGTTTCCACCAGATGCGGGTGACAATGCCCCAGTGAATTGACCGCAATACCTGCGCCGAAATCAAGCAGAGTGCGTCCGTCAGAGGCCTTTACCCATGCGCCTTCGCCGCTTTCAATGGAAAACGCCGTGCGATTATATGTCGGCAGAACAGCTTGTGTCATACTCAAACAGACCTTTCAGGACACGCCAAGCCTTCAAACAGCAAACGCCACCGGCAAGCGGCGGCGCGAATATCGTCGAAAAGTCAGTATATTGTGTTTTTCGTGCATTGGCAACGCGAACTCCCGGTGTGGAAATTTGCCTTATTTGGTCTCAAAATCGGATTATCCGGCCTGCCTGAGTCAGAACGCCGCATCGACCTGCCACAAAGCTGGGGATTAACTTGTCATTAACCATGTTTTTGGGCCGAAGCTGGGGAAAACCGGTGAAATCCCTCGCCTGACTCTTGCGCCAGATTCAGCCTATTTAGTAGGGTCCCGATCACAGTCTACGAAATGTAGCGATTTCTGTCCGTACATATGCGTTTCACGCCGAGCCGATAATGGCCGGCGAATGAAGAAGGATTCCGCTCGTGAGCGATGAACAATTACCGGGTGAACCCCCGCAAAAACTTCCCTGGACCGACGACCGGGTCGAGTTGCTGAAGAAGTTGTGGGCCGAAGGCCTGAGCGCCAGCCAGATTGCAGCAAAGCTCGCCGGCGGTGTGACCCGTAACGCCGTCATCGGCAAGGTGCACCGCATGGGGCTGTCAGGACGCGTGACACGGGCGCGGGTATCAACACCGCGCACCCGCAAGACGCGTGAACCCAGCCATCCCGGCCGGGCAAGTGCGTCTAGCAGTGCGCCGCGCGTGTCAGGCAATAACGCACTCAAGCCTCTGGCGTCGGTGAAACCTGAACCCATTCTGGAACCGGTAGCGATCCATATTGCCGATATACCGGTTGGTGAACGGGTCACCATACTGATGCTGTCCGACAAGACCTGCCGCTGGCCGATTGGCGATCCCGGCAGTGAAGAGTTCTGTTTCTGCGGCAAGGCACCCAAGGACGGCGCACCATATTGTGCCGGTCATGCGGCCCTTGCCTATCAGCCACAACGCGACAGGAGCCGCCGCACGGGCTGAAAACCAGACTGCAACAGGTATTAAAAACCCGGTGGCGCACCTGCTCCACCGGGTTTTTTGTGTCGGCAATCAAGCGTAATCAGACTTTGACCGCGCCGAAGCGCTCGTCAAACGAATAGCCCATGCCGCGCACGGTGCGGATCGGATTTACTTCCCGGGCCCGGCTGATGGACTTGCGCAGTCTGCCCACATGCACATCCACGGTGCGCTCATCCACATAGACATCCCTGCCCCAGACTGAATCGAGCAGTTGCGAGCGTGTGTAGACACGTCCCGGTGTCTGCATCATGTGTTCGAGCAGTTTGAATTCGGTTGGCGACAGGTCGATATCACGGCCGGAGCGCTGAACCCGGCGTGTGCGGCGGTCGAGAGAGATATCTCCAGCCTGCAACATATCGGCAACGGCATCGGGACTGGACCGGCGCAAGAGCGACTTCACCCGCGCCAGAAGCTCCGGCACCGAGAACGGTTTGACCACGTAATCGTCGGCACCGGTGGCCAGACCGCGCACCCGCTCGGGTTCCTCACCGCGCGCCGTCAACATGATGATGGGCACGTCGCGGGTTTCAGAGCGCGCCCTGAGAGCCCGGCAGATTTCTATGCCCGACAGGTTGGGCAGCATCCAGTCCAGCACAATCAGGTCCGGCGTATCATTGAGCACGTCCCGCACCACATCTTCCGACCCGTCGAGAGTGCGCACCGTGTAGCCTTCGGCTTCAAAATTGTAGGCGAGCAATTCCTGAATCGGCTCTTCATCTTCAACAATCAATACACTTGCAGGCATTCGCAGGCTCCGTATGGCCGTATCAAACAGTTATTTCTGTTGCCCGCGACTTCAATCGGGGTCAGGGACGTGCTGTCTTCCTTCGGCCGAGGGCCATCCAGCGGATGACCGGTCACCAGATAGTGGATGTTCTCGGCAATATTGGTCGTGTGATCGCCAATGCGTTCAATGTTCTTGGCGCCGAACAGCAGATGGGTACACATGCCAATGGTGCGTGCGTCTTCCATCATGTAGGTCAGCAGTTCGCGGAATACCGAATTGTAAAGAGTGTCGATGCGGCTGTCATTGTGCCAGACGTCAATGGCCTTCTGGGTATCAAGGCTTGCATAGGCATCCAGCACATCGGCCAGTTGCTCCAGAGCGAGGTCCGCCATCCGGTTCATCCCGGCATTGACCGAACGCGGCAATGGCTCGTTCACGGCAAGGGTTCTCTTGGCAATGTTCTTGGCCAGGTCGCCGATCCGTTCCAGATCCGACGAAATACGGATGGCAACCATAATGGCGCGCAAATCTCCCGCCATGGGCTGGCGCATGGCGATCAGCTTGATGGCGTTGTCCTCGACTTCCTTTTCCAGAGTATCGATCTTGTCATCGGCTGCAATGACATGCTCGGCCTTGACACGGTCCGACGTGGACAGTGCGTCTATGGCCTTGCCGAACTGATCTTCCGCAAGGCCACCCATCTGGGCGATCAGATTGCGCAGTTTTCCAAGATCCTCATCGAATGCGGAAACAATATGCGTGGTCATTCGGTCTCAACCTTTCTGGTATGGGCAATGATGCCGGCGGCAGCTCAGCCGAATCGGCCCATGATGTAATCCTGTGTGCGGCGTTCTTGCGGATTGGTGAAAATCGCTTCGGTGTCTCCTACTTCGACCAGTGTGCCGAGATGGAAGAAGGCGGTGAGCTGTGATACACGCGCGGCCTGCTGCATGGAGTGTGTCACAATCACGATGCAATAGTTCTCGCGTAACTCGTCAATAAGCTCCTCGATGCGGGCAGTGGCAATAGGGTCCAGCGCCGAGCACGGTTCGTCCATCAGGATGATCTCCGGGTTGACCGCGATGGCGCGTGCAATGCAGAGCCGCTGTTGCTGGCCGCCGGAAAGGCTGGTACCGGGCGCATCAAGTCGATCCTTCACTTCTTCGAACAGGCCGGCGCGCTTGAGCGAATTGACAACAATTTCCTCGAGATCAGTCTTGGATTGCGCCAAGCCGTGTATACGCGGACCATAGGCGACATTCTCCATGATCGATTTAGGAAACGGATTGGGCTTCTGGAATACCATGCCGACGCGTGCCCGCAACTGCACAACATCCAGGTCCGGATCATAGATATCGCTGCCGTCAATGGTGATCTTGCCGCCGACCCGACAGATCGGAATGGTATCGTTCATGCGATTCATGCAGCGCAAAAACGTCGACTTGCCGCACCCCGACGGGCCGATAAAGGCAGATACGGCGCGGTCGGGAATACTGATGTCCAGCGGGAAAATAGCCTGCTTTTCAGCGTAGTGGACGGTGACATTCTCAGTCACGATCTTCGGTGCGCGCTGCTGCATGATCAACGGCTCAGCCGGGGTCATGATGGCTTTATGATGTATGTCAGTTTCCACTACCGCAGCATCCATTTTATTGCTCCATTCGAACCAAAGTCAAAAATCACAGGTATTACCAGCGGCGCTCAAACTGCTTGCGCAGGACTACGGCAAACGCATTCATCAGGAACAGAAAACCGAGCAAAACCATGATTGCCCCGGCCGTTTTGGCCTGGAATGCCGCTTCAGGCAGATCAGACCACAGGAAGATCTGTACAGGCAGAACCGTTGCCGCATCACTGAACCCGCCCGGCACATCAACGATAAAGGCGACCATGCCGATCATCAAAAGCGGCGCTGTTTCACCAAGCGCCTGGGCCATTCCGATGATGGTACCGGTCAGGATGCCCGGCATGGCCAGCGGCAGGACATGATGGAACACCGCCTGCTGGTGAGACGCACCGACGCCCAGAGCCCCTTCCCGGATTGACGGCGGAACCGCCCGCAGGGCAGCGCGCGAGGCAATGATGATGGTCGGCAGTGTCATCAGGGCCAGGACCATGCCGCCGACCATCGCTGACGATCTCGGCAGGCCGAAGAAATTCAGAAAAACGGCGAGCCCCAGCAGGCCAAAGACGATTGATGGCACGGCAGCGAGATTGTTGATATTCACTTCAATCAGCTGGGTGAGCCGGTTACGCGGCGCAAACTCTTCCAGGTAGATCGCAGCAGCGACCCCGATCGGCAGTGACAACAGCAAGGTGACCAGCAGCGTGAGCGCTGAACCGACCATGCCGCCCAGAACCCCGGCGACTTCGGCTTCGCGGCTGTCGCCACGTTGAAAGAACGGCCAGTTGAATCCGCTCTTGACCATGCCGGCATCGCGAAGACTGGTGAGCCAGATGATTTCCTTGTCGTTGATGCGACGGTCCGCTTCCGGCTGGGAATACTCAACCAGCGACCAGTTTCCCGCAGCCACCGCACCGGTTGCCGCGACCGGCATATAGGCCTGGCCGGTGATGTAGTCGCTGCCGATCCCGGCAATCTTGACCACACCTTTTTCGGGCAGCCTGACAAAATACGATGGCAGTGCAGATGTCAGTGTTTCTGCCCGCGTAGGGTTGTTTATGCTATCAGAAAGCTCGTCCGTCTGGGCCTTGAGCCGCGCAAGTGCTGCAGCCACGCTGCTTGTGTCGGCCTGGAGCTTGGCCAGACGGCGTTTCGCAGGATGGGTATCGGTTGCTTCAGGCCCGGCTTCGGCCACCGCGGCTTCGGCGACCGGCATTTCAGCGGCCAGCCGATCGCGAACCCGCTCCAGTTTCGATGCGTCCAGTGACAGCCTGTCGCGCCGGGTTTCAAGCCGTTGCTTCACCCTGGCCAGGACACCGGCAAAATCATTGCCACTCGAGGTCAGCCTGAAACCGTCTTCAATCTGTTCTATCGAAACACTGCCGGTCACCGGAATATCAAACTCATCCGTGCTCATGCCCAGCAGGAACAGGTCGGCCTCATCGGACAGCTTCAGGTCAAAGCTCCGGGTGGTGCCGATAAGGGACGGATTGGCGATGACCTCCCTGCGCACCTTGTCGACAGCATCAAATGACAGCAGTTTTGGCAAGGCGCGGCGGTCGCTGCGCGATGTGACGCCGGGAAACTGGGCCCGAATGGCATTGTTGACGATAGAATTGAAATTACCCTTGCTGATTGCATCAGCGTCGATCTTGCTGTCATCCAGCATGACATCCAGCGTCACGGTATTGGCCTCGAACGCCGGCAGGCCTTTAAGCAGTATGTCACTCAGCAACAGCACCAGAAAGCCGCAGGCAAAACCGATCGCTGCGATGCCATACCAGCGGAACCTGGCTTCCGCCCGATAACGCTTTTTAAGGCGCGCTGCATCAATCACGGTTGTCTGCGGTCTGCCTGCCCGTGCCGGGACCGGATTTGCCATATCAGTCATACTGTTCCTTAAAGCGCGCCACCACACGCAGCGCAATCACGTTCAAGATCAAGGTGAAGAAGAACAGGACGAAGCCGAGGGCGAACGCCGACAATGTCTTGGAACTCTCGAATTCCTGGTCGCCGACCAGCAGGGTCGCGATCTGCACCGTGACTGTGGTCACTGCCTGCAGAGGATTGAATGTTTCGATGAGATCCCAACTGACCGCATGGGCGGCGAGACCTGCGGCCATGACCACGATCATGGTTTCTCCAACGGCGCGGGACACAGACAGCATGAACGCTGAAACAATGCCCGGCAGCGCTGCCGGCAACACCACCCTTTTGACCGTCTCCGACCTGGTGGCGCCCATGGCGTAGGACCCGTCACGCAGCGATTGCGGTACCGCATTGATGACGTCATCAGACAAGGAAGACATGAAGGGAATAATCATCACGCCCATGACAATGCCCGCGGCCAGGGCACTTTCAGATGCGACTTCCAGGCCGACACTCTCACCCCATCTGCGTATCACGGGCGCGACTGACAGGGCTGCGAAAAAACCGAACACAACAGTTGGAATGCCGGCCAGCACTTCCAGGATCGGCTTGGCGATCGAACGCGCCCGCGGGCTGGCATACTCGGCCATGTAAATGGCGGCGAACAGTCCGATCGGGCCGGCCACGCACATGGCGATCAGCATCACCAGGGTCGTGCCGATGAACAGAGGCACTGCACCAAAGGCACCTGATGAGCCAACCTGATCGACACGAAGTGCGGTTTGCGGGCTCCACTGGGTGCCGAACAGGAATTCGGTCACCGGTACCTTGGCGAAAAACCGCAGCGTCTCGAATATGACCGAAAACACGATGCCGACAGTTGTCAGGATGGCGACAGCCGAGCAGATGATCAGCACAGTCAGGAAAATACGCTCCACGGAATTGCGGGCGCGGAACCTGGTGGACAATTTGCGGGATGCCAGCATGGCTGACCCGACACCAACCAACAGGCCAATAGCGATTTGCAGCCAGCCCGAGGCCGATTGCAGTTTGGCGAAAACAGCACCGGCCGCCCGCACGCCCTGCGGATAGGCACTGAGGCGGTCCGGGTCGGATATGACACCTGATGCGAGCAACCGAATGTCACGCATGACCGCATCGCGCGCCAGCCCGTTTGCCGGTTGCAGGTCGGCAGGCAACACTGCAAGTGTCTGGCTTTCAATGTAAGACGCACTTACCGCAGGCCACAACACCGTCAGTATCAACAACGGGATGGCGACCATCAGGGCGACAAAATACCCATGGTAGTAGGGAAGCGAGTGAAGTTTGCCCTCGCCAGTACCGAACGCCGATCCACGCGACTTTCCATACAAGAAGGCCAGAACAACCAGAACGGCGACAAGGACGAGCATCACAACCTCGAAACTTTCTTCGGCCAGCGTCGTGGCTGAAATTCAAGCAATCCGGAAAAGCCTGCAAAGGCAAAAGACCGGCAACCCAATCCGGGTTGCCGGTCCGATCGAGGAGTTACATTGCGAGACCGGTGCCGTTCTTGACAGCATCGCGGACCTTCGCCAGTTCTTCTTCCGGCAGCGGGATCAGGCCCTTGGCCGGCAGGTAACCGTCTTCACCCATGGCGTTTTCAGAGACGAACTCATCCATGAATTCCTGCATGCCCGGAATGACGCCGACGTGCTGTTTCTTGGCATAGATGAACAAAGGGCGTGATACCTTGTACTCACCCGATGCAATGGCTTCGAAGCTTGGCTTCACGCCTTCAACCGAAACACCCTTGATCTTGTCCTGGTTTTCTTCGAGGAACGAATATCCGAAAATGCCGAAGGCGTCCGGATTGGCCTCAAGCTTCTGTACGATCAGGTTGTCGTTCTCGCCAGCTTCGACGAACGCACCGTCTTCACGCATGGTTCCAAAAACCGCCTTGAAAGCATCCTTGTCTTCCTTGGCAAGCGTCTTGAGGGATTTCGAACTCTTCGGCACCAGGTTCCATGACCAGTTCAACGAAGGCGTCACGAGTGCCGGAAGTCGGAGGCGGGCCCAGAATTTCGATCTTCTTGGCAGGCAGGGAAGCGTCGATGTCAGACCACATCTTGTACGGGTTATCGATCAGCTTTCCATCAGGACCAGGGACCTGCTTGGCCAAAGCCAGGAAAATCTGCTGCTTGGTCAGCGTCACATCCGATGCGCCCTTGGAGTGCGAGAACGTAATGCCGTCAAAACCGACCTTGATTTCAATGATGTCCGTCACACCGTTCTTCTGGCACATTTCAAACTCTGACTTCTTGATCGCGCGCGATGCGTTGGACAGGTCGGGATGATCGGCGCCGACACCGGCACAGAACAGTTTCATGCCGCCGCCGGTACCGGTGGATTCGACAACAGGTGTCTTGCCGGCTGACTTGCCGAACTGTTCAGCGACAGCGGTGGTGAACGGATAAACGGTTGAAGACCCGACAATGCGGATCTGGTCGCGAGCCTGCGCAGCAGATGCTGCTGCAATGGCAGCCAGCGCAACAGTGGCTGTAAGAAGGGTGCGTTTGAGCATGATGTTTTCCCTGATATGACTATTTAAGGTTGAACGAGAGACTCCTCATGAGCCTCTCTTCAAAGCTAACGCGGTAACCAGTATGCCTGCCGTCATGCAATTGTGTGACAACTACATGACAACTGGATGACACATCAACTTATTGAAAAAATTAAATTTATTCGGCCGCTTTTGTGAACTCAACCGGAGACGGGCAGGGTGAATTTGAAGATGCTGCCTTCGCCTTTGCGCGATGTGATGTCGAGTTGGCCGCGATGGCGCAATGCAATGTGCTTGACGATGGCCAATCCAAGCCCGGTGCCGCCGCCGGAACGGCTCTCCTGCACGCTGACCCGGTAGAACCTTTCCGTAAGGCGTGGCAGATGCTGCGCATCAATGCCGGCTCCGTAGTCGGTCACGGCAAGTTCAATTCGCCCCCGTTTGGCATCATGCGAAACAGATACGTCTACTCCACGCCCGCTCGCGCCGTACTTGATGGCATTTTCGATGAGGTTTTGCGTAATCTGAATCAACTCATCGCGCTCGCCATCGACGATCATGCCCAGAGGTGCATTGACCCGTATCTCGCACCTGGCTTCGGATGCCCGTGTGGCCATAAGCTCCGCGCTGTAGCGCGCCACCTCGGACATGTCGACCAGATCAGACGGCGTGCGGTGCAGGTTCATTTCAATGCGTGACAATGACAACAGGTCATCGATCAGCCGCCGCATGCGATGGGCCTGTTCCAGCATCCTGCCGAGAAATTTTTCGCGCGCTTTTGCATCGTTCCTGGCCGAGCCCTGCAGGGTTTCGATGAATCCGGTCATCGACGCCAGCGGCGTGCGCAGTTCATGACTGGCATTGGCAACGAAATCAGCGCGCATTTTTTCAAGCTGCTGTTGTGTGCTCAGGTCGCGCAGCAAGACAGTTACTGCGGGTGCACGCGCAACATCAACCGCTGCTACCGGCGTTATGAACACCTCGAACAGCCTGCCGCCGCCGGTGCGGCGTTCGTAGTGCACCTGATCCGGTGCCCCGCTGTCGACAACACGCTCGATTGCTTCGAGCACGGCCGGCGCGCGGATATGCTGCGACAGGTGCTGGCCGATCATGTCCTGGCCGGTCAGCTCCGTTGCCTGCTTGTTGTGGGACAGGATGATACCGCTGTCATCCAGCATGATGAAAGGATCCGGCACTGCACGTACGATTGCATCCAGAACAGCTGCAGTATCAGGTTGCAGTCTGGCGCCCCCGGCCTCATCATCGCGAGGCTGGTTCCGCGCGTCATCGTCAGATGGTTGCCGGGTCCGGATCATAAAAGGAAACATGATCTTAAAATGATGCCATGGCAATATGACAATCATGCAGGATGACCCGCGCACCGGTCCGGACGAGGACGGAATCTGGGCCTTTATGGAGGCCGGATCGCAGTTCTACCCGGCAGACACTGCCCAACTGACGATTGGCGAACAACGCCG
The DNA here is from genome assembly GCA_963698275.1 of uncultured Alphaproteobacteria bacterium. Classification (GTDB taxonomy): domain Bacteria; phylum Pseudomonadota; class Alphaproteobacteria; order Rhizobiales; family Aestuariivirgaceae; genus Anderseniella. The sequence goes on along the minus strand of CAVOQE010000004.1, from coordinate 200,722 downwards.
GTGCTACAACAATTTATGTGCCCATTTTCATGCCGGGAGACCGGCCGGCATGCAGGTGACAGACATGACCTGCCCAGGCCCTGCCGGCGACATTGCATTGCGCCGCTATGTGCCGGAAAGCCGCAAAGGCGGCAGCGCAGTATACATGCATGGCGGCGGCTTTATCCTGGGCGGTCTCGACAGCCATGACGACATCTGTTGCGGCATTGCCCGGGATGCGGGTGTCACAGTGGTGGCCGTTGAGTACCGGCTCGCGCCGGAACACATATTTCCAGCCGCTTATGATGACTGCCTGGCAGCGGTAAAGTGGGTTTTCGACAATTCAGGCCTGCTGGACATCGATCCCGGCCGGACTGTTCTTGCAGGGGACTCAGCCGGTGGCAATCTGGCTGCAGCGGTCTGTCTCGCAAGGCGCGATCAGGGCCAGAAAATGCCTGCCGGGCAGGTGCTGATCTACCCGGCATTGGGTGGCGACAAGGCCAAAGGCTCCTATGTGTCGCGCCGTCATGCGCCGGGGCTGACCACAGCCGACATGGAATACTACGAGCAGATGTATCTGGGCGCAGGCATGAAGGAAAACCAGTCGTCGAAGTTTTACGCGCCATTGCGTGAAAACAATTTCTCAGGCCTGCCGCGTGCGTTTCTGGTGGCGTGCGAATGGGATCCGCTGCGCGATGACTGTTTCGACTATGCGCGCTGCCTGCAATCGGCAGGTGTCGCAGCGCAGGTGCGCCATGAACCCGAACTGGTGCATGCCTGCTTGCGGGCACGGCACATATCGCCTGCAGCCAAGGCCATGTTTGACGCCATCACCTGCGCAATTTCGGACATGTCACAATGACCGCAATCGTCAACCAGTTTCCACATCGGGTGCGCGAGATTGAAAACCAGTGGATCACCGTGTCTGACGGCACACGGCTGGCCGCCCGTATCTGGCTGCCCGCGGATGCGGAAGACAAACCGGTTCCGGCAATCCTGGAATATCTGCCCTATCGCAAGCGTGACGGCACCGTTGAACGCGATCAGCTGACACATCCGTATTTTGCCGGCCACGGCTATGCCTGTGTGCGGGTCGACATGCGCGGCTGTGGCGAATCCGATGGCGTGCTGGAGGACGAGTACAGCCAGCGCGAACTCGATGACGGCGTCGACGTGATCAACTGGCTTGCCGAACAGGCCTGGTGTACAGGCAAGGTCGGCATGATGGGCATCTCGTGGGGCGGTTTCAACGGCCTGCAGATCGCCGCCATGCGGCCCGACCCGCTCAAGGCGATCATTACGCTGTGCTCCACCGATGACCGCTATGCCGATGACATTCACTTCAAGGGCGGCTGCCTGATCAATGAGAACCTCGGCTGGGGCGCCACCATGCTGTCTTACTCATCACGCCCGCCGGATCCGGCGCTGGTCGGTGACGGCTGGTTCGACACCTGGATGCAGCGACTCGATAATGAGCCGTTCCTGGCCGCACGGTGGCTGCAGCACCAGCGCCGTGATGAGTACTGGAAGCATGGCTCGGTATGCGAGGACTACTCGAACATCGAAGCTGCCGTACTGGCTGTCGGCGGCTGGAACGATGCCTACTCCAACGCAATATTCCGCATGCTGGCGCATCTGAAAGCACCGGTTAAGGCCATTATTGGGCCGTGGGCGCACAAGTACCCGCATTTTGCGGTTCCCGGTCCCCGCATCGGTTTCCTGCAGGAAGCCTTGAGATGGTGGGATTTCTGGTTGAAGGGCGAGGCGACAGGGGTACTGCGTGACCCGGCCGTGCGCGCCTATGTCATGGCGTCAACACCGCCGCAAGCCCTGCCGCCCCACATACCCGGCAGGTGGATATCGGAAGCAAGCTGGCCCGGCCACTCCAGTCAGCCGAACCGGCTCTATCTCACACCTGACGGACTACGTGAGAGCCCCGGTGATGACCTGGCCCTCAGTCTCAGTTCGCCACAGACAACCGGACGCGACGGCGGCGAGTTTTGCGTCATCTGGATGGGGCCGGAATTTGCCGGCGATCAGGCCCGTGATGATGCCGGCTCGCTGGTGTTCGATACGCAGGCTCTGGGGGCTGACATGGACCTGGTCGGCCAGGCCGAACTGGAACTGGAGTTTTCCAGTGACAAGCCTGTTGCCCTGCTGGCTGTCCGATTGAGCGACGTGCGCCCGGACGGCAGTGTCTCGCGCATCAGCTATGGGCTGCAGAACCTGACCCATATTGTCAGTCACGAGCATCCTGAACCGCTTGAACCGGGTGAACGCTATTTCTGCCGGATCAGGCTGGATGATGTGGCGCGCACCTTGCCGCAGGTCACAAGCTGCGATTGTCAATATCGACCAGCTACTGGCCGATGATGTGGCCGGCACCTGAACCGGTGACACTGGACATACATACCGCCAGGTCCTGGCTGACGGTGCCGGTACGCACGCCTGTGCCAGGTGAAGTTGCGCCGGTGTTTGCCGAGCCGGTATCCGCACCCCCCGCCGACCTCGTCGAACTGCGCCCACCGTCAAATTCGCGCGAACAGACCGAAGATGACGCAACCGGCGAGGTTACCATTTCAATCGTCGACGATTTCGGCCTGTACCGGAACGCAGACCACGGTCTGATTACCGGTGAAGTGGGCCGCGAAACCCACAGCATTCGCGCCAACGACCCGCTGTCGGCGCGCATGACGACCCACTGGACCCAGGAAATCCAGCGCGATGACATTGTGTTGCGCACGGAAACCTGGTCGACAATGCACTCGTCAGCCGGTCATTTTCACCTGAGCGCCCGCATTGAAGCCTGGCATAATGACAAGCTGGTGTTTGAACGTGATTTCGCCGAAGACATCGAACGCGACCTCAACTGACAAAACCGTCTCAAGTCAGTGTGATAATGCTATTTCGACTGGGCTTCGTCGATGATGGCATTGAGCCGGTCCGGTTCGACCAGCACCAGACCGCCGCGGGTTTTCTCGATAATGGACTTGCGGGACAGCGTGGCCAGTTCACGCGTTACCACTTCGCGCTGGGTGGAAATCCTGTCGGCAAGTTCACGCTGCAGCGGAGGTGGCGACACGATACGTTGCTTCTCATTGCCCATGCGCGGACGTGACAATCGCAACAATTCTGCGCACAGGCGCTGCTTTGCCGTCAGGAAGGCATACTCGCCGAGGCGCTGGTTCAGGGTGCGGACCCGGTCCGCCAGCATCTTCATCACCGACAGTCCAACCGACGGTATGGTGGTGCAGGCATCGCGGAACACCGCAGCCGGCATCACGCAGATGCGGGTTTTCTCAAGCGCAGTGACATTGGCCGAGCGCGGCAGCCCGTCAATGGCCGCCATTTCGCCGAAATACCGGCCGCCCTGCATATCGTCGAGAATGACCTCGCGTCCCGACGCCGTACGCAGCAGAATCCGGACCCGGCCATCGACAACGAACAGCACTTCAGCCGTCTCGTCCTCATAGTCGATAATGAGTTCGTTCTCGGCAACAGACCGCCAGACGCAATGCACCGACAACCGGCGGGCATCGCCATCCGCCAGTGCCGCAAACAACGGTATTTCCCTGATCTCATCCACGCCGGCGATGATGTGCTGCAATGAGTTTTTTTTCAACCATTACCGCACGTAAAATCGAATTTGCACGAGATGTGCACATTCTCACATAACGTAAATGTGAGCAGCCCTAGGGTACCAGGCAACGAAAACACACAGACAAACATGGAGGTGATTTGACATGACGCTTTTTGCACATAACCAAATTCTACCGTTGTCGCTGGTCATCGGCCTGTCTGTCATTGCAATGATCTGGGTGACCAACCCCTCCTTGAACAGACAATCCGTGATTGTTTCGAAAGTGGTGTCCGTGATGCCGCATCAACAGGCCGAGAGCGTTGAAAATGCCAGCTGTTACAGATACTTGCGAACAGCACGAAGCGCGGGTTCCAGCTATTGGTGGCAGAAGTATAGGAGCTGTATTGCAGCGATTTAGCTGATGCAACCAATTCGGGATGCAGGGTTCCACCCCCGGGCCCTGCATCCCACAATCCATTGTGAAACAACTCGCAGCCGGACGAGTGCCCATACCCAGAGCGAGATGAGGTCCTAGGCATTCTCACTGATGAAGCCGACAATCGCCTGTGCAGCCACACTCCAGTTTTCCTGAACCGTGCGGCCTGACTTTTTCGGGGGTGCAAGATCATGATTGCCGAAGGCGGACCAGAAAACCTGCATGCTTGCCGGCAAACCATAGCCTGATACATCATCCTTGTTGCCGAACGGATCGCGCTCGCCCTGCACGATCAGTGCCGGGCATGTGATTGCCGGCAGGTGCGCGGTGCGCAAGGCATCGGGCTTGCCGGGCGGGTGAAACGGATAGCCCAGGCACACCAGCCCGGCGATATCATCACCGTCTTGCGGGTCTGCCGCAATCATGCTGGCCACCCGGCCCCCCATGGACTTGCCGCCGATGAACACCTTGCGTTTCGGGAACCGGGAGATTACCTGCCGGAATTCCTCGATCAGGCCAGGCAAGCGCGGCGGTGGCCGCCTTTTGCCGTCGGCCCGGCGCGCGCGCATGTAAGCGAACTCAAATCTCACCACGTGAATGTCAAAACCTGCCAGCAGGCCTGCCATATCGGTCATGAAACCGGAGTCCATTGGCGCGCCTGCGCCATGGGCCAGCAGCAAGACCGGGCCATCCGCCGGGCCATCATGCAGGAAAGGTGCAGGTTCAGGCGTCATGGAACCTCAGAATACCAGACCGGATCAGTACGGAGATTGCGGGAAAAAGCGATTGTAAATCAGCGCAAAACGTCCCGACGACTGCAGGCGGTCGAGGCCATAGTCCAGAACCTTGCGCAAGTCATTGTCCTCGCGGCGCACCACCATGGACAGAGGTTTTGAAAACAGTGATCTGTCCACATAGCCGCGCCCGACAAAGTGACAGCATTGCCTGGAAATCGTGCCCTGCAACCAGAACATCAGACGAAACGCGTCATCGAACACAACATCAACCTTGCCGGTGCGGGCGGCTTCATAAAGGTCTTCGTGATTTGCAAACGAGACCAGCAATGACCGGTTGAAATGCTGCTTGATGAAGCTGGCGTGGGTTGTGCCTTCGCGAACCCCGATGCGCTTGCCGGCCAGGGTGCGAACATCGGTCTTTCTGATCGGGCTGGAGGTTCGAGTGGCAAACCGGCCGAACGGGTGCAGGAACGGCCGGGTAAACTCCAGTTTCTCAAAATCCAGCTCGTCGCGGGCTTTCATGTAGACGGCAACATCGGCCTCCTTGCCGGTCAGGGCGCCTTCCATGTCAGCGGTATCATGGATCACGAATTCGCACTTTATTTTAAGGTCGGTGCACATGGCATCAACAGACAGCGGCAGAAATCCCGTCAGGGCGCCGGCAGTGTCCCTGAACGCAAACGGCGGAAACTCGGTATCCACGGCAAACCGGATACGCCGCACTTTACGCAGGCTCGTGGTCACATCGACTTTCGCAACCTGGCGGAACAGGGGCAGTTCATCTGCCGCCAAAGCGCGCGCAGGGCTGCCCGTGACACCGACCAGGCCGGCAAGAACGGCGATTTTGATGTATGAGAGCCATCCGCTTTCGCGGATGCGCTGTGCAACAGTGTTCATTCCGGCCTCGGCTCAAACCACATCACTCAAGTCGCGCAAATCAACCGGGTGTGGACACGGATTAGCAGTAGCGAATTTGCAGCGGCATAGAAAGACCTGACACGCTGTAATTGAGGCTAAACTGGAAAAAGTAATAATCGTGACAAGTTGCAAATCAAAATACCGACAATGCATGTGGAGCGGGTGAAGGGAATCGAACCCTCGTCTTAAGCTTGGGAAGCTTCTGCTCTGCCATTGAGCTACACCCGCAAGTCGTCACGCGATTAAACGGCATTGCTTTAGCGCTGTGTCAACCGGGATCACGTCCTCCTGACAATTATGTCATCACGTGGATTTCATGGTAGTCTGCGCGCGTTGATAACGCTAGTTTCCCCGCCCATGAATGAAATTTCCAATCCACTCGTTGCCGGGTTTGAGCCTATCGACCCGGCGAAGTTCAAGAACCCGGACCTGACGGCCCTGGGCGAAGCGCGTGCCAGTGTCAGCCTGAGCGCGCTGGAAACGCTGTGGATCAACACCGGCACGCTGTGCAACATCACCTGTGCCAACTGCTATATCGAGTCATCGCCCACAAATGACCGGCTGGAGTATTTCAAACTGGCTGATGCAGTGTCGCTGTTTGACGAGATTTCCACCCTCAAGCTGGGCACCAGGGAAATCGCCTTTACCGGCGGTGAGCCGTTCATGAACCCGGACATGCTGGCCATGATGGAGGTAGCACTTGCCCGCGGCCATGACGTGCTGGTGCTGACCAACTGCCATGCAGCCCATGCAACGGCTGAAGATCAAGACCGGGCTGGTGGATCTGAACGAACGCTTTCCGGGTCGCATTACACTGCGCGTCAGCCTGGATCATTACACCAAGGCCCTGCATGAAGCAGAACGCGGACCGGACACCTGGGACAAGGCGGTTGCCGGCATGGACTGGCTCAACGCCCAAGGCTTCCAGATCGCCATTGCCGGGCGCACCTGCTGGGGCGAGACCGACGATATGTCGCGCACCGGCTACCGCGACCTGATTGCCGTGCGCGGCTGGCGCATGGATCCTGCTGACCGGGGCCAGTTGGTGCTGTTTCCGGAAATGAACGAGAAGGCCGATGTGCCTGAAATCACCACCGCGTGCTGGGACATTCTGAGCAAACGCCCGGACGAACAGATGTGCGCGACAAGCCGCATGGTGGTCAAACGCAAAGGGGCGGATGTGCCTGCCGTGCTGCCGTGCACCCTGTTGCCTTATGATGGTGATTTCGAAATGGGGCCTGACCTTGCCTCAACACTCAAGGCCGACGGCGGCAACTTCTCTGACGGGGCGGTGAAGCTGAACCATCCGCACTGTTCGAAATTCTGCGTGCTTGGCGGGGCCAGTTGCTCGGGTTGAGTTAGAATTTAGCGCTCGTTTTGTTTATATCGCTCACGCAAGCAGCCTTCGGCTGCGCTCCGCTAGGGCGCACTTCGTGCGGCGGCCAGTCGGCCTTGCCTCAGCACTTACGTGCCTCGGTGGGGAGTTCATCACCTTCGTCATCCCCGTGAAAACGGGGATCCAATGACAGTAAGGGCAATGTATGCCGTCAAGTCTGGATTCCCGCTTTCGCGGGAATGACGAAAAAACAACGTTTGTTCAGGCACAGAGAACGGCCCGACCGCAGGGAGGAAAAGCTGTTCGACCAGAATGAAAAACTTAGTCCAGGGTCATTATCCCCGGACCATGCTCACATCCTGACGTTTACGGTTACCCTGCCAGTCCAGATACCATCGATCTTGCCTTCATCATCATCAGCTGAAAATGTGCCCGTTTCACCATAGTACAGGGTTTCAGCACCTACCGACACACGTTCATCCAAAGCGAACTCCATGCCACCACCGACAACATATGTCGGCTCCAGGAAGTTATCCTTGACCGTCGGTATCGAAGAACTGGCACCCGCGCCGCCGACAAAGCCCACACCGGCCGTGCCGTAAACCAGTATCTGATTCAGATCGACACCCAACCTGCCTCTAATGGAAGCCAGGTAGTCTACCTCGGCAAATGCGTAATCCCATTCACCGACTTCCATGCCGGTGGCACTGGCATCTGCCTCCAGACCCCAGATGATATCGCCGTTTTGCCAGTTGTAGCCGATCTGCAGGCCGCCGACAAAATTCCCAAGATTGTGTGGGCCGCCTGTTTGGCCCGAACTGTCAAACGAGAAGTCCTGTACCTCGCCGTAACCTAAATGGCCACCGACGTAGAGGCCTTGCCAACGGCTTCCTTCCGGCCCACCTGCAGGAGATATACCGGCCCCGCGAGACGATGATCCCGCATCGTTCATCGCAATGTTCAAGAATACACGGCCGGAATAAATGCCTTCAACCCGGCCCTCATCGTCATGACCGTTAAAGGTTCCCGTTTCACCGAAATACAAAAATTCACCGCCAAGGGAAACCCGGTCATCAAGTGCAAATTCGGCCCCGCCGCCGGCAACCCAGACGGGCTCCGCAAACTTGTCCCTGACATTTGGGGCAGTACTGCTGGCTGCGTCACCCGTCACCAGGCCGACGCCAGCTGTTCCGTACACCATAATATCGCCGAGACTGATCCCCAAACGCCCTCTCAGGGTTCCAAGGAAATTTACCTCTGCCTGTATGTAGTCGTTATTGCCGCCTTCAAGCCCCACTGCGCTGCCATCAACCTGGACGCCCCATACAATGTCGCCATCCTGCCAATTGTAGCCTGCCTGCAAACCTCCTAGGAGATTGCCGTCATTGCGTGCATTTTCATCGCCATCAGTTGAGTCAAAAAAGTAGCTGTCAGCCTTGGCGTAACCGAGATGCCCGCCAATGTAGAACCCCTGCCAGCGAGCACCAGGTTCTTCAACGTACAAATCAGCCGCCGATGCAGGGCCGCATAATACCAGCCCTAGAGCAGCGGCAGAAACGCCCGCGCGCAAACGTCCAAACATCAGATATCCCTCCGTAAATCCCTGCGGTCTTCAACAACCCGGCCCCCAAGGTTGCTTCGCCTAAAATCGATGATTAGTCGCTACCATAAGTCCGCCTTTATTCAAACACTTTTAAAACCAAACCATGGCAGCCCCTGGGAAATGCAGCAGACGGTGGAGAAACACTGACGTCAGGACCCGTTCAGAGTGGCTTGCAATGTTTTGGTTGCGGGCGTCGGCAGTCCGGACAGGTCTTGCGCTGGAGGTTTATTTATTTTCGTCGAAAAATCAGTGATTTAGGTAAAAACCCGTCACAGTCGTCGCCTAACCTTGCCTAATGAGATGCGCGAAAATGCCATCCGCGACCCTGCCGGAAACAGGCCAAATGCCCTACAAAACGACTAGTGTGACCCAAAAGACACACTTTTTAAAAAAATTATGCACAGCCCGCAATTTGGGCGAGCGGCCTAAAAATGTGTCATTAGAAAGGTTTGCCGTTACTGAAAATTTCGCGTAATGATTCTGGTTCCAAACACTAATTTTCATCTCCAGGTCAGGCCGGAAACTGGGTTGGCAACAACGGGAAATCGACGTTGGTACGAATGCGTGAAAAGGGCAAACCCGTGCAAAATGCGGTGTCTACAAACCCGTTAAAGGCAGCGCGTGAACAACTGGAACAGGCCGAAGCTTTTCGCAGACAGGGCAAACTTGACCGAGCGGAAAATATTTGCACACGGCTGCTGCGCCAGTATCCGGATTACTTTGGAGCGTTGCACACGCTCGGGTTGATTTACGCGGACAAGAAACAATACTCACAAGCCCTTGGGCCTCTGCTTCATGCGGTGACGCTGAACCCACGAAGCTGGATAACACTGACTACTTTGAGCGCCTTATGCCTCAACCTGCGCGCCGGCGAAATGGCGGCCCAGATTCTTGAGCAGGCAAGGGCGTTAAGACCCAAAGACCCGAGTGTGCTGACCACACTTGGCTATGTCTATGATCAACAGCGCGAATATGAGAAGGCCAGCGATACATTCAGCGAGGCATTGAAACAGCAACCGAACTTCCTGGAAGCGAGCATGGGTCTGGCTCGCAGCCACATTTCCCTGGGTCACGATCAATCTGCCGTGAAAGTGGTAAAACGTCTTTTGTCACAAGGCGTTATTTCACTGGACTTGCTGTCTACTATAACACAACTACCGAAAGATGCCGTTGACGTTGATTTGACGGCGGAAATCGAAAAACTGGGTAACGGGAAAACTGCTTCCGGAGAGAATTCTGAAGAGACATTGGCCTTTGTTCGCGCGCACGCCATCGACCGGGAAGGTCGCTACGAGGACGCCTACAAGCAGTTCAAGATTGCCAACAAAAAATTCTCCGAAAAACTCAAGGAACAACGTTCGGGCGAAAGAGAGCGCGAGAAATTTAGCCTGCAATGGCTTGAAGAGGCTAAACCGGGTACGGGGAAATCTCGTGAAAATCGGCCGCTCAGCCTCTTTATACTGGGACCGTCACGGTCGGGAAAAACCACCCTGGAAAAGCTGGTCTCGACGCTTGATGGAGTTAAAAGGGGTTATGAAAGTACAGGCCCGGAATACGCAATCAACCGGACGTTTCAGGACGCCGGACTGATAAAAAGCTGGAGTTTGAAACACCTGCCGCCGCAATTCTATTCGCAATTCAAGGACAATTTTGAAGACGAGCTGCACAGGCGGGCAGGATCTGCGAAAGTATTCACCAATACTCATCCAGCCTATATGCTGAACGTTGGCGAACTGGCGACCCATATTCCAGATGCCCGGTTTGTGTTTGTCAAACGTGATTTGATGGACCTGACCACGCGTATATTCATGCAAAGTTACAAAAGTGGCAACGCATATGCTTATGACATCAATTCAATACATGAACATGTTACTTGGTATCACAAGATGATGGATGCAATGGTCGAAAAGTATCCGGATATAGTGAGGATCGTGACTTATGAAGACATGGTCGACAATCCGGCGAAGGTAGTCGGTGAGGCCGCAAGCTTGTGCGGTCTACGATCACCGAAAGCAGGTAGTATGCAGATTCCCGACGATCGGGGATGTGCCGGCAATTATATTGAATTCATGTAGCACCAAGTACTGGTCTTGTGGCTGGGCATTGCTGGCTGTGGTCGTCATATTCCCGGCACAGGGCGAATCGGTTCCGTCGCCTCAGCAGCAACGATGATCACATCGTCCAGATCGACAAGGTAGTTGGTTCAGCAGGTAAAAATCAATTCAGACTATATCCCACTTCGTCACCACCAGCCGGTCTTCGAATCTCTTCACGCGCCCGGCAATCCCGTCACGGCTGAGCAGTCCGGTCTGGGTGTCGAGATGACTGACCACGGAGCCTGCGTTGCAGGTCGCTGACTTGAGGGCGTCTTCTATGCTGGCTCCGGCGGTAATCATGCCGGCAAAGGTTGAGGCGAAGGCATCGCCGGCGCCTGCCGTTCCTGCCACTTCCACACGGGGCACCGTACAATGCCAGATGGCGTCGGCAGTGCCGACATAGGCACCGTCTGCCCCGTTGGTCACCAGCAGCATTTCGACGCCCAGCGACGTAATGGCGCGGACATAGCTGTCGAACGGCAGGTTGAAGCCGCCTGCCACCAGCCCCCTGTCGACCAGCGAATTGGGATCTCCGGCAGGCCTGATCATGGTACGCTGGTCGGCGGTGCCGTCGGCGATGAGGCGCGGCATCAGTTGTTCTGATTCAACCCGGTTCAGGGTCAGGATGGAAATCCGGTCCAGGCAGGCGAAAAACTCATCGGCGCGGGACGACAATTGCCTTATACCGGGATTGACGGCGATGCGGGCGCCGGTTGCACTTGCCTTTGCGATCACGTGGGGAAAACAATCAGCGGATTCGTTGGACAGTCCGGAAATGAATACCAGGTCACGGTCAAATGCCGCATCGACAAGATCGCGCGGCAGCAGTGCCGTATTGGCACCACGGGCGGTAAAAATACCGGCATTGCGTTCATGCGACGACAGCAGCACCGATGAGCCGGTTGCAAGCTCGCCATCGCTGACCAGGAAATCGCGGGACACATGTTCACGCTCAAGTCGCCCGATCACGTCTTCCGCATTGCGGTCGGCCCCGGTTTTCACCAGCGCTGCGGTGTCAAACCCCAGTCGCGACAGGGCAACGGCAGTGTTGACGCCGCCGCCGCCGATATGACGGGTCACGGATTCCGCATCGACCTTGCGGCCTTCCTCCACCAGCAGGAATGACGCCTCGGCATTGCGCATGCGCATATGCTCGATGCGCTCGGGCGCGATGGTGACGATGATGTCTATTACGGCGGAACCGAGGGTGAGTGCCTTGAGTGTCATGTGGTTTACTTTTAAACAGTGAGCCAAATCGAACGACGCAAGTCGCGTGGCCAACATGGCGGCATGACGCCAGGCAAGCAAGAGGGTGGCAGGACATGAGTATCGCACTGGGCTGTATCGCCGATGATTTCACCGGCGCCAGCGACCTTGCCGCCATTCTGGCCAGATCGGGTCACAAGGTCGGCCTGCGCATTGGCGTGCCTTTGGCGCAAGATGACAGCCCGCCTGCCCCGTTTGAGGTCATTGCGCTCAAGTGCCGGACCGAACCGGTGGACGACGCCATCATGGCCACCAAGAAGGCAGCCAACTGGCTGATGGCGCGTGGTGCAGGCCAGCTGTACTGGAAATACTGTTCGACATTCGATTCAACGCCTGACGGCAATATCGGCCCGGTGGCAGAAGCCCTGATGGCGCGGTTGGGCGCCAAACAGACCATCTACTGCCCGGCGTTTCCGGAAAACGGCCGGTCGATCTATATGGGCAATCTGTTTGTCGGCGATGTGCCGCTCGATGAAAGCCCGATGCGTGATCATCCGCTGACACCGATGCGCGATGCCAACCTGATGCGCCTGCTGGCTCCCCAGGTTGACGGCAAGGTCGGGCATATCGCCTGGCCGGACATTGCCAAGGGTTCAGCCTATATTGCCGGCAAATTGCGCGCACTGGCTGACGATGGCGTTGTCCACGTGGTACCGGATGCGATTGCGCAAGCTGACCTGGCAGCGATTGCCGAAGCGGTGCAGGATTTCAAACTGATCACCGGCGGCAGTGCGCTTGCGCTTGACCTGCCGCGCCTGCTGGCCGCGAAAGGCAGTATTGCAGCCCCTGACGCCGATATCATCGCGCCCGCGACCGCCCGCGGCAATATCGTGCTGTCGGGCTCATGTTCCGCCATGACCCGGGCACAAGTCGCCGACTACAGCGCGGGCGCTGCATCTTTGCGGCTTGATCCGCTGGCCCTGGCCGATGGCCCGGATGCCCTGGCCCAGGCCCGGCAATGGCTGGCATCACAAGACCCGGATGCGCCGAAGATCATCTACGCCACAGCAGAACCGGCTGATGTGACGGCGGCACAGGAAAAACTGGGACGTGAAAAGGCCGGCCAGGTCGTGGAAGATGCCCTTGCAGCATTGGCGCGCGATGCGTTTGATCACGGCATCAGGCGCTTTGTCGTGGCCGGCGGCGAAACCTCGGGCGCGGTAACGCAGGCGCTGGCAACAGACCGGCTGAGCGTAGGCCGCGAAATAGCGCCCGGTGTTCCATGGTGCTTTGCCGAGCGCGACGGCGAAACATTCGCCATTACGCTCAAGTCCGGCAATTTCGGCACGGAGGATTTCTTCACCCGTGCCCTGAAAATGCTGGATTAGGGCGTTTGACGCAGCAGTGGGCACCGGTTTGTCTGCCCGGAACGGGTGTACAATCGATACAAGCCTGCATCAAAATCAGTCGTCACCCCAGCGAAGACTGGGGTCCAAAGCAGCATGGCAGTTTCGTGAAACGTGGTTTTTGGATGCCAGCCTTCGCTGGCATGACGCGCTGGAGAGGCAGCCACATCGAACCTGAATCGCCCTAACTCCCCACTATAATGGCGCGGAAATCGTTGACGTTGGTGAGCGTTGGACCGGTCATCACCAGATCGCCGGTGGCTTCAAAAAACCCGTAGGCGTCATTATTGGCCAGCATGGCGTGTGCATCCACACCCCTGGCCCGCGCCCGGCTCAGCACATCTGGTAACACGTGCGCACCGGCATTGTCCTCGGACCCGTCTATGCCATCGGTATCGATGGCCACGCCTGAGATATTTCCCGCCCCTTGCAGGCCAATGGCCAAAGCGAGGGCATATTCCGCGTTGCGGCCGCCTCTGCCCTTGCCTTTCAGCGTCACGGTGGTTTCACCGCCGGACAGGATGATGGCAGGGCCTGTCGTTTCCAGCGCAATCCGTGCATGGGCAGCACCCACCTCGCGCGCCTCGCCTTCAAGGTCATCGCCCAGATCGATGACATGATAGCCGTGGTCACGCGCAATTTTTGCCGCCGCCTCGATGGACATGCGCGGGGTGGCGATCATGCGGGTCTCGGCAGTTGCCAGGCGGGGATCGCCCGGCTTGGGGGTTTCTGCGGCCTCGGTTGCAAGGAAAGCGCGCACCGACGGCGCGACATCGAGATTGTACTTGTCGAGAATTGCCAGTGCGTCGGCCCGCGTGGTCGGGTCGGCCACCGTGGGACCCGACGCCACCGTCGAAGGATCATCACCGGGTACATCTGAAATCAGCAGCGATACCACTTTTGCCGGATAGGCGCTCGGCTGCCAGCCTGCCGCCCTTGATCGCCGACAGGTGCTTGCGCAGGCAGTTCATCTCGCCGATAGGCGCGCCGCTGGCCAGCAGGGCCTTGTTGACGGCCTGTTTTTCGGCCAGGCTGATGCCGGCGGCAGGCGCGGTCAGCAGTGCCGAACCGCCACCGGAGATCAGGCACAATACCAGGTCATCCGGTGTCAGGCCCTGAACCATGTCATGGATGCGGGCGGCGGCCTCAAAACCGGCTTTGTCCGGCACCGGGTGGGCTGCTTCGACGATCTCGATGTGTTTGCACGCACAGCCGTGGCCGTAGCGCGTGAGCACCAGACCTTCAAGCGGGCCCTGCCAGTTGGCTTCCACAGCCGCCGCCATGGCGGCAGACGCCTTGCCGGCGCCCACTACAATTGTTCTGCCCTTCGGCGATGCCGGCAGATGCGCAGGCAGGCACAGCGACGGTTGGGCCGCCGCAATGGCTGCATCACACAACGCCCCCAGCAGATCCATGTCCGGCATCAGGCAGCCTTGGCGGCAGGCACCACGCGACGGCGGCGCTGTGCCCAGAATACCAGGCCAAGCAGCAGCATGGCCGGGATGTAGAACACTTCCTTCGGCGTCCGGTCTGCCGGCATTTCGGCGCGCAGGATCTGCACCGGCTTGTCGCCGTAAAAGTCGAACATCTGCAACCGGGTGAAGAACGGTGTTCCGGCCAGCGGCTCTTCCAGCTTGGCGACATCGCCTTCGGGTGCGACCAGCAGGCCTGCCTGTTCCATGCGCTTGGTGCCGTCACCGGCCGCGCCAAGGTTTGCCATCAAGGTGGTTTTGACAATCTTTTCGGCATTGTCGAAATCAGGACCTTCAATGACCAGGCGCATGAGCCCGTTTTCCGGTTGCTGGGCTGCCAGTTCGACCGCTTCAATGCCGGTTTTCTCGTCATAAGGCGGCTGCACATAGTCCAGCCAGAAGCCCGGACGGAACAGGGTGAAGGCAATCAGCAGCAAAGCCGCGGTCTCCCAGATGCGGCTCTTCACCATCCAGAACCCTTGTGTGGCGGCGGCAAACAGCATCATGGCGGCAGTTGCGACAATGGCCACAAAGATCGCCTTGAGCGGGCCCACATCGATCAGCAGCAGTTCGGTGTTGAAGATAAACAGGAACGGCAGCAGCGCTGTGCGAATATCGTAGGTGAAGCCCTGGATACCGGTCTTGATCGGATCACCACCGGAAATCGCTGCCGCGGCAAACGCGGCCAGCCCCACGGGCGGCGTATCATCCGCCAGAATACCGAAATAGAACACGAACAGATGCACTGCGACCAGCGGTACGACCAGGCCCGATTGCGCACCGACGGCGACGATGACCGGCGCCATCAGAGACGACACCACAATATAGTTGGCGGTGGTCGGCAGCCCCATGCCGAGGATCAGGCTCATAACCGCAACCAGCAGCAACATGACAATCAGATTGCCACCGGAGAGGAATTCGATGAATTCGCCGATGATCTGATGCAGGCCGGTGAGCGACACGGTGCCGATGATGATACCGGCGACACCGGTTGCAACGGCAATGGCGATCATGTTGCGGGAACCGGCGATCATGCCACCCCAGAAATCAACCAGGCCCTGCCGGATATCCGCGACCAGATAGGGTGTGCCGCGGAAGATGGACTTCAACGCATGCTGTGTCACCACAACGAACGTCATGGCCATGGTGGCCCAGAATGCCGACAGTGCAGGCGACAGCCGCTCCACCAGAATGCACCACAGCAGAATGACAATCGGCAGGATGAAATGCAGGCCGGTCAGCGCGACCTCGGCGGGGCGCGGCAGTTCCAGCATCGGCGCGTTGGGATCATCAAGTGCAAGATCAGGCCTTCCGGCAGCGATACCGACGAGGATGATATAGGCGATCAGGAACAGCACCGACCCTGCCCATATGGTCATGCCGGGAAACGCCGTCTTGACCCAACCGAGACCATAATAGACCGCAACCGCCAGAGCCGACATGGCCAGAAAACCAAACAGCACGCCGATCAGTTTCTGGATGAGGGTGACATGTGTCGGGGGCCGCTTGAGGCCTTCAAGGCCAAGCTTCATGGCCTCGAGATGAACAATGTAAACCAGCGCAATATAGGAAATCGCAGCCGGCAGGATCGCATTCATCATCAACTCCGGATAGGAGATGCCGACAAACTCGGTGATCAGGAAGGCGGCAGCCCCCATAACCGGCGGCGTGAGCTGGCCGTTGGTGGATGACGCAACTTCAACAGCGCCTGCCTTTTCAGCTGAAAACCCGGTGCGTTTCATCAACGGGATGGTGAAAGTGCCGGTGGTGACAACGTTGGAAATGGACGAACCGGAATAAAGCCCTGACATGGCAGAGGCCACAACAGCCGCCTTGGCCGGCCCGCCGCGCATGTGGCCCAAAAGACCAAACGCCAGCTTGATAAAGTAATTTCCAGCACCTGCCTTTTCCAGCAGCGACCCGAACAGCACAAACAGGAAGATGATCGAGGCAGATACTCCAAGAGCGACGCCAAACACACCTTCGGTCTGCATCCAGAAATGCCAGAGCGCCTTGCCGAACGAGGCACCTTTCCACTGGATGGTGTCCGGCAGGAAGGAACTGTCACCAAAGAAAACATAAGAGACGAACACACTCGCCACGATCAGCATGGGCAGACCCAGCGCGCGGTAAACCGCAATTGCAAGCGATATGAGGCCGAGTGTCGAGGCAATCATGTCGCCGGGAGTCGGCAGACCTGCACGGCTGGCGATATCATCCTTGAAAACAAGCAGGTAAAGGCAACACCCGGACCCGACAATGGCCAGAATCCAGTCATACCAGGGGATGGTGAAGCGTGCTGACCCCTTGATCAGGGGGAATGAGAAACTGGCAAGCGCTATGGCAAATGCCAGATGAATAATGCGTGACTGGCCCTGATTGAACACCACATTGATACCGGTGACCTGAGTCAGCCAGTATGGAACGCCGGAGGCTATGTAGAGCTGAAAGCATGCCCAGATAAACGCCAGGAGGGCTACAAAAAACCCGAGCGACCCGGTCAGGCTGCGCCCGCCGGTATCGGATGCAGCCGCGATATCGGAAGCCGATTCAGCGACCGTGTTGTCCTGAGTACTCATGGCGAGATCCCCTCCTGCCCTATGTTGTGCGCCAATAATTTCGCGCACGATCCGGATTAATCACCGGTTTTCAAAATTTTCAAAAAAATAAACCAGGGTTCTGGCCCTGAAAAACCGCAGCGGGGATAAAATTCCCCGCTGCGTATTATTGCATATCCTCGGCGGATTACATCCAGCCACGTTCCTTGTAGTACTTCACAGCACCGTCATGCAGAGGAGCGGACAGGCCATCCTTGATCATTTCCTCTTCCTTCAGGTTGGCGAAGGCAGGGTGCAGTTTCTTGAAGTCGTCGAAGTTGTCGAACACGGCCTTGACCAGTGTGTAAACCACATCTTCCGGCACATCAGCCGAAGAGATGAAGGTCGCACCCACACCGAAGGTCGGGGTATCATCGGCGTTGCCCTTGTACAGTCCACCCGGCACTATGGCCTTGCGGTAGAACGGATTGTCGGCAACCAGCTTGTCGATGGCAGGACCGTCAACCGGGATCATTTCGATGTCACAGGTCGTGGCAGCCTCGGTGATGGCAGCAGCCGGATGGCCAACCGTGTACATCATCACGTCGATCTTGCCGTCACAAAGTGCCTGGGCCATTTCCGAGCCTTTCAGCTCGGCTGCCAGAGCAAGGTCACTCATGGCGATGCCGGAGGCTCCCATGACGACTTCCATGGTGGCGCGCTGGCCGGAACCGGGATTGCCGACATTGACGCGCTTGCCCTTGATGTCTTCGAACTTCTTGACACCGCCACCGGCCTTGCCGATCAGCGTGAACGGTTCAGGGTGTACGGAAAATACAGCCCGCAGTTTTTCAAACTTGCCGGCCTCTTCGAATTTCGAGGTACCGTTGTAGGCGTGGAACTGCCAGTCGGACTGGGCAACACCAAACTCAAGTTCGCCAGCGCGAACCGTGTTGATATTGTAGACCGAGCCACCGGTGGACTCGACCGAGCACCGAATGCCGTGTTCCTTGCGGGTCTTGTTCATCAAGCGGCAAATGGCACCGCCTGTTGGATAGTAAACACCCGTCACACCACCGGTGCCGATGGATACAAAACGTTGATCCGCAGCACTGGCTGACGCAGCAAAGCCTGCAATTGCAGCAGCTGCGAGTGTGTATTTAAGAATTGATTTCATTAGATATACGCTCCCTTTTCACAAACTAGTGAGACCGGAGACTATGTCGGTTCCGCGCGTGAGTCCACATTTGAAGAGACTACGCAACAAAACCACAATCTGTCTGATGGAAAACCGAAAACGAGCTGGTACAGGCGGATGGGTTTGAACCAACGGCCTCCGGATCCACAATCCGGCGCTCTAACCAACTGAGCTACGCCTGCACAAACACTCGTTCAGCGGGGCGCAAACTATGCCGAAGGCCGACGTTTTGCAAGTCACAAAGGCAAAGGTTGAAATAGCTTCAAAAACGCGGCCTTCAGTCCAGGCAATCCCCCGATTAACCACATCGCTATGCCAAGAGTCGCTCCCCGCTCAAGAAGTCATGGACGCCGCCCGTAAAACCGGCTTAAACTGCGCTCCGGATGCGGCGGGTGAGGCAAGGACACAAATTTCCGTTCTTGTATTTGGGAAAGCCAAGACCGGCCTGGGGAGTTGTTTTGGGTATAGAGACCGCGCCATCACTCGATGAGCTGAATACTGCTGCCACGCCTGCATGGCTGTGGGACGGCGCGCGGCTGCGTATTGTCTGGGCCAATGCCGCCGGTCTGGCGGTCTTCGGCTGCGAAAGCCTGTTCGACCTCATTGACATGCCGTTCGACGAAACAGACCCGGGTGCGGGCCGTGTAGCCGAACTGTCCAGAACCTCTGCAGTCGGCGAAAGCTGGCAGGAGATGGTGAGTTTTGCATCAGCTCTCAGCGATGCACCGTTCAGCGTGACCCTGCATGTGCATCCGCTGGCTGACGGGCGCAACGGGCTGCTGATGGTTGCCGAAACCCCGCCATCGGGAGCAGCGCCGGGCGCAGGAGACGCCGGGCAGGCAAATTCGGTACTGGAAACCCTGCCTGTTGCGGCCGTGATCTGTGATGATGACGGTGTGATCAGTTATGCCAATGCGATGGCCCGCAGCCTGTTTGGACAAACCACACCGGCTTCGCTTGACGAGATATCCACGCAAGACCTGTCAGCCAAGATATTTGACCGCGCGCGCCGGGCCGGCATTGCCAGTTCGATCGCGACAATGGCGACGGGGTTCGGCAATCGCGAAATCAGGGTGACAGCAAAGCTGATCAACCTGCCGGAAAGCAACGAGAGCAGCTTTTCGGCGATATTGGAAGATGTTACGGACCGCCGTGCACTTGAGCGCGCATTGCCGGCAACCGGCATGCCTGTCCCGGCACCGGTTGCAGGCGAAGACGGTCCGCACCCGGGTACGGTGTCAGACCTGCGCCAGGCGGTTGAAGCCGCGACCGCTCAGGCATCGGCAAAAACCCTGCCAAAAACTGCCGCACCAGATGCTGCGCCTGAGCAGAGCCCGGCAGATGCGGGACCCCAGCCGTCATCGGCAAGGTCTGCGGCCCGGACCATCACACCAGCTGCCACACCAACCGCCAAAGCCGCCGGCTTCGGGGTGGCTGAAATCGTGCGCAAGGCGTTGTCGGACATTCCCAAGGCGATCGTTCTGTATCGCGCCGGCAAGATCGTTTATGCCAATCAGGCAATCGCTACCGCCCTGGGCTACGCCGGTGAAAACGATCTCGTCAGGCGTAACGACATTGCCGCAGCTCTCGGCGCACTGGCCAGCAAGCAGGGCTCGGTCACGCTGAAGCGGCAGCATGGGGAAGAGATCGAATTCACCGTGGAAAAATCGACATTCCCCTGGAATGACGGTGCCATGCCAATGGCAATACTGGCTGAAACAGAGACCAAACAACCCGATACGCCGATTACCGTGCCGGTTTCCCGGAGCGACACTGCAAAGCCTGACACCCCCGCTTCGCAAGGCGATGATGCGCCCGGGGCCGCTCCGGTCACCGAGCCTCCAGTGCCGGTAACCGATGCGGCTGCAAGACCGGCTGCACCGGCCAGCAGCGTTTCAAAAGCGCCGCTGCCCGAGGTACCGGCAGCCCCGCAACCTGCCGTCAGCACCTCTGAGCTTATGTCAATTCTGGATACGGCCACCGACGGCATCGTGTTCCTGGCTGACGATGGCAGCATCACCCACATGAGTGCCGGCGCAGAAGCGCTGTTTGGTGTCCATGCCGCCAGCGTCATCGACAAGCCGCTTGCCGGCCTGATGGACAAGGCAAGCGCCAAAGTGGTGCGTGACTATCTGGCCGCGCTCGGCGACAGCGGGCTGTCCATGCTGTTCAATGGCGGCCGGGAAATCACGGCCAATGTCAATGACGGCGGCGATGTGCCGATTTTCATTACCATGCGCAAGATCAGCGTCCGTATGCAGGACATACCCGCATCGGCCTATTGTGCCGTGATGCGTGACATTACCCAATGGAAGAAGACCGAGGCAGAGTTGCGCGAGTCCCGCGACAGGGCGGAACATACAAGCCGGCAGAAGTCCGAATTCCTGGCCCGTATCAGCCATGAATTGCGCACACCGCTGAATGCCATTTTAGGGTTTTCCGATATCATGCGCAACGCCCAGTTCGGCAAGCTGGGCTCTGAACGCTATGAAGGCTATGCCAACGATATCCATACGTCGGGCGAGTATCTTCTGTCTCTGGTCAACGACTTGCTGGACCTGTCCAAGGTTGAGGCCGGCAAGCTGGAACTGAATTTCATCTCCGTTGACCTTGGCCAGGCGATTGATGCCTGCATAAAGCTGATGCAGGACGAAGCAACCGGGGCCCGCGTCGTGTTGCGCAAGTCGGTCGCGCCAAACCTGCCCCAGGTGGTCGCTGACATGCGCTCGATCAAACAGGTATTGCTGAACCTGACCTCAAACGCGATCAAGTTTACCGACCCCGGCGGGCAGGTGATCATCACCGCCAAGGCGATTGAAACCGGAGAGCTTCTGCTGTCTGTCACAGATACCGGCGTCGGCATGAATGAAGAACAGTTGAGCACGGCACTGGAACCGTTTCGCCGGGTCGAGTTGGCCGGACGGCCGGCCGTTCAGGGAACCGGTCTCGGCCTGCCGCTCACCAAGGCGCTGGTCGAGGCCAACCGGGCCTCCTTTGCGATCTCCAGCGAAGCCCGCAAGGGTACGCGCATCGACATCACGTTTCCCACGACGCGTGTGCTGGCAAGCTGAGCCGGATCACGGCGGGAACGGTGACTTGCCGGAGCACCGATGAACGCAACCTGTAGGCCGGTGGCTATCCAAACTGCGCGCCCGTTAAAAAAAACTGCCACATATTCCTGGCCCATTTGAAGGCAGTCCCGGCAGCATCCGGCACAATGAAACTGGACACCTTCCTTGCCGAACGCTACCGAACCTCTCATCCGGCCTAAGTCAGCCTGATGTATTATGCGGTATTTTCTTGCACACGCCGCTCTCTGAGACATTGCGCTTGTTCTTCGCGAGGGCCCGCACCGCGCGATGGAACACGTTTGCCGCGAGCAAGCACTCGACCGTTCCAAGCTTGCAAAGGTTGGATTGCCTGCAGTTGGCTTTCATGTTCGTTAGGAACGCCGTGTCACAGGCTTTGCGTGAAATGCCCCGCAAATAGTAACAAATGTCATGCTCCAGGCAGGCGCTCTTGCCAAACACCAGATTGGCCAGCTTGAACTTCATACCTTTCGGCACAGAACAACTCGAGCTCCACTTCTTTTCCTTAACCTCTTTGACAACTTTGTCGCGAATTATTCTTCTGCAAGCTACTCCCTCGGCATGAGAAGCAACCAACTTTTTCCTTACCTGCCGTTCGCCCGGCCGCGCCTTGCAGTGGGCCGGTCCGCACGGCTTGCAACCTTTCAACACTTTGAAGCAGGAGCCGCGCCAGCCCACCTTGTTCTTTCCACACTGGACAGGCAGGTTGGGACAATCGGCGCGCGCTTCCTCTGTCGTGCCAATCAGCACAATCGCGGCGAACCCCACAGCACAAATGAGAGAGAGAAGATGAGACCACATTTTCATAGCTTAGCCTCTTTGTTTGTTGATTGAAGCGGCCCCACATAATCGGACCGTTTAGCGACCTCGATCTCCTGTTCTCCCGTTCTAATGGTGGTGATTGCAGTATCTTCCGGATGCAATCTACGATTGCATTGATGCTGGCATGACCCGCCAATTTCTCCAACACCTCATATTGCATGTACAATTTTTCTGACGCCCTTATGTATTTTTGCACCGCTTCGGCGGGTCTGGGCCAGGCAATTGACAACTGCATAAAGCCGATGCGGGACGAAGCGACCGGGCACCGGCGGACAGGTAATCATCACCGCCAAGGCGATTGATACCGGAGAGCTTGCGCTATCTGTCACAGACATCGGTGTCGGTATATATGAAGAACAGTTGAGCACGACACTCGAGCCGTTTCGCCGGGTCGAACTGGCCGGACGGCCGGCCGTTCAGGGAACCGGTCTCGGACTGCCGCTCACCAAGGCGCTGGTCGAAGCCAACCGGGCCTCCTTTGCGATCTCCAGCGAAGCCCGCAAGGGGACGCGAATCGACATCACATTTCCCACGACGCGCGTAATGGCAAGCTGAGCCGGATCATGGCGGGACCTGTGACATGTCGACGACCTTAAAAACGGCCAGCGGATTCTATCAAGGTTGGAATCGTCTGAGCGTCAAAACCACTTGATCCTGATTGAGCGAAACGACCGCTCTGAGCCCTTTGCAGACATGGATTTCCGGTCGTGAATTGGTTAGCCGAGAATTGTAATAATGTCCGTTCCTGACCCATGGCGGACTTGTATGGATGTCACTTCTTACGCCGTTTTCGGCAACAAACTGGCATTGTCACGATTGTCTGGAGGTACTCTTGCTGAAAAGGCAGAGAGGCGACCTAGTTGCGCAATTCACAAAAGATTAGGATGTTCTTCCCAGTTCGAGGATGGTCAAATTTCTTCAACCGTCGCTCAATTCGATCTCAGTGCCAGCTTTTCCTGATAAGAGCCGGCCAAGATGGAACATCGCAAGAGGGTCTTCTTCATCTCGTCCGACCAATGCCGCGAATGCCTGTTTCGCCTTGGCATCCCCGGCTTCCAATAACGCAAAGGCCTCATCGTAACCGGCAGCTACTGTTTCATCACCGGTCAGCGGCTCATAGCAGCGCAGGCTTGCCGACTTTCCTTTCAGAAGCAGGTTTCCAATCACCCGGCCCGTGAAGCTGGAAATGAGATCAACCGTGTTTTGACCGACACAAATGCGGCTCCCCACGATCTTGTTGGCCTGTTCCAACCGTGCCGCAATATTCACCACATCGCCATAGGCGGTATAATCAAAGAAGTTTGCTCCACCGAAGTTACCGATAACTGCCGCTCCGGAATTGACGCCTATTCTGGTGGCGCCCAGATTGATGTTCTTGGCCGTCATCTCAGCCTGAAACCGCGTGGCAAAGGCATCGATGGCCAGCGCGCAGGTTACCGCTTGGGCAGCGTGGTCGGGATGATCGGCGGGCGCACCAAAGATCGCATGCACTGAGTCACCGACAATCTTCATGACTGTACCGCCGTGAGCAAATACAACTCCCGTCACTCCGTCAAGATAGGCATTCAACAGGTCAACAATTAGATCTGAACTGGACGATTCCACCAGCGGGGTAAAATCCTGAAGATCGGTAAACAGAAATGTAGCGATGCGTCTCTCACCACCCGGGCTCAGGCAGTCCGGGTCCTGCAACAGTGTCTCTACCACACTAGGAGAGAAGTATCGGGACAGGGTAGTATGCGCACGCTCGGCCTGCGCTTTCTCTGTCTTCAAACCCCGGAACTGGTTGAGATGCACCAGCGTCTTCGCAATGGTCTTCTCAAGGTCTTCGAACTCGATCGGCTTGGTAATAAAATCGAAGGCACCGCGGTTCATGGCAGTTCTGATATTCGTCATGTCGCCATACGCTGAAACGATCACGGTTTTCAGGTCTACATGCAGGTCACTAAGCCTGTCCAGCAGAGTCAGGCCATCCATGTTCGGCATGTTGATGTCTGACAGCACCATGTCGATTTCGGCATCACCTTCCAGGACGTCCAGAGCTTGTTGTCCATCACAGGCAAAGCAGAAATCCATCTCGCCTTTCCGCACCTGTCGACGAAACTTTTGCGTGATCAGAGCCTCGACGTCGGGCTCGTCGTCGACAACAAGTATACGCATCGCACTCATGTGCCTTCTCCAAGCAGCAACGGCAAATCCCTCTTGAGGCGTTCAAAATCTATCGGCTTGGTCAAAAAGCTTTCAGCGCCGAGATCGCGCGCCCTGGTTTCGGTGGCCTCATCGCCATAGGCCGTAACCATCAAGACACTGACCTGTGACCATTTCTCCCGGACCTCCTCCAGTAGTTCCAGACCGGTCATGCCTGGCATGTTAATGTCCGACAGGACCATCACGACCTCCGGGGGCTGCTGTCCATTGAGAACATTGAGTGCTTCCTCACCGGACATCGCAAACTCAAAAGCATAGGTGCTGTTACGGATCTCCTTGCGGAAGTTCTGACGAAACAGTTCCTGCGCATCCGGCTCGTCGTCGACCATCAATATTCGAACCGTCATGTCTTGCTCTCCCCATCATCAGCGGCGGCATCAGCCAGTGTTCGGGCAAGCGCTACCTGAAAAGCGGTAAACTCTCCCGGCGTGCTGTTCACAGTCAGTTCGCCGCCATGCTGCTTACTGACTATATCATAGCTCAGCGACAGCCCCAGTCCGGTACCCTGACCAGCGGGTTTGGTGGTGAAAAACGGTGTAAAGATTTTCTCCTGAATCTCAGGCGGAATACCCTTGCCATTGTCGCGCACCTGGATTGTGACCAGGTCGCCGTCGGTTTGCGTCGTCAGCCAGAGTTTCGGTGAAAAATCTCCGTTTTCGTCTTCACGACGTTTATGGGCTGCATACATGCCATTATTGATGAGGTTAAGAAACACTCGCAACAGATCCTGAGGATAGCATTCGATGTCGCCGGTATCTGCTGCCAGCGATTTCACGATCTCGATATTGAAGTTTGAATTCTCTGCCCGGAGCCCGTGATAAGCAAGGTTCAATGCCTCTTCCACGACAGCGTTAATGCTGGCGCTGCGGCGTTCGCTTGGTCCATCGCGGGAATGCAGCAACATGTTCTTAACGATGGAGTCAGCCCGCTTACCATGATCGCTGATCTTGATCAGGTTTTCGCGAACTGTCTTCAGTAAGTCCTCAGCTTCATCGCGCACCTCATCGTTCAGTGCTTTGATCGGCTCCTGGAGAACTTCTTCAAGCTCGTGCAGGAGTTCATCCGACAGCTTGGCAAAATTGTTGACGAAATTGAGCGGGTTCTTGATCTCATGCGCGATCCCGGCAGTCAGTTGGCCGAGGCTGGCCATTTTCTCGGACTGAACCAGCCGGGCTTGAGCCTTTTGAAGATCGCTCAATGCAGCCTCAGCCGCATCGCGAGCCTTGCTGATCTCTGCTTCACGTTGTTTGAGTTGTGTGATGTCTGTATAGACGGCGACCTTGCCTCCATCAGGCGTCTGCCGTTTGCTGATGCGAACCCAGGCATCACCGTACCGCCGTTCATCTGCAGAATCGTGATCTTCAAGATGACGGGCCACGCGTTGCTCGATCCAGGCTTCTGGCGACAGATCTCCCAACCTCGCCTCACCAGACTTCACCTGGGCTTCCAATATTTGCCGGAAACTGACCCCAGGCTGCACAAGAGATGCTATTTGCGGAAACATCTCAATGTATTTGCTGTTGGCCAGAAGGATGCAGGCATCACGATCGTAAAGAACGAAACCGTCTGGAATCGTCTCGATTGCGGTTGCAATTGTTTCGCGCTGCGCCTCGGCTTCGGCTTCCAGGCGCTGACGTTCGACAATGCTGTCCCGGAACAGGTTTAGCGTTCGGGCCATGGCGCCGAACTCGTGATTGCCCTCCGGCGGAATCTCGACATCGTAACGCCCCTGCATGAGACCGGCAATGCCATCATTGAGGCGCTGCAGCGGGCCCACGATGGACCTGAGCACCAGGACCGTCAGCGCCATGCCGATAAGACAAAGAGCGATGACAATATAAAGCGCCGTGCGTGCTGAACTGTCCGCGCGATCTATCACCAGCTGGCGCTCGGTATCTGCCGCCGCATTGACCCTTTCGACCAGATCATTAAGGGCCTGGTCGACTTTGGCACTGTGAATGCGGGCATTGGCCAGGTAAGTGTTGCCGATCACACGATTACCATCAGTGTAGGCGTTGGCTGCATCCATAGCCGTGGAAACATAAGCTTCCACCTCGGAACGGAGCATCTTGATGGTGCCCGGGTCATGACTGGTGAGACGCTCCAGGTCCTTGTCAAGCTTCTCACGGGCGGTATTGGCGCTGCGCTCCGAGCTCATCAGCAAACTGACTGAGAGATCGGTGAGCCAATAGCGCAATTCGCCAAAGGTTATGTGAGCATTGCCGGCCGTGCCCGCGACATCGTAAAACTCTTTCATCTTTGTTGCCCGGTCGGCAGTCTGGTAGAGAGCCGACGAATAGAACATCGAGGACCCTATCAGGCTGAGCAGACCTGCCGCTGTCAGCACAACCAAACGCGCCCAAAGCGGCATTGACAACCGCTGCATCAGCCCTGATCGCTGGTTGGTATTGGATGTTGCCGCGGTTGGCGTTGTCGTGGGCGCACTCACTCGAAAATGACGATGCTGATCACACCGCCAAGATCGCCTTCCTTACCGCCTTCTTTCGGATAACCGGTGATATCGGTTTCTTCCTTGGGACTGCCATGACAGGACAGGCACGATGCACTGTAATACTCCGGCAGAAGCATTCTGAACGCAGGTCTGCCTTCATATTCTACCTGTTCAGTGTAGGCTTTTCCCTTTGGCCAGTCCGGTGTCAGCAGCTTGGTTTCGATTATGGTGCGTTCCCAGCGATCGGGACGAGCTTTGCGATTGCGCACCAGATCAGGTGGGGCCGTTACCCTAACGCGAGCTTCGGTTCCGGCGCTTGCTGCAAATTCCTCGTTCACAAGGCGCGCAAACACCGCAGGAATGAAACCCTTGAACCCGGTGCCTTGTCGGTTGATGTCTGACTGGTGGTCATCGACAATCTTGCGCATGGAATTAATTTGCGCCTCGATCAGACGCTGGTCCCGAGGGGAAAGATCATCGCCGAGAAGCGGGGAACCAATGCGTTCGGCGTAGATCGCCTCAGTTTCCTCAATGAGTTTCTCGCCAGTAAAGCCTTTGTCGGCGATATCAGGGTTGTTGATCAGCGGCTGGTTGGCCGACACGGCACTCCTTCCGGCCCGGAGAATATCTGCCAATTTGTTGCCAATCTCGAGCCCGCTAGCGCCGGCTGCCGCCTGACTTGTCGTCAGACTCAACACAAAGGCACTGGCAATGATGAGTCTACCCAAGCCAAACGGTGCGAGAATTGTAGAAGAAGCACCCCGAACTGAAGTGGCATAATCGAAAATAATATTCGGACACATAGCGCACCTTTGACTGTGAATTTCCAAACGTCGACAAATTATGCTCTCAATTGAGCGTTGTCGCAACTTCATCTGGCTCGCCTATTCATACTGCGCAGTGTCCTATTCACCAGGCATTGACGGTGATGCCGTGAACGGCTTCTCCATCAGCATCGCGATGTACTAAGATTGCGGTGTTTGATGATGAGAGCACAAATGTCGGCGTGTGGCACAAAGCAAACTCTTTAGTCCTGTCGCGGAATGAATCTGCAACTGATCGTTGACGGTCACTTTGTCCGGATAGTGTTGAAAAAGTCGTTGGTTTGGCGGGCTTTGGATTTTGTTCGAACGCATCCGTTCAGCCGTTTCAGGCTGGGGTCGGAACCATCTTTGCAAGTTTTCTGAGATTTTGAGCCGTGGCCGCCAGCTGGAACTGTTCGGTGGCTCCTTTTGGTCCTCGAAGGCGCATCATACCCACGCCGATGTATCGCTTCAGATGGGCGAACAACATTTCGACCTTTCGTCGTTGAATGAATGAGGTCATGTAGGCATCTGTCTTGCGGATGTCGCGGGCAATATCCCGCGCCGCCTCATGAACAGATCGGGTGACCTTTCGGGCTGGCTGGGTTGGGCAACATTTGTATTTCAAAGCACATGCATCGCAATCGAGCTTGCTTGCCCGATAGCGGATCATTCCATCCTTGCCTGCATTTGAAGTTCGCGGTTTGGTGAAGTTGCGACGGGATCGTTGGAGGCCCTTTCCGGCAGGACAAGTGTAACTATCTTCGGTTTGATCGTAGGTGAAGTCCTCTCGCGAGAAGGTTCCATCATCGCGTTTCGATTTGTCCCAGACAGGAATGTGCGGCTCTATTCCGCGTTCCTCGACCAACCAGCCAAGCATCTCTGCTGAACCGTACCCGGTGTCCCCGACCAGCTTTTTTGGGAAGAGGTCGAACCGATCATGAACTCGATCAATCATTCGCCGGGCTGCCAGTGTTTCGGCTGGCCTGATCGGAACCGTTGGTTCCACGTCAACGATCACTGCATTGTCCAAATCAACCAGATAGTTGGTTGAATAGGCAAAATACGCGGCTCCGCCATCAGCACCGGTCCATCGGGCTCCCGGATCAACCGGCGAGATGTATTTGGGAACCACCTTGGTGGACGCGCCAAAGGCCGCGTCGTCGAGGGTTTCGAGATACTCGTCAATGGCGCGGCTGGTCAGTTCAGGCGGCAGTCCATGCTTACCCTCGACACCACGTGTCTGGTTTGCATTGGCTGGAATGAGGCTGGCATCAACGCCAAATCCCTCGCCGCCAACCAGGCCTTCATCAATGCAGCGTTGCAAAACCTTCTCAAACAGATGTCGGAAAATACCACTGTCACGAAAGCGGCCGTAGCGGTTCTTGGAAAAAGTGGAATGGTCCGGCACCGGGTCGCTCAGATCCAGTTTGCAAAACCATCGATAGGCAAGATTGAGATGAACTTCCTCACACAGCCGACGCTCAGAGCGAATGCCCTGACAATAGCCCAGAAGTAGCATCCGGATCATCAACTCAGGATCAATCGATGGCCGTCCGCTTTCGCTGTAGTATGGGGCCAATAGTGGCCGCACATCCGTCAGATCGAGGAACTGATCAATCGCTCGTAGCGGATGATCGGCCGGAACAAACTCCTCAATCGAGAACTCGTAAAACAGCGCACCTTGCGCCACCTGTCTTGGTCCCATCATCGCATTCGGTCTCCCAAATCATTTGGAACACTGAATCAGCTGACAACGACGATTTCATGGTGACTTTTTCAACACTATCTCCGCTAAGCCGACCTTGAACTTCAACACGATCTCATGAGCCGCGATCCTAGCTCTGCAGGGCAGGCACATCCTTGAACAGGTCGAGCGCTTCCGCGTTGGCCAGTGCCTCGACATTCTTGACCGCGCGGCCATGCACCACGTCCCGCACGGCAAGTTCGGTTATCTTGCCGGACTTGGTGCGCGGGATATCGGCCACCGCGACAATCTTTTCCGGCACATGGCGCGGTGAGGCGCCGGTGCGGATCTGGGTGCGGATTTTCTTTTCCAGTGCGTCGTCCAGCACAACACCGTCTGCAAGGCGCACAAACAGTACCACGCGCACGTCATTGTCCCAGTCCTGACCGATGGCCAGGCCCTCGATCACTTCGGGTATCTGTTCGACCTGGGCATAGATTTCAGCCGTGCCGATGCGTACACCGCCGGGATTGAGCGTCGCATCGGAGCGGCCATGAATGATCATGCCGCCATTGTCGGTCCACTCGGCAAAGTCGCCCTGGCACCAGACATTGTCGAACCGTGCATAATAGGCATTGTGATAGCGCTCGCCGGTATCGTCACCAAGAAATCCCAATGGCATGGACGGGAAGGAATTGGTGTTGACCAGTTCGCCCTTGCCGCGTGCCATCGGCTTGCCGTCATCATCAAACACCTGGATGTCATGGCCAAGGCCGGGTGCCTGGATTTCACCGGACCAGACAGCGCCGAACGGGTTTACGCCGACCAGGCAACCGCACAGATCGGTGCCACCGGACATGGACGCGAGATGGACATCGCGCTTGATGGCGTCATAGACAAATTCAAAGCTCTCAGGCACCAGCGTCGAACCGGTCGACATGATACTCCTGACCGTTGCAAGCGAATGGGTGTCCATCGGACGCCAGCCGGTTTTCTTCACCGCATCAATGAACTTGGCGGAGGTCCCGAACAGGGTGAAGCGTTCTTCATCAGCATAGTCGAACAGCACAGTTTCGGATGGCGCAAACGGCGACCCGTCATACAGCATCAAGGTGGCTTCCGACGCCAGGCCGCTGGCCAGCCAGTTCCACATCATCCAGCCGCAGGTTGTGAAATAGAACAGCCGGTCGCCGGGATTGATGCCGCAATGCAACTGGTGCTCGGCCATATGCTTGAGCAGCACTCCACCGGTGCGATGAACAATACATTTGGGAACGCCGGTGGTACCGGATGAAAACAATATGTAAAGCGGATGATCGAACGGCAGCATCACATAGTCGATCGGGGCCGGCGAATACGCATCGATGAAATCATCGAACGTGACCGCATTGGGCAGTTTTGCAGCCGTTGCGGCGGCATTTCCGGTATAATTGACGACAATGACCTGCTTCAGTGTCGGCAGGCCTTTGACCACCTCGGCGATCTTGTCAGTGATATCGAAGGTCTTGCCGTTGTAGTAATAGCCATCACACACGACCAGTATGCTCGGCTCGATCTGGCCAAAGCGATCCAGAATACCGCGCTCGCCAAAATCAGGCGAACAGGACGACCACACAGCACCGAGCGAATTGGCCCCGGCGAAGGCCATCATGGTTTCCGGCATGTTGGGCATCACCGCGCAGACGCGGTCGCCCGGCTCATGCCGAAATTCCGAAACGCCTGGTGCAATCGTGAGACCTGATCGGTCAACTGGCGCCAGCTGACGTCATAGCGGACCTTGTCCTCACCGCGAAAAACCATGGCCGGTGTATCGTCATTACGGCGCAGCATGTTCTGGGCAAAGTTCAGCCTTGCATCTGGGAAAAACCGGGCGCCGGGCACCTTTTCTCGATCGACCAGCACACGCTCGCCGCGGGTCTCGGCCTTCACGTCACAGAAGTCCCAGACATCGGACCAGAAATTATCCGGTTCTCGCACCGAAAACCCGTGCACATCGTCAAAGCTCTTCATATCCATGTCCCTGGACGCATTTACGAAGGCCATGAACTTTGTCAGGCGATGGGCGGCAATTCGGGCAGCATCAGGGGACCAGAGAGGTTCAGCAGACATGGAAAACTCACAAGATCAGGGTGGGGTTGAATTGGGACGAGACCCTTGACTGAAGGCCACAATAGACACGCCGCCGGCAATCCAAAACCATTTTCTGTCACTTTTGGAGAGTTCAGTGAAGCCTGTGTTGAAATGCGGCGCTCTCATAACCCTGTTCGATCTGCTAGAATCAGCTCCATGAAACGAATCATCATTCCCGTCCTGGTCCTCGTGCTGATTGCGACCATCGCCATTGTGAGCATTCCGTTGCTGGTGCGCGGAGACTTCGCAACGGCCCAGCTCAGCAGTGCGGTCGAACAGGCAACCGGCCGCAAGCTGACCTTGCTGAAACCGCCTGAAGTGAAATTGTGGCCGAGTTTGAGACTGGAGGTTGAAGGCGCGACCTTGTCCAACCCGCCCGCCATGTTCGACGGAACCACGATTTCCGCGCAGGCCCTCAAACTACAGCTTTCATGGTCGGAATTACTGTCGCGTCAGATCAATTTCCAGGAACTGACCCTGGTCCGCCCGCGCCTCAACCTGGTTGTGGACAAGCAGGGCAAGGCCAACTGGGATTTCAACAAGGATGGCGGCGTTGCCGAACCATCCACCGGTGGCGGCTCCCCGGCCATTGAAAGTGTACAGCTTGCACCGGTAAGGATTGAGGACGGCGAGATAGTCTATGCAGACGAGCGCTCCGGATCCAGTTTCCGGGCAACCGGGGTCAATGTCATCGTCAGCATGGCCAATGCGCAAGCCCCGATGGACGTCAAGGGATCGTTGATCTGGAACGGCCAGCGCATTGACCTGCAGGTATTTGCCAAATCGCCGACGCGCCTGGCTACCAAAGGGTCTCCCATCGAGCTGTCAATCCAGTCGGCAAACCTCACCGCGGCACTGTCAGGCCTTGCCCGGTTTGGCGACGGTCTGAACCTGGCCGGCAATCTTGATGTAACATCGCCGGATTTGCGGAAACTCGCCAAATGGGCGGGTGCCGAAATCGGCGGGAAAGCCGGGTTGAAACAGTTTTCAGCCAAGGCCGGCGTCGATCTCAGCGGGCAAACCGTCAAGCTGAACAAGGCCACCATTGCCATGGATGGCATGAATGCACAGGGCAATGTGGTGCTTGCGCTGTCGGAAAATCGCCCGCGCATCACCGCCAGCCTCGGGCTGGACCGGCTGAACACTAATATCTACACCGGCAAGCAAACGTCGTCAGACAGCGGCAAACCGCAAGCCGACTGGAATGATGCACCGATCGATTTCAGCAGCCTGAACTCGCTCGATGCCAGGCTGAGATTGCGCACAGGCGGCATTGAGTACGGTGACGTGAAGTTTGGTGAGACCCTGCTTGATATCGACATGGGTGCGGGAAAGCTGAATGCCGATCTGAAAAAGATCACGCTGTATGGCAGCACTGCCACCGGCAAGCTCTCGCTTGACGGATCGGCCCGCGTACCGAGACTGACCGGGCAGTTTGACACAAGCGGGCTGGACGCGCTGGCCCTGTTCAAGGACTTTGCCGGCACATCACGGTTCGAGGGCAAGCTTGCTACCACGCTCAATCTGGCGGCCAATGGCCGGTCACAACGGGAGCTGGTGTCAAGGCTGTCAGGTACGGCCCTGTTCCGGCTGACGGACGGCACAATCCGCGGTATCGACATGGCGAAAATGGTCACCGGCGTGCAAAGTGCCGTGCTTGGCGGATGGGACAAGACCGACAATGCCGGCACCAAATTCTCCACCCTTTCGGCCGGTTTCCGGTTTACCGACGGGATTGGAAACAATGATGACCTGAGCCTTGAGGGTCCGCAGGTGCGGGTGACGGGCAAGGGCACTGTCGACCTGTTGCGCAAACGGCTGAATTACAAGGTGGCGCCAAGTGCTGCGTCAGCCCCGGGTGGTGAATTCACCGGTCTCGTTGTCCCCGTGATCGTCAAAGGTCCGTGGGCAAACCCGAAAATCTACCCTGATGTACAGGGCATTCTGGAAAACCCGCAGGCCGCGCTCGACGCGCTGAACAAGCTTGGCGTATCGACCGGAAACATCAATGTCGAAGCTGCCGGCAACGAGCTGAAAGACCAGGCCAAAGGCAAGGTGTCGAAAGCAATCGAGGACCGCGCGCGTGGCGTGGTCGGCGATGAGGCCGCCAGGGCGCTTGGTGAACAAGGTGCCGGCAAGGCCGAAAAACTGTTCAAGAACCTGTTCAACAAGCCGCAGGAATAGGAACTGTCTGCACATGATACGGGTACAGGAAGAGCCGTTTGACATAGCCGCGGAACTGCGTGGCGTTCGCGGCGGCAATCACAAGATCGGCGGTACGGCGCTGTTTGCCGGCTCTGTACGCGACCTCAATCTGGGCGAGCAGGTGTCTGCCATGACACTGGAGCATTATCCCGGCATGACCGAAAAGGCACTGGCCGAGATCGAGGCTGAGGCCAATGAGCGCTGGCCGCTGCAAGCAAGCCTGATTGTGCATCGCTATGGCCGCATGCATCCGGGTGAAGACATCGTGCTGGTGATTACCTGTTCGTCACACCGCGAAGCTGCCTTTGAGGCCTGCCAGTTTCTGATGGACTGGCTGAAGACCAGGGCACCGTTCTGGAAGCTTGAAGAAGGCGACAACGCTCAAGCAGCCAAATGGGTTGATGCGCGTGAAAGCGACAATAAGGCGGCAGACCGCTGGAGCAAGGCGGAAGAATGAGCCGCCGGCGGGGGCGCCCGCTATGGCGCACTGGCCTCGATGCCCTGGTGGTCATTGCCCTGATGATGCTGGCGCTGGGGGTGATGGAACTTCTGCCTGGCAACAACGTTGCCGGCAACATGCGGATGATCGATGGCGACAGCCTGCGCCCGGGCGACAACAGCCATGACATTCGCCTGCAGGGCATTGATGCGCCGGAGCTTGGCCAGCGCTGCCGTGACAGGGCGGGGCGTGATTATGACTGTGGACGCAAGGCCAGGGCGCATCTCAAGAAGATCGTAGCAGGCCGCGATGTCAAATGCCGTACCATGGATGTTGACCGGTACCAGCGGTCGGTTTCGGTTTGCCATGCCGGTGAGACCGAATTGAACATGCAGATGGTGGCCGACGGGTGGGCGGTAGCCTACAGGCTGCCGGCCTATGTTGGTTCGGAACGCAGTGCCAAAAATGCCCGCAAGGGCATATGGCAGGGTGAGTTTGATGAGCCGGAAAACTGGCGCAGCCTCAACCGCTCCGACAGTGCAGGCGGCGTGGTCGAACCGGACTGAATTTAAGAATTTCAGCGCCAGAACGAGCGTGACAGCACCACGAGCACGGTGAAGAATTCCAGCCGCCCCAGCAGCATGGCCACCGTCAACAGCAGTTTCGCGCCGGGATCCAGGTTGGCATAGCTGCCGGCAGGCCCGACAATATCGCCCAGGCCCGGGCCGACATTGGTGATGGTGGCAGTGGCGCTGGACAGGGCCGTGATCAGGTCAAGATTGAAGAATGAAAGAGCAATGGTGAACACCATGACCGAGATGAACATGACGGTGACATAGGCCAGTACCGAGGTGGCGATTTCGTTGGTGATCCTGGTCTTGTTGAAGTTCAGCACCACGATCCGGTTGCGGGCTCATCAACTGGCGAATATAGCCCGACGCCGTCATCATCATGACCTGAAGGCGGAATGTCTTCAGGCCCCCGGTTGTCGATCCCGTACACCCGCCCAGGAACATCAGGGCAAAAAACAGGCCCATGATGCCGCTGCCCCAGTTGGTATAATCGCCCAGGGCATATCCGGTCGTCGAAATGATCGAAACAACATTGAAACTGACCACCCTGAGCGCGTCCAGGAACGGTTCGTCGTGACGCACATAATACCACAGGGTCACGGTGAAGACCGCAAGACCGGCGATCTGGACGAAGCCGCGCACCTGGGCGTCATTCCACACTGCCAGCGATCTTGACCGCACCATCTTGACGTACAGCACCAGCGGCATGCAGGAGCCGAGCATGAAGACAATGGCAATCCAGTGAATGGCCTTGTTGTCCTCAAAATGCGCGAACGACCGGTCATGGGTCGAAAACCCTGCCGTCGAGACGGTCGTCATGGCGTGATTGAGTGCATCGAACGCAGTCATGCCGGCCCAGTAATAGGCAAACCCGCAGGCAAATGTCAG
The DNA here is from genome assembly GCA_963698275.1 of uncultured Alphaproteobacteria bacterium. Taxonomy (GTDB): domain Bacteria; phylum Pseudomonadota; class Alphaproteobacteria; order Rhizobiales; family Aestuariivirgaceae; genus Anderseniella. The sequence goes on along the minus strand of CAVOQE010000004.1, from coordinate 164,923 downwards.
GAACAGATAGGTTACCGCGATAAGGCTGATGACCTCGCCGACGCGCGGCATGAACTTGTCGGAGCGGTCGGAACTTTCAGTGCGGAACAGCTGCATGCCGCCAACGCGCAGGAACGGCAGCATGACCAGCGCCATGACGACGATGCCGACGCCGCCGATCCATTGCAGGATGGACCGCCACAGCAACATGCCGGGCGGCAGGTGATCGAGGCCGGTCAGCACCGTTGCACCGGTTGCGGTGAGGCCGGAAACCGCTTCAAACAGTGCGTTGGCAACACTGGCATCACGGCCCAGGAACATGAACGGTATGGACGCCATCAGGCACAGCGCTATCCAGCTCAGCACCGTCAGCACGAAGCCTTCCTTCAAGGTGACATGGTCCGACCAGCCGCCGCGGCTGACCAGCACCAGCATGAGCCCGAGAAAGCCGGTCATGAAGGCGGATGCCGCAAACACGCTCCAGTCATCGTTGCGGGCGACAAGATCCGACACCAGGGGCGGAAACATGAACAGCGTCAGCACCAGCATCATCATGCCGATGACGAAAAAGACCCGGGACAGCTGAATGCCCTGATCTGCGAAACGGCGTTCGGAAGAATGTGCCTGCTTGAGAATCTCTGCCATGAAAGCCTTTTACCCCGGGCATGCAGGGATATCCAGCGAACAAGCACCCTGATTGACACTCCCGCGCACATTAACGTAGCGTTATTTAATGAGAACTGGTGGCAGTGGAGCCAGGAAACGGCGCAGGGAACCGGGCGGGAGTGGAAAATCCCCGGACGAGAGATTTCGTGCTCAGTGTTGGATGCCGGGTTTCAAAACTGAACGGCGACAATTTATTCCGTGATGACTTGCGACCGCCCATTATACAATTGCCGACCGATTCGCCGGAAGCAACATCAGGGGGGCCCGGGATGAAACATGGCTATATTGGCACGCGATTGCGCGACGCGCGGGTCTCAAGGAAGATTTCAGTCCAGCAACTGGCCAGCGACATGGACATTGCGATTGAAACGGTTCTGGACATTGAAGCCGGAGCCACACTCGGCCATTCCTCAACGATTATTGAAATGGGCGCAGTATTGGGCCTTTCCCTGACCGATTTGTTCGGACCGAGCGAGGACTCCAATATAATCCCGTTTCCCAAAGCCGAACGCGACACATGAAAAATGTGACTGGCACACAGGTACATGGTGATCAGTACAACTGGATTGATCGCGGTCAGGTTGTTTGTGACCTGACAGGATATCCGTTCGGCGACAATGACTTGCCGTTTCGGGGATTTGGACTGGTGTGCATGAGACCGTTCGTTGCGGCGAACGGTGCCTGCGCGACCGAGATCCGGTGGGACACCGCTTACGCCAGCCGCGACAGCCTGCAGTTTGCGGCAGCCAACCTCGGCGCCATGCCGGCGCCGTATTTTCTGAACTTCTACAATCAAGGATGGTTTGCGGAGCGCTTCGATACACCTGAGGAAGCCTCGGACCGGATGGCGTTCTTGCAGGACCTGAAAGTTTCAATGCTGCAATCTGCATTGCAGGCACCAAGAGACCCCGGTTCGATACCCGACTATGCCAGACAGGCCATCAAATCACCGCGCCTGATCGCGTCGCGGCTGGTGTTCTCACATGACGACCCGGACACAGGCTTTCCGATCCGCGAGGTCGGAACGCGCACACCGCTTGGGAAGATCATGGGAGTGGACTGGTGTCAGGGCAAGCAGTTCCAGCTGGATGAGCGTTTCACGCAGACGGAAAGCCATGTCCATGACAGGTATCTTGAAGTGTCGGAACATCGCCGGATTCTGTTTGATGAATGCATGGCGCTGATACCGGCGCAGGGACACGCAGAAGCCTATTGGCTGCGCTATCACCGTGTTCTGTTTCCAGTCCGGAGCGGAAACAAGATCACTATCGGGTCACTGCTCATGCAAGGTGAGGTACGTCCGGATCGCCTGGAACCGTTTGGACGGTCCGGTTACGAGGTGCCGGTAGACATTTGACAGCCTGAGCTGACGGCAGCAAGGTCCCTGGTGATCTGGTGTCGCGGTTGGTAGCACAGGGTTTCGCGGTTCTGTTCAACACATGCGGGCCGGCGTTTCCAGACAATAAACCCCTCTTCCAGGTGGTTGTAATAGATGCGGCGAAGCATGCCGCGCTGCGCTCTGTTCTCTGTGGTCAACCCCCATATGTAATCCGGTTTCCAGTAGCCCCAGACGAGAGCGTGATGAAGCAGTGATATGTCATTGATCAAGCGGCTCCCGGGGCCTCCGCGCAGCGCCGGCGACATGAACAGTTCACCTCGATAGGCCATACGGCCGCCCAAGCGTGAAACCGGCTCGGACATCGGTTCGGAAACCGATGCGATATGCACGTCTTCGCCTGCCCTGGTGTGCGCGTCCATCAGCCATGCACGGCACCAGTGGTTGAACGGCCCGGTTGGTTGATAGAGACGATAGGCTTCGACATAGACCGGTTCGCCATCCTTGCGCCCCTCAATCCAGAACGCCGATTGCGACAGTTCAGGGCCATTATACTGCGGATCGAAGTAGGGCGAAATGGCGTCACTGCGCAATTGCGCCCTGACCTTTGCAAACCGGTCAAAGTCGACACTGGTCGCAATCTCGATGCCATGTACCGCAACAACCTGCATGTGCAGCCGCGTCACAATCTGGTTGATCCCCAGCGGGTCCAGTTCCTGCATTACCCCCTCAAACACTGTCGTAATCGTGGTTTTACGTGACTTGAAGCTTACGCAACACACACGGATTTACCCAACAATGAGAGGTAAACGATGTATCAATACAGTAATATTGCCATTAACCGCCGACTTGTGCTGACCGGTTCCTGTGCACTTGTTGCACGTTACAGTTGCACGGGGAATTCAACAACTGAAAACCGGCGCCGTTACAGACCACGCAGTCACCACGCCTGATTTGAAATCCGTTGTCCGGTGGATCGTGTTTGTTAGCGGGTGTCTGCCATGAAAGCGCTGTGAGGCCAGTACACAGGGGATTTGCGCACAAACCAGAAAACGATGGTGCTGTCGGAGAGATTCGAACTCTCGACCTCTCCCTTACCAAGGGAGTGCTCTACCCCTGAGCTACGACAGCATGATCGGGCCTGACCCGGCAATATGGCAGGCGTAATGCCACAGCAACTGAAACTGTGCAAGCATGATTGAAGCTGCATGACAATAAGTTGGCGGGAGCCTACATTGTGAAGGTTCAATAATCCCTAATTCGAAGGTAGCGCGAGCATGGCCAGCGAAACGGCTGCGGAACGGGAAAAGCGCCTGGCAGACGCACTCAGGCGCAATCTTGCCCGGCGCAAGCAGCAGGCCCGCGGCAAACCGCCGGCAACGGGCGATGAGAACAGCAGTTCCGACAAGAAAAATGGCTGAAAACCAACCATATTTCGTGGCGTCATATGCCCTCTTGCCCGAACTGGCACTTTAGGTGCATGAAAGCGCCACAAAGCAGGACTATCGCAGCACACCTTCCAGACTGTATCAAAAAGGCACGAATAAAGCATGGACCGGATCAGAATCGGCGGCGGCAACGAATTGAATGGCGAAATCCCGATTTCGGGTGCGAAAAATGCCGCTTTGCCCTTGATGATTGCCAGTCTCTTGACTGCTGAAACACTCACGCTGAAAAACCTGCCGCGGCTGGCTGACGTGCAATTGCTGAAACGCATTCTGCACAATCACGGTGTTGACCAGCGCACCGACGGCAAACGCGCCGGCCAGTGCAACCAGGCCGGTGAAACGGTGCATTTTACCGCTGCTGACATTGTCGACACCACGGCGCCCTACAATCTCGTGTCAAAAATGCGAGCCAGTTTCTGGGTTCTCGGGCCGTTGCTGACCCGCTTTCATGATACCCGCGTTTCCCTGCCGGGCGGCTGTGCCATCGGCACCAGGCCGGTGGATTTCTATCTCATGGCGCTGCGCGAGCTGGGGGCTGAACTTGAAATCGAAAACGGCTATGTGGTGGCCAGAGCACCCGGCGGCCTCATCGGCAACAGGATCACCTTCCCGATGGTGTCTGTCGGGGCAACCCACACTGCCATGATGGCGGCGACACTGGCCAAGGGCGAAACGCTGATCGAGAACGCCGCGCGCGAGCCGGAGGTTATTGATGTTGCCGAATGCCTGGTCAAGATGGGTGCCAAAATCGACGGTATCGGCACCTCGACACTGACCATACAGGGTGTCGATGAACTACATGGTGCCACCCATGAAGTGCTGGCTGACCGGATCGAGACCGGCACCTATGCCATGGCAGTGGCCATGACCGGGGGCGATGTCAAACTGCGCGGCGGGCGGGCCGACAACCTGGCCAGCGTGATATCGGTGCTGGAACAGGCAGGCGCCACCATCGATGTTGAAAACGACGGCATGCGGGTCAGGCGCAACGGCAATGGCCTGAAACCGGTTGATGTTGAAACCCAGCCCTATCCCGGGTTTCCGACCGATCTGCAGGCGCAGTTCATGGCGCTGATGACACGGGCCGGCGGCACGTCCGTCATTCGCGAGACGATTTTCGAAAACCGGTTCATGCACGTGCAGGAACTGGCCCGCCTGGGGGCCGACATTTCGCTCAGTGGCGATACCGCAACCGTAACGGGCGTGGACCAGCTGCATGGGGCCGAGGTGATGGCCACCGACCTTCGCGCGTCGGTGTCACTGGTGATTGCGGCCCTTGCGGCAGAAGGCGAAAGCATGCTGCACCGCGTCTATCATCTTGATCGCGGCTTCGAAACACTGGAAGACAAGCTCAGCGCGTGTGGTGCCGATATCTCGCGCATCTCCGACTAGAGTGCATTTTTGATCTCGCCCCGTGTCCTGGTTCGCAAAACCGCTCCCACTTTCCGTGCAACATGCTATAGACAACCCCTGTTCCCGAGGGTTGAAAGCAAAAAGCGACCAAGCACATGGCCGACACTCCCGCTATAAAAATAGCTGCGCTGGACGATGAGGATCTGGCTGTCATTTCCGCACACCTGCAGGATGCGGTGTTGCCGGTGGGCGAGCTGCGCTGGATGAAGGGCGCGGGCAAGCTGTCCATTATGGCCAACCGCTATGTTCACTTCTCCAACAAGGCAGGCACCGGTGAGCGGCGGTTGTGCGGGGTGCAGATATCCAGGGTCCGCCGCGTGAGCGCGCGCAACATAATCATGAGCGACAAGACGGCAATCGTCTCGCTGCTTGCCATGACATTCATCCCGGGTGCCGAAGCACCGGAAGGCACCATTGAACTGTCGTTTGCAGGTGGCGGTGCGGTGCGTATCGAGGTTGAGTGTATCGAAGTGGCGATGGCGGACCTGAGCGAGGCCTGGCCGGCGCGGGCACGGCCGGACCATGACGCAGAACCTGAAGATACCGGCGCAAAGGATGCACCTGAATGACACGCTGGCTGAACATCAACGATGCCGGGTTTGAGGCTGAGTTTGCCAGGCTACTGGGCGACAAGCGCGAACAGGCCGCAGACGTCAATGACGCCGTGGCCGGCATACTTGGCGATGTCAAAGCCCGTGGCGACGCGGCCGTGCGTGACTACACAAAACAGTTCGACGGGTTTGACCTGCCCGGCACCGGTGCGCGCATGACGGCGGACCAGATCAGGCAGGAAGCCGACAAGTGCCCGGCAGATGTTCTGGCCGCACTTGAAGCGGCAGCAGCGCGCATCCAGGCCTATCACCAGCGCCAGCTCCCGGACAATGAACGCTATACGGATGCATCAGGTGTCGAGCTTGGCCATCGCTGGAGCCCGGTGCAGGCAGCCGGGCTTTATGTGCCGGGCGGGCTTGCCGCCTATCCGTCTTCAGTGCTGATGAATGCCGTCCCTGCGCACGTGGCAGGCGTTGACCGGCTGGTCATGGTGGTGCCGACGCCAAAGGGGGTTATCAACGCCCAGGTGATCGCGGCGGCGCGCATTGCCGGTGTCACCGAGATCCACACCATTGGCGGTGCGCAGGCCATTGCAGCGCTGGCCTATGGTACTGAAACAATCGAACCGGTCGCCAAGATCGTCGGTCCGGGCAATGCCTTTGTGGCAGCCGCCAAACGGCAGGTGTTCGGCACCGTCGGCATCGACATGATTGCAGGACCTTCGGAAGTTCTTGTGATGGCCGACGCAAGTGCCAATGCGGGCTGGATAGCGGCTGATCTTCTGGCGCAGGCAGAACATGACCCGTCAGCCCAGTCGATTTTGATATGCGACAGCGAGCAACTGGCACGCGAAGTGGCGGAAGCGGTTGATACCCAGCTTGCGACCCTGCCCAAGGCGGACATTGCCTGGGCAAGCTGGCGCGAGTTCGGCTGCATCATCACCGTTGACAGCCTCATGGACGCAGTGGCGCTGGTGGACCGGCTGGCGCCGGAACATCTGGAGATCGTGTGTGAGAACGAGGACGAGATTGCCGGGGCTGTGCACAATGCCGGCGCCATATTCCTGGGCGCGTTTACGCCGGAAGCCGTTGGCGATTATGTCGGCGGACCCAATCACGTGCTGCCGACGGCGCGCAGTGCACGGTATTCTTCCGGGCTCAATGTGCTCGACTTCATGAAACGCACATCGATTCTGAAATGCAGTGCGGATGCGCTGCGCGCCATTGGCCCGGATGCCATTACCATCGGGCGCGCGGAAGGCCTGGAAGGCCATGCACGCTCGGTCGCCATGCGGTTGAACTTGCCCTGACCCTTCACTTATGCGAAGCGAATAAGGCAGTTGAAACGCGTGACACACCGCAAACGCTCTGGAAGCCCGGGACATGGACACCGACAACAACAAACTGGTCGCCGTCAACCTGGACAATACGCTGTCCAAGACCTTCTCTGCCGACGTGGACCACGAGCGAAAAGTGGCGATCTACGACCTGATCGAGTGCAACTCATTTCAGGTCGTCGGCAAGCCGGACGGTCCCTATTCCCTCAACCTGTCCATCGACGGCACCAAGCTGGTGTTCAATGTGTGCAACGAAGCCGGTGACACATTAAGCGTGATTGCGCTGGCGCTGTCGCCGCTGCGGCGCATTGTGAAAGACTATTACGGCATCTGTGAAAGCTATTATCAGGCCATTCGCACCGCCACGCCGAGCCAGATTGAAACCATCGACATGGCCCGGCGCGGCCTGCACAATGAGGGCAGCCAGGTGCTGATGGACCGGCTGGACGGCAAGATTACCGTGGACTTCGACACCGCGCGGCGATTGTTCACGCTGGTGTGCGTGCTGCACTGGCGCGGCTGAGGATGCGAGGTTCTGCCATATGAGCGCGGACCTGCCAGGTGCTGTGCTGTTTTGCTGCTCGCACAATGCCATCCGCTCGCCCATGGCCGAAGGGATCATGAAGTATTATTACGGCCACCGGGTGTTTGTGGACAGTTGCGGGGTGCGTCCGGGCAAGCGCGATGAGTTCATTATCGAGGTGCTGGACGAAATCGGTGTCGATATTTCCAGGCACAAGGCCAAGTCGTTCGACGATCTTGTCGATTCCAGTTTTGACCTGGTGGTGTCGCTGTCGCCGGAAGCCCATCACAAGGCCATGGAACTGACCCGCACCATGGCCATTGACGTTGTGTACTGGCCGACCATGGACCCGTCTTTAGAGATGGGCAGCCGGGAGCAGGTGCTGGATGCCTACCGCACCTGCCGGGACCATCTGATCAAGCGGATGCGGGAGCGGTTCGGCGAAACCGGCCTGCCAAACTTGCGGTGATATCAAAGGAAGATGTGCCGTGGTGCTGGACAATTACCCAGAATCTGTAGCACATACCGCTTTAATCCAAAGCGCTTCCCGAAAAGTGTGAAACGGTTTTCGGATCAAAAAGCGCGCCAAAACAAATGCTTTCAGTAGGGTTCAAAAGGCTCACGACATGTCGATTACCGATGCAAAGCTGGTACTGGCCAGCGCCTCGCCGCGCAGGCTGGCACTGATTGAACAGGTGGGCATTTATCCGGACCTGCTCAACCCGGTGGATATTGACGAGACCCGACGCAAGCGCGAATCCCCCAGGGCGCTGTCGCTGCGGCTGGCGCGCGAGAAAGCCCAGGCAGCGCGTGCCGCACCGCTGGTGCGCAATCTCGGGGAAAACGTCTTCGTGCTGGCGGCTGATACGGTGGTCAGCGTCGGCCGGCGGGTGATTGACAAGCCGCAGTCCACGGACGAGGCGCGCGATGCGTTAAGACTGTTGTCGGGGCGCTCGCACCGGGTGTTCACGACCATTGCCGTGGTGTCGCCCGACGGGCGCGAACGCTCCCGGGTGGTCGACACCAAGGTTCGCTTCAAGCGGCTGATGCGGTCTGACATGGATGCCTATCTGATGAGCGATGAATGGCGCGGCAAGGCCGGCGGCTATGCCATCCAGGGCAAGGCGGCAGCTTTCGTGCGCTGGATGAGCGGGTCGTACACCTGTGTGGTCGGCCTGCCGCTGCATGAAACCGTGCAGATGCTGCAGGCCGGCGGATATCCGGTTTACGGAAAGTGGGTTACGGAGACCTGATATGAGCGATGCCAACAGCCCGGGCGGCAAGAAGCCGGAACCACCGATAAGGCTGCGCACCAGGCGCCCGTGTCCGTTGTGCCAGCAACCGTCGAAACAGAAATATCATCCGTTCTGTTCAGCCAGGTGCGCCGACGTCGACCTGCATCGCTGGCTCGGCGGCCAGTACGCCATTCCGGCCACTGATGCACCTGATTTTGATGAGACCGGCGAGACCTTGTCACCCAAGCGCGACGATGGCGGCGAGAGCACCTGAGGCGCTGGTCACACCGCCGGTCGCCAGGCCTTAAGAAAACCGTCATGATGTATGGTGGTTGACGCTGGACAGGTGCCGGACGATCACCTATAAACCGCTGCGGTCGCATGAGGGATTCTTCGTGCCGCCCCGTATGCCCAGGTAGCTCAGTTGGTAGAGCAGCGGATTGAAAATCCGCGTGTCGGTGGTTCGATTCCGCCCCTGGGCACCAATTTTTCAACAATTTCAAATACTTACACTGAAATTTGCTTTTGCAAAATTTCGGATTCATACTTGCACAACTCTTACACAAATCTAGCACATAGATGAGGGCTGTGTTCAATGAGTGAAAAGCACACAATTTTGGGTGGAAAAGTTCACGTCTATCAGCGTCCTGGCAGTCCACTTTGGCAGTGCTCAAGCTATCTTGGCGGAAAAAACCGACGGGTCAGCACCAAGGAAGAAAGCCTCGCCAAGGCGAAGGACTTTGCTGAAGACTGGTATTTAGGACTGCGCGGCAAACTTGGTCGCGGTGAGTTATCAGCCGAGAAAACATTCAAACAAGCTTCCGAGCGTTTTACGCTTGAGTATGAAGTGATGACGGAAGGTGAACGCAACGCCAAGTACGTTCAAGACCACCAAAGCCGTTTGCGCAATCACCTCATACCCTATTTTGGAAAAATGGGACTGTCAGAGGTAACACCAGGCGCTGTCCAAGAGTATCGACTCTTTCGCCTGAAAGGCAGTGGGCAGGATGACTACAAAACTCCTTCGCGCAGCACCATGCACCACGAGATGGTCACGCTGCGCCAAGTATTAAAAACAGCAGTGCGGCATGGCTGGTTGGCCGCTCTGCCAGATATCTCAATGCCCTACCGGCAATCAACTAAAGTTACGCATCGGGCTTGGTTTTCTCCCGAAGAGTATCGGCAGCTCTATACGGCTACGCGCCAGAACGCAAAGCGCGCGCAAGGCACGCCGTGGCAGCATGCCGCGCAGCAGTTACATGACAAAATTCTTTTCATGGCCAATACAGGTATTCGCCCGGATGAAGCCAAGTGGCTTGAGTACCGCGATGTTGAAATTATTGAGGACGCGGCTACGCAGGAGACAATTCTGCAAATCCAGGTTCGCGGCAAACGCGGCATTGGTTATTGCAAAAGTACCCCGGGAGCGGTTCGACCATTTGAGCGTATGGTTGCGCGCAACGATCCTGCTCCAACTGAACCCTTATTTCCCGTTGACCACAAACGCCAATTCAACCGTATCCATATAGACGATGCTGCCCATCGATCACATAAAGTGAGCGATATTTGTTTGGAAGATGTAAAACCCCAAGCTTACTCTGAGAACCGTCCAAAGATGGAGCGGTCTGCTCAAAGCGAATAGGCTTACTTTGCCTGGTGGATACACGCTGTTGTTGGAGCTGTTGTCCTTGTGTTCACTTTCGGCGGGGGGGCCGCTTTGACCGGAACGAGTGGCTTTGACCAAGCGCTCAACTCGGAACTCATCACGGTTGGTTTCATAGGCTAACCGCAGGACACATTGCGCGGTTCAGACCACACTACACGAGAATTCGTCCCAATGAACCAACTTACCGGCTACCGGTATCGTTCGACGATCCATAAAAGCAAGGCATCGGTGGTGTCGCGAGCTGTGCGTGAGTCTGACGGTTTGAATGTGATTATCAAGACTCAAAGGCAGCGCGTTCCGGTACTTATGGAACTCGCTCGTTTCCGCAGGGAACACGACATCCTCAGCCGGATCGAGTCTGACCACGTCGTGTCGTGCCTTGGGCTTGCTGAACAAGATAATCGACTTTCGCTGATCGTCGAGGACTTCAGTGGCGACTCGCTCAACAATCTAATTGAATCTCGGCCTTTAACGCTCTTTGAGTTCCTTGAAATTGCTCTCCAGGTGGTACAAGCACTCGGAGATATCCATGCAATGGGCATTGTGCATGGTAACGTAAATCCCTCGAATATTGTTTGGCACTCGGAAACTGGTCTGCTGAAGATCATTGACTTCTCGACTGCGACCGCACCCTGGCTACCGTTGCCGATGATTGCTACTGCGCGACAGCTGAACGACGGTCTCGAGTATATTTCTCCGGAGCAGACTGGGCGACTCAACAGGGTCATCGATCATCGCAGCGACTTCTACTCACTCGGCGCCACACTGTATGCGCTCATGGTAAATGAGCCTCCGTTCGCATCCTTGGACGCACTGGAGATCACACACGCCCATATTGCGCGTACGCCAACGCCTCCGCACGAACGCGATCCTTCGCTTCCCAGAGCGATCTCCGACATCGTTATGAAGCTTCTTTCCAAGGCGCCGGAGCAACGCTATCAAGGCGCTCGAGGAATTCGGGACGACCTCCGCTACTGCCTGAACCGGTTGCAGTCCGGTCATTCCGTGTCGGCAGAATTTACACCTGGACAGACCGATGTTCCGGAGATATTCGGGATTTCCGGCAAACTCTATGGCCGTACCGAGGAGCGAAGTGTCATGACTGAGGCACTGTCTCGTGCGACTAGGGGTCGCTCGGAGCTCGCATTGATTTCTGGCTCATCCGGTGTTGGCAAGTCATCGCTGGCATTCGAATTTGGCCATCAGGTCACGGGGCGCGGAGGGCACTTCTTCGTCGGCAAGTTCGACCAAATCACGACAGGAGCTCCTTACAACGCCATCGCGATCGCCTTCCAGCAACTCATCGGCGATTTGTTGAGCGCGACAAGAAAAGTGCAGGACCGTTATCGTTCCCGGCTGTTGGAAGTATTGGGCGACAACGCCCGGATTATCGTTGACATGGTGCCGCAACTGGAACTCGTTATTGGCGCTCAGCCGCCGGCGCCTGAATTGCCGCCAGATGCGACCCGGCATCGCTTCCACGTTGTGTTCAAACAGTTCATAAAAGCCATAGCCTCCCGCGAACACCCCCTGGTTTTGTTTCTGGACGATCTACAGTGGGCGGACTGGGCCAGCCTTAACCTCGTCGAGGAACTCGTGGGTGACGCGAGTGTGAAGTATCTGTTGATAGTTGGAGCATACCGAAGCGGCGAGATCGACTCCAAGCATCGTCTGATGCAGACACTCGAAAGTATTCGAGCGGATGGGACGGCATTCACTCAGGTAGCACTCTCACCGTTGACCCGCGAGGACACCGCGGACCTCCTGAGCGATAGCTTCTTGGCTTCCTGGGCAGATGTCCTTCCACTTGCGGATGCAGTCATTGCACACACCGGGGGCAACCCCTTTCTGATGCACAGATTACTTACTCAATTGCATGATAAGGAGCTCTTGCGGTTTGACACTTCTAGAAATCGATGGTTCTGGGACGTTGAATCCATCTCGACGATTGGCCCTGTGGGCGTCGCTGCTGAATTGGTCAAAACAACGCTGTGCGAGCTTCCCACGCCGGTGCAGAACTTGCTTTTCAGAGCAGCTTGCCTTGGACTACGATTCGACCTTGAGACGCTGTCGCTTGTGGCCGGACAAGATCATTCAAGTGTGCTGCGCGCGCTGAGACCCGCGATAGAGGGACACGTACTCTCCGCCGTTGCTGCCAGTCTACCGGAGTATGACGGTGGTGAGGACGTCGTCGGCACACATTTCAGCTTCGTCCATGACCAAGTGCAGCAAGCAGCTTACGAGCTGACGCCCAAGGATTGCAGGGACTTCATCCATCTCGATATTGGCAGACGGTTGCTCGGCGGACGGGATTTTCACGAACTTAAGGACAAGGGGTTTGAAACACTCGAACATCTCAACCGTGGCTGCATGCTGATCGAAGATTCGAATGAGTTGCTCGATCTCATCCGGCTCAATCTCGAAGCTGGTCTAAGTGCGAAAACTGCAAGTGCCTACGGAACAGCGCGAGAATATTTCGGAATGGCGCAAAGACTCCTGCCAGATGACGCGTGGAAGCAAAACCAGATACTCACGCGCCAAGTACACAGCGGATGCGCGGAGATCGAGTATCTGTTGGGTGATCCTGAACGGGCGCGATTGCTCATAGAGGTTGCGCTGGAACATACAGAGGACTCTATTGAGCGCGCTGACCTGCATGATCTCCTTATCGTCCAGCACACACTCAATGGTGGCTACGCCGAAGCTTTGCGTCTGGGGCGCGATGCGCTGGCCGGCCTCGGTGTAGAGCTGCCATCTTCGGGCTTCAAGGCTGCGCTCGAACAAGAGCTGAGCCAGGTGCGCAACTTGGACCCTGACAGCCATTTCCCAGAGGTAACGGCAGATCGCCACATGCATGATCCGAAGATCCGAGCCGGCATGCGACTAATGATGAATCTCCTTCCGCCCAGCGATTTCACAAACGCGGATCTGAACAGTTGGATAGCGGTGAAGATGGTGAACCTGTCACGGAAGTTCGGCTACGCCCCCGAATCCGCCAAAGGTTTTGCAAATCTGGGAAATGTTCTGGCGCTGCAGGGTGAATACGAACGAGGATGGGCCTTCGGAAAGTTGGCGCTCTCGGTAGTGGAGCACTTCGGATCTGCTTCACTCAAACCTAGAGTCCTCTACACGTCAGTCACGTATCTCAGTCATTGGGTGAACCCCCTCGGCGATTCGCATCTCTCGGGTGATAGGGCTTTCAAAGCGTGTCTTGACGTTGGGGAGCTTCAATACGCAGGCTACGTCCTTGCCTTCCACAAGACAGTAAACGAGATATTCCTTGGAGAGAACCTGCTCACAGTTCGGGGAAAGTTGGAAGAGTACCTGCGCTTCACCACCAAGACTAAGAACAATCTGGCAAGGAGCGTCGTGCTCGCCGCCTACAACACGATTGTGAACCTGCAGGGGCACTCGTCGGATTACGCCACTTTCGATTCTGACGTCATGACCGAGCGGGAACTGTTAGAGGATTGCGAATTACGCGGCAACCGTAAGGCCGTGTGTTTTTTCCAATTATTGCAGGCTCACGCTTTACTGCTTCATGGCGACTATCAACAAGCCCAGGCCAGGATCAAGGAAGCTGAAAGACACATCGTTTACATCTCGACGACCATGCCCTTGGCGATGCTACCTTTTGTCGATGCAATGATTCTGAGTGCGATGCATAACGACGCCCAGGAGCTGCGTGATGCTGAGAGTTGGGCGCGGCTCCTTTCCCATCGTGACGCGCTCGCTCGGTGGGAAACACTCTGCCCCGAAAACTTCGAAGCCCCATCCCTGCTTGTTCAAGCGGAGGTGGCCCGCCTTGAGCACCGGCACATAGATGCAATGCGCCTTTACGATCGTGCCCTGGAAACAACAGTCGGCGCCAGCTTCATCCCGATACATGCCTTGACCAACGAAAGGGCTGGTCGTTTCTGGCTGACTCTTCACAAACAAGACTTTGCGAAGGGCTACATCGAAAAGGCCTATGCAAGTTATGCGCGGTGGGGTGCCCGACACAAACTCAATCAATTGGCGGAGGAGTTTCCTGAGCTGACCCTGGCTCCAACTGACGGCGAACGTAGCGTCAGCAGTGACTCAATCCAATCATTGCCGCAGAACCTCGACTTGGAAATTGTGATCAAAATGTCCCGAGCAATAGCAAGCGAGCTCAGACTTGATCGATTGCTTGCTACCCTGGTGAAGCTACTAATCGAGGCGGCCGGGGCCCAGACGGCAGTTCTGTTTCGCGCTGGGCCGGATGGTCTGAAAGTGGAGGCCACCGGCGATGTTAACGGCGACACGCCGATTGTGCTGCAGTCTATCCCGGTAACCCAGGCTGAAGGATTTCCGAGAGCCATCGTGGATTTCGTGGCGCGGACGCAGACGGAGGTGGTGGTGGATGACGCGAGCACTGACGAACGATACTGCACTGACCCATTCATACAAAAAAATGAGCTTAAGTCTCTGTTGTGCTTACCAATCGTTCAGCAACAAAGTCTGGCGGGTGTCGTGTACTTGGAGAATCGGCTTGCAGCAGGTGTTTTCACGGTGGACCGTGTCGGGCTAGTCCGAGTACTGGCCGCCGAGGCGGCAATTGCCATCAACAACGCCGTCCTGTTCAGCACCGTAGAACGCAAAGTGGACGAGCGCACTGCGGAGCTGGTGGAGGCAACCCGTTTAGCAGAAAACGCCAGATTGCTAGCAGAGACTGCGAACAAGACAAAAAGCGACTTTTTGGCAAACATGAGCCACGAATTGCGCACACCTTTGAACGCCATCTTGGGCTATACGGAGTTGATTCTAGACCAAGTCTATGGCGAGGTGCCTAACAAAGCCCGAGATGCTCTAGAACGAGTGGATCACAATGGCCGCCACCTACTGGGTCTCATCAATGACGTCCTTGACCTCTCCAAAATCGAGTCAGGCCATTTCACCCTGCCCCTCGCCAACTACTCCATGCGGGATGTGGTCGAAAGTGTCTTATGCGCAGTCGAACCACTAGGGGCGGAAAAACACCTTTCGTTGAAACTCTCACTTCCGCCTAACTTGCCCATTGGAAACGGGAACGAGCAACGCATCACTCAGGTTCTATTGAACCTTGTCGGAAACGCAATCAAGTTCACTGATGCAGGTGAAGTCCTGGTGGCCGCAAACGTATCCGACGAGAACTTCATCATTTCCGTGTCTGACACTGGAATCGGCATATCGGAGGCGGATCAAACAGAAATTTTCCATGAATTTCAGCAAGTGGACGACACCGCCACCGGTGCAGGTGGGGGAACGGGCCTCGGTCTCGCAATAGCCAAGCGCATGATCGAGATGCAAGGGGGGCACATGTGGGTTCAGTCGATTCTGGGCAAGGGCTCGACCTTTTCGTTCTCGCTTCCCATCCAAGTGGAGCCGAACATGGAGGCGACATGAAGGGGTGGATTTTGGTAATAGAAGATCAGGACGATAACCGTAAGATCATGCGCGACCTGCTGACCCACGCTGGGTACGGAGTTATTGAAGCGGTGTCTGGCGACGAAGGGGTGAGCATGGCGCAGATTCACGTTCCCGACATCATAATCATGGACATGCAAATTCCCGTTCTTGATGGCTATGAGGCGACACGTCAGATCAAGGCTAACCCGGCGCTCCACCACATCCCGATCATAGCAGTCACCTCGTATGCGCTGAGTGACGACCATGAGAAGGCCCGAGAGGCTGGTTGCGACGCCTATTTCAGTAAGCCGGTGAACACGCGCACACTCCTCACTAAGATCCGTCAGTATACCGAAGCAAGCTCCTCGTGGAGAGAACTATGAAAACGCCGCCACAAATTCTCATCGTAGACGACAATTCGACAAATGTGGATATTCTTCAGACACGTCTCGCCTTACATGGTTATGAGATTCTCACGGCATGCGACGGCGAGCAAGCCGCTAGAATTGCTCGGGAAAGACACCCAGATCTGATCTTGTTGGACGTAATGATGCCTAAAGTGAATGGAATCGAGGTTTGTCGACAGCTCAAAGGTGATGCTTCGCTTCCGTTCATGCCGGTAATTCTGATCACGGCAAAGTCGGGTACGGAGGACGTGCTAGCGGGTCTTGAGGCAGGTGCTGAAGAGTACTTGACCAAGCCGGTAGATCAGCAGGCGCTCTTGGCAAGGGTCAAGTCGATGTTGAAGATAAAGGGCCTGCAAGACAAGACCCAGGAACAGGCCGAGCAGCTCTCAGAGCGGGGGGCACAGCTCGAAGATTTGAACAGAACGCTCGAAGACCGGGTAACTCAGCAAGTAAACCAAATTGAACGGCTTAACCGGCTGCGGCGCTTTTTGTCGCCTGCCGTCACCGAGAAGATCATATCAGCGGGCGAAGACCGCTTAGAAAGTCACCGGCAGGAAATCGCGGCCGTTTGCTGCGACCTGCGACGCTTCACAGCCTTCTCCGAGCATACGGAGCCGGAGGAGACCATCACAGTGCTGCGGCAATACCACGAGGCTGTAGGAGCTGCGGTGACAGAATTCGATGGTACGATCCAACACTTCTCGGGCGATGGTATTATGATCTATCTGAATGACCCAATACCCTGCGAGAGACCGGCCGAGCGGGCCGTAGACCTTGCAGCCAGCATGCGCCGCCGTGTAGGGGACTTTCTCACCGAGTGGAGGCAGCGTGGACACGACCTTGGCCTAGGAGTAGGCATTTCGGTGGGCTTTGCCACGATCGGGCTGATCGGATTCGAAGGTAGGTATGACTACGCCGCTATTGGTCAGGTTCTGAATCTAGCATCAAGGCTCTGTGACAAGGCCAACGACGACCAGATCCTTGTAAGCCAGCGTGTTCTGGCCGAGCTCCAAAACGGCGTTCGTACGGAATATATTGGTGATATCGATTTCAAAGGGTTCCATAGTCCGGTTCCCACCTACAATGTTCCGGCCACGCAATAAATGGGCTACCTGTAATTAGGAATCGAGCTCAACGCTCGTGTTCATTTGCAATTTCATTCCTTTCTTCCAGCAAATTGGATACTTGTTCTGGATCACATGACATGACCTGCTCGCCAAAAAGGGATTGCTGAAACATTACAGATTGCCCGCAAATCCATCTTCTAGCCATTTCAGAGCGGCGATCCACCACTGGATATTTGCAGAAGGCACATCAAGTCGATGAGCCAGCGAAGGAAACAGACAGAGCCGGGACGTGACGTCACGATTGATCAGTGCCCGGTGCATGACGACACTCTGCCGCCACGGTACACGCAGATCACCCGTGCCATGTGTAAGAAGCGTCGGTGTGGTGTATTCATTCGAATGCAAGACTGGACTCGCTTCTCTTGAATTTGTCCCAATCCTTGGCGGACGATTGGCGGTGGCGGTGACGGTGGCCAGGGCGTCTCACCAAAGTTCGTTTCCTGCACCCAGTAGGCATCTGCGGCAAAGAAATTAATCGGATCGTAGACGCCAGCGTGGAGAACAGCGGCGCGGAATTTCCACTCGTTTGAACGACTGGCTTCATCGCCCAGGAACTTGGCGCCTAAATACGCACCGAAAGACCCGCCGACAATCGCCAGCCTCTCTTCGATCGATAAATCCTTTCTTGATCATGTGCTGGGTGACGTCTTTCACATCTGTCACAGGTAAATCTCCCCAGTTTCCCCAAACCGCTTGAGCAAACTCCTCTCCGGATTCGTCTCCCGTCGACCCACGGAAATTGATAAGAGTGACCACATACCCTTGCGCGACCAGCAAAAGGGCATTCAGGCGCAAATGGAACTCGTTGCGCCATGATCCATTGGGTCCGCCATGCAGCAAATGAACGAATGGATACATGTTCGTACTGGGTTGAAGCCCTGGGGCTTGATCACAATACATCTGTACCGAGGCCGTACCTAGCTTGTGCGGATCCTGAACACCCTTATCCTTATCCTTTTCCTGATCGTCCCCAACAGGAAAGATCCAGTATGCGGGCAATTTTTCCTTGGTCACGAGTCGAACGGATTTGCTTACCGGGACAAATCTACTTGCTCGACGACAAAGTCCTTGAGTCGCTCATTGTACTCAGCGTTCAGTTCACAGAAGCTGGACGACTCTGGCAATTTCGCCTCACTCTGGCAAATTCACATTCCTTTCTCTTTCGCCGATACAGTCCTTTTCGTCCGCGTAAAGGAAAAGTTCTGGGGGCCGTAAGAGAGAGCTGCTCTCAAACGCGATCAGGATTGCATCTTGTTCCGAGAAAACGGTGAAACTCACGTACCGTCGCCTGATCACCCCGTCGGTTGCCCTAAGTGCGAGGTGTCCTCGCCGCATTTAATTTGCTTCGGGTTCTACATGCCCTGGCTCATCGGCGCGGCGGGACAGTAAGACGGTAGAGTCCAATCGATCCGCCGTACTCGAAGGACACGAGAAGAAGCTTGGTGCTCGCGAATACCCAATTAATCGGCAAGTATACATCAATTTTCCCTGGAGGAAGTGGTGGTGTTGGTCGCCCTGGCTTGACGATGTCCACGTATTGCTGCATCGGCGGTGTATTTCTTGTAAAGCGTCAGCCGTGGATAATCGCCACGTAGCGCACTGTCTTGCTTTGACGCGTATAGCAATCAAGTTTGCCGTCCGGCGAGTAACTCGGCCGAAAATCATCGTGGTCCTTCTTAGCCGTTTTCCTCACGATGGCTTATCGACTTGGGTTCTGCATAGGTCTTGTCTAATGTGTACGTGAAAATATCCAAATTAATCGTCTTGTGAGTCCTATCATGTCGTCTCATTGACTGCGGAGTAGACTAGCTCTTCGCCATCGGGCCTAACGTCCCAGCAATACCAGATCCCGTTTACGAAATCGAAGAGCGGTTTGTGGGGACCCAGCAGGTCACACGTCGTTGATTGGCGCGTCCGGATCCAACTCGTAGATGCGCCAGTTCCTTAAGTGGCAAGACACAGACTCATTCCACCAGCCGACGAGAGCGGTATCGAAAAGGACGTGGTCATAGCCGGCGGTGGTGCACTAGCCTCAGGCGCCATGTAATAGATCCGATTCACAATTCCGGCGACCTGGGTAAAACGCCGCCATTTAGGTGCCCACGGATGTGTGAGTGAACTCGTAATCCGGCGCGTTGCACTGGCAGTCAGCTTACATTTGCCGTTCTTGTCCTTACACTCCTTCAATTTCGCAACATACAGCTGAAACACGTCAATAGGCGATGAACGTGCACGAAACAGAAGCTCGGGAGCATATTCGCCTGGATTCTCGGGCGTGGGGTAAACGAACGGCTTCCAGACAGGAGTATCCGCGTCGATGTCGGCATCAGTTAGCGGGCAGCACCGATCCGGATCTTCAACGGGCGCAATGAATATACGTTGCCGTCGAATGTTGGAATCCGGGGTGAAGCTTTGCACGACATAAGCGACCCAACGGCCATCCGGTGAAATGGCCGGCTGAGTCGGACGCTTGACACCCCAGACTGCGCTTGGCGAAAGGGGGCCGTCGATGTCGCACGGATCGTTTACTAAGCGCTTTTGAAGAGCGGCTATCTCTGCCTCCAGCCGCGCGTGCGCAATCGCAGCTCGGAGCTCGGCGCTCGCGGCTTGATAAGGAAGAGCCCCGCCCACGCCCGCCGACGATATAGAAGCAGCGTTCGTGCCAACTCCGACCCCGACACCAACTCCGACTCCGACACCAACTCCGACACCCACGCCAACTCCGACACCCACGCCAACCCCGACACCCACGCCAACTCCGACGCCTACACCAGTGCCGCTACCATTTCCGTCGTCGCCACCGCCACCCCAGTAGCCAGCTGCCGTACCGGTTCCACCGCTACCACGCGGCATTACCTCAATTCTTGAGTGACGCTCTATCCCGGAATCTACTATCTGATAGGATTCTGGTTTTTTGTCCTTCATGCCTTTTCTCCCTTTGACGTCACGGCGTATCGGCAGCAACCTGGGGCAGCTTCAGTACGTTGGCCGCCATCAAGGCGCTTATGCCACGGGCGAGTGCCGGAATCGGCTCACCGGAGACAGCTGCTCTGTCGACTTGCCTGAGAAGCTCGACGGTCTGCTGATCGGGTTCGAGGTATCGGACGGCTGTGCCCTGCGGAACGAGCAGGTAGGCGCGATCCGCCTCGGAACCGCCCGGTTTCGGCTCGGTCGTCTCGTAATTTGTGGGTGGTCGCGACAGGTTGATGAGTGCGTGCCGACCGAGATTGAAATCCAATGGAGTGGCGTCTATTTCCACCCGCACTCCGCGGTCATTAGCAGGCCTGCGCAATCTGTGCTCCGCGATTTCAAATGTGAGCGTATCGCGTACGCTGGGCGATAGCTGGCGCTTTGACAGCACTTCCGCAAAAGCTTCTGCTTCCGAGATGCGCCAGTCATTCTTGTTGAGACTGCTATAGTCCGTTCGGCTTGTAGCCTCTGTCACCACGGTCCACAGGGAATCTTCTTCGAAGTGAAGCCACTGCATGAGGGTGCGTGGGAAGTTGTCCAAGAGCGTAAAACACATGTGCGCGGCAGCGATGAAGTGATCGTAGCTCTCGGCAGACCCAACGGTGGAGTGAAATGGAAATAACCACGGACGTTCACGAGCGTAGTCGTTCACCTGTGTCACCCAATGACCGTCCAGTAACATTTTCGCTTTGGCGTCCGAGTACGCGCAGTTCGAGTGCTCAGCCTGAGTTTCAATCTCGGTACCCGAGTAAACTGTCAACGGATTCAGACGCACACTGCAGTCGAAGTTATAAGCGTGGACGGCAGCGCTGAGGGCGGCCTCGGTGTCGTCGATATCGCTGTCGGGCGGATTCAGCATGAAGGCGCAGGCTGGGGTAATGCCCCGGTCAAGGCAGCGCTTGAGCGTGGTCCGCAGAGCGGGCCAACCCTTGAAGTACGTCTTGTGAAATCGCTTCTTCGATTGGTCCGTTACGGCATCCACTCCTATGAAAACATTTTTGCAGGCCGCTTTCGCCATAGAGTCCAATAGGTCGTCGGTGAGCTGAGCCAAGGTTGCATAGCAACGCCAGGTGAGACCGGGATTCGCATCCGCGATAGCATCGCTAAGTGCTTTCGCGAACGACTTTGAATTGACGAAGTTGTCCGCCACGAAGAAAAGATGTCGCGCGCCCAGCTCGTAGTGTCGGTAAACATCCTCGACGATGCGGTCGATGCGCTTCGTCTGTTCTCCCTGCCCCCAGTGCACAGGGCTGTAGCAGAAGGCGCAGCGGAGCGCGCAGCCGCGGGCGTGCTCGATATCAAGCACGCGGTAGGGATTAAGGCGAAAGTATTCTTCCAAATCTACTAGGTGATAGGCGGGAAACGGAAGGTCGTTCAGTGTGGAGTAGGGTTTGAACTCCCGGTTCAACGCGAACTCGCCGTGCCGGCGATGAGCGATGTTCGAGAACTCACTGGTCGAGACCTTGCCACGCAGATATCGGAGGAGCATTCGCGCAGGCAACTCGCCTTCGCCGACGATGACATAATCAACCCAAGGGTAGAACTCGAGCACCTCCTGCGCAATTGCAGTGAAGTGAGGTCCGCCCAAGACCACCCGCACAGAAGGATCCAACGTCTTCACAAGCCTTCCGAGTTCCAGGCAAATATGTGACTCTAGCGCCATGGATGTGAACCCCACGACATCGGGATTAGTGGCTGCGATGCACTCGGAAGCCTTTCTGTAGAACGCAACATCCACGAAACCTGGGTCGCGTAAACCCATGACGTTCAAATCAACAAGGCTGACGTCAACGTCGTCTTCCTCGAGGACAGCTGCCACTGAAAGGAGACTTACTGGTGGGGCGAGTTCGCTCGTGTCATAACGGTTACTGGGTGGCTGGACGAGGGTTATTCTCATATCAAACACCTTCCGTTCTTGAGCGTTGCCACGGACAAGCTTTTTGCTTCAGCCACAAAGAAAGTTGTTTTTTAGACCCTTGGACTTCGGCACGCTTGAAAAAGGGCGCTCTGCAAATCCCAAACCGCTTTCGAGAAATGCTATTGAAGTGCATTAACGAGTGTGCGCGCTAATTCCCCTGACGTCAACTATGACATTGGGTCATCAGACCTAACGGCCGATTTATGGCGTGCGTACTTACGCTTTTGGGCTTCGGGGCGACACTCTTGCCAATAAGAATTTCCTGCGCCTGTCTTGTCTGCAGCCGAGTTTCAGCAGAAGCCAAGCTGCTGAAGGCGGGTAGAAATCCAACGATATCGCCTTGACGCGATCGGGAACACGAACCAGTAACCGCGACAATGTCGGCGTTCTTGATCGAGCACAGCGGGTCTTTCGAAAAGCAAAGTCAACATAAAACTGCTGGGCATATTCAAAGCACGCTTTGTTAGCTCGTTTTGCTTCCATTTCCATCAACAATCAGTTGCGTTTGGTGGCCAAACTGAGAGCGCCACAGCAGAGTTGATACGCATCCAACTGACACCTTTGATCATCACCCAAAGCCACAACGGCCGATTGCGTGGCAGTCAGAGCCACCAATGGAGACTGTGTCACGAAGAATAACTAGTTACCGATGGATCAGTCGGTTTCGACCTGTACCAATTGGGAAGGGCAATTTTATGAACCGCAACTGATTAGGATATTCTGCTGTGCTGATTAGTCTGACACTACCGGTTCGACCAAAGATCGGTCTCATTCCGCATTTGTGACGAACTTAATCGACGGCTGGAATCGAACCAAAGCCAAATAGGAGAATGCGGGTAAAATTACGGGTAAATATATATTCAAAAAAATGAATGTATATTTAATAACAATATTTTACAATGGATGTTCGATTCCGCCCCTGGCATCATTTTTTCATTTTCCAAGAAGCTCTTGATTGGTACTATTGTATACACGTTGGTTAATTCGCAGAGAGCATTAACGCTGACAAAACGGGAATATCGGCACCGACAACCCACTTTCCATCAAAACAACGACCCCTGGTAACCCCAGGCCTTCTCATGGGTCAGCAGGAAGTGCTTCACATCCACGCCACCGCCAAACCCAGTAAGTGAATTGTCCGCCCCGATTACGCGGTGGCAGGGGGCTATGATGGGCAGGGGGTTGGCGCCGTTGGCTGCGCCGACTGCTCGGCAGGCCTTGGGATTGCCGAGTTTCGCCGCCAGTGCGCCATAGGATGTTGTCTCGCCATAGGGGATATCGCACAGCGCTTGCCACACGGTTTTCTGAAAATCGGTCCCGTCGAACAACAGGGGCAAACTGAACTCTCTCAGTTCGCCGGCGAAATATGCCTGCAGCTGTGCGGTGGTGTCCGGAAAGTATGCATCATCATGGCGCCATCCGGCATGAGGTTCCTGCTTCCTGCTGCCATCGGGAAAGCTGATGCCGCGCAGATGGTCTGCATCTGCCACCAGCAGAAGCTGCCCGACCGGGCTTTCAAGATAGCCGTAAACCAGTGGGTCTGCAGACTTCGGCGTCACTGCATGAGCCTCCTTCAGGCTTTGTCGCATGGTTCAAAATCCAGTATGGCGGCATGGTAGTCAATCACCTCCAGATGAGCCAGAGTGATCGAACTGTCTTGCCAGCCCGGAGAAAACCATGCAGGTTTTTGCAGGTTAAAACATCAGAGCAGCGTAGATGACCGAACTCGCCACCAGATATCTCACCACCAGGGAACTGGCTGATCTTCTGCGCATCAAAGAACGCAAGGTTTATGAACTTGCGGCGTCCGGTGAGGTGCCGTGTTCGCGGGCCACGGGAAAACTGCTGTTTCCGCGCGATCAGGTCGACGCATGGCTGGCTGACAATTCATCCGGCCCGGCCGGCCCGGTTGCCGCGGCGCGCCCGGCGGTGTTGCTGGGCAGTCATGACCCGCTGCTGGAATGGGCGATGCGTGAAAGCCGCTGCGGCCTGGCGGCCAATTTCGACAGCTCGCTGGACGGTCTTGAGCGCTTCGCCGGTCTCCAGGGCATCGCCACAGGCCTGCATATCCCTGATACAACCGGAACGGGCTGGAACGTGAATGCTGTGCGGGAAAAGCTGGCCGGACAGTCTGTTGTCCTGATGGAATGGGCCGGACGCAAACGCGGGCTGATCGTGCCGCAGGGCAATCCGGCCGGCATCAGGACTCTCAGCGATGCACGAGAAAGGACGCTTGCCGCCCGTCAGCCCGAGGCGGGCAGCCAGATGCTGTTTGCCAGATTGCTCGAAGAGGCCGGGCTTGCCGGGTCAGATATCAACTGGTCGCCACCGGCACGCAGCGAAACGGACGCGGCCCTGCTGGTCCAGGACGGCAGTGCCGAGATGTCCTTCGGGCTGGCAAGTGTCGCTTTTCAGTTGCGGCTTGAGTTCATACCCATCATGAAAGAGCGCTACGATCTGGCCGTTGACCGGCGGGCCTGGTTCGACCCGCCCATGCAGGCGCTGGTGGCGTTTTGCCGGTCACCCGCATTTGCCGCCCGGGCAGAGGCCCTGTCCGGTTACGATATTTCCGGGCAATTTCGCGTCCACTATAATTCACCCTGACAGGCGAGCTTTATGACCCGCCTTCCTTTGCCGCGTTGGCAAAGAACAGCTGCTTGCCGTCGAGCTTGTACGCGGCAATGGCGCTTTGCCCGTCTTTGGTGATGATCCAGTCAACAAAGCTTTTCGCCGCGTCCGCGTTCACGTTCGGACACCTGGCCGGGTTGACCTGGATGATGCCGTACTGGTTGAACATCGCCTTGTCGCCCTCGACCGCGATCTTGAACTCTGCCTTGTTCCTGAACGCAATCCAGGTGGCGCGGTCGGTCATGGCATACGCGCCCATGCCGACGCTGGCGTTGAGGGTGGCGCCCATGCCGGAGCCGGTTTCGCGATACCAGGTGCCGCTTGCCGCCTTGCACATCAACGCCGGCGTCCTTCCACAGGCTGAGTTCCTTCTTGTGGGTCCCTGAATCGTCGCCGCGCGAGGCGAATATGGCTTTTGCGTCGGCAATCGCCTTCAGTGATCCGGCTGCATCATTGCGGCCTGCAACCTTTGCCGGGTCGGATGCCGGACCGACAATGACGAAATCATTGTACATGACGTCAAACCGCTTCACGCCATAGCCCTCGGTAACGAACGTCTCCTCGGCCGGTTTTGCATGCACGAACAGCACATCGCCGTCGCAGTTGCGGGCATTCTTGATGGCCTGTCCGGTGCCGACGGCGACAACATTCACCCTGATGCCGGAGGCCTTTTCAAACATCGGCAGGATGTGGTCAAACAGGCCTGAGTTCTGGGTCGACGTGGTCGACTGAACGATGATCGATGTGTCTTGCGCGTGACCGGGCACGGCTGACCCGAAGCTGGCGCACACTGTGGCCACGGCCAGAAAACCGATCTTTTTCAGTTTCATTGCAACTGTTTTCCTTCACGATCAGATGACCAGTTTTCCGGCGAGATAATCCCGCGCGGCGATACTGGCCGGTTGTTTGAAAAACGCCTCTGCGCCTGAGTGTTCGATGACGGCACCGCGATGAATGAACACCACGTCATTGGCCAGCCTGCGGGCCTGGCCGGCATCATGGGTGACCAGGATGATTTTCACACCGCGCCCGCTTGCCTGGGCAATGGCGGTTTCGATGGCCTCGGTCGACGATGGATCGAGGCTGGCGGTGGGCTCATCCAGAAACAGCACGTCCGGATCACTGGCCAGAGCCCGCGCCAGTGCCAGGCGCTGCTGCTCGCCGCCCGACAAGGCCCGTGCCGGCTGGCCTGTCTTGTCCAGCAGGTTTGCCTGCGCCAGCAACTGGTCCAGCCGCTCCCGGTTCGAGGCACCCTTGAGCTTCAGGACAAAATCCACGTTGGCGGCAACAGACCGGCGCAACAAAACCGGTTTCTGAAACACCATCGCCTGGCGCAGCCTGGTGGCCTGGCCACAGTCCTGGCCATTCCAGGTGATGCTGCCTGATTGCGGTTCGATCAGCCCGTGCAGCAGGCGCACCAGCAGGCTCTTGCCGGCCCCGTTCGGTCCCATCACCACCGTGACGCCGTGATCGGTCAAAACGAGATCAAGCTGGTTGATCAGTGTCGCGCCACCTGCCCTGAAGCAAAGCCCGGCGACGGCGAGAGGCAACTGACTTGCAGATTTTGCCATGGGCTGGTCAAGCATGGGCCCGGCTTTCCGCGCCGGCGCGCAAGCTCATCACGGCCGCGTTGACCACCAGCGCAATGACAAGCAGCACAATACCAAGCGCAAGCGCCAGCGCCAGGTCGCCTTTGGAGGTTTCCAGCGCAATGGCCGTGGTCATGACCCGGGTCAGATGGGCGATGTTGCCGCCGACGATGATGACCGCGCCGACTTCGGCGATGGCGCGCCCAAACCCTGCCAGCAACACGGTCAGCAAGGCGTATCTTGCATCGCTTATCAAAGCGACGATGCGGGTGTGCCAGGGCACCGACAGGGAGGCAAACTGCTCTGCATATTCAAAGTTCATGGCTTCAATGATCTGCCTGGTCAGCGCTGCCACGATCGGCGTGATCAGAATGGATTGCGCGATGATCATGGCCGCCGGCGTGTACAAAAACTGCAGAAAGCCAAGTGGCCCTGCGTTCGACAGTGCCATGTAGACCAGCAGGCCGACCACCACAGGCGGCAGGCCCATCAGCGCGTTGACGACGATCACCACCGCGCTGCGGCCGGGAAACCGCACCGTGGCCAGCAGCGCGCCAAGCGGCATCCCCAGCACGGCTGCAACAAGCACAGCCGTCAGACTGACACGCAGTGACAGGCCAATGATCTCAACCAGATCCGCGTCCATCGCTGCCACCAGGCCGAATGCCAGCCGAAATGCTTCTGCAAAATCCTGCATAATCATGTTTTTTCTGTTTTTATTTTAGAACAAGAACTTATGAAAACAAAACGCAGGATGCAACACTGATTTTGCAGCCCAACCCCGATACGCCTGCGTGACAGCGCAGTTCACTTCAGCATCCGGTGTTGACAATCTTTAATTTTTATTTATGTTAATTAACGTAATTCGAAATTAAAGAAGAGCCCGCCATGATACATGACACATTTGCCGCGCTCGGCGATGCAACGCGGTTTGCGATTGTCGAAAAGCTGCTGAAGGAAGGCGAACTGCCGGCAGGAAACCTGCAGGATGTTGGGCTCATTTCGCCGCCGGCCATCTCGCGCCATCTGAAAGTATTGCGTGAAGCCGGTATTATCGAACAGCGCATCGACAAGCAGCGCCGGATGTACTCGGTCCGCCCGCAGGCTGTGCAGGCAATCGGCGAGTGGGCGATGACCTATCGCGAATTCTGGCAGACAAGCCTGGACCGGCTGGAAGCTGCCTTGCTGCAGAAAGATGATGATCTATGAGCGTTGTGAAAATCGAGCGGACATTTCCCGTTGCACCTGAAACCGTCTTCGCATTTGTGACCCGGAGCGAGCATCTGCTGAAATGGTGGGGCCCGGAAGGGGTCGCCATGAAGGAGCACAATCTGGACCTGTCGCGGCCCGGTGCCTGGTCGTCGACACTGGTCAACTCTGAAGGCGCCCTGCACAAGATGAGCGGTGAGGTGGTGGCAATAGACCCGCCGAATACGGTCGAGTTCACCTGGGGCTGGCATGACGACAAGGACCAGCGCGGCCATGAGACCCGCGTGCTGTTCGAAGTGAGCCCGGATGGCGACGGCGGCACCGTGTTTGTGCTGACCCATTCCGGTCTCACAGACGAAGAAGCAGCCGCCAACCACAAGCAGGGATGGACGTCGTCGCTGCGAAAACTGGAACAATTCCCGGAACTGCAATCTTAATCCAAATTCCCAACCCCAAACCAGGAGAAGATCAAATGCCCCAGTTCGTTTTTGCCTATCATGGTGGACAAATGCCCGACACACCGGAAGAAGGCGCAAAACTCATGGCCAGATGGGAAGCCTGGATGGCCGGTCTCGGAGACGCCATGGTCAATCCGGGCCATCCGGTCGGCAAGTCCAGCACGGTCAGCTCATCCGGTGTGACAAGCGACGGCGGATCAAACCCGTTGTCCGGCTTCTCGCTGGTGCAGGCAGATACAAAGGATGCGGCCATCGAGATGGCCAAGGGCTGCCCGCACCTTGAACACGGCACCATTGAAATTGCCGAAACAATGAAAATGTGAGCCGTACAGGCTCATTTTCCACCGCAACCAACCCAACCCGGCATCCGGACCCGCCAGAACTTCTTTGACAGGTCCGGACAGCGCAAAGCATACCAGCCGTCTGTTAGCAAAGCGGGCTATTGATATTTGGCAGCAGTGATGAATTCGCCGAACGCCTCACACCAGACAACCACAGTCGAGTATGACCCGATGTCGACGCCTTGCGGCACATCCAGAAGAAAACCGTCGAAGGTCTTCACATCACCGATCAGTTGCGCGTCCGGCTTGACCTTTAGAAATTGCGCCTCGTCTTCAACGAATTGCTTGACGAGATACAGCTTGTAGTCCGGGCCCGGTGCCAATTCGCCTTCATGAACAATTTTGCCCGGTGTCAGACTGACACTGCCTTCGCCCCAATGCAGGAAATCGCTTCCCTTGAGGTCGCGTGTGAAACTGGCTTTGAAAACTGCACTCCTGGCGGTCGTCGCCAGCATTTCCCTGTCCAGGCTCTCCGGCGCTGTGAGAATGGGCAATGTGTACACCCCGAGCGCAAAGCCCGCTGCAAGCACTGCAACATGTGTGGCAGACAATATGATCCAGCGCATAAACTGCTCCCAACTCGAAATCATTATCTCAAGACGAACCGGTATCATACCGACATGGATGCGACAATTGCCATACTGCCGGATGCAGAATTTCAATTTGCCGGTGATGACATTGTGCACCTGCTGTTTCGGGTGCTCGGGACCGGTCGCAGACACCCATTACTCTTTGCTTAACCATAGTTTTTAGAGCTGCATTAATCACGATTTCAACAATGCCGCCGAAACGGATTAATTAAAAATTGAATTTACCTATTAACAAAAGATTCAAGCCACTGTGTCGGGGAATTTGGCAGTCATGGCAACTCGCCCATGAACGTCAGGGACTACAGGGGAACGGCGCGACATGCCCACGCAAACCAGTACGCAAAACCCGTCTCGGGTGATGGAAACCATCTTCGTTGGCGCTGCCATGAAGCAGGTGTCGGAAGCAGTCATGGATCATGATGTGCCGGTGCGGGCACGTCACATGCGGTCAATCGATGATCTGCTCATGCTCATCGAAGACAATGATATCGAGTGCGCCGTGGTCGATCAGTCCCTGCCGACGGAAAGCCGCGGGCTGAAGCTGGTGCTGCTGGCAGGTGTCAACAGGATAAAACACCTGATTGTCGTAGCCCCGCCCGGCAGCCGGACAGAAATTGAAGCCATTGAAGGCGTGCATCAGGTGCTGGCCAGCCCGGCAAGTCCGCAACAGATTATCGATACCGTTGTTGGCCGGGCAAACCGGACCGTGCCCGTCAGCCTCCCTGTCGCGGCCACGGTCAACACTGCCACAACGCCTGTCATTAAGGCTGAGACAGGGTCACAGCGCATTGGCGAAAAGGTCGCCGGATACCGCAGCACTGCCCTGGAAATGGCCGGTGAAATCCGATTCAAATCCCCGCAGCTCTACTGGACCCAACTGACAAGGCGCTTTGTCACGCGACCGGTCATAGCCGCCGCCGCATCGGCTTTTCTGTGCCTGGGCACAATCAGCGCCGTGTCTTTGGCATCCGGCAGCTTCACTCAAGCAGGCGAACCCGCCAGCCAGCAAGCCGTGGTTGCGCCCCCGCAAACCGTTCCAGACGAGACCCGGGCATGGGCGGATCCGGTGACACCGTCGCTCCACCAAACCATGCCTGCGCTTGCAGCCGCTGAACTGAGCAGGCTCGATGCCAAATTTCGGCTTCTGGTTTCCCGGCGAACCATTGATCTGGAGATTTCGAAACAACAGAAACTCAAGCAACAGTTTCTGGCTCACATCGTCCACCTGAAATCCATCACCGCTGAACTCAAGGCTACAGGTGACAAGCAGGCGCCCCAGGCAACCGGCGTGACGTCTTCCCTGTCTGCCCAAACCCGCGCTGCGGTGCTGGGAGCCGAACTGGCACTGCAGGAACTCGAGGTCGGCAAGATCGACACCTTCCTGACACATCTGAACCTGCTGAAGTCCGGGATCGACCTGCCCGACGCCTCCGGCCTTAAACTGGCTTATACCAAGGGAAGCGAATAATTCTGTCGAGTGGAATGCGCCGTCGCGACCAGTCACCTCACACCGTCTTGGCGCCACCACATGGGCCTGCTAACCTTTCTCCAAGCGATACCTTTTGGCTTGAACAGGAAGGCCAGTTACAAGATGAGATTTTACCAGGCAGCGATTTTTCTTGGCGGACTTGTCGGCACGGCAAGCCCGGCACTTGCCCATCATCCACTTGGCGGCGGCACACCTGAGACATTTGCCCACGGTGTTCTGTCCGGTATCGGCCATCCGATGCTGGGTATCGACCATTTGGCGTTTATCGTTGCAATGGCACTTGCCGCCGTGGCCATGGGCCGGCTGGCAACCGCCCCTCTGGCATTTCTGGCAGTGTCCATGATCGGCGTGCTGGCGACCTATAACGGCATCGCCGTTCCAATGATTGAACTGATGGTGGCAGGGTCCGCCACACTGATCGGCGCCATCGTGTTGTCTGGCCGCAAACTCACCATGCCGGTCGCTGTTGGCCTGTTCGCCACCGCCGGCCTGTTCCATGGCGCAGCCTATGGCAGTGCAATCGTGGGAGCGGAAAGCACACCCTTGCTGGCCTATCTCGGTGGCCTGCTCGTTACTCAGTACGCTATCGCACTTGGCGCGGGCATGTTGGCAAAACTGCTATGGGATGGCGCAAATGCGGCATCTGTCAGCCTGCGGGTGGCCGGCGGCGTTGCAGCTGGTGTCGGCTTTGCCTTCCTGTTTGAGCGCGTTGAAGGATTGATCTTCCCCGGCATTGTCTAGGGTCAGGCCGGCGTCGAGTTTTTAGGCACAGCAACCCTCATGATCTCCAGCCTGATGATCCAGGGAGCCGGCTGGCTTCTGGGCAGGTATGTCATACCCACCGAATTAAGGTTTTTCTCCAAACGCACAGTGGGTGAAATCACATATCTTGCTGTTGTAGGCGGACTATTGGGCTGCCTGCTCGTAGTGCGGTTTTTCGCGGCGACCGCAGCGGTGAAGAAGCAGTTTATCGTCTTCTCCTGCCTCATCATGTTGTTTGGCCTGTTCGGCGTTCTGGTCGATAGCATTCATGAAAAAGTCTGCGCGACGCCGGATTTGCTCTGCGTGCTGGTGGGCGTTCTGGAGGATGGTGGCGAGATATTTGTAACCATCCTCATTATTCACCAGATCAGACAGCTGCTCACCAACCAGGTTGAATGGGAGAGCGAACGTCCCTCGCAGGGCATGTGAATCCACACCCTGCTTGCAACCTTGGAAATCAGCCGTGCTTTGAGCAGCGTCCGCCCGGGTGTACCCTGCGCGGAGAAATCGTTGCACTGGTGCCGAAGCAGGTAATGACAATTTCACCATTGCTTGCGCAGATACTCGACTGGAACATGACCGGCTGGTCTGCCATGACGCGTGCGTGCTTGATTGCAAAAGCACTCACTATGGCGTCATGGCGCGACTGGCAGGCTTTTCGGTTGTCACTGGATTTGCGCGCCGCAAAATCGATAATGCGGGCGGCACCGGTACCGGTTTTGCCTGGAACCAGCCAGTCAGCAAACTCTTCGGGAAGCACGACCGGCGAGAGCTTCGGCATGGTTTCGCGGTCTGCCTTGTCAGATTGAAACTCCGCGGTGACCCGCCTGGCAGCTTGCAACCGAACGGCGCGCTGACCAGTCAGGCGGTCAGATTTGGTGTGGCCCCAGGTCAGTTTGGACTTTCTGATAACCGTTCCGGAGCGCGCGGCAGTCGCGGCAGCGGGAGCCGCCACGGTTACCGATGATCGTGCGTCGAGAGCTTGCCAGGAAAATACCGGGAGCAGCGCAAGCGCTGACACCGCAAAACCTGTACGCAAAGCTTGAGGTATTGCCGTTTTGTTTGTCATGACAATATCAGGCTTTTTCACGCACGATGCGCTTGCCGCTCTGATTGAGCAGTTCAAGATTGTTGCGAATGATCGGGTTATCAGGCTCGCGCTCGTAAGCTGCCAGGAAATGCTGGCGCGCCTTCTTCAGATCACCACGCAGCAACTGGGAATATCCCAGATTGTTGAGCATCATCGTATTGCGGCCAACCAGTTTAATGGCGTGTGCATAGGCGCGATCTGCCAGGTCGAAGCGGCGCAGGCGATCATAGGAAGCCGCCAGACCGATCCAGGCTTCCACATCACGCGGCGATACTTCCACTGCCTTGCGGTAGTTTTTTTCCGCCAGGCCAAAGCGTCCTTCACGGAATTCACCTTTTGCGGTCTGCAACAGATTGTCAGACGCGTGATAAGGTGCAAGACCGGCATGATGCTTTGTGCCTGTTTCACCCTGCATATGATCCGACGTTGCAGGATGAGAACCCGGCAGCCGTGGCTCGGATGCAGATATGCTTGCGCCAAAATCGGCCACTTGGCTCAAAGAGAAACCTTGCGAACAACCGGCAACGCTCAACGCCATAGCGCCCGTAATAATCAATTGAGTAAACTTCATAATTCGCCCTCCCAAATTCAGACTCAGGCAGGCATTATGACGAAGGTCCATGAAAGAACATTCATCATATCCATTCAAATTTTCTACAAAATTCAAACATTAAAGTTTTATGAATATACATCTGTTGAATACAATTGATTACATTTTCCTTCACTAGTAAACGAACACTTTACTCTGTTATCACTGAACACTCTTTAAATGCCACGCCATGATGTATGTTGCCGGAAATTCTACTGATTTCTGGGAGGCATCGGGATGGCAGAAAACACGACGCGGCGCGAATGGCGCGGCAAACACCACACACGATCCGGCAAGCAGATGGGCGGTGCATTTTCCGCAATACAGTTGTCGAGCAAAGGCGGGCGACTGTTTGCGCTGGGCTGTATCGCCCTGGTGTCAGGCATTGTGGGGGCCACCATTACCAGCCAGGTTTTTGCATTCAAGTACCGCAACATGGATAAGACAGCCGTCGTTGAGCCGGCCCCTGCGGAGCCGCAACTGGAAACGTCCACGGTGCTGGTTGCAACCCGAGCGCTGCGCTTTGGAGACAAGATAGACAGCGCGGCAGTTCGCGCCACCAAGTGGATCGCGGGAACCGAACCTGCAGGGTCGTTCAAAACCCTGGAAGAGTTTCAGGCCGGTGTCGAGGCACGGGCTGCGCTGGGACCCATCGAAGTGGACGAACCGATTCTTGGGGCAAAGGTAACAGGCCCGGGTGAACGCCCGACGCTTTCAGCCCTTGTGAAAGACAATATGCGCGCGTTGACCGTACCGGTCGATGAGGTGTTCGGCGTGGCCGGTTTCATCCTGCCGGGTGACCGGGTGGATGTCATGCTGACGCGCTCGATGAAAGCCGGCGATCCGACGTCATCGCAGTCAGATGTACTTGTGCAGAACGCCAAGGTACTGGCAATCGATCAACAGGCTGACCAGCGTCTTGATGCGCCGAGCGTATCAAGTGCGGTTACCCTGGAAGTTGATACTGAAATGGCCCAGAAACTGGCACTTGGCGGATCCGTTGGCCGGTTGTCGTTGACACTGCGAGCCGCCGGATCTGCGCATCGCGCCGATGTCGGGTCCGTGTCCATGGCTGACCTTGCTGGCGGCACGAAACGCCGGAGCAAAATGACAATCGTGCGCGGTGTCGGTGGCAAGACCGCAAGTTCAATCAACCAATCTGCAGGTGCCGTTCCGGCAGTGCCGGTTCAAGTGCCGGTCCAGGACACACCAACAGAATAGAGTTATGGCAAAGGGAGCGCCCTGGATGATCTGCCACAATGGATACCACAGATCAGAACAGGCGCGCAGGGAGATAGACAATGAGTATAATGACAAACACACTGCCCGGCAGTAGCCTGCGCAATCTGATGGCCCGCCTTGTGGTGGTGCTGTTCAGTTGCATGTGCGTGTGGACACTGGCTGTCAGCCAGGCCCAGGCGGCGACGGAATTCAACGCCGGCACCGGCACGATCCAGCAGATGAAGGTGCCGGTTGGACAGTCCGAAACAGTCAAATCCGGCGCAGATGTTTCAAACCTGGTGGTTGGCGATCCTGAAATTGCCGATGCCTCACCACTTGGCACCCGCTCCTTTTATGTGCTCGGGCGCAAGACCGGGCGTACAAATCTTTCGCTTTATGATGCTGACGACAAGCTTCTCGGTGTCATCAGCGTTGAGGTTACCTTCGATACCAGAGGGCTGAAAGATGCGCTTCGCACTGTCCTGCCGCGCGAAAAAATCAAGGTTCGCAGCGTCAATGGCAGGGTGCTTCTGCAAGGTGCGGTGCGCAGTTCGACAGCTGCGGCGCGCGCCATGCAGGTGGCCAAGGATTTTGCCGGCGACAATGTAACCAATGCCATGACGGTGGGTGCAAGCCAGCAGGTTACCCTGGAAGTGCGCTTCATCGAGGCCAAACGCAATGCCAGCCGTGATCTTGGTGTCAACTATTCGGTAAGTGCCGGCGGCATCAGTTTTCAGCCGTTTGGCAATGCACTGGCGTCAAACGCCGCCACCGCGCCATTCGGCCGGTTGGTTGCGGACATGCTGACCGGTGGCGCATCCGCCGAAATCATCATTCAGGCGCTGGAAAAGAAAGGCGCAGCACGCCGCCTTGCAGAACCAAACCTGACTGCCCTGTCAGGTGAAACTGCGAGCTTCCTGGCCGGTGGTGAATTTCCTGTCCCGGTTGCACAGGACAATGACAAAATCACCATTGAATTCAAGAAGTTCGGTGTCAGCCTGGCGTTCACGCCAACCGTGCTCGACAATGGACTGATAAATCTGGCCATTGAACCGGAAGTCAGCGAGCTTGATTTCAGCCGCACGGTAACCACCAGCGCCATTCAGATTCCGAGCCTTATCGTCCGGCGGACGAGGACAACGGTTGAACTGCGCGATGGACAAAGCATTTCGATCGCCGGGCTGCTGCAGACCTTCAATGCGCGCAATGCCGACCAGATTCCCTGGCTGGGCGATGTGCCGGTGCTGGGCAGCCTGTTCCGCTCAAGCGGATTCCAGAAGTCGGAAACCGATCTTCTGGTGATCATCACGCCGCGGCTTGCCAAACCGGTTGATCCGACCAAACGGATACCAACACCGCTGGATCTGACCGCATCGAGCAATGATGAGGAACTGTTCCTGCATGGCAAGGTCGAGGTCAGCCGCAACTATCTTTCGTTCATCGAAAACGGTGGAGAAATCAAAGGCCCGTATGGTCACATTATTGATCTGCCAGGAGGTTCAAATGCAATTGTCGCAAAGTAAATCGATCACACTGTGGCGCGCGGCCGGAACGGCCGCACTCTGCCTGCTGTTTGCGGGCTGCACGCAAAGCAATCTTGAACATTCGGACAAGATTTCGGCTGCGTCGGGTGACGCCGTGCGCGCTGCAACTGTGATGCAGACCGTTGATCCATGGCCTGAGTATGTACTCGATACAGATGTCAGTATGGATGGTGAACTGGCGGTCAAACGCGCCAACGATTACAAAAAAGGCGAGACCAAACCGCTTCAGGGCGAACGCTCATCAGGCGGTTCATCCACCTCCGGTGGGGAATGACATCACAGCCTGACTGCGGCAGACAGGCTGACAGGCTTTGTGAAATACCACATTCTCGCTTAAACACTGTTTCAGGCAGGAGCTCCGGCTCCTGCCTGAGTATTTGAAATAGGCGAGATGAAAAATTGAAACCGCATCCGTATTGGAAAGACATGCCGGCAAGCCTGATCGCGGACGCTGACAGCAGCGACTGGATCGCCGTGCTGCCGGTGGCAGCCACCGAGCAGCACGGTCCGCACCTGCCAGCTTCGACGGACACAGACATTGCCCGGGCCATGGTCGCTGCCACGGTGGCTATCCTGCCGCACGATGCAAAGGTTTCGTTCCTGCCGATTGAGGCAATCGGCGCATCTGCCGAGCATGGCGATACACCCGGCACCATCTCGCGTGATCCATGTGACCTTGCCCAGGCATGGTTGGGCATTGCCGCTGACCTGAACATCAATGGCATACAGAAGCTGGTGCTGATCAGTTCCCACGGCGGCAACACGCCTGTGTGCGACATGGTCATCCAGCGCGCGCGCATTGAGCTTGGCATGCTGGCTGTTGCAACGTCATGGGCGCGCTTCGGGTACCCGGAAGGCTTGTTCAGCGATGATGAAATTGCCCTGGGCATCCATGGCGGTGATATAGAAACGTCCATCATGCTGGCAGCCCGGCCTGATAGTGTGGACATGACACAGGCGGAAGACTTTCCATCCCTGCAACAAGACATGCGTCGGGACATGACGCACTTGCGCGCCTATGGCCCGCACCGCTTCGGATGGATGATGCATGATCTCAACGAACAAGGCGTAACCGGCAATGCGGGTGCCGCCACAGCCGAAAAAGGGGCCGCCGTGATTGCGCACCAGTCACGCGGATTCATTGAGCTGCTGGAAGATGTCAGGGCATTTGACCCGGAGCGCTTCAAACGCTGAGATACTGGTCCCTGATCTCGGGGTGGGTTTCCAGATCTTCGAAGGTTGAATCAAACACCGCGCTGCCGCCTTCAATGATGATGGCACGATCTGCCACAATGCGCGCGAAATGCAGATTTTGCTCCGACAACAGCACGGTCAGTCCCTTGGCCTTGATCTCCAGCAGGGTCTGCGCCATCTGCTCGACAATCACCGGTGCGATGCCTTCGGATGGTTCATCAAGCAGCAACAGTTTCGGGTTTCCCATCAGGGTGCGGGCAATGGTGAGCATTTGCTGCTCGCCGCCCGACATCTGCTTGCCGCGGTTGTTGGCGCGCTCAGCCAGGTTGGGAAACAGCTCAAACAGGTGTTCGACAGTCCATGACGGCAGGCCTTCGCGCACAGGCTGGCGGCCCACTTCGAGATTTTCCATCACCGTCAGGTCGCCAAAGATGCGGCGTTCCTCCGGCACGTAGCCGATGCCTGCCTGGGCCACCTTGTGCGTGGCCCACCTGGATATGTCCCGGCCTTCAAATTCCACTGCCCCGGCACGCGGGCGTGCCAGTTGCATGATCGTGCGCATGGTGGTGGTCTTGCCGGCACCATTGCGCCCCAGAAGGGCTACAACCTCGCCTGCCGCCACCTTGAACGACAGATCGTGCAGGATATGGGCCTTGCCATAGAAGGTATTGATTTTATCAAGCTCGAGCATCGTCTCAACCATGTGCCTGGCCCTCGAACAAGGTGCCGCCACCAAGATAAACCTCCTGCACGCGCGCATCATTGCGCACATCGTCAACACTGCCGGAAGCTATCAACTCGCCCCGGTTGAGCACCATGATGCGGTGGGCATGGGCAAACACCACATCCATGTCGTGCTCGGTGAACAGAACCGATATGCCGCGCTCTGCAACAATGTCGGCAGTAAGCTGCATGAGGCGCACCCGTTCCCTGGGCGCCATACCGGCAGTGGGTTCATCCATCAACAGCAGTTCAGGGGCATGGGCCAGCGCAATTGCCAGTTCAAGCCGTTTCAGATCGCCGTAGGCCAGGATGGCGGCGGCCCGCTCAGCCTGTTCGCGCATACCGACAAGGTCCAGAAGCTGCATTGCCTCATCCACATGCAGACCGGATGCCGGACGCCAGATATCCCAGGTCTTGCGATAATGCGAGATCAGCGCCATCTGCACATTTTCACGCACTGTCATGGAGGCATAGGTTGCGGTGATCTGGAAGGTGCGCCCTACCCCCATTCGCCAGACGCGCCTGGGGCTCAGGCCCAGGATACTGGTGCCATTGAGCGTGACCCGGCCCGAATCGGCCTTCAATTGACCGTTGAGCATGTTGAAGCAGGTGGTCTTGCCGGCTCCGTTTGGCCCGATCAATGCCAACAGTTCGCCTTTTGCCAGATCGAAAGACACATCCGATACCGCCTGGAGACCACCAAACGACTTGGACAGGTTGCGGACACTGAGAACTGGATCGCTCATGATGCCTGTTCCTCGTTGCGTTCAAACCCTGCCTTGACCGCAATTTTCCTGATGAACCCGGCAATGCCTTCAGGTGCAATCACCACGATCGCGATGATGATGGCGCCCAATATGGCGCGCCAGTAATCCAGCCTTGAAATCTCGTCCTCCAGAAGCCTGAAGACACCTGCACCGACAACCGGACCGGACAGTGTCTGAACACCGCCCAGCAACACCATGACAAGCGCATCCACCGAGCGCGGAATAGCGGCTTCATCAGGAAATATGGAGCCTTTTGAAAACACATAGACGCCACCGGCAATACCGGCGAACATGCCGGCGACAACAAAAGCTGCCCACTGGTGCTGCCTGAGATTGATACCAATGGATTCAGTGCGGTTGGGATTGTCACGTCCGCCCCTGAGCGTATAGCCGAACGGTGAGAAAATCATGCGGCGCATGGCAAG
This sequence comes from uncultured Alphaproteobacteria bacterium, assembly GCA_963698275.1. Classification (GTDB taxonomy): domain Bacteria; phylum Pseudomonadota; class Alphaproteobacteria; order Rhizobiales; family Aestuariivirgaceae; genus Anderseniella. The sequence continues at coordinate 126,319 of CAVOQE010000004.1, read as the reverse complement.
AATACCGCCGCCGCACAGAACCAGCGCCAGATAGTAGTAGGCGGTTTTTGATTTGGCCCATTCGGACGGCCAGATGCCCAGCAAGCCGTCATCACCACCGGTCAGGTCCTGCCACTGGAAGGCTGTCGACCAGACGATCTGGGCAGCAGCAAGCGTCAGCATGGCCATATACACGCCCGACAGACGCACGCAGAACCAGCCGAATATGAGCGCGCCCGCAGCCGCCATCAGCGGTGCTGCCAACAATGCCATTTCCATTGAACCACCGGCGTATTTTATCACGAATGCCGCCCCGTAGGCGCCGAGACCAAAATAGGCAGCATGGCCAAACGACACCATGCCGCCATTGCTCATGATGAAATGCAGGCTGGCGGCAAACAGCGCAAAGATCAGCACGTCTGTCGCCAGTACGATAGCAAACTCGCCGGTCACGAAAGGCATGATGACAAGACCGGCCAGCAACAAGCCGGCAACCGATTTGGCAAGCGTGCTGGCAGGCCGGATCGGCAATTCAATCTGGCCTGCGGAATGGGCCAGTGTTTCGGCTTTTCCGAGCAGGCCGTAGGGCCTGATGACCAGCACAACAGCCATGACGACAAACGCCAGTACAATGGTCGCCTGCGGCAGTACCAGGACCCCGAAGGCATTCAGTTCACCAATCAGCAGGGCGGCGATAAAGGCCCCGGGGATGGAGCCCATGCCGCCAATGACAACGACAACGAAGGCTTCAGCGATGATCGACAAGTCCATCAGCAGGTTGACCGATACCCTGGGAACCTGAAGCGCCCCGCCGAGACCGGCCAGGAACGAGCCCAGAAAAAACACCGTGGTGAACAGCCATGACTGGTTGACCCCGAGAGAGGCCACCATTTCGCGATCCAGCGTGGCGGCACGCACCAGTATGCCCCAGCGGGTGCGGTTGAGCAGCAGCCACATCGCGCCCAGTACAATGGGGCCAAGGGCGATCAGCAGCAGGTCATATTCAGGTATCGGTTCACCAAATATGCGAACCACGCCATCAAGCCCGGGCGCGCGCGGCCCGAACTGGTCCTCACCGCCAAAGATGAACAGGATGGCGTCCTGCATCAGCAGCACCACGCCAAAGGTCGCAACCAGCTGGTACAATTCCGGCGCGTTATAAATACGCTTGAGGATCAGCATTTCGACGAGCACACCAACCAGTGCAACGATCAGCGCAGCAGCCAGAACAGATCCCCAGAAACCCAGAATACTGCCGGGCACAAACTGCACCAGCGCATAGGCGACATAAGCGCCAAGCATGTAGAATGACCCGTGTGCAAAATTCACAACACGCGTGACGCCGAAAATCAGCGACAGCCCGCAGGCCACCAGAAACAGCGACGAAGCGCTCGACAGGCCTGTCAGAAACTGGGCGAAATAGAAGCTCATTCAGCCCCCTTGCTGGACAATTCGTTACCCCTTGGTGTGCGAAGACAAGGCGGGCCCGGAGCGTCCGGACCCGCCGTTTTGGCATGTCAGTCTGCAGGCCGCATGGCCTTGACGTCTTCGTCAGACGGCTGATAGTCCGCGCCGTCTGCATAGAACCAGTCAACCATGACACCGGCACCGTCCTTGACATCGGTCTTGCCGACCCAGGCACCCATGGTGGATTGATGGTCCTGCGCCCGGTACACAAACTTGCCCGACGGTGACATCACTTCGAGACCCTTCATGGTGTCGACCAGGGTTTCCGTGTCATAGGCGTCAGCCTTGTTCAGCAGGGCAGCCAGCGAGGCAATCACATTGTATCCGACAATCGAGCCGAGCTTTGGTGCTTCGCCCCACTTCTTCATGTAAGCATCAAAGAACGCCTTGTGCTCAGGTGTGTCCACGGCACCTTGCGGATAGCCGGTGACAATCCAGCCCTTGGGCGCTTCACCCTTCAATGGCTCCAGATATTCCGGCTCGCCGGACAAAAGCGACACGACGGTGCGGTTTTCAAATGTGCCGCGCAGGTTTCCTTCGCGGACGAACTGGGCAAGATCGCCACCGAACGTCACATTGAAGATGCCGTCCGGTTTGGCAGCTTCCACTGCCCGCACCACAGGACCTGCATCGATCTTGAACACGGTCGGCCACTGTTCTTCAACGAACTCGGCATCCGGTACAAGCTTGGTCAGCTCTTTCTTGAAGGCTGCCACGGCTTCCTTGCCATAGGCATAATTGGGTGCCACCGTTGCCCACTTCTTGGCACCTGTCTTGGCCGCTTCCTTGGCCAGCATTGCCGCCTGCATGGTGGTCGACGGGCGCAGCCTGAAGGTATAACGATTGCCTGATTTCCAGACGATGGCGTCGGCCAGCGGCTCAGCCGCCAGGAAGAATACCTTGTTCTGCTTGGCGAAGTCGGTCACCGCAAGACCGATATTGGACAGGAAGGTTCCCGTCAGCAGGGTTACCTTTTCTTTCGAAACCATTTCCTCGGCGATGGTTACCGCATTGCCGGGTTTGCCGCCATCATCACGATCAATGATTTCCAGCGGGCGGCCCTTGATGCCGCCTGCCGCGTTGACTTCTTCCAAAGCCAGTTCCCAACCCTTCTTGTAGGGGTCCAGGAACGCCGGCAAACGGGAATAGGAATTGATTTCACCGATACGGATCGGTTCTGCCGCCTGAGCCGCAATCGCGGTCAGGGCAACACCTGCAGCCAGCACGCAACCGGCCATGTATTTCAAGATTTTCATACTCTCTCCCTTTCGTTTCAATCACAATGGTACGGCTGTCAAACCGCATCATCCAGTTTCTGTTTGAGCCCACCCTCAATACCCGCCTGTTCTGCATGCAGCAGCTTTTCAATGCGGCTGCGATACACGTTCGGACCTTTGTCAAAGGCCAGCCGCACCGGGCGATGATATTGCGGCTTCAATTCCTCAAGCTGAATGGCTTCAAGGATTTCCTTGTCCTCATTGAATGCCACCCGGAACATGGCATCCATGGAGTCAGACACTTTCTCGTCGTCAATCGCAATATTTCTCAAATGCATCCAGCGATCAATCGTATTGGTATCATCCACCGGTGTCAGGAAATGCAGTGCAAACACCCGAATGCCTTGATGGCGTTTGTCTTCGGGCAGGGTGAGTGCTGCATCGGCACTGCCGAAATCGATCACGGCAATGGACGGCAGGTGCAGGTAATAATAATGCCAGCGATCCACATTGCCGGTGAAGCCGCCGAATTTCTGGAAGAAGCCGACCGGCGGCGCGTCGCGGATCCAGCGCCATGCAACAATCACATCGCCTTCCACATCCGCATGTACAGGCACGTCCTCACTTGCAGCATTGCCCAGCGTGGTCGGGTGCACAAAGCTGACATGCGCCGGGTCAACCAGGTTCTCGGCCACATTCAGATAATGCGACTTAAGATGCAGGGCATCGCCCTGGTGGGCATGCCATTGCGGATCGGCAAATTCGGGCAGGCTGAAAATGTCGTCCGGATCGGCACGGCTTGCCTCACCCATCCATATCCAGACGATGTCATTTTTCTGATGCACCGGATAGGCATGCACGGATGCCTTGGGGATATTGTCCTGACCGGGCGCGCGGATGCAGGCACCCGCCTTGTCAAAGGTCAGGCCGTGATAGCCGCACTGGATGGCATCACCCGCCATCAAGTGCCCTTTGGACAGTGGCAACTGGCGGTGGGGGCAGCGGTCACGCAAGGCGCAAACCTGACCATCCTCGCCACGATACATGACAATGTCATCACCAAGAATGGTGAAGCGGCGCAGCGTGCGATCAAATTCACCCGCCCAGCCGGCAACGTACCAGGCATTGCGAACAAATTTCATATCGACGTCCTCCTTCAACTGGCTGGTGCTTTTGAGATCAGCGCAAGCCGTCTTCACCCTTTGCTTCGTCCTTGGTCAGCCCGCCCACTCTCGGCAGCGGCCGGCCGGAATCGGTCACGGCTACGGCGACCAGAATTTCATTGGCACGCGGCGCATCTGATATGCGCACCTCCATACCGTCAAAATGCGAGCGCACATAAGCTGCATCCTTGTGGCCGAGCGGCACGTCGAGAACCGTGCCCATGCCGCCGCGCTTCTTGGATGACGGCACAAGGGCCGCCCCTTTTTCCACCGCCTTGCGCAAAGGTGCGCCCAGCCTGGGATGCAGAATGGCGGCAGCATGCTCCAGTTCACCGTTCTCACCGACAAGCGCTGCCTTGCCATAGCTTTCGGCGTCTGCCGGAGCGATGCCGAGCGCTGCCACAGCTCTTTCGCCCAACAGCCCGCCAAGCTCTTCGCCGACCTGCATCAGGTCTGCGAGGTCTTCAACAAACTGACCGGCAAAAGGATTGTCGATAACCGCGACCGCGCAGGCCCGTCGTGTCGGCGGGTCGATCTGCCTGCCCTGTTCGATGTGAATTTCATCAACAAACACGGCGATCTTCCTGATCTTTGCAATGCTCATCTCAAGCCGTCCTCTCCCTTGATATCACTGGCCGGCAAGCCGCCGGCCCGGTTGTGCACCCTGGCGCCTGTAGTCATCACCAGCACAACAGCCATTTCGTCAGCGCGCGGGGCATCTTCCACTCCCACTTCAATGGCATCAAAGTGCGAGCGCACGTAAGATGCCGCGACATGGGTGACAGGCACATCAAGCCGTGTCCCCGGCCCGCCGACCTTCTTGGTTGATGGCACAATGGCAGTGGAACCCGGCACATTATCGCGCATGGAATATCCGCCCGGCGCATGCCACAGCGCGCCGTGCTCGATCTCACCGGCCTCGCCGATAATGGCGCCCTTGCCATAGCCTTCAATGCCGGACGGCTCGACGCCCATGGCGGCTATCAGGTCTTTGGCCATCTGCATGCCCAGTGGCTTGAGGTCTTCCATGAACGGCTGGATGTCTTCGACATAGCGTCCGGCATAGGGGTTTTCGATCACCTTGAGGATATAGCCACGCCGATATGGCGTCGCAGCTTCCGGGCCACCTTCATGGAAGACATCTTCCACCCCGGTTGCGGTTTTCCTGACTTTGACTTCAGGCATGTTGTCTGATCCCCGTCATTGCAGGCCCTGCCTCAGCAGACCCCGCTTCAAGTGTGCGTACTTCATCATTGAGCCCCAGGGTCGCCGCCACGATCAGGCCACGCATCTGCAGTTGACCGGCAAATTCCAGCCCGCGCGCCAGCGCCATGTTGACTTCCGCCGGCGTCAGCTCCGCCACCTCGACGGTGACGCGGCGCTGACCCAGATCGCTGTCGGGATAAAGCGCTGCTGCCGGTGCGCGGCGAACCTTGATCGACCGCGGCAGGTCGACCTCGTTGGCGATCAGCGTTGCCGCAATGTCGGCCTGTGCCGCGGTGGCTGCCAGCACAGTTACGCTGTCGGCAATGCCAAACGAAAAACTGCGCCCGCGCCAGCCGGATGTTGCAATACCGCGCACCGGATCTGCCGCGCACACCGCAACCGGCCCGTTCGCCGACGCGATGGAAAAAGTCTCTCCATCAGACAGGTGAAGCGCTATGTCGCCACCATTGTTCACATAGGCCCGCGACAGGCCGGCAGCGGCACACATGGCGCACAACATCTCATCGGCGACACTGCCGGCAACTGCCGCCATGGGCGTGACCTTTGATTCCCAGAACGGGCGAACCACCGCAGCCATGCGCTGCGCAATGGGACCGGACACCTCGAGCCCTGCTTCAGGCATCAGCGTGCGCAGGGTTGGCAGCTCTTGTGCAAGGACGTCCAGCACGGTCGCGAAACGCGCCTGTGCCGCCGCATAGGCCCTGGCGACCTGATCTGCGTTGCCATTGGCCTCGATGATCAGGTCTATGGGTCCGTGCTGCAGGTGCAGGCGCTTGCCATCCGGCAGCATGGCGGCCTGAATGCTCATGACTTGCCCGCCTTCTTCGACCAGCCGAAATGCCCAGGCTCGGTTGGCCACGGCACGCCGGATTTGGAGCTGGTACTGGTCTGGCCCGCCAGCACATGATCGTTCTGGATGGCCTTGGTGCCCTTACGCGCTTCTTCCAGCGGCATGACATGCTTCATGTGCCCGCCAAGCGCTTCATAGTCTTCGCGGCGCATGGTGAATTCAATGGGTGCCACAAGCGCCGGTGTGGGCACATAGCCGAAGGCGTTGTCCGGCAGTTGCGTGACATCCGACATGATGGTGATGCCGCCACCGGGCCAGACATAGGCCGGCGCCCCGCCGCAGGTGATCCGGGTCAGCGCATGCTTGACCGAACGGGTCAGCTTGACCGGGTTTTCGGTGACACCCGCCCTGAGCGATCCGCCCGCACCACCCATGAACAGGACCGTGCACAAGGCAGGTTCGCAGTTTTCCTCGATCAGGCCGACGGACTTCAACAATCGTTCCGGCATGTCATGGGCGACCGGTTTGAGATCATCGTCCAGTTCGTAATAGGCAAACTGTTCGCCGGTCGTCGACACCATCAGCAGTGACTGGCCCGGCTTTGCGAATTTCGGATTGAAATCCCCCAATATGGTCAGGGGATCGTCCACATTGGTGCCGCCCCAGCCGGTGCCGGGATCAGCCACCTGAAAATACCGTCCCGGCGTGGACCGCCTGCCCTTGATCTTGATGCCGGTCGGCTGCCAGTCGAGAACCTTGCCGGCCTGATGTTCGGAGATGACGCCGGTGATGTGATCGTCCACAACGACGACCTCGTCGACCAGGCCATGCCATTGCGAGGCGAACATGCCGACCGTGGCCGAGCCGCAGCCAACCCGCATGCGCTCTTCCCGGACACCGTTCACAATTGGCGCTACGCCTGCCTCGATGACGACTGTCGAGCCTTCATCGATGGTGGCTTCAACCGGCTTGCCATTGCACAGGTCGAGCAGCGCCTGACAGGTGACGCGGCCTTCCTTCTTGCCGCCGCCGGTCAGATGGTGCACGCCGCCCAGCGACAGCATCTGCGAGCCGTACTCAGCCGTGGTCACATGGCCGATGGGTTCACCGTCGACACGCACCAGGCTGCGCTCCGGGCCGAGATGGCGGTCGGTATCGATCTTTACCTTCACGCCGCAATAGGAAAAGATGCCTTCGGTCACCACGGTGATCATGTCGACACCGTCAACTTCGCGCGACACGATGAACGGGGCCGGTTTGTAGTCGGGATAGGTCGTGCCGGCACCGATTGCCGTGACAAAACTGTCATCTGGATTGATGATCTCACCGTCCCAGTCGGGTCCCTTGTCGAGGAACGGCACTATCTCGCCGCCTGCCTCAATGGTCTTGTCGATGATCACCAGCGGGTCAACCCGCACCAGATTGCCGTCTTCATTGGCATAGCGGTCACAGGCACCGGACCGGCCCGGCGCGATGTAGCACATCACCGGGCAGGCGTCGCAGCGGATCTTGTCGCCCTGTCTTGCCGGTTCAGCCATTGCCGGGCACCTCCTGGATCGCGGCCATCACCTTGTCCGGGGTAGCCGGCAGATGCCGCACACTTGCACCTGTTGCATCACGGATCGCGTTCAGGATTGCAGGTGCCGTAGGGATCAGCACGTGTTCGCCGAGGCCTTTTGCACCATAAGGCCCGTGCGGATCCGGTACTTCAATAATGATCGAAGTAACCTGCGGCATATCGCCGATGGTGGGGATCAGGTAGTCATGCAGGTTCTCGGTGCGGCCGGGCTTGAAATCCTCCATCAGCGCCATGCCGATGCCCTGCGCCACGCCGCCCTCGATCTGGCCTTCCACCAATAGCGGGTTGATCGCCTTGCCGACGTCATGTGCCGCTGTCAGGCGATCCAGTTTGATTGTACCCAGCCGCGTATCGACGGTCAGTTCCATCATTTGCGCGCCGTAACCGAACACGGCATAAGGCGAGCCTTGCCCGTTTTCATCCAGCGGTGACGTGGGCGGGTCATAGGTTTCTTCGGCCCTGAAAACATAGCCCTCGCTGTCAGGTGCCAGCGCGGCAAGGTCGATGCGGCGTTCACTGTCGCCATCGGTGATGATCATGGCCTGTGCCTCGATTCTGATCACCGCATCATCGGTTACGTTGGCGTGGCGAAGAAGGGTGGCGCGCAGCGCCTCGCCCGATAATCTGGTGGCGTTACCCGATACGAATGTCTGACGCGACGCTGACGTCTTGCCTGCATCCGGCGTAATCGCGGTGTCCGCAGAGAGCAGTGATATGGCATCCGCCGGCACACCCAGTGCGTCCGCTGCAATCTGCACCATTACCGTGCTCGACCCCTGGCCGATGTCCACAGCACCTTGATGAAGCACAATGCGCCCGTCGCCTGTGACGCCGATTTTCATGGTGGACGGATTGGGCAGGGAGGTGTTGCCGCAGCCATACCAGCAGGTGCCCAGGCCAACGCCCTTGCGCACATGCGATCCGCCGGCGTTAAAATCAGCGGCGCGTTTGCGTGCCTGTTTCCAGGGGCTGCGCAATGCGTCCAGGCAAGCCTTGATGCCAACACCTGAGGCGAACACCTGACCGGTCGCCGTCGGCAAGCCGTCATCAAGGGCGTTGATCAGCCGGAATTCCAGCCGGTCAATTCCGGCCGCGTCGGCCAGTTCGTCAAACACGCACTCCTGGGCAACGGCAGACTGTGGCACGCCAAAGCCGCGGAATGCACCCGAGGGCGGACAATGAGTGTGCACGGCAATCGAGTGGGCACGATAGTTGGTTATGTGAAACGGACCGGACGCATGCACCGGCACGCGATTGGCAACGGTCGGCCCCCAACTGGCATAGGCGCCGGTGTTGAAATAGCCCTTGAAATCAAATCCGGTAATGCGGCCGTCGCTGTCACAGCCTGCCTTGAGCGTGATCTCGCTGGGATGGCGCTTGGTGGACGACCGCATGGACTCCTGGCGCGTGTAGACAATGCCGCATGGCCGGTTCAGCTTCCACGCGGCGAGCGCAATGAAAGGCTGCATGGAAATGTCCAGTTTCGACCCGAACCCGCCACCGCAGGCCGTCGGCACGATGCGGACCCGGTCAACGGCCAGGTCCATGATCGCTGCCATGGCATCCCTGTCCATGTGCGGTGCCTGGGTGGAGGCATGGATTGCAATCGTGTCACCATCACGGACCGCCCAGCCTGCTTCCGGCTCGATATAGGCATGTTCGATAAACGGCGTGGAAAAGCTGCGTTCAACGACATGCGCAGCAGTGTCGAGGCCGGCGGATACATCACCCTTGCGAACCAGGCCCTCCACCATGATGTTGCCGGTGCGGGTCTCATGCAGTAGCGGTGCATCGGGGACAATCGCATCTGCACAGACAAGGGCGTGCGGCAGTTCCGTCCACGACACCGGAAAGTCCTCGATCTTCAAATCTGCAATTGCGTCGGCCTCGCCCACAACCATGGCAACAGCTTCACCGCGATAGCGGGTTTCAGCTTCAGCAAAAACCGGCTGATCGGCAAACTGTGGAATGACACCGTGCTGGTTGATGCCGGGAATGTCTGCAGCCGTCATCACCGCAACAATGCCGGGACGGCTTGCCATGAACCGGTCAACATCACCGATCCGGAATGCCGCATGATGATAGGGCGAGCGAATGATCTTCACCATCAGTGCGCCTGCGGGAATGGCATCGGCCCCAAATCGTTCGCCGCCGTCGACCTTGGGCGTGCCGTCAACCCGGCGCATGGCCTTGCCGACGACCTGCTGAGTTGTATCGACCGGCGACACGGTGTTTGATCCGGCCGCAAACAACACCGCATCGATGATCTTTGCGTAGCCGGTGCACCGGCACAGCACCCCGCCCAGCGCGTTTTCGACTTGCGACCTGTCAGGTGTGGCAGACGACGCCAGCAGGGCTGCAGCACTCATCAGCATGCCCGGTGTGCAGATACCGCACTGAGCCGCGCCAAACTGCAGGAACGCATCCTGCAGGCGGCTCAGGCTGCCATTGCTTTTCAGGCCTTCGATGGTGGTGATTTCAGCTCCGCTGACCTGGCCGACAGCGGTAAGACAGGCGCAGACGGGGTCTCCGTCCACCAGCACGGTGCAGGCGCCACAGTCACCTGCGTCACAGCCGACCTTGGTGCCGGGCAGGTCGAATTCATCGCGCAATACGCCCGACAATCGTTTGTAAGGCGCGCTGGCGACAACAGCTTCGGTGCCATTGATGGTCAATACCGTCACCGGTGGCGGAACATGGCGGTTCATGAACGATCCTCCACGCAAGCAGCAAGTGCCCGGCGCACCCCTTCCAGCGCTGCATCCAGCCGATAGCCGGCCGGTGCGCGAACATCATCAATCGGAGACAGGCAATCCAGATGGCGCGCGTCAGGAACGGACGAAACATCCTCAGGCTTCGTACCCGTCAGTTCATTTTCAAGACCGGACAATCGTTGCGCCACAACCGAGCAGGCACCCACACTGACGGCCGCCGCCTTCACCAGGTCAGCACCGTCCAGTTCAATGCGCGCTGCAACCATGGCAATGGAGATCACCAGATAGCGCCGTGCGCCGAGTTTGAAAAACGCCGACGACCCTCGCGCGCTGGTGTCGGGAATAAAAATTCCGGTGACAATTTCATCCGGCCGGCGCGCTGTCTGGCGGTTGCCGTGCAGAAACTCGCTCAAGCCCATGCGCCGGGTGGAGCGAACAGAGGTCAGTTCAACTTCGGCATCCAGAACCAGCAGTGCAGGGACACCGTCAGCCGCCGGTGAGGCATTGCAGATATTGCCGACAATGGTGGCGCGGTTCTGTATCTGGACGGACCCCACTTCACGGGCCGCCTGCTTCAGACAATCGAATGACGCAGGCAGGAAATCCGCACGCACCAGTTGCGTCCAGGTGGCAAGTGCGCCAATGCGCCAGCCGACCCTGTCATCGTCTCGTGAAATTCCACGCAGCGCATCTATGCGGGAGATATCCAGCACCGGGCCTGAAACCGGCCCCTCGCCAAGGCCCGGATAGAAGTCGGTTCCGCCGGCAAGCATAACCCATGCATCAGCTGCCAGAAGCTCAACTGCCTCCTTCACCGACGTGGGTTGTGCGTAACTCTCCATGCCTGTCCTTTTTGTTTGTACACTAATGATAAGACCGGTTTTGAAACAGAGTCAATCTCTGTCTTTCGGGATGCAAGGCAAAGGGGGAATCGATTATGAACAGAACTCATGCCGTATCAATTTCGGCATATCCGGAAGTCGTGATGTCATCCTCAGTTTCCAGCCCCTAGAGCGAGATGAGGTTAAATTGGATCATTTGACCGCGGCGATTTTGGTCGCTGGTTAGGCGGATTGCGCGCGGTGGTGTTATTCACCACAAGTGCGGTCCAACGACGCCAGAGGGCAAAATCGCCCGGCCCTTTAATCAAATATATCAACATACTGGTTCCTACCGGGGTGGGGAAAATCGGTCCATCGGCGTCGTTGCGCCGCTTGCCCGATGCACCACATCGCGCTGCGCGACGCACCTAGCCGAGTGAACCGATTTTCCGCCATCAAATGATTCAATTTAACCTCATCTCGCTCTAGATGCCATACCGGCTTCTATTTGGGAAAGTCCGCACTGCGGACATTGATCAGGCGAAGCTGTAATCCAAGCACAACGAGCATTTTCTGGCCGCAAAAATTTATGGAGCGGCAGACTTGCGATACGCTTGTATCTTGATCGTCTCACTACCACTTACATCAGTGCCGCTTGTAGATCTCATAAAGCAGACCGTGTGCGGATACCTCTCAAAACTTGATACGACACGCCAAGGCGCAGGATTTATGCGTTTTTTCAAACAATAAGCAACATCAAGGAGCTCAAGATGAAATTCCATCCTCTACATGACCGCGTGGTCGTTCGCCGGGTTGAGGAAGATACCAAGACCACCGGCGGTATTATCATTCCAGACAGTGCCCAGGAAAAGCCCATGCAGGGTGAAGTCGTCGCCGTGGGCGCTGGCGCGCGCGATGATGCGGGCAAGCTGGTTGCACTCGATGTGAAGCCTGGTGACCAGGTGTTGTTCGGCAAGTGGTCGGGCACCGAAGTCAAGATCGACGGTGAAGAACTGTTGATCATGAAGGAAAGCGACATCATGGGTGTGCTGACCAGCAAGAAAGTGGCCAAGAAGGCCGCCTGAACTAACTCGCAAGTGGCACCATTAAGGTAGCTGCACAAACCATAATTTAGAGGAATAAGAATATGGCTGCTAAAACAGTAAAGTTTGGCACCGATGCTCGCGAACGGATGATGCATGGCGTCGACATTCTCGCCAATGCCGTGAAGGTAACGCTCGGTCCCAAGGGCCGCAACGTTGTGCTAGACAAGTCATTCGGCGCACCGCGCATTACCAAGGACGGCGTCACCGTCGCCAAGGAAATCGAACTTGAAGACAAGTTCGAGAACATGGGCGCGCAGATGGTGCGTGAAGTGGCGTCCAAGACAGCCGACCTGGCCGGAGATGGCACAACCACGGCGACTGTCCTTGCGCAAGCAATTGTGCATGGCGGTGCAAAGTCTGTTGCTGCCGGCATGAATCCGATGGATCTGAAGCGCGGCGTTGAAATGGCTGTCGCTGCTGCCATTGCAGACCTGATCAAGCGCTCCAAGAAGATAAACAGCTCCGAGGAGATTGCCCAGGTTGGCACTATTTCTGCCAATGGCGAGAAGGAAATCGGCCAGATGATTGCCGAAGCCATGCAGAAGGTTGGCAATGAAGGCGTGATCACGGTTGAAGAGGCCAAAACCGCTGAAAGCGAACTGGAAGTGGTCGAAGGGATGCAATTCGATCGCGGCTACCTGTCTCCCTACTTCATCACCAATGCAGACAAGATGATCGTGGAAATGGAAAATCCCTACATCCTGCTGCACGAAAAGAAGCTTTCCAACCTGCAGGCAATCCTGCCGCTGCTGGAAGCCACGGTTCAGTCTTCACGCCCCCTGCTGATCATTTCAGAAGACGTTGAAGGCGAAGCACTGGCAACCCTGGTGGTCAACAAGCTGCGTGGCGGCCTCAAGGTTGCTGCTGTCAAGGCACCCGGCTTCGGCGATCGCCGCAAGGCCATGCTGGAAGACATCGCGGTTCTCACCGGTGGCCAGGTCATCTCCGAAGACCTCGGCATCAAGCTTGAAAACGTTACCCTTGACATGCTGGGCAGCGCCAAGCGGGTATCCATCGACAAGGAAGACACAACCATCGTCGATGGCGCCGGCAAGAAGGTCGACATTGAAGGCCGCTGCAAGCAACTCCGAAAGCAAGTCGAGGATACCACCTCTGACTACGACCGCGAGAAGCTGCAGGAACGTCTGGCCAAGCTCTCAGGCGGCGTTGCTGTGATCAAAGTCGGCGGCGTGACTGAAACCGAAGTGAAAGAACGCAAGGATCGCGTTGACGATGCACTGAACGCTACCCGCGCTGCAGTAGAAGAAGGCATCGTACCAGGCGGCGGTGTCGCACTGCTGCGCGCCAAGAAGGTCGTTGACGCACTGACCAACCCGAACCCTGACATCATGGCAGGCATCAAGATTGTGTCCAAGGCACTCGAAGGACCGATCCGGCAGATCGCCCAGAACGCTGGTGTTGAAGGCTCCATCGTGGTTGGCAAGGTGCTGGAAAAAACCGGCAATTTCGGTTTCAATGCGCAGACTGAAGAATACTGCGACATGGTTGCCGAAGGCATCATGGACCCCACCAAGGTGGTTCGTATTGCCCTGCAGGACGCAGCCTCGGTTGCAGCCCTGCTGATCACTACCGAAGCCATGATCACTGATGCGCCGAAGAAGGAAGCAGCGGCCCCTGCGATGCCTGGCGGCGGCATGGGTGGCATGGGTGGTATGGACTTCTAGTAAAGTCGGCCAGTTCCGGACAAACATGAGCCGTCCCGGCAAAACCGGGGCGGCTCTTTTAGTCAGATTGATCGACTATTCGTCTGGCTTGCTGAAGTTCGGTTGGACGCAATTTGTAAGATTTAGTGCAGCCGCCACTCCGCATCAATCATCCGCATCTCGGCTGGTCCTATAAGCTTTTTGTGAGCAACACGAATCTCCGCCAACGGGCCATCCAGATTTCTGGTCCAAAAATCCAGGAATTTAACAAGCCTCGGAAACCGAGGGGCAAGATCATATTCCTGCCAGATGTAGCTCTGAAGCAAGTTACGATGATCGGGCATCCTGTAGGTGATCTCAGCCGTGGTCAAACTCCAGCCGAGGAGTTGGCGTTGCAGATCATTCTCAAGCATCTTCTGGTCCTTTCAAAATGGGGCAATCATACCCTCTTGAAGTCCGGGACGTTGGGTCTCTTGAGTGTGAAGTGTGCGCTCAATGCGATGAACAAAAACTGAATGGAATATTGACGCAAGTTTTAGCCACGGCCGGATGGCGCTAGCACTGCTCAACCAGTTACATCAACTGCACGGAATGTCTCAGTGTGCAGCCTCATTTTCACTCGGGTATAAGGCTCGGTGGCGGGGCTATTGGTCCGGGATCGATCACCATTCGCTTTTTCAGGTCGTAAACCACACCTGGCGTGAGGACGGAGTAGATCACATTCGTCAGGGCGAATGGATTACCGTTCTCGACGTACCCTACATGGTTGATTTCAATGGCACTCCCATCGACCACAATAACTGTACCTGTGCCAATCACTCTCGCTTTGGCTTCATCCACGATCAGCAGTCCGGTATTTTCTCCGATGCCGAGGCCCAACATTGCCGGATTGGTTGAAACCGCGTGTACGAGACGTGAAATTCGGGATCGTTCGACAAAGTGGGTGTCAAAAATAACGTCGTGGATCAATCCCAGCCCTTTGGTCATCTCGATCCCGCCTTTGCGAAACTGTCGAAATCGATTGTTTTGAAATATCATCCCTTCAGGAATGACAGCGGCGCCCGCTGAAGTTCCCGCGATTACACAACTGCTTGCCTGGTACCGTTCCAAAAGTGCCTTGTGCAGCGGCGTTCCGCCTATCAAAGAAGACAGCCGCAACTGATCGCCGCCCCCAAACATGAAGAGTGTGGCTTTGCTGACGATCCTGGCAAGTGTCGCAGACCCGGCATCGGAGCGCTCACCGATATGAACAACGTCCACTGCCTCTGGGTTGAAACCCGAAAACAGCTGCTGGTAGTCACGCGCCCGCTTTTTTGGATCTTCGCTGGCCGTAGGCACTACAACAATGCGCGCTTTGGCTCCGCCCGCCAGTGCCACCATCTCCTGAAAAATATCTGAATTTTCCGACTTTTGCTCATTTCCGCCGATTGGAATCAGATAACGTGGCATAAGCAGTGGCTCCATGTGTTATGCAATCCCCTCATTGCCATGGTCGTAATCGCGTTCTCGCTGGCAATGAAGTTATAGCTGCATTAGTGTGATACGCTATATCTTGAGAAACCTGACACGATTTGTTGTCAGTGATGCCTGTCCCGTTTCAAATTCCGTTCACCGCGGGACAGTTTGCTCGATCTCGGTGTCTGAACTTAAAAATATCGAGCAGTTTTCTAAACGAGCCGGATCCAGGTACCCAAAGCCGGTACAGGCACCGTTTATCATCAACGAGACAGCTACAATGCGCTTTACTCATGCAAATTGGGTCTGGCGTCCACAGTGCGCCTTGAGTGCACAGAAGGTCATCACGTGAAAATTCTGGAGCACCGGGCCCTTCGGGGACCAAATCGATACAGCCGTTATCAGGCCATCTTCATGCTCTTGGATATCGGCGAGTATGAGCAACAACCCTCTGACACATTAGATGGCTTTACGGAACGCTTGATCGGGTTGATTCCTACGCTCCAAAATCATGGATGCTCGATTGGCGGACCCGGCGGATTTATTGAACGCCTGCGACGTGGCACCTGGATTGGTCATATTGCTGAACATGTTGCTTTGGAATTGCAGTGTTTGGCCGGCATGGACGTGGGGTTCGGCAAGACCTACGACACAAAGGACGATGGCATTTACAAGGTCGTGTACCGCTACCGCGTTGAATCGGCGGGCCTCAGAGCTGGCCGGGAAGCAGTCGCTCTGGTGCAAGCCGTCGCACAAAATCACCCGTTTGATATTGATACGGTTATTGCCCAACTTAAGGAGCTGCGAGAGAGTGATCTTCTTGGCCCCTCAACCAACAGTATTGTGGAGGAGGCAAAGCTGAGAGGCATACCTGCCATACGCCTCAACAATGATAGCCACGTTCAACTCGGGTATGGTTGCAAGCAACGTCATATTCAAGCAACGATGACCGATCGCACCAGCGCAATTAGCGTTGAAATAGCTGATGAGAAATTCAGAACGAAGGAGCTTCTCACCCAAGCCGGGATCCCGACACCTGACGGCAAAGTTGCGGTCTCACTTGTTGAAGCTGCCCAAATTGCAAAGGATCTTGGCTATCCGGTCGCGGTGAAGCCAGAGGTCGGCAATCATGGCCGAGGCATAACTGCCCATGTGACTGACGACAAAGAACTTGAAACAGCCTTCGCTTCGGCATGCAGGATCTGCAGCTCTGTCATCGTTGAAAAAAGCATGACCGGGTTTGATTTTCGTGTGCTTGTGATCAACGGGAATCTGGTCGCCGCCGCGCTTCGTCAACCGGCGCATATCGCGGGCGATGGCAAATCCACGATTCGTCAGCTCATCGATCAGGTTAACCTGGACCCGCGACGTGGTATCGGTCACGAACGAGTGCTCACCGCCATTTCGATCGATGAGATGACAGAGCGTTTGCTCAGGTTCCAAGGCCGTTCGGTCGATGATGTCCTGCCATCGAGGGAAAAGCTGTATCTAAAATCCACAGCCAATCTCAGCACCGGCGGAACCGCGTGCGACGTGACCGATAATGTTCACCAGGACGTTCGGTTGATGTGTGAACGCGTCGCCCGTCTTGTTGGAATGGACTGCATCGGGATAGATATCGTGGCACCCGGCCTTGACCAACCACTGCCACCCGGATCTGCCGGAATTGTAGAAGTCAACGCCGCCCCTGGCTTCAGGATGCATTTGGCACCGACTGAAGGCAACGCCCGCAATGTCGCGGAGCCCTTTGTCGATATGCTGTTCCCGCCCGAGCTAGATACCAGCGTTCCAATTATTGCGGTGACCGGTACCAACGGCAAGACAACGACAGCAAAACTCATCAGTCATACGCTCAAGTACAGCGGGCTTATGGTTGGTTTTGCCGGCACAACGGGCGTTGCAATCGATGGTGTCCCGATCATTGATGGCGACTACAGCGGCCCGGAAGGATCGGGCATTGTTCTGCGTGAACCGACCATTGATCACGCAGTGCTTGAAATCGCGCGTGGCGGCATCATCCGGAGGGGATTGGGCTTCGACAGCTGTGACGTCGGCGTTCTCCTGAATGTCGATGAAGACCATATCGGCGTTGATGGTGTTGAAGATCTGGAAGAGCTTTCTCTCGTCAAGGCAACTGTTATCGAAGTTGTCAAAGACACGGGTGTATCAGTCCTCAACGCGGATGACCCAATCGTTGTAGGGCTTCAGGACAGGGCTGGCGGCCAGGTGGTCTATTTTTCTCTGCAACCAAAAAATGAAACAATTACGCGGCATCTTGACTCGGGCGGTACAGCAGTTGTTTTGCAGGATGGTAATATTGTCATCCACTCCCCGGAACCCACAATTCACGTTCTCTCTGTGCTCGAAGCTCCCATTACCATGAGCGGTGCAGCAACGTTCAACATTGCAAATGTTCTGGCAGCGGTGGCCGCCCTTCACGGCCTGGGAATATCAGTCGACATGATAAGAAACGGCATCGGCTCGTTTCACGCCAGTGCCTCACAGAACCCAGGACGCATGAATTTGATCGACTTTGTCACGTTCAAGGTGATTGTTGACTACGGGCATAACACCCCTGCGGTGAAGGCCATGGGAAGTGCACTGCCTCACATCACCAAGGGGCGAAAAATTGTCGTTGCACATGGCACCGGAAGCAGGTTGGACGAGCACATAAAGGCATTTGGTGCGGCCCTTTCTGATGTCTACGACCACATCATTGTTGCAGACGCCGATCCGCGTCGGCGCAAAATCGGCGAGACTTCGGAGCTCGTACGATCTGGCGCTTTGGACAATGGATTTGCTGCAGAGGAGCTGGAAATTGTCAATGACCCGATCAAGGCACTCGCACGTGCGTTCTCGATTGTCCAGCCGGGTGACCTCATAGTCGTGCAAGTTAACGAATTGGAGCCCATGCTTCAGAGCGTGATGGAGTATTTCGAACTCATTGCCGGCACCGCCCCAATCCCGGTGACAGTGCCTTAAAGTAAGATTTCAACACCAAAGTTACCGCCAGTTTTCCTGGCGCGAATTGCCGGATTTTGGCACATTTTGTTCGTTCCAGCTATGTCGCAAACAGGATGTCAGTCCAGAAGTTCAACGTCTCGGTAGTCCTTGCCTCGTCGCCTAGGGCGAGATGAGGTTAAATTGAACCCATAAAGTTGCTCCAGCACTGTGAAAGCGATCAGAGCAGAAGTGGTGGCCCTACCGATTGTCGCCATCACTTAGATTCCATGGATGCCCGGTCTTGGTAAATGGACTTGAGTTATCGCACCGCGGCGAATATTTGCTATCTGCCCTCCGGCGCCATTGGGCGTACTGCAACTAAGGTCCCGGATGGACTCGAATCTGTCCCGCTGCAAATTGAACGAATGACCATTCTTGGCAGGCTCCGAATGAACCCGGGTCCATTGCAGCCACGATACCGAGGCATTCGAAAATCTCATGGATGTGGAAGTGGCCACTATTAAAGGTGGAGACGGATCGTTGAAATCGAAGGTTGAACCATATAACGGATGTCTTCGTTAAAGGACCGGGGCAAAAACAAGCAATCACCGGTTACCCGGTCCGATGTACCTGTGCCGGGAGTTTTGTGCGCATGAGTAGACTTTCCATTGCTGTCATTGGGTCCGGCATTTCCGCCTTGTCAGCAGCCTGGCACCTGTCGCGGCACCATCACGTGACCGTTTTCGAACGCGACAACCGCCTTGGCGGTCATTCAAACACCGTGGACGTGAATACCGGTGACGGCTCGGTGCGGGTCGATACCGGTTTCATCGTCTTCAATCCGCACAGTTATCCGAACCTTGTGGCACTGTTTGACCATCTGGGTGTCAACACGCCGTCAACAAACATGACCTTTTCGGCATCACTCGATGAAGGCAGATATGAATATTCCGGCAGTGGCGCGCGCGGCCTGTTTGGCCAGGCCTCCAACCTCGCTTCACCCAGGCACTGGCGCATGATTGCCGACATAACCCGCTTCTTCAAGCAGGCCGCCACGGACGCTGACAATGTTGACCTCACGCTGTCACTGGGTGCCTGGCTCAAACAAAACAGGTACAGCGAGGCCTTTGTCCGCAACCACCTGACACCGATGGCGGCAGCAATCTGGTCTACCCCATCGGCCGAGGTACTGGACTTTCCCGCCGCCAGTTTCATGCGGTTCTTTGCCAATCACGGCCTGCTGAAAGTGCGCAACCGGCCGAGCTGGCGCACGGTTGCCGGCGGGTCCAGGCAATATGTCCAGAAACTGGTTGCCAAGGGGAAATTCGAGACACGCACAGATTGTGGAATTACCGGGGTGTCCAGACAGCCGGGCGGCGTTACAATCAGCGATTGTCATGGCGGACGACACGAGTTCGACCATGTGGTGATGGGAACACATGCAGACGAGGCGCTTGCGATGCTGGATGATGCTGATGCAATGGAAAGTAACCTGCTCGGCAAATTCGGCTATTCGCAAAACCTCGCCGTTCTGCATACCGACCCTGCCCACATGCCTAAGCGGCGCAAGCTGTGGTCCAGCTGGAATTATATAGAACGGGCCGATGAGGCGGGGCAAAACCAGCTCACCGTTTCGTACTGGATGAACGCCCTGCAACCGCTAAAGACAGGTACCGACCTGTTCGTCACGCTGAACCCGGCAGGCGCGGTTGAACCATCGAGGGTTCTGGGACAGTTCAATTACAGCCACCCGGTATTCAATACGGCAGCGATGAGTGCACAAAAGGATTTGTGGGATTTGCAGGCCCGGCGCCGGACCTGGTTCTGCGGCAGTTATTTCGGCTACGGATTTCACGAAGACGGACTGCAGTCCGGTCTTGCCGTTGCAGAGGACCTGAGTGGTTCTCCAAGGCCCTGGGCAGTGGAAAATCCGTCAGGCAGAATTCATCGCAAACCGCTGCAAATGCCGGAGTTGAGCCGGGAGGCCGCCGAATGAAGCGCACGCCTGCAGACGCTGCACTTTATCACGGCAAGGTTGTGCACAAGCGGTTCACGCCGGTACGGCACCAACTTTCCTATCGTGTTTTCAGCATGTTACTTCCACTGGAAGACATTGATGAGGTCTGTGGCAGAACCAGATTCCTGTCGCATAACCGGTTCAACCTGGTGTCTTTCCATGATCGCGACCATGGCTTGCGTGATGGCTCAAGCGTTGCAGAATTCGTCACACAAACAATGCGGGCCGGTGGCGTCGACACCGACGCATGCGACCTGCTGGTGCTGTGTTATCCAAGAATTCTCGGCTACTGCTTCAACCCGCTGACGACCTACTACGCGGTCACCAAAGCCGGTGAAATCACCGCCATGTTGTACGAAGTGTCGAATACATCCGGCGAACACACCCACTATCTCGTAACCGGCGGCACGACCCGCAACGGTACGCTGGAACAAGGCTGCGCCAAGGCATTTCATGTCTCACCGTTCAACGAGGCCGATGGTGAATACGGCTTCCGGGTCACAACTCCGGGCGAAAGCATTTGCGTCGGGGTATCGCTGAGACGCGAAGGCAAGGCCATTCTCAATGCGTATTTCAGCGGCAGCAGAACCAGGCTGACATCCGGGACCTTGCTGTCAGCCGTGGCGCGCCAGCCGCTGATGACCTGGAAAGTCATTGCCGGCATTCATTTCGAGGCACTGCGCCTGTGGATGAAGGGGTTGAAACTACGCCGCAAACCAAGGTTTGCCGGTTTGAAAGTGCACACGACGGAAAGATTTAAACGATGAGTGACGAATTACTTCAGGCAGGCCCGCGACCGGCCAGGTTGCAGCGCAGTCTTACCGGTCGTGTGCTTGAAATTCTGGGCAGGCGCATGGTGAAGGATCGCCTGCAGGGACAGCTTACATTGACACTGCCTGACGGCCACCAGCTTGTTCTGGGACAAAAATCAACAGATGGCTTTGACGCCGATCTGACAATAAATTCATACCGGGTGCTGGAAAAATGCATTCGGCGCGGGTCGGTCGGGTTTGGTGAAGCCTATATGGCAGGCGATGTCGACTGCAGCGATCTGGTGTCACTGTTCCGGTTTTTCCTGATCAACCGCAGCGCGTTTCACGCCGCAGGCGGCAACCTGTTCAGGGTACGGCTCAGCGACAAGCTCGCCCATAAACGGCGCAGAAATACGCTGGCCGGCAGCCGCAGGAACATCGAAGCCCACTATGACATGGGCAATGATTTTTACGCCCTCTGGCTTGACCCGGGCATGACCTATTCGAGCGCCCTGTTTGACGGCAAGGACATCGGTCTGGAAGCCGCGCAACAAGTCAAATATGCCCGTGCCCTGGAACTGGCAGAAATTGCAGATGACGAAACCATGCTGGAGATCGGCTGCGGCTGGGGCGGCATGGCGGAACATGCGGGCCTGGCAGGCAAGACCGTGGAGGGCATCACTCTGTCAGGCCGGCAGCTGGAATTCGCGGCCAAGCGCATAAAACAGCAAGGCCTTGATGACAAGGTTTCCCTGGCTCTCAGGGACTATCGCCAGGTGCAGGGCCGATATGATGCAATCGTGTCAATCGAGATGATCGAGGCTGTGGGGGAAGAAAACTGGCCGGCCTATTTCGCCACACTGTCGCGTTTGCTGAAACCCGGCGGCCAGGCCGTCATACAGGCAATCACAATTGCACCGGAATATTTTGACCGCTACCGGGCCAAGGTTGATTTCATACAGCGTTATGTTTTTCCAGGCGGCATGTTGCTGACGGACAATGCCATTTCAAGACATGCAGCCGATCACGGCATGAGCCTGGTGCATACCCAGAAATTCGGTTGCGACTACGCCACGACCCTGCGGCTGTGGAGGCAGAAGTTCAACGCGGCCTGGGATGATATCAGCCCGCTTGGATATGACGAAAAATTCAGGCGGATGTGGTTGTATTACCTGACCTATTGTGAGGCAGGCTTTGACGATGGTGCTATTGATGTGGGCTTCTACGTGCTGCGCAGGCAAGCGCACTGATCCACCTGGCCAACGGTTTCGTTAGAGATATCAACGCTCTATTGCAACTCACAAATCCTCATGCCAGGACCCACGTAATGCTTCAACGCAATCCGGACAGTTTCAGCATGCCAACATTCAACATGGCCGACTATTTCCAGGGCCGCACGCGCGCCTGGGGAATGTTTGAAACCATTACCGGCAAGGTCAAGAAATCCTTTGTGGCGGACATCGAAGGCCGCTGGGACGGCAATGACTTTCTTCTGGAAGAAGATTTCACATTTTCCGATGGCGAAAAGGAAACCCGCATCTGGCGGCTGAAATTCAATGATGACGGCAGCTTTCAGGCAAGTTGCGCCGATACGCCGACACCGGGCAAGGGCGTGATGACGGCCATGCGCGGTGACCTGGCCTATTCGATGGCCCTGAAGGTCGGCAGCAAGAAAATGATGCTGTCATTCTCCGACCTGTTTTACCAGATCGATGAACACACGGTGCTCAATCGCGCGAAAGTCAAGAAGTTCGGCATCCCAGTCGGCCAGGTGCTGATTTCTTTCCGCAAGGTCTAGAGCGAGATGTTTGGGTGATGGTCGGCCGTGACGCGCCATCACTGAACCCACCCCCCATAAAAGCGGAGGCCTCGCCCGGAGGCGAGGCCAGCATCAGGTAAATGCCACTACAGAGGGGGGCGTGCGGCACATCCCAACGCGTCTTTAAGAACCTAAAATCATGAACCTGATCGCTTCCAGAGTGTTAGAGCAACTTTATGGGTTCACTTGAACCCATGTTGCTCTAGAAGAGCTTACTCTGCGGCTTCGCTCGGTGCCTGATCACACATCTGGGCGATCTGATCACCAAGCATGGAGATGGCGTGGCCGACATCGCGGATCTTGCTGTCCTGCTGTTTGTTCGCCAGCGAAAGCGATGCCGTGAAGTCCATGTCCATTCTCATATTGGCAGCCTTGCAGTTGCCGATCTGTGTGTCGAGGTCGGACAATTTCTGGATCAGCGCCTGTTCACGCTCGGCCAGCTCACGTTCCACATTGGCGACTTTCTGAAAGAGCGCTTCTTCGCGTGCCGCCAGTTCTGCTTCAACCTGGGAAATCTTGCTGTTGAGAGCCTGTTCACGCTCGGTTACATCCGACTGAACGTAGGTTATCTGCTGCTGCAACATTTCTTCGCGCTTGTTCAGATCATCTTCGCGTTCTTCGAGGATGAGCAAAAGCTCCTTCAGACGGGTTTCCGTCATCGTCAGGCTGGGGCCGACGAGAATGTCGCGCAGCGTTTCCAGCTGATCAGGCGTGGCTTCCAGCTCTGGCTCGGACACGGAATTGTGGCCCACTGGCGCAGGTGCGGTTTCCATGGCTTCGTTCTCCTGCCCGCTCGCAGCGGTGTTCTTTTTCCGGTTCAGTTTTTTCATCGGCTCATCCTCCGTCCGGTCTGATTCTGCTTCAAACTGGGACACATGCCCCTTCTGCAAGATGTGTTGCACGTACTCATTATCAGCCAGATGGTAGTTGAAACTGGCAAGATTTGGCTCAATTACTGGTTTTTTAGACCCTGTAAGCCCATTACCCTGTGTAGTCCGCATTTGCTTTTGTCTTTCATTTCACTCAGTAATGTCGTGAGTTGACGCAAATGCCGTGCCAAACATACCGTTGCGTTATTTTCCGCTGTTTTTCGCCGATATCGCCATCGATCCGCAGTGTCACGATATTCACCATACGTCCCATTTTGACTGAGGAATGGGATGTAATTCCCTTTTTGAACAATACGTTAACCAACGCAAAATCAGCACCAGGAATGACCACACTCATTCTTGTCACCGGGCTTTCAACGCTTTCGTTGAACATGTTCATTCCGTCATTATCGAAAATAGCCGAGACCTTCAGCGCCGATTACAGCCTCACAAGCCTATCGATCGCCGGCTATCTCGGCATGACGGCGATATTGCAGATCGTCATCGGGCCTTTGTCGGACCGTTTTGGCCGGCGGCCGGTTCTTCTTGCCGGACTGCTGGTTTTCATTCTGGCATCGGTCGGATGTCTGCTGGCTATCGATATATGGACATTCCTGGGTTTCAGAATGCTCCAGGCCATCGTGATCTGCGGCGCAGCACTGTCTCCGGCAATCGTCAGAGACATGGTCCCTGCCAGAAAGGCAGCCAGCCTTCTGGGCTATATCAGCATGGCGATGGCAGTTGCCCCGATGCTGGGACCGATGTTTGGCGGGCTGCTGGATGAACTGTTCGGATGGCGCGCCAGTTTTGTGGCTTTCATTGTCATCGGACTGCTTGTTTTCGGCCTGTGCTGGATCGATCTGGGCGAGACCAACCATCATCGCTCAGATACTTTTGCCGACCAGTTTACCACATATCCCGAATTGCTGTCCTCGAGACGCTTCTGGGGTTACTCAGCGTGCATGGCCTTTTCTACAGGTGCATTTTACGCGTTTCTGGCCGGCGTTCCATTATAGCAAAATGGGTTCGTACGAACCCATAAAGTTGCTATAACACTTTGGAAACGATCAGGTTTATGGTTTTTGGTTGATTCAACCAAAAACCATCCTGATCTGGTCGCCAAATCACTGTTTGCCATATCGACCGGAACACTGGGCATTTACATCGGCAGCATTACCGGCGGGTTTTTGTCGGCAGCTTCCTGTCCGGCCGCTACGCGAACCGTTATATCATCTGACAAGCCTGATGATCGCCGGCAGGATAGCCGCCTGTGCCGGTCTGACTGCAGGCTTGATGATATTTCTGGCCGGGTATGTGCACGAACTGTTTTTGTTTGGGGCGACGATTTTCGTCGGCATCGGCAACGGCCTGACAATGCCCAGCAGCAGTGTCGGCGCGATGTCGGTCAGACCGCGGCTGGCCGGTAGTGCGGCAGGCCTGTCCGGCGCACTGACTGTGGCCGGTGGCGCCATCATCACATTTCTGACCAGTGCCATGCTGAATGACCAAAATGGCGTCTATGTTCTGTTTGCCATGATGCTGTTGTGTTCAGCGCTGGGCCTGCTGGCGGCACTTGCAATCCGGTGGCTGGATCAACGCGAGGTCGATACCTGAATTCAGGAAAACAACTGAATCAGCGACAGCCAGAGTCCCTGCCAAGGCTAGATCAGGATAATTTTTGGTTGAATCAACCAAAAATCATAAACCTGATCGCTTTCAAAGTGTTAGAGCAACTTTATGGGTTCATTTGAACCCATGTTGCTCTAGCGACCCTCAACGAGCAGTCCTGTATATCCTGCAGCGCCAGATGGTGTTGACCGAATGTGTCTTCCTGGTTCTGTGAGGTGCTGCAGTTCCAGCGTCGTGTATGGCCTCTGCCACAACCAGGGCCGGTTCGCCACCGCTTCGATGTCACGATTGGGCGGGCTTTCACCGGTGAAGGCCAGGAAATACAAGGTGAAATCGTGGCCGGCGACAACCTGTCTTGACAGCAGGCGCATGCCCATTGAACGCTGATAACGCGCAATGGCGGCATCAAGGCCTGTTATCCGCAAGGTAATCTGCCCGATCTGTGCACCACCACCCAGCGGCAGGTCCGGATTTCCCGGCGATGTGCGGGGCTGGCCTGCAAATGTATGCTGCAGCAACTCGATCTGAAAACCGTCCGGGTCAGTCAGATGACACATATAGCCAATGTCGAGAAACTGGCGTGGTTGTGTCACTGCGACACCGGCCCGGTTGAGTTGCTCAAACGCCATATCCACGTTCGGAAGCGTGATACCGATTTTCCAGTATTCATCCGAGGCATCACGGACGTAAGGTTTTGGAGACGGCAAAGGCCGCAGTTCCAGGCTCGCTGCCGGCCCGCCATACCCCAACCGCAGGAATTTACCGGATCGGTCAACGGCCATGCCGAGATGGCGAGTATAAAACGCGGCAAGCTTTTCAGGCGCGGCCACGTTCAGGGCCACCCCTGCCAGCCTGAGGGCCGTGCGTGGCCTGCTGGCACTCATGTCGTCATGTCCGGATGAAACAAAATGTCACCATTGGTCCTGATCCCAACAACTATGACACCTTTACCGGCCGCCAGCCAGCCGCCAGGAGGATGCCGCCGGTCGCCAGGAACAGCCCGGCCCAGGCCAGCAGGCTCGGCCATTCACCCAAAACCGGTATCGCCACCAGAGCAACCATGCCGGGCACCATCGCCATCATCGCAGCGGTGGCCGACGGGCCTATTGAGCGCACCGCGGTGGTAAACAGCAACACAGCCACCACGCTGGGACCGAGCCCCTGATAGGCCCCCTGCAAAATGATCTCCGACCAGGGTGCGACATGCACCGCCTTGGGCAGAAGCGCCAGATAGAGCGGGCCGAACCATGCAAGATTGACAGTTGGAATACACACCATTGCCTGCATGGGAGTGAGCTGCCAGGCTTTTGTACCGATCATGTTGATGGCGATAAACAGTGCCGAGCCGATAAACATGAGATGGCCGATCCACGCATCGGGCGCCACGCCGACGGTATCGCGATCCCAGCCGATCAGGCCGCAGCCAACCAGTATCACGGCCATGCCGGCTGTTTTCCAGGCATCTGGCCGGTCTTTCAGCCATATCCAGCCCAAAACGGCCGCGAAGACGGGCAATGTGCCGTTCATCATGATGCCGGCGTGCGAGGCCGGCGCAAACTGGAAGCCGCCGAATGCCAGCAGCAGATAGGGGACACCCTGGCCGCAGGAAATGAGGAAAATCTGCCACCAGCGCAGATTTTGCGGCCAATAGCGCCACACGAAAGGTGCCACGGCAATAGTTGCAACGACGAAGCGCAGTGCAACCATGTCGTAAATGGTCAGCGTCTGAACAACGCCGAGCCTTGATACCACAACCCAACCAGACCAGATCAAGACGACGCCCAAGGCGGCAAACCATCCGATCAGGGGGCGGGCAGGATCAGACATGACAACGGGTTTTCCTGAAGGGTCATACAGTTTTCAAAAGACGTAAGGACCCGCTGTGTGAAGAGTGGATTAAACACAGCTGCACATCATTTTGCGTGCATGACCTAACACACCCAAGACAACAGGGTTCATGACATTTTCAACTAGCATCCATGCGCCAGCGCACAGGCATCGGCATCATCTCTGCAATCAGCCAACAGACCAGCATCACCGGCGGCAAGCGCGTCACACTCCGTCTTGTAGGAAAGACAATCAGGCACGGTGGGGGTAGCGGTGCACACCGGCAGTTGTTTGTTGCCGATACAGCTGGAAAAATCCGCATAGCAGACCGAACGCCATTTCGCGTCCCCGAATGATTGACGCGCACAGCTTGCATACTCCCACCAGCACGACGGTGCATCATCACCACCCTGGGCCTGAACCGGATCGGCACCGACCACACAACAGCCGATCAGCACCATTGCCCAGATGTTTGCTTTTCCCATATGCCCTCCTGTCAGTTCCAGACAGACTAACCTTATCCGGGTTCACTTTGAAACAGGACGTGCGAAGCAGGTCAGGCGCGCTGGACAAACCGCGCCATCAGCCAGAAATAGACCCGGTAAGGCAGCAACCGCAGAAGCTTCATGATCAACGCCAGGCGGGTCGGAAACACGACTTCGAACCGGTCGGATTTCAATCCTGCAATGATGCGGCGTGAGGCGTCTTCCGGCTCCAGCAGAAACGGCATCGGAAAGTCATTGCTGTCGGTCATCGGCGTGCGTACGAAGCCCGGGTTGATGATCTGCACCTTGATGCCGTGGCGTGCCGCGTCGGTTCGCAAGGCTTCCGCCATGGAGATCAGCGCGGCCTTGGTAGGCGCATATGTAACTGCCCTGGGAATGCCGCGGTAACCGGCAACCGACGCAACCGGTGCGATATGACCGGCACGCCGCTTCATCATCGACGGCAGAACAGCGTCGATCACACCGGCCGCACCTTCGTAATTGACCCGCATTGACTTGATCGAATCTTCTGCCTGGAAACTCTCGATGTCCCGGATGATCCAGACACCCGCCGCCATGATCACAAGGTCCAATGGCCCGATGTCCGCCTCGACAGACTTTGCCGTTTTCCGGCACGCAGCCAGATCGGTCACATCGAGCGGATAACTGCGGATATTGGCGTTTTCAGCGGCAAGCTGTGCAAGTTCATCGGCTGAGCGCGCCGATACCGCGACGGTCGCGCCCAGACCGGCAAGATCAAGTGCAAGCCGGCGGCCAATGCCGGAGCTCGCACCAGTGATCCAGACGGTTTTCCAGGGAATTGTCTGTTGTTCCATGCGGGCGGGTCGTCAGATACCGACAATGGGCTGCAGCAATCGGGGCACCAGGCCCTTGAAACGCGCCGGCGCTTCTGTAGCGATCAGGCAAATACAGTCCTCGCCATCCTCAATCACCGGCTGATGTTCAACGTCTTCATCCAGATCGGCCACGTCACCAGGCGCAAAACGCCCGATCTGATCACGATAGGCACCGCGCAGAATCAAGGTCATCTCCTGCCCTGCATGGCCGTGATCGGGCAGTTTATGACCAGGGCGGACCTTCAACATGTACAGGCTGGAGCCATCGTCATTCTTCTCGATGACATGAATGCCAACGCCGGGTCCTGCCGTCTTCCAGTTAACATCATCAAGCTTGTGATCGAGCAGACGCGATACCGGCAGGGGCAATGACGGATCCGGATCGTCAGACACGTCGCTGCGCGACTTCGGTTGCACCCAATCACTGCCATCAATGCGTTCGAACACCGATGACAGGGCATCAGGTTTCATTTGCTGCAGTTCACTTGTCTCCAGCAAAGCAGCCCCAACGGCCTCCGCTTTGCGTACCTTGGCACGGCAATGATCGCACATGGCAACATGGCTTGCAGCAACCACCGACAGGCAATTGGACAAGCTGCCGCCCGCATAGGCTACTACCGTAGCATCGTCCAGATGGAACATCGTTTTCATCTCAAGTCCTCCAGAACTGAGCCCATCTTGCGATAAGCCAGTCGCATTCTAGATTTGACGGTACCCAGAGGTACGTCGAGTTTTTCCGCGATTTCCGATTGTGTCATGTCGTCCATGAACGCCATCACGATCACTTCACGCTGGTCATTCGGCAACACATCAAGGGCTTCGGTCACCGCCAGATCCTGTTGCTTGCTTATTACGACGTCATCGCTGGCCGGATCATCGCTGGCTTCCTCATAATCGTCGATATCGGTAAAATACCGGGACCCTTCACGGCGCAACCGGTCGATACGCAGGTTGCGTGCGATCGTGTAAATCCAGGTTGTGACCGATCCCTTGCCGGGAGAAAACATCCCCGCCTTGTTCCAGACTGCAATCATGGCGTCCTGAACCAGGTCTTCGGCCAATTCGGCATTGGCACCCTTGCGCATCATGAACCCTTTCAACCGCGGGCCAAAATGCTCGAAAAGCTGCGCAAATGCCTGGCGGTCGCGCCGTTCGGCAACGTCATTCAAAAGCCGAGCAAACAGCTCAGCCTGGGGGTTTTTGCCGGTTTGCCGGCGGATTCCATCTGTCACAGCGGGGGCAATCACAATAAAGTCAGTCTCAGGCTCGGTTGCGGTTATATCAACTACGCCGGATATGCAGTTGCGGATCAACCGAGCCGACCGGTTATTTCCGGAACAGACTCTAGAGCAACATGGGTTCAATTGAACCCATAAAATTGCTCTATCGCTTTGGAAGCGGTCAGGTTCACGATTTTTGGTTGATTCAACCAAAAATCATCCTGATCTAGCGGGTGAACAGGCACAACAACAATCGGAAATTTGTTAAATTTCGCTCATAACCATGAACAAGAGAAAAAGCCGGACCATCTTCCGGTCCAGCTTTTTCAGCATAACAATCGAACTGAAATCACCTGGGTGACAGAATCATGATCATCTGACGGCCTTCCATCTTCGGCTCGTATTCTACCTTGGCAAACTCGTCAGTGTCGGTTTTGACCTTCTGCAAAAGATCGAAACCAAGTTCGGTATGGGCCATTTCACGGCCACGGAACCGCATGGTCACCTTGACCTTGTCGCCATCATCAAAGAACCGTTTCATGGCGCGCATCTTCACGTCGTAATCATGCGTGTCGATACCGGGCCGCAGCTTGATTTCCTTGACCTCGATAACCTTCTGTTTTTTCTTGGCTTCGTTGGCCTTCTTCTGGGCCTGATACTTGTACTTGCCGTAGTCCAGCACCTTGCACACAGGTGTGTCGGCGTTCGGAGACACTTCAACGAGATCCATCCCGGCTTCAGCCGCGAGATCAAGCGCGTCTTCAATTTTCATGACACCGCGCTTTTCACCTTCTGCGTCAATCAAAAGCACATTGGCATTGGTGATAGCTTCGTTGATACGTGGTCCGTCGTCCTTGGGCGGCATTTGCCCGTTCATCGGTCTGCGAATGGTATAATCTCCTTAGAGTTTTTGCGGCTGAATTGTTCCAAATACCGCAAGAGGGTTCAAATTGCGTAAAAAAGCACCTAAAGGCCTTTTACCAGATTTTGCAAGCAATGTTGAGAGACTAGTTCATTCCATGTCCCATTCCGCCCAAAAGCCCGCCGAATACCTTGAAACAAGCAGTGACATCGCAATCGCGTGGCTGAACGATGGAGCTGAGCCGGTGCCGGCGGGCCGATGCGGCACATTCTGGCTTGGCGGGTTCAAATCCGACATGCGCGGGTCCAAGGCGGAAGTGCTCGCAGATCATGCCCACACAACTGACCGCTCGTTCGTCAGGTTCGACTATTCCGGTCATGGCGAAAGCGGTGGCGAGTTTGTGGACGGTACCATTTCAAGCTGGCTTGATCAGGCGCAAGCTGTTTTCAGCCGGTGCGCGTCAGGCCGCCGGGTGCTGATCGGCTCCAGCATGGGCGGCTGGATTGCGTTGCTGCTGGCGAAGCGGCTGATTGAGGCCGGACAGGCCGACCGGCTCGGCGGGCTGATCCTGATCGCACCGGCTGCAGACATGACCAAAGACCTGATGTGGGACAAGTACGGCGACGAATTTCGTGACGAGGTCATGCGGCTTGGCAGGTATGAACGACCGTCAGAATATTCCGACGAGCCTTATGTGATCACCAGGGCGCTCATCGAAGATGGTGCGCAACACCTGGTGCTGGACCACGGTTTGCAGATGCCCTGCCCGGTTCGTATTCTGCAGGGCGAG
Organism: uncultured Alphaproteobacteria bacterium; assembly: GCA_963698275.1. GTDB lineage: Bacteria > Pseudomonadota > Alphaproteobacteria > Rhizobiales > Aestuariivirgaceae > Anderseniella. Next base: position 95,067 of record CAVOQE010000004.1, on the reverse strand, counting down.
GATGATCCGGACGTACCGTGGCAGCACGCCTTGAAGACATACCATGCCCTGAACGGCGATGATGTAATGCTGCAACTGATCAAGCACGGCGATCACCGGCTGTCGAGCGAGGACAACCTGGCCCTGCTGGCGGAAACGGCAGAGACACTTTGCGCCCGCGCCGACGATATTGTTTAAAGCAATGCTTTGAGGCCCTGGCGATAGGTCGGGTACACAAACCTGTAGCCCAATTCCGATTTGACCTTGGCATTCGACACGCGTTTGGACTCCGCATAAAAGCTTTTTGCCATGTCAGACAGGTCTGCATCTGCAAAGGCGACTTCCGGTGGCGGCTCGATACCCAGCAGGTCCGCAGCATAGGCCACCACCTCCTGCGGCGGAGCTGCCTCGTCATCACACACATTGTAGGCACTGCCCGGATTGGGCCTTTCGATAGATGCAGCAAGGATAGCGGCAATATCTGCAACATGGATGCGGCTGAACACCTGGCCCGGCTTGACAATGCGGCGTGCCTTGCCGGATTTCAGCGATTGAAGCTGGTTGCGGCCCGGGCCGTAAATCCCTGCCAGGCGGAACAGATGAACAGCCAAACCGGCGTCACGCCACAGGTCCAGCCAGCCTGTTTCAGCAGCCAGCCTGGCGCTGCCGCGCGAGGTGCCGGGCTCAAGCGGCGATGTTTCATCAACCCATCCGCCCTGGCGGTCGCCATAGACACCGGTCGTGGACAGATAAGCCAGCCATTTGATGTGCGCTGCCCGCTCGCCAAGATGATGGCCATGGCATTTCAGGACCGGATCACCGGTGGTGCCGGGCGGAACCGACACAACAACGTGCGTAACCTTGTCCAGCAATGAGGTATCGAGCGGCGTGTCATCATTGAACTGCGCTGCATCAAACCCGAGCTGACTGATCTTTTCACAACCTTCAACAGACCTGCTGGTGCCGGTGATGACCCATTGGTCGCGCGGCAGGGCCTGAGCCAGGGCACGGGCTGAAAAGCCGAAACCAAAGCACAGCAGGTGATCAGGTTTTTCAGACATCCCATTCCCTTCTTACGTCTTCATCAGGTTCATCGTTACGGCGGGCCGTGGCCAGTTGTGCAAACTCTTCCTTCGGCAGCAGCCTGGACAAGGCCCATATGGCCATGGCCCGGATTTGTGCGGACGCCTCGTCCAGCAACTTTTCTGCGCACGGTATCAGGTTCACGTTGCCGGAATTTCCAACTGCAATCATGACATTGCGCACAAAACGATCACGTCCGATGCGCTTGACCGGAGATCCGGAAAACAGGGTCCTGAACGCCTGGTCGTCCAGTGCCGCCAGATGCGCAAGCGGCGGCGAGACAAGCTCAGCCCGCGCAGCCAGCTTTGCCTCGCGCGCTTCAGCGGCAAACTTGTTCCACGGGCACACCGCGAGACAATCGTCGCAACCATAAATGCGGTTGCCCATGGCTTTGCGGAACTCAATGTCGATATGGCCCTTGTGCTCGATGGTGAGATAGGAAATGCAGCGCCGTGCATCGAGCCGATAGGGTGCCGGAAACGCCCTGGTCGGGCATATTTCGAGGCACGACGTGCATGACCCGCAATGATCTACTTCTGCTTCGTCAGGCGTCAGATCCGCCGCAGACAGGATGGCGCCGAGAAAAACCCACGACCCGTGCTCGCGCGACACGAGATTTGTGTGCTTGCCCTGCCAGCCAAGCCCGGCACGCTGGGCCAGCGGTTTTTCCATCAGGGGGGCGGTGTCGACAAACACTTTCACGTCCTGTCCGGTTTGTGCTGCAAGCCATCCGGCAAGTGTTTTCAGCCTGCCCTTGATGACGTCATGATAGTCGCGGCCCAGGGCATAGGTTGAAATCACACCGGTTGAACGCTGTTCCAGACGCGCCATGACATCCATCTCGGGCGTATACGACATGGCCAGCATGATGCAGCTTGTGGCACCGGCCCACATGGCATCCGGAGAGCTGCGCCTGTCCAGCGTGGTTGCCAGCCAGTCCATGCTGGCGTGATGGCCGTCGCCGACAGCTTGCCGGAGCCGCCTGCCTGTTTCAGCAGGCAGGCTGGCCCGGGTAATGCGCAGCTCGCAAAACCCGAGGTCGCCGGCACGCTGCCGCAATTGTGTCTCAAAAGATTTCGCCATGCAGGAAGACTATCAGAAGTCGAGCTCTGAGTACTGCGATGATGGCGGCATGCCGCGCACCTGATCTGCCAGCAGCGAGCGGAATGACGGCCTGGATTTTATCCGCTGATACCAGGCCTTGGCATCCGGCACCTCATCCCACGAAATATCCCCAAGATAATCGGCCACCGACAAATGCGATGCTGCTGCCAGATCTGCCACGGTCAGGTCATCGCCGACCAGCAGGTTACGGGCCTGCGCCAGTGCGTTGATATAAGCCAGGTGAGTGCGCAGCGCCTCCAGTGCAGAGCGCACCCGGTTCATTTTCGGCGCCCCGCCGCCTTGCGATGCAGAAACGAAACGGCGCACCACTTTTTCCATAAGCAGAGGCGAAGTGACCTCGTGATGAAACTTGCCGTCAAACCAGGCCAGCAGCCTTCGCACTTCGGCGCGCACCACAGGGTTGGTTCCCCACAAGGAACCGGTATCCAGCGGCCATTGCTCGTCCAGATACCCGCCAACGGCTTCAACACCGGCACACACCGTCCCGTCCTGATCGATCAGGACCGGCAAGGTGCCGGACGGGTTCATGTCGAGAAAGGCCTCGCGCATCTCCCAGGGGCGTTCCTCGTTCAGTTCCGCCGCCAGCCCCATTTCGGCAAGCGATAGCCTGATGCGCCGTGAGAACGGATCCAGAGAAAAATGCAAAAGACGCACCATAGCGCGGTCACCAAAAAGTCTGATATGAGGGCCAAAAGCCGAACCGGTTGCAAGCGATTCGCAACCCTAGGTATTATCTTAGTAAAGCTAAGTTGTGGCCAGTGCTAGCGCAACGTCAACAGGGATCAACTGCATGTTTCTGGAACAGATCATCGTATTGGCCATCATTCAGGGCATTACCGAGTTTCTGCCTATCTCATCTTCAGGCCACCTGATACTGGTTCCAGCGCTGACAGGGTGGAAAGATCAGGGCCTTATTGTCGATGTGATGGTTCACATGGGCTCATTCCTGGCAGTGATCACGTATTTCTGGCGGGATGTGCTGGCCCTGACCGTGGGCGGACTGAACCTGCTGCGCGGCCGCATGACCAATCATGGCCGTCTCGGTCTGCTGATTATCGTTGCAACCATTCCGGCAGTTGCGTTTGGCCTGTTCGTCAAGAAGACAGGCGTGATTGATGCGGTGCGCGGTCCGGAAATCGTTGCCTGGAACGCCATTATCTTTGGCATTTTGATGTATATTGCGGACCGCTTCGGCAAACAGGTCAAGGCCATGGAGAACATGACCTTCATGCCGGCCCTGATCATCGGACTGGCGCAGGCCGTCGCCATCATTCCCGGTACCAGCCGCTCCGGCATCACCATGACTGCAGCGCGCTTTATGGGGTTCCAGCGCTCTGAAGCAGCCCGGTTTTCTTTCCTCGTCGGCATTCCGGCCATTGCCGGTGCCGGCGTGCTGGTGCTGGGTGAAGCCATATCGGATGGCGCCACCATTTCAGGTGATGCCATATTGACCGGTATCCTGACCTTCTTTACCGCCCTTGCCGCCATCTGGTTCCTGATGGCAATCGTCAAGCGGTATTCACTGACCAGCTTCGTGATCTACCGGCTGCTGCTGGGCGCAGGACTATTGTATCTGGTCCATACAGGGTTCTTTGCAGCTGCGGGCAGCTGACACCGGTCCGGTGATTTCGCGCACCAGCTTGGCACGGATGGCGGTGCGAAAATCGTCAAAGTTCTTCGCCGTCATCATGAAGGAGCCTGGTCCGCCAATGACATGATTGGCGTAGTGCTCGCGAAGATCGATATTGGCCAGTTCGCCAAGATCAATGTCCTTGTTGTGGATCACCAGGCCGTTGATGGTGATGCCGCGGGCATTGGCGGCATCACGCGCTGCTTCGGACCGGCGCGCATCACTGGATCCGTCACCTGAAATATCAATCACCCGGCGCGCACCGAGATATGTGTTTGTTTCGATGGAATTGACCGAAAACCCGATGGCACCGGCAATATCGGTCAGACCTCTGATGGCCCGTGGTGATGCGGAAATTTTTGCGGACAATTCTGCCGCTGTGCGAGCATCTCGCACCAGATGCCAGTCAACGGCGATAGCCTGGCGGGCTTCACCGGCCCACTGGACCAGAGTGATGGCAACACCGCGGGTACCGGCAAAACGGATGGCGGCAACAACATCCGGGTGCAGGAAGGCTTCGGCCAGTCCCAGCGACTGCAAGGCAAACTCCTCAGCGTCCACGCTGGTGGACGTATCCACGGCCAGAACCAGCTCGAGATCCACCGGATGCAAACTTTGCGCAACCGCACCCGAAGACAGCAACAACGACCCCAGCAGGAAACTTGCGAGGCGCCTGGCCGGCATCAGATAACCGGGGCGGAGAACTGGCCGGCCTTGCGGTAGCGATACAGATATTCCGGTACAATGGCTTCAATCGGTTCCGGCTTGATGCCGAGACCTTGCAGCGTGCGGCCTTCGGCGATTGCGGCATCCGACACGACATTGTCCGATTTCAGCAGATTGACCTGATCGGCTGTCAGCACCGGATTGGGCAGCAGGCCCAAAACGGTTCCCATGATGCGCGCAAGAGCAAACGGTATCGGCACCAGAAGGCGCTTGCGGCCGGTCACTTCAACCACATATTCCAGCAGTTCCCTGAAGCTGCGTTGCGCAGGTCCGCCAAATTCCCAGGTTTTTCCGTTACCATTGCCGGTTGCAACAAGCTTTGCAATGGCCTCGGCAATATCGCCGACAAACACCGGCTGGAACCTGGTCTCACCACCGCCGATCAGTGGCAGGACCGGGGAAAACCGTGCCATGGCGGCAAACTGGTTGAAGAAATTGTCTTCCGGGCCGAACACGATTGACGGCCTGATGATGGTGGCTCCCGGAAACTCCTCGCGCGCCGCCGCCTCGCCTTCAGCCTTGGTGCGGGCATATTCGGATGCCGAATGCCCGTCAGCACCGATTGCAGACATCTGAATGAATTGTGCAGCACCGGCGTTCTTCGCCGCGCGCGCCGCAACCCGGGCACCATGAGCGTGCAGGGTTGAAAATGTCTGGCCGCCCGACGAAAACAACACGCCGACCAGATTGATCACCACATCGGACCCGGCGCACGCTGCCTCGACCGATTCAGGATACCGCAGATTTGCCTGCACCGGCATGATCTGGCCCGGTGTCCCCAGCGGCTGCAGATGCCCGGCAAGATCAGGCCGCCTGACCGCAACCCGAATACGGTGCCCCTGGCGCGCCAGGGCACGGGTGATGTGGCGACCCAGAAAACCTGAGCCACCAATGATAGTCACGAGTTTTGAAGATGCGGTCATGTCGGTTCAATTCGCCTTTGAAACAGATACGAACAAGACTGTGTGCCATTGCCCGGTTGTGTGGGTTTTAACGATCAGGTGCGAGCTTTTAAAGAGGCTTGATGCCACAACCGGAAATTCATCATGGCACACTTATTCTGCCGGCGGCCAGGAATTGCACAAGACGCCGGTTGACAAGCTGCCTTGGGTCCAACTATGAGTGCGCCTGCCTGATGGCTTTCGAGTTCAGAAAAGCCGTATTTGGGCCCAGGTGGCGGAATTGGTAGACGCGCTAGCTTCAGGTGCTAGTTTCCGAAAGGAAGTGGAAGTTCGAGTCTTCTCCTGGGCACCAAAAATCCAGATCTAGTTTCCGGATCGATTGAATTGCTCACGCTGACAACGTCGGCAATCTGCTTCATGCCATCTGAAATCCTTCACACGCATTTCCTGGCTGGATAGCGGCGGGCTCATGCCCGCTGTGTCGACATCCGCCTTTCCAAATGGTTTCCGTTCTGCAATTTTGACCTGTTTTCCGAGGATTAAAGATCGTCCCAGTGCTCGCGGACCATATACCGCCGTGCCAGCGACCACATGCCTGCAATCAGGCTGAGGTACGTCAAACAGTAGATTGCAGGTCAGAACCAAGCGTTCCGTACACTCGAATGACGGAGCACGCCTGCGGCCAAAATTGCTTGCCCCGCAATCAAAATTGTGGGGCTGGAAACCAAATACATGGTTCAGCAAAATGTAAGTCATGCCAATTCCGAGAATGAGCATGACCGTTGAAGTGATAAGGGCAACTTTTTCGTCAAACAGGGTCTCGTTGGTCTTGTGGGCGTCATCCCAGACCTTTTGCAATCGACGAATTTGCCAATAGCGCAGAAGCGGCACACAGCTGCTTAAAATAATGAGCCAAAGAAGGCCGGGCAGTTGCAGCTTCAGGAAAATGAGGCTCAAGCCAAAAAACAGCGCATAGCCGGCTGTAATTGTAAGACTGTTTGCGTTCATGTGTCCTGGCTAATCTGGTGGTACGGCATGATTGCCAGGTAAGATACAGTTTCCGCCCTTACCAAATTAACAATCTTTCACGTCCAACTGAAGCAACCCGCACCAGTGGCCGCAAGCGGCATATCCCGGGCATCAAGCATCAAGCACAACCTGGTCAGCGCGCCAGCAAGCCTATCCCCGGTAATTACAATCATCCGAAACCTGAACAAGGAAGCCATCTTCATGACCAGCACACTTAGTGGAAAAGCCGCCATCATTACCGGTGCCAGCCGTGGTATCGGCGCAGCAGCGGCAAGACAGCTTGCCGCCGAGGGTGTCTCGGTTCTGCTGGCAGCACGCACGTCATCCGAGATCGAACAGGTTGCACAAGACATTCGCGACAGCGGCGGCACGGCGGAAACCATCACGTGTGATGTGAGCAGTTACCCGCAAGTGGCCGCCATGGTGGCCAAATGCAAACAGCATTTCGGCCGGGTGGATATTCTGGTCAACAATGCCGGGCTGATCGACCCGATTTCACGACTGGCCGACGCGGATCCTGATGAATGGGCAAAAGTGGCCGATGTGAATTACAAGGGTGTGTTTTTCGGTCTCAGGGCGGCCATTCCCGGAAATGGAAGCGCAAGGCAGCGGCACCATCATCAATATCTCCTCAGGTGCGGCTTACGGGCCCATGGAGGGCTGGAGCCATTATTGTTCGTCCAAGGCGGCTGCGCTGATGCTGACGCGGTGTGCAGACAAGGAATATGGCGGCAAGGGTATTCGTGTTGCCGGTCTCAGCCCCGGCACAGTGGCAACCGACATGCAGGTGTCGATCAAGGCATCGGGCATCAACCCGGTGAGCCAGCTGGACGCGTCGGTTCACATTCCCGCCGACTGGGTCGGCAAAGCGATTGTGTGGCTGTGCAAGGAGGGTGCTGACGAATTTGCCGGACAGGACTTTTCCCTGAAAAGCGATGATGGCCGCGCCAGGGTTGGCCTGCCCGGCATTTGACGCAGGCGCGCGCCGTCACCGGAGTGTTGCCAATGAGGCGGCTTGTGTTATAGCCCATGGATAAATCGCGTTCAGACAAGCAAGGCACAAAGCAAAAATGGCAGTGAGAATTCATCAGGGCGATCTGCCCGACGGACTGGATTTCGGATCAAGCGTGGCCGTCGATACCGAAACCATGGGATTGCACGCCAACCGCGACAAGCTGTGCGTGGTGCAGCTTTCCGCCGGAGATGACGATGCTCATCTGGTGCAGCTTGACCGCAAAACCTATCATGCGCCGCGCCTGAAAGCGCTGATGGAAGATGCAAACGTCACCAAGATCTTCCACTATGCGCGCTTTGATGTCGGCATGCTGAAAGCCTATCTGGGCGTGGATACGTCACCTGTCTACTGCACCAAGATCGCCTCGCGGCTGGCCCGCACCTATACCGACAGGCATGGTCTGAAAGACCTGGTGCGCGAGATGCTGGGCATTGAAATGTCGAAGCAGCAACAAAGCTCCGACTGGGGCACGCCGGTTCTGTCGGACGCCCAGAAACAGTATGCAGCACTTGACGTGATTTACCTGCACGAACTCAAGGTCAGGCTGGACCAGATGCTGAAGCGCGAGGAGCGGACAGAGCTGGCCCAGGCGTGTTTTGACTTCCTGCCGACCCGTGCCGGCCTCGACCTTGCCGGCTGGCCGGACGAGGACATTTTTGCCCATTCGTGAGGCAAGGCCGGTTGCGTCCGCCTTTATTCGGCGAGAATTTCCGGGCAGAACGCACGACACACCCTGTCGCGTCCGGTATGATCCGGATGAAGGGGGGAGAAAACGGCAATGATATCTAGCAGTCGAGCACGACCAACCATCAGACGCAGGCGGCGCGGGCCTGCCATCATGGTGTGGTTGTTCGTGCTTGCTGCTGCCGGCGTGTTCGGGGTTTTCCTGATCCAGGCGTCGGGTTTCGATATCGAAACGGTGACCAGCCCCGAGCCGGCCACACCGGTGGCGACACCGAAACAGGCATCGGAGCAGGAACGGTTTGCCGTGCAGGGCTCAGAGGTTGCCGGCTTCGACAATGACCAGCAGCCCTACAAAATCGCTGCCGTGGAAGCCAGCCAGGACAAGGAGCAACCGAACCTTGTCCACATGCGGCAGGTCACCGGCCTGCTCAGGCGCACAGACGGGCGCGCCATGGACGTGACCGCCAATACCGGTCTGTTCAACTCAAAGGACAAGTCCCTGCGCCTGTCAGGCGATGTATCCATCAAGGTGGCGGACACGTTCACTGCCAATATGGACACCGCAGACATTGACGTGACACGCAAGGCGTTGACCTCACAAGCCGAGATAGTGGTGATAATGGATGGCGGCGTGATCAGGTCCACCGGCGTCGATGTTACCAACAACGGCGAACATGTGACTTTCAAAGCGCGGGTTCGTGCGATATTCAATTCTGCAGCGACGCAAGAGGGCCCGCCTGCCACGCAGGTTGAAACGACCAGTTCAAAAGGAAATCTGCAACAATGAAACTGAACAGGACCGGAAAACTGAACAGGGCCGGTATTGCTGTTGCGCTGATCGTGATGGCAGCAAGTCTCGCCGCACTGCCTGCTGATGCCCAGAAAAAGAAAAGCAAGGTCAACATCGAATCCGATCAGATGGAGCTTTTCGAGAGCAAGAACCTGGCTATCTTTCGCGGTAATGTCCGGGCCCGGCAAAACGATGTCAGATTGAACTCAACCAACCTGACCGCCACTTTTGTCAAAACCAAGGGGGGTGGAACCGACGTTACCTTGCTGGAGACAAAAGGCGGCGGCGTAAAAATCGTAACATCGTCACAAACCATAACCGGTGACCGCATGACGATGAATGTCAAAGCAAACACCGCCATTGTCACCGGCAATGTGACGGTCATCCAGGGCACCAGTGTTGTGAAAGGTGAGAAACTGAATGTGAACCTGAATACCAATGAGTTGAAATTTTCCGGAGTTCCAGGAGCCCGTGTCAAATTCAGTTTCGACCCTGACTAACCCCTGCCATTCCTGTCCCACGAAGCTCAAACAAGGTTGCTGATTGCAAATTAGGCAAACATTAACCATAGGGCTTCAGCAAACCTTAATCCTGTTGAGCGGTAATCACGTGAAGCGAACCGGCAAGTCATCGTTTTGGTCTTCGTTGTTTGGCAGGCGGGCACAAGAGCCTTCCAGCCAGACATTTGCAAGACCGGGTTCTGCACCGACAGAAGGTCTTGTGGCGCGTAATTTGCGCAAGTCCTTCAAACGTCGGCCAGTAGTCCAGGATGTCAGCGTGTCGGTCCGCCGTGGAGAAGCCGTAGGGTTGCTTGGTCCCAATGGCGCAGGGAAAACGACGGTGTTCTACATGATCACCGGTCTGATCGCTGCTGATTCAGGGACCATATCGCTCGATGGGGAAGATATCACTGACTTGCCGATGTATCAGCGAGCCAGGCTGGGAATTGGATATCTGCCCCAGGAAGCGTCCGTTTTCCGGGCACTTACGGTTGAGGACAATATTCGCGCGGTGCTGGAATTACACGTTCCCGACCGCACTGAGCGCGAACGTAAGTTGCGTGGGTTACTAGATGAGTTTCAGATTACACATATCACGAATTCGCCAGCTATGGCATTGTCTGGGGGAGAGCGACGCCGGGTTGAAATTGCCAGAGCCCTTGCCGCAAATCCTCGATTCATCCTGCTCGACGAGCCCTTCGCAGGGATTGATCCAATTGCGATCAATGATATTCGCCAACTGGTGCGACAGCTCACCTCTCGGGGCCTCGGGGTGCTTATTACGGATCACAACGTCCGAGAAACCCTCGAGATCATTGACCGGGCCCTTATCATCCATGAAGGCCACGTATTAATGGAAGGTACACCACAACAGATCGTTGCACACCCGGACGTGCGGCGTCTTTACCTTGGTGAAGGTTTCAGCCTTTAATATCCCGCAAACAGGTGCCGTGAACGACTAAATGGGGGAACTTTCGCTCAGGCGCGAGATCAGCATGGTTTTGGCGTTTAAGCCAAAAGTCGTGTATCTGATCGTAATGGTAGTGTTGGAGCAGTTTTACGGGTCCTGATGGATCCTCGTCTTGCTCCGGTTTGTTGTGCGGGAGTATGCCAGCGATGGCGTTGAGTCAAAAATTGCAAATGCGCCAGGGGCAGTCCCTGGTCATGACGCCGCAACTGCAGCAAGCCATCAAACTGCTGCAGATGTCGAATTTTGAGCTGCAGGCCTATGTGGAAAGCGAACTGGAGTCGAACCCGTTGCTGGAGCGTGACGAGCGCGACGAAGCAGGCCGGGACATTGTGTCTGACAGCGATGGCGAGACCGGCCGCGACGAAGCCGTCACCGGCGCGGAACTCAAGGATACAGCAGAACAGATTGCATCGGGTGAAAACACACCGGAAAACCTCGACCAGTTCGATACAGGTCTTGAAAACGTCTACGCTGACGAAGCCACCGCCGACAAGATCAACCGTGAAGCCGCAGACCCCATGGGGATGCAGGATTCAGGCTGGCAGTTGTCGAGCACGGGCAACACGGCAGGCGGCAGCGGCGGCGGCGGTGGCGGCTATGACGGCGAAATGGCGTTCGACGCGACGCTGGCCAGCGAAAGCACGATGGCCGACCATTTGACCGAACAACTGCATCTGACGGTGTCTGATCCGGCCATGCGCATGATCGGAGCACACCTGATCGGTCTGGTGAATGAAGCAGGCTACCTGACCGGCGATGTCTGCTCAGTCGCCGAGACGCTGGGTGCAAAACCTGATCTCGTCGAGAAAACCCTGGCTATCGTGCAGACGTTTGACCCGCCGGGAATTCTGGCCCGCGATCTCAAGGAATGCCTGTCCATTCAGCTGAAGGAACGCGACCGGTTTGACCCGGCCATGCAGGTTTTCATAGAAAACCTGGACCTGCTGGCCAAGCATGACTTCGCCCGGCTCAAGTCCATATGCAAGGTCGACATGGATGATTTGCGGGACATGGCCGACGAGGTCCGGTCGCTGAACCCGAAACCCGGCAATGTATTCGGATCGGTCATTGTGCAACCGGTTGTCCCGGATGTCATTGTGCGCCCAGCGCCGGATGGCAGTTGGGTGGTTGAACTGAACACCGAAACGCTGCCGCGGGTGCTGGTCAACAACCAGTATTTTGCGCAGGTGAGCCGGGGCACGACGCGTGACACGGACAAGCTGTACCTGTCGGACTGCATGTCCAACGCAACCTGGCTGGTCAAGAGCCTGGACCAGCGTGCGCGCACCATTCTGGCAGTTGCACGCGAGATCGTGCGCCAGCAGGACGCCTTCCTGATGTACGGCGTGGAGCATTTGCGGCCGCTCAATCTGAAAACAGTCGCCGATGCGATTTCCATGCATGAATCAACGATCAGCCGGGTCACGTCGAACAAATATTTCGAAACCCCGCGTGGCGTTTTTGAACTGAAGTACTTTTTCACGACCGCGATTTCTTCTTCAGCCGGCGGCGATGATCATTCCGCCGAATCGGTCCGGCATAAAATCCGGGCAATGATCGACGAGGAAACCGCCGCAAAAATCCTGTCGGACGACCAGATCGTCGATATGCTGTGCGCCGACGGTATCGAAATTGCACGGCGCACGGTGGCGAAATACCGCGAAGCCATGCATATTCCGTCCTCGATCATGCGGCGGCGGCAGAAGCGCATGCTGGAAGCCGGTTAATTCAGGTTTATGGCTCCGGTTTAACAAGCCGAAAAACCAGGAACCTTGCCGCCAAAAATCAGGCGGCAAAACTTTCCCACATTCTTTTCATAGGCTGATTGACAAGCTGGTCGGGTGGCAATACGTTCCGCGCGCCTTGATCGGAAAACAAAGTTGTAAAAACAGCGAAACGGACAATCGATCCGAATTGCGCTTAAGCAGGTCCGATCGAAACAGTCAATATTGAAAATGTAATCGTCTTTCGTCAGACTTGCTCTGCGAAGAAGGGGTAATCCTAAATCATGCAGATTCAGATAACCGGCAAAAATCTCGACATTGGCGACGCTTTGCGTGAGCATGTCGAAGGACGCATTCACAATGATGTTGCAAAATATTTTGACGGTATCGTTCGCTGCCTGGTGGTGGTCGAAAAACAACGCTCAGGTTTCGACTGCGAGATTACCCTGCACCTGACAACCGGCCTGGCGCTCAACGCGAACGGCAGCGGCGGCGATGCTCACAGCGCGGCAGACACCGCTGTCGGACATCTGGAAACCCGGTTGCGCCGCTATAAAAGGCGCCTGAAGGATCATCACCTTGCCCGCAAGGAACCGGTGAGCGTGGTCCCTGCGGCCGCTTACGTCCTGCAGTCAGATGTTGAGGGCGCGACAGAAGAACCGGTTGATCTGAATCCGGTGATTATCGCCGAATCAACTGCCAGCATTGATGAGCTGTCGGTAGGGGAGGCCGTCATGAAGCTTGATTTCACGAATGAACAATTTGTGCTTTTCCGCAATGGCCGCAATGGCAGCTTAAATGTAGTCTACAAGCGCAAAGACGGAAATGTCGGGTGGTTGGATCCTGGCGGGAACTGACAAGCCGACCTGTTGAATGCCTTTAGCCTTCCGGACCTTAGCCGGACCGGATTTAGATACACCAAGTGCATGGAGAATCAGTCAATCATGCAATTGTCGAACATAATTTCCAGTAATGCCATAATGCCCAACCTGAAGGCGTCCAGCAAACGCCAGTTGCTTCAGGAACTGGCACAGGAAGGCGCACGGCTTTCCGGCCTCGATACACAGGTGATCTTTGAAACCCTGTTGAGGCGCGAAAAACTGGGCTCAACCGGCCTTGGACAGGGCATCGCCATCCCGCACGGAAAATTCCAGGCCCTGGATAAAGTACATGGCCTGTTTGCCCGGCTGGCGTCACCAGTCAAATTTGATTCTGTCGACGATAATCCTGTTGATCTGGTGTTTTTGCTGCTGGCTCCGGAAAGTGCCGGCGCAGACCATCTGAAGGCGCTGGCGCGTATTTCACGCCTGCTGCGCGATTCCGCCGTTGTGGAAAAACTGCGCGGCACGGACAAGGCAGAAGGGCTCTATGCCATTTTGACCGAACCTGCCGCATCGGCACCGCACGCTGCCTGAGCTTCTTTTTTCTCGCTCTAGTTTGGGTTGATAGGGGCGAGGTCATTCTCGACGGCATTTGCTATGGCAGCTTCGCGGCTGTCGGATACCGAAACCGGTGTGCCGTCGGCAAGATACAGACAATACAGGGGCATAGCCGGATCAGCGGCGATTTTCTGGCCGATCAGGCGCTCAACATCGTGTGCCGGCAATTCACGTACATAAGCCACCTCACCCAATCCCATATTTGCGAGCGCAATTTCACTTTCAGGTATTTGCGGTAACCGGTTTGTCTTGTGATCGGTCATGGTCTGGTTTCCTTCAATAATTGCGTCATCAGGCGGATTGCAGTATTTCAATCTTGCGCACCACGCGCTGCGGTTCCGGCCGCTCCAGGTCTATGGCAAGCAAGCCATTGTCGAGACTGGCAGACACCACATTCATTCCATCGGCCAGCACGAAGATGCGCCGGAACTGGCGCGCGGCAATTCCGCGATGCAGGAACTCGCGCTCCGCATCATCTGTCTGACGGCCTTCGATCACCAGTTCGTTGTCTTCGAGCGTCAGTTCAAGCTCCTGTGCGGAAAAGCCCGCCACAGCCAGTGTAATGCGCAGTTTTTCAGCCGTGTCTTCACCGCTCGGCGGCTGTTTTTCGACATTGTAAGGCGGATAGCCGTCGGGAGCGGTTTTTGCGGTTCGCTCAAGCAATCGCTCGATTTCGTCAAATCCGACGAAGAAAGGCGACGGAAAGGCCGTATTGCGCGTCATTTTTCAAAAGCCCTTTGATAAGCAGCTCAATGTTTAACCGGGCCGTTTGCTGCGGTCTGACCATCCAGCCCCGCACATCACCGTTCCGGTAATTGATTTCTTTTACGAGATATTGTGCTGCAGACACCCAACGTCAAGCCTCAGGGGGTGAGCCCGCGCCTCACTTTTCCGACATTGAGCGACATTCCGTTTTTTGTTCCTTATGAAGAATAAATGTCGCCAGGTTCTGGCGATCGACTTGCGAACATGGTCTATTGGCGTCAAATAATTATGGCGGCAAGGTAAAGCACACACGCTGATGCAGGAGATTTTCGAACAATTCGTAACGCTGTGGGTTGTTATCGACCCGATCGGCACCATTCCGGTTTTCGTCGCTGTGACGGCCGGCATTGAAGCGAAAAAACGCACAGGCGTCGCCATTCATGCGGCGGTGCTGGCGATCTGTGTATTGCTGTTCTTCCTGGTCGCCGGGCAATTCCTGATTGACGCGCTGGGTATCGGCCTGCCTGCCTTCCAGATCGCCGGCGGCCTAATCCTGTTCCTGTTTGCGCTGACGATGATTTTCGGCGAGTCAAAATCCAAACAGGAAATCAGCAAGGCGGAGACGGAAGAGGAACCGGAAAGCCCGGCAGTGTTTCCGTTGGCGGTTCCGTCACTGGCGTCGCCCGGTGCGATGCTCGCGATAGAGCGAGATGAGGTTAAATTGGATCATTTGACCGCGGCGATTTTGGTCGCTGGCTAGGCGGATTGCGCGCGGTGGTGTTGTTCACCACAAGCGCAAGCCAACGACGCCAGCGACCAAAATCGCCCGGCCCTTTCATCACATATATCAACATCATGGTTGCCATCGGGGTGGGGAAAATCGGTCCATCGGCGTCGTTGCGCCGCTTGCCCGATGCACCACATCGCGCTGCGCGACGCGCCTAGCCGAGTGAACCGATTTTCCGCCATCAAATGTTCCAATTTAACCTCACCTCGCTCTAGTCCTGCTAACCGACAACAACCGGTTCAGTTTTGCCGAACAGGCGGTTACAGCAGGCATCCTGGTTGTGGTGGTCGGCGCAGCGCTTGTTATGATGCTGCTGGCAACGCCAATCCTGAAACTTATCGGCACCAGCGGAGCCGCCATGGTCAGCCGGGTGATGGGGATGATATTGGCCTCGGTCGCCGTTGACAACGTCATCAACGCTGTACTGGAACTGATAAAAACCAATACCGCGTGATCTGACAACCGACGCAAAACGGCCGCCTGCACAATACAGGCGGCCGAACCGGTGTCTTGCTTTCCCCAGCTTTAAGCAGCGGCAACCTTGGTCAATGCGCGGTCAACTGATGCCACAACCTCATCCAGATCTGACTTGGTGCAGATCAGCGCCGGAGAGAAGCACAGCGTGTTGTTGAGACCGCTGAGTGAGCGGTTGGTGGCACCGATGATGACCGCATCGGTTGCGAAACAATCAGCCACGATGGCCTGTGTGGTGGCCTCGGGAACCGGGTCGCGGGTCGCGCGATCAAGCACCAGTTCCATGCCGCAGAACAGGCCCTTGCCGCGTACATCGCCAACCATGGCGTGTTTGGCCTTCAGGCCCTCGAACTGTTCCAGCAGGTATTCACCCATGGCAGTGGTGTTTTCCAGCAGCTTTTCGTCTTCGAGAATGCGCATGTTTTCAAGCGCTGCCGCAGGGCCTGCCGCACATCCGCCAAAGGTGGAGATGTCGCGGAAATAGCTCATCGGGTCAGACGGGTCCGCCTTGAACTCGTTGAACACAGCTTCTGTTGTCACGGTGCACGAAATGGCGGCATAGCCCGACGCCACGCCCTTGGCCATGGTCACCATGTCCGGCTCGATGCCATAGTGCTGATAGCCGAACCACTCACCGGTGCGGCCCATGCCGCAGACAACTTCATCGATAATCAGCAGAATATCGTACTTCCTGCAGATTTCCTGGACGCGCTGCCAATAGCCTTCCGGCGGAGTAATCACACCGCCACCAGCCGTAACCGGCTCGAGGATGAGGCCGCCGACCGTGTCAGCACCCTCACGCAGAATAACCTCTTCAATGGCGTTGGCGGCGCGGATGCCGTAATCGTCCACCTCGCCCCATTGCGAGCGATATTCGAGACAATGCGGCACCTCGACGAAACCGGGCGTAAACGGCCCGTACTGGTCGCGGCGCTCGTTCTGGCCACATGACGACAGGGCGGTAATTGTCGTGCCGTGATAATCACGGTCGCGATACAGGATCTTGTGCTTCTTGCCGCCATGCTTGTTGTGCGAAATCTGACGGACGATCTTGTAGGCCTTCTCATTGGCCTCCGAGCCCGAGTTCGAGTAATAGACGCGGGTCATGCCGGGCATCTTGGAGATCAGCCGCTCGGCAAACTTGGCGCCTGGAATGCTGCCGGCCGAATTGGCAAAATAGTTCAACTGGACCAGCTGGTCACGAACCGCATCGGCAATGCTTTCACGGCCATAACCTACGTTCACGGTCCACACGCCGCCGGATACCGCATCAAGGTGCTCGCGTCCTGCGGTGTTCCACACGCGCATGCCCTTGCCTTCGATGATGACAAGCGGATCCACGGTCTCAAACTTCTTGTGCTGGGTCAGGTGGTGCCAGACGTGTGCACGGTCGGCCTCGATGATGCCGCTGAAGTCATTTTCATTTGCCTGAAGGTTCATGACACTACTCCCTAAATTAAGAAGTCTCATTATCCAACTATCAGGGGGGCACTTGGCAAGGGCATTCAGCCAGCCAGAACGGCAAATAATGTGGAACCACCCTGGTGCAGCGCAACAATGTGCTGTTGAGAAGTGCTGTCAGGAATTGTCAGCAGCACAAAGTCACCCCGATCTTGCCTGTGCAAACAAGCGTTTCAGCTTATGGCAAAGGGGCGGGACAGGTGGCATAGTGCGCCCACCATGAGTACAGCAGCATCCCGTCCGATCAAGCCCGGTGACCATCTTTATCTGATAGATGCCTCCGGCTATATTTTCCGCGCTTACCACGCATTGCCGCCGTTGACCCGCAAGTCTGACGGGTTGCCTGTCGGCGCGGTGCAGGGCTTTTGCAACATGTTGTACAAGTTGCTCCAGCAGATGTCGGCGGATGACAAACCGACCCACATTGCGGCTATCTTCGATAAATCCTCGAAATCATTCCGCAATGAAATCTACCCCGAGTACAAGGCCCACCGCCCGCCGGCACCGGAAGACCTGATACCGCAATTCGGCCTGATCCGGCAGGCAACGGAAGCCTTCAACGTCGCGTGTATCGAGCAGGAAAACTATGAGGCCGACGACCTGATCGCAACCTACGCCACCCAGGCCGCTGCGGCAGGCGCAACGGTGCGCATCGTGTCATCCGACAAGGACCTGATGCAACTGGTCACCGATCAGGTGATGTTGCTGGATACCATGAAAGACAAGGCAATCGGGCGCGCCGAAGTTATCGAGAAATTTGGCGTGCCGCCCGAAAAGGTTGTTGAAGTACAAGCACTTGCCGGTGACAGCGTGGACAATGTGCCCGGTGTGCCCGGCATCGGCGTCAAGACCGGGGCACAGTTGATCGAGGAGTATGGTGACCTTGAAAGCCTGCTGGCGCGCGCAGGTGAAATCAAACAGCCCAAGCGCCGGGAGAAGCTGATCGAATTTGCCGACCAGGCCCGTGTTTCAAAACAGCTGGTGATCCTGAAAACCGATGTGGATGTCGATCATCCCATTGAAGATTTCGGTGTGATTGAACCGGAAGCCAAAGCCCTTATCGGTTTCCTGAAGGCGCTGGATTTCAATACGCTGATCCGCCGGGTCTCAGGCGATTTTGAAACCAATGCCGCCGATATCGAGCCGATAGAAGTGACCTTCACCGGCTGGCCGCCCGAGGGCGCCGATGTGGATGAACTCGGTGTTCCGGTCAGCAGTGATGGCAGCGACACACCTCCTGCAGAAGCGTCAGATGGCGCAACCGGCGGTACTGCCGCCAGCGTCATGGCAGACAGGATGCGCAACCTGCCGCCGCCTGATCATTCTGCCTATGAGCGCGTCACCACCAGGGACCGTCTGGACGCCTGGATCGCAATGATCCGGCAGGCCGGGCTGGTGGCTGTTGATACCGAAACCACATCGCTCGACAATATGCAGGCAAGCTTGTGCGGCATTTCCTTCAGCGTTGAGCCGGGCAAGGCCTGCTACATTCCGACCGGTCACCGGGCCTCGGAAGGCCTCGACTTTGGCGGTGGTGATCTGGAACAACTGTCCGAAGCAGAGGTTATCGGCGCGGTCAAAGACGTACTTGAGCACGCCGGCATTGTGAAAATCGGCCAGAACCTGAAATATGACCTGACCGTGTTTCAGCGCCTCGGCATCAATGTCGCGCCGATCGATGACACGATGTTGCTGTCCTATGCGCTGGATTCAGGGGTTAACGGGCATGGCATGGACGAACTGGCCGATGTTCATCTCGGCCTCAAGCCGATCAAGTTCAAGGAAGTGGCCGGCACCGGAAAGTCCCAGGTGACGTTTGACCTGGTGCCGCTGGACCAGGCGACAAGCTATGCGGCTGAAGATGCCGACATCACACTGAGGCTGTGGCATGTGCTCAAACCCCGGCTGGCGTCGGAACATCGTGCAACCGTCTATGAAACGCTGGAGCGACCGCTGGTACCGGTTCTGGCGGCCATGGAGCGTGAGGGCATCCTGGTCGACAGGACCGTACTGGCCCGGTTGTCCGGTGAGTTTTCCAAGGGCGCCGATGCGCTGGAAAAACAGGTGCATGAGCTTGCCGGCGAGAGCTTCAATCTGGGATCGCCGAAGCAGATCGGTGAAATCCTGTTCGGAAAACTGGGGCTTCAGGGCGGCCGGAAAACCGCAACGGGTGCCTGGAGCACCGACAGCCAGGTGATGGAAGACCTGGCGGCAGACGGCGTTGAACTGGCCCGCAAACTGCTCGACTGGCGTCAACTGACCAAGCTGCGCTCGACCTATACGGACGCCCTGACCGGCCATATCAACCCTGAGACCGGGCGGGTTCACACATCCTATTCGCTGGCCGCAACATCAACCGGCAGGCTGTCGTCAACCGATCCGAACCTGCAGAACATTCCTGTGCGCACCGCAGAAGGCCGCCAGATCAGAACCGCCTTTGTGGCTGCGCCCGGTCACAAGCTGGTCTCTGCCGACTACAGCCAGATCGAACTGCGCGTTCTGGCCCATATTGCCGGCATCGACCA
The DNA here is from genome assembly GCA_963698275.1 of uncultured Alphaproteobacteria bacterium. Lineage (GTDB taxonomy): Bacteria > Pseudomonadota > Alphaproteobacteria > Rhizobiales > Aestuariivirgaceae > Anderseniella. Next base: position 75,519 of record CAVOQE010000004.1, on the reverse strand, counting down.
GTTGAAGAAGGCATTTGCCGACGGACTGGACATTCACGCCATGACCGCATCGGAGATGTTCGACACACCGGTTGAGGGCATGGACCCGAGCATCCGCCGCAAGGCCAAGGCCATCAATTTCGGCATCATTTACGGCATTTCAGCGTTCGGGCTGGCCAATCAGCTTGCCATTCCGCGCGAGGAGGCAGGACGCTATATCAAGACCTATTTCGAACGCTTCCCCGGCATCAAGGACTATATGGAGCACACCAAGGCGTTTTGCCGGGCCAACGGTTATGTGGAGACAGTGTTTGGCCGGCGGATGCATTTTCCGCGCATCAAGTCACCCAACGCATCGGAACGCGCTTTCCAGGAACGCGCGTCCATCAACGCGCCGATCCAGGGCTCTGCCGCCGATATCATCCGGCGCGCCATGATCCGCATGCCACAAGCGCTCGCAGATGCCGGCCTGAGCGCGCGCATGTTGCTGCAGGTGCATGATGAACTGATCTTCGAGGTGCCGGATGCAGAGGCCGATGCAACCATCAAGATCGCATCTGAAGTAATGGTGGCAGCGCCATTGCCGGCAGTATCGTTCTCGGTGCCCATCCAGGTGGATGCACGTGCGGCGGACAACTGGGATGAAGCGCACTAGGGGTGTGTTGGGTGTGGAAGGCCAGCGAAGGGGCCGAAGCGATCATCCAACCTCCGTGCTCTAACGGCTGTTTTCGGCCGATGTTGTTGAAAAAAACGGCGCCTGTATACTGGACGTACAAATTTCTGTTACCGAAAGTGGAGTGGAATACACGACAACATCGCGTGCGCTTGCCATTGCTGTCAGTAAAAGCCGGAATTTTTGTAGTTGAGTATCCTATTTTTCTTGAGACCGGACGGCCCAATCTGCCTGCTGAATGACTTAATACTTCCCTATATTCGACCAGTTTGATTGTGACAACTGAATTGCATAGTATCTCAGTGATCTGAACGGGCACCGAAGCCGTTTGCATGGTTGCATACTTACCGGGGAAACTTGATGGCAAGAGACCTGAGCAGCGACGACATGGTTATTCTGCTGGAGCGCCTGAGCAGGCTGGTGCGGGCGCAGGAGCATGCGTCCGACCTCAACCCGGCGCAGTGGGAAGCGCTGCGCTATCTGTCACGATGTAATCGTTTCTCCAATTCGCCGGCCGCCCTGACCCGCTACCTGTCGGCAACCAAGGGCACAATATCGCAAACCCTGATTGCCCTGGAACGCAAAGGCCTGGTGACAAAAAAGCCGAGGCCGGGCCAGCCGCGCTCGGTGGTATTGGCGCTCACGGCGGAAGGCGAGGCGAAACTGCACGGCGATCCGTGGCAGCACGTGTCCACCATGATCGAGGCAAGTGGGCCAAAAACCCGTAAAAAACTTGCCGCAGGATCACAAAAACTGGTCAACCAGATCATCAAGTCACGCGGCCTGCCCAGCTTCGGCGCATGCGGCACGTGCCGGTTTTTCCGTGAAGGCGGTGCGCCCGAAGACGTCAAGGGCAAACACTGGTGCCTGCTGTTTGAACAGCCGTTCACCAGAACCGAAGCCGGTAAAATCTGCGCCAGTCACGATACGGCGTGAGCGCGCATACCGGTCATGGCTTCAAACGGATAATACCCTACTCTGCAGCATCCCGCACTGCCGGTGCCGCCGCCAGCACTTCGGTGTCGACGTGGTCGGCAAACTTCTCGAAATTGTCCACAAACATGGCGACCAGCTCGCTGGCTTTGGCATCATAAGCTGCCGGATCAGCCCAGGTGCCGCGCGGATCAAGCACGGCACTATCCACATTCGGAACAGACGTTGGCACCTCAAAACCGAAGGATGCATCAGTGCGCATCGGCACATTGTTGAGACTGCCGTCAAGGGCAGCCGCCAACAATGCGCGGGTTGCCTTGATCGGCATGCGATGACCTTCACCATAAGGCCCGCCGGTCCAGCCGGTATTGACCAGCCAGCAGGTGGCGCCATGCTCGGCAATCAGCTTTTTCAGCAGATTACCGTAAACGCTCGGGTGACGCGGCATGAAGGGTGCGCCAAAACAGGTCGAGAATGTCGCCACGGTGCCTTTGACACCTTTTTCGGTGCCGGCAACCTTGGCCGTGTAGCCGGACAGGAAGTGATACATTGCCTGATGCGGCGTCAGGCGCGCGATCGGCGGCAGCACACCGGATGCATCTGCGGTCAGCATGATGACATTCTTCGGATGCGGGGCGGTACCGTCTTCGGATGCGTTCGGAATGAAGTGCATCGGATAGGCAACCCGGCCATTTTCGGTCAACGAGACATCGTCAAAGTCCGGGCTCCTTGTATCTGCGTCGACCATGACGTTTTCAAGGATCGAGCCCCAGCGCTGCGTGGTTGAGTAAATCTCCGGCTCGGCTTCCGCCGACAGATTGACCGTCTTGGCATAGCAACCACCTTCAAAGTTGAAGATGCCGTTCGGCGACCAGCCGTGTTCATCGTCACCGACAAGCGTGCGCGATGCATCCGAAGACAATGTGGTCTTGCCAGTGCCCGACAGACCGAAGAACAGCGCGGATGTGCCGTCATCACCGGCATTGGCCGAACAGTGCATCGGCATGATGTTCTTTTCAGGCAGGAAGTAATTGAGGGTGCCGAACACCGATTTCTTGGTTTCACCGGCATATTCGCTGTCACCGATCAACACCAGTTTCTCGGTCAGATTGATGGCAATGACCGTTTCGGTGCGTGAGCCGTGTTTCGCAGGATCAGCCTTGAAGCTGGGTTGATTGATGATTGTCAGCTCGGGTGTAAAATCCATCACCTCGGAACGGGACGGACGGCGCAGCAGATAGCGGATGAACAATGCGTGCCAGGCGAACTGGGTCACCACGCGTACCTTGATGCGGTGATCAGCATCCGCACCACCATACAAATCCTGGACAAACAGGCGCTTGCCCCTGGCATGATGCAGGAAATCGGCTTTCAGGGCGGCGAAATGGTCGGGCGACATGGCCTTGTTGTTGTCCCACCAGATATTGTCTTCCGTTTTGGCATCGCGAACGATGAACTTGTCCTGGGCAGAGCGGCCGGTGTGCTTTCCGGTGACCACGCTGAGCGCACCGCTATCGGTCACCATGCCTTCGTCCAGCTTTATCGACATTTCGAAAAGCTGTGCGGCATTCAGGTTGTAGTGAACCTCGTGCGCCCCATTGATGTGGGTTGTCTCGATAGGAAAGGCTGGATTGAAATGGCCTGTGTGTTGCAACGCGCTGCTCCTGAAACAATAATGAAAGACACACGGCAGCTGACAGCCATGATATTGTTCATTACGTCTGTGATCTCTTTTTCTGTGGATGAAACGGGTGGTGACTTCATGGCGTATCGCCCTCAACAAAACCCGGTATGAAAAGTAAACTAAGCAATCTTTTGATCGTCTTCAAGCAATCAAAAGCATGTTATGCGATTTCTGTTGATAGCGTGACTGTGGCAAAAAATGCACAGGCGGCATGCCTCACGGAATGCCGCGGCCTTCACATTTTGACGCTGCCACTTGTTATCTTTTCGCAGTGGCACCATATTCCATATATGTTTTACTTTGCGACAGCGTAAAACATCCTGCCACAATTTGTGCCAGATCAGTCTTTACGGCTCGCCATCAAGACGGAGACAAAGCATTGGGAAAACGCATGCCAACAATTGCGCTCGTTGATGACGACCGGCATATTCTGACATCGGTGTCCATGGCACTGGAGGCAGAAGGCTACAGCACCAGCACCTATACGGACGGCGTTGCCGCGCTGCAGGGGTTGGAAGACACACCTCCGGACATGGCTATCTTCGATATCAAGATGCCACGCATGGACGGCATGGAGCTATTGCGCCGCCTGCGCCAGAAATCAGACCTGCCCGTTATATTTCTCACCTCCAAGGACGAGGAAATTGACGAGTTGTTCGGCCTGAAAATGGGTGCAGACGACTTTATCCGCAAACCGTTCTCGCAGCGCCTGCTGGTCGAGCGTGTCAAGGCTGTCTTGCGCCGGGCACAGAGCCGCGAAGGCATCGAGGTTACCGGTGAAGCAAGCAAGATCATCGAGCGTGGCCGCCTGATGATGGATCCGGACCGCCATTCCAGCACATGGGACGGAAAAGGGGTCACCCTCACTGTTACCGAGTTTTTGATCCTGCAGGCGCTCGCGCAGCGCCCGGGCATCGTCAAGAGCCGCGACTCTTTGATGGATGCTGCCTATGACGACCAGGTCTATGTTGATGACCGCACAATTGACAGCCACATCAAGCGACTTCGCAAGAAATTCAAGGTAGTTGACGACGATTTTGACGCTATCGAAACGCTCTATGGAGTTGGATACCGCTTCCGCGAGATGTAAAATGAACGTGGCTAGATCAGGGTGAGTTTTGGTTGCGACAACCATGAATCATGAACCTGATCGCTTCCAAAGTGTCAGACCACCATGGGTTCCGATGACCCCATGGTGGTCTGACAGCGTTTCAGTAGGGACGGCCAATGACGATCCAATCGGATCTTGGACATAACGACCGGGCGGCTTCAGGTTCTGAACAAGCGGTTTCTGAAAACATGGCGCCCGAGGAGCAAATGACCCGGCCCGCGGCGTGGTGGGACCGGTTTGCACCGGCCCATCTGACAAGCCGCATTCTGATCATCAACCTGTGTGGTCTGATCATCCTGGTGCTCGGTATCCTGTTCTTCAACCAGAGCCGCAAGAGCCTGATTGACAGCCGTGTACAAAGCCTGATGACACAGGCGCAAATCATGGCAGCAGCGGTCGGGTCTTCGGTTTCGGTGGAAACCGATCAGCTTATTCTCGATCCGGAGCAACTGATCGAGCAGCAACTCAACCCCAATGCAGCAGCGCCCGCAACCTCGGGCCAAACCGATTTCCTGGTAAATCCGGACCGGGCCGGGCCTGTGTTGCGGCGTCTGGTCTCAAACACCGACATTCGGGCGCACCTGTTTGACCGGGACGGCGCCATGATTGTGGACAGCCGTTATTTTTACGGGCGCGGCGAGGTGTTGCGGATCAATCTGCCACCGCGCGACACAAAGGACGAAAACTCCCTGTACGATGCAATGTGGGACCAGTTCAATGAGTGGTTCCTGGCTGTCGGATACAAGGAACAAAAAGAATATACCGCCACCAATGGTGGCGAGTTCGAGGAAATTCGCGCTGCGCTTAACGGCGCGTCCGTCTCCGTGGTGCGGGTCAACAAGAAGAAAGAGGTCATTGTCGCCGTTGCGGTTCCGGTGCAGCGCTTCCGGGCGGTTCAGGGTGCACTTGTACTGACCACGCCTGGCGGCGAGATTGACGCGGTCCTGCGCGAAGACATGCGGATTATCCTGTTTATCTTCATGTTCACCTCACTGGTGACAATCATCTTGTCATTGCTGATGGCGGGCCATATTGCCGAACCCATAAGACGGCTGTCCAGTGCCGCTGCCGCGGTGAGCCGCGGCCATGCCAAACGTGTGGAAATTCCGGATTTTTCATCCCGGCGCGACGAAATCGGGCATTTGTCCGGCTCCTTGAGGGAGATGACCAGTTCGCTCTACAACCGGATCGAGGCCATCGAGGCATTCGCAGCCGATGTTGCACACGAGTTAAAGAACCCCCTGACGTCGCTACGCTCAGCGGTTGAAACCATCGAGTATGCCCGCACACCGGAACAGCGCGAGCGTCTGGTTACCATCGTCAAGGATGACGTCAAGCGGCTGGACCGGCTGATTTCCGATATTTCCGATGCATCGCGCCTGGACGCCGAACTGGCCCGCAGCGAAGCCGGACCTGTCGACATGCGCCAGTTGCTGGAGACCTTTGTCGAACTGGCCAACGAGACCCGGCGCGAACACCAGCCCCGGGTGACCTTGAAAATAGAGCCATTGCCAAGCGAGTTTTCGGGCAAGAACGGATTTACAATTGCGGGACACGACAACCGGCTGGGCCAGGTCACCCGCAATCTGATCGCCAATGCGGTTTCGTTTTCGCCGGCAGACGGGGAAGTCGCCGTGACACTGCGGCGCAAGGGGCGCATCGTGGAGTATGTCGTGGAGGATACCGGGCCCGGCATTCCACCGGCCAACCTGGAGCGGATTTTCGAGCGCTTTTATACGGACAGGCCGGAAAACTCGTTCGGCAAGAACTCCGGCCTGGGCCTGTCCATCTCCCGCCAGATCGTGGAAGCCCACAACGGAACCATCCGGGCATCGAACCACTATGCAGACGGGTCCGGCACAGGTGAGGATGCCGACATCAAGGGCGCCCGCTTTACGGTACGGCTGCCGGTTGAACGCTCAGCATCCGACCTGCCGCGCCGCAAGTCCTGACATGAACAATCCGGCACCGGAGCCCGTCACTACACATGGCACCTGTATTGCCTTGTCATGCGCCGGGCATACGGCCGGCGTGCTGCTGCAAGGCGCGTCGGGTACCGGCAAATCGTCGCTGGCCCTGCGGTTGATTGACCAGTCAGGATTTGGTGCCGGGTCAACCGATCCCATCTGCGGACATCTTGTAAGCGACGATCAGGTTGTGCTTGAGGATGTCAACGGTGTTCTGACGGCAACTGCGCCCTCCGCCATTGAAGGACTGCTGGAAGTGCGCGGCACAGGCATCATCAAGGTCGAAAATGCCGGTTTTCCGGTGCGCCTTGATATGGTCATTGCCCATGCAGATGCCATGGATATTGAACGGATACCTGGCTCTGAAGTCATCGAATTGGCCGGCCGGCGAATGCCCCTGCACAAGATTGACTTTTCAACCCCGTCAGCAGCAGCACAGGTCCGCACACTGGCGCTGATACGGTGGGGGTTGGCGGGTCTGAGCAATTCGTGAGTATCCGTTGATCGGGCCTTGCGGACAGTCACCGAAACGGTAATGTAGCCGTCCGTAAAACGAAGGTATCGAACCAATTCAGGCATTGCACACATGATCGGACTCGTACTGGTTTCACACGGCAGGCTGGCACAGGAACTGTGCAATGCGCTGGTTCATGTGGTGGGGCCTCAAGAAAGCATTGAAGTCATCGGGATCGGACCTGACGATGACGGGGATCAGCGTCGCGACGACATCCTGTCCGCCATCAAGAAAGTCAATTCCGGCGCCGGTGTTATCGTTGTAACCGACATGTTCGGTGGCACGCCGTCCAACCTTGCCATTTCGGCGATGGATGACGACGATATAGAAGTGCTTGCCGGTGCAAACCTGCCGATGCTGATCAAGCTTGCCAGCGTGCGCGCGTCGCTGCCTTTGCAAAAGGCCGCCGAAGAAGCGCAGAACGCCGGGCGTAAATACATAAATCTTGCTGGAAGCTTGCTGGATCGATGACCATGGTGCGCGAGCTTGAAATTACCAACCGCCGTGGTCTGCATGCGCGTGCTTCAGCCAAGTTTGTCAAATGCGTTGAACAGTTCGATGTCGAAGTGACGGTTTCCCATGACGGGCAAAGCGTGCCGGGAACGTCTATTCTGGGGCTTATGATGCTTGCTGCCTCAACCGGCACGATTATCAAGGTTGCCGCGACCGGCAAAGATGCAAAAGCGGCCATGGACGCGATCACCGCCCTGCTGGCCGACCGGTTTGGTGAAGACGGCGAAGACGACGCCGCGTGCAGCCCTGTTGCCACAAGCGGTATATAAGGATTTATTTATATGTTCGTTGCAGTTGCGTGCGCGGCCTGATATAGACCGCCCAAATCAACGTCCTACCGCAAAATTCACACAGGAATTGCTGCCCATGACCAGCCCAAACGATTACGCCGTCGCCGACATTTCTCTTGCCGGATTTGGCCGCAAGGAAATCACCATTGCAGAAGTTGAAATGCCGGGCCTGATGTCGGTGCGTGAAGAATACGGCCCTGCCCAGCCTCTGAAGGGCGCGCGTATCGCCGGCTCATTGCACATGACGATCCAGACAGCCGTTTTGATTGAAACACTTGTGGCACTGGGCGCTGAAGTGCGCTGGGCATCGTGCAACATCTTCTCGACCCAGGATCATGCCGCCGCAGCCATTGCCGAGAGCGGCGTCCCGGTATTTGCCCACAAGGGTGAAACGCTGCAGGAATACTGGGACTTTGCCGACAAGATCTTCGATTGGCCGAACGGTGAAACAGCCAACATGATTCTGGACGACGGTGGCGATGCCACCATGTACATCCTGACCGGGGCCAAGGCTGAAAACGACATTTCGGTGCTGGATAACCCCGGCAATGAAGAAGAAGAAATATTCTTCGCAACCATCCGCAAGCGCATGGAGCGTGATCCGGGCTTCTTCACCAGGGCGCGCGCCGCCATCAAGGGCGTGTCTGAAGAAACCACGACCGGCGTCCATCGCCTGTATGAACTGGAAAAGAAGGGCGACCTGCCGTTCCCGGCGATCAACGTCAATGACAGTGTGACCAAGTCGAAATTCGACAACAAATACGGTTGCCGTGAATCTCTGGTGGACGCCATCCGCCGCGGAACCGATGTCATGCTTGCCGGTAAAGTGGCAATCGTGGCCGGATACGGCGATGTCGGCAAGGGCTCGGCACAATCTCTGGCCGGCGCAGGCGCGCGGGTACTGGTGACCGAAGTTGACCCGATCTGCGCGCTTCAGGCCGCCATGGACGGCTTTGAGGTGGTGACACTGGAAGATGATATCGAACGGGCCGACGTCATTGTTACCGCAACAGGCAACAAGGACATTTTGACCGTGGACCACATGCGCCGCGTCAAGGACATGGCAATCGTGTGCAATATCGGTCACTTCGACAATGAAATCCAGGTCGCCGGCCTGAAGAACTTCAAATGGACCAATATCAAGCCGCAGGTGGACATGATCGAATTTCCCGCCGGCAATCGCATGATCTTGTTGTCTGAAGGCCGCCTGGTGAACCTGGGCAATGCAACAGGCCATCCGAGTTTCGTCATGTCTGCTTCATTTGCCAACCAGACGCTGGCCCAGATTGAGTTGTGGACCAAGGGCGATCAGTACAAGAACTCGGTTTACGTGCTGCCGAAGCATCTCGATGAAAAGGTTGCCATGCTGCATCTCGCCAAGATCGGTGCAAAGCTGACCAGGCTGTCCGACGAGCAGGCGAGCTATATCGGTGTCACCCCCGATGGCCCGTTCAAGCCGGAAACCTATCGCTACTGATAGCTGTTCCGGACTGATAGCTGTTCCGGCATCTCGCGACATTTTTGCAAAGTGCACTACCCCGTTGATAAGATTTCAACGGGGTAGTGTGCTTTTTGCTCCCTTACCGCTATACCTGTTGCGGGACATGGCGTGTTCGATTCGCGTGAGAACGCATTGCATGCTCGAAGAGCCCTGGCACGGGTAAGTGATGTTGCTTTGCGTTTGGGACAACAGGCATTCACATTAATGCGTATAGTTGCTCTAACACTTTGGAATCGAGTACCTTTTCTTCTGTCAGGTGATTCCGCCTGACCGGAGGGTGCGTTAGGTCAGGATGTTTTTTGCCTTTTGGGCGAAAAATCATAAACCTGATCGATTCCAAAGTGTTATAGCAACCTGACGGGTTCATATGAACCCATGTTGCTATAGGGAAAAACGTTTTCAGGGGGCCTGAAACGCTTTGCACTTTGTGCGAGACACTGGCAGGGGGTCATGTGCGGCAACACTGATGGTTGCCGTAACGGCTGGATTATGTGCACTGCCGCGCGATGCGGCCGCCCAGAATTTCCTGACCACAACGGTTTCCGTCCAGAACAGTTATGCTGTTGCAACCCTGCTTTTGTCGGCAGGTGTCATGCTGTGGGCCTTTATTGCAGTGCGCCGCATGACGACGCGCAGAACCGAAGGCGAGGCCCGGATTGCCGAGCTTGAAGCGGATCTGAACGAGGCCCAGGCCATCATCAATGCCGAGCCGAGCGTGCTGTTCATCTGGCGGACCGGCCGGGGTGCACCGGACAGCATTTCAGGTGATTTGCGCGGCACGGTTCAACTGAACACCGACCTTGAAAGTCTGGCCGATTTTTCCAGCTGGCTTGATGAGGAATCCATCGGCGCCGTGGAAAACGGGCTTGGTGTGCTGCGCGCAGCCGGGACACCGTTCAACATAGCCCTGAAGACACTGGATGGTGAACTGGTCGAGGCAGACGGACGCGTCGCCGGCGGCATCGCCACCATGCGCATCAAGCCATTGTCCGGCGAACGGCGCGACACGAAAGAGCTGATGTTCGACGCCAGACGCCTGGGCAAACAGGTTGAACGGCTCAGTTCGATGCTCGACAAGGCACCGTTTCCGGTTTTTCTGCGCGATGAAACAGGCGATCTGGTCTGGGTCAATCAGGCCTATATGGATGCCATTGAACACTCAGATATTGACCAGGTGATTTCACAAAACATCCCCCTCATCGATCGCGAAGCCTTCACGCCGGTTACATCGCCCGCCGATGATGAGCGCTCCATTTCCCGGGGTGCGGCGGTTGTGGCAGGTGCCAAACGCATACTGGAACTGGTGGAAGTGCCGTTTGACAACACCACCGCTTCGTTTGCGCTGGACATGACGCGCCTTGAAGATACCCGAAAAGAGCTTGATCGCCAGATTCGCTCTCATGCCAGCACGCTGAACAAGATTACAGCTGCAATAGCCACTTTTGCAGCAGACCAGAAGCTTTCATTCTACAATGCCGCTTTTGCGGAATTGTGGTCGCTGGATACCAAGTGGCTCGACACCCATCCCAGCCATGGCGAGATTCTCGACCGGCTGCGCGAGGAACGAAAGCTGCCTGAGCAGGCCAACTACCGCAGCTGGAAGACGGAGCAGCTTGCCTCTTATGCACGCCTGGATACACCGGACGAGTTGTGGCATCTGCCGGACGGCCGCTCCCTGCGCGTCGTGTCGGAACAGCCCCGCTCCGGCGAAGTTTCGGTTTTGTATGAAGACGTGTCCGAAAAAATACAGCTTGAAAGCCGTTACAATGAGCTGATCGGCGTACAGCGCGAGACCATCGACAACATGCATGAAGGCCTTGCGCTGTTTGGCACGGATGGCTGCCTGAAGCTGTTCAATCCGACATTCGGCCGCTTCTGGCAACTGGACGAAGCCTTCCTCGATACCCGACCGCACGTGGTTGAAGTGTTTCAGCAGTGCGCGCGACTGATGCCACAGGCGGAGATGTGGAACGAGGTCAAACTGGCGGTCACATCACTCTCTGACAGTCGCAGGCCTCTTCAGGACCGGCTGATCCGCCCGGATGGCATGGTGCTGGACTACAATGTCGTGCCGTTGCCCGACGGCAATACGCTGATTACCTATGTGGACGTAACGGCCAGTTCGGGCATTGAACGGGCGCTGCGCGAGCGCAATGAAGCCCTTGAAGCTGCTGACCGGCTCAAGACCGGCTTCCTGTCAAATGTGTCCTATGAACTGCGCACGCCGCTGAACTCGATTCTGGGGTTTGCCTCGATGCTGTCTGCCGGCATAGCCGGCGAGCTTGCCCCGAAACAATCGGAGTATGTTGCCGACATACAGTCATCATCAAACGACCTGCTGGCGGTTATCGACGCCATTCTGGACCTGACAACCATTGATGCAGGCGCCATGGAACTGCGCCTGGAAACGATCAAGGTTGAAGACCTGTTGTCCGACGTCGCCAATGATTTTTCCCGGCGCATCGACCAGCGCGACCTGACGCTGAACATCGAGATTGCCGAAAACGCAGGATCGCTGAGAGCCGACAGCCGGCGGCTTCACCAGACCATCGGACATCTGTTGTCGAATGCCATCGGCTTTTCGTCCACCGGCGCCACGGTGCGCATGGGTGCACGGCGCGATGGCAGCGACGTGCTGTTGTGGGTGGCCGACAATGGCAGGGGCATGGATGATGAATTCCAGAAGAAGGCATTCGAGCGGTTCAATGCAAAACCGCTGGCAGGCGGCCATCGCGGTCCGGGCCTGGGCCTGGCACTGGTGAAAAGTTTCGTGGAATTGCACGGCGGCTCGGTTCGTCTGATGTCGAAGCTGCAACAGGGCACAACCGTTATCTGCAGACTGCCTGATTCAGGCCCGCGCGAGGTGGTTTCACCCTCCAACATTGAACAGCCCCGATCCGCGTCGATGAGTTGAACATCATGATGTCAACCAGTGCCAGCGAGCCAGGCTTGCTAATAGATTTGGCGGATGAGGCCGCCAGTGAGCGGCTTGCCGCCGGCCTTGCCATGCTGGCAGGCAAAGGCGACCTGATTGCACTGGAGGGCGACCTTGGCGCCGGCAAGACCACGCTTGCCAGAAGCTTCATACGCACCCTTGCCGACAACCCGGCCCTGGAGGTGCCAAGCCCGACATTCACCCTGGTCCAGACATACGAACTGGACGGCACTGCCGTGGCGCACATGGATTTCTATCGGCTCGAAGAGCCCGCTGAGATCGATGAACTTGGCATTGACGAGGCGCTTGATGCAGGAACCGTCATCGTAGAATGGCCATCGCGGGCTGCTGATTTGCTGCCGCCCGGCGGATTGCTGATTGAACTGAGTGAAAAAGACGGCGGGCGTAGTGCTCATTTGACCAGCGGCAATGAAAGCTGGCGGGCGCGTCTCGACAAGCTACAGCACATAGATGACCTGTTGGCGGCCAGCGGCTGGGATACCGCAACCCGCCACAAGATGCCTGCCGATGCCTCGTCACGGCGTTATGAGCGGTTGCGCGACGGGCCGGATGGCGCGAGCGGTCTGTTGATGGACATGCCGTCGCGTCCTGACGGTGAACCAGTCCACAAAGGCCTGCCCTATAGCCGTATTGCGCATCTGGCAGAAGATATACGTGCCGTTGAAGCGATCAATCGCGGCCTGCTGGCACAAGGTCTGTCGGCACCGGAAATCCATGCGATCGACACCCGCCACGGTCTCGCGGTCATCGAGGATTTCGGAGCAGTGAGTTTCCGGTCACTGCTTGATGACGCCGATCAGTTTTCCCTGTGCCTGACCAGTGCCGTGATGATGCTGGCCAATATGGCGCAAAACAACTGGCCGGACCGGATTGAGCTGTCTTCGGGCGATGACTACAAGCTGTCGCACTATGATATGGACGCGCTGCTGATCGAGGCGGAACTGTGCCTTGACTGGTACTGGCCGCATGTGTGCGACGCGCCGTTGCGCGGCGAGGTGCGCGATGAATTCATGGCCTCGTGGCGCGACGTTCTGCAAATGGTGCAGGTCAGCCGGCCGGTCTGGGTATTACGCGACTTTCATGTCGACAACCTGTTCTGGCTGCCACTGCGTGACGGCGACCGCAAGATCGGGCTGATCGACACGCAGGATTGTGTGCTGGGTCATCCGGCCTATGATCTTGCATCCTTGTTGCAGGACGTGCGTGTGACAATCCCCGCTGATGCGGAGAAAGATTACTACGACATGTATGTCGCAGCACGCAGCGCCGATGACGAGGACTTTGACACCGGTTCATTTGCGGCCGCCTACGCCATATTGGGCGCCCAGCGCGCCACCAAGATACTGGGTATTTTTGCCCGCCTGAATGCCCGCGACGGAAAACCGGCTTATCTCAGGCATTTGCCGCGCACCAGCGATGTACTGGAGCACAATCTGCGCCACCGCGCCCTTGGTACAGTGAAGTCGTGGTTTGACAGGTATTTGCCGCGCACCCTGCGTGATGGTGCCGGTTCATGACCGGCTCACGCGCCATGGTGCTGGCTGCGGGCCTGGGCACCCGCATGCGGCCACTGACCCTGGACCGGCCCAAGCCGCTGATCGACGTTGCCGGCAGATCATTGCTGGATCGCGGCGTGGATGTATTGCAACGCTCAGGTGTGACGCACATGGTCGTCAACAAGCATTATCTGCCCGACCAGATCGAAGCCTGGGCAGGCGGCCGAAATGATCTGGACATCACGGTGCAGGATGAAACCGGCCTGCTGCTGGATACCGGCGGCGGTGTGGCGCGGGCATTGCCGCAACTGGGTGATGAGCCGTTTTTTGTGCTGAACTCGGACTCGTTCTGGGTCGATGGACCCACGCCGGCTTTGCAGCGCATGGCGGCGCTGTGGGATGACGCGCTTATGGACTGTCTGTTACTGTTGTCCTGTAAAGCCCGGTCGATCGGGTTTGACGGACCCGGTGATTTCGAGATGAACACGATGGGACAATTGTCGCGCCGCAGCGGCGATACTGCGCCACTGGTCTATGCCGGTGCCTATATGGTGCATCCGCGACTGTTCGACAGCGCACCGGACGGCGCCTTTTCCATGAACCTGCTGTGGAACCGGGCAATCGCCGATCAACGCCTTTATGGCATGGAGCACGATGACTGGTGGTTGCATGTGGGCACGCCGGCAGCCATTACAGAGGCCGAAGACCGGCTTGCCGCACTGGGCGCGCCATGAAGCAGCACGCCCCAGCGTCTGTGTTCACCATCCCACCGTCGTGTGGTTTCCTGCCAAGCCTTGTTGCATCCATCCTTGAAGGGCACCTGTTGCCGGGCCCTGATGGCGCCCCCGGCCCGCTTGAGTTGAGTACCTGGACAATCCTGCTGCCGACACGGCGTGCAGTGCGGGCCTGCCGCGACGCCTTTATCGAGGCAGACCCCGACACGGCACGCCTGTTGCCGGTCATTCGCGCGCTGGGCGATGTGGACGAGGATGAAATCCACATCACCGGGGCCTATGGTCCAGGCGCAGCGGCTGATCTGGATCTGCCTCCTGCCGCCACACAGGTGCAGCGGCAATTTCTGCTGACACGCATTGTGTGCGACTGGGCAAGGTCGAACCCCGTCAGTCCGGCAGCCCGTGCCGTCAATGACAGCGTTTCGCACGCCCTGCAGATGGCCAGGTCGCTGGTGCAACTGATCGACAGCCTTGAAACAGGCGATATTACGCTGGCAGATTTGCCTGACCTGCTCGCCGGCGATCACGAGATGCCGCTGCATCGCAACGAAGCTGCGGACTTCCTGAAAATTATTGCCCAAATCTACCCGGCTGCCATGGCGCAGGCAGGCCTTACAGGACCACAGGCACGCCGGTCCGCCCTGCTGCAGGCTGAAGCCGACAGATTGCGGCAGCGACCGCCAGCGGGTCCGGTGATCGCGGCTGGTTCAACCGGGTCAGTACCTGCAACTGCAGATCTGCTGGTAACAATTGCCCACCTGCCTCGCGGCGCGGTGATATTGCCGGGTCTTGATCACACACTGGACGGCGAAAGCTGGACCGGCATCGAGGCATCTCCGCAGCATCCCCAGTACGGCATGAAGGAGTTGCTTGAAAAAATCGGTGTTGAGCGTACCGACGTCCCTGACCTGCCGGGCGTGCGCGTGACTGAAACCGGGCGGGCCCGTGCCCTGCTGGCATCCGAGACGATGCGGCCCAGCGAAGCAACCCATTTGTGGAAGAATCTCGCAAACTGGCGCACAGAGTTCGAGCTTGCATGTGAAACCATCACCGAACTGGTGTGTCCCGAAATGCGCGAGCAGGCGTTGATGATTGCGATGCTGATGCGACAGGCGCACGATGAACACCGCGCCTGTTCACTGATAACACCGGACCGGCAACTGGCACGCCGGGTGGCATCCGAACTGGCACGCTGGGACATTCATGTCGACGACAGTGCCGGAGAACCGCTCGCCGGCACCGAGCAGGGTATTTTTTTCCGGCTGGTGGGTGAGGCATGTGCCCCTGCCGCGCGGGCGCATGACCTGGTTGCCCTGCTTGGCCACAGCCTGATGACAGATGAACTGGTTGCCGGAACCGATATGCGTTCACTGGCCAAAACACTGGAAATTGCGCTTTTCCGGCAAGTGCCCGGCGGGCATCATCTGCGCGGCCTCGCAAAGCGCATTTCACAGGCAAGAAAACTGGCGCAGGATCCATTTGCCCATCCGCTGGCCAAAAACATTTCATCAGAACACTGGGATGCCCTGTCCGCGCTGGTAGCGCGGATTGAGCAGGTCATGACGCCGTTGCTGGATTTGTCAGACGCCCGTGACGGCAGTCCGCTGGCCAGTTTGCTCAACGTCCATATTTCGGTTGCCGAGACCCTGAGCGCCGGGGCGAGCGGTGTTTCTGACAGATTGTGGACAGGTGAAGCAGGCAATGCGTTATCGGAAACCTTGCGCGAATTGCTCGATCATGCAGCCGCTGCACCTGCCATGCCTCACGCGAATTACTGTAGCTTCATCACCGACACGTTGCGCACCGTACCGGTTCGCAGGCGATATCCGTTGCATCCAAAGCTGCAGATACTGGGACTGCTGGAGGCACGCCTGGTTCAGACGGAACTGGTCATTCTCGGCGGCTTGAATGAGGGCATCTGGCCCGGTGACGCTGATCCGGGGCCCTGGCTGTCGCGCCCGCAGCACCTGGCTGTCGGCCTGCAGCTGCCGGAACGCAGGCTGGGTCTGGCGGCACATGATTTCGTGCAGGGCCTTGGTGCAGATACCGTGGTGCTGACCTGGGCCCGCAAGGTCAACGGCACCCCTGCGGTAGCGTCACGCTGGTTGTTGAGGTTGAGGGCCGTGCTGGCAGCAGCCGGCCTCAACGACGTGCTGCAGCCTGATCCGGCAACCGACTGGGCTGGCTGGGCGCTGGGTCTGGATTGGCATGCAAAGATGGCAAGCGGCGAAAAACCGGCCGCCGCAGAGCCGCCAAGACCGGTTCCACCTGTTGCTGCCCGGCCACGGCGATATTCGGTTTCGCGGGTAGAACGGCTGATGCAGGATCCCTACTGGCTGTATGCAAATGCCATCCTGAGACTGAAACCGCTGCCGCCGCTTGATCGCGAAGCCGGTGCGGCTGAACGCGGCCAGCTCGTTCATGCCGTGGTGGAGAGGTTCACCGATCAGTATCCGGCCGCACTGCCTGATGATGCACAGGCCATCATGCGTGATATTGCGGTGAAACTCATTGGCGACTTTGCACCCGATCCCGCCCTGCGGGCACTTTGGCTGCCGCAGGTGTGGCGCATGACCGACTGGTTCTGTGAACACGAAGCCACACTGAGAGAGAATGTCACTGCGCAACTGACCGAACTGGAGGGAGCTCACGCGTTCCAGGTCAATGGCGAGGATGTCAATCTCACAGCGCGGGCAGATCGAATTGACCGGCTGCAGTCCGGCTCGCTGCGCATTGTTGACTACAAGACCGGCGGCGCCAGCCTGATGGCGCTGCATGACAGGAACGGCAGGCAACGCAAGAGTTACAGGCCGCAGCTCTACCTGGAAGGCTGGATTGCGCAACAGGGCGGGTTTGCGAAATTGCCTGCCACGCAGGTTGAAGAACTGTTGTATATTCGGCTGTCCGGGGGTGATCCGCCGGGCGCACTGATCGGGCCGTCGGGCACGGTGGATATTGCAGACGAGATTGAAAACGCTGCCGACGGCGTGCGCTCGCTGATTGCCAGTTATCTGAGCCCCACACAAGCCTACCCGGCCCGGGCCGGCGAAGAAGCCTGGAACCGAAAAGGCGACTATGACCACCTGTCACGATGGCGCGAATGGGGCCAGGGCAGCGATCACGGATCAGATGCCGGAGACGGCGAATGAGCGCGACGGCGGAATTCGACACGGCCAGACGCCAGCAGGACCTCGCATCCGGACCTGACGTCTCGGCGTTCGTGCCGGCAAATGCCGGGGCCGGCAAAACCCACGTGCTGGTTGGCCGCGTTATCCGGTTGCTGCTCAACGGGGTGCAGCCTGAACGCATTCTGTGTCTGACCTACACCCGCGCGGCTGCGGCTGAAATGTCGGAACGCCTGTTTGACAAGCTGTCCGGCTGGATCGCCAGGGATGACCGTGAACTGACCGAACTGATCCGCAAGGATGTTGCGCAATCCGATATGGAAATACGCAATCTGGACGAGGCGCGCAGGCTGTTTACCCGTGCCCTCGAAACGCCTGGCGGGCTGAAGGTCCAGACGATCCATGCCTTCTGCGAGCGCCTGTTGCAGCGGTTTCCGATTGAAGCAGGCGTGGTGCCCGGTTTCCATGTGTTGAGCACAACCGACAGCCGCGACCTGATGGCGGTGGCGCGCGCGCAAGTACTGACCCGCGATGACGACAGGGTCCGGGAAGCTGTGTCGACGATTACGCCGTTTGCCAATGAGCAGGCATTTTCCGGCCTGCTTCACGAACTGCAAAAGCACGCCAGCGAACTGCTGGCCGCTTTCGGCACCCAGGAGACGTTTCCGAGGCTGAAGGGGTACCTCAACCAGCTGTTCGGCCTGACCGGCGAAGAAACGCCGCTGGACATCGCAGAAGACTTCACAGCCCGACTCAACAAATCCTCGCTGCAGCACGCCGCCAAGCTGATGGCAACAGACAGCGCGGTGACAAATACAAACCAGGCAACACTGATTGCCCGGATGCTGGCGGCACACGACCCGCAGGACGTCCTGTCAATTGCCAGGCTGACTGTTCTGACCGGCAAGGGTAAACCGAAGGGCGACACGGCCCTGGTGACCAAAAAACTGGACGAGAGTCATCCGGAATGCCGCGAGGCATTGCTGAAGATGCGCGAACTGCTGCTGGCGGCACTGGAAAGCGTCAACGGGATGTTGATCGTGCACTCCACCAACGCACTGGTGTATCTCGGGCTGGAGATCATCGCCACCTTCAACAAGCTGAAGCAGAACCTTGCGGGCTACGACTTCGAAGACCTGATACACCAGACGGTTGATCTGCTGCACCACAATGCCGATGCCGCCTGGGTGCTGTACAAGCTCGACGGCGGGCTGGATCACATCCTGATAGATGAAGCCCAGGATACCAGTCCCGACCAGTGGCAGATCATCAACGCGCTGACGGAAGAATTTTTTGCCGGTGAAGGCGCGCGCGGCGGGTCAGCGAGAACCATGTTCGCCGTGGGTGACCGCAAGCAGTCGATCTATTCGTTCCAGGGCGCTGATCCGCGGGAATTCGACAAGCAGGCAGGTCTTTACCAGACCCTGATCAGCAATGCCGGAGAGACCTATCGCGAGGTCCCGCTTGAGCACTCCTTCCGCTCCAGCGAACTGGTGCTGCGTGCTGTTGACCTGGTGTTCAAACGTGACGATGCAAGCAAGGGCGTCACCTCTGAAATCCAGCCGGAGGTCCGGCATCTGCCAATCCGCAAAGGCGAACAGGGACTGGTTGAAATCTGGGACCTCGAGCGCGGCCAGTCAGATGAAGATGTTCAGCACTGGGTGCCAAAATCAGGCGAGATTGTTGACCCGCCGCATCTGGTGATGGCGCGCCGCATTGCGACAACAATTGCAGGGTGGACGCAAGTCCAGTCGCCTGAAATGTTGAAGCAGGACCGCCCGGTGATGCCGTCCGATATCCTTATTCTGGTACGCCAGCGATCATTCCTGATGGCCGCAATCGTGCGGGCCCTCAAGGAGGCCGGTGTGCCGGTTGCCGGTGCTGACCGGCTAAAGCTGCTCGACCACATCGCGATCCAGGATCTGATGGCGCTGGCGCAGGTCTGCATCCTGCCACTCGATGACCTCAACCTTGCCGGCGTGCTGAAAAGCCCGCTGTTTACCCATGATGACGGCGTCACGCGGTTTGACGATGACAATGACCTGTTCGGGCTGGCCCACAAACGCGAAACCAGCGGCCTGTGGACCAGGCTGGAGAGCGCCGCCCGGGCAGGCAAACCCTACACGAGCGCCTGTGAACAACTGGCCCGCTGGCGCAACCTGGCTGCACGGTCCAGTGTGTTCGACTTCTATTCGGCGGTTTTGTCACGCGATGGCGGCAGGCGGGCCCTGCTGGGCGGACTTGGACCGGAAGCGGCTGATCCGATAGATGCGTTTTTGCAACTGGCTCTGGAGTATGAACAACAGCACGCGCCGTCGCTGGCCGGATTCCTGGCGTGGCTTGAGACGACCCAGGCCGATATCCGCCGCGACATGGATCAGGCCGGCGGCGAAGTGCGGGTCATGACGGTACACGGTGCGAAGGGCCTGGAAGCGCCGATTGTGTTTCTGCCGGACACCTGTTCGGCTCCGGATACCAGGAAAATCGACAGCGTCCTGTTCACCGATACCCATTTACCGGTATGGCGGCTGAAATCGGATTATGCCACACGCGTGACGGATGCACTCAAGGACAAAGCCTTCGAAGGTCTGATGGAAGAGTACAACCGGCTGCTGTACGTTGCGATGACCAGGGCGCGTTACCGGCTTTATGTGTGCGGTTTCGTCAAGCCGAAGAGCAAGACCGCACCGGCTGAGGCGCCAAATGCCAGCTGGTATGCGATGATGCATGGCGCGCTGACAGGCGGTGACACTGCCTTGCTGCAGCGCCATGTTGACAGTGAAGGCCTCAGCACATGGCGGGCCGGCGAACCGCAGGTCAGCGACGACAAGGAAAGCTCTGGCGGCGATGCTGCACAGGCCAGTGCACCGCCTGATTGGGCACATGTGCCGGCTCGCAGGGTCTCCGCGCCCAGCCGCTGGCTTGCACCGTCACGCATGACTGCGGCCGGTGAAACAGACGATGGCTGGAGCAGCGAAACGGCATTGTCGCCATTGGCACCACGCACCGATAGCCGGTTCCGCAGAGGCCAGCTGGTACACCGGCTCCTGCAATCCCTGCCGGAACTTGCCGACGAGCAGCGTGAACCCGCCGCCCGGAAATTCCTGGCGGCAAACGGTGTCACTGAGCCGGAGCTTGGTGCAACCGTGTCAGAAATCATGATGCTGTTTACAGACGCCCGGTTTGCTGCGGTTTTTTCCGCTGCCGCCCGGCCAGAAGTATCGATTGCAGCGATGATCGATCTGCCGGATCAGGACAGGCTCGGCCTGACAGGCCAGATTGACCGGCTGCTGGTTGAACCTGGCCGGGTGCTGGTGGTGGATTTCAAAACCAATCGTCCGCCGCCCGACAGCGTCAATGGCGTACCTGACATTTACCTGCGCCAGCTTGCGGCATACGCCAAGGCGCTGGAGCGGGTATATCCGGGACGTAGCATTGAATGCGCCCTTTTATGGACCGACGCCCCTGCGCTGATGCCGGTGCCGAACGCCATGCTGGACGAGGCCTGGCGCGGATCAGCGATCACAACAGTGTAAACGTTATACCAAAGGAAGCAATTATGGACCCATTTGATGGAGTCAAATCCGTTCACTCTGGCAGGCGTGGCGCGCAGCGCGATGCGGTGCATCGGGCAAGCGCCGCAACGCACCAGATGGACGGATTTGGCCCACCGAAGGCCGGTTTTTCGCGTCCGCTGGGCGTCGTTATGCTCCACTTGTGGTCAGACAGACCATTGCGTGAAGCATGCCTAGCCAGCAAACGCGAAAAAATCGGTCAAATGAGTCAATAATTACTTCCTTTGGTATTAGGCTTCGAGACTTGACCCGCGTCGGATCAATACCTACTTGTTCAATACGTACAACTCTTGCACTGATGCCGATTCCCTCGAGTTCAGGGCAAATCTCTCTTAAGAAAGGTTTTGCAACATGGCAACGAACGCTGTCACGGATGCCTCATTTGAAGACGATGTGATCAAGTCCGACACCCCCGTAGTGGTGGATTTCTGGGCTGAATGGTGCGGTCCGTGCAAAATGATCGGCCCGTCTTTGGAAGAATTGTCCGACGAACTCGGCTCGGACGTCAAAATCGTCAAGATCAATATTGACGAAAACCCGTCCGTGCCATCCAAGTTCGGCGTGCGCGGCATTCCGACACTGATGGTGTTCAAGGGCGGCGAAGTGGCATCGACCCAGGTTGGCGCCAATCCAAAAGGCAAGATTGCCGAATGGATCAAGGCCTCCATCTGAGCGTCATCTGACGGCTTCAAACTGACGTAAAAGCGGTAGAGCGCGGTTTTGTTGAACTCAACACCGCGCTCTATCTGCGTGCCGTACCCGATACCTGGCTTGGTGTTTCATTCCGGTGCAGCGCCAGCACATTGCCGGCAAGGTACAATGAGCCGCCAATGACAATGCGCGCGGGCGTGTCGCCCCCGGCAATTTCACCAGCCGCCCGCAGGGCATGTTCCAGGCTGTCATAGGGCCTGGCATCAAGACCCGCCGCGATGGCTTCACGGGCCAGTTCAACAGCCGGGATGGTGTTTTCTTCACCCGGGATGGCGATGGCCATGACCTTTTGCACCAAACCGGCAAACGGGCCGAGATAGCCATCTGCGCGTTTTCTATTGAGCATGCCGGTCACCAGGATGAGCGGGCGCGGCGAGCGTTCATCCAGATCCGCCAGCGTGGCCGCCACCGCGCGCCCGGCAGACGGGTTGTGCCCGCCATCAAGCCATATTTCGGTACCGGCCGGCACCAGCGTGTGCAGGTAACCCGGCTCAAGCCGCTCCATCCGGGCCGACCATTTCACGTTTGCCAGACCGGCGGCAATATGGTCTGCGGTAATGCGCTGATCATCCAGGGTTCTTATGGCTGCAATCGCCAGGCCTGCATTGTCGATCTGAAAACGCCCCGCAAGCGACGGCAGCTCAAGGTCAAGCAGGCCGTTTTCGTCCTGAAACACCATGCGCCCATATTGTTCAAAACACTGAAAGTCCTGATTGGCGAGTTTCAGTTCGGCGCCGACTTTTGCCGCAACAGTTTCGATGACAGCCCGCGCCTCGTCGCGCTGAATGCCGATACAGGCGGGCCGTCCCTGTTTCAGGATACCGGCTTTTTCGCCTGCGATTTTCGCCAGCGTGTCCCCGAGATACTGCTCATGGTCCATGTCGACCGGTGTGATGACGCTGACCGCAGGGTCTGCAATAATGTTCGTGGCATCCAGCCTGCCACCAAGCCCCACTTCCAGAAGCACATAATCTGCCGGGTTGCGGGCGAAGGCCAGCATTGCAGCAGCCGTGGTGATCTCGAAGAAGGTGATCGGCTCTGCCTTGTTGGCCTGCTCGCATTCCTCCAGCAGATCGACCAGCGTCTGTTCTGCAATCAGGCTGCCGCCCCCGGGCGCTCCCAGCAAGATGCGTTCATGAAACCTGACAAGATGGGGCGAGGTATAGGCATGTGCACTCAGGCCCGCCGCCTCGATGATGGCGCGCATGCTGGCCAGCGTGGAGCCCTTGCCATTGGTGCCGGCAATGTGCACCACCGGCGGCAACGACAGATGCGGGTTCCCAAGCGCCTCGAGCAGGCGCCACATCCGGTCCAGAGACAGATCAATTATCTTGGGATGCAGTTCAAGCAGCCGCATAAGAATGGCATCACTGACAGCCATGTCGGATCAGGCTCCGGTGTCGGCTGGCACGGCTTCGGATTGCGGTGCTTCAGGTGCCGGCAATTGTACAGCCCGGGCAGGTGTCGGCTGCTTCATCAGCATGTGCAGCACATTTGACAGCGTGGCGCGCATTTCATGCCGGTGCACAACCATGTCCACCATGCCGTGCTCGCGCAGATATTCGGAGCGCTGAAACCCGTCGGGGAGTTTTTCGCGGATGGTCTGCTCGATGACGCGCGGTCCGGCAAAACCGATCAGCGCGCCTGGTTCTGCGATGTGGACGTCGCCCAGCATGGCGTAGGACGCCGTAACGCCACCGGTGGTCGGATGGGTCAGCACGACAATGTAGGGCACGCCGGCCTCGCGCAACCGCTGCACGCCAACCGTTGTGCGCGGAAGCTGCATCAATGACAGGATGCCCTCCTGCATGCGCGCGCCACCGGATGCTGCATACAAGATCAATGGCAGCTTGTTGTCTGCCGCTTCAAACATGGCGGTCACAATACCCTCGCCTGCAGCCATGCCCAGCGACCCGCCCATGAAGGCAAAGTCCTGCACCACTGCCACGGCCTCAAGCCCGTCAATATGACCGCGACCGGCAACAATGGCGTCCTTGCGGTCTGCCTTGGCACGCGCTTCCTTCAGCCGGTCGGCATATTTGCGCTCGTCACGGAATTTCAGCGGATCCACAACCACGTCCGGCAAGGCAATGTCTGTCCACTTTTCGTCGTCAAATGTGTGCTTCATGCGGGCTTCCGGCGCCATGCGCATGTGGTAACCGGAGCGCGGAATAACGAACTGGTTGGCCTCCAGGTCGCGGTAGAAAACCATCTCGCCGGTTTCCGGGCATTTCACCCACATGTTTTCCGGCACATCCCGCTTGGTACCGAGAATGCCGCTGATCTTTGGCCTGACGAAGTTCTTGATCCAGTTCATTGCCGCCTACCTACCCGCTACGCCCTGACGTACACCTTGTGCCAACTCGCCGACCAGCTTTAGCACATTGGCGACGGTTGTGTCCGTTGCAGTTCCATTGCCATCCAGGCTTTCCTTGATGGTGTTGACCAGGGCTGAGCCGACCACCACGCCGTCTGCACCCGATGCAATACCGGCCGCCTGTTCCGCCGTCCTGACCCCAAAACCGACCGCGACCGGCAGATCCGTATGCCGCTTGATACGGGAAACCGCTTCATTGACCCGTGAAATGTCTGGCGCCTTGGAGCCGGTAATACCGGTGACAGACACATAGTAGACAAAGCCGGAGGTATTGGTGAGCACTTTCGGCAGGCGCTTGTCGTCGGTTGTCGGTGTCGCCAGCCGAATGAAGTTCAAGCCCTCACCCAGCGCCGGAATGCACAGCTCATGATCTTCCTCCGGCGGCAGGTCGACGACGATGAGACCGTCCACACCGGCGGCCTTGGCATCTGCGATAAACCGGTCCACCCCGTAAATGTAGATCGGGTTGTAATATCCCATCAGCACGATCGGCGTGTCGTTATCGCCTTCGCGGAACTCGCTGACCAGCTTCAGGGTCCTGATCATGTTCTGGCCGGCGGCCAGGGCGCGCAATGACGAGGCCTGGATGGCCGGGCCATCTGCCATCGGGTCGGTAAACGGCATGCCGAGCTCGATGACGTCGGCACCGGCACCCGGCAATGCACGCAGCAATTCAAGCGAGGTGTCATAGTCCGGATCACCGGCCGTCACGAAGGTGACCAATGCAGCTCTTCCTTCTGCCTTCAGATCGGCAAAGCGGGCCTCAATACGGGTTCCGGCACTCACAGTTTCACCCCCAGATGCTCGGCGACGGTGAATATGTCCTTGTCACCACGCCCGCACATGTTCATGACCATCAGGTGGTCGGCCGGTTTGTCAGGTGCTATCTCCATGACCTTGGCAAGCGCATGGCATGGTTCAAGCGCCGGAATAATGCCCTCCAGCCTGCAGCACAGCTTGAATGCTTCAAGGGCTTCATCATCGGTGGCGGAGATGTAGGTGACGCGGCCGGTATCGTTCAGCCAGGAGTGCTCGGGCCCGATGCCGGGATAGTCCAGACCGGCCGAAATCGAATGCGCCTCATTGATCTGGCCATCATCGTCCATCAGCAGATAGGTCCGATTGCCATGCAGGACACCGGGCCTGCCGCCGGTGATAGAGGCGGCGTGTTCATCGGTGTCGACACCGCGTCCGGCGGCTTCGACACCGATGATTTCAACCGACGCGTCGTCGAGGAACGGATGGAACAGACCCATGGCATTTGACCCGCCGCCAATGGCCGCAATCAGCGAGTCCGGCAGGCGGCCCTCGCGCTTTTGCATCTGCTCTTTGGTTTCCTTGCCGATGACGGCCTGGAAATCACGCACCATTGCCGGATAGGGATGCGGTCCGGCAACCGTCCCGATGCAGTAGAACGTGTCGTCCACATTGGAGACCCAGTCGCGCAGCGCCTCGTTCATGGCATCCTTCAGCGTTGACCGCCCGGATGTGACCGGTACAACTTCTGCACCCAGCAGCTTCATGCGGAACACGTTCGGGGCCTGGCGCGCAACGTCCGTTGCGCCCATATAGACAATGCACTCCAGCCCGAAACGGGCACACGCCGTTGCCGTGGCCACACCATGCTGTCCGGCACCGGTCTCGGCTATGATGCGGGTCTTGCCCATGCGCCGGGCCAACAGGATCTGGCCCATGACATTGTTGATCTTGTGGGCCCCTGTATGGTTCAGTTCATCGCGCTTGAAGTAGATTTTGGCGCCGCCGAGATGTTCGGTCAGGCGTTCGGCAAAATACAATGGCGACGGCCTGCCGACATAATGCTCCAGAAAATCGTTCAATTCGGCTTCATAGGCCGGGTCCTTGCGGGCCGCTGCGTAGGCAGCTTCCAGTTCAAGAATGTTCGGCATCAGCGTTTCGGCTACGAAGCGGCCGCCATAGATGCCGAACTTGCCGGTTTCATCCGGGCCGGTGCGATAGGAATTCAGTGCAGACGTACTCATCTATTCAACTCTCATTTACAACACGGCAGTGCCGGATAAAGACCGTGCCGTTCAAAATTCAAAACAGCCTTGTTCTCGGCCTTGCTCAGTGTTCTACCCGTGCTGCCGCACGGCCTCAATGAATTTCACGATGGCTGCGGCATCCTTGTCACCGGGAGCGGTTTCGACCCCGGAGGAGACATCGACCGCCGATGCACCGGTGACGGCGATAGCGTCCGCGACATTGTCCGCATCAAGCCCGCCCGACAGCATGAATTCCTTTTGCAAGCGATCACGTGACAGCAGGTCCCAGTCAAATGAAATCGCGTTTCCGCCCGGCAATGCATTGACCAGGGTTTCAGGCGCCTTGGCGTCAAACAGCACCATGGCGGCAACATCTGCATAGGCACAAGCTGCCTCGATATCCGCGGCATCCGAGACCTTGATGACCTTGATCACCGGTACGCCGGTTCGGGCATGAATTTCAGCAATGCGGTCCACCGTCTCCGAGCCATGTACCTGAAAGAAATCAGGTTTCACCTCGGAATTGATCCGGTCAATCAGCGCATCTTCGGCATCGACGACCACTGCCACGATTTTTGAGCGCCCGCGCGCCAGGGTAGCAAGGCCCTGTGCCACCCGGGTTGAGACGTTTCTGGGGCTGGGCTCATAAAACATAAACCCCACATAGTCGGCACCTGCCTCAACCGCGGCGCGCACATGGGCCGGGTCGGACAGCCCGCAAATCTTGATTTTGGTCCTGCTCACCGGATCAATCCTCCAGGCTGGCTGCAATGGCTGCAGCCGCGGCAGCCGGGTCATCTGCCTGGGTGATCGGGCGGCCGATGACCAGAATATCAGCCCCGTCGGCACGCGCTGCGCGCGGTGTGGCAATGCGCTTTTGATCCTGCACATCAGCACCTGCCGGACGAACGCCCGGTACAATCGTCATGAATTCGGAACCACACGCGGCCTTGATGGCTGCGATATCATGTGGCGAACACACAACGCCGTCGAGGCCGGACTGTTTCGACAATTGCGCCAGCTTTACCGCTGTATGGGCCGTGTCTGACGCGGGATCAAAGCCTGAGGCATGAATATCAGCATCGGACAGGCTGGTCAGTATGGTCACGGCGATCAGCTTGGCTTTGCCGTCAACCGCCCTGGCCGCTGCCTCCAGCATGGCCGGTCCGCCTGATGCATGGACGTTTACAATCGCCGGGGCCGGGGCCAGCGACATCAGTGAGGTCAATCCCTGCGCCACGGTATTGGGTATGTCGTGCAATTTGAGATCCAGGAACACAGGCACGCCGTGCGCGGCGACCTGCTCATATCCGGCCCGGCCTGCACGATAGAACAGCTCCATGCCGATCTTGGCCATGCCGACATGATCCTTCACCTGTGCCACCATCGCAGCAGCGAGTGCAGGGTCGGGCGTGTCTAGCGCAACACAAATCGGATTCTGGGACATGACATCTCTTGGATTTCAACCTGACACCAGCGGTGGGTGCGTCAGGCCTGGTTTTTCTGGCTCACAACCGGCACAAGACCTGTTGCGTCACTGGGTTTACGTTCGGTGGGAACGTCCGGTTTGGCGCTCTGGGCCAATCGCGCCGCCTTGCGCCACTTTCCCTGCCGCATCCATACAACGACTCCGCCGACAATCATGCCTATGAACATGCCGGCAAACAGCAACAGATAGGTGGGCAACGAAATCACCAACCAGGGATCGGCCTTGTTGATCGGGTCAAATGAGACATCGATCCAGTGACGGTTGGCAACGGCAAAACTGACCAGCAGAACTGCCACCGGCGCGCCAATGATCCATGAAATTATACGTTTTGCCGTCACGACAATTATGCCTGTTCCAGAGTGGTACAAACCCGGCTCGTCCGAATGTGACGGGCCATGTTGGTCTTTTATACGTCCTTGCCGCCATTGAGGCGCTCACGCAACTCCTTGCCGGTCTTGAAAAACGGAACGCGCTTGGCATCCACCTTTACCGGCTCACCGGTACGTGGGTTACGTCCCTGACGGGCATCGCGCTGTTTCACCGAAAACGCCCCGAAACCACGCAACTCAACCCGGTTTTCTTCAGCCATGGCCCCGGTGATTTCATCAAAAACCGTATTCACGATACGCTCGACATCGCGGTGAAACAGATGCGGATGGCGTATCGCTATCTCCTGAATAAGCTCGGACTTGATCATGGCAAATGGCCCCCCTCAGGGTTAAAGCTGACTGTGTGTTTGTTTTTGGCACAATATTGCGCCTCAAACCAGCAATTATCGCAAGTTAGGGTGCCAAAGCACCAGCAACCCGTCAAGCTTTACCGTGCGGGCCTCAAGTGCATCAACTGCCGCGGAAAACCCAAGCCAGCGGGCAATCTTGCCCAGGCCGAACAACCCCAGGCTATCGGTTCTCGAAGACGGGGCCGGTTCCCATTCGATGACTTTCATGTCCTTGGAGATCTTGTGCTCGGCAGACAGCCAGTCAATGGCTTCATCCTCGCCACCCAGTTTATCGACAAGCTTGGCTGTCAGCGCCTGCCGTCCGGTGAACACCCGGCCATCCGAAATCAGTGTCATCTGCGGTGTGGACAACTTGCGGCGCTCTTTCACCAGGTCGGTGAACCAGACGAAGCTGTCGCGGATCATTGCATCGGTGACAGCAAGTGTTTCAGCCGTGGGATCGGAGAACATGTTCGGTTCCGCCTTCTGCGCACCTGATTTGCGTTCCTGCATGGTGACACCGATATTGCTCAACAACTGCTCCACCTGTGCCCATTGAAAGATCACACCGACTGACCCGGTGATGGTATTGCCGCGGGCCACGATGTGGTCTGCGGCGATCGCCGTAATATATCCGCCCGACGCGGCCACGGTGTTCATCACCGCCACGACAGGTCTGTCCTTGGCGATGGCACGCAGGCGCTCATAGATGGCTTCGGAACCGGCGGTGGTGCCTCCGGGGCTGTCAATGTGAACCAGCAGCGCCTTGACCTGCTTTGCCTTTTCGATCTTGCGCAACATGTCGAGTGTCTTGGTATCACCGGTGATCATGCCTTCCACACGGATACGCGCGACATGGTCTGCGCGTTTGCCCAGATTGAAGCCGGAGCCGCTGCTGCCATAGGCCAGCGCCACCAGTGTCACGACACCAAGCGCAATGCATATGGCGCGCCAAAACGAAACACGGCGGCGCATTTTGCGGCGAACGATCAGGTTATCTGCATCAAGTGACATGAGGAGTGTTTCCGGTTGGTTGGAGCTGACAGGTTTTAAGCAACAATGTAGTGAATTCAAGATCGTGCTTCAATCTGCACTCTGCAGATTGACCAGCCACACTGCTGGAAGATAAAAAACCGGCCAGCAAATGATTTGCTGGCCGGTCGATGGTATCGCTGAAGCATGTATGCGGGATCAGTCTTCCGACTTTTCGTCCGTGCCTGCCTTGTTGAGAGCCGCGCCCAGAATGTCGCCCAGCGATGCGCCGGAGTCCGAAGACCCGTACTGTTCAACGGCTGCCTTTTCTTCAGCAATTTCCAGGGCCTTGATCGACAGGCCAACCTTGCGGGCTGACTTGTCGAACTGGGTGATGCGGGCATCGACCTTCTCACCGACGGCAAAGCGTTCCGGACGCTGTTCCGAGCGGTCACGGGCCAGATCAGACCTGCGGATGAACGCCGTCATGTCGGTGTCGGCGATCTTCACCTCGATGCCGTTTTCCTGCACTTCGGTGATTTCGCAGGTTACAGCTGCACCCTTGCGCATGCCACCGGAGGCAGCACCTTCCATGGGATCGCCGCCAAGCTGCTTGATGCCCAGCGAAATGCGTTCCTTGTCCTGGTCCACGTCAAGCACGATGGCCTTGACCATGTCGCCCTTGGTGTAGTCCTGGATGGCTTCCTCACCGGACCGGTTCCAGTCCAGATCGGACAGGTGAACCATACCGTCAACATCGCCTTCAAGACCAATGAACAGACCGAATTCGGTGATGTTCTTGATTTCGCCTTCAACGTGGGTGTTCTGAGGATAACGCTCAGCAAACGATGCCCATGGGTTGTCGGTGGTCTGCTTCAGGCCAAGCGAGACACGGCGCTTTGCCGGATCGACTTCGAGTACTTCCACTTCGATCTGTTCCGATGTGGAAACGATCTTGCCGGGATGCACGTTCTTCTTGGTCCAGCTCATTTCGGAAACGTGGACAAGGCCTTCAATGCCTTCTTCCAGTTCCACGAACGCACCGTAGTCGGTGATGTTGGTGACACGGCCCTGGACGCGCATGCCAACAGGGTACTTGGCTTCAACGCCTTCCCATGGATCGCTTTCAAGCTGCTTCATGCCGAGGCTGATGCGCTGGGTTTCAGGATTGATCTTGACGATCTGCACCTTCACCGTCTGGCCAACAGCGAGAACATCGGTTGGATGATTGACGCGCTTCCAGGAAATATCGGTGACATGCAGAAGACCGTCAATGCCGCCGAGATCAACGAATGCACCATAATCGGTGATGTTCTTGACCACGCCTTCGACCTGCTGGCCTTCGGCCAGGTTCTGAACCAGTTCGGAGCGCTGCTCGGCACGGGTTTCTTCCATGATGGCGCGGCGAGACACAACAATGTTGCCCCGGCGCTTGTCCATTTTCAGCACCTGGAAGGGCTGGGTCATGTTCATCAATGGTGCGACGTCGCGTACCGGGCGAATGTCCACCTGGGAACCTGGCAAAAACGCCACAGCGCCACCAAGGTCGACTGTAAAGCCGCCTTTGACACGCCCGAAGATAACACCTTCGACGCGTTCATTGTCTTCGAATGATTTTTCAAGACGCACCCAGGCTTCTTCGCGCCGTGCCTTGTCGCGTGACAGCACAGCTTCGCCCATGGCGTTTTCAATCCGGTCGAGGAAGACTTCAACTTCATCGCCAACCGTCAGGTCCTGATCCTGACCGGGTGAGCGGAATTCGCGCAGCGGTACACGGCCTTCGGTCTTCAGACCGACGTCGATAATGGCCAGATCGTTTTCAATGGCAATGATCTTGCCTTTGACAACAGTGCCTTCTGCATTGGTTTCTTCGTTGAAGCTCGCATCGAGCATGGCCGCGAAATCATCGCGGGTGGGGTTAAGAGAGCTGGTTTCAGCCATCAATAAAGCCTTCTTTCAATTAACTAATATGCCTGGCCCACGGAAATAACCGCAGGGCGTCCCGATTTGCGCTGATTATCCGGCCGGTAATGGTCAGATATGGGTTGGGCAGCACGGGCACCAAACACTGGTTCTTGCTCATATTGCATGCCGAGCGCCACCGCCCCTGTGTTCCAGAACCTGGCGAGAGCAGTTGATATTGATCGGCATCCAGGAACAAATTTAGGGGCGATCCGCCTTCAGGCAGACTGCCCCCGCTCATTCAAAACGCTTTCGACTAGATCCAAAGCGGCCTGGAACGCGGCTTCTATACCCAATTCTGTCGTATCGAGCAAGATGGCGTCTTCAGCCGGCTTCAAAGGCGCGACCGCGCGGCCACTGTCGCGCTCGTCGCGACGGCGGATATCGGCCAGCACATTTTCATAACTCAGGCCGTCACCGCGGCCTGCATGTTCGAGATGACGGCGCTGCGCGCGGGTCTCGGGTTGCGCCGTCACGAACAGCTTGGCATCAGCGTCAGGACACACGACCGTGCCGATATCGCGCCCGTCCAGCACCGCACCCGGTGGCGCCGCGGCAAAATTGCGCTGAAACTCAAGCAGTGCCGAGCGCACCGCAGGAATGGCGGCAACCTGAGACGCTGCCTCACCGGCTCCAGGCGAGCGAAGCTGATCCTCGGTATAGCTGGACGGATCGAGTGACTGCGCAGCCTTGAGCGCGGCGGCCTGGTCGTCCGGCCTGGCACCGGCTGATTCAACCGCCAGCCCGGTTGCCCGGTACAATGATCCCGTGTCGAGGTAGGACAGCCCGTAATAGGCCGCCAGCCTGCGGGCAAGTGTACCCTTGCCTGACGCCGCCGGACCATCGACAGCAATGACCAGGTGCGGACGGGCGGTCATGCCGCTGCATCCTCGAAACGCGCGCCCAGGCCCTCCATGAACGCCCTGAAGCCGGGAAAACTCGTCGCCATGACATTTCCATCGTCAACTGTGACCGGCTCACTGCTGGCCAGCCCCATCACCAGAAACGCCATTGCAATGCGATGGTCAAGATGAGTGACGACGGTTCCGCCGCCTTTGACCTTGCCGCCTGTGACCTCAAGCCAGTCATCTCCGGCATCATGGGCCACACCATTGGCCTGCAACCCCGCCGCAACAGCTGCCAGCCGGTCGCTTTCCTTGACCCGCAATTCGTGCAGGCCCTGCATTCTTGTCGTACCATCAGCAAAGGCGGCCGCGACCGCCAGTACCGGATATTCGTCAATCATCGACGGCGCACGGGCCGCCGGTACTGAAATGCCGGACAGCCTGCTGGACCGGGCCGTCACATCTCCCACCGGCTCGCCACCGGACACTCTTTCATTGGAGATGGAAATGTCGGCGCCCATTTCCTGCAATGTGACGATCAGGCCGGTGCGGGTTTCATTGAGCAGCATGTTTTCCACGGTGACTTCGCTGTCATCGGCGATGATTGCCGCGACAAGCGCGAAGGCAGCCGATGACGGATCGCCCGGCACATCGACCGCTTGAGCGCGCAATTCCGTGTGCCCGGTGACAGTAACGGTGCGCGCGCCATCGTCTGCGCGGCCAATTTCAATATCGGCGCCAAACCCTTCCAGCATGCGTTCGGTGTGGTCGCGGGTAGGCTCCGGCTCGATCACGGTTGTCGCACCCGGTGCATTCAGGCCGGCCAGCAACACGGCTGACTTGACCTGGGCGGAGGCAACCGGCAACCGGTATTGGATGGGCACCGGGTGTTGCGCACCATGCAGCGTCAGCGGCATGCGGCCACCCTCGGACGTGTCAAACCGGGTGCCAAAGCCTTCAAGCGGTGTCACGATGCGGCCCATCGGGCGCGAGCGCAGGGACGCATCGCCCGACATGCGCGCGGATATCGGGCTGGTTGCCAGCAAGCCCATGGCAAGCCGTGCCCCGGTGCCGGAATTGCCGAAGTCGATGGTTTGTGCCGGCGGCTGGAAACCACCAAGGCCGACCCCGTTGACATGCCAGCTGGCATCGTCGTTCCAGCGTTCCAGCCTGACACCAAGTGCTGCCATGGCTTTTGCGGTGTTGATGACATCCTCGCCTTCCAGCAGGCCGGTGATGACCGTTTCACCAAGTGCCACGGCACCGAACATCAAGGCGCGATGCGATATTGACTTGTCTCCCGGCACCTTGACCCGGCCCTTCAGCCGGGGTGAATTTGCAGAGCGAAGCGGATGGGGTGTTTCGGAACTCAACTGGATTTGACCCTGGAATTGACAGGCACGGACGGCCTTGTTGGCGATGTGTATGGCGGCATTATCATACCCTGCCGCGTCATGCCATAATCACGGGTTGGCAATTTGGCTTTTGACACGCGCGCGTGCCCGTGGCATGGGATGCGAAATCAATCTTGATAATTGAAATCCATTTACAAAGATTAGGACGTTGTAACCGTGGTCAGCGACGAACTTGGAACCAAACGCACTTGCCCCAGCTGTGCAGCGCGTTTTTACGATCTGAACAAGAATCCCATCACCTGCCCGAAATGCGAACAGGCATTTGTGGCAGAGCAGTTGTTGCCGTCAAAGGCAGACCTGCCAACCCGCGCCAAGCCTGCCGAAAAGCCGGTTGAGGAAGAGGTCAAGAAGGATGAAGGAGAACTGGAGAAAGATCCGGTTGTCGTGAGCCTGGAAGACCTTGAAGACGATGACACCGATGATGATGCCGATGATGAAGCAGCCGCCATCAAGGACGTTGATCTCGGCGACACCGATGATGACGATGATGACGAAGATTCCGATGTGTTCCTGGTTGACGAGGAAGACGAAGGCGGGACCGGCGTCGAAGATCTGATTCCCAAAAAGGGCGGTGACGAGGTCTGAGCAAAAACACTGAACTGGCAGATTGACATCATCTGCCGGTTGCGGGTATCACGCAGACACGCGGTCAGTTCCCATGCTGATCGGTAGTTTTCCCGGCCAGCGCCGGTAAAATTCAAAGGAGATTTCGGGGTCATAGCTCAGTTGGGAGAGCGCTACAATGGCATTGTAGAGGTCGGCGGTTCGATTCCGCCTGGCTCCACCAGACAGTCAAGGACGTTGAGGCGATAGGCGCTCTCAGCGTCCTTTTTGTTTAGACATATCCGGGAGTTAGCGGCGTGTAGCGCTCAAGCGTGGGTGCGGGAGACGCACACTTTGAAGGACTTGCGGCCTATTTGGCCAGTTCGTCTCAGTTGGCTGATTTTGGTGACCACACGTTTGGCAAAATGATGCGGTTTGAAGAGTCGATCTTGCTCAGGCGAAGCCGAGAAGATCTTTCTGTTCCTGCCAACCCATGGGCAAGTCAGGCAGGCGACGCATTCTATCTGCAGTCAGTTCGACAGGTTGATGGCCTTCGAGAATGGCCCGGGTAATGTCCGGGGACAGGTAGGCAAAGCGCAAAGCCCGACTGATCTTGTTCTTGTCAACCTGTTCTTGTTTCGCGAGATCAATGATCGACGTGACTGACCCCGACGTCAGTCTCTCAAGCCAGTGATGAGCTTGTGCGATCAGCATGATGAGAGCTTGATTGGGTTCAGGGGTGGCTTGAGGTATCGTGCCAATGATGAGCTTGGTTTCAACACCTCGTTTCCTCATCTGGAGCGGTACATGGATTTGCGTCATTGCATCCTTTGGCAGGTTGAGCTTGGCGTCTCCATCTCCTGCCCTCACCAGATCATACAACCCGGCCAACCTGATCTTTATCGTGATGCTCTCTGACTTGAGTTCGATGCGTTGAACCAGCGTGTTGATGGTGGTTTTCAATTCAGCCTGGGTTTGGGTCGTTAGCTCACTGGCCAGTCGCTTCGCTCCATGTGCCAACTGCAGCATCTGATTGGCTGATGATTCTGCACCGGCAGAACAACTCGGCCAGCTTGCTTTGATTGCTCAGATGGTCACGGATCACGGCGAGAACCGCATTCTCAATCTGATCAGCTGCCAGTCGCCATCCACCTGATCTGGATGCACCCGCCGATTTCAGTCGATGCGATGTGTAGTAGCGATACCGTTTTCCTTTCTTGGTTGCATGGGTTGGGGACAGTGCATCGCCAGTTTCATCGAACAATAATCCCGTAAGCAGATGTGGTGATGATTGGTTTGCTGCCTGCTTTCGATCAGGTGCGTTTGCATTGATCAGTGCCTGGACCTGATCAAACACGTCTGGATCAACAATTGCCTGATGTTGACCGGGGTAGATTGTTCCGCGATGGACCACCTGCCCGATGTAGAGTGGCTTGGTCAGCAGCGTGTACAGATGCCCGCGTGAGAACGACTTGCCGCCAACTGTCTTACCGTTCTGCTGATGCTGGACTTTGGTCTTGAGCCCAAGCCTGTCACACTCATCCTTGAGCTTTGGCACGCTCTTGAGTTGGAGATACATCTCGAAGAGCTGTCGGACGATGGCGGCTTCCGCTTCGTTCACCACCAACTGCTTGTTGACCACATCGTATCCCAGCGGCACCCGGCCACCCATCCACATGCCCTTCTTACGCGAGGCCGCAATCTTGTCCCGGATACGTTCTGCAGTAACTTCCCGCTCAAACTGGGCGAACGACAAAAGCACATTCAGTGTCAGTCGCCCCATGGACGTAGTGGTATTGAACTGCTGAGTGACGGAGACGAACGACACTTCATGTCGATCAAAGATCTCGACCATCTTTGAGAAGTCAGCCAGTGAGCGGGTAAG
This sequence comes from uncultured Alphaproteobacteria bacterium, assembly GCA_963698275.1. Classification (GTDB taxonomy): domain Bacteria; phylum Pseudomonadota; class Alphaproteobacteria; order Rhizobiales; family Aestuariivirgaceae; genus Anderseniella. Next base: position 39,548 of record CAVOQE010000004.1, on the reverse strand, counting down.
CCGGTCGATTTTATAGACAACGACAGTATCGATCTTCCCTGCCTTGATATCTCGCAACAGGTCGAGCAGCGCCGGACGATCCATGTGTCCGCCCGAGATGCCGCCATCGTCATAATGTTGCGGCAACAGTTTCCAGCCCAGGCTACCTTGAGAGGTGATGTAGGCAGCACATGCCTCTCGCTGGGCATCAAGGGAGTTGAAGTCCTGATCCAGACCCTCCTCGGTTGATTTGCGGGTATAGATCGCACACCGATATCTGGTCTTGTTGCTCATAGGCCGAAGAACCTTGGCCCTGACCAACGTGTTCCGGTGATCTCGGTAGCGATAGCTGACAAGGACTTGTAAGTCCGGTCTTGCCAGCGAAACCCTTCCGGGATGACATCGACGACATAGGTCTTGCCCTGCCAGTCCCGAACCAAACGATTGCCCTCACTCACTGCAGGCTTTGAAATCGAGTTCGAAGGCGTTTCAAACCCAGTTCGAACCAACTTCAATAGCTGCTTGCGAATAGTCGGCTTTAATGCTCCATGACTTCGCTCTTGCTGATGATGGACGTATGCCCTCGCCAGTAATTGCGCTTTACACCCTTCGGTGGCAGGCAGCCATACTGACTTTGCCAGTGTTGCACCAGGTCGTCACGGGAGAAATTAGCAACCTCCCGCAACGCACAAGCCAGGTTGTGGCCCTTGGAATTGCTGTTCATTCTGCGGCCTCCGATTGAGGACGCTCAATACGGTATCGCCGGACACCATTCTTGTCTTGCTGGCTGGACAGTTTATGTCCCAGCTTCTTCTTAACGGTGCCTGACAAAAAGCCGCGCAGACTGTGCTGCTGCCAGTCCGATACCTTCATCAAATCATCCAATGATGCACCGTTGGCGCGGCTCAATAGCTTGATGATCTGGCTTGCTTTGGTGGTCTGTTTCTTTGGTGACTTGGTCATGATGATCTCCTTTCGAGGTTCAGTGCGACAGCACTCATCGCTGTCACTGACCAAACCTCGCAGTCATATCGACACGCGAGGAAGATCATTGCCTCCGGCGCTTAGACAGTAGTCTTAAGATGCCGGATTTGGACTTAGCATTGCTCTGCGTACGCCAGAAGTCCAGGCGAAAACGACCTATACCGGACATCCGCCCCAGACAAATGAGTTGCAGCACAGACTCCCCCGAATCTGTTCCGCATATGCTCGCTTCCAGTCTGGTGCCTGATGGCGTGTTGCGGCTCTAGGCATGAAGCTCATTTCTACCGTGACCTCATGACGAGGAACTTCTGGGCCAGGCTAGGAGTTGGCAGCAATCCGGTTTCAAGGAGCTTGATGGCCACATAGGCTCCTATGAGCGCAAGTCACGCTAACTGATTGATGAATGTCAATACAGCCCATCTTGAAAAGGTACATAAGTATTGAGTTGTGGGGCATCAGAACGATCAACTGAGGAGGTTGTCATGAAAGTCAAAGACGTGATGCACAAAGGCGTATCCTGGGTGCAACCAGACGCGAGTCTGACTGCCATCGCAAAGATCATGAAGACGGAGGACATCGGCGCTGTGCCTGTAGGTGAGAACGACAAGCTTGTTGGCATGGTGACCGATCGGGATATCATCTGCCGTAGTCTCGGCAATGGCAAGAAACCTGAAAAGCTGACTGCTAAGGATGTCATGACTAAGGGCATTACCTATTGCCGCGAGAATGAGGAAGTGGATGATGCTATCCGGATTATGGAGTCCAAGCAGATCCGACGCCTGCCAGTCATCGACAAAGACAAGCGCATGGTGGGCATGTTGAGCATAGGCGATATCTCGCACAGCCTGCCTCAGGAGATGTCCGGTGAGGTGATGCGCGCCGTATCGGCTCATCACGGGTGAGCAACAAGAGCCGGGCTGGAAGCATAACACCTGTTGCCGGTTATGAATCCGGGCCACTCTTGGATTTGACTCATCAGTGCATAATGAAGAGCGGTATCTGAGCGTTTTCCAGCACGTGTTTTGTCGTGCCCCTAAGAACTATCTCCTCGTACCAGTTATGGGCATATGCACCCATTACGCACATAGCGGCGTGCAATTCGCGAGCAGCATTGAGTAGGAGTTGCCCTGTTTCAGCGCTTGTCTTGTCCAGAGCGTGATGTTGACTTTGAAGGCCGTGCCACAGCAAATGCTCCACAAGTTGCTTTGCAGGCGCCGCATTGAACATCTCATCTTTCACGTAAACGACGTCAATCCGTTCTGCCCGCTTCAGAAAAGGCTGTGCAGCAAGAATCACCCTTGCGGCAGGTGCACTTCCATTCCATGCGATCGCCACATGTTCGAGCTGCTTAGTTATACTTTGCCAAGGAGTAAACAATGTCTGATATCAGCGCCTATGGAACAAATCAGCAGTATCGCATAAGAGAGGGTTTTTGGCTCATCGTAACCACCAAGGAGTGAAGATGAGACACAAATCCGGGCCACGAGGCACAGTTTCAGAAAAGACCAAAAAGAATCAGCAACGTGACCCGCGGAAGCCGTGTTCGGTGGCCAAGTTCATCGGCAGGCAACCCACATAGCAGCACCCCCAAGAGCAAGAAATATCTGGTACTTTTCCATGTACTGTAGTTGCCCTTTCCCAAATGCCGCTACATCTTTCATATTGTCTTGCCTACCAGACAAAATGAACCCTGGGGGCATTCTCAGGGGAAACCGATCTGGGCCAGGACAGAAGTGTTGCATAGCCTTCGACGATGATAAATCCCTTCCGCTACTTCAAGACGTTGCCTGAAGCCAGACGCCTCACGATGATGATGTATGTCCGGTTTCCGCTATTGCTGAGGAATGTCGAGGAACCGTTTCACGAGTGCGGGATTGATGGCAGCTACGCTATCACTCGGTGAGGTGGAGCAGTCCAATAGTTGTGCCAATCAAATAGGAGTACTAAGTGCGGTCTTCAGCATCACTTTGACGGGTGGTACCACGAGGTCTTTGACAGGGTGGGTCCGGCGTTAAGTCGGGCACGTCATCCGGTCCAAACTCAGTCAGCGGGCAATCCGCAAGCGACGAATATGTTCGCAGCTTGGACTGAGACTGATGCAGGGATTTTGCCTCACTCTTGTCGGTTTCAGTGCCTCTTTTCGTGGTCATATGCATGTCTCCATCAATTTATTGCTATCAACATGTCATTCATTGCCGGCAACGCCCAGAAGGATACCCCGCGTACAACGATGTGGAATTGACGCATATCAATACAATCGGCTCGATACCGGCATAGAAGTTCCTTATCCGATCATCTTATAGAATCGGCGGAAGTGGGAGTTCCCATGCCGCAAGTTGAACGTGATGCATTTGACGACATCCTCGGGATTGGTGACAAGGCAACTCCGTGGTGGCGGTCATGGCGTGCGGCCATCCTTATGATCTTGTTGCTCGCTTCCGCCGTTGCCGGCGGTTATGTATTTCTGGCCAGCGGCAACACGTCCCAAAACATACGATACAAGACCGAGGCTGATCTTCCCCCAGTGAATTGGTCCATCCTAAAAGTGAGTATAAGAGGATTGAGAATGGCTACGAAGCGTGACAAACCCGAAAAGATCGTCTCGAAGCTGTGCCAGGTTGATGTTCAGTTGTGCTGACCTGAGCCCCATCTTTCCTCCAGCTTACTGGAGAAGCCGAGAATTCCTCCAATCTTCGCTGCGGGATCACTCAATTGGGCAGTGTCCGATGATCAATGTGGTACCTGGGTGGTACGTAAATCAGATTGTGAAATTTCTGATGTGCCCAGGATCTCCATATCAATTTCGCGCACAAAGCGTTCAACAAAGTGACAAGGTCACTACTCCTGTCAGTGCCCGGCCAGCGCGGCATCAACGATGCTCTGCGCTTCGATCAAGATGTCACGCAGATGGTCTTTATTGCGGAAACTCTCCGCGTAGATCTTGTAGATGTCCTCGGTGCCGGAGGGGCGTGCAGCAAACCAGCCGTGGGATGCGATTACCTTGATACCACCGATCGGCGCGCCGTTGCCCGGTGCGCGGTCGAGGACACTTTTGATCTCTTCTCCTGCGAGTTGCGTGATACGCAACTGCTGCGGCGAGAGTTTCGCCAATCTCTGTTTCTGCTTGGCAGTCGCCGGTGCCTCGACGCGGTCGGTCGCCGACTCGCCGAGCTCGTGCGTTAACTCGGTATAATAATCGCCAGGATCGCAACCGATACGCGCAGTGATCTCGGCGGACAGCAGCGCTGAGGCGATGCCGTCCTTATCTGTCGTCCATACAGTTCCATCTATTCGGCTGAAGGACGCGCCAGCGCTTTCTTCGCCGCCAAATCCGAGCGCACCGCTGAGTAACCCATCGGCAAACCATTTAAAGCCGACCGGCACTTCATAGAGTTTACGATCGAGTTTGGCGGCCACACGGTCGATCATCGCGCTGCTTACTACAGTCTTGCCCACTGCCGCATCCTCGGTCCAGCGTGGACGATTGCTGAACAGATAGTCGATCGCGGCGCTCAGGTAGTGGTTAGTCGACAAGAGCCCTGCTTGGCGCGTCACAATGCCGTGGCGATCGTGGTCAGTGTCACAGGCGAACGCTATGTCGTAGCGATCTTTCAGTTTGATCAATCGCTGCATCCCATAGTGCGAGGAAGGATCCATGCGGATCTTGCCGTCCCAGTCAAGGGTCATGAAGCGGAAGGTCGGATCAACTTCGTCGCTGACAACATTAAGATTGAGCCGATAACGCTCTGCGATCCGCGCCCAGTAGTGCACTCCCGCGCCACCGAGCGGATCCACTCCCATGCAGATGCCAGCACTGCGGATCGCATCAAGATCGAGCACGTTGATAAGATCGCTGACATAAGCGTCAAGGAAATCGTGATCGTGCGTCGTGGCAACGCGGCGCGCCCGCGCAAATGGTATCCGCCGCACCTCTTTGAGACTGCCTTCGAGAAAAGCGTTTGCACGATCCTGGATCCAGCCGGTGATGTCGTTGCCGGCCGGACCGCCATTCGGTGGGTTGTACTTCAAGCCACCATTGTCAGGAGGGTTGTGTGAGGGCGTAATGACAATACCATCCGCCCGCCCGAAGGTGCGACTGCGGTTGCAAGCCAGGATAGCGTGCGAGATTGCCGGCGTCGGAGTGTACTCGCCACTTGGCGCGACCATCGTTTCTACCCCGTTGCCGGCCAACACCTCCAATACGCTCTCGAACGCTGGTTGTGACAGCGCATGAGTGTCGATACCGACATATAGAGGACCATCAATACCCTTCTTTTTGCGATACTCGCAGACCGCTTGGCTGATTGCGAGCACATGCCATTCATTGAAGCTGCAATCGAAAGAACAGCCACGGTGTCCTGAGGTGCCAAAGATGACGCGTTGCGCCGACACCGTAGGATCGGGGCGCAATTCGAAATAGGCGGCGAGTAGCTTCGGCACATCAACTAGCAACGATTGTGGCGCTGACTTGCCTGCGAGCGGGCTGATCGTGGCGCTCATCAGCGAATCCACCGCAGGTAGTGATAACTTGGGATCAACATGTTGGTCGAACTGTCGTGGGCAATCGTGCGTTTGGCCGGCGCCAGGCCGAAGTCATGTCTGCCGGTACCAATGTTGATTGTGTTGCGAATATTCGCTGGCAAGCACAGGGCGTCCTCAGTAACGCGCTGATTGCAGTGATCGAGATACAGGCCAGCGGGCTCAACGTTCAGACACTCGCCAGGTGCGAGGCCAGCGGCAAGCAGTTTGCGTAGGTGGCACCTTTCAAGTTGCCCGGCATGTCTCTGCAATGCACGCAATTTTGGATACGAGGTTAAGGGGATAGGTGATTGGGCCGATGCGGGTTGTTCCATAACATTTCTCATAAGTTGCTTCAGCAAATTCTTGCCAGCGAGGGGCGCTTGTCGGCAATGTGCTGCAATAGCTATTGCCAGAATTTCAAGCCCTTTAGGTCGGCACCAATCATACATGTGTCTCCATTCGAGTGGATTATGCATCAATAGGCCAATGGAGTGCCGGTTTGTCGGTTCAGCAACTCCGATCTGCGCGCGCGGAAACCTAAAGACGTTGAATGGAGACCTGCTCAACAAGGCGTCGCACATCCCTCGCTTGGCAGAGTTCGGTGCCGGGCGACAAGACCGCAGCCGAGCCGGCGGCAATCCCATACTTGAAGGCCACCTCCAAGGCGCATCCTGATGCCAGTGCCCAAGCCATACCGCCCAGAAAGCTGTCGCCAGCACCAACTGCACTCACAGACTTTACAGCAGGCGGCTCTGCTAACCATGCGGCTTTTTTAGTGATCAGAAGCGCGCCTTGATCTCCCAATGTCAGTGCAACGGCCTGGGCCTTTCGATCAGACACTAAAGTGCGGCATGCTGCAATCTGGGCAGCTTGATCACCCAGCGGGGCACCGATGAGTTCCTGAAGTTCACGTAAATTCGGCTTGATGAGATACACGCGATGATTGAGCGCGGCATTAAGCGCCGAGCCGGACGCATCGACCGCCATCCTACTTCCCCAGTTCTCCGCGATTGCGGCGATTCGTCCGTAAAAGTCATCCGGCACGCCGGGCGGCAAACTCCCGCTAGCAACAATAATATCCGGTCGGACGGACTGAGCCGCAAACGTTTCAATGCAGTGTTGCCATTCGGACTCACTTAACTGCGGCCCCGTCAACACAAAGCGATACTGCTCACCCGTAGTGGCCTCCAGCACCGTGAAGTTTTCACGCGTCTCTTCCCTGATCGGAATCATTACACTCGTGATATCTTCTTTGTCGACAAGCTGTCGCAGCAACTGGCCGGTAACGCCACCTGCGGGATAGATTGCGACGACATCACTTCCAAGGCGGCGCACAACACGCCCTACATTAACACCGCCACCGCCAGCATCGCGCCGTGCTACAGTGCAACGCAGCTTTTGCGTGGGCAGCACACGGTCCACTGACGTCGACAAGTCGATTGTCGGGTTCATGGTGAGAGTCAGAACACGTGCCATATAAGAAACTCCCGATTCTGTTGCATGCGCGCATTGACCAAGGTCAAGGAATTTTCATAACGGGGACTGTTAACGTTCTACCGAAAGGCTCTATCTGACGCTGAAGTGGCTGACGTTGATAGAGTAGATGTAATTGATAATTGCCGATGACGCTTTTGAACCACGCAGTTAACCTGGAAGAATTGACATCAAAAAGCCTGCTAGTCCTTATCGCCTTCCCAAAACGCTCGCACCTGATCTGGCGCGTGTTGAGGACTATTGGCGTGGCCTTCTTCGGGGTAGCGCCGAAATCCCTTTTTGGGACGACCTCAATCTTGAGAACCTGCCAGACCTCGTGCCGCGACTGTTGTTGATTGATGCGTTTTTCCAGCCGGAGCGTTTTCGCTTCAATCATGTCGGCGCAGAACTTCAGACATTGCAGCCCAAGCCGATTACAGGTGAATTTCTTGATGAGGCCTCGCTGGACTGTCCGCTTGAGTTCATGCGATCGCAGTGCAGCGCGACGGTGGAATGCGAGGCTCCAACATTCTACAAACAAGATGCGATCCCAGACCCGGCCCGAACCGGTTACTCAAGGCTACTCCTGCCAATGTGGGGGGACGGTCACATCAGCATGGTGCTAGGTGTGGTGGCGTGGGAATAGCGCTTGGTGTTGGGTAGCAAACAAAGGAGTCGAACGGCAGACTAATCAGATTGCCAGGTGATGCCGTGGATAGGTCTGGAGCTTTCTAAACTGGCGATTGCGCGATGCTTGTGAGCATTGGGAAAACACAGAACTAAATTCGATCGACAGCCAATTTGACCCAGGTCAACGACATACTATGACCCGATGAAGTATTTGTCTTATTTAGGAAGTGTTCGAGGAATATACAGCGATCCCCTGTGATTGCTTATGGGTGTGATGCTGGGAATTTATACTGGCAGGTTCCATCCTTTTTTGGACACTATCGATGCGCGGTAATCGCACGGTGTCCAACATCGCTATATGCATCGCAAATTAGCCGTCAATTTTCAGATGCCGTCACTTGACGAAGGAGGACGCGCCATGGGCCAAGCAATACCATATGCGGTTTGGCTTGAAAATGTTGGTCGTAAAGATGTGTCGTGCGTCGGTGGTAAGAATGCCTCCTTGGGCGAGATGCTGGCAAATCTCTCGGCAAAGGGCATCAAAGTGCCACCGGGTTTCGCCACGACGGCTGAGGCGTATTGGCGCTTCATCGAACAAAACAAACTAAGGGAACCCATCGAGTCTTGCCTTGCCGATCTTGCCGCAGGGCGCTCGGAGCTGGCTCAGGTCGGGGATACGATCCGTCAGGCCTTCTTGCGTGCCAACTTGCCGAAGGAAACAATCGAGGCGATTAGCACGGCTTACCGCGAGCTTTGTCGACGCACCGGTAGGCCGAATGCTGGTGTTGCCGTTCGATCGAGTGCAACTGCAGAAGACTTGCCTGATGCCAGCTTTGCCGGGCAACAGGAGACCTACCTCAACATCCGGGGAGAGCGCGCACTGCTCGACGCATGCCGGCGGTGTTACGCTTCTCTGTTCACCAATCGGGCAATCAGCTACCGGCAGTCTAAGGGGTTCGACCATCTAAAAGTGGCGCTCTCTATCGGTGTCCAAAGCATGGTGCGCTCCGACATTGGCGGTGCTGGAGTGATGTTTTCGATCGACACTGAAACCGGATGCGACCAGGTTGTGCTGATCAACGCCGCTTGGGGCCTTGGTGAGAACGTCGTTCAGGGCACGATCGATCCGGACGAATACCAAGTCTTCAAGCCACTCTTGTCCGATCCGTCGCTGACTCCAATCATCGAGAAAACGCTGGGTGAGAAGGCGCTCAAGATGATCTACGCGAGCGACGATGATAATCCGACCGAGAACGTGCCGACCTCCACAGCCGAGCGCACTACATTTGTTCTCAGCGATCATGAAATCCTAAACCTGTCGCGATGGGCATGTGCAATCGAAGACCACTACGGCCAGCCCATGGATATGGAGTGGGCCAAGGACGGTGAGAGTGGCGAACTCTTCATTGTTCAGGCTCGCCCGGAGACTGTCCAGTCGCGTCGAGAAATCAGCGCGCTGAAATCATACCGGATCAAGAGCAAAGGCCGACTGATTGCCTCGGGCCTTAGCATTGGCGATGCAGTTGTAGCCGGGAAAGTCTGCCTGATTGATAGTGCGAAGGATATTGATCGCTTTATCGATGGTGCGGTGCTGGTCACAGAAACGACGAACCCGGACTGGGTGCCGATCATGAAGCGGGCGGCGGCGATCGTCACCGACCATGGCGGCCGCACATCTCACTCCGCCATCGTCAGTCGCGAGTTCGGCCTGCCCGCGATAGTCGGCACCCGTAATGCCACCCATGTCCTGCACGACAAGCAGACCATAACCGTCTCCTGTGCGGAGGGTGACGAGGGCTTTGTCTACGAAGGTATCGCCGATTACAAAATGGAGGATGTCGACATTAGAGACATTCCGGCGACCCGTACCAAGGTCATGCTCAACCTCGCCAATCCGGCTGCGGCATTTCGCTGGTGGCGGCTTCCGACCGATGGAATCGGGTTGGTGCGAATGGAGTTCGTCATCAACAATCGCATCAAGGTTCATCCCATGGCGCTCATCCATTACGACACCCTCAAGGACAAGGAGGCCAAGCGCGCAATCACGGAGTTGACTTTGGGTTACGAAGACAAATCCGAATATTTCGTGGACCATCTCGCGCGCTCGCTGGCTCGCATCGCCGCTTCGCAGTACCCGGCCCCTGCTATAGTTCGTATGAGCGATTTCAAGAGCAATGAATACGCCAACCTCATCGGCGGCGCCGAGTTCGAGCCGAAGGAAGAGAATCCGATGCTCGGCTTTCGCGGCGCTTCGCGCTACTACTCACCGCGTTATGGTGACGGCTTCGCACTCGAATGCCGCGCCATTCGCCGCTTACGCACGGAATTCGGGTTCAGGAACGTCATAATTATGATTCCATTCTGTCGCTCGACGAAAGAGGCCGACCGGGTCCTCGACGTGATGGCAGCGAACGGACTGAAGCGCGGCGAGGATGGGCTGGAAGTCTATGTCATGTGCGAGATTCCATCGAATGTGATCCTGGCAAAGGCCTTCGCCGAACGCTTCGATGGCTTCTCGATCGGCAGCAATGACCTGACACAGCTCACCCTCGGTGTCGACCGCGATTCAGAGGAACTCGCGGAGCTGTTTGACGAACAGGACGACGCAGTCAAGTGGATGATCCGCAATGTCATTACAGAAGCACATAAGGCCGGCGCAAAAGTAGGGCTCTGCGGTCAAGCGCCAAGCGATCATCCTGAGTTCGCCGAGTTTCTGGTCGCCTGCGGTATCGACTCTTTGTCGGTAAGCCCTGACAGTTTCATCGCGGTGAAGCAACACGTCGCCATTGCCGAGCAAGGAAAGGTGAGGTCCGGCGAAGCGCGACTCTGACTCAGTGGCACGAACCTTTCGCTTCGCACCACCAGGCTCTTTGAGTATGGATCAAGTTACCTCAACATTAGAATTGCTTGGATCTTACCATCCGCAGTTGTTTGCAGGACTCAAATCTCAAATCTGATCCACTGGTGTCTGGCGTTCGGCCCTATGCGTTTTCAGAGAGAAACACCTTCATGTCCAAGTCGGGCATTCGGTAGGTTTGTGTCGTGTCGTTCAGTATGATTGATCGGCGTCAAGGCAAGTCTGATCTCGAGACTTTAAGATATTTCTAGTTTTCGCTTTTCGCGCTGACACAAGAGACAGGCTTCTTGTGCAGAACGGCCTCTACACAGGCATTGGTAGCACGCCCATCAAACGCGCTGTGCTTGAGCCAGATAATTGACTCACCCCTCGGTACATCAATTCGTTGATCGCCGGTGATGTCAGTTTCGCGAATTCGTCAAATTCAAGCTTGTGAGTTTTGAGTAACAATCGGAGATGACACCCATGCCCAACCGAGCCGCCAACAATAACAAAAGCACAGTCTCCGAGCATTCGATAGAAGGGGACACCTTGACGCGACCCCTGAAGATTATCGTTTGTGTGGACGCATCTCCTTTGTCCGCCAAGATCATCCCTCACGCTCACGCGATTGCTGATGCGCTTGGTGGGGAGCTTGTGCTTACTCATGTTATAGAGTTCGGAAAAATCGCAGCATTCGCCATTCGATCCCGTGGATTGGGATATGCGTCGGCGCGAGGCGCAGGACCATGTATCCCGTCTCGCAAACAAGTTTGAACATCGAAAGGGAGCAATTTCCACGAATCTACTGGAGGGGCGTTCAGCCGAACAAATTTGCTCCTACACGCAGGTCGATTCCAAAGACATCATTGCACTTTGCCGCGGTAGCGACGAAAAGCACTATCATATAGGCGAAACAGCTCGTCGTGTGATGGAAATGTCTTCGGTTTCCATACTGCTGGTGCCTGCCACCGTGCCCGACGTTAAGAAGGCTTCCTACTCTCGGGTGCTTGTCCCGCTGGACGGCTCGCCTCAGGCGGAGAGCGCGTTTCCATTTGCAGTGAAGATTGCCGCGGCACAGAAAGCAGAACTGGTCCTAGTCCATGCCACGGCAATACCGGAGCTGATGCAAGCGGGGCCGCTTGAGATCGAGGATATTGAACTCAGGGAACAGCTTTCCCGTCGTAACGAGCAGGTAGCTCAGAAATACCTTGACCGAGTGCGAGACCAACTTTCCGATAGCGGAGTAGTTGTCCGCACATTGATCCTGAGAAGTAACGACGTTTGTCGCTGTCTCATGGGCGCAATTGCCGATCAATCGGCTGATATTTTGGTACTGTCAGCTTACGGCCATAGCGGTTTCGCAGACGTACCGTCGGGCCATGTGTCAAGCTTCCTTGTTGCTCGGTCGGAGATTCCAGTCCTGATGGTGCGCCGACCGCCGGAAACAGCCAACGAGCACATATTCTCTGACGTTCAATCGAAGGGGATTCGGCGTCCCACCGGAAGGGCTGGATGACAGATCAGACGCAAGCGCAGCCGGGGCTTGATCTAGAAAATACTGCGCATGCGCTGGCGAAGTCGCACCAACTCAAATCTACCCAGCTACCGGAGCTGGATTTGTACCGCAGGCTGGAGGAGATGCCGCTCTGGCTCGATATGCTCCGTAAATACTGCGCTGACCCCGATCCGTCGCATTCCAGAGCTGCAGACTGGCTACAGGATAACGATTATCAGATTTTACGCGCCATTCGCCGCGTGAGGGAAGACCTGCCGGAGAGCTTCTTCAAACGTTTACCTGTTTTGGAGAATGCGCAAGAGGATCGTGTCCCCCGCATTTTTGATGTCGCTCATTCCTTTTTTGAAGTCACCCAGTTTCACGTCTCGTTGCGCACGCTTGTGCGATATATGATCGCCTATCAAGATTTCTCGGGTCTCTCGATCGCCGAACTTTGGGCCTTTCCCTCAATGCTTCGTCTGGCCTGTCTGGAGGTCTTGGCCGACGCGTTTCATCAGTTGAATGCGGATTTGGCACCGCCGTTCGAGATTACCGTGCATACAGGAGAGAGCCGGGCGGACGATCCAACAGACCGGATATCGCGTGCAATAGTAAATCTGAATGTCATCCATTCGATCACCTGGCGTGACTTTTTCGATCAAACCAGCCAGGTCGAAGCAATCCTGAAAGACGATCCTGGAGAGATCTATGCTCAGATGGATTTCGACACTCGCGATCGGTACCGCAAAACCATTGAAGAACTTGCCGCTGGCTCGAAGCAACCGGAGACCGAGGTTGCAAAACAGGCCATCAATCTGTCACGCTCGTCAAAGGATGACTTGCGTCGCGGCCATGTGGGATTTTGGCTTGTGGACAATGGTCGCCCTCAATTTGAAAAGGCATTGCTCTACCGAACGGCGGCCGGCGAATTCATTCGCCGAAAGTGTTTGTCGTATCGCAGCTTTTTTTACGCTGTGGCCTTGTTCGCAGTATTTTTGCTTGCCCTCATCATGCCGATTGCCCACCTTGCAACGAGCGGTGCAGCGCTTTGGGCGTGGATTGTTGGCATTTCCCTGTCGCTCCTTCCCGCCTCGGTACTAAGCGTTTCGCTTGTACACTGGCTGATCACTCTCATTACCCCGCCAAGGCTGCTTCCAGCACTGGACTTCCGAAAAGGAGTTCCAGTTGATTGTAAGACGGCGGTCGTAGTGCCCGTCATTGTGTCTGATGCCAGCGAAGTGTTGGAAATCGTCGAGCGCCTCGAAATCAGACGTTTGGCCAATCCTGATCCAAGGCTCCGCTATGTACTTCTAAGCGACCTTTCAGATGGGCCGGCAGAACACTTGCCGACTGATGAGACCGTCGAAGATGCGTTGGTTGCCGCCATCCGTCAGCTCAACACCCGTTATGATGGAACCGGGAGTGGCCCGTTCATTCTCATGCATCGCGCTCGACGCTACAACCCGGCGCAGAATTGTTGGATGGGTTGGGAGCGGAAGCGCGGCAAGCTTGAACAATTCAACAAATTTTTACTTGGTCAACCTCCAGATGATTTCGCTTTAGTCGAAGGGGACCTCTCGCAGCTGCAGAATATGCGCTTTGTCATCACACTTGATGCTGACACAATGCTGCCCCCCGGTTCTGCTGCACGTCTGATCGGAACGTTGGCTCATCCGCTCAACACAGCAACGTTTGATGCGCAAACAAGGCGCGTGACTGCTGGCTATACAATCCTGCAGCCGCGCATCGAAATTCTTCCATCCGGCAGTTCCGAGACACCGTTTTCCCATCTTTGCGCCGGTGATACAGCCATTGACATCTACACTCATGCCGCTTCGGACGTTTATCAAGACTTGTTTGGCAGTGGCATTTTTGTTGGCAAAGGAATCTACGAAGTTGCCGCATTTCAGCGCTGCCTGGAAAATCAAGTGCCGGAAAATACTATTCTGAGCCACGATTTATTCGAAGGTCTTCAATGTCGTACCGCGCTGGCCACAAACATAGTCCTCTATGAGAGTTTTCCTCCGACCTATGTTGAACATGCGCTTCGGCTTCACAGGTGGATTCGAGGCGACTGGCAACTTCTTCCCTGGCTGGCGCCGCGTGTACCTTCGGCTGATGGCAGGTCCATCCAGAATCCGTTGTCGGCGCTCGATCGCTGGAAAATTATTGATAATCTGCGCCGCAGTCTCATTCCGCCGGCGTTGCTCCTGTTTTTTGTCGGTGGATGGATGGTACTGCCTGGCAGCGCATGGCTTTGGACTCTTCTCGCCCTCGCAGCACCGGGGATCTATCTGATCAGCGAAGTCTTCGTGGGGCTCGGTCGCGTATTTAAGCGCGGCTTTTTTGGTGATCTCGTTCACCGCTTTCAGGAGCGCGGCGGAAGATGGTTTCTCGCAATAGCTTTCCTGGTCAGCGATACATTTATATCCATCGATGCAATTTTTCGCACTCTGTGGCGGATATCGGTAAGCCACCGTTACTTACTTGAATGGCGATCCGCCGCACATTCAACAGCATGGATTTCAGATCGGCACGCCCGCAGCAGCGCGTGGCGATTTATGTGGCCGTCTTCGGTGTTTTCAGTCTTGCTGGCGTTCGATCTAGCACTCTACGACCGCCAGACTTTGGTGCCTGCAATCCCCATTCTCATCCTATGGTTTCTCGCGCCGGAAATTGCCGGTTGGACTGGTAAACGCCGGGAACCAAGAAGAGAAACCCTGGACGCGGACCAGTCAGTTTTTCTAACCAAGATCGCGCGCCGAACCTGGCATTACTTCGAAACCTTCGCAGGTCCGACAGATAATTGGCTGCCACCCGACAACTTTCAGGAAGAGCCAAATGAAAAAATTGCGCACCGGACTTCGCCGACCAACATCGGGCTGTATCTCGTATCAGCGCTCTCTGCGCTGGATTTCGGTTTTATCGGCACGGGTGATTTTGCTGCGCGTAGCCGCAATGCTCTGGAGTCGATCGACCGGATGAAATCCTATCGTGGGCACCTTCTCAACTGGTACGACACGCGAAATCTTGAGCCACTTGAACCAAGTTATGTTTCAACTGTAGACAGTGGCAATCTTGCCATGTGCCTACTCGCTCTCAAGCACGGATGCATCGATGCGGCAGCAAGGGCGACAATCGATCAACGAATCTGGGCCGGTCTCGAGTGCACCTTTGATCTTCTTACTGAGTCAGTACAAAAGCTTTCCTCCCCTGGAGATAACGTCCTTGCGCAACTTGAGATGCCTTTCAGAGAGTTCTTCGCGCAAGCTGCACATTCGCCCGACCGTTGGCATGCAATTAGCGATTGTCTCGCCAATAGGAATTGGCCAGAGTTCGAGCAGGCAATTGGTGAAGCGGTAGCCACGTACTCGCCTGTGCCACAGCAGACCTTGAACGAGGTCCATGTGTGGCTGGAACGTTTCCACCACCATCTCCAGGCCATGCGGCGCGACTTCAATACGTTTTTGCCCTGGCTAGCGATAATCGATGAGCGTCCTAACGGGCAGGATGCACTGGTAACCGATTTATTCTGCATCCTCGCACCATCGGCTCACATGGAGATTACGGGAGCAAGCTGTGAGCGATGCTTGAAAGTTATCGACGAAGCGCTGGCGCGGGAAGAAGCCGATAGCGAGGCTCAGCAATGGCTGAAAAGTATGAAGGTAGCTGTCAATCAGGGGTTGGAAAGACAGGAAACACTTCGTGGGGATCTTTTGCAGTTGGCTGCGCGCAGCGAAAAAGTGGCCTTCCGTATGGACTTCAGATTTCTGTATGATCCTGAAGTAAGGCTTTTCCGCATCGGCTTTAATCTGAGTAGCGGGCAACCGGATACGAGCCATTACGACCTCCTTGCTACTGAGGCGCGGCTCGCTAGTTTTTTTGCAATCGCAAAGCATGATGTTCCGATTGAACACTGGTTCTTCCTCGGGCGTCCCGTCACACGGCTGCGCGGCAAACCATCGATCCTGTCCTGGAACGGCTCGATGTTCGAATACCTCATGCCGCCGCTTTTCCTGCCCAGGAAGCGGGACACGCTTTTGGGTGAAAGTGAGTCAACCGCGGTCGAATATCAACGTCGATACGCGAAAGAGCGCGGAGTTCCCTGGGGCAATTCGGAATCCGCTTTCGGTGTCACCGATGCCGACGGGAACTATCAGTATCGTGCATTTGGCGCACCTGGCTTGGGTTTTCGTCGCGGACTTACCGAAGATCTTGTCGTTGCCCCATACGCTAGTGCGCTCGCTTTGTGCGTCTGGCCCAATTCAGCAGTTGAAAACCTGCGAAACCTACAGGAGCTTGGCGCGACAAGCGTCTTCGGCTTTATGGACGCTCTGGACTTTACGCCTAGCCGCGCGCCCGAGCGGCATGGCTTTGTACCAGTCAAAACATACATGGCCCATCATCAGGGTATGACAATAGCCGCGATTGCGAATGTACTCGGTAACGACATTATCGTCAGACGCGTTTTTCGTGAAAGGAGATTACGCGCTGTCGAACTCATTCTCCAGGAACGGATTCCTTGGGAACTGCCAACGGAAATTGGCCGCGTTGACGAAGACTGGGAGAAGGAAGAAAAACGGAGCTCATTACCGAGCCTAGCGCCTTGGATACCATCGACTGCCGCAACCGTCCCTCAGATGCATCTTATGGGAAACGGCCGAATGGCTATGTGGATTTCCGGGGCCGGCGGGGGAGGCCTTTTCTGGCGCCATATGGCGCTCACCAGATGGCTAGCCGACCCAACGCGAGATCAATATGGCTATTGGATCTATGTGCGTGACGCAGAAGATGGCGCACTTTGGTCGGTCGGGCGGCGCCCGACAGGCGTTGTCGGTAGCGATGCCAAGGTCATCTTCCACCAGCATATGATCGAAATGCTTCGGCGGGACCACGATATTACCGTGCGCATGGAAACCATGGTAGCTCCAAATGACGATGTTGAAATCCGCCGCATGACTGTTGTGAATGAGGGTAACACCGTGCGCCACATTGACCTGACCAGCTATGCGGAGGTCGTGCTGGCACCACCTCTCGATGATGAACGACACCCGGCATTCAGCAAGTTGTTTGTCGGCAGTTCTTATCTTCCGGAGTACAGCGGCCTTCTATTTTCGCGCAGGGCCCGCAGGCCGGAAATGAAACTCCCTTTCCTCCTGCACAGACTCGTTGCCGATGAACCGGACATTGAGATCACAGGTTACGAGACCGATCGCGGGAAGTTCATCGGACGAAATAGCAGCATGCGTCACCCGCGGGGATTGGAGGATGGTCTATCTCGTACAACCGGTTGGACGCTCGACCCGGTTATGTCATTGCAAGTTCGGGTTCGACTGAAACCCATGGACACAAAGACTTTCTCCTTTCTAACCATCGCGGGTGGCTCACACGACGAAGTGCTTGAAACTGCAAGACGCTACGATACATCTTCGCTCAACTGGGTTTTCGAGGATGCGGCACGCGAGGCAGCCCGCGACATTGGTCGGCTGGAAATCGATCCGGGCCGATTACCTGAGATTCAGGCTCTGTCCTCGGCTATCGTGCAGCCATCTGCGAGTATGAAGTCCGCGCCAGCAGCGATTTCTTCAAATATGTACGGTCAACCGGATCTTTGGCGGTTTGGAATTTCGGGTGATCTTCCGATTCTGCTCTTGCGCATGGGCGACGACGAAGGCTCCGGCCTTCTGGAATTGCTTGTCCGCGCCCAACAGCTTTGGCGACGTGGCGGACTGCAGGTGGATATTGCTGTGCTGCGGACTGGTGCCGCCGGCTACGACGAACCCGTGCGAGAGCGCATCCTTTCGATCTTGCGCGACGCCCACGCATATGGCTTCCTCGGACGAAAAGGAGGAGTACACCTTCTTTCGGCAGGCCACATGGATGCCAACATCCGGCATGCCATTGAGGCGGCTGCACATGTCGTGCTTGACGAGGATGGCAAGGCTCTTGGGGAAAAGCTTGATCAGATGCTCGAACGTCGAGCGCCGCCGCCACGTTTCGAACCTGCCGTCACCATGCACCATGAGCCAGTCGCGCCGCTGGAAAGGCCGCGTGATCTTGCCTTTGACAATGGATATGGTGGGTTCGACGCGACAAACAGCGAATACGTAATCCATTTGGAGCCCGGCGAAGACACACCGGCGCCATGGTGCAACGTGCTGGCGAACGATTCGTTCGGAAGTATTGTTAGTGAGGCAGGGCTCGGTTTCACGTGGGCCGTTAATAGTGGCGAGAACCGATTGACGCCCTGGTCCAACGACCCGGTTTCCAACATGCCTGGTGAGATTGTCTATCTGCGCGATGAGGCCACAGCGGATGTATGGACAGTAACGCCCGCGCCGCTCGGCCGAAAATCCGCCTGTCGCGTGCAACACGGAAAAGGTTATACCCGGTGGTCACAACGCAGCTTTGCCCTCGAACAGGAAATCCTCGCTTTTGTTCCCGTCGAAGACCCGGTGAAAATTGTTCGGTTGCGACTGCGAAATCTGTCATCCCATGACCGCAGGATCACAACGACTTACTATGCTGAATGGCTCTTGGGCGCTTTGGGTAGCATGTCAAAACCGCATGTTGCGTGCGAATATGATTCGGCCAGACATGCCATACTTGCAAACAATGGATGGAATCCTGAGTTTGCGCCGCGCGTTGCGTTCTTAACGGCGTCGCAATTGCCGCATAGCGTAGCCGGTGACCGCTATGATTTTCTTGGAAGGGAAGGTAGTTTCGAGTCTCCGGCGGCGTTGCGGCACTGGGATCTTGGTGGGAAGTTTACACCAGGCGCCGATGCTTGTGCAGCCTATCAAGTATACCTGAACATCGCGCCCGGAGAAACTGCAGAAGTCGTCTTTGTGCTTGGCCAAGGCGCAGACCGCGCTGAAACAGAGGCACTTATCGACCGATGGAAATCGCTGGAGCATTCTGAGAAGGCTTTGAACCGCCTGCAAGAATTTTGGAACCAGAAACTCAATGCGGTACAAGTAGAGACACCGGATCCCGCTTTTGACCTCATGGTCAACCAATGGCTACCATACCAAAACCTGTCCTCCAGGCTAATGGCACGTGCTGGTTTCTACCAGGCAGGCGGTGCGTTTGGGTATCGCGATCAACTGCAGGACGTTCTGGCGTTTCTTCACAACGACCCGGCGCGCGTGCGCGAACATATCCTCTATGCGGCCCGTCATCAGTTCGAAGCCGGCGATGCGCTGCACTGGTGGCATCCGCCCTCTGGACGGGGTGTAAGGACCCACTGTTCAGACGACTATCTTTGGCTTCCCTACGTGACAGGCAGGTACGTAGAAGCAACGGGAGACATTTCGATTCTGGACGTCGATATCCCGTTCCTTGCCGGACCGGAACTTCGGCCGGACGAGCATGATCGTTATGCCCAATTCGATACTGGTGAAACCGCGACGCTCTTTGAGCACTGCTGCCGGTCGATCGGCAGGATGGTCCCAACTGGCCGGCACGGGTTGCCGCTTATCGGAACGGGCGACTGGAACGATGGCATGGATAGAGTTGGCGCGGGTGGAGAGGGTGAGAGCGTTTGGCTTGCCTGGTTCCAAATTGGCGTTGTCGACCAGTTCGCCCCGCTGGCAACAAAGCTTGGTCGAAAGGATCTTGCTGAGCGATGGCGCCGACATGCCCGAAAACTCAGAACTGCAATCGAAGAACATGCTTGGGACGGAGAATGGTTCATTCGCGCATTCGATGATGAAGGCCAACCTTGGGGATCTCGCCTGAATGATGAATGCCAAATAGATTCCATTGCCCAGTCCTGGAGCGTCATATCCGGTTCTTCCCCAGATGAACGTATCAGATCGGCTCTTGCATCGGCGTCAAGCCGATTGGTGAATAAACAGGAGAAGCTTGTCAAACTGCTCGATCCGCCGTTTCATGAAACGCCCCGCGATCCCGGGTACATTAAGGCCTACCCACCGGGAGTAAGGGAAAACGGTGGTCAATATACGCATGCTGCCGCATGGTTAGGCTTAGCTTTTGCCAAGCTTGGCGACTGTGAGATGGCCTATCGTGTCTTCGACATCATTAATCCTATAAGACGGTCTCTCGTGAAAGCAGACGCTGACGGGTATGCAAGGGAGCCATATGTTCTCCCCGGGGATGTGAGTGCTCTTAATTCTCAACCTGGACGCGGAGGGTGGTCTTGGTACAGCGGTGCGGCGGGCTGGACTTGGCAACTCGGCGTCGAGGGGATCCTTGGTTTGCGACTCAAAGACGGAACCATTCGCGTTGATCCCTGCTTGCCGAAGGAATGGGGCGGAGCAAATGTGATCCTGAGGAAAGACAAGGCAGTCATTTCGATTACGATCGAGGATCCCGAGAAACTAGGCAAGGGTGTTTCCTGGATTGCAATTGATGGAAAACGCGTACGAGGAAACGTTATTCGCTTCCCTAAGCGTAATCGGGCGCGAAATGTTACTGTGCGGCTTGGCGGCAAAAACAACTGAAATTGATCACAAAGATATTGAGGAATTTGGAACCTGCGCAAACTGTAAATGCCAGAATCGCCATAGCGATGGAGGGACTGCTGCGCGTAGTCACGGCCTTGAATTAGAAATGAGTCCACCCTCTTTGACCGTATTGTGAAAGCGCGTCATCGGATCCCCGCACTAGAACCTGATTTCCAGCTTCTGGCGATGGTTTCTCCATGCGTCCGATCATTGTCAAGGGCACGCAAGATGACTGTGCAAGGCGACTCAGCTCTTTCACCGCCTCAGGAGGCGCCGTAAACAGGATTTCATAGTCATCACCACCGGTCAGCGCGACGGCAAGCAGATCCGGTTTGGTCGCGATCGCTAATCCAGCGGCAGGCGACAGAGGCACTTTTTTACTCTCGACCACCGCGGCCAATCCGCAAACATCACAAATATGCTGAAGGTCTGCGATCAGTCCGTCAGAAACATCGATGGTTGCTGTTGCGACATTTAGAAGTTGTGGTCCCATGTCCACGCGCGGCAGTGGCAACCGGTAACGGGAAATGAGGGAGCTTGCCGCCTGTGGCTTCAGGGTTGGCAATTCGCCGCGCAATGTGCGTAGGCCGAGAGCCGCATCACCTATCGTACCGGTGACAAAGATCAGGTCACCTGATTCTGCCCCGTTCCTCCTAAGCATCCGTCCTTGCGGCACTTCGCCAAATGCAGTGACTGCAATGGTCAATGATCCTTGCGTTGTGTTGGTGTCGCCACCGATGAGATGAACGCCGTATTGCTGCTGATCCGCGGCAAGTCCTTCGGAGAACGCCGATAGCCATTTCGTCGTCACTGTGCTTGGCAATATCAAACCTAGCATGTAGGCGCGCGCGACCGCGCCTTTGCATGCAAGGTCTGACAGATTGACACGTAACGCCTTGCGTGCCACGAGATCTGCTGGATCATCGGCATGAAAATGAACTCCACCGACGATGGCGTCAGTCTTGACCACCAAGTCACAGCCCTGGGCAGGTGAAATTGTTGCCGCGTCGTCAAGTAGACCATAGGCGCCTGAAAAACCTTCAGACAAGGGCGCAAAATATTCAGCAATCAGTTCGAATTCGCCAGGAAGTTGGCGCTGTTGAATGGGCATAGTTTGCTCCTCCTTCAAACAATTCCAGCATCAAGATAATGCTGGTTACCGCCTTAATGCAGATCAAATGGAACCTTTTCTGCGACTGGCCGAGGATACAGGAATTGCTTGGCCATGAGACTATTCACCACGCAATTACATGGATGACAGGCGACTTTTGAGCTTCAATCTCCCGGCATCACAAAAAAACGGTCCAAACCGCCTTACTTAGTTGGTGGATTGTGATTTGTCCTGGCAATGCTCTGCCGACAGCTGATTGAGAGCAAGACAAGCAGCCATATAGGACTCGCGTTGGTCGAGCGGCGGGCAAATTTTTGGCACCCTGTTGCTGGGGTTCTGGAAAGGGGACATGCCGTCATGATGATCGGTCTTCTGGTGGCGTAACGCGGTGAGTCAGACATTCTGCCGAAGCTCGGTTAGGAGTTGCCATTCGGTTTAAGTTTGAACTGATCGGTGGTCGCAAATTTGGTTCGGGTGATTGGTGGTTCGTAAGGGATCCGGAGAAATTGGGACGTGAAACAAATAACACGATCGGGTGATTGAGGCTTGGCCAGATCGGCATTTGATTGTGATCAAGGCCTTGGTACCGAATAACCGGTAATTTCCCAAAGATTAGACGCGCAATTGTGACGGTGAGCGACAAGATGCGTGGGTTAGATTGATATTGGTAGCCGTCGCAGCTGGGGCTGAATGAGCCCATCAGACAATTGAGAATCCGACATAGACGAAAGGTTCGACGATGAACCCCTGCATCGAGAGATGCAAAGCAAAGATGATAGCCGCGGTAGCGTTGCTGCTGTTGGGGTGTCTTTTGCATTTCCAGGACATGGTTGCGCAGGCTCAGAATGGCCGCTCCGCTTTGCTGGTGGAGATTGAAGGTGCGATCGGACCTGCTGCAAGCGACTATGTGGCGCGTGCGATACAGACCGCACAACGTGACAAGGCGGAGTTGGTCATTCTGCGGCTCGATACGCCTGGCGGGCTCGATAAGTCCATGCGCGCCATCAACCAAGAGATACTGGCATCGCCGGTGCCGGTGGTGGGTTACGTTGCGCCGAGCGGCGCGCGTGCCGCGAGTGCCGGCACATACATTCTATATGCCTGTCATATTGCGGCAATGTCACCGGGCACTAATCTCGGCGCTGCGACACCGGTTCAGATCGGCGGGGGTCTTCCTACGGTTCCCCGTCCCAACAAACCCACCGACGACGATAAACCCGTTCATCCCACCATTGCCGACAAGGCCGTTAGCGACGCGGTTGCCTATATCAGAAGCCTCGCCCAAATGCGTGGACGTAACGTCGAATGGGCCGAGAAGGCAGTGCGAGAGGCGGCCAGCCTGAGTGCCGAGGACGCACTCGCCGAGCAGGTCGTAGGGTTTCTGGCCGCCAATGTCGCGGACTTGTTGAAGCAGCTCGATGGGCATGTGGTCACAACTGAGTTTGGGCGAAGGCAGCTCAACACCCAGGGCCTGACGGTGACACGCTATGAGGCCGACTGGCGAACGCGAATCCTCGGTGTCATTACCAACCCGAACATTGCCTATGTCCTGATGCTTATCGGCATTTATGGATTATTGTTCGAGTTTTACAGCCCGGGAGTGATCGTTCCTGGCGTAGTTGGCGCGATTTGCTTGATCCTGGCCCTTTATGCCTTCCACGTTCTCCCCATAAATTATTCTGGGCTTGCCCTGGTCGTGATCGGCGTCGTCCTCATGATCAGCGAAGCTTTCGTGCCAAGCTTAGGTGCACTAGGGCTTGGTGGAGCCACCGCCTTCGTCATTGGCTCGATCATGCTAATGGACGTCGATGCTCCAGGTTTCACAGTCTCGCCTATGCTGATCGGTTCGGTCGCGGCCGTTAGTTCAGGGCTGTTTTTCGTTGTAATGATGATGCTCTTGCGCTCCCGTAAGCGCGCAGTCGTCACCGGTCTTGAGCAGCTCCTCGATAGCCGTGCCAAGGTGATCGACTGGCAAGATGACCACGGACATGTACGGGTGCACGGCGAAATCTGGAGTGCCCGCGCTACGTCAGAACTCCAGCCAGGACGACTGGTCAAAGTGAGTTCGATTGACGGACTTACCCTCATTGTGACCCCACAAGACAAGGATACAAAGTCATGACAGAGATCCTCAACTATTCATGGATCATCATCGTCCTGATCCCTGTGTTTATCATTCTCTACTCATTCAGAATTTTGCGAGAATACGAACGCGGTGTCGTTTTTCTGCTTGGACGCTTCTACAAGGTCAAGGGACCGGGCCTGATTCTCGTAATTCCAATCATTCAGCAGATGGTGCGTGTTGATCTAAGGATCCGCGTTCTCGATGTGCCGGAACAGGATGTGATCTCGCGGGACAATGTCTCTGTTAAAGTAAACGCGGTCGTCTATTTCCGTGTCATCGACGCTGAAAAGTCAATTATTCAAGTCGAGGACTTTATGAACGCGACCAGCCAGTTGGCACAGACGACCCTGCGTTCGGTACTGGGACAGCACGAGCTGGACGAAATGCTCTCCGAACGAGAACGCCTCAATGCCGACATTCAGCAGTCTCTTGACGAACAGACCGATGCCTGGGGCATCAAGGTATCCAATGTGGAACTCAAACATGTCGATCTTGATGACAGGATGATTCGGGCGATCGCCAAGCAAGCCGAAGCCGAGCGTTTGCGCCGGGCCAAGATCATCGACGCGGAAGGCGAATTCCAGGCCGCAGAAAAGTTCTTCAAGGCTGCCGAGATATTGGCAAAACAGAACCAGGCGATGCAATTACGCTACCTAACGACCCTTCAGACCATAGCCGGAGACAAGACCAATACGATCGTGTTTCCCTTACCGCTTGAATTCATGCGCGATCTTGTCAGTGAGAAGCAGTGATCAATTTGGCTGCGAATGAACCGCTTATCAGCGCGGACCGGTCGAAACGACTAGTGATGAATTTGATTCACCCTTGCCCTGAGGGAGAATTATCGAACGTCTCACAAACCGCAGAAATGATCAGTGCCGACCAGGCAGAAGGAGATGAAACGATGGAAACGGTAAAAATTGCAGAATACGCAAGGGCACTGCTTGATGCCCATGGAGACAAAGCTGAAGCTGAAGCCGCACAAAAGGCTTTGGCCCTGAAAGCCGAAGGCAAGGCCAGCGAAGCCGAACAATGGGAAAAGGTTCGCAAGACCATTCATGAACTGCGCTCTGGTCACGTGAGTTGAGCGTCGCCTGGATTTGGGTTGCTTCTTGGCTGCTGCTATCGAATGAAGTGAAACTGAAAAACTAGCGGACTGTCACACATGTCACTGGCGACAGATGTGCCAGATTGTGAGACACACTCAGTCGCATTTGAGCAGGAATCAGCCCGACCGATTCAGCACGGAGATGATGCCACAAAGGATTGTGCATGGAGTCATCATAGCCGTGATGATTGCGACAAGAATTCTGCTCTTCAGCTACTTAAGCTGGCGCATCGATTGTGAAATCACGAAACTTTCCTCGCGGCTTTGAAACCTGCACAATTGATAAACCTCAATGCGGCAACCGCTCTGGACGCTATTCTATTCGCCAGACAGTGGAGCGATGAGTGACTAACAGTACGCAGACTTTGGACGCTATCGGGAAAGGTGATATCTCCACGATTTCCGGCCTGTTCGCCGAACGTGTCCGCCGGAACCCGGACAAGGTTGCGTACCGGCAACGTGACGCCGCTGTCGGATGGCGGGGCTATACGTGGCGCGAAATGGATGCAGCAGACAGCGCGTTGGCGGACTGCGTTCGCCGCGAGCGGCCTGAGGCGAGGTGATCGGGTCGCCATCCTTCACCACAACAGCGTTGAGTGGGTCTGTTTCGACATCGCCGCCCTTGGCCTTGGTCTCGTGGTCGTACCACTTAGCTTGTCGGATAGCCCGCGAACATGGGCCGAAGAACTGGCCGAAACCGGCGCACGGCTGCTGGTGGCCGGGCAGCGGGCTCACTGGACGGCAATGTCGGGGCAAACGGATCATCTCAGCAAGGTCGCCGTGGTGGTCTGCCTCGATAATGGTGAAAGCTGCCCAGGCCGTTGCGTCAACGTCACCGATTGGCTTCCAGCCGAAGTGACTCCTACCGATCCCGCAGTTCACGCCTGCAACCTGGCGACCATTACCTATACCTCTGGCACCACGGGCAGGCCCAAGGGTGTAATGCTGACGCAAGCCAACATGCTCGCCGCTGCACTCGCGCCGCTTGAGAGAAATCCAGGCTATCTTGAGGATGTCTTCCTGTCCTTCCTGCCTATGGCGCATATCTTTGAAAGGACTACCGAGTACTACCTTGCCATTGCCTGCGGCGGCGAGATGGCGTTTGCCAGGTCTCCAGACAACCTGCCAGAGGATTTCGCCACGATCCGGCCCAGCGTGATCATGGGTGTGCCGCGCATATATGAGCGCTTGTGGAATGGTGTGGAGAGTTCTGCTGCCGGCAATCGGTCTGCACGTTGGCTCATTGGTCGAGCCGGGACACTTGGACTGCGTCGCGATAATGACGGTCTGATCGTACGCTTCCAGCATTGGCTGCTTGAAAGGTTCGTTGGGCGAAAACTGTTGCGGCACCTTGGCGGACGGTTGCGGATCGCGGTCAGCGGAGGTGCTCCACTTTCAGCCCAGCTTGCCATCCGGCTGAGAGCTGTCGGCCTGCCCTTAGATTGAAGGCTATGGACTGGCCGAAGCGGCCGGTCCCGTGACCGGCGACAATCTGTTAGAGTATGAACCCGGATCTGTCGGGCGGCCATTTTCCGAAATGAAAATCCGTATTTCCCGCGATGGCGAAATTCTAGCTCAAATCTCCCTCAGTGATGTCCGGTTACTGGAACCGGCCAGAAGAGACGGCAAAGGTTCTCTCCGGGATGGATGGTTGCGGACCGGTGATCTGGGGGAGATGCGAAACGGAAGGCTTTACGTGCATGGCCGGATGCGCGATCTAGTTATTCTCTCGACCGGCGACAAGCTTGCGCCCTCCGATATCGAAAGCTGGCTGATGGCCGATCCCTTGTTCGCACAAGCGATAGTCCTCGGCAATGATCGGTCCATCGTAGTGGCACTTGCTGTACTTGATCCCGAACACTGGCGCCGCTTCTCTGAAGAGCAAGGGCTAGATCCATCGGCACCCGGCTCACCCGTCAGCGAGCGTGCCCTTCTTGCCCGCATCGCTCGTCATCTCGATATGATGCCCGAGTACGCACAGGTCAGGCGAATTCACGCAAGTCTCGAGCCCTGGACTGTGGAAAACGGACTTGTCTCAGTGGCGCTCAAAATCCGCCGTGCGGAAATTGAGAAGCGGTTTGGATCAGAGATCGAACGGCTCTACGCCGGGCATGAGTAGCTGCTGGCCGGCTTTGCCCATTGCAAGCCGAACATTGGCGAGAGGGTCCGTGATCGCGGCCACGCGGCGGCAACTGACAGGATCAACAAACGGGGAACGCAATGACCACCAAGGGCAAACTGGCAGCAAAGCAGGATCATGGTGGCAAGGCTGCCATTGAGGCGCGTGTACTGTCTATCGCCAATGGAGTCGCGCATGAGATCAATCCACAGCGGACACTGCATGCAAAGCCGGGGTCCTTGCTGCAGCGCGATCTCGGCCTCGACAGCCTGGCGCTGGCCGAGCTTTTGCTGCGCACGGAGAAGGAATTCAGGATCAGGCTTCCCGACGATCTCATAACGCGCATCGAGACAGCATCCGATCTGATTACTGAGGTCGTATCGGCCAGTGGATCGGAGGTCGCCGAAATAACGCAGCATGCGGAGTGGCACGTCGTGCCCGCCGCCGATGCCGTGCCGATGGAAGAAGACACCCTGATGGGTATTCTCGACTGGCATGTTCGACACAATCCGGACAGACCCCATATCCTTTTGTCCGACGGCTATCACGAGACAAACTCCATAACCTATCGTGACCTCGCCGCATCCGCGGCGCGCCTTGCGGCCGGCTTCCGCGATTGGGGTCTGGAACCGGGAGAACGGATCGGCATCATGTTGCCGACGGGCCGCGAGTTCTTTGAGGCCTTCTTCGGTGCGCTACTGGCGGGCGCGGTTCCGGTCCCCATGTATCCACCGATGCGTCTGTCGCAGCTTGAGGAACACCTAAGGCGCCAGGCGGGCATCTTGAGGAACTCACAAGCAGTACTATTGCTGGTTCCGAGTGAAGGCCGGCAGCTTGCCGGACTACTCGGGGGGCAGATCGACACATTGCGTGGCGTGAGCATCGTCGAAGATCTGCGCGGGCCGCCGGATGCAACTCTTGCGGTCCCCCGCGAGGCTAACGATCTTGCCATGCTCCAGTATACATCCGGTAGCACAGGGGACCCCAAAGGCGTGATGCTCTCTCACGCCAATTTGCTGGCCAACATCCGGGCCATGGGTAGTTTCATCGGCGCATCGTCGCGGGACGTCTTCGTAAGCTGGCTGCCACTCTATCATGACCTCGGCCTGATTGGTGCCTGGCTCGGCAGCCTCTACTATGCAGCACCAGTCGTCGTGCTGTCGCCGCTGCGGTTCATAGTGCGTCCTGAAAGCTGGCTCTGGGCGATCCACCGCAACAAGGCGACGCTCTCTGCTGCACCCAACTTCGCTTTTGAACTCTGCGTCAGCAAGATCGACGATGCCGCCCTCGAGGGGCTCGATCTCGGGTCCCTGCGCATGGTGGCAAACGGGGCCGAACCTGTGAGTCAGGAGACGATCCGACGGTTCACGGAACGGTTCGGACGTTATGGCTTCAAGCCCGAAGCGATGACCCCTGTGTATGGCCTCGCCGAGAGTTCGGTAGGTCTCGCTTTTTCGGCGATAGAAAAAAAGCCAATCATCGAGGTGATCAGCCGCGACGCCTTGTCAGTGACCGGATTGGCGGTCAAGGCAGGCACGGCCAATGCTCATGCGATGTCTTTCGTGTCGAGCGGCATGCCCCTGCCGGGCCATGAGGTGCGCATCGTCGACGGCCTGGGACGCGAACTGCCGGAGAGGCATCAGGGCCGGCTGGAGTTTCGCGGGCCTTCCACCACGTCTGGCTACTACCGGTTGCCGGAGAAATCGGCCACCCTGATCCGCGATGGCTGGCTCGACAGTGCAGACCTTGCATACATCGCCAATGGAAACATTTTCATTACCGGCCGGGTGAAGGACATCATTATCAAGGGCGGCCGCAATGTCTATCCGGAAGAGATCGAGCAGGCGATCGGTGACCTTCAGGGTATCCGTAAGGGTTGTGTCGCGGTGTTCGCGACGCCTGATGCACGAACCGGCTCGGAACGGCTGGTAATTGTCGCGGAGGCGCGCAGTACTGACGATAAAGTCCGTGCCCAGCTGGAACAGGCTGCGGCAAACTGCGCATCGGACATTCTAGGCATGCCTGCCGACGAGATTGTCATTGCCGCGCCACATGCCGTGCCCAAGACGTCAAGTGGAAAGATTCGCCGGTCGACGACGCGGGAACTCTACGAGACGGGCAAGCTTGGAAAACCGGTGCGTTCCCTGTGGCTGCAGGTTGTTCGTTTGCGACTGATGTCCGGTATACCGCGTATAAGGCGCTTTGCAAGGGCTGTCGCGGATGTGGCCTATGCTGTGTGGTGGTGGGCTGTGCTGGTGCTGCTTGGTATGATCACTTGGTCTGGTGTGCTGCTGTTGCCAGTCCGGGCAAGGCGGTGGAAATTCGTGCGTGTGATGGCGAGGGCAGCCCTGTGGCTGATGGGAATCCGCCTCGAAATTCATGGGCAGGACCGGCTGACGTCCGATATGAGCATGATCGTCGTCAATCACTCAAGCTATTTTGACTCAGTTGTGCTGGCGCGTGTGCTGCCGGGCGAACCTGCAATCGTCGCCAAGCGCGAACTGGCAGATCAATGGGTCGCCGGTCCCTTCCTGCGCAGGCTCGGAACGCAATTCACCGAGCGAGCAATTGCGCAGGCCGGGGCAGAGGATGCCGAAGCGTTCAAGCAACTAGCCCAGGGTGGTCAGCAACTTGTGATCTTCCCCGAGGCAACCTTCTATCGGATGCCCGGCCTGCTGCCATTCCGGCTCGGGGCATTTTCCATCTCCTGCGCCATCGGCAGCCCGGTGTTGCCGGTCGTCATCCGGGGCACCCGGTCAATCCTGCGCGGCGAACAGTGGTTTCCGCGTCGAGGAGACATCACTATCGAGGTGCTGAATCCCCAAATGCCAGATGGAACGGATTTTTCCGCAGCGGCAGAGCTAAAGGAAAGAGTGCGAGCAGCCATGCTTGCCAGCAGCGGTGAACCGGACATGGCCGGGAGCGACGACGTGGTGCGGCAGAGGAAAGATGGTGGGCAAACCCATAACTAACCCAAATGCGGCTCCCGCGGTGCGGCCGGCTGCGATCGGATCGAGCAGACTCGGCCTTGCCGCCTGGTGTTTCTATGATTGGGCAAACTCGGCGTTTCCTACGGTGATCACGACTTTTATTTTTGCGGCCTATTTTACACAGGCCGTTGCTGCAACCGCGGTGGAGGGAACCATATTATGGTCGCGGGCTCTGACGGTTGCGGGCTTGATCATTGCTGCCGGCAGCCCGCTGCTTGGAGCGGTTGCTGATTGTTGGGGGCCGCGCAAACCCTGGCTTCTCGTCTTCAGTGGGTTGAGCATTGCCCTGACCGGACTCCTCTGGTTCGTGAAGCCTGAGTCTGATTTCGTTATGCTTGCTCTAATCGTCTATACGACAGCCTCGGTGACCTACCATTTCGCCATTTTATTCTACGACGCCATGCTGCCCACTATAACGCCGCCGCATGCCCTGGGACGCATTTCGGGATGGGGCTGGGCAATCGGCTATGCTGGTGGACTTGTTTGTCTCGTGGTCTGCTTGTGGATGGTGAAGGATAGCGGACTGGCCGCATTCGGCTTCGATGCCGCGCAGGCCGAACCGGTACGGGCAACGGCCATATTGGTCGCCATCTGGTTCGCGGCCTTCTCGCTCCCGCTCTTTGTGTTCACGCCGGACCGTCCCGCTACAGGCCTCAGCCTCGCAGAGGCATCACGCCAAGGCCTGCGCCAGTTACCACGGACTCTTCACCTTGTCCGAGGTAACCCGACTATATTGCGGTTTCTGCTCGCCCACATGGCGTACACTGACGGGCTTGTTACGTTGTTCGCCTTCGGCGGCATTTATGCAGCTGCCGAATTCGGCATGAAGCCGGAGGATATTCTTGTTTTCGGCATAGTTCTGAATGTGGCAGCAGGTGCGGGTGCTGCAGCCTTTGCCTGGATTGATGATGCCATCGGCTCCAGGAGGACAATTATGCTGGCGCTGGCAGGGCTGATTGTTTCGGGCTGCGGACTTGTGCTGACGCGAGACGAGTGGGGTTTCTGGGCATTGGCAGTGATGCTGGGTATATTCGTCGGTCCGGCGCAGGCCGCCGGCCGATCGATGATGGCCCGGTTGTCACCGCCCGGAATCGAAACGGAAATGTTCGGACTCTATGCCTTGGCAGGCAAAGCGACCGCGTTCGCTGGGCCGTTCTGTCTCGGGGTGACGGTGCAGTGGACGGGCTCACAGCGGGCGGGGCTTGCCACTGTCATGGTTTTCCTGGCCGTCGGGCTGCTGTTGATGGTCACCGTCAAGGAAACGGATAGAACTGAGACCGTTTCATCGCGCTAGACTTGACGCCGTCTGTACTGCCAGAGGTTCTGATTGCTGTTGGTTACCGGCAATGGTCCGCAAATCCATCCACCCTCCCCGGCAATACGTTTCCGATCTCCTGTTCGATGGACCCGACCGGGGGAGTACATGACAGAATCTGCTGCGAGCGAAGCCGCGCGTTTCTGATGCCTGGGCACGTGACAGGTGCGGCGCACAGTACACTATCGTTGGTGACTCGCGGCATCTTATGCAGTCTGGCCTTGGGCCTTGAATTTCCGGACCTAAGTTCCCATATGAAGAACAAGGATTTCTCGTGATTGCGCGAGTTGCTGGTTCTTAAATTGCAAACCATCATCCCAAGACAATCTCCCAATAAGACTTCGCTAACACGACCTTGAATGACTACTTGCGATCCTGATAAAGGACAGGCGGTCTTGTCCCAAAAGGACGAACGCGCCAACAGGCCAGGTCAGTAGCTCCGGATTTTTGCCGCAAATAGTTTAGTTCCGGAACAAAAGAGCGGAACTCAAGTCAAACATAGCCGGAAGCCAAATCGGAAAGCGGTTGATACACGGGTCGATATGCCCGAGCGAATAGGCGGGCATTCAGCGCAACTGAATAACGTCAGCAAAAAGCGCTTTGACCGATCCGGTTTGCTTACCATGAGGCTCCGGAAAACTCTCAATCTTTTCATGAAACCAATAAGGGGAACGCCTTACGAAATGACAGTACAAGACCTACATTCGCCACAAAAGAAAACCACCCGCCGGGGTGACCGAACTAGAAAAACACGCTCCGTGGACCCGTCAAAAGCAAAGAGGTCTAGGACCAATGGATCACGCTCCAATAGTTCCACCCAGCCGAAGGTTAGCTTCGATCGCTATATCGCGCTGGCGCACGCAGCGGCAACTGCGGGGAACGCAATCGAGGCGGAGAACTACTACCAGCATGCCGAACATTACTTTCGTCTCATGAAGCAAAGAAGCGCCAAACCAGGGGGTTCAACTGAGAGCCGCCAGGACGCCTCAGCTACGGTTTAACCACAATCTCGTTGATAACCTTATCGACGCCGAAGACCGACCAGGCATCATTTTCCGCCATCTCGCTTTGTTCTTGTATGTGGACCATTCCCGTTAGACGGACAACTCGATTTCGAACACCAACGCGGATTTGGCTGGCGTCCACGAATGGGTTCTTCCCCAGTATGACTTTCACAGCCTCCTGAATCCGGATAGGTGCATCTTCTTCGCGATGTTCGACCGCAATGCCGTTTATGACATCTCGGCTACCGGGCATCCACCAGGCTATCGCGCCGGCAAGGCGCTTGCTAACAAGTCCTGGAACTGTGCCATTGAGGGTGATCACGCCATCGGCCACCTCGATGTCGATCGATCCCATGTCTGATTCTGCGGGTTCCCTGATGACCTCGAATTTGTTGTTGCGAGCCTCGCGAATACCCAAGCTGAGGAACGAGGGTTCTTCATAGAAGATTTGTCGGAGATGCGCCCGGATTTCGGCATCGTCCATTCTGGTTGCAGGCTTGACCCGCAACCGATCGATGATTTCGGTCACTTCGGCCAGTGCGGCGAGGTGCTCTAATCCAAGCTTCTTCGCCGCAAGGCTTTCCACTTCGCCTTCGATTGTCAGCGTCCCGGTCCCGTTATATTCAAGTACCACAGGTTTGAAGCGCGGGCCGATGCGTGGTTCGCTACGCAGCGCAGCCAAAGATCTTTGTTGGATTGTTTTGGTCATGTTCGCATCTCCAGGCTGCCGTCTCCGGTACGGGACGCTTAGCCCGATTTCTCGTAAGTTCCGACCAGTTCAGCCTGATCGAGAATATGTCCCTCCATGGATGTTTCGACCTCCGCCTTTGTCGGCCTGTGGAGCCCTGCCAAGACCCTATCGAGTGCATACAGCTTGTGAAAATAGCGATGACGTCCAGTGGGCGGGCAGGGACCGCCATATGCCGGACGTTCCCAGTCATTCAGGCCGACGACCGCACCTGTTGGAAGGTCTTGTAGCGCCTCGCTAAGTCCAGAGATGCTCGACGGCAGATTATAGATGACCCAGTGAACCCACACCATTTCTGGTGTCCCGGGGTCAGGGGCATCCGGGTCGTCGACGATCAGCACCAGGCTCTTGGTGTTGGATGGGACGCCTGACCACGAAAGAGGTGGTGAAACGTCCCGACCTTCGCACGTATACAAGCGCGGGATTGAAGCGCCATGTTCAAAAGCTGAGGACGTCAGCGTCAATGCCACAGGAGAACCTTTCAGTTGCAGGTTTTCTGTAGATTAGCAGTTCATCGCGACGGTTTGTTTGACGCCAATCAAACCGGTAACCCGGAGGCTGCAATTCTCGAAAAGGTGTTGTGAAGACCGATGACAGCCTGAGTGAACCTGGGGTATGAAATCTTGTCAGGCGTATCGCTGGCAGAATGATAGTGCTGATAGCGATAGAAAGCCGTATCCGTTACCAGCAGGGCACGATATCCCTGTTTCCAGAAGGAGCGATGGTCACTCCAGCTGACACCGGGGACAAAGCTCGTCGTTGCCAAGTATTCCAGCGGAAAATCGCTGACTATATGGAACTGCTCGATGAACATGTGCATCGAATGGCGTGAAGCCAGATTCGAGATTACCGCAAGGAAGTTGCCTTCGCTCGGGTAGAAAAACCCGAAAAACGGGGGGTAGTGTTGCGAGCCCGCCTGTTCACTGTAGCATCCGATGCAATCCATGGCGACCATGAGCGCAATGTCGTCTCCGCGGGCTTTGGCCATCTTGGCGTAGACCATGCTTCCTTGTTTTGACCCGAAGGAGAATGGCGGCTCTTCATTAACAAAAGCAACAAATCGGACGCTGATGGCCGGGCGTAACCGCTTGAACAGCCTCGACATTTCCAGCAGTGCAGCGACCCCGCTCGCATTGTCGTTGGCACCTGGGGCACCACGCGCCGAGTCGTAGTGGGCCCCGATCA
Source organism: uncultured Alphaproteobacteria bacterium (assembly GCA_963698275.1). Taxonomy (GTDB): domain Bacteria; phylum Pseudomonadota; class Alphaproteobacteria; order Rhizobiales; family Aestuariivirgaceae; genus Anderseniella. The sequence continues at coordinate 5,454 of CAVOQE010000004.1, read as the reverse complement.
AGAGAATCCGCCCAGGGTAGCGCTCGCCCAGGCAAGTCACCTCAAGATTAGTGCATTGCTGGTTATGCGTTTCATAGGATTGTCTCGATACATCATAGCCCTGATCTGACCAGGTTTGCTCAATATACTCCGCCCCAGCCGCCAAGGCCGCCGGGTGGAACACATTCCGCTCCCCGATTTCACCCGCCAATTGGTGTACAGGTTCTTGCAGGGCGCCGGCATCAATTGTCTGTCCCAATTCAGTCTGTACTGTCATCCTTGCTCAATCTTCCCGCTCAGTTGGTACTCAAAGAAGCCACCCATCGAAACAGGGTCATCACCTGCCGCGCGAAATCCGTTCCGCTACTTCAAGACGTCCCCGGAAATCAATCGCCTTGCGGTGATGATGTACATCCGGCTTCTATTGTTCCATAGGCGTTGATGTTAGACACGGTAATCGGGCCGGCCTTGCATTGCATACGCGCCGAGATCTGACACAGAAACCATTCATTGCGGCCGACTAATTGGTTCTCAGGCTGCTGCAGTGTGCGGAATGTTCGGCAAAAAGCAGGGAGTTGAAATGCACGAAGCTGGCGAAGTGAGGCTGTGTCTTGCAGGAGATGTCATGCTTGGCCGGGGCATCGATCAGATACTGCCTTATCCTTGCGAGCCCGGATTGCATGAAAGAAGCGTCAGATCCGCCGTGCGCTATGTCGAACTTGCTGAGAGGTTGAACGGCCCGATACCCAGAGCGGCGGATTTCACTTATGTCTGGGGCGACGCCCTGGCCGAACTTGAACACAGACGCCCTGATCTCTGGCTGATCAATCTCGAAACCTCGATCACTACTTCAACTGACTGGGAAGCAAAGGGTATCAATTACCGGATGAACCCGTTGAACGCCGGCGTGATCACCGCAGCTCAGGTGGATTGCTGCAGCCTCGCCAACAACCATATACTGGACTGGGGTAAGGCGGGCTTGCGGGAGACGCTGGACACGCTGAACCGTGCTGGTATCGCTACCGCTGGAATAGGCCACAATCGCACCGATGCCGAGGCCCCGGCGATTCTGCCGATGCGCGGCGGCAGGGTATTGGTTTTCGCTTTCGGCTTGCCGTCAAGCGGCATTCCTAGCACATGGGCTGCCACCGAGGCGACGCCGGGCATTAGCTTTCTCCTGGAGCCTTCTGCCGCTGCAGTTGAGCAAATCGCAGACAGTGTTCAAGCAATAAGGGAGCCTGGCGACATTGTCGTTGTATCGCTGCACTGGGGATCAAACTGGGGATATGAGGTGCCCTGGCAGCACTCCTCCTTTGCGCATGGCCTGATCGATCAGGGAGGCGTGGACATGGTTTTTGGCCATTCTTCGCATCATCCCAAGGCCGTCGAGGTCTACAATAATAAGCTGATCCTTTATGGTTGCGGGGATCTGATCAACGACTACGAAGGGATCGGCGGGAAGGAGGCTTTCAGGCCCGATCTTGTGCTGTTGTACTTCGTTACCCTCCGGCATACAGACGGTGGGCTTGCCGATCTTACATTGATACCTCTGCGGATCCGCAATTTCCGGCTCAACAGCCCGACACGCAAAGACGCGACCTGGCTGTGCGACGTGCTTAACCGGGAAAGCGCCGACTATGGCACTCATCTCGATCTTGGGGCTGACAACAGCCTGACCCTCGCGCGCATACATGCGCGGGATTGAAGCGCCACGTTCAAAAGCTGAGAACCTCAGCCTCAGTGCCGCAGGAGAATCCTTCAGTTGCATGTTTTCTGTAGAACAGCATTCCATCGCGGCGGTTTGTTTGATGTCAATCAAGACAATGGTTCGGAGGCTGCAATTCTGGAAAAGACGCTGTGAAGGCCTATGACTGCCCGGGCGAACACCGGATATCAAATCTTATCAGACGTGTCGCGGGCAGAATAAACCGAAAAGCGGCGGGTAGCGTTGAGAACCCGCCCGTTCACAGTAACATCTAATGCGCACAGCCTTAACGATTGACGCCTTCATTCTGATGCAAATCAAATAGCGCGGTACCAAATCTGATATAAAGTGAAAGTCGGTACTGAGGAGTTTCGATGTATTGAATGGGAAGCAGGTCTTGTTACACAAGTTTAATATGTTGTTGGCTGCTATTGTGGGCGGACTAATCGTACTTTTTGCATTGCAGAACCTTGCCGATGCCGAGGTGACGTTTTTGTTCTGGAACTTCCAGACTAAACGATACTTGGTGGTGATGATTGCGGCGGCGGCAGGGTTGTTGGCAGGTCTGGCGCTTGGCTACTCGATTGGCCATCACCACCGCTCGATCTCGGCTTCAAGTCACGACGACCAGGATCAAAGCAGCATCTGATCGATACGTGCAGGGTTGCGTAACTTCCATTGCTGCGTTTACCAATGTGACGCCCGCCTTTCCAAAGGCCTCCAGACCAATCGTTGCGACGCGTAAACCCCGTTGCAGAAACTGACGAGCCTGACAGCTAGCGTTTAACGGCAATTTTCGGATTGCTGTAACGATCCCCGCTCTGTGCCAACAGGGGACTATCAGTCACACGCTCAGGTACCCTAGCGCATACCCATCAAGTTTGCGATCAGGGCTGTTTCAGCCTGCCGAATTTGCTCAGCAATCTTGTGTGCCAAGTCTGTCTCCGGTCCAGACTGCTGTCTCACAATTCGGTGACAGCGTTGCGTCGCGCTGACGGTAGCATCGACAATGGCCTGCTCCACAATCCGTTGAACGGCGATACGCTCGTCGTCGGACAATGTAACCAGCACTTGCTCGCAGATGTTTTTAACCGCGTCTTCTGCTATTGTTTTGAGTGGCATACTGTTTCCTCTTTGTTGATGCTCTCGTAGCGAGCACTCCCACATAGTTCCGATTGGTATTAAATCTCCACTTGTTTAGATGCCGCCTTCTGACAACATCCCTGTACTGGCGATCAATTCCTGACGTCGGTTTACGGGGTCATTTCTTCCTGCTTGGCAAGTCGTGTAGCTAAGCGCTGTCAAAGCTGTGTTTGCTTATCGGTTTGTAACCGTACTCTTGACAATGCCATCAAGCGTGACTGGTACGGATTGGATCAAGGTCGGTGGCTGCAAATCTTAGTGCGTGAGAGAGGTGTTAGGTTTGCCGTGTAATTCCGAGTGATTTGATCATTATCAATGCGCTAACTGTGTAATTGTTTAAGAATGATAATTGCACGGAGCATTTCAATCTTCTAAGGCTCCCAAATCGGGATAAAATGCTCTTCGCTTTGACGGCCCCGGCTCCCCCCTCGCCGGGGTCGTGTTCATTCCAGATCATTTCGACTTCTGCGGGTTGGAGGACTGTACCCTTGGCGTCGCGTCTTCATGATGCAAGAACTTCGCGGATTTTCCTGGCAAGTTCAGGCACGCCGTATGGTTTGCGTAACCAAGCCGCGCGATCTTTTGGCGTCTTCTCAGGTTCCGCACAGCCCGACGAGAGCATAACCTTCGTAGCGGGATATACTGGCCAAAATACTGTTTGATCGGTGTGGCTGACAGGCATCAGAATATCTCATTCGTGATCATCTATGCTGCCAATGACCAGTGCCATCTCGGCTTCCGTTGAATGTTCGTTGATGTTGGTCAATGCACAACAGTCCGTTTGGATGACAATGTTTAATGGGGCGTTTTGTGAAAAAGGAATTGAACGATGCGGACCGACGAACAAATTCGAGATGACATCATTGAGGAGATCAAATGGGAACCTCAAATTGAATCGACGGAGGTTGGCGTGACGGTGAAGGATGGTGCCGTGAGTTTATTGGGTACTGTTGGCAGTTACGCTGAGAAACTTGCTGCGGAAAGAGCTGCAAGACGTGTGAAAGGTGTACTGGCGATTGCCGAGGAGATCCTGGTGAAGTATCCGCGCGAAAAATCAGTTAAAGACGAGGACATCGCAGAACGCATAGCCCACGTTCTTGAATGGAACATTTCTCTAGACAGACAGGACATACAAGCCAGGGTGCGAAACGGTTTTGTCACTCTAACGGGTGTAGTTGATTGGCACTATCAACGCGAGAATGCAAGACGGCATGTCGCACGCGTCCGCGGGGTAGCCGGGGTTAGCAATATGATCACTCTTAAAACTCGCGTTGCAAAGACGGATCTGAAAAAGGATATCTTGCAAGCACTTCACCGTTATGCCGATTTGGAGATGTCGCACATCGATCTGGGTATCTCGGGTGGCCGGGTGACCATTACTGGTGATGTGCATGCATGGAGTGAGCGCAAGCTCATTGAAGATGCAGTTTGGTCTTCTCCCGGGGTAACTGAAGTTATCGACAATCTTCGTGTTACCTAAGCCCGACCGATAGATGTGTCGCGAACTTCCAAACGCACTGTTGAAGCAGTCCGTCTTTTTAATATGTGATTTTTGCGAGATGCACTGCCCGATTTGTTTTGCGCAGAGCTCACTCAGCTGAAGCTGCGAGGCCGCCCGGCTACAGCTGATCCGGCGGGGCTATCGTCGTGTCTGGGCCTATGACTGCATTGGCAATGTTTACGGGTTCCGCGCGCGAACAAATGGTCGCAGATACAAAACACGCGTAAGCGCAATCCATGGATACATCATCTCACTGGTGCAATATTAGCGTCTTCCAGATGGCCAGGTGCCATTGCAGGTAAGCCAACTTGATTGTGTCCAAAACCCGCTGACCAATGCTTCTAACAGACGTTACGTATTCTTCTATTAGAGAGTGTACGCAAGTCTGGAAGGGATAGTGACAGTGGAGAGCGGTTCTCGAGCTGCAAGACTTGAAGCGATCTTGGATTCAGCTGTTGATGCCATCATAGCCATCGGCAAGGACAGCATGATGGAATTCGCCAATCTCGCGGCTGAGCGGCTTTTCCAGTATAGCGTTGAAGAGTTCATCGGCAAGAACCTCCACGTTGGTAACCTCCTTGTCTGGCAGCGCATTCGCAGGTGCATCTCAACAAGCTCGCCCAGCAGCTAAACGAACGACCCAGAAAGACATTGCAATTTGAAACGCCCGCACGCAGGTTTAACACATATGTTGCAGCGGCCGGTTGAGGTCACAGCCAGAAGCAGACGTTGGGAATACGCTCTGTGAAGGAACAATCAGTAGCTCACTCGACCAATTATGTTTCTCACCTGCCGTATGATCCCGAAAGTCCTCCAAGCCTGGTGGGATCGCACACTTCAATGATCCGCCCTTCAGTGATCCCTATGACGTTGTGGACTTTCAGCCACGACAATTTTCGACTGACAGTCTCGATTGTCAGACCGAGATAATCAGCCACTTCACTTCGCTTCAACGGAAGAACGAACGTTGGCAAGGTAGATGATGGCTGAGCATGAGAACGGTGCGAAACTTGAGATTTTCTCGATAGTTGCAAAAGGAAACTTGATATGTAGAAGACTTCGACTTGATCTGACACCGCCCGCTTTCCAGCGAACTGGAATGAGGGCGGCGCATCATCACCGTCAG